>LDJB01000001.1:0-183296 GCA_001028815.1 Peptococcaceae bacterium 1109
CCAAAACCCGGACAATTATCGTGACTGAAAACAGCTAGAGGATATTAGTATGAGTTCCAAAGTTACACCCACCATGCGAGACAAGGCGGCCCAGATCTTGGGGGATGTGCTGGAGGTATGGAACAGAATAGCAGAAGTGGTTAGGTGTGCTAAACAGCCGCCAAACTAATTTTTTGTGGCGCAGGGGAAAACAATCTTGCGTAGAAATATGAAATTAAATGTGGCAAAATTCTGCAAACGTGGAGGGGTTCTTTTGAGAAGAACAATAGTACTTGCCAGTCTTTTACTAATTGTATTAATTCTGAATGGCTGTACGGGCGGTGGTGGGCAAACCGGAAATCTCGAGGGAAAGATCTATGAGAAGGGAACGGAAAATTTAGTCACTGAAATCGTTGTTGTTACGGTTGGATCAAAAGAGCTACCAGTTACTGATGGGCAATACAGTTTTACAAAACTTTCGGCAGGAAAGCAAACGTTAAAGGCTGAGGCGATAGGATATAAGCAATATTCCGAAGCCGTTACGATTACCTCTGGTAAGACAACGACAAAAGATATTTACTTGGAGAAGATGGAAGATCCAGAAGTCAAAGTAACAGGCGTGAGTCTGGATAAGGTTAGCATCAGTTTAGTTGAGGGTAGTTCATACCCTTTGGTTGCCACAATCAGCCCTGCTAATGCCACGAATCAAAATGTCATTTGGAGTAGTTCTAAGGACGACATCGCCAAAGTTGATCAAAACGGTAAGGTGCAGGCTCTAAAAGCAGGTATGGCCATAATTACGGTCAAAACGGAAGATGGCAATCATGAGGCTATTTGCGAGGTTACAGTTACGGCTTTAATGTTAAAGGTCCCAAGCGAGTATACGACAATTCAGGCCGCTATCGATGGGGCCCAAGACGGGTGTATCATAGTAGTCTCGCAAGGAACATATAAAGAAACTCTAAACCTTGACGGTAAAAACATCGAAATTAGAAGTGCCGATCCCCAAGATCCGACTGTAGTAGCGGCAACCATTATCAGCGGCGAAGATGGTGATGACTCTGTGATCACGATTCGAAATTGCAATATAGGTGTCGCCATCAATGGGTTTACCATTACTAAAGGGAAAGGGAAACTGGCTGTTGATTGGCGCTCCGGAGGCGGCATCTATATCAAAGATTCATCCGCAACGATCGGGTTTTGTGTAATCGAAAACAATGAAGCAGACGGTGGTGGCGGTGTATATGTTGAGGGTACTCTCTCTCTTCAAAACAATACGATCAGCGGGAATAGTGCCCAATCCACCGGGGGCGGTTTACTTTTATTTGGAGGCAAGCATACCATTGAAGGAAATAAGATTATTTATAACACTGCTGGATCTAATGGCGGCGGTTTGGCTTCATTTAACAGCGAAGATATCATTGAAGGAAATGAGATTAGTTTGAACACTGCGGCGGGAGGTTATGGCGGCGGTCTACATTCAACCAGGGGCGAGCATACAATCCGAGGCAATACGATCAGTGGGAACTACGCTGATTATGGCGGTGGCGGCTTGTATCGGGAAGGCGGCCTGCACACAATAGTAGGCAATACAATCAGTGAGAATAGCGCTAATGATGGCGGTGGTTTATGGGCCTCGTCAAACGGAATAGCTTTAATTGCTGACAACAGTTTTGTGAGTAATGATGCAACTGGCCAAGGCGGGGGTTCTTTGGGTTTGGGCACCCTTTATCGCAGTGACTGATGATGCTGGCACGCCACTTGTTTCACCCGATGATGCAAACATGTATGAAAACAACCGTCCGAACGATATCCATTTGCAATAACGTAACACTATGGGGGCGGCCGTGCTAGGCCGCCTTTGCTTGTGGAAATAAACGCGGACACTCTCACGGAGTCGGCAAAAACCACTTTCCAAGTTATGGGTGATGATCAATTGATGATCAATTTTCTCTAAAAAACAACAAAACCCCAGCTAAAATGGGGTATAAATTCATATGGTGCCGAAGGTGGGATTTGAACCCACACGGGCTATTGCCCACTGCGCCCTGAACGCAGCGCGTCTGCCAGTTCCACCACTTCGGCATGTCGTTTCAACAGTTATTAGGTTACCACGGACGATTGAAAATGTCAATCCTTTAAGCGGATTTTTCCCCAGCTGGGCACGGAAGCGCCTGGCCGCCATTTCCCTCGCAGCGGGCTGCAGAGTGGATGGGTTTTCAAAAAATCCGCTTTTTCGTGGGTCATGGTATTCAATTGTACTCTACAAAGTGCTAATATATAGGTTGGGTGCCCAGGATCTTTCACACCCACAACAACTAAGTTCTAGGGATCGGGAGAGTCTCGGAATAATTTAGGAAGGAAGTGTTGTCACATGAACTGGCTGGTATTAGTTTTTTTCGCTAGCGTACTGGCTATAGCGTACGCAGCCATGAACTTCTACTCGGTCAAGAAAATCGATGAAGGCACTCGTTTGATGAAGGATATCGCATCCCGGATCCGCATGGGAGCGATCACATTCTTGAACTATGAATTTCGGATTATCGCTTCTATCGTCTTAGTTGTTGCTGTACTTATGGGTATCGTTGTGGGTTGGTATGTTGGTGTCGCTTTCCTGATCGGCGCAACCATGAGCTCCTTGGCAGCAGTGGTAGGCATGCGGATTGCCACTTATGCTAACGTGCGGGTATCGAATACTGCCCGGACCACCAAGAGGTTGGGAAAAACCCTAAAGGTGGCCTTTAGAGGCGGTTCTGTTATGGGCCTTTGCGTGGGCGGTTTTGCTCTCCTTGGCCTAGTCATCGTCTATGTAGTCTTTGGAATTCTTCTTAAGCAGCTGTCAATCGAAAACATCTACCTAGTGAGAAACTGGCTAGGGATTGAGTTCTCACCCTTTACCATGACTATCTCAGGTTATGCACTGGGATGCTCAATCATCGCCATGTTTTTCCGCGTTGGGGGCGGTATTTACACCAAGGCCGCTGACATGGGTGCTGACCTTGTGGGGAAAGTGGAAGCAGGTATTCCAGAGGATGATCCTCGGAACCCCGCCACAATCGCGGACAATGTTGGCGACAACGTGGGAGACGTGGCTGGCCTTGGCTCAGACCTTCTGGAAAGCTTTGTGGGCGCCATATCGTCCGCAGTGATTCTCGCCTTCCACCTTTTCCTCTCTAGCGAGGCTATGAACGGGGGAATGACCCAGTCCATCCTGCAAAAGATGTTCATGTATCCTGTGGTCTTAGCAGGGTTTGGCATGCTGGCCTGCATAGTGGGCATCGCGTACATCCTTCTGAAAGAGCTCTCTGAGGATCCCCATCGGGAACTCAACATCTCAACCATGGTATCTGCGGGCCTCACAGTAATTCTGGCGGGTGTCGGCTCATGGATAATGTTCGGCGGGGAAGACTTAACTGGCCTCAACTTCCGCCTGGGAGCGTTCTCGCCGTGGATCGCCTCGGTTTTAGGCATTGCAGCGGGAGTCGTTATCGGCTTTATTGCTGAGTACTACACCAGCTACGACTACAAACCCACAAGAAGCATTGCTGCAGCCAGCACTGAAGGCCCTGCTTTGACCATCACCCAGGGCATGTCTGTGGGTATGCGCTCCACCATGGCACCGGTTTTGATCCTGGGGGCCACTATGATTGCTGCTTACGGCGCTGCAGGGATGTACGGCATTGCCATGGCTGCAGTGGGCATGCTGTCCTTTGTTTCCACAACAGTGACCGTTGATACCTACGGACCCATCTCAGACAATGCTGGCGGAATTGCGGAAATGAGCCAGCTGGATCAAGAAGTCCGGGAAATCACGGACAAGCTCGACTCGGTGGGTAACACAACTGCTGCTATCGGTAAGGGATTTGCCATCGGCTCTGCGGCCTTAGCGGCCACATCCCTCATGGTGGCGTATATCTTCTCCTTCTCGCCTCCAGAGGTGGATCCCATCCTTGACATTATCAACCCCATGACGTTGGTGGGTGTTCTGGTCGGTACTGCTCTGCCTTACCTCTTCTCCGGTATGCTTATTGAATCGGTTACCAAAGCAGCCCGGAAGATGGTCGATGAGGTGCGCCGGCAGTTCAAGGAAAAACCAGGCATCTTGGATGGAAGCGAAGAGCCTGATGTGAACTCCTGCATCGCCATTGCTTCCGAAGGGGCCTTGCAGGAGATGAAACTCCCATCCTACATGGCTGTTCTCGCCCCCATAGTGGGAGGATTCATCTTTGGAGCAGACTTTGTTGGTGGTATCTTGATCGGTGCGATCATGTCTGCGATTATGCTTGCCCTGTACACCGGAAACGCCGGTGGCGCATGGGATAACGCCAAGAAACTCATTGAGTCCGGCGGCCTGGAAGGGCACGCGAAGGGCGGCCCAACGCACGCTGCTGCAGTCGTAGGCGATACAGTGGGCGACCCCCTCAAGGATACAGTTGGCCCGTCCTTGGACATCTTGATCAAGATCATGTCCACCATTTCCCTGGTAGCTGTCGCGATTTTCTCGAAGTACAACCTCTTCGCCTTGCTTTCAAACCTGTTTTAGGCTATAGGTGATGATAACCGCTAACGGGCATCCTGCCCGTTAGCGGTTTTTTTGTGCTTATGCTCGATATACAGCCTGCCCTTGGTGTCCAGAATTACCGCTGCTAGCTGTGACACGTCCCCTGCACCTTGCTTTACTAGCTCCTCTAAGAGCCAGTCTTTGGTGAGCTTGTTGCGTTCCAGGTTATCCAGGACAATGTTGCCATCTTCAACTAATACTACAGGCCGTCCCTCGTATTCAGTGGGTATTCCTAAATCTGCTGGCGTCACAGGCCGGGCCTGGGATTTGGGAATCACACTAAGCTCCCCATTAGATTCCAAGAAAGCAAACTCTACATCATGGATATTGGGGTAATTCTTCAGCCGCCGGCCTGCTAATAGATCATCCAAATTGACCATGGTCTTGGCAAGCATATCGTAGCGGATTTGGCCGTTTTCAATCAGGGTAATGGACTCGTCTTGGATGATGCGGCGGGCCTTCGGCTCTTTCAATCCTAGGTACGCAAAGATGATGTCCAGTGCTCCGATGGTAGCCACTGATACCAACGCGCCCATCATGGGAACCTCGCTGTCTGCTAGATGGGAAGAGGCCACGCTGCCGATGGTAATTGCCACCACGAAGTCAAACATGTTCATGCGGCCGGTTTCCCGCTGGCCCATAAGTTTTGCCACGAGCATCAGCCAGAGCACAGTGACAGATGCCCGCAGAATCCAGCCCACAACAGTCAGCGTAGGCTGCCCCTGCCAGAAGTTCAAAGAATCACCCCTTGGGATAGCTTCTCCCGCCATGGATCCAGTATACTGGCGCTCTTCAATAAAACATATGTGAAAAAAATGAAGCGCGACAGGATTAAATGTGAAGATTAAGAATAGTATTAGGGACTGAGGAATCATGATTGGACGAGGAGGATCGGCGTTGAGCAAGCAGTGGATTACCGAAGAGCATTTGACAGAGGCCCGGAAACTTGTTCAGCAAATGACCCTAGAGGAAAAGGTGGCTCAACTGGGGTCCTACGGGCCGGATAAGTTGCTAGAGAATGGACGGTTAAGCGCAGAGGGCCGGAAGCTTCTCCGGCACGGCATTGGCCAGATTACCCGCCTTGCTGGAGCCAGCGATATGGATCCGGAAGATGCTGGCCGGGCCGCGAACGAGATCCAAGAGTACCTGATTAACCACACCCGCATGGGCATTCCCGCGCTATTCCACGAAGAATGCTTATCGGGCTTTATGGGTAAAGGGGGCACAACGTTCCCGCAGAACCTGGGCATGGCAGCAAGTTTTACGCCGGAGCTCATGGAAGAGTCTACTGCCATCACTCGGAGCCAAATGCGGGCGATTGGGGCTCATCTAGGGTTATCCCCAGTCTTGGACCTTGCCCGGGATTTGAGGTGGGGCCGGGTGGAGGAGACCTTCGGGGAAGATCCATACTTAACGGCGGTCATGGCCGGGGCCTATGTGCGGGGCCTGCATGGCCCGGATCTGGAAACAGGGGTAGTTGCGACCTTAAAGCACTTTGGCGGCCACGGAGTGTGCGAAGGGGGACGCAATCATTCGCCTGTCTACGTCTCGGAACTGATCATGCGGGAACAGCACCTGTTCCCCTTTGAGGCAGTGGTTAAGACGGAGGGTGTCCTCTCAGTAATGAACGCTTATCACGACTGGGACGGGGTGCCGTGTGCCTCCTCAAAGAAACTGCTCACGCATATTCTTCGGGAAGAATGGGGCTTCCAAGGAGTGGTGGTGTCCGACTACTGGAGCATACCCATGCTCAATACGGACCACCGGGTGTCCCCAGATGAGAAGCATTCAGGGGTGCTGGCCCTCAAGGCGGGCCTTGACATTGAGCTCCCGTTCACCCAGTGTTATGGGGAAAAACTGGTGGAAGCGGTGCGGGAAGGCTTGATCGCAGAAGAAGTGATCGACCGCTCGGTAGAGCGTCACCTTGCTGTGAAGTTTGCCCTTGGGATCTTCAAGCAGCCTCTAATCCCCGAAGTTAGGGAAATGGAACAGTTCGAAACAGAGGCCCATCGTAAGTTTGCCCGGGAAGCGGCTCGGCGAACCATGGTGCTGTTGAAAAACGAAGGGGGCCTTCTGCCCCTGAAGAAGGATATTGGGACCATCGCGGTGATTGGCCCCAACGCAGCTTCTACCCGCAACCTCCTCGGTGATTACGCCTACAGTGCCCATGTAAACCGGGCAGAAGATGCTGTGCGCATCGTAAGCGTCCTTGAGGGCATCAAGTCCGCGGTGAGCAGCACTACTAAAGTGATCCACGCGGAAGGGTGCACCATCTTAGGGAAAGACCTCTCCCGCATCCCAGAGGCGGTTGAGGCGGCCAAGGAGTCCGATGTGGTAGTACTAGTTGTGGGCGGCCGCTCTGGACTGGCGGGAGTGAATGTACTCAGTGAAGACGAACGGTACCTCAGCGGAGAGATGGATGTTGCCCAGCTTGACTCTGATGGCGAGTTCCAGGACCGCACCGATCTGGGGCTCCCTGGCGTCCAGCAGCAGCTGGTAGAAGAGGTATTAGCTGTGGGCAAGCCCACAGTGGTGGTTTTGGTGAACGGCAGGCCCTTGGCCTTGCCCTGGTTGGATAGACACGCACAGGCTATCCTAGAAGCGTGGCTCCCTGGGGAAGAGGGAGGTAATGCTGTTGCCGATATCCTCTTTGGGGACTACAACCCCAGCGGCCGCTTGCCTGTGTCCATACCCAAGGACGTAGGGCAGATTCCCGTATACTACAGCAGGAGCTACATTTCTAGGAACCGGAACTATCTTCTCATGGACAGTAAGCCTTTGTACCCCTTCGGTTTCGGACTATCCTATACCACTTTCGCCTACGGCGATTTGGAGGCAGCGTTCAGCGGAGAAGAGTTGGTGGTATCCTTTACCGTGACCAATACAGGCGAGCGGGAAGGGAGAGAAGTGCCTCAGCTCTATGTAACTGACCTTGTGGCCTCCCGGGTCCGGCCCACGCTGGAGCTGAAAGGCTTTCAGTCGATCAGCCTCACCCCAGGGCAGGCCCAGAAGCTTACATTCCACCTTCCAGTGGAGATGCTGTCGTTCCTTAGCGAGGAGGGGAAATGGATCACAGAGCCCGGCGATTTCCGGGTTGCCGTTGGGCGATCCTCTGAGGAACTGCTCTTGGAGAAAGTTGTGACCCTCAATGGCGATGTCCGAGTATACCCCAAGCGCAAAGGGTTTTTCAGCAGCTGTACTGTATATTAGGCTTCAGTGCAGTTTCCAAGGTGCCGTGCTCGCGGCACCTTTTTTAATGTGGCGGAGTTTGACAACACCCCCCGGGGGGGAGTATAATGGAACCGAAGGACACCCCAGGGGGGTAGGGTGTATATAGATCCCCTCTGCTTGGATAGACTAAGCACGATTCACTCTAGGTGGTGTGATCATGAAGAAGGATACTCTGGCTGTGAAAGGCATGACATGTGCTGCCTGCGCCAGTGCTGTAGAGAAAAGCGTGAGCAAGGTGGATGGGGTAGCGAGCGCCCATGTCAACTTCGCCACAGAACGGCTCCATGTGGAATATGGGGATGACGTGACCATCGAGGAGATAAAGTCTGCGGTTCAGCAAGCGGGATACGATGTGGCTGAGGAGGACGCAGGGATTCAGCAGGTGACCATCCCTATCAAGGGAATGACCTGTGCCGCGTGCGTTGCTGCGGTGGAGCGCGCCGTGCGAGGCGTAGCGGGAGTCAGTGAAGTGAGTGCCAACCTCGCAACTGAGCAGGCTAAGGTGGCCTACGATCCAAGCGTGGTGCGCCTTTCTGAGATCAAGGCTGCGGTCAGCCAAGCAGGATATGAGCCCTTGGAGATCGACACTGCTGCTGAGGCCGATGCGCATCAAGCACGCCGCAATGCAGAAATCCAGGCCCTATGGTTCCGTTTCTTGTTTTCCGCGATCTTCACTGTACCTCTGTTCTACATTTCTATGGGGCACATGGTGGGCCTGCCCTTGCCAGGGTTCATCTCACCGATGGTCAACCCCCTCGCCTTTGGAGTGGCGCAGCTGCTCCTTACCGCGCCTGTGCTTGCCGCGGGCTACCGGTTTTACACCGTGGGTTTCAGCAAACTTCTGCGGGGCCAGCCCAACATGGACTCCCTGATTGCTGTAGGCACCGGTGCTGCTTTTGTGTACGGCTTGTACGCAGTCCTGCAGATTTTCGCAGGCCATCATGGCTACGCCCACGAGCTGTACTTTGAAACTGCAGGGGTGATCATCACCCTCATTCTCTTAGGGAGATACCTAGAAGCCGTGGCCAAGGGGCGCACCTCAGAAGCAATTAAGAAACTCATGGGGTTGGCCCCCAAGACAGCGACGGTGATCGTGTCCGGGAAGGAGCAGGTGATCCCCATTGAGGAAGTGGAAGTGGGCGATCTCATCCTTGTGAAGCCTGGAGAGCGTATCCCTGTCGATGGGGTAGTGGTAAGCGGCCATACTGCCGTAGATGAGTCCATGCTCACTGGGGAAAGCATTCCGGTGGAAAAGGCCGTGGGCAGTGAAGTGGTGGGAGCCAGCATCAACCAGAATGGAACCATCACCATCGAAGCTTCCCGGGTAGGCAAGGACACTGTCCTAGCTCAGATTATCAGGTTGGTGGAAGAGGCTCAGGGCTCCAAAGCACCCATTGCCAAGCTTGCAGACATTGTCGCGGGGTACTTCGTACCCATCGTGATGGGTATTGCGGTTGTTGCAGGCCTGGCGTGGTTCCTTTCCGGGGAGTCGGTAGTGTTCTCCTTGACCATTTTTATATCCGTTTTGGTAATTGCCTGCCCCTGCGCTTTGGGCCTTGCCACCCCTACGGCCATCATGGTGGGGACGGGGAAAGGCGCGGAACACGGTATTCTTATTAAGAGCGGCACCGCTTTGGAAACTGCCCATCAAGTGCAGGTTGTAGTCCTAGATAAGACGGGAACCATTACTGAGGGCAGGCCTGAAGTTACCGACGTGATCACAGCATCACGCATGCCTCGAGATCGCCTCCTCCAGCTTGCCGCTTCGGCAGAAAAGGGCTCTGAACACCCCTTAGGCGCGGCAATTGTGCGCCGGGCGGAGCTGGAAGGCCTAGAGTTCCTTCCCGGTGAGAACTTCCAAGCCATACCAGGCCGCGGTGTTGAGGTGGCCATCCAGGGCCAAGTGGTTCTCCTAGGCAACAAGAAGCTCATGCACGATCGGGGGATTACCTTAGCTTTGGAACAGGAATCTGATGCCCTGGCCGAGGGAGGGAAGACCCCCATGTATGTAGCAGTGGAGGGCGAGCTTGTGGGGATTATTGCCGTGGCAGATGTGATCAAACCCAGCAGCAAAGCGGCAATTGCTAAGCTGCACAAGCTGGGCATTGAGGTGGCTATGATCACAGGTGACAACCAGCGAACGGCCAAGGCCATTGCCCGCCAGGTGGGCGTTGACAGGGTCCTGGCTGAAGTCTTGCCAGAGGATAAGGCCCGAGAGGTTAAGCAGCTTCAAGTGGAGGGCAAGCGGGTCGCCATGGTAGGCGATGGCATTAACGATGCACCAGCCCTGGCCCAGGCTGATGTAGGGATCGCGATCGGTTCAGGAACAGATGTGGCTATGGAGTCTGCGGATATTGTTCTCATGCGCAGTGACCTTGTGGACGTGGCTGCTGCCATCGAACTCAGCCGGGCGACAATCCGGAACATCAAACAGAACCTGTTCTGGGCCTTTGCTTACAACACTGCGGGTATTCCCATCGCTGCGGGCCTCTTGTATGCTTTTGGCGGGCCTCTCCTCAATCCTATGATTGCCGCGGCGGCCATGGCCTTTAGCTCAGTTTCTGTGGTCAGCAATGCTCTGCGCCTTAGGCGCTTCCGTCCCACCATCCACTAAGTTTTTTCGCTTTACCCCGGCTCCCTGCCGGGGTTTTTTGCTGCCTGGGGGAATATACTTGCCCAGAGGAGGAAACGGGCGAATATTATGGAATTCATCAAGAAAATTGTCCTTAATGAGGTGATTCGCACATTGGTCCATAGTCTGAGGGACGTTGAGGCTTGTTTGCGTGTGGAACAAGAGTTCCAGCAGAAGATAACCTGGCGGATCTCGCCTCGCCCTTTCCAAATCGATAGGAATACTTACGCGGAGATTGAGAGCCTTGGCGCACTCCTCCTAGAGTTTTACAGGTGCATCCAGGAGCTCTATTTTGGTTCCGCTTCGGGGCGCCTGCCCCGCTGGATTGGAGAGTACTTGGAGCTTGGCAAGCCAGAGCAAGTTATCGAGTACGGACGCATGCGGAGGTTCCGCCGGGATGTGCCGCTAATTATCCGCCCGGACATCCTCTTAACCGAGGACGGTTTGGCCATCACCGAGTTGGACAGCGTTCCGGGAGGGTTCGGCCTCACTGCCGAACTGGGACGGGCGTACACTTTGTTGGGCTACGACGTGATCGGGGGCCCAGATGGAATTGTACAGGGCTTTGCCCAAGGTATAAGGGGCATGGTAGAGGAAGAGCCGGTGGCCGCGATAGTGGTGTCGGAGGAATCTAGCGATTACCGGGAAGAGATGGAGTGGCTGGCTAAGGCCCTCAGGGAACAGGGCTTGATGTGTTTCGCAGTCGCCCCGCAGGAACTGGTGTTTCAGGAGGACGGCCTCTACATAAGGGCCGCTGGAGAGATAATGCGGATTACGGTCCTGTATCGGTTTTTTGAACTCTTTGACCTCAAGAATATCCCTAAGATTGACCTCATCATGTATGCTGTACGGAAGCGTCTGGTGCGGGTGACCCCGCCGCTGAAGAGCTACTTGGAGGAGAAACTCAATTTCGCCCTCTTCCACCACCCGTCCCTCGCTGAGTGGTGGGAAGAGCGCCTCGGGGAAGGCTTTGCCAAGCTCAGGGCAGTGATTCCCCAAACGTGGGTAGTGGATAACCGGCCTCTGCCGCCCCACGCTGTGATCCCCGGCCTAGAGGTGAATGGGAGGCCCGTGACGGACTTTTCCCAGGTAGCTCAGGCGACCCAGTCGGGGCGGGAGTTTGTACTGAAGGTTTCTGGCTTTTCCGCACTGGCCTGGGGAAGCCGGGGAGTTGCGGTGGGCCAGGACCTGTCCCAAGCAGACTGGAATAGGCGCGTGGCAGAAGCATTGGAGAGTTTCCCCACCAATCCCTACATTCTGCAGGAATTCCGCAAGGCTCGCCAAGTGGAGACTGCGTACTACGACTCTGGGAACGGCACGGTAAGAGAGATGCGGGGAAGAGTGCGTCTGTGTCCCTATTTCTTCGTGCATGGCCCGGGGGTCAGTTTAGGTGGGATCTTGGCCACGATCTGCCCTGCAGATAAAAAGCTAATCCACGGTATGGTGGATGCTGTGATGGTACCAACTATGGTGGATGGGAGCTGATTGCATGTCAGCGGTGTGTTGTCTGTGCAAGCCGGAACGGTGGCACGATTGGCGCTGGCAGTTCCGCCACCGGCTGCGGACCATAGAGCAGCTTGGGCAAGTCATCAAGCTCACTCCGGAAGAAGAAGCAGCTCTATCCCAGCCGAACTTCGTGGTGGGTATCACGCCCTACTTCGCTTCCCTGATGGACCCTGAGGATCCCACCTGCCCAATCAGGCGGCAGGCTATCCCCTTGGCTGCCGAGGGGGCTTCGGGGCCAGGGACTGCCGCGGATCCCCTTAACGAGGAAGGCTTGTCACCGGTTTCCCGGATCATTCACCGCTACCCGGACCGGGTTGTGCTCTTGGGCACAGAAACGTGCCATACCTACTGCCGGCACTGCACCCGCCGGCGGCGAGTGGGCATGGTGGAGAAGGGCCTCACCCGAGACGAACTGGAAGGCGCGGTGGAGTATATTGCAGGGCGCCCCGAGATCCGGGATGTGCTTATCAGTGGGGGCGACCCCCTGACCTTGGCAAACGGGCAGTTGGACCGCATATTGGCGAAGATACGGGCAGTGCCCCATGTGGAGATCATCCGCATTGGGACGCGGGCGCCTGTAACCAATCCCTACCGAATCACTCCTGACTTGGTTGCGGTGTTGAAGAAGTACCATCCCTTGTGGATAAACGTGCAGTTTAACCATCCCAAGGAGATTACGGAAGCCTCTGCCCGGGCATGCGCGGCCTTGGTAGATGCTGGGATCCCCGTGGGGAACCAGACGGTGCTGCTTAAGGGGATCAATGACAGCGTGGACGTCCAGAAAAGGCTGGTTCAGGAGTTGCTCAAGCTCCGTATCCGCCCTTATTATCTTTACCAATGCGATTTGGCTAAGGGGATCGATCATTTCCGAACCCCCGTGGCAAGGGGTATTGAGATCATTGAAGGCCTGCGGGGGCATACTTCAGGGCTCGCCGTACCCACCTTTGTGATCGACGCACCAGGTGGAGGAGGGAAGATTCCCGTGAGCCCCCAGTATGTGATCTCCCAATCTCCCGAAAAGGTCGTGCTGCGTACCTACGACGGGAAGATCGTTGAATACCCCGAACCCCAGTTTTAGAGGAGATACCCATATGAGAAACGGGCACGGCGAGGTTGCCGTAGAAGTTATCGATCTGAAGAAATACTATGGAGAAGTGAAGGCCGTTGACGGTGTGTCCTTTTACTGCCTCCGGGGCCAGGTGTTTACCCTCTTGGGCCCTAATGGCGCAGGCAAGACCACTATCGTGGAGATCTTGGAAGGCCTTCGGGAGGCGGACAGCGGTGAGATTATCTTTCTAGGAAAGCCTTGCCGCACCATCGGCCGGGAAGAAAAGGAGCGCATCGGTGTTGTGCTGCAGCAGACTAATTGGCTTCCCCGGCTCAAGGTCAGGGAGATGCTGGAGATGTTCTCCGCCTTATACAGGCGATCCGTAGGAGTAGATCACCTGCTGGAAGTGTGCAGCCTCACAGATAAAGCCGGCGCTTTAGTGGATACCTTAAGCGGAGGCCAGCGTCAGCGGCTGGCCATCGCTTTGGCTTTGGTCAACGATCCAGAAGTCATTTTCCTCGACGAGCCTACCACGGGCCTCGATCCCCAAGCCCGCAGGAACATCTGGGATCTCATTCAAGACCTCAAGGGCCAGGGTAAGACGATTTTTCTCACCACTCACTACATGGAAGAGGCGGAGCAGCTGTCCGATTACGTGTACATCATGGATCAGGGGAGGATCATCGCCAAAGGCACGCCCCAATCCTTGATTGATGATCTTGGCCAAGATAACGTCATCGAGTTCAGCCGTGGGGAGCTAGATCCGGGGCAACTGCAGAACATCCTAAGCACCCAGGGCTTGCGAGTGGGGGAAGAGCGAATAACGGTGTACACCCAGGACCTGGCCGGGGACTTGGCCCGGATCCTGGAATGGGCGAAGGATGGGGGTAGCCGCATTGAGCATCTGGCAGTGCGCCGCTCAAATCTGGAAGACGTGTTTTTGCACCTGACGGGCAAGGGGTTGAGGGATTGATGCGGCAAGTAAGCGCGGTGTTCCGAGGTTTTCTCCTTAGCAGCCTGCGGGACAAGTACACGTTGTTCTGGGATCTGGTATTCCCCCTTATCTTGCTGGTGATTCTGGTCTCCATCTTCGGGAATCTGGGAGAAACCATTTCAGAGGCCGTTTTCGATGTGGGGCTGGTGCTGCATGCCCATGAGGGTGGGGGGATCCCCATAGGCAGCATCGTCCAAGGGGCCCTGGAGGAGATGGCAGGGGAAGATCCCACATGGCTGAGGTTGTTCACCGGAAGTTCTTTGGGGGAAGAGCTTGACGCTTTAGGGCGGGGTGAGCGTCATGCGGTGGTGGAAGTTCAAGGGCAGGATGTGGAGGTGAACGTCCGTTCCGGGCGGATGATGTCTGAGATAGCTGGGGATGCTCTGGCGCAAGTGCTAGAGTACCTTAATTTGGAAGTGAACCGCCGCCTGGGATTAGTGAGCGGCCCTACGGTGCGCACCATCTATCGAGAGGTAGAAGGGGTAAGCTCCGCCCCGGAGTCCTTCAATTTCGCGGCGTACATGGTTCCCGGAATTATCCTCATGGTCTTCCTCAACTCTGGGCTGGGCCCCATGGTTCAGCGGCTTGCCATCGACCGAGAGCTGGGAAGGCTGCGCCGCCTGTTTGCATCGCCACTAGGAAGGGGACAGTATTTTGCAGGAGTTCTGCTGTACATTCTTGCCCTTTCGGTAGTGCAAGTTAGCCTCATTCATGCTGCCGGATGGCTGCTGTTTGGAGTAAAGCTGCACCTTTTAGCTTGGCCGCCGCTGTTTTTCATGATCCTCGCGTTGGTCACCCTACTTGCCCTGGGCCTTGTCATAAGTGCAGTGGCGAGAACAGCCAATGCTGCATCAGCCCTGGCTAACGGCCTGCTGTATCCCATGATGTTCTTGGGAGGACTATACTTTCCTGTGGGGCAGCTGCCTTATCCCATCAAGCTGGTGGTGGTAGTCAACCCTGTCACATACCTTGTTAACGGACTTCGCCATAGTTTAGGAGTGCTCACTTCACCCACGCCGCACTGGGCTAACGTAGCTGTACCACTAGTTTTTACCGGTCTAACGCTGCTTATCGGCCTGAAAAGGTTTGACTGGGATGTTTAAGAGGTGCCCATAGTATGAAGAGTTACTTCGCAATCACAAAAGCCCTCATGTCTAGCTTGTTTAGGGATCGGGAAGCGCTGTTTTTCTCAGCTGTGCTCCCTCTCATATTCCTGCTCATTTTCGCCCCCACTTTTGCCGGGTCTGGTGAAGGCAGCAAGGTTGAGGTGGCAGTCTATACCACAGCCAATGGGGAAGACCGTGAGCTCTTGGACGGAGTAATCCGCGAGATCGGTGGGTTAGAAACCACCTACTACCACAGCCTAGATGAGGTCTTTGACCTCGTTGCTCACCAGCAGGCTGATTTCGGCCTGGGGTGGGATGGCTCTAACCTAGAGGTATTGATGAATCCCGCCCGCCTGCAGGACAATGCGGTTTACCGCCAGCTTAGCGAAGGAATCCGAGCTCAGCTCGATAGGGAGCGCCTGGGTCTGAAGGATTTACTGCACGTCAAGGTAAGGGGGGCCGCCCCGCAGGGGCAGACTGGTGGAGAAATGGGATATCTCTTCCCTGGGGTAATTGCGTTGGGAGTGATGTCATCAGGCCTCTTCCTTATCTCTGCATCGTTTATGTATATGAAGGAGCGCTTTGTTCTCAAGCGCCTCGCTGCCACACCCCTTGCCAAGCTCAGCTTCTTGGCAGGCCTGATTACCACCCGCATGGCCTTGAGCGTGATTAGCGCATGCTTAGTGCTCCTTGTGGGCTGGCTGGTTTTAGGGGTGCGCCTGCCCATCAACTGGCCACTGTTTGTCCTGTATCTGATTGCTGCCACCCTGATCATGAGCGGCACAGGGGCTGTTATTTCCCTGATCGCGAAAAGTGCCCGCAGTGCCTCGGAGATTGCAGGGCTGTCGATAACCATTATGACCTTTGTTTCGGGGGTATACTTCCCCCTGGAGTTCTTGCCAGAGTCCTTTCGCTCTGCTAGCCTGATTCTGCCGGCCACATATGTAGCCCGGGGATTTCGGTTTGTGATGGGGGTGGAGGCCATGCCATGGCTGAGCTTCATCTGGGAAACACTTGTTCTGTGCGCCTTCTCCCTGGCAGCGATCTGGATTGTGGCAGTGAAGGGCAGTTGGGATGCCCATTAGTCAGGGGGGATTTTCACAACGCGCGTTGACTTTTGAATTGAGAGTGGTATACTAATCAATAAAGGAAGTTCAGTTTCCAACATGGCTGCTCTTTCCAAGACTTTTTACGGATTTGTAGAAGGTCTTGTTTTTTGTGGACAAGTATAAACAGCCCGAAATTCGCGAAGCCTAAGCCAGGAGCTCCGAACACTAAAGTGGATCCCCTTTTGTTTGTTATCATTATGTTAATATTAGCGCAACGGCGGAATTATTTCAAATAATTGGTAATCAAGATTGTTTATCGTTGACACTCGACAAATTTCGAAATATAATCAACATTAGAGGCAACTCGACATATCTGAAAGGTGGAAACAAGACGATGCTGATCAATAAGATGCAGTCCCTCACACACCTCCTCCAGCGAGATGGAGCCCGGGTGAATTTTGATGATTTTTGCCAGGCAATTCGCGCAGGTGTTACCGGTGCGAATATATACTTGATTACCCGCAAAGGGAAGCTCCTTGGCTATGCGTTGGAGGCAGGGTTTGAGAACACCCCCTTCGATCAGGAATGGCTCGACAGCCGGGAAGCCCCAAACGAGCTCCAATCGACGGTCAACCGGGTTGCAGCCCAAAGCGTGATTCCCTGGACCAACGGCGAGCTCGTGATGGTCACCCCTGTGGTGGGAGGCGATGAGCGAGTTGGTTCCCTGCTGTTTGTTAGGGAAGAGGGAGAGTTCAACGAGGATGACGAGATCATCGGTGAGTTTGCTGCCACTACCGCAGGCATGATCATTGCCCGGGTCATTGACGAGCGGCAGGAAGATGAAGTGGCAGAGGTGCGGGCAGCCCGCAACGCCATTAACAGCTTGTCATATTCGGAAGTCATGGCCATGCAGCGCATTTTTGAAGAGCTGGATGGGGACGAAGGCCTGCTGGTAGCCAGCAGGATTGCAGATGAAGCAGGCATTACCCGCTCCGTGATCGTCAACGCCCTGCGCAAACTGGCTTCTGCCAACGTGATTGAATCCCGCTCTCTGGGGATGAAAGGTACCTACCTGCGCATCCTCAATAAGGAGATTCGGAAAGAATTCGACCGGCACTGGTATCCCCAGACTAGGTCGTAAAGGAAGGCCCTCAGTGAGGGCCTTTATTTGTGCTATTAGATTGCTCTGTGGGAAAAGTGATGGTTACTGTGGTGCCCAGCTCGCTGGAGTCGATGGCCGCTTGAGCATCGTACTTTTCCAGAATCCGAAAGCATACGGGAAGCCCCAGCCCTGTGCCTCGCTCTTTTGTTGTGAAAAAGGGAGTGCCGACCTTAGCCATGATCTCCGGCGGTATGCCGTGCCCCGTATCCTTGATGCGGAGGACGGCATGGGGATAGCTGTGCTCAGTGGTGATGGTCAAGACTCCGTTCGCGGGCATGGCATCGAAGGCGTTCTGCGCGAGATTAAGGATCACTTGGCGGGCTTCTGCAGGCTTACAGGGAACGTCAGGGACAGGGGACAGCTCGATGCGTACCCATTGATGGCGCTTAGCCGCAGCCGCTTCCAGCAGGGGGCGGACAGCATCGATGACCGAGTTTAAGTTGCAGCCTGTGCTGCTGGTGGGGGCAAACGTTTTCGCTAAACACAGGAACTGGCGGGCAAGCATATCTACCCGGTCCACCTCATCGATGACCTTGTCGATAATATCACCGTAGAGGTTGAACTCTGGTTTGCTGTGGAGCAGTTCCATCAGGGCTCGGATTGCCGTAATAGGATTTCGGATTTCGTGTACCACTTCCGCCGTAATGGTGCGCAGCACATTGTAGCGGTTAAGGGTGGACAAGGCACCGTTGTGGGTTGATGTTCCTCGGAAGAATGTGAACGTGTGGCTGTTGGAAAGAGCGATTATTTCAGCTAGGCTGCATGCTTGGAGAGGGTAGGGGCAGAGGACAATGGCAGGTTGATCTTCGAGGAGCTGATCGAGCACAGCTTCCTGGGCGAGGATAGTATCCCTATCCCAGGGAAAGACGTCCGCAGTGCAGTGGACCACCCTGAGTCCCGTATAGCCTTCCTTGAGCAGGATGGTTACCTTGTGCCGCCATTTCTCCAGCAAGGCCTCAGGTTGGTGGCCTCCTGTCAGGCACCATTCGCTATAGGGCGCGATCTCCACTTGCTGCCGTGGGGCCTTGTCAAGAGCACGGGAATCAGTATTTGTGATCCAGAGGCAGTACTCATTGGCTGCAGCTCCAGCACTGAGAAAGGCCATAACCATCTGCATATGGTCTTGCTCACTCTCGTAGAAGCCGCACATATGAGTGCCCCAAGGAACGCGATCGAGAAACTCAATGCCTGTGTGCCGCAGTTCGCTGCGCGCCTGAGGTTGCATAGCAGATCTCCCCGTACGTTGATTGCCGCTTCGTCAATGTTTCGACACAGCCTGTGAAACTCCTTTACATATATTGAGTAAAATTAGAAATTATTGCGAATCATCGTTTATCAGAGTGCGCCCCTTAGTAATGGCACCCCGCTGAAACCGAGCGTTGATCTTGTCCATGACCTCACTGAGGCGGTGGGCGCTCTCTACCTCCTCAAAAAGAGACAGCTGTACCGCTTCTGTGAGGTTGCTCACAGTTACTCCTAGCAAGCGGATAGGCTGCAGTTTTTCCCCCTCCAGCAGCCTGAAGGAGGTGTGGAAGATCGTATCGTCGTCGCAAAAAGCTGCTTCAAGGGTGTGGCTCCTTGTGATAGTTCTGAAGTTATAGTAGCGGACTTTCAGGGTTACCGTACGGGCATAGAGGTTGTGGCGGCGGAGGCGCCAGCCCACATCTTCCACCAAGCGCCCCAGCTGGCTTTTGAGTATGGCAAGGCTGGTTACATCGTCCTCAAAGGTGATTTCATGGCCGATTGATTTTGCCTCATGGAGCGGCTCCACCTTTCGGGGGTCAATCCCCCTGGCCAGGTTGTAGATATGGAGTCCGAAGGACTGGCCAAACTTAGCCTCTAAGTCCTGTAGGGAATAAGACAGCAGATCACGAACGTAGTAAATGCCGAGCTTGTTCAGCTCTTGCGCGGATTTCTTGCCCACACCCCAGAGTTTCCCAATGGGCAAGTTGTGCAGGAAGTCATCTACCTCCTCTGGGCGGATGATGCACAGGCCATCAGGTTTGTTCCGGTCTGAGGCCAGTTTGGCTAGGAACTTGTTTGGGGCAACGCCAACAGAGGCTGTAAGGCCCGTTTCTTCTTTTATGCGCCCTTTGAGGCGGAGGGCCATGGATTCCAGATCAGGGTAGAAGTGTTCACAGCCGGTCATGTCAAGGAATGCCTCGTCAATTGACAAGGGCTCCACAATAGGAGAGAATTCAGGAAAGATGGCATGAATTTTCTCGGAAACTTCCCGGTAGCGGCCCATGCGGCCGGGAATGAAGATCCCGTGGGGACAAAGGGCCACCGCTTGGGCGATGGGCATGGCGCTGTGCACGCCGTATTGCCGAGCCTCATACGAACAGGTGGAGACCACGCCCCGGCGGCTGTCTTTGTATCCCCCAACGATCAAGGGTTTGCCCGCGTACTCTGGATTGTCCAAGACCTCCACCGCGGCAAAGAACGCATCCATGTCAACATGCATTATAGTTGCCATAGGCCATCCCTCCGGGGTAAGATTTCTGGAGGAGAGTGTTTGATTCCTCCATGGACGAATTGAGGTGTTGTGATGCAAAGAACATACCTAGTGTCCCTGCAGCTGCCTGGGGACAGCGATTGGGATGTGGAAGACAGCCTCCGGGAGCTGAAGGACTTAGCGGAAGATGCAGGCCTGGAAGTGGTAGATTGGTTCGTGCAAAAGCGGCCTTTCCCTGATGCCGCAACGTTCATCGGCAGCGGGAAGGCAGAGGAGCTCGCCGCTGTAGTGGAGCCTGAAGACCTGGTCATCTTTGACAACGAACTCAGCCCTGCTCAGCAAGGGAATCTGTCGGATATCATCGGCGCAGCGGTGATTGACCGCACCCAACTCATCTTAGATATTTTCGCGCAGCGGGCTTGGACCAGGGAAGGGAAAATCCAGGTGGAGCTCGCTCAGCTGAACTACCTTCTGCCGCGCCTGGTTGGTTCAGGGGCCGCGCTGTCCCGGTTGGGCGGAGGAATTGGGACCCGAGGCCCAGGGGAAACGAAGCTGGAAACCGATCGCAGGCGGGTCCGTAAGCGCATCACCGACCTCAAAGCGGAACTGGAAACAGTGCGCCACGTCCGGGCAACGCAGCGGGCCCGCCGGGAGAAGCTCGCGGTACCCCTTGTAGCTTTAGTAGGATACACGAACGCAGGGAAATCTACGCTGCTGCGGGCCTTAACCGGGTCTGAAACCTTTGTTGCTGACCAGCTCTTTGCCACCTTGGATCCCACTGTGCGCCGCTGGGAGCTCCCAGATGGCCGCTGGGTGTTCTTAAGCGACACGGTTGGCTTTATCCGCCGCCTCCCCCACACGCTGGTTGCCGCCTTCAGGGCGACCTTGGAGGAAATCTTGTATGCAGATCTTCTCCTTCATGTGATAGATATCAGCCATCCTCAGGCGCGGGAACAGCAAGAGGCGGTGGAGAAGGTGCTTGCAGAGATTGGTGCCGCGCAGCCAGTGATTAATGTGTATAATAAGATAGATATATGTCCCGACGGACAGGAGTTTACCGGGCTAGGCGTGGCAGTCTCAGGGGTTACCGGAGAGAACCTGGACCGGCTTGCCCATGAAGTAACGGCCTTTTTCAGCAAGTATTTGAGTGTGCAGACCTTCCGCTTTGCCTTTTCTGACCTTGGCAGTGCGAGTAAGCTCCGAGAGCTAGGAAGAGTGCTTGAAGAGCGCTACACTGCTGAAGGACTAGAGATTACGGCCGAGGTTGATCCAGCCACCGCTGGCTTGCTGCGGGATTATCGCATTTGAGGCCGTTCAACGTCTGGCGGCAGGATTACACTCCACAGTGGGAGAAATGCATCATGTTAAGAGCACAGCAGTTTTGAGGTGAAAAGATGCAGTACCGGGAGGCTTCATGGCTGGAGTTAATTGTAGGATGTATGTTTTCTGGCAAGTCGGAGGAGTTAATTCGCAGGGTCAAGCGGGCAAGCATTGCGAAGCAAAAGGTTGTTGTGGTTAAGCCCCTGATTGACAACCGCTACAGTCAGGAAAAAGTAGTGGCCCATAATGGAAGCGAGGTGCACTGCATTCCCTTGGCCCACGCTGAGGAGATCGTAGGGCATGTGGATGACACTTGCGACGTGGTTGCCATCGATGAAGTGCAGTTCTTTTCTGATGATATCATTGAGGTGTGCCAAACCCTCGTGCGCCAGGGGAAGAGGGTAATTGCCGCTGGCCTCGATCAAGATTTCCGGGGTGAGCCCTTCGGGCCTGTGCCCAAGCTCCTAGCCCTGGCAGATGAGGTGACCAAGCTAAATGCGATTTGCGTGGTGTGCGGGCGCCCTGCAAGCCGCACACAGAGAATAATTAACGGCAAACCGGCCAGTTACCACGATCCCATCATACTCATTGGCGCCACCGAAAACTATGAAGCGCGCTGTAATCGCTGCCATGTAGTGCCGGGCCGCGGAGGAGATGGGGTATAAGATGGCCCGGGGGAAGTCAAGAATAGCCATCGGCTTTATTCTCATAGCCCGTGCAATTGTGGTGGGTGTTGCCTACTACCTAGTGCGCTATATTCCAGATCTGCCCTCGTCGTTTGTGGCCGTTTTTGCCGGGTTCCTTGCCTTTGATGTGATCGTGGCGATGCCCAAGTTTTCCCTGCGCCCGAAGCATTGGGTGCAGATGGTGGTGGTTTTGCTTCCCAGGCTCAGTGCCACTGCTTTGGCCCTAACTGCGGGCCTTGCCCTTGGTGCCCTCTTTGGCGCAGTGACGAAGGTGGGGGTGCCGGTGGTGGTGGGCGCTGTGCTCTGCCTGGGATTGGCGTACAGCGCGGCAGAGCGGATTAAGGGAAATATCTCGAGCTATGTGGGGATGATTTCTGCCCTATCCATCTTTGACCGGATTGTCCGCTTGGAGAAGTTGGGCGAGGCTTGGTGGTATGACCTAGGCGGCCCGGTCTTGCAGTTGGTTTACAGCACCTTTGTGGGCCTAGTCATGGGCTGGCTGGTGGGAGTGGTTGTGGGAGTTATTACTCGCCTGTTTCTCCCCCGGGGCTACCGCAGCGTGCGGAGCAGCGCCTATGAGCGCCCCTTGTGGATGCAGCCCTTTAGAGATGTTACCCGCTTCGGTGATGATATGGTTGTTATGCAGGTTGAGGTGGGAGATGGTGCGCCCATCGCATACCGCACCCTCGCTGAGCTTAAGCTCGCGAGCGTGTACGGGATCAGGGTGCTGTCCATTTACCGTACGCCCCAAGAAGTCATTTCCCCGAAGGGCGATGATGTAGTCCTTCCCACGGACCAGCTCACAGTGGTGCTGCCTGCAGAACAGGCCAGCGCCCTGATTTCCTTAACAAAAGGGAGAGAAATAGATGAGCAAATTTAGATACGGCGGACAGGCGGTAATCGAGGGTGTGATGATGCGGGGCAAGTGGTTCTCCTCCATCGCGGTCCGTAAAATGAACAACGAGATCACGGTGCGGGTCGATGCCCTTAAGCCCTGGTCGGAGAGGTTTCCCATCTTGAAGAAGCCTGTCCTCCGAGGTGCCGTGGCTCTTGTGGAAACGCTGATCATGGGCATTAAGAGCCTGAGCTACTCCGCAAGTGAGTACGGCGAAGAGGAAGAGGAACAGCTCACCACCAAGGAATTGGTGCTCACCATGGGCTTTGCTGTCCTCTTAACCGTGGCGCTTTTTGTTGTCCTTCCCGCCTTTCTCATCCGGTTAATTCAGCCCTATATTACTTCAAATATAGTGCTGAACTTGGTAGAAGGCCTGATCAAGGTAAGCTTCTTTGTGGCGTATATTATCGCTATCTCATGGATGAAGGATATTCAGCGGGTGTTCCAATACCACGGTGCGGAGCACAAGTCTATCAACTGCTATGAGGCAGGCTGTGAGCTGACAGTGGGAGAGGTGCGCCGCCACAGCCGCATTCATGCCCGGTGCGGGACGAACTTCCTGTTGATCGTACTGTTTACCAGCGTAATTGTGTTCTCCTTTTTTGGACGCCCACCGCTGCTGCAGAGGATCCTGATCCACTTGGCCATCATGCCGCTGGTTGCAGGGCTGTCCTATGAAGTGATCCGCCAGGCGGGCAAGGATGACTGCCACCCCGTGTTTAAGTGGCTGGCTAAGCCTGGCATGGCTCTGCAGTATTTCACAACCAAAGAGCCAGACGACAGTCAAATCGAAGTTGCCATCCGGGCCTTGCAGACTGTGATTCAGCGAGACGCATCCCACAACGAAGAGCGGAAGGTGAAGCAGTTCCCTGGGTCCAGCACTCATGTGTAGGAGGGGATAGTTAATGCTTGAAAAGCTAGAGTCGTTAGAAGAGAAGTACGAGGAACTGAATCATAAACTGAGCGATCCAGAGATCATAAGCGATCCGAATGCCTATACTAAGCTTGCCAAGGCCCATGCGGAACTGGAGGAGATCGTCACAGAATTCCGGAGCTACAAGGGTATCCTCAAGGACCTGGAGGAAGCCCGGGCCATGCTTAGGGAAGACTCGGATCAAGAGTTTGTAGCTATGCTAAAAGAGGAAATTGCCGAACTAGAGGAGAGGCAAGAGAATCTGGAGCACAGGCTGCAGGTACTCCTGATCCCTAAGGACCCCAATGATGAGAAGAACGTTATTGTGGAAATCCGAGCTGGGACAGGGGGCGAGGAAGCGGCTCTGTTTGCAGGTACTTTGTTCCGCATGTATTCCCGCTACGCTGAGGAAAACCGCTGGCGGGTGGAAATCATGAGCAGTAATCCTACCGAGCTTGGGGGCTTTAAAGAGGTTATCTTCATGATTGAGGGGAAGGGAGCCTACAGCCGCCTGAAGTTTGAGAGCGGCGTCCACCGGGTACAGCGGATCCCCGCCACTGAGTCAGGGGGCCGTATTCATACTTCCACCGCTACGGTAGCAGTCCTTCCTGAAGCGCAAGAGGTGGAAGTGGAGATCGACCCAAATGATCTGCGGATTGATGTTTACCGCTCTTCTGGGCCAGGCGGGCAGAGCGTGAACACCACCGACTCCGCGGTGCGCATCACCCACTTGCCCTCCGGATTGGTAGTTTCTTGCCAAGATGAGAAGTCACAGCACAAGAACAGGGAGAAGGCCATGCGGATTCTCCGGGCGCGCCTTTACGACCTTGCAAAGGAAGAGGCGGAACGGGAGCAGGCTGCAGCCCGTAGGTCCCAGGTTGGAACGGGAGAACGCAGCGAACGGGTGCGCACGTATAACTATCCCCAAGGTAGGGTGACGGATCACCGCATCGGTTTGACTCTCTACAAACTAGATGCCATCCTCGATGGGGATATCGATGAGATCATTGATGCCTTGATTACGGCAGACCAGATCGCACAACTGGAAACGGTGGAGTAGTAGAAGAGTGAAGAAACAGTATACGGTGCGAGAATTGCTTTCCATCAGCACACAATACCTGAACGAGAAGGGGTGTGTTTCCGCGCGCCTTGATGCGGAACTGCTCTTAGGGCACGTTCTGGAGATGAGCCGCATTGATCTATATCTTAATTTAGATAAGCCCTTAACATCCAAAGAGGTTGATGCCTACCGAGAGTGCATTGGCAGGCGGGCTCGCCGGGAGCCAGTTGCCTATATTACCGGGACAAAAGAGTTTTACTCTCTACCCGTTTTTTGTGACGCCTGCGGTCCTGATTCCTCGCCCTGAAACAGAGCTGCTGGTGGAGAAAGTGGTTGCTTTGGCCAAGGCCCGCCTTGAGGCGGGGGCCGCCCAAGTACGCATCTTAGATGTGGGAACCGGCAGCGGTGCCATCGCCATTGCGGTGGCCAGGCAAGACCCGGACATTCAGGTTGTTGCGGTGGACCTGTCGGAGGAAGCATTGGAAGTGGCGGCGAGAAATGCTGCCTGTAACGAAGTGGAAAGCCAAGTCCAGTTTGTGCAGAGCGATCTGTTGGCCGGGGTGGAGGGGGAATTTGACATTATCTGCTCCAACCCCCCCTACCTCTCTAAGGCAGAGATGGACAACTTGCAGCCGGAGGTAGATTTTGAGCCTGCCTCTGCCCTCGATGGGGGCTTTGATGGGCTGGGGTTCTACAGGCGGATTTTCGCGGAAGCTCCGCCTCACTTGCTGGAAGGCGGATACCTTGTGGTTGAAATCGGGGCTGAGCAAGGAGAGGCGGTGGCGGCCATCGCCCGAGAGTACGGTTTTACCGTGGAGGGATGCCTCCTAGATTATGGGGGCCGTGACCGGGTGGTGGTGGCCAAATGGAATTGACAACAGTTGTGCTGAAACCTGAAGAACTGGACAAGGCCGCGGCTTTCTTACAGAGGGGCCAGTGTGTGGCCTTTCCCACTGAGACTGTCTATGGGCTGGGTGCCAACGCCCTTGACGCCCAAGCGGTAGCGGCCATTTTCACCGCCAAGGGACGTCCCCAGGACAACCCCTTGATTGTCCACTGTGCTAGCGAGGCACAGGTCTTGAGTTTGGTTGGAGATGTTAGCCCTGAGGCTCGCAAGCTTATGAGGCGCTTTTGGCCGGGCCCGCTCACCTTGGTCTTGCCCCGGGCCGATAAGATCCCGTCGGTAGTAAGCGCTGGTTTGGATACGGTGGCGGTGCGCATTCCCAGCCACCCCATTGCCCTTCAGCTCATTGAACAGGCCGGCCTACCCTTAGCCGCCCCTAGTGCCAACCTGTCCGGCAGGCCCAGCCCTACCACAGCACGGCACGTTCTTGAGGACCTCGGGGGCCGCATCTCTGCGGTGGTTGATGGGGGAGAAACAGGGTGGGGCGTGGAATCAACGGTAGTGGACTGTACCACCAAGCCCTTCCGCCTACTGCGCCCGGGAGGAGTGACCCTGGAGGAGCTGGAATCAGTAACTCCTGTCCTCGTCGACCCTGGCGTTTACGGCCAGCTGCAGCCAGGCAGTACCCCGCGTTCTCCTGGCATGAAGTACCGCCATTATGCGCCTCGGGCCCATGTCATCCTTGTTGTGGGGAAGGGGGCGCCGGAGCGCATTGCGGCGCTGGGCAGAGAGTATCAGGCTGAGGGGAAGAAAGTGGGCGTGATGGCCCCTGCGGAGCACTGCCCTGCCTACCAGGAGTTTACTACCTTGCCCATGGGGTCTTTGTCTAACCTTCAGGAGATTTCTGCGAACCTGTACCGCCTGCTCCGGGAAGCAGATGAACTTCGCCTGGAGATTCTCTTGGTGGAAGGTATCACTGAAGCAGGCCTGGGAATGGCTATCATGAACAGGCTGAGACGGGCCGCCGAAGTATACATTCAGGAGGGTTAGGTTTGAAATCAGTGCTGTTTGTCTGTACTGGGAATACATGCCGCAGTCCCATGGCCGCGGCCTTGCTAAAGCACTACGCCCAGGAAGCGGGCATTGAAGTCCGAACTGCTTCTGCTGGTCTTGGTGCCTTTACAGGTGATTCTGCCAGTGAGCACGCGCTTAAAGCCATGTCCGAACTTGGCCTGGACCTTAGCGGACATCGCTCTCGGAAGTTCCATACGGCACTGGCCGAGGAGTTTGACTTGATCCTGGTGATGACGGAGGGCCACAAGAGGCAGCTGCTCCAGGCTGCGCCCGAGTTGGCGGAGAAGGTTTTCCTGGTGCAGGAATACAGCCGCGCCGCCCGTTATAGGGAGGAACTGCAGAACGGGAAGGAGAAGGTATACGAGATTGCCGATCCATTCGGCCAGTCTTTAGATGTGTACCGCCAGGTGAGAGATGAGCTGGCGCAAGCCGTGCAGGCAATCATCGCTGCTTGGCAGCGAGAAAAGGGGGATAACGCATGAAGATCGCGATTGGCAGTGATCACGGCGGTTTCCATGCCAAGGCTGAGATTATCAGATTTCTCCAGGCGGAGCAGTATGAGGTAGAGGATTTCGGCACCCACTCCGCGGAGAGCTGTGATTACCCGGACATCGCCCATAAGGTAGGGGAGGCTGTTGTCGGGGGTGAATGCGATCTAGGCATTTTGATCTGCGGCACTGGCATTGGCGTTTCCATAGCAGCCAATAAGGTCCCGGGAGTACGGGCCGCTCTGTGCAGCGATACGTATTCTGCCCGGATGGCCCGAGCCCACAACAACAGCAACGTCCTCTGCATGGGAGCTAGGGTCTTGGGTACCGGGCTCATGGAAGACATTGTGAAAGCGTACTTAACGGGGGAATTTGAAGGGGGCAGGCATGCCCGCAGAGTAGACAAAATTGAATATCGCTAAGGTACACCCAACCTGGATATTACAGAGGAGATGAGGTTTTTGGGTAAAGTACATGTTATTGATCATCCACTAGTGCAGCACAAGTTGACGATTTTGCGGGACAAGCATACCGGGCCCAAGGACTTCCGGGAGCTGGTGGAGGAAGTCTCGCTCTTAATGGCCTATGAAGTAACCCGGGATATGCCCCTGGAAGAGGTGGAAGTGGAGACCCCTATCTGCAAGACTGTGGGGAAAACCATTGCAGGGAAAAAGGTAGGCGTCATCCCCATCCTCAGGGCGGGGCTGGGTATGGTTAACGGTATTCTGCAGCTGATTCCCACAGCAAAAGTAGGCCACATCGGGTTGTACCGTGATCCAGAAACGCTCCTGCCTGTGGAGTACTATTGCAAACTACCTGCAGATGTTGAGGAACGGGAGTTGATCGTCATCGATCCTATGCTGGCAACAGGTGGTTCAGCTTGTGCCGCCATCAAGTACCTCAAGGAGCGGGGAGCTCACAACATCAAGCTGATGTGCCTCCTGGCAGCGCCAGAAGGAATTCAACTGATTGAACGAGAACATACTGATGTAGATATCTTCACAGCCGCGGTGGACGAGCGTCTCAACGAGATCGGCTATATCATTCCTGGTTTGGGAGATGCGGGTGACCGCCTGTTTGGCACGAAATAACAAAAATGCGGAGTGATAGCGTGCAGGAACGCCCTACCTGGGACGAATATTTTATGCAGATTGCTGAACTAGTCAGCAGCCGTTCCACTTGCCTCCGCCGACACGTCGGTGCCATCTTGGTGAAAGACCGCAGGATCATTGCTACCGGATATAATGGGGCACCTGCCCGGATCGCCCACTGCGCTGAAGTTGGCTGCCTCCGCCAACAGCTTGGCATTCCCTCAGGGGAAAGGCATGAGATTTGCCGGGGTATACATGCTGAGCAGAACGGGATCATTCAGGCTGCCCTTCACGGCGTAAGCACGCAAGGGGCAGTTTTATACTGCACCACGCAGCCCTGCGCACAGTGTGCTAAGATGCTCATCAATGCTGGTGTAGAGCGCATCGTTTACCGAGGCGGATATCCCGATTCCTTAGCCCGGGAACTTCTGGAGGAAGCGGGCATCGCGGTGGAACAGTGGCCAGATTACAAGGAGGGATGATATGATCCCGCCAGAACTGTTAATTCCTTCGCTTGTGGCCTTTACAATCACCTTTGCCTTGACGCCCTTAGTCAAGCGCTTAGCACCGCGCCTTGGCCTGGTTGACGAACCCAATCCCCGCCGGATCAACAAAGTGCCCATGCCCACCGGCGGTGGGCTGGCGGTGTTTGCCGGCTTTGTGGTGGCCGCGTTGCTTGCGGATATTCCGCATATTCTCCCCACCATTCTTGCCGCAGCGGTAGTTACCTTTGTTGGAGTGGTGGACGATCGGGTGGGGCTTGGGGCTGGCCAGAAATTTGCCGGCCAGCTCTGCGCTGTCCTTATATATGTCATCTGGGGCGGACGGATTGAGTTTGTGAGCAACCCCTTTGGGGAAATGCTCTACTTAGGCTATTTTTCCATCCCCGTGACACTCTTGTGGGTACTGGCACTGATTAACCTGATGAACTTCATTGACGGCTTAGATGGCTTGGCGGTAGGCATTACGTTGATCGCTGCCTTTACTCTCCTTAGCTTGGCCTGGGATTTAGGGCGGGTTGAGGCCGGAGTCCTTTCCGCGATCTTGGTGGGTGTTAGTGCCGGTTTTCTACCCTACAACTTCAACCCGGCGAAACTGTACTTAGGAGATGCGGGAGCCATGTTGTTAGGCTTTCTCTTGGCAGTGGTCTCTACAGAAGGAGCCCTCAAGGGAGCGGCCACCATCGGGCTTTCTGTACCCATTCTCATTTTTGCTCTGCCCATTGTTGATACGGTTTGTGCCATTGTCCGCCGCCTCCAGCAGGGCATTCCCTTTTACCAGGCAGATCAAAGTCATTTTCACCATCGCATGCTGAAGCTGGGCCTAACGCAGCGGCAAGTTGTACTGCTTGCTTACTTCCTCTCCAGCATTTCTGCTTGTGCCGCTCTGTTTGCCGCCCGCCACTCCTGGGCTGCCTATATTCTGGTCCCACTGATTGCTGTATCTTTCTTGTATGGTTCCGCCCGGGTGGGCATGATCCAAGTACCATCATCAAAGATTGAGCGGAGACTGTAAGATGGCGAAATTCGCAGTTGTCTTTGGTACCAGGCCAGAGGCCATTAAAATGGCCCCAGTAGTCTTGGCCATGAGGCAGAACCCTAAGTGGGACGTGCGGGTCATTTGCACGGGCCAGCACCGGGAGATGCTCCACCAAGTGCTTGAGGTTTTTCAGATAAGGCCCGATTACGATCTTGATATTATGACCCATGGGCAGACCTTGGAGGATATTACAACTCGCGTGCTGCAGGGCGTAGGGGAAGTATTCCGGAACTGGCGCCCTGATTTAGTGCTGGTGCACGGGGATACTACCACGGCCTTTGCCGCGGCTCTGGCCGCCTTTTACGCCCAAGTGCCCATTGCCCATGTGGAGGCAGGACTGCGCACAGCGGATTTAGGCAATCCTTTTCCGGAAGAGGCAAATCGCCGCCTAACTGATGTCTTAGCCGAGATCCACTTCGCCCCCACAGAGCAGGCCGCGGAAAACATCCGCCGAGAAGTGCGGGGCAGCAAGGAAGTATACATAACGGGCAATACGGTCATCGATGCACTCTTACAGGTGGTGGAGGAAGATTACCAGTTCCGCACCCCTGCTTTGGCTGGACTCGATTTTTCTAAGCCGATAGTAGTAGTTACGGTGCACCGCAGGGAGAACTGGGGAACTCCGCTGGTGGGAATATGTCAGGCCCTGCGGGAGATTGTCGCGGCCCATCAATGCCAGATTGTGGTGGCCATGCACCAGAATCCTCGGCTTCAGGAAGTCTTCCGGCGGGAGCTCGATGGGGTAGAGCACGTTTACCTCATCCCAGCTCCCGACTACCGCGAGTTTGCCAACCTCATGAAGCGCAGCAAACTGCTCCTTACCGACTCCGGGGGCCTTCAGGAAGAAGCTCCTGCCCTCAATGTGCCCGTGTTGGTCCTCAGGGAGCAAACGGAACGCCCTGAAGGGGTGGCCGCGGGTACATGCAAAGTGGTAGGTACTGCGCCTCAGAGGATTGTGGAAAGTGTTGCTGAGCTCCTCACTAACGCTCAGGTTTACAATACGATGGCCCTGGCTCCCAACCCCTATGGGGACGGCCGGGCAGCTCAAAGAATATGTGGTATTCTAGAGCAGAAATACACGGTGTAATGGAGGAACGAGGATGACCATGAGACCTGATGAAATAGTGGCAATTCTGCGCCGCCAGATCCAGGAACTAGATTCGGAGCTGAAGATCGAATCAGAAGGAACAGTGTTGACTGTGGGGGACGGCATTGCTCGCATCTATGGGTTAGATCAAGCAATGGCCGGCGAGCTCTTGGAGTTTCCCCAGGAAACTTACGGCATGGTCCTTAACCTGGAGGAAGACAATATTGGTGCGGTCATTTTAGGCCCATATGAGCACATTAAGGAAGGGGACCTGGTGAGGCGTACGGGCAGGATTGTGCAGGTGCCTGTGGGGGAAGAGCTCATTGGCCGTGTGGTCAATCCCTTAGGCCAGCCAATCGATGGGAAAGGCCCCATTAACGCCAAATCTTACCGCCCCATCGAATCTCAGGCACCAGGGGTCATCGACCGGCGGGGCGTTCACCAACCTCTCCAGACAGGCCTCAAATCCATTGACTCCATGATCCCCATTGGCCGTGGCCAACGGGAGCTGATTATCGGAGACCGCCAGACAGGTAAGACTGCGATTGCGGTGGACACTATCCTCAATCAGCATGATCAGAATGTGATCTGTATCTACGTAGCCATTGGGCAGAAGGCTTCTACTGTTGCCGGAGTTGTGGAGACGCTCCATAGGCGCGGAGCCATGGACTACACCATCGTGGTCTCGGCCACCGCAAGTGAGCCAGCGCCACTCCTTTACATTGCCCCTTATGCAGGCTGTGCCATGGGCGAGGAGTTCATGTATAAGGGTAAAGATGTCTTGATCATCTACGATGATTTGTCTAAACATGCTGCCGCTTATCGGGAGATGTCCCTGCTTCTCCGGCGCCCGCCTGGCCGGGAAGCTTTCCCTGGCGATGTGTTCTACATCCACTCCCGTCTTCTGGAGCGGGCTGCGAAGCTCAAGGACGAACTGGGGGGTGGCTCTATGACCGCGCTGCCCATCATTGAAACCCAGGCCGGGGATATTTCCGCCTACATCCCCACTAACGTCATCTCTATTACGGACGGGCAGATCTACCTCGAATCTGACCTGTTTTACGCTGGCATCAGGCCTGCCATCAGCGTTGGGCGGTCTGTATCCAGGGTAGGGGGCGCGGCTCAAGTGAAAGCCATGCGCCAAGTGGCCGGAACACTGCGCCTTGACCTTTCCCAATACCGGGAGCTTGCAGCATTCGCTCAGTTTGGGTCCGATCTTGACCGGGTAACCCAGGCCAAACTTGCCAGGGGAGAGCGGATGTATGAAGTTCTCAAGCAGGAACAGTACAAACCCATGTCCGTCCCTGAGCAGGTTGTATCCCTTTACGCCGCGGTAAACGGCTACATAGACAGCATCGCGGTGGGGGATGTGGTCCGCTTTGAGCGGGAGCTCTTGACGTACATGCAGCGGGAGCACCCAGAGATCCTTACGGCCATTGCGGAGCAGAAGGAGATAACTAGCGAAGTAAAAGGAAAGCTAGACCAGGCAATCAGTGCTTTTAAGCATACCTTTGTGAGTTAGGGGGGGCGTAAGTGGCACAATCAGGCCGGGAAATCAAGCGGCGGATGACTACCATCCGCAGCATCCAACAGATTACCAAGGCAATGGAAATGGTGGCTGCCTCCAAACTACGGCAAGCCCAGACTAAGGCCCAGGCAACCCGCCCCTACTTCGCCAGACTGCAGCAGTCCCTAGCCCGCGCCCTTGCCGCGGCAGAGCGGGTTGGCGAAGAACTCCCTCCCATTGCTCAGAGGCGTGATGGGGATAGGCATTGCCTCATCGTTGTTACCTCTGATCGGGGCTTGGCCGGGGGATACAACGCCAATGTTCTCCGCAAGGCAGCAGAGTTCTTGGAGGAACACCCAGAGACTCTATTGGTGGTTGTAGGCCGCAAGGCTCGGGATTATTTTCGCCGCCGCAACCGGGACACTCTAGGGGAGTTTATCAACCTCGGTGACACCATTACCACGGGGCAGGCCCACCAGATTGGGCAGATGATATATGACTTTTACGTACACGATCTCTTCGATAAAGCAACCATTCTCTACACCCGGTTTATCAACACAGTGACCCACCGGGTTGAGCTCCGCCCGGTCCTGCCTATCAGCGATGCCTACACAGGCGCTGCACCGGGCGAGGAGGCCGGTTTCGATGCTGTGTACTACTATGAGCCCAGCTTATCGCAGGTCATCGATACAGTGGTCCCACTCCTGATTGATGCAGCTATCTTCCAATCTCTGATGGAAGCGAAGGCTAGCGAACTTGGGGCCCGCATGACCGCTATGCGGAACGCGAGCGATAACGCCGGAGAGCTGATTAGGGAACTGACGCTGTCCTTTAACCGGGCCCGGCAAGCAGCGATTACTAAGGAAATCGCTGAAATCGTGGGCGGGGCAGATGCTTTGGAAATGCGTTAGATGAGGGGGATACAAGTGAGTGCAAATATAGGTCGAGTTGTCCAAGTCATCGGGCCAGTAGTGGACGTGGAGTTTGAGCCGGGGAAGCTTCCTGATCTGCTGAACGCCATCAAGATCGATACAGAAGGGCAGAGTGGCAGAATCAGCCTCACGCTGGAAGCAGCCCAACACCTCGGGAACAACGTGGTGCGCTGTGTGGCCATGGCCTCCACTGATGGCCTCCAAAGGGGCATGGAGGCCAAAGACCTGGGAGCCCCAATTTCGATCCCGGTTGGCCCAGGCACTCTCGGACGGGTGATGAACGTCTTAGGAGAACCTATCGATGAGGCAGGCCCCATTAAGGGAGAAGAACGCTGGCCCATTCACCGGCCCGCACCCAAGGTTGATGAAGTAGAGCCTGCCACCACCATCTTAGAGACAGGGATTAAGGTTGTTGACCTTCTCGCTCCGTACGCCCGAGGTGGGAAAATCGGCTTGTTCGGCGGAGCGGGAGTGGGTAAGACAGTCTTGATCATGGAACTCATCCGCAATATTGCCCACGAGCACGGCGGCTTTTCTGTCTTTTCCGGCGTAGGAGAGCGAACCCGTGAAGGCAACGAGCTTTACACAGAAATGACCGCTTCAGGGGTTATCGACAAAACCGCTATGGTCTTCGGCCAGATGAACGAGCCCCCAGGTGCGCGCCTGCGGGTGGGCCTTACAGGCCTAACCATTGCCGAGTACTTCCGGGACGTTATGCGCCAGGACGTGCTTCTCTTTATCGACAACATCTTCCGCTTCACCCAGGCTGGTTCAGAGGTGTCGGCGCTGCTGGGGCGCATGCCCTCCGCCGCTGGGTACCAGCCCACCCTTGCTACCGAAATGGGGCAGCTGCAGGAGCGGATTACCACGACAAAATACGGTTCTGTTACATCGATTCAGGCAATTTACGTGCCTGCAGATGACTATACCGACCCTGCACCGGCTACAACCTTTGCCCACCTCGATGCCACCACCAACCTGGAGCGGCGCATCGCGGAGATGGGGATTTACCCTGCAGTGGATCCCCTGGCATCCACGTCCCGCATCTTAGCTCCAGAAATCGTGGGCCAAGAGCATTACAGCGTGGCCCGAGGCGTTCAGCAGGTGCTGCAGCGCTACAGGGAGCTGCAGGATATCATTGCCATCCTGGGCATGGATGAACTCAGTGAAGATGACAAGATCACAGTGGCTAGAGCCCGCCGCATAGAGAGATTCCTCTCCCAGCCCATGTTCGTGGCAGAGACTTTCACAGGGCAGCCTGGCCGATATGTCCCGGTGAAGGAGACTGTCCGTGGCTTCAAGGAAATCCTTGAGGGCAAGTACGACCACCTACCGGAGAGCGCTTTCTTTATGGTAGGTACCATCGACGAGGCCGTTGAGAAAGCTGAGGCTCTGGCGAAGGAGAGTGCCTAATGGCCGCGTTCCAGTTTGAGGTAGTCACACCAGAACGGACAGTGGTGCATCAGGATGTGGAGTACGTCTCCCTCCCAGGAATGGACGGCCAGTTTGGGGTGCTGGCTAATCACGCACCTTTAGCGGCGGTCCTGGAAATCGGGGTGGTTGAGTTTGGGGCTCGCCAAGGGGAGCGGGATTTCCTCGCCCTTGGGGGCGGGTTTGCAGAAATGCACGGGAACGTCCTCACGGTCATGGGCAACACAGCAGAGCTGGCCCACGAGATAGATGTGGAGCGGGCGCAAGCGGCGAAATCCAGGGCGGAAGAACGGCTTGCCCAGAAGAGTGAGGAAGTGGATTTTGCCCGGGCGGAAGCTTCCCTGCGGAGGGCGATGGCCCGCCTGAAGGTGGCCAATTTCAGAGGCAATAGAAAGTAAGTGAGAGGAAGGAGTTTATCCTTCCTCTCATTTGCATATTGGGTAATATTTGGGTGCATACTATCCCCAAGGTGGTGATAGTATGCGGCGCATTCAGCAGTTTAGGGCCGGATTTGCTCAATGGTGGAGAAAACTGTCTCGGAGTAATATCCCACAATTTGCGGCAGTGGCTGTGGTGGCTGTGATCTTAGGCATCACTGCGGGCACCTACTTCAACTTGCCCCCGGTGGAGAAAGAACCCCCAGCCCAGGCTCAGCTCATAGAGGGAGAAGCGCTGAAAGCTGTGATTCGGGATCAAGTGCACTGGGTCTTGCAGGAGTCTTACCCGTGGGTCTTGGCGGAACCTAGCATACCCGCGGTGGTAGAGGCGCCCGTGCCCCATGCTCCCAGCCCTGCAGAAGCAAGGCCCGAGCCAGAGCCTGAAGTTGTGGACACAATCTCCTTCGAGCACCTGATTTGGCCTGCCAAGGGCGAAGTGAGCGTTCCGTTTGGCTGGTACCGGCACCCGGTGTACAACGATTGGCGGTTCAACGCTGGTATTGAAATCGCCGTGAGCGGGGATGCTGTCCGCACCGTCCTTCCAGGAGAGGTCATCGCGGTGGTGTCTGACAGTGTTCATACGGAGCTCGTCATTGACCATGGGGGAGGGTGGCAGAGCACGTACCGTTCTGTGGAAGGGCTCACTGTGGCTCCAGGGCAAGTGGTAAAGCAGAACCAAACCATCGGGCAGGCTGCCAACGGCAAGGTCTTCTTCAGCCTCTCTCACAATGGCCAGCCGGTAAATCCCATGGCGTTTCTACGGTGATCCATAAGCATAATCGCCTAACCCTGGCATATAAATGTACAAAAAGCTGCTAGGGGGAGCGAAGATGAGGGACTATATCCGCAAGCGGGTGGTGGATGTGAGCCAATATATCTTAAAGACGAATGCAACCGTCCGGCAGGCGGCATCGGTGTTTGGCGTGAGCAAGAGCACGATCCATAAAGATGTTACCGAGAGACTGCCCCGAATCAATAAAGAACTATCCCGGCAGGTTAAGGAGGTGCTGGAACTCAATAAGTCCGAGCGGCACATTCGCGGCGGCGAGGCGACGCGCCAGAAGTACAGTAAGAGTTCGCAAGCATCCTAAGATTCAGCGGGAAAGGGACAGGAATTGCCCCGGCTTTGTCGAACACATGTAAAGTGATTCGTCGAAGGGGGCAGGCAGATGTTTGGACTGGATATTGGAATTGACCTGGGTACCGCTAATATTTTGGTCTATGTACGGGGCAAAGGTGTCGTGATTTGTGAGCCAACCGTTGTGGCCATGGATATAGATACCCAAAAAGTATGCGCCATCGGCACAGAAGCCCGGGAGATGATTGGACGCACACCGGGCAACATTCGAGCAATTCGGCCCCTTAGTGAAGGTGTCATTGCGGATTATCAGATCACAGAGGAAATCCTGAAGTCGTTCATTAAAAAGGCTGTCGGCCGGAACCGCCTATTCCGGCCGCGCGTTGTGATCTGCGTTCCTTCTGGAGTTACCAGTGTGGAAAAACGGGCTGTGCTAGAAGCAGCTGTCCAAGCGGGCGCGAAGGATGTATATCTCATCTCCGAACCCATTGCCGCGGCAATTGGCTGTGGGTTAGATATCGCGGCTCCCCACGGCAATATGGTGGTGGACATCGGTGGCGGCACAACTGACATAGCCGTGATCTCGCTGGGCGGCGAGGTAGTCTCTGAGTCCCTAAGGGTGGGCGGTGCTGACTTTGAGGAGGCCATCGTCCGCTATATTCGGCGCGTCCATAACCTGGCCATCGGCGACCGCACTGCTGAAGACATCAAGGTCACCATTGGTTCAGCACTCCCAGGAAGGGACAAGACCATGCATGTACGGGGCAGGGATCTGGTAACAGGGTTGCCAGCAACAATTGAGCTTTCGTCCAATGACATCTACACTTCCCTGGAGGAACCTATCCGGGCAATTGTGGAGGCTATCAAGCGCGTCTTGGAAATCACTCCCCCAGAGCTGGCAGCGGATATCGTAAACAACGGCATGATGCTTACTGGCGGAGGTTCCCTCTTAGACGGTATGGTACAGTTGATTCAGGAAGAAACGCAGGTTCCTGTGCAGCTGGCCGAGGATCCACTTACATGCGTAGCACGGGGGACAGGCGAAGTATTGGAGAAGCTGGATGAGCTGACTAAGCGTGCTGCCTTAACATCCCTCCGGGTTATGAGCCGGTAGTTTTTTGCCATTTTTCCCTCAAGACCGTTGAAGATAATCCGATAAGATCAGTAAGGGTTAGCGGGAAGGAGGTGGCGTTATGCTAAGAGGGCTGTACACAGCGGCATCGGGCATGCTGGTGCAGACTGCCAGGATGGATATGGCAAGCAATAACCTGGCAAATGTTGATACCGCGGGTTTCCAGCGGCAAGCGCCGCATATATACTCCTTTCCGGAGATGCTTATCTCCCGGGTACATAACGGAACAAGCACCCCCATTGGCCATTTAGGTACAGGCGCAGTGGTAAACGGAGACCGCTCGTCTTTCTTGCCTGGAGCCATTAAGACCACGGGCAATCCCTTAGATGTGGCCATCGTGGGGCCGGGGTTCTTTGCGGTAGAAACCCCTGATGGCCCCCGTTATACCCGAGATGGGCGTTTTGCGGTAAACCCATCAGGGTGGCTGGTTACCTTAGATGGGAACCGGGTCCGAGGCGAGAGTGGGCCGATCCTAGCAAAGGGGACCGAGGTTGTCATCGATGACGGGGGCCAGGTATTTGTAGATGGCCGTTTTGTGGACAAGCTGTTAGTGGTGGAGTTTACCGATCGGGATGGGCTCATAAGGCGCGGTGCGAACCTGTATGAAGCGATGGAAGATGCGGGCCAGCCCTTCCGCTATCGGGATATGCAAGTAGTGCAGGGTGCAGTGGAGATGTCTAATGTGAATGTCATCAGGGAAATGGTGAACCTCATCTCCGTGCAGCGGGCGTACGAGGCCAATGCCAAGGTGGTGCAGGCCTATGATGAAACGCTTGGCAAAGCCGTAAATGATATTTAAGCACAAACAGGGGTAGGGCCGGACTGGTTTACAGAAGCCCTCTGCGGCTGTTGAACGATGGATACAGCCGTGTTCCCCCTGCCTTTGTGTTACTTAAACACAAGGAGGGTTTTTTATGATGCGTTCGCTCTGGACTGCCGCATCGGGCATGACCGCTCAGCAGTTCAAAATTGACACTATTTCCAACAATCTCGCCAACGTGAACACTACCGGTTTTAAGAAGAGCCGGGTCGATTTCCAAGACCTGCTCTACCAAACTATGAAGTACGCCGGTACACCTACCACCGCTGGCGCGCAAGTCCCCACCGGCATGCAGATCGGACACGGTGTGCGCCCAGTAGCAACCCAGCGGATCTTTTCCCAAGGTACATTCCAACAAACGGATAACCCCATGGATATCGTCATCGAGGGAGATGGTTTCTTCCAGATCCTTCTGCCCGATGGTGGTGTTCGCTATACCCGTGATGGGGCATTCAAGATGGACAGCGATGGGCGGCTGACCACCTCTGATGGTTTCCCTCTGGAGCCAGAAATCATCGTGCCCTCTGATGCAATTGACTTCAGCGTCGGTTCTGATGGCACAGTTTCTGTAATGCGCCCTGGCGCTAGTGAGCCTGAGACAATCGGCCAGATTGAGCTGGTCCGCTTCGTCAATTCTGCGGGGCTGAAAAGTGAAGGGAGCAACCTCTTTACCGCCACCGCTGCGAGCGGCCCGCCTATGATCGGCACACCTGGGCTGGACGGCTTCGGCAAACTGGCCCAAGGCTGGCTCGAGATGTCTAACGTGCAGGTTGTAGAGGAAATGGTGAACATGATTGTAGCCCAAAGGGCCTATGAGACCAACTCTAAGGCGATCCAGGCTGCAGATGATATGCTGCAGACTGCGAACAATCTCCGTAGGTAAAGCCCATGTTTAAGCGGTTGGTTGTCCTTTGCCTGTGCGTCCTTCTCTTACCCGCCCGTGTAGCAGCCCAGCACCAAGGGGTTATTCACCTCCAGGCAGAGGCTTGGGTGGAAGGCCAGACAGTGTTGCTGGGCCACATTGCCAGCTTCGAAGGCGATGCCGAGCTCACAGAGGCATTGGTGGAGGTAAATGTCGGTTCTGCGCCCCTGCCGGGGACAAGCCGCCGCCTGACCGTAGGACAGATCGAGGTGCGGCTCCGGCAAGCGGGGATCAACCCCAGGGACGTGGAAATCACCGGGGCTGCAGAAGTGATGGTCTACCGAGGAGCTGCCCAGCCCAGCCCAGAGCACGGGGTGCACGAGGAAGGCTATCCAGTGGTTGTGGCTGCCCGGGAAATTTCTCGCCTGCAGATTATCGCCGCAAGCGATCTGGAAATCCGCTATGAGAGCCGGCCTGGTGCCGCTTGGAACAGTGGCGAGCTCGAAGATTTCGTGGGCAAGCGTGCCACCCGCCACTTTCCTAGCGGAGCAGTCTTGACTCTCACTGGGGTAGAAGTGCCGCCGTTGATCGAGCGGGGCACTCCTGTCGTGATTGTCTCAGAAGTGGGCGGGATAAAGGTCTCTGCGCCGGGCGTTGCCCGAGCTGCAGGGGGCCTGGGGGAGATCATCCCTGTGGAAAACACCATCTCCAAACAAGTTGTGTATGGGGAAATCATGGATGCGGAGACAGTGCGTGTCATGGTAGGGGGGCAGTGAACATGAAGCGTGCTTTAGCCGCTGTTGCCATAGCGTTCTTATGTTTAGTATTGGCGCTGCCAGTTGCAGCGGAGTCCCTTTTTCCTTTAGATAAAGGCTCCATGTTTGCGGACCGGAAGGCCCGGGATGTGGGGGATTTAGTTACAGTGATCATTGTGGAACAGGCGCAAGCCCGCCAAACGGCTAACACCTCTACGGGGAAGGAATCCCAGGTGCAGGTAGGCCCGGGCTTGGGGGTTCTGGCGGACCTGATTCCCCTCTTTGGGATGGGGGGCGGAGACTCGTATTCCGCCCATGGCCAGACCACCAGGGGCGGCAGCCTGACTGCGAAGGTTACCACGCGGGTGATCGAAGTGTTGCCCAATGATACTCTTCGCATCGAGGGAAGCCAGTCAATTGTAATCAACGGCGAGGAGCAGGAGATTGTGATTAGGGGTACGGTCCGCAGTCGGGATATCGCCCCAGATAACACTATTCTCTCGCCCCATGTGGCCGATGCTGAGATTAGCTTTGTGGGAACGGGGATTGTGGCGGATAAGAACAATCCTGGCATCTTAACCAGGCTGTTTAACTGGTTGTTTTAGGGGGAGTAATTATGGCACGGCGAATGTGGACAGCGGTTCTGCTCATAATGGTGGTTGTTGCCGGCCAAGCTCTTGCCCAACAGCTGGAAGGCTCGCAGTATGACATCCCTGTGGTCCGGGTGAAGGATATCGCACGGGTCCAAGGTGTTCGGGACAACCAGATCTATGGCCTGGGCTTGGTGGTGGGCCTGCAGGGTACCGGCGACAGCAGCGGCGCACGGGCCAATGTGCAGATGATAGCCAATATGCTGGAAGGGTTTGGGATTACAGTTTCCGCAAGTGATCTTCGGCTGCGGAACATCGCGGCGGTAATGGTTACTGCAGACATCCCTTCATCGGTACGGGTAGGCGATCGGATCGATGTTACGGTGTCGTCAATCGGCGATGCCAGGAGCCTCCAGGGCGGTTTTCTTCTTCAAACCCCGCTCCAGGCGGCCAACGGCCGGATTTACGCAGTAGCCCAGGGGCCTCTGTCCATTGGCGGCGTCTCGGCTCGGGGCAGCGGCAGCGGGCAAACCCACACCACAGTTGCTGCCATTCCTAACGGGGCCATTGTGGAGCAGGAGATCCAGTCGCGGTTGGGGGAGGATAACACTGTATCCATTATCCTCAATGAACCAGATTTCACTACCGCGGCCCGTCTGGCAGATACAATCAACGAGGCCTACGGCGGGGACACCGCCCGGGCTGTTAATCAGGCAACGGTGGAACTTGCCGTTCCCCTCAGGTTTCGCGGCAACTTAGTAGGATTTATTGCCCAGATTGAAGAACTTCCCATTCGGCCTGATACCACCGCCCGAGTTGTGATAAACGAAAGGACGGGTACTGTGGTCATGGGCGCGGCAGTCCGCATCGCGCCGGTAGCCGTCTCCCACGGCGGGATTCGCATCCAGATTCAAGGTGGGGCCCAGTGGGACGAGAACGGTATGCCTGTCTTTGAAGAGGAGATCGTGCACCAAACAGCTGTGCTGAGCAGCGGTGCCAATGTGCAGAACTTGGTAGACGCCCTCAACGCCATTGGGGTAGCGCCCCGGGATATCATCGCCATATTGCAGGCGGTAAAGGCCGCTGGGGCCTTGTTCGGAGAGCTTATTATCATCTAGATAGTCTGGAGGTAAATCATGCGCACCCATTGGGATCCTGGGATGAACATGGCTGCCAAGGCTGAGGCCGCGGCTCAGAAGAATCTATCCAGTTCAAGAAAAGCCCTTATGGAGGCAGCCCAGCAGTTTGAAGCTCTCTTCTTGAACCTGCTCTTGGCAGAGATGCGCAAGACTGTGCCCGAAAATGACCTGTTCGGCAATCAGCGGGCGGAGAAGTTGTTCCAGTCTATGTTAGATCAAGAAATTGCGGATCATTCGGTCAAGACACAGAGCCTGGGACTGGCTAAGATGATTTACGACCAGATGGCCTCCTATATTCCTGAAGAAGACTAGAGCTGGATGATGGGAAACTCTGTAGGTGTTAACACTTGCAGAGTTTTTTCACGGCAGGAGAATTGTTACATTTCCAGAATTTATATCCTGAAATGGGGGGCCTGCCTTTGAAGTATCAGAGATTCATCTGGAGTATTTTTTTATTATTGGTGTTATCTACTACGACTGGGTACGGGGCTCAGTCCATGACCCTTGAGATTGAGCCCAGTAAAATCGTCCTTGAGTTGGCTAAGGATGAAGGCCAGTCTTATCGTGTGTGGCATACCACCAGCCCCATGAAGGTGATCGTTGATTCCCCCATTAACCCTTTAGGGCCCTCTCAGGAAGTTAAGGTGCAGGATGTGGCCTTAAAAGTGGTCCGCTGGTCAGATCTAGCTGATGGAACCTTTCGGTTGGTGCTAGAGTTTGACTATCTCCTCCCAGCTCCCGTAGTGACAGACCTTTCCGATCGGATCGTAGTGGAGGTTTCTAAAGAGTATGTGCAGGCCAACGAACAGCTGGTAACGCCGGGGGTACACTACGGCCATCAGCGCCGGGCCAGCAGTGCAGGCCCAAATATTGTAAATTACCTCAAGGTAGATACCCTAAATCCCCGCATAGAGCTAAAGCTTGTCCTGGCGCAGGACACTGTGCTGGGCAGGGAACTGGTGAGCAGCATGGCCAGGCGTTCCCAGGCTGTGGCCGCGGTAAACGGAGCATTTTTTGCTCAGGACGGCAGGCCGTTAGGCTTGTTTGCTATTGATGGGGAGCTCATCAGTGAACCGTATGCCCGGCGCACCGCTCTGGGACTAGGACCCGACTTGGCACTCATTGAGGCCGTGGGTTTTCAAGGCAAGGTACGGCTTTCCGGTGGCGAGGAGTTTCCCATTACGGGCATAAACCGACTCCGCATGCAAGATGATCTGATCCTCTACACCCGCCGGTACGGTGACACAACCCGCACCAACATTTACGGCTGGGATGTTGTAGTGATTGATGGTATAGTAGTAGAGATAGGTCAAGGGAACACTGTTATCCCAGCTGAAGGCTTTGTTTTATCCGGGCACGGTGCCGCCCGGGACTTCCTCGCCGCCTTGGACGTAGGCGATGAAATCACTGTGGAATATGCCCTAGAGCCTGACTGGTTTGCCCTCGGAGTAGAGCAGATTATCGGTGGAGGCCCTCGTTTACTGCGGGATGGCGCTATAGATATTACGGGCGAAGTGGAGCTGTTCCAGTCAGATATTCTTGTAGGGCGGGCACCCCGCACCGCTATAGGTTTTACCGCAGATCACAAACTGCTGCTGGTCACAGTCAACGGCCGCCAGCCTGGGATCAGCGTGGGCATGACCTTAACGGAACTGGCTGAACTGATGCTGGAGTTGGGCGCCGTCAACGCGATGAACCTCGACGGTGGAGGTTCAACAACGATGGTTATCCGCAATCGGGTACTAAATTTGCCCTCAGACGGGATCGAGCGACCGGTATCCAATGCCATCGTAGTGATCGCGCATGAGAGCCGCAGGTAAGGAGTTGCTGTGGAAATGACCAAGCTATCCCGGCTTTTGATAGTGGGATTGTCCATATTAGTGTTTTCTGCCGGGTGTTACGCCCTGGAAGTGTTCCCATTGGACCAGGTGGTGCCTGGCCTTGTGGGCGTGGGCAAGACGGTAATCCAAGGAAGAGAGATTAAGGAGTTTGCAGTGGAGGTCCTCGGTGTGGTGCCGCAAAGCCCACCTACGCCGGACTTGATCTTGGTGCGGTTGAGTGGGGATGTCATTGATCAGGTGGGTGGAATTGCCAGCGGAATGAGCGGCAGCCCTGTTTATGTTGATGGGGCTCTCCTGGGGGCAATCAGCTATGGCTATTCCTTGTCTGATCACCGTATCTGCCTGATCACTCCTGCCCAGGCCATGTTCGAGCTCTTGGATCGGATCGCCCTGCAGGCTGGAGGCGAGCAGTCCTATCCAGAGCTGCCTCACGACGTGGTTGCCCTTTCTGCTCCCTTGGTTGTGAACGGCATTCGGGGGCGAGCCTTGGAGTATTTGCGGAGTTCCCTGCGCGACCTCCGTTTTGCTGTGGAACCTGGCTTAGCCCACAGCGTTGATGTGGTACCTGCCGTGCTTGAACCTGGCAGCGCCTTTGCGGTGCAGCTCCTGAAAGGGGACTTTCAAGCCGCGGCATTCGGTACCGTTACCCATGTGGAAGACGATGGGCGGTTCGTGGGGTTTGGCCATCCCTTTACCCACAAGGGCCAGGTCAACTTCCTAGCAGCTGATGCGTACGTGCACTACACCATGCCCAGCCTGGATTTCCCGTACAAGATATTGTCCGTGGGAGAACCGCTGGGGGGAGTATTTGAGGATCGGGCTGCGGGTGTTGCCGGCGCCCTAGGCCAAATGCCATCATACTTGCCAGTGACTGTAAAGGTTTATGATAAGGATCAGGGCAGAGGGCAGACTTTCAAAGTTGATGTGGTCACAGACCCTTCCCTGATGATCCCTTTGGTCCTATCCAGTGCCTACCAAGGCGTCGATGCTGTCCTGGACCGGGTGGGAGATGGCACATCCTATGTGAGGATGGAGTTTGATTCTCCTGATATTCCACAGCCCATGATCAGGGAAAACCTGTTTTACAGCGACTCGGATATTGCGGTGTGGTCCCTAACGGACTTGAATGACGGTTTGGAACTGTTGGCTAACAACAGTTTGCAGGAAGTTGAGCTAACGGAGATTACAATTGAGATAGAGATCCAGCAAGCACGGCGCACTGCCTCCATTGAGCAAGCGGTGCCGCGCCTTTCCACTGTGATGCCTGGGGACAGCTTGGAAGTTGAAGTGACCATCCGTCCCTATCGACAGGAGCCGGAAAAGCGCGTTTTGCGGATTGAGATCCCGGAGGATACCATGCCCGGCCCCTTAACCGTGACGGTGCGGAGCGGTGCCGCAGGCTATTACGTCACTAAACCTCCTGTGCATAAGCCCCTGACCCCCAGCACAGAAGCGGAGGAAGAAGTTCCTCATACCGTGGCAACTGGGGCAGAGAGCTTGGAGCATCTGATCAACGGATTCATGGATCGGGAGAAAAACAACGAGATTGTCGCGGAGTTTTATCCATTCATAGATTCTTTTGCCACCTCTTCCAGGGCAGAAGAGAGTCCTGAGGAAGAGGTAGAGGCCTCAGGAGTAGAGGCGGAGAGCCGAAGTATACAGGCTTTTCGCTGGAACGAAGGAACCAGCGAGGTGCAAAGCGTACGCCTAACTACCCAATACGTTATGGAAGGGATGGCCAGTTTCGACATAGAAGTTGTGGCAGCAGAGTATTGATCTGGAAAGGTATACAGGAAATACCCACAGAGCTGAACAGGAATGCGAATGAAATAGTAGAAGGTAGATCAAGGATTCCGTAGGGATTGGAGGCAGTATGATGAGCAAACATTTTGCGCAGACGGCAGCGGCCCTCATATGCTTGCTGCTGTTGGTGGGGGTAATTACCCCGACAGCACTGGGGCAGGGTGCCCCGAGCAATATTGTCCGGGAAATCGTTATTCAAGGGAATACCCACCTGGATGATGATGTGATTCGCGCCGCAATTGTGAAAACCCAAGTTGGGCAGCCCGCCGTCGATGAACTCATCCTGGATGATCTCCGTTCCATTTATGACACGGGCTATTTTCAGGATGCATCCGCGACTAAAGAACAGTTAGCAGATGGAATAGCCGTTGTGTTTTATGTGGTTGAAAACCCCATTGTGACGGATATTGTTTTCCGCAATGCAGAAAGCTACGCCATGGGCGAGTTTGAACGGCAGATGCGGGTCCAGAGGGGTAAAGTGTTAAATGTCATCGACTTGGTGGAAGACTTAAGAGGTCTCCATTCCTGGTTCGCCGAGAAGTACGGGCGCTTGATACATGTCACCGATCTGGAAGCAGATACTCAGGGCATAGTTGTGGTGGAGCTCACAGAAACGGTCCTCAAAGGCGTCGAAATCGTTGGTAACGAAAAGACGAAGGACTTCGTTATTGAGCGGGAACTCACATTCGAGCCTGGAGATGTGGTGGATATCAAAGAGATCGACCGGAGCCTCCGCCGCGTTCTTATGCTAGGGTTCTTTGACGAAATCACTCGGGAGTTCTCTCAAGAGGAAGACCCCAGTGAAACAGTACTCACCATCAACCTCAAAGAGCGGAAGAGTGGTTCTGCAACCTTTGGCGTGGCTTACGGGAAGCCTGATGGCCTAGTGGGATTTGTAGAAGCTGCAGATGACAACTTCCTTGGCCGGGGCCAGCGGATTAATGCCTCCCTGCAGCTGGGCAAGGGCATGCAGAGCTATGAGTTCGGTTTCTATGAGCCCTACATTGAAAAGGGTGGCACGTCCCTTGGTTTCAACCTCTACCGGAGGAACTCGAATATCGAGAAGAAGCTAGCGACTACGGAAAACCCAGATCTAGAGCCATTGACGGGGAGAAAGAGCACTACCGGCGGGGACATCACCCTGGGCCGCCCCTTCACTGAGTTTACCCGGGGCAGGTTGACCCTCACAGCGGAGAACAACCGCTATGTGCAGAACCTTGCCGACGATGAAACGGAACCGCATGAGGATTGGTTCAAGGACTACGCGACCCGCATCATCGGGTTTGGCGTGAATACAGATACTACGGACCATCCGTACTATCCAACAGAAGGTTACCGTAACGATGTGTACTTGGAGATGGGCCGGAAAATGCTGGGAGACGATTCCCAGTTCGCCAAACTGCGCTTGTCCCACAGCCGTTACTTCGAGCTGTTTGACGGCGGCTATGTTTTCGCAGTCCGTGGCTTAGGCGGGCGGACCCTCAGCGGCACGTTGGAGGAAAACGAAGAGTTCAAGATCGGCGGTGCCAACACCCTGCGGGGTTACAGCTACGGCGCGAATGATTCCCTCAAGGGAGACAATATGCTGGTGGTCAACGCTGAGTTCCGTTTCCCCATCGTAGAGAGAGTTACTGGCGTGGTCTTTACTGACTGGGGCCGGGCATGGGACAACGACGAGAAAATCACTCTCAGTGAGTTGAACAACAGCTTCGGCCTTGGTGTCAGGCTTGATACACCCCTTGGCCTCCTTCGCCTTGACTACGGCTTTGGTAAGGATGAAGAGAATAAGCGCACTGGCCAGTTCTACTTCGGCGTTGGCCAGACATTCTAACGGCGTACGGCCTAGACTGCCAGGCTGCCCCCAGGGCGGCCTGGCTTTTTTTGCATTTGTTTGGCTGCCCTCCAGGTTGGTATAATTGGGGAGCGGCCTTACCGCAAGACTGCGCAAATGCACGAAGGAGGTATGTTGTAGTGAGTAAACGGCATTATCTTGTTGTTGGCGCCGTTATGGTGCTGGCGATCTTGGCGGGTCTCTTCGGAGGCGCGGTGCAAGGAAAGAACAGCGGCACAATCGGCGTTGTGGATATGGAACGGGTCATAAATGAATATGTGGCACAACCGCTCCTAGAGGCTCGGGATGAGCTCCAGGCCAAGTTTGATGAGGAGAGCGAGGGCCTTGAGGATGAAGTGGAAATCGCCCAGCTGTTCCAAAGCTACCAGGGCCAGCTCAGCAAACTGGAGGCAGATTACCGCCGGACAATTCAGAAGGCCATCGCAGAAGTGGGAGAGAAGCGCGGCCTTGAAGTAATCCTCCCCGCAGCCGGGGTGCTCTACGGCGGCACCGACATCACCGATGATGTACTGGCGGTGCTGAACTAACATGAGGAGCTGTGCTGCGGGCTTGCTGGTGTGCCTTGCCCTGTTGGCCTGGGCAGCGCCCGCCTTCGGCAGCTTTGCCGATGAGGTTGAGTCTCTTCTGCAAAGCTTGGACGAGCAGCTTGAGGGCTACCGTTCTCAGCTTCACAGTGCTGGGGAAGAGGAACTGGCCAAGCGCCATGCGGAGATCCAGGCCCAACTAGACAGGGAATGGGAGGAGTGCTATGCACAGCTTGAGGAGGAAGGCACCGCCTATGCTGCTTGGCTCCAGGATGAGTACGGCAGTAGGCTCCTCCGCCTGCAGCTTGAACTGCTCTTGGTCAACCTGGGCCCAGAGGAGCGGGACGCCAAAGTTCAGGCTGCTGCAGCCCTTCAAAAGGACATGGACAGGCTCCGAGCGGAGAAAGAAGAGGAGCTGCGGGAACGCCTAGCAGCCTTTGAACTCCTCTTGGACGAACGCTTTGCTGAGCTCTCTGGAGAGGCATCCGATGAAATCGAGGCGCGCCTAGCAGAAGAGTATCTGGCATACAAGGATGACCTTTTGTGGGCCTTTGAGCATACTCTGCGTAACTCCTATGCAAAGCGGTAATACTAGGGGGGAGAGCAGAGGTGGTGACAGCTTGGCCAAGTACTTCCCTTGGATCGGCTTGGTGCTCTTGGGAGCTGCTCTAGCCTGGGCGTTGTGGGGTGCACCCGGCCAACCCCAGGTGGGCGTGATCGATTTGGTGAAGATCGTGGATGAAAGCCCCCGGGCCCAAACGCTGAACCGCATGTTGATGGACAGGTACAATGAACTGGTGGAGCAGTTGAACGCAGAAGTGGACGAAGAAACCCCGGAAGAAGAACGGGCGGATCGGGAGCGCCAAGCCTACAGCGCTTATCTCGCTTACCGCCAGGAGCTAGAGGCCCAACTGCAGGCAGAAGTTGATCAAGCGGTGCAGGCCGTGGCCAAAGATAAAGGGATAGCCCTGGTGGTGGATAGAGATGTGGTGCGTTACGGCGGCGAGGATATCAGTGCGGAAGTGATCTCCCGCCTCAAATAAAGGACAGCGAACAGGCTGTCCTTTATTTGTTCCAGGAAATCCCGGAGCACCCCGGAAGGTAATCATCCTGCCCAAGGCGAATACTGCATTGGAATACTGGAGAAAGGTGGATTTCTCACATGCACAGACCAAAAATGGGTGCTGCTGTACTTATACTCATCATTTTACTCTTCAGTGCAGGAATGCAAGCTCAAGCTAGGATCATGGTGGTGCCATCTGCGGACGTACTCCCTGATGGAAACGTGGAACTTAGGCTGTATAACCACCTTGGCCGAACCTACTTAGGGGGAGCCGTTGGAATGTTTGGCGCGATGCAAGCTGAAGTGACTGGGATCATCTCCACCACAACTCAGCTGCGGACTGCCATCCAACTTGCCTTAGTCAAAGAACAGCAGGCTGTGCCTGGCGTGGCATTGGGCATGGAAATCCAAGCATCTCATGTGGGCTTCTACGGTGTTTTGAGCAAGCAGTTGGGCTTGGCAGGCCTTAGGGGCCATGTTGCCTGGGGAAGCGGGCGTTTTTCTAATGGGATGGTGGGCGTAAGCTATGTCCTCAATCCCGTACAAGTAAACAACAACACCCCTGTGGTAACCTTGGGTGTGGAGTATGACGGCCAGGGCCTTATCGGCGGCTTGATTGCCCAATTCGCGCAGAACGTAAGCGCACATGTATATCTGTCTGACTTTCAAAGGCTCGGGGCAGGGCTGCGGTACCGCCTTGCATTTTAGCACTTTATCCTGGCGTTAGGTGTTAGAGGAGGAGAGAGGAATGGGCTTGCCGCGCAAAGTAGATTGGTATATCGTGCGTGAATTCATGGGCCCATTTGCTTTTTGCGTAATTGGCTTCACGATTATCCTCATCAGTGGGCTCTTGTTTGAGCTCACTGATTTGATCTTTGTGAAAAGCGTCCCCGTGGAGACGGTTGGGCGGATGCTCCTGTATAAGCTCCCGGACATGGTGGTCCTGACTCTCCCCATCGCGGTGTTGTTTGCCACCTTAGTGTCCTTGGGGCGGTTGGTGCAGGACAGCGAGATGAAGGTCCTTCGAGTGAGCGGCCTTTCCTTTCCCCGCCTGATCTTGCCTGTGGTTATCTTGGGCTTTGTGGTGAGCGGCGTAACGTACTGGGCATCAGAGGAAGTGGTGCCAGAAGCGAACCACAAGTACGAGAACACCTTGCGGAGGATAATTTTCTCGGAAGGGATTCCTCTCATCGAAGAAAATGTATTCTTTTATGGCGGTGAAAACCGCTACTTCTATATCAGCGAAGTGGATAACGAACGCCGCGAACTGTACAACATCCTCGTATATGAGCTGGGGAACGGGCCTTTTCCCCGGTTGATCACGGCAAAACGGGGAAGTTTCGTGGACAACATCTGGGTGCTGAATGATGGCATCGTACAGGAGCTAGATGACGAAGGTTTTGTCAGCCACGAGACCCGCTTTGGCCAGATGGAGATTGTCACCGATCAGAAGGCAGATGTGTTTTTAGGGAACCAGCGCACCACCACCGAGATGAACCGCAAAGAGCTCAAGCAGCACATCGAACGGTTTCAGCGTAGTGGGCTGAAGGTGCTGTCCTTTGTAGTGGATTATCACATGAAGCTGGCCCTTCCCATGTCATCGTTTATTTTTGCCCTCTTTGCGGCACCTCTGACCCTGTACAGCCGGGCGGGACGCTCCTTTGGTGTGGCTGTGAGCCTAGTGGTGATCCTGCTGTACTATGTGGGGATGTCTGTGGCCCGCTCCTTGGGGGTAAATGGGGTTTTGCCGCCCATTGTTGCCGCGTGGTTGATTAACGGACTGTTTGCCCTGGTAGGGGTGGTCCTGATTTTCCTCGCGGACCGGCCAAAGTAATGTTGAAGAAAGGACCAACACTGATGCGCCGAACAGGCTTGATCTTGGCAATGGTTCTGATCCTTGTATGTGGATCGGCCTTAAACGGAAGTGCGGCAGAAGAAGTAAGTGTCCGCATTTCTGCGGCGCGCTCTGGTTGGTATGATGCAGTGCAGAAGCTCTTCGTTGGGGAAGGGGACGTCCAGATAGCAACAGAGGATACCCTTATAACCGGCGACTATGTAGAGTGGAGCATCGACACGGGTGAACTAGTGGTCTCAGGCAACGTTGTCCTCAAGCAGAGTGAAAACGAACTTGCCGGGGAGTACCTTTTCTACAGCGTAAACCGGGGAGAAGGAGAGTTCCTTGATGTCTCGGCCCTCGTTGAGGCGCCCAAGGCGGAGGGCCCCATCTTTCTGCGCTCTGAGACAGTGGTGATCTCCAGGGACGGGACTTACCGTCTACTCAATGGCCGTATCACAACCTGTGACTTAGAGAAGCCCCACTACTATCTGGCGGTGAAGGAGTTAGAACTCTTCCCCAATGACAAGCTGATCGTCAGGAATGTGACATACTATGAGGGTTCCATCCCCCTGTTTTACTGGCCTTACCTTATTCTCCCCGTCGGTGAGAACATCGCCGATATGCTCTCGCTGCTGCCGGTTGTAGGTTACAGCAACAACGAGGGGTTTTATGTGAAAACCAACTTCGACTACTACCTCAATGAGAACCACTACGGAGTGGTCCACCTCGACCTTTACTCCAAGCTTGGGGTGGGGTATGGTTTTACCCACAATTATTCCCACAGCTGGCTGGGGAAAGGCAAGCTCAGGGCATTCCATATCCCCTTTGGGGATCAGGGTAAGTTTTCCGCGAACTTCAACCATGAGTGGAGCCAGGGCCCCTGGCGCTTCGTCACCACCAATGCCCTAGACACTGCCGGGAACGACCGCAAGGCTGACCTCCGCAGCCGCCTCACCTTGACTACCGCCAGTGTGTCAGCGAGCCTAAACGGGACTTATCAAGAGAATCTGGGGTCCAGTACGGGCAAGGCATGGGAGTACGGGGCTTCCTGGCGCCAGCAGCTAGCGGAGGGATTACGTTTGACCTTGAACGGCAGCGTAACCGGGAAAGAGGGCAGCAAATCGCTGCGGATGTTGGATTACTTGGCGGAAACCACGTACACCAAGGGTTCTCATACCCTTGCTTTGGCCGTGGAGCAAAAGTACAACCCAGACCTGCTGGAGGAGGGGGCGCAGCCCACCTGGTCCAGCCTAAATCGCATGCCCGAACTGTCGTGGCGCCTGACCAATCCTAGGCTATCACGGAGAGTGCTCCCCATTCAGCTGGAACTCAAGGGTGGGCACTACCATGAGTTCCCTTCTGATGTGGCTGATTGGCGCCTAGGGGGGACTGCGGCTTTGCTTACTCGCACTTGGCGGCCTACTCAGACTACGACCATAAGCTACGGGGGTGAAGCGGCCAGTGCTTGGTATGGGGAAGGTGGCAACCAGAGCGTACTCACAGGCAGGCTCAACCTGACCCAGCAACTTGGCAGCCGCTTGCGCCTAACTGCTCGGTACAACGAACAGTTGGTTTTCGGAGAGAGCCCGTTTCGTTTCGACAAGAAAAGCCCAGTCCGCTCTGTGAACCTCAGCCTGAGCCATACGAGTTCTGCCCTATCCTTAAGTGCCAGTACCAGCTACAACTTCTTGACAGAGAAGTACGGCACTCTAGCTCTGCAGGGCACGTGGCGCCCAACCGCTAACCTCAAGCTCAGCCTTTCAGCAGGATACGACCTGAACACCGACAAATGGGGCCGCATCGTCCCCAAGTTCGAGTATTCCGCCAAAGATGGGCAGGAGCGCACCAAGACGTTCCGGCTGGGCGGGAAGTATGATGTGGGGGCCGGCCAGTGGGAAGAAGTTGAGGTTCAAGTCAAGTCTCCCGTTGGTGAAACATGGACCATCGGGTATGATGCCGTTTACGAGCCGAAGCAGGAAGATTTCCGCTCTGGGCAGATCAGAATCGACAAGGAGTTCCACTGCCGCTCCATCACCCTAGCCTACGACCATGTGAAGGGCAATGTGGCCTTCAGCGTGACCATAAATGCCTTCCCCACCCTGCCGTTTGGCTGGGACTCGGACAAAGGGGTCAGCTTGTTTGACGTGGACGATGTCTTGGATCTGATCGGGGTTGAGAAGTGATGAGGCGGCTTTCACGGAGAAAGGTTATTGCCGCGTTGGCCGTTCTCATCTGCGCTGGGATCATAGGGATCTGGTGGCTTTCTAGGGAGCCTTCCCCACCTTCCCAGGAGGAAATGGAGACCCGTGCCGAACAGGGCATTTACATTTCTGACTCGAGGCTCGTAGGCCGCTTGGAGGGGAAACGGCAGTGGGAGATCGCGAGCGCCAGTGTTAAGGATGATGGAGATAACGTAGAGCTAGCCCAGATTTCCCAAGTGATCATTTTCCAAGATGATGCGCCTTACTTCACAGTGGATGCTGATCGGGGGCGGTGGCATCGGCCAACCAATGATTTGGAGCTTATGGGCGATGTCTCAGCGGTTGGCCCTGATGATTTCTCCCTTGCGACCACGCGCTTGATCTGGCAGGCGCGGACAGAAGTCTTGCAAGCCCCAGAACCTTTGGTGGTGCACTATCAGGGAGCGGTGATCCATGCTGATTCTATGGTTGCAGAAACCAAGGAAGAGCTAGTGACCCTTACCGGTAACGTGCGCATCGTCCAGGATGGGCTGGCCTGGCACATGGAAGAGCTTGTCTATGAGCTGGATAAAGAGTTGATGCATGTATACGGCAGTGTGACTTTACAGGTGGAAAAGGGGAGTGGCGAATGACGAAGTTAGCTCGCTGTATAACGGGAGTGCTGTTCATTCTGCTGGTGGTGTGCCCCAATGCCTTCGGGCAAGGGCGCACAGGCACCCTCCAGATGCTGGGCGTCCCAGTGGATGTGCAGGCAGGTACCTATGATGCGGGGTCGGGCGTTTTTACCGCAGATGTGCGGGAGATTCCTGAGGCCATGATTGAGGTGGCCTTCGAAGACATGCGAATCCAAGGCAAGCAGCTTGAATGGCGCACCAAGGATGAACATCTCACCTTTACCCAGTCCGTTTCCCTCTGGCGGGAGGACTTAGAGCTTGAGGCGAACTGGCTGGAATACGACAGCGCAACCAAGATCCTTACTGCCAAGGGCGAGGTGAAGGTGAAGACCGAAGATGCGGTGGTTCGTGCAGAACAGCTGGTCTACAACGAAGAGACCGATGAGGCGTTGTTCACAGAAAACGTGGTGGTGGAGTTTTCCGACGGAACCGTGAGCGGCGATCGCTTCCTCCTTCGAGTGGAGCAAAAGGTCATGCAGTTCTTCGGGCCATTCCAGGGTAGTTTCCAATCTAGCAGTAATTAGTACCATTTCAAGAGAGCATTACCACTTAAATCCCAGCTAGAGCCCGTGATATAATATGGGCACTGGGTGAGGAGGATGGTTATGCTCTCTTTTTTTCGCGATGGATTTTATAAAGACTTTATAGTACTTGTGCTGGTAACCATCTTACTGGGCACACTATTCTCCGCGGGTATTGCCTGGGCATTGGATGCCTACTTTGGCGATACCCTTACTGATATGATCGGGGAATATGGCCAGTACGACATTATCCTCCACATTCAAGAAGAATCGAAAGAAGCGGCCTTTCGGGAGCTGGAACGCTTGGGGGATCAGCAGTTCCCTGGCGCCCGCCTAAGTGAGACTATCACTATTGCAGGCCAAGCCAACTTCTTCTTCGGCCTGCCAGAAGAGTTCCGTACTAAAGAGGTTATGGCCAATCTTCCCTCATATTTCGCCGCGGTCCCAGGGCTGAACAGCCACACCATTATTTCCGATCCGAGCATCTTAATTCGGGGCGTACACGGCAGTGTTAGCGATGAGCTCGCGCAGAAGATTGAGGAACTCCCAGGGGTGCGCTTTACATTTACGGATATGGGTAACATGATTGTCCTCCTGGAAGACCCAATCCTTGCCAAGGCTTTGGAGGAGGATATCAAGGAGATTCTGGGAGAGTACCAACTTGTGGAGCTCCGCTTCCCCATGGGCTTTGAAGTGGATACGGCGCAAGTGGGTGAAGAGGCTATCCGCCTCTTAGAACAGGAACTGCCTGGGAGGAAGTACCGGAACGTCACTGCGGCGCAGTATGGCGAGGATCTGAATGCTTTCCTGAAAACCCTTGTGGAAATGCGGGATTTCTTGTTGAGCTATGCATCGAAAGTGCGCATTACCGCTGACCCAGAAGTCTACCTCATCGTGGGAGAGCAAATTGCTATCCAAGGCCAAGGCGCGGAGTTGGCGGAAGGGGGCATGCTCACCGAGGGGAACGTGGTGATCGAGATCACGGCGGTCAACGGAGACCAGGCGGAAGGGATGATTATCCGGGGTGAGATTGCTCCAGCCATGGAGAGCCTTCATCAAGGGGGCTACCGGGTGTTTTCCGACGGGCAAGTGGCCCGGCCCATCGGCCAGGTCGAAGTGGAAAACGAGCGCTACCGCCTGGCCTATGCCATTGATGAGAGCCTGCGTCTTCTGGAGGAGCTAGAGGTATTATCTGTACAGGCCACCGATGCGGTGCAAAATGCAGATGCGGTCCTGAACACTTTCCAAGAAGCCCTGCTCCAGCTGGAAGTTTTGCAGGCGCAGATGCGCCAGCTGAATCAAGGGATTTCGGGGAAGGATTCCACTTCCTCCAGCGAGCAGCTGCTGGTGAGCCTACTCATAAATGGCCTATTCCAAAGTCTGGCGCAAGCAGCGGTTCAAGCAGGGGAAGACAACCTTGATTCCCTCGAGAACCTGGACATTGCTGCCATGCGGGCTAGCCTGGACCAAATCAGCGATCAGGTCGCCAACGTGCAAGACATTGATGTACAGGCGATTATCAATCAGATTGAGTATGTCCGGGAAACCCTTCCTATGCTGGGGGATGAGGATATCGGCCGCTCCATCCGCCTGATCAACACCTACATCGCCGGCCAGGTGATCCCGGGAGAAAGAATCCAGATCATGGTGGAAAATGGGCAGGTGGATGAGGGGCAAGTGGAAACGGTGCTCCGCCGCAGCTTAGACAACCCTTATCTCAATATTTATTCAACGTCAGTAGGAGTGATCAACCCTGATGCTCGGTCGGAGATCTTCCGCCTCCTAACCGAAGTACGGGCCATTATTGCGGGGCTGTTGGCCATCGTGTTTACAGGAGCCATTCTCATGCTAGACCATGCTGTGGTGTTCAGCACCCTGAAGTACCTGCGCAGGGCTGGGCGAGCCAAGAGGCTTCGCTGGCAGGTGCTTAACCCAGTACTCCTCTTTGGAGGGCTCTTGGGGGCGGTGATTCTCACATCTGTTTACAGGCTGAGCGGAGCTGAGATCCCCTATCTCTCCTTAGGGTCAATCGTGCTCATTGGCGGGCTGGTAGGATGGGTGGTAGCCAGGTTTGCGGAGCGCTTCAGCCCAGTGAACATCAAGGAAGTCACCGCCGGCCAGGCTTTAGGCCTATCCAATGTACAGATCATGCGGGAAATCGTCATCCCCAGCAGCCGGCCGGGTTTGATGAACCTGCTCAACCGCTGGAAGCAACAGTTTAGGGGGTGATAGCTTGCTGGAGATTAAGGATATGAGGAAAACTTACGGCAAGACTACTGCCCTTGCGGGGGTAAACCTCAATGTAAAGCAGGGGGAAACGGTGGTAATCATGGGGCCTTCGGGCTGCGGTAAATCAACTCTGATCCGCTGCATCAACCGCCTGACGGAGCCTGATTCAGGAGAGGTGTTAGTACAGGGCAGGAGTGTGCTGCAGCTTTCCGACGAGGAGCTCATGGCCTTCCGCCGGAAAGTGGGCTTTGTCTTTCAGCAGTTCCATCTAATCGGCAGATTGACGGTCCTGGAAAACGTCATGTTTCACTTGGTGCTGGCGGGGGCAGATCGGACGTGGGCCAAGGAGCAGGCCGCTGCGGCCTTGGCGAAAGTGGGCCTCCACGACGTCCATGCCCGCAAGCCAGAGGAGCTCAGCGGCGGGCAGCAGCAGCGGGTGGCCATCGCCCGGGCCCTGGCTGCAGGGCCAGAACTGATGCTCTGGGATGAACCGACAGCCTCGCTAGACCCGATTCTAGTGGGTGAAGTCCTGGAGGTCATGGAAGACCTTGTGCGCAGCACCAACACAACCATGATCATCGTTACCCATGAAGTGTCCTTCGCCCTGCGGGTGGCTCACCGCATTGTCCTTATGGACCAGGGACAGATCGTAGAAGAGGGGCCTCCCGAGGTGATTTTCAAAGCACCAGTTTCTGAAATTGGCTTAAAATATAAAAAGCTTCTCGCGAGCTGAAGGCCTGCCAAAGCAGGAAAACTGCATAGGTGTGCCGAATGTGTCTTTGGAGCCGAGGGTACCTCGGCTCATTTGCCATACTGACTTGTGAGGTGGAAAGAGGTGCTCTCCATCGACGAAATTCGCGAGAAGCTGCCGCATCGCTATCCTTTTTTGATGGTGGATAAAGTACTCGAACTTGAAGAGGGAAAACGCATTGTGGCGCTCAAAAATGTAACCATCAACGAACCTTTCTTTCAAGGGCACTATCCACATTTTCCTGTGATGCCTGGAGTGATGATCCTGGAAGCCATGGCCCAGGTTGGGGGACTGGCTGTGGGCGGGTCTGAGGATGAGAGTATACCGCTGTTGGCTGCCGTGGAGCGTGCCCGCTTCAAGGAAATGGTCCGCCCTGGCGATCAGCTTGTGATCACCGCCCAGGTGGTGGCAAACCGCTCTGGGATTGTGAAGGTTGAGGCGGAAGCAAAGGTGAAAGATGTTCTGTGTGCAGCGGGGCAGCTGACATTCATGCTCGCCAAGAGAGGGGATGTTGTGGGACGTGGCTAATCCGCGTATTATGCTCGTCGGAGCGGACAATACCAGCGACCGCTTTGGGGCGGCCTTGGCGCAGAAGCTCACGGAGAAGCGGCCTGAAGGTGTTGTGTTTGGCATAGGCGGGCCGCTCATGGCTGATGCGGGTGTGCGGCTGCTGTATGATATTAGTGAGATGGTCAGCCTCGGTGTGTTCGACTCTCTAAAGGGCGCCCACATCGTCAAGCGCTTGATCCAGCGTGTGAGTGAAACCATGGATGAAGAACGGCCCCATGTGATGGTGCAGATCGGGCTTCCCCTTTTCAGCTTACGGTTGTTGGAGATCGCACGCTGTAAAGGACTTAGTACCATGTATTATTACACGCCTCTCAGCCGAGGCTTGGTTGAGTTTAAGACAGAACGGTTTGCGGGCCTTGTAGACAAGGTTATCGGGATCAGCAAGTTTGAGACAGAGAGTTGCCAGCAAGCGGGGATCAGCGCTGAGTTTGTCGGGCATCCCCTTGTGGATTTGGTAAGGTCCCGGCGGCCTGTGGAAGAAGTGCGGGCAGAGCTTAACCTGAAGCCCGGCAAACCGGTTATCGCGGTTCTGCCAGGGGCACGGGAAGTTGAAGTGAAAAACGTGCTTCCCACTGTGCTGAGAGCCATAGGGCAACTGCGCAAGCTCAAGCTGGACTGTCAGACAGTTGTCTCGGTAGCACCCACCGTTAGAAAAAGCTTTGTGGACCAGCTTGTTTCCAAAGCCCGCGGTATTGATGTGGTGGTGGGTGGGGATACAGGTGATGTGCTGGACGCAGCAGACCTAGCGATTACCTCCATAGGTACGGTGTCTTTGGAGGCGGCTCTGATGGGAGTGCCGTGCCTTGCAGTTTACCGTGTGCCGACCACGACTTATCTGTTTGACAAACTCTTCGCCAATAAGCCTAGAATGACCGTTGTGAACAACGTCCTGGAAGAGCAAGTGGTGCCTGAGTTTATTCAAAGCGAGTTTGGCTTGGGCAGGCTGGTGGACGAGATTGTCCGGCTCCTAACTGATGAAGCAGCTCGCCAGGAAATGCTGGGCAAGTTTGCCGCACTACCAGAACAGCTAGGCGAACCTGGCTCCGTGGACCGGGCGGCTGAGATGATCCTGGCCGCGGCAGCTCAGCGGGAGGAGTAGTAGATGCCCATTATTGCCCGGGGCTTAGAGAAAAGCTATCGCCAGCGGAAGGTTGTCCGCAATGTTGACATTGAACTGCACCGGGGTGAAATTGTAGGCCTTCTCGGGCCGAACGGGGCGGGGAAAACCACTACTTTTTCTCTAGTCCTTGGCCTGCAGCGGGCTGATGCAGGGACTATTACCCTAGACGGTATGGATATTACTCGCATGCCTATGTACCGGCGGGCCCGCCTAGGGCTGGGCTATCTCCCCCAAGAACCTTCGGTTTTTCGCAAACTGTCCGTGGAGGATAACATCAGGGCAGTTTTGGAGAACCGCTCGTTGGCAAGGGACGAGGAGGACCAGATTGTGGAGCGGCTCTTGGCTGAGTTCAACCTAGAACAAGTCCGGCGCCAGCGGGGAAGCCAGCTTTCCGGGGGAGAGCGGCGCCGCACGGAGATTGCCCGGGCTCTAGCACTAGAACCGGCCTTCCTATTCCTTGATGAGCCCTTTGCGGGGGTGGACCCAATTGCGGTAGGGGAAATCCAAGATATTATTGCCGGCCTTCGCAGCCGCAATTTGGGGATTGTGATAACCGATCACAACGTCCGGGAAACCTTGCGCATTACAGATCGAGCTTATATCATGCACTTAGGCGATATTTTAGTATCAGGTACAACGGAGGAAATTGCCCAGAACGAACTGGCAAAAAGACACTACTTGGGATCGAACTTTACTCTCTAGAAGTAACAACGCAAGGTGGTGAGTGTATGTACGGCCTAACCCTGATCCTGACCCTGGCAGTTGTGGGAGGCGTCATCGCGTATATCGGCGATCGGCTTGGTATGAAAGTCGGCCGGAAAAAGCTCACCCTTTTTGGACTAAGGCCGAAGCACACCAGCATCGTGGTAACCATCGTGACTGGTGTGTTTATCGCGACTGCATCCATTGTTGTCTTGACCATCGTATCCCAAGATGTGCGCACCGCTTTGTTCCGTATGAAAGAGATCCAGGAGGAACTGGCAGCAGTGCAGCTGAGCTATGATGAGATGCGCCTGCAGCGGGACAATGCACAGCTAGAACTGGAGGAGGCCCAAACCTCACTGGCTAGTGCGGTGGAAGCGTACAATCAAGTGATGGACGATCTGCAAGAAGCACAAGCTGCTGTGGAGGAACAGCGGCTGCGCATCGCGGAAAACCAAGAGATCATTGCAGGTATGAGTACGCAGATTACTGAACTGGAACTGGAAGCATCGCGCTTGATGGCGGAGATCGAGGAACTGTGGGGTTACCGTTTGGCCTTCGGCCAGATGCGGGGCGCAAACATTGCCTTTAACGCTAGTGAAGTGATTTCCAGTGTGGTGATTGAGCCGGGGCAAAGCAGGGCCGCAATCCGAAACGCACTCGATGGTTTCCTAAACACAGTAGATGATATTGCCTACCGGCGGGGAGCAAGGTCCACGGACGGGGATTATCGGGCTATTTACCTCCGGCCCGGAGTGGTAGACTTCGCCGTGGAAGAGCTGTACACCGCGGATACGGCCCGCATCATCCGTGCAGTAAGTGAGAGCAATACAATTCCGGGAATTCCCGTTGTAGCATACCTAGAGATTTACCCGGACCAGTTGGTCTATGCTAAGCATACTGTATTGGTGGAACGGGTTTGGAACCCAATGAGAGACAGCGAGATCGACCGGGTGATCCTGGATATGCTAAACCAGGCCAACGTCCAGGCTATTAATCTAGGAATGGCGGTGAATGAGGACCTAGAGGCGGTACTCCTGCCAGGAAGTGCTTTCCTTGAGGCTTTGTTCGTGGCCCGGGACATTAAAGAGCCAGTTACCATCCGTTTAGTGGTGGCAGAGGACACATGGCGCTCCGATACGCCTATCCCCATTGAGCTGCAAATCATTCGCTGAGACAATTTTCATGGGAGTTCCACGAACTCCCATTTGCTGTCGGCAGGAATTATGTGTATTGCGGGGAATTTAATGCGTATGACAGTGCTTGGTACTGCCCACGGACATAGAAACAACTTGCAGCCTACAGCGGATAAACCGGGGGGAGAAAATATTCTGTACCCCCGCAAAAACGCGATCCCAATAGAAGGATTCTAAGGGAGAATCTCGAAGTACCAAGTAATCAGTGTGTCTAGCCGCAGTAGGCTGTGGGTATGGATGGTTAGAAAGGAGGTGCCCGTGGTTACCGCCTAACCCGAGAGACTGCAGGTGAGGCACGCCCCTTGCTTGGTTAGCAGGATGAGGTAACTAGGAAACTCATTCGTGCAGCCGCCGCAAGGGTTCTGCATCTAACTAACAACACACAACATAACCTGAAAAACCACTAAGGGGGTAAAAATGACCATGAAAGTAAGAAGCCTTGCGCTTGTACTAGCCTTCGTCTTGGTACTGGGCCCTGCGGCAGTAGCTTTTGCTAACAGCAACCCATTCTCAGACGTTCCGGCTGACCACTGGGCATACGATGCTGTTACTCAACTGGCAGCAGTTGGCCTCGTGGAAGGGTATCCTGATGGTACCTATGGCGGCACTCGCATGATGACTCGTTACGAGGCTGCCCTGGTGTTCGCAAGAACACTTGCTCGCTTGGAAGCAATGGTTGAGGAAGAAGTTTACGCAACCAACGCTGACCTGCGGGATCAAGTTGTAGCAGAAGTCTTGGCTGATATTGAAGCAGCTAAAGCTCAACTCGCAGCGTTGATCAAAGAAGAACTCGCTAACATTGAAGTTCCCGTTGTGGAGCACACAATTGAGCGGGTAGTTGTTGAACAGCCCATCGAGAAGATCGTGGAAGTTCAACCAGTAGAACGTCCGTTCCAACTCACTCCTGAAGCTGAGAACGTCATTGGCAAGCTCGTTGCTGACCTGTTCAAGCAAGAGCTGGAAGCTGCTGAGCTCGGCGCTCAGGAAGTCGTAGTTGAAACCAAGATCATCGAGCGGATCGTTGAAGCTGAAGACGCTCTCACAGAAGAAGATGTGAACCGGATCGCCGCCGCTATCCTCGCCACCGAGCTCGAGCGGGTATACGCTGACCACGACAGCTCCATCGCTGATGTGGAAGCCTGGATCGGCGCTGTTGTGAAGAGAGTACACGCTCTCGAGGCTGACCAAGCTGCTCTCGCTGGCGACGTAGCCGATCTGCAGGCAGAGAACAATCGTTTCGCTGGCCTCATCGATGGCCTGCAAGCTGATGTTGCTGGCCTCGAAGCCGCTCTCGTAGCCGAGATCGCTCGTGTGACCGACTCCATCTACGCTCTCAACAACGAGTTCAAGACTGAGCTGGCTCTCCTGGGTGTCCGGGTTGACACTCTCGAGAAACTCTTCATCAGCTTGGAAGACCGCCTCTCTGGTGTAGAAGGCAGAGTCGCCCTGGTTGAGCAAGAGCAGACCACCCTTCGCAAGGATATGGAGCGCGTGCAGCTGGGCGGCGAACTGACCTTCGAAGCTACCAGCGTCGGCACCAACGACGGAACAGTCAAAAGCTACTTTGGCGATGAGTATGAGCCTGCTGCTCTCGGCCTGACTCAAGAGGGCAACCTGACCCTGACAGTGAAGGCTTCTGACAGCACCACTGTAAAGGCTATTGGAGCATACGAGGTTAGCATCCTTGGCGACAAGGACATCACCTTCTCGGATTACCGGTTAGAAGTTACCTCCAGCACACCTATCACCAAGTTCGTGGCAGGCAACAAGCTGGGTGACTATGTATCCAAGGACATCAACTCCTATGTGCTCGGAAGCAAGCCTGGTACAGGCGCAACTGCTGACTTCAAGTTCTTTGACGGCTTTACCGGCGCTGCCGTTGTCGGTGACTCCGCTGACAGCCTCGTTGGCGCTGCTGCTCTCAGCTACAAGTTCATTCCAGAGCTTGGCCTGAAGGCTGCCGTGTCCGGTTCCTATGGCGATGAGGAGTACATGGTGAACGCCGCTTCCGCAGGCATCTTTGGCGAGCTGTTTGGTGTTGGCTACGAAGGCAACTTCGCCATCGACCTCACCGATAAAGAAGCTGAAGAGAACATGCTCTTTGGCGGCAAGCTTACCTTCAAGTACGAGCCCATCGAAGTTTGGGGCGAGTATGCATGGGCAGGCGACGACTTTGGTACCGCCGAAGGCTCTCTGTCTGGCCGTCCGTTCATCCTGAAGCCTAGCGAAGATCCAGACGAAGAGTTTGGTAAGAGCAAGTTTGAACTTGGTGCAAGCGCTGAGTTCCTGGGCATCGATGTGAACGGTAACTACTACAGAGAGATGGATGGGGAGAATGTTGCTGTTGTCCAAGCTTACAAGTTTGGCGCAACTGCTGAGTTCGATATCTTCGTTCCTCTGACACTCTCTGGCAAGTACGCTTGGAACCTCACTGGCCTTGGAGCAGATCCAGAAGTTGCCGTGAGCGCATCTGAAATCAAGATCGCAGTTGGCCCCATCGATGTCTTCGAGACCGGCCTCTCGGTTGACGCAAGCTTTGCCATGGTCAACGGCACCCTGGAGAAGGACGCTTACAAGGAGAAGGGTAAGTTCAAGTTCGGTGAAAAGAAGGCATTCGTCATCGGTGCTAACCTGAACTACGGCACCACCGTTGGCGGCGCTGGACTTGACCTCGGCTATGGCGTAGAGTTCGTCATGCCTCGGGTTGAAGAAGGCGAACCAGACCCGATTAACGAGCTCACCCACAGTGTCACAGCTGATTACAGCTTCACAGACAACCTGAAGCTGGAACTGGGCGCCACCATCTTCCACACCTTGGAAGAAGTGCCTGAGACAGCTCAGAAGTACACCGCTGGCTTGACCTTCAAGTTCTAGTGGAGACACACTCACAAGCCCCCGTTTTCGGGGGCTTTTTTATACCCACAAACCGTTATGGGGCACTGCGAAAGCTATTTGTGGGAAGGTGGTTTGCGATGCATGGCCCAGTGCTAGCAATTGACCCGGGGACTGATAAGTGCGGCCTTGCGGTGGTGGATGGGGCACATACCCTGCGCAGATGGGTTGCGCCTCGCATAGAATTAATCCAAGAGGTTGGGAAAGCCATGGAGGAATTCTATCCTCACCTGATCATCTTGGGAGATCGCACTGGCTCCACGCGCTTTCGCGAGGAGCTGTCCAGGGCTTTTCCCAACGTAGAGATCGCGGTGGTCGATGAGCACCTTTCCAGCGTGGAGGCTCGGCGGCGCTACTGGAAGGAGAACCCGCCTCGGGGCTGGCGGAAGCTCATCCCCACAACCATGCAGGTGCCCCCAGAACCCTACGATGATTTGGTGGCCGTTATCCTGGCGGAGCGCTTTTTGGGTATGGGGTACGTTAAGTAGCTGTGTAAGATTATGGAATTTCCCGGCCTCGGAAGGTTTTCGTTCCATATTGTAGAAATAATGAATCTAGACTTCTTGCCCGTTTAAGCCTGGAAAGGAGGGGTCAGCATGGCGAGAAACCCGTTGGTGTTTATAGCCCTCCTGGCGTGCTTAGTGATGCTTGCCCCCTTGGTGGGCCAGGCCAACTCGCCTACAGATACTGTAGATGAGGATTGGGTGTACTTCGCTCTCGCAGAGTTGGGCCGAGGGCGTTCTGTCGCGCAGTTTATCATTCCGCAGGAGATGACCAGGTATCAGGGGGCCCTCTTAGTCTCCCGCCTGATTGAATACATCGATGGCCATCAGCCTTCCGCTTCTCTCCGTTTTGGGATCAGCCGGGAAGTGGTCTTAGACGAGATGATCCGTGCATACAACCAGCGTGCCCCTGAAGAGCAGCGCCTCGATGAGGGAGAAGTGGAGCTCCTTTACCGCCTAGTGCTGGAGTTCTATACCGAACTTGAGATATTGGGCTACGATGTGCAAGACTATGCCATCATCCTAGGGCTCGGAGCGAGCAGGCAGCTAGGTGGCCTGTTCGCTGAGAGACAGCTTACCTACTCGTCCCAGGCATTAGCGGCTGTCTTGAAGGCGGGCGCCGCTGAGCCTCAGGCCCAGCAGGGGGAGGTGGCTGGTGAAGAGACTATGGAGCCAAGCTTCAGCGAGGACGAGGATCAAACTCCCGAAGACGCTCTTGAGCACCGGAGTCTTTGGACAGGCAGCTTGCCCATTTCCTCAAGTATGCTTTCCGCAAGGGGGACTTTTGTGGCAGAGGAGGAGCCTAAGCCTAGTGAACTTGGGACGCTGAGCATTGGTGGCCTGCAGATCGGCGGTGCCGTTCGGGCCTTGGAAAGCGGGGCAGTGCCCAAGGAGCTTTTCCCAGAGCTTGACACCGCCTCTGGGTACGGATTGTTCCTAAAATACGGCGACATCCAGCTCTCCACTATGCGGGATCACTACGCCGTGGAATCCCAGGAGGGGACAACGGAGTCCCAAGTAAAGAGCACATCCTTAGACTTGAGCCTCGGACTGCCCAACTCCATCTGGTTTAGCGCAGGCTACACCTATTTTGACTTTTTGGACAGTGAGTACACCGAGGCCGATGTCTCCGCAGTAGCTACTCTGGGAGTGGAAGTGCCCATTAGCACCGGCGGTACCCTGCGGCTTGGCATGAGTTCCGCTTGGCCCCGGGGGGCAGTTGGAACCAGCGAGGGAGAAAGCCACCTGGGCGATCCAGCTGTACTCAGCACGGCCGAGCTTGGGCTGAGCTACGATTTCGAGAACGAAACTTCTGTGAAGCTCAATTATCGCTTGATTGACTTCACGACGGTGAACCAAAGCTACGGCGCCACAGCAGAATTCTCCATCAAGTTTTGAATAAAGGAGAGGGTTTAATACCATGAAGCGGCTAGCAGTCCTCCTATGTTGTCTTATCATTTTTGCGGGCCTACCCCTGCCTGCAGCAGCGAACGTTACCCCTATCTCAGTGCTTACTGCGGTGGAGGAGACACTCTACGGCCAAGCTGGGACTGGCGCACTGATTGAAAGAATCGAACGCATTGAGCATGACGTCTTTGGCGGCGTGCAACCGGGAGCTGCCATGATCCGCATTGACCGGGTGAACACCTTCTTGCAGAGCACAGAAGCGCAAGGGGGCAGCATGAAGTTGCACCTCAACTTGGCTGAGTGGGGGTTCACTGGTGTACTTACAGATGGAAAACCTTTGATTGAGCGTCTCGAGAAGCTCGAGCAGGAGTGGTATGGCCAGCCTCAAACTGGCTCCATCGCCGATCGGACTCGCGACATGATGCTGAACATCTGGGGCACCACCGAGCTGGACCTTAAAAAGGTGACCCTGCCTGCGGAGACCCTGGTTCGCATCAGCCTGCTGCAGAGCGTGAACTCTGGCACAACCAAGGTTGGCGACAAAGTCCCCTACCGGGTAGTAGATGATGTAATGGTGGACGGCCGCATGGTAATCCCCGCGGGAACGGAAGCAGTGGCTACCGTTACTGAAGTAAGCAGTGCCGGGCCTTTGGGCCGGGATGGCCGGATCGTAATCGACTTTGGGCGAGTGGCCTCCCTTGATGGTACCTTTGTTGAACTCCGTGTCGACCAGCGGGCAACAGAGAAGAATAAATCCCTGGAACTTGCAGCTGGTGCCAGCATGGCGGGGGTAATGCTCCTCGGGCCCGTTGGCCTTGTGGGCGGGTACTTCATCAAGGGTAAAGACGTAGGTATCCAGGAACGCCAGCCGTTCTATGTGGAAACATTGAGGGCGGTGCAAGTTTCCGGGTTCATTCTGCGGCCAGCCGCGAAGTAGTTTGATTGTAAGTCGATTGGTGTCCAATAACATGAAGGGCGGATCGCCAGCGGTCCGCCATTCGTTCGGTGGGGGTTAAGTATGAGCAATCGTTCAGCAGTTGCTAAGTTTATCACTGTCCTCATAGCCTTAGTGCTGTTGTTGCCGTGCATCGCTTCAGCAACCGTGTATACCCTTGGCGTCGGCGATGTCCTGCACATTACGGTGTGGGGCCATAATGAACTTACGACTACTGTGGAAGTTAGGCCTGATGGGATGATCACTTTTCCCTTGGTTGGGGACCAGCTAGCTGCGGGGAGAACCACGCAAGACTTGGCTGGGGATATTCAACAGGAACTGCGGGCCTATGTAATTGAGCCGCACGTTACTGTGTTGGTCAGTCAGTTTCGTACCGTCGGTGTGCAGGTTTTAGGTGAGGTGAAGTCCCCTGGCTATTACCAAGTCAGGGCTAACTCTCGGCTCATGGACGCCCTCGGCCTGGCAGGGGGCCCAACAAAGGCCGCAGACCTCTCTAATGTATTGATCAATCGCCAGTCGCTTACAGGTGGTACCGCTGAAATTCAGCGGGTTAATGTGAATGAGTACATACACAGCGGCCAACTCAGTGCCAATCCCATCTTGGAACACGGAGATGTGATCCAAGTTGATGCAGTGGGCAAGGCCTTGATTTTAGGTGAAGTGCGCCAGCCAGCTTCCTATGATATCGGGCCAGATATGAACATCCTTGATCTGCTTGCTGATGCCGGAGGTGCATTGGATTCTGCTGACCTGGAACAGGTTGTTTTAACGCGCACTTCTGCAAGCGGCCAAACAAGGGAAGTGGTCATTAACGTGCAGTCCCTTTTGGCAGGCCGGACTGAGAATGCGCCTGTGATCCAGCGCAATGATGTGGTGTTTATCCCCAGAAAAGAGCAGGTTATTGTCCTTGGCGCGGTGCGCTCTCCAGGAACCTATCCCCTGAAGAAGGGGGCTCGCCTCTTGGATCTGGTAGCCGCTGCAGGTGGGCTTACTGATGCTGCGGACTCCCGGAGTATTGCCATCACTCGGTCAGCCCAGGGCGAGCAAGAGATCTTTGCCGTAGATGCCTACAATGCCATGATGGGCCGTGTGGGTGGGGACAATCCTGTCTTGCTCGGCGGTGATATTGTCTTTATACCAGAAGGCAAGAACTTAGCCCTGGTTTTGGGACAAGTCTTGCGCCCAGGGAATTATCCTCTCACTGATTCTACCAGAGTTTTAGAGCTGATCGCCGCCGCAGGGGGCCTTACGTCCCAAGCTGCGGCAGACCGGGTAACCCTGACCCGCACAGAGGGCGATGCAGTCACACTGCTCGAGCTCGACCTTACACTGGTGCAGCAGGGTCGCCAGGAGAATTTTGTCTTGCAGCCCGGTGATGTCCTCTTCGTACCAGAGGGGGCTCCTCAAGCACTGGTCTTGGGGCAAGTGCGCTCTCCTGGGAGCTATCGCCTCACGGACGCCACTCGCCTTCTGGACGTTATTGCCATGGCTGGTGGGACCTTAGACCGGGCAGGCCAGACGCTCACTCTGACCCGGGCTGGAGAGACACGGGAAGTGGATCTCGGTGCCTTAACCCGCCTCGGTTTAGGCAACGAGCGGGTATATGCTGGCGATGTGATCCACATCCCCGAAGGCCAACAGCAAGTACTGATTCTTGGTGAAGTACGGAACCCAGGGTATTATCGGTTTAACCTGGGGGACCGGGTCCTGGATGCGGTGGGCTATGCAGGGGGACTGCTTCCTCAGGCAGCAGCCCAAGATGTAACCTTGACGCGCCAAGAGGATGGACAAGCTCAGATCCATTCCCTCGACCTGGAAGAACTCATGCAGAACCGCTTCCTCAGCAATAATCTTCCCCTGCAAGCGGGGGATATCATCATCGTGCCTAAGGCGGACAGGAGCGTGCTGGTCTTAGGGGAAGTGCGATCCCCTGGATACTACACCATCTCCGGACGTGAGAAAGTCCTTGACCTATTGGCCATGGCGGGGGGCATCACCGATACCGCCCAAGGGGAAGCAGTAACCCTCACGCGCCGCTTAGCAGATGGCTCCGAAGAGGTCTTTACGGTGAATGCGGACGCCATTATGCGGGGGACGGTAGGCCTCGCAGATGCTGATAACCCAATTGTGGCTGGAGGAGATGTGATCTTCGTCCCCGAACGGCAATCACGGGTGCTTGTCTTTGGAGAGGTCCGTTCCCCTGGGTATTATCCTGTGGATTCTCAGACCCGTCTCTTGGATGTGATCGCCAGGGCAGGGGGCTTGACCCAATCTGCAGATGAGGCCAATGTGGCCTTAACCCGGGATGTGGATGGGACAGCTGCCACCGAACAGATTGATATGACCCGGGCCATGCTCACTGGCGAAGGGAACTACCTCCTTTCGGGTGGGGAAACAGTTCTCGTTCCTCGGATCAACCGCACAGCGGTGGTCTTCGGGGAAGTAAGCCGGCCGGGAGCTTACCCTGTTGAGCCAGGGGACCGCTTAACAGATATCCTGGCTAAGGCTGGCGGGCCATTGGAGACGGCGGATCTCAGCCAAGTCTCTTTCACAACTCGTGCAGCTGGCGAAAGCGGCGGTGTGAGCGTAATCGACCTGGAACCGGCACTGGCTGATGCGAACCATCCTGCGAACCGCGCGGTGATGGGTGGGGAAACCATCCACGTTCCGGAGAGCAACCGCCGGGTCCTGGCTTTGGGCCATGTGCAGAGGCCTGGCGCCTATACCGTTGACAGGCACACACGCATCTTGGACCTCTTGGCACTAGCAGGAGGCCCAACGGACAACGCGGACCTTACTGAAGCAACTCTGACGCGCATCATCCCTGGAGGCGAGGAAGTCAGCCAGATCGATATCAGGGCGATCCTGGCTAATCAAGGGGAAAACCTTGTCCTTCAAGGTGGCGATATCCTGTACCTCCCGGCAGCTCGCCAAGTGCTGGTGATGGGCGAGGTGAACCGGGCAGGCTCTTTTACTCTGCCCCCTGGTGGGCGGATCCTAGACCTGTTGGCTTTGGCCGGTGGGCTGAAGTCCAATTTCACGGAACAGGAAATCATCATGACTCGCCAAGAAGGGGAGCATGAGCGAGTCTGGCACATGTATTACGGCCAGCTCATGGCCATGCAGGGAGAGAACAACCTTCTCCTAAGCGGCGGCGATGTTATCTACGTGCCTGAGGCACGCCGGCAAGTGCTCGTCCTCGGCCAAGTGCGGAGCCCTGGAGTGTACACAATTCCAACTGGTGCTCGAGTGCTGGATGCCATCGCTTTGGCTGGTGGCCCCACGGATAGGGCGGCCCTAGAGAACGTTGGTATTTATAGAGGTGGCAGCCCGGACGATCCAACCACTCTCACCATGGGTAAGGATAAACTTCTCTTTGAAGGCGATGTGCAGGAGAATCCACTTATCCAGGGCGGAGACGTGATCTACGTACCCGAAACAACCAAGCCTAACTGGGCCAATATCTTCAGCTTTGTAGGCGGTCTTAAGACGTTCACGGATCTTATCTCTAGCTTTTAGGACAGGTGGTGGTTGAGATGGAAATGGAAGAAATGGATCTCCTTGAGTATTGGGAGATAATTGTCAGGCGCAGATGGATGATCTTGGGGCTCTTCGTGGCAGCAGTAGTCATTGCTTTAGTCTTGAGCCTCTCCATGGAGCCGGTATACGAAGCCACCACCACGTTGATGGTACAGGAGCAAAGCTCCACTGCCCAGGCTCTGCTCTTTGATTCCCTCGGTGCTCTACCGAGAAATGCCACGCAGAACTATGTAGAGATCTTAAAAAGCCGGCGCATTCTAGACCAAGTTAAGGCAGAAGTTGGAATGGATGAGGTTACCCAGACCTGGATCCTGGACCGCCTGACCATACAGACGGTGCAGGGGACAGATATTCTCCGGGTCAGCATGCAGTCTACAGATCCCCAGCAAGCGCAGCGTTTTGTCAACGCCTTGGCGGATAAGTTCATTGAGTGGAACAGGGACACGCGCCGTGAAGAGATGCGCAGTGCCCGGGAGTTCATTGAGGCTCAACTGGTGACCGTATCTGCGGAGCTTACGCGGGCAGAGGAAGCACTGCTCAGCTACAGAGAAGAAGAGCGGGCCCTGGCCCCTTCTGCGGAAACGGTGGCTAAGCTTGAGCAGATAGCGAAGCTCGAGGCCCAGCTGGCAGATGTGCAGGTTTCCCGTTCGGAAATCAATGAGCGCGTCTCTCAGGTTAGGCGGCAGCTGCAGAACCAAGATGAGACACTGCTGTCCTCCACTACCATCGCCAACAACCCATTGGTGATGGAGTACCAAACGCGCCTCGCGGATCTGGAGATTCGCTTGTCGGGAGCCCGGGAGAGGTACACGGCAAACCATCCTGAGATCCTGGCACTAAATGCGGAGATTGAGGATGTTCGGAGCAAGCTGTCCCAGCAAGTAGAACGGATAGTGAGCACTGAAACTCACAGCCGTAACCCCATTCATCAACAGCTATATGGATCACTTGTGTCCTTGGAAGTGGAACTTCTAGCTCTAAACTCCAGGGAGGAGGCCCTTAAATCCATTTTGGCCAGAGAGGAGCAGGCTCTGAGTACCCTGCCCAATAAAGAGCTAGAACTGGCCCGCCTGATGCGGGATACTAGGGTGTTGGAAGAAATCTACGTGATGCTGATGCAGCGCAACGAGGAGACGCGTATTGCAGAAGCCATGCAGACCGCCAGCGTACAGGTGGTTGACTATGCAGTAGAACCAAAATCGCCCATTAAGCCCCGCATCAAGCTGAACATGGCCATCGCGGGCGTGTTGGGAATCTTTATTGGCGTAGGTTTGGCGTTCTTGTTGGCGTTTGTCGACAACACGATCAAGACAAAGGAAGAAGTGGAAACCCTTCTAGGGCTGCCAGTCTTGGCTCAGATTCCAGACGTAACCCGTGTTGTCCCAAGCTACGGCAAGCGACACGCCCGTCGAGAGTAAGGATGTGACCGATCATGCCTCTTAGAGACAGCCTCATTGTCCATAATGATCCAAAATCAGTAGGTTCGGAAGCCTTCCGTACCCTCCGCACTAATTTGCAGTTTACGAGCCCAGACAGGCAGTTGCGGGTGATCTTAGTAACCAGTGCAGCTCCGGGAGAGGGGAAGTCAACGATCTCTTCCAATTTGGCAGTGGCCTTCAGCCAGGCCGGCCTCAGGACCCTACTCCTAGACTGTGACCTGCGTAAACCCACTGTCCATAAGATCGTGGGCCTGCATAACTCGCCTGGCCTTACTTCCCTCCTGGTGGGGGAAGTAAAGCGGGAAGATGTTGTGAAAGATGTGGGAGTCCCAAACCTGAGTGTTATTCCCTCCGGGCCTGTCCCGCCCAATCCTGTGGAGCTCTTGGGTTCGCAAGCGATGCGCAATGTGCTGAACGCGGTGCGGGAAGAGTTTGATATGGTAGTTGTGGATGCCCCGCCCATTGTCGCGGTGACTGATGCCGCGGTGCTGTGTCCCTTAGTGGATGGAGTACTGCTCACAGTGGCAGCAGGAGAAGTTCCCAGGGAGCTTGCACAGCATGCCAGGTCCCTGTTGGAGAATGCTAATGCCAACGTGCTGGGCGTAGTCTTGAACAGGATCAACCCTTCGGCGCAGAAGAACTACCAGTACTACTATTACTATTATTCAGAAGTCGCGGAGACTAGCGATGATTGATCTGCACACACACATTCTTCCAGGTGTTGATGATGGTGCGGAAGACCTAGTTGAAGCCCTTCAGATGGCGGAAGAGGCCGTGAAGGGCGGTGTCACTGTGGTGGCAGCTACTCCGCACTTTTTCCAGCTGCCTGATTGGGGAAAAATCCAAGCACTGGCAGCTGATCTCCAAACAGAGTTGGACCGCGCTGGGATTGGGCTGAAGGTGGTGCCTGGCGGCGAGCTGTTTATGGATATCGAGATTATCGATATGGCGGTAGGCCAAATTCCTACTTACGGGGCTAACGGCCGCTACTGTCTGGTAGAGTTCCCCCTTCAGCAGGTGCCCCTCTATGTGGAGCAGGTATTTTTCAGTCTGCAGACCAAAGGCATCACACCTATCATTGCTCACCCTGAACGCTATCTGGCGGTAGTGAATGATCCCAACCTTGTCCTGCATTGGATCGAGCTAGGATGTGCGGTTCAGATGAACTCAGGGAGTATCTTGGGAAGGTTTGGCCAGAAGATCCTGGAGACAGCGAGAATCTTGCTGGAGCACAACATGGTGCATGTTTTGGCCACTGACGGCCACGGCATCCAGCGAAGGGGAATGAACCTTCCCAAGGCCTTTGCGGCTGTGGAGAAGCTCATTGGAGCGGAGCGGGCACTGCAGCTGGTAAAGGGGAATCCTGAGTTGATCATCAAGGGAGAACCGATTTCCTTCGCGGAAACCAGGCGCTATAAGAAAAAGAAGCGCTTCTGGATTTTCTGAAGTGCTAAGATTCTGGGGGGTGTCTCGATGAGTACGCAAGTTGTAGAGCTTCCCATGGATCAGATCCAGCCAGGGAAGAACATGCGGACTTTCTACAGAGAAGATGGGGTACAGGGATTGGCTGATTCCATGGAAGAAGTGGGTCTTTTAGCACCCGTGCTAGTGAGGCAGGTGGGAGATGCCTATGAACTGGTTGCGGGGCGGCGCAGGTTTGAAGCAGCCCGCAAGAATGGTTACAAGTCCATTCCTGCCGTGGTTCTGAGCACCGATCTTTCGGTGCGCCAGGTTCAGCTGGTGGAGAACCTGCAGCGAGAAGATCTTAATCCCATAGATAAAGCTCACGCTGTGCAGGCCTTTATCGAGGAGGGTAATTTGAGTAAGTCAGAAGCAGCGGCCCGGCTTGGGGTGCCCCGGACAACGCTCACCGACTGGCTGCAGGTTCTAGATGTTCCTTCGAAGTATCAAGCAGCAGTTATGAGCAACTTCTACGGCGGGAAATCCGCCCTCACCGCTTCCCACATTACTTTGGCCAAGCGTTTTGCCCAGAAGGTAAACAGCCCTCATATGTTGGAAGTTATCCTGGACGGGGTGATCGACTATGGCTTAAGCCGGGCTGAAACCAAGCGGGTGATAGATATGATGCTCCGGTCCCGCGATCTCAGCCTGGAAAATGCGGTGCATATGGTCCGCCGCAAACCGCGGCAGACAGCAGCCCGGCGGGGAGAGCCTGGGGAGTGGCGGGTTCAGGATGTGGTGGCCAGCCTCTCTCAATCAGGAGACTATTTGGTTAAATGTGATCCACAGAAAGTGCTCAACTTGAACGACATGGAAAAGCGGGAGCTCCTGCGAATCTCCCGGGCTTTAATGTATCTTCTCCAAGATGTGACGGCCCAGATCGAAGATGGAGACAAGCATACAAACATCGGATAACTCGTATATTAAGCCTGGGAGGTGATGCCCAGGTGATTATGTGCAGTTATGCCGTGGAATGCCGTGATGCAAGCGGTCAATTCCAGTACTACTGTGCCCGCTTTATGCGGCGGATGGACCTGGATCAGGTAGAACACTGCCGCACTTGCAAAGAGTATATGCGCTTCTAGGCCTAATTCAGGTGAGGGGATTGGCGTATGTGGTTCGTTGGTTTTTGGTAGCTCTATATGCGTTCAGTGTGTTGTCGTTTACCACCGCGCACAGTTCAGGCGCGGGGTACATGGGAAGGCTCCTTAGGGAGTGGTTTCCTCACCTGACTGGTGGGCAGATCCAAGCTTTGGTTTACTGGACCCGCAAGGCTGGGCACGTGCTGGCCTATGGGGTCCTGACTTTATTAATCATCTATGCCAGCAAAGCTACGCCGCGCCTGAAGAAGGGAGCTCTCTTGTGGGGCGCAGCGGGTGCTTTTGTCGTGGCGGTGGCAGATGAGTACCTGCAGATAGGGCTTGAACACCGCTCCGGCTCACTGCAGGACGTGGTGATTGACTGTGCAGGCATTGCCTTGGCTCTGCTTGCGGTAGGTGTAGTTCGCAGCAGGAAAAGAAGTCCAAATGGGAGGGACAAGGATGCTCAGAACCAATCGGGATAAGTTGGTGTGTCTATCAGTGATGGGGATGGTGGCGCCGCCCCTCAGGTCTACCCCTTACCGGATCGACCGGGATGGCGTCCCCTTTGTTTTGCCTGGCACAGGGGGTATCGCTTACAATGTTAAGATCGGTGACCCAGCTTTTGGTTGGGCCGGGGATCATATTGAGCCAGGGGTATCCACCGCGGCGGTTTTGGATAAACGGACTGATCCGAAGAATCAGGCGTACAACGTCCTCTCCTGCATCGGCAATACTGCGGTAGTAGTCTCAGGCGATGCAAAGGGAGCTAAGGGGTATGTGACTGGCATCCACGGCGGGATTGAACACGTCCTCATCGATTTTGCTGATGAGGATCTGGAGAAACTCTGCAATGAAGATAAGATTCAGATACGCGCGGTAGGCCAAGGGCTTCGGCTCTTAGATTACCCTGGCATTACTGTCCTAAACCTGGATCCTGATTTACTTGACAAGCTGGAGATCGAGGAACATGAAGGCAAGCTAGTAGTGCCGGTGGCTGCCAAGGTTCCCGCGAAGTTCATGGGCTCGGGCCTGGGTGCTGCAAGCGCCGCCTCGGGCGACTATGATATCACCACATCTGATCAGGAAGAGCTCCACGAGCTCGGCCTTGACCAGCTGAAGTTCGGCGACATCGTTGCCTTAGAAGACTGCGACAACCGCTTTGGGAGAAGTTACCGTAGGGGAGCAGTGAGCATTGGCGTGGTTGTCCACTCTGACTGCCTTCTCGCGGGCCACGGCCCAGGGGTGACTACCCTCTTCTCCGCTGTGGATGGTTCCTTAGCTTTCAGAGAAGATAAACAAGCGAACATTGGGCGGATGCTGGGCATCGGCCGCTATCGAAGCTAAAAAAAGACCCCTCGGGGTCTTTTTTTTTTTTACACTTCCAGGTATTCAGTCCTGGCAACCGCTTCTTCCACCAATCCTGCAACGTCCAGGTGGCTCTCAGCTTCCAAAGCTTGCTCCACCGTGGGCCGGGTGGCGGGGTTTTTCGGAACAAACACAGTACAGCAGTCATCATAGGGGAGGATGGATGTTTCGTACGTTCCGATCCGGCGTGCGATTTCCACGATCTCCGATTTGTCCATCCCGATAAGGGGCCTGTAGATGGGCATGTTTGTCACTGCGTTGATGGTGAAGATGCTTTCCATTGTTTGGCTGGCCACCTGGCCCAAGCTGTCCCCTGTGATGAGGGCGTAGGCGTTTTTCTCTTTGGCTAGTTCTGTCCCGATGCGCATCATGAACCGGCGCATAAGGGTGATCCTGAGGCTAGGGAAGGGCACTCCCTGGATAGCCTTTTGAATCTCTGTAAAATGGCAGATCCACAGAGGGAACTTGCGGGTACCAGTGTACTGGCCAAGGATACGCCCGAGCTCAACTGCTTTCTCTTTCGAGCGCTCAGTGGTGAAGGGATATGAGTGGAAATGAAGCCCTTCCACTGCTACCCCGCGCTTTAGGGAAAGGAAACCGGCCACAGGGCTATCGATCCCTCCAGAGAGGAGGAGGAGCCCCTTGCCGGACACTCCTGCGGGCAGTCCGCCTAGGCCAGGGACGATTTGGCTGTAAAGATACGCCCCTTCCCGGCGGATCTCCACGTTGAGGGTTACATCAGGAGTGTGCACATCCACTCTCAAGCCAGGGACTGAGCGGAGCACATGCCCTCCAAGCATCTGGCTCAGCTCAGGGCTGCTCATGGGGAAGTTCTTGTTCGGGCGGCGAGTCTCCACTTTGAAGGTCTTGGCCTTAGTGTCTTCCATTACTCGCACAGCGGCTTCCTCAATGGCTTCCAGGTCAAGCTCTGTCCTGAGGACAGGTGAAACGGACACGATCCCGAACACTTTCCCAAGTCGCGCGGCAGCTTCCTGCCAATTCTCTGTCTCAATGTACAGCCTGCCAAAGGTTTTGGAAATGCTTTGTATTGAAAGTCCTTCCAGGGCCGCATTGATGTTCCTAATTAAGAGGTCTTCAAACATCTTGCGGTTGCGCCCCTTGAGGCTGATTTCTCCATATCTAACAAGCAGTAAGTGGTACACAGCAAAACTCCTTACCTGTAAATTTGACGGATTTCCCCTACAGTCTCTGCCAAGGCATCAGCCGCGTAAGCCATGTCATCTAGGCTGAGATCCGGCGCTAAGCTGAGCCGGATAGAACTGAGGATCTCATCTGAGTTTAGCCCGCAGGCCTCCAGAACGTGAGAGCGGCCTTTACTCTTGGATGAACAGGCTGCCCCCATGGCTGCGTAGATGCGCTTTTGTTCCAAGAAGTGGATCAGGACCTCACCGCGAATGCCCGCAAAGCGCACATTTAGAATGTGAGGAGCCCCGTCTCGAGGGCTGTTCACTGCCGCATCAGGAATGGACATCAGGCGTTCCAGAAGGGCTTCACGGAGTCTGTGCATGTGGGCCGCATTGGCGTTGAGGTTCTCTAAGGCTAGGGTTACTGCCTTGGTTAAGCCAACGATCCCAGGGACGTTTTCTGTTCCTGGGCGCAGCCCCCGTTCCTGGCCGCCGCCGTACATAATGGGCCTTAAGGGGGTGCCCCGCTTAACGTAAAGCAGGCCAACACCTTTCGGGCCCCCGATTTTATGGGCGCTGAAAGTCGCCATGTGGCAGCCTAGAGCAGCGATGTCCACAGGAATCTTCCCCAAGGCTTGCACTGCATCGCAGTGGAGGATGATAGGGTTTTGCCTCCCGTTGTTTGCATCCTGGATAATCCTACTGATTTCCCTGTATGGCATGATGGTGCCTAGTTCGTTGTTGACCAGCATTATGCTGACCATACGGGTCTCTGGCCGGAGAGATTCCTTGAGGCTTTCAGGGTCAATCCGGCCTGCCTTATCTACTGGGAGGTAAGTAGCCTTCCAGCCGAGAGTCTCCAGGTAACGCACTACGTGGAGCACCGCGGGGTGTTCCACTGCGGTAGTAATAATATGCCCGGGGTTCTTCCGGAGATGTGGAATTGCAGCCATCCCCTGAATGGCGATATTGTTCGCCTCTGTGCCGCTGGCAGTGAAGTACAGCTCATTGGGGGATACTCCCAGAAGCTCCCCCAGGGTGCGCCGGGCATGGTTTAGCGTCTTTTCCGCGGCTACGCCCCGCATGTGCGGCGATGAAGGATTACCGTACTGCACTGACCAATACGGTTCCATCGCTTGGGCCACTTCTTCTAAAACTGGCGTTGTGGCACTGTTGTCCAGGTATATCTCACGCTGCATGTCCTGCAGCCTCCTCTAGCGTGGGCTAATCGTATTTTCATTCTAGTATTCGCCTGGAATCTCCTCTTTTTCTAAAAACAGCTGGTCTAAATGATGGTATAATGAGTATAATGGAGAACTGTGGGGAGATGCTGCCATGGGCACATGGTATTGGTTTGTCGCAGTCAGGCAGCTGAGGTTCTACTGGAAGCAGACCCTCGGCAGTATCCTGGGGATATCCGCGGCCATCACCGCTCTCATGGTCGTGCTCTCCTTTGCGCAAGGAATTCACGACTTTTTCGGCGAACGTATTCTACTGCTGGCTCCACACCTGACCATCGAGGCGGGTATCAACGCTTATGTGGAAGAAGACTATACTGAGGAGATTTTGCAGGTGCCAGGAGTGTTGGCTGCCGCTCCCTACCTCCAGTTTCCTGGTCTGGTACAAAAGGGTTTGGCCGCGGAACCAGTGACGGTCAAGGCCGTGGACTGGGAAGCGGAGGAGAAGCTGCTCCGGATGAGCAGTCTGTTAGAACGGGGAGATTGGAACCAAGTTCTTCAGGGTGAGGGCGTTGTCCTCGGTGCCGAGCTGGCCCGCTTGCTTGGAGTGGGTATCGGGGACGGAGTGGTGGTCGTGTCCCCCAGCCGTTCACTGCCCATGATGGTAGATGGGGTGTTTTACACAGGGTATTACGGCGCTGATGCTGGCCTTGTCATTGTGGGGCTGGCTGTAGGCCAGTATCTGATGGATACTACAGGAGTGTCGGGATACGGTGTGCGGGTGGAGGACTTCGCCCAGGCTGATTTATACATAGAACCTCTCCAAGATGCGGCCGGTATGTGGGTAAGGCCTTGGTATACCAAGGAGCAAGGGCTTTTCATCTCCATGGAAGTGCAGCGCACTGTTTTGATCTGGGTTTTGGTGTTTACATTGCTCGTAAGTGCTCTAGGAATTATGAATGTGTACTTTCTCAGAGCCTGGGCTCAGCAGCGCAGTGTAGGGATTCTGCGGGCCCTTGGGGCTTCACCCCGCCAGATTGCAAGCTTGTTTTTGATCCAGGGTTTGACCAGCGGCCTTGTGGGCGGTGCATTGGGCATATTAGCCGCCCGGGGAGCAGTTTGGGGTTTGAGCCGCCTTACCATCCGTCTACCTCAGGTTTTCTACTTGGAACGGCTGCCCATCGGCTGGGCGCAAGGAGACAGCTGGTGGGTCTTAAGCGCAGCAGTCTTAACTGGCTTGCTTGCGGTCATCCTGCCTGCCCTGCGTATGACCAAGGTCGATCCTGTGGAGGTGGTGCGCCGTGTCAGCTAGGGTGGTGTCCCTCCAAGGAGTGAGCAAAGACTACGGCGAGACACCGGTGCTTACGGATATTACATGGAGTATCTCTTCCGGCGCCCGCTATGTGGTTTTGGGCAGTTCGGGCTCGGGGAAGACAACCCTTCTATCCATGCTTGGCCTACTCCTCCGCCCCAGTGCAGGTAAGGTTGTTGTGCACGGAGAAGATGTCTGGCAGTGGCCCGAGAAGCAGCGGGCTGCGTGGCGCACTGCACATCTGGGCTATGTGTGGCAAGACGCAGGCCTTTTACCTGAGCTTACGCTTTTGGAGAACGTCAACCTGCCCCTGCATATCCGGGGTGTGCCTCGAAGCCAGTGGAACGGGCGAGACCTTCTCGAAAGAGTTGGCTTGGGAAAGCGGCTATCTGCCTATCCTCATGAAGTAAGCGGTGGAGAAGGGCAGAGAGCTGGGCTTGCTAGAGCCCTAGCAGGTTCGCCAAAGCTGGTGCTAGCTGATGAGCCCACCGGCAGTTTGCAGCGGAAGCAAAGTGAAGCCGTTTGTGAGCTGTTCTTGGAGCTCCAGGCCGAGCTGCAGTTTGGGTTCGTTGTAGCAACGCACAATGAGGCGTTGCTGAGGTACTTAGATGCTGAACCGCTGTGGATCTTTGATGGGAGACTGCACAACAAACCGCCGAGGGAGGAAATGTTATGAGTAAGGGCTTGACGAGATTAGCATTGGTTTCAATCCTAGTTGTTGCTGCGCTGCTCAGCGGATGTTTTGGGAGAGAACGGGTTATGGTTCCGCCCAAGAACGACCTGGGCGGAGCAGAGAGTATTGCAGTCATTTACTTTGAGAACTACACCGACCAACCGAATATTAGCTACGATGTTGAAGAAAAGGTCGCGGGAAAACTTCGTGAGTACTACTATGTTGCTGAACGGGGCGAAGTAGAGCGGGCTTTGGCGGAGCTTGGACTAAGAAGGGGATTGGTACCCACCCGTGATGAAATCCTGCGCCTTGGCCGTAAGCTGGACGTCGATGCCATCGTCACTGGCGAAGTTGGGTTCTACTTTGAGGAAGTGGTTCAGAACCCGCCTCATATTGCCCGGCTGTATGAGGAAGGGACGAAAGCCGTCTGGGAAGTTGCCCAGCGTACAAAGACTGTCGTGAACTTCACTGGGCGGGTCATCGATGCCCGGACAGGGAACATCCTCTATACACGCAGGGCAGAAGGGGAGTCTTCGGAGTTTCGGAACACTACCCTGTCGTGGACAAGTCCTCACGAAGCGCCCAGCTGGGTTTTGATACCCAGCCCATCCAAGATGGATATACCTAATGTCCGGGCCCGGGCAGTATCTCACGCTGCGGATCAATTCACCGCGGACCTGCTGCCCACCTATCAATGGGTGAAAATCGAGGAATAATTGACAGTCCCTGGTCGCAATGCTAAGATATGATATGAATTTCCTCATCGAGAGTGGTGGAGGGACTGGCCCGATGAAACCCGGCAACCGGAGCTTGCTCCATGGTGCCAAATCCTGCAGGACCATCAGTGGTTCTGAGAGATGAGAGAAGCTATGTAAGCCTCTCTCGTGGAGAGAGGTTTTCTTTTTAGACTAGGGAGAGGTAGGTGGTTCAAATGGCAGAACGGAAATACCTGTTCACTTCAGAATCGGTCACAGAAGGTCATCCAGATAAAGTGTGCGACCAGATTTCCGATGCCATTCTCGACGCAGTGCTCGCGGAGGATCCCCATGCTCGGGTTGCCTGTGAAACGGCTATGACCACGGGCTTGGCATTGGTTATGGGAGAACTCTCCACAAGCTGCTACGTGGATATTCCCCGCCTTGTGCGGGACGTTATAGTTGAAATCGGCTACGACCGGGCCAAGTACGGCTTTGACGGCCACACCTGCGCCGTTTTGACCTCCATAGAGGAGCAGTCGCCAGATATCGCCCTCGGGGTGGATGCCGCGATGGAAAGCCGGACTGGGGACGGCGATGCTTTCTCTGCCTTAGGGGCAGGAGATCAAGGGATGATGTTTGGGTACGCCACTGACGAAACTCCAGAGTACATGCCCATGCCCATTTCCCTCGCGCACAAGCTGGCCCGGCGCCTCGCAGAAGTGCGTAAGGAAGGCATTCTCCCGTATATCCGCCCAGATGGCAAGACACAGGTTTCTGTAGCTTACGATGCAGAGATGCGCCCTGTGGGTATTGATACAATTGTGGTTTCCACTCAGCACCACCCAGAGGTGGAACAGAGCCAGTTAACGGAGGACGTCATTGAGCATGTAATTCGGGCGGTTGTTCCCGAAAAGCTGCTGGCGGGGACTAGGTTTTTAATCAACCCCACAGGCCGGTTCGTGATCGGCGGCCCCCAAGGTGACTCGGGGTTGACGGGGCGGAAGATCATTGTGGACACCTACGGCGGTATGGGCCGTCACGGCGGCGGTGCCTTTAGCGGCAAGGATCCCACTAAGGTGGACCGTTCTGGAGCCTATGCTGCCCGTTATGTGGCCAAGAACTTGGTCGCGGCAGGTTTGGCTAAGCGCTTAGAAGTGCAGATTGCCTATGCAATCGGCGTAGCCCGCCCTGTGTCACTATCCGTGGATACCTTTGGTACCGGGGTTATCCCTGAGGCGGAAATTGAGGAGCTTGTGCGGCAGCATTTTGACTTGCGGCCTGCGGCCATTATTGAGAACCTCAATTTGCGCCGCCCCATCTACAGGCAGGTAGCGGCCTACGGCCATTTTGGCCGGACTGACTTGGACTTGCCTTGGGAGCGGTTGGATAAGGTGGAACAGCTCAAGGCAGCGGTGCTGGGCAGTGAATCTGAAAGGCAAATTCCTAATTGACAGATAAATAGTATAATGTTACAATAAAAAAGCCTAAGGGAGAAACCAAGGAGGGCACCAGTATGCGGTGTAACTTGCGTCTCTTTCGTTTAGGCTTTTTTTGTGCCTTATTTCTGGCTCTGCTAGGGACAACCGCAGGGGCAGATGGCAGTGTCACTTTGTTCGTGGATGTGAAACCGGGCCTAGCACTTCAGGTCCAGGACAGCCTCACTTTTCCTGAAGCGGGCCCGGGGCAAGGAGTGGAAGCGGACCTGGATGTTACGGTGTGGTCGAATGTTGGGTGGAGACTCTTGGTTTCGGCCCGTGCAGTGCAGTTTGATGACCAACCGGTGGACCTGGAAGGTCAGCTCGAGGTTCGCAGTGCATCGGGTTATTGGCGCTTCCTCGATCAAGTGGAGAGAGAGATCTTGACGGAGCAACCCCCAACCACCGGCGACGGGGTAACGGTGGCTGTTCCCTTTCGGTTTACCCCAGGATACGGCGATGCGCCCGGAAGGTACGCTATCCAAGTTGAGTTTACGGTGGTATCAGAGATATGAGACGGGTGTTGGCCATCCTAGCACTGTGCTTGGCCCTCCCAGGGCTGTGCCAGGCAGGGGTGCTGGTTTCGCCAGTCTTAGTGGAGGCCCATGCTGTTGAGGCGGGCGATGAAATTGTGCTCAGCTGCACTGAACTGACAGGGCGTGAGCGGCTCCTTACCCTCAGCCTGGGGCTATTTGACCAGGACGCAGAGGGAAGAGTGATCCTTCAAGAAGACGAACATGCTCAGGCCCTGGCGGCAGACATTGTTGAACTGCCGTTTCGCGAGTTTCGACTGCTGCCTCACGAGAACCGGGAAATAACGCTGCGGGTTCGCTCCGCAGATTTTGCCAGTGCCTATGTGGTAGTGTATGTCCGGGCCGCCCAGGCAGCGGTTGCATCCCGTCTGGCCGTGCTCCTGATGTTGTCTACCGGGGCGGCTAAGGACGACTTGAGCTTGGCTGATCTGCACATAGACGGCAGTTCTCTTGCCCTCACATTCCACAACCGTGGCGATCGGCATGGAACCGCTTCGGGCATGATTTCCGCATACGACTCCGCGGGAGATCTGCAGGGAGAGTTCTTCGTGGAAAGCGGACGGGTTTTACCTAACCGCCAGCGCCGTACTTATCTCGCCTTACCTACACAGCCCCACAGCGTGCGCTTTACTCCACTCGAGGACTTGGGCGGCCAGTTCTTGGTGTCTGATGCTCTGTGGTAAGGCATATCTGGATTGCTGTGTTGTGCTTAACTGCGGCGGTATGCAGTTGCTCCGCCGCTGGGTTTGGCCCTGCCTCTGCATGGCCCGGAGAGATCACCTTGGTGCAGAGTTTGCACTTGTGGATTCCTGTGAGCGATGAATGGGAGGCTCGGCTTGAGGGCGACCCTGTGCTTCGCCACAGAATAGCGGGGGGAGAGTGGCACAAGGCCGGCAGCTCCTTCGCCGGTAAGGGCAGTGCGGGGCAGGTTCTCACATGGGACCTCGGGGTGGACCCCGGCTGGGCCGCCCCGAGGTTGTACATCTGGAGAGGGGTTCTGCACCTCCACGGCACGCCCGGTTTGGTATGGCTTGAGAGCGACCACTTCCAGGTGCTGCCCCTCAACTCCCATGAGTTCACTGTCTTTGGCACTGACGGCCTCACTCACCTGCGTCCGGGAGAGTGGTACGTCTTCCCAGAGCCGGTGGAGATTCGCTGGCGTGATGCAGTGGCTCCCATTAGGGGGAGTGTGGCAAGTAAGATGAGTGCCCTAGGGGAACAACCCCAGGCCAGTGGTGCCGCTTGGCTGCAGGGGAGTGTCTCTTTGGATGCTGGGGAGAGCGCTCTCCTAACTTTGCGCTTGACCGGCCCATCCCCTGCGGGGATCTTAAGCATAATTCTTCCCCAGCAGCTAATACTCCAGGAGCCTTGGAAGGCCAGTACAGGCTGGATTGAGCAGTGGTTTGACGGAGCGTGGAATATGAATATCCCCGAGCTTGGTTTCGGGGAAGTGCTGGAGATCACTGGAATAGCTATTGCAGCCCTTCCGCACCAGGAGACCTGGTTAGCGGTGAGAGCCTCCTGGCACGGGGCATTGGTTGATCTCCCTGTCTTCATAGGCAGGGGTTGGTTTACGGAACCGCCCCGCCTTTCCCTTACAGCGTTCTCCCAGGGGGAGCCTGTTCCCGGGGCAGAGTTTGTGTTTGTGGATGGAGCCAGGGAGTCCACTGGTGCCTCGGGTAAGTTGTGGGCAAGAGTAAAGCCTGGCCTGCAACCAGTTTTTCCTGTAGGTGATCCAAAGAACCCGTTGTGGGTTACGGCTATGGCAGGACTGCCCCTGCCAGTCGAGGTGCAAGCAGTAGAAGGCGCTCAGGGCCAAGCAGGCATCTTTGGCGGCGTGTTGGTGGGGAGCGATGGGTCCCAGGCCTTTATACACGGCCCTGGTTTTAGCATCCATTCGGAGGATGGGGCTTGCCACGGCGAACTTGCGGTGGGGCCTTGGCAAGGAGAAATGGGAGAGGGGAAGTTCGCTGTCCGGTGGCGGGGCCCTTCCGAAACGTACCAGGACGGCTCGTGGGTATGGCAGGGGCGAGGTGATGGCTGGCGAGGCCACTATCGGGAAGAAAGGCTGCGGTTAGGGGTCGAGCTGGGCAGTGGCCATGTACCAAAAATCCAGATTTTGCTGAATGAGGCGGGAATTGGGGCTGCATTCTCAGGGAGAGGGGTCACTGTACGCTGGGCTAATGAGCACATAGGGGTAGGTGCGGACTGGGGAAACTCCCGGGCATGGATAACTTGGAAACCGCACAACCTGCGGTTCAGTGCTTCTCCCCGGGGATGGCGTGTGCAGCACCACACCCCCGAAGGTACGCTCAGCTTGTCGTTGGACAGAGAAGGGAGTACCCGTTTCGATGCCGCCTGGGAGCACCTTAGGGTGTTTATCCAGGGGAGTCACAAGGAGTTTCAGTGGGGAATGACCGTCTTGGGCGAAGGGTGGGCCGGGGCCATGCACGTAGTGAACACCCATTACGTGGTGGAGCTGCGCCGGGGTCAACTTGTCCCCCTCAGCGAGGGGCTGGCCCTCTTTGGCCAAGCCAGCCTGCAGTTGCAGCCTCATGGCCTGAGCAGCCGGTGGGTGGCAGGGCTCCAACTTACCCCCCTGCCGTGGCTCGGGGGCATGGCTTCATATGACAGCCACGACGGGATCAGGTGGCAGTTAGGAGTGACTTTTTCCCTCTGAGGAGGAACTCTAAGCACTTCCGTGAAAGTAGAACGATGAGTTTCGAACATCATCCCACGAGGAGGCAGGGAAGTTGCTGAAAGAAGCGGTGTACCATGAGGCCCACGGCAGTTATGCTTACCCAGTAAGCCCCACCACCCTCCGGATCACTCTCCGGGCTGCCCGGGGAGACTTGCGCCAGGTAAAGGTAGTCTACTGGGATCGCTACCAAGGTTCTGGGGAGCTTGTGGCGGTCATGGAACTTGCAGCCATGGATGAGCTGTTCGCGTATTACCAGGCTGACCTGGAGCTCTCAACCACGCGGTTCGCCTATGTTTTTCTCCTAGACGATGGCCGCTCACAGGTGTTCTATACAGAAAAGGGATTCTATGCCGATCCTCCGCCCTACTCACAGTTCCAGTACCCCTACATCGCCCTGCAGGACCTTTGGGAACCTCCCCAGTGGGCACAAGGAGCCGTTATATACCAGATCTTTCCTGAGAGATTCGCCAACGGCGATCCCACTAACGATCCACTCGAGGTAGAGCCTTGGAACTCCCAGCCTACCGCCACAGGCCAAAGAGGTGGAGATTTACGGGGCATCATCCAGCACCTAGATCACCTCATCGAGCTTGGCATTGATGCCATCTACCTTACTCCCATTTTTGAGTCTCCCAGCAACCACAAATACGATACCACGGACTACTATAAAATCGATCCCCACTTTGGGACCCTTGATGAGGTAAAGGAGCTCGTCGGCCTGTGCCACCAGCACGGCATTAAAGTGATTTTCGACGCGGTGTTCAATCACTGCGGGATGGGCTTCTTCGCCTTCCAAGATGTGCTTGCCAAGGGGAAGCAATCCCGGTTTGCCCAGTGGTTCAATGTGTGGAAATGGCCAATTGAGACAGATCCGCCAAGCTACGAGACGTTCGCCACAGGCATAGCCTCAATGCCCAAACTCATGACCAGTAACCCCGAGGTGAGGAAGTATCTCTTAGACGTTGGCCGCTATTGGATCGAAGCAGCGGATATCGATGGGTGGCGCCTGGATGTGTGCAACGAGATCGACCATGATTTCTGGCGCGAGTTCCGCCAGGTTGTGAAACAGGCTAAACCAGAGGCTTTGATCGTAGGGGAAATTTGGCATGAGGCAAGTGACTGGCTGCGGGGAGATCAGTTTGACTCAGTCATGAACTACTCCCTGTATTACGCCTGTGTGGACTTTTTCGCGAGGCGCCGAATCAGGGCAGAGAGCTTTGCTAACCGCTTGGCGACAGTCCAGGTGAACCACACCCACCCGGTCAACCTCTCCCTGTTTAACCTCTTAGGGAGCCACGATACTGCTCGCTTTTTAACTGAGTGCGGAGAGCAGAAGGCCCGTCATAGGCTGGCAGCCGCCTTTGTACTTACCTATGAAGGGGCACCCATGATCTACTACGGCGATGAAGTGGGAATGGTGGGGGAGACAGATCCCGACTGCCGCAGGGGAATGATCTGGGATCAAAAGGAGCAGGACCAAGAGACTCTCGAATGGTACAAACGCCTCATTGCGCTGCGCAAAGAGCGCCCTGTCCTCCGGACAGGACGCTGCCGGGTGTTTCTTGCGGACAGTGCCCAGAACCTGCTGGGCTATGCCCGTTTTAGCAATGAAGATCAAGTCTTGGTGGTTATCAACAACTCTGATTCACCCAGAGAGATTGAGCCTGCGTCCTTGCCGTGGCCCTTGTCTGCGCCGGGGCAAGTGAATGACTTGCTCACGGGTAGGGCTATTCTCAGCCGGGAACCCTTGGTACTGCCGCCCGAGAGCGTGGTAATCCTCGGATAAAAGAAGAGTGCACGGCACAAGGCCGCGCACTCCGTTGTTTCTAGAAAACTGGTACTACACTGCCGCCGTATGTTTCCAAAATGAACGTTCTAATGGACGGCGAGGTCAGGGCTTCTGCCAAGGCAAGGAGGGCTGGGTTTTCCGTGTCCTCGGCTCGCACAGCGATAATATTGACGTATGGCGATTCTGCCCCTTCTAAGAAGAGGGCGTCCCTGGTGGGCACCAGGCCAGCCACTAGCGCATAGTTCCCGTTTATCACCGCGGCATCCACGTCCTGGAGAGCCCGGGCAAGCTGCGCCGCTTCTAGCTCCGTGAAGCGCAGGCGTTTGGGATTCTCCGTGATGTCGAACACGGTAGGCATGATGCCTGTGGCCGGGTCCACCTTAATCAGGCCTGCGGCCTGCAAGAGGAGCAGGGCCCGGCCGCCGTTGGTGGGATCATTAGGGATGGCGATCTGCGCCCGCTCCGGGAGATCCTCCAGGGAGGCCCGCTTCACGCTGTATACGCCCAGCGGCTCAACGTGAATGCCCGCGAGGGAGGTGATGGTGGTCCCAGCATCAGCATTGTACGTATCAAGGTAAGGTTGATGCTGGAAGAAGTTAGCGTCCAGTTCCCCTTCTGCCAGTGCACGGTTGGGGGTAATGTAGTCGTTAAACTCCACGATGCGCAGGGTGATGCCTGCCTCTTCCAAAATCGGCACCGCTTCTGCCAAGATCTCTCCATGGGGCACAGGCGTGGCTCCAACGGTGATAGTGGCGCACGATGCTGCGGGCGACATAAGGGCCAAGAATACCGTTAACAGACTGATCAGCACGACGATTGATGGCTTTTGCATGTTCATCCTCCTCATTGTGATAATTTACCGTCTGGATAGTTTCCGGCTGGCCCAATCGCCCAGCGTCTGCAGGGCTTGGACCAAGATGACTAACAGCACTACTGTTTGGAGCATTACATCAGCCCTAAACCGCTGGTAGCCGTAGCGGATGGCAAGGTCGCCCAAACCGCCGCCGCCAATGGCACCTGCCATGGCTGAGTAGCCCACCAAGTTGACAGTAGTGATGGTAAGTCCTAAGACTAGGGCGGGGCGGGCTTCTGGAATAAGCACTTTCCAGATGATCTGCCAGGGGGATGAGCCCATGCTCTGTGCTGCTTCGATGACGCCCCGATCTATTTCGAAGACGGCACTTTCCACGAGCCTGGCTACGAAAGGTATGGCAGCGATGCTTAGGGGGACGATAGCTGCAGTGGTCCCGATGGACGTTCCTACCACAAAGCGTGTAAAGGGAATTACTGCTACCATGAGAATGATAAAAGGGATGGAGCGCCCCACGTTGATCACTGCCCCGAGGATGCGGTTAATGACCGGCTGTTCCAAAATGTGGCCCGAGGCTGTACAGGCTAGGATAAGCCCGAGGGGCAAACCGCATACCGCTGCGATGGCTGTGGAAGCTCCCACCATGGTGAGTGTTTCGATAAAGGCCTGCTGCAGCATCACGCAAGCACCTCCAGTTCAACTTGTTGGCTTTCAAGGAAGCTTACCGCCTGGGAGAGCCGTTCTTCGTCCCCGACCAGTTCGAGGACAAGCATCCCAAAGGGGAGGTCTTTCATTTGGTCGATGCGGCCAAACAAGATGTTGGCATCCACCTTGTAATTCTGGACCATGTGGGAAATGATGGGCTGGTGGGCCCTATCTCCCACAAAGCTGAGTTTCAGCAGGCGGCGGGGGCCCCGGGACTGAGAGGGGCGGTCCAAGAGCTCTGGTGGGATGTTAGCAGCAAAGGTTCCCCTGAGCATGCGTTTGGTAGCCTGCGCTTGCGGGCGGGTGAACACTTCCACCACTGGGCCCCACTCTTGGACTGTGCCGTGTTCCAGCACCGCAACGAGGTCGCAGATTTCCTGAATCACTGACATTTCGTGGGTAATGACCACTATGGTGAGATTGAACTGCTCGTTGATGGATTTAAGCAACTGCAGCACTGACTTAGTGGTTTCTGGATCCAGGGCAGAGGTGGCTTCATCACACAGGAGCACACGGGGCTTATTGGCCAGGGCTCGGGCGATGCCCACTCTCTGCTTTTGCCCGCCGCTGAGTTGAGCGGGGTAGGCGTTGGCTTTATCAGAAAGGCCAACAAGCTCGAGAAGCTCCGCCACAGCTAGCCGCCGCTGGGCCGGGTCCACCTTGGCAATCTCCAAGGGAAAGGCGACATTTTCCGCAACAGTGCGGGATGAGAGCAGGTTAAAGTGCTGGAAGATCATACCCATTTTCTGGCGTGCTCGCCGGAGTTCTTTGGGGCTGAGCGTATCAAGGCGGACGTTATCCACCCAAACCTCACCTTGATCGGGAGTCTCCAAGAGGTTGATGCATCGCAGTAAGGTTGATTTCCCCGCTCCGCTAGGGCCAATAATCCCGAAAATCTTACCAGCGGGAATGTGAAGATGGACGTTATTGAGGGCATGCACCGCTTTGGCACCGCTGAAAGTCTTGCTTATACCTTTAAGTTGAATCATTATACACATCCCCTACTGAGCAAATAAAAAACCTCTTCTGAGACAGAAGAGGACAATGGATGAGCGTTACCCTCCTCTTATCTCTCTGGATCGCGATCCAGCAGGAATTGGCACCGGTTATGCTGCGCATCCGGTTGCCGGGTTTCATCGGGCCAGTCCCTCCACCTCTCTGGATAAGAGTGCAAATTCATGTTATACTTGGCGTATGGGGTTTACATATTTATTTTAGTATAAAAGGCAAGATCTAGATTGTCAATCACAAATAGTAGGCGATAGGCATGAGTGATCGAACTTTACTCTCAACTGCCAGGGTGGAAAACATCCTCCGGGATACACTGGATGCTTTGGAGCAAGGCAAGAACGAAATGTACGATATCGCGGAGCATGCCAGGCAGGAATTTGAGAGGTTGCAGGCAGAATTAGAAGAAGTGCAGGTAGATGTGGGTCAAGCTATCAGTACTGTGGAGGTTTTGGAGCAGCGGTTTAAGCATGCCCGCATCCGGTTGTACCAGATGAGCCGGGATTACGATCATTATTCCGAGCAAGATAAGGCCAATGCGTACCGGGAAGCGGAACGCATCCGGGAGTCCCTGGCGGTTGCCCGGGAACGGGAGCGTAATCTCAGCCAACAGCGGCGCAGCCTTGAAGTGTCCCTCGCTCGCGTGGAGGAAATTGCTTCTAAGGCGGAGCGCTTTGTCTCTCAAGTGGGGGTTGCCCTCAACTTCTTGGCAGGGAACATTCGTGACGTTAACGAACAGCTAGAATGTGTGCAGGTCAAACATGAAATCGCCCAAGGCATTTTGAAGGGCCAGGAAGATGAGCGCAAGCGGCTGGCCAGGGAGATCCATGATGGGCCTGTGCAAGATATGGCCAATATTGCTTTGCGCTTGGATATTGTGGAACGGCTGTATGGCGTAGGGCGCTTTGAAGAAGCGGGGCAGGAGTTCAGTTCGCTTAAGGGTTTAGTCAAGACTATCATCGGGGATATTCGCCGCATCATCTATGATCTTAGCCCCATGGCTTTGGATGACTTAGGGCTGGTGCACACTGTGACCCGCTATGTACAGGAAAACTGCGAGCGACAGGGCGTGCACGGCGAAGTTAGAGTAGTGGGGCGGGAAGAGCGGCTTGCCGCGACTGTTGAGGTTGCGGTGTTTCGGACGGTCCAAGAAGCTGTGAACAACAGCTTAAGGCACGGACGCCCAACGGAAGTCCTAGTGCGTTTGGAGTTTCTCGGCGATCGCATCGGTGTGGGGGTATTTGATAACGGCGTGGGGTTTAACCTTGTTGAGGTTCGCCGCCTTCTCCAGGAGGGCCGTCATTACGGCTTAGTAGGCATGGAAGATCGAATCAAACTCCTGAACGGCACACTAAAGATACACTCGGCTCCTGGGCAAGGCACGAGGATTGTGGCAACTGTACCGCTGTAGTCTCATACGAGGTGGAGGGGAATTAGTTTGGATACAATCCGGGTGATGCTGGTTGATGATCATGCGCTGCTGCGCCAGGGTTTGACCAGGCTGCTGGAATTAGATGAAGACCTGGAGGTTATCGGGCAGACGGCCACTGGTACAGCAGCTCTGGCTATGGTTCAGGATATCCATCCAGATGTGGTGGTGCTGGACGTTAACTTACCGGACATGACAGGGATTGAGGTGGCAGGCAGGATACGGAAGCTCTGCCCGGAGATACGCATCCTTGCATTGACCATTCACGATGATGTCTCCTACATCAGTGAGATGATCAGGGCCGGTGTGGACGGCTACATGCTTAAGGACGCGGAACCAGCGCGCCTTATCGGTGCCATCAAGCGCATCGGGGTAGGCGAGTCTGTCTTCCCTAGCCACCTCATGGAAAAGGTGGCGGAGCGCTACCACCGCATCAGCGAAGAGTATGGACGCATACAGACGGCTGCCACCTTAGAGGAGCTGCAGCTTACGCCTAGGGAACAAGAGGTGCTGCAGTGCATCGTCCAGGGCTTGAGCAACAAGGAGATCGCTGCCCAACTGTTTATCAGTGAGAAGACGGTGAAAAACCACATTACCAGCCTCCTGCGGAAGCTAAATGTGGACGACCGCACTCAGGCTGCGGTGTACGCTGTCACTAAAGGCCTGTTCAGGACACCCCTGTAAGAGGGCTGTCGTAGGCCTCATTAACGTGGCCTAAGAGCTCGAGCCCATTGATTACCAGGCGGAAACGGGTGCCGAGGAGCTCTGCTGCCGTTTTGCACATCTCCATGCGCTTCAGGTAGATCTCGAAGTAGTCCATGATCTGGCAGGCTTGCTGGTCAAACTCTATATCAAACGTGATGGTGCGCTGCTCCTGGTCCACAGTGAGGCGGGAGTCGAGGATCGCGAGGTTTACCCGGTCATGGATGGCGGGGCGGCCGTTCCCTTCCCGATTCACCCTCGTGCGGTGGGCATCGCTTTTGTCTGCCAAGATGAGGGCTGCAGCCATGGGTGTGACCGGCTCGCCGATTTCCTCTTCGTGGTTGGCGATGGCAGTGGTGATGGTGCAGATCTCATCAAGATCCATGCCCAGAAGGCGCAGTTCGGTGTAGACGATATTTGCCCCAGAAATGCCGTGGTGCTTACGGTTGTGCATGTTGCCGATGTCGTGGAGATAGCCGGTGATCCTGCCGAGCTCCACCATGCGCTCGCTGTAGCCCAGCTCTTGTAGGATCATCCCAGTGGTGTTAGCCACATAGGTGACGTGGCGCATGCCGTGTTCGGTATATCCCCGTGCCCGAAGGTACGCATTTGCCCGTTCAATTAAGCCGGTGAATACCGGGTTGTCCCGAATTTCCTGGAAAGTGATCATCCCCGATCCTCCTTTATAAGGTTTTATATTAGTTTATACCACAGACAAAGCTGTACTGCAATTGTCGATTTAGGGAGAAGGTCCTAGGGAATTTGGGACTTTTGTCCGATTTTCTCAAAATGGCATGAATGTTAAAATACAGTCAAAAGGCACTACCCAGCACTTTTGAGAGCCTGGTAAGTGTTTTATCAGCAGAGCGGCAGCCACCCCCAAACCCCGACCCCCGGCTGCCGTCTTTGTTTTGCCCTCCAAAAGATAGCCCTGGAATAATGCGGACAATAGCCTAGCAGTGGAATATAATACAACACCACTGACATGGCAAACAGGGGGGGCAGCCGATGAACAATCGAGGCCTCACACTTCTCACCCCACGCGAGTGTGAGGTGCTGAAGCTAATCGCTAAAGGCTACACTAACTCGGAAATTGCCGAGGAGTTGTTTATCAGCAAGCATACAGTGAAAAACCACGTTAGCAACATCTACCGCAAGCTAGGGGAAGATGACCGCACTCGAGTGGCTCTAATGGCGGTGCGGCGCGGCTTGGTTTCACTGGATTAGCAGGTGAAGCGGCTTGAAGTAAAGCCGCTTTCTTCCTTTTTAGCAGGTATTTCCCTGGTTGATCTCGAAGATGGACGTGCCCAAGGGATGAGCGGGAGGTACTATGCTAAAGTTACAGATTATTTCCACAACTTTTCCTGCTGGGCACAAGCTGTGGGTTGCCCGCGATCCACAGGGCATTTCTCAGTGGTCTGCGGGCTCCGGGCGGCACCGGGCTATGGGACAGCCCCTTCCGGGGGACGAGGTTTACCAGCGCCTCTCCGTACTGCAGGCACGGGGGCCCTTGGGCAGCCTTGCCCGACTCGCGGCGGCCCTGGGCAGCCGGGGGATTGCTCCGGGCCCCGGCCTTGGTGATCCTGGCCATATCTTAGCTGCTGGCCTTGGGATACTGCAGGAAGCTGTGGCAGGCCGGATCGTCTTCCAGGACCGCCTGATGTCTCTTCTGAGAGATGAGGGCCTGTGGCCGCTGGAGGCAGCCCGCCTTTTGGATTATGCATCCTACCACGGCTTGGTAGAGCAGCTGCCAGGTATCAGCCGCTTGTCTTGGGGGGCACTGCGGTGCAACCGCTGTGGCGGACAGAATGTAGTGTTTGAGCCTTGCCCTGTGTGTAGGCGGAGGGAATGCCCCCTGTGCGCGGACTGCCTCACCCTCGGGGCAAGCCGAGGCTGCCGCATACTTGTCTCCGCTCCCTTCTCTGGGAAAGCCTTCTCTGGCGAGGCGGACTTCACCCTCGCATACCAGCTTACTCCCGCCCAAGTTAGGGCAGCAGCGCAGCTGGAAGAGTTCTGGCAGAGCCCCAGCCAGCGCACTTTAGTGTGGGCCGCTTGTGGGGCAGGGAAAACGGAAGTCACCTATCCTTTGATGCGCAGAGCACTGCGAGAAGGACACCAAGTGCTCTTTGCCGTGCCCCGCCAGGACGTTGTCCGGGAGCTTGCAGAGCGATTTCGCTCTGCTTTTACCGGTGTAGAAATCGCGGTACACTACGGCGGCCAGCCGTGGCAGGCTCAAGGGCAGCTTGTAATTGCCACGACCCACCAGGTCCTTCACTTTTACCAACGCTTCGGGCTGGCGATCCTAGATGAGGTAGATGCCTTTCCTTACCACGGCAGTGAGATGCTGCGCTTCGGGCTCATCAGGGCTCTGGGACCGAAAGGGAAACTGGTTGAGATGAGCGCCACCCCCAATCCTGTGCCTCGGAAGGGCACCGCGGTGACCATTCCTGTGCGGCACCACGGCTACCCACTCCCTGAACCAGAGTTCGTAAAGTCACGATCGGGAGAGATTCCCCCGGCCATACTCAAGCTCATTGAGGAAAGCCCCCACCAGTGGATCGTGTTCGTTCCCACAGTGGCCGCCTGTGAGGAACTGGCTGCCGCGCTTAGGGAGAAGCTCCGGGAAAAGGTGGCCGCTTGTCACTCTCGGCATCCCCAGCGTCACGAGGAGATCAAGGCCTTCAGGTACGGGGAGAAGCGCATCATAGTGGCCACCGCGGTCTTAGAGCGGGGAGTCACCTTCCCTGGGGTGCAGGTAGTGGTGGTTGATGCGGATCACCCCGTCTTCTCCCGCAGTGCCTTGGTACAGATGGCAGGGAGAGTGGGGCGGACCGCCGATCACCCTTCGGGAACAGTCGTACTTTGCGGTACTAGGAAAAACGGGGCCATTAAGGGCGCCCAGGCCATGATTAAGCAGTTGAACCAAGAAGGAGCGGAGCTTGGCCTGCTTAAGGGTGAGGGCTATGCTTAGGTGGCTGGGCATGATTGAGGATTTCCTCTTTCCAGAACCCCTCTACTGCCCGCTGTGCGGGGAACAGCCCTTGGATTTCCTGGAGTGCTGCGGGAAGTGCCTAGCCCAGCTGGGAATTGACTGGAAGCTGAGGCCCGTAGGTTCCAGGCTTACTGGGAGCCTCTTTGTATACCGGGATTACGGTCGGGAAGTTGTGCAGCAGCTGAAGTTCCATGGCGGTTACCGCACTGCGGTGGCAGTGGGTGCCCTCTTGGGCCGTGCTTTGAGGGAGACACCGGAGTTTGCGGAAGTTGAACTACTGGTCCCCGTTCCGCTGCATCCTGCCAGAGAAAGGCGGCGCGGCTTCAACCAAGCGGAAGCCCTGGCCCATGGTATCAGGAGCCAATGGCCAAGGCCACTCTTTCATGGTTTGGTGCGGGTGCGAGATACCCCCGCCCAGAGCGGTCTCTCTTTAGAGGAGCGCCGTTCCAACGTAAGGCGGGCTTTTGCAGTGGTAACGGATGTGGCCTTGGCGGGGAAGCGCTGCCTGGTTGTGGATGATGTGATGACCTCTGGATCCACTTTTGAGGGGGTGGCAGGCGTCCTAGAAAGCCTAGGCGCAGTGTGCTTGGGGGTGAGTGCTGCCCGGGCAGTCTTGGAAAAGAACCCAAGTCAGTGCTAAAGAATCTGTGAGGGATGCCGACATTTGTTACAGGGACGGTTTTAGCCGCCCGCAGGAATAGGGGGGTATTCCCATGATTAGGCCAAACAAGCCCATCGGGCAAGTCTCGCGGATCTATGAAACAGCTGCCGGGGCTCGGCGCCTGCCAAAGGCGGAGTTGGCCGCGCTCAACGATGATGTGCGCTTATCAGATGAGGGTCGGGAAATTCAGGCTGTTCGGAATGCGGTGAGTAGTGCAGAAGATATTCGCCCAGTCGCAGAGGAGATTCGGGTGAAAGTGCAGACCGGCACTTACGAGGTTTCCAGCCGGCAGATCGCAGCATCGATGCTGCGGCGGCTGGGCATCAGGTGAGGCTCATGGGGGAACTAGATGCCTTGCTAGCCGCGCTCACAGCAGAAAACGAAGTCATCGAACGCCTCATTGAACTAGGAGAGGCGAAACAGGCCGCCTTTCAAAATGCAGAAAAGGTGGCCGCCATTTTCCGGGAAGAGGAAGCGTGCCTCATCCGCCTTGATGCCCTAGAGGGCCAGCGCCTTGCTCACACAGAAGCCTTGGTGGGAGACATGACCGGGGCGGGCCTTGTGGAACAGCTGGGGCCAGAGGGGGTTGGGGTGCAGAAGCTCTTGGAAAAACTGGCGGAAAACGTGAAGCGGCTGCAGGAGATCAACGATCTCAACCAAGAGTTGCTCCGGGAGTCACTGCAGTATGTACAGTTCTCTCTCAATGCCCTCAGTGGGGATGTTGCCATCACTTATGATCGGACAGGCTCCACACCCCAGGGCACATCCACATTCGACCGGAAGGTGTAGCGTATGCGGACAACATTTAGCGGAATCTCCATCGCCCTTCGTGCCCTTCAAGCACAGCAGGCTTCCCTTGATGTAACATCCCACAATGTGGCCAATGCAAATACACCAGGCTTCTCCCGGCAAACCGCTGTTCTGAGTGCAAGCCGGGCCTATCCCGTGCCTATGCTGAGCGGCGGCGTGTCCAACGGCCAATACGGCACGGGAGTACAAGTGAGCCAGGTGATGCGTGCCCGGGACCACTTTGTGGAGACTCGCATCAGGCAGGAGAGCCCCCACTTGTCTTATTGGGAGACGCTCCAGGAAGGCCTTTCCCAGGTGGAGCTGTTTTTCAGCGAGCCAGGGGAAACAGGCATTAGTGCCGCTCTAGACCAGATGTGGGATGCTCTCCAGGATTTGAGTTACGGTGCGGACAGCGACTCGGTACGGGAAGTAGTGGTGCAGCGGGCGGAGGTGCTGGTAGAGGCAATCCGCAATACTCGTACCCAACTGCAGAGCCTCCGGGCGGACCTTAACAACAACGTGCAGGTGTTGGTGAGTAAGGTAAATACCCTTGCTCGGCAGATTGCGGACCTTAACAACCAAATTGGGAAGGTCAGTGCCACGGGCAGCCATCCCAACGACTTATTGGACCAGCGGGACATGCTCCTAGAGGAGCTTTCCAAAATCGCCGACATTGAGGTTGTGGACGATCACGCCAACATGGTGGTTGTCACGCTAAACGGCGTGGGTTTAGTGCAGCGCAGCAGCGCTTATACCTTGGAAACGTACCGAGTACCCGTGCCTGAGCAGGGTTACGACAAATATGAAGTCCGCTGGCAGGCAACGGGTAATGCCACGGTGATAAAGTCAGGTGAGTTAGGGGCAACCCTGGCTCTCCGTGACCAAGAGGTTCAGAACTACATCGCCGAACTGGACAGGTGGACTCTGGACTTCGCGGCAGCCTTTAACGCGATCCACCAAGAAGGCTTTACTCTGAACGGTGAAGCGGGGGAGGCATTCTTCGTCTTTTCTCCCGATCCAAACACCGGGGAGACCTTTGCCGCCTTGTCTATTGCCGTAAATGAAAGCATTGTCCAAGATCCAGGCAAGATCGCAGCGGCCTACTTTGGGGAAGGAGAGGGCTGGAAGGACGGCCACAAGGCAAACGGGGCCAATGCCCTGCGCCTGGCCGAGCTCCGCAATAAACCGCCAGAGAAACCCACTCCATGGGAGTTCACCGTTGGTGATGGTTTCATCTCCATCATCTCTAACTTAGGAGTCCGGGCAGAGCGAGCCCGGAAAATGGCGGAAAACCGGGATGTGTTGGTGACACATTTGCAGAACTTGCGGGAAGCCACGTCCGGGGTGAACCTCGATGAGGAAATGGCAAACATGATTAAGTTCCAGCACGCCTACAATGCTGCCGCCCGCCTTATGACTGCGGTAGATCAAACGCTGGATGTGCTCATCAACCGCCTTGGCGTGGTGGGCCGTTAGGAGGTGCCTTAAGTGCGGGTAACACATAAGACCATAAGCCACAATCTGCTCCGCAATCTCAACCAGGGACTGAGCCGCCTAGACAAGCTGAACTTCCAACTAAGCACGGGGAAGACAGTGAATGTGCCTTCCGATGATCCTGTGAAGGCTGGCTCCATTATGCGTTTGCGGTCTGCGATCAAAGAAACGGAACAGTATTTGCGCAATGCAGATCACGCCCTATCGTGGCTGGAGGCCACCGATACTGTCCTGCAGGAACTCAACAGCGTTATCCACCGGGCCAAGGATTTGGCATTGGCGGGAGCCAATGGTACGCAAGATGATTCGGCCCGAGCCGCGCTGGCAGATGAGGTAGCCCAGCTGTACGATAGTGTCTTGAAGTTGGCCAACTCAACCCACGGGGGCCGCTACTTGTTTGCAGGGCAAAGCACCCAGAAACAGCCCTTTGTGGAAGGGACTGCCCCATCTCCGAGCGCCCTCCCCAATATTGATTTCCAAGGGGATACGGATGCGCTGATCTATGAAATCGGGGTGGGCGCCCGCCTGCAGGTGAACGTGAACGGAGAAGCGCTTTTCCGGCCCCTCTTCAGCGCCATCCAACAGCTTCACGGGGAACTCACAGGGGGGGAACCTGGCTCCCAAAGCTTAGATATGCTGGAGGGTGCTTTAGATAATGTCTTGAGCCACTTGTCCCATGTAGGTGCCAAGGAAAAGCGGTTGGAGCTGGCAAGTGATCGCCTCAAGGATCTGCGCCTAAACGTGGTTAACTTGCTGTCTGAATCCCAGGACATTGACTATGCCGAGACAATTATGAACTTGAAGACCGAAGAGTTTATCTACCAGACCGCGCTGGCCGTTGGTGCCCGGATCATCCAGCCTTCGCTGGTGGACTTCCTCCGGTAAGCGGTGATTGGCATGGAACTGCGCATTCACACTTCCTATCCGAACGCAGATATCCGTTACAACTGGCCACGGCTGGAAATCGACGGGAAGCTCCCCGAGCTGCGTGTGGACGTGTCTGGGCCGAAAGTCACCATTGATCAGAGCGAAGCATGGGCCGAGATCGGTTTCCGGGAGCGGCCCTTTCTTAATAAGGAGCTTAAGGAACTCAGCCGCGCTGCCTTGTTGCGGGGCATTCGCCGCTACGCGCAGGATGGGGATAGGATTGTGCGCAGCCTGGGAAAAGTGGACATGCGCAGAATCGCTGGGCAGATCGTCAAGGAGAGGGACAGGGGGAAGATCCCCGAACTCAATGTGCAGGTTCTGCCCAAATCTAGGCCGAAGGTGGAGTTCGAGTACTCCGCTACCATAGACTGGCTTGAGGGGTGGCTGTCAATCGATGTTTTGATCGACCCACCGCAGATTGCATGGCAGATGGGGAGCGTAGAAACTACTGTGGTGGGAACTCAGTATGATGGCAGGGGGTAAGTCGTTGTGCAATTAGAAAGCTGTTTGGGCACGGTTACCGTTGCAGAGGAAGATGTAATCACTTTTCCCCAGGGCATTTTAGGATTTGAGGAGTACAAACACTACACTGTCTTAGAACAGCCGGACAGCGTGTTTCGCTTCCTCCAGTGTATTGATGAGCCGCAGCTGGCATTCGTGGTCATGTTCCCAGAGCTTGTGGACGCCGATTACAGCGTGACCCTCACGAAGGAACAGCGTGCCTTGCTCGAAATCGACCAGCCGGAAGATGGAGTGGTATATGGGATTGTGACTGTCCCGGAGCAGGTGGCGGAGATGACCATAAACCTCCAGGCGCCGGTGGTAATCAATAAGCGCAAGAACATAGGTGCGCAGGTGGTCTTGGTAGATGGCAAGTATCACACTCGGCACAACGTCCTCGCGGGGATGCAGGCCTCCGCATACTACGCGCAAAAGGCAAACGCATGACAGAATTTGCCTCATAGAGTCTAAATTTGGCTAGTTCAGGGAAGGCTAAGGTCCAGGGAGGGACATTCTATGTTAGTGCTGACTCGCAAGATCGACCAGGGCATTATGATCGGGGATAATATCAAGATTATCGTGGTGGATGTCCGGGGGGACCAGGTGAAACTTGGCATTGAAGCTCCTCGGGAAGTAGTGGTGCACCGGGAAGAGGTGTACCGGGAGATTCAAGCGGAAAATGCCCGGGCTGCGCTCAAGGCTGCGGTGGACTTGCGCAGCTTGCAGGACGCCTTTGCCCCCAAACAGCGGGACGAAGCTCGGCCTGGAGCTGAGTGACGCCCTTGGGGGGTTTTTTTCTTAAAGTCTCCCTTCGTTTAGGACGATAATAGGATCAGCAATGATTATTCCGTATCGGGGTGACTCGTATGAGTTTGCGTGTAGAGCGTTCAACCATCAGTCAACTATGGGGCAAGGATAAGGAACTGCAGCTCGGCGCCAAAGCCCAAACAGAAGGGTTGGGAAGTGAACCGAAACGGGAAGGCCCAGAAGAACTGAGCGTGACCGATGTTACTTTGGAAGAACTGGAAAGGGCAGCGGGCCATATCGGGCGCGCCCTGGAGTTGATCGATCGGGGGTTGGAGTTTTCTGTGCATGAAGACACCAACCGGGTTGTGGTGAAAGTGATCAATCGGGAGACCAAGGAAGTCATTAAGGAAATCCCGCCGGAGCAGATCCTTGATGTGATCGCGCGGATTTGGGATATGATCGGTCTCCTTGTTGATGAAAAAGCTTAGGGGGTCTAAACGTGAGTGTAAATGCTTACCAGGTGTACAGGCAGACGCAGGTCAACACCGCTTCCCAAGGAGAGCTGATCTTGATGCTCTTTGATGGTGCAATCCGCTTTGCCAATCAGGCTCAGGAACTCATTGCAGAGGGAGACCTGGAAGGGGCCAATGGAAAGCTGATCCGGGCGCAGGACATCATGACAGAGTTAATGGTTTCTCTGGATATGGATCAAGGTGAGATCGCCCAAAATCTCTACCAACTATACGATTATATCCATGATTGCCTGCTCAGAGCCAACATCAGAAAGGATGTGGGCCTCATTGAACAGGCGGTGCGCTTATTGGCCGAGCTGCGGGATACCTGGCGGCAGGTGGTGGCAAAGAGCTCATGACCGCCATCGTCCAGCAGGTGGAGGCGCTTAATCAGGCCTATCGGGCCCAGCTAGAAAACTACGCCAAGATCTTGGAGCAGGCGGAAAGAGAGCGTACCCTCCTGGAACAAGGCCAGCTAGATCAGCTAGTAGAATCACTTCAACAGAAGCAGGCAGTGCTAGCGGAGATAGATGACTCTGCCTTAGCGGCAGCTAAGAAGGCCTTGGCTGCTTATTATCGCACCGGGGAGTTTTCCATCCCTAAGATGCTCAAAGCAGCTGCTCCCCACGAGCGGCCCGCCCTTGAGTGCCTCCGCGAGACCTTAGGACAACTAGTGGGTTTATTAGAAAAAATTGAAGCAATTGAAAAGGCCAACGAGGCAGCTTTGCAGGGGTATAGCAAAGGGCTAAGTGGGGTAACCTCCAAGCAGGTGAAGCTGAAGCAAGCCGCTAAAGCCTATGAACGGGGCCGCCAAACTTCTGCCCAAGCGTCGGAGGGGGAAAAATCTGGTAACAATTCTTGACACAGGTATTGCCTTTGTGTTACATTATGGATAACCGGAGGTTTGGTGGCCGGGATTCGATTTTAGGAGGAATGTTTATCAATGCTAGGTAGAGTCAAGTGGTTCAATGCTGAAAAGGGTTACGGATTCATTGAACGCGAAGACGGCAATGGCGACGTGTTCGTACACTTTTCAGCAATTAAGGAAGAAGGCTTCAAGTCCCTCCAAGAAGGACAGACCGTCGAATTCGACATCGTCGAAGGCGAGAGAGGCCCCCAAGCTTCCAATGTGGTAAAGTTGTAGAGACGACGTTAGAAAGGGCGAGGTGAATCACCTCTGCCCTTTTTCGTTTTCCCGTGTGCAGGATAATGACTCTCGTTAGGGAATATTGGAAGTATAGTAGCGCAACACTTAGATTAGAGGAGTGAATGGTATGGCTACAATTCGAGTCGTGGTCAAAGGTAAGAATCTCGATGTCACAGAGGCCCTGCGTAACTATGCGGAAAAGAAAGTTGCCAAGCTAGAGAAGTTCATCGCCGACCATCACCAAGCCACCGCGGAAGTGATGCTCCGAACAGAACGGGGAATCCACATCGCCGAGGTAACTCTTAGCGTAGCCGGACTCATCCTGCGGGGTGAGGGAAAAACTCCCGACATGTACACCTCTATTGACAGTTGTGTGGAGCGCATCGAACGGCAGTTCACCAAGTACAAGACTCGCATTCAGCGCCGCTTGCAGGGCCCCAAAATTGGGGAGCTGGCTCCTCCCGCACAAGAGGCAGAGGAGGGCAAAGCCCTGGCGCCCCGGATTGTGCGCACCAAGCGCTTCCCCTTCAAACCCATGGATGTCGATGAAGCCATCATGCAGATGGAGCTCCTGGGGCACGACTTCTTCGTTTTCGTGAATGCTGCCACTGAAGAAACGAATGTTGTGTACAAGCGCCGCGATGGCAACTACGGAGTAATAGAGCCTGAGTTCTAAAATGAGTACTGTAAGCTTAGTCATTTTTGAAGGGGGAACTATCAGCGGGCAGTTAGAAGAGGACATGCGCCTTGCCCGCCAGGGTATTGTCTTGGACCAGATCGTCAAAGCCCACGGGGCAGGTTTTGAGCGGATAATCCTGTGCACGCCGTACCAGAGCTTGGCAGGGGCCGCAAGTAATCTTAACTGTCCCGTCGAAGTGATCAATCCTGCACACGAGCCTTTCCATTTCGGCCGCTTGTTGTTTGAGGTTGTAAGGACAAAGCAGTTGGAAAGTGTGTTGTACATGGGGGGAGCGGCTGCCCCCCTTCTTTCTTCCCAAGAATTGGGTTATCTGAAGGAGATTTTGGCCCAGAACGATGGGGTGGTGGTGGCCAACAACTACTATTCCGCTGATGTGGTAGGGTTTAGCCCAGGGTCAGCCCTGGGAGAGATCAGCCTCCCTGAAATCGACAACGTCCTTGCCCTAGCCTTAGTGCACGAGGGGGGCCTCAGGCACGTCCCCCTCCAGCGTTCCCTTGGGCTTAGTTTTGATGTGGATACGCCTAGTGATGTCCTAATCCTCGCGGTCCATCCTGATGTGGGGCCCTTTACAAAAGCAGCCTTGGAAAAACTCAAACTAGACTACACAAGGTATGATGCTATCAAGGCACTGATTAACAACCCCCACGGTGAGCTCGTGCTCTTTGGGCGCATTGGCGCCCAGCTTTTTGAATACTTGGATGCCCAAACCCGCTGCCGGATTCGGCTTTTCTCGGAGGAACGTGGGATGAAAGCCTTGGGGCGGGATCGCCGGGGAGAAGTGGTGTCCCTCGTGGGGCGCCTCGTGGAAACCCTGGGATTTTCCGGTTTCTTCCATTTCTTGAGCGAGATTTGCGGCGGAGCGGTCTTAGATACCAGGGTGTTTTTCGAACACTTTCACTGGGAGCTCACTCAGGCTGATCGCTTCGCAAGCGATGTGGGTGCCCTCGAGCTAATCACCCATCCTGGGCTGCAGGAGTTTACCAGAGCAGCTTTTTCTGCCAAAATCCCCGTACTCCTTGGAGGCCATTCCCTGGTGAGCGGAGGCATGTGGGCCCTCATTGATGCTAGCAGCCGAGAACAGACACCCCGAGCGTAGTTTGCAAACGGGTACTGCCCGTAGTACAATAAAAACGTCGACAAAAGCGGTTCCTAGATGGAGGAATGAGAGTGCTCCAATTTCTCAAGAATAAGTTCGATCCTAATGCCCGGGAGATCAGGCGCCTGAGCGAGATGGTGCAGGCCATCAACGCTCTTGAGCCAGATTGCCAGAAACTCAGTGATGAGGAGCTCAGGGCGAAGACTGAATATTTTCGCGAGCGCTTAGGGAAAGGGGATACTCTAGACGATATCCTGCCGGAGGCCTTTGCGGTGGTCCGGGAAGCGGCGCGCCGGACGCTAAACATGCGCCACTTCGATGTCCAGCTCATGGGGGGGATTGTCCTCCATGAAGGACGCATCGCGGAGATGAAAACCGGTGAAGGTAAGACCCTAGTTGCCACCTTGCCAGTTTACCTTAATGCGCTCACAGGTAAGGGCGTGCACGTTGTAACGGTGAACGACTACTTGGCCAAGCGTGATGCTGAGTGGATGGGGCAGGTCTACCAATTCTTGGGCTTAAGTGTAGGAGTGGTAGTCCACGGACTCAGCTTTGAAGAGCGCAGAGCTGCCTACAGCGCTGATGTCACCTATGGAACCAACAACGAGTTCGGCTTTGATTATCTCCGGGACAATATGGTGGTAGATGCCAGCCAGCTGGTACAGCGCGAGCTGAATTATGCCATTGTGGACGAGGTAGACTCCATTCTCATCGATGAGGCTCGTACTCCCCTAATCATCTCCGGGGCTGCGGAGGACAGCGCCCGCCACTACGTGCGCTTCGCCCAGATTGCCCCGCAGCTCAAGCCGGAACGGGATTACACCGTAGATGAAAAAGCCAAGACCATCGCGATCACGGAAGAGGGGCTTTCTCGGGTAGAGAAGATTTTGGGTATCGAGGACCTCTTCGATGAGCGCAACTTCGAATTAAACCACTACCTCAACCAGGCACTGAAAGCCAAGGAGTTTTTCCAGCGGGATCGGGATTATGTTGTGACCGATGGGGAAGTTGTCATCGTGGACGAGTTTACAGGCCGGCTGATGCCGGGCCGCCGCTACTCAGAAGGGCTTCACCAATCCATTGAGGCCAAAGAAGGGGTGGCAGTCCTACAAGAGAGCCAGACCCTCGCCTCAATCACTTACCAGAACTACTTCCGCATGTACCACAAGCTAGCGGGCATGACTGGCACGGCAAAAACCGAGGAGCAGGAGTTCATTAAGATATATGGCATGGATGTGGTGGTGATCCCCACCAACAAACCCATGATCCGCATGGATCACCCTGATGCGGTGTACAAAACCGAGAAGGCCAAGTTTGAGGCGGTAGTCCGGGAGATTGAGGAACGGCACAAGACTGGCCAGCCCATGTTGGTTGGGACCATCTCCATTGAGAAGTCGGAAAAGCTCAGCCACATGTTGAAGGTGCGGGGCATACCCCACGAGGTGCTTAATGCGAAGAACCATGCGAAAGAGGCGGAGATTATTGCCCAAGCAGGCCAGCGTGGAGCGGTAACCATTGCTACCAACATGGCAGGCCGAGGAACAGACATTGTCCTCGGCGAGGGCGTCAAGGAGCTAGGCGGCCTCCACGTGATCGGCACGGAACGCCATGAGGCCCGGCGCATTGACAACCAGCTCCGGGGCCGCTCGGGCCGGCAGGGAGACCCTGGTTCATCCCGCTTCTACGTTTCCCTAGAAGATGATCTGATGCGCCTTTTCGGTTCAGAACGGATTATGGGCCTTATGGAGCGCCTGGGCTGGGAGGATGATCAAGCAATTGATCACCCTCAAATCAGTAAGGCCATTGAAAATGCCCAGAAGAAAGTGGAGACCCGCCACTTTGAAATCCGCCGTCAGGTGCTGGATTACGACGATGTCCTAAATAAGCAGCGGGAAGTGATCTATGCCCAGCGGCGGGCAGTCCTGCTTAACCAGGATATTGGCACGCACATTGCGGACATCTTTGGCACCGTGTTCTCCCGCTTGGTAAGCCAGTATGCAGATGACAAAGTGATTCCCGAGGAGTGGGATCTAGACAGCCTGCTGAAGGGCTATGCAGAGATTGTGGGCAGGCCGCCCCAGGTTACCAAGGCAGAACTTGAGGATATGAAGCCTGCTGAGATGGCTGCAGTTCTCCAGAAGGAAGCCCTCCAGGCTTACTCCCTGCGGGAAGCGGAATACGGCTCTGAGATTATGCGCCGCATTGAGAAAATGGTGCTCTTGCAGGTTACCGATAGCCGTTGGATGGAGCACCTTCGGGCCATCGATGATCTGAGGGAAGGTATTGGCCTCAGGGCCTACGGGCAAAAAGACCCGCTCATGGAGTACCAGTTTGAGGCGTTCAACATGTTCCAGCAGTTGGTCGCGGGTATTCAAGAAGACTGCTTGAAGCTCCTCTTCAGAGTGAGGTTAGTCGATCCGTCCCAGGCCCAGCCCAAGGACCGCCTGCAAGGCGCCCAGACCAATCAAGGGGGCGAAGTGGAACGGGCTCCCCGGAAAGTGGAGGATAAAGTAGGGCGCAACGACCCTTGTCCATGCGGCAGTGGGAAGAAATACAAAAAGTGCTGTGGAAGGTAGGTTAGCTATGGAGGAACGCTTACAGGTTATTGGCAAGAGACTGGCTGAAATGAGGAACTATCTTTGACATTGATGACAAGCGGGCTCGAGTTGCTGAGCTAGAAAAGGGGATGGCCGCCCCTGGTTTCTGGGACGATCAAGAAGCGGCTCAAGCCGTAGTTAAGGAGATCAGTGCCCTAAAACGGGCCATCCAGGAATGGGAGAGCGTCCAGGAAGAATATGAGGATGCGGAGGCCATGTTCGAGCTGGTTTCCGAAGAGCCAGATGAGGCTCTCGAGGAAGAACTGGCAAAGGCTGTAGATGCCCTGGAACAGGCAGTAGGCCGCTTAGAGCTTGCTTCACTCCTCAATGGCGAGTATGACAGCAACAATGCCATCGTGTCCATTCACCCGGGAGCAGGGGGCACCGAGTCCCAGGACTGGGCAGAAATGCTGCTCCGGATGTATACCCGGTGGGCAGATTCCAGGGGTTACGACGTGGAAGTTCTTGATTACCAGCCTGGGGACGAAGCAGGGGTAAAAAGCGTGACCATGCTCGTGAGCGGTTTGAACGCTTATGGGTATCTTAAGGCAGAAAAGGGAGTGCACCGCCTGGTGCGCATTTCTCCCTTCGATTCCTCAGGGAGGCGGCATACGTCCTTCACTTCTGTGGATGTGATCCCTGAAATCTCTGAGGATGTGGATTTGGAGATCAAGAGCGAAGATCTGCGCATCGATACCTACCGGGCCAGCGGTGCGGGGGGCCAGCACGTGAACAAGACAGAGTCCGCGGTGCGCATCACCCACATCCCCACAGGTATTGTGGTGCAGTGCCAATCAGAGCGCTCACAGCACTCCAACAGGGAAGCGGCTATGAAGATCCTCCGTTCCCGGCTGCTCGAGCGGGAGTTCCAGGAAAAGCAGGCTCGCTTGGCTGAACTCAAAGGCGAGCAGGGGGAGATCGCCTGGGGCAACCAGATCCGCTCGTACGTGTTCTGCCCTTACACCATGGTTAAGGATCACCGCACCAACGTAGAGGTGGGCAACGTGCAGGCTGTAATGGACGGTTTGATCGATCCGTTTATTGAAGCCTATTTGAAAATGAAGCGCTAGACTCGCGGCTTTCTTCATGGATGGAGCTTATCTGTGAGGAAAGCTCCTTTTTTAGGAGGACCTAACGTGTACAGGCGACTACTGTGGGGCGCAGCCCTTTTGTTACTCATCAGCTTGATCGCTTGCTTGCCCCGTCTACTCTTTGTTCCTTGGATTTCCCAGGAGTTAGAGGAGTTTGTGGCCAGCGAGCTTCGTGCGGAAAGCATCGCGGTTGATCTCCCTGGCAGCGGATGGGCGCTGCTCCTTGGCTATATCCCGAAAGTAGAAGTACAGATAGGACAAGGGGACGTGAGCGGCTTCCCTGTAACTGAGGCTCATCTCAGCGCTGAAGGGCTGCGTTTTCACCCATGGGCGCTCTTTCGAGAGCAGGAGTTTTACTACGGCGGTGCACAGTTTCTCCAGATCTCTGCCCGCGTAACTGCGGAGAGCCTCAGCGAATACTTTAGAGAACAGGTTCCTGAAGTGGGCAACCTTGTGGCGGAAGCGGAAGGCGGCCAGCTCAGGATCGGGGGCACAGTAGAGGTCCTGGGTGTCTTGTGGAACATTGGCCTATCCGGGACTATCCAAGTAAAGGACAGATCGGTTTTGGCGTTTGTCCCGGTTGCCCTTCAGTTGGAGCAAGCCTTCGCACCTCCAGCACTGGTGGAGCTCTTGCAGGAGTATTTTCGCATAGAGGTAGATCTAGATAGGTTTCCCTTCCCCATCCGCATCGTAAGGGCGGAGGTGGAGGGAGGGGGTATTACCCTAGTTGTCGAAGAAGTTCTGGAATAGGGGTGGCCGTGTGCGCAAGGTATTGTGGATTCTGGTGTGGGTGGCAGTCATTGCCAGTCTGGGCATAGCTGTGCAGCGCATTGGTTTTGAGGCAAAGCAGGTTACCGTTGAGCTAGTCTATGACTTCCGTTCCCTGGAGCACCTTGCAGATCTGATGGGTGGCGATATTAAGGCCCTCCTGCAAGATCTGCGGGGCAGGGGGGTGGGTGCTATCGCGGTGGCTCCGTACAATCTTCTGGAAGCGGCTTTAGCAGGTGAGGAGATTCCTCATGAGGTTTTATCCTACGCTGAGGCACATCGAGACCGCCTCGACTTGTTGTGGGACATGCCTGTGGTTTTCCCTCGCTTTGCCTATGAGGCCATCCAAGAAGCAGGGTTGAAGGCCGTACCCCGCCTGGGAAACCCTCCATGGGGCCTACCAGAAAGTTGGCGCGCCTATGACCCCACACTTGTGATCCTAGGCGCTGTGGAAAGCCCCGGATACCCTGACCGCCTCGCCGAGTATGCCACCGTTCTCCAAGAGCTAGGAGCGCGGGTAGGCGTTGTAGAGTTTGCGCTGCAGAAGGGGGTACAGGCCCTTACTTCCCCAAGCCAGATGGTGCGAGTGCACGGCATTAACCAGCGTGAACTGGAATCCCTCACTCCCAGCAGGATCGTGGCCCGCTACATGCGGGCGGTCCGGGAGAGGAATATTCGCATCTTGTACTTGCGCCCGTTCTTGGAGGGGGAGGGCCAATGGGAAAGGTCCCTCAACGTGCTTGCAGGCCTCACAGGGGAGCTGCAAGCCGCGGGTTACAGCTTAGGTGAAAGCACGCCGTTCCCAGAGTGGCAGGTCCCCCGGTACATTTCGTGGATTGTGTGGACGGGGATCTGGGCAGCGGCCGCGCTCCTTGCTGGTGCGTGGGTGAAGGTCCCAGCGGGAGTGCTGCTCCTCCTTTGTGGGACAGGCCTTGTTGGGACCCTGGGCATTGCCGCAAGGAGCTTTCAGCTTGCCCAACAAGGGATGGCTCTCCTTGCCGCCGTGGCCTTTCCATGCCTCGCCCTGCAGGTTACTTGCGGTCGTTCAACTCTGGCGCGGTTCGCCCTGATTTCCGGGGTATCCGTTGCAGGTGGCTTTGTGGTGGCTGGATGCCTTACTGGGACAGAGTATTTGATTAAACTCGCGGAGTTTCGTGGAGTGAAGGCCATGCACGTTCTGCCTGTGGGCATTGCGGCTCTGGGTGCCATTCTCCAGCCTATTCTGCCCCTGGAAAGCGGGAGAGCGCTCTGGGGCAGGCTCCGCTCTTTTTGGGATCTATCCATCCCGTTGAAAGTGTTCATTGTGGGCGGGACAGCGCTGGTATGCGCCGGGGCAGTATATGTCTTGCGGACCGGCAATTTTGGCCTGCCCGTGGCCAAGTTGGAAGTAGAGTTCCGGGAGCTCCTGGAACGCCTGCTCGTTATTCGCCCCCGAACTAAGGAGTTCTTAATTGGGCATCCTGCTCTATACTTTATACTGAAGAAGGATGGCAAAGGGCGGTTTCCTTGGCTGGCTCCCATTGCCATCATCGGCCAGCTTTCCATGGTAAACACGTTCAGCCATATTCACACCCCTTTGCTCGTTACCCTTTACCGCACGGGCTATGGCTTGCTTTTCGGGTATATTATGGGATGGATAGTGTTCCACCTTTATGAGTTGGGGAAGGGGCTGTGGACAAGTGATCGTGGTTTCGGGGTATCACGGTTTTGGCAATCTGGGCGATGAAGCCATCCTCGCAGTTCTCTGTGAAGATTTGGCGTCTCTGGGTATCCCCCGGGCTGACATCTTAGTGCTGAGCGGGGACCCGGGCAGCACAAGCAAGGCGTACGGCGTGCAATCCCTAGAGCGGTACGCATTGGGGAAAATCTGGAATGCCATAGGGAGTGCCCAGCTCTTGGTGAGCGGCGGGGGATCCCTGTTTCAGGATGTGACCAGCAAGCGGAGCATTCCGTACTACCTTGCCATCATTGAAATGGCCTTCAGAAGGGGGGTGCCGGTGGCGCTGTATGGCCACGGCATCGGCCCCATCAGTATGCGTGCCTACCGAAAACTTGTGGCCCGTGCCTTTCTGAAAAGTGCCGGCTTTACGCTGCGAGACGCTTTCAGTGCCCAGCTCCTACGGAGTTTGAAGGTGCCGGTGCCTGAGAGCGCTGTTGCCGTTGATCCCGTGTTTCAACTGGAAACCAGTGATGTTCCTCCGGAAATTCGGGATGTGCCTACTATTGGCTTGAACCTCCGGCCCTATCCGGGCTGGAAGGGCCAGATCTCAACATGGGCCAAAGTACTCCAGGAGCTCCTGGGCGCAGGGTGGGCGTTGCGGTTTATACCCATCGGGCCAGGCGATGAGGAGCTGGGCGTGGCACTGCAAGGCAAGGTGCCTGGCCTGGAGCTTGGCCCCCGGTTGGAATTGGCTAGTTTCCGGCAGGATTTGAGCGAGCTGGACATGTTTATCAGTATGCGGCTGCATGGAGTGATTCTGGGGGCTTTGAGCGGAACCATACCCATCGCCTTGAACTACGATCCAAAGATCCACGCGGTGTGTGCTCAGATAGGCTGCCGCTGCGTGGAACTGGTGGAACTTAAGCTTGTGCCGCGGATCGCCGGCGATGTGGTGCGGAACTATGCTATGAACCATAAAGAGCAGGCGGCTCAGTTGGAGAGACTGCGGCAGAGTGCTTACCGCAACCGGGAGATGCTCAGGCAGGTGTTGGAGGGGTAGAAGTTGCGCACGGGGTCAAACCACATCGACATACTGGGAGTAAAGATCGACGACGTCACTCTAGGGGAAGCGGTGGGCAGGATCAAGGGGTTTGTCCAGGCTGGCAGCCCGCACCTTGTGGTGACCTGTAATCCAGAGATGGTGATGACAGCTTTCACCGATCAGCTCTTGGCTGAGATCCTGCGCAGGGCCGATTTGGTGGTGCCAGATGGGATCGGCGTGGTGTGGGCCAGCCGAGTGTTAAAGCGTCCCCTCACGCAGCGGGTGCCTGGGATCGAGCTCATGGAAGCAGCCCTAGCGGAAGCGGCGAGGGAAGGGTGGCGTGTGTTTCTCTTAGGGAGCGAGCCAGGAGTGGCAGAGCGAGCTGCTCAAGCAATGCAGAAGAGCTTTGCCGGGCTGAATATTGTCGGGACACACCACGGCTTCTTTAGCCGGGAAGAGGAGCCCCAGGTGCTGCAGATGATCAAGGACGCGATGCCCCAGATTCTGTTCTTGGCTCTAGGGGTACCTCGTCAGGAAAAGTGGGCCGCGGCTCACTTGGGCAGCCTGCGAGTGCCCGTAGCCATGGGCGTGGGGGGAAGCCTGAATGTGTGGGCCGGGGTGGATAGGCGGGCACCTGCTTGGATGCGGCAAGTCCACCTAGAGTGGCTCTACCGCATCGTGCGCCAGCCGTGGCGCCTCCGCAGGGCGATGGCCATTCCTAGGTTTATGGCTGCTGTTTTGTGGGAGCGCTTCGGGGAAGGGGTGAGTGAGGGTGAGGCAGGAAGGCCTGCGAAAAGAGATCGTTAGCTATTTAGGGATCAGCGGTGGAGTGCTCATCACCGCAGCGGGGCTGTGCTTCTTCTTGGTCCCTAACCGGATCGCTGCGGGGGGAGTGAGCGGGCTAGCTACTGTCCTGCTGTACCTTGCGAACTTGCCCATGGGGGTCACCATGCTCCTCTTAAACATTCCCTTATTTATCCTCAGCATGAAGATCATCGGCCCGATGTTTGGGGTCAAGACGCTGTTTGGATCCATTGCCCTGTCTGTAGCTGTGGACTTTATGAACATGGTGGCCTTTCCCCTAACCACAGACCCTCTGCTCGCTGCTATCTATGGGGGGGTGGTTTCAGGGATCGGCTTGGGCCTCGCTTTCCGGTTTGGTGGGTCCACAGGGGGCACCGACATGGCTGCTCAGCTCGTGGCCAGGTATCTACCAATGAGCGTAGGGCAGGCCCTGTTGTTAGTGGACGGGATTGTGATTCTGTTGGCTGGGACAGTTTTTGGGCCTGAGCTTGCCATGTACGCTCTGCTAGCGGTCTTTGTCACAACCAAGGCCATTGACTTGATTCAGGAAGGACAGAGCTATGCCAAGGCAGTGCTGATCATCTCAGACAAGGCCGATGATATTGCCCAGGCGGTCATGGTGCAGATGGACAGAGGTGTAACGGGCCTCCCGGCCCGGGGGCTGTACACTAACACCAAGCGGGAAATGCTCCTGGTGACAGTTGCCCGCTCGGAAATCGCGCGGGTGAAAGACATCGTTAGAGACATAGACAGCAGGGCTTTTGTGATTATCCACGATGTCCATGAGGTCTTAGGGGAAGGGTTTCGCCGCCTGTAGCATATGCTGGTGCTGTAAGTGATTGGCATTGTAAGGGAGCGGGTAATCAAGTATAATGAAGTTTAGTTATTATCTCTGGTGGGGAAAGATGGTGATGTGGTGAGCCGCAGACTGATCGTGGGTGCAGTCTTGGTCATAATATTGTCTTTAGTAATAGTGTATGGTTCGGCTTTCACCAGTACGTTTGTGGGTGGAACAGAGCATCGCTTTAAAGAACTGGGCGCAGTGATGGATGTCATTGCACTAGTAACGACCCGCCATTACTTCCAGCCAGTGAGCACCCTGGAACTGATTAAAGGATATGTGGCGTCAGGCACGATCAACGGTATGCTGAGCAGGGCCCTTGATGACCCCTATACCCGGCATATGGATCCCGCTGCTTATGAGAACATGATGAACAACACCACCGGCGTGTACGGTGGAATCGGGATCGTTGTTGGCATGCAGGACGATGGTGTTACGGTGGTTTCGCCCATTAAGGGTACGCCTGGGGAGCGGGCAGGCTTGCGGCGGAACGACAAGATCATCGCGATCGATGGCAAAGAGACCACATATATGACGCTGGATGAGGCCGTAGGGCTCATGCGGGGCGAGCCGAACACGGTAATCCTTCTTACCATCAGGAGAGACGAAGAAGTCTTTGATGTGGAGATTATCCGTGAGACCATTAACGTTGTCTCTGTGGCCGAAGTGGAGATGGCCGATCCAGAGTACAGCATCGGCTACATCCAGATCACCAATTTCTCCGAGCGGACTTACGGAGAGCTTGTGGAAGCCTTGGAAGAGCTGGACAGTCAAGGGATGCGCGCCCTGATTATCGACTTGCGCTTTAATCCAGGCGGTACCCTGAACGCGGCCTTGCAGGTAGCCGATTTGTTTGTTGCAGATGCTCCCTTAGTGTACCTTGAGGACAAACTGGGCAACCGCTTCCCCTTCGCGGCAACTGTGGAGGGTACCAGGGAACCCATTCCCATGGCCGTCTTAATCAATGGGTCCAGCGCCAGCGCTTCAGAAATCGTAGCAGGGGCGCTGCGGGACAATGAGCTTGCCACCTTAATTGGGACCACCACCTTTGGAAAAGGCTTGGTGCAGTCGCTGTACCCCTTGCGGGACGGGAGTGCCTTGTCCATTACAGAGCAGGGGTACTTGACCTCTGGCGGCCACAATATTAACGGAGCAGGCATCAGCCCAGATATCGTAGTAGAAGTTACGCCAGAAGAGGAAGAGCTTATCTACCTCGGCGAAGCGGAGTATGATGCTCAGCTAGAAGAAGCCTTGACACTGCTGCGAAGTCAGCTGTAAGCGGACTACCCCGGGGGGACCCGGGGTAGTGTTTTCACATCTATATGGAGGTAGTTTGGTTGGCAAATATTTGGGAATTAGCGCTGCTTGTCCTGAGGACTCTGCCGCTGATGTTTACGGACATGACGTACCTGCTGATCCTAGGCGTGGTCTTTGTGTTTGTTTACCGACAGTACCAGAAAGTACATTTGTACGAAAAGCGCCTGTTCGGCTTGGATCGGATTAATCCGCTGATCGATACCGCCACAGCGGCCATCTATGGGATCATCGGGGGACTCTTTGCCACCACCTTGTTTGTCACTTTAGGGGTGTCCCTCTCAGACAGCGGAGTCGCTTACCTGTGGATCACCGCACTCTTGTTGATGTTCATTCATCCCCGCTTCCTGTGCTTCTCCTATGCAGGGGGTTTAGTTGGCTTGAGCTCACTCATTTTCGGGTTTCCAAAGGTAAGTATTCCCTCCCTCATGGCTTTGGTGGCCATCTTGCACTTGGCAGAATCCCTGCTAATCGCGATCGATGGCTACCACAATGCCAGCCCCATCTATTTCAAGAAGGGCGATCAGGTGGTGGGGGGATTCTCCCTGCAGAAGTTTTGGCCCGTCCCCTTCGTGGCGCTCCTGGGCTTGGTGATCGTTGACAGCGGACTGGATCTTCACTTGGTGAGCATGCCCGATTGGTGGCCCCTGTTCTCTTCCAGCAAGCAAGCGGGAGATGGGCAAACCATTATCTATATGCTCTTTCCCGTCATTGCCGCTTTAGGGTACAGCGACTTGGTGACTGCCGAACTTCCCAAGGTAAAGGCCAGGCGCAGTGCCTTGCACCTGTCTGCCTTCAGCCTGATCCTCCTTGCCTTAGCCTTCCTCGCTGATCGCTATCCCGGCCTTGCGATTCTTGCTGTGCTGTTCTCTCCCCTCGGGCACGAGCTTGTGATATACTTAGGACAGAAAGGGGAACGTTCTCGACCTCCGGTGTTCCAGGCCGACGCAGGGGTGATGATCTTGGCAGTCCACCCAGGCTCGCCTGCGGAACAGATGGGGCTCGGGCCAGGGGATGTAATCCGTTCTGTGAACGGCAGCCCGGTAGAGGATCTCCCCAGTTTGGTGCAGGAACTATCGCCGTGGGTGGTGGATCCTGTTTTTACAGTGGAAAACAGCCTGCGGGCTCCCACCAGCAGGACAGTGACCTTTCGGGGGAAAGTGCCGCCTCTTGGCATTATCCCTGCACCCCATCCCCAGCAGCGCTTTTATATGCGCTTGGGGGAAAGCCCTGTCCAGCGGCTGTGGAACAGGCTGAGGCGGAAGAGGAAGTGACGGACTGTGAACGGTTTAGAGCGTCGTAGGCGGGCGTCTCGGACGCGCGGCCTGTGGATTCTGGGCAGTGTGGCGTTGGCGTTGTTCATCATGGCAGGATTGCTTTATCTAGTTCAATGGAGTTCTCTGAAGGCGGAGAATGCCCACACTAAGGAAAACCCAGGGGGCGCTCTAGACCTTTCCCCAGGGGAAATAGGGATTGACTGGGTGGAATTCTGGGAAGCAGCTGGCTTTATCGTGGCATCCCGAGATGTGTCCGTAACTGAGCACGTGGAGCGTGTGGGGGAACGGGTGCTCACTTGGGAGCACTCCTTTGAAGAGTGGCTTTTGGTACCCTCGGAGGCAGGCCTGAGCGTGGGTGGGGTTCTTGCCCAGTTGGTGGCCGATTTGCCCCCTGGAGGCGGGCGCCTTCTCTTAGAGCGGGACGGGGAAGGCTATGTCCTCGGGCTGCTGTTGAAAGCTCCTGGAGCGGAGCAGTACATTCCCGGGCATACATGGCGGTTTGTGGAAGCTAGCCCTATGCTGATGCGGGCCCGCCATGAGGCCCCCGCTTTGGCGATGGAGGGGAGCTTGCCACCGCTGCTTGCGGTTGTGGTGGATGATTGGGGTTACGATTCTACCGCGGCGCGGCAGCTCATCAACTACCCCTTGCCCCTTACTGTAGCGATTTTGCCTTACTTGCCCGCATCTACACAGCTCGCGGTTTCCGCGGCAGAAAAGGGCCACGACGTCATTCTGCACCAACCTATGGAGCCCCTCGATGGCACCCTTGATCCAGGGCCTGGTGCCATTTACTTGGATATGGACGGGGAAGAAATTGCGGCACAGCTCATGGCTAATCTCCACCATCTGCCTTGGGTAGTGGGGATCAACAACCACATGGGTTCACGGGCTACATCCGATGAGCAGGTGATGGAGCATGTGTTCAGCATCCTCCAGGACACCGGCTTGTTCTTCCTAGACAGCTATACCATTAACACTAGTATCGCTGGGCAGGTAGCACAAAACAGCGGCGTGCCTTACGCGGTAAATGACCTGTTCATCGACAATCTCAATGAAGAAGACTACATCATGGAGCAAATCCGGCAAGGCCTTAGCCTAGCTCAGCGCCGAGGCAGTGCGATTATCATCGGGCACGTGCGGGCCCGCACCGCCTCTGCTTTGTGGCGCATGCTGCCGGAAATCATCGCATCAGGCGTTAGGCTTGTCCCAGTTACTGCCCTGCTTCAGGCCCCTTAGGGGCGGACTGCTCGGCATAGCGCGCCTGCGCCTCTTTTATGGTCTGTAAAGCTGCCTGCTTGGGAAGCCAATCGCCCACGCGGGTCTTCTTTTTCTCTAGGTCTTTGTAGACTTGGAAAAAGTGGGTAACTTCCCGCAATAGGTGGGCAGGGACGTCCTCCAGGCCTTTTACCCAGTTCCACTGGGGATCGCTGATGGGCACACACAGGATCTTCTGATCCGGGCCTTTTTCATCCCACATTTCGAACATGCCCACCGGTTCAACCTTGATGTAGCAGCCGGGGAAGGTGGCCTCGCCTACTAGGACCAAGGCATCTAGGGGATCACCGTCTTCTGCGAGTGTGTCGGGTATGAAGCCATAATCCGCCGGGTAGTGTACAGCAGAGAACAGCATGCGGTCCAGGTAAAAGCGGCCTGTTTGGGCATCATATTCGTACTTGTTGCGGCTGCCTCGGGGGATTTCTACCACTACCAATAAACTCATAACTTTCCTCCTGTTGACGCAGTGACTGCAGTCTGGTATGATCATATAAGCGAACGCATGTTCTGTTTTGCGTATATATTTACATTCGCCGCAAATTGGCAAGAATCCTACGAGGGGGGTGGGTATGGTGCAGCGGCCATTTGAAGTGGTATCTGATTTCCAACCCGCGGGGGACCAGCCCCAAGCAATAAGTAAACTAGCAGAGGGCCTGCGCAGCGGCATGCCCTTTCAGACCCTTTTGGGAGTAACAGGTTCAGGTAAGACCTTTACCATGGCCAAGGTGATCGAGGCAGTCCAGAAGCCTACCTTGGTCCTGGCGCATAACAAGACCCTGGCCGCTCAGCTGTGCAATGAGTTTCGAGCTTTCTTCCCGCACAATGCAGTGCATTATTTTGTGAGTTACTATGACTATTACCAACCAGAGGCTTACGTGCCGCAGTCAGATACCTATATTGAAAAAGACGCTTCCATCAACGATGAAATCGACCGGCTGCGCCACGCTGCCACCAGCGCCCTCTTTGAGCGGCGCGATGTGGTGATCGTGGCCAGCGTGTCCTGCATCTACGGTTTAGGTTCCCCGGAAGATTACGTGGCTATGACCTTTTCGCTTAAAAGCGGAGAGTACCGGGACCGGGACCACATCCTCCGTCGCTTAGTGGGCTTGCAGTATGAGCGAAACGATATTGGTTTTCGCCGGGGAACGTTCCGGGTGCGAGGGGATGTCATTGAGATCATTCCTGTGGGGAGCGAATCGGTGATCCGGATCGAGCTCTTCGGGGATGAGATCGACCGTATCCTAGAGCTTGATCCCATCACCGGCGAGGTGCTGAGTGAACCACAGGAGCTGTCCATTTACCCTGCTTCCCACTTTATTACACCAGAGGAGAAGCTGAAGCGGGCCATTCCCGCAATTGAGGCTGAGCTGGAGGAGCGCCTCCGAGAGCTGAGGAGCCAAGACAAACTCCTTGAAGCACAGCGCCTGGAACAGCGCACCCGCTATGACTTGGAAATGCTCTTGGAAGTGGGGTACTGCCAGGGCATCGAAAACTATTCCCGCCACTTAAGCGGGCGGGGCCCAGGGGAGACTCCCACTACCTTGCTGGATTACTTCCCCAAGGACTACTTGATGATGATCGATGAATCCCATCAAACCATACCGCAGGTGCGGGCCATGTATCACGGGGACAGGTCCAGAAAGGAAACCTTGGTGGAGTTTGGCTTCCGCCTTCCCTCCGCCTTGGACAACCGTCCTTTGACCTTTGAAGAGTTTGAGCGGCACATGAATCAGGTGATCTTTGTCTCTGCAACTCCCGGCCCTTATGAAAGGGAACGCTCCGGGCAAATCGTGGAGCAGGTCATCCGGCCAACGGGCTTGGTGGACCCAGAAGTGGTTGTGCGCCCAGCAAAGGGGCAAATCGACGACTTGCTCGATGAGATTGAAGCGGTGATCATGAGAAACGAGCGTGTGTTGATTACCACCCTCACCAAGAAGATGGCGGAAGACCTCACCGGTTACCTGGCCGATGCAGGCATCAAGGTGCGCTATCTTCATTCGGACATTGAAACCTTGGAACGCATTGCGATTTTGCGGGACCTGCGGTTGGGAACCTTTGATGTCCTAGTAGGTATCAACTTGCTCCGGGAAGGATTGGACCTGCCCGAAGTGTCACTGGTGGCCATTCTCGATGCGGACCAGGAAGGTTTCCTCAGGTCAGAGACTTCACTCATTCAGACCATCGGGCGGGCCGCCCGCAACGCTTCAGGGCGGGTGGTGATGTACGCCGACCATATCACCGACTCCATGCAGCGAGCCATTGACGAAACCAATCGCCGGCGCCGGATACAGCTCGAGTACAACGAAAAGATGGGGATTACCCCCGAGACCATCCGCAAGGCGGTGACAGATATCGCTCAAGAGCTGGAGAGCCAGGTTGCAGAGGACAGGGCCACGTACGGGGCCAAGGCTCAGCCTCGCTCGTTGAAAGATGTTGTGGAGTACATTAGGGAGCTGGAAGACGAGATGTTTGCAGCCGCCCGGGAGCTTAATTTTGAAAGAGCCGCCCAGCTGCGGGACGAGATTCAGGAGCTGCGGTTGGAAATGGGGTTATCAGTTTGAGCAGAGGAAACGTGCTTAGAATACAAGGTGCGAGACAGCATAATCTAAAGGGTATTGATCTGGAAATCCCCCGGGATAAACTGGTGGTTATCACCGGGCTTTCCGGTTCGGGGAAGTCTTCATTGGCCTTTGATACCATCTATGCAGAAGGCCAGCGGCGCTATGTGGAATCCCTTTCCGCCTATGCTCGGCAGTTCTTGGGACAGATGGACAAGCCAGATGTAGATCTGATTGAAGGGCTCTCCCCTGCCATTGCCATTGATCAGAAGACTACCAGCAGGAATCCTCGTTCTACGGTGGGAACGGCTACGGAGATCTACGACTACCTCCGGCTATTGTTCGCGCGCATCGGCAGGCCCCACTGCCCCAAGTGCGGCAAGCCCATTACTCAGCAGACTGTGGAGCAGATTGTGGACCAAGTAATGGCGCTGCCAGAGCGCACCCGGATCCAGGTCTTAGCCCCAGTGGTGCGGGGTAGGAAAGGGGAACACCGGAAGCTCCTAGAGGAGATCCGCAAGGACGGCTTTGTCCGGGTCAAAATCGATGGGGAGCTTGTGGAACTGGATTCTGAGATAAACTTGGACAAGAATAAGAAACACGACATTGCCATTGTGGTGGACCGCATCGCAGTGCGTAACGATATCGAAGGGCGCCTTGCAGATTCTATTCAGACAGCCTTGAACAAAGCGGAAGGCCTTGTCACCATTGATGTCATCGGCGGTGAGGAGCTGGTTTTCAGCGAGAAGTTCGCCTGTGTAGACTGCGGCATTTCTATGGAGGAACTGACGCCCCGGATGTTCTCCTTTAACAGCCCTTACGGCGCATGCCCAGTCTGCGATGGGTTGGGGCAAAGGCAGGAGATCGATCCAGAGCTGGTGGTAGATCCAGGCCTTTCTCTAGAAGATGGCGCTTTGATCCCTTGGCGGCAAAGCAAGAGCCGCTGGCTCTCATCTATCTTTGACAGTGTGTGCCGGGAGTACAGCATTCCTCAGGATGTTCCCTTTGGGGAGCTAACCGCAGAGCAACAGCACATTTTGCTCTACGGCTTGAAAGGCCAGGAAGTTAACTTCTTGTATGTGAACCAGGCAGGCAAAGAGCGGGAGTTCAGCGCGCCCTTCTTAGGGGTTATCCCTTGGCTAGAACAGCGCTATCGTGAAAGTACCTCAGACTGGGTCCGCTCTGAGGTGGAGAAGTATATGAGCATCCAGCTCTGTCCTGCATGCGGCGGTAAGCGCTTGCGCCCAGAGATCTTGGGCGTGACCATCGGCGGCCTGAACATCATCCAAGTGACGGAAATGTCAGTGCGGAAGTGCGGAGAGTTCTTCGAAAGCCTCCAGCTTAATGAGAGAGAGCAGATGATTGGCCGCCAAGTCTTGAAGGAGATCAAGGCTCGCCTCGGTTTCTTGGTGAATGTGGGCCTGGATTATCTCACCCTTGACCGGGCCGCGGGCACTTTGTCAGGAGGAGAAGCCCAGCGGATCCGCCTGGCCACCCAGATTGGATCGGGCCTGGTGGGCGTGTTGTATATCCTGGACGAGCCCAGCATAGGCCTGCACCAGCGGGATAATGAGAAGCTTCTCGATGCCCTGTGCCGGCTGCGGGACCTGGGTAACACCTTGCTAGTTGTGGAGCACGATGAAGACACAATCCGGGCCGCGGATTGGATCGTGGACATGGGGCCCCGGGCAGGGAGCGAAGGCGGCTATGTGGTGGCCGAGGGAACCTTTGAGGACATCTGCGCGGAGCCCAAATCCCTTACCGGGCAGTACCTCTCAGGGGTGCGGGCTATAAAGCTCCCCCATTCCCGCAGGCAGCCTAATGGGTGTTGGCTTCGGGTCAAGGGAGCCAAAGAAAACAACCTGAAGAATATTGACGTAGACTTCCCCATGGGTGTGTTTGTGGCAGTGACCGGTGTCTCTGGGTCTGGCAAGAGCACCTTGGTCAATGAAATCCTCTACAAGCGCCTCAGCAAAGAACTCTACCGGTCTAGCGCCCGGCCTGGCCGCCACGATGAACTTGAGGGGTTAGAGCATGTGGATAAGGTTATCGAGATTGATCAGTCTCCCATTGGGCGGACCCCCCGGTCTAACCCTGCAACTTACACAGGGGTATTCGACAGTATCCGAGAAGTGTTCGCGATGACCAATGAGGCCAAGATTCGTGGTTATTCCAAAGGCCGGTTTAGCTTCAACGTGAAGGGAGGCCGCTGTGAAGCCTGCAAGGGGGACGGGATTATCCGCATCGAGATGCACTTCCTTCCTGATGTATACGTCCCCTGTGATGTCTGCAAGGGCAGCCGCTACTCTCGGGAGACTTTGCAGGTGAAGTACAAGGGTAAGTCCATCGCGGACGTCTTGGATATGCGGGTGGAAGAAGCGGTGGAATTCTTCAAAAACATCCCCCGGATTCATAGGAAGATTCAGACCCTTTACGATGTAGGATTAGGGTACATTAAGCTGGGGCAGCCCGCGACGGAACTTTCAGGTGGTGAAGCGCAGCGGGTGAAGCTTGCCACTGAACTCAGCCGGCGTAGTAATGGCCGGACTGTGTACATCCTCGACGAACCCACCACAGGGCTGCACTTTGAGGATATCCGCAAGCTCCTTCAGGTACTGCACCGCTTAGTGGATGCCGGGGATACGGTAATTGTCATTGAACACAACTTGGATGTGATCAAGACCGCGGATTACGTTATCGACCTCGGCCCTGAGGGTGGGGATGGGGGCGGAACGGTGGTAGCTGCAGGCACTCCCGAAGAGGTGGCGCAGGTGCCCCGATCTCACACGGGCCGCTTTCTAAGGCGGGCCTTGGCTGACCCCAGGGCCATAGGGAGCGTGCTGAAGGTGGATGCCCAATGAGTCTTGAACACAAGCTTGCCACCTTGCCTACCCGGCCAGGGGTGTACTTGATGAAGAACGAAGCGGGGGAGATCATCTACGTTGGCAAGGCCAAGAACCTCCGCAACCGGGTGCGTTCGTATTTCCAGCGTGCCAAGGACCACGCGCCGAAAGTGCGGGTGATGGTGAGCCACATCACAGATCTTGAGTACATTGTCACCGACTCAGAAGTGGAGGCGCTGATCCTTGAAAACAACCTCATCAAGGAGCATGCCCCCCGGTATAACGTAAGGCTCAAAGATGATAAAACCTACCCGTATATCAAGGTGACCTTAAATGAGCATTTCCCCCGGGTGCTGTTAGTGCGCAGCAGGGTAAATGATGGGGCCCGGTATTTTGGCCCCTATACTGACGTTAAGGCTGTCCGGGAGACGCTGGATTTCCTGCGGGCAGTTTTCCCCGTGCGCACGTGCAGGAAAGACATCAAGCCGGGAGCCTCTGATCGGCCGTGCCTCAACTACCACTTGGGCCGATGCGAAGCGCCATGCGCAGGCCTGATTTCCAAGGAAGCATATGGGGCCATGATTGACGAAGTGATTGCCTTTCTAGAGGGCAAAGTGGAGCATGTGATTCCCAAACTTACTCAGAAGATGCAAGCTGCCGCGGATAAGCTGGAGTACGAGAAAGCGGCACGCATCCGGGATCAGATTCAGGCCATTCAGAAGATGGCTGAGCGGCAGAAGATCGTAGCTCACCATGGAGAGGACCAGGATTTCTTAGGATACGCTCGGGTCAGCGATCTGGCCTGTGTGCAAGTGTTCTTTGTCCGGGAAGGTAAAGTGGTGGGGCGGGACCACTTCTTGCTGGACTGCTCCACCGAAGAGGATGAACCAGAAATCTTAGGAGCTTTTATCAAGCAGTTTTATGCTCAAGCGGCTTACATCCCCAAGTCCATTTTCCTTCCCTTAGAACTGGATGAGCCCGAGGTACTGGAAAGCTGGCTGAGCGACCTAAGGGGAAGCAGGGTTTACCTCCACGTTCCCAAGAGGGGCGCAAAGAAAGCCTTGGTGGATATGGTGATGGAAAACGCCAACACCGTGCTCCAGGTAGCCCGCTCACGGGAGGAGAGGCGAGAAGCAGATATTGCTGAAGCTCTGCAGCAGCTGGAAGAGGTGTTGGGGCTAGAGGCTCCCCCTGCCCGCATCGAGGCCTACGACATTTCCAACACCCAGGGGAAAGAAATAGTGGCCTCAATGGTAGTTATGATCGAGGGTAAGCTGGCAGGCGACGAGTACCGCCGCTTCCGCATTCGGGAGGTACAGGACGGGCCGAATGACTATCGATCTATGCAGGAAGTGATTGGGCGAAGGTTCCGCAGAGGGCTGCAGGAACGAGCGGATGGGGAGGATGGGAAGTTTACAGCGTTCCCTGACTTGGTCTTAATTGACGGAGGGAAGGGGCAGCTCAGTGCGGCCATCCAGGTTCGGGACGAGTTGGGCCTGGACATCCCCTTCATCAGCCTTGCAGAAAGGCTGGAGGAAGTATTTGTCGAAGGGCAGTCACTTCCGGTGAACCTGCCTCGGAACACCAAGGGTTCTCTCCTCTTGCAGCGGCTCAGGGATGAGGCGCACCGCTTTGCCTTAACCTACCACCGCAATCTCCGCGGGAAGGCAAGCCGCAGTTCTGTTTTGGATCATATCCCTGGAGTGGGCCCAAAGCGAAAGAAGGCGCTGCTGCGCCATTTCGGTACGGTGAAGGCTATTCGGGAGGCTTCTGTGGAGGATCTTTGCCAGGTGGAGGGGATCAACCGCAAGGTTGCAGAGGAAATATACCAGCATATGCACGGAGCCGAAGGTGGGGCCTAGCCCGCCCTCGGCTCCGTTTTTCACTAGAAGTGCCACGTTACGCCCACTGTGACTCCTGAGTAGCCCGCTCTGGTGGGGCCAACATCATCACTTACCGCGTACTCAAACTCGTCGATTTTGTATGATCCGCCTTGGATTCCCAGGCGCGCTGCGTATTGCTCGGAAATATCGTATTCTAAGCCTAGCTGGTAGCTATAGGCGCTGCCGTCGATTTGCTTGATGGACTTGTTGCTTTGGGTATACTCCCATCTAAACCACGGAGCCGCTGTGATGAGGGCATCCGCAGTAAACCGTTCTGCTAGTTCAAACTGGACCACCGCTTGGCCTGCGAATCCCTGGCCAGCATAGGAGATCGGTGCACCGCCCCTTATTTCCGGGTGTTTCAGATTGAGCCACATAAGGCTGTATCCCAGTCCTCCGTAGACCTTCATTCCCGTTTCCTCCAGGAATTGGTATGCGGCCCCGAAGTGAAGGGTGGACCTGCCGTGTTGGGACTGGACTTCATCTTCGCCCTCGCCCACTTGCATGCTCAGGCGGTTAGCACTCTGATAAAAGGCGTTGAACAGCAAATCCTGATGGGTATAGGTTCCAAGTGCTATTGCAGACCATTCCGAAACACTGCCTTTCGTATCCTTGTCCAACATCGCGCCGTAACCTGTACCGCCGTAGGATAGTTGAGTGGTCAGGTCAAATTGTGCCAAACTGGGAACGGTCATGGTTAAGGCCAGGGTAAGCGTTAACACTAGAGTCCAAGCTTTTGCCACGCCTTGCACTTCCTTTCTGGTGGATGGAATCTTATGTATAATATACCGTTTTTCCACAGGTTTTTCTAGGGGTCCGCCACATTTTGGCAGGAACAGCCGGCCTACTAGCGAATACTAAAAAAGAATTGGCAATTCTAAGGAGGATAAGAACGTGAGACGGGTATGGGTTATGGCTTTGATACTTGGTATAGTCTTGGTATTCAGCAGTCTGGGCCTGGCAGCGTCATTCTCTGCAGATGCATCCTATCTGCTGGGGAAGGTTACTGTGGACGGCGAAGACGAGGGCGAAGACAAGTTTGATCAATGGGGTTTCATGGTGGGTGTATCTGGAGAGCTCTACCCCAATGTTGTCTTAGATGGGCGCTTTCTGAACGCTAGCGAGAAGGCAGAAGAGGCAGGCGACGCTGTGGCCACCCAGACTATGTTAAGCGGGGCTCTTTCTTACCGGCTTCTGCAAGAAGGCGACTTCGAGGTGCTGGTAGGCGGCGGTTACCAGACCTACAATCGGAAGGGTGCAGAGGGCGACGTCTTTAACGCTGCTGGAATCTTTGGTAAGTTGAGCCTTGCACTGAGGCCCGTGGACAAGATGATGCTTGTTGGAGATGTAAGCTATGCGCCATCGTTCAAGTATACCATCGAGGGAGTTGGAGTAGGAGCTGAGCCAGAGGACTCAGATGCGTTTCTAACTGGACGAGTTTCCCTTAGCTATCAGGTGATGGATCAGTTGAGCGTCCAGGCAACAGTGATTCGGACGTCCTTCAAGGAGCATAAGTCTGTGAACCTTCTGTACGGCGGCGGCGTGGTATTGACATTCTAGCAATAGCATTCTTAAAGCTCCTAGTGATAGGAGCTTTTTTGTTGCCAAAAATTAATGTGATCCCTTGACATGATTAAGGTTGCGGTTTAATATCTATACAGAACATATCTAAAGTCAAGGGTCAGGTTTTAATAAATCAAGGGGTGGAGTCAATGTCTAAGAAAACGCTAACCGCCTGTCCGGTGTGTGCCAAGCCTTTGAGGGTAACTCGCTTGCGCTGCAACCACTGCGATACCACCATTGAGGGAACTTTTGAAACGTGCAAGTTTTGCCAACTCACACCTGAACAGCGGGACTTTGTGGAAGTATTCCTCACTGCCCGGGGTAATATCAAGGAAGTGGAGCGCCTACTAGGGATTTCCTATCCCACGGTGCGCAGCCGCCTGGATACGGTCATTGAAGCCTTGGGCTACCGGGTGGAAAGAGATCAGAACAACCAGCGCCGGGCGATCCTAGAGGCTCTGGACAAGGGTGAAATCACGTCGGAAGAGGCTATCAGATTATTGAAAGGCTAGGGAGGCATGGGAAATGAGTGACGAGCAAAGGCTTATCTTGAAGATGCTAGAAGAGGGTAAGATCTCCGCAGCGGAGGCGGAGGCACTGCTCAATGCCTTGGGGCAGCCGGAAGTGCTGGAAGAGGAAGAGCGCAGTGCGGATGTATGGGAGAAGGTAGAAAAGCAAGGGGAAGATTTTGCGAAGAAGGTGGAGTCCGCTGCAGAACGCTTCGCCCGCAACATGGAAGAGAAGGTGGAGCCTCGCTTAGCGGATAAACTCTCCCGCCTCTCAAAGATGCTCAGCCGCTTTCCCTTCGTTTCGACTGACGATACTTACGAGTTCAGTGAAGAGTTCTACGGCACGTTCCAAGAGGACGGGGACATTGCCCTCACTCTAAAGACCAGTACTGGCCGGATCAGCGTGCAAGGCTGGAACGAGCCCCAGTTCCGCCTGGTGGTGGTACAGCGCATCCGGGCAAAGGACCGGGAATCGGCCCTGGGGAAGATGTACCGCGTTGAGTTACCTAGTGAAGAAGCTCTGCGGGAACTGTCCATCGATGTGCCAAGTTTCCCTGATACCTCAGTTTCGCTGGTTCTGAGCGTGCCCCGCACTGTCATTTATCAGCTGGGTTTCAACACACACAGCGGATCCATCAGCGTTGCGGACCTGTACACTCGCACTGCTAGGCTGACTACTTCCGTCGGTTCCATCGAGGTCCAAGGCCTTCAGGGCGAGAGCATAGAGTGCACTACTGTGAATGGCTCGTGCAGAGCGGAGCAGATCACCGCCGAATCGTTCGTAGGGCGCACAGGTAACGGTTCCCTGAAGTTGAAGCAACTCCAGGGGGAAAAGGTGGACTGCGAGACGTCCAACGGATCCATTCGGGTTGAGCCAGTGGTCCGAGGCACAGCGCACTACACTCTGAACACCACCAATGGGTCGATCCGGATCGTGCAGAGCGATGCTGAGGTGAAAACAGCCTTTGACCTTTACACCACCGTAGGGCGGATTTCGGTTCCGGAGGAAGCCTTTGAAATCACCAATGCGGACCGCAGGTCTGGCGGCTGGCACCTTGCGGGTAAGTCCCCAGGCTTTGAGGGAGGGGCTAATCGCCTGCACTTGCACGCAAAAACGGGCTCCGGTTCTATTCGCCTGGACACTAGCGGAGGTGGTCAGGATTAACGCGGAACGCATTCAGATTCTCACCATGCTTCAAGAAGGGAAAATCAGCGTCCCAGAGGCGGAGCGGCTCTTGGAGGCCATCTCCACTGGGGGGAGGCAGAGGGAAGAGGAACGCATCCTGCGCCTGCGCATCACAGAACAAGGCAGGGTTATGGCAAATGTTCGCCTTCCTTTTGGGTTGGTTGAAAGCGTAAGCACTGCCCTCAGCAGTGCGGGCCAGGCCGGGATCCCGTGGCAAAGCATCCTTTCCAAGGTTCAGGCAGGAATAGGCGGCAAACTTGTCGAAGTGGAAGAGCCAAACCAAGACCGCAAGGTTGAAATATTAGTAGAATAGGGGGCGGGAAGCAACCCGCCCCCTTTTAAAGTGGAGGGAACTATGTGGTTAAGCTGATTGTTTCGGACTTGGACGATACGCTCTTATCCAACGATCTGACTATTTCCCCTGCAAATCTTCATGCCATCGCCCAGGCCCGGGCACAGGGCATCATCTTCACATTCGCGACAGGACGGATGTTCGTCTCCTCGCTGCCCTATGCCAAGCAGCTCGAGCTTCCAGGGGATGTGCCCCTGATCTGCTATAACGGTGCACTCATCCAGCGCATCGATGGGGAAGTGATCTACAAAAACCCCTTGCCCCACGACGTGGCCTTGGACATTGTGCGGTACTGCGCGGACCGGGGTTGGACCACCAATCTGTATTACGAAGATGTGCTCTACGTAAACCAGGTAAATCCAGATGTGGAATACTACACAACCGTGGCCCGGGTCTCCGCAAATGAAGTGGGAGATTTGCAGGAGTTTCTAAAGATTGGGCGAAAAGCACCAGAAAAGATCCTGATCGTTTCCCCCGAGGAAAAAAACAGTGCCCGGCGGGAGCTCTTGGTGGCGGAGTTCGGGGACGCGGCTCAGATTGTCCAGTCTAAGCGGCGCTATTTGGAGATCACCAATGCAAATGCTTTGAAATCTACCGCTTTGGAGTGGCTCGTCCAATATTTGGGTTTGAGCATGGAAGAGGTATTAGCCATCGGGGATAGTAATAATGATGTAGAGATGCTGCGAGAGGCAGGGATTGGGGTGGCAGTGGCCAACGCTGTCCCTGCGGCAAAGTCCGAGGCGGATTATCTTACCCTGTCCAATAATGAGGGCGGAGTAGCCAAGGCTATCTGGGATTTTGCCCTCGGAGGACAAGCTGGTAACCAGGCGATAAACTGATCCCCGCAAATAACTGCAGATTTTTTTACAATGAAGATGAAGTTTCTTTTGCCAAATTGAGAGATGTGTGTTATTATTACTTTGTAATATAATAACATCCCGGGCTTACAGCCCGAATCTCAGATACACTGAGATATAAATCCGTTGGAGAGGAGATTTACCGTTGGCACAAGTATTGCTAAAAAATGTTACCAAGCGCTTCGGCAACGTAGTTGCCGTGAACAACATCAGTCTGGACATCAAGGACAAAGAGTTTATCGTTCTGGTCGGGCCATCTGGATGTGGTAAGTCCACCACACTGCGGATGGTAGCAGGCCTGGAGGAGATCTCAGACGGGACCATCACCATCGGTGATACCGTTGTGAACGATGTTCCTCCGAAGGATCGGGACATCGCCATGGTGTTCCAAAACTATGCTCTCTATCCACATATGGACGTTTACAACAACATGGCTTTCGGCTTGAAACTGCGGAAGTTCCCCAAGCATGAAATCGATCAGCGTGTGAAGGAAGCCGCTAAGATGCTTGGCATCGAGAACTTGCTGGATCGCAAACCGAAGGCTCTCTCCGGTGGCCAGCGCCAGCGTGTTGCCGTAGGCCGTGCGATTGTGCGTGAACCAAAGGTATTCTTGATGGACGAACCTCTGTCCAACTTAGACGCGAAGCTCCGCGTGCAGATGAGAGCTGAGCTGAGCAAACTTCATAATCGCTTGCAGACCACCATCATCTACGTTACCCACGACCAGACCGAGGCTATGACCATGGGTGACCGGATTGTGGTTATGAAAGACGGCGTTATCCAGCAGGTAGGTGCTCCTCTGGAGATCTACAACTATCCTAACAACGTGTTCGTTGCTGGCTTTATCGGCAGCCCTGCTATGAACTTCCTCGATGTAGTACTTCGCAGGGAAGGCGAGACCTATTTCGTAGATGCCAAGACCTTCAAGCTGCCTATCCCAGCGGAGAAGGCTGCAGGCATCAAGAGCCTGGGCAGCTACGTTGATAAGCACGTTGTCCTTGGTATCCGTCCAGAGGATATCGAAGACGTAGCGTTGGTTGAGCATGATCCGGCAAGCGTCATCGAAGCGGATATCGACGTGACTGAGCCCATGGGCGCAGAAGTTTACGTCTACTTCTCCAGCGGTGACAACAGCTTCATCGCTCGCCTTGACGCAGCAACAAGGGCCACCGATGGCGGTTCCTTGAGAGTTGGCTTCAACATGAACAAAATCCATCTCTTTGACAAGGACACCGAAGAGGTCATCCGGTAGTAATCAAACTGGAGAACGGAATATCAGAGGCGGCGAAAGCCGCCTCTTTCTTGTTCCTTCCTTAAGCAGGGCTGGAATAATCTACATCCCAAAGCGGGGGAGGAATCTGGTTGTAGAAGCAGAAATGTTATACACGAACCATCACCCCAAGGCATTGATCACAGCAAGCTTCTTTTTTTCGCCGCAACAGTAACTTATGTTAGTCATCATTTTCGGTGATGGGTTTCAGCCGCAGTCAATCTTCCCCGAAAGGAGGTGCGTCCCCTTGGAAAGACAGCAGGCTGAAGAAGCGCACGCAACAGTACTACCAAATGGAACCGGAGATGACACAGTGAGGAAACGTGGATACTCAAAGGTGAAATCTCCTATTGCAGCACTAGATGGAAAGGTGCGCTTGCAAAACTCAAACAGAGAAGGGGATTTGCTAACTATGAAGAAAACAATCGCAGCTGTTTCTCTAATCATCGCATTAGTCATGGCCGGCCCGGTCGCTGCCGCAGGCATCGACTTTGGCGGCTCCATTGAAACAAACATCGAAGTAAACCGCAGTGTAGAAGGGGAAGTTGATGTAAATCCGGCTTCCGAGCTCAGCCTCAACCTGGGCCTCACCGCTGCTCAAGACAAGCTCAGAGCTGGTGTTCAGTTCGGCCTTTCCGACGAGTACACTCAGCTGATGCCTACCGGCATCACCCTGGGCGACATTGCCCTGAAGCAGGCGTTCATCGAGGCTGATGGTGCCTACTGGCACGGCGGCCCTGAAGTAACCACTCGCTTTGGTACTCTTGACGTTGCCTACAGCCCGTACGCAACGGTGAAGGACCACAGTGGTGTAAGCATCAGCGGTATGGACCTGGATGTAGTTGACCTGAGCGCATTCTACGGCCTCCCAACAGACCACGGTCATGTACTGGGTATGCGGGCAGACATCAACGTCATTGATGAAGTTGATCTGGGCGCTTCCGTAATTGCTGACGAGGAAATCCTCCGGGTGCAACTGGATGCAGCAGGCAGCCCCATGGAAGGCCTGCGGCTGGCTGGCGCTATCGCCGCTGACCATGTGGAAGGTACAAGCCTGAAGGACATCAACAACCTCTGGACCGTTCAGGCAGATTACGAACTGCTCGAGAACACCACGGTTACCGCTGGCTACAAGTTCATCAGTGATGACTGGGCACCCCGGTACGTGGCACCTCGCAGCAAGGATGATGATCAAGTTCAAGACTGGGTACACCAGGAGCGCAACCGCAACCACGGCGTCTTTGTAGGCGTCAGCACTGAACAGCAAGGCATCAGCGTTGCAGCAGAATACGACCAGGTGTTTGCTCACGCAGCCCTGAGCGCTGGCACTGAATACGAAGGCTTCAAGTTCGATGTTGCCACCGTTCTGGACGTACCAGGCCTTGGCCAAATGTCCACTGAGAAGACCACCTTCGGTGTAGGCCGTGACTTCGACGTCATGGAAGGCCTGACCATTGCTGCAAGCTACGAAGGTGAATGGGTACCAGCAGCTCAGCAGCTCACCCACACCATCGGCGCAAGCACCACCCTGGGCCTCATCCCTGCCATTGACGGCCTCTCCATCAACGGTGAGATCTCCGCTTCCGAGCTGAATCTCCAGACCATGGGTTACAAGATTGGTGCTGAGTTTGAGGCTCCAAACGGCGTCAACCTCGGTATCGAGCATGACCGCTTCGAAGGCACAACCTTCCAAGCCGGCATGAAGGTAGAGTTCTAAGATCCGAAGCACACAGGCAGCGGCTCACGCAACGTGAGCCGCTGTTCTTGTTTTCATCAACAAGCAGGGAAAAGGGAATATCTATAGAATACATAGGCGACATTCCTGATCCGACAAAAATTATAAAATCTCGCAGAGAGTGGAAGGATTTCCAGGGGTGTTGTCAAATACTAGGTTTAAGTGATCTTGCTTTATGTCTCGCGGAGGCGCAGTGGAAGGAAAGGAGGTGCCCGCTCAGATACCACGTGCCATGCGGGAATAAAGACATCGTCTGACCAGAGAATGGGAAAAAGGGAACAGGGAAACTTTTTCTCCACTCAGGAAAGATGATGGGATACAAAACAACACATTCTCAAAAATCTGAGGGGGAAAAGAAACAATGAAAAAGGTATTAGTGCTCTCTCTAGTGCTCGTAATGGCACTGTCAAGCATGGCTTTTGCCGCTGTTGACTTTAGCGGTAAGTTCAATGCTGAAATCGCAAACCGCGGCCCTGGATTCCTTGACGACATGGGCGTCAGCGGCAAGTTGACCGTCAACATTAAGGCTGCTTCCGGCTCCGACCCTGATTGGTCGTTTGAGGCTGAAAGCTTTCTTGACTCAACTGATGACTCAACTGAGTTTGCTTTGGGCAAGTATTTGCTCTCGCTCAACGACGACTACTTTGACCTGTATTTCTGGGGCATGGGCAGAGAGCTCAGCGACAAGGGTACCGCTCTGAGCATGCTCAAGTCAGCCAAGAAAGAGGCCAATCATCGTGCCCGCTTGGTAGTTGATGCTATCGAGCCAGTCACCTTGACTGTAGACCTCACAAGCGACAAGGCTCTGTACGCTTTTGCCGATGTGAACATCTCCGATGACTACGCTGCTGGTTTGGCATACAAGCGGGTGGAAGAAGAAGAAGTTGAGGGCGAAGATGAGGACCCTGCTCCCACGCCTGAGATCGTTTCCTCGAACACCATCGCCCTCTGGGGTAAGGCCAGCATCGACATGTTCACCATTTCTGGTGACTTCGGTGCAACCCTTGGCGTACCCAAGGCCGAGGAAGACGATGAAGAAACTGGAATCGCCTTTGGTTATGGCGCGAAAGTTGCGGCTGATATCACTGACGAACTGAATGTTTACGCTCAGTACAGAGGCTCGCAAGACGGTTTCGATGGCGACGATTGGAAGAAGAGCGAGTTCAAGTTGGGTGCTACCTATACAGAAACAGCTCTGAAAGTCGCCGGTACTTTCACCATGGACCTGGCAGCAGACTCCAACGACCTGAAAGTTGAAGGATACTACCGCTTTAGCGACACCCTGGGTTACGATGACCTGTTCGATGGTGACGAGTACTTCAATAACGATGCTCCTGCCGCTGGTTTGGTTGCAAACCTCAAGGACTTCGGCGTTCAAGATGTAACCTTGCTGGTTGCTTCCCCAGTTGTGGAAGACATGGTTTGGGCTCGTGCCGATGCTAAGTGGGCCCCTGTAAAGACAGCGGAAGAAGAAGGAGAGGGCGAAACCACGAAGCATACCTTCGAAGTCGGTGCATATGCCTACGTAAAAGCCACTGAAAAGCTCACCATCGAGCCATCGGTTATCTACAAGACCGAGAACAGCGTAATCGACCTTAAGGGTGTAGCCACCTACAAGATCGGCGCTTCCGATGTGGCATTGACCTTGACCGCACAAAAGGTCATGGCTGACGAAGACGCTATGGATGAGGAAGGCGACGCCATTGCCAAGGAAGTCCTGAAGGCCGCTGTAGAAGTCAAGTTCTAGTCTAAACAGCAACAACGAACCGCCCGGAAATCCGGGCGGTTCTTTTTTTGGTGGGCGACTACTTGCTTGGGTATTTGCACAGCAGGGAGAGCACCTGGAGTAGTTGCGCGGAGGCCACATCCTCATAGGTGATGGATTCTGGGTGAGGGAGGCGCGCTGAGGTACTACCTTGAATTCGGCGTAGAAGTTCAACAATCGAGGCTGGTGTGGTGCAAGGTTGGCCCAGCCCTGCCGTGAGATTTTGAAGAAGTGCTTGGAGCTTAACCTTGGTCAGCGGGCGGTTCATGGGGTTGAGCTTGATTCCCGCTGCGGCAAACTCTCTGGCCTTGGGCTCGTTGTGTCTCTGGAGCGCCACTAGGGCCGCGAGGAAGTGCATTTCTGGATCTGGTGGCGGGGATGGGATGGGTTTGCTGGCATTCTGGCTGCATGCGGTTAGGGATGCTAGGTATCTGGTTATACTTGTTTCAGGAAGATGGTTGAGGTAGAGTTGGCATTGCTCTGCATCGAGCACAGAGAGCTTCGCCGCCTCCAGGAGCAGTTGGTCGCCAAGGAGCTCCCCGGCGGTAAGCAAGAGGCTCTGGGCGATGGTGCCCAGCACCTGCAGGGAAGGGAAGTCCTTTCCCCGTTCGATCCTGCTGATGAAGCTGCTCGTAGTTGCTGTGGCTAGATCCTTCTGCGTGAGCCGGAGCTGACGCCGGCGTGCTCTGATTCTTCTCCCCAAAAGCTCCATTCCAGCCCTCCATAAAACGTGGAAAAACGTGCTTGCTCAATCAGGATTCTACCATGGTATGTGGAAATAGGCAACATCTGCCATTGTTGACGATCCCAGGAAGGCAAGCTATAATGAGGTTAGGTCGTAGTGTCGAGGGGGAGTGGCCGTGGCTGAGAAGCAACGCATCATGGTCTACCTTAGTCGGAAGCTCCTGTCTGAGGTGGATGAGATCTGCAATCAGGAGCGGTTAAATCGCAGTCAAATTGTACGCGAAGCCATGCGGATGTATATAATGGAGAGAAGCAAGCGGATTTTGCGAGAGCAGCTCAAGGAAGGATACCAGTGCATGGCAGACCTCAACTTGATGCTCGCTGAAGAATACAGCTGCGAAGAGATCTTCGATTACGAGCGCCAGTTGGCGGAGGCTGATTAGAGTGCAAAATGTGACCCGCGGCGACATCTTTTACGCCAACCTCAATCCCGTAATAGGCTCTGAACAGGGGGGCGTGCGTCCAGTTCTTATCCTTCAGAATGATATCGGCAATAAATACAGCCCCACCACAATCGTTGCGGCGATCACATCTCGGATCAAAAAGGCGAAGCTTCCTACCCATGTGGAGTTGGAAGCATCCAAGTATGCTTTGGAGAAGGACTCAGTTATTCTACTTGAACAGGTTCGTACCATTGACAAGCGGCGGCTTAAGGAGCAAATCGCCCACCTAGACGATGAAACCATGGAGAAGATTAACCAAGCGCTTCAGATCAGCTTAGGCTTGGTTGATTTATAGTGGACACAAAGTCACACAGGCAACACTCATGCATATGGGTGTTCTTTTTTTATTGAAAGGAGACGGTTTATGCGTGCACGGATGCCATTGATCGGAGTAGTATGCGGACACCAGCAAGACCCAGAGCGCTACTATGTGAATGCGCCGTACATTTACGCCCTGGAACGGGCCCAGGGGGTGCCAGTACTGATCCCGCACATGCCAAAAGAGATGCTCCTTGAGATTCTGCCTATGTTTGCTGGGATTCTCCTCCCGGGGGGTATAGACATCGACCCAACTAGGTTTGGGGAGCAGCCTCATCCCCGCTGCGGCCAGGTGGATCCGATCTGGGACGAGCTGGACCTGACCGCGGCCAAGTGGGCCTTGGAAAACGGAGTGCCCATCTTCGCCATCTGCCGAGGCATACAAGTCCTGAATGTGGCTGCCGGGGGAACCCTTGTACAAGACATTCCAAGCCAGGTTTCGGACCCTATCAAGCATCAGCAGGAGGCGCCCCGCTGGTACGCCACCCATGACATCTCCATCCAGCCCGGAAGCCGCTTAGCAGAGCTAGCCGGTGGCCGTGCCCTAAGGGTTAACTCTTTCCACCATCAAGCGGTGCGCCAGGTGGGAGCTGGCCTGCGGGTGGCCGCCTCCGCGCCCGATGGCATTATTGAGGCCATTGAGGGGACCACATCCAGGTTTGTCCTGGGAGTGCAGTGGCATCCCGAACTCATGGTAGACCATTATCCCACCGCCCAGAAGCTGTTCGATGAGTTTGTCCAGGCGGCTCAGGACGGGCAGGAATCCCTCCCATAAGTGGTGAAGAACAATGGATACAGCAATACCCACTGGGAGGCGACTTGGTTGTTAGCCATTAAGAACGTGACAATGTACACTATTACAGATGGAGTTAAGCTCGGCAATATCCTAGTAGATGAAACAGGGCCATCGCAGGACTAGGTGATGTGGACATCCCTCAAGATGCAGTGGTGGTCGATGGAACAGGCAAGATTCTTATGCCCGGCCTGATTGATGCCCACGGGCACGCGGGTGTATACGAGGAAGCCTTGGGTTGGGAAGGGTCTGATGGGAACGAAGCAGTGGATCCCCTCACCCCTTACCTTCGGGCAGTAGATGCTTTGAACCCTCACGATGAAGGGATTAAGGAAGCCCTAGCCGCGGGAGTGGCGGCCATGTGTGTCCTGCCAGGTAGTGCAAACGTCATCGGAGGCCAAGGGGTCATCATCCATACTTATGGCAATACTGTGGAAGACATGGTAATCGGGGAAGGGGGACTGAAGGTAGCCTTTGGGGAGAACCCAAAACGGGTTTACTCTGGCCAGAAGAAATCCCCTTCTACCCGCATGGCAACAGCAGGGCTTCTAAGAGAACAGTTGGTGAAAGCCGCTAACTACCTAGCCAAACAGGAAAAGGCCAAGAGTGACCCAGACAAGGCCCCAGAACGGGATCTCAAGCTCGAGGCTCTGGCCCGGGTCCTGCGGAAAGAAATCCCCCTGCGGGCCCATGCCCACCGTGCAGATGATATTATGACCGCCCTGCGGATTGCGGAAGAATTCGGGGTGGATATCATTATCGAGCACTGCACCGAAGGGCATAAGATCGCGGCAGAGTTGGGCCGGCGCGGCGTAAAGGCGGTAGTGGGCCCCACCATGACAAGCCGTTCCAAGGTGGAAGTGAGGGAAAGGTCGTATGCCACTTTAAGAACCTTGTGGGAGCAAGGGGTGGAGGTTGCCATCACCATGGACCACCCTGTGATCCACGTCCAGTATTTGACCATTTCCACCGCTTTGGCTGTGAAGGCGGGGCTGCCCAAGGAAGAAGCGCTGAAGGCAGTTACCATCAATCCGGCGCGAATTTTAGGCATCGCGGACCGCTATGGTTCTCTGGAATCGGGGAAATATGCCGATATGGTCTTGTGGAGTGGCGATCCTTTAGATATCATGTCCCGTGTAGAGCAAGTCTTCATTCATGGACAACCTGTCTACCAAGGGTAGGTAGGCGGCGTAGGAGAGTGTTTATGCTGGTTATTCATTCGCAGAGTCCAGAAGGGACCCTGTCCATCGGCAGGGCACTGGGGCAGGTCCTTGCCCCCGGTGATTTTGTCAACCTAAACGGAACGCTTGGCGCGGGCAAAACCCTGCTGGTAAAAGGAATTGCAGAAGGCCAGGGAGTTGATGGGGCTCAGGTAACGAGCCCCACCTTTTCCCTGATCAATGAGTACCACGGGGAGAACATCCTCTACCACTTCGACTTGTACCGCTTAGACCGGGGCGAGGAACTAGAGGATATCGGCTATGAGGAGTACTTCTTCGGTTCAGGTATTTGCTTGGTAGAGTGGGGCGATGAGTTTAGGAGCTATCTCCCAGAGGAGCGGCTAGATGTGCGGTTTGAGCCTCTAGGCCAATCAGAGCGGAAGATTACTATCCAAGGATGGGGGCCCCGGGGAGCGAACTTGGAAAGAGCGTTAGGGGAGGCCTTGCCTTGTACGTACTTGGAATAGATACTTCCACAATGACAGGCGGTGCCGCGGTGGTGGAGGATGGGAAGCTCATAGGGGAGTACGTCCTCAACATTCGGACCACCCATTCCGAGCGGCTCCTCCCAGCTATCGAGCGGCTCTTGAATGATTCGTGCCTCACTCTCCACGACATGGAGGGGATCGCGGTGGTAACGGGCCCTGGGTCATTTACAGGCATCCGCATCGGGGTGGCCACAGCCAAAGGCTTTGCCTATGCCCTCCAGAAGAAGCTTGTGGGAGTGACAACTCTGGAGGCCTTTGCGCGCCAATTTCGGTCCTTTCCTGGCATTGTGGTCCCCATGATTGACTCTCGCCGCTCGGAGGTCTATGCCCAGGCCTTTCAGGAAGGGGAAGCCATAGGAGAGCCTTGGAATGAGCACATTGATAAGGTCCTGGAGTGGTGCCGCTTGCAGGGCCAACCGTGTATGATCGTCGGGGATGGCGCTTTGGCCTATCAAGAGAAGATCGAGCAGGGGCTTCCTGAGGCAGTAATCCCACCGCCGGAGTTCGCCCTGCTGAGGCCCGCAGCTGTGGCAGGCCTGGGCTGGGCCAAACTGCAGGCCGGTGAAGGGAGAGATCCTTTCGCGGTGAACCCTGTATATCTGCGCAAGACGGAGGCGGAAATCAAGTGGATGGAAAAGAGCAATTAGTGTTCCGGCCCATGCAGGTGCGGGATATCCCCGGCGTGCAGATTGTAGAGCGGCAGTGCTTTACCATCCCCTGGTCCCGGGGTATTTTCCACAGTGAGCTCACTAAGAACGATAACGCCTTTTACGTTGTGGCGGAGCTGGACGGTGAGATTATTGGCTATGCTGGCGTGTGGATCATCCTCGATGAGGGGCACGTCACCAACATCGCTGTACACCCTAAATACCAGCGGCGGGGAATCGGCCGCCAGCTAATGGAGGCGATAACTGCCTTTGCTGCAGGCCGGGGGGCGGTGCGCATGACCTTAGAAGTCAGGGTGAGCAACTTCGTCGCGCAAGACCTCTATAAGAAACTTGGCTATGAAATCTGTGGAGTGCGGAAGGGCTATTACCAGGACACCAAAGAAGATGCTTACATTATGTGGAAGGACTTGAGGTTGGATGAGAAGTGGATTGACGCTGGGAATTGAGACAAGCTGCGACGAAACCGCCGCAGCAGTGGTACAGGACGGGACCAAGATCCTGTCTAATATAGTCCTTTCTCAGATCGATATACATCGCAAGTACGGTGGGGTTGTCCCAGAGATAGCATCCCGCAAGCACATTGAAGCCATGGTTCCTGTAATCAATGAAGCGCTGGGCGGGGCAGGAGTTGCCTTAGGGGATATCGAGGTAATCGCAGTGACCTCAGGGCCTGGCCTTGTGGGCAGCCTCTTGGTGGGGATTGCCGCAGCCAAGTCATTGGCTTTCGCCTTAGAGAAGCCCCTTGTGGGCGTGAATCACATCGAAGGGCATATCTATGCCAACTTCCTGGATCGGGAAGACCTTTCGCCACCCTTTGTGTGCCTCACTGTTTCCGGGGGCCATACTGATCTCCTCTTAATCCCTGAACTAGGCCGCTACGAAATCCTCGGCCGTACACGGGATGATGCGGCAGGGGAGGCCTTTGACAAGATTGCCCGTGTCCTAGGGTTGCCCTACCCAGGCGGGCCTCAGATAGAGAAGCTCGCACAGAGAGGGGATAAGAGAGCCTTCGACTTTCCCCGGGGCCTAAGCGAGGCAGGAAACTTCGACTTTTCCTTCAGCGGCCTTAAGACCGCTGCTCTTAACCGCCTCAATCAAGCGCAGCAGAAGGGGGAGGAGATCAACCTGCCTGACTTTGCTGCCAGTTTCCAATGGGCTATCATTGATGTGCTCACAACAAAACTTATGGCAGCGGCGGAGTTGTACGGAGTGGAGCAGGTGGTGCTCTCAGGGGGAGTGGCAGCCAACACCACGTTCCGGGCTTATGTTCAGGAGCAGGCCAATGCTGCGGGGATGGAAGTGTGGTACCCGCCCAAGCACCTTTGCACTGACAACGCAGCCATGATTGCCAGCGCAGGGTATTTCCGCTACCGTGCAGGCGTGCGCAGCGGCTTTGATTTGAATGCTTTGCCTAATCTCAGGTTGGGAAACGATTAGGAGTGTCAGCTATGGAGATTGACTTAGTTTTTACCCCCGGGGAGCTGGCCTATTGCGATCTGCGGGGCAAGACGGCAGTGGTGATTGATGTCTTTCGTTTTACTACTGCAGCCCTGTCAGCGCTGGAGGCTGGTGCCGCGGGGATTTTTGTGGTCAAGGAAGTTGAACAAGCCTTTCAGATGCGAGAGCAAGACCCCAGCCTAATCCTGGCGGGGGAACGGCAGGCCCTCAAGGTGCCCGGCTTTGACTTCGGCAACTCTCCTCTGGAGTTCACAGAGGAAGTACGGGGTAAGCGCATCATCTGGTGCACCACCAACGGTACCAATGCGGTGGCCATGGCTCAACAGGCGGAGGAAGTCATCCTCGCCTCACTGCGTTCCGCGGAGGTTGTCGCCCAGTATGTCCAGGAGCAGAAACGGGACTGTATCCTGATCCCAGCGGGCCTTAGAGGCCGGTACTCACTGGAAGATACGTGGTGTGCGGGATACATTGCCCAGCACTTTCACGGCGGGGTTTTGAGCGACAGCGCCAAGGCCGCGCTTTGCATTATGCAGGCGTGGGACGTAAAGGACCTCAAGGCATCCCGCCACGGACAGGTCTTGGCAAGCCTGGCCCTCACAGCAGATGTGGAATATTGCTTGGCACTGAACGCCAGCAGAAACGTGATCAAGCAAGACCCAATATCTGGATGGTGTAGCCTAATCTAGGGTGGATAGACTAGCTAGAGAGAGCTTTTGGGAGCAAAGGGAAAATAACCCGTATTCTTTGGCGAATATGACGGATTTTCCTTGCCTGTGCCTTTCTGGCAGAGTTTGCAAATAGAGTGGTCCTCAGTTAAGATATGAGTGAGGTTTAGCACTCACAGCAGGTGAGTGCTAACAACAGTTAGGCGACCAACAGACAAAGGAGGTACACCACTTGAACATCAAACCATTAGCTGATCGAGTTGTGTTGAAAGTGCTCGAGGCTGAAGAAAAAACTGCCAGTGGCATCGTTCTGCCTGACACAGCAAAGGAGAAGCCACAGCAGGGTAAGATCCTTGCAGTTGGGCCAGGAAAAGTGACTGAGGACGGCAAGACCATCCCCATGTCGGTGAAAGAGGGCGACATCGTCTTGTTTGCCAAGTACGCCGGCACCGAAGTGAAGTACAAGGGCGAAGAACTGCTCATCATGAAGGAATCCGATATTCTGGCGATCGTTGATTAATCTACTGACTAAAAAGGAAGGTGACAGTCATGGCTAAAGATCTCCTTTTCCGGGAAGATGCCCGCAAGAAGCTTGAGAAAGGTGTTAACGCCTTAGCCGATGCGGTCAAGATTACCCTTGGGCCCAAGGGCCGCAACGTTGTTCTGGATAAGAAATACGGTTCTCCGACCATTACCAATGACGGTGTAACCATCGCACGGGAAATTGAGTTGGAAGATCCGTTTGAGAATATGGGTGCTCAACTGGTGAAGGAAGTTGCCACCAAGACCAACGACGTCGCTGGTGACGGCACCACCACCGCCACAGTGTTGGCACAGGCCATGGTCCGCGAAGGCTTGAAGAACGTTGCTGCAGGGGCAAACCCCATGTTCCTCAAGCGCGGTATTGAGCTGGCTGTGAAAACCGTTGTGGATCGCATTCATGAAGTTGCCAAACCGATTGAAACCAAGGCTGCCATCGCTCAAGTAGCCTCAATTTCCGCAGGGGACACCGAGATCGGCGACCTCATCGCTGATGCTATGGAGAAGGTTGGCAAGGACGGCGTAATCACTGTTGAAGAGTCTAACACCATCGGCACTACCCTTGAAGTGGTTGAGGGTATGCAGTTCGATCGGGGTTATGTATCTCACTACATGATTACCGACAGCGAGCGGATGGAAGCTGTTCTCGATGAACCATACATCCTGATTACTGACAGGAAGATCAGCGCCGTAGCTGATATCCTCCCTGCTCTCGAGAAGACCATGCAGGTAGGCAAGCCTCTCCTGATCATCGCTGAAGATGTTGAAGGGGAAGCCCTCGCCACACTGGTTGTGAACAAACTGAGGGGTACCCTCAACGTAGTTGCTGTCAAGGCTCCTGGCTTTGGCGACCGCCGCAAGGCTATGCTCAGCGACATTGCTGTGGTCACCGGTGGACAGGTCATTTCCGAGGAAATGGGCCTCAAGCTTGAGAACGTAACCTTGGAGATGCTGGGCCAAGCACGCCAGATTCGGGTAACTAAGGAAGACACCACCATCGTAGATGGAAGAGGTTCTGCCGATGCTATCCAAGCTCGGATCAACCAAATTCGGGCTGAGATCGAAGAGACCAGCTCTGACTACGATCGGGAGAAGCTCCAAGAGCGCTTGGCGAAGCTCGCAGGTGGTGTAGCAGTTATTCAAGTGGGTGCTGCCACCGAAACAGAGCTCAAGGAGAAGAAGCACCGCATTGAGGACGCTTTGTCCGCTACCAGAGCTGCTGTGGAGGAAGGGATTGTGGCTGGCGGCGGTACAATGCTCGTTGACGCCATCTCCGCTCTGGACAGCCTGGATGTAACTGGCGAAATCAAGACAGGTGTGGACATTGTCCGCCGTGCCCTTGAAGAGCCTGTGAAGATGATTGCTAACAACGCTGGCCTGGAAGGCGCCATCGTTGTGGAGAAGGTTAAGAACCTCGGTGTAGGCATCGGCTTTGATGTGGTGACCGAAGAGTACGTAGACATGATCGAACGGGGAATCACTGACCCAGCAAAGGTCACCCGCAGCGCACTGCAGAATGCTGCGTCCATCGCTGCCATGATTCTCTCTACCGAATGCTTGATCACCGATATCCCTGAACCAGAGCCACCAATGCCCGCAGGCGGCGCCGGCATGGGCGGTATGATGTAAGAAATAAAGCAAAGGGTATGCTAGATGAGGGATCCTGCCACAGGCAGGATCCCTTTTAAGTTAACACCCGATTTACAAGGGATCCCCAGCGTATGTGGAGAAGATTCAGTATACAGAGAGGAAGGGAATGGCTGTTGGAGACCGTATTCGTACTAGATTTAGATGCCTCACGCAGTCTGCATATTGCCAGGCGAGTGAGGCAGTGCAGGGTCTATTGTGAGATCGTCCCTTCTGGCATTACCGCTGATGAGATAAGGCGCCGCCAGCCCCGGGGCCTTATTTTGCCCCAGGGGAATGGGTCAGCGCGGCTTAATGCATCGGAAGTGTCCCAAGAGCTCGCTGGCCTGGGGATACCAGTGCTGGAGGTAGGCGATCCTGATCCAGCTCTCCTGGAGGATTTCCTCACCCGCATCTGCGGATGCTCCCCCACGTGGACAATGGATGCTTTCGCCAAGGCTTCCATCAGTGAGATCAGAGCGCGTATCGGCGAGGGTAAGGTAATCTGCGGCTTGAGCGGCGGTGTTGATTCTGCCGTTGCCGCCGTCCTGGTGCAGCAGGCTGTTGGCTCCCAGCTTACCTGCATCTACGTTGACCACGGCTTGATGCGCAAGGGCGAAACTGAGCAGGTGCTCCGCACTTTCCGAGACGGCTTTCAGATGAACTTGGTGCATGTGGATGCCCGGGAGCGATTCCTCAAGGCGCTTGCGGGTGTGACTGACCCGGAGGCAAAGCGCAAGATTATCGGCAGGGAGTTTGTCCGCGTTTTTGAAGAAGAAGCTCGCAAGCTAGGGGATGCCCAGTTCCTAGTTCAGGGAACTGTTTATCCAGATGTCATCGAAAGCGGGACGAAAGCCGCGGCCGTGGTAAAATCCCACCACAACGTGGGGGGCCTGCCAGAAGACCTCCAGTTCCAGTTAGTGGAGCCACTGCGGCAGCTGTTCAAAGATGAAGTGCGGCTCCTCGCGGAAACACTAGGCCTTCCGGAAGAGATTGCTTGGCGGCATCCGTTTCCCGGGCCGGGATTAGGCGTAAGAGTAATGGGCGAGGTTACCTGGGAGAAGCTGGAGATCCTCCGAGAAGCAGATGCCATCGCCATGGAGGAAATTCGGGCTGCAGGTTTGTACCGGGATATCTGGCAAGCCTTTGTGGTCCTAACGGATACGCGCACAGTGGGTGCCCGGGACGGTGCCCGGACCTATGAGTACGCCGCGGCACTGCGGGCTGTAAACAGCGAGGACGCCATGACTGCCCAGTGGGTCAGGCTGCCCTATGATGTCCTAGAACGCATCAGCTACCGCATCCTCCATGAAGTGCCGGGGATAAACCGGGTTGTGTATGATATAAGTTCCAAACCGCCCGCCACCATCGAGTGGGAGTAGTACATGCAGTGCACCGGTCGTTTTTAAGGGGGGAATGACGCCATGCGTTTGAAATACGATGAGAACGGGCTTATTCCAGCAATTGTCCAAGATGACCAAGGGCGAGTACTGATGATGGCTTACATGAACGAAGAAGCCTTCAACAAGACGCTGCAGACAGGTGAGACCTGGTTCTACAGCCGCCGCCGCCAAGGCATTTGGCATAAGGGGGAACAAGGGGGTAACATTCAGCAGGTCAAGCGGATCACTGTGGATTGTGACCGGGATTCACTGCTGATCACTGTTAACCAGCACGGGCATGGGGCATGTGATGACGAGGAAGGAGAGTACTCCTGCTTCCACAACATCTTGATGTCCGATGGCCCAGAACAGTTGGATCTTAAGCCCACTCGGGAAATCCTATCGTGGCTCTACTCAACTATTGAAGACCGGCGCCGTTCGCCGAAGGTCGGTTCTTACACGAACTACCTCATAGAGAACGGCTTGGACAAGATTCTCAAAGCCGTTGGCGAGGAAGCTGCGGAAGTTCTCATCGCTGCGAAGAATGAAGGGCCGGACGAACTTGTTTATGAGGTCAGCGATTTGCTTTATCACCTGCTTGTACTCCTTGTGTTCAAGCAGGTCAAGTTAGAAGCAGTTTATAATGAACTGGTGGCAAGGTCTAATATTCCGCAATCGTAAATAAGCCGAATGAAATATCACCTCTCACTCATAGGATAAACTAGTCCATGGGTGAGAGGTGATTCGCGTGGAGAAGAAGATCGCGGTGTGCTTAGGGCTGATTATGCTCTGCTTGACATGGGGGGCTCCAGATGTCCCGGAACCGCCACCGCATCTGGCGGAAGCAGTAGTTGTCCTGGACCTGAGTACAGGAACAGCCCTGGCGGGTGCGAACGTGACTATGAGGCGCCAGCCTGGCCCTTTGGGGCAGCTGGCCACCGCTCTTGCTGCCCTAGACAAACTGGAGGAACGGGACTGGGTGGTGGCAAGCCCGGAAGCGGCAAGCGTCTCCGGTACCCGAAGGGGGCTCCTTCCCCACCAGGCCCTGACTGCTGGTGCCCTTGTTAGGGACATGCTGGTCCATTCGGCAAACGATGCCGCGTGGGCCTTGGCAGAGGCCGCGGCAGGTTCGGTGGGAGAGTTTGTCCAGCTCATGAACGCTAAAGCAGCTGAGATCGGCCTTCAGCACAGCCGCTTCACCAACCCGATGGGGTTGGATACCAGGGGGCAATACTCCTCTGCCCTAGATTTGGCCAAGCTTGCCCAGGCGGCCTTGGCCCATCCCATCCTGCAAGGAGCTGCAAGCCAGCAGAATTTCCTGTGGCGGTTTCCCGGAGCCACGGGGCTCAAGGCCGGCTACAGCGAGGAAGCGGGGTACTGCTGTTTGCTTTCTGCACAGCAAAATGGCATCCAGCTCGTGGTGGCCGTCCTCGGCGCTCGCACCGAGAATCACCTGTGGCTGGATGCCATACGTTGGTTGAGATTCGGGTTTGCTCACTATGAGTCCTTACTTGAAAAACCGATGGTTGCCGATATTAACAGTAACGGGCCGTGTGCGCACCCATGAGCCGCTCCCTACCTTTGCAGGGGCGAAAAACCCTGTGGCGCCTAGGGACGGATCCCAACCGGCAAGGGCGTCCTGCACTGCCAGGACTGCTAGTTCCCCAGCGGGTTGCTTTATGGAGCCATTGAGCACCGGTTCGTACTGGTAGTAGCGCCTGCCATTGGCCACTACCACATGGTTGATGATCCCCGATAAGGTGTTTGGGTATTCAGGGTGTCCTAAGCGGTTGAGGACCGTTGCCGCTACTGCCACCTGCCCTTTGTAGCTTTCGCCCTTGGCTTCCGCGTGCACCAGACGGGCAAGTAGATCCAGTTCTGCTTTGCTGAAACTGGTTTTCATCTTGACATCCACACTCACAGAACCGGCATTGATTACCACTTGCATGCTATGTTTGTTGTAGAATTCCTTGCTGATAGTGAGGGTATATGTTCCGTAGGGCAGGTTTTGTAGAGTGAATGCTCCGTCTTTGATTGTGGCTTTGGCCACCCCCGGGATTTCCACCGTCCCAGACCAAAGCTTCAGGCCTGAATCGCTATCCACGACTGTACCGGCCAGGGTGCCAACTTTATTTGCCCCTCCTGGCCCCCCTGGTGTGCTTGGCACTCCAGAGCCTGTACACCCGCTGATCAGGAGTACGCCCAGGGTTAGAAAGACTAAGAAGAGTATGCTATTCCTTCTCATGCAGCAGTTCCTTTCCATTGGAGTTAAGATCTTGCTTGTTTCCCATTTCTACCTGGGGTTAGTAGTGCCCTGCTGGGAAACGCTGGTACAGCGGCTGGCCTGGGTCCGAACCTCTGTTTTACTAAAAGGATCCTGCCGTGTATAATAGAGGTAGCTTACTTGATGTAAAGGGGAATGACATGGACTATATGGCGGAGCTGAATCGCAGTCAGCGGCAGGCTGTGGAGACAGTATCAGGCCCGCTCTTGGTGATCGCCGGGGCGGGTAGTGGGAAAACCCGCGTGTTGACGTATCGCATTGCTCATCTAATCAGTGCTCACAAGGTGCCGCCGTACCGGATTCTGGCGGTTACTTTTACTAATAAAGCGGCAGCAGAGATGAAGGAGCGCATTGCCAGCCTGATCGGGCCCGTGGCGCAAGACGTTTGGATGGGGACTTTTCACTCCATCTGTGTGCGTATTCTCCGAGCTGAAGGACACCGGCTCGGCTACCGGTCTAACTTCCAGATCTTTGACACACTAGACCAGACAGCGGTGGTGCGAGAGTGCTTGGCGGAGCTGAACCTGGATCAGAAGCGTTTTGATCCGACCTCCATCTTAGCCAGCATCAGCCGGGCTAAGGACCGCTTGCTAACACCTTCACAGTACAGCGATGAGGCCTCTGACTTCTGGGAGAAGAAGGTGGCTCAGGTATACGCGAGGTACCAGGGTAAACTGGAGAAGAACAACGCCATGGACTTTGACGACCTGATCATGCTCACCGTGATGCTGCTCCAGAACTACAAGGAGGTCCGAGAAAAGTACCAAAGCCGCTTCGCCTACATTATGGTGGATGAATACCAAGATACAAACCACGCCCAATATGAGTTGGTGCACCTCTTAGCCGCTGCCCACGGCAATCTCTGTGTGGTGGGGGATGAAGACCAAAGCATCTACGCATTCCGGGGTGCAGATATCCGCAACATCTTGGAATTCGAAAAGGACTTCCCCCAAGCCAAGGTGATCAAGCTAGAGGAGAACTACCGTTCTACCAAGTGCATCCTTGGAGCCGCTAACAGCGTTATCGCCCACAATACAGAACGCAAACCCAAGGAGCTGTGGACAAGCAACCCCCAAGGAGAAGAGGTGATCTTCTTTCAAGGGGAGACGGAGAGGCATGAGGCCGCGTTTATTGGTGATCAAATAGGACGGCTCGTGCAGGAGAGCGGATATCAGCTCGCAGATTTCGCCCTGCTTTATCGTACTCACGCCCAATCTCGAGTGTTGGAAGAGGAGTTTATGAGGCGGGGTATACCATACCGCATCGTATCTGGCCTGCGTTTTTATGAGCGCAAAGAGATCAAAGACATACTGGCCTACCTCAGGCTGTGTGCCAACCCCGATGAGGATTTTAGCTTTATGCGGGTTGTAAACTCTCCCCGGCGTGGGATTGGCGATGCTACCCTGGCGAAAATTGCAGAGTTCAGTGCAAGCCGGGGCCTGAGCTTGTTTGCCAGCCTGAGGTATGTTGATGAAATCCCCGGTTTGACGGGGAAAGTGAGACAGGCCCTAGGGGAGTTCTACAACCTGATCAATGCCGCGGCTTTCAGCGCGGAGACAGTGGGGATAACAGGGCTCACCGAACTGCTTTTGCGAGAGAGCGGCTATTTGGACATGCTCCGCCAGCAGCGAGATGAGCAGGCGCCGGTCCGGATAGAAAACTTGAATGAGTTCCTCTCAGTAACCCAGCAGTTTGAGAAGGAGAACGGCGATGCAGGCTTGCCTGCTTTCCTGGAACATGTGGCTCTGATCAGTGATGTGGACAACTACGATCAAGGCGCCAATGTGGTGAACCTCATGACCCTCCATGCCGCGAAGGGCCTGGAGTTTGCAGTGGTGTTTGTGTGCGGCATGGAGGATGGCATTTTCCCTCACAGCCGAGCATTGTGGGAGCCGGGCCAGCTAGAAGAAGAGCGGCGCCTGGCCTATGTGGGCATGACCCGGGCCCGTGAGCGCCTCTTCTTGACCTGCGCCCGGGCGCGAACCATCTTTGGAACCACAAGTTACAACCAGGTGTCCCAGTTTATCAAGGAAATCGACCCAAGATACATCCGGGACTTTCGCGGTCCAGTGAAGCGGCCCACTGTTTCGGCCAGTCCAGATCCGAAACCTGTCAGCCCGGCGGACTACAAAGCGGGGGACAAGGTTCGCCACCGTATGTGGGGCGAAGGCATGGTGGTTTCGGTGAAGGCATCTGGGGACGATGTTCAGCTGAGCATTGCCTTTGCAGATCGGGGAATAAAGACGGTGATTGCCAGCTTAGCCCCAATTGAGAAGATTTAGTTCGGGACACAATCTAGGAGGATTTATATGGAGCAAGTTCTTAGGCGCGTGGAAGAACTGCGATCACAGCTGCATTACCACAATTACCGCTACTATGTGTTGGACGATCCGGCCATCACAGACCAAGAGTACGATGCCTTAATGCGGGAACTTGTGGCCTTGGAGGAACGGTATCCAGAGCTCGTTACCCCTGATTCACCTACCCAGAGAGTGGGTCATGCTCCCCTTTCCCAGTTTGCTACCATACGCCATGCTCAGCCCATGCTGAGCCTGGCGAACGCTTTCGATGGGGAGGAGCTGGCGGCCTTTGTGAGCCGGATCCAGCGCCAAGTGGGGACAGAAGTTGAGTTTGTGTGTGAGCTAAAGATCGATGGCTTGGCTGTTTCCCTTGATTACGAAGAAGGCGTGTTCGTGCGGGGTGCCACTCGGGGAGATGGTTTTGAAGGGGAAGATATCACCGCCAATCTTCGAACGGTGCGCTCCATCCCTTTGCGCCTCAACCAACCGGTCACAGTGAATGTGCGGGGCGAAGTGTACATGCCCCGAGCAGATTTTCAGCGCCTCAACGAACAGCGGGCAGCCAAGGGGGAAAGCCTCTTTGCCAACCCCCGTAATGCCGCTGCAGGATCCCTCAGGCAGCTCGATCCAAATATCACTGCCAGCCGCCGCCTTGACGTCTTCCTGTACGCCCTCAACATGGCGGGTGGGCCTGGGGCGCATCTGGATGCTCTCAACTTCCTCAAGGAGTTGGGGTTTCGCACCAATCCTCACGCCAGGCTCTGCCGGGGGCTCGAAGAAATCGAGGCATTCATAGCTCACTGGACAGCACGCCGGGCTGAGCTGCCCTATGATATTGACGGGATCGTGGTGAAGGTCAATGATCTCGCCCTCCAAGGGGAGTTGGGAAACACTGCGCGCAGCCCCCGCTGGGCCGTGGCCTATAAGTTCCCTGCGGAACAGGTGATCACTAAGGTTTTGGACATTGATGTGCAAGTAGGACGTACTGGCATACTGACCCCCCTTGCCCACCTAGAACCTGTGCAAGTTGCGGGCTCCACTGTAAGCCGGGCCACGCTCCACAATGCGGACATCGTTGCTCAGCGGGACGTGCGCATCGGCGACTATGTGGTGATCCAAAAGGCGGGCGATGTTATCCCTGAAATAGTCCGCTCCCTGCCAGAACGGCGCACAGGGGAAGAAACCCTGTTTGCCATGCCCAGTGAGTGCCCTGCTTGCGGCAGTGAGGTTGTGCGCCTCCCAGGGGAAGCGGCCACACGGTGCGTGAACAAGGCCTGCCCCGCGCAGCAGCAGGAGCGCATCATCCACTTTGCATCCAGGGGGGCCATGGACATCGAGGGGCTGGGGCCAGCGATCGTGGATCAACTCATTCAGGCCGGGCTTGTGAGAAGCGCGGCAGACCTTTACCGGCTGAAAAAGGAAGATCTCCTGGGGCTAGAACGCTTTGGAGAGAAGTCCGCGCAGAACCTTATTGACGCTATTGCCGGGAGCAAAGACCGCCCTTTGGCGAGGCTTATCTTTGCCCTGGGGATCAGGTTGGTTGGGGCAGAGGTTGCCCGGGAACTGGCAAATCACTTCCACAGTATCCATGAACTGGGTAAGGCAACAGAAGAGGAACTCATGGCAGTGCCGGCTATTGGGGAGAAAATAGCCCGCTCTGTAGTGGATTTTTTCTCGGACCCAGAAAACCAGCGCCTCATCGGGGAGCTGGAGGAGGTGGGCGTTTCCCTGGAAACCCAGGTGGAACAGGAGAGCGGGGACGCGCTTGCGGGGCTCACCTTCGTGGTCACGGGGAAGTTGGGACAGTTCAGCCGCTCCGAAATTGAAGGGCAGCTGCGGCAGCTGGGAGCTAACGTAACTTCTAGCGTGAGCAAGAAGACAGACTACTTGGTCGCAGGGGAAAAGGCCGGTTCAAAACTGGATAAGGCTCGTGAACTGGGCGTCCCGGTATTGTCAGAAGCGGAGCTTCTCGATTTCTTGCGCAACAGGGGGATCTCTCTTGATTAGTCGTGCAGAGGTAGTTCGCATGGCCGAACTGGCCAGATTGGAATTAAGTGAGGAAGAAATTGCCCTCTATCAAGCAGATTTGAACCGGTTTTTTGCAGTCCGGCGCCGAACTGCGGGCAGTGGAGACATCCACAGTGCAGCTTACTGCCCACGTGGGCAAAGCGTTGAGTAGAATGCGGGCAGATGTTGTAGAGCCCAGCTTGTCCCGGGAAGTAGCACTGCAGAACGGGCCGCAGGTTGTGGACGGCTGTTTCCGCGTTCCCCGGGTCATGGAGGAAGAAGAATGAGAGCATTAGCGGAGATGCTGAGCGCGGGTGATGTGACCAGCGTTGAACTTGTCCAGCATTACCTAGATCAGATTCAAAGTACAGATCAAGATATCAAGGCTTTCCTCCATGTGGATCGGGAAGGGGCTCTGCAGGCCGCCCAAGCAGCTGATGAGCGCCGCAAGGCAGGTACCCCCCTTTCTCCGTGGGATGGAATCCCTATTGCGGTTAAAGACAACATTTGCACAGTGGGGATGCCTACAACATGCGCATCCCGCATGTTAAAGGACTACTATTCGCCCTTCGACGCCGAGGTAGTAACCCGCATCAAAGGAGCAGGGCTGCCCATCTTAGGTAAGACAAACCTGGATGAGTTTGCCATGGGTTCGTCCACAGAGTATTCTGCATACCAGATCACCCACAATCCCCACGATCTTACCCGGGTTCCCGGGGGTTCAAGTGGCGGCTCCGCCGCGGCGGTGGCCGCAGGTCTCTGCCCCTGGGGCTTGGGGACAGACACAGGGGGGTCAATCCGCCAGCCCGCCGCCTTCTGCGGAGTTGTGGGCCTGAAACCCACCTTTGGAAGGGTCTCTCGCTGGGGTTTGGTGGCCCTGGCTTCTTCTATGGATCAAATTGGGCCCATGGGGCGCACCGTTGAGGATGTGGAGATCCTGTTTTCCCTAATCGCCGGGTATGACCAGCGGGACAGCACATCGTGCCCTGATTCTGGGTATGAGTTTGGCAACGAATCCCTTGGCACCCTCGCTGGCATTCGCCTGGGGATCCCCGAGGAGTTTTTCGGGGAAGGGTTATCTCCAGAGGTGGCCGCGCGGGTGAGAGAGGCGGTAAGGCGCATGGAGGACCTGGGGGCAGAGGTCAGGCCCATATCGCTGCCTCACAGTGCCTATTCCATTGATACGTACTTAACCTTGGTCACTGCGGAAGCCAGCTCCAATCTGGCACGCTACGATGGCGTGCGCTACGGTTTGAGGGTTGAGGCAGATGATGCCGTGTCCATGTTTAAGCAGACAAGGACCAAAGGATTTGGCCCAGAGGTGAAACGCCGCATCATGCTGGGTACCTATGTGCTCACTGCCAGCCACCATGCGGCGTACTACGAGCAGGCAAGGCGGGTGCGCACCCTGATCACGCAAGATGTGGAGAGCGCATTTGAAGAAGTAGATGTGGTGGTTACACCTACCACCCCCAGTACTGCTTTTCGTATAGGAGAAAAGCAAGACCCACTGCAGATGTATCTCTCTGATTCCTATACAGCTATCGCCAACCTAGCGGGAATCCCAGCCCTCACCTTGCCGTGTGGCAAAGACAAACTGGGGCTTCCCATTGGCATTCAGCTGATGGCAGACCATTTCCGAGAGGATGTTCTGTTTTGGGTAGGGCGGATGCTAGAGAGATCCCTGAAGGAGGCGGATAGCAGTGGGAGAATATAAGATCCGCATCGGGCTGGAGATCCATGTGGAACTTGCCACGAAGACGAAGATCTTCTGCGGCTGTGCCGCAGCATTCGGTGCACCGCCAAACTCCCTCTGCTGCCCAACTTGTTTGGGTTTGCCAGGGAGCCTGCCTGTGCTCAACCGGGCGGCGGTGGAATTCGGGGTCCGGGCTGCGTTGGCTTTGAACTGTACTGTGAACTTGTACAGCGAGTTTGCCCGCAAGAACTATTTCTACCCCGATCTGCCGAAGGCGTTTCAGATAACTCAGCATGACAAGCCCCTTGCAGTGAACGGCAAAGTCCAATACTACCTCGAGGATCAGCCGGTGGAAACTGTCATTACCCGCTTGCATCTGGAGGAGGAGGCAGGTAAGTCCATCCACAGCGGCGATAGCATTGTGGGCTCGGAGTACACTTCTGTGGACTACAACCGCGCCGGGATTCCCTTGATCGAAATTGTGACCGCGCCGGATATTACATCTCCTGCTCAGGCAAAGGCGTTCCTGGAGCAACTGCGTCTAATCCTGCAGTACGCTCAGGTATCGGACTGTAAGATGGAGAATGGCTCCCTCCGCTGCGATGCTAATATTTCTCTGCACGGGGAATCTGGGCAGAATGGGGAAAAAGTGGAGATTAAGAACCTAAATTCCTTCCGTGCATTGGAGCGGGCTCTGGCCTACGAGGCCAAGCGCCAAGCCAAGATTTTAGAGCAGGGCGGGGTAATCCTCCCAGAGACTCGCACTTGGGACGAGCGGGCTCAAAAAACGGTCCGCATGCGCCTCAAGGCTGGAGCACCTGATTACCGGTACTTCCCTGAGCCTGATTTGCCCCCCTTGGAACTGGATGAGGCTTGGGTAGAAGAGATCCGCGCTGCCCTCCCTGAACTGCCCCTAGCCAGGGAAGAGCGCTATCGGAGCGCCTTAGGGCTTACAGCCTATGATGCGGGAGTGCTTGTGCGGGCCCCCCATTTAGCTCAGGTATTCGAGGAGACCGTGGCTCTTGGGCACGAGCCGCAGCTAGTGGCCAACTGGGTTACGGGCGAGTATGCCCGCTTTGCCCGCCAGGGTAGTACCGTTTCTGGGAAGGTGCTAGGGGAACTCCTGGAACTCATTGCAGAAGGGGCAATCAGCGCTAGCCAGGGTAAAACGGTGTTGGAGGAGATGTTTACCAACGGTGTTTCCCCACGGGAGTTTGTGGCAGCCAAGGGCTTGACTGTCATTGCAGACCGGGAAGTCCTCCAGAGCATGGTAGAAGAGGTGTTGCAGAACCACCAGGAGCTGGTGAAGCGGTACCTCGAGGGCGAAGAGCGCCTTTTGGGATTCTTTGTGGGCCAGGTTATGCAGGCCACAAAGGGACAGGCAGAACCCCGGCTTGTAAATAAACTGTTAGTGAAGGCACTGACAGAGGGAAGGAATTGGCAGCCTCGCGAGGAATAAAGAAGCGAAAGGCAGGCGAGGTTTTTGGAGAACGTACTCTTCATCTTTGCCGGTATTCCAGTTTATTCCTATGGCTTCATGCTTGGTCTAGGCCTCATATTCGGCTCACTGCTTGCCTGTCGGGAGGGCCGCCGGCGTGGGCTCGATCAGAACTTAGTGTTTAACTGGTTTGTGCAGGTCACTGTGGTGTTCTTGGTTGTAGGCCGGGTGGCGTTTGTCTTTTCTCTGCACCGCTGGCGGATGTTCACGTACCCGTGGGTACTGCTCACAGGGTTTCAGGTGGATGAAGTAGCAGGGATTATCGGCGCGGTAATATACGGGACATACCTGTTGTTCCATTCTTTTCCCAGGCCCATGGCCTTTCTCGATTCCCTTGCCCCGTCCGTGGCTCTGATTCAGTCCCTGGCCAACCTGGGCTCGAACGTCTTCGGCCGCCAAACCAACGTCCCCTGGGCGGTACGGCTGGGATACTTTACCTTGCATCCCACGCCCTTGTATGCCGCGATTGTTTACTATTTGATCTTTGCCGTTCTCTGGCGGTTTCGGCGGCAGACTAGGTTTGACGGCCAGCTGATCATCGGTTTTGTGACGCTGAGCTCAGCATCGCAGTGGTTCCTGCTTCGCTACCGGGAAATGAGCGCGGTGTCGTGGAACCCCCTGTTGTACCTCCTGCCGGCGATCGCTTTCGGGGCTCTATGGGTTTGGCTGTACGTGCAAGCACCACTCTTGCCCTTGAGCAAGCGGCGTGGACAAGGCCCGCTCCTCAGTTGGCTGTTGTCAATCTTTGGCGTGGCCCTGACCATGACTTTGGTGTTCTTCTGGCGCTTCGGGTAGAATCGCCGTGAAAGAGAGGGAGCAGCATGCAAAAGCAAAAACTGCGTGATCGGATTTACTCCGCACTCCGAGAGGGGGATCACAGACTGACCCCCCAGCGAGAGGCGGTGGTTGAGGTTTTGCTGGACAACGCGGACGCCCATTTGTCCGCGGAGAACATTTTTATGCAGACGAAGCACAACTATCCCGATATAGGGCTGGCCACGGTTTACCGTACGTTAGAACTCCTTGAAAATCTGGGCTTAGTCCACCGCTTTGATTACGGCGATGGGCAGAGCCGTTATGAAGTAAGCCTTACCGCCGAAGGGCATTACCACCACCACCTCATCTGCGTAAACTGCGGTGAGATTGGAGAGTTTAAGGATGACCTTCTCGATGAGATTGAGGAGAAGATTGCTGCGGATACAGGTTTTGTAGTGACAGACCACTGCTTACGGCTGTTCGGGTTGTGCCAGAAATGCCAGGGAGAGCAAGACAAGCCTGCTGAGCCAATTGACAAATAAGTGGTTAGGGTATATCATAGAAAGTACAATACGGAAAAGCAATGATTGGGAGTAGTATCAGCAGCGCGCCATCAGAGAGGGGAACACCTGGGTGCGAGTTTCCTTGGAGAGCGGGCTGAGAAGTCGCCCAGGAGCTGTTGAGGTGAGCGCAAGCAGCCTTAACCGGGATGCGCCGTTACCGCAGTTGAGTGCCTGGCACGACACGTGCCAGGAATTAAGGTGGTACCGCGAAATGAGCTTTTCGTCCTTAGGGCGAAGGGCTTTTTTTAGTTTTGGTGAGGAGGAGTGGCTGTGGAAAAGACTTATAATCCGAAAGCAGTGGAAGATCGGATATATGGAGAGTGGGAGGAAAAGGGCTACTTTCGGGCCGAGGTGAATCCGGATAAGGACCCCTTTTGCATCGTGATCCCGCCCCCGAATGTAACTGGACAGCTCCACATGGGGCATGCTCTCGATGAAACCCTGCAGGACATTCTCATTCGCTGGCGGAGGATGCAGGGGTATAACGCCCTGTGGGTGCCGGGCACAGACCATGCAGGCATTGCTACCCAAGCCCGAGTAGAGGAGCACATCCGTTCTACAGAGGGTAAGACTAGGCACGACCTGGGTAGGGAGGAGTTCCTGCGGCGCACTTGGGCCTGGAAGGAAGAATACGGTGGCAGGATTTTGAACCAGCTCAAGAAGCTCGGCACCTCTGTGGACTGGAGCCGGGAACGCTTTACCATGGATGAAGGCTGTTCCCGTGCGGTACGGGAAGTGTTCGTGCGCCTTTACGAGAAGGGCTTGATTTACCAGGGGAACTATTCTGTCAACTGGTGCCCGCAGTGCAGCACCACTCTCTCAGATATCGAGGTGGAGCATGCGGACCATGAGGGTAAGCTGTGGCACATCCGCTACCCGCTAGCTGATGGCTCTGGGTACCTCCAGGTGGCTACTACCAGGCCTGAGACCATGCTTGGCGATACTGCCGTTGCTGTGAACCCGGACGACGAGCGCTATGCCCATCTCGTGGGCAAGACCGCCATCCTTCCCTTGATGGGCCGGGAGATTCCAATCGTGGCCGACAGCTACGTAGATATGGAGTTTGGGACGGGGATGGTAAAAGTGACCCCGGCCCATGACCCCAACGACTTCGAGATCGGCCTCCGCCATAACCTACCGCAGATTCAGGTTATCGGAGAGGATGCCACTATGACTGCGGAAGCAGGGCCTTACGCGGGACTAGACCGCTACGAATGCCGCAAACGCGTCGTCGCGGACCTCGAAGAGCTGGGCTTGTTGGTAAGGGTGGAAGACCACCAGCATGCAGTGGGCGAATGCTATCGCTGTGGTACAGTGGTGGAGCCCCTTGTATCTAAGCAGTGGTTCGTAAAAATGGATGTCTTGGCAGAACGGGCCCGGAGAGTGGTGGAAGAGGGCAAGATCCGCTTTGTTCCTGAGCGCTTCACCAAGCAGTACCTCCACTGGATGGAGAACATCAGGGATTGGTGCATCTCCCGCCAGCTGTGGTGGGGCCACCGCATCCCAGTGTGGTACTGCCAGGACTGTGGTGAGATGTTTGCTGCCATAGAAGATCCCACCCACTGCCGGAAGTGCGGCTCGGAGAAGATTGTGCAGGATCCAGATGTGCTGGACACATGGTTTTCCTCTGCCCTGTGGCCGTTTTCAACCTTGGGTTGGCCGGAGAGGACCCCAGAACTGGAGTACTTCTACCCAACATCTGTGCTGGTAACGGGCTTCGACATCATTTTCTTCTGGGTTGCCCGTATGATCGTCATGGGGCTGGAGTTCATGGATGACGTGCCTTTCCAGGATGTTCTCATTCACGGGTTAGTCAGGGATGCCCTGGGGCGCAAAATGAGTAAGTCCCTAGGGAATGGCGTAGATCCCATCGAGGTCATCGATGAATACGGTGCAGATGCCCTGCGCTTCAACCTGGTGATCGGCGTTGCCCCAGGCAACGACATGCGTTTTGTTCCTGAGAAAGTGGAAGCCTACCGCAATTTCGCTAACAAGATCTGGAATGCTTCCCGATTTACCTTAATGCACCTCGAGGGTTTTGAGCCGGCACCGTCCTTTGACGGCTTAGAGCTGGCAGGGCCCGACCGGTGGATTCTCAGCAGGTTTGAATATACGGCGGAAGAGCTCACTAGGCTCCTGGAGCGCTATGACATCGGAGAAGGGGCAAGGCTCCTCTACGACTTCATCTGGAGCGAACTGTGTGACTGGTACATCGAGCTGGTAAAGCCGCGGCTTTACGGTAACTATGGTGAAACTTCTCGTTTTGCCGCTCAACAGACGCTGTGGTACGTGCTGAAGAACACGCTCCAGCTGCTCCATCCTTACATGCCGTTTATTACAGAGGAAATCTGGCAGAACCTGCCCCACGAAGGTGAAACCATTGTTTTAGCACCGTGGCCCAAGCCGCAAGGTTTCCGCTCTAAGGAAGCTGAGAATGACATGGCAGTGATGATGGATGTAGTGACTCAGATCCGCACGGTGCGGAGCGAAAAGGCGGTCCCGCCTGGGCGGAAGATCGCCGCTATCTGCCAGGCAGAGGCGGCGCAGCGGGCGGTGCTGGAACGTAACCGAGACAATATCATGTCCCTTGCGGGCCTGGAGGAACTTGAGATTACCGAACCAGGGGAAAAGCCTGCCCAATCCATCGGCGCAGTAGTAAGCGGGATTGGGGTGTTCCTTCCTCTAGCAGGCATGGTGGATCTTGAAGAGGAGCGCCGCCGTATCGAGAAGGACCTTGCAGAGGCGGAAAAGGAGCTGCAACGGGCACAAAACAAACTGGCCAACGAAGGCTTTATACAGAAGGCTCCTCCCGAAGTAGTGGGGAAAGAGCGGCAGAAGGAAGCCAGTTTGCAGGTAACAGTGGCACGCCTCAAGGAACTTCTCAAGGAGATGCAGGAGTAACAGCACATGGATCCAGTAAGTTCTCGGGCCCGGTTCGGCAGTCATCTAGGGCTTGAACGCATCACCCTGGTGTGCGAACATTTGGGTAACCCCCACAAGGATTTGCGCTTTGTGCATGTGGCTGGCACAAACGGGAAAGGCTCTGTCTGTGCCCTTTTGGCCAAGGCCTTAGCTGCCGCGGGATACAAGGTGGGGAGGTTTACCTCCCCCCATTTGGTGTCCTACAACGAACGGATTACCATCAACGACGTCCCCATCGGTGATGGGGCCCTCTCAGCTCTGGGGGAGACTGTGGACAGGGCTTGCCAAACAGTGGAAGAGGGCCATCCCGAGCTAGGGAACGTCACAGAATTTGAGTACTGCACAGCCCTGGCTTTCTGCTATTTCAAGGAGATGGCCGTGGATGTGGTAGTTCTAGAAACGGGGCTTGGGGGAAGGCTGGATGCCACAAATGTAGTCACCCCTGAGCTTTGCGTCATCACCCCCATCGGCCACGACCACATGGACCGCCTGGGGGGGAGTCTTGAGGAAATCGCCTGGGAGAAGGCGGGGATTATTAAGGATGGAGTCCCAGTGGTGCTGGGCTATCAGGGTTCTGAGGCGAATGGGGCTCTCCTTAGGGCAGCCAAGGAGCGAAAGGCTCCCGTATACTCCCTAGCTGAATGGGATTATCAGCCTATGGGCTGGGACTTAACGGGGGGCCGCTTACGCCTCCCTGAGCTTTCCCAGGAACCATTTGCAATCAGCCTCCTAGGGGATCATCAGTTAGATAACGCTGCCACTGCCGGGCTTGCCCTGAAGTGCCTGCAAAATCTAGGCTGGCAAGTCCAAGAGAAACACATCCGGGCCGGATTCACAGCGGCTAGGTGGCCTGGCCGTTTGGAAGTCGTTTCTACCACTCCCTTGGTCGTTCTGGATGGGGCCCACAACCAAGAGGGGCTCTCAGTCCTCGCCGCTGCATTGCGGAACCTGCACGGGGAAGGGGAGTGGGCTTTTGTCATCGGTATGCTCGGGAGCAAGGACTTAGCTCTCCTTGATCATCTCTTGCCTTTGGGGAAGCGGTTTGTCTTGACCCAGGCGGACAGCGGCCGCATTGCCCCCATGCCTCCAGAGCAAATGCTTGCCTATGTGGAGTCTCGGGGTTGTGTAGGGGAAATTTACTTGCCCGCAGTAGCGGCCGTGCGGGCAGCTCTGTTAACGCCGCCCGTGTGTGTCTGCGGCTCGTTGTACCTTGTTGGGAATATAAAGAGGGATCTGGCTGATTTAGGAATAGTAACGCAATAGGTACATGCAAGGAGGGATTTGCGTGCGTTCCCAACCCAGAAAAAGGAAGCAACAGCGCAGTGGTGGTAAGGAAGGGATCAATTTCGCGATTTCCCTCATCACCATGACTGTTGTGTTTGTTTTCATTGGCTATCTTCTAGGGCAGTATGCGGTAAAACTACTCAGAGCGCAGCATAGTGCGCAGGTTCGGGTGGTGCAGACGACTACCCCCGCAGCTCAAACAGGGCAGCCTGCAAAGGCCGTACAATCTCCGCCAGCGGCATCATCTCCTGCGTCGCCGCAGTCCACTCCGGTGGCGCCCTCGCCAGCTTCTCAAGCGCCTGCTCAGCCCCAATCGGTGCCGGAACAAGCCTCCGGACAAGGTGCTCTCTACCGGGTGCAAGTGGGTGCCTTTTCTTCCCGGGCCAACGCGGAGCGCGTAGTTAATCAGCTTAAGGAACTGGGCTACGAAGCGATCATCAGTTCAGGGCCGCCCTATCGAGTTCAGACAGGGGCCTTTGCGTCTCGGGACAATGCGGTGCGCCTCGGGGAAGAACTCAAGGCCAAAGGGTTCGAAGTGGCCGTGGTGAATTAGTTGACACATCGTGGCAGGTTTGTTATCCTAGACCAGGAAGATTTGTGAAAAAGGGGGCGAACACAACATGGCACATGTGATCAGTACTGACTGCATCAGCTGCGGGGCTTGCGCTGGTGAATGCCCGGTAGAATGCATCAGTCAAGGTGATGAGCACTACATAATTGATGCGGATGCCTGCATCGATTGCGCAAGTTGCACCGAAGTCTGTCCAGTGGACGCGATTAGCCAGGAATAATAAGAGGCATATTCTCCCTCTTGCCCATCATAGGATTGAATGGGTGGGAGGGAGCTTTTTTGAGAAGAAAGCGGCGGCGCGAGTCACGGCGGGGTTGTTTCATTCCAATGGCCTTGATCTTAATAGGACTGTGTATTGGCGTTCCCATACTACTCGTGCGAAGCTGCACGATCTCTTTTTTTTCGCCTCGAAAAGTACCCCTCGTGTCGCTGTGGGATGAGCAGTCTCAGATCCTTAGGAGCATGACTCTAGAGGAATATGTTGAAGGGGTAGTTGCTGCGGAGATGCCTGCAAGTTTCCAGGTGGAAGCCCTCAAGGCTCAGGCTGTGGCTGCTCGCACCTATGCTTACCGGCGCATTACCCGGGGTGACACTTTGCCCAACCACCCTGAGGCCCATTTATCCAGTGACTACGCCTCTGGGCAGGCGTGGATAAGTTGGAATGATTTTCTGTCCCGCTTTGGGCTGGTGGAAGGGCGCCGCCTCCAGCGGCGCATTCAAAACGCGGTGAGGCAGACCGCGGGTGTGATTGCCACCTACCAGAGTGAGCCCATTCTCGCGGTTTACCATTCCACAAGCGGGGGCAGGACGGAAAACTCAGAGCACTATTGGAGCGAAGCCCTGCCCTACCTGCGTTCCGTGGCGGACCCTTTTTCCTCCGACTCGCCCCACCATTACTCCACTGCTGCCTTTACCCTTCCAGAACTAGCCGCTAAGTTAGAAGTAGCGGATGCCAGCGATATCCGCTTGGTGGAGCGCTATCCATCGGGGCGGGTGAAAACTGTGGAAGCAGGAGGGCAGTGGTTCTCCGGGCGGACTGTCCGCCAGCGCCTGGGACTGAAGTCTACCTGGTTTTCTGTGGAACCTATCGGGGACGAAGTGGTGTTTTCTGTCTGGGGTTATGGGCATGGCGTTGGGATGAGCCAGTATGGCGCCCAGGGCATGGCTGAACAAGGGTATGGATACAAGGAGATCCTCAAATACTACTATCGCGACATTGATCTGGTCACAGTCTACTAGGAACCCTTTCCTAGCTGTGCCCTCTCACAGCGAGGAGGAATCACCTTGGAATTCCGGAGCCCAGAAGAGGCTTACGAATGGGAAGAACAGCTTGCCGACCCCTGGCAATGGAATGACGCCCATGCCCACTTGGACGGCTGGAAACTAAACCACAATCCCAGCGTTTCCCCGCGCTGCCTTATGGAGTTAGGGCGGGATTTTGGCCCGATCACTATTCCCCACCGCAACCGCCGGTTTGTGCCCGATGACAAATCTTGACAACGGCTCCCTCTAAGATTACGATGATCTGCAAGGAGGGAGTTTATGTCACGCTATGAGAATATACTCAACCTTATTGGCAATACACCGTTAGTACGCATCAACCGTTTGGCACCTACTGGTTCAGCGGAGATTTGGGCTAAACTAGAGAGCTTTAATCCTGGCGGCAGTGTAAAGGACCGCATCGCCCTGAGCATGGTCCGGGCCGCGGAGCGCTCCGGGCGCCTGAAGCCTGGTGGGACCATCATTGAGCCCACCAGCGGCAACACCGGCATTGGGCTTGCCATGGTGGCAGCTGCCCTAGGGTACAAGCTGATCATCTGTATGCCGGAAACGGCAAGCCTAGAGAGGCGGCTGCTCCTTAAGACTTACGGGGCAGAGCTAATCCTCACACCTGGGGATAAGGGTATGAAGGGGGCAATTGCCCGAGCTCAGGAAATCTTGGCAGAAAATCCTGACCACTTCATGCCTCAACAGTTTGAAAATGCGGCAAATCCAGAGATCCACCGCCAGACTACCGCGGAAGAGATCCTGGAGCAGATGGACGGAGAGTTCCATGCCTTTGTGGCCGGTATCGGCACCGGGGGAACCATCACTGGTTGCGGTGAGGTTTTCCGCAAGCGGGTACCGGAAGTGAAGATCTATGCAGTAGAGCCACAGAACTCAGCGGTGCTTTCTGGCCAGCAACCTGGCCCCCACAAGATTCAAGGGATTGGGGCCGGATTTGTCCCTGCAGTGCTGAATGAATCTGTTTACGATGAGATCATCCAGGTCGCCGATGAAGATGCCCTGGGCATGGTCTCCAAACTGGCACGCACCGAGGGAATTCTGGCCGGAATCTCCTCGGGAGCGGCTATGGTTGCGGCGCTTCAGGTCGCCAAGGAGCTGGGTGCGGGGAAGCGAGTGGTGGTAGTCTTACCGGATACAGGAGAACGCTATTTGAGTCTGGCTAATCTCTTTGTAGATGGATTGTAAAATAGGGGGCGAGGGGGTTTCCGCAGGGAAACTCTCTCGTTTTTCTTGGAGGACTCAAGGCGTCACATGGTGAATTAAGTTATTTCATGAACCATAGGGGAAATGAACAATGGAAATAATACTAGCCTCCAAATCGCCGCGCCGCGCTCAGCTCTTGCGCCAATTCGGCTTGGACTTCCGCGTGGCTGTTGGTCCCGCACAAGAGAGTTCCTATGGTAACCCCCAGGAAACGGCAGTTAGCAATGGGTTAAACAAGGCAGTCAATATAGCTGCAGAGTACCCCCAGGCTTTGACTATCGGTGCCGATACTGTTGTAGTATTGGACGGGCGTATGCTGGGCAAACCTTCGGATGCTCAGGAGGCAGAAGCGATGCTCCGGGCCTTGAGTGGACGAGCCCACGAAGTGGTTACCGGTGTTGCCCTATGCCCAGGACTTGGCCAGGCCCGCACCTTTGCGGTGAGCACCAGAGTGAAGTTCCGCCCCTTGTCTGAGCAGGAGATTAAAGCGTATGTAAAAACTGGGGAACCATTAGATAAAGCAGGTGCCTATGGAATTCAAGGAATGGGCGGGTTGTTTGTCGAAGGAATTAACGGATGCTATTTTAACGTTGTGGGATTGCCCATGCCCCGCCTTGTGCTGGAGCTAAGGGCATTTGGGATCGACGTGTTTGACTAACGCTGCCCGAGGGAGTCAGGAAGGGGTAGAGCGTTAGTGTCGTATCAAATTATGATGAGGGATCTCCCCTCCGAGGAACGCCCCAGGGAGAAGCTGATGCGTCACGGGCCGGAGCGTTTGAGCAACAGTGAGCTCTTGGCCATCTTACTCGGTTCGGGGACGAAGTCCCTGTCCGCGCTCCGCCTAGCAGAACATCTGCTGGCGAAGTTCGGCGCCTTGCGGGCCCTTGCTAGTGCCGGCTATGAAGAGTTGATGAGCGTGAAGGGCATTGGGGCTGCCAAGGCTGCGGTGATCCTGTCCGCTTTTGAACTGGCCAAGCGTTTGGCTGACTCCACAATGGAGGTTCGGGAGGCCATAACTTGCCCCCGGGACGCAGCGGATTTGGTCCTGAGCGAGCTGGGCAGGGCGGACAAAGAGTACTTCATGATTATCATGCTCAACACCAAGCACCGGGTGATAGGGAAGAAAGTGATTTCCATTGGCCACCTTAGTGGGTCACTGGTGCACCCCCGGGAGATGTTCAAGGAGGTCATCCGCAGGAGCAGCGCCGCGGTAATCGTGGTGCACAATCATCCTAGCGGAGACCCAACGCCCAGCCAGGATGATGTTGCCGTTACAAAGCGGCTGGTGGAAGCTGGGGAACTTCTGGGAATTCAAGTGTTGGATCATATTATTGTCGGGGACAATCGTTATGTAAGTTTCCGTGAACAGGGCCTGTTATAGTGAGAAAGGGGTAGCCGCATGTTGGGTCGCTTTGGTCGAGATATCGGCATAGACTTAGGAACCGCGAATACGCTCGTGTATGTTAGAGGGCGGGGGATCGTTATTAATGAACCCTCGGTGGTGGCGATTGATCGGGATAGCAAGGAGATATTTGCTGTAGGGAATAAGGCCAAGGATATGGTGGGCCGTACCCCCGGGAACATCATTGCTATCCGGCCCCTGAAGGATGGGGTGATAGCGGACTTTGACACCACGGAAAGGCTCTTGAAAGACTTTATCTCCAAGGCGACCCGGCGGTCTGGGTTCTTCCGCCCCCGGGTAGTGGTGGCTGTCCCATCGGGAGTCACGGAAGTGGAGAAGCGGGCAGTGATCGATGCCACCCTTTCCGCAGGCGCAAAGGATGCCCGGGTAATTGAGGAGCCCATGGCTGCAGCCATTGGCTCAGGCCTCCCAGTCCAGGAGCCCACCGGCAACATGATCGTGGACATCGGCGGTGGGACCACAGAAGTGGCCGTCATCTCTCTGGGAGGAATCGTATCCCAGCGCTCCATTCGAGTGGCTGGCGACGAGATGGACGAGGCCATTATCCAGCATATCCGGCGGACGTATAACTTGCTCATCGGAGAGCGGACAGCAGAGCAGATCAAAGCGGAGATCGGCAGTGCTTGTAATGTGGATGAAGAGACCTTGACCATGGAAGTCCGGGGCCGGGATTTAGTGAGCGGTTTGCCCAAGACGGTGGTAGTCACTTCTGAGGAAGTGCGGGCTGCCCTGAAAGAACCGGTGGAGGCCATTGTTGAGGCTGTTAAGATGACCCTAGAGCGCACGCCGCCAGAACTGGCTGCGGATATTATGGACCGGGGTATTGTGATGGCCGGGGGCGGCGCTCTCCTGCGGGGACTGGATCGCCTGCTGATCAAGGAGACAGGAATGCCTGTCCATATTGCAGAAGAGCCCCTTACGGCCGTGGTGATGGGGGCAGGGCTAGCCTTGGAACATTTCGATCTGCTGCAGCGGATCATGCTTGGCCCCAAGCGCTATGACTGATGGAGTTTTCCAGGGAGGGGATGTGAGGTAGATTATGCAGCAGTTGTGGCGCTGGCGCAAGCTGTGGATCGTCGTCGCGGTCGTACTTCTTGTGGCCCTGATCTACAACACATCCCAGCCGCGGGAGCGTTTGTCTTTTGTGGAACGGGGACTCAGGGATCTCATGTCACCTCTGCAGTTTGGCTTGACCCGCATTACGCAGGCTGTGGGTGGCGTGTTTGATGCATTGCGGGACATTCGGTCTCTCAGGCAGCGCAACGCCCACTTGGAAAGCAGGGTAGTGGAGCTACAGACTGAGGTTTACCGCCTCAGCGAGCTGCAGCGGGAAAACGCGTTCTTACGGGAAGCCCTTGAGTTTAAGAATTCCACCACCCATGAGCTGTTGGCCGCTGAAGTGATTGGGCGCAATCCTATGGATTGGCTCAGTACGGTGACCATAAACAAAGGTGCAAACCACGGTGTGAAAAAAGGCATGGCAGTGGTTGCTGGCAACGGCGTTGTGGGGATTGTGGAGGAAGTTACTCGCTTTACCAGTACGGTGCTTCTAGCCATCGATCCCCGGAGTGCTATCGGGGGCATGGTTTTGGAATCTGGAGATCCGGTTTTGGTTGAAGGCGATGCGGATAACCCTGGATTCTTTATCTTGACTCCCCTAGACCGGGATACAGTAGTCAACCCTGGTGATGTGATTCTTACTTCTGGCCTTTCCCGCCTGTTCCCCAAGCGAGTCCCCATTGGAGAAGTCGTGGGGGTGGAACCCGCGAACTACAATCTCTCATTCGTAGCGACCGTTAAGCCTTTTGTAGATTTTACCCATTTGACCTATGTGTTTGTAGTGCTGCAAGATGACATTATGTGATGGTTTGGAGGGAGCGCTGTGAAGATCACTGCCATGGCCTTGCTGTGTTTGTTGGCCCTGCTCCTCCAAACCACTGTTTTTTCAGCCCTTCCGCTGCGGGGTTCGTACCCTGATCTCGTCACGGTGCTCGTAGTGAACCTGGGCATCTTGAACGGGAGTTACGAAGGTGCCGGGCTGGGTTTTGTCGCGGGGTTGCTCGCGGACCTCTTGGTGGGCAGGTTTATCGGCATTAATGGGGTGGCCCTCGGGCTAGTAGGGTTCATCTCTGGTGCGGCCGCGAAAAGACTCTACCGTGACAACTACGTGGTGCCTTTTTTCTTCACCATCGTCGGAACCTGGGTGGGCAGGGTCTTGGTGCTTCTGGGCATGGCCCTGTTCGGCGAGACTGTGCAGTGGAATCTCCATCTCGTCCGGTATATTGGGCTAAGCGGGCTGTACAGCGCGCTGATCACGGTGTTGATTTACCGCCGCTTTGTGAAGCTAAACGAGCGGATTATCTACTGGGATGAACTGGTGCGGCGAACGGGGTGAATGTGGGCTTGGAAAACCATGAAGTGGAACGACGGTTGAGGATCTTCTTCGCAGTAGTCCTTGGCTGTTTGATCATAATCTTGGGCAGGCTTTGGTACCTGCAGATCGTCCGCGGTGAGGAGTATGCCCGGCTGGCAGATGGTAACCGTATGCGCCAGTTGAGGGTCCTTCCTCCTCGCGGCATTATTTTGGACCGCAACGAGACTGTGCTGGTAAGGAGTAAGCCGTCCTTTACTGTGTCTTTGGTACCTGGCGGATTCCCCCGGGACTCCCGCGAAGCAATGGCTCTCCTCTCAGAGATTCTCCAAATGACAGAGGAGGAGCTAGAGGCTGCCATCGAGAAAGGAAGGGGCTTTCCCTACGAACCGGTGCGCATCATGCGTAACCTCGACCCGGCGACAGTTATCGCGATTGAGGAGAACCGCAACAGGCTCCCAGGAGTGTTTATTGAAGAGGAGACTGTGCGGGAATACCTCTATGGAGATCTGGCCAGCCACCTGATTGGCTACCTAGGCATTATCAACGCGGAGGAACTCCAGGAGTTCGGCACTTTGTACCGGGGTTCGGACTTGATCGGCAAGACAGGCCTGGAGCGGACGTATGAGAAGGAGCTCAGGGGTGAAGTTGGCATGCTCACGGTGGAGGTGAATGCCCTCAGCCGGCCCATTCAAACCGTGAGCTACGTGGAGCCCGTTCCTGGACACAATATCGTGTTGACCATCGATCACAGGTTGCAGGCTGTGGCTCAGCGGGCGTTTGAGGAGCACATTCTGACGCTAGGCGAAGCACCAGGGACGCAGGCCGGTGCAGTGGTGGCCATTAACCCGAAGACAGGTGAGATCCTGGCCATGGCCAGCATTCCCGGCTATGAGCCAGAGGCTCTCTTGGATACTTCTACCCGCAACCAGTACTACCCTAAACTCATCCAAGATTCCAGGCGGCCCTTGTTTAACCGAGTGACACAGGCGCTGTACGGGCCTGGCTCCACCTTTAAACCGGTTACGGCCATGGCTATCTTGGAAGAAGGCGTGTACGGTGCTAAACAGGTGTTTAACGCTACGGGCATTTCCCAGTATGGGGTGCGAGATTGGGTTATTACCAACCGCTTGGCTCCCTTGGGCAACATCACTCTCAAGGAAGCCCTGGGTATTTCCAGCAACCATTACTTTGCAGATAACGGCACCAAGGTTGGGATTGACCGCTTAAGTGAATGGATGCGGGCCTTCGGCCTTGGCGAGCCCACTGGGCTGAAGATTTACCCTGCGGAAAGGGCCGGCCTAGTTCCTGATCGGGAGTGGAAGAGTAAAGCCTTTGCGGACCGGCCTGTCTGGGATAGGGACTGGTATCCCTCGGATACAGAGCAGATCTCCATAGGACAAGGATTCCACCAGATGACCATCCTGCAAATCGCCCAGATCTACTCCGCCATCGCTAACCGAGGTGAGATATATGTACCGCAGGTGGTCAGGGAAATCCGCACTCCCCAAGGTGAAGTGGTTCAGTCCTTCACCCCCCGCCTTGCTCGGGTTGTAGAAGCATCTCCTCAATCATGGGAAGCGGTGATTGAGGGGCTCCGGGCAGCTGTGGAGCACTCTCGGGGAACAGCCCGCAATGCATTTGCCAACTTCGCCACAACAGTGGCGGCCAAAACCGGCACTTGGGAGGTGGCAGGGAGCGTTTCCAACGGCGTGTTTGCGGCGTTTGCGCCCGCTGAGGACCCAGAAATCGTGGTAGTGGTTGTGGTAGAACAGGGGATCGGTGGTGCCTCGGGTGCGGCGCCCATCGCCCGAGCGGTGATGGACTGTTATTTTTCCCTCAAGGACAGTGCAATCGAGCCATAAAGGGCAGGAATTGCCAAGCTCACTGGCGAACTCCTGACAGTGATCGTGTATGAGGAGTGGCATAAGATGAACAAGGATGTCTGCCGGATTAAAGGCAGTCGGCGGGGCTTGGTGATTACAATCTCCGCTGGAGCGGACTTTGCCGAGGTGTTGAGGCAGCTCCAGGAGAAACTGTCGGCTGCAGAAGGCTTTTTTGCTGGTGCAGAAGTGAAGTTAGCCTTCGAAGATGGTCAATTTTCTAAAGAGCAAGTGGACGCACTGGCGGAACTGATCAGTGCTTTCGGGATGAGCCTTGACCGGGCTCAACCGGTGACAAGATACAGTCCAGCACCGTCCGTTGGCGAAGCGTACAAAGAGGCCGAGCCAGCGGCCGGGGAGGAAACGCTTTTGGTCCGGCGCACGCTGCGCTCAGGACAGAAGATTCACTACGATGGGAACATTGTAGTGATGGGAGATGTGAACCCTGGGGCTGAAGTGGCCTGTACAGGGGATATTGTTGTACTCGGTTCCTTGCGGGGGGTGGCCCACGCAGGGATTGCAGACCGGGTTGATGCCATGGTCTTTGCCTTTCGGTTGGAGCCAACCCAGCTGCGCATTGCCCACTACATTTCCCGTTCACCAGATGAGAAGCAACCCCAGCCCTTGGGCCCTGAGGTAGCCCGGGTTGTGGACAACATGATTCAGATCTCGCCATATACCCATTGGGGAAGTTGAGGAGGAGTCTACGTGGGTAAGGTCATTGTCATTACGAGCGGCAAAGGTGGTGTGGGCAAGACCACCACTACAGCAAATCTTGGCCACGGATTAGCAGCGTTGGGCCGCAAGGTATGCCTTGTGGATGCTGATATCGGGCTGCGGAACCTCGATGTGGTGCTGGGCTTAGAAAACCGCATCGTGTACCATCTCCTAGATGTGGTGGAGGGCAACTGCACCGTTTCGAAGGCTCTTATTCGGGACAAGCAGCATGGGGAGAACCTAGTGCTATTGGCGGCAGCCCAAACCCGGGAAAAGGACGCGGTCAATCCAGACCAGATGCGTGATTTGATGAAAGTCCTTAGGAAAGAGTATGATTATGTACTGGTAGATTGCCCTGCAGGCATTGAACAAGGTTTCAGGAACGCGGTTGCCGGTGCTGACCAAGCCATCCTGGTCACTACTCCAGAAGTGTCCGCGGTTCGGGATGCTGACCGGATTGTGGGCCTACTGGAGGCCACTGAGCTGCACGATCCGCAGGTAATCATTAATCGAATCCGCCCAGATATGGTGCGCAGAGGAGACATGCTCGATATCTCCGACGTTGATGACTTCCTCCGCATCCCCATCCTTGGCATTGTACCAGATGATGAGAGTATCATTGTTTCTACCAATAGAGGAGAACCAGTGGTGAACGACCAGCGTTCAAGGTCAGGCCAGGCTTATCGGAACATTTGCAGGCGCCTGGAAGGCCAAGAGGTATCGTTCATGGATCTCCAAGGGGAAAACTTCATGCAGCGGCTGCTGAGGCGGATTCGTGTCGGCGCTGCTAATCGCTAAAAAGGGGGGATCGGCATGTTGGAGTTCTTAGGGCGATTGCTGGGAACATCGGATGGTAGCAAAACCAAGGCGAAGGAACGGCTCAGGTTGGTTTTGGTACATGACCGGTCCAGCCTATCCCCTGGGCTGTTAGAATCCCTGAAAGAGGATCTGATTAAGGTGATTTCCAAATACATGGATATTGACGAATCTGGTTTGGAAGTCAACTTGGACAAAAGCGATGACTCTGTGGCACTGGTCGCTAATATCCCGGTGAAAAATGTGAAGCGCCAGGGGAAAGGTAAGTAGGCAACTCTATATCATGAATACCGCTCCTCCTTAATATACTGGACTAGGAAGGAGTGATGCGGTATGGCATGGCGGTTTATCCGGAACGCCTTGTTCGCACTGATTATCTTCTTGGTGATCGGCCTTATCAGTCGGATTGACCTGCCTGTCACCCAGCCTGTAGAGGAGTATCTCGCCTTCGTGATCAGCACTGATTTGAGCCTTGATCCTGTGGCGGAGCAGTTGGGGAAGGTGGGCAAACTGGTAAGCGAGTGGGATCTCAGCGCCTTAGTCCAAGGGCTGCCCAGGATCGAAATCAGGCGGTGAATCAATGCGCGTCGGAACGTATCTGGGGATTCCTGTGAAGGTCAATCCCCTTTTCTTTGTGCTTTTATTGGGGGCCGCGCTCTTTGGCCTTCTTCCCCAGTCTCTTATCCTCTTTGCCGTTGTCCTCTGGCATGAAACCGCTCACATCCTTGTTGCGAGATTATATCACCTAGATGTCACCGAAGTGGAACTCCTCCCCTTTGGCGGTGTAGCGCGCTTTGAGGCACTGCTCCAGACAAACCCCGCCCTTGAATGGAAAACTGCTGTGATTGGGCCCCTAAGCAATGTGGTGCTCATCGGCCTGCTGTATGCAGTGCAGCAGTACTACGCCCTTCCGCCGGAGCACTATGAGTTCGCGGTACTAGCGAGCGGCGGCCTATGCCTCTTTAACCTACTCCCGGCCCTTCCCCTGGATGGGGGCAGGGTGCTCCGGAGTATACTGGTGCGACGGCGGGGCTTTAGGGAAGCCACTGACTTGGCTGCTCGCATCGGCCAGGTAATTGGGGTACTGATGTGCTGTTGGGGAGCATATACCCTTTACTTGGGTTACATGGGGGGCGGCGCTTTCATTGTTTTAGGAGTCTTTGTGTTCACTGCTGCTGCAAGCGAACGGAAAAACGCGGCCTACATCCTGATGCGCTACCTTACACAGAAGAAAACCGCGATCAGGCTCCAGAGGGTGTTGCCGGTCCACCAGCTCTTGGCTACTGTGGAAACATCCGTTGGTGAGGTGGTACAGAAGTTTCGGCCTCCAGCCTACCATATCGTGTGGATTATGAACCTGGAAGGCGAGCTTTTAGGGATGGTGGGGGAGCTGGACATAATTAATGTACTCTTTGCTGAAGGTGCCCACGCCAAAGTTGGGACTCTGATGCGAAATGAGATATAATGAGGTGTGAAAGGATGTGAACTAGTGGATCGGGATCTATATAAACTGCTCTCCCGGGTCAGCAAGCCCGCACGGTATACCAATAACGAGATTAATGCGGTGCACAAAGACTGGGAGAAGACTGCTGTCAAAATTGCCCTGGCCTTCCCCGACGTCTATGAAGTTGGTATGGGCCATCTCGGCTTTAAGATACTGTACGCGATTATCAATAATCGGGACGACGCCCTTGCAGAGCGTGCCTATGCCCCATGGGTGGACATGGAGGAACAGCTCCGCAGCGCGGGCATGCCCCTGGCTGCCCTGGAGTCGGGCAAGCCTCTCAAGGAGTTTGACCTTGTGGGCTTCACCCTGCAGTATGAACTTAGCTACACGAACATCCTCAATATGCTGGATTTGGCTGGCATTCCACGCCTAGCTGCGGAGCGTTCGGAGAACGACCCCCTAATCATGGCCGGAGGGCCCTGTGCGTACAATGTGGAACCACTTGCAGACTTCCTCGATTTTGTGGTCTTAGGAGAAGGGGAAGAGGTGATCCACGAAATTATCCATGAAGTCCGTACCGCTAAGGACAGGGAGCTTTCCCGAGAAGAGATACTGGAGCGCCTTGCCCAAGTTCCCGGAGTGTATGTCCCCAGTTTTTACCAAGCGGAGTACGGGGAAGATGGCAGCTTCGCAGGCATTTCACCTGTAAAGCCTGGTGTCCCTGAGAAGGTTACAAAGCGGGTTGTAAAGGACTTGTCGCAAACGGAGTATCCCAAGGAGTTTGTGGTGCCCTATGTGGATGTGGTCCACGACAGGGTGATGGTTGAGGTCCTGCGGGGCTGTACCCGGGGGTGCCGCTTCTGCCAAGCGGGGATGATCTACCGCCCTGTCCGGGAACGGGATCCAGAACTTCTCAAAGGCCAGATCCGCCAACTCATCGAGGCAACGGGCTACGATGAGATTTCCCTCACATCACTGTCCAGCGGTGATTACACGTGCATTGAGCCGTTAGTGGAAGAGCTCGTGGCGGAGTATAAGGACCGGGGTGTTGCCGTTTCATTGCCTTCTCTTAGGATCGATTCCTTTGCTGTGGAATTGGCCCAGGAAATCGAGAAGGCGCGGAAGACGGGCCTAACCTTTGCTCCGGAAGCAGGGACACAGCGCCTGCGGGATGTAATCAACAAGAACGTCACAGAGGAGAACCTGTATGAGGTAGCACGGGGGGCCTTCGCAGCAGGCTGGCACAGCATCAAGCTCTACTTTATGATTGGCCTCCCCACGGAGACCACTGAAGACCTAGATGGCATTGTCCGCCTGGCCCATGAGGTGCTCCGCATTGGCCGGGAGAACCGTACGGGCACCCGCAGGCCAGAGGTGACCATCAGTGTCTCGTCTTTCGTCCCCAAAGCTCACACCCCGTTTCAGTGGTACGGGCAAGACAGCAAGGAAACCCTCAGGGAGAAGCAAGCCTATTTGCGTCAGCGGCTCCGCCGCCCTGGTATCAGGTTTAACTACCATGATGTGGAAACCAGTTTCCTGGAGGCCGTGTTTGCCCGGGGCGATAGGCGCCTGGGGAAAGCCATTGCCCGGGCAGTGGACTTGGGCTGCCGCTTTGACGGCTGGGATGAGCATTTTAACATGGAGAAGTGGGAACAGGCCTTTGCTGATACAGGTGTGGATCCACACTTCTACGCGAATCGAGAGCTGCCCTTACAAGAGCCTCTCCCGTGGGATCATCTCAGCCCAGGGGTCAGCAAGCGCTTCCTGTTGAATGAACGCCGGGCCGCGTACGATGAGCGCACCACCAAGGACTGCAGGGGTGCTCAGTGCACAGGGTGTGCCGTCTGCTTCGTGTTGGATGTCGAGAACCAGCTCGTGAAGGGGGAGGAGTTCCATGCCTAGCTTGATGCGCTTCCAGTATGCCATCGGGAGTGAACTGCGCTTCCTGTCCCACCTTGACCTGCTCCGCACCTTTGAGCGAGCTATGCGCCGAGCTAACATTCCTGTGGATTTAACAGAAGGGTTTCACCCCAAACCGAAACTGAGTTTCGCCGCACCGCTGGCAGTGGGCATTACCAGCCAGGGGGAGTACGGTGATGTATTCCTCAGGGAAGCCCTGTCTCCCCAGGAGTTTTGCAGCCAGCTGAACCGTGTCCTACCTAAGGGTTTGAGGATTGTCCGAGCCGTTCAAGTTGGAGAAAAGGTTGCGCCTGTGATGGCAGTTGTCAACGGTGCCGAATACCGGGTTGAGCTGGGAGGGGATACTATACCGGCAGAACGGGTCCAGCAGGTCATGGCCTCGGACCAGCTTCCCGTGGAGCGCACTACTAAGAAGGGGACTCGCCTTGTGGATGTCAGGCCGCTGATCTTCTCATTAGAGCTGGCCGAGGGCGGGCTGGTTTTTCGCTGCGCGGTCGGGGCTGAGGGCAACCTCCGCCCAGAGGAGCTCTTGGGCCTCTTGGGAATCGACATCCGGGACGTGTTTGTGGAGCGGACGGGCCTGTTCATTCGGGGGGATGATGGCTGGCGCGACCCTATGGACGGAATCGAGGTAACCCATGGAAACTAGAATCGCCATATCCCAGCTTCTCAACCAGACCCAGGTAGGGCTGGTGGAAGACGGGCGTTTAGCAGAGTATTATATCCAGCGAGATGATGAACAGCGGGCCGTAGGCAATATTTACAAAGGCCGGGTGGAGAACGTCCTGCCGGGCATGAACGCGGCCTTTGTGGAACTGGGTTCGGGAAGAAACGGTTTCCTGCACGTTGATGACCTGCCTTGGGCTCGTCCTGGCCAATCCATCAGTGAGGCCCTGCGCAAGGGGCAGCCTCTCATGGTCCAGGTACAAAAGGAACAGGTAGGCACTAAGGGCCCCAGGATGACGGGGAAGATCACACTCCCCGGCAGGTTCTTGGTCCTCTTGCCCCAAGAGAACCACCTAGGCATTTCCCGGCAGATCTCTGATCCGAACGAACGGGAGCGCCTCCACGTCATCGCGGAGTCCATCAAGCCCCCAGATATGGGCTTGATTGTCCGCACCGTCGCAGAGGGCTGCGATGGTGACCTCCTCGCTGAAGATCTCCGCTTCCTCTTAGAGGAGTGGCGGCACATTCAAGAGCGTTCTGAGAGAGTGCAGGCACCTGCTCTGTTGTACCAGAACTCATTGGTCTATCGGGTTTTGCGAGACTTGGTCACAGACAACGTCTCACAGATCATTGTTGACCGCCCAGAGCTGTACGATATCGTGGTGGAGGGACTGTCCAGCCTTTCCAAACAGCCAACGGTCCAGGTAGAGCTCTATGAGGGGAAAGTTAGCCTTTTCGAGCACCTTGGGTTGGCCAAGCAGCTGGAGATGGCTCAGAACAAGCGGGTCTGGCTGGACTGTGGCGGGTATCTAATTATCGACGAAACCGAGGCTCTGGTCAGCATTGACGTGAATACTGGTAAGTATGTGGGCGTAGGAGACTTGCGGGAAACTTTCCTCAAGACCAACCTCCAGGCGGCAGAAGAGATTGCCTGGCAGCTTCGGTTGCGTAACATCGGTGGAATTATCATTATAGATTTTATCGATATGGACGACAATGGGGCCCGGAACCAAGTCTTAGCTCGTCTGGAAGAGGCCCTAGCCCGGGACAAGACCAAGACCCATGTCTTGGGTTTCACCAGTTTGGGTTTGGTAGAGATGACCCGGAAAAAGACAAAGCGCATTCTCTCTGAGGTGCTTCAATCACCTTGCCCTCTCTGCGAAGGGACGGGGAGGGTGCAGTCGGAAGACACCGTTGCTGCAAGGATCGTGAGCCGCATCTTCTCCTTAGCAGCAGAGCCTGAGGTGGAGTCCATTCTGGTAAAGTGCGATCCTGCCATTGCCGCGCACCTCATCGGCCCCTCCGCCTCGAACCTTGAGGAGTTGGAATCAGCCACCGGCAAGGAAATCTACGTTAGAGGCACGCCCAGCTTGTCTTGGGAGGATTTCCAGGTGATATCAGGCAGCAGGGAGCGTATTGCAGCCCAAGCCCACCCAGTAGCGGTGGGGGACCGGGTGGCTGCCAAGATTGAGCAGGTGCATGTGAGCAACCCCCAAAGCGGCATCGCCCGGGTGGATGGGTTTGTCATAGACTGCCAGCAGGGAGCGCAATATGTGGGGAGGATGGTCACTCTAGAGATCCTCGAGGTGTTCAAGACCTACGCCACCGCTCGCATAATTAAAGTTTGACAGGGTCAATGGGTGATGCTAGAATTAGTGTTGTAAGTTCGCGCCTTGGCGCGGGCTGAAACCGCTCAAGCCGGGTTTCTGAGGTGGACAGGTGTTGGTTCACACCTGAAACAGGTAGATTACCTGTACCTGGGGTTGGCGAGTCTGAATAAGGAGGTGGACCAAGTGTACGCAGTTGTGGAGACAGGCGGCAAGCAATACCGGGTGGCTGAGGGTGATACCATCTTCGTAGAAAAGCTTGCTGTTGACGAAGGTCAAGAAGTGGTTTTAGACCGCGTCTTGCTGGTGAACAAGGATGGCGAAACGAAAGTAGGCGCTCCTTATGTTGAAGGGGCCAAGGTCGTGGCGCAAGCTGTAAAGCAGGGCAAGGGCCGCAAGATCATCGTCTTCAAGTACAAGCCGAAGAAGAACTACCGCAAAAAGCAAGGCCATCGTCAGCCCTATACTATGCTGGAGATTAAGGCGATTCAGGCCTAACTGGTTATGACTAAAGTTCGGTTTTTCCTGTCAGCACAGGGAATTCACGGTTTTGAGATTAAGGACCACAGCGGTTATGCAGATCACGGGCAGGATATTGTCTGTGCAGCCATTTCCGCCCTTGGTCAAACAGCAGTGATTGGACTAACAGAAGTTCTGGGCATGGATTGCAGTGTGGATATCCGAGATGCATACCTAGCATGTTACCTTCCTAAGGAGATGGCCCCTGCAGTATGGGAACACAGCCAAACCCTTCTTCAGACTTTGTATAGGGGGCTCACTGCGATTCAAGCCGAATACCCAGATTATCTTAGAATTAGGGAGGTGGAGCAGCGGTGAGAATGAATCTGCAGTTGTTTGCTACTAAAAAGGGTGGCGGCAGCACCAAGAACGGACGAGATTCAATTGCCAAGCGGCTTGGCGTGAAGCGCCACGATGGGCAATATGTTACCGCCGGCAGTATTCTGGTGAGACAGCGCGGCACAAAGATTAAGCCAGGCGTTAACGTGGGAATTGGCAGTGATGATACCCTCTTCGCTCTCACTGACGGCTACGTTGCGTTCCAGCGTAAGGGTAAGAATGCTAAACAAGTAAGCGTTCTGACAGAAGTGACCGCTTAGTTTGCTCGTAAGAATCCCTTTTGTGCTTTTGTGCAAAAGGGATTTTTGTCCATTTATCAGTTAACAGAGGAAGAGGGGGTGTGCCGTGTTTATTGACCAAGCTAGGATTTATCTCAGATCTGGTGATGGCGGCGATGGAGTAGTGCGTTTCCGTCGAGAAAAGTATATACCAGCTGGGGGCCCTGCGGGGGGCGATGGAGGTAACGGCGGCAGTATCTACTTCGTTGTGGACGAGAGTTTGTCCACTTTAATGGATTTCCGCTACAAGCGCAGGTTTATTGCGCAGAATGGCGAACATGGTCAAAGCAAGAACATGCACGGGAAAGACGCTCCCGACCTTGAGATTGCTGTCCCCCTTGGTACCCAGATCAAGGATGGGGAAACGGGGGAGCTGTTGATAGACATGGTCTACCCTGGCCAGCGTGTCCTTTTCCTACCGGGCGGTAGGGGAGGCCGGGGCAATGCCCGCTTTGCCACCCCCACGCGCCAAGCTCCTGGCTTTGCCGAGCGGGGGGAGCCGGGGAGAGAAATGTGGGTGGACTTAGAGCTTAAGCTCATTGCCGATGCAGGGCTGGTGGGTTACCCCAATGCAGGGAAATCTACGCTGCTGTCCATGGTGTCTGCAGCACGGCCGAAAGTGGCCAACTACCCCTTTACGACCCTTACTCCCATGTTAGGGGTGGTGTCCCTTGGCGAAGGCGATGCCTTTGTGATGGCAGATATTCCCAGGATAATCGAAGGGGCGCATCAAGGGGTGGGCCTGGGCACAGACTTCCTACGGCACATTGAACGTACCCGCCTTTTGATCCACATGGTGGACGCCGCGGGGGTGGATGGCCGAGACCCTGTTGAGGATTACTATACCATCAACCGTGAACTTGAGCTTTACAGCAGTGAGCTCGCCAAGCGCCCACAGATCGTTGTTGCCAACAAATGCGATCTCCCAGAAGCCGGGGACAACCTGGCCCGTCTGGCTGAAGCAGCAGCCAAGGATGGGCGGGAGTTTGTGGCCATTTCTGCTGCCACCAACCAGGGAGTCAGAGAACTGGTGCAGCGTGTGGGGCAGCTCGTCAGGGAACTGCGCAAGGAAGATCCGGTGCCAGAAAAGGCCTCTGAGGAGACGGTGATTCTCAGGCCTCAGCCCAGTGGGGCGCCGGTGGACGAGTTCCGCATAGTGCAAGAAGATGATGCGTATGTGGTGGAAGGGGAAGGCCTGCTGCGCTTAATGCGCCGCATGGACTTAAACAATGAGGAAGCCATTACCTATCTCCAGAACCTGATGGAGAAAATTGGGGTGTACCAGGCTTTAGCTGACCTTAATGTTCCAGATGGAGCAACCGTCAGAGTTGGCGAATTAGAATTCGAATATATGGAATGAGGTACAGAGCATGCTGAACAGCAAGCAGAGAGCGTATCTACGCTCCTTGGGAAATGAACTTGAGCCCGTTTTCCAGATCGGGAAAGGCGGGCTCAGCGAGGAGATCTTGGATCAACTTGATCTTGTATTGGAGGCGCGGGAGCTGATCAAGGTCCGTGTTCTCAAGAACTGCCTTGAGGACGAGGATGACTTGGCTGATGAGATCAGCGAGGCCCTCGATTGCGATGTAGTGCAGCGCATCGGGCGGGTGTTCCTCTTGTATCGGCCATCCCTGGAAAATCCCCAGATCGTACTGCCGTAGGGGGTGCCTTGTGGTATGACACAGGTCCTGCGCAAATTCGGCGTCATGGGCGGCACGTTCGACCCAGTCCACTACGGCCACCTAGTTACCGCTGAGGCTGCTAGACGAGAGTTCGGACTAGAGCGAGTAGTCTTTCTTCCCTCAGGTGCGCCGCCTCACAAGGATCCAACTGGAGTAACGGACGCAGAGCACCGCTACATGATGACTGTGCTTGCCACTTTGAGTAACCCGCACTTTGATGTGTCTCGGGTGGATATCGACAGGGAAGGGGTCACCTACACAGTAGATAGCCTGCGTATCCTCAGAGAGATCTATGGTGAGTCCACAGAACTGTACTTCATTACCGGTGCCGATGCCATCCTGGAGATCGTGAGCTGGAAAGATCCGGAGAAACTCCTGGAACTGGCTCATTTTATCGGGGCGACGCGGCCAGGGTTTTCACTGGATCGTGTTCCCCAATCCACACAAGAGTGGCTCAGCCACCATCCTGAACGGGTGCACATGATTAAAGTCCCGGCTCTGGCCATTTCGTCCACGGACATCCGGGAACGGGTGCGAACGGGTAACTCCATCCGGTACCTAGTGCCCGAACCAGTGGAGCACTATATTAGGCGACACAACTTGTACAAGCACAATCTGTAAGGGCGAGGGGGTGATAAGGTGCTTTCACCAGAGGAAATTGAACAGCGTAAAGCAGAACTTGAGGCAAGGCGTGAGCTGAAGCGCAAGTATAGGCGCAGGCAGGCGATCATCTACACCGTTGCAGTCATCTTTGGACTGATTCTGATGATGGTTGTGGCCCGCTACAGCTATAGGCAAGCGGTAGGCGGTGGTACGAGCAATTCCAGTGTTGGGAACGACCGGCTTCATATCCTTGTTCTGGGAACAGACAACTTCGCAGGATCGGGTACCCGGGCTGATACCATTCTTGTCGCCTCAGTGGATTCTCGCACCGGTGATGTTGGGATGCTATCTATCCCCCGGGATACTCGGGTGTGGCTTCGCCCCCAAAACCGCTGGGATCGGGTGAATGCGGCCTATGCTTACGGCGGGCCTGAACTGGTCATGGATGCCGTATCCCACCTCTTAAATGTGCCCATCTCCTACTATGTGCAGACTGATTTCGAAGGGTTCAGCAAGATAGTAGATATTCTTGGCGGTATTGAGATGGTTGTGGAGCGTGAGATGATCTACGAAGACAAGGCCCAGAATCTCTACATCCATCTCACCCCAGGCAAGCAGGTCCTTGATGGGGAGAAAGCTTTGCAGTACGTTCGCTATCGTGATCGCCTAGGTGATATCGCTCTCGTTGATCCCTTCAAAGGGGAGTACGCTGGAAGGGTCGAGCGCCAGCGTAAGTTCCTCTCTGCTGTCGTGGACAAGGTTCTTAGCCCAGGGGTTATTACACGCCTTCCACAGCTGATCAGTGAAGGCCTGAAGATGGTGAAGACCAACCTGCCCTGGGATGTAGTGCTCAATCTGGCGGTGAACAGCGGCAAGTTCTCCCCAGACCGCATCACGTCCGCAGTCCTGCCAGGAAACAGTCAGGTGTTAAACGGAGCTTGGTATTGGATTGTGAATGAACAGAAAGCAGCGCAACTGGTAGATACCATTATCTGGGGCAAGCCTGAGCCCCTTAAGTTGACCGTTCTAAACGGCAATGGCCGCAGTGGCGTAGCTCAGCAGGTCGCCAATCTGTTGAGGGAAGCCGGTTACGAAGTGGTGTCTCTTGGCAACGCCCAGCATTTTGACTTCCGGGAAACGCAGATAGTCGTCGCAGAACAGGACCGCCACCGTGTGGATGAACTGGCTGCCCTTTTGAACGCGGCCATCTTGGTGCAGTCAGGAGATGGGCAGGCGGCAGGCACAGCCACGATTATCGTCGGAGGTAATTTTAGTTCTCAGAGGAGTGTGGGAATTTGACCATAACCAGCAGCATGCAGGATATCGCTATTGCGGCCGCCCGGGCAGCACTGGATAAGAAGGCAAATGATGTCTTAGTCCTGAAGGTTTCGCCCCTTACTGCAGAGGCGGATTTCTTCGTGGTCTGCAGTGCTGAAACACAGGTGCAGATCAACACAATCGTCCGGGAAGTCATCGCACGGCTGGAGGATGCAGGAGTCTCCCTTCTTCGCCATGAGGGGCGGGGAGGCAACAGTTGGGTCCTGCTGGACTACGGTGGAGTTGTGGTCCACATCTTTGAAGAAGCAGATCGCGCATACTATAACCTGGAAAAGCTCTGGGCAGATGCGGAACGTGTGCCAGTGTCATGAACGCGGCCTACACCCATTTAGCCCAGTTTTATGATCGCCTGATGGACGAGGATACTCAGGCTTGGGCTGAGTACTTGCTCACCTTGGCCTCCCAACAAGGCCTAGAGCCCAGTAGGGCCTTGGATCTGGGATGCGGAACAGGCAGTATAAGCTTGGCCCTGGCGCAGCGGGGCCTGGAAGTGGTCGGGATCGATCTTTCACCGGCCATGATCGCCCATGCTGAGGAGAAAGCCAACCAGTTGGGGTGCTCGGTCCAGTTCCTCGTTCAGGATATGCGAAGGCTTGAACTTCCGCACCAAAGCTGGGAATTGGTGGTGGCAGCTTGTGATGCCTTGAACTACCTCACCACCGCCGAGGATTTTCGAAAGGCCCTGGAAGGCGTCTATCGCCACCTCTGCCCTGGGGGTTTGTTTTTGTTTGATCTCAACTCTGACGTTAAGCTCAAAGAGGTGTACGGCAGCAACTCCTACGCTGACTTGCATGATGATTTCGCCTATTTCTGGGACAACCAGTTCTGCGATGAGGAACAGCTTTGTACCATGCAACTGACGTTCTTTGTGCCCGGCCCTGAAGGCGCCTACCTGAGGGTACAGGAACAGCATGTGCAAAGGCTGTGGTTGCCTCAGGAAGTGGAGGCATTCTTAACGGAAGCTGGCTTTGAGCTTGTGGGATGGTATGAGTTTCTCACTTTCAGTTCACCTTCAGAAGATACCCATCGCTGGCAGTTTGCCGCGAGAAAAGCACTTCGGTGACGAAGTGCTTTTCCGGTAGTATGCCCCCTTTGCTCATAGTTGAGGCTTCAGCATGCCTTGCTGACGGAGGAGCTCTTGTTCAGCTGCGGCAATCATGCGCCTCACCATATGTCCTCCCACAGCTCCACATTCTCTCGAAGTGATATTTCCCCAATAACCAGTCTTGTACTCGGGGTTGATGCCCAGTTCTGCGGCAACTTCATATTTGAATTGGTTCAACGCCTGATAGGCTTGTGGAATTACCTGTTGATTGCTGCGGCTTGATCCAAGCGCCATAAGTTAATCCCCCCAATAAGTTTTGTTGTTAGTGTTTCCGTTTATCTGCAATTTAATCTGTAACTCTCCCCTAGCCCTGGTGGTAAGACTCACCAGGGTGGACCTATGCTTCAAGAAAAATGAGTGCAGGAAAAAGCCGAGCGCCGTTGAATAGTATCAAATGGCGCTCGTGATATTTTTCTCGATTGTACAGCTAGACCTCGTGAAAGGGTGAGTTTTTTGATAGCCAAGACATTCCCCCGCGGTGGAGCCGAGATTCCGCACCGCAAGGAGGCAACGGAAGAAAAGCCAATCGTAACCCTTGCGCCCCCCGCGCAGGTGGTCATTCCTCTGCGGCAGCATATCGGCGCGCCGTGTGAGCCCGTAGTCAGTGTAGGTGACTACGTCAAGATGGGTCAGATTGTCGGTGACAGCCAGCAGTTTGTCAGTGCGCCGGTGCACGCCAGTGTTTCAGGGAAAGTGACGGCCATTGAGGAGCGGGTTCTGCTTAATGGGACTAAGTGCTTGGCCGTTGTTATCGAGAACGATGGCAAGGATGAAGAGTACACCATGCCAACCCGTCCTGTTGAAAAGATGTCGGCCGAAGCCATACGGGAAACAGTGCGCAACGCTGGCATCGTGGGCATGGGTGGGGCCGGCTTTCCAACCCATATCAAGCTCAATCCACCCAAGGCCGTGGACACAGTCATCATCAATGGTGCTGAGTGTGAGCCATACCTCACATGCGACCACCGCCTGATGGTGGAACGCACCGAAGAGCTCGTGCGCGGCACCAAGGCCATTATGAAGGCCGCAGGTGCACAGCACGGGATTATAGCTATTGAGGCAAACAAGCCCGACGCGATCGCTGCAGTGGAGGAAGCTATTCAGGACGAACAGGGGTTGTCTGTTTCGGTCCTGCAGGTGCGCTATCCCCAGGGGGCAGAAAAGCAGCTGATCAAAGCTGTGGTGAACCGGGAAGTTCCATCGGGGAAGCTCCCCGCAGAAGTGGGTTGTATCGTAAGCAACGTCCACACGGCAATATCTATCGATGCAGCGCTCACCTACGGTAAGACCTCGTATGAGCGGGTTGTTACTGTGAGTGGCGGTGCAGTTGTGGATCCACGCAATATCTTGGTGCGCATTGGCACGCCCTTAAAGGAGCTCATGGCCTTCTGCGGCGGGACATTAGGTGAACCGGCAGCCCTCGTAGGCGGCGGCCCCATGACAGGCCCTCCCGTGGAGTCGCTGGATGCCCCAGTGGTTAAGAATCTATCAGGTATCTTGGCTCTTACCCAGGAAGAAGCTGGCTTTGATGAAAACCGCCCCTGCATTCGCTGCGCCCGCTGTGTGAACGCGTGTCCCATGGGCCTTTTGCCTCTTTCGCTAGGCGATTTATCGAACCATGACCGGTTTGCTGAAGCCGCACAAATCGGTTTAATGGACTGCATCGAATGCAGTCTGTGTTCCTTCGTCTGTCCTTCCAAGCGGGCTTTGGTTACTTGGATTAAGAAGGGGAAAGCTGGTTGGACAGCACAGCGCCGCGCTGCTTCGGCGACTGGAGAAAAAGCGGTTTAGGGAGTGATGAACATGGCAAAGAAAACAGGTCCATATTTGCGCAGTCCAGTTACAATCGAGAGCGTAATGAAGGATGTCCTCTACTCGCTCATCCCAGCCCTGGCCGCGGGAGTAATCTTCTTCGGGATCCGGGCTTTGTGGGTGGTCCTACTCAGTACCCTAACCGCAATGGTTACGGAAATGCTTTTCCTGAGGCAGCCCATTAACCCAAAGGGGCTCTTTGGCGACGGCAGCGCTGCCGTAACCGGAGTGCTGGTGGGATTGATCCTGCCCTCCACCACAGCTTGGTGGATTCCTATTGTCGGTTCCTTCTTGGCCATTGCCTTAGTGAAACTGCCCTTTGGGGGGTTGGGTCATAACATCTTCAACCCTGCCTTGGGTGCACGGGCCATCTTGCTCCTTGCCTTTACGTCCGAGATGGTTCGCTTTGTTTTGCCTTTTGATACAGTAACAGGGGCCACTCCCCTCTTGTCTATGACCAGCTTTAACTGGTCCCTAATCTGGGGTAATGTGGGGGGGAGCATCGGCGAGACATCGGTGATCGCGATTTTGCTTGGTGCTGCTTACCTGCTGTACAAAGGCCATATTGACTGGCGTGTGCCCACTGGCTACGTGGGAGCTGCGTTCCTTGCTGCCCTCCTCTGGGGACTGAATCCATGGATCACCATTTTTGGAGGCGGCTTGCTTTTTGCAGCTGTGTTTATGGCCACGGACATGGTGACCTCGCCTGTTACTCCCACCGGTCAGTTGGTTTTTGGAATCGGCTGCGGCCTCTTGACGGTGTTTATCCGCAAGTTTACGTCCTTGCCTGAGGGAGTCACTTTTGCAGTTCTGGTGATGAACGCGCTTGTTCCTCTCTTGGATCGGCTTACCGTGCCGCAAATCTTTGGGGTAGGTGTCGCCCGGGAACAGCGTTTCCAAGGAACCGCACTTGGCGCGGCGGTTTTGGTAGTAGTGTTGGTAGTGGCCTTCGCGATTGGGGGGCCAGACCGGGCCGCGCAGCCAGTGATCAGCGGCGGGCATTATCTGCCCATTGCTGAACTTCTGGGAACCACGGACTACGAGATTGAGGATATTAATGGGACCCGTTACTATACGGTGCGCGACGGGGAAGGGAACTTGACCGGTGCAGCCTTTGTTGGTGAACAGCGAGGCTTTAACGGCAGCATTCGCTATCTTATCGCTCTAGATGACCAATATGCTGTACAGGATCTTATAATCCTAGAGCACAAAGAGGACCCAGGCCTTGGTGCCCGCATCACTCAGCCTGCTTTCCTCCAGCAGTTTGTGGGCCTTGGCCCAGAGAGCAAATTCGAGTTTGGCACGGATATCGACGGCCTTTCCGGTGCGACCATCTCTTCTCGTGCTGTGACAACGGGAATCCGCCGGTCTGTGGAAGGGTTCATGAACGCCTTCTTCCCCAGCCAAGATGCTGCAGGAGGTTGGGCTGATGGAACCTACACTGGGGAAGCAGATTCCTTCGGCGGCAAGTTGGCGGTAGAAGTGACCGTCAGCGGCGGCAAGATCACTGCCGTGGAAGTCGTTTCCCACTCTGATACTCCAGGTATCTCCGATCCCGCCATCAACACCATTCCAGGGCAAATTGTGGCAGCAAACAGCCCCACGGTGGACGCGATCTCTGGGGCCACCTTTACTAGTGAAGGCATTATGCAAGCTGTGCAAAATGCCCTGGTTGGGGCAGAAGTAGGCGGCGCACCTGGCTGGGCTGATGGAACCTATACTGGGGAAGCATCTTCCTTTGGCGGCAAGTTGGCGGTAGAAGTGACCGTCAGCGGCGGCAAGATCACTGCCGTGGAAGTCGTTTCCCACTCTGATACTCCAGGTATCTCCGATCCAGCTATCAACACCATCCCCGGGCAGATTGTGGCAGCAAACAGCCCGCAGGTTGATGCCATAAGTGGTGCCACCTACACCAGCGAAGGCATCATGGCTGCGGTAGAAAACGCCCTGGCCGGTGCGATGGCAACGGCATCGCCTTCGGCAGCGCCTAAGTTCGACATTCAAGTCGCCGATGGCACATACCGGGCTGCAGCCCAGGGCCGTAACGCGCAACTGGTTGCCGAAGTAACCGTTTCTGGCGGCAAGATAGCGGGCATCGCAGTAGTAGAACACGCTGAGACACCTGATATCGGCGGCGCAGCTATTGAAAAGCTCGTCCCCGCGATTGTCGAGGCACAGAGCCCCGTGGACGCTATCAGCGGTGCCACA
>LDJB01000001.1:184706-1029524 GCA_001028815.1 Peptococcaceae bacterium 1109
TTCGGTGGCGACGTGGTAGTGGAAGTAACAGTGGCTGGTGGCAAGATCGCCAGCATCCAAGTGGTAGAGCACTCTGAGACACCCTTTGTGGCTGGCTCAGCAATTGATAAGTTAGTGCCCGCCATGGTGGAAGCCCAAGGCCCTGTAGATGCATACAGCGGTGCCACCATGACCAGCGAAGCACTGTTTGCGGCGGTAGCCGCCGCTGTGAGCGGAGAGGAGGGGCGATAGATGAAAACCATTGTGGATGGTATTTTCAAACAGAATCCCGTATTCAAGTTGGCGCTGGGCCTCGCGCCAGCCGTTGCCGTAACCACCCTGGCGTACAACGGTTTGGTGTTAGGGGTTGCCACCGGGATCGTGCTGTTGGTGGCTGCGGTGATCAGCGCTTTGCTTGCCAAAATGATTCCCCAGACTTCCCGGCCGGTAGTACACATAGGGATATTGGCTGTACTGACCATGGGAACCTATCAGGTGCTCTTAAGGCTTGATCCGCAGGCCGTGGCCAGCCTGGGCATCTTCCTGCCCTTGATCGTGGTAAACGGCTTTGTCCTCCACAGCCTGGAGAGGAACAGCAGTGTATCAGAGGCGGCTAGCGATGCGGTAGGCAAAGGTGCAGGGTTCTTGATTGCCCTTGTGCTCGTTGGGGCCATCCGTGAGCTGCTGGCCTATGGTACCATCTTCGGAGCTACGATTTTTGAATATCAGCTGCCGCCGTTTGCACTGGCGGCCTCGGTACCAGGAGGAATGGTTATCCTCGGCCTCCTGTTGGCGTTGTACAATGCTGTTACTGGACAAGGGGGCGAGTTGAGTGACTAACGGATTGGAGTTCCTCGGTAAGGGCTTGATCACGCAAAACCTCATTCTTCTACAGGGACTAGGGATGTATGCCCTAACCCGGCACACCAAGACCGTCCCGGGGGCACTTAAGGCAGGATCCTCCATGCTAGCCGCTATGGTAACGGCAGGACTGGGAGCTTGGGCCCTGAGCTTCGTTGACATCCCAGAATCCCTGGCCTTTATCAGCTCTCTCGCAGTGGCCTGCCTTGCAGCGTTCTTGTGGCAGCGCCTCTTGCAGATGCCCCCTTCCCTTACGGGAGGCCTCCTGGACAGCGCCCTAGTTGGACTGCTGCTCCTGATGGGTAGGGACCAAGTCATGGGCTTTGCCGCGGTAAGTTACGCGCTAAGTGCGGGACTGGGATATCTGCTGGCCTTGATCGTCGTGGCATATGTCCGCCATCGTTTGGAGCTAGCACCCATTCCCAAGGCGTTCAGGGGTGTTCCTCTCATCTTGATTACCGCAGGCCTGCTGGGAATGGCTCTGTTGGGTTTTAAACTCTGATCAGTAAGGCATACACCATCGGCTCCGCTTTCGGGGCCGATGTTTTTTTGAGTACAGAATACAGAAAACAACGAAAATAGGCAGGAGTTCCTTCTTTAGTGGCGAAGTTAGATAGAGCCCAAGGGAGGGTGAGGAGGAACTCCATGCAGCCGAGGCACAGAATCTTGGTGGTTGCTTTGATCCTGTTTGCCCTCTTGGGCCAAGGAGTACGCTGGGCCGCCCAAGGCGAGGGTGGGCTAAGGGCCAACTTTGAGAGCCAGGTGTCCGCTCAGGAGCTTAGTTCCAAGGAGCGTCACTGCGATTTGGTGCATGTAAACACTGCTGGTATAGCCGAACTGCAAACCTTGCCCGGTATCGGCCCTGTGTATGCTCAGCGCATCATTGAGGCCCGGGAAGAGCAGCCCTTTACCAAGGTTGAGGACCTTCTGCGAGTGTCTGGCATCGGCCCAAAGCGCTTGCAGGCCTTAATGGATTTGGTCTGTTTCCACATGCCTGGTGGTGAGTAGAGCCGTGCGGTTTGCTCCCCTTTTTGGGGCAATTGTCCTGGGAACCGTTCTCGGTTCCCAGGACGTTGCCGTTGAGGGTCCTGCAGTATGGGGCTTGCTGGGCGGCACAGCCCTTACCTGGCTGTGGCTAGAGTTTCGCGGGAGCAGCTGGGCTCAGGGGCTGTTCTGGGTTGTTGTGGTGGCTGGGGCGTTCCTCAGGGCTGAGCTTGCCTTCCAAGAGGTGCAGTGGAGTACAGAACCTTACCAGGGCGTGGCTATCCAGGTTTCCCAGATAGAAGAGGCAGGGAGCTCCCTACGGGTCCTAGGAGACTATCCGCCCATGGGGGTCAAAGTAGCGGTACACCTGGCCCCTGACGAGGAGGTGGAGATCGGGGACACGGTGGTCTTCAGCGGGCTAGTAGGCACGCCACCGGAAGCTCCTAATCCTGGCGTTTTCTGTTACAAGACCTACTTGGCTGCCCGAGGAGCGGCAGGGGTGTGTTGGCCGGATCAATATGTGGTTCGGCGCGGCGCTGGTCCGCCCATACTGGCGCGCATACGCTCCTACTTCGCCCGGAATATCCAGGAGAGTCTGTCCAACCCCGGTTTGGTCCTATCCCTTGTTCTAGGAGACCGTTCTCAGCTTTCCAACGAGCAAAGCGAACGGTGGCGTGCACTTGGAACCGGGCACTTGCTAGCGATTTCTGGAACGCATCTAGGGCTGCTTGCTCTGGTTGTGGGCGTGGTGTTGAGCCGCTCCTCTCTGGGCCGATTAGGCAGGTTTGTCGTACTCCAAGCCATCCTGGGCGGTTATGTACTGCTCGTCGGAGCGCGCCCGTCAACGCTGCGGGCGTTTTTGGCCGGGCTTGCTGGTGGGTGGGCTGGCGTGCGCCGCCGTCAGGCAAGTGGTTTGGAGATCTGGGCGCTAGTGGGATGTTTACTGCTCTTAGTAGAACCTCGGCTAGTTAGGGATATTAGCTTTCAGCTTTCCTTCGGAGCCGCCGGAGGTATTCTCCTGTGGGGGCCTCTGTTAAGGTTCTCCCGGGTTCGCCCAGCTCTGCGCTGGGTTCTTTCATCGCTAGCCGTCTCTGCAGCTGCACAGCTCAGCATCATGCCCCTGGTGCTTCAGCATTTTGGGAGTTTTCCCCTCTTGGGCACCGCGGCCACTCTCATCATGCTGCCCTTTGTCACAGTCCTGTTAGGCGGCGGCATACTAATAGGCCTGGGAGCAGGTGCACTGGGTATTGCCCCTTTGCTGGAAATGCTCCTGGGAGTCCTGGAAATAATCGAGGTGGGGCTAGTCAAGTGGGCCGTGGCTTGGCAGCCCATGCGGATTGGCGTAGATGTGTGGCTTTTGTGGTGCTTCTTCATCTATTCCGGATGGCGCTTGCGGCAGCCCCAGATTACCCGGCCCCGCATGACGCTGCGCCGCCTAAGCATTGGTGCCCTGTGTGTGGCCGTGGTGTTTTCCCTGCCTCCGCAGTGGAAGTATCCTCTGGAGGTGACGGCCCTCAATGTAGGGCAGGGGGACTGCCTCTTCATCTTGACTCCCTCCAACCAAACCATTCTCATCGATGGTGGGGGCGACTCCCTCTACTGGCAGGAGCGGGGGCGGAATGTGGGGTTAGAGCGGGTAGTGCCCTACCTCAAGCACCGCGGGGTGGAAAAGCTAGATCTGGTAATCCTCAGCCATCCCCACGAAGACCACCTTTTCGGACTCTTGGCTGTCTTGGAAAATTTCCCCGTGGGCATGGTGTTGGATAACGGACAAGGGACAGACTCGCCAAGCTATGAGAAGTACTTAACCCTCCTAGCTGAAAAGGGTATTCATCCCCACCCGGTTCAGGCTGGGGATGAAATGGCCCTGGAGGGTGGAGTGCGGCTGAGGTTTCTTCACCCTCACAGGAGCACTCTAGAGTATCTCAGCCACAATGATGCCTCTGTGGTCGTCGCTCTGGACTTTCAGAGAAGCACTATGCTGTTCACAGGTGATTTGGAGGCAGTGGGCCTTCTCGAACTTCTCCAGCGTATCGGCCCCAACGCGCTTAAGGCAGATGTGGTTAAAGTCCCCCACCACGGCAGCCGTTCCTCGTTAGACCCCCGCCTCTATGAGGCCGTTGACCCTGCTTGGGCGCTCATCTGCGTAGGCCCTAACTCCTTTGGCCATCCACATGGGGAGGTCTTAGCGCACCTCGAAGAACAAGGCATCCCGTGGCGTACTACGTCCAACGGGCCCGTTTCATTCTACTCCATCTTTGGTTTTGTCTGGGTAAGATGTGGGGAGGGGTTCCGCAACGGACAGGGAATCAACTAGGTGGAGGGGTATGAGTTGCAGAAGGTACTTGAGAGCATAAAAACTGGCCAGCTTCAGAAGGTTTACACTGTGCACGGCCCCGAGGCAGCATGGCATACCGCGGTGTACAAGGCTCTGCATGATCGAGTGGCCGAGAGTGGATTTGGAGACTGGAACTGGAGTGTTTACCACGGGAGTAAGGATTTCTTGGTGGACGAACTCCTTACTGACATGGCCACGCTGCCGTGGGGGAGCGGGGAAAAGGTTGCGGTTTTGAAGGATGCCCACCTCGTTCCCGCGGAAGAACTTGAGCGCCTCGCGAAGTGGCTGAAGGAGCATGAGCCACCGGGGTGCTTGGCCGCGTTTTTTGGCAAGCTCGATACGCGGTTGCGGTACGCAAAGCTTTTCTTGAGTTTGGGGATGGAGATTAACTGCAACCAATTGCAGGGGGAGGAGCTGTTGCGCCACATCGCCGGCTACTGTATTGCGCGGGGGAAGTCTATTTCCCGGGCCGCGGGAGAGCTGTTCATGGAGATGGCAGGCAGCGATCTGCAGTTTATCCACAACGAGCTGGACAAGCTAATCAGTTATGCGGGGGAAGGGCAAGAGATCACACGGGAGATGGTACAGGAAGTAGCATCACTTGCCCCGGGAGAGGCGGAGCAAAATGCAGTGTTCGCCATGACCGAACAGATTGCAGCAGGGGATCAGAAAGCAGCCCTTGCCGCGCTGGACAGGCTCCTGGATGCGGGGGAGAACCCCTTTAGAATCCTGCCCCTCATCGAGCGGGAGCTGCGCCTTCTCCTTGCTGCAAAGACTCACAGCGGAAACTTCGAGGATACGGCAAAAGCAATGGGGGAACGGAGCCCCTATCCCGTGCGGAAGGCAGCGAAGTACGCACCTCGTTTCTCCCTGGATCAGCTTTATCAGGGATTCGGTGCCGTGGTGGAGGCAGACCAGGAGATGAAGCTGGGTGCCTCCGGTGAAGCCGTGCTCCGGGATCTAGTGATTCGCCTGACGCTCCTGCCTCACGAAGGGTAGAAAAAAACGCCTCTTCCATGCGGAGAAGCGTCTGTTAACATGTATCCTTATGAACTAGCAAGTTTCTTGGTGAGCCGGGACTTGGTGCGGGCCGCGGCATTCTTGTGGATGATACCACGTGCTGCAGCCTTGTCCAACGCACGGATCGCCTTTTTCAGATTGTCCTGAGCGTTGGCCCGATCTCCCTCAAGAGATTGGAGATAGCGCTTAATGCTGGTTTTCAAAGCAGACTTATGCGCAACTTTAATGGCGCGCTTAGTGCGGTTTACCCGAATGCGCTTTTCCGCAGATTTGCTGTTAGCCACTCCTGTTCACCTCCTTGGGGAAAATCACCTTTGACATTATATCATCCCAGAAACGTAAGTGCAAGAGTGCGGGGACAAATTCCCGTGAAGTGGTTCAAGAGAATGAATTCGCCTCTCCTGGTTACCATAAGAGTAACATCGCCAGTTGGAGGGGTATTATGCAGGAATACCGCGCACAGGAATTCTTTGAGAAATATAGTGTCCGCACAGACTTGGCCCTGGAGGCCCATGAAGTAGTGGTGGAACGGGAAGGGCCCTTGGAGCTCCCCGGAGTCAACGTATCTAGGGTAGAAAAGGAACAGGCGGTTATCAGCCGGGTAGTGGTGGAAAATGAAGTGGGGGCTCGCATGATCGGTAAAGCTCCTGGGCGCTACAGCACAATTGAGTCAAGAGCCCTTAGAGAGCACAACCGGGAGGTCCATGAAGACCTTGCCCGGTATCTAGCGGAGGAGCTGGATTGGTTTATCCAAGATACGCAGCTGGGGCCGGAAGATCCCATCTTAGTAGTGGGGCTTGGCAACTGGAATGCCACTCCAGATGCGCTTGGGCCTCGGGTGGTGCAGAACATAATGGTTACCCGCCACCTCTTAGGGATGACGCCTCCAGAGCTGCGTCACGGGCTCAGGCCCATCGCTGCCATCTCCCCTGGTGTTTTGGGGCTTACTGGCATTGAAACAGGAGAGATCATCATGGGAGTTACCGACCGGATTGGCGCGAAAGCGGTAATATGTATCGATGCCTTGGCGAGCCGTAGTGTAGAGCGGCTGTGCAGCACGATCCAGATTTCGGATACAGGGATTCACCCTGGGGCCGGTGTGGGGAACCGCCGCCTAGCCATCAACCAGGAGACCCTAGGCATCCCGGTGATCGCCATCGGGGTACCCACGGTAGTGCATGCAACCACAATTGTAGCGGATGCCATGGACCTTTTAGCAGGCCAGCGGCCCGCGAGCCACGTCCAGGAAAGTCCGCCGCAGCGCACCACATTCCGGGTTGACCCCCGTTCCTTCATGGGGCCCCAGGCAGAGCCTCAACCCGCGGGCCAGCCGCAGATGAGCGGGGAGGAAAAGCACCGGCTATTCCAGGAAGTCCTAGCACCTTACATGGGCTCCATGATTGTCACGCCGAAAGAAATCGACGTCCTCATTGAGGAAGTGACAGATGTTGTGGCTGGGGCTCTGAACATCGTGTTTCACGAAGGTGTGGACTACGATGAAGTGTTTCAGTATCTCACCTAACGCCAGAGGCGATCTGAGAGCCGTATAAAGGCTCTCCTTTTTATTTTCCCGCTAAGGGCCTGTCAATCGCGACGTGGCCGCCGATGGTCTCCACCATCTCTTCCTCGATCAAGATCTGTACTTGTTGGATCTGGGGAAACTGAGTCAAAGTATGTACGATTGCCTGCACCAGGTTTGATTCATTTTGCGACCCGCCAATGTAGTCTTCCCGCAGGGCCTTGCTGAAGCTCACAGTGGCAAGGCCCCCTTCTACGGTCAGGCTTTCCACCCTTGTGCGAGGCGAGATTGCTGGCCGCAAGCCCTCATCTGGCTTGGGCCCCTCAATCAGGAGCTCGAGGGCCTTTAGTGGAGTCGCGGGCCCAGAGACTTTACGGGCCACGGGGGTGAGGACAAAATCGGTTGGTGTGTCCTTGACTAGGTAAATCGTGATGTCCGACTCCTGCAGGCCAGCTAGTTCCTTCTGAAGCTGCACCACCTCCCTTTCCAGAGTGTGGTTCCGCCAGAGTAAGTAACCGCCTGCCGCGATTAACAAAACTATCAGCAATATGCCAAAAGTACGCATGGCAACCATCCTCTCTCACACATAGTCTATCATAATCCACTTCCTGGACAAATATATTACTGGTGGGAAGAGGTGGCAGGATGCGCATGCGAACTTCTCGGCTGGCCCGGCGTTTACGCCGCAATTTCCGCAGTCTATCCGGCTCGAGCCAAAATTTGCTACCGCTGTTGTTCTTGGGTGTGCTTTCCGTACTTGTGGCGTACTTGGGCGTGCAGCTGTTCTTCGGCGGCGCAGGCCTGAACCACCAGGTGGCCAGGGCGGTGCTGAGCCTGGGAATGCCGCGGTCTGGCGAGTTTACGGAAGGTACTGGGCACATCGATCCTGTGCGCTCCTTAATCTATCTCCTCACAGACCTTGACCTGGCCAATCCTGTATCAATGGTAGAAAACAGTGTGTCTCGGGCAGTCCGTCGGGAACGGGCAGAACGCGTTTGGCCTGAACGGCCCTTTGTCTTTGTGCAAGAACTGACCTTCGCGCCAGATCCGGTCAAACCCGTTCCCTCTGGGGTGAGCAGGCAGGAAGTTGAAGCTCGCCCATCGCCTCGGGTCCTCATCTACCATTCCCACAACTCCGAAATGTATCTAGGCCGTCCTGCGCAGGGTAGGTATGACCGGGACGCGCACTACGTTTTTAAGAGCCAGGCTGATAGCACCATCACAGGCATCATGGAAGTGGGACGCCATCTTGCCAATGCCCTAGAGCGCTTGGGGATTCCCACAATCCATGAGACCCGCATTCACGACCTGCCTACGTTGGACTATGCCTATGCCAACTCGGAGCGGACAGTGAAGAATCTCCTAAGCCAGCACCAATCCATCGAGGTGGTGCTGGACATCCACCGGGACGCGAACGTGCCTGATCCCGTAGTGGAAATCGCGGGACGGCGTGTGGCACGGCTCTTAGTAGTTGTGGGCACGGCAGAAAGCATTCCCCTCAGCCATCCCGACTACCACAGCAACTCATCCTTTGCCGAAAGACTGTATGAGACAGCAAACAGCATGTACCCAGGGCTAATGCGCCCCATTCAGATACGCCGGGATGCCCGGTATAACCAGCATCTGCATCCAAGCAGCCTACTCATAGAGGTAGGTTCGGTGGAGAACACTTTAGAGGAGGCGCTCTTAGCCGCGGAACTCCTCGCGCACATTCTCGCCCAGATGCTGTAAAAGGAAAAGGGCTTCTGGGGGGCGAATCTTTTTTGATGTGGACAAGCAGAAGGAGCTGTAGTAGATGGAGAACCAGACATCGGGCCGCGTTGCCCGCGCGGCTGGCATTGTGATGTTCTTTATTTTGGTCAGCCGGATCTTAGGATTTGTGCGGGAACGGGCCATCGCAGAAGTTTTCGGACGGACAGGCGTCACAGATGTGTTCTTTGCAGCCTTTTCCATTCCTGATTTAATGTACCAATTGCTGGTGGGCGGGGCGCTGTCGTCCGCCTTCATTCCTGTCTTCACCCAGTATCTGGCGAAGGGTGAGGAAGAGGAAGCGTGGTATGCGGCCAGCGTTTTCTTAAACCTCATCGTCCTTGCCTTGGCAGTGTTCATGATCCTCGGCGTAATCTTCACGCCCAGTCTAGCACCGCTCGTGGGCATCGGGTTTGGTGGGGAACAGCGGGAGCTCTTAATCCTTTTGATGCGTGTCACTTTCCCCGCTGTGTTTTTTACGGCCCTTTCGGGGCTCGCCATGGGTGTTCTTCACTCTTACCAGAGGTTCACCCTGCCCGCTCTAGGCCCTATCATTTACAACCTTGGACAGATCCTCGGTGCTTACCTCTTAGGGCCGATTGTGGGCATCATGGGGATGGCTGTGGGCACGATCCTCGGTTCCATCGGCAGCTTTTCCCTGCAGTTGCCTCAGGTAATCCGCAAGGCAAAGGGTTATTACCGGCCTGTGATTGACCTTAGCCATCCAGGCATTCGGAGAATGGGGCGGCTGATGCTCCCTGCGGTAATTGGCCTGTCCATCTCGCAGATTAACATCATCGTCGGGCAGAACTTGGCGTCCCTCTTAGAAACCGGATCTATTGTGGCCTTACGCCTGGCCAACCGCCTGATCAACTTCCCATTGGGGATCTTCGCCATGGGCATCTCCACCGCGATTTTCCCCACCTTGTCCAGTTTGGTGGCAAGGGGCGAAATGCTGGAGTTCCGGAGGACGTTTTCCTTTGGCCTCCGGGTAGTTTTCTTTATTACTATTCCTTCTGCGGTGGGGATGGCTTGCTTAAGTGTACCCATCGTGCGGCTGTTATTCGAATCAGGGGAGTTCACTGCTGCGGACACAGCAGCTACCGCCTATGCACTGCTCTTTTACGCCCCGGGGCTTATCGCGCAAGCGGGCATCCAGATACTCACCCGGATTTATTACTCGCTGCAGGATACCATCACTCCCGTGAAGATCGGGCTGGTGACGGTGGTAATCAACTTCTTGCTGAGCTTTAGCCTGCTGAAGCTTACTGCCCTAAACCACGGTGCCATTGCCCTTGCGTATTCTATTACATCGATCATCAACATGCTGATTGCCCTCGTGATCCTCCGACGGAAGCTAGGAGGCATTGACGGCCACCGGGTTGTGTTGACTGTCCTGAAGAGCACGGCGGCCGCCATCGTAATGGGGATTGGAGTGTACTATGCCGGCAGCTATCTGGGAGGTCGGGTCGACTTGGCCCGGGGCCTTGGGCGCCTGCTGCAAGTATCTGGGTCCATCTTTGTGGGGGTCATCTTGTATCTTGCGAGCGCGGCACTCCTCAAGATGGAAGAGCCTCGCTTTTTGTGGGTCACCTTTGCCGCACGCCTTATGAGGAAAAGGAGTGGGACAACAAGCGAACGCTGAGCCTCTGGGGTCGCCTTGTATTTCAGTGCGGTAAAATGCTATAATTAAGCCGCTGATACTCAAAGTAAAAGGAATTGGTTGCAGTATGCCTAGGAAAAATGTGCGGAATTTCTGTATTATTGCCCATATTGACCATGGAAAGTCTACTCTCGCAGACAGGTTCTTGGAACACACCGGGGCGGTGGAACAGCGGGAGATGGAGGCCCAGGTATTAGATTCCATGGATCTGGAGCGGGAGCGGGGCATTACCATCAAACTTAAAGCGGTGCGCTTGCGCTATCAAGCTCGGGACGGCCAGGAATACATCCTGAACCTCATTGATACCCCGGGCCACGTGGACTTCTCCTATGAAGTGTCCCGCAGCTTGGCCGCGTGTGACGGTGCGCTGTTGGTGATTGATGCTTCCCAGGGGATTGAAGCCCAGACCCTGGCTAACCTCTACCTTGCTCTAGAACACGATCTTGAGATCATCCCTGTTATTAATAAAATCGACCTGCCCAACGCGGACCCGGACCGGGTGAAGCGAGAACTCGAGGAGAGCGTGGGCCTGGATGCGGCAGACGCTATCTTGGTAAGTGCCAAGACCGGCCAGGGAATTGACGATGTCTTGGAAGCCGTTGTGCAGAAGATCCCCGCGCCTGTAGGGGACCCAGAGGCCCCCTTGCGCGCCTTGATCTTCGACTCCCACTACGACATGTATCGCGGCGGCGTTGCCTATTCCCGGATCGTGGATGGCACAGTGCGGGTAGGGGACAAGATCCAGATGATGAGTTCGGGGAGGACGTTTGAGGTAAACGCCCTAGCGGTGTTTGCCCCCATGATGACTGCTGTGGATGCTCTCTATGCTGGAGATGTTGGCTGCATTATGGCCAGCATGAAGGATGTGCGCGATACCCGCGTTGGTGATACCATCACCTTGGCAGAACGGCCTGCGAAGGAACCCCTTCCTGGGTATCGGCCAGCGAAGCCCATGGTGTATTGCGGATTGTACCCGGTGATTAACGAAGAGTACGGCAGCCTCCGGGATGCCTTAGAAAAACTTCAGCTGAACGATGCGGCCCTGACCTTTGAAGCGGAATCTTCCGCGGCCTTAGGCTTTGGCTATCGCTGTGGTTTCTTAGGGCTTCTCCACTTGGAAATCGTCCAGGAGCGGTTGGAACGGGAGTTCGACATTAACCTCATCACCACCGCACCTAGCGTGCAGTACAAGGTTACGTTAACTGACGGAACTGTCCTAGAGGTGGATAACCCCTCGAAACTTCCTGATGTAGCCCTCATCGACCATGTGGAAGAACCGTACGTCCGGGCAACTATTATGGTGCCTACCGATTTCGTAGGGCCTGTAATGGAGATCTGCCAGGATAAGAGGGGCGAGTTCGTCCACATGGAGTACATCACCCCTGAGCGAGCCAAGCTAGAGTACGACATGCCCCTCGCGGAGATCCTTTTGGACTTCTTTGACAAGCTAAAATCCCGTACTAAAGGATACGCTTCCTTGGATTACGAGATCACAGGTTACCGGGAATCTGATGTCATCAAACTAGACATTCTCCTCAACGGTAAACCCGTGGATGCCCTCTCCTGCATCGTACACCGCAGCAAGGCCCAGTCCCGGGGGAGAAGCCTGGCAGAAAAACTTAAGGAAGTCATTCCCCGACAGCAGTTTGAAGTACCAATCCAAGCCGCGATCGGCAGCAAGATCATTGCCCGGGAAACCGTGAAGGCCCTGCGCAAGGACGTCTTAGCCAAGTGTTACGGCGGAGATATCTCCCGAAAACGCAAACTTTTGGAAAAGCAGAAGGAAGGCAAGAAGCGCATGAAGAATCTGGGGAATGTAGATGTTCCTCAAGAAGCATTTATGGCCATCCTCGAGGTGGAGTAAGTGAAAGAACCTGCGGGGGTTTATGTGCATATCCCCTTCTGCCAGCGTAAATGTGAATACTGTGATTTTCATTCGATAGTTGTCAGTGACCGCCAGAGATTCTTGGCGGTTGTTGACAGCTATCTTTGTGCTGTTCAGCGGGAGGCGCGCCACTACGCCCATTGGACCGATGAGTACGAGTTCACAACCCTCTTCCTAGGGGGTGGAACGCCCACGTTAGTTCCCCCAGATCGGCTGGGAGAACTGGTTGTTTTCCTCAAACAAGAGTTGCAGCTGCCCTCTGATGCTGAAGTGACCTGTGAGGCTAATCCAAAGACCATTTCCTGTTCTAGCCTAGAGAGACTGCGTGAGGCGGGAGTAAACCGCCTTAGCCTCGGCGCCCAAGCTTTCCAGGACTCTCTCCTTCACGTCCTTGGAAGAACCCACCGCGCGGCGGATGTTTACGCGAGTGTAGAAGCTCTTCACGCCGCGGGGTTCACCAACTTCAGTTTGGACCTCATGTTCGGACTGCCTGGCCAAACCCTTGCTGATTGGCAGGAGACTTTGGAGCAGGCAGTGTCCCTCAGACCCGCCCACCTTTCGTGTTACAGCTTGATTGTGGAAGAAGGCACCCCCTTTTATGACTCATTTCTTGCGGGAAGCCTTGACCTTCCAGGAGAAGACCTAGAGGCAGACATGTTTGAGCTTGCCCAGGACTATCTCACAGGTGTAGGCTACTGCCAGTACGAGGTTTCCAATTTTGCCCTGCCGGGTTGTGAATGCGCCCACAACCTGCATTATTGGCACAACCGGCCTTATCTCGGCTTGGGAAGCGGGGCATCAGGGCGGTTGGGCAGTGTGCGCTACTCAAATGGTGCTGATGTAGAGGGATACACTAGGGCTTGGGAGAAGTACGAGCCGTTTATTGCCTATCAGGAGTCTATTGACGAGGATTTGGCTATGGATGAGACCCTGATCTGCGGCCTCAGGCTCCTGGACGGGGTCAGCGACACAGCGTTCTTTGCGCGCTTCGGCTGCCACCTAGGGGATGTCTATGCGGAGCAGATCAGCAGATTGGAGGGCAGGGGCCTTGTGCATTATCACGAGGGACGGTTAAGGGTTACACGGAAGGGGCTCTTCTTGGGTAACGTGGTTTTTTCGGAGTTCTTGCGAAGCTAAGATTGGGGGATTTTGTTGTGAAAGGTATTGCCATAGGGATTTTTGTACTGACATATGTGCTTCTTCTGGCCCTGCCCAAAGTGCGCGCCTATGTAGCGCTCGGTGCAGCTGCCCTGTTTGTGGTTTTAGGTATCTTGCCTCTGAGCGAGATTTTTTCTGCCATCGATTGGAACGTCCTCCTCATGATCGGAGGTACTATGGGTGTGGTGGCTCTGTTTATTGAGTCTCGGATGCCATCGCTCTTGGCGGATCTAATCATCGCCAAGACACCGAATGTGAAATGGGCAATTGTTGCCCTGTCATTATTTTCAGGAGTGATCTCCGCTTTTGTAGACAACGTAGCAACGGTATTGATGGTTGCCCCTGTAGCCCTAACTATTTCTAACAAGCTAGATATTTCGCCTGTGCCCAGTGTTATTGCGATCGCGGTGGCATCAAATCTGCAGGGTGCCGCAACGCTGGTGGGGGATACAACCTCAATCCTGCTCGGCGGATACGCCCACATGGACTTCCTCGACTTTTTTTCTTTAAAGGGAGGATGGGTTTGTTCTGGGTAGTACAACTTGGTGCGCTCGCGGCAACCGTTGTGCTGCTGTTCATCCTCAGGAGCCTGAATCAGCCCATTAGCACGGAAGGCCGCACCGAGATTAAGGATTATTTCCCTTCGTATCTCTTGGTAGGGATGATTGTCCTGCTTATCCTAGCCTCGTTCATCCCCAATAAACCGGCCATCACCAACGGCCTAATTGCCATAGGCCTGCTTATTATTGGTATCTTCCGTGAGGTTGTGATTAAGGGAAACCGGGCGGCTTTCAAAGATACCCTTGCAGAAATCGACTTTTTTACCATCCTGTTATTGGCGGGAATATTCATGCTGATCGGCGGCTTGACAGAAGTAGGGGTTATCCGAGACATTGCCAACTTGTTTGTTAGAGTCGGGGGAGATAACATTTTCGTCATCTATACGCTGATCGTATGGGCTTCAGTGTTAGCCTCCGCCTTTGTGGACAACATCCCCTATGTGGCCACCATGCTTCCGGTCGCCACAGGCATCGCACAGCTGCTCGGGGTTGAACCCTACGTGCTTTACTACGGCTTGCTTGTGGGAGCCACCTTAGGTGGAAACCTCACTCCCATTGGGGCTTCTGCGAACATCACTGCCCTAGGCATCTTGCGGAAAGAAGGGTATGAAGTCTCTGCAGGCAGATTTATGCGGATTGGTGTTCCTTTTACGCTATCAGCTGTGCTCACCGGCTATATCCTTGTATGGCTGTTGTGGCGCTGACTTGACAAAGCGCGGGCGAAGTGATAATTTATGGGTAAACAGTGTTAGCACTCAAAGGCGTTGAGTGCTAAAAGGAGGAGAGCGAGGTGTTGGATGACCGGAAAAGTCGAGTTCTCAGGGCAGTCATCGAGGACTATATAGAGACGGCTGAGCCGGTCGGGTCGCGCACGATTGCTCGCAAACACCGTCTAGGGGTTTCTCCAGCCACGATCCGCAATGAAATGGCCGATTTGGAAGAAACGGGTTACCTTGAACAGCCCCATGTTTCCGCTGGCCGTATCCCTTCCGACAAAGGTTATCGGTTCTATGTGGATGCCCTGATGGAGCCCATGTCATTTACACTAGAACAATACCGGCAGGTATACAGTGAGATGATCAAGCACTATCGGGAGATGGAGAGACTAATTCAGGAAGCAGGCAAACTGCTCGCGTCCTTGACGCAGTCAGCCGCCATTGTGGTGGCGCCCCCAATTGAACAGCTCACCTTTCAGCATGTCCAGCTCATTCCCGTTGATGAACGGGACGTCCTAGTGGTCCTGCTGCTCCACCCCAATGTGGTGAAGAACAAGATCGTTAGGACCGAGCGAGCTTTCAGCAGCGCAGAGTTGATTCAGTTGTCCGTGGGCTTAAACCAGAAGCTTAAGGGTATTACCTACCGAGACTTAGGCCCAACTGTCTTACGAGAAATCGTAGGGGAGTTCGGCGAAATCGGGCAGGTTATGGTCGAGCTTCTAGTCAGAGGTTTATCTTCAGAGAAGGACGAACAGGTTTATTCCTCAGGAATGACGCATATCTTGAACCAGCCTGAGTTTAAGGATGTGGAAAAGGCTAAGGCGTTCTTGGAAGCCTTCGAACAGAAGGAACTCTGGCTGAACCTGTTGGGAGAAGACTCCCAAGGAGTCCGCGTGAAGATAGGCAAGGAGAACTTCCATTCGGATATCCAAGACTGCAGTTTGGTAACGGCTACCTACCACGTAGGGGGCCATGTGATAGGGAGTTTGGGGATAGTTGGGCCTACACGTATGGAATATGCCCGCATGGTAGCCATGGTTGAGCTCATCGCAAGCACCTTGAGCGAGCTTCTCACAGACATGAAATAGCCAGGCGGCCCGCTGCAAGGCGGGCCCCTTGTATGCTGGAGGGAGGTGCAGACGTGGAAGAAATGCACAAACCAGAGTCTGCAGAAACAGTACACGAAGCAGTGGAAGAGCACGTTGAGGACTGTGAGGTTGAGGAAAGGGCAGAGCAAGCAGGAGAGCAAGCACCCGCGGAGACAGAACTCAAAGAGCAGTGCGAACAGCTAGAACGCCTCAATGCCGAACTAGCCAACCAGCTTCTGCGGTTAAGGGCAGATTTCGAAAACTACAGGCGCCGCACTCGCTCGCAAATTGAGGAGATCAAGGCCCAAGCTTCCGCCGATCTGATGATGGACCTGCTGCCGATCCTCGATGATTTTGAGCGGGCTGTTCAGTCCGCTGAGCAAACGGACCAGGTTGAGGCGCTGGCTCAAGGCATTACGATGGTCTTTAGTAAGATGCTGCATGTCCTAGGCTCACACGGCCTTGCGAGAATCGAGGCAACCGGTGAGCCCTTTGATGCCAATCTCCATGAAGCAGTAAGCGTGATTGGCGATACAGACGGCCCGCTGCATGTCCTACAGGAACTGCAGACGGGATATACCCTAAATGGTAAGGTTATTCGGCATACCAAGGTTCAAGTTGGTGAACTAAAGGGGGATTAGTTAATGGCAAAAGTCGTGGGAATTGACTTAGGGACGACAAACTCGGTAGTGGCAGTCCTGGAAGGGGGCGAACCGGTAATTATCCCCAACAGTGAAGGGTCTCGCACTACCCCTTCTGTAGTGGCCTTTACAAAGGAAGGCGACCGCATCGTTGGGCAGGTTGCTAAGCGCCAGGCTGTAACCAACCCCGACCGGACCATTATGTCCATTAAGCGGCATATGGGGACAGACCACAAGGTGCGGATTGATGGGAGAGACTATTCTCCACAAGAAATCTCCGCCATCATCCTGCGCAAACTGAAAGAAGAAGCGGAAAACTACTTAGGTGAAAAGGTAACACAAGCGGTAATTACCGTACCAGCGTATTTCACGGACGCCCAGCGCCAAGCCACAAAAGACGCGGGCACCATCGCGGGCTTGGAAGTGCTGCGCATCATTAACGAACCAACTGCCGCGGCCTTAAGTTACGGGCTGGACAAAGACCACGAGCAAACAGTGTTAGTCTTTGACTTAGGCGGCGGTACCTTCGATGTGTCGATCTTAGAGATCGATGAGGGTTACATCGGCGTTAAGGCCACATCAGGGAACAACCGCTTAGGCGGCGATGATTTTGACCAGCGGTTGGTGGAATACCTTGCCAGCGAATTCCAAAAGGAAACCGGCATTGATCTGCGGAAGGATCGCATGGCCATGCAGAGGCTGCGGGAAGCCGCGGAGAAGGCAAAGATTGAGCTTTCGGGCCTGCCCCAGACAAACGTGAACTTGCCGTTTATCAGTGTTACTCCTGAAGGGCCAGCCCACCTCGATATGACCATCACCCGGGCGAAGTTTAACGAGCTTACCGCTGATCTGGTTGAGGCAACCTTGGGCCCAACGAGAAGGGCATTGGAGGATGCGGGCCTCAAGCCTGGTGAAGTAGATCGGGTTATCTTGGTAGGGGGCTCAACCCGGATTCCCGCGGTGCAGGAAGCCATCGCTAAGCTCATGGGCAAGGAACCTTACAAAGGGGTCAACCCTGATGAGGTAGTGGCAATGGGTGCAGCTATCCAGGCTGGCGTTCTTGCAGGGGAGTTCGCCGATGGAGGCGGACTAGTGCTGGTGGATGTGACGCCCTTGTCCTTGGGCATTGAGACCCTAGGCGGCGTTATGACCCGCCTCATCGAACGGAACACGGCAATTCCATGCCGAAAATCGCAGATCTTTACGACTGCTGCAGATAATCAGCCCGCTGTGGACGTCCACGTCCTCCAAGGTGAACGGCCCATGGCTGCAGATAACGTCACCCTCGGCAGATTCCAATTAACCGGTATTCCACCGGCGCCCCGGGGTGTACCTCAAATCGAGGTGACCTTCGACATTGACCGCAACGGCATTGTCAATGTATCCGCAAAGGACTTGGGCACTGGCCGAGAGCAGAAGATCACCGTTACCTCTTCCACGGGCCTGACCAAAGAGGATATCGACAGGCTCGTCAAAGAGGCTGAGGTACATGCGGAAGAAGATAAGAAGAAACGGGAACAGGTGGAACTTCGTAATCAAGCAGAGAACTCTCTGTGGGCAGTGGACCGCTCCTTGAACGAACTAGGAGATAAAGTTACTGCCGAGCAAAGGTCGCAAATCGAGGCGGCAAAGCAAGAACTCCGGGATGCCCTGGAGAAGGACGATATGGAAGCCATCAAGGCGAAAATGAAGGCCCTTGATGGAGTAATGCACGGCATCTCCCAGAAACTGTATGAGCAGGCACAGGCGCAAGGCCAAAGCCAGGCGGGCCCAGCTGGAGGCGCTTCGCCCGGTGAAGATGTTGTTGATGCCGATTTCACTGAAGAGAAGTAAAGTGCTGCAGGCAAAGGTGGTGTAATTCTTGGCCAAACGAGATTACTATGAAGTGCTGGGTGTTGCCCGGGATGCGTCGGACGAGGATATCAAGAAGGCCTACCGGCGCTTGGCCAGGAAATACCATCCCGATGTCAACCAGTCCGAAGGTGCGGAAGAGCGGTTTAAGGAGATCAATGAAGCCTACGCTGTCTTAGGCGATGCAGAGCGGCGAGCCAAATACGACCAGTTCGGCCACGCGGCGTTTGAGGGCGGAGCGGACCAAGGTGGCTTCGGCGGCTTCGGCGGTTTCGGCGGGTTTGAGGATTTGGGCGATCTGTTCTCCGATCTTTTTTTCGGCGGGGCTTTTGGGGGCCGCCCTTCGCAGCGGCCCCGCCGGGGTGCGGACATCCACTATGACATGACTATTAGCTTTGAGGAAGCGGCTTTTGGGCTCGAAACCTCAGTGGAAGTGCCCCGTACAGTGGTCTGTGACCACTGCCACGGCAATCAGGCGGAGCCGGGAACGCCTATTAAGAACTGCCCTGACTGCCAAGGTACTGGACAAATGCGCTATGTGCAGAACACACCGTTGGGCCAGTTTGCCACGACTAGGACCTGCACCCGCTGCCGCGGTGAGGGCAAGGTCGTTGAAACTCCCTGTCGGGAATGTGGCGGTGCAGGTACGGTGCGCCGCAGCAGCCGGTTGAAGGTGAAGATCCCTGCGGGAATAGACAACGGCCAGTTCGTGCGGCTCGCAGGCCAAGGGGAAGCAGGCTACCGTGGTGGTCCTCCTGGGGACCTCTTAATAGTGGTGCATGTGCGGCCCCATGAGCTTTTCACTCGCCAAGGAAACGATGTCCTTTGCGAAGTCCCCATCTCCTTTGTGCAAGCCGCTTTAGGCGATGAGGTTGAGGTGCCTACCCTGGATGGGCCGGTGAAACTCCGTGTCCCAGAAGGTACGCAATCGGGCAAGGTTATGCGGTTGAGGGGTAAAGGGGTACAAGATGTGCGCGGATATGGCCGCGGTGATCAGCTTGTGACACTGCGCGTGGTAACCCCCACCAAGCTCACTGCAAAACAGAAGGAGCTATTGCGGGAGTTCGCACAGGAATCGGGCCAGGATGTCCAAACGGGAAGCAAAGGCTTTTTTGAACGCATGAAGGATGCCTTGCGTTAACACTAGCGTGCCCTGTACTACACAGGGCACTTTTTGCCGCAGGAGGGGTAGAAGATGAAGGCATGGCAGGAAGTCCGCATTGAGGTGAATCAAGAGGTTGAGGAAGCCTTGTATGCCCTGTTGGCTGAATTTGGCGCACAAGGTGTCGCGGTGGACGACCCGTCCCTGGTGGATTTCGCCAGGGATGCGGGGCTCGGGGATTATTTTCCCGATGCTGTGCAGGACGGCCGCATCAGGATGACCTGTTACTTCCCAGATCACAAGGGAGCCGCTGAGTTGGCCAAGCTAAAGGCAGATATCGCCGGGCTGGTGGAGTACGGGCTGAACCCAGGCGAGATCCTTCTCTCAACAGGCTTTGTCCAGGAGGAAGACTGGGCCCATGCCTGGAAGCAGTATTACCATTCTCTGCGCATAGGCCGGATCGTCATTCAACCATCGTGGGAAGATGCCCCAGAGGAAGTACAGGACCAAGACGTGGTTATAGTCTTGGATCCAGGTATGGCCTTTGGTACCGGCACACATCCGACGACCTCCATGTGCCTCGAGTTTCTCCAGGAACTGGATTTAACAGGGAAAACGGTGTGGGATGTGGGTACGGGGTCTGGCATCTTGGCTATCGCATGTGCCAAGCTGGGGGCTCGTGTTGAAGCTGTTGATGTGGACGCCACGGCTGTTCGGACTTCCGCAGAAAACAGGGACCTGAACCATGTATCTTTTACAGTGAACCAAGGAAGCATCGAGAGCCTCAAAGGCAGCCCAGATATTATTGTGGCAAATATTATTGCCGACGTGATTGTGGACATCCTGCCTCAAGTGGCTGCTGCACTGACCCAAGGTGGCTTGTTTGTGGCCGGCGGGATCATCCAGGGGCGAGCTGAGGATGTTGAGGCCGCGGCTCGGCAGTGCGGCTTACTTCTTAAGGGACGCAGAGAAGTCCAGGAATGGGTTGGCTACTGCTTTGCAAAGGAGTAGGAAGAGTGGCGCGCTTTTTTTTAACAGACCAAAATGTAATTGGGGAAAAGGTCCGCATCACAGGGGAAGATGCCCACCACATCACCCGTGTCCTTCGCTTGCAGGCAGGCGACCATGTTGAAGTGGCTTTTGGTTCGGGTGAGATCGGGATTGTGGAGCTTACGTCCGTGAAGAGCGATGGGGTGGAAGGGGACGTGGTGCAGCGCTTCCGATCCTACCAGGAGCCCCCCATCAGGCTGCGCCTCTATCAAGGGCTGGCCAAAGGAGATAAGATGGACTTTGTGATCCAAAAAGCTGTGGAACTGGGCGTCAAGGAGATCGTCCCCTTTACATCCCAGTATACCGTGGTCAAGCTCGAGGCTTCCGCGGCTGAGAAACGCCTGCGGCGTTGGCAGAGGATTGCCGATGAAGCCGCAAAGCAATGTCTCAGGGCCGAGCTGCCTGTGGTGAGGCCCCTAATCAGCTTTGAGCAGGTCTTGGCCGATCTGAAAGAAGGGCCCAAAGATGAACTAGTGCTCCTTCCCTATGAACATGAGGAGAAGCAAGGGATCAAGAGCGTGCCCACGGGGGAGTGGGGCGCTGTTTCGATTATCATCGGCCCTGAGGGGGGCTTTCATCCCGCAGAAGTGGAGGCTGCCCGCGAAAACGGGGCGAAGGTAGTATCCTTGGGGCCCCGCATTTTACGTACTGAAACCGCAGGGCTAGTTGCCTTAAGTTTAGTCGGTTATCGCTGGGGGGATTTGGGATAGTGCAGCAGAGAAAAACCATTGCGGTCTGCACTTTAGGCTGTAAGGTAAACCAGTATGATAGCGATGCTGTCCTGGTACAGTTCCGGGAGGCAGGCTATGAGGTGGTTGACTTTCACGAAAAAGCAGACGTCTATCTGATTAACACATGTACAGTGACAAATACAGGCGACCGCAAGTCTAGGCAGATGATCCGCCGGGCACACCGGGCCAACCCCAAGGCGCGGGTAGTTGTCATGGGCTGCCTCGCGCAAGCTTCACCTGAGGAGATTGTGGAGATTGAGGGGGTAAGCTTGGTGGTAGGCACTCACCAGCGTCACGAACTGCTGCGCCTGGTGGAATCTTTGCCCGACGAGAACCACGCACCCCTATCGGCAGTGGTAGATGACATCTTCACGGTGGAGGACTTCGAAGAGCTGCCTGTGAGTACCTTTGAAGGGAGAACCAGGGCAACTCTGAAAATCCAAGACGGGTGCAATCAGTTTTGTGCTTACTGCCGCGTCCCCTATGCCAGGGGTAAACCCCGCAGCCGGAGCCTTGCTTCGGTGGTAGATCAAGCCCGGGCCATTTCGGAGCAAGGTTACCAGGAGATCGTCCTTACAGGTATTCACCTCGGTGCCTATGGGCTAGATCTTGATCCAAAGCTGCACCTCGCTGATGCCATCAAGGCGTTGATCCCCATTCCGGGACTGACTCGGATTCGCATCAGTTCCATTGATCCCCATGAGATCACCCAGGAACTCTTGGAACTCATAGCCAATGGGGAGAAGGTCTGTGCTCACCTCCACATCCCGCTCCAGAGCGGATCTGATACAGTTCTAGAGCGGATGCGGCGCCGCTACACAACAGCAGAATACCGCCAGATCGTGGAGGATGCCCGCAGGCAGATACCTGGCCTTGCTGTGACGACCGATATAATCGTGGGCTTTCCCGGCGAGACGGATGCGGAGTTTGCGGAAACTATGCAGTTTGTGGAAGAAATGGGCTACAGCCGTCTCCATGTGTTCCGCTATTCACGCCGCTCGGGTACCCCTGCTGCCCGCTTCCCCAACCAGATCCCCGCTTCCATTAAGGAAGAGCGGAGCCGGGCTCTGATCAGCCTTGGCCAACAGCTTGCTGCCTCGTTTCACCAGGGCTACGTGGACAAGGAGCTCACTGTGCTGGTGGAAGAGGTTCGTGCCGGCACCGCGGTAGGCCTCACTGGAAACTACATGCGGGTGGAGTTCCCTGCAGACTCAGATTCCTTGGTGGGAAAACTGGTGCAGGTACAAGGGAAAACCGCTGACGAGAAAGGGATTCAGGGAGTCCTTGTCTAATTTTGGATCTGGAAGCCTTGCTGGGAAGGAGGTGGCGCTGTGAATAAGGATTGCCTGTTCTGCAGGATAGCCGCCGGAGAGATCCCTTCGGACATCGTCTTTGAGAACGAACGGATCGTTGCTTTTCGTGACATCAACCCTGTAGCACCTGTGCATATTTTAGTGATTCCCAAGGAGCACATTGCAAGTATGGCTCACCTTAAGGAAGAACACCAGGCCCTCATGGGGGAGATCATGACCAGTATCCAGAAACTCGCAGAGCAAGAAAAGCTGGACGATGGGTTCCGGGTTGTGGTAAACACCGGCCGAGATGGGGGGCAGACCGTATCCCACCTGCATTTCCATCTTATCGGTGGCCGCGGCCTGCAATGGCCTCCAGGTTAAGGCAAGCATTATCAGTCATATTGACCGGTAATGGGATATCGTTTATAATAAACAAAGACATCATGCGGAAACCGTGTTATTCGTTTTTTGAGGCACAGGTGGTCGGCATTGGAAGGAGGGATACTGGTGGCAGAAGTCAAAGTAGGTAAGAACGAGTCCCTCGATAATGCTTTACGCCGTTTTAAGAAGCAAATCCGGATGTCTGGTGTTCTTTCTGAGCTGAGGAAGCGTGAACACTATGAGAAGCCTAGTGTGAGACGGAAGAAGAAGTCTGAAGCGGCTCGCAAGAGGAAGTATCGCTAGTTGTGGTATATAGAAGGGTTCGATGTCGTATGGGATATCGGGCCCTTTTTTAGAACAGAAAGTGGGTGAGCCATGCGCAAATTTGCTGTTATATTGTTGGCCTGCTTGATTATATGGCCCGCACTACCCGCAATGAGTGCAATGGGCCAGCAACCCCAGGGGAGTAACATAGTCTACGTTGTGCCAGTCACGGGAGAAATCGACTTTGGCCTGGCAGCCTTCGTCCGCCGGGGCCTGGCCACGGCTGAACAGGCCGGCGCAGCGGTGTTGCTGGAGGTAAACACCTTTGGGGGCCAGGTCGCGGCGGCCACTGAAATCCGCGATGCGATAATTCGGGCAAAGGTGCCAGTTATCAGTTATGTTACTGACCGCGCGTGGTCTGCGGGGGCCCTGATCACCCTCGCCACACCCGCGATTGCCATGGCTCCTGGGAGCAGCATGGGAGCTGCGGAGCCGCGGCCCGCGGAGGAAAAAACAGTTTCGGCTGTCAGGGCTGAGTTTGAGGCTACAGCGCAGCGCACCGGGCGCGATCCCCTCATCGCCGCCGCCATGGTGGATGCGGATGTGGTTGTAGAAGAACTCTCTCCCCAGGGTAAAATACTAACGCTATCTGCACAGAACGCCATGGAACGGGGCTTTGCCGATGTGATTGCCGACTCCCGAGAGGACGCATTAGCTTACTTCGGCTACGGCCAGGCGCGGGTAGAGGAACTGACCCTCGGCTGGGCAGAGCACTTAGCCCGGTTTGTCACAAACTCCGTTGTTAGTTCACTTCTTCTGGTCTTAGGGTTCTTAGGCCTCATCTTTGAGATAACCACCCCCGGTTGGGGAGTGCCTGGCACAGGGGGCCTGATTTCGCTGGCGTTGTTTTTTGGCGGCCGCTATCTTGCAGGCTTGGTGGGGATTGAGGCAATCGGCCTTTTTGTCCTTGGCCTAGTCCTGCTTGCCATTGAAGTTCTTGCTGTGCCTGGCTTTGGCATCACAGGGGTGTTAGGGTTAGGTGGGATGGCAGTTGGGATCATTATGGCGTTTGGGAACGTTAGAACTGGCTTAATGGCTTTTACCCTTGCTCTAGCTGCTAGTATTGTCGCAATTGTCCTGTTGTGGAGCCGCATTACAAAGTCTCGCCTCTTCCGGAAGTTGGTACTGACGCACCGTGAGGAGCAAAGCCTTGGTTACCAAGGCCCCCGGGACTTCCAGCACCTCTTGGGGAAGGGGGGTACGACACTGACCCCGCTTCGCCCCGCGGGCACGGCTGCCATTGCGGGGGAAAGGTACGATGTGGTTTCTGAAGGCGGGTTTATCGATCCAAATAAACCCATTAGAGTGGTGAGAGTTGAAGGAACTCGTGTGGTAGTTCGAGAAATAGGCGGTGAGCCTGAATCCTAAGGAGGTACGTGCATGGAGGGAGTTTTCATTACCGCAATACCCCTGTTGATCATCATCTTGCTGCTGTGGTTCTTCTTTACCATCGTTCCGGTGGGATTGTGGATTTCCGCAATCGCGGCTGGTGTGAACGTGAGCATCATGACTTTAGTGGGGATGCGACTTAGGCGGGTGCCCCCGTCCAGGATCATCCTCCCCTTCATCAAGGCGCAGAAGGCAGGAGTCGAAACCACCATTGACAAGCTTGAGGCCCACTATCTAGCTGGTGGAAACGTGGATAATGTGGTGGATGCCCTAATTGCCGCCCAGCGAGCTGACATTGAGCTTTCGTTTGAGCGGGCGGCTGCCATTGACTTGGCAGGTAGGAACGTGCTGGAAGCAGTGCAGATGAGCGTTAACCCTCGAGTGATCGAAACCCCCATCATCTCCGCCGTGGCAAAAAACGGTATCGAGCTTAAAGTAAAGGCCCGGGTTACGGTGCGGGCAAACATTGACCGCTTGGTGGGGGGAGCCGGTGAAGCTACCATCATCGCCCGGGTGGGCGAAGGTATCGTCACTACCGTTGGTTCCAGCGAGACTCATGAGGACGTTCTCGAGAACCCCGACGCTATTTCCCGCACCGTCCTCCAGAAGGGGCTGGATGCAGGTACTGCTTTTGAGATTCTGTCCATCGATATTGCCGACGTGGATGTTGGCCGGAACATTGGTGCCACTCTCCAGATCGATCAAGCTGAGGCAGACAAGAACATCGCTATGGCCAAGGCCGCAGAGCGACGGTTTGCTGCGCAAGCCATGGAACAGGAGATGCGGGCGCGGGTTGAGGAAATGCGGGCCCGGGTTGTGGAAGCGGAAGCGGAGATCCCCTTAGCACTTGCTGCGGCCCTCAAGGAAGGCAAGCTGGGTGTGATGGATTACTACCACATGCAGAATATCCTCGCTGATACCAAAATGCGAGAGCGCATCGGCAGCGATGACGAGGAGCAGCCACCCCAAGCTGAGCCTCGGAAGTAGGTGAGGACGTGGAGTTTATAGTCCCCATAGGGATCATCATCTATATTGTCATGGCGGTGGTTAGTGCAGTGCTGAAGGCCTTCAGCAACCAACAGGCCACCGTCCCGCAGCCAAGCCCGGTGCCTATGGAGGTTACGGAAAAACCTATCCAGGCAGAAGTAGAGCCCCGTCCAAAGAAGGTCGACGCAGAGTATACACCAAAGGACACCCAAAGACCTAGGCCAATACAGAGGCCAGCTTCGTCCATGGACGGGCGGGGCCGAGGCCTCAGGGTCACTAAGGATGATCTGAAGCGGGCCGTTGTGATGAGCGAGGTCTTGCGGGAGCCCCGGGCAAGGCGTCCCTGGCCTGTCCGCTGATCACTGTTCAGCTTGCTTATGGAAGAACAATCCTTTATAATTAAAGTGTTATAATACAGGAAAACTACTACGGAGGGATTGTGGGAATGGCACAGACGAAGCTTAGAGTTGGTATCATCGGTTGTGGCGGTATTGCAAATGGCAAGCACATGCCCGCCCTGGCCAAGCTGGACACTGTGGAAATGGTGGCATTTTGCGATACCCGTGAGGAACGGGCTGTGAAGGCCGCTAAAGATTATGGTACTGCCGATGCAAAAACTTACACGGATTACCGTGAGCTTCTAGCAGATGAGACCATTGATGTGGTGCACGTGTGTACCCCTAACAGCTCCCATGCGGAGATTTCTATTGCCGCTCTGGAAGCTGGCAAACACGTGATGTGCGAGAAACCCATGGCAAAGACAGCTGCGGAGGCTCGCCGCATGGTGGAAGCGGCAGAACGGACTGGCAAGAAGCTTACCATTGGGTATCAAAACCGGCAGCGCGCTGACAGCCAGTATTTGTACAATGCTTGCCGCCGGGGCGACCTGGGCGACATCTACATGGCCAAAGCCCGGGCTATCCGCAGAAGGGCCGTTCCCACATGGGGTGTTTTCCTTGACAAAGAAAAGCAAGGCGGCGGGCCATTGATCGATATCGGTACCCATGCTCTGGACCTTACCCTGTGGATGATGAACAACTACAGGCCGAAGTATGCAGTGGGAACTGTGTATCACAAGCTCGGCCAGCGGGAAAACTCCGCTAATGCTTGGGGCCCCTGGGATCCGAAGAAGTTCCAGGTGGAGGATTCCGCTTTTGGCTTCATCGTGATGGAAGATGGCGCCACCATTTACCTTGAATCCAGCTGGGCACTGAACTCCCTGGAGGTTGGGGAAGGCCGGACAATTCTCTGCGGAACCGAAGGTGGAGCAGATATGGAGGATGGCCTCCGCATTAACGGGGAAGAGTTTGGCAAGCTCTATACGAAGAAGCCAGAGCTTGGTGCAGGCGGCGTAGACTTCTACGAGGGCGATTCTGAATCCCCTGGCGACCGGGAAGCTCGCTTGTGGATTGAAAGCATCTTAGAGGACAAAGACCCCGTTGTCCTACCAGAGCAGGCCTTGGTTGTAACGGAGATTCTGGAAGCGATCTATGAATCTGCCCGTACCGGTAAGCCAGTATACTTTGAAAACGGCAGGAAGTTGGACTAAACAGAGCACTATGAGGCGGACTCTTGGAGCCCGCCTCTTTTTCGCGCTGTAATTCCTTGGGCAAGTGCGGCATAGGTTTAGGTGAAGGAGGAGTGGCCGCATGCCCAGGACTATGAAGCTCAAAAGGCACTTTGCTCAGCTGATGGATCTGCCCCCTGAAGCAGTGATGAACACAGCACTCATCAAGGTGGTAGGCAATCTGGAGATCACTATTTCCAACCATCGCGGCCTGCGCCAGTACACCACCACAGCGGTAAGGGTTGACTCGCCTCAAGGGAGTATTGTGGTGAGCGGAGCTGGCCTCTTTATTCAGTACCTCTCCCATGATGAGATCAGAGTGGCCGGGAAGATCACCGGCATTGAACTCGAGTGATGGGGAGGGCGGCGCGATGACCGGGTCTGTTTGGACATGGCTCATAGGATATCTGGTGGTGCGCTTTAAGGGCCTAGAGGTGGAGCGGGCCCTAAACGCCGCGGCTCAGGCCGGCATCCCTCTCTGGGCAGTTGAACGCCTCACCACTGATATTGTCATAGCTCGCCTGGCTGTGCGCGATTTCCGCAAACTCCGCCCCATCCTGCGCAGGTACCGGGTTAGGGCCGCCATTTTTGAGCGGGAAGGGTTCCCCTTTGTTTTGAGTGGGCTCAGCCGCAGGTTGTTTTTCATCGGAGGGCTCATCCTAGCTTGCCTGATTATTCTGTACCTATCATCCTTTGTGTGGTTTATTGAAGTTACAGGGAACGCCGAGATCCCTGCTGAGGATATTCTGAATGCTGCGGTCAGCTTTGGCCTGGTCAGCGGCTTGCCGAAGCGGGCGCTAAACCCATCGGATTTAGAAGCGGCCTTACTTGGCCGCTTCCCCGACCTTGCTTGGGCTCGCGTGCGCGTGACAGGCACTAGAGTTGTAATAGAAGTGGTGGAGCGGCAGCGGGAAGAGTACGATCCCAACAGGCACGGGGATATTGTGGCACGGTACGGCGGGGTAGTGACCGATGTGTTCGTAGCGCGGGGCACGCCTCAGGTACGGGCCGGTGATGAGGTACAGCCTGGGGACGTGCTTATTTCCGGAACGTATTACGACCGGGGGGGTAGAAGGCAAGAGGGAAGAGCCCAGGGCGCGGTGTGGGCACAGGTGTGGCGGGAGTCCTTCGCTGAGGCCTCCTTGCATGAAAGCTACCAGGTGGACACGGGCCGCACTCGGAAGCAGCTCCGCATCAGGCTCGGGAAGTATCTCGTACCCCTAGGCCCGAGCAAGCCATTTCAGGCCTACCGCACCCAGGACCGCCTTTGGCAGCTCAAACTTGGGAAGATCAGCCTACCGGTGCAGTTCGTCCAGCGCACGTTCTTTGAGGTTGAGCACGAGACCCGGTTTCTCCACCGCTCCGCCGCCGTGGAGCGAGCACTTGAGGAGGCATGGCGCAAGCTCGAGGCCGATGGAGTGGACCGGAGTAAGACAAGCCAAGTGCAGGTGGCCACTGTGGACGTCCCTGATGCAGAGGCTGTGCGGGTCATTTTGCGAGTCTACTTGGAGCAGAATATTGGTGAGTTTCAGGAGCACTGACAGTTTGCATCTGGGTCTCGATTTGCTTATAATAATTGCAGACGACATATCTGGGAGGGTTAGTAAAGTATTGACGGAAACCTTCTATCTACGTGATAACGAACAGGCTCAGATTGTGAGCGGCAAGCATGATGCCCATCTGCGCATGATTGAGGCCGCTCTCAATGTCCGCATTGTCCCTCGTGGGCTGGAGCTGGCCATATCTGGCGATACTACTGAAGTCTCTAAGGCCGCGTGGGTCCTGCGGAACCTTGCTTCACTGGGCCCCGACCTGACCGGCCATGATGTCCATTATGCGATTAAGCTGGCCGAGACGGGTGACAGGACCACCCTCCAGGAGATCAGCGGCGAGACTGTGGTCACAACCCATCGGGGGAAGCAGATCCGCCCCAAGACCACAGGCCAGCGGCGCTACATAAGTGCCATTGCCGAGAATGATATTGTCTTTGGAATCGGGCCTGCGGGTACAGGCAAGACTTACTTGGCCATGGCCGCGGCTATTGCGGCCTTAAAGCGTAAAGAAGTGGAGCGCATCATTCTCACCAGGCCCGCGGTGGAGGCCGGGGAACATCTGGGGTTTTTGCCTGGGGATTTGCAGGACAAAGTTGACCCTTACCTCAGGCCGCTTTACGATGCCCTCTTTGATGTGTTAGGCCAGGAGACGTTCTTGAAGTATCGGGAAAAAGGAATAGTGGAAGTGGCACCCCTTGCTTACATGCGAGGCCGGACCCTAGATGATTCTTTCATCATCCTGGATGAAGCCCAGAATGCCACGACAGAGCAGATGAAGATGTTTCTAACCCGCTTGGGGTTCGGCTCCAAGGCAGTGGTAACTGGGGACATTACCCAAGTGGATTTACCTCGTGGGAAGTATTCTGGCCTCATTGCCGTTCAGAAGATCCTCAGGGAAGTGCCTGGGATTGCTTTTTGTTACTTCAGGGACAGTGATGTGGTGCGGCATCCGCTAGTTCAGCGGATCATTCAAGCATACCAGGCCTACGAGGAACGGCAGGGTTAGCCGCCAAAGGAGGATAATTGTGGCCAGACAAAAGAGCAGTGCCAGATTCTGGCAGCGATGGGCCGATGTTCTCCGTAAGGGGACAGTGCGGCAGTGGCTGTTGGGCCTGGTTGTATTCGTTGGCCTATTGGGCGTACTCATGGTGGACCTTTTGCCAACTGGCGTGTCTGTAGAAGTTGGACAGGTCGCCCGCCGTGATATTGAGGCCCCCCGCACTGCGATCAACAGTGCTGAAACAGAGAGACTTAGGGAAGAGGCAGGGCGCCGAGCCTTGCTGGAAGCCAATGATAACCCAGAGTTTTACCGCATCAACCACGCCACCGTGGTGAAGGTGGAGGAGAGTATCACAGCCATCCTCAACCTCCTCCGGACAACTATTCCCGCGCCTGGAGAGGGAGAAGAGCCCCTGGCTGTTACCGAGGCAGATAGGCGTTTGATCCGGGATTACGGCGTGGACTTGCCTCCCGCGAACTTGGCTCATATCGCGGAACTTAGCCTCCCAGAATTTGATGTCTTTGCTCAGAATGTGACCGATGCTATCCTGGCCCAGATGAACGAGGAAATCAGCGAAGATGGGCTGCGGGATGCTTGGGATCAGTACGAGCTGCGCATTGGTGCCAGCAAGATGGACCCACAGCTTGAGCATACAGCCATCGTCTTGGGCCGGCAGCTAATTCAACCCAACTTGGTGATCGATACCAATAAAGTTAACCAAGTGCGTGAAGAGGCTATGGCTGCGGTGGAGCCTGTGACCATCATGCGGGGAGAGATTATCCTGCGGAAAGGGGACGTGGTGCGGGAAGAGCATATCGGCGTCTTGCAGGATCTAGGCTTGATTAAGACCGGCATCGATTACCTCGCCCTGATCGGGCTTGTGGTCCTAGTTGCCCTGATGGTTTACGGCATGGGGATCTTTGCTTTTCAAAATCGGCCAAGCATCATTGAGAGCGAAGGGAAAATCGCCCTCCTTGGTGTGATTATCCTTGTTGTTGCCATAGTAGGCAAGATCCTGTCACTGATTCACTGGCCCCTAGCCCCATATCTAGCTCCCACCGCATGGGCGGGGCTGCTCCTTACCCTTTTGGTGGACTCCAAACTCGCGGTAACCGCCGTTACTCTGCTGGCAATGGTCCTAGCCGTGATGAATGATTTCAGCTTGAACATAGCGTTCCTAGCCTTGACAGGCGGGTTAACTGCCATCCTCAGTATTTCAAAAGTGAGCCAGCGGGGAGACCTAATGCGGGCTGGGTTTATCGTAGGAGGAATCAATTTCGCCACTATGGTGGGCCTGGGGCTGATCCAGCAGGATTCTCGCCTGGTGATCCACAGCTATCTAGGGGTGCTGAACGGCGTCTTTTCGTCCATTACTGCCATCGGAGTCCTTCCTTACTTGGAGAGCCTGTTTGGCATTACGTCCGCGATTCGTCTCTTGGAACTGTCCAATCCGAACCATCCCTTGTTGCGCAGGATGATGTTGGAAGCGCCAGGCACCTACCACCACAGCATCCTTGTGGGCAACTTGGCGGAAGCGGCAGCGGAAGCAGTGGGAGGCGATGGCCTGCTGGCCCGGGTGGGGGCACACTATCATGATATTGGTAAGCTCAAGCGCCCCTACTTCTTCGTGGAAAACCAAATCGGCATGGAGAATCCTCATGACAAGATGGCTCCAACGCTGTCTACGTTGATTGTCACTTCCCACGTGAAAGACGGTTTGGAGCTCGCTCGGGAGTACAAGCTGCCCGATGTGGTTACGCAGTTTATTGCGCAACACCACGGCACTGATCTGGTGAAATTCTTCTATCACCGGGCTCTGGAAGCAAATGAAGGAGCCGTGGAGGAACAGGAGTTCCGCTATCCAGGCCCTAAGCCTCAGAGTAAGGAAGTAGCCATCGTTTCCCTCGCAGATGCCACTGAGGCTGCTGTACGTTCCCTAGCCAAGCCCAATCCCGGCAAAATCGAGGCTTTGGTTCGGAAGATCATTAAGGACCGTCTCAACTCTGGTGAGTTGGATCAAAGCGATCTCACTTTCCAAGATCTGGACAGAATCGCGAATGCCTTTGTAAAGGTTATTATCGGGATGTTCCACGCTCGGGTCGAATATCCTGAAGAGGTAACCAAAGAAGATATTGAAGGGAAGCGTGGCCGCGGTGGATCTTCTTCTAAATAATGAGCAGTCCCATTATGATATTGAACCCTTCCGGGACCTGATTACCCGGGCTTTTCTGGAAGTGTTAGCTCGGGAGGGAGCAGATCCAGATGTGGAAGTTAGCTTGACATTTGTAGATGATGAACAAATCAGGGTCCTGAATCGGGAGTACCGGGCCAAAGACACAGCCACCGATGTGCTGTCCTTTCCCCAAGATGATGAAGATGGCTTCATGTCTATCCCAGGTATGCCCCAGGTATTAGGGGATATCGTCATATCCCTTCCCCGGGCCGAGGAGCAGGCGGAAACCTTTGGCCATTCCTTGGAGCGGGAAGTGGTATATTTGGCCGTTCACGGCCTGCTGCACCTGCTGGGCTTTGACCACGAAGATGAGGAGGGCCGAGCAGAGATGCGCGCCAGGGAAGAGGCGGTAATGGAGGCAATAGGACTGAGGAGAGGGGAGTAAATGCGTTCCCGAAACTTGCTGGAGAGCTTTAATTTCGCGATTCAAGGGGTTGTGCATACTCTCCGCACTCAGCGTAACATGAAGATTCACGGATTGACAGGCATCCTCGTGATGATCTTCGCTGCTGTACTCAACGTTTCCCGCATGGAACTTATCGCTTTGTTCCTAGTGGTGGGGCTGGTCATTACAGCAGAACTGTTTAACACGTCTATCGAAGCAGTGGTCAACCTTGTGACCAAGGACTACCACCCCATCGCGGCTGTAGCCAAGAACGTCGCCGCGGGTGCGGTGCTGGTAGCGGCTGTAGTTGCTGTTTTCGTGGGCTACTTGGTGTTCATCGATGAGCTTGCTGCCCTCGATGGAGCTATTCTCCGCTCTGACTTCCCTCCTCGGTATCTGGTGCCGGTGGCCTTGGCTGCGATCACTGCTACCATCATCGCGATTAAGGCCGCAGGGGGACACGAGGAGTATCTCCGGGGAGGCATGCCCTCCGGGCACACCGCCATTGCCTTCGGGCTGGCCACAGCTATCTGGTTTACCACCCAGGGAGTAACCACCATCCTGGGATTCCTCATTGCGATCCTAGTGGGCCAAAGCCGCATTGAGAATCAGGTCCACAGCTTTTGGGAAGTAGTGGCAGGGGCACTGATTGGCATTGCTATCACAGTGTTCTTCTTTCAAATACGGATAGGAGTGTGGGGGTGATGGAATTGCGGCGAGAAGAACTCCTCCAAAAGGCAAAGGAAGCCCGGGAAGAGGCTTATGTACCCTATTCAGGGTTTAAGGTCGGTGCTGCTGTCCTAGCCAAGGACGGTAGAGTCTTTACAGGCTGCAACATTGAAAATGCTGCTTATTCCCCTACAAACTGCGCGGAGCGCACTGCGATCTTTAAGGCCGTATCCGAGGGAGCTCGGGAGTTTACCGCTTTGGCTGTGGTTGCAGATACCGCCCAGCCAGTCCCCCCGTGCGGCGTATGCCGGCAGGTGATTTCTGAGTTTTTTTCGAAGGACGCTGTGATCTACCTGAGCAACCTGGTTGGAGATGTCAAACAGACAACCATTGCTCAGCTGCTTCCGGGAGCTTTTTCCAGGGCAGAACTGGAGGAGCGTGCCGAATGATTGTTCAGGAGCTCGTGGAGGCCGATGCCTGTTTGGTGGAGGAGATTGTCGCCCTGGAGCAGGCGGCCTTCGGCATTGGGGGGATGAACCACTGGTTCTTGGTGCCCTTCATCCGTCACGGCAGAGTGTTTATCGCCTGTGAGGGGGACGAGCTCGTGGGCGTGTGCGAGTACATGCTTGATTTCCGTCGCGCTGGCCACGCCTATTTGTTTGGCCTTACCGTGAAGGAGTGTTGGCGGAGCAGGGGCGTAGGCCGGAGGCTCATGGAGGAAAGCTGTCTGGCCCTTAGGGAGGCTGGAATCAGCACGGTGAGCCTAACTGTCCATCCTCAAAATAGCGGTGCGCTGCGGCTCTATGAGGGGCTAGGGTTTAGGCGAACCGTTTTTCGGGAAAACGAGTACGGGACGGGAGAAGATCGCTGGGAGTACGAACTGGACCTAAACCGTATGAAGGAGTAGATGGCATGGGTAAGTTTCGCTCGGGGTTTGTGGCTGTAGTGGGCCGCCCGAATGTGGGCAAGTCCACTCTGCTCAATGCCCTGATTGGGCAGAAGATCGCGATCGTTTCAGATAAACCGCAGACTACCCGGAACACGATTCAGTGCGTGCTCACCACCGCAGAGGCTCAGATTGTCTTCCTAGATACACCAGGAATACATAAACCCCTGCACAAGCTGGGTGAATACATGGTGGAGTCGGCCTTAAGTGCCCTAAACGAGGTAGATGCGGTTCTGTGGCTGGTGGAAATGGGCAATTGGACTAAGGCTGACGAGCATATTCTACGAGAGCTGCAGCCAGTTACGCCGCCCATAGTCTTGGTGGCCAACAAGGCTGATCTGGTTCCAGCTGAGCGGCGGGCGGAGTTTATGGAGCTGGCAGCAGGCAAGCGCCAATTTGCGGAGCTAGTTGCTGTCTCGGCACTAACAGGCGAGAATTTAAAGGCGCTGGTAGATCTGCTAATAGGATTTTTGCCAGAGGGGCCGAAGTATTATCCTGATGACTGGATTACAGATCACCCTGAGCGCTTTGTGTTCGCTGAGTTTATCCGTGAAGAGATTCTCAAACTCACTGAAGAAGAAGTGCCCCATTCGGTTGCCGTGGATGTAGACGAAGTGAAAGAAGACCCACAGAAGAACTTGGTGAGAATCCGGGCCACTATCTATGTGGAGCGGGATTCTCAGAAGGGGATTATCATCGGCAAGCAGGGTTCCATGTTGAAAGCCATCGGCACAGGGGCCCGCAAGCAGATCGAAGGGCTTCTCGGGGTACAGGTGTTTCTTGACCTATGGGTGAAGGTGAAAAAAGACTGGCGCAACAAACCCGGGGCACTGCAGGAATTTGGGTACAAGTAGCTTACCCTCACAATCCCCTGGGGCGAGGCGAAAGTTGTCAAGGGAGGAACCAAGATGGCCAAAAGTGCAGTGCGGGCAGAAGAACCGAAACTTGAGCTAGGGGATTTAGTGGCCAAAGCAAGGGCTGGTGATGATCGAGCACGGGAGAGAATCCTCCATGAGTATCGGCCATTCTTTCTGCGAGTTGCCTCAAGTGTCTGCCGGAAGTATCTGGTTTTAGGCCGCGATGATGAAGCCAGTATCGCAATGATTGCTTTTAATGAGGCTATTGATGCCTATGATGATACCGCGGGAGCGTCATTTCTCAGCTTTGCGGAAATTGTCATTAAGCGGCGGATGGTCGATTTCTTTCGGCGCAGGACTAGGCGGCAAGAGGAAGTGCCCATCTCCAGTTTTGAAACTGAAGATAACGAAGATAATGTGATTAAGAAGATCGAATCCAAAGAGGCAATTGCCACTCTCCAGATCCAGTTAGAGGCGGAGGAACGGCGGGAAGAGATCTTTCGCCTGAATCAGCTTCTCAGCCACTACGGGATCAGTTTCTCCGATTTGGTGAAGGCCTCCCCAAAACACCAGGATGCTCGTGAACGAGCTCTGGAGGTGGCGAGGATACTGACGAAGGATCCGGTGCTGCTGCAGTATCTCACCAGCAAGAAGGCTCTGCCCCTGAAGGAACTCCAGCAGCGGGTGAATGTGAGCCGCAAGACCTTGGAGAGGCAGCGGAAGTACATAATTGCCTTGACATTGATCTTGATTGGGGAATTCTACTATCTACAGGAGTATCTTAAGAGACCTGAGTAAAGGAGGGAGCCAGTGTGCGGAACAGAGGGGTTGTCGTGGAGATCGCCAAACGCAATCACATCATCGTCATGACTTCCCGCGGCGAGTTCGTACAGGTTCCATTTAAGAAGCAGGTCTATGTGGGTCAGGAAGTCTCGTTTAAGCAGAAAGAGCGCATCACGCCGTGGCAGGTAGGTGCGGCTGCCATGTTGTTCCTCGCACTTGTCAGTTCTTGGAACATGTTCATCGGCAATCTTGTTCCTGGCATGAATACCCCGGCCTTCTTGATCACTCTTGATTTCAATCCCAGCATTGAACTGTCTGTAAGTGAGGCACACAAGGTGCTGGCCGCCTCCGGTTTGAATGATGATGGCGAGGCTCTCATCAGCCGCATCAATGTGGTAGGCGAACCTCTCACCTTAGCCTTGGAGCGCATCAGCACCCAGGCAGAGCAAGACGGTTATTTGCGGCAGGGGGCTGGCGAGATCATTGTCACCATTGCCGCACGGGACAGCCAAGATACCACCTTCGTGGAGCTGAAGAACAGCCGCACTGGTGACCACAGCAAGTTAGAACAGGCCATCGTGGGAGCTCTTACCCAAAACTCCCTCGCCCAGGTGCGGATATGGCAGGTCCCAACCCAGGTGTTAGTTGATGCAAAGACCGCGGGCATTACGCCCGCTCGCTATATTGCCATCCGCCAGCAGGCCCAAGCCATAGTCCCCCAGCGCATCGAAGCTCGCCTTACTACGGCTGAACGCCAAGAGCGGGCCCAAGAGCCGGAGGGCGGCGAGGCTATTGCAGCTGCGGCCGCGTTCGGGTCGGCGCCCCGCCCGGTGCTCACCCCACTGCAGTGGACTAACACGGCTTCAGCACACACTGTATCGGATCGGCCGTCCCAACTACCGTTTTCGTTTTCAAACCGTATGAAAGGGGCACTCAGCTACAGCGAATGAATGTTAGTGACTTTGACTTTTACCTTCCGCCAGAACTCATTGCCCAGACACCCCTGAAAGAACGGGACGCATCCCGGCTTTTGGTCACCGAACGCTGGGGCAACCGCTTGGAGGATCGGCAGTTTCGGGATATTGTAGACTACTTCCAGGCCGGTGATGTGCTGGTCATCAACGAGACTCGGGTCATTCCCGCCAGGCTGTTTGGGGTTAGGGCTGATACGGGCGGATCAGTGGAACTACTGCTCCTGAGGCCCTTCGGCAATGGACGCTGGGAAGTGTTGGTCAAACCAGGGCGGCGGGCTCGTGTGGGGATGCGCATTGAGTTTTCATCGCAGCTGGCTTGCACAGTCGTGGATGTGACTCCTGTTGGCGGCCGCTTGGTGGATTTTGAGTTTAGCGGTGATTTCGACCAGATTTTGGAGGAGTTGGGGGAGACCCCCCTGCCACCGTATATACACGCAAGGCTGGACGACAAAGAGCGCTACCAGACGGTGTATTCCAAGGACCCAGGTTCCGTTGCTGCACCCACCGCAGGACTGCACTTTACCCCCCAGCTCTTAGACGAGATTCGGGGCCGAGGGACAAGAATTGTCCCTTTAATACTGCATGTAGGGTTGGGCACTTTCCGCCCTGTGCAGACAGAACGGGTTGAAGACCACAAGATGCACGCCGAGTATTTCGAGCTTTCTCCAGAAAGTGCCGAGGCAATCAATGCCTGTCGCACTCAGGGAGGGCGAGTATGGGCTGTAGGCACCACCACGGTGCGGGTGTTGGAAACGCAGGCGGAGCCCTCTGCTGGGGGTTGGATGGTCCGGCCTGGATCAGGTTGGACCGATATTTTCATTTATCCTGGATGTGAGTTTCGGATTGTGGATGTCTTGGTGACGAATTTCCACCTCCCGAAGTCTAGCCTGATCATGCTGGTGGCGGCCTTTGCAGGCCTAGATACAGTAAAGCACGCCTATGCCCATGCTGTTGCGGAGCGCTACCGATTCTTCAGTTTTGGCGATGCCATGTTACTTCTCTAGAAGGTGGAGTGGACTAGTTTGCACAAACAGTTTTTCACGTTAGATTACCAGTCGGTTACGACCAGGGCCCGGCTGGGGACCTTGACAACCAAGCATGGACAGGTGAAGACCCCGGTGTTCATGCCCGTTGGGACCCAGGCAACAGTCAAGACCATGGCACCCCATGAGCTCTACGATCTGGGCGCTGAGATTATTCTTAGTAATACGTACCACCTGTATCTCCGCCCTGGACATGATTTGGTAGCCGAGGCCGGTGGGCTCCACTCCTTTATGAACTGGGACCGCCCCATATTAACCGACAGCGGTGGGTTTCAGGTGTTTAGCTTGTCCACCCTCCGGAAGATTTCCGAAGAGGGTGTGGAGTTCCGCTCTCACCTGGACGGCTCCAAGCACTTCATCAGCCCGGAGAAGTCCATTGAGATTCAGATGGGCTTAGGGGCCGATATTATCATGGCTTTTGATGAGTGCCCTCCGTATCCGGCAGAGCGGGATTACGTGAAGAAGTCTAAAGACCTGACGACCCACTGGGCGAAGCGCTGTAAGGAGGCTCATGCGCGCCCCGATCAAGCACTGTTTGGGATTGTGCAGGGGGGTGTATACGGAGATTTACGGCGAGAGAGCGCGCTAGAACTCATGGAGCTAGACTTTCCCGGTTACGGGATCGGCGGTTTGAGTGTTGGTGAACCAAAGGGACTCATGTATGAAGTCTTGGAAGAACTCATCCCCGTGATGCCCCAGGGTAAACCTAGGTATTTGATGGGAGTCGGTTCCCCAGATTGCCTCATCGAAGGCGTAATTCGGGGCGTGGACATGTTTGACTGTGTCTGGCCCACCAGGTTGGCTCGGCACGGTATGGCCATCACTCGCCACGGCAACCTGGCGGTACGGGACAAACCCTACAGCCGCGATTTTCGACCCTTAGAAGAAGGGTGTACCTGTTACACATGTCAGAATTTCACCAGGGCTTATATCAGGCACCTTCTTAAGGCTAAAGAGGTCCTGGGGATACGCCTCACCACGATTCACAACTTGGCCTTTCTCATCAGGTTGATGCAGGACATTCGGGAGGCCATCAGGGAAGAGCGCTTACTGGAGTTTAGGGATGAGTTTATGTCAGCATACGGCAAGGATCGCTAGGAGGATCTGAGCCTGTGTGGTAGAACCAAGGTTAGAATGCACATTTATCTAAGGAGGTTGCTTGATGTTTTTCTTGGAGGCTGAAGTGCCCGCAGGCGCGCAGATGATTCAGCTGTTTATGCCGTTCATTATCGTCATAGGGGTATTCTACTTTATGGTAATCCGTCCCCAACAGAAGCAGCAGAAACAGCGGCGGGAAATGTTGGATGCGCTGAAAAAGGGTGACCGGGTTGTGACGATTGGCGGCATCTACGGTGAGATCACACTTCTAAAAGAAGACTATGTAACACTAAAAGTTGCCGACAAGGTGGAAATCAAGGTTCGCCGTTCTGGAATTGAGTCTGTGCAAAGCTAAAACCACCACAAGGTGGTTTTCTTTTCAAGGAGGTCAGACTGAATACGCGAGAGAGGAGTTGAGAGAGATGCGGAGAGCAATCATATGCTTTGTTACTTGCCTGATTTTGATTACTGCTGTACTGCCTGCATCTGCAGCAGGAACATTCTACCTCCATGACCATCCTGACTACTGGTGGTATGTCCTTTCTGATGTGCCCTTCAGTGCTGTAGTCCCTTCTGGTGCTCAATACTACGTGGAGCGCAACGTGTTCGGTATGAACATCCTGGAGATCTTAATGGATAACGGCAGTGTGTCCATTGAAGTTGCTTCCATGAAAAACTCCACAATTGATGCAGTGCGGAAGAGCATAGAAGAACGCTTTAAACCGGCGGTAAAGGACATTTCTGTGAAGGCCAACCGTATGATCACTACTTCCAACAATCTGCAGTGTCACTTTTACCACTATGAGGCCACAGGGAATCACGGCCGAAAGGTGATGCTCAGGACCGTGATTTTTGAGCGGAATGGGAACGTGGTAAGCCTGAGCTTGTTCCTGGACTCCAGCAAGTATGTGGGAGATGTGCAGCAGTATTGGCTGAGGCTGGTCAACGATTCGGAGTGGAACTAAATCTGTAGAGGGAGATGGGAGTGGAGATTCGAGTTGGCATCGCCAAGGTGGGTAAGTATGGCGTGGGTGTAGGCGGGGATTCTGTGGAGGTAGTGGAGCGGCCCCGAGGGGGTTTATCCGTTGTACTTGTGGATGGCCAGGGGCACGGTGCCGCAGCAAAGCGTACCAGCCACATGGTGGCAGCAAAGGCTTCTGCCCTCATTGGGGACGGAGCCCGGGATGGGGCGGTTATGAGGGCGATCAGCGATTTTCTCTATGCTCAGCGCGATGGCAAGGTTTCCTCAACGGTCACCATCCTCAGCGCTGATCTGGATCACAAGTCGCTTGTGATTTCTCGCAACACAAATTCTCCGGTGATTATCGGACACAGCGATGGTTCGAGTTGCATTGATTCTGAAGTAAACCCCATTGGAGTGCACCGCCTCAACAGGCCGGCCATATCCCACTGGCCGTTGTTTCCAGGTACTGTCTTGGTAGGATTCACCGATGGGGTAACTCACGCTGGGCGGTACCACGGCGGAAAGTTCGAGCTGGACTTTGTCGCCGGGCTTCTCCAAACAGGCGTGGAGGATGTGCAAAGGCTTGCCGATGAGATCCTCGACCACGCCATCACCCTTGATAAAGGGCGGCCCGCAGATGATATGGCTGCTGCAGTTCTAGCAGTTTTACCACTGGATAAGGGCTTGGGGATTCGGCGCATGGCGGTGCACTATCCATTCTAGCTTGGTGGTGAGATCCGTGGTTGGCACGGACACGGCAAGGACAGCCCCCCTAATCTTGATTGTGGGAGTTTGCGCTTCGGGCAAGACTACCCTGTCCGGTGGCTTACGGGCCCTGGGCTATAATGCCCGCAGCCTGGCTCAGGAACACTCGGTGAGTCCCCGGTTCTGGCGCAGGCGCCAGCCGGATTTTCTCATTCTCTTGCATTGTGAGCTGAGCACCATCAAGGCTCGGAAAGGCGTTACTTGGGGAATGAGCAGCTATGAGCAGCAGAAGGACGTCTTGAGGGACGCTCGTGAGCATGCGGACCTGGTGGTAACAACCGATGGCCTCACCCCTGAGCAGCTCATCCGCTACGTCCACCAAACCCTGCAAGAGCATGGGATCTACCCATCCCAAGGAGGTGAAGGGCATGACTGTCAGCTTTAAAGATGTGCAAAGCCACCCCTTCGTGGAGGCTTTCGTCAACCAAGCAGATGCTAATCTAGAGGCATTGGGTTATACCGAGCACGGCAAGCGCCATGTGGGGCTGGTCTCGTCAATAGCCCGTAACATCCTCCGCCGCTTGGGCTATCCGGAGCGCACTGCCGAACTGGCGGCTATCGCCGGTTATGTGCATGATATCGGCAACTCCGTCAGCCGGATTCACCATGGGCCCACAGCTGCAGTGCTCATCGCCCCTGTTTTGCAGGAGCTGCAGATGCCTCCTCACGAGATAGCCCAAGTCCTCAGTGCTGTGGGTAATCACGAAGAGGAGACGGGCCACCCTGTAAATGCGGTGGCAGCCGCGCTGATCCTGGCTGATAAATCCGATGTGCACCGGACTCGCACCAGGAGCAAAGAACTGACCAGCTTTGATATCCACGACCGGGTAAACTACGCCGCGGTCAAGTCGTTTCTTGATGTGGATGAAACAGAGCGGGTTATCAGTCTGAATGTTACCATTGATACTGAGATCTGCCCCATCATGGAGTACTTTGAGATTTTCCTCCAGAGGATGCTCATGTGCCGCAGGGCGGCAGAGTTCTTAGGATGCCAGTTCAAGCTGAACATCAACGATACACCACTTCTGTAAGAGATGCAGGATAAAGGAGGAAGCCAATGGGGCGGAATATTTGGCGCATTGCACTAATTGTTGGCGTTGTGGCTGTCAGCGCAGCCATGCTGTACTTCACCCCGTTCAACCTGGGCCTGGACCTAAAGGGCGGGGTACATGTAGTTCTTGAGGCCCAGCAAAGGGAAAGGGCTGTGACCGCGGAGGATATGCAAGGGGCTCTTACCATCATCGAGCGCAGGGTAAATGCGCTAGGTGTCTCGGAGCCCGTGATTCAAAGGCAGGGGTCTCACCGCATTATCTTGCAGCTTCCGGGCATTCACGATCAGCAGCAAGCTGTGGACACCATCGGTAAGACAGCGCTGTTGGAGTTCAAAGATCCCTTTGGCAGGACCGTGCTCACCGGTGCCAATCTAAAGGGCGTGCAGCTTGGTACAGATCGGTTTGGGCGTCCCGCGATCGACCTGGAGTTTGACCGGGAAGGGACGGAACGCTTTGCAGATATGACCATCCGCTATCAGGGGCAGATTACTCAAATTCTCCTTGATGGAGAGATCTTACAGGAAGTAATGATCAATGAGCCCATCTTAGAAGGCAAAGCACAGATCACTGGTTCCTTTACCCTTGATGAAGCCCGCAATTATGTCATCTTGTTCCAAGAAGGGGCACTGCCCATTCCTATGAAAATTATGGAGATCCGCAATGTAGGCCCCACACTGGGCCAAGATTCTGTGAGTACGAGCTTTAGAGCGGGAACTGTGGGCGTGCTCTTGGTTTTGGCTCTTATGGCTTTTTACTACAAAGCCCCTGGGCTTGTTGCCGATCTGGCTTTGGTGCTCTATGTGGTTATTGCCCTGGGAGTACTCTCTGGGATGAATGCTGTGCTTACCCTTCCAGGAATCGCCGGCTTCATTCTTTCCATCGGAATGGCTGTGGACGCTAATGTCTTGATCTTTGAGCGAATTAAAGAAGAGGCTGCGAGCGGAAAGCGATTACGCTCCGCGGTGCAGGCTGGGTTTAAGCGGGCCTTTGGCACCATCTTGGACTCGAATATCACCACCCTGATCTCTGCCGCTGTGCTCTTTTATCTGGGGACGGGAGCGATTAAGGGATATGCAGTGACATTAGCGGTGGGAATTCTGACGAGCATGTTCACGGCGGTGTTCGTGACTCGGGTGCTATTGGAGGCCATGGTTAACCGCTTCCACGAGCGGATGGCGAGGGACCTTGGCGTGCAGGGGGTGGCGAAGTGAGTTTTGTAAGCATTGGCAGAAAGAGCGTGATGATCTCCGGGATCGTTGTAGTGTTGTGCCTTGTGCTTCTCCTGTGGCCAGGCCTTAATTGGGGCGTTGACTTCACTGGCGGCACAATCTTGGAGCGCAGAGTGGGGCGGGGAGTCTCCACTGGAGAGATCGGTGCTGTCATGGATGGAGCTGTGCCAGAGATGAACCTGTCCCGCTCAGCGATTCAGCTGGTAGATGGGGATCGGGAGTTTATCGTGCGCACACACGAGCTATCTAACGATGAGATTCTCCGAATTGATAAAGCCTTTGAGGAGGCGTTCGGCGGACTGGTAGAGCTGCGGACTGAAGTGGTTGGCCCGGTCATAGGCCGGGAACTTGTGCGGAACGCGGTTCTCGCGGTAGTCGTTGCCTCCATAGGAATTCTTCTCTACGTGGCCTACCGCTTTGAGCACCGGTTCGCGGTGGTAGCCGTGGCTGCATTGTTCCACGACGTAGTTCTGGTCCTGGGTTGTTTTGTCCTCCTGAGGCGGGAAATCAACAGTCCTTTTGTAGCGTCAGTCCTAACGGTGGTGGGCTATTCTATCAATAACACCATCGTGATTTTCGACCGCATGCGGGAAAACCTTAAGCTTTCCCCAAAAGAGCCCCTGCCGGAGCTGGTTGAGGGGAGCATCAGGCAGAGCCTGACCCGTACTATCAACACCAGCATAACGACTCTTCTGACAGTACTCATGCTGGTGATCTTCGGTGGAAGCGCCATCCGGGATTTTGCCCTAGCCCTGCTAATTGGAGTGGTGGTAGGCACCTATTCCTCCGTTCTGGTTTCCGGGCCCCTGTGGCTGATGTGGACGGAACGGCAGCGTAAGCCAAAGATGGCATAAGAAAACTGGAGGCCTCAGGCCTCCAGTTTTTGATCTCCGCTATTCTTCACTGCTTGTTGTGTAATACTTAGGATTCAGGACAAATATGTAGGGGAAGTTTCGATATAGTTGTTGGTAATCCAGGCCGTAGCCGACGAGGAATTCGTTGGGAACCGTGAATCCCACGTAATCCACGGGGATTTCCACTCTCCGGTTATCGGGCTTGTCCAACAAAGTACAGATCCTCAGGGAGGCAGGGTTGCGGCTGTGGAGGTTGTTCAGCAAGTAGCTTAAAGTAAGCCCTGTATCAATTATGTCCTCCACAATGATGATGTCCTTACCCTCAATGCTTTCTTCCAGGTCCTTTGTGATCCGCACAACGCCAGAAGATTGGGTAGAGTCACCATAGCTGGAGACGGACATAAAATCGTATTTCACAGGCACTGTAATGTGCTTGGCCAAATCGCAGAGAAACATCAGGCCGCCTTTGAGAATACACACCAGCGTGACGGTTTTGCCTGCGTAATCCTTGGAGATCTGTTCGCCTAACTCCTTGACCCGTTGTTCAATGGTTGGCTGATCGATTAAGATGCGGTCAATAACGTCCACGAGTATACCCCTCTGCGTAGATTTCCCTTCCATGATACTATCAGGGCGGGGAAAAATCAAGTGCAGGAAATGGCCTTGCCCGTGTAGAATGGGCTAGCAGTGGAGGTGCTCAATGGGAGATTTACAATGGATTTTGCAGATGAAAGATACTGCCCGGGCAGCCCAACTTGCCCGGGCTTTAGGCATCTCGCCCTTACTGGCTCAGCTGATGATCAAACGGGGGATTGCCCATCTTGATGATGCCCGGCGGTTCCTCGCTTGCGACTTGTCATCCCTTGCTGATCCATTCGCCATGTTAGATATGGACAAGGCAGTGGACAGGATCGAAAAGGCCCTGCACCATGGGGAGCCGATGGTGGTGTACGGCGACTATGATGTGGACGGGCAGACCGCGGCAGCAGTGCTCGTGAGCGTGCTGAGGGAACTGAGCGCCGATCCCAGCGCGGTTTCTTTTTACATCCCTAACCGCATGGATGAGGGATACGGGCTCCACCGCGAAGCGCTCCAATCCTTAGTGGGCCAGGCCAAACTGGTCATTACGGTGGACTGTGGCATCACTTCTGTAGAGGAAGCCCGTTTAGCCAGACGCTGGGGGCTTGACTTAATTATCACCGACCACCACCAGCCTGGGCCTGAAATTCCCGATGCGGTGGCAGTCCTGAATCCTAAGCGGCCGGGTTGTCCATATCCAGAAAAGCAGCTTGCGGGAGTGGGGATTGCGTTTCGCCTCGCTCAAGCCTTAGGCCAGAGCCGGGGGAGGGACTTCCACGAGTATCTTGATCTCGTTGCTTTGGGAACAGTGGCAGACCTTGTACCACTTCAAGGGGAGAACCGCATTTTGGCAAAGCGAGGCCTAGAGCGGATGGCCCGGACATCCCGCATTGGGCTGCAAGCGTTGATGGAAGTGGCCGGCGTGGGCCAGGAAGTTCAAGCCAGCCACCTTGGCTTTCGCCTTGGCCCAAGGCTCAACGCGGCGGGGCGGCTGAGCGATGCCAGCCTAGGAGTACAGCTCCTCCTGACAGATGATCCGAGAGTGGCCCAAGAACTTGCCGCTCAACTAGATGCAGAAAACACAACCCGTCAGGAAATTGAGCGGCGGATTACTGTCGAGGCGTGTGAGGCGATTGTAAAACACGAGCTTCACAAAGAGTCAGGTATCGTCATCGCGGGCGAAGGCTGGCACCCGGGGGTCATTGGCATCGTCGCCTCCCGCTTGGTGGAAGAGTTTTACCGCCCCACTGTGGTTGTGAGCCTCGCGGAGGGGATCGGAACGGGATCGGCCCGGAGTATTGCCGGCTTTGACCTCCATGGAGGCCTGGTGCAGTGCAGCCACTTGCTTGAGCGCTTTGGCGGCCACACCATGGCAGCTGGCTTAACGGTGCGGGAAGACATGCTTCCCGCTTTTACCGAGAAGTTCATTGGGGTGTGCGCTGCATCCCTCAGCGAGGATCAGCTCCGCCCCCGTCTGCTTGTCGATGCGGAAGTGCAGCTCAGAGACGTCACAGAAAGCCTGGTGGCAGACCTTGCTTTGCTGGAGCCCACTGGCTTTGGCAATCCGCCGCCGCTCCTGCAGGTGGAGGGGAGCGTTGTGGACATGCGGTGCGTGGGGAAACAGGGCACCCACCTGAAGTTCACCTTGCGAGGGGCAGATGACTGTGAGCGAGATGCCATCGCCTTCGGTTTCGCAGAGCAGGCAGGGGCGCTCCAAGGTTATCAGGAGAGTGCCATGGTGGCCTTTGTCCCAACCATCAATGACTGGCGCGATCAGCGCTCAGTTCAGCTGCAAGTTAAGGCAGTGACTGCTGGCCCCCAGGGGCAAGACTTTGTAAGCAGGGCGTTGGCCTCCTATCCGTGGCAGTTGGGGAGTGAGTACCATATGAGCCCCTTTGTGAAGCAGGCTCTGGCCGCGGACGGGCCGGAGAGCACAGGCTTGGAGGCTAATCCCCCCCACACCCTCGACCTCCGGGGTACTTGGAACAAAGTCAGAGCCGTGGAGGAGCACGCCGGGGCGCAGGGTAGCGTTCTTATTCTGGTCAACACGCCAGCGGAAGCCATGGAAGTTTGCCGGCAGCTTAGGATCGAGTTCCCTGGACGCAGGGAGAAGATTGGGTTCGTCCATGAGCTCCTTGCAGGGGAAAGTATCGCAGAGATCCAGGACATGCCTGTGGAGTGGTTAGTGAGCACAGGCTTGGGAGTACCCAAGGGCCGTAGCTGGGAATCGGTGTGGCTTTGGCATCCCCCTCTCACGGAGGCAAACTGGGAAGCCTGGCGGGAACAGGCAGGGAGAGGGGGACTGGTGGTACTGGCTTTTGGGTCCAAGGATGTGCGGGATGTTCAGCTCAGCCTGTGCAAGAGCCTCCCTGATCGCCGAGGCCTGGCTCGGATCTACGCGGTCCTGAGGGATCGGTCGGCCAATGGCAGCCTGGAGGAAAGAACAGCCCTGGAGTACCTGGGCGAGCTGGGCCTGGAACGAGGTTTGTGGTTTGCCGCGAAAGTATTTGCAGAGCTTGGTTTGTGGAGTGTGGAGCAGGGTAGAATCGCCTTCCTCCCCGCACCGGCGAAGAAGCTAGACTTGTATGATGCTGTTTTGTATAATAGGGGTATGAATATTCGCAGACAAACTTCCCTGTACCTGAGGGAATGTCTAAAAAGGGGATTTACTGACCATGGATTTACGGCAGAAAATTAGAGTGATACCCGATTTCCCAAAGCCTGGGATCAGTTTTAAGGATATTACCACACTGCTGCGAGATGGAGAGGCTCTTCACTACGCTATCAAACGTATGGCTGAGCATTTCCGCGGAAAGAACATCGATATGGTGGTCGGGGTTGAATCACGAGGCTTCATTTTAGGAGCACCCCTGGCCTACGAGATGGGACTGGGTTTTACCCTCATCCGCAAACCAGGGAAGCTCCCTGGCGAGGTACTCAAGGTGGAGTACGATCTGGAGTACGGTACAGATGGTTTGGAAATCCACAAAGATGCCTTCAGCCCTGGTACCAGGGTCTTGATTGTGGACGATCTATTGGCCACAGGAGGCACCATTCTTGCCGCGTTGGAGCTCATCGAAAAGCTCGGCGGCGAGGTGGGGGGATTGGCGTTCTTGATTGAACTCGCGTACCTCGAAGGGAGAGAACGCCTCAAGGACTACGATATCCTCACCCTTGTGAGTTACTCTGAGTAATTCTTCTTCAGGAAGGTGACTAGGTGAATCTGCAGGCTTTGGTGGAGCGCGTAACTTCATATTATCCCCAAGCAGATGTAGGTATGATCGAAAAGGCATACCACTATTCTCAGCGCGCCCATCAAGGCCAGCTGCGGGAGTCGGGAGAACCTTATTTTCAGCATCCTTTTGAGGTTGCTATGATCCTAGCGGAGCTAGAGTTGGATGTGGAGACCATTGTTGCAGGTCTACTCCACGATGTTCTGGAGGATACAGAGGTGACCAGGGCCGAGATGGAGCGGGAGTTTGGCCACAGCATCCTTTCCTTGGTGGAGGGTGTGACCAAACTTGATAAGCTCCCCTTCCGAAACCGCTTTGAGCGTCAAGCAGAGAACCTCCGGAAGATGATCCTGGCCATGGCAGAGGATATCCGGGTGATCTTGATCAAGCTAGCGGATCGCTTGCACAACATGCGGACCTTGCGCCATGTATCCCTAGAGAAGCAGAGGATTATTGCTCAGGAGACTCTCGATATTTTCGCTCCCCTCGCTCACCGCTTAGGTATTTGGAAGATCAAATTCGAAATGGAAGACCTTGCCTTCCGCCATCTTTATCCGGATGAGTACTATAATCTGGTCAACGCGATTGCCCGCAAGCGCAAGGAGCGGGAAGGGGACCTGCAAAACGTGATGGACATCATCAAGCGCAAGCTTGATGAGATCAATGTGCGGTGCGATATCCAAGGACGGCCCAAGCACTTCTACAGTATCTACCAGAAGATGGTCCGGCAGAACAAGACACTTGATGAAATCTACGATCTCATGGCTGTACGGATTATAGTGGATACTGTCCGGGAGTGCTATGCCATCCTAGGGGTCATCCACGCTGCCTGGAAGCCCATACCTGGCCGTTTTAAGGACTATATTGCAATGCCCAAGTCCAACATGTACCAGTCTCTCCACACCACCATTATTGGCCCTAGGGGCGAACCGTACGAGATCCAGATTCGAACATGGGAGATGCACCGCATCGCAGAAAAGGGTGTTGCCGCCCACTGGCTGTACAAAGAAGGCCAGAGCAAGAACAAGGGCGAGCAAGCGAAGGTGGAGTGGCTCCGGGAAGCTGTGGAGTGGCTGCAGGAGACGAAGGATCCCCAGGAGTTCATGGACACCTTGAAAATCGACCTCTTTGAAGATGAGGTGTTCGTGTTTACGCCGAAGGGCGATGTGAAGTCCCTGCCCAACGGCGCCACGCCCGTAGATTTCGCGTTCGATGTCCACACCGACATCGGCCTTACGTGCGTTGGTGCGAAAGTGAACGGCAGGATTGTACCCCTCGACTATGTCCTGCGCAATGGGGAGTTTGTTGAGATCCTCACCAGTAAGAACGCCCGGCCCAGCCGGGACTGGCTGAACGTCGTCAAAACCTCCAAAGCTCGCAGTAAGATCAGGGCCTATCTCAAAGAAGAACAGCGGGAAGAAAGCCTCCTCCGGGGGCGGGAGCTCCTGGAGCGGGAAGCTAAGAAGGCTAACCTTGATCCCAGAGAAGTCCTAGCCCCTGATAAACTGGATCAGGTGGCACGAAAATATGGCGTGGGCAATGGTGATGAGCTTTTAGCCACAATCGGCTTCGGGCGGGTCACTGCGCAGCAGGTACTCCAGAAGATCGCCGGGAAAGAAGCACTCGGCACTAAGCAAGCAAAGCCTGCACCAGTCCGCAAGCACCGCAAGGGCGATGCGAAAGGCGTCTCAATTAAAGGGGTTGACAATCTCTTAGTCCGCCTATCCAAGTGCTGCAATCCAGTGCCTGGTGATGATATCGTCGGGTACATTACCCGGGGGCGAGGTGTCTCCATTCACCGCACTGACTGCCCCAATATCGCTTCCCTCAGTTCCGATTCAAACAGGCAGATTGAGGTGGCTTGGAATACCACTGAATCTGATTCATATCCTGTGGAAATCGAAATCGAGGCGGTTGATCGGCCTAATCTTTTAGCTAATATTATGAACAACGTCGCAGAGAGCAAGACGAACATCGAGGCGGTGAGCGCCCGCACAACCAAAGAGGATGCTGCCTCTATCCAATTAGTGGTGGATATCCACGATGTGGCTCACCTCAACAATGTCATTAACAAACTGCGGCAGGTAGAGGGCGTGATCAGTGTGCGGAGGTCGAGTCCCACATAAGGTAGAGGTGTAGTGATTGAGAGCAGTAGTTCAGCGTGTGACGGAAGCGGCAGTTGCAGTTGATGGTGAAACGAAGGCCAGAATCGGGGAGGGGATACTGGTTCTCCTCGGGGTGGGCCAGGAAGATACAGAAGCGGATGCCGCCTATCTGGCGGACAAGGTGGCTAATTTGCGCATCTTTTCTGATGGGGAAGGCCGCCTTAACTTAAGCGTGCAAGATGTGCAGGGCGAGGTTTTGGTAGTCTCCCAGTTTACCCTGTATGGCGACTGCCGCAAGGGTCGGCGGCCTAGCTTCAGCAGTGCAGCTCCTCCAGCATTAGCTCGGGAACTATATGAAACCTTTGCTGCCCGCCTGCGTGCCCTAGGTATCCCTGTGGCAACCGGCGTTTTCCAGGCGCACATGGATGTGAGCCTCACCAACGATGGGCCGGTGACCCTCATCATGAGTTCACAAGGAGAGTTTTGATGATCGTCAAACGGTTTTCCACAAACGAACTAGCAGCCAACTGCTACGTTGTACACTCTGGCCGCGAGGCCATTATTGTTGATCCCGGGGGGGAAGCCCCTGAAGTCCTCGAATACCTGCAGGCACAGCAGCTCAACGTGATTGCTCTTGTGAACACCCACGGCCATGCAGACCACATTGGCGGGAATCACTGGTTCGTGGAGCAGACGGGCGCACCGGTATGGATCCACCGCTTAGACGCCCCTTATTTGGCTGATGAGTCGTTGAACCTCGCACCCTACGTAGGGCAGACCTTCCCACGAGTTGAGCCTGGGCGTCTCCTGGAAGACGGAGACGAGATTTCTCTCGGGAGTGAGACAATCACCGTCTTGCACACGCCGGGACATACTCCCGGCGGGATCAGCTTGCATTGGGAAGGCCATCTAATTACTGGTGATACCCTCTTCCGGGAAGGAGTAGGGCGCACTGACCTCCCTGGAGGGGATGGTACAGTCCTCCGGCAAAGCCTGGTCAGGCTCGGACGGTTGCCCTTAGACACAGTAGTCTATCCCGGCCACGGGGAGAGGACCACCATCGAACATGAGATTCGCAGGAATCCATACCTGTAGTAATGCTTAGGGGAAGTGTTATCCATACCGATCCCAGTTCGCTTTGATGAGATTTCGTTTCAGATTGAGGCTCCAGCGAGCCTTCATCCCTCTGTTGAAGCAGCGGTCCGCAGCATGCTGCCCAACGCCCGCTTTGGCGAGGGGCGGCTTCTGCGGGTGAGTGTCTCGCACGAACCCAAGGAGCCCATTGGCTGCGAAGTTGTTCTTGAGTGCGGGCCCACTTGGCAAATAGAAGATGGGGAGATCCTGCGGGAGGTTTATGGGCCGGGGGACCGAACGCAGCGGGTCAAAGAGCGGGTCCGCCTAGGCGTGTTGAAGGTAATCAGCTCCGCCTACGATCTCCCTATGAGCCCATGGGGAATTCTAACCGGTGTACGTCCTACAAAGCTCATCCACAACTTGCTCGATCGGGGCCTAACCCACGGCGAGATACGAGAGCTGTTGCTCACGGTGTATGCTGTGTCGCCGGAGCGAGTGGAACTTGTACAAAAGGTCGCCAATTGGCAAAGGCGGTTTTTCCACTCCAGCCCTAATCAGCCTGCGGGAGTGTATATTGGGATTCCATTCTGCCCAACGCGCTGTACGTACTGTTCCTTTGCTGCGTATCCCATTGGCACCCACGGCCACCTCATGAGGGGCTTTCACGAAGCGCTCTCCTTCGAGATTGAGGCCATTGGGCGCCTTCTCAAGCGGCTTGGTGTTGCGGTGGAAAGCGTGTATGTAGGCGGTGGGACGCCCACAACCTTTCAAGGGGAAGAGCTCACGGCCCTTTTGGCCCTTGCCCGGGAGTGGTTCGTCTCTCCGAGTACCGTGGAGTTCACTGTGGAAGCGGGAAGGCCGGAGACTATCACCCCTGAAACGAGTGAAATCTTGGCAGAGATGGGAGTTAACCGGGTGAGCGTCAATCCCCAAACTATGCATGACGCTACGCTAAAGCGAGTGGGGAGGGCCCACACCGCGGAGGATACTCGAAGGGCAGTGGAACTGGTGCGCCGCGCTGGGATCCCTGTAGTAAACATGGACATTATTCTGGGCCTCCCGGGGGAGGGCCTTGCTGATGTGGAAGCCACCCTCGAAGCCATAGGAGAGCTGCGCCCAGAGAATCTCACTGTGCACAGCTTGGCCATGAAACGGGCCTCAGAACTTCGCAAGAATATTCAAGATTCTGCTATAGCTCAGGAACAGGGGGAAGCTATGGCACATGCGGCAGCCCGCAGTGCCCAGGCGTGGGGGCTGAACCCGTACTATTTGTACCGCCAGCGCTACATTCTCAGCGATTTGGAGAACATCGGCTATGCAAGGCCCCACACTGCATCCGTTTACAATGTGCAGATGATGGAGGAGCGACAGACGATCATCTCTTTAGGGGGAGGGGGGATCACTAAACTGGTGTCGCCAGACCTCAGGTTAGTGCGGCTTGCGAACCCTAAATGTCCCGCCACTTATGCCCAGCAACTGCGAACAGTGCTGCCGGCCAAATTGTGGCATATCCATGAACACTTCGCTGTTTGACAAGGCTGGTTGAGATACAGTACAATAAGCATGTCTATTTTTGTGAAGTTGGAAGGGACTGGTTAAGATGTTTTTTAGAAAGATGCGCAAGCAGACAAAGACCATCGTCATTATCGTCTGCGTTGCTATTCTAGCTGGGCTGTTGTATACAGGTGGCGTGGCGCTGTTTGGCGGGGGGGCCCAGCAGGGAGCCATGGCCGCTGTGGCCAAGGTAAACGGCAAGACCATTACCTACTATGAGCTGCAGCAGGTTTTCTTTTCTGAGCTTCAGGAGCTTGCTCAGCAAAAGGGAAGCATTTCCGGGAGAGACTATGAAGTCGCTCGTTACCGGGCACTAGATGCTCTCATCGGCCGTAACCTTATCTTTGACGAGATCCAAAACAGGAAGATTACCGTCCCTGAACGGGAGATAAATGCGGAGTACGAAGAACTTGTTAATCTGTTCGCCAGCAAGGAAGAGTTCCAAGAGCAGATTACCGCTATGGGATGGACTGAGCGCACGCTGAAGAACGCCTTAGGGGAGCAGCTTAAGGTGGAGAAGCTTCAGGAACAGATTGCGGGCGATGTGGCCATCTCTGAAGAAGAGATCAAGTCCTTGTATGAAGAGGTCAAGGCTAGCCATATTCTCATTCGCCCCGATGGTGATGGGGACGAGGCCTGGGAGGCAGCTCGGGCAGAGGCGGAAGCCCTCTGGGCGGAACTCACACCAGAAAACTTCGCGGAACTGGCACAGGCCCATTCTGATGACCTGAGCGCAGCCAATGGCGGCGATCTAGGATTCTTCAAGCGTGGCGTCATGATCTCTGAGTTTGAAGAAGCGGCCTTTGCCCTCCAGGTGAATGAGATCAGCAAGCCGATTCGTTCTCAATTTGGGTATCATATTATTATGGTAACTGACAGGAAGGATGCCGCAGGGGAGGATTTCGATGCGGTACGGGCCGATCTGGAGGCTCAGTTGAAGGATGCACGCATTCGTGAGCGGTTCAACGAGTGGTACACCGAGAAGCGGGCTGCCGCGAATGTGGAAGTGATTGACCATCAGATCCGCGCATTCCAGCATCGCATCAATGACGAACTGGAAGAAGCAGCCCATTACTATCAGCTGGCCTTGGAGGAAACCCCTGATGATGGTTACCTCTATGCTTCCCTCGGAGACGTGTATTACAGCATGGACAATCTTGACGAGGCGATTGCCCACTATGAGAAAGCAGTGGACATGGTGCCTGGGGATGTGACCCTGTTTGTAGACCTAGGGCTCTTGTACAGGGAAGTGGAGCGGTATGATGAAGCTGCCGCCGCCCTTGTAAAAGCCTCGGACCTTGCGCCAAATGACATCTATACTCAGCTAGTGCTGTACAACTATCTCCTTGACATGGAACGGACGGAGGAAGCAGAACTTGTCGCCGAGAAGATAACGGCGTATCAAGAACGGCAAGCCGAACTCCAGAAGCAGCTCTTAGAGGCGCAAGGAGAGGAAGCTGAGGCTGAAGCGGAGGCGGAGGATGAGGCGGAACCAGCCACTGAAGTGGAGGCCGCTGAAACAGAAGACTAGGATTAAGTGCGAGTGATGCAGCCCATCACTCGCTTTTCTTACAGAAAGGGAGAAACGGTATGGCTTTAACGACAAGTCCGAGAGGTACAGCGGATATTTTCGGGAGTAACCTTGAAACCTGGTTGAAGCTTGAGGGGTACATCAGGGATATCTGTCGCACCTATGGATACCAAGAACTGCGGACGCCTATGTTTGAGCACACCGAGCTGTTCCAGCGGGGCATCGGCGAGACTACTGACATTGTGGAAAAGGAGATGTACACCTTTACAGATCGGGGCGGGCGGAGCATCACGCTGCGCCCGGAAGGGACTGCTCCCGTGGTGAGAGCCTTCCTTGAGCACAACATGGGGCAGGGCCCTCTGCCAGTTAAGCTGTTTTACCTCGGCCCCATGTTCCGCTATGAGCGGCCGCAAGCCGGGCGCTACCGCCAGTTTCATCAGTTCGGTTTAGAGGTTTTGGGTTCCGCGGATCCGCTCCTGGATGTGGAGACCATCTTGCTCCCAGTGGAGCTCTACAAAACCTGTGGGTTAGAGGGTTTTGTGGTGGAACTGAACAGCATTGGCTGCCCTGAGTGCCGGCCCCGCTACAGGGATGAACTGAAAGAGTACATCCGGCCACACATTGGTGAGATGTGCTCCAGTTGCCAAGCTCGCTTCGAACGGAACCCCATGCGCCTCTTGGACTGCAAGAACGAGGGTTGCCGAAAGGTATTGGCAGGTGCCCCAGTTATCACCGACTACCTCTGTCCTGGATGCGCGGAGCACTTTGCCCAGGTAAGGTCATATTTGGACGTCTTGGAAGTAGAATACGTACTTAACCCGAAGCTCGTGCGGGGCTTTGATTACTACACCCGCACAGTGTTTGAAGTGACCTTTGCTGGCCTGGGCGCACAGAACGCCATCGGGGCGGGCGGCAGGTATGATGGGCTGATTGAAGAGGTGGGCGGCAGCCCCACTCCAGCGGTGGGATTCGCTGTGGGAGTGGAGCGTCTGCTATTAGCCCTTGAGAGTGAAGGGAGCTTCGCCCCTGAGGCCCGGCGTCCCGATGCCTTTATTGTCCAATTTGGTGGAGAAACGAAGGTCAGGGCGGCCAAGCTTATGTACGAGCTGCGCCGGGCGGGTTTGCATGCAGAAATGGATCACCTGAGCCGCAGCGTGCGAGCGCAGATGAAGGCCGCAAACCGGCTAAACGCCCGCTGGGTGTTAATCCTCGGAGAAGAAGAGCTCTTGGCTGGGCAGGCTAAACTCAAAGATATGGATCGGGGAACGGAAGAACTAGTGGACCTTGCAGTAGTGAGACAACACATCCAGGTTGGGGAGGAATAAGAATGGAGTGGCGGAGAACGCACTTTTGTGGCGTAGTTACGGAAGAACTGGCAGGACAGGAAGTCACACTCAACGGATGGGTAAACCGGCGCCGGGATCTGGGCGGCATGATCTTTGTGGATCTCCGGGATCGCTTTGGCCTTATTCAAATTGTCTTTGACCCCAGCAATCTTTCTGAAGAGGTGTTTGCCCAGGCAGAACAGCTCCGCAGTGAGTTCGTCATCGCCGTTCAGGGCCTGGTCCAATTGCGCCCAGAAGGCCAGGCAAACCCCCATTTGCCTACAGGCAAGGTGGAGGTCCATGCCCGGAACCTTACCATTCTTTCGCAGGCCAAGACCCCTCCGTTTGAGATCGAGCGGGCAGAGGCGGTAGATGAGAGCCTGCGCTTGAAATACCGCTATTTGCACCTGCGGAGTAGGGAACTGCAGGACGCCATCGCACTCCGGCACGGGGTAATGCAGGAAGCCCGCAACTTCCTGAACAAGCATCACTTTTTGGAGATTGAGACGCCCCTGTTGATTCGCTCCACTCCTGAAGGGGCCCGAGACTTTATTGTGCCCAGCCGAGTTCATCCCGGGGAGTTTTACGCGCTTCCCCAGTCGCCCCAGATGTTCAAACAGCTTCTCATGATCAGCGGTTTTGACCGGTACTACCAGATGGCCCGCTGTTTCCGGGACGAAGACCTAAGGGCAGACCGCCAGCCGGAATTTACCCAAATTGACGTGGAGATGTCCTTCGTGGAGCGGGAAGATGTGATGAGCCTCATGGAAGAAATGATTCTCCACATTATAGAGAAAATAAAGGGTATAACTATTAATGGGCCTGTTCCTCGCATGACCTATGATGAGGCTATCCGGAGGTTCGGTTCTGACAAGCCCGACACCCGTTTTGGTTTAGAGCTGGTTGACCTAACAGACCTTCTCCAGGGCAGCGGTTTCCGGGTTTTCTCCAGTACCATTTCCCAGGGGGGCGCCATTCGCGGGCTCAACGGGGAAACGTGCGGAAACTTCACCCGGCGGGAGATTGATGAACTCGCAGACAAGGCTGAGCAGTGGGGGGCAAAGGGCCTGATCTGGATGGCTGTGGAGGAAGACAAGGTTCGTTCACCCATAGCCAAGTTCCTTACGGAAGAGGAACTGCAGGCTATCGTCGGGCGCCTTCAAGGGAAGCCAGGGGACTTACTTCTCATTGTGGCAGATGAGTATAAGCTTGCCAGCGAGGTTTTGGGCCGCCTCCGCTTGCTTTTGGCAGAGCGCTTAGGGCTGATCCCCGAGGGACGATACGATCTCCTCTGGGTTGTGGATTGGCCGCTTTTGGAGTATGACGAAGAGGCAGGCCGGTATGTGGCTGCCCACCATCCTTTCACTGCCCCTGTAGATGAGGATCTCGCCTTGCTGGAGTCCGATCCTGGGAGAGTGAGGGCAAAGGCCTATGACCTTGTGATGAACGGCGTAGAGCTTGGCGGAGGCAGCATCCGCATCGCGAACCGTGCAACGCAGGAGAAGATGTTTAAAGCCCTGGGCATGTCCATGGAAGAGGCGGCCGCGCAGTTCGGATACTTCATGGAGGCCTTTGAATACGGAGCACCACCCCACGGCGGAATCGCCTTTGGATTCGACCGCTTGGTGATGCTCCTGTCAGGCAGAGATTCCATTAGGGACGTTATTGCCTTCCCCAAGACTGTGAGTGCACGGGACCTTATGATCGATGCCCCAGCACCAGTCAGCGCAGGACAGCTCAATGAGTTGAAGATTAAGATGCAAGATTAAGTGTCTTAGCAAGGTCATGCACGATGTTGGCGCCTCGAGAGATAAGTACGCCTGTGATGAGATAATCAACGTAATCAAATTGGACTGGCATTTCCAGGGCGTGGAGCACTCCTGTGCGGGTGATGAATGCTACCAGCACGCCGAGGACGCCTGCAACTATTGTGATGTGGCGTTTATCCAGGCTGGGAACGAGAGATTTGACCGCATTAGTGAGGACCTCCACCAAGAAAGCGATGGCGGTGATCTTCGCGAGCACAACATCCATTCTAAACCCTCCCCGTGTTTTTGTCCTATTACTATGCCAGGATGTCTCGCCTAAGAACAGCAAAGAATGGCATCGGGTCTGGGTTGAAACGCATTAGCCTGTGTGGTATGATCTACGTAGCAAGATGGAAACCCTGCCGTGTTCGTGGTCAAGCTGGCTTTGTTATGAGCCAACATCATAACAAAGGGATCCTGATCTCTGGCTGTGGCGATCACGCCCCCTGTGCGGGGACGGTCAAAGCAGTTAGGAGGGAACCCACCTGCTGGGAGCAGGTTCATTCAAGTCAGGATCAGCGACACGGCGGGGGTGCGGTTCCGCCCCATGAGAGTGGGGCGGTTTTTCATATGGAGGGAATTAAGTGGAACGCTTTGCCAGGACCAAATTGATCATTGGCGAAGAGGGCCTAGAGGCCTTAAATAGCGCGCATGTAGCTGTATTCGGCATTGGCGGTGTGGGTGGGGCTGCCTGCGAAGCACTAGCCCGGAGCGGCATCGGCACGTTGACCTTAGTTGACTACGATGTGGTAGATGTGACCAACATCAACCGACAAATCGTGGCTTTAGATTCCACCATTGGACAGCCAAAGGTGGAGGTAATGGCTGCTCGGATACAGGAGATCAACCCCCACTGCCGAGTGATTACATACCGGGAGTTTTACGATGCAGCCCGCAGTGATGAGTTTCTCCACGATGATCTAGATTACGTGGTAGACGCCATCGACAGCGTGGCTAGCAAGTTGGACTTGATTGTCCAGTGCAAGAGGCGGGGAATCCCCATCGTGTCTGCAATGGGTGCCGGCAACAAACTGGATCCAACACAGCTTAAGGTGGCGGATATCTCTGAAACTCACACATGCCCATTGGCCAAAGTTGTCCGGGTTGGCCTCAGAAAGCAGGGCATTATCAGCGGAGTGCAAGCGGTGTTTTCCACTGAGCGCCCGCAGCGCTTGGTGCCAGGAAGGACGCCAGGGAGCACAGCCTTTGTGCCGCCTGCAGCTGGAATGATCCTAGCCAGCGTTGTGGTTCGACAGCTTTTGCAGAGGAGTGAAGGCGGTGGAACTCTTTCGTCAGATGGATGATGGGGGCTTAGCGCCTCTGGCCGTGCGCATGCGCCCCAAGACTCTCACGGAGTACGTGGGCCAAGAGCATATTCTAGGTGAAGGAAGCCTATTGCGACGGGCAATCGCCGGGGATTACCTCCGTTCGGTGATCTTGTACGGGCCTCCAGGTGTAGGGAAAACCACCCTTGCCTATGTCATGTCCCAGACCGGTAAGGGTGAATTCATTACAGTGAGTGCTACCACGACCGGGGTAAGCGAGCTCAAGCAGATCATCGCTCAAGCCAGGGAAAAACGGGCTTTCTACGGTACCCGTACCACCTTGTTTATTGATGAGATTCAGAGACTCAACAAGGGACAGCAAGATGTCCTGCTTCCCGCGGTAGAGGATGGGGTTGTGATCTTGATCGGGGCCACCACCGAGAACCCGTTCTTCGAAGTGAACCCAGCTCTCCTCAGTAGGTCCCAGATCTACCAGCTAAAACCTCTATCGAATGAGAATTTGCGTACTTTGGTGTCACGAGCCCTATCATCAGATGAGGAGCTAGCACACCTAAGGGTGGAGATAGACCCAGATGCCCTAGAGCATCTCATCGCAGTGTGCAGCGGAGATGCCCGGGTTCTCCTTAATACCTTGGAATTTGCGGCCGTGACGACCACTCCGGACAAGGATGGCGTACGCCGCCTGACCCTAGCCATAGTAGAAGAAGCAGCGCAAGCGCCACGGGTTAACTATGACAAGAGCGGTGACAATCACTACGACGTGATATCCGCATTTATCAAGTCCATGCGGGGCAGTGACCCCGATGCGGCACTGTACTGGTTTGCCCGCATGTTGTACGCAAATGAGGATCCCAGGTTTATCGTGCGGCGGATTATTGTCCATGCCTCAGAAGATGTGGGGATGGCAGATCCCAATGCCATGCTCATAGCTCATGCTGCTGCCAACGCCCTGGAGTGGCTGGGCATGCCTGAAGCCCGCATTCCCATCGCCCAAGCAATTATCTATGTGGCCACGGCCCCCAAGAGCAATTCTGTAGTCACTGCCATCGACAGCGCCATCAAAACTGTCTCTGAGACAGGTGGAGAGCCCGTACCCAAGCATCTAAGGGATGCCCACTACAAAGGCGCGGCCCGGCTCGGCCACGGCATCGGCTACGCATACCCCCACGACTATCCCCACCACTATGTGAGACAACAGTATATGCCGGACAAGCTGCAAGGCACCAAGCTCTACCAGCCTTCGGATCAGGGGCGGGAGAAGCTGATCGGAGAAAGGCTCGAATGGTTCGAGAAGTTCGGGGCTGACAAAAAATAGTTGGGCGTTTAGACTTGTGTCTCTTGACACAATCATGCTTCCGTGCTAATATTATGTCGGTAATTCCCATGGATTTAGTCGGAATTAGGAGGAGGCGGTGGCGTGCGCATTTCGACCCGTGGTGAGTATGGCGTTAGAGCTATGTTCCACCTTACTCTTCACTACGGAAAGGGCCCGATTCCTGTCCGCACTATTGCCGAACAGCAGGGAATTCCAGAGTATTATTTGGAACAGCTGATTGGTGCCCTCCGCCGGGCAGGCCTGGTGACCAGTATCCGCGGGGCCCAAGGTGGCTATACCTTAGCCCATCCGCCAGAGGATATCACGGTGGGGGATGTGATCCGGGTGCTTGAGGGGCCCATTACACCGATGGAGTGCTTAGATAAAGCGGGGGCAGAAACAGAGTGCGGCGTACTTGGCCCTTGTGCCATGCGGAAAATGTGGCAGCGCCTGAAAGACAGTATGGAAAGGGTGCTTGATACAACTACTCTTGCATCCTTGGTGCAGGAGTCACTGTTCTGCGAGGAGGAACCTGTCTGATGCAGCGGATATACTTAGATTATGCAGCGACCACGCCTGTCCTGCCAGAAGTATTGGAGGCTATGGTGCCCTATTTCAGTGGCGAGTTCGGCAATGCTTCTGGGGTCTACAGTTGGTCTAGGACAGCGCGGCAAGCCCTCGACCAGGCAAGGGATCAGGTGGCGAAGGTACTTGGCGCACAGCCCGAGGAAATAGTGTTTACTGGTGGAGGCTCTGAGTCAGATAACCTTGCCATAAAGGGTGCTGCATGGGCTTACCGCGATCGGGGTAGGCACATCATCACGAGCGCCATCGAACACCATGCGGTGCTGGAGGCCTGCCACTGGCTTGAGGGTCAGGGCTTCGAGGTGACTTATCTGCCGGTTAATGGGGAAGGGCTGGTGGATCCCCAATCAGTGAAAGAGGCCCTCCGTCCCGATACGATCTTGGTCACAATCATGCATGCGAACAACGAGGTAGGTACCATCCAGCCCATTGCGGAGATCGGCGAAATCGTCCGGGACACCAAGGCAGTATTCCACACGGATGCGGTACAGACGGCGGGTGTACTTGATATCAATGTTGACCACCTCAATGTAGACCTGCTTACGTTATCTGGCCACAAGCTTTATGGCCCAAAAGGCGTGGGTGCCCTCTACGTGCGCAAAGGCACTAGGCTGGTTCCAATGATTCACGGTGGAGGCCACGAACGGCGGCGGCGGGCCGGTACAGAGAATGTCCCAGGTATCGTAGGCCTGGCCCGGGCTTTGGAAATCACCCACAGCGAGCGGGAATCTGAGAACGCAAGGCTGCAAGCTTTACGGGACAAGTTGATTTCGGGCCTCAGTGCTATTCCCTACACCAGGGTGAATGGGAGCCTCGCCCAGCGCTTGCCCAATAATGTGAATGTGTGTTTTGAGTTTATTGAGGGCGAATCGCTCCTCTTAACACTTGATATGCGGGGCGTGGCGGCTTCTAGCGGTTCTGCTTGCACCTCTGGTTCCTTGGAACCATCCCATGTACTGTTGGCCATGGGCTTGCCCCATGAGATTGCCCACGGGTCACTGCGCCTCACGCTAGGGCGGGGAACTACCGAGGCTGATGTTGATTACGTGCTGGGGGAGATCCCTCAAATAGTTGAGCGCTTGCGGGCCATGTCGCCCTTATACCGTGGATAGGAGGGCTTTTCAAAGATGTACTCAGAAAAGGTAATGGAACACTTTCAGAATCCTCGCAACGTAGGGGAGATCGATGATGCCAGCGGCGTGGGAGAAGTGGGGAATGCCCGGTGCGGCGACATCATGAAACTCTGGATTAAAGTGGAAGACGGCATCATCAAAGACATCAAGTTCAAGACCTTCGGTTGCGGCGCAGCCATCGCCACATCCAGCATGGTCACTGAGCTGGCCCTAGGCAAGACCCTAGAAGAAGCGGAGCAGATTAGCAATCAGGCAGTGGCCGAGGCCCTGGATGGGCTGCCGCCTATCAAGATGCACTGCTCGAACCTAGCAGCGGATGCACTGCATGCCGCCATCCAGGACTACCGCAGGAGAAATGGCTAAATTATACCCGCGATCCCAATAGGGCTCGCGGTGTTTTTTTGACTTCCTTGGGCAAGCTACTAGCAAGAACCGCTTGAGAGGTGATTCTATGACCAGCACTCGGAGTGTATTTCTGGCTGGTATGATCGGAATGGTAGTTGGCCTTTACGTTGGGATTACAATGCAGCACAGCCCTGCTTCCCGGCAGATCCGTATGACTAGCGAAAACCTCTGGCGGCGAGCCCGTGGGCTTGTGCAGGGCGGGGCCAATTCGTGGGTGGACTAGAGGGCTGCTTTGCACCGTAGTTTGTGGCTCCTAGCTGCCGCGGGAGCAACTATCTATCTTACCATCAGGGTCAGGGCTGTTCTGACCCCCTTCTTATTCGCGGCGGTCATTGCGTACTTGGCATACCCAGTAGTACAGATTTTTGAACAGCGCTTTGTGCCTCGCCCCGCGGCCATCCTTCTGGTCTACGCAGTGATCGGTACGGTTTTGGGCGTGGCCTTCTGGGTTATGCTGCCTCAGCTTGTACAGGAAATGGACGAAATCCTTGCCATGATCCCGTCCCAAACAGAAAAGCTGGAAGACTTGGGGCAGGGAGCTATGAGAAAGCTCGAGCGCATCGCCATCCCCCGGATCGCGCAGGAGATCGCTGCCACCGTGGCCCAGCGCGCCCAAGAGCTCCTGGAGGACCTGGCAGCCCGCCTTGCCCAGGGTATCCTAGGGGCCATTTCTCATTTGGCCGGCCTTTTGCTCTCCCCGGTCCTGGCCTTCTATATGCTGCGCGACCATGAAGAAATGCGGGAGAGGTTGTTTCTGTACATTCCCCTCGAGTACCGTACCCCCATTAAGAACGTGCTTCGGGAAGTCAACCGGGCCCTAAACGGCTTTTTCCGAGGCCAGCTCCTCATATCCGGTGCGGTAGGCTTGTTGATTTACATTGGCCTCAGCATTCTCAAGGTACGCTACGCGTTGTTCATCGGCTTCATCGCAGGACTGTTTGACATTATCCCCTACTTCGGGCCCATCATCGGTTTTATCCCCGCGGCCGCCTTTGCCCTCCTCCGTTCTCCCATCTCCGTGCTGTGGGTTTTGGCGATCTTCGTCTTAGCCAATCAACTTGAGAGCAGTATCATCGCGCCGAAGATTATTGGCGATCGGGTGGGCCTTCATCCCCTCGCAGTGATCTTCGCCGTTTTGGTCGGCGGTGAACTCTTGGGCATCACCGGGATGCTCGTCGCGGTGCCCGCGGCTTCCATCGTACGCGTACTGCTCCATTACTTCCTCGTTAGCAGGCATGCCTCCAGCTAAACTCTCCTGGGCTGTTGACAACTTTCACCCCATTCGATAAGATCAAAAAACGAGGGTATAATGGTTAGAATGGGAGGGAACCGCTGTCAGCGGCCGCTATGAGATATCGCACAGTAGATGAGATTCGTGATTTATACCTTAACTTTTTCCGAGACAAGCAGCATAAGATCCTGCCAAGTGCATCTTTGATTCCCCACGGAGACCCCACTCTGCTCTTGACAGTTGCGGGCATGGTGCCTTTCAAGCACTATTTTTTGGGCCTGGAGAAACCTGAATCGAAGCGGGTTACCACTTGTCAGCGGTGTATCCGCACGGCAGATATTGAGAACGTAGGGCAGACAGACCGGCACGGTACCTTTTTTGAAATGCTGGGCAACTTCTCCTTTGGCGACTACTTCAAGGCGGAGGTTATTCCCTGGGCTTGGGAACTTGTTACCGAACACCTGGAGTTCCCTGAGGACCGCCTGTGGGTGAGTGTCTTTCACGAGGACGATGAAGCCTATGATATCTGGAACAAGGTAGTTGGCGTCCCTGCCGAGCGCATTGTGCGCTTGGGCAAAGAGGACAACTTCTGGGAGACAGGTCACGGCCCCTGCGGCCCCTGTTCCGAAATCTACCTTGACCGGGGGCCTGAGTACGGCTGTGGCAGCCCAGATTGTAAGCCAGGCTGTGAATGCGAACGGTTCTTAGAGTTTTGGAACCTTGTGTTCATCCAGTTCCACCAAGAGGGGGATACTTACACTCCCTTGGAAAAGCGCAGTATTGACACGGGGATGGGCCTAGAGCGTGTAGCCGCGCTTTTGCAGGGGACAACCAGCATCTTTGAAATAGACAACATGCGCCCCATCGTGGATGGGATCAGCCAGATCGCGGGCCAAGCCTATGGCAGCAAGCGGGAAGTAGATGTGTCACTGCGAGTGATTGCCGACCACCTTCGGGCTGTAACCTTCCTTGTTATGGACGGCGTCCTCCCCAGCAACGAAGGGCGGGGCTATGTCCTCCGTCGCCTGATCAGAAGAGCCATCCGTCATGGACGTCTGCTGGGTATTAAGCGCGCCTTCTTAAGCGATGGCATTGACCTAGTCGCGGAACAGATGGGAAGAGCCTATCCGGAGCTGAATGGACGCCTGGACTACATTAAGCGAGTGGTGGGCCTGGAGGAAGAGCGCTTCAGCCAGACTCTAGACCAGGGCATGCACCTCTTGCAGGAGCTGATCGAGGAAGCCCAAGGGGATGGCGGCACCCTGATCAGCGGTAAAGCCGTTTTTCAGCTGTACGACACCTTCGGTTTTCCATTGGAGCTGACCAAGGAAATCCTTGGGGAAAAGGGGCTCAATGTTGATGAAGCTGAATTTAAGGCTTCCATGGAGGCTCAGCGGCAGAGAGCCAGGGCTGCCCGGGGAGAACAAGGGTATCTAGACAGCAGCTTAGAAGTGTTCAACGACATCGCCGGTACCCTCGAAGTACGCTTTACTGGGTACGAAGTCACTGCAGATGAGGGCAGGATTGTTGCCCTAATTAAAGATGGTAAAATGGTAGATCAGGTCGAGGCAGGGGATTCAGCCACCGTCGTGCTTGACGTGACGCCCTTCTATGCGGAAAGCGGCGGCCAGGTAGCGGATACAGGCTGGATCACCGGGCCAGATGGGAAGCTGCGAGTGGAAGATGTTCGCATGCCCGTGGAGGGCCTCATCGTGCATATGGGTAGAGCCACAGAAGGGGTCTTGAGGGTAAACAGCAAGGTGAGCACTCTAGTGGATGGAGAGCGCTCCCACACAGCCCGCCATCACACAGCTACTCACTTGCTCCATAAAGCTTTGAAGGAACTCCTAGGCGACCACGTCAATCAGGCTGGCTCCTACGTAGGCCCGGACCGCCTGCGGTTTGACTTCACCCACTTTGAAGGAGTGGATCACGAGGTACTGCGGGAGGTTGAAGACAGGGTCAACGCAGCCATTTTGGCTGATTACCCTGTGGAGGTTTCCATCAAATCGATGGAAGAGGCCAAGGCCGAAGGAGCCGTAGCCTTGTTCGGAGAGAAGTATGGAGCTAGGGTGCGCGTAATCCGCATAGGCAACTATTCTATGGAGCTGTGCGGAGGTACCCACGTGCGGAGCACAGGGGAGATCGGGATGTTCCGCATCTTGTCTGAAGGTAGCGTGGCCGCTGGCGTGCGTCGCATTGAGGCTGTTACTGGTGCCCAGGCTTTGGCCCATGCACGCAGTCAAGAGGATCTGTTGCGGGCCATTGGGAGAACTCTGGGGACCGCTAACTTGGAGGAGCTTCCCCAGCACGTCAATCGCTTAACCGAACATGTCAAGGACCTGGAAAAGCAAATCCAAGCCATGAAAGGGCAAGCTATCGCCTCACTGGCAGAGGAACTTGCGGCGAAGGCAGAGGATATTGGAGGAGTTGCCGTTCTTGTGGAGGAAGTATCCAATGTGAGCGCCGAGGAGCTCCGGGAGCTCGGTGACAGACTCCGGGATAAACTGGGCAGTGCTGCGATTGTCTTAGGAGCCAAAACCGAGGATAAGGTGCTGTTTTTGGCCATGGTCAGCAAAGCCTTGACAGGCAAAGGCCTGCACGCAGGCAAGGTAGTGCAGCAGGCCGCGAAGGTGTGCGGAGGAGGCGGCGGAGGCCGTCCCGACATGGCTCAGGCCGGGGGCCGCATGCCTGAGAAACTCCTAGAAGCTCTCAGATCCGCGAAGGAGGTCCTTGTTTCCCAGATAGAGGGAATGTAAGTTCCGGTGGCGAAGTAGATCAGCAGGAATGAAGGAATGGGGGGCTTGCCATGACAGAGTCGCACGAGAAAACGGCGATGTTCCGTTCGGCCCAGTTTGAGGAGGATAGATCCGTCCACGAAGTGCTCCGCCACGTGTACGATGCGCTCCACGAAAAGGGATACAATCCCGTGGGGCAAATTGTAGGTTATCTAATGTCAGGGGATCCCACCTTTATCACCAGTCATAAGAACGCCCGCACCCTAATTACTGCCATTGAGCGGGATATCATTCTGGAAGAGCTGATCACGGTATACTTGCAGAGTTAATTCGCTAAAAAAGGATCACCTTTGGTGGTCCTTTTTTATAAAGAAGGGAATGAAAAGGAGAAGTGGATCCATGATCTGTATTAGTTCAGACAGTACCTGTGATTTATCTGCCGATCTGATTGCCAAGTTTGGGATTCATATCATACCTTTAAGTATTGTTGTGGGCGATCAGGTCTTTAAAGATGGGCAGGATATCACGCCGGAAGGTTTGTTCAACTTCGTGGAGAATGGGCAGAGCTGTCAAACTGCCGCGGTAAATGTCTTCGAGTACATCCAGTTTTTTCAAGATCTGCGGAAGAAGTATGATGCAGTAGTTCATGTGAGTCTAGGATCAGGTTTCTCTTCATCTCATCAAAATGCGAAGCTGGCGGCCTTGGAGGTGCCTGGCGTGCATGTGGTGGACTCGCAGAGCCTCTCTACAGGTACAGGCCTTTTGGTATGCCAAGCCGCGGAACTTGCTGAACGAGGTTTCAGCCCTGAACAGATTAGCGAGATAATCGCCAGGGATGCGGGAAAAGTTGAGGCCAGCTTTGTCCTGAGCCGTTTGGATTATATGGCTAAAGGAGGCCGCTGTTCCGCAATCACAGCCCAAGGAGCGCGGATCCTGAAGCTCAGGCCCAGCATCGAAGTCATGGATGGGAAAATGGTCGTAGGACGGAAGTTCAGGGGGAAACTCTTGAAATGCCTCACCGATTACGTCCAGTCTCGCCTGGAAGGCCGTACAGATCTGGACCTGGCCCGCGTTTTCATTACCCATTCAGGTTGCGATCCAGAAGTGGTGGAGGCCGTGAGACAGGAAGTCACGCGCTGGGCGGGTTTTCGTGAGGTATTGGAGACCACCGCAGGCTGTACCATTTCCAATCACTGCGGCCCTGACACCTTGGGTATACTGTTTAAGAGGGCATGATCCTCCGCAGAAGGAATCCCATCGTAGGCTGACGAATACGTAAGCAGTTGCCAGGGGGGGTCCTGCTATGATCCGGAATTTCGTCGGCCGCATGGGATTGCTGACCAGAGAAGAAGGGCCACAAGTCAGAGTTGCCCTCGATATCGGTACGGAGTATGTGAAGGCGGTGTATTTGGAGCTGACCGATGCTGGCCCCAAAGTGTTAGGAGTGGGGAGGGCTCGCCAAGACTACGCCAACATGGAGGGGGGCGCCGTTGCCGACATTGGGGGCGTTACCGCGTGCTGCCGGGAAGCGCTGGATCAGGGTGCTGTGATCGCTGGCGTGAAAGGAAGGGATGCCGTTTTGGGCATCGCAGGGCAGTTTGTGCACGGGGTGTCTCGAACCGTGGAACGCCAGCGCTCGCGAGCGGAAAAGCCTCTGAGCCTTGGGGAACTGCGTTCCCATTTTCAGGATGCTCAGCGGGAGGCCCTAGCCAGCGTCACGCAGCAGATGAAAGAGCGCCTTGGTTATCAACGACTAGAAGTTGAACTTGTGAACGCCTCCTTAGTCAGCATGACAATTGACGGCCATCCTGTGAATAACCCCCTGGACTTTCCCGGGCGTAACTTAGAGTTCTCGATTTTCATGACCTTTGCTCCATTGGTCCATGCAGGTGCCATGCGGACCATCGCGAGCCGGCTTGGCCTCAACTTGATCGGTATGATCGGGGAGCCGTATGCTGTAGCGGCTAGTGCCCTTACTGACGAAGCCTATGAGTTTGGTGCCCTAGTCATTGATGTGGGCGGAGGCAGTACCGACATTGCCTTGGTCCAGCAGCGGGGCGTGGTGGCCACGAAGATGGTGCCCATGGGTGGGCGAGCATTCACCAAGGGCATCGCTGCGCGCCTCCACAAAACGCTTAAAGAGGCAGAACAGCTCAAACTGGCTTACTCCGATGGATTGGGAGGAGAGGCCGTAGGGGAAATCGTTCGAGGGGACCTGGAGATTTGGCTCGATGCTATGCTCATCGCACTGCGGGAACTCTACACCGGGACTCCTTTCCCGCCTCGCATTGCGCTGTGCGGCGGGGGGAGCAGCTTACCGGGGATTCGCGAGGCCCTCAGCGGGGAGAAGATTGCTTCGTCCCGCATGTTCGCAGAAAAGCCGGAGGTCATTTTGCTTCACCCAGAACATATTTACGGCATCGGGGATCCTAAAGAGTTCTTTCGGGGGCAGCAAGATGTCACCCCTAAGTCTATCGCATACCAAGGAGCGATTGTCCAGGCCCATCATGGTTTAGGAGGAGCACTGCGGGCATGACCATTTGGCTGCAGCCAGAAGACGAACTGAACACGATTATCCACCGCATCCAGGCAACCTCCGATGCGGAGGTGACCCTGGTTGTGCCAGGTGAAGGCGGAGTTTTGCGGGACCCTGTGGCCTGGGGGACTGTTGCCCAGTACGCGGAGCGCTTTGGCAAACAGGTCATGGTGGACACCGAGGATCCGGTGGTGCGTGAGTTGGTTCTCAAAGCAGGCTTAAGCGTCGCGGGGGAAGAACTCGCGGCCGCTGCCGGAGAGAAAGAAGATCATGACAAAGCCAGCAGAACGAGGACGATGGTGGAGCGACTGTCCGTTGTGCTTCTCATCGCCGCAGCCTGCCTGGCTTTGATTTACTTTGCGCTTCCCAAAGTGACGCTGATAGTGACACCTGCGGTGGCACCCTTCCAGCACGTGCTGAACTTCCCCCTAGCGGGCCTGGAAGCCGCGCAGGCCCTAGAAGTTGAACTCACTCTCGTACGGCGTACGCCTGCAACAGGGCAGAAGGTCTTAGGGACTGCCCACGCGGTCGGGGAGGTTGTCCTGATCAATCAGAAGGCAGAGAGCGTCCTTGTCCCTCGGGGGACTGTGGTGAGCACAGCTTCCGAGACACCCTTTCAGATCACGACCGATGTGGAGGTACCGGGGGTGGAGACTCAGTATTTTATGGGCATCCCCGTTGGCATTCAAGCAGGCCAGGCTGTGGCCCCCATTAAGGCCGTGGCTCCAGGAAGTGCCGGGAATGTGGCAGAGGGGCGTGTGGTATACATCGCAGGCTTTGACCTTGATGTACGAAACCCTGAACCGACGCGAGGCGGGGCAGACACGGTGCTCCAGGTTTCCTCCGAGGACGATCTAGCCCGGGCGCGGCACATGGTAGAACGCGATGCGGAGCAGGCCATCCTTTCCAAGCTCAGCGAGGAACTCACAGGGTCTCCCTATAAGCTGCTTTCCGGGACTCTAGAGATAGAACTAGAATGGGAAGGCCACACTCCCCTAGGCGAAGAGACTGAGGACGTTTTCGCTGCGGCGAAAGTGCGGGGCAGAGGGTACGCCCTCGATGAAGAGCAGCTTGCCCGAGAAGTAGAGCAGGGGTTGGCTGCAGTCTTACCCCCGGATCACATTCTGCTGCCCCATACCCTCCAGCTAGGGGATGTGGAGCTGGGCATGGCCAGCACAGGCCCGTTCCTTCAGCTTACGGTAGAGGGGACAAGCCGGGCTGTGGTGCGCGCGGAAGAGGTGGCGGACCGCATCGCGGGGTCCGCGGTGGCTGATCTGGGATCCATCGCCGAAGACATGCCTGCAGTCGGTGCCCTGCATGTGGTGGATTACGCTGGAGAGTATCTGCCGAGGCTCAAGCGGTGGCTCAGTATTGAAGTGCAAGAACCAGTATTGTGAGAAGGAGATTCTTGTGGAGTATCGTGAACTTGGGAAGACGGGACTTGTGGTATCCCGTCTCTGTTTTGGCGCTTTGACCATAGGGCCCCTGCAGCGGCAGCTCTCGCCCGCGGAAGGGGGGGCGGTGATCAGCAGGGCCTTTGCTCAAGGAGTCAACTTCTTAGATACAGCAGAGCTTTACGGGACCTATCCCCATGTCCGAGAGGCGCTAAAAAGCTGCCGCAAGCCAGAGGAGATGATCATTGCCACCAAATCGTACGCCTATAGCAGGGAGGGCATGGCGGAGAGCCTGGAAAAGGCCCGTAGGGAGATGGACCTGGACGTTATACCCATATTTCTCCTACACGAACAGGAGTCCCGCCACACTCTCAGGGGTCACAGGCCCGCCCTTGACTACCTCTTGGACGCAAAAGCTAAGGGGGTGGTTAGGGCAGTGGGGATCTCCACTCATTTTGTGGACGCAGTGTGGGCAGCAGGGGAAATACAGGAAATAGATGTGATCTCTCCATTGATCAATGTAACTGGCATCGGAATCCAAGGGGGTACCCGGGACGAGATGCTCGAAGCCATAGCCTATGCCGCTCAGCAGGGGAAAGGAGTCTACGCCATGAAGCCCCTGGGTGGAGGGCATCTGTTAAGCAGTTGGAGAGAAGCTTTAGAGTTCTGCTTGAGCAGAGATGAGCTTGCTTCCATCGCAGTGGGCATGAAGTCCATCGAGGAAGTAGATCATAATGTGAGTTTTTTCAGGGGAGAGCGCCATATAGCAAACCCCGGCAATGGTCATCGCAAACTTCATGTGGACGATTGGTGCGTCGGGTGTGCCTCATGCGTTACCGCCTGCCCAAACTCAGCTTTGGATATCGTGGATGGGCGCGCGCAGGTGGTTAATGCAGAAAGCTGTGTGTTTTGCGGGTACTGTGGCGCTTCTTGTCCCGAGTTTGCCATCAAAGTGATTTAGAGGTGCTGGCATGCGGATTTTAGGACTTGATGTGGGCGAGCGCACGATTGGCGTGGCAGTCAGTGACCCATTGGGGCTCACGGCCCAGGGTGTAGGGGTGATTCGCCGGCAGAGCCTGAAAGCTGACCTTGCGGAACTAGGGAAGCTCGTACAGGAGTATAGTGTGGGTAAGTTTGTGGTGGGAATGCCCAGGCGTACGGACGGCAGTTACGGGCCGGAAGCGGAAAAAGTTCGCGCCTTCGCCCGAAAGTTGGAAGGTGAATTCCACCTCCCAGTTGAATATTGGGACGAAAGGTTTTCCACTGCTGCCGCCGAGAGGATTTTACTGGAAGGAGATGTAAGGCGCGCCAAGCGCAAGCAGGTAATTGACAAGGTGGCAGCGGCAGTGATCTTGCAGGCATATTTAGATGGACAGTAGTACACGCTACTGATAAAGGAGGTTATCCGCAATGGCACATGAGCACAACAATCATGACCATGACCATGAGCACAATGATCATATCACTTTGATTGATGAAGATGGGAACGAGCTGGAATTCACAATCGTCCAGTATCTTGAGGTTGACGATAAGGGCTATGCCGTCCTTCTTCCTGAAGATGATCCTGAGTCTGGGGCAGTGATCTTCCGCGTCGAAACAGAGGATGGGGAAGAAGTCCTTTACGATATTGAAGATGATGATGAGTTCCAGAGAGTAATTGATGCCCTTGAGGAAGAAGACTGGGGCAACTTTGACGAGGAATAGGGCTGGATCTGTTCAACAGATTAGCTTTAGGTTATAATGAAGGTGCAATGATTTAGGGGGTGCAGCCGATGCCCACTAACCTACGCACCACTGAGCGGGCCGTGTTGTTTGAAGTGGTCCGCTTTCTGTTATTATGCGCTCTGCTGTTGGCCTTAAGCATCTCCGCTGTTGTGCTGTACTACATCCAGCCTGTAAGCTCTAGTGGGGGAGAACCAGACAAGCTTATCCACATCCAGGTTGGGCTGACAGGCAAGCAGATTGCACGGTCGTTGGCGGAAGCGGGAGTTATTCGCGATGCGGATTTGTTTCATCTGCTGCTTAGGGTAACGGGCACCGATAAACGGCTTCAGGCAGGCTACTATCGCCTCAATCCCGCAATGAGTATCTTTGAGATTATGGAGCAGCTGCAGCATGGCAGAACCACCGCGACTGCGGTGACCATACCGGAAGGCTTTGAATTGAGGCAAATTGCCGCGCGCCTGCGAGACCAAGGATTGGTGGACTACAACAAGTTTATGGAGCTTGCCCTTGATGCGTCAAAGGTGTTTGGTGACAGCCCGCCATTGGAGATTCCCATTGCCAGCCTGGAAGGATATCTGTTTCCAGATACCTACCGGATAAGCTACGGCCAAACGGAGGCAGAGATTATCAGGCAGATGGTAGGCCGCTTTAGCGAGGTGGTTTTGCCCGCTGTTGAGGGTATGGTAGGCAGGTGGGGATTAGGGCTGCACGAGATTATCACTTTAGCGTCAATTGTTGAGCGAGAAGTCATGGTGGACTGGGAAAGGCCATTGGTAGCCTCGGTGTTCCTCAACAGGCTGAGAATCAATATGCCGCTCCAGGCCGATCCAACAGTGCGCTACGTAATGCGAGAGGACCGGAGCAGAGTGCTGTACAGGGATCTGGAGATCGACTCCCCCTATAACACTTACCAGAACAGCGGCCTGCCCCCAGGCCCCATTGCCAGTCCAGGCCTGGCCTCCATAATGGCGGTGCTGGAGCCTGCGGACACCGATTACTATTACTTTGTGGCACGAGGCGACGGCACCCACCAGTTCAGCCGGACATTTGCTGAGCACGTGCAGGCCAGGCAGCAGTTAGGCTATTAGGAGGAGTAACGTGAAAATCCCAGAATTGTTAGCACCGGCAGGAAACATGGAAAAGGGCCTTACGGCCATTGAGTACGGTGCCGATGCTTTGTACCTCGCGGGCCAGCAGTTTGGCATGCGGGCCCAGGCGGGTAATTTTTCCCTCGCTGAAATACGGGAGATCCTCCGTGTTGCCCACAAGCGGGGTGTGAAGGTATATGTAACTGTGAACACCTTTCCTCGCAATCATGAGATCGATGAGCTTCCACCATACTTGGAGGAGCTGTCGGCTCTGGGCGTGGATGGAATCATCCTGGCTGATCCTGGTGTATTGCACCTTGCTAGGCGCTATGCTCCCAATGTACCCCTGCATCTCAGTACTCAGGCAAACACTGTGAATTATCAGGCAGTGCAGTTTTGGGTTGAGGCAGGCATTTCCCGCTTTGTCCTGGCTCGAGAGCTAGCAAAGGAAGAGATTGCTCAGATGCGCCAGGCCACAACGGCAGAGCTGGAGATGTTTGTCCATGGGGCTATGTGCATGGCTTATTCGGGACGCTGCTTGCTGAGCACGTTCCTCACGGGGCGGGACGCAAACCGGGGAGCCTGCGCTCAGAGCTGCCGCTGGAAGTACGCGGTGGTGGAAGAAAAGCGCCCGGGCGAGTATTTTCCCATTGACGAGGACGAACGGGGCACGCACATCTTCAACTCCAAGGATTTGTGCCTCATTGATTACATCCCTGATTTGGCCCAGATCGGTGTTGATTCCCTCAAAATTGAGGGCCGCATGAAGAGCTCTTATTATGTAGCCACTGTGGTGCGGGCTTACCGCGCGGCTTTGGACCTTTACGCTCAAAGTCCGGATACCTACACCCTTCCCGAAAGTGTCCGGGAGGAGCTCAATAAGGTGAGCCACAGGCCCTACTGGGCAGGGTTCTTTGTGCCTACGGGAGCGGGGATCCACTATCCCACCAGCGCTTATCACCAAACCCATGATGTAGTAGGCGTGGTGCAGAGATATGATACAGAGCGGGGAGAAGCGGTTGTGCTCATCAAGAACCGCTTGCAGGTCGGCGACACGGTGGAAATAATGGAGCCCCGGGGGCCGGTGAGCACCCTAACCATCACTGAGATGGTCAGGGATGATTTAGGCTCTGCTGTGGACGAGGTACACGCCAACTTCACGGCAAGGATTCCCATGCCTGCAACTAAGCCATATGCTATGCTGAGAGTGGAGCGTACATGACGAAACAGTCAAAACCTGAATCAGCCCTTGTGGAGATTACGGGCCTCAGTCACGGGGGTGAGGGGGTAGGCCGCATAGACAGCACGGCGGTATTTGTCCCCCACGCAATCCCGGGAGATGTGGGAGAAGTAGAGATTGTGCATCGCCGCAAGAACTACTTCCTCGGCAGGCTTGTGAACCTGAAGCAATCCTCTCCAGAGCGGATTGACCCGCCTTGCCCCCACGCGCCCGCTTGCGGGGGCTGCCAGCTTCAGCACATGAGTTACGCCGGGCAGGTGAGCTGGAAGAGGCTGCAGGTAGAAGAAGCACTGAGGCGCATCGGCGGCTTAGAGGTGGAGGTAGCCCCGGTGCTGAGGATGTCCGCACCGATCCACTACCGGAGCCGGGCTCAACTCCCCCTTGGGGGAAGTCCCGGACAGGTAACCATGGGCTTTTTCCGCCGCGGCACCCATGAGATTGTGGACATGCAGGAGTGCATGGTGCAGCATCCCCTAATGGTGAAACTAGCTCAGGCAGTGCGGAGGACTATAGCGGATCTGCGCTTGCCTCCATACGATGAGGTGCGGCACCGCGGCATCTTCCGTCACGCAGTAATCAAGGCAAGCTTCAGCGATGAGACACTCATGCTGGTGCTTGTGACCCGCACGGAAAGCATTCCCCTGCAGGAGGAAATCGTGGAACGGTTGCGGCGGGAAGTGCCAGAGCTGGTGAGCATCGCGCATAACATTAACCCCACAGTCACCAATGTAGTGTACGGCGAGCGCACAAAAGTCATCTGGGGCGAGCCTTACATCTATGAACAGATTGGGGGCATGCGCTATGCCATTTCTCCCAGATCGTTTTTTCAAGTGAACCCTCAGCAGACCAAAGCGCTCTATGATGAGGTACGCAGGCTGGCAAACTTGAGCGGCGGGGAGCTGGTGCTGGATTTGTACTGCGGAACCGGTACCATCGGACTATACCTGGCAAAGAGGGCAGGCCGGATCGTTGGGGTAGAGACTATCCCCGATGCGGTGTCCGATGCTAAGTACAACGCGGCCATCAATCGGGTTTCATCAGCGGAGTTTATCCAAGGGCAGGCGGAAGCGGTTGTGCCTGATCTAGTGCGGCGCATGGGTGAGATAGATGTTGCCATCGTTGATCCGCCCCGCAAGGGGTGTGAAGAGGCTGTTCTCAAAGCCCTAGCCCAGGCAGATGTGGGGAGGATTATCTACGTCTCATGCAACCCCGCGACCCTGGCTCGGGATTTAGCCTACCTCAGGGAGCGGGGGTATACCCCAGGGAGGGTCCAGCCCGTGGACATGTTCCCGTGGACGAGCCATGTGGAATCCGTGGTATTATTATCTCGAAGGAGCTAAGCGGTGAGACAAGTTGTTTTTTGTGACGTAGACGGCACTTTACTAAACTCAAAACACAAGCTTACGCCGTTGACAGAGAAGGCCATCAAAGAGTTGGGGAAGAAAGGAATCCCCTTTGTGATCGTCTCTGGGCGCAGTCCTTCGGCGATCTATCCTATTCAGGAAGAGTACGGCCTGCGAGGCCCGATTATCTCCTATAGCGGGGCGGTTATCCTTGATGAAAACAGGAACGTTCTGTTCAGTAGGGGCATGGACAAGCCCAGCGCGCAAGAGCTGATTGATTTCATAGAGCACAGTCCTTTCGATGTGGCGTGGTCCATCTTTGCCTCGGATGAGTGGGTAGTAAAGGATAAAGGAGACCCCCGGATCATCCAAGAAGAAGCCATTGTTAAGGCCGAGGCTGTGCAGGGGTCTCTTTCTACCATCGCTGCAGGAGAAATCAACAAGATCCTGTGTATCGGCGAGCCGCAGGAAATCTTAGGGTTGGAAGAGTCGGTAAAGGCAGAGTTCCCCACTTATTACATTGTGAAGTCCATTGACAGGCTGCTTGAGATCATGCAAGCGGGGGTCAATAAGGCAGCGGCCGTTCACATCCTGTGCGAACTGTGGGGCGTTGACCCGAAAGATGCCGTTGCCTTCGGCGATAACTATAATGACTTGGAAATGCTCCAGGCGGTTGGACGGGGAGTCCTCATGGGCAACGCCCCTAATGATCTGAAGGAGATCATCACCACACACACCTTGGACAACGACAGTGATGGAGTATACCATGCCCTACGAGACATGAACTTGATCTGATACTGACTAAGGCAGTTGCCGAGGAGGACAATCCGCCCGTGACTTATGTGGCAACGCACGTTATTGACATCGCTGCCTTACTGTGTTTGACGGTGCTGCTCTATTCTAGCACCGCTCTGAACAGTAACCGCAAACGGCCGTTTTTTGCTGGGATCGCGCTGACGATCATCATCATTCTATCGGAGGCGGGCACGCTCTTTGCCGGCCAGGGCAGTACCAACCTTCGCGCCCTTAATGTGATCTGCAATGTGCTTGGCTTCGCTCTCGCTCCAATCGTTCCTCTGGCCATCACGTTCATCTTTGACAGTGGGATCTTGCGCAGGACCAAGATTTTCTTTCTACCCACGCTGATAAACATGGTTGCTGCGGCCCTCTCGCCTTTTTACATGTCAATCTTCTATGTAGACGGCAGCAACCGCTACGTCCGGGGCGATCACTTCTTCGTTTTTATCATAGTTTATATCACTAATCTAGTGCTGCTTGTGATCAGCACCTTGGAGACGGGCAGGCGGTATAACTATCCCCTGGGCTTCAAAATGGTTGGATTATCGTTCTTTACCGTGCTAGGCACTAGCCTGCAGCTCATCTATCCTTCGGCCTACGCATCGTGGCACTGCGTTACCCTGGCATTGTTCTTGTATTTCCTTCTCATGTCTGAGTTTGACAGCAGTTTTGACTCGCTGACAGGGCTTTATAACCGTGCTGCATTTGACAACGCGGCGAAGGAAATGGAGGAGTCTGATCCGTTTTCCGTGATTGTCCTTGATATCGATGACTTCAAACAAGTCAATGATGCTAATGGGCATGCCCATGGAGATAAAGTGATCGGGACTGTAGCACAGGTTGTAAGGAACGTCTTCGGTAAGGACTACACGTGCTACCGGTTTGGTGGGGATGAGTTTGCTATTATCGGTACGGAAACGAACGCCGCGAGGATCGAAGAACGGCTTAGGGCTATGGTGAGCCAGCTAGCAGAAATCCGGGAGCACGGCAGTCCCCTGCCAACTGTATCCTATGGCTATAGCGTTCGGGAGGGACGAGAGGAGTCCGGATTTCAGCAGGCCCTCCAAGAGGCTGATGATCAGATGTATCGCTACAAGAAGGCCTATAAGGAAGGCGGGGATCGAAATGTACGGCGAACTCCTTAAGAGACTAGAAGAGCGTTTTCAGGCGAACATGCACAGGCATCAAGGGATTGAGTGGGAAGCGGTGCGGGCCAGGCTCCGGGCTGTTCCAGACAAACTCTGCAGCCTTCAGGCCATGGAGGAAACAGGTGGAGAACCAGATGTCATCGGTGTGGATGAACAGGGCCATTACATCTTCTGCGATTGCTCGCCTGAGAGCCCCGCTGGGCGGCGGAATACGTGTTATGATCGCTCTGGCCAGGATGAACGGGAGCGCAAGGGCGTCTATCCCCAGGGAAACGCGGTAGATGGGGCTGCGGAGATGGGGATTGAGCTCCTCGATGAAGAGCAGTACAGAGCGCTGCAGCAGGTTGGCCCCTTTGATACCAAGACATCGAGCTGGATAAAGACACCAGAGGACATGCGAAAAAAGGGCGGAGCACTCTTTGGCGACTATCGCTACGGCAGGGTGTTCTTTTACCACAACAGTGCCGGTTCTTTCTACAGCTCCAGAGGTTTTCGGGGCCTGATAAGGGTCTGAAAACTTCTTAATCGTTTTTTGTGTTCACAAAGGATATGACCACCGCGGCATGGAAAATACTATATGCGGTGTTGCTGAGTGGGGCGGTACTGCCTGCGAACCTGATAACGTTATAGCGTACAGGATTTGAAGCAGGGTAGTGCCGCCCTTTGGCTGTAATAACAGCAGTCTGAAGGGTGTGGTGGGTATTTGAATATCCTTCTTGAACGCTTGAAAGAGAACGTATCGGCGGTTATTCCCATTGTGGTGATCGTACTTATCCTCAACTTTACTCTCGTACCACTAGAAACTCTAACCATTCTGCGCTTTCTCGTCGGCGCAGTCCTGTTGATCCTAGGGTTGTCCCTGTTTCTTGTGGGCGTAGACATTGGTATTACGCCTCTAGGGAGTCTCACTGGCAGTTCTCTTGTGAAGACAAACAAGCTGTGGATCGTCTTGAGCGTGGGGTTCATTTTGGCGTTTTTTATTTCCTTAGCTGAACCGGGATTACTGGTCCTGGCCAACCAAGTGGGTTTGGTAACTGCGGGACAGATCACCAGTGCTGAGTTGCTGATAATTGTCTCCATCGGCTTGGCGGTCCTGGTGTCCCTCGGGTTTGTGCGCATTTTTATGAGCATACCGCTGTACAAGTGGCTGATGGTCTGCTATGTATTTGTGTTCATCTTGTCTCTGTTCTCCTCCCCAGAGTTCTTGGCCATCGCTTTTGACGCTTCAGGGGCAACCACAGGGATCCTTGCAGTCCCCTTCATCTTGGCTCTGTCAGTAGGTGTTGCAGGCCTGCGCAGGGACAGCAAGGCTTCAGAAAAGGACAGCTTCGGGTTGGTGGCGATTGCTTCAGTGGGGGCGATTATGTCAGTTTTGATCTTGGGCCTCTTTTCAGGCGCCAGGGAGTTTGCCACCGCGCAGCTGGAACTGGTGCGCATCGGTGGCCGTTCGGTTCTGCATCCGTTTATACGATTGATACCTGGAGCCGTGTGGGAGAGCTTTGTGAGCATCCTTCCCCTTCTTGTGGGGCTGATCGTCCTGCAGAAGTTTTTGTTCAAGCTAGCGCCCAGGCCTTTTCGCAGGATGCTTAAGGGTTTTGTGTATGCATTCATAGGCTTGTTCCTGTTCCTTGATGGCGTGAACGGGGGGTTTATGGAGGTGGCTAGTGAGCTCGGGTACCGCTTGGCACAGCGGACAAACAAGCTGCCCCTTGTGGTGACAGGATTCGGCCTTGGATTTGTCACAATTGTGGCGGAGCCCGCTGTCTTTGTCTTGACCCATCAGATCGAAGAGGTGACCGCAGGATATGTGAAGCGCAAAGCGGTGGCAAGCGCCCTTTCCCTTGGGGTAGGGACTGCCGTAGCCCTGTCTATCTTGCGGATCCTTGTCCCCGGCATCAAGCTGTGGCATTATTTGCTGCCAGGGTATATTGTGGCCCTCGGTATGATGTATTTCGTGCCCAAGCTGTTCGTTGGTATCGCCTTTGATGCAGGAGGCGTTGCCACCGGCCCAATGACTGCCACCTTTATCTTGGCCTTTACGCAAGGCGCAGCAAGTGCCTTCGAGGGCGCAAATGTATTGTCTGATGGATTTGGCATGATTGCCCTAGTGGCCATGGCGCCCATCATTACCCTGCAAGCCCTGGGATTGATTTTCCAGGCTCGGTCTAGGAAAGAAGGAGTTGATAGCAGTGCCGGCTAGTCCTGCTAACGACCAGTTTGAGTTGGTATGTGTAATCGTGAACTTCGGGGTAGGCAGTAAGGTCCTGAATATCGCTAGGGAGAGCGGCATCCCGGGAGGTACTGTGTTTCTGGGAAAGGGAACGGTGGAAAGCCGCCTATTACGCCTCCTTGAGCTGAGCGACAGCAGGAAGGAGATTGTTTTGATGGTCGCGGGGCGGGCTCAAGCCCGAGCAGCTCTAGGAGAGCTGAACAGGGTCTTGCGTTTCGACAAGCCCAATCACGGCATAGCCTTTACTACGAGTGTTTCAGCCTTCATGGGTATGGGAAGATATGACTATGAAGACACCGCCGTAAGGGGAGGTGGAGAGGATACAATGCACAACGCGATTTTCGTGATTGTGGATCGGGGCAAGGGAGAGCAGGTCATGGACGCAGCCCGGGAAGCTGGTGCCCGGGGCGGTACCATCATTAATGCCCGGGGCTCCGGTATCCATGAGCATGCGAAGCTCTTAAACATGGAAATTGAGCCCGAGAAGGAAGTTGTGATGATCATAGCGCAGAGTGCCATAGCCCGGGATATTGTGTTGGCTGTCCGCGATGGTTTGGAGATTGACAAGCCGGGGAACGGCATCATCTTCGTCCAGCCCGTAAATGAGACATACGGGATTCGGTAACGACTGGAAGAAAGGAATAAGGGTGACTTTCCCTGTGGGAAAGCACCCTTATCTCGCACCTGCAGCCTATAAGCTGCAGCACCTCACACTGATCATATTGATCATCCCCCCTTCATGAGAGTGTGATGCCGGATCCTGCATCACCTTCATCGTACCATGGATATTCCGGCAGGGAGGCAAACTTCAACTCAGAGACGTTCTTTCCGGTACTGCCTCACAATCTTCTTGATGCTGTCATACCCTAAGTGGTACTCTTCCATAAGGCGGGCAATGGACTCGCCCCGCCTGTGGCGGGCCGCAATTTCTAAATTGCGTTCCTTGATAAGCTGTCGTGCGCCGTTTTTCTCTCCCCACCGGGCCCGTTCACCCTGTTTGGGGATGTACAGCGCCGCTCCCTGTACATACTGCTGGATTCTGTCTACCAGCTCAGCGGGGAGCACTTCCTCCGCGTTCAAATACATCAGGCCAACTCTCCTTACTCTACTGGCGTTGGCCTTTGCGCTAAGTGGGGAAGGGCAGATTACATTAACCCTCCAACGTGGGGCCAACGCCGAATGAAATAATCCATAGAATCCCGTTGTGAAGATGCCAATACAACTCTATCCTTCATCCTGCGCCACCTCCTATTCGTAGAATGCTGCCTATAGTGTATACCACGAGTTTCCAATTCTCAAGGGAAAACACCTTTTGATGTGAAATTTCCCCGCGGAATGTTTTTTATTTCTATCCTAGAGGCGTGGGCTTTACCTCTGTTGAATACTACTGGCAAGAAAGGGGTGTTTCGCATGTGGATTTTGCTGGTCTTAGCAGTAGTGCTCGTTCTGTATGTGGTGTTCACCTACAACGGCCTGATCACCCTGCGCCAGAGGGTGAGGAACGCCTGGGCGCAGGTGGACGTGCAGCTGAAGCGGAGGTATGACTTAATCCCTAACCTAGTCAATACTGTGCAGGGGTACGCCAGCCATGAGCAGGCCACTTTTGCCAAGATTTCCGAGGCACGCAGCAGAGCCATGAGGGCTGCTAGCACAGGGGAGCTGGCGGAAGCGGAGAACCAACTGTCCAGCACTCTACGAAGCCTGTTTGCGCTGGTGGAAAACTACCCTGAGCTGAAAGCTGATGCGAACTTCCGGGAGCTTCAAAAGGAACTGAGCGATACGGAGGGCAAGATCGCCTTTGCGCGGCAGTTCTACAACGATACTGTGCAGAAGTACAACATCCGGATTGAGGTTTTCCCCGCGAATATTGTGGCCCAGTTATTTGGTTTTACGCAGGAAGACTTCTTTTCCTTGGACCAGAACGCAGTGCAAAGGGAGAATGTGCAGGTCCGGTTTGGCAGTGATTCCAGATAGCAAGGGGGGACGCTTAGTGGCAAGGCGGCTGTCTGCCGTACTACTCATTGCAGTTATTCTGGTTGTCGTCCCCACTGTAAGAGCGCGAGACTACCGCTTTCCCAGTTTGTCCATTGAGGCCCAGCTGCGGGAAGATGGAACCTTGCACGTGGTGGAAACCCGCACAGCCTCCTTTACCGGCTCTTACAGCGGTATGTACCAATGGATAAATCTTGCCCGCGGAATGCGCATTACCGATGTACAAGTGGGTGAGCCTGGTAGGGCTTATCAGCATAATCCCAGTAACCGAATTGGCCCGCCCGGTACGTTCTTTGCTGAAGACCGGGGGGATGAGCTCTACATTGACTGGAGCTTTACTGCGTCCGATGAGGTCAGGACATTCGTGATCTCCTATGTCGTCCACAACGCGGTCTTGATCCATGATGATGTGGCGGAACTCTACTATAAGTTTGTGGGGGACCGTTGGGAAAAGGGTGTGGACCAAGTAGTAATCACCCTAAGCCTCCCGGAAGGTGCTGGGGTGCAGGACATTCGGGCGTGGGGACATGGCCCTCTCAATGGCATTGTGGAGATCGTTAATGGCCAGATGGTGAGGTGGACGGTGACCTCCCTGAAGGCAGAAACCATGGTGGAAGGGCGAGTAACTTTCCCGCCAGGCCTGGTTACAGCAGGACAGCGCACAGGCCGCATGGGACTGCCCGGTATACTCGCGGAAGAGGAGCGCTGGGCAGAGGAGGCAAACCGCCAGCGGATCAGATCAAGGGTCGACGTTGCCGTTGGAATTTTCTCAGCTTTTGCCACCTTTATCGGCGCGATCTTCATGTGGGCGCGTTACGGGCGAGCCCACCGTCCTGACTTTACCAGTGAGTACTACCGGGAACTTCCAGCCGATTACTCCCCTGCAGAACTGGGGGTTTTGTGGAACGGGGAGGTGGTAGGATCCAAGGAGTTTACCGCTACCTTATTGGATCTGGCACGGAGGGGCGTTGTTAAGATATCAGAGGAACGGGTCGAAAAGCGAGGGATCATGAGGCGGAAGGAGAAGACCCAATACCGCTTCACTCCTGGTGAAGAGGGAGGCTCCCTCAAACCGCACGAACAGGCGGTCTTGGATCTGTTCTTTGAGGATGTCCAGCAGTCACTGAAAGGCAAGGAAGAGTCGGAAGGCCCCGGGGTCACCCTATCCGATGTTGAATCTTACGCTCGCAGGCACAGGCGTGCGTTCAGGGAGTTTTGGATAGGCTGGCAGGAGGACGTGAAACGGGCCGCGGCCAAGCACAACTTCTTCGAATCCATCAGCGGGATGCCCCAGGTTTTAGGTTTCTTGACGGGCCTAGGCTCGGTGGGCCTCGCGGTAGCGGCCTTCATCTTCGGCTGGTGGATCAGCGGCATCGGCCTGGTGGTGGCTGGAGTGGTGTTCACAATTCTCAGTGCCGTGCTGAGGCGCCGCACTGTGAGGGGAAGCAACGATTACGCACGCTGGAAAGCGTTCCGCCGGTTCTTGCTGCACTTCTCAGAGCTTCCGCGCCAGGAAGTCCCGGCCCTTGTGATCTGGGAGCATTACCTGGTCTATGCTGTCACTTTGGGCGTGGCTCAACAGGTCATAAAACAGCTTGAAATCGTCTTCCCAAATCTAGAAGATGGCCAGTACCGCTTTGGCTACGGATGGTACTACTACGGCTTCGGTACCGCCAGGAGGGGCGGAGGCCTGTCTGATCTCACCGCTGCACTGGATCGGAGCATTGCCCAGACTGTACAGCTTGCTACCAGCCAGAGCTCCTCAGGGAGCGGATCTGGAGGTGGTTTTTCCGGTGGCGGAGGCGGAGGCTTTGGGGGCGGCGGAGGAGGGGCTCGCTGATCTCCCGCCCGTGAAACAGGAATTTCCAGTGAAGCAGCGAATATGTAAGATGTCCTTTTTGATCAAGCCTCTGGCTGGGGGGAGTTCAGTCCAAATGAGGGATGTGACCAAAATACCGCATGGCAAGAACCAGGAATCTGTATCTTCTCCTTGCTGGCAGCAGATTGCGGACGCACTCCACGACTATCAGCTGATGATAGACGGGGCCAAGGATGGCCTGTGGATGTATAACATCAGCTCCGATCGTTACGTAGTTTCTCAGAAGGATCGGGAGCGCTTTGATTTTGATCCCTCACATGAGGTGTACTCTCTGCAAGCGTGGCAAAGCTTACTCCATCCGGATGATGCGGCCCAGGCAGTAAACGCCTTCGTGAATTTCCTGGAAGGCACTAGCGATGTGTACGAGAACACTTACCGGCTCCGCAGCCGGGACGGTTCGTACCGCTGGGTGAAGAGCCATGGAATTGCGGATCGCTCCGGTGATGGCACCATCGTCAGTGTGGCAGGCAGCCATACGGATATTACCAGTGAGGTGGAGCAGGATAGGCTCTTGTACCGTTTGGCGTACTATGACGAGTTGACCAGGCTTCCCAACCGTACCAAATTGCGGCGGGATTTTGACGCCCTCAAGCGAGAAGGGATGGCCTTTCTGTTTGTGGACGTAGATGATGTGAGTTATGTCAACAGTGTGATGGGCTACGATGTGGGTGATCGCCTTATCGAGGAGATTGGCGCGATGTTCGGCAGCCGCTACGGCCAGCAGCACTACGTTGCCAAGCTTGACTCTGATCAGTTTGCTGTGCTCCTCTTTGATTCAGTGGATCTGGATCGAGAGCTCAATGAGCTCTTGGAGGAAGTCCGATCCATGGCATTCTTAGGGGACTCAGGCCTGCACGTGACCCTCAGCATTGGCGTTGCCTTGTATGGCCCTCACGGCACGAGTTTTGATGATCTGCTCCGCAGGGCAAACACGGCGCTCCATTATGCGAAGGCGAACGGGAAAGATCAGCACCAGTTCTACCAAACGGCCATGGAAAACTATGCCTACATGTATGTAGATAATGTGAAACAGATTCGGAAGGCCCTCGCGGAAGTGCAGTTTGAGATGCATTACCAGCCCATAGTGGATGCTGTCACTGGCAGGATCGCAGGCCGGGAGGCTCTCCTCAGGTGGAATCACCCCCAGCGGGGCCTGGTACCACCAGGGGAGTTCATTCCCTTGGTAGAGCAGTCTCGCCAGATGATGGACTTGGAGCGCTGGATTTTGGACGCGGTCTACGGCCAGTATGCCGTATGGTCACGGAAAGAGCGGAGCGGCTGGTTTGTTTCCATCAACCTCTCTGCACGGGGGCTGTTGTCAAACGCTTTGGATGAGTATCTCGATTACCTCACTGAAACCCATGAGGTGGAACCAGGTTACGTAGAACTGGAAATTACTGAGACGGCGCTGCTCATTAACGCTGGGCAGACCCTGGAAACCTTGTATCGCCTGCACGAGCGTGGCTTTCGCATCGCCCTGGATGATTTCGGCACGGGCTACTCTTCCCTCCATTACCTGAAGACGCTGCCCATAGACATGGTCAAGCTTGACCGCAGCTTCATAAGGACTGTGGAGACAGTGGAAAAGGACCGGGTGATCGTGAGCTCTGTCGTTGATCTGGCTCACAGGATGGGGCTCACAGTGGTGGCGGAGGGAGTGGAGACCGCGTCGCAAGACCGCTTGCTCCGCGAGTTAGGTTGTGATTTGATGCAAGGCTATTTCTATGGCCGCCCCGAGCCAGTGTACTTCTGAAGGCTTTCAGACAAGCAAAGGGCTGCTGGTACCGAACCAGCAGCCCTCTTATTGTGTTGTAGCGTCCCTGGTTATTGGTCAACCGAGCGGCGCTGGAGGATTTGCTTCCAGGCATGCATGGCTAATGTGATGCCGATGATCCCGTAGGCCACAAACACTCGGAAGTATTCCCCAATCTGGGCATCTCCAAACAGCTGCCTTCCTGCCGCTGGTGCCACGATAAACAGGGTGTGGAACAAGAGGGTGCCTAACAGTGCGTGGCCAATGGTTGCCCGGGCAACAGTGGCCCCGCCTATGAGCAAGGCTGCAGCTGAGTACAGCCCAACCTGCTCGTGGCTGCCGTAGGTACTAAACGTACCGATGTTCTGCAGGAAAATGATGTGCCCCCAAGCAGCCATCACCATGGACAAGATGATGGCGGCAATCCGTACCCGGTTGACATCGATGCCAGCTACTGCTGCCACATGGCGATCTTGGCCCACACTGCGCATGTCTTGCCCAAGCTTGGTCCGGCTGAAGAAGTGAAGCCCCACACAGGCCCCTGCGATGACCAGCCATGTGAGAAGTGGTACCCGAATCCAGTTTATCTGGGTGCGGGCTTGGATCTGCTGAACGCTCCACCAGCATGCCCACGCAAGACCGATCCCTGCCAGCACTAGTTGGGTGCTGCCAAGCCGCTGCCGTTTGTCAACGCGCAGTTGATAGATGACGATCCCAACAGCCAGTGCGACAGCCATGCCGATGATGGCCCAGGGCAAGGTGGGGCGGAGAAGGAGGTCATTGCCCCAGTACTGCCCAGGCCAGTCCAACCCGTACTTGAGGCCGTTTGTCAGGTCTATGGTGGTGCGCACGCCTACGCCACTGCTCATAATGATGGTGGAGTTGTCCATGGGGATTATTCCGCCCACGAGCTGGAGGAAGACGAGCTCATAGATTCCTTGGGCGAAGTAGCCCAGGATTAGTCCTGCGATCATCTCCTGCCCCTTGGTGCGGTTGAACAGGCTGCCAGTGAGATATCCCAGGATAGCGGCCAAGGGTGTTACAAGAGCCATGGAGAGCAAGATGCCTGGCAAGCCTGCAAAGCCCCAGTGAGTAACGAAGATCACTATGGCCTGGGCAGCCATTGCCCCCAACACTATGGAGAAGTTTAGGCCCATGCCCGCCATTACCGGGATAATAAGTGCCAGCACCAAAAAGGCATTCCGGGAAAGGCGGGCAACAATGTCCATGAGGAACAGGAAGGGCGTCATCCCCGAGAGCTTGTATCCCACAGCGCTGAGCACCAAGAACATGATGGTTACCATGTTTCGAACCAGGAAGGAGCGGGCCGAAGCCATGCGCCCTTGCAGCATTGTCTCTGAGGTGGTCATTGGACGACTTTGCATGAACTATTCACCCCCTGCTTGGGTCAGCGCATATAGAATAACGCCGTTCTGGATGATCTTGCGGCTGATTTCCCCCATGCTGGACCACTCAGCGGTAAAGGCGTTCGCAACCGGAACTGCCACCACTTGAATGCCCAGGAAGAGGACTGTCCCAATAATCACATGGGAGATGGTGGCCTTCTTCACAGAAGCACCGCCAATCAGGACAGCCGCCACAGCCACAAAGGGCATGAACATGGGGCCTTCATAGAGCTGCAGGAACCCGTAGCTTTGGGAGTAGATCAGGATGCCCACAGCACCCAGCACCGTGGATAGTACCGTGCCAATAATGCGCTGGCGGTTTACGGTAATCCCTGAAGCTTCAGCGAAGCGCGGGTTACTGCCCGCGGTGGACATGGCCATACCTGTGCGGCTCCGTAAGAACAGCCACATCAAAAAGATGGCTAAGGCCACAGTGAGGAGCAGGCCTGTAGGCACTACAACTTCGCCGATGCGGAAGGCTAGGAAGTTGTTTAGAAGCTGAGCCATCCCCCTGTTAGCCAAGGCAATCTGAACCCGTACGCCCCTTCCAATAGGCCATGCCATCTCAGGGTTCTTAAAGGGTAGAAAGACCCATGCCAGTTTCATGATGGACACAATGGAGAATCCCACATATGTGGCGATCATCATCTCAGAACCCTTGACCCGGTTGAGGAGCCAGCCATAGCCTACCCCCACCAGCAGGGCAAAGGGCAGCGAGAAGACCATCGCGATGAAAAACAACATGCCTGGTGAGAACGCCACAATACCCTCTAACCGATAGGCGAGCTCCAGGGCTGTTAGCCCCCCAAGAAGGCCGCAGACGATGCCCAAAGACACTCCAAAATTGGGGCCGATGCCCGACACAATGGCAGGCAGCATGGCCAGAACCAGCACTCCCCACATACCGATCCGGGCGAGGCTGGAAGTGATAAGTTCCGCGAAATCAAGTCTGAGGGCTATCGCGGCTACGCACAGGAGGATGAAAAATGCTGCAATGATCAATCGGGCTAAATCCATGTCTTTTAGAAAGCTCTTATCTTGCATACTTTACGCCCCCTTGCTGATGGGCTGGCCCGCCATTAGCAGGCCGAAGTTGACATCCGAATCATCTGGCTTGAGTATGCCAGCCACTCGGCCATCGGTGATGATGGCAATGCGAGAACAGATACTCCGCAGTTCTGCCAGCTCACTGGAGGTGACCACGATCGTCATGCCCAGCTCCTCGTTGAGGCGGCGAAGGGTATCAAGTACCAGCTGCTTAGCACCTACATCGATTCCTCGAGTCGGCTCTGAGACCAGGAGAATCTTGGGGTTCATGGTTAGGGCCCGGGCGATGCAGACCTTTTGCTGGTTACCTCCGCTCAGCTGGCGGACCAGCTGCCTTGGGCCTGTACACCGAATGTCTAGTTCCCCAATGAGCTTCTGGGCATTTTCACGAACGGCAGCTTGATCCACTTGGGAAAAGGGCCCCCACGTCTTAATGAACTCTTTCTTGCCGAACATGGCACCGCTGGCAATGTTTACTTCAATGGACGAGTTCAATAACAGGCCCACGCCTCGCCGGTCTTCCGATACGAAGGCCAAACCAGCGGCAATGGAGGCAGAGGGGTTGTTTAGGGGCAGGGGGGTCCCAGCCACCTTAACATCGCCAGCTGCAGGGAACAGTCCCATGATGCCATTTGCGATCCCGATCTTCCCTTGGCCTGCCAGCCCGCCTATGCCCAGGATTTCCCCTTCGTAAGCGGTGAGGTCTACGCCCCGGACCCGCTCACCGGGCATATCCACAGTAAGTTGCTTAATCTCTAGGATGGGGCGGCCTTTGTGAGAGTAATGCTGTTTGCGACCTGCAAACTCCATACTGCGGCCCACCATCAGCTCCGCTAGTTCGATCACATTGGTATCCTTGCTTGCCTTCGTCACCACGTGGCGGCCGTCCCGGAGGACGGTGATGTTGTCACAGACTTCCATGATCTCATTCAACCGATGCGTGATAAACAGTACGGCAATGCCTGCCGCAGCAATCTCCTTAATGGCTTCTAAGAGATGGGCTGCTTCCGATTCTGCGAGTACCGCTGTGGGTTCGTCAAACACGAGAATGCGGAGGTGCTCCTTGTCCAGCTCCCTGGCAATCTCTGTAAACTGCATGTAGCCTACGGGTAGGCCCGCGATGGTCGCATACTCGTCGATATCGATGTTCAAGCGTTTTAGGGCTTTGCGGGCATCCGCGTACATCTTGTCATAGTCAAGGGACTGCAGTCTGGGCCCAAATATTCTGCTCGCGAGGTTAGGTTTGAGCACCTCGCGATTCAACTTGATGTTTTCCGTCACGGAGTAGTTAGGGAGGAGCATAAACTCCTGGTGTACCATGCCGATTCCCAGGGCCATGGCTTGGAGAGGGCTCTTGATCTGAACAGGCTGGCCGGCAATTTCGATGCTTCCTTCAAAGCCACCTGTGCTGTGAATCACATTCATCCCGAACAAAATATTCATCAGCGTGGACTTGCCGGCGCCGTTTTCCCCTACGATTCCGTGAACTTCTCCGGGCATGATGGATAGGTTAACGCTGTCTAAGACCTTTGTGCCGTAATAACTCTTGCTGATGCCCTTCATCCTAAGAACGGGTTCAACGGCCATGCATGCACCTTCTTCCATAGTGGATAACCGGCAGGGCCGCCGTGGGGCAGCCCTGCTTTGTGTTTGCACTAATCGCTTATTGGAATACTACGTGGTCAGACAGGTAGAGGTAGTAGTTGTCTGTATCGGGATACTCTGTGAGATTGACGGAGCGGCCAGCAATCCCTTCCATGATCCGGACCAATGCGGCCTTGTCGTTCTTGGAGGTGATGTTGCCGTTAATCCACTCTACCGCATAGTAGGTTCCTGCCTGCATGAACATCATGTTGACCGGAACCGGCCATGTAGCCACTTTGCCTGCGGCACCTTTCTCAACTACCTTGCCATTGATAGCTTCCAAGATCCAATCCAGGTTGCCCTTCTTATCCTCAGGCACCTCAACACCAAGGGCAGCGGGGAGTGCGTGGTATGGGCTGGGGCAGCACTGGACAGGGAAGATGCCGCCATTGGCAATGGTTTGAGCGATGAGCGGCTCCTGCATCGCGCAGTTGGTGCCAAAGACAGCTGTCTCTGGGCCGTACTGGGCGATCTTGCGAGGTACGTCTTCACTGATAAACATCTGGGTTCCTGCTACGCCTGCATCACTCGTCGGATCGGGAGCATCCTCGTCAACGAAGAGCATACCCAGTTCCTCAGCCTTTGCCTTCATGAGTTCACGCCTTTTCGCCAAGGTCTCTACGGACATGTGGCGTGGGAACGAGTAATGTACAAGCACCTTCGCACCCATGGCGTAAGCCTGTTCAGCGATTTGCGGGCCGCGGCCGATATCGTCGGTGTTGAGGACGATGTCCCCCTTGGAAGCTACAACCATGGGGTCTTCCTGCGGTGAACCGAGTACAATGAGGATGTCCGGGCGGAACTCTCTCACTCTGTCCACAGCCGCCGCTGCACCTGGAACGGCTTGTACCATGACGATGGCTTTCACATCAGGATCTGCAGCCATTTCCAGCATGTTACTGATGGTTGTCTCCTGTTCCTGCATGAAGCGGTCGGGATAGGTGGCGATGATGATGCGGTCCGCACCGAACTCGGCCTGCATCTGCTCGGCCATGCGATATTCCTCTTCGTTCTGGGTTACGGTACCTGTGAGGATGCCAATTTTCCAATTCGCGGAAGCGACATCCACACTGAGAAGCATAATGAACACAACGGCAAGCACAAGTACTCTCTTCACTTCTTCAATACCTCCTCGTTTCGCACTTTCGAACCCGGCGCCAGGGTCTCGAAACAATTATTTGCTTACTATTCCGTGCAAAAACGGATAATCCTTCTTTTCGTGTGAGATTTTTCGTAGGTTGCTTCACGGTGGTGATCGAATTTCGCATTCTGTGCCTTTTCCCTTGAGCAGTAGGTATTCCCCAAGCGAAGGCGAATTAGGAATAATATGGCGGCATGATTTGGAATCTAAGGGAAAGGGGTGAAGGCTGCTTGTGGGGATTTCTCCACAGCAGCAGAGTGTGCAGCTCAACTACAAACGGACGTTTTTCATTGGGTTAGCGTTTTTGTCCATTTCCGCTTTCTGGCAGATGTATGACAGTTTAGTCCCCCTGATTTTGAAGAACACCTTTGAGATCGGCGACACCCTTGCTGGTGTAATTATGGCAGCAGACAACGTTCTGGCCTTGTTCATGCTGCCCCTCTTCGGTGCCCTCTCTGATCGAGTCCGCACTCCTATCGGCAAGCGTATGCCGTTCATCATCGGCGGTACAGCAGCGGCGGTCATTGCCATGCTGCTCATTCCCATCGCCGATAACCTAGTTAACCTCCGCATGTTTGTGATTGTCTTGTTCTTAACTTTGGTAGCCATGAGCACGTACCGCTCACCCGCGGTCGCACTCATGCCAGATGTCACCCCTAAACCTCTTAGGTCTAAGGCGAATGGGGTCATCAATTTGATGGGAGCAGTTGGCGCGATTATCTCCCTTGTTGCAATGTCGGTTCTAATCCCGGATGCGGGCAAGCCGGATTACCTGCCCATCTTTGCTATCGTGGCAGGTTTGATGGTTGTAGCGGTAGTAGTCCTAGTTAACACTGTTAAAGAGAACAAACTGGTGGAAGAGATGGAGCGGCTGCAAGGCCATGGAGAGGAGAGTAAGGGCGAGGGCACGGCAGAGGATAAGCCCCTGCCCCAGGATGTGCGCAGGAGCCTGCTGTTCATTCTTGCTTCCATCTTCTTGTGGTTTATGGCCTACAACGCGGTCACTACTGCCTGGTCGAAGTACGCCCAGACCGTGCTGGGCTTGGCGGGTGGGGGATTCGCCAATAGCTTGCTCCTCGCGACAGCAGCCGCGGTTTTGACCTTTATCCCCTCAGGCCTGATCGCGACCCGGATCGGCAGGAAGCGCACGATTTTGACTGGTATTGTCCTCCTTTTCCTCAGCTTTGCGGTGGCGTTTACCTTCACAGCTTACCATCCCGCGATTAACGTGCTGTTGGTCGTCATCGGCGTGGGATGGGCCTTGATCAACGTCAACTCTTATCCCATGGTTGTGGAGATGGCGAAAGGATCGGACGTGGGGAAGTTTACTGGGTACTACTACACCTTTTCCATGGCAGGGCAGATTATTACCCCCATCCTTTCTGGAGCTTTGCTAGAGTACATCAGCTACCGGACGCTGTTTCCTTACGCGGCCTTATTTGCGGCCCTAGCCTTCTTAACCATGAGTAGGGTGCACCACGGCGACAGCCGGCCTGCAGCGCACAAAGACAGACTGGAGTACCTTAACGTTGAAGATTAAGAAAGAGGGGCTGCTGCCCCTCTTTTGACGTATTAGAAGCTGTATTCCACGCTCTCAAGCTCACAGCTGAACCAATGAAACGGGCCCGTGTCCAGGTTCCATACTACTTGGGCCTTGTAGGGGATAACAATCCCGCCAAACTCCTTGTGCTCCACGGCTTTTACCAGCCATTCCTCGAGGCTGTACTGGCCGTTCGATTCCATATAGCGCTGAGCGGAAAAACTCTGGACGTAACCCTCATCTGTAAAGGTAAACACTCCTGATACGCTTTGCCCGCCATAGGTCATGGTTGCCCTGGCCTGATTCTCGCTAACCTCCTCCCAACTCAGGTAGCTGCTGAGTGCAGCTGTGGGAAACCATACCATTTCTGCAAGGAAGCGGAGCATGGTCCCTTGATCGATCTCCGGCCCCTGAGCTTCTGCCACGGGAATCAAACCTAAAAGCTTGATGAGCATCTCGCCTCGTCCTTCGACGTACTTGTCGCGGCCAACTATCTTCAGAAGCGGGTTCATTTGGATGTTCACTTTCCAAACGAACCCTGGGTTATCCACGCAAAATGTTTGTTGTGCTTCCGCGGCCATCCAGTTCTGTTCTGGATTCAGCCTGAGACGGGCCCTCTGAGTCAAGCGAACTGCCTGGATAGGGCGCTTTCCCATGACTTGGGCCTGCCTCAGCCACCGTTGGACCGGGGCCGGTAAGGGAGCCAGGTCATGGGCAGTGATCGGTCTTGAGGCATTGGCTTTAACCGCGAGCAGTCGTTCCATCTCAGCGTCGGCCATGCGGTTAAAGGCCAGGGCCCCCACCCACCCGGCACCAATAAGCGCAACTCCCGCCAACAACAGCACTCCAATAATCCAGAACAACAATGCTTTCAACCTATCAGTCATCTCCCCCTTGTGGATTAGGCACCTGCGAGGTTTTTCCACTACCGGGGGTTATTCCTGCAGAGGCCAGTGTGTAAACAGGAAAACTTGGTTATCCGGCGAAGTTTGTGGGAACAAGGAGGTTGAAGCCCATGAATCCCATGGAATCACGCATCATACTGGGTTGTATGCGCATCGCTGCTCTGGAAGCTACGGAGCTGAGGCAGCTTGTAGAGACTTCCCTCGCAGAGGGGGTAAACTTCTTCGATCATGCGGATGTTTACGGTAAGGGCCGGTGCGAGGAGCTATTTGGAGAGATTCTCGCGGGGAACCCTGGACTTAGAGAGAACATCGTCATCCAAACAAAGTGCGGCATTCGCCCTGGCCTGTATGACTTCTCCAAGGAGCACATTCTCCGTTCGGTAGAACAGAGCCTTAGGCGCCTGAAAACAGATTACGTTGATGTGCTGTTGCTGCACAGGCCAGATACCTTAATGGAGCCAGAGGAAGTTGCGGAGGCTTTTACAACTCTCGAAGCCGCGGGAAAAGTGCGCTGGTTTGGAGTGAGCAACCACCACGTTATGCACATTGAGCTGCTGCAGAAGTGGCTTCCCCAGAAGCTTCGTTTTAACCAGCTTCAGTTTGGCCCTGCGCATACAGGGATCATCGATGCAGGCATAAATGTCAACCTGTACAACGACCGGGCAGTGGACCGGGATGGGGGCATATTAGAGTACTGCCGCTTGAAAGGCATCACCATTCAGGCTTGGTCTCCTCTGCAATTTGGGTTCTTTAAGGGAGTATTCTTGGGCCATCCCGACTATGCTGAGCTCAACAGAGTCCTGGAGCGGATTGGCGAAGAACAGGGAGTGACTCCCGCGGCCGTGGCCATCGCGTGGATTTTGCGCCATCCCGCGCAGATGCAGGTAGTGGTGGGAACGACCAACGCCTGCCGCGTGAAGGAGCTGAGCCAGGCTGAGCAGGTGTCTCTCACCCGGGAACAGTGGTACGAGATTTACCGTGCGGCAGGCAACAAGCTCCCTTAGGAGCAGAGTATAAGAATAGAAAGGAAGCGGCTTTGTGAGCGACTTGACTATACCAACGCATAACCAGAGCAAGATTCACAGCACGATTGTAATAATGAGCGGTAAAGGGGGGGTAGGAAAGTCATCTGTGACGGGCCTGCTTGCTGTTGAGCTGAATCGCAGGGGATACCGGGTGGGCATCCTGGATGCGGACATCACTGGCCCCTCCATTGCCAAGATGTTTGGGCGATCTAACCACCAAGCCTACGGCACGGAAGATGGGATTTTCCCTCTCGAATCAGATAAAGGCATCAAACTGATGTCCATCAATTTCCTGCTGCCCCAAGATGACTCACCCGTTGTCTGGCGGGCGCCCTTGATCAACTCCGCACTGCGCCAGTTCTGGACTGATGTTATCTGGGGCGAGTTAGACTTTCTGCTGCTGGATCTCCCGCCAGGGACCGGTGATGTCCCCCTGACGGTGTTTCAGTCCTTTGCGCCACAGGGCGTGATCATGGTAACCACCCCTCAGGACTTGGTGGCCATGATTGTGAAGAAGGCTTACCACATGGCCCGAACCATGCACGTCCCGATTCTAGGATTGGTGGAGAATATGAGTTATATCACCTGCCCTGACTGCGGGCGGAGAATAGACCTGTTTGGGGAGGGCAAGACAGCGGCTTTAGGGGCGGAGCTGGGAGTGGAGTTCTTGGGATCGCTCCCGCTAAACCCAGAGATCGCCGCCCTGTGTGACCAAGGCCGGATTGAGGATGTAGCCCCTCACTTCCTGGGTGGCTGGGTCGATTCGCTCCCTGAACGGACAGGCCTTCTTGGGGGATAAGCCGTGTTTAGAGGGCTCATAAGCAAGATTTGGCCAGAACAACCTGGGGATCCCCTGGGGCGCCAGGCCAGGGAAAGGCAGGCAGTGGCCGCGGGGTTCTGGGGCATGGCCGTAAACCTGCTCTTGTTTGCGTCCAAGCTCGTAGTGGGCCTCTGGGCTAACAGCATCGCGGTCATATCCGATGCCTTTAACAACTTGAGCGACTTAGGCTCCGCGGTTGTGGCCGTCTTTGGGGCAAAACTAAGCAGTGCCCCTCCAGATAAGGAGCATCCTCATGGACATGGCCGCATCGAGTACGTGGCGGCCTTGATCGTGTCGTTTATCATTTTCTCTATGGGTTTTGAGCTGCTCCACAGTTCTGTACGAAAGGTGCTGAATCCGGAGCCCATGGAGTTTTCCTTTGCGGTGGGAGTAACGCTGTTACTGTCCATAGCGGTGAAGCTTTGGTTGTACTTCTACAACCGGCGAGTGGGCGAAAGGATTAACTCTAGTTTAAATAGGGCTGTGGCGGTGGACAGCCTCAGCGATGCCGTGGCTACCGCCGTCATCCTCCTAGGGTCCGTAATTGCCCGGTACATGCAAAGCGGAACCATAGACGGTTATCTGGGTGTGGGTATTTCGCTCCTCATCATGTACACAGGGTTCAGTACTGCCCGGGAGTCCGCGAATCTGCTAGTGGGTGTTTCCGCCGATCCCGCGCTTGTGGAGAAAATCCATGCGCTGCTTATGGAAGGCGAAGGGATTCGGGGTGCCCACGACCTCCGTATCCACGACTACGGGCCTGGACGTATAATGGCCTCGATTCATGCGGAAGTTGATGAAAGGGCCAGCCTCGTGGAAACCCATGCTGAGATCGATGCCATTGAGGAGCGGATAGAAGAGGAGCTGGGAGTTAAGATAGTGATTCACATGGACCCCGTTCCGCTCCGGAACAGTGGGAACAATCAGGGAGGAGAGCTATGATACTATCGGGACTGGAAATCTTGCGCCACCTGGGAAAAGAGATCATCATAGAACCGTTTGACCGCAGCAAGCTCAATCCCAACAGCTATAACCTGACTCTCCACGATGAGCTCATGGTTTACGATACCCCTGTGCTCGATATGAAGAAGCCAAATCCCGTGCGGAGGCTCACCATTCCCCCTGAGGGGTTGCTGCTGGAGCCCCATCGCCTGTATCTGGGCCGCACTAGGGAATACACTAAGACCACCAACTTCGTCCCCATGCTGGAGGGCCGGTCCTCCATCGGACGCTTGGGCCTGGTTGTGCATGTTACCGCCGGTTTTGGGGATGTTGGATTCGCGGGGTATTGGACGCTGGAGATGTTCTGTATCCACCCCATTGTGATCTATCCCGGCGTTGAGATCTGCCAGATTCACTACCACACCATTCAAGGGGACTTTGAACCCTACGCGAGTGGTAAGTACCAGAACAACACCGATATCCAGCCGAGTCTGCTCTATCGGGATTTTGAAAGAAAGAAATGATGAGGTTGTATGGAGAAGTTACCCCAGGAGTTTCTGGATAACATGGAATCCTTGCTGGGGGAGGAGTATCCCCAGTTCAGGGAAGGCCTTAACGGACAGAGCTGGCAGGGGCTGCGGGTCAATACCCTCAGGCTTGAGGTAGAGGAGTTCCTGAAATTGTCGCCCTGGCCACTCCAGCCAGTGGCCTGGTGCAGCACTGGGTTCTATTACTTTGAGCCTGCTCGCCCTGGAAGGCACGTCTTCCACGATGCTGGGCTGTACTACATTCAAGAACCAAGCGCGATGGCTGTGGCAGAGTATCTCAGGCCCGAGCCAGGGGAGTGGGTACTGGATCTTGCAGCTGCCCCCGGAGGCAAATCTACCCACCTCGCTGCTCTCATGGGAGGAGAAGGGCTGATCATCGCAAATGAGGTGCATAGAGGTAGGGCGCAGATTCTCTCCCAGAACATGGAACGGTTGGGAGTTACGAATGCCATTGTCACCAATGAAGCTCCGGAGCGCCTAGCCATGCATTTCCCTGAAGCCTTTGACCGGGTCCTGCTAGACGCACCTTGCTCAGGGGAAGGCATGTTCCGCAAGAACCCCGAGGCGCGGCGCGAATGGAGCAGTGCCCATGTGCAAAGCTGTGCAGTGCGCCAGCTGAGCATCTTGGAGACTGTTCCGCGGCTGCTGCGCCCTGGCGGCCGCTTGGTCTATTCTACCTGCACATTCTCCCCCGAGGAAAACGAGGGGGTCATCTGGCGTTTCCTCCAGCGCTTCCCCGAGTTTTCCCTGGAAGAAGTGTGCCTTACCGGCGGTATGGCCCCTGGCCAGCCAGAGTGGGTGGGTGGGCCCGGCGAACTGGCCCGTACAATACGCCTTTGGCCTCACAAGGCAAGGGGTGAGGGCCATTTCATCGCAGTATTGCGCAGGAAGGGAACGGCGCAGCTGCGCAGGCCTTCCCGTGGGAATGAACGGGGGCGGGCCTACGGCGATTTCCGGGAGCACCTCAGCGGCATCGTGCATACGCCGCCTCAGGGCCAGCCCGTGGCCTTTGGCGGACAGCTCTACCTTGTACCTCAAGCTGCCCCGTCCCTGGATGGACTGAAGGCCATGCGCCCAGGCCTCCATGTGGGCACGCTCAAGAAGAATCGTTTCGAACCAGCCCACGCCCTTTCACATACACTGAGGGCTGAGGACGCTGTGTACAGCATAGACTTCTCCTGTGATGCGCCGGAACTTAGCCGTTTCCTTCGAGGCGAAACGCTCCCCTGCGACGGGCCCGATGGATGGTACTTAGTGTCCGTAGCAGGCTTCGGGCTGGGTTGGGCTAAGCAGGTTAAGGGTACCCTCAAAAACCATCTCCCTAAGGGCCTTCGCCAATTTACCTCGTAAAAAAAGCCGCTTTGAGCGGCTTTTCTTACGAGTGGTTATCTAACAGAGCCTGGAGGGAGACGGGGAACTTCTCTTCCGCCAGCTGTCTCACGGCTTCCGCATAATCTCTGATCTCTTTCTGGGCATGCTCGTCCAAGCGGAGCCTCAGAAAATGGGCAACAGCTTGCAGGCTGGCTGTCCAAACCCAGCGCACGTACATGCCGTAAGCGGGCAGGAAGAGCCTTGCCTGTTCCGCACATACTCCTGCTGCCATGGCCTCTTCGTAGAGGGCGATGCTGGCCTCCACATGCGCCTGCAGCTTGTCTGTATAGGCTTGGCCCACTTCTTCCGGGAGATTGTCTCCACTGCCTTGCTTGCGATTCTCAGGGGCGGAGCGCCATTCCGCCGGGCCTGGAATTAGGAAGACAGGCTCCTCTGTAATGTAGCGCCGGGAAGATTCATTCCATGCCGTTAGGCGGTCAAACGGCTCGCCGTGCTCACTGCCTATAATGTGCTTCCACCACTGCCGGGCTACCATGAGAGGTGCATAAACCTCGAATTTCAGCACTGAGTGGCGAAACGGAGAAGTGTGTTCGTGTTCAGCGAGGTATTTAATGAGGCGTATCTCTCTTGGCCCCAGTTCAGCGGATTCTTTATCGAAGCTGACCTTCGCATCGTTCACCGGGGAGAGGTCTGTCCCCATCCAATCTTTGAGCAGGACGTAGCCCCTTTCACCGACGTTGACCTTAAGTTTCTCCATTCCCATGTGCTCCTTTCGACCCTTAATTACCCATAGCTTATCATTTTTTCCCCGGGAGCGAAAGGGTCAGGGGTTAACCTTTCACCGCACCAGCGGATACTCCCTTGGTGATCTGCTTGCGGAAAATGAGGTAGAAGATGACCATGGGCAGCATTCCGATGACTAAGGCAGCAAACTGACGGCCGTAATCTGAGGAAAGGGCAGAGGAGAAGCGCAAGATACCCACAGGCAAAGTGCGCAAGCTTTCTGCAGAGACCAAGATGTTGATGAGCATAAACTCGTTCCAGGTCCCCGCGATGTTTAGTATGGCGAGGGTTACTGCAACGGGTTTCGCCATCGGCCAGATGATGGCGCTGAGAATCTTAAGATATCCTGCCCCATCGATGCGGGCTGATTCCACCACCGAGTCGGGGATCCCCTTGATAAACTCGGTGCACAGGTAGACACCAATGGGCATCCCCATGCCAATATATGGGATCAGTACTCCTGTGCGGGTATTATACAGGCCAACCGCGTTAACCAGCAGAAACAGCGGCACCATGATGGATTGGATCGTCAGGAGGATGCCGATGATGAAACTGCCGTGGAGAACGGGGGTCGCCTTCGATCTCAACTTCGCAAAGGCAAAGCCAGCGCCCACCGAGAGAATGATGATCGCAAACGTGGAGGCGATGGTGAAAAACAAGCTGTTTAGGAACAGGGTGCCGAACTTGCCCACCCGCCAAGCACTGGCGTAGTTAAACAGGGTCGGGTTTTGGGGCCAGCCTAAACGGTTTAGTTGAAACTCTGCAGTGGTTTTGAGGGAACTGAGCATCAGCCAGATCAAGGGTGCGATGGTCATGAGTGTGAAGAGAAGCATCACGCAATAGACGAGCAGGCGCAGAGCGGGGTGAAAGTCATGGCGGCTCTTCATCATTCTCTACCTCCAAAGCGCTCTTCGGTAAGCTGGACAATCCAGATGAGGGCCAGGCTCAGCAAAACCATAGACACTGAGATGGCATTGGCCCTAGGGTAGTTTGGTGCGCCGCGGAAGGCATTGTCATACATGTACAACGACAGGACGGAAGTGCGCCGGGCGGGGTTTCCGGCAGTCATCGCAAACACCAAGTCAAAGCTTTTCAACGAGCCTGAGATGGCCAAGATCGCGGTTGTGAGGATTACTCCCGATAGACAGGGCAGGATAATCCGGGTTAAGACTTGCCATTCAGTGGCTCCATCAATGCGGGCCGCTTCGATCAAGGCAGGATCGATTTTCTGCAGATTGGCCAGGAAGATAATAAGGTACGTGCCTGTATACATCCACAAGATTACGAATAAGACCGGTAAGATGGCCTTATGGGGGTCAAAAAAGAGCTCGTTTTCCCAGTTGGGGATAAACTTCTGCACAAGCTCTGTAAAGGGGCCGTAAGGCGAAAAAAACGACTGCCAGAGTATGGCGATGACAATGGTGGAAATCACCGAGGGCAGGTAAATCATGGTCTGGAAAAAATCTCGCTGCTTAACGAGTTTGCGGTGGATTACATAGGCAAACAAGAAGCCCAAAGGGATCTGGCCGAAAAGGGACACCAGCATGATGTAGATGTTGTTCTTAAGCGATATCCAGAAATAGGGATCCTTGAACATCCGCACATAGTGCTGAAGTCCAACAAAGCTGATTGCCTGGCCGCCGAAGATCCGTCCTCCGTTGTAGTTGGTGAGGCTTAGGACGAGAGAAAAAACGGTGGGGAAAGCTACGACAGACCAGTAGATGAGCAGCGCTGGGAGGACCAAGAGCCAATAGGCCCGTCTTTCTTCCGTGCGGAGTTGGTTGCGTCTCATGTGCATGCCTCCTTGAGGAGGCGAGGCGCCGCCTGGGCAGCGCCTCGCGATAAAGGTTGATTACTGTGCAGCAAACCATTCGTCGAACGCAGCCTGTACTCGTTCGGCAACCTGCATAGGAGTGGCAAGGCCGAGGCCGATTTCCTGCAGTCCAACGTTGAGCGGCCCATAAACATCGCCTGCCAGGACGTTGTCTAGGACGTAAGTACCCGCTTCTACCTTGCCGTAAAAAGCAAGACGCTCTCTAACGAGCGGTTCCAAGTTGTCGCTCGTTACGTCCACGCGGCTAGGTGTGGTTCCTGCAGTCTCGAGACGCAGGGTTTGGGCTTCCTTGCCGTTGAGCCATTTCAAGAGTTCCCAGGCAGCGGCTTCCTTAGCTGAGCCAGCGGGGATGTTGGCGTTCATGCCGTAGCCCACGCCAGCAACGGTGGAAGTGGACTTGGACACGATCTCACCGGGGATGGCTGGGAACAGGGTGATCACGAAGTTGGGCTGCTGATCCACGGGGATAAGCGCATCGCCCGTTTCAGGATCTGTCAAGAAGTTCCCAGTTTTCCAGTCGCCGTCAATCAAGAATGGAGCACGCCCTGCCGCGAACAGGCCGTTCACCTCGCCGTACGTGGTGTTCATGATACGGCGGTTGAGTACGCCATCGTCGTATAACCGCCTATAGAACTCCAAGGCTCCCACAAACTCTGGATCAGTGAACTTCGCTTCGCCTGCAATGATCTCATCCATCTTGGCATCGCCCACCAGGCGGCCTACGATCATGCTGAAGAGGCATGATTGGATTACCCAGTCGTCCTGGGCTCCCATGAGAACCACATCGAGGCCCTTTTCCTTGAGGATGGGAACCATGGCCACTAGTTCCTCATACGTCTCAGGGATCTCCAAGCCGAGGGAATCCAAGAGCCCTTTGTTTACAAACATGACGTGGCTGGCGGTAACGGTGGTGGGGATCATAGCCAGATATCCGCCTGCTTGGGGCATGAGCGCAGCTTCAGAAAACTCGTGCCGGACCTCGTCAATGAAGGGGGTAAGGTCCTTCACCAGCCGCTTGGTATGGAGCGTCGTGGAACGGCCTCCGGGCCACATGAAGACGATATCCGGCAGGGTGCCTGCTGCCGCGTAGGCTTCTGTCTTGTGGTGGAATGGTTCATTGAAAAGATCTTCCCGGATCACGGTGATGTGGGGGTTCCGCCTTTCGAACTCTTCCCAAACCTCGTTGATTTCCCGGGATGCATTGGGAGACGTGAGGTCAAAGTAGTTTAGCACCGTCAACGTGATCTTTTCCTGGGCTTGCAGGACAGGTGTCACCAAGAACAGAGCCAGGAGCATACTGACAACAACGAGCAAATTCCGTTTCACTGTAATCCCTCCTAAGATTGGCTGTACTCAAGGTTTACTCACTCACACGATAGGCAATTACGGAATGCTCTTGATCTCACCCCCCCGCATGGCAGCGAGCTCTGGGCTAAGCCAGGAATGAAGTACGATACCCGCGGCACCGAAGAGGTCGTTGTCATCGCTTAAGCTGGAACCACTGATGACCACGTCCCGCTCTAGGCCGCTGGTGGTTAAGACACGCTTGTAATGGTCGTGAATAGGTTGAATGACTTGCGCATCCATTTGACCCCAGATGCCGCCAATGACGATTTTGTCCAAATCCAACAATATCCCCCAGGATGAAACTGCTTGCGAAATAGCCTGGGCGGTTTCGGCTGCAAGCTCACAGGCAGCTGCATCCTCAGATTTAACCAGTTCCATAAACTCAGCCTTGGTGATGGTACGGCCAGCGGCAGCTTGATAGCGCTCCAACACATCGCTGAGATAGACGTAAGCTTCCAGACACCCTTGCTGCCCGCAGCGGCATCTGCGTCCGCCCGGAACTACCGGCAGGTGCCCGATTTCCCCGGCCAACCAGCGGTGGCCGCTGACCAACTGCCGGCGGAGTACCAGCCCCACGCCGGCACCTGTATCTGTCTTAAGATAGAGGAAGCTATCGCAGTCTCGGCATTGGCCGAACCAGAGCTCTGCTAGGGCCGCGGCGTTCGCATCGTTTGCCACATAGACGGGAAGAGAGAGCATGCCGCCGAGTTTCTCTGAGATGGGGACGTTCTCCCAGCCTAAGTTAACCGACTTAACCATGAGGCCTTGGGTGCTGTCCACGACGCCAGAAATAGCCACTCCCACTCCTAGGATGTGATCTCGGTTAATAGCAGAGTGGGCAAGGACGTTTTCCACTTCCTGATGCACTTCTGGCAGGAGTTCTTCTGGGGTGAAACTAACGGGAGAAATGTCGCGCTTGAGGAGTAGGTCGCCCTTAAGGTTCAAAACCGCCACCGCGATCCGGTCCCGGATCAGCTGGACGCTAATAATGTACAGCTTCGTATAGTCAAGATGGAGGTATACAGGCTTGCGTCCGCCAGTTGACTTCGCTTGGGTTCCTTCGTATACAATGCCTTGCTCCAAGAGCTGCGTGATAATGCGGGTGATAGTTGCAGGACTGATTTGGGTAAGGCGCGTTAGTTGGGAGCGGGAACACCGCCCGTGGCGATAGAGGGTCTGGAGTACGATTTTGGCATTGAGCGAACGCAGCAGCCTTGTACTGCTGAAGCCCTTGTGGGACATTAGGCCACCAACTTTTTTGCAGAGTGAAAATATCTAACAATATAGTAACCCTAAAAGAGTCAAAATGCAATACTTATTTTCACAACCGCTCCTGATTTAAAGAAAGACCTGTTTATTGAAAGGAAATGTTTTGGCCATAGTAGAAACCAACATAGAAATGGAATATACGCATGTAGGAGTGATGTTGTGATCCTGCTTGACGGAAAGCATCTCACCATCGAGGCTGTGGTCAGAGCTGTACGTGAGAATGAGAACGTTGCTCTGGACCCGCAGCAGTTACGCGCGGTTGCAGCAAGCCGTGAGGTAGTAGAGGCTGTCGTTAAGCGCGGCCAAGCTGTATACGGCATCAATACGGGATTTGGCAAGCTAGCCGATGTTTCCATTTCCCCCGAGCGCGTTTCAGAGCTCCAGCGAAATCTCATTCTCAGCCATTGCGCTGGGGTGGGGGAGTTGGCTCCTAAAGAGATTAGCCGCACCATGCTCCTTCTTAGGGCCAACGCACTCATGAAGGGGTATTCGGGAGTCCGGCCCCAGCTGGTAGAACTACTAGCGGAGATGTTTAACCGACGAGTCATCCCCGCAGTCCCCCAACAGGGCTCTGTGGGGGCTAGCGGTGATTTAGTCCCCTTGGCGCACATGTCTGCAGTCCTGCTTGGAGAGGGCCAAGCCTGGGTAGAGGACAGCCTCTTACCTGGGGAAGAAGCTCTTCGGCGGGTGAATCTTTCCCCATTGACTCTCCAGGCGAAAGAGGGCCTTGCGCTAATCAACGGCACTCAGTACATGACGGCCTATGGTGTCCTAGGCACCCATGATGCCAGGGTACTAGCGACAACCGCTGATATCGCCGCTTCCCTCACACTGCAAGCTCTAGGTGGCCTCCCCGATGCCTTTGCTGAGGAAGTGCATCGCCTCCGGCCTCACCCCGGGCAAATGGCAAGTTCAGAAAACGTGCGTAGGCTGATTGAAGGGAGCGGGCTAGTCTACCGGACACAAAGCTACAAGGTGCAAGATGCTTACTCTTTGCGATGTATCCCCCAAGTGCACGGCGCAAGCAGGGACGCGGTGGAGTATGCCGCCCAGGCCCTCACCATTGAAATAAACTCCGTAACAGATAACCCCATTGTCTTCTGTGAAGGGGTCCGGATTATCTCTGCGGGACACTTCCACGGCCAACCAGTTGCCCTGGCCTTGGACTTCTTGGGTATGGCCTTGGCGGAGGTGGCTAATGTGGCTGAGCGGCGCATCGAGCGCCTCGTGAATCCCGCACTCAGTGGCTTGCCGCCATTCTTGGTAGGGGACAGCGGCCTTAACTCCGGCTTTATGATCAGCCAGTACACAGCAGCGGCCTTGGTTTCGGAAAACAAAGTCCTAGCTCATCCCGCATCGGTAGATTCCATCCCTACCTCTGCCAATCAAGAGGATCACGTGAGCATGGGCTCCATTTCCGCTAGGAAAATGCGTTCCATCTTGGAGAACACCCAGAATGTCCTTGCCATCGAGCTGTTGTGTGCCTGCCAAGCCTTGGAGTTTGCAGAACGGAAGAGGCTGAGCCCCGCGGGCCAGGCCGTATACAGCCTGGTTCGAAGGGTTGTGCCGTCCCTGGTGCAAGATCGGTTCCTGGCTCCCGAGATTGCAGTGGTAAGGGAACTGATCAAGAGTGGCCAGGTCGTCGCAGCGGCGGAAGGGGAAGTAGGTAAATTATACTGAGGGGGAGAGGGAGGATGCGAGCACCGCGAGGAAGTGTATTAAGTTGTAAAGGATGGCATCAGGAAGCTGCCCTGCGCATGCTTATGAACAACCTAGACCCGGAGGTGGCCGAAAGGCCGGATGACTTGGTGGTGTACGGCGGCCGGGGCAAGGCTGCCCGGAACTGGAAATGTTTTGAGGCTATCGTGTCTTCCTTGAAGGAGCTAGAGAATGATGAGACGCTCCTGGTCCAGTCTGGTAAACCTGTAGGTGTGTTTCGCACCACGCCTCAATCGCCCCGGGTCCTGATTGCCAACTCGAACCTTGTACCCGCGTGGGCAACCTGGGAGACGTTTTGGGAACTGGAGCGCCTAGGGCTCATGATGTACGGCCAGATGACCGCAGGTAGTTGGATCTACATTGGCACCCAGGGCATTCTCCAAGGGACCTATGAAACCCTTGCCGAGCTGGCCGCCCAGCATTTTGGCGGTTCTCTGAAAGGACGATTAGTAGTAACCGCGGGCTTAGGGGGGATGGGCGGGGCCCAACCCTTAGCGGTAACCATGAACGAAGGGGTAGCCATTGTGGTGGAGGTGAACCCCGAGCGGATTGAGCGGCGTCTCCAGACGAAGTACTGCGATGTGGCAGTGAGTTCCCTTGATGAAGCTTTGGAGCTGGCACAGGAAGCCTTGGCAAAGAAGGCCCCCCTGTCAATCGCCCTCTTAGGCAACGCAGCTGAGGTCCTGCCGGAGCTGGTGCGCCGGGGCGTTGTCCCTGATGTGGTCACGGATCAGACGTCCGCCCACGATCCGCTAAACGGCTATGTCCCCAAGGGGATGACCCTCCAAGCTGCAGAGAAGCTCAGGACTGAGGATCCGGAGGAGTACATCAGGTTGGCAAAAGAGTCTATGGCAGTACACGTCCAAGCAATGCTGGCTCTTAGGCAAGCGGGGGCCGTTGTGTTTGACTACGGCAACAATATCCGCCATCAAGCGAAAGGCATGGGAGTAGAGAATGCCTTTGACATCCCCGGATTTGTGCCAGCGTTTATTAGGCCGCTGTTCTGCGAAGGTAAGGGGCCCTTTAGGTGGGCAGCCCTCTCTGGAGAGCCTGCTGACATCTACGCCATTGATGAGCGCCTTTGCCAGGAGTTTGCCCATGACGAGCGCCTCGTCCGCTGGATTCGCATGGCCCAGCAGAAAGTCGCGTTCCAGGGACTGCCGTCCCGCATCTGCTGGCTGGGCTACGGGGACCGGGCCCGCTTAGGCTTGATCATCAACGACATGGTACGAAACGGTGAAATAAAGGCACCGATTGTCATTGGCCGGGACCATCTGGACGCCGGTTCTGTGGCCTCTCCCTATCGGGAAACGGAAGGCATGCGGGACGGCAGTGACGCAGTGGCAGACTGGCCACTGTTAAATGCTTTAGTCAATGCTTGCGCCGGGGCAAGCTGGGTTTCTATTCATCACGGCGGAGGAGTGGGAATCGGCTATTCCATTCACGCAGGAATGGTTGTGGTGGCAGATGGCACCCGTGAGTCTGCTGAGCGTCTGGAACGGGTGCTGACCACAGATCCTGGTACCGGTGTTGCCCGCCATGCGGATGCAGGCTACGATATCGCGATCCGCACCGCCAAAGAAAAGGGAATCAAGATACCGATGCTTGACAGGGGGGACGAGCGGTGAGTGTTCTGGTTCAATGCGTGCCCAATATCAGTGAGGGGCGGCGCCAGGACGTGGTGGAAGCGGTAGTAGATGAAGTGCGGAAGACTACAGGTGTCCACCTCTTGGATTACTCTTCTGATGCGGATCACAACCGCTCGGTAATCACTTTTGTTGGTGACCTTGCCAGTGTGTCCCAGGCATGCCTGGCCCTGGCCCGCAAAGCGGTGGCGGAAATCGATATGAACCAGCATGCGGGGGCCCATCCTCGCATTGGCGCGGTAGATGTTGTTCCATTGATTCCCATCGAACGTATCACTCTGAAGGAGTGTGCCCAGGGCGCGTGGGAGTTAGGACAGAGGCTTTGGGATGAACTTGGCTTGCCGGTGTACTTCTATGGTGAAGCAGCAAAGAGCCTTGAGCGGGCCAACCTCAGCAACATCCGGAAGGGCCAATACGAAGGACTTAAGGCAGCCACCGCGCAGGGAGAACGCCTTCCCGATGTGGGGGGCCCACAGCTGCACCCAACTGCGGGAGCTGTAGCGGTAGGGGCCAGGATGCCGCTCATTGCCTTTAACGTGAACCTCGGGACCGGAGACAAGTCTGTAGCGGATACCATCGCTCGGGCGGTCAGGGCTCGCAATGGAGGGTTTGCCACTGTGAAGGCTATGGGGGTGTATTTGGAAGACCGCAATCAAGTGCAGGTGTCAATGAACCTGGAGAACTATAAGCGAACACCCATGTACAGAGTACTGGAGACCATCAGGCGGGAAGCGGCCCGGTTTGGAGTTCCGGTGGTTGGTACGGAGATTGTGGGGTTGGTCCCCCAGGAAGCACTGCTGGAAGCGGCAGAGTGGTATCTTCAGGTGGAGGATTTCTGCCTGGAGCAAGTACTGGAAAACCGCTTGCGGAACCTGTGAGGAGGTGCGCCATGCCGAGGAAGGCAGAGCTTGTGGTCTTAGGGGGGCAGGTTATCACCCCAAAGGGGTCAACCGCTGTATGCGGCGGGGACATGAAGGAGCTCACCGTATTCGAGCAAGGATGGGTGGCGTGTGCCGACGGCCAGATCATCGGGATTGGGGAGATGGGGGAGCTGGAGGATAGGGTGGCAGTAACAACTGCCACCACAGTGGTGGATGCTGCGGGAAAAGTAGTGGCTCCAGGCCTGGTGGACCCCCACACTCACTTGGTTTTTGGAGGAAGCCGTGAAGATGAGTTTTACCTGCGGGCTCAAGGCGCGGATTACATGGAGATTATGGCCGCGGGCGGAGGCATTCTCAGTTCAGTAAAGGCCACTCGGGAGGCTTCCCTAGAGGAGTTGGTGGAGCGCGGCTTGCAGCACCTAGACTGGATGCTGAGCCAAGGAGTCACCACTGTGGAGTGCAAAAGCGGCTACGGCTTGGATTTGGAGACGGAGATCAAACAGCTCCGCGCGGTGCAGATTCTAAACGAACGCCATCCCATCGAAGTGGTGCCAACTTTCATGGGTGCCCACGCTTTCCCTCCCGAATATAGGGGACGGGAAGAGGAATTTGTGGACTTGATCATTGATGGAATGCTCCCGGAAATTGCTCGGTTGAACCTGGCGGAGTACTGCGATGTTTTTTGTGAAAAAGGCGTCTTTTCTGTGGAGCAGGCACGACGAATCATGACAAGTGCTAGGGAGCTTGGTTTCAAATTGCGCCTCCACGCGGACGAGATGACCGATTTGGGCGGCGCGGAGCTTGCAGGAGAGCTCCAGGCTGCCTCCGCAGATCATCTCCTGAAAGTCTCCGACAGAGGTCTTGCCGCTCTCCAAGGAGCTGGGGTTATGCCTATCTTGCTCCCAGCAACGGCCTTTGTCCTCAAGAAGCCCTATGCGCCTGCTCGGAAGATGCTGAATAGAGGGCTACCCCTTGCCCTGGCCACAGATTTTAACCCTGGTTCAGCCCCGGTACCCAGTATGCTGCTGGTTCTTTCTCTGGCTTGCCTATACTTGAGCCTGACGCCGGAAGAGGCGCTGAACGGAGCTACTATCAATGCCGCAGTGAGCCTTGGCCGGAGCGAGCGCCTCGGCAGTTTGGCTGTGGGCAAGCAAGCGGACTTGGTGGTCTTCGGGGTAAAGCACTACCGGCAGATACCGTATTATGTAGGTGCCAATCTAGTGGAAACGGTGATTATCCGAGGAGAGATTGTCTACGAAGCACAGTAGGAGAAAGGGGATAGATGATGCTGCTTGATTTGACGGTTCGGGAGTTCCTCGAAGAGCTTGGATCAGACAGTGCGGTGCCAGGAGGTGGGAGCGCTTCCGCTCTGGCGGGCGCGGCTGCGGGCAGCCTCGTGCAGATGGTGGCGCGGATTAGTACCCGCAAGGAGGAAAACCCGCACCTCAAGGGTGCCCAGGAAAAAGCTGCGGCACTCACAGATAGGCTTAGCGACTTGATCCAGCGGGATGCGGATGCCTTTGCCAAGGTGATGCAGGCATTTCGTCTCCCAAAAGGGACTCCTGAGGAGAAGGCCGCCCGCTCCAGAGCAATCGAGGCAGCGTACCACGAAGCTGCGGCTGTCCCCTTAGAAGTAATGGAAATCGGGGTTGAGATGCTCGCTTTGGCGGAAGTGGTGGCGGAACACGGCATCGCCAGTGCCATCAGCGATGCTTGCGTTGCAAGCCAGCTCAGCTGGGCAGCGGTTCAGGGAGCTGCCTACAACGTCCGGATCAACTTGCCCGGCATTAAAGACGAAGAGTTCGTACAGCAAGCTCAGAGCCGCATGGAAGAGCTCCTCTACGCCGCCGATGAAAGCAAGCTGGTCGTGGAAAAGTGCCTCTGCCAGCGGACCGAAGCGCGTTGACACAGGGCTCTGCCATATGGTATTATGCAAGCAACAGTATATTCTCGGGCTGTGACGGACTCAGTAGCACGCCGTGGTTACAACGATAGAGAGCAGGTTGGGTGGTGCAAAACCTGCAGGACACGGTGGGGCGAATTACACTCCTGAGCTTCAGCAGGAAACTGCTGCGGGTGCCATCCGTTAGCATGGCTAGAGGCGCTTTGGCGTGAATTAAGGTGGTACCACGGGTTCTCTCGTCCTTAAACAGGCGAGAGGACCTTTTTTCTAGTAAGTGTGGAGGTGTGCTTATGAGCAATGTATTCGATATTCTGCAAGAGCGGGGCTTCGTGGAGCAGTGCACTTACCCAGAAGAGCTCCGGGAGCTCTTGGGAAAAGAATCTGTAACGTTCTATGTCGGGTTCGACGCGACTGCCAACAGCCTCACCTTGGGCCACTTGATCCCAATCATGGCTATGATTCACATGCAACAGGCTGGGCACAAACCCATCGTGCTCCTAGGCGGCGCAACCACCATGGTAGGCGACCCTTCTGGCAAGACCGATATGCGCAAGATGATGTCAAAAGACGACATCGCGGCCAACGTCGAGTCCTTCCGGGAGCAGTTTGGGCGCTTCCTCGATCTTGATGGTGGCGGCGTGCAAGTGGTCAACAACCTAGAATGGTTTGCGGATATGAGTTTCTTGGAGTTTGTGCGCGACATCGGCCGGCACTTCTCTGTAAACCGCATGTTGGCTGCGGAGTGCTACAAGTCCAGGTTGGAGACGGGCTTGACTTTCTTGGAGTTCAGTTACATGCTCATGCAGTCCTACGACTTCTTAGAGCTCTTCCGTCGCTACAACTGCCGCCTGCAGTTAGGCGGCAACGACCAGTGGTCGAACATTCTCGGAGGCTATGAACTAGTCCGACGAGAAGAAAGCACGCCAGTCTATGCCCTGACTTTGAAGCTCCTCACCACCAGTACAGGGAAGAAGATGGGCAAGACTGAGGCCGGTACGGTGTGGCTTGATCCTGAGCGTACATCCCCCTATGAGCTTTTCCAATACCTGCGCAATGTGGATGACCAGGATGTGGAAAACTGCCTGGCTTTGCTTACCTGCCTCCCCATGGATGAGGTAAAGCGCTTGGGCAGCCTGGAGGGCTCAGAAATCAACCAGGCGAAGGAGACTCTGGCCTACGAAGTGACCAAGCTCGTCCATGGTGAAGAGGAAGCGGAAAAAGCCCGTCAAGCGGCAAAGCAGCTGTTTGGGGGTGGAGGCTCGAGCGAGCACATGCCTTCAACCACCATGGATGGGGCTGCCTTCGCTGAGGGGATGGACATTCTTACTCTCTTGATAGAAACAGGGCTAGCTGGATCCCGCAGTGAGGGCCGGCGCCTGGTTCAGCAAGGGGGAGTTCACCTCGGTGAGGAACGAGTGGCAGATATTGCCCAAGTGGTTACCTTAGGCCATTTCCAGGATGGGGAGTTGATTATCCGCAAGGGTAAGAAAGTCTACCATAAAGTGGTTCTCGCCTAGGGGCCGCCTCGGGCCCTGGTGGCGCTTTATCCGAAGAACACCGCGCAGAGCCGCGGTGTTTTTCCTTGACAGACGGAGATTTTCGGGGGAAAATAGTTTTGTTGTCTAATTATTAGTACCCCAAACTACCGAGGTGAAGAAGTGAACGGTGAACAGGAATTGGTCGTAGATTTGATCAGCGCGCTGGAAAGCCTCAGGAAGACCCATTGGCGCCCCGAGGTGGAGCTGCCCATCACTCCCAGTGAAATGAACCTCCTACTCACCCTCTATCAGCACTGCGATGGCATCCGGCAGGGCATTCAGCCCTCTGAGCTCGGGGAGCTCATGCAGATCGCGCGCCCCACGGTTACCGCGCTGCTCAATTCTTTGGAGGGAGCAGGTTATGTTAGGCGGAGGCCTGGGCAAACGGACCGGAGGGCGGTTCTGGTTGAGCTGACAGAGGCAGGGGAGGCGTTTGTGTGTGAAGGGCGCCGCATGTTTTTCAGACACATGGCGCGCCTAGTGGAGTTCCTGGGGGAAAGAGATGCCCAGGAGCTGATCCGCTTGGTTCGTAGAGTACAGCAGTTTAGCGAGATGGGGAAATCGAAATGTGGAAACTAACCAGATTCATGAGACCATATATCGGTGGGATCATCCTTGTGGTGGGCGCAGTGTTCTTTCAAGCATTTGCAGAACTGATGCTGCCCAACCTTATGTCTCAGATCGTAGATCAGGGAATCGCCCAGGGAAACATCTCCCTCATATGGCAGGTAGGCGCGAGGATGCTGTTGGTAGCCCTGGGTGGTACCGTGTTGGCAGTGGGCGGTACTTACCTAGAATCACGTCTCTCTTCAGCGCTGGGGCGAGACATGCGCCGAGCAGTGTTTGCCAGGGCGGAGTCTTTTTCCCTCCAGGAATTCAACGAACTCGGGACTGCATCGCTGATTACCCGTACCACAAATGATGTTAGCCAGGTTCAGCAAGTCTTTCTCACTCTTACGCGAGTTGCAGCCAGGGCTCCCCTGATGGCAGCGGGCGGCGTGGTGATGGTCCTGGCTAAGGATCCACGCCTAGCAACCATGGTGATCGCAATATTGCCCGCCCTGGCCCTGATCATTGTGGTCGTGGCCAGGAAGGTTATGCCTCTCTTTAGGAAGATTCAGGGTAAGCTTGATCAGCTTAACCGCGTAGCCCGGGAGCAGTTAATGGGCGTGAGGGTGATCCGAGCTTTCGACCGGGTAGAGTTCGAGCAAGGCCGTTTCGCGGATGCCAACAAGGATCTGACAACCATCACCCTGCGGGTAAGCCGTATCATGGCTCTGCTCATGCCTCTCATGAGCCTGATCTTGAACCTCACTACCGTTGGGATCGTGTGGTTCGGCAGCAAACGAATCGACATGGGCCACATGGCAGTAGGGGATATGATGGCCTTTACTCAGTACGCCATGCATATCCTTATGTCCTTGGTTATGATGTCCATGATCTTCGTAATGCTGCCCAGGGCTGCCGCATCTGCAGAACGCATTAACGAGGTGCTGGAGAAGGACCCACGGATTACTGACCCGGAGAGGCCCGTGCCAACCCAGAAGGGCCGAGGCCAAGTGGAGTTTGATGGGGTCACCTTCACCTATCCTGGAGCGGAAGCTCCCGTCCTCGAAAACATATCCTTTGTGGCAAGGCCTGGGGAGACAACGGCCATTATCGGGGGTACTGGGTCAGGCAAATCCACCCTTCTCAATCTCATTCCAAGGTTTTACGATGCAGATAGCGGCAGCGTCCGCATCGATGGGGTCGATGTGCGGCAGCTTCCTCTGACAAGCCTCAGGGAGAGGCTGGGCTATGTTCCCCAAAGGGCCGTGCTCTTTTCAGGGACGATAGCCTCGAATATTCGGGCTGGAAAGGACGGGGCCAGTGCGGAAGAAGTGGAGGCTGCGGCAGAAACAGCCCAAGCACTGGACTTCATCCTCAGCAAGGAAGGGGAATTCGAAGCACCCATCAGCCAAGGGGGAGCAAATGTATCTGGGGGCCAGAAACAGCGTCTGGCCATTGCCAGAGCGGTGGTGCGGAAGCCCGACATCTATCTCTTTGATGATTCGTTTTCCGCTGTGGACTTCAAAACCGATGCGAAGCTCCGAGCTGCCCTGGAAAAGGTGGCCCGTGACAAGACGGTGATTGTGGTTGCCCAGCGCATCAGCACCATCATGCACGCTGACCAAATAGTAGTACTAGACGCTGGCAGAATCGTGGGTAAGGGTACGCACAAAGAGCTTCTACGGAGCTGTCCAGTATACCAAGAGATTGCTGCATCGCAGCTCGGTGAGGAGGCGCTGGCATGAGGCACGGACCAGGAAGAGCAGGTATGCAAATGCAGCGGGCCAAGGACTTTCGGGGGACTGTCCGGCGGCTGCTCACCTATCTAAGGCCCCATCGTTTTGCCATGCTGATGGTGCTTGTGTTTGCGGTGATCAGCACCGTGTTCAATATTTTCTCTCCCCAGCTTTTAGGGCGAGCAACCACCATTCTGTTCCAAGGTGTAATGGAGAAGGCTCAGGGAGTTCCTGGGGCCGCGATCGACTTCGCTGCGCTGAGGACCATATTGGCCGCGCTCGCGGGCCTATACATCGCGGGAACACTCTTTGTTTACCTCCAGCAGTACATTATGACCGGGGTGACTCAGCGGATCGTCTACGATCTCCGGGAGGACATTAACCTGAAGCTGGCCAAATTGCCTCTGCGGTACTACGATCGGACCCCTCACGGGGATACGCTTAGTCGGATCACAAACGACGTGGACATGGTGAGCCAGACTCTTCAACAAGGCGTGACGCAGCTTGTCACATCCGCGGTCACCGTCGCCGGGGTGGTCATCATGATGCTGCGCATCAGCCCAGTGATGACATTGGTTACGATGGTTATGCTTCCCTTGAGTGGACTCATCAGTGTGCTCGTCATCTCTCGATCTCAGCGGTTTTTCGCAGGCCAACAACGATGGCTCGGGGAACTCAATGGGCATGTGGAAGAGATGTTTACAGGCCATCCTGTGGTGAAGGCGTATGGGCTGGAAGAGGCTTCCCTAGGGAAGTTTGACCAGATCAACGGCGAGCTCTACGAGCACAGCTGGAAGGCTCAGTTTGTATCGGGGACTATCATGCCTCTCGTCAATTTTGTGGGAAATCTGGGCTACGTGGCAATCAGCGTCTTAGGCGGTGTCTTCGCTCTGCGGGGCCAGATCACCATCGGGGATATCCAGGCGTTTATCCAGTATTCCCGCTGGTTTACCATGCCCATCACCCAAGCGGCCAATATCCTCAATATGCTCCAAGCAGCGGTGGCCGCGGCGGAACGGGTCTTTGAGCTCCTCGATGAGGTAGAGGAACCAGAGGACGGGAAGAATGCTAAGGCACTCACCCAGCCTAAGGGCAGGGTAGAATTCAGCGACGTCACCTTCGGCTATGATCCTGGTAAGCCCATTCTTAGGGGCGTGGACATTAAGGCCAAGCCTGGCCAAACCATTGCCATCGTAGGCCCAACTGGAGCAGGAAAGACTACCTTGGTTAACCTCTTGATGCGCTTCTACGATGTGGACGCGGGCGAGATCACTGTTGATGGAGAGAATATAACCAAGATTACTCGGGGGAGCTTGCGGAGGGCTTTCGGCATGGTACTACAGGATACGTGGCTCTTCCACGGTACTATACGAGACAATATCGCCTACGGCAGAGCGGGAGCCAGTGAGGCCGAGGTTGTGGCTGCGGCCAAGGCTGCCCACGCGCATCACTTTATTCGGACATTACCCGAGGGCTATGATACAATTCTCAGTGAGGACGGTACTAATATTTCGCAGGGTCAGCGCCAACTGCTCACCATTGCCCGGGCGGTTCTGGCAGACCCAGCCATTCTGATCCTGGACGAAGCCACCAGCTCAGTGGACACCCGCACCGAGCTCCTCATCCAAAGGGCTATGGCAGAGCTCATGAAGGGGAGGACTAGCTTTGTTATTGCCCACCGCCTTTCTACAATTCAAGGTGCGGATACCATCTTGGTTGTGAACGATGGGCAGATCGTGGAGCAGGGTACCCATTCCCAACTCCTGGCAAAGCAAGGCTTTTACGCAGAATTGTATTACAGTCAGTTCTCCGGGGAAACCCACTCCCAAGCGCGATGAATGTTTTCCCCTGCAATAAACTCCAGGATTTTCGCGGCTAACTGCTGGTTGTAGGGGGGAACCACAGGAACATTATGGGTCCCACCCTCAAGCCAGAAGCACTCCTTTCGGCGGGATGAAATCTTGGCATAGATGATCTCCGCACTCTCTGGCTTCACTGTTGTATCATCGCGGGTGTGGATGACAAGAGCCGGTGCGGTGATATGGGGCAAGATTGTCCGGGTGTGCCCTGCGAGGCTGTAGAGCTCTGCAGCGGCCGCGGTGGGGAAGCGGTCATAGTGGAGCAGGTACTGCTGAATCGCTGGTGGATGGGATTTACGCTTTGCCTCCACATAGGGCCGGAAGTACTTTGCCAGCCATGCCCAGGAGAGGAGAGGATCGGCCGCCTTAAGGGCAGCTGCGATGGTCACCACTGCGCTTACCCGGTTGCGGGCAGCTATCTGCAGAGCTAGGAGGCCGCCCATGGAGTGGCCGATCACCACAACACTGTTGCAGCCTTGTTTGAGACGGTTAAGGCCCTGCTGAGCCCCTTCAATCCAATCGCAGTACGTGACCTTGCGGAGGTCCTCCGGAACCGTGCCGTGGCCAGGAAGGAGGGGACCGTGGACTGTGTACCCTGCATTGTGTAGCGCTTCACCTAAGGGGAGGAGTTCCGCCGGTGTGCTGGTAAAGCCGTGCAAGAGCAGGCAGCCTGTGCGGCCGCCGGCCATAAAGAACGCCGCCTTGAGGTCAGTCATGTGGATCCCTCCCTTACGTGTTGGTATAACACAATACTAACATTCAACACACAAAAATGCAATTCTTTATTCCCCGGAAATAGAGGGTGATTTTGTAAGATGAAAGGTCGAGTAGTAGTGGGGATGTCGGGGGGCGTGGACTCGTCGGTGGCTGCCCTCTTGCTCAAGCGGGAAGGTTACGACGTCATCGGGGTGTTCATGAAGAACTGGGACGACACTGATGAAGCTGGTGTCTGCACCGCAGAAGAAGACTATGATGATGTGCGGCGGGTGTGCGACCAGATCGGTATTCCGTATTATACAGTCAATTTTGAGCGGGAGTACTGGGAGAAGGTCTTTGTATACTTCCTAGAGGAGTATAGGCGGGGCCGCACCCCCAATCCTGATGTAATGTGCAATAAGGAGATTAAGTTCAAGGCGTTCCTGGAAAAGGCTATGCAGCTTGAGGCGGAATACCTTGCCACTGGCCATTACGCCCGCATTGGGCGGGAGTTCGACACCTACACATTACTCAGGGGCGTTGATCAGGGGAAGGATCAGACCTACTTCCTCTACACCCTGGGGCAGGAGCAGCTAACAAGAACGCTGTTTCCCATCGGGCATCTGACCAAGCAGGAAGTTCGGGGAATTGCCCGTGAGGCAGGCCTGGCCACCGCGCACAAAAAGGACAGTACAGGTATATGTTTTATCGGAGAAAAGGATTTCAAGGCGTTCCTCAGCCAGTACCTTCCCGCGCAGCCGGGAGACATCCGGACCATTGATGGGGAGCTCAAGGGCCGTCACGACGGGCTGATGTTTCACACCCTTGGCCAGCGCAAGGGGCTGGGGATCGGTGGAGCAGGGGAGCCTTGGTTCGTGGTGGGGAAGGACTTAGAAACCAACACTCTGATCGTGGCTCAAGGGCGAGATCATCCCGCCTTGTATTCCCATGGGCTTCAGGCCAGCGGCGTAAGCTGGGTGGCAGGAGAGGCTCCTGGAGAGCGCTTCGAGTGCACAGCCAAGTTCCGCTACCGCCAGCCTGATCAAGGGGTCACTGTCACCCTCACCCCCCAGGGCTGTACCGTTGAGTTTCACAAGCCTCAGAGGGCGATTACTCCTGGGCAGGCAGTGGTATTCTACAGGGATGCAGTGTGCCTAGGCGGTGGGACCATCGAGAAGGTACTACGGGAGTGATGCAGATGTACGTGGGATGCCTCATTGTGGACTTCCATATTCCCGCAACTGCTTCGCTGAAAGACAAGCGGAGCATCGTGAAGAGCAACATTCAGCGCGCCCAACAGCGGTTTAACGCCTCCATTGTGGAACTCGCAGATCATGACCTGTGGCGGCGGGCTACGATCGGTGCCGCAGCCTGCGGCGCCGAACCAGGGCAAATCGAGGGCCAGCTAAGGGCGCTGCTTAGCTTCCTCGAGGCAGATCCTCGATGGGAGGCTCTGCGAGTTGATTTCACTTGGCGTTAGAGGAATTCGGCAAGAAATTGAGAACTAATAGCAAAATGACAGAGGAGATCGAGAAACCATCCACGGAGGAGGCTGACCAGTGTTCGAAACTAATGTCGGCAGACTAGAAGCGATTTTGGCGCAGAAAACCACTCTGAAGGACTTGACCACAGCGCAGCTAGTAGAGTTCGCAGTTCGGCGGGGAGAAGGGTTGTTGGCGGCAAACGGAGCTTTGACGGTCCAGACCGGGAAGTATACCGGCCGCTCACCTAATGATAGGTTTATCGTACGGGATCGCGTTACCAATGATACAGTCGAGTGGGGAAGCGTGAACGTGCCCATGCAGGAAGGTGTGTTCCAACGGCTGTACCAGCGAGTCCTGGATTATTTGGCCGAGCGGGATCAGTTGTTCGTGTTCAGAGGGTTTGTGGGGGCAGATCCAGCCCATTCCATGCCCATCCAAGTGGTAAATGAATATGCGTGGCAGAACCTCTTTGCCAGGCAGCTGTTTGTCCGCCCGCAGGGTGAGAGCCTCCAGGGTTTTGCCCCTGAGTTTACTGTGATTGCAGTGCCTGGTTTGAAGGTGGACCCCGCTGAAATGGGCACCAACTCCGAAGCCTTTATTGTAATCTCCTTTGCGGAGCGCATCGTCCTTATTGGGGGAACCGCGTATGCTGGGGAGATCAAGAAGTCCATTTTCTCTGTCATGAACTACCTATTGCCTCAAAAAGGCATTTTATCTATGCACTGCTCTGCAAATGTGGGCGCAGAGGGTGATACCGCTCTGTTTTTCGGCCTGTCGGGCACTGGAAAGACCACTCTCTCCACCGATCCAGGCCGCCGGCTAATTGGAGATGACGAACACGGTTGGTCCGAGAACGGCATCTTCAACTTCGAGGGTGGCTGCTACGCAAAGTGCATTAACCTCTCGCAAAAGGATGAACCCCAGATATGGGACGCGATCAAGTTTGGGTCTGTTATGGAGAATGTGGTGATTGACCCGGTGACCCGCATCCCGGACTTTACCGATGGGTCGCTGACGGAGAACACCCGGGTAGCCTATCCCTTGGATCACATCCCTGGGCGGGTGCCGGACAGCCGAGGCGGCCACCCCCGGGCTGTTGTGTTCCTCACAGCGGACGCCTTTGGCGTATTGCCCCCTGTGAGTATCCTCAACGATGATCAGATAATCTACCATTTCCTCTCTGGATACACAAGCAAGCTTGCAGGGACTGAGCGGGGTATTAAGGAGCCTCAGGCTACCTTCTCAGCTTGTTTCGGCGAACCTTTTCTGCCACTGCACCCCAAGAAGTACGGGGAGATGCTCCGGGACTTGGTGGCACAGCACGGCGCAAAGGTCTACCTGATTAACACCGGTTGGTCCGGGGGCCCATTTGGCGTGGGGAAGCGGATCTCCATTGCCTATACCAGGGCTATTGTGAAAGCGGCGCTCTCGGGTGCCCTGGTTGATGTGGAGCAACGCGTGGACCCGATCTTTGGCTTGACTGTGCCTACAAGCTGCCCAGGCGTGCCTGCGGAGGTTTTGGATCCGAAGAGCACTTGGGCTGATCCAGAGGCCTATGAGGCTAAGGCCAGAGAACTTGCACGAGCCTTCCAGGACAGTTTCGCCCGCTATGGCAGCCTCGGAAGGGAGCTGGGCAACGGCGGGATGAAGATCTAGGAGAGTTTCTATGCTCACCATCATCGTTGACGCAGATGCATGCCCCCGCAGCTGCATGGCGACGCTTAAGAGGCTCAAGGGTAGCTGGGGGTATCGTCTGCTTACCGTCTCATCGGTAGATCACCAGATCGACAGCGAGGACCATATTACAGTGGGGAAGGGGAAGGATAACACTGACCTGGCTGTAATAAACAACACCAGCCCTGGGGACATTGTGGTAACTCAGGATTGGGGTTTGGCGGCGCTGGCCTTGGGAAAGGGAGCTCAGGCCATTGCTCCCTCGGGAAGGATCTTTACTGATGCCAGTATTGACTTTCTCCTGGAAGAGCGCTTTCTGAAAGCACAGTACCGAAGGGCTGGGGGGCGCACCAAAGGGCCCACGCCCCGCTCTAGAGACGATGACCAGCGCTTTGAGGCGAGTTTGATCGAGCTCTTGAAAAAGGTGAAGTCTAATGCAAAACAGTAGTATTTCCCCGAGGAAGCTAGAACCATGCATTTTGGTGGTTTTCGGTGCCACAGGGGACTTGACGCAGCGCAAATTATACCCTGCGCTGTACAACCTGTGGCGGGAGAAGCTGTTGCCAGACAGATTCGGAGTCGTCTCCATCGGGCGGCGGGACAAAAACCCTGAGCAGCTCAGGGCGGACATCATAGGGTCCATTGAGCAGTTTTCCCGGACCCCTCATCCTAACGGTGAAGACCTGGAGGCCTTCTTGCAGATGTTCAGCTACTACCGTCTGGATTTTAACGACCTGGACGGTTACGGGCCCTTGAAGGCGTATCTCGGGGAAAAGGACAAGCTTTACGGCACTTCGGGCAACCGGGTGTACTTCTTGGCAGTATCCCCAGAGTATTTTGCGTTGATCGCGAGGCAGCTCCACGTTCACGGCATGGCTTCTCAAAAGGGAAGCTGGCAGAGGGTGGTAGTAGAAAAACCCTTTGGGCAGAACCTCTCTACTGCCATTCAGTTGAATAACGAAGTGCGCCGGACATTTCAAGAAAGGAACATATTCCGCATCGACCATTACTTGGGCAAGGAAATGGCGCAGAATATTATGGTGATCCGGTTTGCCAACACGTTGTTTGAGCCTCTTTGGAACGGCCGCTATATTGACCACATCCAGATCAGCCTTGCGGAAACTGTGGGCGTGGAGGGGCGGGGCCCCTATTATGAGCAGGCTGGCGCACTCCGAGATATGGTCCAGAACCACATGCTTCAGCTCTTAGCCTTGATAGCCATGGAGCCCCCAGTGGCCTTGGATACAGAGTCCATTAGGGACGAGAAAGTCAAGGTGCTCCGCTCGCTTAAAGTTGCTCCCACAGATGTGGTGCGGGGCCAATATGGGGCCGATCCTGCGGGGAAGCTCAAGGCCTACCGACAAGAGGACCGCGTTGCTAGAGATTCCCGTGTGGAGACCTTTGTTGCTTTGAAGGCCACCATCGACAACTTCAGGTGGGCAGGGGTGCCGTTCTACCTGAGGACAGGCAAGCGCCTCATGCGGAAATACTCAGAGATCGTGATCCAGTTCAAGAAGCTCCCCGGTGTGCTGTACTTTGAAGACCGGCGCCTGGATTCAAACATCCTAGTCATCCGGGTTCACCCTGATGAAGGAGTTTACTTGCAGTTTAACGCGAAACAGTTGGGGACCAACAGCTTGATTGTCCCGGTCTCAATGGACTTCTGCCACAACTGTGCTGATGGGCTCAACTCACCGGAAGCCTATGAGCGCCTGTTGTTCGATGTGATGCGGGGCGATTCCACGCTTTTCACCCGGTGGGATGAAGTGGAATACTCTTGGCGCTTTGTGGACCAAATCGCCAATTGGTGGCACGGCGATCCGAGAATCCCCATCTATCCCAGTGGTTTTTGGGGGCCATCAGAGAGCGACCTGCTCTTGGCAAGAGATGGACGCCGCTGGCTGTATTTTGTGCGAAATGAGGGGATGACATGAGGATTTGGGATATTTCAATGCCAGTGCACGCAGAGATGCCTGTTTGGAAGGGCAAGGACGAAAAACGCCCCCATCTGATTGTGACCAGGGATTTTCAAAACGGCAAAGGGGGGCGGGAGACGCGCCTTGTTATGGATGCTCATACAGGCACTCATGTTGATGCCCCGCTCCACTTTATCCAGGGTGGGAAGACTCTGGACCAAATCCCCATGGAACAGCTCATTCGCAAAGCTAAAGTTATTGACCTATCTGCCATTCAAGATGTGATCCTACCGGAACACTTTGCGGGCCATGGGATTTCCCGGGGAGATTTCGTGCTGTTTAAGACGCTCAACTCAACCGAACCCATCCTGGAGCGGGACTTTGTTTACATCTCTGGCAAAGCAGCGCGGGCACTTGTGGACATGGGAGTAGTAGGTGTCGGAATCGACTCCTTGGGCGTGGAGCGGGATCAACCTGACCATGCCACCCATCTAGCCCTCTTAAGTGCCGGCGTTATAATTATTGAAGGGCTCAGGCTCGATCATGTTCCAGCAGGAGAGTATTTGATGATCGCCGCCCCCCTGAGAATCATGGGGGTGGAGGCGGCTCCTGCCCGTGTGATCCTCACGGATCTCCTGGATCCGGATGATCAGTACTGAGCGACTCGAATTGAGAGGAAGATGTTATGTCTGGGCACCGATTTGCTGTGCTTGTGGACGGAGAGAATATGTCGCCGCGCTATCTTAGCGCGGTTATGGCGGAGATAAACAGAGCAGGGGAGATTATTGTCTGCCGTGTATACGGCGATTGGACAGACCCCCATATGGGGGGCTGGAAGGAGCTGCTGCGCACTCATCCCATTCGGCCCGTACAGCAGTTTCGCTACGGGCAGAATGCTACGGATGGAGCACTGATTATGGACGCCATTGAACTGGTATCCACTAACCGCACTCCTGTAAACGCCTTCTGCATAGTCTCTAGTGACAGTGATTATTACAGCCTGGCCTTACGCCTGCGAGAACATGGCATGTATGTCATGGGTATTGGGCGGCAAGGAACAAAGAGCATACTTGTGCGGTCTTGCAACCGCTTCGTGTATCTAGAAAACCTGTCTTTGACCATTTCTAGTACGGGTACTGTCCCTGGCAGCCCCGATTCCCCTGGGGATGTCCCGGTGGAAGAGATTGTGATGGCGGGCTATGAAGCTTCCGACACAGATAGTGATGGATGGCTTCTCCTGGCCAATCTAGGACAGGCCATTAGAAGGGAATACCCTGACTTCGATCCCCGGAGTTACAACTATACGAACCTCTTAGATATCCTCCGCTCTTATCCAGATATCTTTGAGGTGCGGAGCAATGATAAGACCCCCCCGATCTATTGGATGCGCCCGATAACAGAAGACACAGAACTTCGGCGAAAGGTGGGGGTAATCAAGCGGTTCGTCTCCAACTATGGGTTTATCCGGGCCGAGGGCGGCGACTATTTCTTTACCAGAGCCAACCTCTTATCTGAGCAGCGGCGTATTCAGCTGAAGCCAGGAATGACAGTGAAGTTTGTGGAGATCAAAGCTCCCGATCCGAATGGGGAGACTTCCGCAGATCGGAACGGCAGAGCTAGAGAGGTGGAAGTGATCTCTTGATGGAAAAGAGACAGGCAAAATCACCATTGCGGGAATGGATTGAGGCCTTAGTGAAGGCGGGCATTTTGGCCTTCCTGATCATCACATTTGTGGCTCAGAGCTATGTAGTAGATGGCATCAGCATGCTGCCCACTCTAGAGCACGGCCAGCGCTTGATCGTGGAGAAGGTTTCCTACCGCTTTCGGGATCCCGGGGCAGGGGATATTATTGTCCTAAATGTCCCCAATGCCCAGTATATCAAAAGGGTAATCGCGGTAGGCGGGGACATTATTCAGGCCAGGGACGGCACTGTTTATGTGAACGGCGCTCCCTTAGACGAACCATATGTCTCTGCAGCCACATATCCGAACTTCGGGCCTTTGGTGGTGCCGGAAGGCCATCTGTGGGTGATGGGAGACAACAGGCCCCGCAGCAATGACAGCCGCGGTACAGTGGGCTTTTTAGACGAAAAGGATGTGGTAGGCCGGGCCATATTCCGCTACTGGCCCCTTACCGCAATCGGGCTCGTCAATTAATGAGAGGTCACTGGGACCAAGAGGTGACTTAATGGAGAGCATTTTGCTGTGTGATGCATCCCAGCCGAACCTGGTGGCAGACTTGTGCCGCCGCTACGGATTTGGCGTGGAGATGCAGGCCTTTGCCAATCCTGAGCATGAAGTGGGGACACCTGAGGCGGTGGCTCAGCACCGTGATGCGTACGGCGACATTCAGCCCCGTGCCCTTCACGGCCCCTTTGCCGACCTGAGCATGGGGAGTTCTGATCGCCTCATCAGGAAAGTTACGTATGACCGGTTCCAGTATGCCCATCAGCGGGCGGTGGATCTAGGAGCAGCCTTCTTAGTGCTGCACCACGGCTATGTGCCTGGGACCAACACCTACGGAGGCTGGCTGCGGCGAAGCGTTAAGTTGTGGGAGCGGTTCTTTGAAGAGACGGATGTGCAGGTAGAGATCTTTTTAGAGAATCTCCTGGAGGAAGATCCAGATCTTCTCATGGACGTGGTGGAAGCAGTAGACAGGCGCCAGGTGCGCCTTTGCCTAGATGTAGGGCACGCCCACTGTCACTCCCGGGTGCCTGTGACAGATTGGATTAGGAAGGCGGGGCACCTCATTGGTTACGTCCACCTCCATGACAATCACGGCCGCAGCGATGACCACCTGGCCTTGGGAGCCGGTGCCATGCCCTTGGACGAGATCTGCAGCGCCTTGGAGGAGTACTGTCCTGATGCGGTTTGGGCTTTAGAGGTTGGCCCAGACAACACCGCTCACTCAGTATTTTGGTTGGACAACCGGGGTTATCTCCGGGCTATGCGGCAAAGGAACGGGTGAAAGCCGAGGGACACGCCTCGGCTTTTTTAGGACAACAACAACAAACTGAGGGCCATGACTGCCATGCCTGCCACTGAGCCGTAGATGGCCACATGGTGCTCGCCGTACTTCTCGGCCGTGGGCAGCAGTTCGTCGAGGGAGATGTAAACCATAATTCCGGCCACAAGGGCGAATATAATGCCAAACATGGCATCGCTGAGGAAGCTCCGCAAGAGAAAGAACCCTACTATCGCACCGAGTGGCTCCGACAGGCCCGATAAAAACGAATAGCGGAAGGCTTTTCGCCGGCTGCCCGTGGCATAGTAGATAGGGACAGAGACGGCAATCCCTTCTGGGATATTGTGGATGGCAATTGCTACCGCGATGCTCACTCCTAATGTTGGATCTTGCAGTGCGCCCACAAATGTTGCCAGTCCCTCCGGGAAGTTGTGAATGGCAATGGCTAGGGCGGAGAACATGCCCATTCTCATCAGGGCTTTGTTCTCGGCCTCTTTTGCCGCCTCAGCAGTGGCGGCCATTTCATCTACATCGCGTATCTCGTGGGGGTTCTCTTCGCTGGGGACGAATCTGTCAATGAGGGCGATGAGGGCAATTCCCGCAAAGAACCCCAGGGTCGTGATCCATGCACCCTTTGTGGGCCCATAGACCATTTCCAGGGAGTTCTTGGCTTTGGCAAAGATCTCAATCATGGAGACATAGATCATAACCCCAGCGGAAAAGCCCAGGGCTGCGGAGAGAAACTTCTCATTGGTCCGCTTTGTGTAAAACGCTAATGCACTTCCGATTCCCGTAGAGAGGCCAGCCAGAAGTGTTAGGCCAAAGGCAAACAAGACTGAACTTGACGTCATATGATCCCTCCTCGCGCGGCTGGTTAAATTCTAACAGATCGGCCTCCACCTGGCAAGATCAGGCGAGGTGGGGCGGGATTCCTTGCCGCTCCTCTAAGAGGAGTGGTATAATAGGATAGGCATTTAGTAGTTTAGTAGATTAGTAACGAGAGAATAGGAGGACAATAGCCATATGAGAATCCCCACCTCATTGAAACACAAACCTGTGATCGCCGTGGAGAACTACGAGAATGTGGACGGCAGGCAAGCTTACTCTTCTGACGCTAAGGGTTTGTCCTTGGGCCTTGCCCAGTGGAATGAGCGAGGTAAGGTGGACATTTCGGCCAAAGTGTGGCGGCACACGGGCGGGAAGTGGTCCAGGCAATCAGAAGAGCTCCCCTTGCACCGAGTGCTGGACCTGGCGATCTTGCTGTGCCGCGGAATACACCATTTTCAAGAAGCCTACCGCCATGAGAAGCTGTACGATGAGGCTAACCCCATTATTGATCGGGTAGGTTTGCAGGGCGATGCCATGACTATCGAAATCTGCACTGCTAACGATAAAATTGAGGAAGATCTACAGCTTTTCCGGGATGCCCTCGCGCGTGATGGAGAGCTTTTGGGGGAACGCCTGCGAACCCTAGCCCGCATCTTAGAGGAGATGGGTTACTGACCAATGGAGCAGTACCAGTTTACAGATCCACATACGGGGGTCGTATATCAAGTGGATCCAGTCTCGGAAGCGGAGGCCGCGGCCATCGCCGATTGGGAATACGATCCCCCATATACTATGTATAACCTCAGGGGATCGCCCCTGGCCATCCTGGAGTTTATCACAGGCCCCTATTTCAGCGCAAAATGGGACGGACGGCTGATAGGGTTTTACTGCTACGGCCAAGCCGCCCGGGTCAAGCACAGGGACAGTGACCGCTACTACAAGGATACTACCTTCCTTGATATCGGCTTGGGGATGCACCCAGATGTGTGCGGGAAGGGCTACGGCCTTGGTTTTCTGAACTGTGGCCTCGCCTTTGGCCGGGCACATTTTGGTGCCGCGCGCTTTCGGCTTACCGCGGTATCGAGCAATGCCCGGGCCATCAAGGTGTATCAACGTGCGGGTTTTCGCGAAATCGGGCGTTTCGAACGAAAGGGGCTTGTTGAGCCCATGGAGTTCGTGGTCATGACCCTTGATCCTGCTCGAGAAGGCGCCTGGCAGCCTCAAGGAGATCGGCCCGATTGTTCAGGCGCGGATCATCTATAACCATGTCTAGTAGCCCCTGGATGATTCTCCCCACAATGGGCCCTGGTGTAACGCCGAGTTCCGCCATGAGATCGTGCCCGTCCACGGCCAACTGAGCGGTTTTTAAGGGAGCATTCTGGGACAGCACTTCTTGGACTCGGCTGCGGATCCCTTGGAGGAACCTGACTGCTTGAACAGGATCGAAGTACATGCCTGCGATATCCGCTTGGCGGAGTGCGATAAGGTCAAAGATGTGGCTTTCGCCAACTTTAGCGATCATGCGCCGTACAGCCCGGTCGGGCATCTGGGGCTGCATCGGGTACATATGATGGCGGACCAGGTGCACCACCTTGGCCGTTAGCTGATTACTGAAGCGGAGCCGCCTTAAGATCTGTTCCGCAAGCTTTGCACCTAGTTCCTCATGGCCGCGAAAGCCCGCACCGCCGTTCTTGTCCAATGCAAGAGGTTTACCCACATCGTGGAGGAGGGCAGCCCAGCGCAGATGGAGTTCGGCGGGAATGTGCTGCGCGGCTGAGATTGAGTGCCCCAGCACATCAAAGCGGTGCTGCTTCCCTTGGGCGATGTGGGCACAGGCAGCCAGTTCGGGAATCACTGCTTGGAGGAGGCCGGTGGAATAGAACAGTTCGAACGCTGACATGAGGTGATCTCCCAAGAGGAGCTTCCCTAGTTCTTGCCCCATCCGTTCCGGGCTTACGAGCGTAATCAGGTTCGGCTGGATGCTCTGGGCCGTCTTTCTTGCCACCCTAAACCCTAGGACAGCTTGAAAGCGGATCAAGCGCAGCATGCGGAGAGGATCTTCTTGGAACCGTTCATTGGGGTCCCCCACACATGCGAGGACCCGCCTCCTAAGGTGAAGCCGGCCTCGGAAAGGATCGGCCAGTCTGCGGCTAATTGGGTCATAGGCCATGGCATTGACGGTGAAATCCCGCCTGGCCAGGTCAAGGCGGATATCCGTGGTGAACTGGACAGCATCAGGGTGGCGGCGGTCGCTGTAACCTGTCTCTTGCCGCATGGTAGTGACCTCAATGGGGCGGCCCTCCCACATAACCGTGATCGTGCCAAATTCCCGGCCAGTGGGTACGGTGTTGGGGAACAGCCTTTCCACCTCTTCAGGCAGGGCATCGGTTGTAACATCCCAATCGTGCGGCTCTTTCCCGAGAAGGGCATCCCGAAGGGCACCGCCCACCACATAGCACTGAAAGCCCGCCCCGTGAAGGGTGCGGCACAGGTTCATAATGGAGCTGGGAAGTGGCACTCGCACATCCATCATCCTTTCGTTTCCAGGAGTTCGCCGCTCACCGATGAATTCCTATGATTGCGCAGGATTATTGCCCGTTGGCGGGAATATTAGAGGATAATCGAGACAACTCTCCGCTAGCTTACCAAGGAGGATTACTGCATGTCAATTAGAGTCACTCTCAAAGACGGAGCAGCACTGGAGTTTGCTCCGGGAGTTACTGTGCAAGAAGTTGCAGCACAGATCAGTAAGCGGTTGGAAAAAGAAGCCTTGATTGGGGAAGTGGATGGAGAACCCCGAGACCTGAGCTTCCCCATAAACAGTGATGCGGTAGTGCACATCCTGACCTTTGCCGATCCTCGTGGCAGAGATGCATTCCGCCATACAAGTTCCCACATTTTGGCTCAGGCTGTCTTGCGCTTGTTCCCCGAAGCCAAGCTCGGGATTGGGCCTGCCATTGACAGTGGGTTCTACTATGATTTTGATGTTCCTCGCCCCTTCACTCCTGAGGACTTGGTAAAGATCGAGGAGGAGATGGGGAAAATCGTCGCGGCAGACTATGCCATCCAGTCTTTTGCCCTTCCCCGAGATGAAGCCATCGCTTTCATGGAGGAGCGGAACCAACCCTACAAGGTTGAGCTCATTCAGGATCTTCCTGAGGATGCCGTTATTACCTTCTACAAGCAAGGTGAGTTTGTAGACCTTTGTGCGGGCCCACACCTTTCTTCCACAGGCCAGGTCAAAGCGTTCAAACTCCTGCAAGCCGCGGGCGCTTACTGGCGGGGCAGCGAAAAAAACAAAATGCTCCAGCGGATCTACGGCACGTCCTTCCCCAAGAAGGGCCAACTCGATGAGTACCTGGCTCAGCTAGAGGAAGCGAAGCGGCGGGATCACAACAAACTCGGCCGGGAGCTTGAGCTTTTTACCACGGTGGATGTGGTGGGCCAAGGCCTGCCCCTCTTGATGCCCAAAGGCGCTAAGGTCTTCCAGATCCTGCAGCGCTTTGTGGAGGATGAAGAGGAGCGCAGGGGGTATCAAATCACCAAGACTCCCTTCATGGCTAAGAAAGATCTGTACGAAATCTCAGGACATTGGGATCACTACCGGGACGGGATGTTCATCATCGGCGATGAAGACAAAGGTGATGAGCTGCTTGCCCTTCGCCCCATGACCTGCCCCTTCCAGTTTATGATCTACAAGTCTAAGCTGCGCAGCTACCGTGATCTTCCCCTGCGCTACAGCGAGACTTCCACGCTGTTCCGCAATGAAGCTTCTGGGGAGATGCACGGCCTGATCCGCTTGCGACAGTTTACCATATCGGAAGGGCACATCATCTGCATGCCAGAACAGCTAGAAGATGAGTTCCGCAAGGTGATCGACCTTATTGACTATATCTTGGACGTGCTCGGCCTGAGAGAGGACATCTGGTTTAGGTTCTCTAAATGGGATCCTAATGATAAGGGCAAGTACATCGATCAGCCGGAAGCTTGGGAACACGCGCAGCGCAGTATGAAGGCCATCCTTGATAGACTAGGTTTAGACTACGAGGAAGCAGAAGGGGAGGCGGCATTCTACGGCCCGAAGCTAGACATTCAATCCCGCAATGTGCACGGCAAGGAAGATACGATCATCACTGTGCAAATCGACTTCGCCCTGCCGGAGCGTTTTGATCTGTCCTATGTAGACCAAGATGGTACCAAGAAGCGGCCCCTGGTAATCCATCGGACCTCTGTGGGCTGTTACGAAAGAACCCTTGCCATGCTCATTGAGAAGTATGCGGGAGCTCTGCCCACCTGGCTGGCCCCGGTCCAGGTCAGGCTTCTGCCTATCAGCGACGCCCACCTAGAGTACACTGCAGGGCTCTTGGAGAAGCTGAGGGCGGGTGGATTTAGAGCTGAAGTGGATAAGCGGAACGAGAAAATCGGGTACAAGATCAGAGAAGGCCGCCTGGAGAGAATCCCCTACCTTTTGATCGTGGGCGATAAAGAAGTGGATGAGGGCGCGGTGAGCGTGCGTTCCCGCAAGGAAGGTGACCTGGGGCCCATGGCTTTTGCCGACTTTATGCAGAAGCTTGGGGATGAGGTTGCCTCTCGGGTGCGGTGACAATGATCGCGATACCCTTTGGCACTCTGCATAAGGCGGCCTTTCTAGGCCGCCCGAACCGCTTTCTCCTGCGCTGTGCTTTGGAAGAGAGTGGGGAAGAGGTGGAGGTGCACCTCGCGGACCCAGGAAGGCTCCGGGAACTTCTGTTTCCTGGCGCCCCCGTGTGGCTGCGCCGGAGTGATAACCCACGGCGGCGGACACAGTGGTCCGCTGTCTTAGGCCAAGATCCACATACGAAGAACTTGGTATCCCTGCAGTCTGTGCTCGTGAATGACTTGGTACACCGAGCCCTAGCCCAGGGAGCCTTGGACGAGTTTGGCCAGTGGCCCCTGCTAAGGAGTGAGTACACCAGGGCATCATCCCGCTGGGATTTCCTTTTGGGAAGCCCCCAGGGCAAGCAACTGCTCTTGGAAGTGAAGAGCGTCACCTTAGTTGAAGACCAGGTGGCACTCTTCCCTGATGCAGTGACAGCCCGAGGCCGGAGGCACGTGTTAGAACTTGCGTCCTTACAGCAATTGGGGGAGTTTGAGACTGCGGTGCTGTTTGTGGCCCAGCGCTCCGATGCGCTGCGGTTTGCTCCGCAGGAAGCGATTGATCCCGCGTTCAGCGAAGCCCTGCGCTTTGCCTTCAACCAAGGTGTGAAGGTGTATGCCCGGTCATGCCAGGTCAGCCTGGAGAAGATCGTCCTAGGGCATCCTCTGCCCGTCTGTCTCACCAAGGAGGGAGAATATGACACCGGATGTGTTTCGCCAGACTGAAATTGCTGTTATCTGGGATTTCGACAAAACTCTCATTCCAGGGTACATGCAAGAACCCTTGTTCCGCCACTATGAAGTGGATGGCCAAGCTTTCTGGCGGGAGGTTCAGGCGCTCCCGAGTTATCTGAGGCGCCATGGTGCGGAGTTGGTTTCGGAGGACAGTATATACCTGAACCATATCCTCACCTATGTGAGGGCAGGTAAGTTTGCTGGTTTGAGCAATGCTCTCCTTCGGGAGTTGGGCAAGGAGCTGAAGTTTTACCCAGGCTTGCCCAGGTTCTTTGCCGCGCTGAAGGAGCACATTAGTAATAATTCTGTGTTTCAAAGGCACGATATTCGCGTAGAGCACTACATTGTCAGCACCGGGCTGCGGCAGATGATCTTGGGCAGCAGCATTGCGCCCTATGTGGATGGGGTGTGGGGGTGTGAGTTTGTTGAACACTTGCCAGGGCCCGGCTTCTTGCAGAGTGGGGAGGAAGGGACGTCCCAGCCCCGGGTTATCCAGGACATTGCCTATGTTTTGGACAACACGACCAAGACTAGGGCGATATTCGAGATCAATAAGGGTGTGAACAAGTTCCCGGAAATAGATGTAAACAGTAATATCCCCAGAGAGGATCGGCGCATCCCCTTTCACAACATGATCTATATCGCAGATGGGCCTAGTGATGTGCCGGTGTTTTCCCTCGTTAACCAGAATGGCGGCAGGACTTTTGCCGTATATGAGAGTGGGTCCCAGCAAGGGTTTGCCCAGGCCGTGGAGCTTCAGCGGCAGGGTAGAGTACACGCTTTTGGTGAGGCCAACTACGAGCCGAGCACTCTGACTTATATGTGGATTATGCACGCGGTAGAGGACATTGCCAGTAAGATAGTGAAGAGAAGAGAAGAGGCGCTGCAGACGAAGCTTGGGCGACCGCCTCGCCACCTTGGGGATTAGGGGGATTGGAATGCGTGCTGTCCTTGGAAAATGGGGTAAACAGTTTGAGGAAGCAGTACTGCATCAGGTAACCGCTAAAGTCTGGCGGGTGGAAGCGGGTAGTGAAGCTTACACACTCAAACGCCGAGCTGATCATGCCACAGTGTGGTCGGAGTACAACCTTCTCGCATGGCTGAAAAGCCGCGGGCTGCCCGTACTGCCGCCTATGCTCAGTGTGGACAAGGTGCCTTGGGTTCACCATGGGGGGGAGATCTATGTCCTCTATCCGTATGTCCAGGGTTCGCCTGGCGAAGGGGTCTGCCCCACAGATCTGGGAAAGGCGAGGAGCTTAGGTGCATTCCTAGCCAGGCTTCACGGAGCTATGGCCGAGTATCCCAAGGCCGATGAGTTCCCTAGGCAAAACCTGTATGGAGAAGTAATCTCCTGGGCTTGGCCCACCGCACGCAAGTGCCTTAGCGGCCATCTCCGCGGCCGCTTGGAGGATATCGGGGAGAGTATCGCGCAGTTTTCCAACCTCTATGAAGGCTTGCCGCGGCAGCTCATCCACAGGGATGCCCACCCTGGCAACGTTGTCTTTGAGGGCGATGACGTTGTGGGCATGCTGGATTTTACCATGGTCAGGACTGAAGCACGGATTTTCGACGTGTGTTACTGCGCTACCGCAGTCTTATCTAACTGCTTCCCCAAGGGGCCCATCAGGGAGAGCTGGGATCTCTTTGTGCAAGAGCTGCTTCGCAGCTATGTGGAAATCCAGCCCTTGGACAGGTCAGAAGGATACGCCTTTGTGTATATGGCCTACCTGATCCAAGTGTTGTTTGCCGCCTATTACTTTGACTTAGGCCTCGATGACCAGGCGTCGGAGAATATCGCCGTATTGACATGGCTCTATGACCGGCAGAGCGCCTTAGAATCACTGATTGATAGGGTTATCAGAGACAGGGAGCGTGGGTTGGATGACTAAAGCGGATATTGGACTTATTGGACTGGCTGTCATGGGGGAAAACCTGGTGCTGAACATGGCGAGTAAGGGTTTTACAACCGCAGTCTTTAACCGCACCACTGCGAAGGTAGATGCCTTCTTGCAGGGCAGAGCTAAGGGCCTGCCCATTGTGGGTACATACTCCCTGCAGGAGTTGGCCCAAGCCCTGAAAAGACCCAGAAAGATCATGCTCATGGTGAAGGCGGGCCAACCGGTGGACAATATCCTGCAGGACTTAGTGGAGTTCCTCGAGCCAGGAGATATCATAATTGACGGCGGCAACTCCTTGTATACAGATACATCCCGCCGGGTTCAAGAGATTAAGCAGCGCGGGATTCATTTTGTTGGTGCGGGAGTATCAGGCGGAGAGGAAGGTGCTCTTCACGGGCCAAGTATTATGCCAGGCGGAGCCCGGGAGGCTTGGGATGAGGTCAAGCCCGTGTTGCAGGCCATCGCCGCTCAGGTTGAGGGGGACCCCTGCTGTGAGTGGATCGGCCCTGAGGGAGCGGGCCATTTTGTGAAGATGGTTCACAATGGCATCGAGTATGCTGATATGCAGTTGATTGGGGAAGCTTACTTCCTGATGAAGCATGCCCTGGGCCTTGCTCCCAAGGAGATGCAGGCTGTTTTCCAGGAGTGGAACAGGGGCGAGCTGGAGAGCTACCTGATTGAGATCACCGCAAGTATAATGGGCAAGGTGGATGCAGATACGGGCACGCCCTTGGTGGAGCTCATCTGCGACGCCGCAGGGCAAAAGGGTACGGGAAAATGGACCAGCCAGGTGGCCTTGGACCTGGGAGTCTCTGCGCCCACCATCGTGGAAGCGGTAATGGCCAGGATTATTTCTGGTGCACGGGGGCAGCGGGCCCAGGCCCAAACAGTGTTCCCGGCGCCATCAAGAACAGCCAGGTTGGAGCGGGAAGAGTTCATTGAAGCCATCCGTTCTGCGCTGTTTGCTTCTAAGATCTGCGCCTATGCTCAAGGGTTTGATATTCTGCAGCAAGCTTCAAATGAGTACGGCTGGAATCTCCAGCCAGGAGTCTTGGCCATGATCTGGCGCGGTGGATGCATTATCAGAGCCCAGTTCTTACACCGTATCAAAGACGTTTACGATGAAGATCCAAAGCTTGTGAACCTGCTGTTTGCACCGTATTTCGCCCAAGCGGTGGCTGGGGCTGAGGAGAAGTGGCGGAAAGTAGTCAGCACCGCCGTGGAGCTGGGCCTCCCAGTGCCTGCCTTTTCCTCCGCCTTAGCCTACTTTGACGCCCTCCGCACAGGCCAGCTGTGGACTAATCTTGTCCAGGCACAGCGGGACTATTTCGGCGCCCACACTTACCAGCGCACTGACAAGCCAGGGACATTCCACACCAACTGGCAAGCTTTGGAGGAAGAAGTGGAAAGTGTGCCGGTGTAGTCGAGAACGGCAGGGATTATCTGCTTTTATGAGAATAGAGAAGTGATAAGTTTGAGGAGTTGATCCAGCCATGAACAAACCACTTAGCCCTAGTCCTTCTAATTTCATCCGCACTATTATCGATGGGGACTTAGAGTCAGGCAAGCACAAAACCATCGTGACGCGCTTCCCGCCTGAGCCCAACGGCTACCTGCATATCGGGCATGCTAAGTCCATTTGCTTAAACTTTGGCTTGGCTCGGGATTACGGCGGCCGGTGCCACTTGCGTTTTGATGACACCAACCCCACCCGGGATTATGAAGATTACATGGAGAGCATCAAGGAGGATGTGCGCTGGCTCGGCTTTGACTGGGGCGAGCACCTGTATTACGCCTCGGACTACTTTGATCAGCTCTATGAGTTCGCCATTGAGCTGATCAAGCAGGGCAAGGCCTATGTGTGCAGCCTGACCCAAGATGAGATCCGGGAGTACCGTGGCACCCTTACAGAGCCGGGGCGAGAAAGTCCGTATCGCAATCGCTCAGTAGAAGAGAATCTTGATCTTTTTGAACGGATGCGCAAGGGTGAGTTTGCCGATGGAGAGCACGTGCTCCGGGCGAAGATCGATATGGCGTCCCCTAATGTGGTGATGCGGGATCCAATTTTGTACCGCATCCGCCATGTGAGCCATCCTCGGACAGGGGATAAATGGTGCATCTATCCCATGTACGACTTCACTCATTGCTTGTCTGATGCTCTCGAAGGAATTACTCATTCCATTTGCACCCTTGAGTTTGAGAACAACCGGCCTTTGTATGAGTGGATCTTGGAGCAGGTATTCCCTGAGCCCCATCCTCAGCAAATCGAGTTCGCTCGCCTCAATCTGAACTACACGGTTATGAGCAAGCGCAAACTGCTGCGCCTGGTGGAATCAGGGGTCGTTAACGGGTGGGATGACCCGCGCCTGCCGACTATCTCAGGTTTGCGGCGGCGGGGCTATACCCCTGAGGCCATCCGAGACTTTGCTGAACGTATTGGCGTGGCCAAAGCCAACAGCGTGGTTGACTATGCCCTATTGGAGCACTGCCTCAGGGACGACCTCAACGAACGGGCAGAGCGCACGATGGCAGTCCTGCGGCCCTTGAAGGTCGTTATCACCAACTACCCAGAAGGCCAGGTGGAGTATCTCGAAGGAGTGAACAATCCGCAAGATCCTGCAGCGGGCACGAGGCAGATCCCCTTTACCAGGGAGATCTATATTGAGCGGGAAGACTTTGAGGAAGATCCGCCGAAGAAGTTCTTCCGCTTGGCCCCAGGGCGGGAAGTGCGCCTCAGATTCGCCTACTTCATCAAGTGCACTGATGTTATCAAGGATGAGATGGGCAACATCATAGAAGTGCACTGCACCTATGACCCAGAAACCAAGGGCGGTTCGGCTCCGGATGGGCGGAAGGTGAAGGGTACCATTCACTGGGTATCTGCGGAGCATTCGCTCCCAGCAGAAGTACGGGTGTATGACCACCTCTTTACTACAGAAGACCCCAATGAAGGGGAACTCCTTGAAAACATCAACCCCAATTCCTTAGAGATTATCACTGACGCCAGGGTGGAACCACGCATGCGGTCTGCCAAGCCTTTTGATCGGTTCCAATTTGAGCGGCTAGGTTATTTCTGTGTGGATCCTGATACCACCGAAGACCGCCTCGTGTTCAATCGCACAGTCCCCCTGCGGGATACATGGGCGAAGGTACAGAAAAGCTAATTCCAACCAACAAAAAACTGGGAGCGAGGCTCCCAGTTTTTTGCTACATGATGATGTCCAGAATTTCTTCTATCAAGGCAACGGCTTCAGGGGTATCTGCTTGTTTGCTCAGGATCTCCTCAGGGGTGAGTTCTGCCTGCCAGTAGAGGCGGTTGGAACCGGCGTTGTTACTGATCACTGCCCCTTCGAGGGACATGCCGGCGAAGATGCCCCTGCTCATGGAATAGCTGTAGATGGAAGCGGCCAACTCGATGTCTGTGCCCGCCTCCGCAGAGCGGCCCACCGGGCCCGCAGCCACTGAGAGGCTGCCGCCTAAGGTTACGGTGCCGTCCCGCAGGTTGTTGATGCCCCGTTCGTTAGTGATCACCAGCACTAAGCTTGTTGATTGAATCCCCACCTGAATGCCGTAGGACAGCCCTTTTATGTCAAGGAAGTACGGGCCGTACCACAGGTTTGTGTCCGGATCCCGCCGCAAGAGCAGCCCTTCTCCGTACCTTCCCCCCAGCCCCAGGCCAACCCGGATCACATCAGGAAAGATGGCTACGCCGTAGGCATTGTTCAACAGATACTTCAGAGGGGCATTGTCCGGCTGTGCCGCTATCTCTCGCAGCACCATGGTAGCATCACTGATGAGCGAATCGGGTGACTTCGCCTCGGCACTGTGGGAAAAGGCGAGGACTACCGCGAGGATGAGCCCAACGATTTTCATGTAAATCCCTCCTGAAATTCTAGTCACTCCCAAAGCAGAATATATATGGAATATGTTTCGTACAAGGGGGAGCGTTTATGCCGCGTCCTTTCTTTTTGGTCTTAACGCGCCGCTGGATCTGGGCTGGTGTTGTCTTTTTGGCAGGCCTCGTTGTCCTTGCCATCTACGGGTCCTTTCCTTTGGCAGTGTTTACGTTGAATGCCCTGCCGAGTGAGATCCTCTACGACGTGATGCTTGACCCGGGCCACGGAGGCATCGATCCTGGGGGGATCGGAAGGGACGAGATTTACGAGAAGCACTTTACCCTCGATATTTCCCTGCGCATGCAGAGTATTCTGGAAAATGCCGGCCTAAAAGTAGGCCTAACCCGGGACAGCGATCGGGATGTCAGTCACTTGGTCAAAGACGGGACGCGGCACCGGCGAGACCTTCTCGGCCGGTTCAAGCTCATGAACCAGGCCCGGGTTGGCATGAGCATCCACACCAATGCGGCTCGTTCTAGCACGGAGCGGGGAGCCATCGTGTTTTATATGAAAGGCTCATACATTGACCAGATTTACGCCCATCTAACCTTTGATGAGCTGGAGAGGGTGCAGGAGATGAACCACGATCGGATTATCCCCAGAGACACTCTCTTGCTCCTGAAGGCGAAGCCTCCCGTCCTCCTGGTGGAGATTGGCTTTATTACTAACGAAGAAGACCTGCAAAAACTCTTGGATGAACGCTTTCGAGAAAACGTGGCGCAAGCCCTCAGCCGGGCTATTCTCAAGTTCCTTACCTGGTGGGAAGGGGAGCAAAGCGAAGCCTAAAGCTGCGCGACCATACCCATCACTACTTGATTTAGGGCACGGATAACCTCCGCCAGATAAGCATCGAAATCTGCGGGCGCAGTATCATCTGCTTGGTCTGACATGGCCCGAAGGATGACAAAGGGGACTTGATTCTGATAAGCCGTATGGGCAATGGCACTACCTTCCATTTCCACACAGAGCGCCTCGGGGAAATGGCGGAGGATGGATTGCTTTTGCTCACTGCCAGCTACAAACTGGTCTCCAGAAACGATCAAACCCGTGTGAACCCGGCTCTCACCCAGTACGTTTGTGCCGTGCTGAAGGGCAAGGTGGACAAGTCTCTCATCAGCAGCAAAGGTGCTCGTGGAGAGGCCTGGGATTACTCCCTTAGGGTAACCGAAAAAAATCACATCAAAATCGTGGTACATTGCTGCATTAGACACCACTAAATCTCCGATCTTGACTCCGGGTTGGAGAGCTCCCGCAACGCCGCTGTTGATTACCGCGGCGATGGGAAAGTGGTCAATGAGGTACTGGGTACACAATGCCGCATTGACTTTGCCAATGCCGCAACGGGCAAGGAGCACGGGAACCTCCCCAAACATCCCTGTGTACAGCGGGAAGTCCATCCCTTTTGTGGGGACTTCCTCAACATCCTGCAGCCTTTCCCGAAGTCCAGCGACTTCCACATCCATTGCTCCGATTACCGCTGTATACTGCATACCATCACCTCGACTGCCTATATTATAACCGATTGGCTGCCCGAGGGGGAAGGTGATTCCCGTTACCCTGTCGTAATTTATGGGGTAACCTATTCTGAATCTTGTTGAACAGAAAGGAGTCTCAGTATTGAAGCAACTACTTTTCGACTATACACATGCCCGGCAGTTCGTGAAGGAGCACGAGATCAGCCGTTTAGAGCCCGAAGTTGGCCTTGCCCACGCTCGGCTGCATCAAGGCACAGGGGCGGGCAGTGATTTCTTAGGCTGGGTGGACCTTCCTGAAAACTATGATAGAGACGAATTCAGCCGCATTAAGCAAGCCGCGGCCCGTATCCGGGAGGACTCCGAGGTTTTGGTGGTGATCGGGATTGGCGGCTCATACCTGGGAGCCCGGGCGGTAATCGACGCCTTATCCCACTCCTTTTACAATATGCTCCCCAACACACAGCGGAGCGCTCCTCAGGTTCTCTTTGCGGGCAATGCCATCAGTGGAACCTACCTCCACGATCTTTTAGAGGTTATCGGGGACAGAGACTTTTCCGTCAACGTGATCTCCAAATCTGGTACCACCACCGAGCCTGCCATCGCTTTTAGGATCTTCCGGGACCTGTTAGAAAAGCGCTACGGGAAAGAAGGAGCGCGCAAACGGATCTATGCTACCACTGACAAGGCCAAAGGGGCTCTTCTAAGCCTTGCGGAAGCGGAAGGTTATGAGCGCTTCGTAATCCCTGATGACGTAGGTGGACGCTACTCTGTTTTGACCGCAGTGGGACTCTTGCCCATTGCAGTGGCCGGTATTGACATTGATGAGCTCATGGCTGGGGCGGCCGCCGCGCGTCGTTGGTACGGGGAAGCAGATCTGGACAAGAACGCAGCCTACCGCTACGCGGCGCTTCGGAACATCTTGTACCGCAAGGGCAAGCTTATTGAGATCCTGGTGAGCTACGAGCCAGCCTTACAGTACTTTGCTGAGTGGTGGAAACAGCTCTTTGGGGAGAGCGAAGGAAAAGACCAACGGGGCCTCTACCCTGCTAGCGTCATCTTCTCTACAGATCTTCATTCCCTTGGCCAGTTCATCCAAGATGGAATGCGGAACCTCTTTGAGACGGTGGTGTGGGTCGACAAACCCCGCTGTGATCTGGAGGTCCCCAGTGATGCAGAAAACCTGGACGGCCTCAATTACCTGGCAGGAGCGGGCCTCTCCCATGTGAATTACCAAGCGTTTCAAGGGACCCTCCTTGCCCATGCGGATGGGGGGGTACCCAACCTAGTGGTGAGAGTGCCTGAGCTGACGCCCTTCTACGTAGGGGCCTTGATTTACTTCTTTGAGAAGGCCTGCGGGATCAGCGGCTACCTTCTTGGAGTAAACCCCTTTGATCAGCCTGGGGTGGAGGCTTACAAGCGCAACATGTTTGCTCTGTTGGGGAAAGCGGGATTTGAGGAGCAGCGCCTTGCCCTGCTCAAGAGACTAGGTGGTGATCTTGGTGGCAAGTAAACCTGCCCTTTATCCCTTGACGTTTCACCCTGTGTACAAGGAAAAGATCTGGGGAGGACGTAAATTTGCACAGCTCTTTGGCCGTGAGCTCCCTCCGGAGCCCATTGGGGAGAGTTGGGATGTGGCTGCCCATCCCAACGGGATGAGTGTGGTGGACCGGGGTGAGCTTCAGGGGATGACCCTTGGGGAAGTGTTGCAGGCTTACGGGACTGATTTGGTCGGAGGGGAGGAGCACTTAGAGAAGTTCCCCCTGTTGTTTAAGTTTATTGATGCCGCGGACGACCTTTCTGTGCAGGTCCACCCCGATGATGCCTATGCTGCGGCTCACGAAGGTGATGAGTTGGGCAAGACCGAGCTGTGGTATGTGGTTCACAGCGAACCAGGCGGCGCTATCATCTGGGGCACAAAGCCTGGCGTCACCAAGGCTGATTTCGCCAGAGCGCTGGAGGCTGGGGGGGAAGCAGTCTTAGATTGCTTAAACCGCGTTGAGGTGAAAGCGGGAGACATCTTTCCCATGTCTGCTGGGATGGTGCATGCCCTCCTTAAGGGCGTGGTGGTGGCAGAGATCCAGCAAAACTCTGATACCACCTACCGGGTCTACGACTGGGATCGAGGCAGGGAGCTGCACATTGAAAAGGCTCTAGACGTCATTGACTTTTCCCCTGAGTCCCGGTCTTTTAACTATCAATATGCCCGGTGCGCAAAGTATTTCGAGCTCCATGTGGTTACTGCGCCCAAGGCCCAGGCAGTTGACCTGGAAGGCAGCTTCCACCTTCTCACGGCAATCACAGAGCCAGTAGCTTTAGCATGGGCTGGCGGGAACCTGGATCTGGCTCCTGGCCAGAGTTGCCTTATCCCTGCATGTCTCAGCAGCTATGAGGTATCCAGCGCAGGAGTGTGTTTGCTGAGTCATCTTCCGTAAAGGGTGGACGGAAGTGCGAATTCTATGGGGATTGATCATGTTAGTTCCAGCATCGGTGGGGCTGTGGCAATTGGTGCAACAGCCCCTCAGTTGGAAGTGGGGCGCAGTCCTTATGGCCTTCTGCGCTTTAATTGTGTTGGGAATCAAGAGTTCCTATGTCCGGGAGCGCTGCCTAGGTTCTTCCGCAGACTTCCTCTGGTCGAGCTTATCTGCGGCAGGAGGTGCCTTGGCTACATATGCTTTGGCCCAGTATACACCCTTAGGTTCTGTGGCTGCTTCAGGAGTGGTGGGTATTTGTGCGGGGCAGTTCCTCGCTAAAGGCAAACTCGATTTCCCTGCCTATGCTGGCGCCTTCGTGGGGATGAGTTCACCTTTAGTGCTTGCCAGTCTGCCGGAGGTGGCCCTTGCTGGCTTGCTTACAGGTATTATCTACGAGGCAGTCCATGGCGTCTTTGATGGGGTAGGCGGGCGCCTAGGCACCATGGCCGCGGCAGCGGTGCTCCTTACGGTGCTTCTCTTTGGCGGGGGGTGTTTGTAATGCTGATCCCAAGCGTGGTCAGTGGGGTATCTGCTGGTTTGGGTGGATTTGCCCTCCGCAAACACTGGCGCCTGTCCAGCGTACAGGCTTCTGCCATTGTTGCCCTTGTGGCTGGACTGAGCTTACCCTATGTGCACGGGGAAGGGACGTACTTGGCAGCTGTATGCACCTGTGCATCTTACGCCGCAATGAGTTCGGAAGAGACCATCGGTAGGCCCTCCCAGATGGCGATAGTGAGCGGCCTTTCAGGGTTGATCATGTATATTGCTCAGAACTGCTTAGTGGGGGTAGGGGGCCGACTAGGAAGCTGTGCCGCTTTAGCAGTTCTGGCCTTTGCAGGATGGCAGTTTGCCGTCCGGGTATTCCAGTCACGCTGGGGAAGCCTGCGGCCGGAACACTCAGCGAAATAATCCTGTTCTCAGGCCCCGTAAGGAACCGCTGCCAGTTGCGCAGCGGCCTTTGCTGTTTACGGAAGAAATCCGCAGTGATATAGTAGTATTGCAAGGGGGTGTCAGTGATTCGGAGAACAGCAGTTTTGATCGTCATCCTTTGCCTTGTGGGAGCAATCCCAGGGGCAGCCGCAGGGGAAACGCTCAAGGTAGGCGCTTCCTTTGCCATTATCGCGGATTTTGCCCAGCAGGTTGGAGGGGATCAGGTTGAGGTCGTATCCCTAGTACCTGCCTTGGCAGATCCCCATTCCTGGGAGCCCACCCCGCAGGATGCCCGGGCCGTCGCGGCTTTTGATATCCTGTTTGTAAACGGCGAAGGCTATGAAGAGTGGCTGTGGGATTTGGTCTCTAGTGCTTCCAGCCCCGGGCTTCCCATTGTGGAGCTTTCTGTTGGCTTGGAGCCGCTGCCTGGGCCAAGCCACAGTGTTCACCACCATGCACACGATCCCCACTTTTGGTTAAGTGTGCCCAACGCGGTGCACTATGTGGAACGCATCACTCTGGCTTTGATGGAACTTGATCCTGCACATGCCCAGGCTTACCGGGAAAGGGCCAATGCTTACCAAGAGCAGTTGTGGGAACTGGACCGCTGGCTCCTGGATGAGCTGGCTCTGATCCCTGAAGAAAACCGCATGTTGGTTACTTATCACAACGCTTTCGCCTATTTCGCAGAGCGCTACGGCTTTACAACCGCAGAGTTCTTGGTGAATCACCCCGATCGGGAACCAACAGCGCAGGACATGGTGAACCTAATCAGGCTCTTGAGAGGCGTTTCCCGGCCTGTGGTTTTTGCTGAACCCCAGTTCGGTGTAGGCCAGCGCTACGTCAAGAGTATCGCCGGGGAGATCGGCGGCGAAGTGCACGTGCTTTACAGTGCTACATTGACTTCTGAAATCCCCTCATATATAGACCTGATGCGTTACAACGGCCAGGTCCTGCTGGAGGCCCTGCGATGACAAGCAAACAGATTTCCGGCGCAATTGAGATTAAGAACCTGACCGCAGGATACAGCCAAGTACCAGTGATCGAGAATGTTGATTGGCGCCTTGCCCCCGGATCCCTTGCAGCAGTGATCGGGCCGAACGGCGGCGGTAAGTCTACCTTGCTCAAGGCATTGGTAGGTTTGGTGAGGCCGTTTTCCGGTAGTGTGCGCATCTTTGGGGAGGCTCCCAAGACCGCCCGGCGACGCATCGCATATCTTGCCCAGGCGGAAGAGGTAGATTGGGATTTTCCCATCAGTGTCTGGGATGTTGTGCTGCAGGGGCGCTGGCTTAGACGGGGCCTATGGGGAAGGCTCACCGCAGATGACCGAGAGAGGGTACACGCAGCCTTAGCTCAGTTCCATGTGGAAAGCCTGGCCCGGGAGCAGATCGGATCCTTGAGCGGCGGCCAGCGCCAAAGGGTGTTCTTGGCCCGCGCTGTAGCGCAGGAAGCAGATATTATCCTTTTGGATGAGCCTAATACAGGGCTAGATGCCCGGGCACAGCACGAGCTCGCGGAGACGTTTACCAGCCTGAGAAAGGAAGGGCGCACCATAGTGGTGGCCACCCATGATATGGACTGCTTGACAGAGTGCTTCGACCAGGTTCTCGCACTGAAGAATCAGGTAGTGGCTGTGGGAAGCCCCCGGGATGTACTCACCGGTGACATGCTCACAGCGCTTTTTTCCAGGCATTTTCCCTCCATACGGGATACTGGCGAGGTGGTTATCCATGAGCCTTGAGACATTACTAGAGCCGTTTCGGTTTTCGTTCATGATCAGAGCTTTCCTTGGTACAGGGATCATCGCTGTAATCGCCGCCATCGTGGGAACGTTTGTGGTACTCAAGGGTTTGGCTTTCATGGGTGATGCCATCGCCCATACCGCATTTACAGGCAGTGCAGTGGCGCTGCTTTTAGGCGTTAACCTGTACGCAGGCGCCATGGCCTTTGCCCTCATGACCGCATTGGGGGTTGTGACTCTCACAAGGGTAAGCCGAGTAAAGAACGATACGGCTTTGGCCATACTCTTTACGGGCTTCTTTGCTGTGGGCGTGATAGTCTTGTCCGTCATGCCAGGCTTTGCTGGGGACCTTAGCAGCCTGCTCTTAGGTTCAGTCATGGCCATACAGGTGAATGAGATCTACATCATCGCAGTTACTGCCTTGGCCATCATCCTGCTGATGCTTGCCTTCTTTCCCCGGTTTGTCATGGTATCTTTTGATCCAGTGGGCGCAGAGGCCGCAGGCTTCCCAGTGGCCTTTGTACAAAGCGTACTCTTGATCAGCGTTGCCGCAGCGATTGTCATCTCCATCCAAGCCGTCGGGGTTGTGCTGGTAGTTGCGCTCCTCATTACTCCAGCTGCCGCGGGGTCCTTGATTACGAAGCGCATCATCCCCTTGATGCTTACGGCTGCAGCCATTGGGCTGTTTTCTGCCGTTACAGGCCTTTACATATCCTATTACCTGGCAGCTCCGCCAGGGGCTACTGTGGTGGTAGTTGCAACTAGCATCTTTGCTGTGATCTTGCTCGGAACCAAGCTCAATCATTGGTTGGGGAAAAGGAGGACAAGCAGTGGATAAACGTACCGTTGTAGTAACCGGAGGCAAGCGGGGGATTGGTGCCGCGATTTGCGCGGCCTTTCTGGAAAGGGGCTGCCAAGTGGTTGCGGTGGACAAGAACTTCGCCGGAGGCCTAGCTCGGGATGGTGAGCGTGAGGGGCTGTATACATATCAGGCGGACATTTCACAGCCGCTAGAGGTAGCTTCCTTTGCCCAGACCATGGAGGAGCTGGGCCCCATCCACGTCCTGGTGAACAACGCAGGCTATGGGATTACCAAACCCCTTGAGGAGCTTACGGTAGATGAGTGGGATGCAGTGCTCAACACCAACCTCAGGGGTGCCTTCTTAATGGTCAAGTACACCTTGCCCCTCTTAAAGCAGGGGAAAGGGAGTGTTATCAACATCGCCTCTACCCGTGCTTTCATGTCTGAGCCTAATACAGAAGCCTATTCTGCCTCAAAAGGGGGCATTGTAGCCTTAACCCATGCCTTAGCCGCATCCTTAGGGCAGTTTGGCATCCGGGTGAACTGCATCAGCCCAGGGTGGATCGAAACAAACCCCGAGGCGGTGCTTACTCTTGAAGATCACAGCCAGCACTTGGTGGGGCGCGTTGGTGTCCCGGGGGATATTGCCCAAGCTTGCGTGTACCTAGCTTCTCCAGAGGCTGGGTTTATTACGGGCACTAACTTAACCATCGATGGGGGCATGACGGTGAAGATGATCTATGTCTAAGAGCGTAAGGAACCGCTTAGTAACAGTAGTCCAACCTCATGAAGAGGGGATGATGGTAAAGGATATCATCTACGGCCGGTTGAGCCTCAGTCGGGGAATGCTGCGTCGCATGAAGCAAGGGGGAGGAGTGTTCCTCAACGGCAAGCGGGATTTCATAACTCGCCGGGTCAAGGCCGGTGACGAAATCGAGGTAGTGTTCTTTGACGAGCAGACTAACCTGGTAGGTGAGAGAATTCCCCTACAGGTTGTCTATGAAGATGATTTCCTTATGGCCGTCAACAAACCCCCAGGGATGCCGGTCCATCCTACAGGGGCTTATACCAGCGGTACGCTGGCGAACGGGGTGGCATATCACTATGCCCAGCAGGGCTTGTCGACTAAGGTACGGTTGGTGCACCGTTTGGATAAAGACACTTCCGGTTTGGTGTTGGTGGCCAAGGAACCGTATACTCTAGAGCGCTTGATTAGGCAGCGGGCGGAAGGCCGCCTGAGAAGGGAGTACTTGGCCATTGTGGTTGGGCGGCTGCCGCAACCAGCAGGTACAATTACCTATCCCATCGGCCTAATTGAGGGATGGGGAGTCCGCCGGGGGCACGATCCCCAGGGTAAAGCAGCCCACACAGAATACAGGGTGGTGCGCCAGGGAAAGGATTGGTCCTTGGTGCGAGTGACCTTGGGAACAGGCCGGACCCATCAAATTCGGGTGCACATGGAGGCGATCGGCCATCCCCTCGTAGGTGACCCCATGTATGGCAGGGAGGCCGAGGGGTTCTCCCGCCAAGCTCTCCATGCTTGGCGCCTTGAGTTTACGCACCCCCGCACCGGGAAAGGGGTACGCCTTAGGGTTCCTCTCCCCGACGATATGCTCCAACTCTTAAAGCAGGAAAATTTGATGTTAATGTAAAATATAAGGGGCAGGAGATGAAACAAGTGGCGCTGCAAGTTAACTCAGCAATGGTAAGAAACGGCGCTCTAAAGGGCATCAAGGTCACTCTGGAGTTGGGGAAGATTGTGGTCCCCACAACCATTGTTGTGACCGTGCTGCGGGCTAGCGGCGTGCTGGATGCCGTGGCCGCAACTTGCGCTCCCCTGATGGGCCTGTTCGGTTTATCTGGTGATGCGGCATTGGTTCTGATCAGCGGCTATTTCGTCAATCTATACGCAGCTACTGGAAGTATTCTTGCTCTAGGGCTCGCACCCCGAGAAATCACAATCCTCGCAATCATGCTGGGATTTGCCCACTCCCTGTTGGTAGAGATCGCCGTGAGCCGCAGGGCTGGAAGCCCCATTCCGGCCATTCTTTCTCTTAGGCTGGGTGCTTCACTGTGCGCGGGGCTGATCTTTGGGAGGATGCTCTAATGGGAATTATGTGGGAAGGGTTGGTCCAGGGGCTTTCAGGAGTGTGGGTCATTGCCCGGATAGTGATTCCCTTGATGATTTTGCTGGAAATTGCCGGTGCCAACCGCATCTTGGAACGGCTCAATGGGATCATGGCAAGAATGTTCCGGTGGATCGGTTTGACTGAAGAGGGTGCCTTTCCCGTTGTTGTGGCCGTTTTTTTTGGCTTGAGTTTCGGCTCCGGGGTGATTATCTCTCACCTGGATGAGGGGAAGGTCAGCCCACGGGAAGTGAGGATTATCGGGGTGTTCATGGCGCTGTGCCATGCTTTGGTGGAGGATACAGCCATTTTCCTGGCTGTGGGCGTACCGCTGTTCTTCCTGCTAGTACCTCGCTTGGCAGCTGCGTACTTGTGCTGTTGGGGTTTGCACCGCTTTATGGTTTGGCGAGAGAGGCGTGAGTTCCAAGGAAAGGCCGTAAATGGCTGAGGAGGCTGCTTGTGCGGAAATCTGTGGTTATTGCTGTTATATTGCTGTTATTGGCATCTGTTGAGGCCAGTGCCTTGCACCTTGCAGGGGAACTGGTGTACCTAGGCTCGATAGAGTCACAGTACCATGTGGGGGAGCTGGGGGGAGCAGGGGGTAGCCTTACTTTGCTGGATCTAGGTATTGCCCAGGTGAGCGTGGAACTCCGGGTTCTAGGAAGCGCCGGCTTGGATTACCTGCCTAGGCTCTACCTAAGGCGCATCCCTGCTCAACCTGTAAGTGAGGCTGTGTTCTTGTTGAGTGATGCCTTGGTCGCGGTCAGCGCGGCCTGGCCCCTGTCTGACGATATGCGCTTAGCTATTCGAGCTGGGGTAGGTGATGTGGCTTATATAGGAGCTAAACCAGGCGAAGCCCTTTCCTATAACATCTATCGGGGCCTGCGGGTAAAGGGGGAACTGCGCAAGGGGATCATGCCCAGCGCTGAGCTTTTTGCCAATGTAGAATACGGCCCCCACTTAGCCAATGCCTACGGTACGCATGATCAGTCTTCAGCAAACTGGCGGGGGGTGGAACTGGGCGTTCAGGCGAACATTCTCCTGGGAACCTTGCGAGGCGGGATGCGGGTGAACTACTTGCGGGAGTCCCACGACAGTCATAGGTTTGCCGGTGTGTTTCTTAGCGGCGGCGTTGGATTCTAAGGCAAAGCGCGAGGAGGTTGAATCCATGCTTCATATGAACAGCAGCGAGCAAGGCGGCACAAGTATGCTAAAGGTGACCCTAGAGGTTATGCACCGGGCAGCTGATCGGCTCGGGTTAGACCAATCCATCCGGAACGTGATCAGCAAGCCACAACGCATCCTGAGCGTGGCGGTGCCTGTGAGGATGGATGATGGCAGTGTGAAAGTGTTTGACGGCTACCGGGTGCAGCACAGCCTGGCCCGAGGGCCTGCCAAGGGCGGGATTCGTTTCCATCCGGAAGTGACGATGGATGAAGTTGTGGCGCTGGCTATGAACATGACCTGGAAGTGCGCAGTGGTGGACATCCCCTACGGCGGCGCTAAGGGCGGCGTGGTGGTAGACCCCAGGCAGCTCTCTGTAGGAGAACTGGAGAGGCTTACCCGGCGCTTTACCAGCGAGATCAGTATTATCATCGGGCCGGAGAAAGATATTCCTGCTCCCGATGTGAACACGAACCCCCAGATAATGGCCTGGGTCATGGACACCTACAGCATGCACATGGGTTACTCCGTCCCTTCTGTGGTCACCGGCAAACCCATTGAGATCGGTGGCTCCTTGGGTAGGGTGGATGCTACGGGGCGGGGCTGCGTTTACACCATCGTGGAGCTTGCGAAACGGATCGGCCTCAAACTGGAAGGGGCTACCGCGGCTGTGCAAGGGTTCGGCAACGTCGGTTCCCATGCGGCCCTGATTCTCCAGGAGATGGGCTGTAGAGTGATTGCAGTAAGCGATGTGCACGGGGCTTTGTATAACGAAAAGGGACTGGACTGCCGGGCGATTAAGGAAGTAGCGGCTAGGACCGGCAGCATCCTGGATTATCAAGGTGAGGCAGAGCAAATCCCCAGAGAGCAGGCTTTAGAAGTACCGGTGGACATCTTGGTCCCTGCTGCTTTAGAAAACCAAATCCATGCTGGCAATGCCCGCCGGATTCGAGCTAAGATCGTCGCGGAAGGGGCAAACGGCCCGACTACCAATGAAGCTGATGAGATACTCCGCAATCAGGGGACTATCATTATCCCAGACATTTTGGCCAATGCAGGCGGAGTAACCGTGTCATACTTCGAGTGGGTGCAAGGCCTGCAAAGCCTGAGCTGGACCGCGAAACAGGTCGCGGCGGAGCTGGAGCGGCGCATGGCAACCAGCTTTAACCAAGTATACGATCGGGCCGAGCGGGAAGAAGTTGACCTCCGTACAGCGGCTTACCTTATTGCCATTGAACGGGTGGCACAAGCCATCAAACTCCGGGGGATTTACCCATAAAAAGAAGGGAGCGCGCAGCGCTCCTTTTTTGTCTGCAGAACGAACCAATCCACGTTCATTCTGTAACAGCCTCTCTTAGTTTACGGGTAGTGCCTCTAAGGCAGCGATTCTCCACCCAGTGGGATCAGGCATAAGCCTCAGGCTGACCGCGACGTGGGTCCGGGGCGAGTGCCTGATTAGGATCAAGAGGCGGAACTGGTGAGGCTCAACCACAAATACCTCCCAAGGTTCTGCTGTGTTGAGATCCATGAGCAGCTTAACTGCTGCTGCCCGCTCTTGGGGATCGGTGATGCCCACAAGCTCCTCGATGTGGGGGGCGCTGCCTGTTGCCACTGCCCTCTGCAGTTGGTCCGCAAACCCCCTGAGGGAATCCAGGAGGGCTTGGGGCGCTGAAGGCGTGTGGGGATGCATTGAGAATTCCGTCAGCACCCATGAGCCCAGGCCATCCCCAGCCCAGTGCATCTCTGTGTCGTACAGAGGTTGGCCACGGCTAAAGATGGTCGCTTCCACATATCCTTCGGCACCTTCCACCACAAGTGTCCGGATCTGGCTCTCCACAGGCAGAATTTGCTGTGGTGCTGCGGTGAAGTAGTCAACCAAACCATCGGCTTGCAACTCCTGCCCCACAAGCTCCCTAAGCAATGCTTCATCCCTCTGGGAGATGGCCGTGTCCAAGCGTAGGACCAGGTTGCTCACCTCGTCGTAGAGGGCATCAGGAATAACTGTAAGAGCTACCTCCTGCTGAGATGGGGAAGGTAAAGGTAAAGGTTCGGGCTCTAGCTCTAGCTCTGGCTCTGGTTCCGATGGGAGCAAGGGGGAATGCTCTACTTCTGGCTCCACTGGTTGGAGAGCTAGGTCAAGCTCCCATTCCATCTCAGAGTCGCGGCTTAGAACGACCGTGGGGTATCCTGGGTTGTATACCTCTAGGCGGTACCAGCCTTCAGGAACGATCAACTCCAGTTCCGGTTCGGCAGTTGGTATGGAAAACTCCGGGAACCACAGCCTATCCCTGTCGAGGATGAGGGGGTCTTCTGCCCCATAGTCAACAAATCCTTCATAGCCCAGGTAAAGCATCTTCTCACTGCCGTAATCGTTAAGGCGTACCGTGACTAGCGTGCCTAGTAGGCCCCGGTCTACAGTGTAATCCGCGATCCCCTCTGTCCACAATGCTGTGATCTGGGCATTGGGGAAGAGGCGCAGAGAAAACCGGGGAGAGGTGGGCGCAATGGCCAGTTCCCCCTCAACTCTCAAGAAATTACTTTCTGGCAGAAGAAATGCTTGGATCTGGGCATGGACTTGACCCGCAGCGCAAAAAAGTGCTGCAACAATCAAAAGCCCAGCTAGAAAGCGGGGCCTCCGCATTCCGATTCCCCCTTATGTTAAGGCTCGGCGCATCTGACGATGGGGAATGCCCGCATCGTCGAAGACGTCTCCTTCTGGGACGAACCCGAGGCGCTCGTAGAATCCTATCGCTTGGAGCTGTGCTCCCAAGATTGCCTCCGTAAAGCCGCGCTTGCCCGCCCATTCCAGCATGGCCTCCATGAGGCGGTATCCAACCCTCATCCCGCGGTACTGGGGCAAGACGGCCACCCGGCCAACCTTCGCAACGGTACCCCGAGGCACAATCCGGCCGGTGCCAATGATCTCACCATCGGAGAACGCCCCAAAGTGGACTGCTTCTGCGTCGAGGTGGTCATGCTCTTCTTCTACAGGTACCTTCTGCTCCTCCACGAAAACTTTCATGCGCACCGCGAGGGCAAGCTCAAACTCGGACTGAGCCAGGGGGCGGCAGATGATCTCCACGGTAGTTTTCCCTCGTTTCCCATATATTAGTCTAAGCCGATCATAGCTTATTTACCCGCTGATGTCCACAATGCCCGATTGTATTTCCCCTGGGAAATTGGTATAATAAGACATGTGCACAGTTTTGTGTACAGAACCTCAGGGGGGTAAATCATGCATCCGTATATTAAGTATGTTAACCCGCATCTCGGCCAGCGCTTAGTCCAAATCGGGCTTGACAAACGCTTTGTGCGGGGATGTGGTAGTCTGTTGTACGACGCAAATGGCGTAGAGTACCTCGACTGTATTGCCGCCTATGGTGCCCTGCCCTTCGGGTATAACCCACCCCAGATCTGGGAGGCGGTGAATGCGGTCCAAGGGAACTTAGAGCCCAGCTTTATCCAGCCTTCCATGCTGGAGGCAGCGGGAGCACTAGCTGAGGCGCTGGTGAAATCTGCTCCCCAGGGCATGGCCTATGTTACCTTTGTTAACAGCGGCGCGGAAGCTGTAGAAGCTGCCTTCAAGCTCTGTAGGGCCAAGACGGGCCGCATGGGTATCCTTTCCACGAAGAACAGTTTCCACGGCAAGACCCTGGGTGCCCTTTCAGCCACGGGTAACCCTTCGTATCAAAGGGCCTTTGGAGCCCCGCTGCCGGGATTTGCCCACATCCCCTACGGTGATGTGGATGCTCTCCGAGAGTACCTCGAGCAGCATGGAGAAGAAACGGCAGCCCTTATCGTAGAGCCCATTCAGGGTGAAGGGGGCATTGTGGAACCGCCCCCAGGTTACCTGCGCCAGGTTAAGGAAGTCTGCAGCGAGTACGGTGTACTTACTATTTTTGACGAAATCCAGACGGGCCTAGGCCGCACAGGTACATTGTTTGCCTGTGAGCGGGAGGGAGTGTCCCCCGATGTGCTGGTCATCGCCAAGGCGCTAGGCGGAGGCTTGGTACCTGTTGGCGCCGTGCTCTGCACCGCGGATGTTTACACCGAGGAGTTCGGCCACAAGCACTCCTCCACCTTCGCTGGGAATACCTTGGCCTGCAGGGTGGGGCTCAAGGTAATGGAGATCCTTACAGAAAACGACCAAGCCCTGATCAAGGAAGTCAAGGCTAAGGGTGAGCGGTTAAAGGGCATCCTCTTGGATGTGGCTGCCCGCTACCCTCAGGTTATCCGAGGGATCCGGGGCCAAGGGTTGATGCTGGGGGTAGATTTTGGACACGATAGATCTCTGTACCCCGAGAGCCTCCTCGGCGTATTAGCAGAGCAGGAGTTCCTTACTCCTCTGGTTGCTTCGTACCTGCTGAACACCGAACGCGTCCGGGTAGCCCCGACCCTCAACGGCGCCAGCGTGATCCGGATCGAACCACCCCTCAATATTACGGAGGAGCAGATCGATCGGATCGGGGAGGCGGTGGAACGGGTAGCAAGTATGCTAGCTCAGAGGAACACCGCCAACTTCCTAGGCCACTTAATTGGCTACCAGCCCACAGAGGTCGATGTTACTGGAGGCCCGGCTCTAAAAGAAAAGCCAGATGTACTCCCTGAGCCTGGGGATGGGCGCTTTGCTTTTCTGGTCCATCCGGTGGACCTATCTAACTACAGTGATTTCGACGAGAGCTTGTCGGTCTTCTCCGAGGCCCAGCTGGAGGATTTGAGCTCTCGCTGGAATGATCTGGTGGAGCCCTTCGTAGTAGGGAGTGCCCGGATTGTGAGCGAGGCCGGCGCCTCAGCGTATGGAGACTTCATCTGCCTGCCCCGCACCGCAGAGGAACTTTTGGCCATGGATAAACCACAGGCTATTGCTGAGATCAAAGCCGCGGTGGACTTGGCAGTTGAGCGCGGGGCTAAGCTGGTTGGCCTCGGGGCTTATACCTCCGTTGTGACAATGGGTGGGCGTTCGCTGCTGCCGTATGTTGACGTCGCCCTTACAACAGGCAACAGCTATACAGTGGTGTCAGGCGTGGAGGCGGTGACAACAGCCGCTCGGCAAGTAGAAGTGCCCCTCGAACAGAGCACTGCTGCAGTTGTAGGGGCAGGAGGGGCTATCGGAAAGGCTTTATCCACCTTGTTAGCTGAACACGTCCGGAAGCTGATTCTTATCGGCAACCCTCGTAACCCGGAGAAGAGCAGGTTCCGGTTGCAGAAGGTAGTAGTGCAGATCTTGCAGCACCTGCAAAGCATGGCGGCGAACGGACATAGCTTTGCTCCTGGCACTCTTGGCGACTATGTCACCACGATGCCATGGCTGCCCGAGCCTGAGGCAGATTTCAGCCAGTGGCTGGCTGCCGCGGAAAAAGCCCTAGACGAGGGGGCCCCCATCGTCCTTACCACTGATGCGGCGAAGCACATCCCCAGTGCGGATGTGATCGTAGCTGCCACCAGCAGCCCCGAAGCACTGATTCAACCCAATATGCTCAAGTGGGGAGCGGTGGTGTGCGATATGTCCCGGCCCGCCAATGTAAGCCGCGATGTACAAGAGCAGCGCCCTGATGTGCTGGTCATTGATGGAGGCGTTGTGGAAGTCCCCAACCACCCTGACCTGGGATGGAACTTCGGCTTTGAGCAAGGCCAAGCCTATGCGTGCATGTCAGAGACCATGATGCTCGCTTTGGAACAGCGTTATGAAAACGCTAGCCTGGGAGCAGATCTGAACATGGAGCACATCCAGTATGTGCGGGAGTTGGCTCAAACCCATGGCTTTAGACTTGCTGGCCTGCGGAGTTTCGACAGGCCCATCACCGAAGAAGCGTGTGCCAAGGCAAAGCAGCTCCGCCTCGCGGGGAAAATGGTCCAAGATGCATAACAGGGGGCACGGGCACATAGAATCAGGTTGAAACACAGTGCGGGGGGATAGGTCGCCATGGGACAATTGCGTGTCGCGGTGGCAGGCGGTACCGGGAGGACTGGAAGAGAGATTGTCCGATACCTAAACGCCGAAGAAGGCATTGCTGTAGTTGGGGTAGTGGCTCGGTCCCTTGCTGGTAAGTCCATGTCAGTGGTTTTGCCAGACCTGATGCGCGATATCCCGATTTTCCACGATTTTGCCGAACTTTGTGCAGTTAATCCCCCCCACATTTTAGTGGACTTCACCACCCCTGAGGTGGCGAAGCGCCACTTTTACATGTGCTTGGAACGTCGGATTCATCCGATTATCGGAACTACCGGCTTTAGTGATGTTGAGTTAACTGAGTTTGCTGAGGCGTGCCTGGGGGCGCGCCTAGGGGGAGCAGTGATCCCGAACTTCTCCATAGGTGCCCTGGCCTTGCGTAAAGCGGTCCACGTGGTGGCAGGGCTCATGGGCGATGTGGCATTGCTTGAATCATATCCCCGTTCCAAGCTGGACATACCGTCTGGCACCTCCCAGCGGCTGGCGGCGATGCTCAACGGTTACCCCGGGCATCTAGGCAAAGAGATCCCGATCCACAGTGTGCGCCTAGATGGGGTCCTGCCTCAGCAGGAGGTGAGGTTTGGGGGAGAGGGAGAGATGATTGCCATTTCACACCTGGTCAGTGACCGCCTCTGTTTTGGCCGGGGTGTGGTCTTAGCGGTAAAGAACATCTCCCGTTTCCCCATGCTAGTCCAGGATCTGGACTGTTTTATCTAACCGGGGCCCGCCCCCGGTTTCTTGCTGTTTGCACCAATGGCAGGAAGTAGTAGAGGCTGCGGAGAATTACCTCCGACGACCCGGCTTCTGGCGCAAGGATATGTAAAAGGAGGACTGCAATTGAAACTTGCTCTCTATGGAGGCGAACCGGTACGCACACGTCCGTGGGTATCGAAGTTTATCGGCGGCGAAGAGTTGGGGCAGGAGGAGCGGGAGCGGGTTCTGCGGGTTTTGGAGAAGAAGCGGATTTTCCGTTATCTCCCTGAAGGCCTGGAAGATTCTGAGACGGCCCAACTGGAAAGGGAATACGCCCAATTCGTGGGCACAAAATATGCATTGGCGGTCAATTCAGGTACATCTGCGTTGATTTGCGCTCTGATCGGGGCGGGAGTGGGCCCTGGGGACGAGGTTATCATCCCTGCTTACACGTGGGTAACCACTGCTTGCGCGGTGGTCGCGGTGGGAGCAGTCCCCGTACTGTGCGAGATCGACCACTCCCTTACCCTCGATCCAGAAGATATGGCAGCCAAGATAACTCCCCGAACGAAGGCAATCATTGCCGTACATATGCGGGGCATGTCTTGCGACATGGAGCGGATCATGGCCGCGGCAAGGCTCCATAACCTGAAAGTGATCGAGGATGTTGCTCAAGCCAATGGGGGCAGCTACAAAGGGAAACCTTTAGGGAGCTTCGGCGATGTGGGTTGTTTCAGCCTGCAGCAGTCTAAGGTGATCACTACTGGTGAAGGGGGCATGCTGGTCACTGATTCGGAGGAGATTTGGCAGCGGGCTGTGATCTATCACGATGGCGCGATGTACCAGTTTCGCTTTACTGAGCGGAAAGTGCCGGCCTTCGCGGGCCAGAATTACCGCTTAACAGAACTGCAGGCCGCGTTGTCCCTGGGCCAAATCGCAAAGATGCCTGCCTTAATCCAGAAGATCCGGGACGTCAAGGTGCGAGCCTTGAAAGCCCTCGAGGGTCAGGACGGCATCCATTTTTCTCCGGCCTTTGGCAGTGAACGTGATCTAGGAGTTAGTTTGGTGTTTTACACCGAGGCTCATGAGCAGGCTAAATTCTTGGAAGAGGCCATAACCGCGGAAGGGATACCCGCGCAGCGTATCTACGATCCTGCCGGTAAAGACCAGCACGTGTATGTGAACTGGGAGTTTCTCATGAACAAGCAAGACCCTTGGGGAGGCCATTTTCCATGGGATCAAGCGTTTTACCAGGGTAGTGTGGAGTATGGCTTGGAGACGTGCCCCAGGACACTTGACCTTCTGGCCCGGGCAGTCCAAGTGCGGCTCAATCACCTGATTACGGATGAGGACTTGGCTGACTTGCGGGAAGCAGTGGCTAAAGCTGTGGCGGCTATGCCTGCAGAGGAGTGCAGGGATGGAAGGTAGCATGGAACCAAGCCGCCGCGCCCTGGGAGTGCAGCTGGCCAAGCTGGCTGCTCCCATGGTGCTTTCTAACCTAGCCTATACCTTGCTGGGAGTACTGGATACGCTGTTCTTAGGACGGGTGAGCACTGCGGCTGTGGGCGCAATCGGTGTTGCCGGCAGCCTGTTTCTCGCCTTTGCCCTGTTGTTTCGAGGGCTGATTCAGGGGACTCTCCCTTACGTGGCCCGGATGTATGGAAGCCAGCGCCCGCGAGAGGCAGGGAAGTATCTGAAGCACTTTGCTCTTCTCTCGCTTTTGGTGAGCCCGCTTGTGGCTTTGTTCCCGGGGGCGGTACAATACTATTTCCGCATCCTCCGCCCCCATCCAGAAGTTGCTGTACTCGCAGCGGTGTACATCAATATCCGTTTCTTGGAACTGCCCTTTTCTCTGCTGAACAGTGCTATCGGCAGTTTCCTGATCGGGGTGGGGAACGCCAAGGCACCCATGTGGCTGGCCTGGATTTCGGTGGCGGTAAACGCCGCTGCAAACTACGTCTTGATATTCGGCAAGCTTGGCCTACCAGCCATGGGGGTTGCTGGGGCTGCCTGGGGTACGGTCGTGGCTGTCTTTGCTCAGCTAGTTTTAGGCATCTTTGTAGTAGTACGGGGGTATTGGCGCGACTACCACTTGGGGGAATGGACATGGCCTACATGGCAAGACCTGGTGGCCATGGTTAAGGTAGGCCTTCCTATGGGAGTGACCGATGCGGTAGAACTTACCGCCTTCTCCACCTTTTTCACGCTTATTTCCCGCCTGGGCACGGTCGAGCTTGCGGCCAGCCAGATTGCGAATCAGATCGCGGCTTTTGCATTCATGCCAGGCTTTGCTTTCGGACAAGCCACTGGATCTTTAGTAGGACGCTATCTGGGAGCAGGTAAGCAGGATACTGCGGAGGCAGTAGGGTACCACGGTGCAGTGCTGGGTATAACGGCCATGGGCTTTGTTGGAATTGGGTTCTGGCTGTTTGCCCCAATGTTGGGAAGGATGTTTACCGCAGATCAGGAAGTAATCCAAATGACCGCCCTCTTGCTAAAGGTAATGGCTTTCTATCAGGTGTTCGATGCTGCGAATATTGTATTTCGCGGTGCGCTCAACGGAGCGGGAGACACTCGGTTTACTATGGCGGTTGCTGTTGGGGCATCTGCATTGGTCTTCATTCCCGCGGTATACTTCCTTGCCTTTATGCTGGATCTCCGCCTCCTCGGTGCCTGGCTGGGCTGTATGGTGTATCTCGTAACTCTCGCATTTGTGTGCTTCGTTCGCTTCCGGCGAGGTCATTGGAAGTCTATTCGCCTGGGTACCGCCAAGTAGCTGCGCTTGTCTTGACTTTAGAGAAAGGGGAAACGTAATGCGCTTTGATCCCATGTTTTATCCCTATCCTTCCCGGCGGATGGTCAGTGTGGCCAACCGAGGGATGGTAGCCACCTCCCAATCCCTGGCTGCCCAGGCAGGACTGGACATGCTGAAACTTGGCGGGAACGCAGTGGATGCAGCTGTGGCCACTGCCGCGGCGCTAACGGTGGTGGAACCCACCTCCAACGGGCTGGGGGGAGATGCCTTCGCGATTGTCGCCATAGAGGGCAAGCTGTATGGCTTGAACTCCAGCGGGCCCGCTCCCCGGAGTCTAGCTGCTCATGATGTGTTAGCCAAGGGGCACGCGGAGATGCCTAAGTACGGCTGGTTCCCAGTTACAGTACCTGGGGCGGTGGCAGGTTGGATTGCGCTTTGGCGGCGCTTTGGCACTCTCCCTTTAAAGGAACTTCTCCGGCCCGCCATTTCATACGCCGCAGAGGGATATCCTGTAACGCCAGTCTTGGCAGAAGGCTGGAAGGCTGCCTATCGGGTATATTCGGCCCAGGGAAGCGAGGCCGCAGAGTGGTTTCGGGTTTTTGCCCCTCAGGGACGACCACCTGCTTGCGGGGAAATCTGGCGTTCCCCGGACCACGCCCGCACCCTGCAGCTCATCGCGGACACGGAAGGAGAAGCGTTCTACCGAGGCGAGCTTGCGGAGGCTATTCACCGCCATGCTCAGGAAACCGGTGGCTTCTTGCAGTACGAAGATCTGGCTGCCTTTCAGCCCGAATGGGTTGAGCCTCTATCGGTGCGGTACCACGGCTACGACGTCTGGGAACTACCCCCTAACGGCCAAGGCTTGGTGGCCCTGATAGCTCTTGGGATCCTGGACGCCTGGGAGTTCCACAGCAAGGACGCGGTGGAGACTTACCACCGGCAGATTGAGGCCCTTAAGCTGGCCATGACAGTGGGGAAAAGGGTAATCACCGAGCGAGGAGAAATGCCTGTGGAGCCGGAGATGCTGCTTGAGCCCGAGTACCTGGCAAGGCTGCGGAGCCGCATAGGCCATGTGGCTCAGGAGCCGGAAGCGGTAATCCCTGAGGATCATGGGACAGTGTATCTGGCAGCTGCGGATGGAGACGGCAACATGATCTCCTTCATTCAAAGTAACTACATGGGCTTCGGATCTGGCATTGTGGTACCTGGCACTGGCATTGCCCTGCAGAACCGCGGCGCAGGCTTCTCCCTACGGGAAGGGGATGCCAACTACCTCAAGCCAGGGAAGCGAAGCTATCATACGATTATCCCAGGCTTCTTAACGAAGGATGGCCGGCCCATTGGCCCCTTCGGAGTGATGGGCGGCTTCATGCAGCCTCAGGGACATTTGCAGGTGATCATGAACGCGGTGGATTTTCAGCTTAATCCCCAGGCCGCCTTGGATGCACCTCGCTGGCAGTGGATTGCGGGAAACACCGTAGAACTGGAACAAACAGTCCCGGCCCACATAAAGGCGGCGCTGGCCCGGATAGGCCACAAGGTCACCATCCCGCTAAGCAATGCAGGCTTTGGGAGAGGGCAGATCATCTGGCGGGACAGCGAGGGAGTGCTCATGGGTGGTACGGAGCCTCGGGCCGATGGTGCAGTCGCGGTCTGGTAGAGGGGGGCGGAAGATGCGGTTTTGGAAGTATCATGGGATTGGGAATGATTTCATCCTAGTGGAAGACTTCCTAGGAAACCTACTGGACTGCGCCCCTGCTCTGGCAGAAGCTCTCTGCCATCGCAACTTCGGCATCGGAGGAGATGGCCTTGTGCTCATCACCCAGGACCAAGGCCTGTACACCATGCGCATTTTTAACCCCGATGGGACCGAGGCGGAGATGTGCGGAAACGCCATCCGGTGTGTAGCCGATCACCTCTTTGTCCAGGGGTATGCCGCAGGAGAAACCTTGTACATCGACACTCTCAGCGGAGTGAAAGAGATTAGCCGTGTAGGGGATCTCTATGCGGTAGATATGGGAGAACCGCAGTTTAGCGGGGCTGACTTGCCCTCAGGGGGGGCCCAGGCTGTGGAAACCTCTCGCGGAAGTTTGCAGGTTTACCCCGTCTCCATGGGAAATCCTCACGGCGTGGTGTTCGTGGATGATCTGCCCGCAGTGGATTTCAGCCGTCTCGGCCCTGTGCTGGAGAAGCACCCCATGTGGCCTGCCCATGCCAACATCGAGTTTGTGGGCGTACAGCACGCTACCGCACTGCAGGTGAAGGTGTGGGAGCGAGGAGCTGGGCCAACTCTGGCTTGCGGTACGGGGGCATGCGCAGCGGCGGTGTGGGCTGCCAGGCTTGGCCTGGCGGAGCGGCAAGTAACAGTGCAGCTTCCAGGAGGACACCTCCAGATCCGCTGGGAAGATAACAATCATGTGTGGATGATTGGCCCTGCTGTAAGAGTCTTTGAAGGTTACTACCATAATAACATCTCTTGAAAAGGTGGCGAGAAGGCATGTATGTATTAGCGCATCGCGGGTATTCAGGGAAGGCACCAGAAAACACAATGGCCGCATTCAAGCTGGCACTTGAGGCGGACGCAGATGGCTTGGAACTTGATGTTCACATTACGAAGGATGGACGAGTGGTGGTCATTCACGATGACACCCTGGAGCGCACCACAGACGGGCGGGGACGGGTGGAGGAACAGACCTACGCAGAACTAGCACAGCTGGATGCGGGGAGCTGGTTTGGGGAAGAGTTTAAAGGGGAGCGCTTGCCCACGTTGGATGAAGTCTGTGAGCTGCTTAAAGGCACTGACAAGATTTTCAATGTGGAACTCAAGGCAGGCGTGAACTTCAAAGAGCTAACGGAAAAAGTGGCAGAACTGATAGTTGCTTACGATCTGGTCCCAAACACCATCATTTCATCCTTCAATCACTATGCTTTAGCGTACATGAAGCAAGTTAACGCCGACATCCGCACGGGTATCCTGTACAGTTCTGCGCTGTATCAACCGTGGGAGTACGCAAGGCTGGTGGGGGCCACCGCACTCCATCCCAGCCATAAGACAGTGGTTCCCTTCATCGCCCAGGGAGCCCGGGAGAACGGCATGATGGTCAACCCCTATACAGTAGATGAGCCGCACGATGTGCGCCGCATGGTAGAGGCTGGGGTAGACAGCATCATCACTAACCAGGTAACGCGGGTGAAGGATCTGCTCCAGCAAGGTTAAGTAAAAGCAAAGCAGCCTGCCTCAGGGCAGGCTGCTGTCGTTCCAGCGCTTAGATCAGTTCTGATAGGTCAGCTGTGGCAACTGCCTTTACCAAGTCAACACAGGCCTGGACGTCTCGGATATCGACCATCTCCGAAGCTGTGTGGACGTAGCGGCAGGGGATGGAAATGGTGCCCGCCAGGATACCTTCACGGGTGAGGTGGATCGCGCCTGCATCGGTGCCTCCCCGTTCTAGCACTTCAAACTGGTGGGGGATGCTGTTGTCCTCGGCCAGTTTGGTGAGGAAAGCCTTGACTTTAGGGTGAGTGATCATGGAGGAGTCCTTCACCTTAATGGCTGCACCTTTGCCCAGGGAAACCTCCATGCGGGGCCCTTCTGGCACGTCGCCGGTGAGGGTAACGTCAAGGGCGATGCCCAGGTCTGGGTTGATGGTGTAAGCGGAGGTGCGGGCTCCCCGGAGGCCCACTTCTTCTTGGGACGAGAACACAAAGTACAGGGTATTGGGGGACTCCTGCAGAGCTTTTATAGCCTCCACCAATATGGCACAGCCGATGCGGTCGTCCATGCTCTTGCCAATCAGCCGGTTGCCCAAATCGGTGAATTCCCGGTGAATGATCCCGAACTCGCCGATCCGGACTTTTTGCTCCGCATCTTCTTTTGATTCAGCACCGATATCGATGTAAAGCTTATCCAGAGTAAGGTCCTTTAGTTCACCTTTTTCACGGTAAATGACCCCGATGGTACCGCTTTCAAATCGCACTCTGTTGCCCACCAGGGTTTCAGTGTACAGCCCGCCTACATTTGTGAAGCGCAAGAAGCCTTTGTCGTCGATGTGGGTGACCACGATGCCGATTTCATCCCCGTGGGCGGAGAACATAATCTTCTTTCCTTCGGGAGAGAACCCGCGCTTTACAGCGATGAGGTTACCCATCACATCGGTGGAGATCTCGTCTACATATTCCTTGATCATCTCGGCAATAAGTTCTCTCACGGGCCCTTCATAACCTGAAGGGCCGAAGGCCTCGGTTAACGTACGAATTACATCTTTCATTGCTTGCCCTCCCTTTCATGGAGACTGAGGAGATATGTTTTGGCCAGCTTCAGGGCACTTTCAAAGTCCTGTTTGCTCATGACAGAAGCCGCGGAGTGAATGTAGCGGCAAGGTACCGCGATCACCGCAGCTTTTGTGCCTCCCGCGGTGAGCTGAATCTGCCCCGCATCTGTTCCGCCGGTGTTGGTGCGCCGTATCTGGTACGGAATGCTGTGCTGTTCAGCAAGATCGATTAACTCCCGCACCAAGGAAGGATGGGGAATCACCGTCCGATCCATCACTGTAAGGGCGGGGCCCTTGCCTACACTGGTGGCATGCAGGTGGGTACCTGTCCCTGGGACATCAGAAGCGGTTGTCCCTTCTAGGACCAATGCCACATCGGGCTGAACTTGATAGGCCGCTACCCCAGCCCCCCTGAGGCCCACCTCTTCCTGGACGGTAAACACACCATACAAGGGGAACTCGTAGTTTTCCTTAAGAATTTCGATGAGGAGGGCACAGCCCACTCGATCATCTAAGGCTTTCGCTTTCACTTTATCTTGGCCGAACTCTTCATATTTCGTGGCAAAATAGGCGCAGTCCCCTAGCTTAACCAGTTTTTCTGCCTCATCCTGGTTTTTCGCCCCAATATCAATGAGGAGCTCGTCTATGCCCATCGGGCGCTGCCTTTCTTCAGGCTTCTGCAGATGAATGGGCTTGCTCCCAATCACGCCGGGTATCTTCTTCTCGCCGATCAGCACAGTCTTGGCTACTAAAACCCTGGGGTCAATGCCGCCGATAGGTCGGAAGCGGAGGTACCCGTTCTTCTCAATGCCCAAGATCATGAGAGCCACTTCGTCCATGTGGGCAGCTAGCATCACCTTCGGCCCCGCAGCGGACGGATTCTTCACCGCAATCAAGTTGCCTAAGGCATCGGTCCGGATTTCATCCACATATGGCTCAATCTCAGAGCGGATCAGGTCGCGGACTTCGCCTTCCTGGCCGGGAGCACCGCATGCTTCAGTTAGTTTTTTCAAAAGCACGTTAATCCCTCCACAAACTCGTTATCCAGTCCGGCGATGAACAGGGCCATGAGGCGGCCTGTGTTCTTTACATCGTCGTAGTCCAAAGTTTCAATGGGAGTATGCATGTAGCGCAATGGAATCGACAGGAGAATGGTGGGAATACCTGCCTGGGTGACCTGGATCGCATAAGCATCTGTCCCACCAGGGTAGGGCGAAGGGTCTAAAGAATAAGGGATGCGCCATTCCTTCGCCGTATCTACCATGCGCTTGTGGAGCACAGGATGAACGTGAGGCCCCAGTCCAATTCCTGGGCCGCTGCTAAGTTTGATGGTCTGAAACTCCGGCAGGCCTGGTGAATCGCCGAAGCCCACATCGATGGCAATGCCGATATCTGGCACGATACCATAAGTACTAGTGATGGCGCCTCGTAGCCCAACTTCTTCTTGGACCGTGGCTACGCCGTAGACCTCTGCCGAGAAGTTCAGGCGGTCAAGGGCTTTGAAGCATTCCAGAATAGCCGCGACGCCGGCCCGGTCATCAAAGGCCTTGCCAGCTAGGAAACTACTCTGCAGGGCCCATGCCTGTTGGTTGATGGTGGCCAGGTCGCCAACGCTTACTTGCCCCTGAAGGGCTTCAGCGCTGTCAAAGCCCACATCAATAAAAAGATCCTCCAGCTTGACGGCCTGCTTTTGTTCATCCGGTTGCTGGACGTGAGGTGGCTTTGCCCCGATCACGCCCCGCAGTGAAGTGCGGCCGTGAACCGTAACCTCTTGGCCCAGAAGTACCCTTTGGTCAAAGCCGCCGATGGTACTGAAACGGAGGAAACCTTCTTTTTCAATCTTGGTGATGATTAAGCCTATTTCGTCCATGTGCGCTGCCAGCATCACACGGGGTACTTTTTCCCCTGGCTGTGCCTTACCGCGCTTTAGCATTATCAGGTTGCCTAGGGTATCTTGGCGAAACTCATCTACCCAAGGGCATGCCTCTTGGATCTGGGCAGCTATTTTGTCTTCATAGCCTGATACGCCAGAGTTCGAGGTCATTTCCTGGAACAACTGCTTGATCTCCATGGGCGTCCCTCCTTGTGCGTAATTAGGTCTAATATTTCTTGTCTAACAAAGGAAAACCCTTCCAACGAAGCGAAATACTAAGGATATTCTCAGTAGCGTTTCGCGGTGCGGTTCATGATATTCACCTGGGTTTTGGTGAGCTGTTCACATTCGTGGATGCTGGAAATTAAGTCTCCGTGTTTTTTGGGATGGAGTTCTTTGAGGCTTTCTTCCAGGATTTCCTGGAAGTCCCCGAGGTGCCTGAGAATACGCCAGATGATGTCTTGTGGTTCCACAGCTCCCACACCTTTCTTTCGATAGATGGTCAAATTATAACACATCAAGGGGGTATTTGCTTGCTGTTGGAAAGTACGATTCTTCAGGTTCTAGCTGCCGCACTCTCCACAGGCGGCGATTTTGCAGAGATCTTTGCGGAAGACACTTCCACAACCTCTATCAATATGATCAATGGCAAGGTTGAAGAGGGGGTATTGGGGAGAGACTTCGGTGTGGGTATCCGCATTTTTCAAGGAACCCGCAGTGTATACGCGTACACAAACGATCTGAGCCCAGCAAACCTCATCAGTGTAGCCCAGGAAGCCGCCGCGGCCCTTCCTGGGAGCTCACCGCAGGAGACGTTGGTATTGGAGCGCAGTACTGTGCCTAATGCGCACCTCGTCAAAATCAGGCCTAGTGACGTGTCCCAGGCACGAAAAGTGGAAGTGATGCGGGAAGCCCATGCAGGGGCCCAGGGTACCGATCCATTGATCAGCCAGGTGGCCGTGCGCTACCACGATAGTCACCAGCAGATCTTGGTGGCTAACTCTGAAGGCCTCTTGACCGAGGATCAGAGGGTACGGACCCGCTTGGCAGTGCAAGCGGTGGCCACCAAGGGGAGTGAAAAGCAGTCAGGGTTCTACGGGCCTGGGCGGCACATGGGGTTTGAGATGTTTGAACTAATCAATCCTCGAGAGGCGGGCAAGAGGGCCGCCCAGATCGCGGCTACCATGATCCACGCCGACTACGCACCTAGCGGCCGCTATCCTGTGGTAATCCACAACGAGTTTGGAGGAGTAATCTTCCACGAAGCTTGCGGCCATGGGTTAGAGGCCACCAGCGTGGCCAAGGGGACCTCAGTGTTTGCCGGGAAGCTAGGGGAGAAGGTAGCCAGTGAGCTGGTGACCGCTATCGATGATGGCAGTATCCCTAACGCCTGGGGTTCGCAGAATATCGATGATGAAGGAACACCTACTCGGAGGAATGTCTTGATCGAAAAGGGTGTCCTGAAAGGCTATATGATAGATAAGCTCAACGGCCGGCGCATGGGCATGGCACCCACAGGCAACGCCCGCCGCCAGTCCTACAGGTTCGCCCCCACATCGCGGATGACTAACACCTTTATCGATGGAGGAACCTCAACGGTGGAGGAAATCATCGGGAATACAGAATGGGGCCTCTTTGCTAAGACCATGGGCGGTGGATCTGTGAACCCCACTACCGGCGAGTTCAACTTTGCGGTAATGGAAGGGTATCTCATCGAGAATGGCCAGATTACCAAGCCGGTGCGGGGCGCCACGCTGATTGGGCAAGGCAGCGAAATTCTTAAGAAGATCGATATGGTGGCCAACAATCTTGCCAGGGGGCAGGGAATGTGCGGGTCAATCAGCGGCTCTATCCCCGCGGACGTGGGCCAGCCTACGATTCGGGTTGCAGAGATCACAGTGGGCGGCCGGAAGGGGGGCAACTAACAGATGGATCTGAGAGAGTTTAAGGAGCGGTTATTTGCTTTGGGAAGCGCGGCTGGATTGGGGGACATGGAGATCTATGCAGCGCGCACCAAGGAACTGGAAGTGAGGATTTTCAAATCAGAAGTGGACGACTACAGCCTTAGCGACGTCGTAGGAGTGGGTTTTCGGGCCCAGTACGGCGGGAAGGTGGGGTATGCCTTTACGGAACGCATGGACGAAGCGTCCTTGCAGTTCCTCGTGGAGGCTGCTAAGGCAAACGCCCAGATTATTGACAGCGACGATGAGATCGAGTTCTTCCCCGGATCGCCTGCGTATCCAGAGGTAGAAACGTATAACGCAGCTTTGGATGACCTCTCCTCAGAGGAGTACATCGATGCAGCCCTGCGCCTTGAACAGGCAGCGTTGGCCGCTGACTCGAGAGTGGATTTGGTCAACTGGGCCTTAACGGGCTACTACAGCGAAGAAGTGTTTATGGCAAATACAAAAGGGCTGGAGCAAAGCTACCGCAAGAACTTCGCAGTCGGCTATGTGTCTGCAGTTGTGAAGGACAAAGACCAGATCAAGACCGGCCACAGGTTCAGGTGCGTCTTTGATTGGGACGAACTGAAGCCGGGAGAACTGGCTAGGGAAGCCGCGGAGGAAGGGGCCTCCCTCTTGGATGCTGATACGGTCCCCTCTGGTGACTACCGCATCATACTTCGCCGAGATGTAGCCCGGGATATCCTTGCCACCTTCGCTGGGGTGTTCTCCGCAGAGGCAGTGCAAAAGGGGCTCTCCCTCTTAGGAGATAAGCTGGGCACCAAGATCGCAGCAGGCCATGTAACCCTTACTGACAATCCCCTGCTGCCAAAGGCAGGCGGTTCCCGTCCCTTCGATGGAGAAGGCGTTGCAGTTCAAGCAACCACTGTGATTAAGGATGGTCAGCTCACAAACTTCTTGCACAACCTCAAGACTGCCAAGAAGGCCGGAGTAGAAACTACAGGAAACGCTAATCGCGGATCGTATAAATCACCTGTTGGCATCGCACCCACCAACTTCTATTTTGAGCCCGGCACTGCGTCCTTTGATGAGTTGGTGAAGGAGCTTCATCAGGGCTTGATCATCATTGATGTCCAAGGCCTCCATTCGGGGGCGAACCCTGTCTCTGGTGACTTTTCTCTGGGAGCCTATGGCTACTTGGTGGAGGGTGGCCGCATCGCCCGAGCCGTAGACCAAATCACCGTTTCTGGAAACTTCTTCACGTTGCTCCAGGATGTAGCGGCTGTGGGAACTGATCTGGAGTTCGGTGCCCCAGGCGGTGGTGGCAATATCGGTAGCCCATCGCTGCTCATCAAGTCGTTGGCTGTAGCTGGCAAGTAGGAGGAAGCCGATGCAGTTTTCAACCCGTACAGTGACAAACCTCAGCCTCTTAACTGCAGTCTCAATCGTCCTAACCCGGGTGTTTGCTGTGGCGGTGCCTATTAGCGGGCATACGGTCTTGCGCCTCAGTTTTGGTGAAATCCCCGTTATGCTCGCGGGTGTGCTGTTTGGCCCCTTGCCAGGTGCGCTGACGGGGGCAGCCGCGGACTTGATTGGATACTTCATCAATCCCTTTGGGGGTCCGTTCTTCCCGGGATTCACCATAAGCGCTGCCCTGACCGGCCTTTTGGCCGGGTTAATGCTGGGCAGGGCAAAGAGCTACACTTGGAAGCAGATGGGCATGATGGTGGCGGTGAATGACCTACTAACCAGCGTTGTGCTGAATACCATCTGGCTCGTCATGCTGTATCAGCTTGATGCCCGGATTGTACTGCCCACCCGGATCGCAGCCCGGTTGGTGACTATCCCTATCTACACTGTCGTATTGGTACTCATTGCCCAGGCGTACCGAAAATACAGCAGATAAAACAGAGCGGCAGGGCCACAAGGCTCTGCCGCTCTGTTTAGTACCGAAAGAAACGGTGGTTGCCGATGACCGCGGTCACCTTTTGAGACCACACCCACTTGTCTCTGGTTTTGGCCGGGTTGAAGAATCCCGTTGCACCGTTGGTGGGGTCTACTCCCGCCAGTGCCTCATAAGCCGCTGCGAAACTCTGGGGAGTAGGGGGCAGATTAATGCGTCCATCTGCCACTGGGGAGTATTGGTAGCGGCCGCTGAGCTTCTGATAGACCACTCCCGGGATGTCCTGTGGATAGCGGGGACTTGCTGTGCGGTTCAGAATTGTAGCTGCTACCGCCACTTGACCCTTGTGGGATTCTCCTTCCGCTTCTGCCCGGGTGATCTGGGCTAAGAGGTGGACTTCCTCTTGGGAAAACTGGGGATCGAGCATGATGCCTAAGGGTCTGGTGCCACGATCAACGTTCAGGGCGAATGTTTTGGGCTGTCGGTAAGGGCCAGTGACGGTTATGGAGTACCTGCCTGGCGCCAGCCTCAGCTGGAACTGCCCTTGGGAAATGGGAGCTCTTTGCTCTCCTACGGTAATGGTGCCACCGTGGAGGGGTATATCAGACTCAGCACACAGGACAGTGCCTGTGACCTCTACCGTGTTCTCGCCCCGTACCACAGGTGTCAGGCTGAGGCTTGCCCCAAGCAAGGCCACCAACACGACCAGGGATAGATACGAAGTTTTGCTCATCTGTCTCTCCTTCATGGTGTTTCTATGCCGCTGCCAGTGTAGCACTCTCTGACCAGCAGTGTCAAACCTTCTTGCCCAGGTATCTTGTTCCAAGCCCAGCTAGGAGCCCTTGATTTTGGCTTACGACTATGTTACTATATTTCCAAAAGTGAAGATGGAGTGATAGCTTCCATGGAAGTTGACCCGCCTGATTGGTGGAAACGCTGGCAGTTGAGAATGCTGAAACGCTGGCCAATGGAACCTCGGAAAAAGATCAAGCGCATCATGCTGTTGGGTGATGAATACGCACAGCACGGCGAAGAGGAGCTCGCCCAGGAATGTTACCGTTTGTCCCTGGAGATTGCAGAAGAGTCTCGTGCGGTCCACCTGCGCAAAAAGCTGGAGCAGCGCTTTCAACCTTAGTGAAGAACTAAGGTTTTTTTGTATCCATGAAAGTGTTTTTTTTCACAATTATACTTGATTTTGTTTGTGAAGAAGAGTACAATCGAGGTGAAAGTGGATTAGTATCGGGCATGAATAAGCACAGGAGGATTAGATAAATGGGACAAACTGAGATCTCAGCTCGCCGCTTCCATTTGTTGTCAGATCCCATTCGTCTCAAGATTATTCTGCTGCTGAGAGATGGGGAAATGTGTGTAGGCGATCTGGCTGAGACTTTAGGCTTGAGTCAGCCTAAGGTGTCGTACCATTTGAAGCTCATGCATACGGAGAACTTGTTGCAGAGAAGGACAGAGGGTACCTGGAGCTATTATTCACTGACCACCGATGTAAGAGACTGGGTTAAGAAAGAAGTGGATGATTTACTGAGTATCGCCCCGGTGGCGCATAGTAACTAGCGAGGTCACGCACACACAGCGTGACTTTTTTATTGCAGGGATAGTGCCAGGAACTGGCGAAGTATCAGAACCTGTATCCAAAGGAAGGGGTTCTGTTGTGAGAAGATTGACTCGCCTTGCTCTGTTGACGTCTTTGACTGCCGTTATAACGATGGCTGTGAACATTCCCCTTCCCCATGTGAAGGGGTATATCAATATTGGCGACAGCGTCATCCTCCTCACGGGCCTCCTCTTAGGGCCTGGGGCAGGGGCGGTGGTGGGAGGAGTAGGGTCTGCCATGGCGGACCTCATCTTAGGCTATCCTCACTGGGCCGGGTGGACATTGGCCATCAAAGGGCTGGAAGGGTTCCTCGCAGGACGCTTGGGGAAGCGCCCCTTTGTGGGTGCTCTAGCTGGAGTAGGAGCCATGGCTGGGGGCTATTTTGTCGCTGGCTGCCTGATGTACGGCAGTGTGGCGCCAGCTTTGGCGCAGCTGCCCTTTGACCTGATTCAAGGAGGAATCAGCTGTATGGCGGCCCTGACCGTCCGCGGGGTGCTCAAGAGCTATCTGCAGAGCTGATCACGGGGGACATACACATTTTCCCGCACCGGCTCATAAAATAGCAAGCTAGGAAACTCGGGAGGTGGCTGCATGTCCCCGCTAGCGATGGTGATTTTTCACTGGCTGTTTCACGGCATAGGAGTACTGGCTTCGTATATTACCAACAGTAGTGTCTTTCCACAACCTCTCACACCAGAAGAAGAAGCGGAGCTTCTTGCACGAAAAATGGAGGGGGACGAAGAAGCCCGCAACATCCTCATCGAGCGCAATTTGCGCTTGGTGGCTCACATCGTGAAGAAGTTTGATAACACAGGGGAAGACACAGAAGACCTGATCTCTATCGGGACCATAGGATTGATCAAGGCGATAAACACCTTTGATCCAAGAAAGAACACCCGCCTGGCTACTTACGCCGCTCGGTGCATTGAAAATGAGATTTCAATGTCAAAGGCTACTGCCCCTAGGGATGTTCTGGCAGCTGCCTGGTGAGGCTCTTGAAGGACGCCTGATCCAAGCTAGGAATTACGATGTTCGCTTCGTGGAGAATTTGGGAGCTGCCTACCCCCACTGTAAACATCCCAGCCCGTCGGCCTGCCTCGATGCCCGCCGCGGCATCCTCAAATACCACGCATTTTTCCGGCGCCACCTTTAGAACCTGGGCCGCGAGGGAGAATACCTCCGGGTCAGGCTTTGCTTTGGAAACCAAGGTGCCGTCTACAATAAAGTCAAAATAGCCTGTTAGATGCAGCCTGTCCAGAATAAGGCGGGCATTTTTGCTGGCAGAACCCAAGGCGATTTGAACACCCTCGGCTTTCACCTCTTGAAGGAACTCTAGGGCACCAGGGAGGATCTCCGATTCATCCATGGCGGAGATGTACTCCACATACCAGCGGTTTTTCTTCTCCGCAAGCTGCTCCTTTTCGGCCAAGCTCTTTTCCAGGCCCCCCACTTCCAGCAGGATTTCTAAAGAACGCATGCGGCTTACGCCCTTGAGGCGTTCGTTGTGCTCTTCGCTGAAATGGAAGCCAAGTTCAGCTGCAAGGCGCTTCCATGCTTGGTAGTGGTACTTCGCGGTATCCACCAGCACACCATCTAAATCAAATATGGCTAACTCAAGTTTCATGACAAGCCTCCTTCCTGTGCTATTATAACATGGAATTGCCAGGGTAAGCATAGATTGCCAGTAAAGGGGAAAGGAGGATCACAACTGATCGGCATCTATGTGCGGGTGAGCACCGAGGATCAGGCGGTGCGGGGCTACAGCATTCCCGGGCAGATCAGGGAATGCAAGGCCTTGGCGGGCCAGAAGCCAGCCATCATCTTTGCCGATGAGGGCCTCTCTGGGGACAGCCTCGATCGGCCCGCCCTGGCCAAGCTGAGGCAGGCTGTACGGGAAGGGAAAATCAAGGAAGTGATCTGTTTAGACCCTGATCGCCTCTCTCGCAAGCTTCTCAATCAGCTGCTCCTTACAGACGAGTTCGACCGCCATGGAGTACGGTTGCGCTTCGTAAACGGGGATTACAGCAAGACGCCTGAAGGGACGCTGTTTTATGCCCTGCGGGGAGCCATCTCAGAGTTTGAGAAAGCAAAGATCACCGAGCGCATGTGCCGAGGGCGGCGGGAAAAGGCTAAGCAGGGCAAGGTTTTACGGGACTTCCAGATATACGGGTACGACTACGACAAAGAACGGGAAACACTACGCATCAACCAGGCGGAGGCAGAGGTTGTCCAGGAAATCTTCCAGCGTTTTCTCAACCCACCTCCTGGAGCAGCGGGGCTGTCCGGTATCGCCCGGTGGTTGAATGAACGGGGAATCCCTACCAAACGTGGTGCCAAGAAGTGGCACCGGCAGGTGATCAGGCAGATACTCACCAACCCTACCTATGTAGGGCGGTTCTACCACAACAAGTGGGCCGCCACGCCCCAGGGAGTCAGGTTGCGTCCCAAGGAAGAGTGGATCCTAGTGCCCTGCCCCCCGATCATTGACGAGAGCACCTTTGAGCAGGTGCAGGCCTGTTTTGGAAAGGCGCTCCAGAACGCGTCAGTGAAACTGAAATTTTGATGCAGCTCCGGGCCACAAAACGCTCTCGCCACGATGTGATGCTCTATGATTCCATTGGTGCTGATCGGGAGGGCAACGAGATCAGCTTGATTGACATCCTCAGCACTGAAGGAGACGATGTTCTAGAACGGGTTCAACTCAAGGTAGATCAGGCTCAGCTGAAGGAGAAGTTTGCCTGCCTCTCTAAACGGGAACGCCTGGTTTTGGAACTCCGCTATGGGCTGGGGGATAGGGAGCGGCAGACACAGCGTCAGATCAGCCGTCTCTTAGGTATCTCCCGTTCCTACGTTTCACGCATCGAGAAACGTGCTCTGAGCAAACTCCAAGGGGAAATGTGCTAAAAGTAGGAGGGGCCTCTACTGCCTTTGGGGCCTCTCCTTTTCTCCCTTTGGCGTTCGTGTTATAATTAAACAAGATCACAGCCGAGTGAGGGACAAGCATGCGACAACTTGTGCCTGATCAAGTACTCTCCAGCGTCCTAGACATCGACCTTGTGGCCCTGAAAGGCCGAGGGATCAAGGGTTTGCTGATCGACCTCGATAATACCATTGTCCGCTGGGGAGAATCTTACATGGAGCCGGTGTTCGCGAGCTGGATTCGCAAAGCCCGCCAGGCGGGGTTTGAAGTCTGCCTCGTGTCCAACGCTATGCCTTCCCGGGTAGAGGCCTTTGCCAGCAAGCTCAGCGTCCCCAGCGTCAGTCAAGCCATGAAGCCTTTGGGCCGGGCTTTTCGAAGGGCCCTGGAGGTCTTGGGGCTTAACGCCCAGGAAGTTGCGGTGATCGGGGATCAGCTATTTACAGATGTGTACGGCGGCAACCGCCTGGGCCTGTATACAATCCTCATCAATCCTCTCAGCACACGGGAACTGCGATCGACGCGCCTTATGCGCAGATTAGAACGGCGACTGTTCAAGACTATGGCCAAACGCGGTTTGGTCAGCCCCGCAGTCTTGGGGATTCGCGGAAAAAGGGGGCATTAGTCCATGACCAAACGCTGCCGCGGGTGCGGTGCAAACTTGCAGACGGAAAATCCTGGAGAATACGGTTACATACCCCCCAAAAGGCTGGGGGAAACAGATGATGATGATCTGGTTTGCCAGCGCTGTTTTCGGATCATCCACTACAACAAAGATGAACTAGGGCCTGTCTTAGCCACAGCTTCTAGCCAAGCTCTTGAGGAAGGTGTAGCCTGGTCAGATCATGTGGCCCTGGTGGTTGACCTTCTGGACTTCGACGCAGGGCTCCCCAGTGCTTTGCTGGAGTCGGTGTCCGCGCGGCCCCTGCTTGTGGTCGCTAATAAGCAGGACCTTCTTCCGAAGAAAACCACCGCTGCTGAGGTTGCCTTGTGGGCTAAAAACCGCCTGCGCCAGCTGGGGGTAGAGGCGGAAGTGCAGGTTGTGAGCGCGCTAAACGGGTTTGGGTTTGCGGGGCTAGCACAGTGGATAGAGGCCCGCCAGCCCAAGCTGCTCTTTGCTGGCGTAACCAATGTGGGGAAGTCTCACGTCTTGTCCCGCCTGTTAGGGATGCGCCTTGGGCGGAAGCAGCAGTACGCGGTGAAGCCCACCGTTTCAGCCTATCCAGGTACAACGGTGTCCTGGTCGCGGTGGTGGTTAAGCGGTGGCATCGAGCTTGCCGATTCTCCTGGATTCGTCCCTGAGGGCCGGCTCAGCGATATGCTGTGCCCTGCTTGTGCCCGGGAGTTAATTCCCAGCCGCACCCTTAGCTCCAAGCTTTACCCAATCGCTCCAGGCCAGATGATGCACATCCCTGGCAGGGCAACGGTGGTGTGCCAAGAAAGCACGCCTGGTGCGCTGTTGATCGGGTATTGCGGGTCCGGTGTCAGCTGGGAGAAATCCAGCGAGCGGCATCTGGCGAAATGGACCCGGGAATTTGACGGCCACTGCCCCATCCAAAACTGGGAAGAACACACAGTTACCGTGCCGCGCAACTGCGACCTGATCATCCACGGGCTGGGATGGATTTCCGCTCGAAAAGGGGAGTATAAGCTGAAAGGCTATCTCCCAGCGGGCACTAAGTTTTCCCTGCGCCCCTGCCTCATTGGGCCAAAACAGCAATAATTTAGAATAACTCCCCCTCGTCCCGTGCATACTCTGATCAACACAGGAGAAAGCACGGAGGGACGATCATGCAAGCATACGTTTACCAGGCTTCCTTGGAGTATCAGTCGAGCGTGGAGATGTTGGAGTCTATTCGAGAGACGGTTCAGCGCCTCAGGGCAGAAAACCCTGAACTGCGCCGTTATGAGTTGGCTGATGTGGGACTGAAGCGGGCTAAAGATGTGGTGAATGTAACTCTGTTTTTCAGGCCGAGTGTTTCCTAACACCCCTTCTCAGGGGTTTTTTCTTGTAGATAAGGAAGGCGGGGAGGAATTTTCCAGCGAAGGGAGAAAGGGAACCGGTGATAGGCTTGGCAGAGGGGGATACATATGAATAACACCATCGAACGGATCATGCGGAAAGTGCGGGAACAGGGAGCACAGGCACTGCTGGTGGCCAGCCCCCCGAACCGGCGCTACCTCACTGGCTTTCGTGGCTCAGCGGGAACGGTTTGGATCTCTGACAAGCGCAGAGCCTTCCTCACCGATTTTCGTTATGTTGAGCAAGCGAAGGGGCAGTGCCCTGGCTGGGAGATCATCCAGTATGACGAGGTGGACAAGGCCATTGCGGACCTCATAGCTGAGGAGAGCGTCGACGCCATTGCCATTGAAGCCGCGCATGTTACCATCAGCCAGTTAAGGGGATGGCAGGAAGCATTCTCCGCTCAGATTGTGGAGACTAAGGGTCTCGTTGAAGCAGAGCGCATGGTAAAGACAGCAGAGGAGATTGAGAAGGTCAAGAAGGCCGCTTCCATTGCAGACCATGCCTTTGCCCAAGTACTGCCCCAGCTGCGCCCAGGCGTTTCAGAACGGGAGATCGCATTGGAACTTGAGTTTACCATGCGTAAAGCGGGAGCCAGCGGCGTATCTTTTAGGCCCATAGTCGCGGCAGGTGCCCGCTCGGCGCTTCCCCACGCTGAACCTGGGGACCGGCTGCTGTCTCATGGTGATTTTGTAGTGCTGGATTTCGGCTGTGTATTTGAGGGGTATTGCTCTGACATGACGCGGACTGTGGTGGTAGGTGAGCCCACAGAGCAGCACCTGCTCATCTATGATCTGGTCCTCAGAGCTCAGCTTGAAGCTCTAGAAGCGGTAAAACCAGGAGTGACAGGGAAAGCTGTAGACACGGTAGCCCGGAGCATTATCGAAGAGGGTGGCTATGGGCAGTATTTCGGCCACGGCTTAGGCCATAGTGTGGGCTTAGAGATCCACGAACAGCCTCGCCTCTCTCAGAAGGATGAAACAGTACTGGAGCCGGGCATGATTGTCACGGTGGAACCAGGGATCTATCTGCCCGATTTTGGAGGAGTCCGCATAGAAGACCTGGTCTTGGTAACCGAGGATGGCTGCAGCATTCTATCGTCCACCTTCAAGGAGCTCTACGTGGTAGAATAAAGCTTTTATCGGGAGGAAAGTTAAGTATGATTTCAGTGAACGATCTTCGCACAGGATTGACGATTGAGCTTGATGGTGAGATATACTCTGTCGTGGACTTTCTCCACGTTAAGCCTGGGAAGGGTGCGGCATTTGTTCGGACAAAGCTGAAGAACCTCCGCAGCGGGACTACTCAGGAAGTTACCTTCCGAGCAGGAGAACGCGTTGCCCGGGCCCATATTGAGACCAGGCAAATGCAGTATTTATACAACACCGGCAACGAGTACAACTTCATGGATATGGAGACATACGATCAGGTTACTCTCTCAACTGAGGATTTAGGTGATGCGCCCAAGTATTTGCTTGAGAACATGACAATTGGGATTCAGTTCTATCAAAATCAAGCCATTGGCGTGGACTTGCCCACCACTGTAAACCTCAAGGTAGTATCTACCGAACCTGGATTCAAGGGTGATACAGCGACCGGTGCCACCAAGCCGGCTGTTTTGGAGACTGGGATAACCGTTCAGGTACCGCTCTTTATTGAGCAAGGGGATGTATTGAAGATTGACACCAGGACAGGGGAGTATCTCTCCCGGGCTTAACATTTTCTGAAGGAGGGCGCATTTTATGGAAACCATCAGGGAAAAGGTTGCTTATCTCAAGGGTATGTTAGATGCGGAACCGAAGATGGACGAAGAACGCCTCAGGTTCCTGTTCGAAAAGATCTTGGCCTTAATGGACCAAATTTCCGATGAGCTAGATGCTGTCTCCTCTGCTCAGGCTGAGTTGGAGGATTACGTTGCCGAGATCGACTTGGATCTTGCCGCTCTAGAAGATGACTTCTTCGCAGAAGAGGACGAACATCGCTGTGCATGCCACCATGACCATGATGACATGGTGCAGATGGAATGCCCGGAGTGCGGCGAAGAGGTGGAGTTTGAAGAGGACTTCCTCTACGACGATGATGTGCAAATCACGTGTCCTAGCTGTGGTGCCACAGTGTACGACAGCGAGGATGTGGACGATGATGACCTGTTTGAGGAAGATTTTGATGGACCGGAGGACGAGGACTGATCTCCGGAGGGTTTCCCTCTGTAGGCTGACATCCATTTGGATGTCAGCTTTTTTTGTGCATTCCTAGTCCCAGAAGGACATAGAATTGAACAAGCATCTGAAGGGGGGGAAGGGAATGTTTCAGTTTCTCGCCCCGCATCTTAGGGAGATCTTGGAGAGAAGCTCCCCCTCGGACTGGGAAGAAGTACGTCTCCGGGTCAATCAGCCGCTAGTGGTGAAGGGCCGCACCGGCTACTGCTTCCTGAGCCCTTTAGGAAGAGTCGTGCCGAAAGATGAAGCGTATCGTCCCACACCTGAAGACCTAGCCCGCACAGTTCAGATTCTCACCAATAGTTCCTGGTATGCCTGGGAAGATGAGATTCGCCGGGGTTACCTTACGATCCCCGGCGGACACCGAGTGGGTATCTGCGGGCGAGCGGTGTTGGATGGGGGGAAAGTTAAAACCGTGAAGTCCGTTTCGTCCTTGAGCATACGGCTGGCAAGGGCCGTTCCAGGCTGCGCAGACAGCCTCATGCCCCACATTTGCCCAAAGGGGAGGGAAGTCCTGTCCACCCTGGTCATTTCTCCCCCGGGCTGCGGCAAGACCACCCTTCTCCGGGATCTTGCCCGCCAGATTTCCCAACGGGGATTCCAGGTGGTGGTCATTGATGAACGCTCTGAGATTGCCGCGTGTTACCAAGGAAGTGCCCAACTTGATGTGGGCCCTCAAACGGACGTACTGGACGGGTACCCAAAGGCCGAAGGAGTGGCAGTTGCGGTGCGAGCCCTATCCCCTCAGGTGGTTGTTACTGATGAAATCGGCCACCCCGATGATGGGGCTGCTCTCGCGGAATTAGCCCGCTCCGGAGTAAAGGTGCTTGCGTCCTGCCACGGCGACTCGCTGGCGCAGGTGAAGGCAAGGAGTTGGGCCCGGGACAGCTTGCCTGTTTTCCAGTTAGCTGTGGTTCTGTCTCGGCGCAGTGGGCCAGGCACCGTTGAACAAGTTCTAAGTTTACGGTCTGGCACATAGGATGAATTGGACAGGGGTGAGGGGATATGCAGTTCATCGGTGCGGCCCTGATCATGCTTGCTTGCGGCATGATGGGCTTGACGGTGGCCCGCAGCTATGTTTCTCAAGCGGAGAACATTAAACAACTCATCACCATGCTCCAGCTCTTGGAAACAGAGATCGGCTATGCCCGGACCGCTCTCCCCGAGGCATGCAGGCGCATCAGCGCTCAGCTTCCAGGTGCAGTAGACAGTTTTCTCACTGCGGTCTTGGAGCACATCCATGCCCATCCTGGGGAGGCCTTTGGCGATGGGTGGCACGCTGGCTTAGGGCGCCTCGGTGCCTGGGGGCTGCCAGCTGTTGTCCTAAACGACTTGACAGTCCTAGGTGAAGCACTGGGGGTGAGCGATGTGGAGGACCAGCGGCGACACTTGCAGGTAACCCGTTTGCGGTTGGAAGACGCTTATCGCCAGGCTGAGCAGGAGTGGCGTACCAACTGGAAGCTCTGGAGCTACTTAGGGTTTGCCGCGGGCCTCTTGATTCTCCTACTGATTTTCTGAGCATTGGGGGCGACTGCAGTGACTGATCTCACTCCCATCTACAGGATCGCAGGCCTTGGAATCCTCGTGGCAGTGCTCAACATCTTTTTGGTGCAGGCTGACCGAAAGGAACAGGCCCAGATGTTGAGCCTTGCCGGAGTGATCATCGTCCTTTTGTGGCTTGTACAGATGGTGGCACAGCTCTTTGAAAACGTGGAAGCAGTCTTCCGCTGGTAAGGGGTGGTAGCATGCTGTGGCTGCCGGTGGCGGCGGGGATCGCGATGGTTCTCACAGCAATCCAATCCGAACTCCGGGAAGAGCATCCAGCTTGGGCCGTGGTTACTGCTCTTTCCTTCATGGTAGTGGTGTCACTGGCCCTCCTACCCCGCCTTGAAGGGGTGGTGGCTGTCTTTACCGAGATGGCCGAGACGGCCAATGTCAGCTCCATCTATCTCGCTCCCGTACTGAAAGCCATTGCCGTGGCGTACATTACGTCCTTTGGTGTCCAGCTCAGCCGGGAGGCAGGTGAAGAAACCATCGCGACCACCATCGAGCTTGCAGGTAAGGTGGTGATTCTCTTGGTGGCTGTCCCTCTGATCCAAGCCATCTTTTCCACCTTATTGGCTCTGCTAGACTACTAGCGGGTGAAAAACATGAAGAGGACAACGTATGCGTCCGTTATTTTTCTTTTGCTACTGGCTCTGTGCCTGAGAAACGCTCACGGGGCACCGCTGGAAGAGTCTATCGCAGCGCAGCTCGAGGAGCTCGGCCTGGAAGGCCTGATGGGCTACAGTGAGCTCGTGGACCCTGATTTCCGAGCTTATCTCCCGAAGCTAGACCTTAAAGGTATCTTGGCTGGGGGAGAGGGCGGTGCTGGAGTAGGCGAGCTGTTCCGCCAGCTTCTAGCTTTGCTGCTCCAGGAAGTTGTGGTCAGCTTGGCTCTCCTAAGGCAGCTTGTGGTGGTAGCCGCGCTTTCTGCCCTCCTCACCCAGTTAGGTGGCTCCTTCGGGGAAACGGCGGTCATTAACTTGGCCAAAGCCATCTGTTTTCTGGTGATCATTATCTTGGGCTTGCAGAGCTGCCGGGCCGCGCTGGCACTAGCCGCGGATACGATCGACAAGATGGTGTCTTTCATGTATGCCATCCTTCCCATGCTGGCATCGCTCCTCGCTGCCGCCGGTGGGGTCACATCCGCGGTGATCTTCCACCCAGTGCTTGTAGCCATGGTGGGCGCTGTAGCCTCGACCGTGAGATATGTATTACTACCCTTGATCTTTGGCGGAGCGGTGATTGGTCTGCTAGCCCACTTTTCCACAGAACTGCCCCTTTCCCGCTTGGCGGGCCTGGCCAGGCAGGTGACCGTGACCTTGATGGGGCTGCTTTTTGTAGTGTTTTCAGGAGTAATGGCAGTCCGGGGAGCCATTTCCCCAATCGCTGATGGGATCGGTATCCGAACGGCAAAGTTCTTGACCAAGACCTTTGTGCCCGTTGTAGGCGGCATGTTTTCCGACGCAGTGGAGGTGGTGGCGGGAGGTTCCCTGCTCATCAAGAACGCGGTGGGCGCTTTCGGACTGGCAATGGTGTTTTTCTTAATGGCGGTGCCGGTGCTGAAACTGTGGGCAGTGGTGCTCATCTACAAGGCGGTGAATGCGGTAACTCAACCGATCGTGGACGAGCGCGTTGTGGCGGCCATTGCCAGCTTGGAACACAGCCTTACGTTAGTACTTGCCGCCCTTGCTACCGCCGGCTTAATGTTTTTCCTTGTCATCACGGTCCTTGTGGGCCTGGGTAACTTGACCGCCGTGTTGAGGTGAGTTTATGGAACAGCTCCGGTCATGGTTGAAAACAGTCACTGGCCTCGTGATCATCCTTGGCGTCTTGGAAACACTGCTCCCTGATGCGGGTGGGGTAAAGGGATTCGCGAAGCTTGTGTTTGGTCTAGCACTGATGGCTGCAATTCTGCAACCGGTCTTGGCCCTAGTTTCACTGGACTGGGCGGTGGTGGCTCCGCCAGAGACGGGAGTGGGGCAGGATAACTGGCTTGCCACCGCCGAGAGGCTGCAGGCTAAGGGCGCGGCCCCCCTGCTCGCGGCAGTGGAGGATTCTGCTGCCCGGCAGCTTCAAAGCCTTCTCCTAACAGTGGATGGGGTAGAAGAGGCCTTGGTGGAGCTTACACCGGGCTCAGGTCAGATGGAGGAAGCAACGGTGGTGGTCCAGGGGTCAGGGGAGATCGCTCCGCGAATCCGGAGAATTGCCGCATACTACCTTGACATCCCAGAAAGCAAGGTCAAGGTAAGAATCACGTCGAAGGGGGAGCCTGGTGAGTAAGTTCTTGGAACGTCTAACCGACAGACAGAAGAAGCTCCTGAGCTGGCTGTCTCTTGCAGTACTGGTTGGTGTAGGCCTGTTTCTGATCCAGCCCGGCGGCACTCCTGAAAAGCCTTTCTCTTCCAGCCCCGCGGCCTTACCTGAATCCCCCCATCCCTTTGCGGCAGAAGCCCGGTATCTGGAGTCACGCCTTGAGGAACTCCTCAGCGCGGTTGCTGGAGTGCGCCGGGCACAGGTGTTTGTTACCCTGGAACGGGGGACCCGCCTGAGGCTTGCGGAGGAACTGACCGTGGAAGAACAGGGAGGGGTGGAGAGGCGGCGTACTTCGTCCCCGGCGCTGCTCCGCAGCGGGCAGTCAGAAGAACCCATAGTTCTAGAAGTGGATTGGCCTGCAGTGCAAGGCGTCCTGGTGGTGGCAGATGGGGCAGAAGACCCGGAACTGCGGTTTCGCATCGCCCAGGCGGTTCAGACGGTGCTACAGATCGAGATGTATCGCATTGAGGTTTTGCCGAGAAATTAGGAGGAGTGAGGTAAATGGCGAGGTTTTACGTCCTAAAGGGCAGGCGGATTTTGTGGAACATACTTGTGGTGGCTGCTGCAGTTGCATTGCTGGCCTACGTGTTTAATGTGGAGGAACAAGAGGTGCCCGAGGCAGAAGTGGAGCCAGTAGAGGTTCACGACACCGCAGCGGTTATGGCAAGTCTAGAAGAAAGCGAACCCCTAGAACTCGCGGACCAGGCAGAGTACGTCACTGTCAAGCCTGTGCCCACAAAGTTTACAGAGTACCGCATGGAGCGGGAGCGGGTCCGCAGCCGTCAGATGGAGCTCTTGCAGAACGTAGCCTATGATCAAGCGGTGGACCCGGAAAAGCGCTTCGCTGCCCATGGGGAGCTGCAGGCACTCATCGCCACTATGGCCCTGGAAGCTGAAATTGAGAACCTCCTCAAGGCGAAAGGCTACATCGATGGGGTGGCAATCCTAGACGAGGGCTCCGCTATCATAGTGGTGCCCGTGAGGCTTATTCGAGAAGAGGCAGCCCAAATTGGGGAGCTTGTCAACCGCTTAACGGGTATTCGGTTTGAGCACATTACTATTGTGGACGAACCCTTTACCGTATAGAGGAATCTCCTGCGCAATGTCGAACATTAAAAAAATCACATCACCGGAGGTACTCTATGGATTTACGAGATATCAAGGACTTGCTCGCGGTCGTAGATGCTGCGCAGATCGCGGAGCTCGAAATCGAGCAAGGAGATTTTAAGATCAGGATCCGCAAGTTTGGGGTGGCCGGCGAGCCGGTGGTGGCGGCTGCTCCTCCAGTCCGGAGCTCAGCACCAGAGCCTGCTGAAGTTCAGCCCACACTGCCCGTAAACGTGGTGGAAGTTGTGGCACCCATGGTTGGGACCTTCTACCGGGCTCCTGCCCCAGATGCCGACCCCTACGTGAAGATAGGGGATACTGTGGAGCCTGGGCAGGTTTTGCTTATTATCGAAGCCATGAAGATGATGAACGAGATTGAGTCGGAGTGTCGCGGCAAGGTAGTGGAGATTCTTGTGGAGAACGGCGCCCCGGTGGAATACGGGCAACCCCTCATGCGCGTTCAGCTTGCGGAGTAGGAGGGGCAGTTGATGCAAAGGGTATTAGTGGCGAACCGGGGAGAAATTGCCCTGCGGATTATTCGCGCTTGCAGAGAGTTGAACATTGAGAGTATTGCCATCTTCTCGGAAGCAGATCGGGATTCGCTCCATGTGAAGTATGCCGATCGGGCGGTATGTGTGGGCCCTGCCCCCTCATCCCAGAGCTATCTCAACCTCCAAAACATCATCTCCGCGGCGGTGGTGCACGGGGCTGATGCGGTCCATCCGGGGTACGGCTACTTGAGTGAACAGCCCCTGTTCGCGGAGATGTGTGAAGCCCACAATCTCATCTTTATTGGGCCCAGCCCAGAGCAGATTGAGCTTTTGGGGGACAAGGCCCGGGCAAAGGCTGTTATGGCAGAGGCTGGGGTGCCGGTCATTCCCGGTAGTGAAGGGCCAATTGAGTCTGATGCGGAGCTAATTAAGATCGCGGAAGAAATTGGCTATCCTGTGATTATTAAAGCCGCCGCCGGTGGCGGAGGCCGGGGCATGCGCCTCGTTTGGAAGGCAGAAGACCTCCTCCAGCAGAGTAAGATTGCTAGGGCGGAAGCCGCGGCCGCGTTCGGAAACGATCAGATCTACTTGGAGAAGTATTTCGTCAATCCCCGCCACATAGAAGTGCAGGTTGTCGCGGATCACCATGGCAATGTGGTCCATCTCGGCGAGCGGGAGTGTTCCCTCCAGCGCCGCCATCAGAAGCTTTTGGAAGAGTGCCCCTCACCCGCGGTCAGCGACGAGCTGCGGGAACGTTTAGGTGCCGCTGCGGTTCAAGGTGCCAAGGCCGTTGGCTACCGCAACGTGGGGACGGTGGAGTTTCTCTTAGATGCACAGGGTGAGTTCTATTTCATGGAGATGAACACCCGCATCCAGGTGGAACATCCAGTGACGGAGATGGTGTACGGGATCGACCTTGTGAAGGAACAGCTGCGCATCGCGGCAGGGGAAGAGCTAGGCTATGACCAGTCAGGGATAGGTGCCTATGGACATGCCATGGAGTGCCGGATCATCGCGGAGGCTATCGGGAAAGAGTCCCGCCCGTCTCCAGGCACGATTACGCGGCTGCAGGTGCCAGGGGGATGCGGTGTGCGCTGGGACAGCCATGTCTACCAAGGGTACACTGTGCCCCCTTACTATGATTCCATGTTCGGCAAGCTGATTGCATGGGGGACTGACCGGGACGAGGCCATCAGCCGAATGGAGCGGGCCTTGGAGGAGCTGGTAATAGAGGGCATTGAGACGTCAGTGCCGTTTCACCGCAAGGTTTTGCAGCATCCCCGCTTTCGGAAAGGGGACTTTTCCACCAGTTTCGTAGATGAACTGCTCAGTGAACAAAGTTGAGCCGTTTGTGGTACGTTCCGATCTCCTCTGGTATAATATGCATAAGGAGGTGCTCACATGGCAGAACAAGAACGTCGGACTGAGTTGGGTGACTTGAAAATCGCTGATGAAGTAGTAGGGATCATCGCGGGCCTAGCGGCAACGGAAATCCCCGGTGTAGCAGGCATGAGCGGGGGAATTGCGGGCGGCATCGCCGAGATGTTGGGTCACCGCAATCTCTCCAAAGGCGTCAAGGTCGAAGTGGGCCAATCTGAGTGCGCCGTAGATTTGTACATTATTATTGAGTACGGATACAACATACCTGAAGTGGCGCAGCAGATTCAAGAAAATGTGAAGCGCACCATCGAAGTGATGACTGGGCTTAAGGTGGTGGAAGTTAACCTGCACGTTTTGGGCGTACACTTCCCGCCGGAGAAGAAGGCGGAAGAACCGGCCCCACCAAAGCCGGCCCCTTCCCGGGTGAAGTAAAATGACGGGATTGGATCAAGTTGTCTTAGGCTTCACTGCCCTGGTTTTGGTGGTGCTCGGCGCCTTGGCAGCTGCGGCCAGCTTTGGCTTTCCCGCCGCGCTCCACTGGCTCAGCGCACCCCAAGGCTGGGTGGAAGGGCTTCTAATCCTCGCGGTTTTCGTCCTTCTCGCTGCTTACTTGGTGACAATTCTGCTGCGGCAGAAAGGCGAACCAGCCGTCGTCCATCAGGCAGAACTGGGAACGGTGCGGATTTTGGTGACTACAATCAAAGGCCTTGTGGCAAAGCGGGCCCGAGAGGTAGAGGGCGTTAAGGACGCTCTGGTGACGGTTTTGCACACAGAGCCGCTGCAGCTCCGGGTTGAACTGGAGATTCTTCCAGACTTTAACGTGCCCCGCCTGGCGGAGGAACTGCAGGCGCAGGTGAAGGATTACCTCGCGGATACGATGGGGATCGCAGTGTCCGCGGTGGAAGTCTTGGTGCGGGGCATTGGCGGTTCTGCCAAACCACGGGTGTCTTGAGTTGGGGTGAGTTGCTTTTGAGTAGACGGCTGGCGCGCCAGGTGGCGTTCCAAACACTGTTTCAAATTGATCTAGGACAATGTGATGGGGAAGAAGCGCTCCAGCAGCGATTAGCAGAAATTGAGCTGGATGATGCCAACGCTGGTTATGTGGAAGAAGTAGTCAGGGGGGTATGCCGCTACCTCAATGCCCTTGATGCCCAAATCAGTGAGGTAGCCAAGGATTGGAAGGTACACCGCCTTGGGGCGGTGGATCGCAACATCTTGCGGTTGGCCATCTACGAGATCGTGTTCCGGGATGATGTTCCCGTACCTGTCTCGGTGAATGAGGCGGTGGAGTTGGCCAAGCTGTTTGGGGATGAAGATTCACCCCGATTCATCAATGGCGTCCTGGGGACGGTAGTGAGAACCGGTGGCTTTGCATGAGTCTCTACCTGGGAGTTGATACCAGTGCCTATACCACCTCCCTGTGTTTGGTAAGTTCTACTGGGGAAGTGGTGGGAGAAGTCCGGAAGGTCCTCACTGTGCCCCATGGCCAACAGGGGCTGCGCCAGTCTGAGGCAGTATTTCAGCATATCCAGAATCTGCCCACCTTGGCCAAGGATCTCCGAGAGCAGTTGGGGCATGGTTGGAAGGTGGCCGCGGTTGCCGCAAGCACCGCACCCCGTCCCCAGCCCGGTTCGTACATGCCCGTGTTTGTACCAGGATCGAGCTTTGGGTTGGCATACGCGCACATGGCTGGAGTCCCCTTTTACGAGCTGAGCCATCAGGAGAACCACATTCTCAGCGGCATGCACACAAGTGGCATGCCCTCTTCCTCACGGTTTATCGCGATCCACCTTTCTGGGGGAACCACAGAACTGATGGAAGTGGCAGCAGGTGATGGAGGGCGGATGGGCATATCCATCCTTGGGGCCACCGGCGACCTGCACGCGGGGCAGTTTGTGGACCGGGTAGGGGTGGCGCTAGGCCTTCCCTTTCCTGCAGGGCCTGCTTTGGAGAAACTTGCCCTCGGGAGCGATGGGGCAGTTACTGTACCCGCGGTGCACAAACACGGCCAGCTGAGTTTCTCCGGCCCTTTGACCGCTCTTTTAGCTCATGCAGGCAAGGCGGAGCCAGGAGCAATTGCCCGGGGCTGCCTTGAGTGCATTGGGCGCGCGTTGATCAAGTGGATTAGGTGGGCAGAAGCTGAGACGAGGTGCACGGAGCTTCTGCTTGTGGGTGGGGTTGCTGCGAACCAGCTGATCAGAGAGATGCTTTCTGCAAGGCTGCCCCACTGGAAACTGTATTTTGCTCCGCCCAGATACAGCACTGATAATGCTCTGGGGGCGGCGCTGTATGCCCGACAGGCTCACAGCCTCAGCTTTCATGGGCAGAATTGAAGCCGGGTGACCGGCTTTCTTCATTGGGGGTAAGGCATGCACATCCTAGAGGTTAGGGAACTAACGGACAAGATTAAGGCAGCGCTGGACAAGCCTGAACTGCAGAATGTGGCAGTGACTGGTGAGGTCTCCAACTTTAAGCACCACACGTCGGGGCACATGTATTTTTCCCTGAAAGACGAAACCAGCCGCATCAGGGCAGTGATGTTCCGCAGCCGTAACCGGAGCCTGAACTTCGTCCCCCAGGACGGAGACATGGTGGTCGCGGTGGGCTCGGTGGGGGTATACGAGTTCAGCGGCGATTATCAGCTGTACGTGGACTGGCTTTTCCCCGCAGGAGCCGGGGCCCTTGCCATCGCATTTGAACAGCTGAAGAGCAAGCTGGAACAGGAAGGGTTGTTTGACCGCGCCCACAAACGGCAGCTGCCATTCTTACCCAGGACGGTTGCGGTCATCACTTCGCCAACAGGGGCCGCTGTCCGGGATATCATTAGCGTGGCGCGGCGGCGCCATCCCGGCATTAATCTCTTGGTTATACCGGCCCTAGTCCAGGGTGCAGATGCCCCTGCCTCTTTGGTGCGGGGCCTGGAATTGGCTGCTGTGCAACCTGATGTAGATGTGGTGATTATCGGCCGAGGCGGAGGTTCATTTGAAGATTTGGCCGTATTCAACGATGAAGGTTTGGCAAGGGCTATTGTCCACTGTCCCAAGCCAGTTATTTCCGCGGTGGGGCATGAAACCGATGTGACCATTGCTGACTTCGTGGCAGATGTGCGGGCCCCGACGCCATCTGCAGCGGCGGAGCTGGCGGTGCCTAGCTACCTGGATTTGGCGGAACGTGTTAAGTATCTGGAAAGCAGCCTCCAGCGCCAAGTATTAGATAGAATTAAGCATGGGCGCCGGTACCTTGCTCAGTTGGAACGGTCTGGTGCCCTTCGGCGGCCGGGGGAACGCCTCCGCCCACTACGCATGCGCGTGGATGAACTGTGGACGCGCTTGGTGAGCATCGCAGGCCAGCAGGTGGAAGGGGGGCGCAAAGCTCGGGACGTTCTCGTGGCAAAGCTGGATGCCTTAAGCCCCCTGACCACATTAGCCCGGGGGTATGCTATCTGTCAGGACAGCACTGGCCGCGTGGTTACCAGTTATGAGCAGGTCCAGCCTGGCCAGGAACTCACTGTTCGCCTTAAACAGGGCCGGTTAGCTTGCAGCGTGCTGAAGGGGGAAGAGAAGTGAAAGACTTGAAGTTCGAAGAAGCCTTGGCTAAATTGGAGGAGATTGTCCGGCAGCTTGAAACAGGGGAGCTTCCTCTGGAGGATTCACTCAAGCTGTTTGAGTCGGGCGTGGCCCTGGCCAGGCTGTGCAGCAAGAAACTGGATGAAGCTGAGGGTAAGATTCAGATCCTCCTCAGCGAAGATGGGGAGCCCACCAGGGAAGAGTTTGCCGTGGAGGAAGATGCCCTGTGACGAAAGGACTTTTGGCAGAAAGGGCCCGAGAGATAGAAGCTCTCTTAGACGAGGTGCTTCCCCCTGCTAATGCTGGGCCAGTACCCATCCATGAAGCTATGCGCTACGCTGTCCTGGGGGGCGGCAAGCGCCTCCGGGCTATCATGGCAGTAGCTGCCTGCGAAAGCGTGGGGGGCGTGGGAAAGCAGGCCTTGGGCCTAGCCGCAGCCATGGAGATGATACACGCTTACTCCTTAGTCCACGATGATTTGCCCTGCATGGACGATGACGATTTCCGTAGGGGCAAACCTACAGTACACCGTAAGTACGGAGAAGCGGTAGCCGTCTTAGTTGGGGATGCCCTCTTAACCGAAGCCTTTGCGGAGCTTGCCCGCATGCCGGAGAAGTACGGGGTGGATCACCACACGACCGTTGCTGTCATGGGGGAATTGGCCTTTGCCAGCGGCTCGCACGGCATGGTGGGAGGGCAGGTCGCTGACATCCTAGGTGCCCAGAAGGCCGAGGCGGCAGATCAGGCTGTACTGCTCCACTACATTCACAGTCATAAGACTGGTGCGCTGTTTAAGGCTGCACTGCGGTGCGGTGGACTCATTGGCGGGGCTAGCCCTGATCAGCTCGGAACCCTGACGGAGTTCGGCGAACACTTTGGCCTCGCTTTTCAGATCACCGATGATATCCTCGATGAAGTAGGTGAAGCGGAGGCCCTGGGCAAGGCTGTTGGACGAGACCGGGAGATGGGCAAGCTCACGTATCCGAGCCTGTTTGGGCTGGAAAAGGCAAGGGCGATGGCTCAGGAAAGCGCCGCGAAGTGCTTGGCGGCCTTGGAAGGACTTCCCGTCAGGAGCCAGGTTCTCCAGGAACTGGCCTTGATGGTGGCAGAGCGGGATCATTAAAGGAGAGGGCGGAGTTGTCTAATCGCTGGCGTACAGTGTCAATCTTGACCCTGACCACTTTTGTGCTGTCCATAGTGCTGAACTTGGGCAGCAACAGCTTAATGGCAGTCATGCCTTTATATTCAAGCTTAGTTCTCTTGGTGTTAATCATCTTTATGGGCATCGCCTTCGACGTGATTGGGGTGGCTGCGGCTGCTGGACGGGAAACGCCCTTTCACGCCATGGCATCGAACCGGGTGCGGGGCGCGCGGGAAGGTATCTGGCTGGTGCGGAACGCGGACCAGGTCTCGGTATTCTGTAACGATGTGGTGGGCGATATCGGCGGGACACTCAGCGGCGCGGTAGGGGCTAGTATTGTGTTCCAGCTGTCCAGGCGGGGTTTCCCCCTTCCCGAAACCATCCTCAGCACGGTTATGATTGCCGTGGTGGCCGCGCTCACCGTGGGCGGTAAAGCGATGGCCAAGTCTTTTGCAATTTCGCGTTCCGTTGATATCCTTTTGATCGCTGGTAAGGTTCTCCACGCCTTGGGTAAGCTGGGGTTTGACTTCGGCCATAGCAAGCCTCGGAAGGGTAAGTCCAGGAAGGGGCGGTGACCGGGGTGGTCCCTTGCGTTGCCAAGCTGCCCTGTGCTATAATAGCATCGAAAAAAGGCGAATGGCGCAGTATTCTAGTCGCCACCTGAGTGTCGAAGACGGGCCTAAAAATCCGTTAAGGGCACATCGATGAAGTCTCTGGTGGTGGCCTTCGACGCCCAGTCGGGGGCTGCTGCTGGGGGTTAAGGTGGAAGGGGAACCTACAATGGCATGTAGGGGTACCCTCCCACCACGGAGACCCAAATGCGTGGGGCCGCGGAGAACGTTGCCCTACGGTTTGGGACTGAACCTGCACGCGATGCGCAGTCGCAGCTTAGATGTACATTAGTGTGGTGTGCAGCGTAGCCTGCCTTGAGTGGTATTGGGGGATAGGGCTTGTAAGACAGGACCCTTGTGGCCAGAGGCGAATGTTGACTATCGCAAGATAGGGGCCCTTGAAACCAATAGTGCAAAAGAGGCTAGACATTCACGGATGGCGCCGAGGAAAACTCCTAGACTGTTTCGCTCGCGATGGCATTTTGAGGATTACGGTGTGGACTAAGTGGTAATCCAGCCTCGTCTTTGGCGACAAAGCGAAAAGGCCGGAAAAGGGGAACCGCCAGCTGCGGCGACGGGCTGGAAGGCCTTTGGGAAAACCTGCTGGACCTAAGCCACAATCTTTACTCAAAGTGCTGCCATTTGCCTTTCTCTACATATTAAGGTATAGGCCGTTGGTAGTAACAGTAAGTGTGGGTTACTCCCTTTTTTTTATCCAAGAGAGGCGACTTCAATGTGGATTGGAGATAATGTTAGTGGTTTTTTCGGTTGACACGATGACTAAGTCCAAAAAGAGGTATTGGGATGCTGTATAGACTGCTGAATCGAATTAACCATCCCGCAGATCTGCACAGGCTCAGTTCAGAGGAACTTGTGGAACTGGCAGAAGAGATCAGGCACCTGATCATCTCCACAGTGGAGCGGACTGGCGGGCACCTTGGGGCAAACTTGGGCGTAGTTGAACTAACCATCGCCCTCCATTCTGTGCTATCCAGCCCCCGAGACCGCATCATCTGGGACGTGGGCCACCAGTGCTATACCCATAAGATCCTTACCGGACGGTTCCATCAGTTTGCCACCCTTCGCCAGTGGCACGGGATCTCCGGGTTTCCCCGGCCTTCTGAGAGTGAACACGACCATTTCGGCGCAGGGCACAGCTCCACAGCTATTTCAGCCGCGGCGGGCATGGCAATCGCCCGGGACTTGAAAGGTGAGGACTACAGCGTTGTGGCCGTGGTGGGGGACGGAGCATTGACTGGTGGAATGGCCTTTGAAGCTCTAAACCATATTGGCTCTCTTGGGAAAGACATTGTAGTCATTTTGAACGATAATGAGATGTCCATTGCCAACAACGTTGGTGCCTTAAGCGACTACTTGAGCCGCTTGCGCCTGGACCCCAAGTTGTACAGAGCCAGGGGGAAGCTGTCCAGCCTCATCAGCAAGATCCCTGCCATCGGCAGCCCCATGTCTAGGCTGACTCACAGCGTAAAAGAGGCTCTGAAAAGCATGCTCCCTGGCCAGCTCTTTGAAGAGCTGGGGTTTACTTACTCAGGCCCCTTTGACGGACACAACATCAATCAACTGCGCAAGGCCATCAGGGACGGCATCGCGCGCCGGGGCCCGGTCCTCATCCATGTACACACTCAGAAGGGGAAAGGTTACGGCCCCGCGGAAAGGAACCCCACTAAGTTTCACGGTGTGGGGCCCGCTGCTGTACCTGTCCCAGATAAGACTGTGACCTTCAGCGAGGTATTCGGGGCCACACTGCTCGAGCTTGGCAAGAGAGATGAATCTATTGTGGCCGTCACCGCCGCGATGAAGGATGGCACGGGCTTAGGGGAGTTTGCTCAAGCTTTTCCCAGCCGTTTCTTTGATGTGGGGATTGCAGAACAACATGCGTTGACACTATCCGCAGGCATGGCTGCTTCAGGGTTGAAACCAGTGGCTGCCATCTACTCCACTTTTCTTCAGCGAGGCTACGACCAGATCATCCATGACATCTGCTTGCAGAATCTGCCGGTAGTGATCGCGGTGGATCGGGCGGGGGTTGTAGGTGATGATGGGCCTACGCACCACGGTGTGTTTGACCTAAGCTTTTTGCGCCATGTTCCCGGCCTTACTCTCCTTGCTCCCAGCACAGGGCAAGAGCTGGCGGATATGCTCGCCTGGGCCTTGGGGAGCAGCGGGCCCGTTGCAATCCGCTATCCCAGGGCCCGTACAGCCGCGCCCAGCGGAATCTACAGCGCAAATTACGATCCCACTCGGTCAGTGGAACTCCGTACTGGGCGTGACTGCGTGATCTTCGCGGTGGGCCCCTTAGTCTACGAAGCACTGGCAGCAGCAGAGATGTTATATCCCCAGATTGACTGCAGCGTGGTGGATGTCCGTTCCATCAAGCCGCTAGACAGCGCCACCATCCTGCGCCTAGCACGGCTGACAGGGAATGTGGTAACGGTGGAAGATAACGTGCTGGCTGGAGGATTTGGAGGCGGCGTTCTTGAACTGTTAACTAGCGAACCGGGGGTTGCGGTGAGCCGCATCGGATATCCTGACGCGTTCGTTCCTCAAGGCCCCATTGAGCGCCTCTGGGAGGAATACGGTTTGTCAGCAACAGGCATCGCGGCTGCAGTACGGGAGCTGGTGTCAGGGGATATCGCCGTTGCGGCAGCAAAAGGAGATTGAAAGAGTGCGAGTACGGCTGGATCAACTGCTGGTAATGAACAATTTGGCCGAATCGCGGGAGAAGGCAAAGGCCGCGATTATGGCTGGACTAGTCTACGTAGACGGGCAGAAGGTGACTAAGTCTGGGACACAAGTGCCCGAAGGAGCCACGGTAGAGGTTAAAGGGCGTGCCCTGCCTTACGTCAGCCGGGGCGGGCTGAAGCTAGAAAAGGCCCTGGATGTCTTTGGGATCGATCCTGCCGGCTTGGTGGCAGTGGATGTAGGGGCCTCTACCGGAGGGTTTACCGATTGCCTGCTGCAGAGAGGCGCCAAGCGAGTCTATGCGGTAGATGTAGGTTACGGCCAACTTGACTGGAAACTGCGTGAGGATCCTAGGGTGGTGGTGATGGAGCGTACCAATATCCGCCACGTGGATCCAGCAAGCTTTCCTGAGAAAGTGGACTTGGCTGTGGTAGATGTATCTTTCATATCCCTGGCCAAAGTCTTTGGGGTAGTCCTGGGACTCGTAAAGGAGCAAGGTTCAGTGGTGGCCCTGATTAAGCCGCAGTTTGAGGCTGGCCGAGAACACGTGGGTAAGAAAGGGGTGGTCCGCGATTCAGCGGTTCACCGGGAGGTCCTTGTGCGGCTCAGTGAGGAACTGCAGGCCTGCGGTGCAGCATTAGTGGGCCTGGATTTTTCCCCCATTACCGGGCCTGAAGGGAACATCGAATACCTTGCCTATATGGTCAAGGGAGGGTCACCGCAGGACTGGACGGAAACATGCGGTGAAGTAGTGGACGAGGCATGGCAGGCACTTACACCCTAGTAAAGGAGTACAGACTGTGCGGTTTGGGATGATCGTTCACACGGGAAAACCAGAGGCCGTGGCCTTCGGGAAGGAACTAGTAGAGTTGTTCCGCCAGCGGGGAAATGCGCTCTTGACTGATACTTCCACGGCGGAGGTTTTGGGCTGCCCCCACTTGGGCCAAGCAGGCTACATGGCGGCAGTGGATGTGGTGCTGGTACTCGGAGGGGATGGAACCTTGCTTAGCGCAGCCCGGTTGGCCTCAAGTTTCGGCAAGCCTGTACTGGGTATCAATATGGGACACTTAGGCTTTCTGAGTGAACTGGATGCAGATAGCTTTGAGCCAGCTTTGGAGCGAGTTTTAGCTGGAGACTTCACTGTCGAGGAACGGATGATGATCGAAGGCCGGGTCCTGCGCTCAGGGGCAGAGATTGCTTGCTTCCGGGCACTAAATGACGTTGTGGTTACCCGGGGGACCTTTGCACGGATTATCAACGTCACTACGTTCATCGACAATCACCATGTGGTGGACTACAAAGCGGATGGGATTATCGTGGCAACTCCCACAGGTTCTACTGCCTACTCTCTTTCTGCTGGTGGACCCATTGTTGAGCCGCTCCTGGAGTGCCTGTGTATCACCCCTATTTGCCCCCATACACTCGCTTCCCGGTCGGTGGTGGCCAGGCCTGAAGCCCATGTCCGCCTCGTACTGAATTCCCCTGGGGAAGAAGTGATGCTCACCATTGATGGGCAGGAAGGCATACCCCTTGAGTCGAAAGATGTGGTGGAACTAGTGCGGGCCCAGGTAACCGCGAAGTTTGTGAAAGTCAGTGGGAGAGGTTTTTTTGACATCCTCAATTCACGCCTGCGTGAACAGAGATTCTAGCTGTGGGGAGTTGTGGGAGTGAAACAGAAACGCCAGAACAAGATTTTAGAGATCGTGCGCGGCCGGGAAGTGGAAACCCAGGAAGAACTCCTCTCGCTGCTGCGTGAAGAAGGGTTTCGTGTTACACAGGCGACGGTGTCCCGGGATATTAAGGAGCTGCGGCTGGCAAAAATACCCAACGGCAGGGGTGGCTATAAGTATGCCCTGCCAGCAGGTACCATCACTGGCGACCTTAACCGGCGGATCAAGCGGGTCTTTGAAGACTATGTCCGGGCAGTGGACTTTGCCGGCAACATCATCTTAGTTAAGACGTACCCTGGGGGAGCACATGCGGTGGCTGCAGTCCTAGACGAGCTGGAGTGGCCGGAGGTTGTGGGGAGCATCGCTGGGGACGATGTCATCTTGCTTTTGGTCCGCTCGGAAGAAGAGGAATTATTGGCCCGTCCGCCGGGCAGGGCAGGTAAAGTTTACGATCGCCTTGTGGATCTCATGGAAGGGTGAGTGCGTGTTAAGGGAGATCGCGATTCACAATTTTGCCCTTGTCGAAGAATTGGAATTGTCATTCTATTCTGGGTTTAGTGTCCTCACTGGGGAGACTGGTGCAGGGAAGTCAATCATAATTGACGCCTTAGGCCTCTTGTTGGGGAAGAGGGCTTCTACAGAGATGATCAGGACTGGAGCGGAGAGCTGCACGGTTCAAGGGGTGTTCGCGGTTCACGATGAGGAGGCCTCGGAACTTCTGAAGGAATGGGGCATCCCCGCCGACGACGAGGTGGTCATCTCAAGAGAGGTCTCAGCAAACGGGCGGAACCGCTGCCGGATCAACGGCAAACTTGTAAGCGTCTCCCAGCTAGCCCAGTTAGGTCCCTGTCTCGCGGAGATTGTTGGCCAGCATGACAGCCAAAGCCTGTTAGATCCCAACAGGCATCTGGAATTTCTCGATGCCTTTGGCGGTGAGGACCATCAGATGGACCTTGACAAGCTCAGTGAGGCCTACCAGAAGTGGACGGCTATCCACGGGGAGCTTGCGCATCTTGCTGGTGATGAACGGGAGAGGAACCGGCGCATGGACCTCCTCAGGTTTCAGGTGGAGGAGATCGCCGCCGCGCAGCTGACTCCGGGGGAAGAGGAAGAACTGGTGGCAGAGCGCAAGCGCCTGGCTAACCTAAACCGCCTTCGTGAAGCTGTGGAAGCTGCCCACAGCCTACTAAGCGAGCCCTTGGGGCAGGGTGATTCTTTGGTAAGGCAGCTGAATGTGGCCCAGGCAGAGCTGTCCCGGGCCAGCTCCTTCGATGACGAGCTGACCCCCTTAGCGGCCATGCTAGCAGAGGCCGTGGCTCAAGTCGAGGAGCTTGGCAGGGAGCTCTGGGTCTACCTGGACAAGCTAGAGGCCGATCCTCAGCGCTTGGACGATGTGGAAAGCCGCCTCGACACCATCGATAACTTGAAACGCAAGTACGGCGACACTGTGGAAGAGATTCTCCGCTTCGCACAGAAAGCTCAAGAGGAGTTGGAGTTCTTAGAGGCCAGCACTGAACGTGGCCAGGAGCTGGAAAAGCAGCTGGGAGCCGCGTGGAAAGCGTGGCTTACCCAAGCCCAAGTAGTGAGGAAGGGGCGCCAGTGCATCGCGAGGGAGCTGGAAGCGCAAGTTGAGGCGCAGCTGCGAGATTTAAACATGACTAACACTCGGTTCGTCGCCGCTTTCGAGGGGACCGGGGCCGAAAGCAGGCAGCGCCCCGTCCGGGAGGGCCTGGAACGGGTCCAGTTCTTGATCGCACCTAATGTGGGCGAAGACTTGAAGCCCCTAGCACGGATTGCCTCTGGCGGCGAGCTTTCCCGCCTGATGCTGGCCATCAAGGTGAGCCTGGCTCAGGTGGATGCGGTGCCCACCATCGTGTTTGACGAAATCGACACGGGCATAGGCGGGCAAACAGCGGGCAGGTTGGGGGAAAAGCTCCGAGAGCTAGGCGCCTCCCGCCAAGTGCTATGCGTTACTCACCTGCCGGTGATCGCGAGTTTTGGTGCCCACCACTATGCGGTGGCCAAAGCGGCTTCCCAGGGGCGTACCACAGTCTCTGCCCATGAGCTCACCGGTGAAGAGCGGGTGAGGGAGCTAACGCGGATGTTGGGTGGGGCAGGGGAGGTTAACACTGCCACATATGCCCATGCTAGAGAGCTGTTAGCACGGGGCTGTGGGATCTAGTTCCTTTTATATCTCCCCTCAGGCTCGGGCACCCTACAAGCAGAGGAGGCTTGGAGGGGTGGGAGAGCTTGCGGAGAGCGTTTCTAGTCTTAGGGGTGCTTGTTCTGTGCGGTGCAGTGCTCTTTACGGTTGGGGCACCGATGTGGGTGTCCTGGGCAGGTATACCATCGGAAGTACGGGTTTTTCCAGGAACGGAGCTGTTGCTCAAGATTCAGCTGCCGTTCCGCTTGTTTGATGAGGCCGGCAGTGATGTTGCCGGAGAAGGGGAGTTTTCCTTTCAGGCCCACGAGTTGGGTACCCGGAAGTACCAGGTGAGTCTCTTTGGGTTCCTGCCTGTGAGTGAACTAGTGGTGGATGTTGTACCCTTAGTGAGGGTAATTCCCGGCGGGCAGTCAATAGGGGTGCTTTTGACCACTCACGGGCTTAGGGTACGGGACGTGGTCCCTGTGATGGGCTTGGACGGCCGGGAGTATTCCCCAGCACGGGATGCGGGGATTCAGCCAGGAGACATTATTGTATCCATTGATGGGCAGGATATCCACCGTCCAGAGCAAGTGAGTTATCTGGTGAATGCTGCCGCGGAGCATAAGGCAGAGCTTACAGTGGTTATCAGGCGGAATCAGCGGATTATGACACGGAAGGTGCGCCCTGTGCGCTCTCAGCGGATCGACCTCTACGGGCAAGGGGGAGAGATGTACCTCTTAGGAATCTTGCTGGAGGATCCCGCGGCGGGGGTTGGCACCCTTAGTTTCTACGATCCCCAAACGGGACGTTACGGGGCCCTCGGGCACCCCATTACGGATGTTTCCGGCAGGGAGATGCGCATTGATGGGGGCAGTATTGTGGAGGCATCCATCGACAGCATACGGCTCGGCTCTCGGGGCTCCCCAGGAGAGAAGCTCGGCTTTTTCCACGGAGAACAGGACTTGCTTGGTACCATTGACTACAATTCCCGCTTTGGAATCTTTGGTACCCTGGCGGCCCTCCCTGAGAATCCCCATTTCCCGGAACCCATTCCGGTGGCATTCAGTCATCAAGTGAGGGAGGGCCCCGCGGAGATCTATACGGTAATCACAGGTAGCCGTGTGGAACGCTTTGCGGTGGAGGTCGTGAAGGTGATGAACCAAAACCGCCCCAGCGACAAGGGGCTGGTGATCCAAGTAAAGGATCCCCGGCTCTTGCAGATGACAGGGGGAATCGTGCAAGGCATGTCTGGCAGCCCCATTGTCCAGGACGGTATGCTTATCGGCGCGGTTACACACGTGTTCGTGAACGACCCCACTAGGGGCTATGGCAGCTTTGCCGAATGGATGATTTATGAGGCTGGACTGGCTTCCGACCTTCCTGCGAAATCAAGTACCGCGGGAAGGTTTTTTCATGCATACAGCGAACCACTAACATGTGCAGTAATCATGCTAGTCAGTGATGGGTGGGACATGCAATGAACGGCAAGACTCTAGTGCTGGGCGTTATTGGGTCCGATGTCCATGCCGTAGGGAATAAGATCCTGGAGATTTCTTTGAAGGAAGCGGGCTTTAACGTTGTCAACCTCGGCGTGCTAGTCTCCCAAAAGGAGTTCGTGGAAGCGGCCCTTGAAACAGCGGCAGATGCTGTGCTGGTCTCTTCCCTTTACGGGCATGCGGAAATCGATTGCCGCGGCCTGAGAGAAGCGTTTATTGAAGCGGGTATTGGTGATATCCGCCTTTATATTGGTGGCTACCTCGTGGTGGGAAATCAGCCATGGGAAGAAACTAGGGCCAAGTTTGAGGCCTTAGGTTTCGACAGAGTGTACCCTCCCAATACCCTCCCAGAAGAGTTCATTCCCCAGTTGAAGCAAGACCTTGGCATCGAGGAGTAAGCTTATGCAGCTCATAATCTTGATTGACATTGGTAGTACTTTCACGAAAGTCAGCGCCGTTGATTTGGAGACAGCGCGTTTTTTAGGCCGTTTTCAGGCGCCAACCACTCCGGCCAATGTCAATGAAGGGCTTCAGGTTGCCTTGACGGGCCTTGGAGATGAGCTTGCCCAGGCAGGGGCAACCTCAGGGGACATTAAGCGTGCTCGCAAGCTGGCCTGCTCCAGCGCGGCAGGGGGTCTGCAGATGGTAGCCATCGGGCTGGTCACCGATCTTACCGCTGAGGCGGCGCGCCAGGCGGCTCTGGGGGCGGGTGCAAGGGTACTGAAAACGTACGCTTATGAGCTTACTGATGCCGATCGGGACGAGATCGCCCAGCTCCAGCCAGATATTATCCTTCTCGCGGGTGGTACGGACGGGGGAAACCATACGACCATCATCCACAACGCCCAGGTTCTAGCAACGCTGGACCTCAACGTACCTGTCGTAATCGCGGGGAACCGCAGCGTAGCCCCGGAGGTCGCGGGCTATCTTAAGAACAGCTTTAACACCTACATTACCGCCAACGTCATGCCGGAGATTGGCCGTCTTGATGTAGAGCCCGCCCGTCAAGTGATCCGCCAGGTGTTCATGGATACCATCGTACAGGCGAAAGGCTTGGCGAAGGCAGAAGAGCTTATCGAGGGCATTTTCATGCCTACTCCTGCTGCAGTGCTCCGGGCAGGGACTCTCCTTAGCAAAGGAGCCCCCGGGTTGGCCGGCTGGGGAGATCTGCTGATTGTTGATGTGGGTGGTGCTACCACCGATGTCCATTCCTTGGGAATGGGGCATCCTAGCCGCAGCGGCACTGTTATGCGAGGCTTGCCTGAACCATTCGCCAAGCGCACCGTGGAAGGTGATCTAGGAGTGCGGGTCAGCGCATTGCCTTTGGTGGAGGCAGTTGGGGCAGAGGTGATTGCCAGCCACCTCGGCTGGGATCCAGAGGAAGTCAGAGGGGCCGCGGCCAAGATTACGGCGAATCAGGACTATCTACCCCAGACGTCCGAGGATGTTGAGTTTGATCAGGCTTTAGGCTACTTCGCGGCTAAGACTGCCGTAGGCCGGCACGCGGGGCGGCTGAGTGAGGTTTATACACCCACCGGAGCGGTGTGGATTCAAGAAGGGAAAGACCTATCCCAGTTTAGGGCTGTGATTGCCACCGGTGGCGTGTTTATCAACAGTTCTGCACCAGCAGCGATGTTGGAGGGGGCCGCTAGGGATAACAGTGATCCGCTTGCGCTAAAGCCGGTGGATCCCGTATATTATCTTGATGGGGATTATCTCCTCGCGGCTGCTGGCTTACTCGCAGAGGATTACGGCCAGGCCGCGTTTCGACTGATGGAGCATTCTTTGAAGCGGGTGTCGTAAGGGAGGGCTTTCCGTGGTAGATTACTTATCCAGTGATAGGCTGGACTGGGAAGAGATGCAGAAGGAGCGCCAGGCGGTGCTAGCCGCTTGGCAGACAGGCCGGGAGGTTGACTTGGCAGAGGCGGTGGAGTTCCACTTGTCCCAACCTCTGGAGAAAAACTTCGCCCGGCGGATGGGGGAGGCCAAAGCCCAAGGGCTTACTTTAACACAGCCCCGTGCCGGTGTGGCTGACCTCAAGAGCCATCTTGAGCTTCTGCAGTATTTAGCTGAGGAAGGGGAAGCGGATTTACTTCCCACCACCATTGATTCATATACCCGGCAGAACCGGTATGAAGAGGCTCAGAAGGGGCTGGATGAGAGCCGTAAGCTCGGACGATCGCTCCTAAATGGCTTTCCCGCGGTAAACCACGGTGTGGCTAATTGCCGGACCCTGGTTACGGAACTGAGCATGCCGCTCCAAATTAGGCACGGCACCCCCGATGCTCGCCTACTTGCAGAGGTCACCCTTGCTGCGGGATTCAGCGCATTTGAAGGCGGAGGCATATCGTATAACATACCGTACGCCAAGCAAGTGCCTTTGGCAGAAAGCATCAGGGCGTGGCAGTATGTTGACCGGTTGGTGGGCTATTATGCACAACAGGGAGTTATGATTAACCGGGAACCGTTTGGCCCCCTCACAGGCACTTTAGTGGCCCCTTGTATTTCCCACAGTGTTGCGGTGATCGAGGCGGTCCTCGCGGCGAAACAAGGTGTGAAGAGCCTCACCCTAGGCTACGGGCAGTGTGGCAACTTAATTCAAGACGTTGCTGCAATCCAAACCTTGCCCGTGCTGGCCCAGGATTACCTAGAGCGGGAAGGGATCACTGATGTGGAGCTCACAACCGTTCTGCACCAGTGGATGGGTGGCTTTCCCACCGATGAACCCCGTTCCTTTGGAGTGATCTCCTTAGGTGCAGCTGCCGCGGCTCTCAGCAAGGCTACTAAGGTGATCGTGAAGACTCCCCATGAAGCCCTGGGCATTCCCACCAAGGAAGCCAATGCCGCGGGCTTGCGTGCTACCAAGCAGGTTATCAACATGCTCAAGGATCAGTCCTTCCCTGAGTGTCCCCAGCTTACCCAAGAACGGGAAATTATCCTTAAAGAGACGCGGCAGATCCTTGACAAAACTCTTGAACTGGGGGAAGGGGACTTTGCCCTTGGCGCGGTCCGCGCGTTTCAAGCAGGGGTCATTGATGTGCCCTTTGCGCCTAGTATGCACAACGCGGGCCGGACCATGCCAGCCCGAGACAACGAAGGGGCAGTGCGCTTTCTTAACTGGGGAAGCTTGCCTTTCAGCAAGGAAGTCCAAGAGTTCCACCGAGAAAAGCTGGCGGAACGGGCACGTTATGAAGAGCGTACCCCTGGTTTCCAATTTGTGATTGACGACATCTATGCCATTGGTAAAGGCATGTTGGTGGGTAGGCCCCGATAGGAGATGATATGATGGATGAAATCCGGGTTTTGTCGCCTACGGCAATTCTAGGTTACGGTTTTCCCGTTGCCTCATTTGAAGAGGGCTTGAGGCGAGAACCCCATGTAATCGCGGTGGACGGTGGTTCCACTGATCCAGGCCCCTACTACCTTGGCTCAGGGAACTCCTTTACGCAGCGCCAGGCGGTAAAGCGGGACTTAAAGCTGCTCATCGGTGCAGCCCTTGAACGCAACATCCCCTTGATTATCGGCACGGCAGGGGGATCAGGAGCCCGGCCCCATGTAGAATGGGCCTGGGAGATCGTTCAAGAGATCCTTACCGAAACCAGGCAGAAGGCGGCCACAGCGGTGGTTTTCAGTGACGTCCCCAAGGCGGTTGTGCTGGACATGATCAGGCAGGGCCGGACAGCACCGTGTGGGCCCTTGGAGGAGCTCACTCCCGAGGCGGTGGAAGATGCTGTACACCTTGTGGCGCAGATGGGAGTCGAGCCGTTCATTGCAGCTCTGGAAGAAGGAGCAGATATTGTCCTTGCCGGTCGGGCCTATGACCCAGCGGCTTTCGCCGCGCTTCCTATCATGCGGGGCTTCGACCCAGGCTTGGCCCTGCATATGGGTAAGATTCTGGAATGTGCTGCCATCGCCGCTGTACCGGGGAGCGGCAGCGACTGTCTTCTCGGGCGCTTGCAGCGGGATAGCTTTATCCTCGAGACCCTCAGTCCAGTAAGGCAGTGCACACCGATCTCCGTTGCTGCTCACACCCTCTATGAGAAGAGCGATCCGTATGTGCTGCCGGGGCCAGGGGGAACTTTGGATCTGCGCAGCACTCAGTTTGAGGGCCTTCCTGAGGGCCGGGTGAAGGTGTGGGGCACCAAGTTTGTTCCTACTCCGAAGTTCACTGTGAAGCTCGAAGGGGCGAGGGCAGTGGGCTTTCGCACTGTGAGCATTGCAGGAGTACGGGATCCAATCATGATTGAGCAGATAGACTCAATTCTCGAGGGGGTACGGGAGCGTGTGCAGGACAATTTCGACGAGCTTCAAGATTACTTCCTCCAGTTTCGCTGCTACGGCAAGAATGGCGTGATGGGCGATTTGGAGCCTACTCCCAATCCCGGCCATGAGCTTGGTATTGTGATTGAATGCGTTGCTGAAACCCAGGAAATCGCTAACACCATCTGCGGATTTGCCCGCTCAACCTTGCTTCATTACGGCTATCCAGGGCGGAAATCTACTGCGGGTAACCTTGCTTTTCCCTACTCTCCGTCGGACTTCTCCGCGGGGGCAGTATTTGAGTTCTGCGTACATCATCTTATGGAACTGGATGATTCTAAGGGGATTTTCCCCATGGAATGGCGGGTGATTGAGTGAGATACGTCCGTGATGTGGCTGCTGTAATCCGCAGCAAGAATGCGGGGCCTTTTGAACTCACTTTCGACTTGATGTTCACTGATCGGCAAGCCTACGATGAGGTGCGGAAGAATATTACGCCCAGCAAGATTGCTGAGCTGTACCGTATTCCCGTGGATGACGTGCTGAAGATTGTGCACTTCGAGCCTGCGTTGGCAGTGAAGATTACCATCGTGCGCCCAAGGGCATCGGGGGCATTAGGGGAAACAGATGTTTACGGTGCGCAGCAGCATGCACCTTTGTTTGAGTTAACTTATTAGTGTAATAGGGGCGATAGTCGTGAAAATTGTTGATGTCATTCTTTCTAAGGGGCTAACGGGCTTTTACTTTGACGATCAGCGAGCGATCAGGTCTGGTAAGATTCGAGAGGATGGCTTTGCCTACCTAGGTGAAGCGGTCACCTCTGGGTTTACCAAAGTGCGGCAAGCTGGTGAGTCTGTTTCCGTCCAGCTCGTGCTGGAGAACGGCCAGATCGCCTACGGAGACTGTGCCGCGGTGCAGTATTCAGGCGCAGGGGGACGGGATCCGCTGTTTTTGGCTGATGAGTACATTCCTGTAATGGAGAAGTACATTGTTCCTCTCCTCAAGGGGCGGGAACTTACCACGTTCAGAGAGATGGCTGCAGAAGTGGACGGCTGCCGTTTGGAAGACGGTGCTCTCATCCACACTGCGGTGCGCTACGGCGTTACTCAAGCGCTGCTAGATGCCGTCGCCCGGAGCAATGGCCTTACCATGGCTGAGGTGATCAGTGAAGAGTACGGTACTGAGCTGGCCGAGGGGCCCATCCTCCTCTTCGGCCAAACGGGAGATGACCGCTTTACCAACGCGGATCGGATGATCCTCAAAGAGATCGACGTGCTTCCTCACGGGCTGTTCAATAACGTGGCGAAGCTCGGTTCCAAGGGGGAGAAGCTCCGGGAGTATCTCAGCTGGCTGAAAAACCGCGTTGAGCATTTGAAGCTTTCCCCAGATTACCTCCCTGATTTTCAAGTGGATGTGTACGGCACTATCGGCGAAGCTTTCGACCAGGACATCCCGGCCATTGCCGAGTACTGCAGGGAGCTGGCGGAACTGGTACGGCCCCATAGGCTCAGAATCGAAGGGCCCATCGATCTCGGAGATCGGCAGCAGCAAATCGATGGCCTTGCAGCGTTGTGCCGGTATGTGGATGAACATAACATCCCTGTGGAGTTTGTGGCCGATGAGTGGTGCAACACACTGCAGGATGTGAAGGACTTCGCCGAGGCCAAGGCGGGCCACATGATTCAGATCAAGACGCCTGACTTGGGTGGCATAAACAATAGTATCGAAGCGGTCCTCTACTGCAAAGCCCACGGTGTGAGGGCCTATCTTGGGGGCACATGCAACGAAACAGAGCGTTCAGCCCAGATCACAGTTCACATTGCCTTAGCAACCCAGCCCTGCCAGATACTGTCGAAGCCTGGGATGGGCTTTGACGAAGGTGCGGCAATCTGCAGGAATGAGATGAACCGCACATTGGCCCTTTTGGAGTGGAGAAAGGGAAGGGGAAGTAATGCGCAAGATTGATTACGCACAAATAGTCGCGAGCGTGCGGGAGATGTGCTTACAGGCAAATGCCATGCTCCCTCCCGATGTGGAGGAGGCCCTGCGCGGCGCCAAAGCCAGAGAAGCTTCGCCTGTAGGCAGGAGTGTACTTCAGACTATTCTAGACAACGCCGCGATTGCACGGCAGAAACCCATGGCCATCTGCCAGGATACAGGCATGGTAGTTGTTTTTGCCGATGTGGGGCAGGACGTGCATATTACTGGGGGCCTTCTCACTGACGCTGTAAATGAAGGGGTGCGTCTTGGCTACCGAGATTTCTACTTCCGCAACAGCGTTGTTCGGGACCCCCTTGATCGGGTAAATACCCAAGATAACACTCCTGCGGTGGTCCATATCTCCCTCGTTCCAGGGGATCAGATCCGCTTGCTGTTAGCCCCGAAGGGGTTTGGCAGTGAGAACATGTCTGCGGTGAAGATGCTAAAACCTGCACAGGGAGAGGCGGGCATCAAGGAATTTGTTGTGCAGACAGTTACCCAAGCAGGGGGCAATCCCTGCCCGCCCATCACCTTGGGCGTAGGCATCGGCGGTACCATGGAAAAGGCAGCGCTTTTGGCCAAGCGCGCCCTCTTCCGCCCGATTGGGCAGCGCAATTCTAAGGAGCACTTGGCTCGCCTGGAGATGGAGCTCTTAGAGTTGGTGAACAAGACTGGGGTGGGCCCCATGGGTTTTGGGGGCACTCAGACAGCCATCGAGGTCTTTGTGGAGAGCTATCCTACGCATATCGCTGGCCTGCCTGTGGCTGTGAACGTTAACTGCCACGCGGCCCGCCACAGCGAGGTGGTTCTATGATGTTTTCTACCACTCTGGTGCAGGCCGTTTACTATGCGCCCAGGGGGCGCCGGCGCTTGATGCACTTAGGGATGCTTATTTCCCAGCGCTATTTGCGGCCTGAAGACCGCCTCATCGGTATTGTGGGCGATGCTGGTGCAGGAAAGTCTCTGCTGGCCCGGGGCATGTTTCCCGGGCTTGTCTTGACCAATGACGATGAGGGGATCAATGTCCGCCCCCTTCCGCTCTTGGCGGATGCCAGGGATGGTTTTTTCTCAAATCACACCTATCATCTGGATGTGCGCTTTGAAACGGCCTTTACTCCCTTGTGGGAGCTCGCCGCTGCGGTTCGCCAGGGAATTGAAGCGGGGTGCAGGGTGGTTGTAGAGCATTTTGATCTCATCTATGAGTCCTTGGGCATGAATGCGGAATGCTTGGTCGCAGTGGGAGAGGAAGTGGTAGTTACCAAGCCCACTGTCTTTGGGCCCTTCCCTGGGGAACTTGCGGAGTATGCCTACGATTCATTGGTGTACCGGAAAATGGCTCACAGTGCAGAAGACATCTTGTCCATTGTTTTTCAGGAGATGGGCTACGATCCGCCCACAATCCACAGTGATGTGCGGCGGGGTTTTGTGGTGGAATTCTCGCAGAAGCCGGAGATCGACTTAGAAGAAGTGGAACGGCGGATCCACGAGTATATCGCCAAGGATCTGCCTATCTGCTACCACGACGAGAATCATATCTTAATTGGCGATGAGCAAATCTACTGCTCGGGGCCGCGACTGCACATGCGCCGCACAAGCGACATTGTCAACTTCAGGCTTGACAAGGAACTGCAGTACTCGCCCTTGAGCAAAACATACCTGCTCGTAGGGCGTGTGGGAATGGAATAGGAGCGTGACAGGTTGTTTAGGGTAATGGTTGTGGCCCCCCAAATGCAGTGCGCGTGGGTGGAGGAGTATCTACGGGACCAGCCAGGTATAGAGTTCGTAGGCTGCGAGACTGCCCCTCATAAAGCGGTGGAAGCGGCCGCGGACGTGGCGCCAGATGTGATCCTCCTCGATGTTGACTTTCCCGATCACAACGGCAGTGCTGTTTTAGCAGAGCTGAAACGGAAGTGGCCGAGGAAACCTGCAGTAATAGTATTATCTGAACGGGGAGAAGATGAGGCCGTCTACGAGGCCAATCATTTGGGGGCCGATTACTACTTGGTCAAGCCAGTGCAGGATGAGGTGCTCATCCGCCGCATCAGACAGATGGCTGCGCTGGCGGATGGAGCAAGCTTATGCTCTGCGATTGTGGAAGACTGCGTCCGGAAGAAGGCAGTGGAATACTTCGAGCGCATAGGCATGCCGGCACATCTAAAGGGCTACCGCTATCTCATCGAAGCCCTTGTGTTCGTGGTGATGGATCACAGCCTGGCTAATCAGGTGACCAAGCAGCTCTATCCCCGAGTGGCAAAGCACTTTCAGACAACCCCCATCAGGGTGGAGCGGGCCATCCGGAATGCTATTGAAATCACGTGGGAGCGAGGGAATATCGCCCAGGTGAACCAGCTGTTTTCTTACGTAGATGAGAACCGGGGAAAGCCCACGAACTCGGCGTTTATCGCAGGCATGGCAGATATTATCAGCTTAGATTTACGCAGGTAATGCGCATATTAGAAGAGACGGGTAAACCCGTCTTTTTTCTTACGGGGAGAGGAATGCCATGGAAATCTCCGGGAGAGTCCGCAAGGGCCGCCGGACCAAGGAACTGGCCGCGCATCTCAAACCGAAAGAAATCGCGCTCATCGCCCACGAGGACTTAGATGCTATGGGTGCATTAGGCCTCATTGAGGCGCAGGTGGCTGCGGTGATTAACGCGTGCTGTTCCATGACGGGACGCTATCCCAACCAGGGCCCGAAGCTGCTCTGGGAAGCAGGTGTGCCCCATTTAGACAATGTGGGCGAGGATATTTTCCACGCAGTCCAGGATGGGGACCTCGTCACTGTGCGCGATCGCCAGGTTTTGCTGGGAGATCGGGTCATTGCCACCGGGCGTATCCTTACAGAACATGCTATTCGGGAGCATATGCGCTCTGCTGCTTTGAGCCTCCATGATGAACTGGGCCGGTTCGTCGAGAATACCCTTGACTATGCTCATAAGGAGAAGAATATCATCTTGGGCCGCTTCGCCTTTCCCGAGCTTAACGTTAGCTTGGCTGGGCGCCCCGTGGTAGTTGTGGTGCGAGGCCTGGGTTACGAAGAGGACTTGGAAATTCTGTCTGCGTACATTCAAGAAACGCAGCCGGTGCTGCTGGCTGTGGATGGCGGTGCTGATGCACTGCTCCGCTTCGGCCATCGCCCTCATGTGATAGTGGGTGATATGGACAGTGTTTCTGATGAAGCACTTCGGTGCGGTGCGGAGCTGGTGGCCCACGCCTACGTGAGTGGGGAATGCCCAGGGAAAAAGCGCTTGGAAGGACTAGGGCTCGCCTTTCATGTCGTACCAGCGCCTGGGACCAGCGAAGATCTGGCCCTGCTCCTTGCCCACGATAAGGGAGCGGAACTGATCGTGTTAGTTGGTTCCCACTCGAACATCATTGATTTCCTAGAAAAAGGGCGGAAAGGCATGGCTTCCACTTTGTTAACCCGAATCAAAATCGGGCCGATCCTCCTTGATGCGAAGGGCGTGAGCAAGCTCTACAACACCGGTACCAACAGCCAGCTGCTGCCCATGGTGGTAGCAGTTGCCATTTTTATCGTATCGTTCTTGGCTTTCGCAACCCCTTGGCGGCATTACCTGCGCCTGTTGTGGCTGCAGCTGCGGGTATTAGTGGGAGGGACCTGAGTGCACATCACCTTAAGGTACCACATCGCGACTATCATCGGCATACTCTGCAGTTTGGTCTTGGGTATTCTCATCGGAGGTGCCCTGTTTCAAGACGATCGCCTCGTAAAGGAACAGGGTTTAATGATCGAGGAATTAGAGGGACAGTTTGCTGAGCTCAAGCATGCCCTGGGGGAACTAACAGAACGAGAGCGCACAGTCAACCAAGGTTGGGATATGGTGAAGGGCACCCTAGTAGGGGGCCTCTTACAGGGGGAAGTGGTCCTCTTGGTCTCTGGCCCCCCAGAAGTGAACTGGGCGCCCATTAAGGGGCTGTTAGAAGCAGCTGGTGCCCAGTGCCGCAGTGTAGATTGGCAGGGGTTCGGTGAGGCGGAAATCCTCCCTGGCACCTTCGTCGTGATGTGGCTCGGCTCAGAGCTTGCCTCGCCCGAGACTGCAGCACACTTACAGGAGCTGGTGGATAGGGGGGCCCACCTTGCCTTCCTTCAGGGCCTGAAGGAGAAACACAGCTTTCCCCCTATCCGTGCCCTATGCATCGACATGGCCGACACTTTCTTGGGGGAACTAGCCTTGGTCTTCGGCCTGGCTGGCCGGGCTGCGGGCCATTACGGGATTAAAGCAGGAGCCATCAGCATCATCCCGGAGGTGGCAGCGGGTTCGTGAAAGTGGTGGTCTTGATTCCGGCGTACAATGAAGCAGACCTCATTAAGTGCACCGTGGAGGCAGCGCTCCATATACCTGGAGTCAGCCAGGTGGTTGTGATCGACGATGGTTCCCGGGATGGGACGGGCCTGCTTGCCGCGGAGGCAGGCGCCAGTGTGGTGGGACTTCCTAGCAACAGGGGGAAAGGTGCAGCACTAACCGCGGGTTGGCAGAAGGCGCCAGGAGACATCTATCTTCTCCTCGATGGCGACTTAGGGGAAACGGCACAGTTTGGCCGCTTGCTTTTGGAACCCATAGAGGCAGGGGAAGCAGATATGACAATTGCCAAGTTCGGAACGGAACAGGGTAGGGGTGGCGGGGCCATGGGCTTTGGACTGGTCCGCCGCTTTGCCGCGTGGGCGGTGAGGCGCTACGGGGGGCTGGACATTAGTTCCCCACTCTCCGGACAGCGGGGGGTCCGGGCAGAAGTGTTAAGCAAGGCCGGCGGATTTGGGGAAGGCTTTGGCGTGGAGCTGGCCCTCACCCTGAAGAGCGCATGGGCCGGCTTTCGCATCCGCGAGGTGGAAGTGCCCATGCAGCATCGCCCCACAGGCCCGGGACTGCGGGGCTTTGTCCATCGGGGAAGGCAGCTCTGGCACATCATTGGTGCACTGCGGCGATGCTTGAAGGAGCGGGAAAAGGCATGTTAGTGCCCTTTGCCTTGCTGGTCGTGATGGCAGCGTCATTCGGGCTGGTACCAGCTGCCACCCCCATTTTTGCCCGGGCTCAGCAGAAGAACTATACAGGCCGATACGTCCCTACGGGCTTAGGCTTGCCTTTTGTCCTCTTGACCGCCTGCGCATGGCTGATTGCACCACCTTCCATCCATGGCGTCCCCAGCAGTAGTCCTGTAGTTATCCTGCTGGGCTGTTCCCTTTTAGGCTTAGTGGACGATCTGCTGGGCACAAGGGAGCATCGGGGATACAGGGGGCATTTTCGCGCCTTGATGGGGGGCAAGCTCACTACTGGGGGCCTCAAGGCTCTGGGAGGCGGCCTTCTAGCGGTGCTGGCCAGTTTCCCACAGGCTAAAGGGCTGTGGGATGGAGCGGCAGGTGCACTCATGGTGCTTCTTGCCGCGAACGCCATCAACCTTGTGGACCTGCGGCCTGGGAGGGCGGGCAAGGCATTTGTCCTTTTGGGCATCGTGCTAACTGCTTTCCGCCCTGAAGCCCGGTGGATTGCCCCTTTGGCCGCGGCGGTGGTAGGTTATCTTCCTTGGGATCTCAGGGGAGAAGTGATGATGGGCGATACGGGGGCGAACCCCCTAGGAGCTGTTTTGGGCTTTGCTTGCTGGTCTTCGCTGACGGGCCCGCCCCGCATAGCGGTAATCGCGGCCCTCCTAGCTTTGAATGCAGCCGCGGAACGGATCTCCTTTTCCCAGTTCATTGCTTGTCATCCGTTTCTCGATTGGCTAGATAAGTTAGGACGAGATGAAGGGAAATAAGAGGAGCCTGCCCAAAGCTGTTGAATAGATATAAAGAAGTGGACCAGTTATTTGGAGGAATCTAATGAGAGTCTTTGTTATGGCTTTGGCCGCCGTCTTGCTGGTTGCTGGGGTGAGCTGCGCGGGCGGAACGCGAACGTATGTTGTCAAGCCAGGAGATACTCTATCTCACATTGCCTTGGAGTTTGGCCTGCCATGGCGGGAGATCGCAAGCTACAACAAGATCACCGACCCCACCAAACTGCAGATCGGCACAGTTTTGCACATCCCTAATGAACGGCCCCATACTATTTCCCTTGCTGATGGCTCAGTTTATGTGGTATCAGGGCAGGATGAAGAACTAATGGCCAGGCTGGTTTACGCGGAGGCCCGGGGGGAGCCCTTAGAGGGACAAATTGCCGTGGCGGCTGTAGTTCTAAACCGGTTGCGCAGTTCCAAGTTTCCGAATACCATTTCTGAAGTAATCTACGATCCAGGCCAGTTCACTCCGGTAGAGTCGAACAGCCTGCCCACGCGAGTGGACGATCGGTGCAGGGAGGCGGTACGGCGCGCCCTGCAAGGGGAAGACCCGACGGGTGGCGCCCTGTTTTTCTACAACCCCGACACCGCGCGGAATCCCGGTTACTGGAAGACGCGCCCTGTCCTCAAACAGATTGGGAATCATAACTTCACCCTTTAGCTGAATATGAATACACGAGGGGGAGAGAAGATGCGTGTATTCGTATTCAGGTTGAAATGGCAATACGCTCTTGTAATTCTACTACTGGCCTTCTTCGCTGCACTGCCGCAGATCCGAGAACCACTAATCACGGCAGTGACATCACGGGGGAGGCTTGTTCCCATTTATAGGGTAGATCGTTCAGATAAAGTGGTAGCCCTGTCCTTTGACGCAACGTGGGGGACTGATCTTACCGATGAGATCTTGGAGATCCTCAAGCAGAACGGGGTGCGCACCACCTTTTTTTTGGCTGGGCAGTGGATCGACAAGTATCCTGAGTATGTGGTGAAGATAGCAGCTCACGGCCATGAAATCGGCAACCACAGTTACTCCCATCCCCACATGAACAGCCTTACCACCACAGGGGTCATTCAGGAACTTGAGCGAAACCAGGAGATGATCAGGGATCTCGTTGGGGAACAGCCCCTGTTGTTCCGCCCGCCTTTCGGCGAGTACAGCAACACGGTGATTCAAGCAGCCTCATCACTGGGCTACAAGACTATTCAGTGGTCTGTTGACTCCCTGGACTGGAAGAACTCAACCAGTGAACAGATCTACGCTCGAGTGATGAGCCAGCTCAAACCGGGAGATATCGTCCTCTTCCACAACGCCGCCCCAGGCACGCCCCAAGCAATTCGCCGGCTGATCCCCGAACTCATCACTAGGGGTTATCGCATTGTCCCTGTATCAGAACTCCTCCTCACCGGGGATTACTATATTGACCATGAGGGTACCCAAAAGCGCCGTCCAGGGGGGCAGTGAGATGGGGCGGAGGTGGAGTTTCTCTGTGATTGTCACTCGGCGGGCCTTGATTATGTTCAGCGTTGCTGTGCTGGCTGGGGTTGCTGTTTTTCTCGGGCCGTCCCTGGCCCGTCAGATACAGCGCTCCTTGTATGGGGTCAAACCAGGGGTGATGCTTGCAGACTTCCCTGTGGGGGGCCTCCTAGAACACGAGCTCTATGATGTAATCGCAAGCCTCTCGGAGGATCTCTATGTGGAAGCCCGAAACGCCGCCTGGGATTGGCAGGCCAATCAGGTGCAAGGGGAGCAGGTTGGCCAGGTTGTGGACGTGAAGGCTACTGTCCAAGAGCTCCTCAGGGCTGCTCCCAACTCCCGGGTGGACTATGTGATGGTGCAGATTCTTCCCTCCATTACCAGCAAACACTTCCAGGTGTTTCGCCGGGGCCCAGAGACTGATCCCGCGATGGCCTTAATGGTGAACGTGGATTGGGGAGATGAGTTTATCGAGCCCATGCTCGAGGTGTTTCAGCGCTACGGCGTCTCCGCAACTTGGTTCCTCACGGGGCGCTGGGCAAAGCGCGCCCCTGAGTTGGCCCGCAAGATCTCAGAGGCGGGGCACGAGATCGGCAATCACGGTGGCTGGCACGGCATGCCCAGCGAAATGGGGAGGGAAGAGGTGCGGCAGTTTATCACCGACGGGGAAAACGTCCTTATCGAGGTAACTGGGCAGAAGCCAGCCTTGTTTGCGCCTCCAGGCGGGGATCACAACCGTCAGGCCGTCGCGGTCGCAGCAGAATTGGGGTACAAGACCGTGCTGTGGACAATCGACACCGTTGATTGGCAGAGGCCAGCCCCAACAACCATCATTGATCGGGTTGTGGGGCGGGCCTCCAACGGCGCTTTAGTGCTCATGCATCCTACACAGCCCACCCTAGAGGCCCTGCCGATCATCCTTGATCAGCTCATTCAGAAAGGCTACCGCCTAGTTACGGTGGGGGAACTCCTTGCAGACTAAGTGTGCTGTTCGAGAATCTTCCAGATGCCCTCATCTTCCTGTCCTAGGGGCCAGAGTGCAATGCCCTTCAAGCCGTACTCAGAAACGATCTGCAGCTTAGCTTGGACACTGAAGCGGTTCTCGAACCACGCTTCGCCACCGTTGTGGGTAAAGTAGGGAGTCTTATACTGGCTGTGCCAGCGAATCTTGATCCCTTCCGTTGCAGCGAGCTCCACGGCCTCGCTGTGAGTTATGGTGTGTGCTCCACCTGCTTCAGGCCAGTTGTAGCCATAGCTTGGGATCGCCAACACTAGTTTCTTCGGGTCAACTTGACTCACAGCCCTTTGGACAACCTCTTCAACCCACTCAGCGCTCGCGATTGGGCCCGGCGTGGTCCCTGGGCCGTGCTGGCCGTAGGCTAAAAGGACGATGAAATCCACATGCTGTGCCAGGGCAGCATAGTCGTAGGCCTCTCCACCTCCCGCAGCGGGTACCGCGACTGAGGTTTCTAGCCCACTGTGGGATAGGGCATCCCCGAGGTTTTCTATGAACGCAGTAAACTCACCCTTAAGCTCGGTGGGAACCTCAGTGAGATGGAGGTGGACGCCGTGGACGCCCCACTCTTCTAAGGCCCGCTTGATGTTCGCCACAGCTAGGTGTTGCGCATCAGTGCTTGTGAGAAGGGCTTCCAACTGTTCTTCCCCGGCAGCATGAACTAGGGCATAGGTTTTCAAGCCGTGATTGCCCGCAAAGAGCAAAGATTCGCCAAGGGCCTTAGGGTCAAAGTCCCCGGCAAGGCTGCCGTTGGCTGTGAGAGCCCAGCTCCACGGGGAGATGCTAGTTAGTGCCTGGCCGTGCTCGAGCATGGCTGTAAATGACTCTCCTCCTAAGAAGTAGTAACCCAGCACCATAGTCTCCTGGCCCTCTTCGTCCTGGGAGTCTTTTAGAGCAACGCTGCTTCCTGGTATCCAAGCATCCCGGCCTGGGGCATAGCGTACCTTATACCAACCGTTTTCCGCTTGCAGAACAGTAACCTCGGCACCGCCCTTTAGGGATGTCACTGATGGGTATTTCACATCGGGGCCAGAGCGGAGGGAGATGTTATCTCCCAGGGTAACTGCGCGCCTACCCATGACGCTGGATGCAACCTGCTGTTCAGTTTGGAAAAACTGGTGGTTAGGAGTGGTTTGCTGCGTGCCGGAACCACCTAAGAGGCTTGTGAGATAAAAAATGATGCTGAGGATGACGGCGATAATACCTTGATTCACTGTAGGTCCTCCTTCTGGTTTAATACTATCATACGGATGTGGTATTAGCAGTAGGTAAGAAAGCCTAGCTTCACCAAAGCTTTACACAGCTGGTAGGAAGACTTATAATGGGTAGGAAATACAAATTGGAGGAGCCTATGTACCACAGGACGTTGCTGCCTAACGGTGTGCGCATTATAAGTGAACACATACCCTATGTGCGGTCTATCTCCCTGGGCCTCTGGTTTGAGGCGGGCAGCCGGGATGAACTCCTGGAGGAGCGGGGGTTGGCGCATTTTATTGAACACATGCTGTTTAAGGGCACGGAGCGCTATTCCGCCCGGGACATGGCGGAGCTGATGGACCAGTGCGGCGGACACCTCAATGCCTTTACTGGAAAGGAACACACCTGCTATTTCGCGCGGGTTTTGGACGAGGATTATCCCATCGCCGTGGACTTGCTCCACCAGATGCTGGTTCATTCCTTGTTTGACGAGGCGGAAATAACGAAAGAGCAAGGGGTGGTGCTAGAAGAGCTGAACATGGCTGAGGACGAGCCTGATGAGCTTGTCCACGACTTGGTGAGTGAAGCGCTGTGGCCCGATCACCCCCTGGGCCGGAACATTTTGGGTGCAAAAGAGACTGTTCTGAAGTTCGATCGCCGAAAAATCTTGGATTTCATGGCTCGCAACTACACAACGGGCCGCTTGGTGATTGCGTGCGCGGGGAGCGTTGACCACGAGCGGCTTGTGGATGAGTTCGCTCGCCGGTTTGAGTCCTTGCCCACCGGTAAACTAGAACCAAAGACGGTTCCGGAACCGGCCCGAGGGCGGGTCCTAATCAAAGAGCGTGATACGGAACAAGTGTACCTCTGCGTGGGAATGCCGGCTCTAACCAGGCATGACCTGCGCAAGCCTGCCCTCTACCTGCTAGACAGCATCGTGGGCGGGGGCGTAAGTTCTCTGCTCTTTCAGGAGCTGCGGGAAGAACGGGGCTTGGTGTATAACACCTACTCGTACCATTCCTCCTACCGAGACACTGGCCTGTTCAGCATATATGCCTCCTTCAGTAGGCAGCATCTAGATGCGGTGCTCAGTGTTATCCTGGAACAGCTGGGAGGCATCGGCTCGCGGATTAACGATGAGGTGCTGGAGCGGGCAAAGGGGCAGTTTGTGGGGAACCTCATGCTTTCCTTGGAGAGCATGAGCAACCGCATGACCAACTTGGCCAAGAACGAGATTAACTACGGGCGGATTGTGCCCGTTGACGAACTGGCTGCAGCTGTGCAACGAGTAACTAAGGACGAGATCATTGAACTAGCGGAGGCCCTCTTCCGTCCTAGCAATCTTTCTGTGGCAGCTGTAGGCCCGGTAGACCATATTGCGTGGGGGGATCTATGTTGCCGCAAGATATGTTAGTGGAAATTTTCCGCAAGCAAAGGGAGTTTGACTCTGCTCTCGTTGAAAAACGGGCTCTAGACTACGATCGGGACACTTGGATACAAAAGGAAATCCTGGCAATTATCGCTGAACTCAGCGAGATTTTGGAGGAAGTAAACTACAAGTGGTGGAAGGATCCCCGTCCGATCAATGAGGACAAGCTCAAGGAAGAAATTGTGGATGTACTTCACTTCTTTGTGAGTATGTGCATTAAGGCAGGGATTGGCCCGGAGGAGCTCTACCAGGCGTATATGGAGAAGAATGCGGAGAATTTCCGCAGGCAGCAGGGGCAAAGTGACCGTCCTGGATATGCTTGGACAGAATAACAGAATGTGATATAATTTTCCTATAGACTTCGCGCCCAAGGGAGGCCAAAGGAGTAGATTCCTTTGTTCTTGCGCGAAGTCTTTTTTCTTGCCTGTTTGCTGCTGGCTGCTTTAGTTCCTCCCACGGCTGCTGGGGAACTGCGTTATTCCGGCAGCATCGCGCCTGGCGGAAGCAGCGAGGAGTGGCAGCTCGGCTTCAGCCGCTCTGGGGAAAGCTGGGCGTTCCACAGCCAGGGAGTGATAGTGCAGGAGGAAGGCCGCATCAAAGGGCCTGTGCTCAAATGGCAGCTGAGCTGGGACCAGGATTGGGCTTCCGTTCGGGCGGGCAGAGGCTGGCATGCCTTCACTGAACCGAGTGTGTTCCGGATCATGCATGGCAATAACGTCGCTGAAGAAACAAGCATGCTGCTGGCAAGCCTCGGGGGCTCTACAGCAGGGATGTTTTCCAAACTGCCCCTGGACAACCGCCTCGCGGGAGGTGCCTTTATCCTCGTAGAGCACGCTGCCCCAGGCCTAGAATTCATGGGCATGCATTTGCGTTACGATACAGGCTATAGCCCCCTCCTTGAACGGCGAGCAGGCCAGGTAGCAGTTCTTCAGGGGATCCATCAATGGCGCGGCCTCACAGTGACCGGTGCCCTTGGAAGGCATAGGCCCGCGGAGGGGCGTGCATCCCATGGTGTACTTGGGCGTGCATCCTATACCTTCGGGAAGTCTTCCCTGAACCTGGAGGCTCTGCGCGTTGAGCCCGGCTTTGAGAGCCTGTTCGCGGCGAGCAACAGGTTGACTCCCAACCGCCAGGGCTTTACAGTGGCCTTCACCCATAAAGGCGAGGACGTGAGCTTGGAATTTCAGGGCCGGGCCCACTGGAACGTTGAGGGGAGCCGTACATATCCCCGCCTGGGCCTAAAGGGCGATTTCAAGCGGTTAGGGCTTACCGCCGATCTGCGCGTACTTCCCACCGCAGCTTTGATCTTTACAGGAAAAGAGGGTGCTGCGACCTGGCAGGTTGACCCCCTCAGGCAATGGCTGCGGGTGGACTGGGCTGGGGAGTACGCTGGGACTCGCCTCAACTTCGATCTCCCGGGTGGAATCGTGAGGCTCCAGGCTGCCTTCACCTTTGGAAGCGACTGGCGCTTGGTCTGGAAACGGGACTTTCTGCGGAACCTAAGCCACTTCTCCGCTCGGGCCCGCGTGCCGCTGAAACGAGGGGCCGTGCAGCTCGAGTGGGGTGAATACGACCGGGGAAACCTCAGAGCGGGCTTTGGTCAGAAGGCCACGTGGCGCATATCATGGGAATGGCAGTTCTAGGGGGCTTCATGCCAGAATACTCTGTGACGAGGTGAGCCCATGCGGTACTCTGATCTAGCGGGCAAAGAGATTATCGCGGTTGATGAAGGCATTAGGCTGGGGGTAGTTGACCACACCGATCTGGTGATCAATACTCGCACTGGAGAAGTGGATTCGATCATCATCCCCTATGGCCGGCGGTTGTGGGGAAACAAAGTGGTGGTCATCCCATGGCGGGGAATCACTAAGATCGGGCGGGACTTTATCATCGTGGATCTCAGCACCGCCACGGACTATGGTGATACCCTAAGGCGGATTGAAGCAGGACAGCGGCGGAATAAGCCTCTGTTTTCCGGGTAGAATAACTCCCAGTAGGGTATCAGGGCAAGGAGCACTGGTTCCCGAGAAACAAAGGGGGGATTTAATGTCTACCGTTATCGGAGTTTTCCGCGATGTGAAGTCAGCTGAGGAGGCTGTACGGAGCTTGCGGAACAACGGCTTCGAGGAGAATGAGATATCCATTATTGCCAAGGATGACAGGGGTAAGACCGTTAAGCAAGACATGGAAGTCGGCGGCGAGATGGGAATGGGCCAGGAAAACATCGCTGATGGTACCGCTTGGGGTGGGGCCTTAGGCGGCGTAGCGGGCCTTCTGGCAGGCGTTGGTGCCCTGGCAATTCCCGGGATTGGCCCGATTGTGGCCGCTGGCCCGCTCGCAGGCGCTTTGTCGGGGGCCGTTACTGGAGGCGTGGCAGGCGGCTTGCTCGATCTGGGTATTCCTGAGGAGCGGGGGCGCGAATACGAGAATGAGCTGAAACAAGGCGGCATACTAGCAGTAGTGGAAACTAGTGAGGATAAGGTAAACGACGCAAGCGCGATCTTACGGAAAAACGGCGCCAAGGACGTGGAAGCACACGGCGGAAAGCAGTAAGGATAAATGACGAGACCCTGAGGGACCGCGGACATGCGGTCCCTTTTTTGGGAGTGGGGCAAGAAGGAACAGTGAATGGGGGGCGAGAAATCACTGAGGTAACACAAGGGAAAGGGGCTGCTTAAGTGAAAGTACTAGTAGCCGGCTCCGCCGGTAAAATGGGACAAGAAGTCGTGAAGTTGGTGAAGGGTACCCCCGGGTTTGAGCTGGTAGGGGGAGTGGATCCTTCCGGAAGGCAAGTTGCGGGAGAGCGTGTCTTTCCTCACTTGGCATCTGCTTTGCTCCAGGTGGCCCCTGATGTCGTAGTTGATTTCACAACGCCTCAGGCGGTCCAGGAGAACATGGAACTCTGCTGTGAAGCTCGCATCCCAATGGTGGTGGGCACCACTGGGCTATCAGCAGCGGACTTGGAAAAGTGGCAGGAGAGGGGCAAAGAGGCCGGGTGGCGGGCCATTGTCGCTCCCAACTTCGCCATCGGCGCGATCCTTATGATGCGATTTGCCCGGGAAGCTGCCCAGTTCATCCAAGATGTGGAGATCATAGAGTATCACCATGCTCAGAAGAAGGATGCCCCTTCAGGTACTGCTCTCGGTACTGCTCAGCAGTTGGAAGCCATCCTCGGGCGGCCTGTACCCATCCACAGTGTGCGCCTCCCTGGATTGGTAGCTCATCAAGAGGTGGTTTTCGGCCTGCATGGGCAGACGCTCACCGTGCGCCACGACTCAACCAGCAGAGAGAGCTTTATGCCCGGTGTCAAGCTGGCAATTGAGAACATAAGCCGAGTTCAGGGAGTTGTAGTAGGCCTGGAACACTTCCTCTTTTCCCCCACACCTTTAGAGGAGTTGCACATATAGTAAAAGTGAGTTGGTGGGGGGAGGGTGTTTCATGGCGAGCCCGTTGGCGCATGTACCCATCTGCATGCTCGGTGGTGATACTAGGGAAGTACTGCTCGCGGAGGCCCTTGTTAAAATGGAGGCAGATCTTCGCCTGGTGGGTTTCATCTCCCAGGGAGAACTGGCCAACGCGGCTCACTTTGCCGATCCGGTGCAGGCAGCCAAAGGCTGCCGGGTGGTCCTAGGCCCCATGTCCAACACTGACTTGGCCGGCCTGATTACAACCACGCCCGATCCAAGCTGTGAGCCAATAGATATGCCGGCAGTCCTTGCCAGCCTATCTCCTGGGACCATTGTTTTTATCGGGGTCGCCAAACCCATAATCAAGCGGCTCGCAAAGACCTATCGGCTTCACTTGATGGAGACTGCTGCCATCGATGAGATTGCTGTCCTGAACTCGGTGCCGACCGCGGAAGGGGCTCTTCAGGTAGCCATGGAAGAAACCCAGATAACGCTGCACGGTTCAGAGTGCCTCGTGGTAGGGTTAGGGCGCTGTGGCTTGGCCATCACTCAGCGCCTGTTAGCCTTAGGTGCGGGGGTCACAGTGGCTGCCCGGTCCCGGGGAGATCTGGCCCGGGCGGCGGTGCTAGGGGCCCGCGGCTTGGAGCTGGGGAAGCTTGCAACAATGACCGCTTTCGATCTGGTCTTCAATACTGTCCCCGCCTTAGTGCTGCCCAGGTCTTACCTGCGGCTGCTGAATCCTGCGGTGGTGATTATCGATATTGCCTCCAGCCCCGGAGGCACTGATTTTGAAGCCGCGCGACAGCTGGGCATCAGAGCCATCCACGCCTTGTCACTTCCGGGAAAGGTCGCTCCCATCACTGCAGGGCAGATCTTAGTCCAGGCCATCCCCCGCCTCCTCGAGAACCTGTTGGGGGAGGAAAACCATGACTCTTGAGGGAAAACAGATCGGCTTTGCCTTGACCGGCAGCCACTGCACCTATGAGGAGATCTGGCCTGAGGTGGAGAAGTTGGTTCAGCTGGGGGCAGATGTTTACCCCATTGTATCTCCGAGCGTTGCCCACACCGATACCCGCTTCGGCAAGGCCGCGGATATTGTTGCCCGCTTCGAAGGCCTTACCGGGAAAAAGGTGATCTCAACGATCGTGGAAGCAGAGCCCTTAGGGCCCAAGAAGCTGTTTCATTGCATGATTATCGCGCCATGTACAGGCAACACTATGGCGAAGCTTGCCAACGCCATCACTGATACAGCCCCACTGATGGCCGCCAAAGCCCAGCTGCGGAACGGGCGGCCTTTGGTGTTGGCCATCTCTACAAATGATGCTTTGGGGTTGAATGCGAAAAACTTGGGCATCTTGCTCAGCACCCCCAACGTGTTTTTTGTGCCCTTTGGCCAAGATAACCCCGGGGAGAAACCTCGATCGCTAGTTGCTGATATGAAACTAATCTGCCCTACCATTGCCTGCGCCTTGCAGGGAGAGCAGATTCAGCCGACAGTTATAGCCCGCAATCTGCGAAATGTTCGTTAGAAGGAGTTGACCGATATGACTCAGTACAATGTTGCTGTGCTTGGTGCCACGGGCGCGGTTGGGCAGGAGCTTCTCAGTATCCTCGTGGAGCGGAAGTTCCCCTTTGCTTCCCTGCGCTTGCTTGCCTCTCCCCGTTCAGCGGGCCGCAAGGTTCAAGTGGGGGGGCAGGACTATGTGTTGGAGGCTGTGGAGGCAGATGCGTTTCAAGGAATAGATATTGCCTTTTTCTGCGCAGGGGGAAGCGTGAGCCAGCGCTGGGCGGAAGAGGCGGTTCGGGCAGGTGCGCTTGTTATCGACAACACCAGCGCTTTCCGCCTGGATACGGATGTCCCCCTTATTGTGCCGGAAATAAACGGACCGGAGGCAGCCAAACACAATGGTATTATCGCTAATCCTAACTGTTCCACCATCATTATGGTCATGGCTCTCAAGCCCATCCTAGATGAGGCTGGAATCAAGCGGGTGGTGGTGAGCACTTATCAAGCGGTATCCGGAGCTGGTTTCGGCGGAATGGAGGAACTGCGCCAGCAAACGGAGGATTACGTGATGGGACGGGAGCTGGAGGCTCAGATCTTACCCGTCGCTTCCGGGAAGAGGCACTATCCTATCGCCTTCAACCTTATACCCCAAATCGATGTCTTTACTGAAGATGGCTACACAAAGGAAGAGTGGAAAATGATACGGGAAACCCAGAAAATCCTGGGGATCCCCGATCTGCCTATAACCGCCACAACCGTGCGAGTACCAACCATGCGCTCTCACTGTGAATCCATCAACGTGGAAACAGAACGGCCCCTGTCGCCAGAGCGCTGCCGAGAAATCCTCGCTGAGTTCCCTGGGGTAGAGGTGTTAGACTCCCCTGAGGAACAGCTTTATCCCATGCCCCAGTTCACGTCGGGCCGTGATGAGGTGTTTATTGGGCGGATCCGGCGAGATCCAACAGTTCCCTACGGGCTCAATCTCTGGGCTGTAGGGGATCAGATCAGAAAAGGTGCGGCGCTAAATGCCGTCCAGATTGCTGAGTACTGTACCCAGCAGATGGGGTGAGATTATGCGAATTGTGGTGCAGAAGTTTGGCGGGACTTCCGTTGCCGATAGGGAGACCCGGAGGCATGCGGTGGAGAGAGTGATTTCTGCCCTGGAAATGGGATATACTCCAGTAGTAGTAGTTTCTGCCATGGGGAAGGCGGGACAGCCCTATGCAACAGATACGTTACTTGAGATGGTTCACTCTGTGAACCCTGGCCCCAATCCCCGGAATACAGACCTGCTGCTCTCCTGCGGTGAGATTATCTCGGCTGTGATCTTTGCCGAGGAGCTCTCGGCCGCGGGGCATCCTGCGGAGGCTCTTACAGGTTGGCAGTGCGGGATTCTTACGGACCAAGATTTTTCTCATGCCCGCATCCAAGAGGTGAACCCTAAGCGCGTCCTTGCCCTGCTTGAGCAGGGGAAGATTCCCGTTGTCGCAGGCTTTCAGGGGATGAGCGCCCAGCAAGAAGTCACTACTCTGGGCCGAGGCGGCAGTGATACTACTGCTGCAGCCTTAGGCGTTGTCCTAAAAGCGGAATGGGTGGGCATCTACACAGACGTGGACGGAATCAAAACTGCCGATCCAAGGCTGGTTCCTGACGCCCGCACTCTGCCTGCGGTGAGCGGCAGAGAGGTTGTGGAACTAGCTCATCTCGGTGCGAGAGTGATTCACCCCCGGGCGGCGGAAATCGCTCTGGAAGAGGGAATCCCTTTGCGCATCTTGTCCACCACGGAGGATGGTATTGGTACCTGGATAGCCAACGGCGTCAGCGCTGTAACAGGCCGCGGTGGAGAACAGGTGGGAGACAGGGTGGTAGTGGGCATCGCCCACGTGACCGATAGAGCCCAAGTTACCATCACTGGCGAGGGGGACCTGAGCCGTACTCAAGCGGCCCCCAGAGTCTTTGGTATGTTGGCGGAACACGGGGTAAGCGTGGACCTAATCTTCTTGTCAACCGACTTGATTGCCTTCACCATCGATCGAGTAAAGGCTGAACTAGCGAGGCGCGTTTTGACCACCTTGGGATTGCATGTTAAAATAGAGGAAGGATTTGCTAAAGTCTCAGTAGTAGGAGCGGGAATGCATGGCGTACCAGGGGTAATGGCCAGAGTCGTAAACTGTCTTGAGCGGGAGAACATACCGATTTACCAAACCACTGACTCCCATGCCAACATTTCCTGTCTCATCAAAGAAGAACAACTTGCGCAGGCGGTCCGCGCACTGCATCGCGAGTTCAATCTTGATCGCAACGTGTAGGGGGTAGGACTCATGAAGTCAGGTCAAGTTATTACAGCAATGATAACACCCATGGAGCAGGACGGGAAGGTAAGCTACGAACAGGCGATCCGCCTCGCGAAGCGGCTAGCAGAAAATGGTTCTGATGGCGTTGTGTTAAGTGGAACGACGGGAGAAAGCCCAACGCTCAGCTTTGATGAGAAGGTGAAGCTCTTTACTTCGATCACTGATTCGGTAGGCGGAGAGCTGGAAATTATCGCGGGAACTGGCTCGAACAACACTGCTGAAAGCATCGCCCTGACGCAAGCCGCTGAAACCGCAGGGGTTGATGGCATCATGCTTGTTACCCCATATTACAACCGGCCCAGCCAGGAAGGGCTCTACCAGCATTTTAAGACCATAGCAGAAAACTGCTCGCTCCCCATCATGCTCTACAATGTGCCTGGCAGGACAGGCGTGAATCTGCTGCCTGAGACCGTTGCTCGCTTGGCAGAGGTGGAAAACATCGTGGCCATTAAGGAAGCCTCAGGGGACCTCAACCAGGTAAGCCTCCTCCGGTCCCTCGTGCCCGATGATTTTCTCATTTACTCAGGTGATGACTCTCTCACGTTGCCAATCTTGGCGGTCGGTGGCGATGGGGTGGTCAGCGTGGCTTCCCATTTGGTTGGCCGCCAACTAAAGGATATGGTTACGGCCTTCTTAGCTGGCAAGGTCAGGGAAGCCCAGGAACTTCACCTTCGCCTTCTTCCCTTGATGCGGGTGCTGTTCATCACTACCAACCCCGTTCCTGTGAAAAGGGCTCTAGAGTTTGTAGGTTTTGAAAGCGGCCCCCTGCGCCAACCCTTGATCGACCTTACAGAGGAGCAAGCACAAAAAATTAAAGATGTCTTAACTGCCAGCGGTTTCGGCTTCTGAGCTCTGGCAATGAACGGTAGAGCGCCCCAAAGAAGGGCGCTCTATTACTTATTGGATTGATTAATTGGCCCGTTGTGTATATAATAAGGGCTATGAGACTTGTTCGGGTTTGCACATCACGACCACGATGATGGCCGGTACGTGGTCAAAAAATGCTTACTTGGAAAAAGAAGTCATACATCTATGGGGGTGTATTAGTTTACATGTCAAAAAATAAGAAAGTCCGCCTAGTTCCTCTCGGTGGTTTGGGGGAAATAGGCAAAAATATGATGGTAGTCGAGGTAGGGGATGACCTCGCCGTTGTTGACGCGGGCGTGATGTTCCCCGAAGACGATATGTTAGGGGTCGATCTAGTGATCCCTGACATAACCTACCTCATGGAAAACGCCAGCCGAGTCAAGGGCATTTTCTTGACCCATGGCCACGAGGACCACATCGGAGGCGTTCCTTATGTGCTTCGCCAGCTCAACGTGCCTGTTTACGGGGCCAAGCTTACCTTAGAACTGCTCCGCCTCAAACTGGTGGAGCATGGCCTAGATCGGCAGGCGGATCTCCGGGAGATCAAGGCGGGGGATCGCATTAAGGTAGGAAACCTCGACATCGAGTTCGTCCACGTTAACCACAGCATCGCTGATGTGGTGGCCTTGGCTTTCCACACACCTTTGGGCGTTGTGGTCTACTGCAGCGATTTCAAGTTCGATCAGACTCCCTATGACGGCAAGGTTGCGGACCTATACAAGTTTGCCGAACTGGGCAAGGAAGGCGTGCTGTGCCTCTTATCCGACTCCACTAACGCGGAGCGCCCAGGCTACACAGAGTCAGAGAAGACAGTTGGCGAGACTTTGCGACGGGTGTTCTCCCGGGCGGAAGGCCGGATTTTGGTGGCCACCTTTGCATCTAACGTGCACCGCATTCAACAGATCATTGATGCAGCTCAAGAGGAAGACAGGCACATATGTGTTACGGGCCGCAGCATGATTAAAGTTGTGGAAGTCGCGTCCGAACTAGGCTATCTTCAAATGCCCAAGGGTATGTTGGTGGATGTGGATGAGGTGGACCGGCTCCCTGCAGATAAGATTGTGATCCTCACCACCGGCAGCCAAGGAGAACCTATGTCTGCTTTGAGCCGTATGGCCATGGCAGAGCACAACAAGCTGTCCATCGTGCCTGGAGACACAGTGATCATCTCTGCTACGCCGATCCCAGGCAACGAAAGATCCGTAGGACGCATCATTAACCAGCTTTTCAAAGAGGGAGCCCAGGTTGTTTATGAACCGCACTTGGGTATCCACACATCTGGCCATGCTAAACAGGAAGAACTGAAACTCCTCTTGAACCTGTGCAAACCGCGCTACTTCATCCCCATTCACGGCGAACACCGCATGCTCCTGAAGCACGCGGAGTTGGCAGAAGCCACTGGGGTGTCCAAGGAAAACATCATAATTGGTGAAATTGGGCTTCCGGTGGAGTTTGACGCCGAAGGGGTGCGAGTCCGGGAGCGGGTGACTTCTGGCCAAGTGTTCGTGGATGGGCTGGGCGTCGGTGATGTGGGCAACATCGTCCTGCGGGATAGGCGCCAGCTTTCCACCGATGGCATCTTGATTGTTGTCGTCACCATGGACCGCCAAAACCGGCGAGTCTTGGCGGGGCCAGATATTGTATCCCGGGGATTTGTGTACGTGCGCGAATCGGAAGAACTGTTAGATGAAGCTCGGGAGAGGGTAAAAGAGGCCCTCGCTACCTGTGAGAAAGACAATGTGAGCGAGTGGGGGCCAATAAAAACGGCTATTCGGGATGCCCTCTACCGCTATCTCTGGGAGAAGACCAAGCGGCGGCCCATGATTCTTCCCATTATCATGGAAGTGTAATGCTGATTAACATCCTCCCTTTCTCACCATACTAACTGGTGAGGAAGGGAGGATTTTTCGTGGAGTCACACGAGCAGACTGAAGCTAATACCCAGCAAACCGCGGTGCAAACCATTAAACAGTTCGGGCAAACGGCAGTGGTGGAAGATGGTTCCACTCCCTATCACTGCTTGACCATCATTGGCCAGATAGAAGGGCACATGGTGCTGCCTCCCAGAAACAAGACTACTAAGTACGAACACGTCATCCCGCAACTGGTGGCCGTTGAGCAGAACCCCAAGATTAAGGGCTTGCTGATTGTCCTTAATACAGTGGGGGGAGACATTGAGGCGGGGCTGGCTATTGCGGAAATGATCAAGTCAATGACAACCCCCACTGTCTCCTTGGTGTTAGGTGGCGGGCATTCCATCGGCGCTCCTATCGCTGTGGCCGCGGATTATTCACTCATCGCGGAGACTGCCACCATGACCATTCACCCTATTCGTCTGACGGGCCTAGTGATCGGTGTCCCTCAAACGTATGAATACCTGGACAAGATGCAAGAACGGGTGATTCAGTTTATCACCCAGAACTCCCGGATCAATCCAGATGTGTTGCGAGAAATGATGTTTCGCACCGGAGAACTGGTGAGAGACGTTGGCACTGTCCTCGTAGGGGAAGAAGCGGTGCGAGTAGGGCTTATAGATGGCGTGGGCGGTGTTGGGGAGGCAATAAGCCGTCTGCACCAGCTGGTCATGGGAGAGCAGGATCAAGGGGGGCCGCAGTGATGCTCTACACGGTCATTCCCGTTGAAGATGTCTTAGAAGGCTGGGAAGTGGATCCTCCCCAGACGGTGGACGTGATGGTGGGGGGCGTGCTTTTGCAGGTAGAACCCCTCAGCCAGTTTACCGGGCGCGTAGAGCGGGTGATCAGCTCAGATCCCCAGGTCTACCTCGACCCCCAATTTCAACCAGGCAGTGTTTTGCGCTGGACATAGTCTAGGGAAGATTAGGCTCTCATATGGTCGAATATGAGAGCTTTTTCTGTGATCTGCGGATTGATGATGGGCGCCGCCATCTTTCTCCTGGGCCTCCGTTTGATGAGCAGGGCATTGCGGGGCGCTGCAGGGACGCGCCTGAAGTGGTTGTTGGAGCGCTTTGTCCAGTCGCCTCTAGAAGGTGCGGTGTTCGGTGCTGTGACAACCGCGGCGGTGCAGAGCAGCAGCGCTGTGGCAGCCACGGTGGTTGCCCTAGTGAACAGCGGCGTGTTCACACTGGAACAAGCCTTTGCAGTCATCTTAGGCGCCAATGTAGGCACCACCGTTACCGCGCAGCTAATCGCCTTTGACCTAGGCCAGCTGGCGCCTTTTCTTATGGCTGGCGGTTTGGCGTGCGTGTTTTTCTGGCGGCGCCGGGCAGTTGGGGAGGCGCTGTTTGGCTTTGGCGCTCTCCTTTTCGGCCTCTCTCTAATCAACAAGGCACTCCTGCCGTGGCTGGATAGCAGGGTGGTTAAACACGCCCTAACAGCCCTCTCCGCCCGCCCGTGGCAGGCAGTCCTGGTAGGAGCTGGGGTTACCGCTGTGGTTCAATCCAGCAGCGCGGTCACAAGTTTCGTGGTGGCTCTAGCCCAACAACAAGCTGTGGGGCTCGAGGCTGCGGTAGGTATATCCCTCGGGAGCAACATCGGCACCGTCCTAACCACCTTAATTGCCAGCATTGGTACGTCCAGAGAGAGCAAAGCCGCGGCTTTGGCAGACCTCTTGTTCAACGTCCTCGGTGTGCTCCTGGTGCTGCCCCTCATGGGACACTTTTTGTCTTTAGTGGCCCACACCAGCACTCAGCTCCCTCGGCAGGTGGCCAATGCTCACACCCTTTTCAACTTAGGCACCGCCGTGATCGCACTGCCTCTAATCCGTTATCTTGCGGCATTTGCCTGGTTCTGGGCAGGAATCATTGGCAGAAGGAAGAAGTATTAGAAAAACTGTGGGAAGCAGGTGGGCCCTTGACTCTACTCAACTCCATCATACTTGGTATCATACAAGGATTGACAGAGTTCTTGCCCGTGAGTTCATCAGGGCATTTAGTGCTGTTTTCCAGTCTGTTGAACGTAGAATCCTCATCGGTTGTGTTTGAGGTCTTGGTGCATGTGGGTACTCTCGCAGCTGTCTTGGCAGTGTTTTGGCAGGAATTTGTCCAAGTGGTCCAAGGCTTTTTCAAACTCGCCAGTGGGCCAAAGCAGTGGCGGGAACTCTATGAGGGTGATAGCCGGTGCCGCCTTTTCCTCTGGCTCGTTGTGGGGACTATTCCTACGATACTCGTGGCATTGCTGTTTAAGGACTACGTGGAACAGGCCTTTAGGAGCACGAAGCTCGTTGGGGGAACCTTGATCCTTACAGGGCTTATCTTGTTCCTTGCAGATCGGGCCGCTGGGAAAGGCGCGGCTCAGGAGCAGACTTTGTGGGACGCCCTTTGGGTGGGGATCGGGCAGGCAGTTGCCATCTTGCCTGGCATATCGCGGTCGGGCACCACAATCGCCTTTGGCTTGGCCAGGGGCCTTGGCCGGGAGCAGGCAGCTCGCTTTTCATTTTTGCTGTCCATTCCTAGTATTCTGGGTGCCTTAGTCTATTCGCTTCCAGATCTTGCTGGGGGAGGGGCCCCGGCATCCCCAGGAGTCCTCCTGGCTGGCATGGCCGCAGCGGGCCTCACTGGTTACCTGGCAATCCGCATGCTCCTTTCGGTGGTGAGGCGGGGCCGCCTGGTGTGGTTTTCCTACTATACGTGGTTCGTGGGGATCTTGGTGTTAGTCCTGGCATAGAGAGTGGGGAGGCAGGAACCATGGGTTCTCTGCAGAAATAAGAAGCAGGGTGAAGGAGAACATGGATATTGCACGAAACGTAGCTCTCATTCAGGAACGGATTGCCCAGGCTTGCACACGGGCGGGCCGCGTACCAGATGACGTAAAACTGCTGGCAGTGACGAAGTATGCATCCGATGAGGCGGTGAGGGGACTTCTCGCGTGCGGGTTGCGGTGTTTCGGTGAAAGCCGAGTCCAAGACGGGGTGCGCCGCATGGCCAGCTTTGGCCCGGAAACGGAGTGGCACCTCATCGGTACTCTGCAGCGCAATAAAGTTAGGTACTGCCGGGATTTTGCACTGATTCATTCCTTGGACCGTTGGCCCCTTGCGGTTGAGCTGGAGAAGCGGGCCGCTAGTTGGGGAAAGCGGCAAGATGTGCTGGTTCAGGTGAACATCAGCGGGGAAGTATCAAAACATGGACTAGCCCCGGCGGATGCAATGGGATTTGTGCAGCGGGTGGTGGAGGAGTGCCCTCATCTTAGAGTGAGGGGCATAATGACCATGGCGCCCCTTGTCCCCCCTGCAGAAACCCGGCCGTATTTCCGGAAAGCCCGGGAACTCTACGAAGCGGTTCAAAGGGAACTTGGACTAGTATGGGACACGCTCTCCATGGGGATGAGCGGCGATTTTGAGGTTGCGGTTGAGGAAGGAGCAACGCTTGTCAGAATTGGTACTGCCCTATTCAGGGAGGAGGAGTGACATGGCCAACATGCTTGACAAGATTCTGGGATTTTTAGGCGTTCAGGACGAGTATGAAGAAGAGGAAGAACAGCAATTGGAAGTGCCCTACATAGAGAGGGTGGAGCCCAGCTTTACTCCCGCGCGCACCGCCCGGCAGCGGCGCGCTCAAGAGAAGGAGCAAAGCCAGCCCCGGAAAGCGAACCTGGTGAGCCTCGCAGGAGGCAAGGGGACATCGACTAAGATGTTGATTCTCGAACCCGTGTCCTTTGAGGACGTGCGCAGCTACGTGGTGCACCTGAAGGGTAAGCGGGCCTTGATTGTGCGCTTGAATCGCATTGATAGGATCGAGGCCCAGCGAATTGTGGACTTCATGAGTGGTGCTACGCATGCCTTGGAAGGGAACATGCGCAAGCTGGGGGATCGGATTTTCTGCTTTGCGCCCTCTACTGTGGAGATCGAAGGCGATGCCGCAGCAGATTTTTACGAGATCGATGCGGAGTAAAGTTGGTGGTTGAATGTTCTTGATAATTAGATTGGTAAACGTCCTTTTTGATGTTTTGTGGTGGCTTTTCATCGCGCGCTTTCTCCTGAGCTGGTTGCCTGACGTTAATCGTAGGCATCCTGCAGTGGTGTGGCTGCACCGCATTACTGATCCGATTGTCAGGCCGTTTCAAGGCATGCTGGTTTTCGGAATGGTTGATTTTGCCCCAGTGGTTGTATTCTTTCTGTTGCGCCTGGTCCAGCGGCTCGTGAATACGCTGCTCTTTGGCGTGCTGCGTTGGTAGGCAGGTAGGAGGGACAGTGTTTGGATAAAGAACAGCTCACATCTCACCTCAGGGGTGAAGCGGAGCAGGAAATCGGCGCGATCATCGTTGATTTGGCTCGACAGGCGTGGGAGTACAACCGGCCGCAAGTTACGCGCTTTTTTGATCCATACGAGCGCCGGGTGGCTCAGAGCGTTCTTGCGGGCATTCCAGAAGTAGCGAGCCTGGCTTTCGGCGGGTACAAGCAAGCAGAACGGGCTAGGATGGTTATCTACCCGCAGTTTTTCCTCACGGAGACGATTGCATCGCCTATCGCTGTGCTCCAGGTGACTGGCGGGAAGGACGCAAGCCACCGGGATTTCCTCGGTTCGCTGTTGGGTACAGGGATTAAGCGAGAAAAAGTTGGAGATATCATCGTAGTTGATGGTGGCTGCCAGGTGGTTGTAGCCGCGGAGATGGCCGATTACATTATGACCAACTGGACCCATGTGGGCCCCCATCCCGTCCAGGTGCAGCTCATCGATGAAGAACAGTTAGCGGTGGAACCGGAACGCATCAAGGAGATCCGTTCCACCGTTGCGTCGCTGCGCCTTGATGCGGTGGCCGCAGCCGGCTACGGCGTATCCCGAACCAAGCTGGTGCGGGAAATCAAAGCGGAGCGGGTGAAAGTGAATTGGCAAGTTATAGCCAACCCTGCCCACCAGGTGGAGGCCGGTGATGTCATATCGCTTAGAGGCCGGGGTAGGTTGGTTCTCCATGAAGTTCAGGGGACGACGCGCAAAGGGCGGATTAGTATCCTGCTGCAGCGCTACTACTAGGGAGGTGAAGGACAGTGCTGAGGCCAATGGACATCCACACAGACTTCAAGCGTGCGTTTAAAGGCTACGACGTAGAAGAGGTGGATGAGTTTGTAGCCAAGATTGTCAGTCATTATGAGAGCTTATACCAAGAGAATCAGCGGCTGCAGGAGCAGATCGAAGCACTTAAGGCGGAAGTGCAGAAGAAGCAGAACCGGGAGCAAGATGTCCTCGATCTGATTTCACTGACGAAGCAATCTGTCGCGGAAATCCGTGACATAGCCAATACTCGCGCCGCAGCGATCCTGGATGAAGCGGAGCGTCAAGCAGCGGTAAAGCTCAGTGAAGCTGAGGCCCGCCTTAATGTAGTAAAGCGCACAGAACGCCTTTTCAAAGAACGTATGCGGGCGGTAATGGAGGCGACGTGGAAGATGCTGGAGGAAAGCCAACTTGAGGAAGTAGATGAAGAAACGAAGATCTACAGGAATATGGCAGCCAGCGTCAGGGAAGAACTTCCTGAACAAGATTGACCTTTTCCGATTAGTTGGATATAATATCACCAATCAACTTGCGATTGAAAGACGATGACGGGGACAGTACTAACTGTGGAGGGTTACAGAGAGCCTGGCAGCTGAGAACAGGTACCGGAAGCAGTTACGAAGATCACCCCTGAGTTGCCCGCTGAACATGGAGTAGGCGGTGCCGGCGGCATCCGTTATCTGCCTAGAAGCGAAGGCCGCTGGCCTTAACTAGGGTGGTACCGCGGGCTCTGCTCGTCCCTTTTTAGGGGCGGGCTTTTTTAGTTTAGTTATGGGAGGTTATAGGATTGGCAACAAACTCTGAGTATCAATCTACGCTGCAGCTGCCTAAGACCGATTTCCCTATGCGAGGGAATTTGCCCCAGCGGGAGCCTGAGATGCTCCAGGTTTGGGAAGACAAGCAGTACTATAGACGCTTGCAGGAAAAGCGCCGCGCTGCAGGGCGGCCTAAGTTCGTGCTCCACGATGGCCCTCCGTACGCAAATAGCGATATTCATATTGGCACCGCCTTGAACAAGGTGCTAAAAGACATCGTGGTGCGCTCCCACAGTATGGCTGGATATCACGCGCCCTACGTGCCCGGTTGGGATACCCACGGGCTGCCCATCGAGCTCCAGGCCCTTCGGGAGCTGGGCAGCAAGCGCAATGAGATGAGCGCGGTCGAGTTCCGGGACTACTGCAAGAACTATGCCCTAGCCCAGCTGGATAAGCAGCGGACGCAGTTTAAGCGCCTGGGAGTGTGGGGTGAGTGGGACAACCCGTATCTTACCTTGCGGCCTGAATATGAGGCGCGCCAAATTGAGATCTTTGGGGAAATGGTCAAACGGGGCTACGTCTATAAGGCCCTCAAGCCCGTCTACTGGTGTGCAGACTGCCAAACCGCTCTGGCGGAAGCGGAAATCGAGTACGAAGATCACCGCTCCCCAAGCATCTATGTGCGGTTTCAAGTAACCGATTCCAAGGGGGTCTTGGACGGACTAGATGCCTATTTTGTCATCTGGACCACCACTCCATGGACCATTCCTGCAAACCTTGCCATCTCCGTCCATCCTGATTTCGTTTACGTGGTGGTACAGACAGAACGGGGCAACTTGGTGGTGGCTAAGGAACTTCTGCAGCCCTTCTTGGAAGATGTGGGCCTCACCGCTCAGGCAGTTCTCAAGGAAGTGCGAGGCCTAGAGCTGGAAGGCGTTGTCTGCAAGCATCCCCTCTTTGACCGGGATTCTCTAGTAATCGTGGGTGACCACGTCACCCTAGAGGCGGGAACAGGTTGCGTTCACACAGCCCCTGGGCACGGCCAAGAGGACTACATCATTGGGCTGAAGTACAACTTGCCTGCCTTCTCGCCGGTGGACGGCACCGGGCGCTTTACCGCAGAAGCCCAGCAGTACGCGGGGTTAACCCTCACCGAAGGCAATGACGCGGTAGTGAAAGACCTGGAGGAAGCGGAGGCGCTTCTAAAGGCCTCTACAGTAGACCACTCCTACCCCCACTGCTGGCGGTGCCATCACCCTGTGGTCTACCGTGCCACTGAGCAGTGGTTTGTCTCCATTGACAAATTCCGCAGCCAGATGTTGGATGCCATCAAGGAAGTGAAGTGGATCCCTGGCTGGGGGATTGACCGCATCACTGGTATGGTTGCGGACCGAGGTGATTGGTGTATTTCCCGGCAGAGAGTGTGGGGAGTACCGATCCCTGTGTTCTACTGTACCTGCGGGGAGACGATTGCGGACCCTGAAGCAATCGAACATGTGGCGGAAATCTTCCGGAAGGAAGGGTCCAATGCCTGGTTTGGGAAAGAGGCTTCGGACTTGCTTCCTGAAGGCTTTACTTGTCCCCAGTGCGGCAGAGGTGAGTTCCGTAAGGAAACGGATATTATGGATGTGTGGTTTGATTCAGGCGTTTCCCATGCCGCGGTGTTAGAGCAGTGGGAAGACCTGAGGTGGCCTGCGGACCTTTACCTGGAAGGCAGTGACCAGCACCGGGGATGGTTCCAGTCATCCCTCTCCACAGCTATTGCTGCCCTAGATCATGCGCCGTATAAGGCTGTCCTAACCCACGGTTTCGTAGTGGACGGAGAAGGGCGGAAGATGTCCAAGTCCATCGGCAACGTAATGGACCCGGCAAAGGTTTGGGGTAAGTACGGAGCGGATGTTCTGCGCATGTGGGTTGCTTCCGCTGAGTACCGGGGTGATGTGCGGATCTCTGAGGAAATTCTCGCACAGCTATCCGATGCGTACCGCCGTATCCGAAATACCGCCCGGTTCCTGTTGGGGAATATCTACGATTTCAACCCCGCGGAGGATTGGGTGCCCTACAATGAAATGGAAGAACTGGATCGCTGGGCCCTGCTCCGGCTCGCGCGCCTCAGCGACCGTGTCCGGGCTGCGTACCGCAGCTATGAATACCACATTGTTTACCACAATGTGCACCATTTCTGTGCGGTAGACCTGGGCGGGTTTTACCTTGATGTACTCAAGGATCGGCTGTACTGCGATGCCCAAGCGTCAGCAGAAAGACGCTCCGCTCAGACAGCCCTGAGCATCATTCTCAAGGAGCTCACTCAGCTTATCGCGCCTATCCTGGTCTTTACTGCTGATGAGATCTGGTCGTACTTGCCAGAGGCGCTGCGGGATGAAGAAAGCGTCCATCTAAGCACCTGGGAAGAGCTGCCTTCCGAATACAGAGACAAGGGCCTGGAAGAGAAGTGGGATGCTCTTCTCCAGGCCAGACGGGTAGTAGCCAAGGCACTGGAGATTGCTCGGACCGAGAAGCTGATCGGCTCCTCCAATGAAGCAAGCGTGACCATCTACGCTTCTGATCAGGTGCTCAACGCGCTGCGTGCCCTGGAAAGGGAGCTCCCCATGCTCTTCATCGTATCCACTGTGGAGCTCAAGCCTTGGGTGGAACGGCCCGGGTTAGGGGCACATGTGGATGAAGAGGACGAGATTGCCGTAACAGTTGTGGAGGCGCAAGGCGGCAAATGCGATCGCTGTTGGCGCTACTCTGAGACTGTTGGCCAGTTTGAGGAACACCCGGACCTTTGCCAGCGGTGCCATACGGTTGTAAGCCGGTAAATCTAAACCCCCTTCCGCATACGGAGGGGGGTTTTGCATATTCTATTCCTAACTGGGCGCGAGGGGGCTGGGCCTATGAAAAAGGAAATCAGTGCCGGGCTGCTGGAAACGCTTCTCGGAAAGCTGGAAAACCTAGCTTCCGCCATGGAAAAGGCAAGCGTGGCGGAGTTCATCCAGCTTTACAAGGAACCCCGCCGCATGTTGTATTTGAGCTTTATCTCCGGAATTGTGCGGGGATTTGGGCTTGCAATCGGGTTTACCGTTGTGGGGGCACTGTTCTTATACGTCCTTGGCCTAGTGGCATCGTGGAATCTCCCTGTAGTAGGAGAGTTCATCGCGGAAATCACCCGGATTGTCCAAACGGAACTGGCACGCCGGCCATTATAGGGGGGACTGGCTTGGAACTGGACAGAGTGAAGTTGCAGTGGTTTGAGGATTTGCTATGGGCTAGATACAGCGAACTCAGGGCAGTGGAGGAACGTTTGTCAGGGCCAGGGGGGCTGGGGGAGCCTGCCACTGTTGCCTTAGGGGAGCTTTCTGCCTATGACCAGCATCCCGGGGATTTCGGCACTGAGATGTACGAGCGCAGTAAAGACCTTGGCCTTTTAGAGAACACCCGCCACCAGCTCCGCCAGATTGCAGCGGCTCTCAAAGCCATAGAGACTGGCACCTACGGCCGGTGTTCCGTTTGTGGCAGGGCGATCCCAGAAGAGCGCCTTGAGGCCATTCCCGAAACGCAGTTATGCGTGGAATGCAGCGAGGCCCAGGCCTCTGCCGACCGTACAGGCCGCCCCATAGAGGAGGAAACCTTATCTACCCACCTAGGACGAAGCTTTGATGAGGTGAGCTGGGAAGAGGCGGCACGCCACGGCACCGCGAGTGATCTGCCCGATCGTTAACGGCAGGAATTACTGGGGGCGCAGCGAACTATGCACTGATACTGATGGGAGGAGCAGTGCGATTGCGTTATGTTCTGACGAGCTTCCTGATTCTAGTCGCGGACCGGCTGTCTAAGATTTTGGTGATGCAGCATATGGCAGAAGGGGAGAGCATCCCCATTCTTGCTCCCGTGCTTTACTTGACCTATGTGCGCAACACTGGCGCTGCTTTCGGGCTCCTGCGGGGAAAGGCTCCCGTTTTGGCGGGCATTGCTGTACTGGGGGTAGCCTTAGCTGCATGGCAGTGGAAGAGGATCGTATCTCAAGGCTCGCGGGTGAAGTGGGGCTTGGCTGCGGCCCTTGCGGGCGCGCTAGGGAACATGATTGACCGCCTGGCGTACGGCAGCGTTATTGACTTTTTCGACATCCGCATCTGGCCCATTTTCAATATAGCCGATCTGGCCATTTCCTGCGGGATCGTCCTGCTGTTCTGGGAGGTTTTATCCCATGACCAGAGGTGATCTGGAGCACCGCTTGGTGGTGGGTGAAGGCCTGGAACGGCTTGACGTGTGGGTTGCTCAGCAGATGGACATCTCCAGGTCCCAAGTGAAGCAGCTCGTAGATGGGGGCCTAGTTCTGGTGAATGGCGGGAAAGTCAAGGCGGGATACCGCCTCAAGGCAGGGGATGAAGTGCTTGTCACCATCCCGCCCCTGCAGGAGACCGCAGTTCGGCCCGAGAACATCCCGTTGGAGATCATTTATCAAGATGCTCATCTGGCCATCGTAAACAAGCCAAAGGGGCTGGTTGTCCATCCCGCAGCGGGAAACTGGGAAGGCACACTGGTAAATGCACTCTTGTATCATCTGGATGATCTTGCTGGGATCGGTGGCAAACTCCGCCCAGGCATAGTCCACCGCCTGGATAAGGATACCAGCGGGTTAATGATCGTGGCAAAGCACGATGAGGCCCACCGCTATTTGGCGGGGCAGTTGAAACAGCGCCGTATTCACCGGCACTACATAGCCCTAGTGCACGGCCAGGTAAAGCACGACAAAGGTACCATCGAGGCTCCCATTGGGCGCCACCCCAAGGACCGCAAGCGCATGGCGGTGGTTGAAGGGGGGCGGCCAGCGGTGACGCATTTTACTGTGGAGGAGCGCTTTCACCGCCACACCTTGCTGGAATGCCGCCTCGAAACAGGGCGCACTCATCAGATTCGGGTACACCTAAGCGCAGTCAACCACCCCATTGTGGGGGATCAAGTGTATGGCCGGCGAGGGGATGAGCTGGGGGCCACCAGCCAGATGCTGCACGCCTATTACTTAGGGTTTTACCACCTCGATGGACGGTGGCTGGAGTTTCAGCAGGGACCGCCGCAAGAATTTCAAGAGACGGTGGAAAAAGCGCGCCTGCTCTCTTGACTTTGCTTGGACAATGAAGTAATGTAAGAGGAGATTGTACAACTGTATAGGAGTGCCTTTAAGTTGGTCCCGTGAGGCTAGCAAGGGTGGCAAAATGTGGTAGAAGTATGCTTCTTGCTGCGCGTCGCGGGCAAGGAGCTTTTTTTGTGGAAGGAGGGATGCGAAAATGATGGAAAAGGCCCAGATCATGGACAGCGAACAGATCCGGAGAGCCCTAACTCGGATCGCCCATGAGATCATCGAGCGCAACAAGGGTACGGAAAACCTTATGCTCCTTGGGATCAAGACTAGAGGTGTCCCCCTTGCGGAACGTCTAGCGGACCTGATCGAGAGCTTCGAGGGGAAAAGGCCTAGCGTTGGAAGCTTGGACATCTCACTTTACCGGGATGACCTGAGCGACATTGGAGACCAGCCCGTGCTTAACAAGACCTCAGTGCCCGGCCCTGTGGTGGGCAAGATCATTGTTTTGGTCGATGATGTGCTGTATACAGGGCGGACAGCAAGGGCGGCGCTAGATGCGGTCATCGATCTGGGAAGGCCCGAGTTGATTCAGTTGGCAGTCCTGGTTGATCGGGGCCACAGAGAACTTCCCATTAGGGCAGACTATGTAGGAAAGAATGTCCCCACATCGCGGCGGGAAGTAATCGCCGTAATGCTCACGGAGACAGATGGGCATGATCGTGTAGTAATCAAAGAGTAACCTTTAATCAAGTCCAGAGAGGCTTAAAGGAGGAGTAAATGTGAGTATGACAGCAGTGAAGGATAGGGCTGGTGTAGGCAAGGTTGGTCTTTTAGCCAGTATTCCCTTAGGTTTTCAGCATTTGTTTGCCATGTTTGGTGCCACTGTGCTGGTCCCTCTTTTGACAGGGTTAGACCCGGCGGTGGCGTTGTTTACATCTGGGACAGGAACGCTGCTCTTCCAGATTATTACAAAGGGACAAGTCCCGGCCTACCTCGGCTCGTCCTTCGCGTTTATCGGCCCTTTCATCGCCGTGGCAGGCAGCCATGGGCTGCCCTATGCCTTGGGGGGAGGCCTGGCCGTAGGGTTGGTATACGCTCTTGTGGGCCTTTTAGTTTCTAGGATCGGCGTAGACTGGATCGATCGGTTCCTTCCGCCAGTGGTGATTGGGTCAGTGATTATGGTAATCGGGCTCGGCCTCGCTCCTACAGCCGTTGAAATGGCGGGGTTGTCAAGTGGGCTTGGCTCCCTTGCTTCTCCGGAAGTGCGCATTAGCTTGTTCACCATCATCGTGACCATTGCGGGGACCGCATTTTTCAAAGGGTTCCTGGCTGTAGTCCCGGTCCTCATCGGGATCATCGCCGGCTATCTCTTCTCCCTAACGCAAGGTGTAGTAGATTTTACTGCCGTGCAGGAAGCCGCGTGGTTCGGACTGCCACAGTTCATGGCGCCGAAGTTCAACTGGTCAGTGATTGCAGCGATTCTACCTGTGTCTCTAGTGACCATTACCGAGCATCTGGGTGATGTGATGGTTTTGAGCAACATTGTAGGCAAGGACTATTACCGCAATCCCGGCCTGCACCGGACACTCTTGGGCGATGGTTTGGCCACCAGCTGGGCAGCCCTCTTTGGCGGCCCGCCTAACACCACCTACGGTGAAAACGTTGGTGTTATGGCCATCACGCGAGTATTTGACGTGGCAGTGATCAGGACCGCCGCAGTCCTTGCAGTCCTGCTTTCCTTGATGCCTAAGTTCGGAGCGCTCATCTCCACCATTCCCACCGCGGTAATGGGGGGGGTATCCGTTGTCCTGTTCGGCGTAATTGCCGCCTCAGGCATCCGCACCCTGGTGGAAAGCGGGATCGACTACGGCCACAAGCGCAATCTGGTTATATCATCCGTGGTACTCGTCCTGGGTATCGGCGGCGCTCAAGTCAGCCTTGGTGCCTTCCAAATTCAGGGCATGGCCCTGGCAACGATTGCGGGGATTATCTTGAACTTGGTGCTGCCGAAGGAAAAATAGATGGGTAAGACGAGAGGAGCCGGACACGGCTCCTCTCTTTTCGCAAATCAGTTGATGTAGATGTGGAATCTGTCTAGTAGATCTGGGAACACTGTTCCAACTGTGGTGTGTCTTCGACGTTGACTCGACCGACCACCGGAATGGGTGGCCCGAAATTCACACAACTACAGTTGTGGTCAACTGAACTTGCGTTTGTTTCCGATGGAACTGGCCGAGTCTGATACTAGACATGGGACACCCTTCATTCGTATTATGGGTCAATTCCCCACGAATATGCACTAGGAGAACGGAAATGTTTTCCAGCGAAGTGGCTGGTAAGAGCAGGTCAGGTATTGACACAGCGGAGCGAAGATGGTAATATTTAAGATGCTTGAGGCGGCATAGCCAAGTGGTAAGGCAGAGCTCTGCAAAAGCTCCATCCCCAGTTCGAATCTGGGTGCCGCCTCCAATTTTATGCATTGGAACATGTTCGACAGCTGAGCTGTCGTTTTTTTTATGCAAAAAAATAGGCGATGGTGTTCCCATCGCCTGCTGTCTTACCGTGAGTAGAACTCAACGATTTCAGATTCTTTGATATCCGGATTGAGCTCGTCTCTCCGAGGCAACCGTACGTACTCGCCGGTCATGGTGTTCTCGTCGTAGGAGAGATACTCCGGAACATTTGGCCGTACCTCGAGTGCTTCTTGAACCACTTTGAGGTTCCGGCTCTTTTCCCGCAACGAAATTTTGTCGCCCACCTTAACCCTGTAGCTGGGAATATCAACCTTCTTGCCGTTCACAGTCACATGGCCGTGGGTGACAAGCTGGCGAGCTCCCGCTCTGCTCCGGGCAAAGCCCAATCTGTAAACGAGGTTGTCAAGGCGAGATTCCAGGAGAATCATGAAGTTCTCACCGGTAATACCTTGCATCCGAGCGGCTTCTTGGAAAACCCGTTTAAACTGCCGCTCGCTGAGTCCGTAAAGGAAACGCAGCTTCTGTTTTTCTTGAAGCTGTATAGCGTAGTTGCTTAGCTTGCGGCGACCCTGCCCGTGTTGTCCAGGCGGATAGGGCCGTTTGCGAAGTTCTTTCCCTGTTTCGCTAAGGGAGAAACCCAAGCGTCTGCTGAGTTTCCATGTTGGTCCTGTGTACCGAGACATTTACTTCTCTCCAATCCTTGCAAAGATGAGTTATCCGAAGCAGCCGCGCCTTGAGAAAGTTCTCTTAAATAAGAATACCAGATTTTCTGAAATTTGCAAGGGGAAATTCGCCACGGGGAGGCAAGCCTATAAGTAGCTGAAATGAGGAGGGAACCGCTGTGCGGGCCATGTGGAAAGGTTCCATCAGCTTTGGGTTGGTCAATATTCCCGTGCGCATGTATTCTGCAGTTGAGGATAAAGGAGTCCATTTCAACCAGCTCCATGCGGTGTGCCATACGCCCATTAAGCTCCAAAAGGTTTGCCCCCACTGCCAGGTGGAGGTGGAGGCAAGGGAGATTGTCCGTGGATACGAGGTTCACGATGGGCAGTATGTGGTAATCACTGACGAGGAGTGGGAACAGTTTCAGGGATCTCTCTCCCGGACGGTGGATCTACTGCGTTTTGTGAAGCTTGCTGAGATCGATCCAGTGTTCTTCAACCGCACTTACTTCTTGGAGCCAGCGGAGACGGGGGAAAAGGCGTACAGGCTCCTGACGAAAGCAATGGAAGAGACTGGGATGGTAGGGATCGCTAATATTACCATCAGGTCCAAGACAGCCCTTGCGGCCCTGCGGGTGTACCAAACAGGACTTGTCTTGGAGACGATGTACTATCCCGATGAGATCCGGCCCTTTCACCACCTTCACATCCCTGCTGGGGATCCGGCGGAGAAAGAGCTGGCTGTGGCTGTAACGCTCATTAACAGCCTTACTGAGCCCTTCCAGCCTGAACACTACATCGATAAGCGCCGCGAAGGGATCTTGGCACTGATCGAAGAGAAGGTTGCCGAGGAACAGCAGGTGGTCAGGGCACCCAGCCCAGGGGGAGAGGCAGTCGCGGATCTGCTGGCAGCGCTAGAAGCATCCCTTAAGGCTCGGGAAGAGGAGAAAGTCAGATCGTGATTCCCCGCATTGCTCCCATGCTCGCCTCGCCTAAACCTTTGGCTGACGAGGAAGGGTTCGCGCACGAGATCAAGTGGGATGGCTACCGGGCGGTGGCGTACATCGAAGATGGACGGGCAGAGCTAGTGAGCAGAGGGGGGTACAGCCTCTCGGGATGTGTGCCTGAACTCATGGGGTTCTTAAGCGGCCTACCCCACCAACCCCTGGCCCTTGATGGAGAACTTATTGCCCTGGGGAAAGGTGGGCTGCCGTCCTTTTTTGAACTGCGGAAGGGAAGCCATGGGCAGGGAACCCTCGCGTACGCCGCCTTTGATCTCCTTTACTATGGTGGGGATTCTCTCTGTCCGCTGCCTTGGCATCAAAGGCGGGCCTGCCTCGAGGAGCTCTTACCCGAAGGGGGCCCCGCCTTTGTTTCCCCTCTATTCCCTGGCCCTTTGCCCCAGCTGCTTAGAAAAGTCGAGGCACTGGGACTAGAAGGGGTAGTGAGCAAGCAGGTTGATGCGCCCTATCTCCCGGGGGTGCGCTCGGAAGCCTGGCGGAAGGCCAGGGTTTTCCACCGAGATGACTTCGTGGTTGGCGGGCTCAAAGTGGGGCAGCGGGGGGTTAGAGCCCTCTTGGTAGGACAGTACAGCCCGGTGAGGAGGATCCTGTTTTACCAAGGAGGGGTGGCAGCTGGGCTATCCCAGTCTGAACTTCAGTTTTTGCAGGTGGCTAAAGATGAACTGGCACTGTCCTGTTCACCATTCCAGAATGCCCCCAAACTGGGAGAGGCCGTGTGGCTCAGCCCCACGCTTGTGGCAGAAGTGCAGTACAGCGAATTCACTCCAGATGGCCGCCTCAGGCATCCGGTGTTTATCCGGTTTCGCTTTGATAAACGCCCCCAGGAGTGTGTGTTTGAAGGGGGGGACTCTAGTGACCATCGTGGAAGTTGAGGGGCGGATTCTGCGCCTCACCAACCTAGATAAGCCCATGTGGCCGGAGCTCAATCTTACCAAAGGTGAGCTTCTCCACTACTTCGCCCAGATGGCTTCCGTCGTTCTGCCCCATTGGCAAGATCGGCCCATGACAGTGGTACGATATCCCCATGGCGTTGAGGGCCCTTTTTTCTACCAGAAGAACTGCCCCAGCGGTTCGCCAGAGTGGATTCACACGTTCTCCACGGGCGGTACCAATTACGTGCTAGTTAACGATGAAAGCACTTTGATCTGGATGGTAAACCAGGGGGTGATCGAGTTTCACCCCGCAGAGTTTTCCGCGGGCAGGCCTGAGCGGGCGAGCTACGCAGTGATTGACTTGGATCCCACGCATCCCTTCGGCTTTGAGGCAGCGGTGGAGGTGGCTTTACAGTGCCGGGAGATCCTGCTAGAATTAGGCTTGCGGGGGTATCCCAAGACTTCAGGGGCAACGGGAGTTCACATCTACATCCCTCTTGAGCCCCAGTATACGTTTGATGTGACCCTGGCCTTGGCGAAGGCTGTGGGGGTGATGCTCGCGAAAGCAGCACCTGGGCTGGTTACCTTAGAGCGGCTGGTAAAGCGCAGGCAAGGCGTGTACGTAGATTATCTGCAAAACGCTTCCAGTCGTACCTTGGTGGGAGTGTACAGCCCCAGGCCCACCCCTTCTGCAAGTGTCTCTACTCCGGTGACCTGGGAGGAACTGACCAGAGTCCATCCTGATGAGTTCACAGTGAGGACTTTACCGCAGAGGGTGAATGCGGTCGGAGATTTGTTCGCTCCCGTCCTCACCGACCGCCAGTCTTTGGATCATCTAGCCTCCCTATTGGGTCGTTCTTGAGATTTGCGGTGCCTTATGGTGAAGCTAGTATAAAGTTACTGTAGGACAGGAGTTTGTCTCCAGAAAATAGAAGAAGATCCCACCGTCCCTGCAGGAGACGAGTACCCAGTACTCAGAGGTGAGATCTTCTATGCAAGCAATATTCGACGAAGGTTTAGTGTTTTCCTTTCAGGAGGTTGTCAAGCAAGCGGTTTTGGAGATTATGGACGGAAATGGGATGCCGGCCTTTCAGCAGGCGCTGCGAAGCGGGCTTAACAAAATCTGTTGTACAATTCAGCAGCGGGTAATGGAGGCTGTTGATGATCAGCTGCGAGAGAATCTATCGATGAGAAAAGGCTGGGTCGTTGAAAGACGCAACGATCCGAAAACTATCCTTTCTCCCTTTGGTGAGGTCCGCTATGCACGCACGCTTTTCCAAAACAAGAAAACGGATGAATATGCGTATTTAGCTGATAGGTTCGTAGGATACACCTCTCACCAACGCCTCGACACCCTGTTAGAAGCAGACTTGTTGGAGGAAGCGGTGGATAAGTCGTATAGTAAGGCAGGGAAAAGCGTTGAAGACCAGACAGGTATTAGAGTATCGGGGCAGACGGTTTTGAACATTGTTCGCAAGCTGCAGCCCGAAAAGATAGAACTCAAAGAAGAACCTAAGGTCAAAAAGGCAGTTCGCATCTTGTACATCGAGGCTGACGAAGACCATGTTCCACACCGGGAGAAAGGCGTGAGTGCTTTTGAGCAACGTCTGGTCTACGTCCACGAAGGACGAGTTAAAGTGGGCAAGGACCGGTATGAGTTGATCGGGAAGAAGTATTTCACTTTTCCGCCTGGCACTCCTTCACATGTGATATGGGACACCATTTGGCGCTATCTTGACGTCACATACGATCTCGAACAGACGGAATACATCTTCATTTCCGGCGATGGAGTATCCTGGATTCAGGCTGGTGCTGAGTACATAGAGGATGCACGATATGTGCTTGACGGGTTTCATTTGCGCAGAGCCATTTTCAGGGCAGCAGGTGCCGACGAGGAGAAAAGGAAGAAGCTGTCTGAGGCGGTATTCAACGGTCGTTGGGCAGAAATGAACAACCTTCTAAGCGCATTCCTCAAAGAGGCCGAAACGGAATCTCGCAAAAAGACCACATCCGATGTTCAGACGTATCTCAACAACCAAAGGCGTGGAATTAGGGCTAGGCGAAAGTATGGAAAACTCTTGGTTGGCTGCAGTGCCGAAGGCCACGTGAGCCATGTATTGTCAGCAAGATTGAGCAGCCGGCCAATGGGCTGGTCCTACTTAGGAGCCAATCAGATGGCTCACTTAAGAGTCCATCGTGAGAATGGAGTAAAACTGTCCCAGATTTACCTAGAGCAAAGCGGTCAGAAAAGGAAGGAGTACGTCTCCCAGCATATTCCCCAGAACGCCATGGCCTCGATTTCCAAGGCTGTTGGTTCGAGTTTCGAGACTCTAGGCAACATCCCTTCCTTTTCCAGTGGCTCTAAGGGTTGGGCTTCATTGCTGCGGCGCATGTCCAACTCAGTATTCAAGTTCCAGTCATAACAGATGTGACATTTTGGCTCGTCAAAGGGACGAGATCGGGTCTTCGATCCTACAGTAGCTTGACACTATCTATGGTGAAGTTTCCCTTGACGGAGGCGTACATACCATGGTATACTTGCCGTGGCAAGTAGAAGCCACCGCTTCTCACCTTGTAACGAACGTGTTCACAAGGTTACCAATGAGTTTCCTAAAATGTCTGTATGCGCATGGGGACTGTCTTTGGTGGATGCAGCGGGTGGCGAATGCCGTCCGTTTTTTTATTTTTTGATTTGGAGGGGTGACACCATTAGCAGGGAATCGAGAGTGAACAATGAAATCCGAGCTCGGGAGGTTCGGGTCATTGATGCCAACGGGGAGCAGCTAGGCATTTTGAGTGTACGAGATGCACTGCGGCTCGCAGGCGAGCGGCAGCTGGACTTGGTGGAAGTGGCACCAAATGCTGTCCCACCGGTTTGTCGGATCATGGACTATGGTAAGCACAAGTATGAGCAAAGTAAACGGGAAAAGGTTGCGAAAAAGAAGCAGAGAGTCATCACCATCAAGGAAGTGCGGATGAGCCCCAAGATTGATGAACATGACTTTGATGTAAAGGTGCGTGCTGCTGAGCGGTTCCTGAAGGCTGGGGACAAGGTTAAGGTTTCGGTGCGGTTTAGAGGGCGAGAGATTGTCCACGCTGATCTTGCCAAAGCCAAATTAGCCCAGCTAGCCGATTTGCTCAAAGAAATTGGGACAGTTGAGCGCCTGCCAAAACTCGAGGGCAGACAGATGATCGCGGTTCTCGCTCCGAAAACAGACGGCACTAAAGAGTAACCATGCACTAACTAGTCCAAGGGATCAGGAGGTCTATTTGTTATGCCAAAAATGAAGTCACACCGCGGTGCCGCAAAGCGGTTCAAAATCACCGGCTCCGGAAAGGTCATGAAGAGCAACTCGCATAAGCGCCATATTCTCGAGAAGAAGTCTGCTAAGCGTAAGCGCCAGCTGCGGCATGCAGTCGTTGCCAGTGATGCTGATACCAAACGGGTAAAGCGGCTTCTACCGTACAGTTAGAGGGAAAATAGGAGGAGTTTATCATGTCAAGAGTCAAAGGTGGATATGTGACCCGCAGGCGGCGGAAGAGAACTATTAAGTTGGCAAAGGGCTATTTCGGAGCCAAGAGTAAGAAGTATCGCATAGCAAACCAGGCGGTTATGAAGTCTCTGACCTACGCCTATCGGGATAGAAAGGCGCGCAAGCGCGATTTCCGCAAACTGTGGATTGCCCGGATTAATGCCGCAGCCCGCCTGAATGGGTTATCTTACAGCAAGTTTATCGCTGGGCTGAAGAAAAACGGGGTTGAGATTAACCGGAAGATGCTGGCTGATTTGGCAGTGAACGATGCCAAGGCCTTTGCCGACTTGGTGGCCATCGCCAAACAGTAGTCTTGCCGATTTGGCCGGGGGTAGTGACTCCCGGCATTTTGCTATCATGTGCTTAGACTTGAGGGGTGGGCCTATTGATCACCAGCAAAGCTAACCCTCAGATCAAGAAAGCCAAGGCTCTCTTGCGCCGGAGTGGGCGGGAGAAGTGGGGCCAGTTCTTGGTAGAAGGGGTACGCCTCACAGAAGAGGCAGTGCAATCCAGTTCCGTTGAGGTTGTCTATCATACTGGAAAACTGCTGGAGAGCTCCAGAGGAGAGTCTCTGCTCAATGGGGCCCGAGAAAAGGGTATTTCCGTCGTGGAATGCAGTGAGCAGGTCCTTGGGGAGATAAGCGACACCGTCACTAGTCAAGGCGTGGTAGCGGTGGTGAGCAAGCCCCATTGGGAAAGGAACCCTTCTGGCTTGGTTGTGGTCGCTGATGAGCTCAAGGATCCAGGCAACATGGGCACGCTGTTTCGGACCGCCCTCGCGGCAGGGGCAGCGGGTTTGATTCTGACCCCCGGGTGTGTAGATCCGTATAACAGCAAGGTAGTCCGGGCAAGCATGGGTGGCGTACTGAAGCTTCCCCACTGGCAGATGGGCCAGGTAGAGGCAGTTCAGTTTCTCAACGGAGTAGGCTTTCAAATTGCTGTCGCGGATCTTGTGGACAGCCAGGATTACTTTTCCGCTAGTTTCTGCCCCAATGTGGCCCTTGTGATCGGCAATGAGGCTCACGGCGTCAGTGGAAGTTTTCGGGAAGCGGCTCACCTCCGGGTGAGAATCCCCATGTTTGGGCCCATGGAGAGCCTTAATGCTTCGGTAGCTGCAGGGATTCTGCTGTACGAAATTGCCAGGCAGCATCGGGCCAGGTAAGGAAAATCGTTACCTCCGGCGCCTTCCGTGCAAGATCACTGGCGGGCACAGTTGTAAGGCTAAGGTTGGTATGGTATAATAGCCACAACATCAAGGGAAGCGCGGGGGGTTATCTATGAGTCTTACTCCGAAGGTCGTTTGGCGGATTTTCGTAACCACCGGTTCCATAAATGCGTACCTGCTCTATCGCCAGCTGTTGGAACTAACCAACAGGACTCTTCACTAGCGAGTGGTGCTGAGCAGCGATATAGGATTGGATAGACTTTCATTAAGATAAATGCGATGAGGGAGAGTAGTACATCCCCGGAAGCCGACAGGGAGAAAGAATCAAGGACTGAGAGTTCTTTCAGGTGATAAGTGGATGGAATTCGCTCCGAAGCAGCGGGCTGAACCATGAGTAGGCCTAGCCGGTTCCGCCGTTATCGGGTTCGAGTGGGCTCAACTTGGGTCAACTAGGGTGGTACCGCGTGCTTCTTGCGTCCCTAACTATGGGATGCAGGAAGTTTTTTTATTTTCACGAGGATACGGAGGGATGATTGTGCAAGAGAAACTGGCTGAAATTCGCGCACAAGCGCTTGATAGCGCCAAACAGGCCGCAACGGTGCAAGAACTGACCAATGCCAAAGTGCGGTTCTTAGGGAAGAAAGGAGAACTGACCCAGCTTTTGCGGAGCATGGGGCAGCTGCCTCCCGAGGAGCGTCCTGTGTTCGGGAAGTTGGTCAATGAAGTCCGGGATGAACTGGAAGAGGCCTGGGCAGAGCGGGAACGGGAACTCTTCCGCCTTGAGGAGGAGAGGCGCCTCGCGGGGGAAGCTTTGGACTGGACCTTGCCGGGACGAAAGCCATTGCGGGGTACACTCCACCCCATAACCCAAGTAATCAATGAGGCGAAGGCGATTTTCACAGGCATGGGGTATGAAGTGGTGGAGGGGCCGGAAGTTGAGTGGGACTACTACAACTTCGAAGCCCTGAACATCCCTCCCGATCATCCCGCCCGGGATATGCAAGATACGTTCTTCTTTTCTGAGCAACTCCTGCTCCGCAGCCAGACGTCGTCTGTGCAAATCCGCACCATGGAACACCGTAAGCCGCCGGTTCGCATTATCGCTCCAGGCAAGGTATACAGGGCTGATGCAGACGTCACCCATTCACCCATGTTCCACCAGATAGAAGGCTTGGTGGTAGATGAGGGCATAACGTTTGCCGACCTCAAGGGTACGCTGCAGCTCTTTATTGAGCGTATGTTTGGCCCAGAGGCTAAGGCCCGTTTCCGGCCTAGCTACTTCCCCTTCACTGAGCCCAGCGCTGAGGTGGACATATCGTGCATAATCTGTGGGGGTACAGGCTGCCGGGTGTGCAAAGACACGGGCTGGCTGGAGATTCTCGGATGCGGTATGGTAGACCCACGGGTACTCAAGATTGTGAACTACGATCCTGATGTGGTCAGCGGTTTTGCCTTTGGGATGGGCGTTGAGCGCATCGCGATGCTCCGTTACGGCATCAACGACATCCGGCTGCTGTTTGAGAATGACGTGCGCTTTCTTAAGCAATTCGCAAGGTAGGGGGTTGGATCATGCTTATCAGCCTGAACTGGTTAAAGGAATACGTTGACGTTCCCTGGGAGCCCGAGGAGCTGGCAGATCGGCTCACAATGGCTGGCCTGGAAGTGGAAGGGATCACTTATCTCAATCCTGGCTTGGACAATGTCCTTGTGGGCCAGATTCTCAAAATAGAACCTCATCCTGATGCGGATTCGCTGCGTGTTTGCAAGGTAGATGTTGGGGAAGGTGACCCAGTGCAGATCGTGTGCGGTGCGCCCAATGCAGCGGCAGGCCAAGTGGTTGCGGTGGCCCTCCCCGGAGCAGTCCTACCTGGAGGCTTTGTCATTGAATCCCGGGAAATCAGGGGCGTTGCTTCTTCCGGTATGATTTGCTCCGAGAAAGAGCTTGGCATCGGAGCTGATGAGAGCGGCATCCTTGTGCTGCCAGAAGAAGCTGAGGTTGGCTCGGGCCTGGCAGAGGCACTGCACCTTGATGATGTGGTTCTAGATATTTCCATCTACGCTAATCGGCCTGACTGTATGAGTGTGTTGGGGATCGCCAGGGAAGTTGCGGCCCTGACTGGTGGGGCAGTGCGTTACCCGGAACTACATTACCCCACCACCGCAGAGGACATTGCAGACTATACCAGCGTGCAGGTACTAGATACCCACCACTGCCCGCGCTACACCGCTCTCATGATGAAGAGCATCTCGATTGGGCAATCACCCCTTTGGATGCAGGCACGGCTTCGGGCTGCTGGTATGCGGCCCATCAGTAACGTGGTGGACATCACCAACTACGTCATGCTGGAACTCGGCCAACCCCTTCATGCCTTTGACTATGCCAAGTTGGCGGAAGGCCGGATTGAGGTGCGCCTTGCCCGTTCCGGGGAAAAGATTACCACCTTAGACGGTGAGGAGCGTGAGCTCGCAGAAGACATGCTCATGATTTGCGATGGTGCCGGGCCTGTCTGTGTGGCGGGCGTCATGGGCGGTGCCAATTCGGAAGTGACAGATGCCACAAAACACATTGTCCTGGAGTCCGCGAACTTCAACGCAGTTTCCGTCCGCCGTACAAGCAAACGGCTGGGCATTCCCTCCGAGTCCGCGGCCCGCTTTGAAAAGGGCATCGATCCATCTGGTACCATAATCGCTGCCAAGCGTGCCGCTCATCTCCTTGCGGCATACGCTGGGGCGCAGGTCCTCGCGGGGGTCATTGACGAAGATGCCTCCCAGCGAACCACCAGGACAATAGCATTTAGGCCTGCTCGGGCCTACCGCCTCTTGGGGGTGGAAATCCCTGCGGAAGAAATGGAAAAGATATTCTCAGCGTTGGAATTCGCGGTGGAAAAGGGTGAGGATGAGTGGCTTGTCACTGTCCCATCTCACCGCCGTGATATTGAACTCGAAGCGGACCTGGTGGAAGAAGTAGCCCGCATCTGGGGGTACGATAAAGTCCCCACTACCGTGCCCTACGGCGTCACAATGGTGGGGGGACAGAGCCCAAGTCTGAAGCTGGCAGACCAGCTGAGAGAAAAGCTAGTAGGGTGCGGCCTGCACGAGGCGCTGACATACTCCTTCATTCCTCCCGAAAGCAATGCCCGCCTGAATGCTGAAAATGCAGTTGGTATGATGCGCATTGCCAATCCCATCTCAGAGGAACTATCCTGCATGCGCACGAGTATCCTGCCGGGCCTGCTGATGGCGGTGAGCACCAACAGTGTGCGCCAGCAGAGCCGGGTGGCCCTCTTTGAGATCGGGCCGGTATACCTTCCCAAGGAGGATGATGGCCTTGATCAGCCAGAGGAGCCTCGCCGCCTCGGGATAGCCCTGTACGGCCAGCGCCATGAGAGAAGCTGGGCTGTCCCCAACGAGCAGTTTGATTTCTACGATCTAAAGGGCATGCTGGAGGTGCTGTTGGAAGGCGACGGTTTTACCTGGACTAGCGGGCACAGCCCAAGTTTCCATCCCTTCCGCCAAGGGGAAGTCCTGCTTCACGGCAAGCCGGTGGCCGTGTACGGTGAAGTTCACCCAGAAGTGGCTCGGAATTTCCGCATCAGTGGGCGGGTCTATGCCGCGGAAGTGGATCTAGAACTTCTCGCAGAGCACGACCCCGGCCTTGCCCGCTATCAGGAGATCTCCCGCTTCCCCAGGATTGATCGGGATTTGGCGGTTCTCATCGCGCGGGAACAGCCTGTGGCCGAACTCTTGCAGGCCATTTCCGAAGAAGGCGGCGAATTCTTGCAGGAAGCTGCGGTATTCGATGTCTATCAAGGTAAGCAGGTCCCAGAGGACAAAAAGAGCGTTGCCTTCTCCCTGAAGTTCCAGGCCAACCGCACCCTGAAAGAGGACGAAGTGAATGCCATCATAGAGAGGATTGTGGCCAGCCTGCGCACGCGTTTTGGTGCCGAGATCCGGTAATAGAAGGATATTGCTGGGGCCGGGGCGAAACAAGAAACGTGAAGCAGGATTGGAGGGATGTGTGTGTCGGTCCGTGTCCGGATCCTCGGCGAAGAACATCTGATCAAAGGTGATGCACCGGCAGATTACATCAAGAAACTGGCACAACATGTAGATACACATCTCTGGAAGATTCAGCAGAGCAATCCGACTCTTCCCCGGCATAAAGCTGCCATTTTGGCTGCCCTCAACATCGCTGATGAGTTGGAGCGGCTGCGAGTCGAACACGACGAACTCTTGAAGCTCATGGAGGAGGCCAACTAAAGCTAGGTGGAGTGGTTTCCAATGGCAAGCTGGGTTGATATCATCATCCTAATCATTGTGGCCTTGGCGCTGTTCAAGGGTTTTCGGCGGGGGTTGATCCGTGAGGTCTTCAGCATTGTAGGAGCGATCTTGGCAGTGGCAGTTGCCTACCGCTCTTATACTGAGCTGTCCGCCTATCTTATGGAGCTCTACCCCCTAGAGCTGTGGCAGGCCCACGCCATCGCCTTCGTTTCGATCATTGTAGGGATCAGCCTCTTGGCTGCCCTATTGGGCTACTTGTGGTCCAAGGCCATTCGGCTCACCCCCTTTGCCGTCCTCGACCACGTGGGAGGGGCTGCTTTTGGCGTGTTCAAGGTGGGCCTGGTCTTGGTGTTGGCGGTGGCAATTCTGTCCAACCTCAGTGTTCCTCCAATTCTCGACACTGTCTTGGATGAGTCCGCAGTGGTTCAAGAGGTGCGCCTGCTCATCCCCTTTGTCCAGGAGCGCCTAGAGGAACACTGGCCTCCTGAGTGGGTCAAGCCGGAGTGGCTGTTTGTTGGTAATACTGGATAGAAGCCCCGCAAGCGGCTGAACTTGCTTAAAGGTATGTTCCCCCTTGTCTGGAATAGTCCCAGGTAAGGGGGAACATCGGTGAAAGAGTATCGTTTCTATTCGAGCATCTGGGCCACACTGCTGATGCTTGTGATGTTTTTTGTCTCTGGTTTTGTTGGCGGTCGGCCAGCTTCAGGCCCATCCCAAGTCCCCCAGGCTGTACGGCCTGGACTTATTTCTGCGCGCACCCTTGCGGGCCGCACTATCATCATTGATCCAGGACACGGTGGGGAAGACCCAGGCACACTAGGGGTGGGAGCTACAACAGAAGCGGAGAATGTGCTAGCCATTGGGTGGGAGCTTAAGGGCTTGCTAGAAAAGGCTGGAGCGCAGGTGATCATGGTGCGCCAGGCCAATGTGAGCCCAGCGGATGGCACATCCTTTGCGGGCCAGGATAACGGTCAGTTGGCGGCTCGAACAGCACTGGCTAACCGCTCCGGTGCCCACATCTTTGTCTCGCTCCACAACGACTGGACTGATGACTCTAGCGTCTCAGGAAGTGCTTCTTACTACTACAAGAGCCAGGACTGGGCCCTCGCAGATGCGGTGCAGAGGGGGTTGGTTTCCCAGCTGAAGTCAGGGGACCGCGGCGTTAAGCACGGCAACTTCTATGTGCTGCGCAACACATCTATGCCCGCAGTCCTGGTAGAAGTAGGGTTTCTCAGTAATCCCCAGGAAGCAGATCTCCTCAGCCAGCGGTGGTATCGGCTGGAGGCCGCGCGAGGTATCTTCTATGGCATTGTCGAATACTTTCAGCTCATGAGCTAATCATGGAGGAATTCCCATGAATGATCGAAGCCTGAGGGTCCTGGAATGGCCCAAGATCCGGGCTCAGTTGGCAGAACGGGCTAGCTTCTCTCTTAGCAAGGCCAGGGTGGAAACTTTGCAGCCTGCCACCGACCTTGAGTCAGTCCGGCAGCGGCTAACCCTCACCAGCGAGGCCCTTGCCCTAATTTGGAAACACGGCGACCCGCCCATGGGTGGTGCAAGTGATGTGAGATCTCCTGTGGAACGGGCCCAGCGGGGGGGAGTGCTCGATGCGGGGCAGCTCCTTGCCATAGCGGGAGTGCTTTACTGCACAGACCGCCTGCACCGGTATATGAAGGCTGCAGGGCCTGGCCTTGCCGAGCTCAGCCTGGGTTTGGTACCCATACCCAGCCTTTTCGGGGAAATAGGCCGCTGCATCGATGATGAAGGCCTGGTGCGGGATAGCGCCTCCCCTGAACTTGCCCGGATACGCCAGAAGCAGCGTACTCTGGCCAACCGCATTCGAGATCGGCTAGATTCCCTTATCCATTCACAGGCTGCGCAGAAAATGCTTCAAGATCCCATAGTCACCCTTCGGGGCGGCCGGTACGTGGTGCCGGTGAAGAGTGAATATCGCAGTCAGTTTCAAGGTATCGTCCACGACCAATCCGCGAGCGGTGCAACGGTTTTTATGGAGCCTGCCTTTGCTGTTGAGCTAAACAATGAACTGCGTTTGGCAGAGCAAGCAGAACAGGCGGAGATTGAACGTATCCTCCGGAGCCTGTCCGAGGCGGTTGCCTCCCATGCAGGCCAGCTCCTTCACAACCTGGAGGTCATCGCTGAGCTGGATGCGATTTTCGCCCGGGCCAAGTTCAGCCGGGCTATAGGCGGTACCGAGCCCATCATCAATGACAGGGGCTTCATCCGCATCAAGCAAGGCCGCCACCCCCTACTCAGCGGTGAGGTGGTGCCCATCGATGTGTGGTTAGGCGACGATTTTCATGTATTGGTGATCACAGGCCCAAACACAGGGGGGAAGACTGTTACCCTCAAAACGGTTGGCCTGTTCTGCCTCATGGCCCAGGCGGGATTGCATGTGCCTGCCCATGATGGCTCTGAACTTGCAGTGTTCTCCGGAATATATGCGGATATTGGTGATGAGCAGAGCATCGAGCAGAGCCTCAGCACCTTTTCGTCCCATATGACCAACATCATCGAAATCTTGCAGGCCGTGACTCCCAATTCTCTCGTCCTCTTAGACGAGCTGGGGGCGGGGACCGACCCCGCAGAAGGTGCGGCCTTGGCCACTGTGATCCTAGAGTACCTCCGGGTGAGGGGAGTGCGAACCATCGCCACCACCCATTACTCGGAACTGAAGAACTATGCCTATGGGAACCCTGATGTGGAGAACGCCAGCGTAGAGTTTGATGTGGAAACACTGCGGCCCACCTATAAGCTGGCTATTGGGGTGCCTGGCAGGAGTAATGCCTTCGCGATTTCCCAGAGGCTGGGCCTAGATGCCTCGTTAGTGGAGGCAGCCCAAGAACTCCTAGGGGCTGATCATGTCCGGACAGAGGACCTCATTGGTGAAATTGAACGGGACCGGCGCCAGACAGCCCAGGCCCGGGAAGAAGCGGAAGCGCTTCGGCGAGAATACGAACGCCTGCGCAGCGAATACGCGAGGCGGCTGCAAGCGTTAGAAGAGGAAAAGGATGCAGTGTTGGCCGAGGCCCGGGCAGAACAGGAACGACTCTTGGCTGAGGCTCGTTCAGAGCTTGATCGCCTCCTTGGCGAAGTGCGCCGTTTGGAACGAGGGGAAGCGGAAGAACAGGTGAAGCTGGCCCGGGAGAGGATTATCAGCCAGCAGGAAGACCTTGCCAAGCAACGCCCCAAACCCGCTGCGAAGGAAGGGCCCACTCAACTCAAACCGGGAGAGCAAATCCGCATTAAGAGCCTGCGGCAGTTAGGCTACGTCTTGGAGCCGCCCACAGCCAGCGGGGAAGTATTGGTTCAGGCAGGGATCATGAAAATCACAGTCCCTGTGCACGATCTGGAGCGGGTAGACCAGCAGCCCGCCAAGGTAGTTAACCGTTCACATTCCACTGGAACAAGCCGCCTCTCCAAGAGCAGCACTATCCGGAGTGAGCTGGATATTCGGGGCAAGACGGTGGAGGAAGGATTGGCTCTACTGGACAAGTACTTAGATGATGCGTTTCTATCATCCTTAGCCCGGGTACGGATCATCCACGGCAAGGGCACCGGGGCGCTGCGAGCCGCGGTGAAAGACTATCTCCGATCCCATCCATTTGTGAAGGACTTCCAAGACGGAGCGCCCAACGAAGGGGGAAGCGGAGTAAGCGTTGTTGAGCTAGATATTTCTCGCTAGAGCGCAGAAAAAAGCGGGTGCTTCCGGCTAGGGGCCGGGAATCACCCGCTTTCTTGATCTGATGAACTCTACCTGCTTATAAGGGACCGCCACCAAGATTGCTGGGGCTGACAGCGAGGGGTGTACTCTGTGGGCTCAGTCCCTTGGATGAAGATTTCCGAGCGGATTTCATCTTTGGGGAGGTTACAATCCTCTGGTACCAGCAGCCCAGTTTTCGTATCGATGAGAATGCCTTCCACAATCCCCGTGGGTTTGGGAAAATCAGAAACGGGGATATTCTTGGTGGCCGCCAGCATAAACTCTTTCCACAAGGCTGCGGCATTCCATGAACCGTAGCGGACCCCGCCGTAAACCATTTGCCTGGGGGTATCCTCTCCAAACCACACAGCCGCCACTAGTTCAGGGATGTATCCCACAAACCACGCATCCCGATAGTCTTGGGCTGTACCAGTCTTGCCTGCCGCAGGCCGGCCGATCTGGGCACTTTGCCCGGTCCCCCGTTCAATGGCGCCCCTGAGCATATCAGTCATGATGTAACTGGTTTGCTCGCTCAAGACCACCCTTTTCTCGGGGCGGTTTTCCTCAAGAACGTTGCCGTAGGCATCGGTGATCTTGAGGATGGCGATGGGTTCAACCCAAATGCCTTGGTTTGCCAAGACCCCGTAGGCGCTAGCTAGTTCCAGGGGTGAAACGCCCTGGGTCATCCCGCCAAGGGCTAAAGGTGCTAGCCCCACGTCATTGGCCCGGCCTTGCTCCACAAAGGTGGTAATGCCCATCTTCTTACCGTACTCGATTACCGTTTCTGGCCCTACCTCTGCGACTACCTTGGCTGCAACGATGTTCAAGGAACGCTCCAGAGCCTCTCTGACGGTCACTGGGCCGCTATAGTCGCCGTAGTAGTTTTGTGGCTCCCACGTGTCCCCGTTGGGCAGCGTAAAGGTGGTGGGTTCATCCTCGAAGATGCGTGCGGGGGTAATCCCCTTGTCCACAGCGGCCGTGTACGGGAAAATCTTGATGGCTGACCCAGGAGAACGCAAGGCCTGCGTAGCACGGTTGAAGCTGTCTTCTCCTCTGCCGCCCACCATGGCCTTGATGTGGCCGGTCCTGGGATCGATAGCGATGAGAGCCCCTTGAGGCTGGGTGAGCCCCGAACCTTCCGTCTGCTTGTTGACGGGCAGCCCGCTCAGAAGGGCTGCTTCCGCCGCTTCTTGGATATCTAAGTCAAGGCTTGTGTAGATACGCAAGCCGCCTCCGAAGACAGCCGCTTCGCCATAACGCTCGATTACATCTTGCATGACGTAATCAACAAAATACCTTGCCTTTACTTGGCGCCGGTTACGGTCAATGACACCCAAAGGTTCAGCCTGCGCTTGGCGAGCCTCCTCTTCCGAGATAAATCCTTCGATGAACATCCGTTCCAGCACAAAGTTGCGGCGATCCCGGGCAACATCTGGATTAACAAAGGGAGAGTAGCGGCTGGGCCAGCGAATAACCCCTGCGATGAGTGCCGCTTCGCTCAAAGTGAGATCTTTCGCCTCCTTGCCAAAGAAGAGGCGAGCACCGGACTCGATCCCGTAAGCGCCGTGGTTGAGATAGAATACATCAAGGTATGCTTCTAGGATCTCATCCTTCGAATACTTACGCTCGATCTGCACGGCCCAGAGGAACTCTTCCAGCTTGCGCATGACAGTTTTCTTCTGGGTGAGGAACACATTCCTGGCGAGCTGCATGGTGATCGTGCCGCCGCCTTGGGTAAAGTCCCACGTGCGCAGGTTTACCCAAATCGCCCGGGCAAAGGCCACGAAGTTGATACCGTGGTGGTTGTAGAACTGGGCATCTTCGATGGCGATCACCGCATTCTTCACGTGGTCAGGAAGCTTGGTGATATCGGTGGGAATGCGGTTTTCCCGGTAGAGGTCAGTAATGACCCGGCCGTTGATATCGTATATGTAGGTAGTGAAATCCTGGACGATATTCACCTGATCCAGGGTTGGGGCACTGCTGAGGTAAGCGGTAAGAAAGCCCGCACAGCCACCGACGAAAATAGAACCAAAAATTACTGCGATGTAAAGCCAAATGCGCTTGGACTTCGTTTTTGCCATGACAGCACCCCCATGGAACACTTCATTAGTTATTATACCATATTAGTCGCATTACAGCCCTCCGCAATTTGGGTCGCTAGGCACATAGATTGCCTTGAGGGAGGTAGAGCCTTGTGATAAACTGGCGATGGCCCAGTAATTCCCATCCCCCGCCCCGAAGCTGGGGGAGAACTCTGGGCCTGATGGGCATGGTGATCCTGCTTCTGGGAACACTCACCCTCATGGCCATAGAGAGCCGGTTGGCACCAGTCCTTTACACTTGGGCAGAAACCCGTGCCGTAAGTATTGCTACCCGGGCGATAAACGTCGCTGTAGAAGAAATGATGGCTACTTCCCTAAGTGCAGTGGAGCTGGCTAAGGTCCTTAGGGACGGAGCAGGGAATATCCAAGCAGTGCAGTACGATATGGGTGAGGTCAACCGTGTATCAAGCACAGCTACTCACAAAATACTGCAGACCCTGAACAACTTAGGCCAGGAAGTCTTTCCCATCCCCTTAGGCCAGCTCACCGGGCTTGACTTTCTCTCCTCATGGGGGCCGGGCATACCGGTGCGGATGATCCCCGTGGGGGGCCTGACCACAACGCCTGTGGCGAGCTTTGCGAGTGCGGGAATCAACCAGACATGGCATCGCATCTCACTAGATATTCAGGTCACCATGCGGGTGGTGGTACCTTTGCGCTCCGCAGAGATTCTCGTTTCCACTCAGGTGCCCATCTTAGATGAGATTTTCATAGGCCAGGTGCCTATGTGGTACTTCGGATCCCAGGGCCAATCCCAGCCCGTGCCGGTGGGGATGGGGAGTAGTGAGCCCGTCGTAATTCCCCTTAGGTAGGAGGCAGAAAGGTGCGGCGTTATAACCATCGCATAAATGAACGGGCACGATTAGAGACATGGGAGAGAGAAAGACAGGCCGCTGGTGAGGGGATCTACGCAGCGGCATTGATACCAGGCAAGGACGGGGGATTAGGATTGGAAAACGCCCGCTTGCTAGTGCTAGCGGACCTCTACCGCCGCTTGGCGGTGAAAAACACCGGGAACCCTGCCTTAGGCTATTGGGGGGACTTGCGTCTCGACGCAAGGGAAGAAGCACGGCAGCTCGGATTGCTCCTTACGCCTGAAGCAGAGGCAGTGCCCACCCTATGCGTAGAAGCTAGGGACTATGCCTATCTCAGTCGAAGCAGGCCCCGGGCCAAGACTCTCGTATGCGGGCGGCTCTTTGGAACAGAGGGCCTTAGCATAACCTTTCTCCTCCTGGATTTTGGCGCTGATGCGATCCGGATTGCCCTCTTGTTCCAGGGCCCGCCGCAGAAAGACCTCAGGTTCAATCCAGAGCTTCTCGGGGGGGCCTTTCGTTTTGTGCAGCGGCTGTGGCGGCTTGGGCAAACTGCAGCGCCAGGCAGGGAAGAGGGCATAAAAGAACTGCGGGCGGAGGCTACACAGCGCCTCGAGGGGGGAAAACCGCACACCGCCTTGGCTGCCCTCATGGGCTTTGCCAGCAAGCTTCACCAGCCCACTACCTCCACCGTAACCGGGCTGGCGGGGCTTGTGGCGCCCTTTGCACCGTTTGTAGCTGGCACTCTCTTGGATAGCCTAGCGATAGCGCCTTTCCAAGATGATCAGGGTTGGAACAACGGCCGCGCAGATGGCTAGGGCAATGATTTGGCTGAGGACAAACGGCCCGATCAGTTCACTGTGTTGGCGAATAAAGTCTAGAAAGAAGCGTACCACTGAATGCGCGAGTAGGACCCGCAGAAAGGCATACCCGGGGTAGCGGGGGTTCTTCGCCCACCGCCAGGCAAAGGGCAGAATTACCAACGAAGCGGCAACTTCATAGAGCTGCGTGGGATGGACTGGCCCAGGCAGGTGGGGGAACTGGACGCCCCAGGGCAGATCCGTCGGCGGTCCATACAGTTCGCCATTGAGGAAGTTGCCCAGCCGGATAAACACGTGGGCAGTAGGAATAATGGGGGCCGCGATGTCCGCAATTCGCCAATAAGAGAGCTTCAGCTTCCGTACAGCAAAAACACCCAACAGCATCACTAAGGCCAGGGAACCATGGGACGCCATCCCAGCCCGGGCAAAGATATCCCAGGGGTTGGCCAAGTAATAATCGAGGTTGGCCACGACCACGCCTAAGCGCCCTCCTACCACTGCCGCGACCGCGCTGGAGAAATAGAGAGTATCTACAGCCGTCTCAGAAACCTGATGGATCTTCGCGAAGTGGTGGGAGATAACGTACGCGGAAGCAAAGGCACAGGCCATTAGAATGCCGTACCAGTGGATAGCAATTGAACCGATGGAAAACGCGATTGGACTCAAAATAACATTCCCCATTTCCAGTTGATCACTGCATTTTCGGAGGTGCCGCTATGAAACGGCTTGTCTTAACTGGGGGCGGGACCGCAGGCCACGTTACGCCCCACTTAGCTTTAATCCCTCACCTTGAGGCAGAGGGCTATGAACTACACTACATCGGCACAAGCGATGGCATCGAACGGGAACTCATACCGGCTAGAATCCCCTATTATGCCATAGCCGCGGGCAAACTGCGCCGCTATTTTGACTGGCGGAACCTAACGGACCCATTCCGTGTGCTGAAAGGCATTGGCCAAGCTTGGCGCATCCTGCGGAAAGTCCGGCCTGCGGCCATCTTCAGCAAGGGCGGGTTCGTAACGGTCCCTGTGGCCGCAGCAGGCTGGATGTTGGGCATTCCAGTGCTGCTCCACGAGTCTGACTACTCTCCTGGCCTGGCGAATCGCATCAGCCTCCGCTTTGCACGGAGGATCTGCCTGACATTTCCAGAGTCCTTGCAGTATGTTCCCAAGGACAAAGCTGTTGTCACAGGCACACCCATCAGGGAAGAGCTGCGGCACGGATCCCGGGATGCAGGGCTTAAGCTTTGCCGGTTTTCCCCCGCCCGGCCTACACTGTTAGTCATGGGAGGCAGTTTAGGCTCGCAGATCATTAACCAGGTGATTCGGGATGCCCTGCCAGAGCTCATCGAGGATTTTCAGGTAATTCACCTGGTTGGGAGGGGAAACCTCGACCATACCATAGCCAACAGGGCTTATTGTCAGTTTGAATATGCAGCGGAAGAACTGCCCCACCTGTTTGCCGCGGCAGACTATGTGGTTTCCCGGGCCGGGGCTAATTCCATCTTCGAACTCTGTACGCTGCGCAAACCTAACCTCCTTATACCCCTTTCCCGACAAGCGAGCAGGGGGGACCAGATCCTGAATGCCCAATCCTTTGCCAAACAAGGGTTCAGTGTAGTCCTTGAAGAGGAGAACCTAAGCCCTGAATCCCTCTTGGCGGCCCTCTCGGAGCTGCAAAGGAGCAGGGATAAGTATATTCAGGCTATGGCCCAGTCGAAGCTAGGAGATGGTACTACCAATGTCGTGCGGGAAATTAAGGCTTTAGCAGAGCGGTAGAGGGGAGCGGTAAGCCGCTCCCCAAACGCTTTCTCTTATTGCCGGACTGTAATAGGCCGTGCGTTCTCCCACAGCCCGTGGATATTGCAGTAGCTCATGGCCAGCAAGGTGCCTGATTCCTTCAGAACGATCTGCACTTGGCCGAAAGGCTCGGTAATCACAGGCCCCGCATTGGCCCCTTTCACGCTCTCTCCGTGGGCTGTAAACTGCCAATCTGCCACTTCATAAGTGAACCCGTCTTCTGGCTGGAACAGCAGCTTAATCCAACGAATGTGGTGTTCAGTGGTATTTGGGTGGGGGATGTCTTCGCCCACACCTACACTTACGGTAAACTTCTCCCCTGCTTGGACCTCGTCTGGCGCGTTGATAACCGGAACGTGTTTCTCGCTTTTCCAGTCACCGCTCCGCAGCAGTTCACCAATCCTCATTCGTTCAGGCCCTCCTTTTGAAATTATTACTATTGTGGTAAATACTACACCGAGGCGGGCAAATGTCCTGCAAGATCTTTTCAGCTATAAAACTCCTTTCTCTCGTGCACGCTAGAAACATGCGGAAAGGAGGGTATCCATGGTCAACTGCCCCTTATGCAACCAACCGATGGAGGGCATCGATCCGGAGGAATACCACGGCTACGCGGATATGTACATCTGCGGTGCCTGCCAGGTTGAGCAGGCTATTTTCTGGGACAGCGGAGAACGGGTCCTGTTAGAGAGAGGCCACGTTGAACCGGACAATGAGATAGGGTGAGGTTGTTGCCGTATACTTTGCTAGCCGCTTTTCTACCGGGAGCGTTCTGGATATGGTACTTCCACCGCCGCGACCGGTTTGATCGGGAACCTCTGCCCATGCTCCTTAAGGCCTTTGGCTGCGGTGCTCTGGCGGTGATCCCCGCTTTAGCCTTTGAGTACCCATTTCGGGGCTTCCTCCAAGGGGAGCTGGGCCTGGGTGCTGCCCTTTGGCTGTCCTTTGGCGTGGTCGGTTTCGGGGAGGAGTTGGTTAAACTCCTTGCGGTGTATCTCGCGGTCTACCATTCCCAGCATTTTGACGAACCCGTGGACGGCATCATGTATGCCGTCACTGTAGGAATGGGTTTTTCCGTGGTGGAAAATGTACTGTACATCTCTGCTTTTGGGCTGGAAATTGCCCCGCTCCGGGCAAGCGTTGCTTCTCTTGCCCACGCTTCGTTCAGCGGCATTTCAGGATACTTCTTGGGGAAGGGGAAGTTCCTCGGCTCCCCGTTTTCCCATGCCGTCCAGGGGCTCTTTTGGGCGGCGGTTCTTCACGGTGCCTACGACTTCATTCTTATCACGCAAGTCATTTCCCCTTTGTTCGTAATAGCCTTGGTAGCCATTTTGCACTATGTCCTCCTGCGCTTGCTGGCCCGGCTCCTTACCCAGTCCCCTTTCCGCTGAACAGCTATTGTTGGCAAGGAGGGCCTGGTGTGCTAAAATATTGGCGAAAGGATGTGATGCTCGTGGCAGGACATTCCAAGTGGGCCAATATTCGGCACAAGAAGAGTAAAGAAGATGCTAAGCGGGGCCAGATGTTTACCAAGCTCGCACGGCAGATCACCATTGCGACAAAGGAAGGTGGGCCTGATCCTGAGTCCAATTTCAAGCTTCGCTTAGCCATTGATGCAGCCCGGTCTGTGAATATGCCTAACGACAACATTGAAAGAGCGATCCAGCGGGGCGTTGGCGGCTTGGACGGGGATAATTACGAAGAGGTTATCTATGAAGGTTACGGGCCTAACGGCGTTGCCATCATGCTGGAAGCCCTCACTGATAACCGCAACCGTACAGCGGGAGAACTGCGCCACAGGTTTTCCAAGTTTGGCGGGAACCTTGGAGAGAGTGGGTGTGTGGCCTGGATGTTTGACCGAAAGGGCCTCCTTGTTTTAGAACGGGAGGGGCGCGACGAGGATGAAGTCATGCTTCAGGCGCTGGAAGCGGGAGCGGATGACGTTACTGTTAACGAGGACGTTTTCGAGATCACTACCGACCCGCAGGTTTTTGCCCAGGTTAAGCAAGAGCTGGAGGCGGTGGGAATGAAGTTCGTGGGGGCAGAACTCAGCTGGATCCCTAAGAACAATGTCCCCATTTCTGCGGCACAGGAAGAGAGCGTCGAGAAGCTCATCGATGCCCTGGAAGATCTGGACGAAGTGCAAGAAGTATACACAAATTACGAGGTGCAGGAATAATCAACATATTTTTGCCTTCCATTGGATATGCTCCCCATAGAGGGGGGTGAACTTCTGGATTGGCGCCTGGTGTTGTTTATTATTGCTTTGATCTGTTTTGTGATCAGTTTCATTGTTGCCTACAAGATCTTTCAAGTCCAGGAGTCTTCGGTTCCGTCAAAAATGGTTAGCCTGGATGGGAAGGCCGCTTGTCCCGAACAAGCGGCCTTCTTCTGCAAGGACTTGAGGTAGGGGTGTCGAATACCCTCAACGGAGGGGTGTGGTATAATGATTATTATGGGTGTTGATCCGGGTACTGCCATCACAGGCTATGGAGTGGTGCGCCGGGAGAGTGCTACGAAGTTCACTGTCCTGGGTTATGGCGCGATCACAACCCCTCCGGATCTGCGCATGGATCAGCGCCTCAAGGTGATCTATGGGGAGATGAGGCGCTTAATCGATGAGTTTCAACCACACTGGTTAGCTGTTGAACAGCTGTTTTTTAACACGAATGTGACCACCGCCCTGACAGTGGGACAAGCTCGGGGAGTGGTGATCCTCGCGGGCGCCCACAGCAGCGTAGATATTGCGGAGTATACTCCGCTGCAAGTAAAGCAGGCTGTGACAGGCCAGGGCCGGGCGTCAAAGGAACAGGTGGGATACATGGTCCGGGTGCTTTTGGGGCTCAAAGAGGTTCCACGGCCCGATGATGTGGCTGATGCTTTGGCGGTCAGCCTCTGCCATGGGTACAACTTGCGGAAATGGAGCGATGGGCATGATCGTAACGCTATCGGGTAAGCTCGCTGCTGCCGATGAGACATCCATTGTCCTTGAGGTAAATGGTGTGGGAATCCAAGTGTTGGTAACGCAGGCAGTTTTCCGGGCCATGCCCAGCATAGGCCAGATGATGCGTGTCTTTACCCACCTGCACGTTCGGGAAGATGCCTTAGTTTTGTATGGATTCATGTCTGAAGAAGAGCGCCGGCTCTTCCAGCACATGATTGGTGTTTCTGGGATTGGCCCCCGCACAGCGGTGGGGATTTTGTCCGCCATTCCCGCGGCAGACTTCGTCCGGGCTATTCAGCAAGAGCAGATCGGGGTTTTAACGAGCCTGCCCGGTATTGGCAAGAAAACCGCAGAGCGCTTGATTCTAGAGCTCCGGGACAAGCTGGGGGATGGCCCCTGGTCTGATACCACTGGGGGAGATGTGCCTTCCATGCCTGGTGGTGCCTTAAGAGATGCAGTGGAAGCACTAACGGTCCTGGGGTTTAGTGCCCGGGAGGCGGAGCTGATGGTACAGGGGGCCTATGCCCAGCTAGGTGATGACAGCGATGTTCAGGCTCTCATCAAGCTTGCCCTGGCCACGAATATTGCGCAGAAAGGGGAGCGTGCATGGAGGCGGAACGGGTAGTGAGCGGGTGGAAGCGGCCCGATGATTGGGATGTGGATCTTACCTTGCGCCCGCGCACTCTTGCAGATTACATTGGCCAAACCAAGGTCAAGGATCATATGGAACTGTTTATTACCGCTGCCAAGCAGCGGGGTGAGGCCTTGGACCACGTACTGCTTTACGGGCCGCCTGGTTTGGGCAAGACAAGCCTTGCTTATGTAATTGCCAATGAACTGGGTGTGGGGATTCACGCCACTTCAGGGCCAGCCATTGAGCGGCAGGGCGACTTGGTAGCTATCTTAACCAGCCTTGAGGCCCATGATGTCTTGTTCATTGATGAGATCCATAGGCTCAGCCGGACCGTGGAGGAAGTTCTATATCCCGCAATGGAAGACCACGCAGTGGATATCGTGATCGGCAAGGGCCCCGGAGCCCGATCCGTAAGGATTGATCTGCCGGCCTTTACTTTGATCGGGGCCACCACCAGAGCGGGGATGCTTACCGCGCCGTTGCGGGATCGCTTCGGAGTCATGAGCCGGTTGGAACTCTATGCTGAGGAAGATTTAACCGCTATTGTGATGCGGTCTGCAGCCATACTCCGGGTTGAAATCGACCTGGCTGGGGCAAGAGAGATCGCAAAGCGTTCCCGGGGCACCCCGCGGGTAGCTAATAGGCTGTTGAAGCGGGTCCGGGATTATGCTCAGGTAAAGGCAGATAACTTCATCTCCCACGCCGTTGCTGTGGATGCTTTGGGTATGTTCGACATTGACGAGAACGGGCTTGACCAGGTTGACCGCTACATTCTTACAACCATAGTGAATGTCTTTGGCGGTGGGCCGGTGGGCGTGGAAAGCTTGGCCGCTGCCATCGGGGAAGAGGCGGAGACCATCGAAGATGTTTACGAGCCCTATCTCATTCAGCTTGGGTTAATGCAGCGCACCGCCCGGGGAAGATGTATCACCAGTTTGGGCTGCGAATACTTGGGCGTTCCTGTGCCTGAGCAACTGGGCCGCTAGAGGTGAAAATGGTGTCTTTTAAAGGCGAAGGAATTGTGCTTAGAGTACGAAACATCGGGGAGGCAGACCGCATTGTCACCCTATATACTGCCCAAAAAGGGAAAATCCGGGCTGCAGCCCGGGGGGCCCGCCGGATCAGAAACCGCTTGCTAAGCCCCACACAGGTGTTCACCCACGGCCGCTACCTAGTCTTTCCCGGCAAAGAACTGCATACGTTGAGCCAGGCGGAGATTATTAACTCCTATCAAGACTTTCGGGATGATCTTGAGAAGATGGCTTACGCCTCGTACATCTGCGAGCTGCTTGATACGTTCACCGAGGAAGAACTGCCCAGCGTTGAACTGTATGCGCTGCTGTTGGCCGCTTTTTCCCTGGGGGCCCAGGGAAGGTTCCCCCTGGCCGCACGGGCCTTTGAGGTCCGGCTCATGCAGGAATCGGGGTATGCACCGCAGCTGCACCACTGTTTGGGGTGCGGGTGCGCCATGACAGGAAATCTGCTCTTTACCGCGGAGGGGGGCGTGGTGTGCACTCAGTGCGCTCCCCAATACCAGGACGCACTCCCCTTAAGCAATGGCACGTGGGAGCTTCTCAAGCGCCTGACAGAGTGGGATGTGGCTCGCCTTGGCATTCTTCACCCGACCCCAGCAGCCCTTGGGGAACTGGAGCGGCTTATGCGTAAGTACATCGACTTCCGGCTAGACTACCCGTTGAAATCACTGGCTTTCTTGGAGACGGTTAGGGCAATGCCGGCGCAGAAGACGGATCGCAGCAGGTCTGATTGACAATTAGAGGTAGATTTGGTATAAATGAAATGCGTTTGATCCTCTGAAGCGACCTTTAATGCGGCCTTTCGTCCCTTTGTCAGGGATGGAGGTTTTTTTTGAATGAGAGGGAGGAGTAAGATGAGTAGTGGTCCGCTAAACCTGCAGGACATGATTCTCAAACTGCAAGAGTATTGGGCGGCTCAGCAGTGCATTATTTACCAGCCTTATGACATGGAAGTGGGGGCGGGCACCATGTCCCCAGGCACGTTCCTCAAATCCCTAGGGCCTGAACCATGGCGGGTCGCGTATGTTCAGCCGTGCAGGCGCCCCACCGATGGCCGCTATGGGGAAAACCCCAATCGGGTCCAGCATTATTACCAATACCAAGTAATTCTCAAGCCTTCTCCTGATAATGTACAAGAGCTTTACCTGGGAAGCCTAGAAGCTCTCGGGATTGACTTGGCCCAGCACGATGTGCGCTTCGTGGAGGATGACTGGGAATCGCCTACACTAGGAGCCTGGGGCCTGGGCTGGGAAGTGTGGCTCGATGGAATGGAGATCACCCAGTTCACATACTTCCAGCAGGTGGGGGGCATCGATGTACAGCCCGTCGCAGCGGAGATCACCTACGGGTTAGAGCGCCTGGCCATGTTCATCCAGGGCATTGACAACATCTTTGACCTAAAGTGGGTCGATGATATTACATACGGTGACGTTTTCCTCCAAAATGAAGTGGAGTTCTCCCGGTTCAATTTCGAGGAATCTGACCCTGAGAAGTTGTTTGCCCTCTTTGATATGTACGAAGGCGAGGCAGAGCGCCTCTTGGAGCTCGACCTTGTTTTGCCCGCGTACGACTACATTCTGAAGTGTTCTCATGTTTTCAACTTGCTGGACGCTCGGGGAGCGATCAGTGTAAGTGAGCGCACCCGGTTCATCGGCCGAGTGCGGGCACTTGCCCGCAAGGCAGCCTTAGGGTACTTGGCAAGCAGAGAGAAGCTGGGCTTTCCTCTCTTGCAAAGGGGGTGGAGTTAATGAGAGTCCTTTTATTAGAAGTTGGTTTTGAAGAACTCCCGGCCCGTTTCGTGGACCCTGCTGTAAAGCAGCTTGCTGATGGTCTTACTGCCCGATTAGCAGAGCTGAGCCTCACCCATGGACAGGTGACCGTCTATTCTACTCCTCGGCGTCTCGCGGTGCAGATTGCGGATCTCATTGAGATCCAGCCTGACCGGGTGAACGAAGTAAAAGGGCCCCCAAGAAACATTGCCTATGATGGAGAAGGCCAGCTGACCAAGGCTGGCGCGGGTTTTGCCCGTTCACAAGGGGTGGCCCCGGAGGAGCTCTTTATCCAGACTGTTCAAGGCGTGGATTACGTTTTCGCGCGCAAGCACCACAAGGGCCAGCCAACCGCATCCCTTCTCCCCGATATACTCAGGAGCGCTATCCTGGGCTTGAGTTTCCCCAAGAACATGCGGTGGGGAAGTTACGATCTGCGCTTTTCCCGGCCCCTGCGGTGGATCGTGGCTCTGTTTGGGGAAGAGGTTGTACCTTTTTCCCTTGGCCCAGTTCAGTCAGGGCGCACAACCTATGGCCACCGCCAACTGTGTCAAGATCCCATAGAGCTCCAGAGCCCTAGCGACTATGTGAGCCGCCTCGCTGATGGGTATGTGATGGCCCATGCTGAGGAACGGAAAGAGGACATCAGAGGGCAGATTACAGCCCTCGCGAAAGAGCACGGCGGAGAGGTTCTCCTCGATGAGGCTCTTCTCGGAGAAGTGACAAACCTAGTGGAGTATCCCACCAGTTTTTGTGGGCATTTCCGCAGCGAATACCTGGAGGTGCCAGCTGAAGTACTTATTACTTCAATGAAGGAACATCAGAGATATTTCCCCATCGTGGGGCAAGATGGCAAGCTCTTGCCCATGTTCATCGGGGTGCGTAACGGCGCCGACAACCATCTGGAGAATGTGATCCGCGGTAACGAAAAGGTTTTAGCTGCACGCCTTGCGGATGCGAAGTTCTTCTACGATGAGGACCGCAAGCACAGCCTAGAGGCCAATTTGGCCAAGCTTCAAGGGGTGGTGTTCCAAGAAGGTTTAGGGACAATGCATGATAAAGTGGAGCGCCTTGTGGCTCTTGCCCCCAGGCTTGCTGGGGAGCTCGGGCTAGGGAGCCACGGTGCTGAGGTGGAGAGGGCCGCGCAGCTGTGCAAAGCGGACCTGGTGACCCAGATGGTCTATGAGTTTCCAGAACTCCAGGGGATAATGGGAGAGAAGTATGCCCGCCTCAGCGGCGAATCTTTTGAAGTGGCCCGGGGAATCGCAGAGCACTACCAACCCCGCTTTGCTGGGGACAGCCTTCCAGAAACAGTGACAGGCAAGGTAGTGGGCCTCGCCGATAAGCTGGATACCCTTGTGGGATACTTTGCTTTAGGGAAGATCCCCACAGGTTCCCAAGATCCTTTTGCCCTGCGCAGGCAGGCCCAAGGGGTTGTGCAGATTCTCCTAGCCAACAGTTTTGACATTGCCCTGGGACGCCTGGTTGACCTGGCAAATGAGGGATATCAAGGGGTTTCCCTCACCGCAGAGCGGCGGGGAGAGTTAGTGAGCTTCCTCTTGGCAAGGCTTAGGGTGTACCTCTTGGACCAAGGCTTCTCCTATGATACTGTGGATGCGGTGTTGGCTTCAGGCGAGGAGCGGATCCCCAGATTAGCGGCGAAAGTGCAAGCCTTGGAGGCGTTCCGCACTATGCCTGAGTACGGAGACCTGCACATCGCATATGAACGGGCTGCCAACCTCGCAGCGAAGGCCGAAGGGATCAGCTACAATGAAGGCTGCTTCGCCCCGGCGGATAAGGATTTCTTCCAAGCCCTTTCTTCCCTGAAGGAAACAGTCGGGCAACAGCTGGCGGAAGGTGCATACCAACTTGCCTTAGCTACCTTGGCACGGTTCCGCCCAGCAGTTGATGTGTTCTTCGATCAGGTTATGATCATGGATAAGGATCCAGAGGTCCGCCAAAACCGCCTGAGCATGCTTCTTGAGGCAGCCACCGTCTTCCGCGCCTTTGCCGATTTTCAGGCAATTGTTGTCTCTCTGTGAATTAATCCCATAGAGGAAGGATATTGTGGGACAATCCAGAATAGTAGTTTTGGTGTTGGGCCCGAAAATGGGAAAACATAGCAATCACACAAGCGAAGGAGGATAAATTCATGAGCACAAAATGGGTATACTTTTTCGGCAACGGCCAGACCGATGGGCAACAGGGCAACAAGAATCTGGTCGGCGGAAAAGGTGCCAACCTCGCTGAAATGGTGTCCCTGGACATCCCTGTCCCGGCAGGATTTACCATTACCACCGAAGCCTGTACTTCATTTTACAGCAGCGGTGAGCGTTGGCCAGAGGGACTAGAGGAACAGGTAAGAGAGAACCTGGCCCGCATTGAGGAAGCAATGGGAGCCAAGTTTGGCGATACTTCCAATCCACTGCTTCTTTCCGTACGTTCTGGCGCGAGAGTTTCCATGCCAGGCATGATGGACACCGTCCTCAACCTCGGCCTGAACGATGTGACTGTAGAGGGGCTTGCTGCCAAGACTGGTAATCCCCGATTTGCATGGGATTCTTACCGGCGGTTCATCCAGATGTACGGCGACGTTGTCATGGGTGTAGAGCACGACCTGTTTGAGGAAGCTCTCCAGGCCGTTAAGGATGAACAAGGCGTTAAGCTGGATAACGAACTGAGCGCGGAAGCCCTCAAGGACCTAGTGAGCCGCTACAAGGAGATCGTCTCCAAAGCTGCAGGGCGCCTCTTCCCGGACGATCCCTTTGAGCAGCTGCGTGGTTCCATCGACGCGGTGTTTAAGTCCTGGAACAACGACCGGGCCATCCGCTACCGTAAGATCAATGATATCCCCGGTGACTGGGGTACTGCCGTTAACGTCCAGGCTATGGTCTTCGGTAACATGGGCGAAAACTCTGGTACTGGCGTAGCTTTCACCCGGGATCCATCCACCGGCGAAAATGTCTTCTACGGCGAGTATCTGATGAACGCCCAAGGTGAAGACGTTGTGGCTGGTATCCGTACGCCTCATCCCATCTCTGACCTGAAGGAAGAAATGCCTGAGGTTTACGGAGAGCTCGAGGCAATCTACAAGAAGCTGGAACAGCACTATCGGGATATGCAGGATATCGAGTTCACCATCCAAGAAGGTAAACTGTATATGCTCCAGACCCGGTCTGGTAAGCGTACCGCCACAGCCGCTGTCCGCATCGCGGTAGAGATGGTGCACGAGGGCCTCATCGACAAGGAAACGGCAGTTATGCGCGTTGATCCAGCTCAGATCGACCAGCTGCTGCACCCCATGATTGACCCGAAGGCGAAGTACGACGTTTTGGCTAAAGGCCTCCCCGCTTCCCCAGGTGCAGCTGTGGGCCGTTTGGTCTTCACTGCCCACGAAGCAGAAGAGTGGGCTAACCGGGGTGAAAAAGTCATCTTGGCCCGGACCGAAACCTCACCGGAAGACATCGGAGGCATGGATGTAGCTGAGGGTATCCTCACTGCCCGGGGCGGCATGACCTCTCACGCTGCAGTTGTGGCGAGAGGCATGGGTAAGTGCTGCGTCGCTGGCGTAGGCGCTGCCAAGATCGATGAAGTAAAGAAAACTCTGACCGTGGGCGACACAGTGCTCAAGGAAGGAGATTGGGTAACCCTTAACGGTACCAAGGGAGAAGTAATTGTAGGCCAGCTCGAGCTCGTTGACGTGGAAGTAACCGGCTACTTCGGTGAACTGATGGAGTGGGCCGACGAGTTCCGCAAGCTGGGCGTGCGCACCAATGCTGATACACCACACGATGCACAAGTTGCTCGGGACTTCGGCGCTGAGGGTATTGGCCTTTGCCGGACAGAGCACATGTTCTTTGAAGGCGACCGCATCAAGGCTGTGCGCCAGATGATCCTCGCGAAGGACAAGGCCGGCCGTGAGAAGGCTTTGGCAAAACTCCTGCCTTACCAGAAGGGCGACTTCAAGGGTATCTTCAAGGCTATGCAGGGACTACCTGTAACCGTTCGCCTGCTCGACCCGCCTCTGCATGAGTTCCTTCCTCATGAAGATGCAGCCATTAAGGAACTGGCAGAAGAAATGGGCGTAACTTACGACGAGCTGAAGCAGACCATCAGCGGCCTAGCTGAGCTCAACCCCATGCTCGGCCATCGCGGCTGCCGCTTGGGCGTAACCTATCCAGAGATCTATGCAATGCAAGCTCGGGCAATCTTTGAAGCCGCCGCGGAACTCACCAAGGAAGGCCTAGAGGTTATTCCTGAGGTCATGATTCCTCTGGTAGGCACTGAGCGCGAGCTGAAGCGCATGAAGGATGTCTGCGTGAAGGTTGCAGAAGAAGTCATGGCAGAGCAAGGGGTGGAATTCAAGTACCTGGTAGGTACCATGATTGAGATCCCCCGGGCTTGTGTTGTGGCAGACCAAATCGCTCAGGAAGCAGAGTTCTTCTCCTTTGGCACCAACGACTTGACCCAGATGACCTTCGGCTTCAGCCGTGACGACGCGGGTAAGTTCCTCCAGGACTACCTCGATCAAGAGATCCTCGCAAAGGATCCTTTCCAGACCTTGGATCAAGTTGGCGTAGGTGCTATGGTTGAGATGGGCGTAGAGCGCGGCCGCTCCGCAAGGCCTGATCTGAAGATCGGTATCTGCGGCGAGCACGGCGGCGACCCAGCCTCCATCGACTTCTGCCACCGTGTTGGGCTCAACTACGTGAGCTGCTCACCGTTCCGGGTACCGGTAGCTCGCTTAGCAGCAGCCCAGGCAAACATCCGCAACCCGCGGTAGCAGGAAATAGTCTCCCGATGGGGAACCCATACTAACACAGTGTGGGTTCCTTTTTGGTTCGCAAGATGGGAGGGGTCTGGGTGTACCTGTGGGAACGCACGTTGAAGTGGGAAAAGGAATACCTTTCTCCGCATGCCCAATTGACAGCGGAGTCTAAGGGGCGTGTTTATCCCGATACGGAGTGTCCTGTTAGAACCCCATACCAGCGGGATCGGGACCGTATTCTGCACTCCAAAGCCTTTCGCCGCCTGCGGTCCAAGACCCAAGTCTTCATTTACCCCGAAGGGGATCACTACCGCACACGGCTCACCCATGTTCTGGAGGTGGCTCAGATCAGCCGCACTGTGGCCCGGGCTTTAGGCTTGAACGAAGACCTCACAGAAGCCATTGCTTTGGGGCATGATTTGGGCCACACTCCTTTTGGCCATGCAGGCGAAGCGGCTTTAGCCCAATTAGTAGGGCATTTCCGCCACAACGAGCAAAGCCTGCGGGTGGTTGATGTTCTGGAGGAACACTCTCCGCATTACCCTGGGCTTAACCTGACCGCGGAAGTGCGTGACGGTATCCTGAGGCATACAGGGCCCGAACTGCCTGCAACCTTAGAGGGCCAAGTGGTGCGCATCTGCGACCGGATTGCGTACCTGAACCATGACGTTGAGGACGCGGTGCGGGGAAGTATCCTCGCCGAAGGTGACCTGCCCGGGAGCATCCAGGCGGTTCTGGGCAGCACTCGCGCGGAGCGGATTGATACTATGGTACAGTCGGTGATCGAGGCGAGCCTGGATAAACCGTGCATTGCCATGGATCCAGAGGTGGCGGCTGCCACTGATGAACTTCGGGAGTTTTTGTTCGCACACGTTTATGTGGGCTCCGAAGCTAAGCTAGAAGAGAGCAAAGTTTACGGCCTCATTGAACAGCTATTCAATTACTATATGAGCAATCGGAGCCAATTGGAGAAGCGGGTGGGCCACAGCGTGCCAGAGGCTAGACTCCAGCGGGAAGTGTGCGACTATATCGCAGGCATGACAGATGGTTACGCGATCTCTGAGTATAAGCGCCTGTTCTTGCCTGCAGGCTGGAAGAGTTAGAAGGGTGGGAGTCCAATAGCACGTCTTTCCGACCAGTGGATTGAACAGGTCAAAAACAGCGTGGACATTGTGAGCGTGATCGGCCGGCACGTCAATCTCAGGCAGGCTGGACGCAACTATGTAGGTCTGTGCCCTTTCCACAGCGAGAAGACCCCCTCCTTTACTGTGAACCCTGAAAAACGCTTTTTCTACTGCTTCGGATGCGGGGCTGGCGGAAGCGCCATCAACTTCATAATGCGCTTTAACAACCTGTCCTTCACTGAAGCCGTAGTTCAGTTGGCTGAGGAATCAGGAATCCCCGTACCCCAGCTTTCCCAGGGGGAGAGCAGGGAGCGGGAGCTACGGGAACGGCTGATGGCCATAAACCAGCTTGCTGCTCGCTACTATTACAGCATGCTGCGGGCAGCACCAGGGGCTCAAGCTCGCCGCTACCTGGCGGAGCGTGGGATTTCCCCAGTACTGGCCCGCACTTTTTATCTGGGCTATGCACCTGGGGGCTGGGATAACCTAGTGAAGTTCCTGGAAGGGCAAAATGCCAGTCTTGAGGATGCTGCTGCTGCGGGGTTAATATCCCAGGGCCAGCGGGGCTATGTTGATCGCTTCCGGGATCGGATCATTTTCCCAATTTGTGATCATCTAGGGAGGTTCATTGGGTTCGGGGGGCGAATAATAAGTGACGGCCATCCTAAGTATCTCAATACCACCGAAACCCCTGTGTTCCATAAAGGCCGTACTGTCTATGGGCTCAACTGGACGAAGGATGCCATCAAAGAGGCAAACCGGGCTGTTATCGTGGAGGGATATACAGATCTTATTTCCTTGTATAGCAAGGGAGTGCGCAATGTAGCCGCTTCTCTTGGAACGGCCTTTACATCTGCTCATGCGCGCCTTCTGGGCCGGTTTACTGAGCACGTCACCATCGCCTTTGACGGCGATCAGGCGGGGCAGCAGGCCACAATGCGGAGTATGCAGCTTCTCAGTGAAGCAGGCCTGAATGTCCGGGTGGCGCGGCTCGCACCGGGGCAAGATCCCGACGGATTTGCCCGCAGCCACACAGAGGAAGATGTGCAAGCCTGGCTTGATCAAGCTCAACCGCTGGTGGAGTACCTTATAAGCCATGCGTTGGCCCAGCACAATGTGGAAACGAGAGAAGGAAAGTTGGCCGCCTCCCACGAAGTAATATCTGTTCTCGCTGGCATCGAACATGCGGTGGAGCGGGATGAATACATTCGGTACGCAGCCGGCAAATTACAGGTACATCAGGATTCATTGCGCGCCGATGTGAATAAGCATAGGGCAGGGAACACAGGCCCCCGGCCTGATTCACATATCAAATCCAGAAACAGGCATACTATAGAACGCGTGCGTATTCCCACGGTTTCTCACGGGGAGTTAGTGGAGAGGGACCTTCTGCGGTGGATTCTCCACCAGCCGGAGTTGCTTGACGACTTCACCGCCCAGGGGTTTTCCGCGGAGGATTTTTCAACGCAAGAGTACCGCCACTTGGTGAGCCTGCTGGCAAGAGGCGAATGGGATGAGCTGGGCGCCAGCACAGCTGGGGATATCTTGGATTTGGACCGGCCTACGGGGAAGTGGCAGGAGTACGTCAACCAGTTTCAGGCAGTGATCTGGAAGCGAAGATTGTCCAAAATAGAGGAAAAGCTTTCATCCTTGGAGAATGAAAGAAAAGGTTTTGATATTCATATGGAGCTTTATGTTCTTCTCAAGGAGTATTATGATTTGCGCCGAACGGTTTTTTTCTCCAAGGAGAAACATGCAGCGCGGCCCGGAGGAAGGGGGGAATATGCTTGAGCAAGAAAGACTCAGTCAGTCTGGAAACCATAAATGATCTCATGGAACGGGGCAAAAAGCGCGGTGTATTGACCTACCGCGAGATCATGGACACTCTGCAAGATGTGGAGCTTAACCCCGATCAGATCGATGAGATATACGAAAGTTTTTCTGCAATGGGAATTGATGTGATACCAGAGAGCTCAGACGATGATTCTGAGGAGCTGGAGAACAGCATCGTGGACGATGACGAGGTAACAGAAGAGGAACAGTACGATCTTTCAGTTCCCGAAGGCGTGGATATTGATGATCCTGTTCGCATGTACCTCAAAGAAATCGGGCGCGTCCCCCTTCTCACTGCAGAACAAGAGATCGAGTATGCCAAGCGCATCGAAGAAGGCGATGAAGAGGCAAAAAGGCGCCTGGCCGAGGCCAATCTGCGCCTAGTGGTTAGCATTGCGAAGCGCTATGTGGGAAGAGGCATGCAGCTTCTGGATTTGATCCAGGAAGGCAACTTGGGCCTGATTAAGGCCGTGGAGAAGTTTGATTACCGGAAAGGGTTTAAGTTCAGCACCTATGCTACGTGGTGGATTCGCCAGGCCATCACGCGAGCTATCGCAGATCAGGCCCGCACCATCCGAATCCCCGTTCATATGGTGGAAACGATTAATAAGCTGACCCGTGTTTCCCGGCAGCTCCTGCAGGAGCTAGGTCGGGCGCCTCAGCCTGAGGAAATTGCAGCGGAAATGGACCTTCCAGTGGAGCGGGTGCGGGAAATCATGAAGATCGCCCAAGAGCCGGTCTCTTTGGAAACGCCCATTGGCGAAGAAGAAGACAGTCATCTCGGCGACTTCATTGAGGACCAGGATGCCCTGGCCCCCGCGGAAGCTGCATCCTTTACAATGCTCCGGGAGCAGTTGTCTAGTGTCCTTGAGTCCCTGACCCCCCGGGAGCAGCAGGTGTTAAGACTGCGGTTTGGCCTGGATGATGGGCGGACCCGCACGTTGGAGGAGGTAGGCCAGGTCTTTGGCGTTACACGGGAGCGCATCCGGCAGATCGAGGCCAAGGCTTTGAGGAAGCTCCGCCATCCCAGCAGGAGTAAGAAGCTTAAGGACTTCCTGGAGCAATAGTTGCCGTGTTCTTGACAGGGCTCATCTCAGTGCCATATAATAATACAGTGGTTATGGACCCCTAGCTCAGCGGTTAGAGCAGCGGACTCATAATCCGTTGGTCCTGGGTTCAAATCCCAGGGGGTCCACCATTAAATTACTACGGAAAACTTCGGCCTCACCGCCATAGGCAAGTGAGGCTTTTGTTATCCCCAAGGATAAGGTGGTGCACGGGATGGGCGAATTTCCCACTGTGGGGGATGTGGCTCGCCTTATGGAGCAGCTGGCCCCTGAGGAACTCAAGATGGATTGGGATAATGTGGGCCTTCAATTGGGTGAACGGTCGAGGAAAGTGCAGAAGATCCTGGTCACGCTCACAGTGACTCCAGAAGTGGCAGAGCTGGCCGCGGGCCAAGGTGTGGATCTGATTGTCGCACATCACCCTCTGATCTTCAAACCCCTTTATCACGTCCGCACCGACACCTATCAGGGTGCCTTAGTTGCGTTCTTAATCCGTAACGGTATTTACGTGTACGTGAGCCATACTAACCTGGACATAGCGGAACAGGGTCTCAATCACTGGCTGGCAGAAGCCCTTGGCCTGGAACGGCCAGAACCCCTGCTTCCCGGCCCTATCCCCGGCACGGGGCTGGGGCGGATAGGGAAGATCAGCCCTGGCAAGGCGGAAGCCCTCTGCGACCACGTACAGGCGGTGCTTGATTCCCCGGTGCGTCTAGTTGGCCCTCGGGGGCTGGTGTGCGAGAAGGTCGCGGTGTGCGGCGGGTCAGGCGGCGATCTCGTGAGCGCCGCTGCGGAGGTAGGGGCGCAAGCGCTTGTGACAGGGGATGTGTCTTACCATGAAGCCCTCGATGCTGTCCACGCTGGGTTGGTGGTGATCGATGCAGGCCATCATGGTACGGAGAAGATCATGGTGCCGAAAGTTGCAGCTTACCTCCGAGGGGAGATGCCCGGGGTGGAGATCCTGGAAGCACCAGGCTTGGATCCCTTCACCGGTTGCAACCTGCAGTGAGTGTGTTATAATTTGAATGCGAGTGGACCAGGTGATCGCGGGGGAGACCCTGAGGAAAGTCCGAGCTCCGCAGAGCAGGGTGCTGGGTAATGCCCAGTGGGGGCAACCCCAAGGCTAGTGCCACAGAAACATACCGCCCGTAAGGGTAAGGGTGAAACGGTGAGGTAAGAGCTCACCAGCGGCCAGGTGACTGGCTGGCTAGGTAAACCCCACCCGGAGCAAGGCCAAATAGGGAGGGAGAGGCTGCTCGTCTCGTTAGACTTCCGGGTTGGCTGCTTGAGACTGTAGGTAACTGCAGTCCTAGATAGATGATCACCCTCGACAGAACTCGGCTTATCGGTTCACTCGTCTCTTTGACCTGAATACTTCAAAGTATTCGGGTTTTTTTGTTGCCTTTTTTTGCTTGGGAAGAAGGGTTTTGCGATTTGCGGGAGAATAAGGGAGTAAAGGTGGGGAAAAGTGGAGGGAAGTGGGGGGGACTGGTCCGATGTTTATGGGTGAGTATCAGCACACTCTAGATGCCAAGGGTCGCCTAATAGTCCCTGCCAAGTTCCGGGAAGGCCTGGGAGTGGGAGGAGTGCTGACCCGCGGTTTGGACAACTGCTTATTTCTTTTCCCCCGTGAAGAGTGGCAGGCACTGGAAGAGAAGTTGAAGTCACTTCCCCTCACCAAAGCTGGTGCACGGCAATTTGTGCGCTTTCTGTTCTCCGGCGCCACCGATTGTGAGTTAGATAAGCAAGGACGGATTGCGGTTCCGCAGAATCTGCGGGACTATGCGGAAATCGAAAAAGAAGCGGTGGTTATCGGAGTATCTAACCGTGTTGAGATTTGGAGTAAGGCAAGATGGGAATCTTATATTGAAGAAGCAGAAGAATCCTATGAGGCCATTGCAGAAAGCATTGTTGACTTAGGAATCTGAGGCCGCAAAGGATGAGATCAATGCATTTCGCCCATGAACCAGTACTTCTGCACGAAAGCCTAGAGGCTCTTGCCCTAAAGCCCGGCGGTACATATGTTGACTGCACTCTGGGCGGAGCCGGACACAGCCTGGCGATTTTGTCAACGGAGCCCAGCATCAAGCTGGTGGGAATCGATCAGGATCCCGCAGCTTTGGAGCGAGCGGGTCATCGCTTGCAGCACTACAGAGACCGGGTAACGTTGGTGCACGGCAACTTCCGCGATATCACACGCCTTCTAGCTGGCATCGGTATCAGCCAGGCGGATGGGATACTGCTTGACATAGGAGTATCATCGCCCCAGTTGAATGAAGGGGAGCGGGGGTTTAGTTATCACCATGATGCACCCCTTGATATGCGCATGAATCCCGAGGGTGCCGTTTCGGCACAAGATCTTGTGAACGGGCTCTCACAGAAAGAACTGACCCGAATTATTTCCGAGTATGGAGAAGAACGTTGGGCCGCTCGGATAGCGCAGTTTATCGTTAATTATCGGGAGCAAGAACCGATCCGCACTACGGGGCAGTTGGTAGGTATTATAAAGAGCGCAATCCCCGTCGGCGCCAGGCAAGGTGGCCCCCACCCGGCCAGGAGGACTTTTCAGGCGCTGAGGATTGCGGTGAACGATGAGTTAGGGGCATTGCAGTCAGCGCTAGAGCAGAGCGTCCCCCTGCTGCGGCAAGGGGGCAGGATCGTTGTTATTACGTTCCACTCTTTGGAGGACAGGATCGTGAAAGAGTTTTTCCAAAGCTGCTTGGGCCGTTGTATTTGTCCTCCAGGCCTGCCGGTCTGTGCCTGCGGGCAGCAAGCTACGCTTAAGCTTGTAAACAACAAGCCCATTGTTCCATCGGCGGCAGAGTTGGCGAAAAATCCCCGAGCGCGTAGTGCCAAACTGCGAGCCGCCGAACGACTATGAGGAGGCACCGCCATGGTTCCTGCGAGACAGATACCCAGTTCATACCAGTGGGAGACCACCAACCCTTACGAACCGCCTGAACCCAGGCGCAATCTAAGGCCGAAGCGGAAGCGCAGGCGTGTGCCTGCCACTGTGAAGCTGTGCCTCATCGCGGCCTTAGTGGTTTCTCTGGGACTGCTTTACATTTCCCAGCAGCTCAACACCGTGTATCTTTCTCTAGAACTTGCCAATCTGCAGGAGGAGGCAAATTTAGTCAAGCAGCGAAATGGATATCTTAGGGTGCAGCTGGAACAAGCCCGGTCTATTCAGGTTATCGAGGAACTTGCCAGGACGAAACTGGGCATGGTTGATCCCTCGCATACGGCCGTCTTGGTTGCTTCCAACAGCCTGGTGGGGCTGAGATCTGAGGAAACGGGTGCAGGCACTCTTGCAGGTTCTAACCCCCCAGTTGAAAGCAACGCGTGGACTGTGGTAGCCAACTGGCTGAACAAGCTGTTCCCGGTGGGAGGAGTTGAAGCTGGCAAACTTTGATCAATGGCGTCGCGTGCAGCGCCGGACAGCTTTCGTTTTCGTCATCTTAGTATTGTGCAGCCTGGGCCTTATGGGCCGCCTTGTTTATCTGCAGATAGTGAAACATGGGCAGTACAGCGAAATGGCCTTTGCCCAACGGATGAGGCCGCGGGTGGTAGACCCCCAACGGGGAAGCATTTACGATCGAAATTATAAAACGTTAGCTATGAGTATCGGAGCCGATGCAGTCTACGCCATTCCCACGAGAATTGGCGACCCTCAGGGGACTGCTCAGTTATTGGCTCCGTATTTGTCGTTATCGGCCCGGGAGATTGAGGAAAAGCTGCGAAGTGAGACGTCCAGCAGCGTGTGGCTGGCGCGGAAACTCACGCCGGAGCAGGCCCGGGCAGTACGGGATTTGAAGCTTCCCGGCATTTACCTAGTGGAGCGTCCCCAGCGCTACTATCCTAACGGCACTCTGGCCGCGCACGTTCTGGGGATCACCGGCATTGACAACCAGGGCCTTGAGGGCTTGGAGTATTACTACGATGAGTATCTGCGGGGCACCCCAGGCCGCCTCGCGGCAGAGGCAGATGCTGCGGCGCGCCTTATCCCTGGAGGAGATGCCGCGTTCCAGCCCCCTGTAGATGGACTCGATCTGATCTTGGCCCTTGATTCGGTGATCCAGCACATCGCGGAGAGCCAGATCCGAGCAGCGGTGGAGGAAACAAAGAGTGAGCGGGGGGTAGTCATGGTGATGGATCCCCACACTGGAGAGATCCTAGCCAGCGCAGTCTACCCTGCTTTTGATCCAAATAATTACTCCGCTTATCCCATGAATGTGAGGCGCAACATAGCCATTACAGACCAGTATGAACCAGGTTCAACGTTTAAGTTTGTTACAGCTGCGGCCGCCTTGGAGATAGGCATCGCCTCCGAAGGAAGTATGTTCTACTCTGGCTCCTCGTGGCAAGTGGGGGGCGGGACCATCCGCAACTGGGACGGCCGGGGAAGCGGGAACATTACGTTCCGACAAGCGCTAGAGCGTTCGGACAATATTGTCTTTGCTCAGCTGGCAGTGGAAATGGGCCCCGAACGGTTCTACCCCATTATTCGAGGGTTCGGGCTGGGAAGCAGGTTGGGGGTAGATTTCCCTGGCGAAGGCCGCGGCAGTGTCGTTGCCCCAGGAGAAGTGAAGTACGGGGAAACAATCCGCTGGGCTACCATGGGCTTCGGCCAAGGGGTGGCCGTAACACCCCTGCAGCTGCTTACTGCGATCTGCGCTGTGGCCAACGATGGGATTGTGATGCGTCCCCGGTTTGTGAGGGAAATCAGGGACAGCCACGGGCGGTTGGTGGAAAAGTTCGAGCCTGAACCTCTGGGGCGCGCCTTGAGTGAGTCCACTGCCAAACGCCTAAGTAGCCTTCTTCGCTCAGTGGTGGTCAACGGCGGAGGGAGCCAAGCAGAGATTCCCGGCTATTACTCTGCAGGGAAAACGGGTACAGCAGAAGTGCCGGAGGCAGGGGGTTACGGGGACGAGCGCATTTCTTCTTTTGTGGGATATGCTCCTGCGGATGACCCAGCGTTAGCAGCCTTGGTCATCTTGTACAAACCGCAGACTGAGATCCGCTTCGGCAGCGTCCTCGCAGCGCCCGTGTTCCGGGAAGTAATGGAACAGAGCCTTAACCACTTAGGGATCGAGCGGCGGGATGTTCGTTAAGGAGCTTGGACTGGTATTCTTGTCTATCTGCCTGAATAATAGTGTACGGGAGGCGACATTGTGCGGTTACAGGAACTAGTGCAGGAACTTGGCACCGTGGTGGGCCACGATGTAGACATAACCAGCATAGTCTACGATTCCCGGGAAGCCCAGCCAGGCAGCTTGTTTGTCGCGGTGCCGGGATTCCGTTTTGATGGGCATGACTACGCGGCCGCTGCAGTGCAGCGGGGAGCGGTGGCTCTCATGGTGGAGCGCCTCCTTCCTGATCTGCCTGTGCCACAGGTTGTGGTAGAAGATGCCAGGGCTGCCCTAGGCCTGGTAGGCGCAGCGTTCTACGGCCATCCTTCCCGAAAACTCCGGGTGATTGGGGTGACGGGAACAAACGGGAAGACCACAACGACATACATGATAAGGTCCATCTTGCAGCGTGCGGGCCATACTGTAGGCTTGATCGGCACTATTGAGACGGTTGTTGGGAACAGGAGCTCGGCAAGTGAACGCACCACACCTGAGTCCCTTGATCTCCAGAGGATCCTTGCAGAGATGGTGGAGGAAGGCTGCGACTACGCTGTGATGGAAGTATCATCCCACGCACTAGAACTTAAGCGCACCGATGGCATTGCGTTCCGCTGCGGCGTGTTCACAAATCTCACCCAGGATCACCTGGACTTTCATAAAACCCCGGAGGACTATTTCCGCAGCAAAGCCAAGCTGTTTAAGCAGGTGGCGGGCTTTGGGGTGGTCAATTTTGACGATCCTAAGGGGCTCTCCATGGCCGCGGAGTCTAAGGCGCCCGTTGTAGGATACGGAGTGGAAAGGGAGGCCCAGGTTCGAGCGGGGGATGTTGTGGTAGAGGCAAAAGGTACAGCCTACTCCCTCCACACCCCCTGGGGAACCGCAAGGCTTAAGCTTCCTGTTACTGGCCAGTTTAACGTTTATAACTCGCTGGCTGCGGCCGCTGTATGTCTTGGGGAAGGTATCAGCTTGGCGGCGGTTAGGGACGGCCTCGAAGCTTTGCAGGGAGTGCCAGGAAGATTTGAACTAATAGATGTGGGCCAGCCCTTCGCGGTTATTGTTGACTATGCTCACACCCCTGATGGCCTAGATAACGTCCTGCGCACCGCCAGAGCTATGACAGCAGGGCGGGTGGTGGTGGTTTTTGGGGCCGGTGGCGACCGGGATCGGAGCAAGCGCCCCATTATGGGAGAAATCGCTGCTCGCTTGGGAGATCTGGTGATTATTACCTCTGATAACCCCCGCAGCGAAGACCCTGAGGAGATCTGTGCTGAGATCGCGGCGGGAGTGCGCCGGGCAACAGGTTCTGAGGACTATGTTGTGGAACCAGATCGGAGGACAGCCATTCGGCTGGCTGTCGCCAGCGCAAGGCCTGGTGACACCGTGCTCATCGCAGGCAAAGGGCATGAGGCCTATCAGGAGATCCAGGGAGTGCGCACGCATTTTGATGATCGGGAAGAAGCCCGGAAAGCGCTAAAGGAGCTGTACGCATGAAACCGTTGACCCTAGAACAAGCTGCCCAGTGGGCCGGGGGAACGCCCCGAGGAACAGGATTGATTACACACGTTACAATTCACAGCAAAACTGCCTATCCCGGCAGCTTGTTCGTTGCCCTTCCAGGAACAAGAGTAGATGGGCATCAGTTCGTTCCTGAGGTGCTGGCTAAAGGGGCATTCGCCATGGTCAGAACGGGAGCGGTGGACTTGCCTGGCGTGATCGAAGTGGATGATCCCCTGGTGGGGCTCCAGAACTTGGCCCGGGCTTATCTCGCCCAGTTTGACGTACCTGTGGTTGCCGTGACGGGCAGCAACGGCAAGACAACCACTAAGGACATGATCACCCGCATCCTTGCGGAGCGCTATGCAGTGCACAGCTCGGAAGAGAACTACAATAACGAGCTGGGGCTACCCCTCTCCGTCCTGGGCTTTAATGAGAGCCACCAGGCTTTGGTTGTGGAAATGGGAATGCGGGGACTGGGCCAGATTAAGGCGCTCACTAAGATCTGCCCTCCCAGCGCTGCGGTAATCACCAATGTGGGCCCCGTCCACTTTGAGCTCCTGGGAACCATGGAGAATATCGCGCAGGCAAAGGGGGAGATCCTCGATAATCTGCCCGAAGATGGGTTTGCAGTGCTCAATGGGGATGATCCCTTAGTGCGAAGGCTCGGGCATCGGACTCAGGCAGAGGTGCTCTTATTTGGAAGAGGCCAGGGAAACGATTTGACACTCAGCAACTTGACCACCGACTCTCATGGCCGGGTTAGGTTTTGGGTGGAAGGCTTGGGTGCTGCGGGAGAGGTTTCCCTAAACGTCCCGGGGATCCATAACGCGCGGAATGCCGCAGCTGCCCTGGCTGTAGGGCTCAAACTCGGAGTTCCTTTTTCCCAGTGCCAACAGGCCCTAAAAGACGTAAGCTTGAGCAGTATGCGCCTGGAAGCAGTGCCCACTTCCTCAGGGGCCTTAGTCATAAACGATGCTTACAACGCCAGCCCAGCTTCGATGCGGGCAGCCCTGGATACGTTCGCAGCCATGGAGTGCCAAGGCAGACGACTGGCCATCTTAGGAGATATGCTAGAACTGGGGCGGCTAAGCCGCGATGCTCACCGAGAGGTAGGTGAGTACGCGGCTCAAGTTTGCGATGAGTTGTACTTCGTGGGCCAGTGGGCCGAAACGTATCGTCAGGGTGCAGGTGGAGGAAAAGCCTTCGCAAGCGTGGAAGATTTGCTAAACAACTTGCCGCGGGTTGAGTCCGGGGATCTGGTTCTTGTCAAGGCCTCGCGGGGCCTGCGATTTGAGCGAGTTGTGGAGCGCCTCCAGGAAGGGGATTAGAAGATGCTGCAGATTTCATCGCCGATGTTGGCTGCGTTGATTGCCTTCGGTTTGGCAGTCTTGGCTGGGCCAGGCACCATATATTATCTTCGGAGGCTGAAATTCGGCCAACAAGTTCGCAGTGATGGGCCCAAGACGCACCTCAAGAAGGCCGGGACGCCGTCTATGGGCGGGGTCCTCATTTTGCTTGCGCTTGCTGTTGCGGTTGTGCTCACCAGTTCCATGGGGCGCGACGTTTCCATCGCCCTCCTCGCCACCTTGGGGTACGGCGTCATCGGGCTTTTGGATGATGGACTGAAGATTATTGCCAAACGTTCCCTTGGCCTCCGGGCCCGGGATAAGTTGGTAGGCCAGATAGGGATTGCACTGCTTATTAGTCTCTTCGCCTTGTCCCAGGATGGCCTGAACACGAGCCTGATCGTCCCCTTTGTGAAAACCTCCATTGAACTCCATCCAGTGGTGTTCGTGATCTTTAACATCCTTGTCATGGTGGCCGCAAGCAATGCGGTGAACATCACCGACGGCCTTGACGGCCTAGCTGCAGGAACCACCGCCACCGCAGCTCTAGCCTTCGCCATCCTAGCGTGGCTTAGTGGAAGCCACGACCTGGCAGTCTTTTTTGCGGCCGTAGCCGGAGCGTGTTTGGGATTTGCCTGGTTTAACGCCCACCCGGCGCAGGTCTTCATGGGGGATACGGGTTCTCTAGGGCTGGGGGCCGCTTTGGCCGCTGGCGCGATCCTCACTGGAACCACGCTGTTCCTTCCCATCATCGGCGGGCTCTTCGTGGTGGAAACTTTGTCGGTGATCATCCAAGTGGCCTACTTCCGCTTAACTAAAGGGAAGCGGGTATTCCGTATGGCTCCGCTTCACCACCACTTTGAGTTGGGGGGTTGGTCAGAAACGACAGTGATGATCCGCTTTTGGCTTTTGGGCTTGGTCTGTGCTGCAGTTGGTTTGCTGGGTGCCCTCTAGGAACAGTGGCTTGTGATACTGAATCTGTTCTGCAATGAATAAAGATAAGGGAGGGGGGCAGGTGAAATGCTTACAAGGGGCGGCAAACCCGATATTCTCATCTTTGCGGTAGTGATAGCGCTGCTCAGCGTGGGGCTGATCATGGTCTTCAGCGCTTCATCCATCATGGGTATTTCCGATTACGGCGATCCCTACCACTACGTGCAGCGGCAGTCCATCCTCGCGGGAGTAGGGCTGGTGGCTTTGTTCGTCCTTATGCGCATTGACTATCACGTCTTTAGAGCCCTAGCCCTCCCAGGCCTCATTCTCTCCTTCGCTCTGCTGGTTCTGGTTTTGTTTGTGGGGCAGGGGTCAGGGGGAGCGACCCGCTGGATTCGTTTGGGGGGCTTCAACCTACAGCCGTCGGAGCTTGCCAAGTTTGCCATGATTAACTACGCCGCGGTGTATATCTCCACCAAGCGAGAGCGCATCAGGGGCTTTTTCGCAGGGCTCTTGCCTCTGCTGGTCATCTTAGGGGTTAAGTTTGGCCTCATTATGCTGGAGCCTGACTTCGGAACAGGGGCTGCCTTGGTGTTTTCCAGCTTAGTGGTAATCTTCGCTGGTGGTGCCCATATGGGACAGCTGTTCCTCCTCGCGGCTATGGCGGCCCCAGTAGTGTGGCAGCTGATTGCCAAGGAAGAATACCGGTTCCGCCGGATCATGGCCTTCCTCGATCCATGGGCAGATCCAACTGGTGCCGGTTGGAACGTGATCCAGTCCCTCTTGGCCATCGGGTCAGGGGGCTTATTTGGCCTAGGGCTCGGGCGAAGCAGGCAAAAGTTTTCCTATCTCCCTGAACGTCATACAGACTTCATTTTCGCGATTCTCTGCGAAGAACTGGGGTTTGTTGGGGGAGCCTTTGTGGTGCTGCTGTTTTTTATCTTGGCCTGGCGGGGCCTTAAGACCGCACTGAGGGCTCCTGACCTTTACGGATCACTCTTAGCCGTTGGCATCACTTCAATGATCGCTTTTCAGGCTATGATCAATATCGGCGTAGTAACCGGTTCACTGCCTGTGACTGGTATTCCCCTGCCCTTCATCAGCCACGGCGGATCTTCCTTGCTGACTAGCTTAGCTGCGATGGGAGTGCTCCTCAACATCTCTCGGCAGGGCAAGAGCTGAGGGTTTCGCTGTTTTCACCAATACCTACTACCCGCATACTATGTACGGTACTGACTGCGGGTAGAGGTGATACGATGGCGAAACTAATCATCGAGGGTGGGCACCAACTGAACGGGACAATTCGGATTGGCGGCGCCAAGAACTCGGTTTTAAAGCTGATGGCAGCATCCATCCTTGGACATGGATCCTTCCATATAACGGATGTACCAGCCATAGACGATGTACGTACCATGGTGGGGGTCCTCAGATCCCTCGGGGTGCAGGCCGCACTCCACGGCAATGAACTGCACCTTGCCGTCAACGGTGTCCAAGGGCGGCCACCTGAGCGGTTAGTGCAGTCCATGCGGGCATCTGTTCAGGTGATGGGTCCTCTCTTGGCCAGGCTCGGCAGGGCTGAGATCGCCCTACCTGGCGGCTGCGCCATCGGCTCTCGCCCCCTGGACATTCACCTCGACGGCTTGCGCCGGTTAGGGGCACAGATCGAGGAAGTGGAAGGGAGAATCATCGCCCGTGCGGAAGTGTTAACTGGGGCCGATCTCACCCTTCGCTACCCAAGCGTGGGGGCCACCGAGAACATCTTGATGGCGGCCACCTTGGCCCGGGGCACAACTGTGATCCGGAATGCGGCCAAGGAACCTGAAATCGTAGATATTCAAGATTTCCTTAACCGCATGGGCGCCAGTGTACAAGGGGCGGGAACTTCTGTCATTACAATCCACGGCGTACCGGACTTGGGGTGTGCAGACTACCGGGTCATTCCGGACCGGATTGAAGCAGGCACCTACGTTATCGCCGCGGCCGCGACCGGTGGTGAGCTGCACTTGCTGAACGTTGTTCCCCACCACTTGGAGCCGCTCTTGCGCATTCTTACTGCTATGGGCGTACCCATCGAAGTCGGGGAGCGGACAGTGCGCGTATATCGTGCAGGGCGTTTGCATCCTGCTCAGGTTCAGACTGCGCCTTATCCAGGTTTTCCCACCGATCTCCAGCCTCAGTTTACGGCCTTAACTCTACGGGCCTTTGGGCAGAGCATTGTGCGGGAGTCTATCTACGACAACCGTTTTGGGTACACCACAGAACTGCGTAAGCTCGGCGCAGAAATCGCGGTCAGCCAGAACCGGGCCGTGGTAAACGGCGGGCGGCCTTTGTTTGGGGCAAAACTGTCCGCAGGTGACCTGCGGGGAGGGGCGGCCCTGATCATAGCCGGCCTCATGGCCGAGGGCGTGTCGGAAGTGGCGGGCCTCCACCATGTTGACCGGGGCTATGAGAACATTGCTGGCCAGCTGCAGTCCTTAGGGGCTCGTGTTGTGCGGCTGGAAACTGGGGGGGTATGGTTATTGAATCAGCCAAAGACTAGCTTAGCATTTTTGTTGGTCATCCTCGTTGTTTTAGCGTACCTTTTTCTAAACTCCAGTTACTTCACTGCTGCGGCTCTCCAGTGGACAGGCCTAGTCTTGCTTGACGGAGCGCAGCTAGATGACTTTGTCGATTTTCAGCCAACCAATGTTCTATATTTGGACAAGGGGGCACTGCAGCGCCGCTTAGAAGAGCATCCATGGATAGAGAAGGCCACCGTGCGGTGGACGTGGCCCAATCACGTGGAGGTGATGATCTCTGAGCGTCTGCCCCTGGCTTGGGTCGCTTACGGGGACATTATCTATGTGTTGGACAGAAGTGGTGCACTCATGGCTCCCCCGAGTCAGTTTTCCGTCCTGGAACTGCCCAAGGTGGTGAATGTGGATCTGACAGCGCAGGCCCAGCTGAAGGCGGCTGCTCGGGTTTTAGCAGCAGTCCCCCCTGGGATGGTAGGGACCTTTGCCAGATGGGATGGGGCCAGCCGGGCGCTGGTCACCAAGTCTGGAGTGGAGATCATTATGGGGGACATGGAAGATGTGGAGGCTAAGCTCCTCCTTTTGGAAGAGCTTTGGCAAGATTTGGCTGCCCAAGGGCTGGATCCTGCAGTCATTGACCTACGGGTGCTTAAAAATCCAGTGGTGCGCCTTAGGCAGCCCTAGGAGTTTTTTTCCCTATTTCCGCCCCGCGAAGAGGGAAAAGACTTTCAGGTGTTGAATCAAGGGATAAGGAATTCGTTGCGCAAAGAGGGGGATCCCATGTTCGAATTTGACTTAGAGAGTCCACAGTTTGCAGATATAAAGGTAATTGGATGTGGCGGAGGCGGAAGCAATGCGGTTAACCGGATGATTGCCGCTGGTTTGACTGGGGTACAGTTCGTTGCCTTGAACACCGATGCGCAAGCCCTGCAGCTATCCGAAGCAACTGTGAAGATCCAGGTTGGCCAAAAGCTGACCAAGGGATTAGGTGCTGGGTCCAACCCGGAGATTGGCCAGCGGTCCGCGGAAGAGTCACGGGAGGACATCCGCCAAGCCCTCGAAGGCGCTGACATGGTTTTTATCACAGCGGGCATGGGAGGAGGAACGGGTACTGGTGCTGCTCCAGTGGTCGCAGAAATTGCCAAAGAATTGGACGCACTGACTGTTGGTGTAGTAACCAAACCGTTTAGCTTTGAGGGCAGAAGGCGTATGGCACAGGCGGAGAAGGGCATTGAGATGCTCAGGGCCAAGGTGGATACGCTTATTACTATCCCCAACGACCGGTTGCTCCAGGTGGTTGACAAGCGGACTTCCATGATGGAAGCCTTTAAGATTGCCGATGATGTGCTCCGCCAAGGTGTGCAAGGCATTTCTGACCTGATTACAGTGCCCGGCTTGATCAACTTGGATTTTGCCGACGTCAGAGCCATTATGACCAATGCCGGCTCCGCTTTGATGGGTATTGGCCAAGCCACAGGAGAAGATCGGGCAGTAAAAGCAGCCAAACAGGCTATCAGCAGCCCGCTGCTGGAGGCTTCGATTGAGGGAGCAAAGGGTATCCTGATGAGCTTGACCGGCGGGTCGAACTTGGGCTTGTTTGAGGTGAATGAGGCTGCAGAGATTGTTGCAGAAGCCGCGGATCCAGATGCCAACATCATCTTCGGCGCTGTGATAGACGACAGCTTCCAGGATGAACTACGGATAACGGTAATCGCCACCGGGTTTGATGCTGGCAGAAAGCCGGCCGCTGTTAAGCTCGGCAAAGAGCTAGACGCCCGTCCATTTACTACCGATGAACTAGATATACCCGCTTTCTTGCGGAGGAGATAGTTACATACGGAGAAAGAAGGCCTGCATCCTCGAAGGGTGCAGGCCTTTATTCCATCTTCTTGATTTCTCGCCGGAGCTTTTTCAAGATCTTTTTCTCCAAGCGGGAGATATACGATTGGCTGATACCCAATAGTTCTGCCACTTCTCGCTGAGTCCGCTCTGTCCCGCTGTTTAGCCCGAAGCGAAGTTCCATGATCTTCTTTTCCCGGCCCGTCAAGCGCTCTAGGGCCGCCTCCAGAAGGGCCTTATCCACTTCTTCCTCGATGTACTTCACCACATCGCTTTCTGATCCTACCACATCTGCAAGGACCAACTCATTACCGTCCCAATCAGTGTTTAGGGGTTCATCAAAGGAGACCTCCGCCTTTAACTTGCTCGTGCGCCGGAGGTACATTAGGATCTCGTTTTCGATGCAGCGGCTGGCATATGTGGCCAGCTTGATGTTCTTTGACGGGTCAAAGGTGTTCACCGCTTTGATGAGGCCGATGGTGCCGATGGACACCAGGTCTTCAATGAGGATGCCCGTGTTCTCGAACTTCCGGGCGATGTAAACCACCAGCCGTAGGTTGCGCTCTATCAAGGGCGTCTTAACGGAATAGTCTCCTTGGCTCAGCTTGGCCAAGAGCTGTTGCTCTTCCTGACTGGTGAGGGGTGGAGGCAAGACCTCGCTGCTGCCCACATAGTGAACTTTGGGGACCAGGCCAATGCGGCGCAGCAGGGAAATGAGCCTAAGGCGGATCCAGATTTTACACTTCATGGTGGTGAGTGGCCGCATGCCGCTGTCCTCCTTTAGCTGTGGGCAAGATGGCCGGATCGTCGATGGCCTGCTGCAGTAGGGTAGGGGGAATCAAGGCTGCGTACTTCCCCTCTGGGTCTAGTGCCCTCGGATGTATGGCAATCACAGGTTGCACTGCAGGGCCTTGCTGGCCATCGCGGATGTGCACCGCATCGGGGCGAAAACCGATGAGGATGCCGTGCTCCTTGCCGATGGATGAGAAGGGAATGATGCGGAACCGAGTGGACCATTCTGGGTCTACGATTCCATCAAGGGAAGCTAGTTGGCCTTGGTCTAGAGCTTGCACTGCCGCCGTGATACGCGGTGGTAGGAGGGCTTGGATGGCCTTTTGCTCCACAATCATCACCGGCTGGAGGCTGAGGGGATCTCTCAGGTTGTTCCCTGTATCCACCAAGGCCTGGACCGCAACTTGTTTGCCTCCGCACGCGATCTCCACTGGCAGATGGTATACATTGTGGATGATCCGCTGGTGGACAATGCCCCACCCCAGTTCGGCGATGAGCAAGATGCAACCGGCCGCAATCAGCATACCCAGGGTATAGGCTGGGTTAGCGGGTGAACCTAAGAGGAAGGCTCCAGCCATGCCCGCCCCAGCGGCTATGAACCCGATCACATAAAACCAGCCAAGGATTTTCGGCAGTGTCCCCACAGAAAGAGGGTAAAATGCGGCCAGAACCATGAACAGGGATACAATAACAACGGTGGGGAGTAACCGCAGCAACCCATAGTAGGGTATTAAGCCGAAGCTGGCCAGAAGGTAGAGAGCGTAATGGATAGTCCCTAAAAGCGCTCCCGCAAGCAGCTTTGCTGGGCGTGTGCCCGTACGAGTCACTTCTGCAGTTGCCCACAGCAGGAGGTATTCGAACAAGAGGTTTGCTCCCAGGCGCAAGAGCAAGGCATCCACATAAAAGGTGTACTGCGGCAAAGAGATTCCCCCTTTCGCGACCGCTCGTCTTGCCAGAATATTACGGGAGAAAGTATAAAAATCCTCTCTTAACGGCGATATTCTTTGCCTGACCCCGACTTGGAATAGATCCTCGGGAACCTGGTAATACTGAAGACTGTAACGGGTTCCTTTGGGGGGATTGCTTTGCATAAGGTGGAGATCTGCGGGGTCAACACAGCGAAGTTACCTGTGCTGCCCAACAAGAAGATGCGAGAACTGTTGGCCCGTATTAAAGAGGGGGACCAGGAAGCCCGAGAGGAGATGGTGCAAGGGAACCTTCGCTTGGTGCTCAGCGTTATTCAGCGCTTCAACAATCGGGGAGAGCTGGTGGATGATCTGTTTCAGGTGGGCTGCATCGGACTCATGAAAGCCATCGACAACTTCGACCTCAGCCAAAACGTGAAATTCTCCACATACGCAGTACCAATGATCATCGGAGAGATTCGCCGATACTTGCGGGATAACAATCCCATTCGGGTGAGCCGCTCATTGCGAGATACAGCCTATAAGGCTCTGCAAGCCCGGGATAATTTGGCAAGCAAACATGCAAAAGAGCCTACTATCAATCAGATTGCCGCGGAGCTCAACATGCCTCGGGAGGAAATCGTCTTTGCCCTAGATGCTATCCAAGAGCCAATTTCTCTGTTTGAACCCATTTACAACGACGGGGGCGACCCCATTTTTGTAATGGATCAGATCAGTGACGAACGCAATACCGATGCCAACTGGGTAGAGGGCGTTAGCATTAAAGAGGGCATGGCCAAACTGGGAGAACGAGAGCGCATGATCCTCACCATGCGGTTTTATGAGGGGCGCACGCAGATGGAAGTAGCTGAAGAGATCGGGATATCTCAGGCGCAGGTTTCACGTTTGGAAAAGGCCGCCCTGCGCCACTTGCGCAAGTATATGGCTACTTCGTGAGGGAGGGAGATGGGAAGTGTACGTTGATAATCTACGCACTCGTTGTGTGACTGCTTGTTTGATCGTGGCCGTATGTGCTGCCGTTGGTACCGCTGCCGCGGGCGTTGCAGCTTTCGTCCAGACAGAGACAGCCTTTGCCAAGGAGAATCTCATCCGCCTCCACGTAATCGCCAACAGTGATTCTCCTCAGGACCAAGACCTAAAACTGCTAGTTAGAGATGCGGTCCTTGCTGAAACCCGAGAGCTCTTTGCCGCCGTGACCAGCAAGGAAGAGGCTCGCCGCCTCCTAGCGGAGCACCAAGAGAAGGTGATCGAAGCGGCGGAAGAGGTTATCCAAGCCCACGGGTTTAGCTATAACGTAAGCCTGGAGATGGGGGCCTATGCTTTTCCCAGCCGGGCCTATCGGGGGATCACTCTCCCAGCTGGAACGTACGACGCTGTGCGTGTCCGCATTGGCGACGCCCAGGGAGAAAACTGGTGGTGCGTCCTGTTCCCGCCCCTCTGTTTGGGTGAGCTGGAAGTAAGCAGCGGCCAGAGTGAACTGGCTCAATACAACCCGCAGGGTGAAACGGGCAAGATAGCATTCAGGCTAAAGGTGCTAGAGTACATTCAAGCAACCTACTACGGCCAGCAGATCCGGAATTGGTGGCAGGCTTCGGCAGCCGGTTTGACCAGGTGGAACACTCAATAGAAACGGCGTTTGGGACAACGGCCCAATGGCCGTTTCTTTTTTGCAGCTGGCGGCATATAGTGTAGTGAAGAACGGGGAGGAGGCTGCCATGCTGATCAAGGCCACTGAACTCCGCCAGCTGGACGTTATCAGTATCGATGAAGGGCGGTTCTTGGGCCGACTCTGCGATGTGGACCTGGATCCTGAGACAGGCAGAATCCGGGCCTTGGTTGTGGAACGGCCTGGCAGCCGCTTTTTGTGGTTCGTGCGGGGCGATGACTTGGAAGTTGCCTGGCGTGATGTGGTGTTGGTAGGTGAGGACGTTATCTTAGTGAAAAACAGAACATGGCGCCGTTAACGGTTTTGCGGTATAATAGGCTAGGAGGAGAATTGCCATGCGTTGCCCTTTTTGTATGCATATGGATAGCAAAGTGCTTGATTCCCGTCAAACGGAAGAAGGAGCTTCCATCAGGCGGCGCCGGGAATGCACCGCCTGCGGGAAGCGCTTTACTACATACGAGCGCCTTGACGAAGTGCCGCTTATGGTAGTAAAGAAGGACGGACGGCGGGAGCCTTTCGCGCGCGCGAAGATCTTGAATGGGATACTTAGGGCTTGTGAAAAACGCCCCATATCCCTGCAGACCATTGAAGAAGTGGTGGACAAGATTGAAAAGCAAGTCCGAGCAAACCTGGACCAAGAAGTGTCATCTGGCGCCATCGGGGAAATGGTCATGGATCATCTGCGGGAATTGGATGATGTGGCCTATGTGAGGTTTGCCTCGGTTTACCGGCAGTTCAAGGATTTGGATCGCTTCATAGAAGAGGTCCAGCAGCTGAGGAAGGCGGACAGATATGTGGGTGAGAACTGAAGAGGGAGGGCATGTGCTGTGGCAGGTGGCCCCTTGGCTTTCCTTACCCTGGTTGGCCCACGGATTCAGCACTGCTTCAGCAGGCAGTCTCCTGGAAAGGGACAAGCAGGAGGCTCTCGGGCGCGCTTTTGGGCTGCCAGAACGGTGGGCAGTGGTTAAGCAGGTCCATGGCAGTGATGTCCATTGGGTTGATGAGGGCTGGCGGTTTGGGAAGGCTGAAGCGACCGGTGATGCCTTGATGACCTGCATGCCTGACGTTGTGTTGGCAGCGTTCTTTGCCGATTGTGTGCCCTTGCTCTTTGTGGATCCTGAGGCCAGGATTGTGGCTGTGAGCCATGCTGGTTGGCGGGGTACTGTCGCGGAGATTGGGCCTAAGACAGTTGCCCACATGGTGAAGCGCGGTTCTCGCATAGAGAACATTCAAGCTGCTATCGGGCCCAGCATCGGCCCGTGCTGTTATGCTGTCTCGGAAGAAATGCGCGAGTGGTTTCCCCCAGATGTGTTTTCTGGGGTGGGCGAGCTGTTCCTGGACTTGTGGTCAGCGAACTATCACCAGCTCACTGCTGCGGGGGTCGGTACCATTTACACCGCTCAACAGTGCACTATGTGTACAGGGGAATTTTTCTCTTACAGGCGCGATCAGGCCAAGGAGCGCATGGCCGCGCTGATTGCAGTCCGTTTAGGGAAAGGGATTTAGCTGTAGATGTAGAACATCGGGGTAGAGGTGAAAGAACTTGGCGCGAAGCAAGGACACCAGTTTCCAGCACCAGTCAGATCGGACGCGCTATCGGGAAATCCTTGGCATATTCCTGTTGGCTCTGTCCGTTTTTGCCATCGTTACACTGTACACTCAAAGCCCAGGCTGGATCGGCCGGCACATTCGCCCTGTCTTGCAGGGGTTGTTCGGCGACGCAGCTTTGTTGTTCGCGCTGAGCCTCTTGTATTTGTCACTGAATGTGTTCCGCGGTACGCTCTGGCCAGTGCCTGTCAGGAAGATATTGGGCTTTGTCTTGCTCCTGGGTTGTGTGGTTACCGCCTACCATCTGGCCTATTACAGAGGGAACAGCCCCTACCCGAGCCTCCCTGAAGAACTGGCACGGGGCTGGCGAGGTGAGGGGGCAGGGATAACAGGTGCAGCATTGATGGTTGTTGTCCTAAACAGCTTTGGCCTCCCTGGGGCGTACATCATCTTGGCCGCGCTATTCTTAGTTGGCATAATCTTGTACTTCCATATTTCTCTTACGGCCACGGCGAAATGGATGGTTGGAACGGCAAGAAGGGCAGTGCATGGGATCGTGCGAAGAGGCGTAGATCGGTTCCACGCCCAGAAGGTACGTGTTCAAAACTGGCACGAGCAAAAAAAACTCTCCCGCTTGGAAGCAAGGCAGGCTAGAGAAGAACGTGTCCCTCCACCGCCTTCGGAGGAAATCACAGAACCGGTTGCCCAGCCTCATCCCGTGGCTCCGGTCCGGGAACGGGCCCCCAAGCAGGCAAAGAAGGCCTCGAAACCAGCACCAGCAGCCGAGCAGCTGGAACTGCCTGTGGTGGCGGATGGCGATTACAGCCCGCCGCCCCCGTACATTTTGAAGAAGCCCGCAAAAGCCCGTCGGACAGCAACGGGATCCCAAGCAAGCTTGCTGGAGGAAACCTTAGCTAGCTTCGGCGTGTCCGCTAAAGTGGTGAATGCGGCACAGGGTCCAGTGGTGACCCGCTATGAACTTCAGCCGGGGCCGGGCATAAAGGTGAGCAGGATTACTGCTTTGGCAGATGATCTTGCCCTGGCGCTGGCAGCCGCAGATGTGCGGATCGAGGCACCGGTGCCTGGCAAAGCAGTAATTGGCATTGAGGTGCCTAATAAAGATGTGGAAATGGTCTATTTACGAGAGGTCATCGAGGATCCTGCCTTCAGCGAGCATCCGTCCAAAGTGGCCCTGGCCCTGGGTAAGGATATCTATGGCCAGCCAGTGATTGCTGACTTAACTAAGTGGCTGCATTTGTTGGTCGCGGGTGCCACAGGGTCTGGAAAGAGCGTTTGCTTAAACTGCATGATTGCCAGTTTGCTGTTCCGGGCCACGCCCGAAGAGGTGAAGATTCTGATGATCGATCCGAAGCGGGTGGAGCTCGCAGTATACGATGGGATTCCCCATCTCATTGCACCGGTAGTCACTGACCCAAGAAAAGCTGCAGCAGCACTGCGTTGGGCGGTCATGGAAATGGAGCGGCGCTACGAACTCTTTGCAGAGCTTGGCGTGCGGAACATTGAGATGTATGGGCACCTGCCTCCCCCCCAATCCGAAGAGGAAGAGCGAGAGCACCTACCCTATATCGTGGTGATCATCGATGAACTGGCTGACTTGATGATGGTGGCTGCTGCTGAAGTAGAAGATGCTATCTGCAGGCTGGCGCAAATGGCGAGAGCAGCTGGGATCTACCTGATAGTGGCAACACAGCGCCCTTCGGTAGATGTGATTACAGGCCTAATCAAGGCCAATGTTCCCAGCCGGATTGCCTTTGCCGTATCCAGCCAGGTCGATTCAAGGACCATCCTCGATATGGGCGGAGCAGAACGGCTTATCGGCCGAGGCGACATGCTGTACTATCCACTCGGAGCGGCAAAACCCACACGTGCACAGGGAGCTTGGATTTCTGATGATGAAATCGAAGCTTTGGTGAATTTCTGGAAGCGGCAGGGAGATCCGATTTATAACGAAGAAATCGGCCAGGAGCAGGCCAGCAGTCCAGGGGAATTCGATGATGACGATGAGCTCCTGGAAGATGCCATCCGCCTTGTGGTGGAAAACGGCCAAGCGTCCATCTCCATGCTCCAGCGCCGCTTTCGGATCGGCTACAGCAGGGCGGCACGACTGATTGACATGATGGAGCTGCGGGGCATTGTAGGCCCTTACCAGGGCAGCAAGCCTCGGGAAGTGTTAGTGGACAGTTCCATCTTGGCGGAGAGGTGAGAGCAGTGAAAGAGATCGGAGCAGTACTGTATGAGGCCAGGACGGAGCAGGGGCTGACTTTAGAAGAACTCTCAGAGCGGACCCGGATCCGGGTGGATTACCTCAAGGCGGTGGAAGAAGGGAATCCGGAAAAAGTCCCTGGAGAGGCATACTTCCGGGCTTTTATCCGCACATACGCCAGAGAGGTGGGGCTAGATCCTGAGGAGCTTCTAGTCCGCTATGAAATGGGCAAGATGCCGGAAGCAGCACAGCTTGAACCAGCCGTACCCGCCGGGCGGCCTTCGCTGCGAGAGCGGCGTGCCGCGAAAAGGCGGAGGCGGCGCATCCGATTCCTGGCCACTACTGCGGTACTTCTGGCCGCGGCCGCGGCAGCCTATTGGCTGTGGTCTAGTGGAATGCTGGGGATGTCATAGGAGGTTACAGTTTGAAGAAGCAAGACCGGTTAGTTCGGGGTATTATTGGTGACAAAGCGCGGGCCTTCGTCCTTCGTACAACGGATGTGGTCAACGAAGCACAACAACGCCATCAAACCTTCCCTGTGGCGACTGCCGCGCTGGGGCGGGTCCTCACAGCCACTTTGGTGTTAGGGGCAATGCTCAAGGGAGACGAGTCCGTAACAGTCCAGGTGCGGGGTGATGGCATCATCCAGGGCATCGTAGCCGTGGCAGACCCTAATGGCCATGTCAGAGGCTATGTGGGTAATCCCCATGTCCATCTGCCCTTGACAGAGAACAACAAGCTGGCTGTGGGTGAGGCGGTGGGCCAGGGATTGCTGTTCGTGATTAGAGATCTTGAGCTGCGGGAGAGCTACCAGGGGTCGGTCCCGCTTCAAACGGGGGAAATCGGGGATGATTTTGCCTACTATTTCGCGCACTCGGAACAGACCCCGTCCGTGGTCAGCTTAGGTGTCCTGGTGAACCCAGATTACTCGGTGCAGGCCGCTGGCGGCCTGGTCATCCAACTCCTTCCCGGTGGGCAAGCAGATGAAAGGTTTATCCAGGAGTTGGAACGTGTTGCAGCTAAGCTTCCGCCTATGAGCCAAGTGTTCGCGGATGGGATGGATCCTGGAGAGCTTCTCGAGTGCTACTTCGGCCCCCTCGGGGTGAAGATCATCTCGGAGATGCCTGTCTCTTACAGCTGTGATTGCTCCAAGGAGCGGTTTCAGCGGGGCCTGGTGGCCTTAGGCCCGGAGGAGCTGGCGGACTTGATTTCTGAGGGCGAGGAAGTGGAAACGGTGTGCCGCTTCTGCGGCGAGCGCTACCATTTCCCCTTAGGAGAGCTCCAAGCCCTCTTAGACGAGCTGAGTACGGCAAAGGGGGGCACCTAAGGTGGTCCGCCGTGTCGTGGTAGGGGCAGGAGTCACTCTCGGATTGCTTGTTCTGGCCTTACTCGGTTCCAGCCAACTCTTGACTGACTACTGGTGGTTTCGGGAACTAGGCTACGGGGGAGCCTTCCTCGCACGTGCTTTTTGGCAGGGTACAGCAGCGGTTGGCAGTTTGCTCGCGGCTTCCCTGTTTTTCTATGTAAACCTGCGCAAGGCAAAACCCATTATGGGGCACGCAGTTGAGCGGATACCCGCCTTGCATCGCCTAACTACAGTGCATCTGCACCGAGTTTTCTTGGCGGTGAGTGTGGTCTACGGTGCGGTCTTCGCTGTGGGGGCCGCCCCCTACTGGTTGCAGTTTGGCCAGGCGTTGGCCCAAGTGCCTTTTGGCGTCCGTGATCCAGTTTTCCACAAGGATCTGGCCTTTTTCTTCTTTACCCTGCCCGCCTTGAAAGTATCCTTAACCTGGGCCGCAGGTGTCTTTGCAGCCACCGCATTTATGGTGGGTTTGATCTATGCCGCCGCTGCTGGGCTCAGGTGGCCTGCTGCAGGCAAGAATCACGTTTCCTTCCTGGTGAGTGGATTTGTGCTTGTCCAGGCTGCGCAGCGCTGGCTCTCTGGCTATGACCTTTTGTACTCCTCTGCCGGGAGTTTCTACGGGGCTGGTTTTACGGATGTGTGGGTGAGGCTGTGGGCGTTTCGTCTTATGGCTGTTTTAGCGGTGGGGGTCGCAGCAGGTTTGTGGTTCCTGGCACGGCGAGGCAGTTCAAGGCCCCTGATCTATGGCCTAGCGGCGTGGCTTGCCGCAGGTGTTCTCTTTGCAGGAGTGGTGCCTCAGGCGGTGCAGAACTGGGTTGTCTCTCCCAATGAGTATGAACGGGAGCGGCCTTACCTTGATAACCACATCCGAATGACAAGGCAGGCCTACGGTGTGGATGATTTTCAAGAACTGGAGTATCACTACAGCGATGTCTTTGGAACTCAGGCGTTCCAAAACAGCCACATTGCTTTCCAGAATGTGCGCCTGTGGGATCCACGGCCCATTCTCCTCACCTACAAGCAGCTTCAGGAGATGCGGCCCTACTATTCATTCTACGATGCGGATGTGGACCGCTATACGGTGGATGGGCAGTACCGGGAGGTACTGCTGTCTGTGCGGGAGCTAGATGTGGAGCGAATTTCCAATCGTACCTGGATTAATCAGCACTTGCAGTACACACATGGTTACGGCTTGGTCATGAGCCCCGTAAACGAGATTACCCGGCAGCGCCTTCCGCAGTTGTGGATTTCTGACATCCCCCCAAGAGTGCAGGTGGATCTGGACCTGGTAGAGCCCAGGATCTATTTCGGGGAAGTTACTAACCAGTACATTATTGTGAACTCGAAAATCGACGAGTTTGACTATCCCCTTGGGGATGGCAACGCCTTTAACCGCTATGACGGGAAAGACGGCGTACGCCTCAGTACGTTCCTGCATCGCTTAGCCTTCGCCTTGCGTTTTGGGGATTCCCGGATTGTTTTATCCCGCGACATAACGAGGGAGAGCCGGGTTCTCTACGATCGCAACATCCTTTCTCGGGCGGGCAAGCTCGCACCGTTCTTGCGTTACGACAACGACCCCTATCCAGTACTCCACAACGGGCGAATATATTGGATGATAGATGCTTATACCACCTCTTGGCGGTATCCCTACGCGCTTCCTACCGCGGGCTGGGGCAATTATGTGCGGAACTCCGTCAAGGTGGTAGTAGATGCCTACAACGGCACCATTGATTTCTACCAAGTAGAGCCCGATCCCCTCTTGGAGTCTTACAGTAGGATGTTCCCAGGGCTGATCAAGCCTGGAGAGCAAATGCCTGAGGGACTATCCCGGCACATGCGCTATCCAGAGGATCTACTGCTCATTCAAAGCAGGATTTACGGGACATACCATATGACCAACACGCGGGCCTTCTACAACCGTGAGGATGCCTGGGAGCTCTCCAGGGAGATCTACGGGGGCCGAGAGCAAACCATAACCCCCTATTACGTTGTAATGCGTCTTCCTGGTAGTACCCAGGAAGAGCTGGTCTTGATGGTTCCCTACAGCCCACTTGGGCGGAGCAATATGATTGCCTGGCTTGGAGCCCGCAGTGATGGAGGGCACTACGGGGAAGTATTGGCATTCAAGTTTCCCAAAGATACGGTCACCCTGGGGCCGGCCCAGATCGAGGCCCGTATCGATCAGGATCCAGAGATTTCTCAGCTCCTGACGTTGTGGGGCCAGGGAGGTTCCCAAGTGATCCGCGGGAATCTCTTGGTGCTCCCCGTAGGAAACAGCATCCTGTATGTGGAGCCCTTGTATCTCCAGTCTGAGCAGACATCAATGCCTCAGCTCCAGCGTATTATTGTTGCAGATCAATCGGGGCTCGTCATCGCCGCCGACCTGGCCACAGCTGTGAGTGAGCTCCTAGGGATGGAAGCCCGCGAGGGGGAGGTTAGAGATTGGAGCACAGGCGAGGGGATGCCTGAGCAAGCGCTGGCCGCTTTCCGAAAGGCCCAAGCCGCTCTGCAGAACATGGATTTTACCGAGTTTGGAGAGGCTTGGCAGGAACTTGGGGAGATCCTCGAGGGACTAAATCGGGAATAAATTGTACTACCTTCCGCATATATTTGTGTCGGAAGGGGGAATCGATGTGGCCAGAATGCGAAGAACTGAGCGAAACGGCCCTGGTCTGTTGTTTATTCTTGTTACCCTTGTTGTAGTGGCTGTGGTGGGAGCACGGTTTTTGGGCTTTTATCCTCAATCGGAAGAGCAGGACCTGGGCCCGCCTCAGGACGCGGCCCATGAGGACGCCCCGCCGGAAGGACCGGCCGTTGACCTTACTCCAAAGGTGCTGGTGTTCCACAGCCATGCTTCGGAGAACTACCATCCCAAAGACAGTCACACCAGCGGGCAAACCCCTGGAGATGTGGTGGCTGTGGGGCAAGCCTTAGTTGATAAGCTTAAGTCCTTAGGAGTAACGGCAGTACATGATACTACTCTGCACGACAAGCCTCGGTACAGCGATGCCTTTATAAACTCGGACCGGATGGTGGATGCTGTTCTGAAGGAGCAGCCCCAAATCCAGATGGTGCTGGACATTCACCGGGATGGGCTGCAAGACAAACCGGAGAACTACACCCGTGCAGAAGTCCAGGGCGAGCCGGTGGCGAAAATCTTGTTTGTGGTTGGCGACAAGGATAATAGCCGAGTAGAGGAAAACCTGCAGTTTGCCCAGAAGATCAGCGATGGACTTGAGGCTCGGTATCCCGGGGTGAGCCGGGGAGTGCGAGTGTTTAAATCGGATTACAGTGGTGAGCTTCACCCTAACAGCGTCATGATCTTGGTGGGGGACTGGCGAGGGAACACCTTGGAAGAAGCCATCCGCAGTGCCGAATTACTCGCGGAAGTAATAGTTCCACTGATAAAGTAGGATAATAAGGTAGGCCCGAAGAAGGTCTACCTTATTGAATGTCGCAGCTGTCATAGGTGGCTTGGGAGTGATAATATATGAAGCAACATATCCATCTCATAGGCATCGGGGGCACAGGCATGGGCCCCTTAGCCAAGATATTTTTAGAAATGGGCTACAAGGTAACAGGGTCGGATCTGCAGATCTCGGAAACAACCCGGTATCTACAGGACCTTGGCGCGCAGGTTTTCTTTCGCCACGCGGCGGAAAATGTCAACGGCGCGACTCATGTGGTCTATTCCAGTGCCATTCCTGGTGAGAATCCGGAAGTAGTTGCCGCGCGCCAGCGAGGCATCAAGGTCTTGCACCGCTCGGAAGTGCTAGCAGAACTGCTCAACAGCGGCCGGGGCATCGCGGTGACGGGAGCCCACGGCAAAACCACGATCACGTCCATGATAGCCCTGTGCTTAGAATGGGCTGGCCTTGATCCTACCGTCCTGATCGGAGCCCATTTCGCCCCCTTCGGCCCTGGTGCAAAGCACGGCAAGGGGGAGTTCGTGGTGGCAGAGGCTGATGAAAGTGATAAAACCTTTTTGCGCTACCGGCCTGAGGTGGCTGTGGTTACCGCCATCGAGGCAGACCACTTGGAGAACTACAACGGCATGTTTGAGGAGCTGGTGGATAGCTACCGACAATTCCTGGATAACTGCAAACCAGGGGGGCTGCGCATTCTGGGCATAGACAACCCCATCCTGCAAGACTTGAGCCGAGACTATGCCGCTGAGACATACGGCTTTACACCGGCAGCCCATTGGCGCGCGGAAATGCTGGGGATCTCCCAGGCATCAAGTAAGTTCGTTGTATATCACAAGGGCGATCTTGTGGGTGAGTTTGACCTAAATGTGCCAGGACGGCATAATGTTGCTAATGCACTGGCGTGCATCGCGGCAGGTCACTATGCGGGCCTGTCCGTCCGGGACCTCCAGAGAGGATTGAGGGGCTTTGTGGGAGCTAGCCGCCGCTTTCAGGTTGTTGGGGAGCGGCAGGGCGTGCTTATTGTTGACGATTATGCCCATCATCCCACGGAGATCGCCGCTACCTTGCGGGCTGCCCGGGAAGGTTGGAACAGGCGGATCATCGCCGTTTTCCAGCCTCACCGATACTCCCGTACCCAGCTGCTCATGGACGAGTTTGCTGCAGCCTTTGGCGACGCAGATCTGGTTGTCCTCACCGACATCTATGCGCCACCTCCGGAAAGGGCCATCGCTGGGGTGAGTTCTGTGACTCTAGCGCAGAAAGTGCAGGAGCACGGCCGGCCCGTATCCGTAGTGCCTAACCAGCAGGACATCGCGGCGTTCTTGGAAGAATGCGTCCAGCCCAACGATCTTGTTTTGGTGATGGGAGCTGGGCCCATTTGGCGGGCCGCCTATGAACTGCTGGATCGGTTGGGCACTGAATAGTCCCCGTCTGGAATAATTACTTCATGGGTGAGGGGGTCGTAGGTGGCATGGAACACCCGTTCCGCCCGGCCCACTTCCACTAACTTGTAGTTGAAACTGGGAACATAGAGGAGCGCCTCGCGCACTGGTTGGACCAGGACGCGGGGTGCATAGTTTTCTGCCAGTGCCTTTTGCCTGGCCGCAAGCTGCTCTTGATCCCCGGTGCCTTCGTAGTAGCGGGCCAGCTTGGCCTGCTCTTCCTCGAGAAACTCCCAAGCTTTCTCGGCCCAGCTCTGATCCTGGTCTTCCAGCTCCCGGGCAATGTGCTGGCAGAGCAGAGAATATGCTTGCTTGTAGCTGAGCACCCGGTTGCGGATCGTCCCCCCGGGGGGGAGGCCCCCAACAAAGAGCTGGTTAGAGATGGGCAGGGGCGTTACCCGTCCAGTACGGAGGTCAACACAGCTGTGATGGATTGCGTCGCTGCGCTGGTGTGTAATGCGGCTGACGAGGCTTACAACCCACAGGTAGGGCGAGAAGCTTCTCTCCAGGTTAAGGACATAGAGGCGTATTGAAGAGCCGGCTTTCCCCACCAACCGTTGAAACAGGCTGCTCCTTATGCTGGGCTCGTGAAAGAGGTCGTGGGGAAGGTGAGCCCGGGATAGGCGCGCTTGGTTCCGCACTGCCTGCAGGATCGTATCTAGACGGTAGCTTCCAGGTGCGATGAGTTCCGCACCGTAGGTGTCCGCCAGTCTGCGGTCAAAGGTATACTGGAACAACCTTTCCTTACCTCGCCAACCATCGAGGGCTTTGGCAAGGGAGGCATCTAAGAACACCTGCCAGATCCCCTTGCGGATTTGAACCGGCTCCCTCCCTAGCAGGCGAAAGAACGTGAACACCAACTCGGCTATGCCCTTTTCTCCTGTCAAACTAACCCTCCTACAGCAAATCTATGACTGCAGACTTCACCGCATGTTTGCCCTGAAGGATCCGGTCGCCAAACTCATCCAGCTCTCGACGGATTGCTTCTTTTTCGTCATGCTCTAAGAAGATGCGCATCAGTTCGCTTTCAAAGCTCTTCGCCAGGTTGAGGTGGAGCAAGATGGCATCCAGCTCACCAATGATCTCTTCAAACAGGTTGATTTTCTTGTGGAGCAAGTACATGATGTGCTCCTCAATTGTGTTTTCTGTGACCAAGTTGTAGATGTGTACATCCCGCATCTGGCCCAAGCGGTGCACTCTGCCGATGCGCTGCTCCAAGCGCATGGGGTTCCAAGGAAGGTCGAAATTGATGATGGTGTTGCAAAACTGCAAGTTGAGCCCTTCGCCCCCTGATTCTGTGCTTACCATAACTTGGGCATTCCGGTAAAACTGCTGTTTGATCCATTCTTTCTTGCCCCGGGATAACCGCCCATCAAAACCTACGGTGGAATAGCCCGCCCGCTCCAGGCGGTAACGGATGTAGTCTTGGGTGGCCCGGTATTCAGTAAAAATAATGACTTTGTCCTCGAGGGTGGACATGAGCTGTTCCAGGATATCGCACTTGCTGTTTTGCCTGATCTGTGCGGCTCGTACCAAGATCTCCCCCAGGACAGGATTGGGATGGGGCTGCCCTTTGTCTAGCATCTTTTGGAGGGTAAGCCCGGCGGCAAAGAAGCTAGAACACACTTCCCGCTGAAGGGTGATGAGGGGGAGGATCAGGGGCCCGCTCAAACCTGCTTTTCGGCCCGCATCTTTGATGAACCGAGTGACTTGATCGTAGAGTTCTTGTTCGATGGGGGAGAGCCTTACCACGATGGGGTGAACGATGCGCTTTGTGAACTGGACTGTGCCAGCGCCCCGTTTGTGGCGGATAAGCACCTGGGAGAGAAGGCTGCGCAGCTCACCAGGGTTCTTAGGCGTCCGTTTGTCTTTCATGAACTTCGCCCTAAAGGATCGGTAGCTCCCCAGCTGTCCCGGTTTCAGAAGGGTGATCAGGTTGTACAGCTCCTTGAGGTCGTTTTGCACAGGCGTGGCTGTAAGCATCAGGCAGAACTTCTTCTGAATGCCATCCACCAGCCTAAAGGCAGCGGTGGAGCTATTTTTCAACTTGTGGGCCTCGTCTACGATCAGCATGTCGTATTGGATGCCATGGATGATCCGCGCGTGTTCTTCCCGCTTGGCAGTGTCGATTGAGGCGATGAGGATATCGCTATACTCCCAATCCCACTTGGTGCGCTGAATCCCTGGGACAATATTGAACTTCTCGTACAGCTCACTGTACCACTGCCAGGCCAAGTTTGCGGGAGTGAGGATCAAAGCTTTCCGCACTAGTCCCCGGAGCATGTACTCCTTTAAGATGAGGCCCGCCTCAATGGTCTTGCCCAGCCCCACTTCGTCCGCGAGAATTGCCTGGCCCCGCATCTCATTGATCACCCGTTCCGCGGCTTTGATCTGGTGGGGATAGGGGATCACTCCAGCCTTTTTCCAGCGCTCCGCGAGGTGACCTAGGGCCAGCAGCCCGCTAGGAGTGCGCTGTGCTACATGCAGTTCGTCGCCATGCAAGGCCAAAAGGAACCACTCCCAGCTGTCAAAGCGCTTCTGCCGGATTTCCTGCACCAGCTGTTTTAGGCCCCCTTGGGAAAACTGCACGGTGAACAGGCCCACCTTAGTGGGCTCAGAATACTCTGGCGATGCTTCCGCACTATGCTGCATGGGCGAGAAGAGGGGGACAGTGATAGGGAAGAGTGGCTCCACGCACAATCACCTCTGTGAACAGTCTTCCCAAACAGAGACAACTTAAACTCTTCCATCGGCGCGCCTTTTGGGCAGCAAAAAAAGCCTAGGCATAAGCTTAGGCTTCTTCGGAAACGGGAGTATTAACGGAGTAGTTGCTCCTTGGCTCGCTGCAGGGAATGGGCGAGGCTGCCATCGATTACTTTGCCATCTACCCTGATTATCAGGCCGGCCCACAGTCTTTCATCGACATTGACTGCGACCTCCACGTCCTTGCCAGTGAGCTTGGCCAGCTTTCTTTCAAGGGCTGCCTGCACTTCCTCTGAGAGGGGCACCGCGCTCGTTACTTCCGCCCTGGTCTTGCCTTGGGCCTGGTAAACAAGATCGCGAAAAGCAGCAGCGGCATCAGCTAAAACATCCAAGCGCCTGTTCTCCAACATGATGCGGAGAAATGCCTCTACATGGGGAGAAGGGTGCATGGTGGCAATGAGCCGCTCTTTGAACGCTGTCGGAGTGCGAGGATTCCCTAGAACGCCAGCAATCTCAGGATCCTGAAGAGCCTGGCTGACCGCGAGCAACTCCTCAGCAACCGCCTCTCGTCCCTGGGCATCTACTACGCCAAACAAGGCTTGGGCATACCTAGTTGCTACCACTCTGCTTCTCATACGGACTCACCCAACTGCGATTCATCGAGCTTGGCAAGGGTATCTTGAATGAGGCGTTCATGGGCTTCTTGATCCAAAGAAGCTCTAACCATCTTCGATGCCAGGTCAAAGGACAGCTGGACCACGTTTTCCTTCAGCTCAGCCCACGCCTTGTCTTTCTCCAGTTGGATATCGAGGACAGCCCTCTGCCTGATCTCATCGGCTTCTTTCTTGGCCTGCGCGATGATCTCTTCCTGGAGAGCTTCTCCTCTGCGGATTGCCTGGTCAATGTATTCTTTAGCTTGGCGGCTTTGCTCCGCGAGCTGTTTTTCCAGGTCTTGGCGCATCTTCACTGCCGCGGCTTTCTCCTCTTCTGCAGCTCGGATCTGGTTTTCTATGGAAGCAGTCCGTTCGTCCATGAACTTGCGCACCGGCTTGTAGAGAATGCGGTAGAGCGCATATGTGAGGACAAGGAAGTTTACGGTCTGCTGAACAAACTCCATGACATTGAACAACAGTCTCACCCTTTGTCATCTGTTTCAAATAATTGGGTGCAGCAACCCTGCACCCAATTATTGCTAGCTAAGGAGCTCCAAAAGCTTCTCAACCAAGGGGATTCCCATCCAGAAGATCAAAATCAACGCAATAGCCAGCGAATAAATACCGGTGGACTCAGTAATGGCCTGGCCCAGAATCATGGTCGTGCGAAGCGACCCTTCTGCCTCTGGCTGGCGGGACATAGCCTCCACTGCCTTACCGGCGACATAGCCTTCACCGATGGCTGGGCCGATGGCGCCGATTCCTACAGCTAGTCCAGCACCAAGTGCGATACAAGCCACTGCGATTGCAGGTCCGATCATGTTTTTTCCCTCCTTTCCCAGCTACTCCAAACGGCTTTGGATGTAAACAATGGCCAGCATGACAAAGACTGCGGCCTGGATTATCCCCTGAAAAAAGCCGAACCATATGTTCAACACGCCTGGTACGACGTAGGGGACAAACATATAGATGATGCTGATAATTAGCCCCCCGCCAAAAATGTTGCCATATAGGCGAAAGGCATGGGATAACACTTTTGAGATTTCACCCACGATGTTCAGGGGGAGAAGGACGAAGTAGGGGTCGACGTAGCTCTTCAGGTACGCACGCAAGCCCTTCACCTTGATCTCGGCCCCGTGAGACACGATCAGGACTAAGACTGCCAGTGCCGCAGTGGTACTCAGGCTGCCCGTGGGCGAAACGCCACCGGGCAAAACGCCGGCGAAGTTGGACAAGAGAATGTAGAGTGCCAGGGTCATAAGAAAGGGGGTAAAAACCCTGCCCCTTGGGCCTATGTCGCGGACAACCATGCCCTCGATGCCGTCTACCACTAGCTCAACCACATGTTGGACTCCAGTGGGTATGCGTCTTAGGTTACGGGTGAAGATGGCACTGCCTATAATAAGCACCGCCATCACAGCCCAAGTCCAAACCACGTTCTCCGTGACTGGCACTCCCAGGATTTCAAAGACCACCCTAGCTTCCACGTTGTATCCTCCTCAAAAGAAACAGCACATAGATCATAAGCTTCGGTATGAGCAAACTAATGAAGACCCAGCCAAAACTGAACCGCTCGCTTTGCAGGCTGATGGTGATGGCTGCGGCATATAAGAGCAACCGCTTGAAGTATCCTCTCCGGGCTACCCGCTGCGCCGTACCCGGGGGGCAGCGAAGGATTTTATCTGCATCTAGGGTCAGATGCCGAAAGGCCAGCACTCCGATGGCGCCACCAAAAAAGCAACTCAGACCGGCCGCCAGCTTCCAGAAGGACAAAGCGAGGCTAGCTAACGTAACAACGACAGCTGAGGCACGCAGTACAGTGTGCTCATTTACGGGAAATGTCATTTGTCTAACTCGTCAATAGAGATTTTCATGATCTGCTGATACGCTGACCATAGGCCTGATGCGGCGCCCACAAAAATGAAAATGAGCGTGAAAATTATCTTCGTGCCCAATTTCCTATCGAGATAGAGGCCGATGGCTGTGCCAATTAAGACCGCGAACACCATGGTAAGTCCAATTTGAGTCACGAGCCCGAGATACTTCCACGCGCTGTCTTTTGCCAATCCACACCCTCGCTTTCTCTCTTGCTCAGAAGAGAGCCTCCTACTTAATTCCACATTCGGTTAGGTTTTCCTGCTTTGGAAAGAAGGCTAAACAGTAAACTCACAGGTGCTCTCATGAGCGGTGCAGGATTATGGCCGCGGCAGCCGAATCAAACTATGAACTGACCCGAGAAAGGAACAATCTTATTATGGCATTAAAAGTAGGTATCGTATCACTAGGATGTGCTAAGAATCTAGTTGATAGTGAGATCATGCTCGGCAGGCTGAGCGAGGAGGGCTGCGAGATCGTTGCTGATGCCAGCCAGGCCGATTACGTAGTGGTCAACACGTGCGGGTTCATCGGGCCCGCCAAAGAAGAATCAATCGATGCAATTCTGGAAATGGCTGAGCTTAAAGCTGGTGGCAGGTGCCGCGGCTTAATTGTAACGGGCTGCTTGGTGCAGCGCTATGCTGAGGAGCTCTTCCAAGAGCTGCCGGAGGTAGATGGTTTCCTCGGAACCAACGAATTAGACAAGATTACGGCTGTGATTGGCCAGATCGAAGCGGGACACAGAGTAAAGGTGGTTGGGGACAGCTTCTATGACTACGACCAGCCTGTCCCGAGAGTCCTTACCACTGGCTCACACCTTGCTTACTTGAAGATAGCAGAAGGCTGCAGCCACAGCTGCGCCTTTTGTGTGATTCCCCAAATCCGCGGCCGCTTCCGCAGCCGGAGCCCAGAAGCTATTGTCCGGGAAGCAAGGAACCTCCGCGAAGCCGGGGTGCAAGAGCTGGTCTTGATCGCCCAGGACACTACCGCATATGGTAGAGACCTGAAGCATACATCCTTGAAAGACCTGCTAAAAGAGCTTCTGCCTGTTGGGTTTCCGTGGATTCGCCTGCTCTACACGTACCCCACATCCCTAGCAGATGAGGCCCTGGAGCTCCTGGGCCGAGAGCAGAGCCTGGTTAAGTATGTGGATTTGCCGCTACAGCACGTGGCCAAACCCGTCGTGCGGGCTATGGGCCGGCCAGGTGACTACAAGGCCACCCTAGGCCTGATCAGCAAGATCCGGACTCAGGTGCCCCAGGCTTTTATCAGAAGCTCTTTTATTGTGGGCTTTCCTGGAGAAACGGAAGAGGACTTCCAGGAGCTCCTCAGATTTCTGGATGAGGCCCGCTTGAACCATGTGGGAATCTTCCAATATTCTCCTGAAGAAGGGTCCCGGGCCGCAGCTATGGAGCCCCAAGTACCTGATGAAGTAAAGCAGGAGCGCTATGAGAAGGCGATGGCAGTTCAACAGCGGATCAGCCGCGAACTCAACGCCGAGCTCGTGGGGGAGGAGATCGATGTAATCATCGATGGTTTGTCGGAGCAATCGGAGCTGGTGCTCCTCGGGCGCCACTATGGCCAAGCCCCTGAAGTAGACGGTGTTGTGTACTTGGGGATGCCCGAGAACCCACCGCAAGTAGGCGATATTGTCCGTGTAAGGATTTTGGAAGCCCATGAATATGACTTAGTGGGGGAGGTGGTAGAGCAGTGAATCTTGCCAATTGGTTGACGCTGTTTCGCTTGTTTCTCGTGCCCATCTTTACATTTGCTGTCCTCTTAGATGTACCTGGCGGAGCGTTTATTGGTGCCGTGGTGTTTGCCGTCGCCTCCATCACTGACGGACTTGATGGCTATATCGCCCGCAGCCGCAAAGAGGTGACAAAGTTTGGCAAGTTGATGGACCCTATTGCCGATAAGCTGCTAGTTACCGCTGCCCTACTCTGCTTAGTGCAGCTAGGACAGGTTAGCGCCTGGCCAGCTTTGATTATCATTGGGCGGGAGTTTGCTGTCTCTGGCCTACGCATGATCGCCGCAAGTGAGGGAGTTGTCATCAGTGCTTCCCGGTGGGGGAAGGTGAAGACTGTATCACAGATCGTGGCCGTCCTAGCCCTGCTCTTGCAGCTGTCCTGGGCGAACCTCTTCTTGTGGTTCACCGTGGTGGTAACCGTCGTCTCTGGTGTGCACTATTTCCTTAAGGCCCAAGATATTCTGAAGAGCTCAATGAAATAGTATGTTATAATATTGATGCTGGCCTACTCTCCGCAGCAGGCCGGCTTCATTTTGATGCGCTAGATAACACACATAAGTACGTCTTTGGAAAGGCAGGCCGTGGCGATGAGGAACATCCGGGTTCACATAGTCTTAATTTCTTGCGTAGTTGTCCTCCTTGGGGGGCTATTAGCTCGCGGCTATCTGCATAGCACGAGGGTAATTGAGCCACTGCGAGAGGCTGTGGAGGCGGTGCCAGGTGTTGCCGAGGTGAACCTTGTCCCGGGAGAGCAGGTGGTCAAGATTGCTCTTCACCAAAGCGCCTATCTGTCTGAGATCGTGCCGCTTGTGCAGAAATCACTTGCTGCTTTTGGGGGGCAGTTCACTCTCGAGCTTATGGATGAGCCCACAGCAGAACAGCGGGATGCTCTCCGGCGCATGATGTTTGTGGTTGAAGAAGCGATCCTGCAAGGAAGCTTTCAGGATATGGAGGCCCTACTCCAGGAAATGGCCCAGGAGTATGGGCAGGAGCTAACCCTGGCTGTGGACCGCAGCTATGTCTACATTCAGCTGCGGGACGGCGAGGGCCATCTAAACCGAGTGATCGGCCGTGGTGGAACTGAGTTGGGGGTGAGTTCGTGAAGAAATACCTGCTAGAGATTCTGTTGGGCGCTGGGGCAGCTGGTCTCGTGTTGGGTTTGCTTGCAGGCCTAGACCTGACCCCTCTGCTCATTGGAGCGGCCTTTGCGGCCTTGATTAAGCTTGTCGTGGATGGGCGGGCGCCCCTGGGCAGGCGGTTTGAGGCAATGGGCGGAGTTGGGGGCAGCGCCGGTTCCCTGCCGCAGATCACCTTTGCCGATGTAGGGGGACAAGAGGCGGCTAAGCGGGAACTCATGGAAGCGCTGGCTTTCTTAAAAAGCGACAGCCTCAGCAAGAAGCTTGGCATCCGGCCGTTGAAAGGCATTCTCTTAGTTGGGCCACCGGGAACAGGGAAAACTCTCATGGCCAAGGCTGCGGCCAATTACACCGATTCGGCCTTTATCTCTGCTTCCGGGTCACAGTTTGTGGAGATGTATGCTGGGGTGGGCGCGCAGCGGATCCGGCGCCTCTTCAAGCAGGCAGAAGCCCTGGCCCAGCAGCAGAAAAAGGGCAGTTGTGTGGTGTTCGTCGACGAAATTGATGTCCTCGGAGCAAAGCGGGGCAGTCACCAGGGGCATATGGAATACGATCAGACTCTGAACGAGTTCTTGGTCCAGTTGGACGGAATCGATAGTGAACGGGAAATCAAGACCTTGGTGGTGGCTGCTACCAACCGGGCAGATATCCTCGATCCGGCTCTCTTGCGCCCCGGGCGGTTTGACCGGATTGTCCGGGTGGACCTCCCTGATAAAGCAGGGCGGCTGCGCATCCTCGAGATCCACGCCCAGGGCAGGCCGTTGGCCCCCGAGGTAGATCTGGAGAAGGCAGCCCAGGAAACCTATGGTTTTTCCGGCGCGCATCTGGAGAATGTGCTTAACGAAGCGGCCATCAATGCTTTGCGAAGGTCCAGCGAAGTGATTACCCCCGCTGACATCCGAGAAGCCATTGAAAAGGTGATGCTTGGGGAAAAGCTGGACCGCACCCCAACTTCGGCAGAGCGGCGGCGGATCGCCTATCACGAGGCGGGCCATGCAGTGATAGCTGAGCAAAACCGTCCGGGGGCAGTGAGCTCCATAACCATCACGTCTCGGGGAAACGCACTAGGATATATCCGTCAGAGTCCCACCGCGGATCAGTACCTGCAGACCCAGGATGAGCTCGTAGCGGCTATTCAGGTGTGTGTGGCCGGGGCAGTGAGCGAGGAACTGTTCCTGGGGCAAAGGTCAACCGGAGCAGTAGGGGATATCAGACAGGCGACGGAGATCGCCAAGCAGATGGTATATGCAGGCCTGTCCCCCCTGGGAATAGTGGGCGCAGAACTGCCAACCAACCTCCTTCACGATGCGGTAACGGACATCATTCGTAGGCAGGAACAGATTGTCCGGGGCTGTCTCGAGGAGCATGGAAGGAAGGTTCAGGCAGTCGCTGAGCATCTTCTTCAACACGACAGCATTTCTGGCGATCAGTTCCGTGGGTTCCTGGCGCAGCTTGCCTCTTAGCTCTTCCACTGAAGCAGGGCTGCGAGCACCGCGGTAATACCCGCGGCCATGATTGGCCCAACAGGGATACCCCCTAGAAACCAAACGCCCAGCATCACGCCAACGAGGATTCCGGGGACAACTTCCGGCTGGACGCTCACCATATCCAACCCCTGGCCGTTGAGGTAGGAGCCGAGCATGCCGCCGAGCACAGCAAAGAGGCCTAAGGGAGTTACGAGGGAGGCGCCGAGGCTTTGTAAGGTCACCTTGCCTGAGGCAAAAGGTGCGAGAACGGACATGGTTAGGAACAAGAGGCCGACCTCTATCCCTCGCCTCTCAACCATGGGTAAGAACCGCTCAAGGTTCAAAAGGCCCATCACCATCACGATGGCTGAAGCCGCGGCAAGCAAATTGTTCTTGGTTAAAACACCGATTAGGAATATAATTAGAAGAGGCAGTGACTGAGCCATGCGGAACCCTCCCCCCTAATTCTATTCCTCGAAATGCTATCTATGAAAGGTGTTGTTTAACCATTTCTGAAACATCCATTGTTCAGCAGCTCCAAGCTAATCACGTTTTGATGTCATCCTTGGTGGCCTGGGCCATCGCACAGGGGTTAAAACTGATTACCTGGGCGGTGGCTGCGCGGGAGTGGAACTTCAAGCGGTTGGTGGAACCGGGGGGAATGCCTAGTTCTCACAGTGCCTTTGTCACTTCCTTGTCCACAGCGGTGGGCCTGAGCATGGGCTTTGACTCGGTGATGTTTGCCCTGGCCGCTGCCTTTGCCGTAGTGGTCATGTATGATGCTTCTGGGGTAAGGCGGGCCGCAGGAAAGCAGGCCAAAGTGCTTAACGCCATCTTAGAGGATCTGAATCGCCGGGAGCTGCATCCTGAGCGTCTGCGTGAGCTGTTGGGACATACACCCTTTGAGGTGCTGGTCGGTGCCTTACTCGGGATCGTGGTGGCTGCATGGCGAATGAGGTGAAACATAAGGTGAAGCACAGGACCAAAGTCCTGCGCCTCACCTTTTCTGCTTTACGGGCCCAACTCCACCACAAGTGGGCTGGACCTGTATCCCGCAACGCCTGTGTAGCCCACTGCGGCTACGCTGTAGGTGATGGACCGTGCATCTAGGAGGCTGAGCTCTTCTACGTCGTGGATAAACTGGGGTTCTAAGACGGGAATGGGCGTGAGGATATCGGGCCGCTCGAAAGGATCGCTCTGGCTGTAGACGAAATATCCTGTGACGAATGGGTTAGGGTGGGGATCCCACGAAAGGTGGACCTTGCCTTGACTCATGTTCGCAGTGAGGTTTTGCGGCGCTTCTGGGATCATGTAGATCACCGCATTCACAGTTAGTGTCTCCGTCGCAGGTTGCCAGTTCAGGACCAGTTCCTGAGCGGCCTGGACTTCGATGACCTGCCATATGCCTGGCGCGATGCGGTTTGCTGCATGGAAGGACTCAGTGTAGAGCTCAATGAGGAGGTCATAGGTGCCTGGTGCCAGGCTGAACACGTGATTGATGGGCCCATCTATGCCCTCCCAGATGAGTTCTTCCCGCTCATCGTTGAAGTATACCCGGGCTCGGCTGGCGTTTTGCCAGAAAGGCGAATCCCCTAGATCGATGGTGAGGTTGACTAACCCATCACCGGGGCGGAGCACCACTTCCACCAGCTGCGTGTTGTTAGGCATTACATCGATCTCTTGGGGTGCACTTTGGAACTGGATGGTGCCTTCATCATCCATTAGCAGGATGGTAAGCTGCCAGTTTCCGATGGGAACCTCAAGCTCAGCACTGATATCCAACCCCACAACGGGCACGTCCCATTCAAAGACGTGCTTCCCGCGGGCGAGAATGATCCGCGCCTGGGATACCCCTGAGCCTTCTTGCATGCTCGCAATGGTGGCCATAACAGCTACCTGGCCCTGGGTGTGGACGGGAAGCCCGTCGCCCGCAGGGAGCGTGCATCCCGCGAGAAGGGTAAGGCACACTGCAGCAAGAATGAGAGTTACTTGAGGCTTGTACAAGGTAAGACCTCCTTGGCCTCCCTTGGGCAAGTTTAATTATACTATATTCTGGGAAGGGGATAAAGATGGATAGACTAAATCTTCTGAAATCACTGTCGGAAGTCAACGGTATCCCTGGTTTCGAGGGTAATGTGCGGCAGATGCTGTCCCAATTCGTGGAGGGAACGTGCGAGTTGAGCACGGATAACCTAGGCAGCCTCATTTGCCGGAAGGCAGGTTCAGAGGGCCCGAAAATCATGATTCCCGCCCATATGGATGAGATAGGGTTCATGGTCCACGTCATCACCGATGAGGGCTTTATTCGGTTCATCCCCATGGGTGGCTGGTGGGATCAGGTTCTTCTGGGTAAGAAGGTACAGATTAAGACAAGCCAAGGCTTAGTAACTGGCGTGATCGGCTCTAAGCCGCCCCACATCCTCAAAGACGAGGACAAGAGCAAAGTGGTAAAGAAGGACACAATGTTCATTGACGTGGGTGCCAGGAACAAGGCGGAGGCCATGGACGAACTTCACATCCGGCCTGGCGACCCCATCTTTCCCGTGAGCGAGTTTGAGTTGATGGCGAATGGAAGGGTGGTAGCGGGGAAGGCGTGGGATGATCGGGCAGGCTGCGCGGCCTTAGTGGAACTCATGCACCTCCTGCAAGGCAAGGAACACCCTAACACAGTGTATGCAGTGGCTACGGTGCAAGAAGAGGTCGGCCTACGGGGCGCCAAGACTGCCACATCGGTTGTAGCCCCTGATATAGGCATCGCCTTAGACGTGGGCATCGCTGGGGATATGCCTGGGGTAAACCCGGAGGAAAGCCCCCTCAAACTAGGCCAAGGGCCGGTGCTGTATGTGGCAGACGGAAGTGCCATTGCCCACTCTGGCCTGCGCCGCTTTGTCATAGACACCGCAGAAGACCTGAACATACCCTTGCAGTTTGCGGCACTCCTTGGAGGGGGAACGGATGCCGGTGAAATGCATCTGTTCGGCGCTGGCGTGCCCAGTCTTACCCTGGGAGTCCCCGTGCGTTACGTCCATACCCACACTGGCTTGATGGACCTGGAGGATTACGGGAATCTGGTCAAGCTGTTGGAAGGGATCATCATGCGACTTGACTGGGACGCAATTCAGCAGATAAAGAATGGTGAGTGACACGCATGCGAGGAGAACTTGTTATTATCGGCACAGAGCTCCTGTTGGGGGAAATCGTAGATACGAATGCTCAGTTCCTGGCCAGGGGTCTGGCCAGCTGCGGTATTAACCTCTATTATAAATCCACCGTAGGCGACAACTGGGTGCGCATTGTTGAGACTCTCTCTCGAGCCCTATCCCGCTCCGACTTAGTGATCATCAGCGGCGGCTTGGGGCCTACCGAGGACGACTTGACCAGGGGAGCGGTGGCCGCGGTGGCCAACCGCCCCTTGGAACTTGATGAGGAAGCACTGGAAGCGATTGAGGCCTATTTCAGACGGCGCTACGGGGAGGGGCAAATGCCGCCGAACAATCGTAAGCAGGCGTACTTGCCCCGTGGTGCCTCGGCTATTCCCAACCACTGGGGCACCGCTCCAGGTTTCATCTTGGAACTGCCCGGTAAAGCCATTGTTGCCCTGCCTGGGGTGCCTGCAGAACTAGAACCCATGTTTGCGCAGACGGTCCTTCCCTACTGCCGCCAACGGTTCCAGGGAGACGTGCTGGTCACCAAGAACCTCAGCTTTGCGGGAATCGGAGAGGCTGGTTTAGAAGAGCTGTTGAAGGACATTATCCTTTCCCAGACCAATCCCACCGTAGCCCCGTATGCATCCCAAGGGATGGTGCGTATTCGCCTCACGGCCCGGGCCGCCACTGAAGAAGAAGGGGAAGCCCTAATCGCACCTGTGGCGGACATGATTGCAGCCCGCACTGAGCCATACTTGTTTAGCACCACAGGCCAGGCCCTAGAAGAGGTTATCGGCCAGCAGTTAACTGCCCGGGGGCAATCCCTTGCCTTAGCGGAGTCATGTACCGGTGGGTTGGTGGGGCACCGCATCACCAACGTGGCCGGGAGTTCCCGCTACTTCCTTAGGGGCTATGTAGTCTACAGCAATGCCGCTAAGGTGAGTGACTTAGGGGTGCAGGAGAGCACCTTAGCCCAGTATGGTGCTGTGAGCCCGCAAACCGCGCAGGAAATGGCGGAAGGGGTGAGGCGGGCCGCAGGGGCTGATTTTGGCCTTGCCATAACGGGAATTGCGGGACCCGATGGAGGCACTCCTGAAAAGCCAGTGGGTCTAGTGTACATTGCCCTGGCTAGCCCAGGGGATACTATCGTGGAGAAGCATCATTTTGCTGGTGCGCGGGGACAGGTTAAGGAGCGGTCTGCACAGGCCGCCTTGACACTGCTCTGGAAGAACCTGCGGTAAGGTCCAAGGGGAGGTTGGGGATGGCACGGGAAGAACGCTTTATGAGCCGGAGGAAGTATATCCCGGCTCTTAGTGTTATAGTGGGGGCACTAGCCTGCGTGGGCTTGTTTTCGCAGGCAAGCTACGAAGTGGCCGCATTTGTGATCGGGCTCGATGCAAGGATTGGCGGGGCTGGCCTTACCCGCTTTGTCCTCCCACCTGTGGGTTCCATCAGCGCTTCCACTCATCCCCTTCCCATCCAGCTTACCGTGACTCTCCAGAACATCGATCTGGCCGTCCTTAGAACGGTTGTGTTTTCCACTCCCGAGGTGCTCCAGGCGGTCATCGATACAGCGGACGAATGGGCGGCCCGCATCCTCATGGCCTACTTGGCCCGGCTGGTAGCCTTGGGAGCTTTGGGAGCGATGGTGGGGGTGTGGCTCGCGGGGGTAAAGCAGCTGAGAGGCCTAACCCTCGCAGGGCTTACTGGTGCCCTGCTTATAGCTCTAATCGTGGGGCTGGTTTACGCAACCTTTGATCAATCTGCCTTCACCAACCCTGAGTACCACGGCATCATTGAGGCCGCACCCTGGATGTTTGAACTGGTCCAGGAGAGCTTGGAACGGGTAGAAGAGCTGGGCCAGCAGATTCAGACAGTCGCGGGCAACCTCTACGCGGTGTTTGCCAACTTAGAGAACGTGGGGCAAATTAGCTTGGGCCGGGTTGACTTGCTTGTGCTGCACATTTCCGACATTCACAACAACCCCGTCGCCTATGATTTCGTCCGCCAGGTGATCGGCAGTTTTCCGGTGAACTTCGTGATCGATACAGGTGATCTAACAGATTGGGGCACAGAGCTGGAAGCGGAGATTACCACCAGGATCAGACAGCTGAACGTGCCCTATGTATTTGCCACCGGAAACCACGATTCCCCCGATGTGGTGGCCCGCTTGCGGGAGACTCCCAACGTGGTGCTGGTGGATGAAGAGGTACAGGATATTATGGGGCTCCGCCTCGCAGGGATAGGTGATCCAGCCGCTAAGCGCTATTCTCCAGAGCCAGCGGGCCTTGATGAGCTCTACTCTATCGCACAGGCCATCAATGAGCACTGGGGGAGAGCAGAAGACCGTCCCGATGTTTTTATTGTCCACAACCATCGCGTTGCCCAGCAGATTCACCCAGGGCTGTTTGGCGCTGTGTTGTGCGGCCACAGTCACAGCTTGGAAATCACCGAGCGGGAGGGTACGGTGTACATCAACGCGGGCACCACCGGTGCCGCGGGCATCCGGGGGTTTCAATCCCGGAATCCCCTCCCTTACAGCCTTGCTCTCCTCCACTATGCCCGCTCTGAGGAGGGGAGGCTGACCCTAGTAGCGGTAGATGGAGTGCACGTCTCTGGCCTTGGGTCCGGCTTCTCCCTTCAACGAACATTTACAGAGGTGGGCAGGATTAACAGAATAGACGTCGAAACACAACTTTAGATGTGGTAACCACCATCGCAGGGGAAGGGTAACCTTGAGATGTACGCTCCAGGGGAAAATCGCTGGTAAGTGGTGGGGCAGCGGCTTTCTCCTTTTCTTGTAGCTAGTCATCGAACACATGTTTCTTTTAGAAAGGAGTCGAAGGCATGTCAGATAGACAGAAAGCATTGGATACGGCGCTCCTGCAGATCGAAAAGCAATTCGGCAAAGGTTCGATTATGAAGTTAGGCGAGGCCAGTGCAGCGCAAGGTATAGAAGTTATACCCACCGGTTCGCTGGCTCTGGATATAGCCTTGGGAGTGGGGGGGATTCCCCGTGGGCGGATCGTGGAGATTTATGGCCCCGAATCGTCCGGAAAGACCACCCTTACGCTGCATATCATGGCCGAGGCCCAAAAGGCCGGCGGTGTGGCAGCCATGATCGATGCAGAACATGCCCTGGACCCCATGTACGCCAGAAAGCTCGGGGTAGATATTGACAATCTCCTCATTTCCCAGCCTGACCATGCTGAGCAAGCACTAGAGATCGCGGAGCACTTGGTGCGGAGCGGTGCTGTGGATGTTGTGGTCATTGACTCTGTGGCCGCCTTGGTGCCTCGGGCGGAGATTGAAGGTGAGATGGGCGATGCCCATGTGGGCCTTCAGGCTCGCCTAATGTCCCAGGCACTTCGCAAGCTTACAGGAGCCATCAGCAAGTCTAGCTGTACTGTGATCTTCACAAATCAGCTCCGGGAAAAGGTCGGGATCATGTTCGGCAACCCTGAAACTACCCCAGGCGGCCGAGCACTGAAGTTTTACGCATCGATTCGCCTAGATATCCGCCGAATCGATACCATCAAACAGGGGACGGAAATCATGGGCAACCGTACCCGTGTAAAAGTCCTGAAGAACAAAGTTGCACCTCCGTTTAAAGAAGCGGAGTTTGACATCATGTACGGCGAAGGGATCTCCCGGGAAGGGGATGTCTTAGACATCGCTGCCTCACTTGATCTGGTAAACAAAAGCGGCGCGTGGTACTCCTACGGTGACCTCCGCTTAGGCCAGGGCCGGGAAAATGCTAAAGCCTATCTCAAGGAGAATGGGGAGCTCTTAGCAGAACTTGAGCGGCGGGTTAGAGAAGAAAAAGGCTTGGTAGCGATGAATGCTGCCGACGCGGAGGCAAGTCAGAAAGATGAATCCAGATAGTGCTGCAGATAGTGCTGCCGCGAAACGAAGGGCTATCAAGCTTCTTGCGGCGCGGGACCGCACCGCCCACGAACTTCACACCCGCCTGAGCAGGGACTATGAACCTAGCGTTGTGGAGGAAGTCTTGGCGTACCTAGAAGACCGGGGCTATATCGATGATGGGCGGTTTGCCCGTAACTACGTAGACCAGCGCAATCGCTTTCGCCCCACGGGAAACCTTGGCCTCAGTCACGAGCTGGCCGCGAAGGGCGTCCCCTCCGCGATCATTGAGACCGTGCTCAACTCTCCCGAGGAAGAACTGGATTTGGCTAAGCGGCTGCTTTCACAGCGGGCTCCGACGTGGCAAGGCCTTCCTGGAGAACGCCGCTTGCGGAGAGCCTACGGCCTCTTGGAACGGCGGGGTTTTCCCTGGCAGACTGCGCGTGCGGCGGTGACCCAAGTACTTGACAGTGATCTGCAAAAAGACTAAAATTAAGAAAGGCCGTAGTAAGAGCCACACTGATGTATTGCTTGGAACCAAATAAACACGCTGATTATGGTCTACGAAAACGGAGTAAGGCCGAGTCTTGACTCGGCTTTCTTTTCTCAAATGAACGTGGAGTAGGAGGTGAAGAATATCGAGGTTTTCATTGCACTTTTGAAGTACGCGATCGTTGCTGGGCTTGCAGGTGCAGTCGGTTATCTTGTGCGCAAGCGTTTCGCAGAGGCGGTCATCGGCTCCGCAGAAGAAGAGGCCAAGCGGCTTCTCCAAGAGGCGGAGAAAGATGCAGAGTCCCTTAAGCGTGAAGCATTGGTAGAAGCGAAAGAGGAGATTCACAAACTCCGGAGCGATGCGGAGCGGGAAGCGCGGGAACGCCGCAGCGAACTACAGCAACTTGAAAGACGTTTGATGCAAAAAGAAGAGTCACTGGACCGAAAGAGCGATGCTTTGGAGAGAAGGGATAATGCTCTCCAGCAGCGCGAGAGGGAAACAGAGCGGCTTCGCCAAGAGATTGAGGTGGCCCTAAACGCCCAGCGAGCAGAGCTTGAGCGACTGTCTGGGCTTTCTTCGGAAGAAGCCAGGGAGCTGATTCTCAGGACGGTGGAAGCGGAGATTCGCCATGAAACGGCAATGATGATCCGTGAAATCGAAACGGAAGCACGGGATGAGGCCGAGAAACGGGCCCGCAACATCATCGCTTTGGCCATTCAGCGGACCGCTGCAGATCATGTTGCTGAGACTACTGTTTCCGTGGTTAACTTGCCTAACGATGACATGAAGGGCAGGATTATCGGCCGGGAGGGCAGAAACATCCGAGCCTTAGAAACACTCACCGGCATCGACCTCATCATTGATGATACGCCGGAAGCAGTGATCTTATCTGGGTTCGACCCTGTCCGCCGGGAAATCGCCCGGATCGCTTTGGAAAAACTCATCGCTGATGGACGCATTCATCCAGCCCGCATCGAAGAGATGGTGGAGAAGGCCCGCAAGGAAGTGGATGCAGTCATCCGGGAGGCTGGCGAGCAGGCTACCTTGGAAGCGGATGTGCATGGCCTCCATCCGGAGCTGGTGAAACTCCTCGGCCGCTTGAACTTCCGGACAAGCTACGGCCAGAATGTGTTGAAGCACTCCATAGAGGTGGCCCACCTGGCAGGGATCATGGCGGCAGAACTGGGCGTAGATGCCCGTCTTGCTCGTAGAGCAGGCTTGCTCCATGATATCGGGAAAGCAGTGGACCACGAGCTCGAGGGGACACACATTGAAATTGGTGTAGACCTCCTCCGTAAGTATAAGGAAAGCCCCGCGGTGATCCACGCTGTAGCATGCCATCACGGCGACTACGAGCCGGAGAGCGTCGAGGCAGTCTTGGTGGCAGCAGCAGATTCTATCTCTGCCGCTCGGCCAGGAGCCAGAAGGGAAACCTTGGAGACTTACATCAAGCGCCTGCAGAAACTGGAGGAGATTTCTAACTCCTTCGAGGGCGTAGAGAAATCTTACGCCATCCAAGCAGGCCGGGAAGTACGGATTATGGTCAAACCAGATAAAATCGATGATGCAGCATCTATACAGCTCAGCCGGGATATTGTGAAGAAGATTGAAGCAGAGCTTGAGTATCCGGGGCAGATCAAGGTAACTGTGATCAGAGAAACTAGAGCTGTTGAGTACGCGAAATAAAAAACCAGGCATCTATGCCTGGTTTTCCCATACGTTAGGAGGAATGAACAGTGGAACGCACTGAGGGCGAACATCGCATGGCAGATATGAGCTCGGAACAAGTAAACCTACTTATCTCATTGCTCATCAGGTTTCCACATGTTAGTGCGGTACACTATGAGCCGTCAGACCGCTCGCTGCGCTTTGTCTACCTGCTCAAGGACGTTCAGCGGGAGGAGCTGCACCGTTTTGCGGACACAGCCAAAGTTCACCTGCAGGCCTTTCACAGCATCTTGCCTCCCACTGCTCCTGAACCGCAAGTGGCCGCTATTCAGCACGAGCAATCGGAAGGCCTCTGGGTGCTCCAGATCCGCCGGGATGTCCTAAGCCTATCCTATGAGGAGCTCAACCTCATCAATGAGGTGGTGCAGCAATGCCTAGGCGAGGCGGTGATCTGCGACACCATGGAAAACATGGACGATGAGTATTTCGATGAGGGCATGGCCATAGCCGCACTCCTCTCCTCTGGTGGTGGGTTTGGCGATGAGAAGCTGTCAGGCTTTAGGGAAAAAGGCAGAGTGTTAGTATTCAGCACTCCGGTGAAGAGTTGAGGTGAGAGCATGCGAGTTTTGATGCTAGGCGACATTTTTGGCAAGCCTGGAAGGAAGGTTACCGCCGAGTTCTTGCCTCAGCTGCAAGCTGAGTACGAGCCTGACCTGATTATCGCTAACGGGGAAAATGCCGCAGGAGGCTTTGGCCTGACTAAGAAGGTAGCTGAAGAACTGTTTTCCCTAGGTATTCACGTTCTTACGAGTGGAAACCACATCTGGGACCAAAAGGAGATGGTTACATATATTGCCACAGAGCCCCGAGTGCTTCGGCCGGCGAACTATCCTCCGGGGGTGCCGGGGCAAGGGGTCTTCGTCCAGGAAGAAAAGTCACTGGCGGTGGTCAGCCTCAGTGGGCGAGTATACATGGATGGATTCGACTGCCCCTTTCGCACTATGGACAGCATTCTTGAGAACCTCCCTGACTCTGTGAAATATATTATTGTAGATTTTCACGGAGAAGCCACTTCCGAGAAGATCGCACTAGGCTACTATCTCGATGGCAGGGTAAGTGCACTAGCGGGGACCCATACCCACGTACCCACTGCGGACCTGCGCATCCTACCTGAGGGTACCGCCTACGTCACTGATCTGGGGATGTGCGGGCCACTTGATGGAGTCTTGGGCGTGGAGCGGGAAGAAGTTATCGGAAAATTCCTCACACAAATGCCCACGCGCTTTAAGGTGGCCAAAGGGCCAGCTCAGCTGTGGGGTGCGCTGATCGATCTCAACGATCAAGGCCAAGCTGTTAAAGTAAAACGCGTGGAACGATATAATTTTAACATCTGAAAAGAGGAATTTACGAGAAAACCTCTAAATATATATCAAGCAATGGCTCAATTCAACCGCGTAGTGCTTTTACCAAAGGAGGTTCTAACATGGATGTATTAAAAGTTTCGGCAAAGTCTGTTCCGAACGCAGTGGCGGGGGCTCTAGCAGGGGTGCTGCGAGAGAAGGGACGGGCTGAAATCCAGGCGATCGGTGCAGGCGCACTCAACCAGGCGGTCAAAGCGGTGGCCATCGCACGGGGATTTGTGGCTCCTAGCGGAGTTGATTTGGTATGTATTCCCGCTTTTACTGATATTGTGATCGACAATGAAGAACGGACTGCCATCAAACTGATTGTGGAACCACGATAGCACAAAGGCCTGCCCCCGGGGCAGGCTTTCGTCATAATACGGGAATTGCAAGCATGGAGGGGTCTTATTGATCATCTTTGACGGACACATTGATACATTGCTGCAGATGCTGCATAGCGGGAAAAACCTCTCGGACTCGGAAGGGCATGTAAGCCTAGAGAAGCTAATCGAAGGGCGGGTTTCCGCCCAAATTTTTGCTGTTTTTGTGGAACCTGTTTTTTGCCAGGGCATGGCACTACACAGGGGCCTTGAAATGATCGACTTGTTTTGGGGAATGCTCGCGGAGAATCCAGAAGCGTTGGGTTTTGCAGGCAGCGGCAGCGCGGTACGGGACCTTCACAAACAGGGTAAGGTGGCCTGTATGCTAGCATTGGAAGGTGGAGAAGTCCTCCAAGGCAGCCTGGCCCATCTGCGGACGCTTTACCGCCTGGGGGTGCGGATTCTCACTCTTACCTGGAACTACCGCAACGCTCTCGGGAACGGCCAGGCCGAAGGCACAGAAAGCGGGGGTTTGAGTCCCTTTGGCCGAGCTGTAGTGAAGGAGATGAACCGGCTGGGCATGCTGATTGACGTTTCCCACCTTAATGAGCCTGGCTTCTGGGATGTGCTTGAGCTCAGCGAGGCACCGGTGATCGCTTCTCATTCTTGCGCCCGGGTACTTAGGGATCATCCTCGGAACCTGACTGACGATCAAATCCGGGCAATAGCTGCCAAAGGCGGGGTAATCGGGGTCAACTTCTACCCGGGATTCCTCACCGAGGAGGGTGAAGCCACCCTGGACGATGTGATAAACCACATCGAGCACTTCATTGCCGTTGGCGGAGAGGACTGTGTAGGCCTAGGTTCTGATTTTGATGGGATTGACTCCACACCCGGGCAGCTGGCTGACTGCAGCACCCTGCCTAGAATTGCCCACCGCTTAGCGGAGCGAGGTTGGCCGAGAGAACTAATCGCCAAGGTGATGGGAGAGAACTTCCTGCGCATCACTGAACGGGTTCTCGGTTAAACTAACCCCGACACTATGATGGTGGGAAGGGGGTCAGTCTATGAGTGTCATTAAAGTGGTTGAGCTTGTGGGCCAGTCCACAGAGGGCTGGGAAGAGGCTGTCTCTGAAGCAGTGCGGGAGGCTGCCAAGACCATCCGGCACATCAGTGGGGTGGAGGTTCTCAACTGGACCGGTGATGTGGACGAGAATGGTGAGATTGTAGAATATAAAGCGGATGTGCAGATTGCGTTCCGCGTAGAGGACACGTAGAGATAAGGCGGCTCGGATAAGGGAGCCGCCTTTTGGCTATACTACCCCTAAAACCAATGAAATGGGGTGGCAGGAATGGATTGGCTTGGTGCCGTGGTGCGGTTTGTTGTCTCAGCACTCGTCCTTATGCTGGTGGGGCTGATCGTCCCAGGGTTCGGCACTCTCGGATTCTGGCAGGCCCTCTTGGCCGCTATCGTGATTGCGGCCATGGGCTGGGTGGTGGAAAGCGTCTTCGGGAGAAACATCTCTCCCTACGGCCGAGGGATAGTTGGCTTCTTGGTGTCTGCAGCAGTTATCTGGGCTGCGCAGTTTTTCGTGCCAGAGATGTCCGTATCCCTCATCGGTGCGCTCATCGCTGCCTTTGCCATTGGGGTTATTGACATGTTTGTACCTACTGCAATTCGGTAACTTCGCCAAGTCGCAAAGCGCTCTTTGCCGTTAAAGGGCGCTTCTTTGCGTATCTCTTAGTAGGAGAAATGGGATGAAACAGGCAAAACCGGCTGTTAAGAAGCTTGCGGAAAACTTGGACTTCATCAAGGAAAAGCTGGGCTACGGAGTCACTTTTGATCTGTTGGTTCGGGAGATTACGGTCGGGGGCAAGCGGGCCGCCCTTGTCTTTCTTGACGGCTTTGTGAACGACAATGCGGTCATTGAGATCATGAAGCGCCTCTTAGACGTCCCCCGGGGTGGACTGGCGGTGAATGCAGCGGAGCACGTGCTCCACGATTATCTCCCTTTTTTCGAAGTGAGCTGGGTAGAAGACTTGAATGAGGCCTGCAATGAAGTCCTCGCGGGCCCAATGCTTCTTCTCATAGACGGTCTTGCTAAGATTTTTGTGGTAGACGTCCGCCAGTATCAGGTACGGAGCATCGAGGAACCGGACCTCGAGAGGGTAACCAGAGGTTCGCGCGAAGGCTTTGTGGAAACTGGGCTGTTTAACGTGAACCTCATTCGCCGGCGGGTGAGGGATCCAAATCTCCGTTTTGAAGTGCTCACAGTGGGTGAACGTTCTCAAACGGATATCATGGTGGGGTACATCGCGGATATCGCCAGCCCAGAGATAGTCGCTGAGGTGAAGGAGCGCATCAGTCATATTGACCGCGATGCAATTCCCATGGGTGGTAAGAACCTCGAGGAATACATCCTGGGCACTAAACTCAATCCCCTGCCTGTCACACGCTATACGGAGCGCCCCGATGTGGCCGCGGCCCACTTGTACGAGGGGCACGTGATCATTATTGTGGATACCACTCCCTTCGCCTTAATTGTGCCCAGCACTCTTTGGCATTTCACCCAGCACGCAGAAGAGTACTTCCAAAATCCCCCAGTGGGGACGTACCTCCGCTGGGTGCGCACTCTGGGTATCTTCCTGTCTCTTGTTCTGATCCCCGTGTGGTATCTTTTGGCCACAAGCTCAAGTCTTCCCGAATGGATCAACTTCATTGGGCCCAAGGAGCCCGGCAGGGTGCCCCTCTGGCTGCAGTTTCTCATGCTGGAAATCGGGTTGGACCTGCTGCGTATGGCCCTGGTGCATACCCCCAATGCCTTGGCAACGTCCCTCGGTTTGGTGGGGGCCATCCTCTTAGGGGAGCTGGCCATTGAAACAGGGCTCTTCACTTCAGAGGCCATCCTTTATACAGCCTTGGTGGCGGTAGGTACCTTTGCCACGCCCAGTTTGGAATTTTCCCTAGCCATAAGGCTTTTCCGCTATTTCTTGTTCTTAGGAAGCGTCCTGTTTCGCTGGTGGGGTTTGGGAGGAGCATTCCTGATCTCCATTTTGATAATGGGCCTGACAAAGTCCTTCGGAGTGCCCTATCTCTGGCCTCTGATCCCCTTTGACTGGCCTGCTCTCCTGCGCATCATCTTCCGCTATCCCATTCCCAATGTGTCAATCAGGCCCCGCATGACCAAACCCGGGGACATGTGGGCAACCCCGCGACACAAGCGTCGCTAACGGGGGGTGGGGAAATGGAACAGGTCATCGGGGTCCCCAGAGGGTTGGATTACTACCTATTCTATCCCTTCTGGCAGCATTTTCTTGCGAGTTTGGGCCTGGGAACTGTGGTCTCACCGCCCACCAACAAGGCCATCGTGGACCTCGGCGCAACACACGCCGTGGATGGGTGCTGCCTACCTCTGAAGGTCTACTTGGGCCATGTATTAACCCTTGCGGAGCAGGGGATCACCGCGTTCTTCGTCCCGCGGATCGTGGGCATCGCCAGAAGAGAATACATATGCCCCTATTTCCTGGGGCTTCCTGATTTCATCTCCCACTATCTACCCAGGAAAGGTACGGAAGTGATTTCCCCGGTTGTGGACTTCCGCCGAGGGGAGTTGGCCGCTGCAAAAGAACTGATCCGCTTTGGTGCTCGCTACGTCCCGTGGCCTGAGGCTGCCCGGGCGTACTATAGTGCCTGGCTGGCCTTTCGCTCATGGCGGCAGCGCCAAATCACCGCCGTTGCTCCGGAGAGGCTAACGGTGTTAGTCTTGGGGCACCGCTATCTCGTGGATGACAGTTTCCTCAATCAAGGTGTTATGGGCCGGCTCCATCAGGCAGGGGCCCAGGCCATCACCTCTTACCAACTCCCCGAGGCGTTCCTCAGCAAAGGGGCCAAGCGATTAGGGAAGCGCATGTTCTGGACATCGGGGCGCCAGTCCTTGGGTGCTCTAGAGGAGTGTCTGGGCAAGGTGGATGGGGTCATTACGTTGGCTGCTTTTGCCTGCGGGACAGACTCCCTGGTGACCGACTTGATCCAGCGCCGAGCGCGACAGGCGGGGGTTCCCAACCTTCTCCTCTATGTGGACGAGCAGACTGGGGAGGCGGGGATCGGTACGCGGTTGGAAGCATTTGTAGACATGCTGGTGAGGAGCAAACAGAGGTGAAGATCACATTTCCCCACATGGGTTCGCTCTACATTGCGGTGGAAGCCCTTTTGCAGGAGTTGGGCCACGATGTTGTGGTTCCTCCACCAACTACCAAGAGGACGCTAGAACTGGGAGTTAGGTACGGGCCGGAAGTGGCCTGCCTGCCCTTTAAGGTCATGATTGGCAACCTATTGGAGGCCCGGGCTCTAGGGGCAGATACAGTCCTGATGATTGGCGGCACCGGCCCGTGCCGGTTGGGTTACTACGCGGAAGTGCAGCGCCAGATTTTGGAAGAGCTGGGCACTGGGTTAGAGGTGCTGGTGTTAGAGCAGCCTCTCGAAAACCCGGCCCGCCTTCGGGGGGATTTGCGTGAGCTTTTCCGCGGACGGCGGGTGAGCAGGTTGCCCTGGGCGCTGTATATTGCTTGGGAGAAGCTGAAGGCATGCGAGGCATTGGAGGAGCTAGCTCTAGTGGTGCGGCCTCGGGAAAAGGCCCTTGGCCTCACTAGCCAAGTGCTTGCCCAGGCACTTAGGGAGGTCCGGGAGGCTGGGGGAGTGCGCGCGGTGCACCAAGCACTGAAGCTGGGTAAGGTAGCCCTGAGAGACACTGGCGCCCCAGGGAAGGATAGGGTGCACCGCATCGGCGTGGTGGGAGAGATCTACACAGTCTTAGAGCCCTTCGTCAATCTTCGCCTTGAAGAGCGCCTCGGACAGCTTGGCGCTGAAGTGGTGCGCACTATTAGTGTCGTGGAATGGGTGAGAAATCATGTGCTCAAAGGAAGTGTTGGGCTTTACAAGACCACTAAGCTAGAGCGCTCCGCCGTGGGGTACCTTCGGGGCTGGATTGGCGGCCATGGCCTCGAGTCTGTTGCTCGAGCTAACGACTTAGCCGCAGACGGTGTGGATGGGGTAGTACACATTTTGCCCTTCACCTGTATGCCTGAGGTAGTGGCCCAGGCCATCCTGGAGGGCGTTGCCCGGGATCGTGAGGTTCCCATCCTCAGCTTGGTTGTGGACGAGCACACGGCGGAAGCGGGTTTCCAGACTCGCCTGGAAGCCTTTATGGACCTCATCCGGCGTAGCGAAAGGTGGGCTGTCCATGTGTGAGAGGGCGGTGTTTCTCGGCGTGGATCTTGGTTCAGTGAGCACAAACCTGGTCCTGCTAGATCCCTACACAGACGAAGTAGTGGTCAAGCTCTACCTTCGCACCAATGGTGCTCCCATCCAGGCACTGGTGAAGGGCATGAAACAACTTGCGGATAGAGGTCCTTGGGAAGTGTTGGGAGTGGGAACCACGGGGAGCGGCCGCCAGCTGGCAGCTGCCATTCTCGGTGCAGACGTGGTTAAGAATGAGATTACTGCCCACGCGGTGGCTGCCATCAAGCACAACCCCGCCACATCCACTGTGATTGAAATCGGGGGACAGGATTCCAAAATCATTCTGATACGGAACGGGGTTGTACATGACTTCGCCATGAACACTATCTGCGCGGCAGGTACTGGTGCGTTCCTCGACCAGCAGGCAGCTAGGCTGGGGATAGCCATCGAGGAGTTTGGAAATCTGGCTCTCCAGAGTCAGCATGCGGTGAGAATAGCGGGGCGCTGCACAGTGTTTGCGGAGTCAGATATGATTCACAAACAGCAGCTAGGCCACGGCGTGGCGGACATTCTCGCGGGGCTTTGCCAAGCCATGGTGCGCAATTATCTCAGTAATGTGGCGAAGGGAAAGCGCATTGCCCCAGTGGTGCTTTTTCAGGGAGGCGTTGCTGCGAACACCGGCATCCGGAAAGCCCTCGAGAGTGCCTTGGGGATGGAGGTGGAGGTGCCGGACCACTACGACGTGATGGGGGCAGTGGGGGCAGCAGTGCTGGCCAAGGAACGCTGGACAGGAGCTTCCCGAACCCGCTTTGCCGGCTTTGCCATCGGGGACAGCTCCTTTGCCAGTACGAGCTGGGAGTGCAGTGACTGTCCAAATCACTGTGAAATAGTCCAGATCGCCCGCGATGGGACGCCCTTAGCCTGCTGGGGTTCTCGCTGCGGAAAGCACCAGCTTGCAGGGGTCGAAAATGGCTCTGCTTAGTGCAGGGCCTTTTTGTTGTCCCAAGATATGGCTTGTGGTATGATTGATTAGAACCTCCACGCGAAGGGAGATGCCTTCGATGCTTGATTTCCAGGCACTGCTGCTGGGAATCCCCGCACTGCTCCTTGCCATATCAGTGCACGAGTTTGCCCATGGCTATGCAGCATACTTGTTGGGTGATCCTACAGCGAAATACCAAGGCCGGCTGACCCTCAATCCCCTGGCCCATCTCGACCCCATCGGTGCAATCATGCTTTTAGTCTTCCGGTTTGGCTGGGCAAAACCTGTACAGATCAACCCGGCGTACTTCAAGAACCGCAAGCAGGGAACCTTAATCGTCTCCCTCGCGGGCCCGCTGTCGAACATCATTATGGCATGGCTGTTTTACAACTTGTGGCGGATTATACCCTATTATCTCCCCACGGCTACTTTGGCGCGCACTACCTACCTGTTCCTATACATCAATGTCCAGTATAATCTGGGCCTGGCTGCCTTTAACCTCCTTCCCATCCCGCCCTTAGATGGATCGAAAGTGGTGGCCAGCGTGCTTCCGCCCAAGTGGGAATACACGTTCCTGCGGCTTTCCATGTACGGTCCATTCCTGTTAATGCTGCTGCTCTGGACCGGTATGGCCCAGCGGATGCTAAATCCCGTCTTTAACACTCTAGCGCGGCTTATTTCCCGCCTGTCTTTTTAGGTGAAGTACATGGGTTACGTAGTTAAGCTGGAAGCATACGAAGGCCCCTTTGATTTGCTCCTCGACCTGATTGAGCAGAACCAGGTGGACATCTTGGACATACCCATTGCGGTCATCACCGAACAGTACCTGGAGTACCTCCATACGATGCAGGAACGGGACCTGGCTATTGGGGGAGAGTTCTTAGTTATGGCCGCCACCTTGATCCGGATCAAGGCCAAGATGCTCCTTCCCCCAGAAGAGGTGGAGGAGGAAGAGGAGGAGCTAGAGGAACGGGACCCCAGGGAAGTGCTGGTGGAACAGCTCCTGCGCTACAAAGCATTCAAGGAAGTCGCGGCCAAGCTCACGGAGGGCTACAACAGTGCCACGGGTTACTACACTCGGGGTGCGGTTCTGCCTCGGAGCGTTAAAACGCCCATTTTCACAAACTTGATCGGCAGCGTAACTCCCCGGGACCTTGCATCCATGTTTGCTCAGCTGCTGAAGGATCTCCATGCAGAACCGCCAAGCCAGACCATTGTGCAGCGCATCTCCGTGGCCCAACGACTGGCAGAGATCCGCATCTCCCTGGTGGGGCGGGACCGGATCGCCTTTAGCGAGTTGCTCCAGAAAAAGACCAGAGCTGAAGTGGTCGTCACCTTCCTGGCGGTTTTGGAACTCGTTCGCCTCCGGGAGATCCGGGTTCGCCAAACGTCGACTTTTGGTTATATCGAAATCGTGCCAGAATATCCATGAGGGGGGATAGATCATGACACTGCAGGAAGCGGAGCAAATCATTGAAGCTTTGATCTTTGCCGCGGATGAGCCCGTGAGCCCAGGGCGACTCGGGGAACTGTTGGAACTTGACCCAAAAAACATTCCCGCCTTAGTGGAACGGATTCAGCAGCGGTATCAGGATGGCGGCCTCATGATTAGGGAAGTGGGGGGCGGGTACCAGATAGTCACAAAGCCGGAGTTTGCCCCCTGGATAGAGAAGCTTGGCCGCCCGGTAGTGCATGCCCCGCTCAGCCAGGCCAGCACCGAGACCCTGGCGATTATCGCGTATCGCCAGCCGGTTACAAAGGCAGAAATCGAGGAAATAAGGGGTGTGCGTTGCGACAGTGCGGTGAACAACCTCTTAGAACGGGGCCTCATCTGTGAGCTAGGCCGCAAGGACGGCCCCGGCCGGCCCATCATGTACGGGGTGACTGAGAAGTTCCTGGTCCATTTCGGGCTGAAAAGCCTTGATGACCTGCCGCCAGTTAGCATAACATAAGGGAAAATTGGCAAAGTAAGACTGAGTCGGGGTGATTAGGATGCCGCTCAGTCTTTTGCTTTTACCCTTCGTATGCGGGATCGTTGCTCTTTTGTGGGTCCCCTTTACCTTTGAAGTGCAGTTCATCCTGGATGATGAGTCCACCCATTTTGCCTTTTACTGGAGAGTCTTTGGGCTGGGCATTTCCCTCATGCCCATGGTGCGCTTTGTAGGCCGCAATACCATAGCTCGCATTCACAAGGCGCTGCCTAGGCCTGATGCTGTCAAACCCCGGGAGCTCCTCAGCAAACTCCGTGATCTGGCGCAAGGAGTTCGCACCCAGGGGAGGAGCATGGCCCGAACCGCCCACCTGTTCGCGCGGGAAATTGTGAGCTTCCGCCTCCACCTCGCCTTGGGCCTCGCAGACCCTTTTCTCACCGCCACCGCTTGTGGCGGCGCGTGGGCAGTCTTAGGCCCCGTCTTTGGCGCACTCCAGTCCAGCGTTACGTTTCTTTCCCCCCCGGGTATCACGGTTAGTCCCCAGCATGACAGCCTAGGAGTTGGCCTTAGCGTCCACTGCATATTCAGGTTTCGATTGGGTCAGATTATAAGAGACGCAATCCGCAGTCTTGCCAGCTCTGTGCTTTAGCGAATGCAGATTAAGGAGTGGTAAATCGATGGAAGGCAGTCATCCGATCCAGGGTTTGATGCAGACCGCCATGGAAAGCATGAAGATGATGGTGGATGTGAATACCATTCTCGGCGATCCGGTGGAGACTCCCGATGGCAGTGTGATCGTTCCAGTCAGTCGCGTTAGTTTCGGGTTTGCCGCGGGCGGCAGCGAGTTCCAGGGTAAGGAGAGCAAATCTGGAGACAGCCAAAGCGAGTTCCCCTTTGGGGGTGGGAGCGGTGCAGGCGTCGCCCTCAATCCAGTAGCCTTCTTGGTGGTTGGCCAGGGCACGGTACGTCTCTTGCCTGTGGACAACACTGCTATTTACGACCGCTTGGTAGACCTTATCCCCCACGTGGTAGATCAAATCCAAGGCATGGTCCAGGGCCAGAGGGTGGATGGGGCCTTGCGAACACCGTATAACGTCTAGCTATGCAAGGACAGGAGGGGTCATCCCCCAGAGGGATGCCTCTTTTTTCTTGCCATCTTTTCACAACTCCTGTATGATTGTGGTTGATGATAGGGGGGCCGCTCGTGAAGGAACGACTGCAGAAGTACATGGCCCACACAGGCCTTGCCTCCCGCCGGGTCTGTGAGGAGATGATCCGCGCTGGCAGGGTCACGGTAAATGGCCAGCGGGCCGCCTTGGGAGCCGTAGTTGACCCTGCGAAAGACATTGTGTTGGTAGACGGTAAGCCCATTGGCCGGCCAGAGCGGAAGCGTTATGTGATAGTGCACAAGCCCAGGGGGTACGTCACTACTGTACGGGATCAGTATGCCCGGAAGACAGTGCTGGACCTGGTTCAAGGCATCGAGGAGCGGGTGTATCCTGCGGGCCGCCTCGACTACGACTCAGAGGGCCTGGTTTTTCTTACCAATGACGGGCGCTTGGCAAACAACATCATGCACCCTAGCCATGGTTTGGAGAAGGTTTATCTGGTGACCGTTGAGGGGGCCATAGGCAATGACGCCCTTAAGCAGCTCCGCCGGGGAGTGCTCTTAGAGGACGGCATGACCCAGCCTGCCCAGGTAGAGCTGCTTTCCCAGGACAATCAGGTATCTGTCCTGCGCATGGCTATCCGAGAAGGGCGTAACCGCCAAGTGCGCAGAATGTGCAGCGCGGTGGGCTTTCCCGTGAAACGCCTAGTGAGAATCGCAATCGGCCCCATAAAGCTGGGGGATCTCAAGGCAGGGGCAATGCGGGAACTTACACCCGCGGAAGTGAGTAAGCTGAAGCAGGCGGTGAACATAAGTTGGCAGCGCAGGTAGTGATCGTCGGAGCCGGGGCAGCAGGCTTGATGGCAGCAGGATGGGCAGCAAGGCGGGGCCTTAACGTGACAGTGCTGGAAAAGACAAACCGCACCGCCCGTAAAGTGCGCATTTCAGGGAAGGGGCGCTGCAACGTAACGAACGCCCGTCCCGTGCAGGAGTTTATCCAGTGCTACCCCGCGAACGGCCGCTTCCTTTACAGCGCGCTGCACCGGTTTTCTAACCAGGATGTGATCGAGTTTTTTCACGGGCTTGGCGTGGAGCTCAAGGTAGAGCGAGGCCAGCGGGTGTTTCCAACCTCGGATCAAGCCGATGAGGTTGGTGATGCCCTGGAGAACTTCGCCCGCAAGCAGGGAGCACGCCTCCTGTTTGGTAGGCGTGCTACGGAGCTTCAGGTTGAAGACGGGTCCATCAGGGGCTTAGAGTGCGTTGGCCCCAGAGGAATGGAGGAGTACCCTGCGGATGCTGTACTCATCGCCACCGGTGGGATGAGCTACCCGGGAACCGGGTCCACTGGCGATGGTTATGCCCTGGCCAAGCAGGTAGGCCACAGTATTGTTGAGCCCCGGCCCTCCCTTGTGCCTATGCGAGTTGTGGAAGACTGGCCAAGACAGCTTACAGGGCTTACCCTGCGGAATGTGACTCTTACCTGTACATACGGGAGAGAGTCCGTTAGTGAGTTTGGAGAGATGATGTTCGCCCATTTCGGGATCACCGGCCCAATCGTCCTTACTGCCAGCGACACAGTAGCCAGGTGGTTTTCCCAGGGGGCTGAGGTTGTTACAGCTGTGCTAGATCTTAAGCCAGCCCTCACACCAGAGCAGTTGGACCGGCGGCTGATCCGTGACTTTGAGGAGTTTTCCCGGAAACAGTTTAAGAACAGCCTGGATAAATTATTGCCTAAGAGCTTGATTCCCATTATTATAGAGTTAAGCGGAATCCCGCCTGAAAAACCTGTGAACCAGGTGGGGAAGAGGGAGCGTCTTCAGCTCGGGGATTTGCTGAAGAAGGTCCCTTTGACTGTGTCAGGGACCTTGCCAATTTCCACAGCGATTGTAACTGCTGGGGGCGTGTCTGTCCGAGAAGTGGACCCTCGAACCATGGAGTCAAAACTGGTTAGGGGCCTGCACTTTGCAGGCGAGGTTTTGGACGTGCACGGCCTGACTGGCGGCTATAACCTGCAGGCGGCCTTTTCCACTGCATATGCAGCCGCCTCCGGGTTCTTGAGTTAAAGGGTGATATTGTTGAGAATTGCTATTGACGGCCCGGCAGGTGCCGGGAAAAGCACGGTAGCGCGAATTGTCGCGCAGAAGCTGGGCTATACGCATATTGATACTGGAGCTATGTATCGGGCTCTTACCTTAGAAGCCTTGGAACGGAGCATTGATCTGGAAAATCAGGACGCACTTGTTGCTGCCCTGGAAGACATGGACCTAACCCTTCAGCCTGGTTCCGCAGGAAACCAGGTTTTTATCCAGGGCAGGGATGTTACAGCCCAGATCCGCAGCCCGGAGGTGAGCGAGCATGTATCTCTCGTCTCCAGCCATCCCAAGGTTCGGGCAGCAGTGGTTGAGATGCAACAGCAAATGGCAAAGGCTGATAATGTAGTCATGGACGGACGGGACATCGGCACAGTAGTTATGCCTGATGCGGACCTTAAGATCTACCTCGATGCCTCAGTGGAGGTCAGGGCCATGCGGCGCAGTATGGAACTGGCGAAAAAGGGTTTTCCGGTCTCACTAGAAGAGCTGGTAGCAAAGATCCGCCAGCGGGATGAGTTTGATTCCACTAGAGAGGCATCACCCCTCCGACAAGCGGAAGATGCGGTGGTTATCGACACCACGAATTTATCCGTAAGTGAAGTAGTCGATCTTATCTTGGCTTACTGCAGGGGGAGGGGTGGCCATGTATGAGCGGGGTGTAGCGATTGTCCGATGGGCGTTGCGCCTCATCTTTGGCCTGGAAGTAACGGGCCTAGAAAACATCCCCCGGGAAGGGGGCGCTGTTGTCGCGTCGAATCATACCACATGGTTTGATCCAGTGGCCGTTGCCTGTGCCCTTGACCGGCCGGTACATTTTATGGCTAAAGCAGAGCTGTTTCGCAACCCGTTAGTGGCTAGATTTCTCCGGAAGGTGTACGCATTTCCGGTACGGCGGGGTGCAGCGGATCGGGATGCTATCCGCGCCGCCATTCAAGTTGCAGGAGAAGGCAATCTTTTGGGCATCTTTCCCGAGGGGACCAGGGGCCAAGGCGGGGAGCTCTTGCCCCTCCAGAGCGGAGCAGTGTTTATCGCAGCTAAAGCGGGGGTCCCCATTGTCCCAGTGGCAGTGGCTGGGGTTGCCCCACTGAGGTTTAGGCAGAGGATAGTGGTGCGCGTTGGCGAGCCCCTGGATCTTGGCGGGCCCCGACGGATCACAAAACCGGAGATGGAAGAGGCCAGTTTGGCGATTTCTAAGCAATTTAGTCAACTGCTTAGAAGGAATATCGACTGAGGCGCAGAAATACAAACAGGGCGGATATTTGCTTAGCTGTTATAGGTATAATAAGGGAGGCGAACGGGTGGAAGTAGTATTGGCAGATGCCGCGGGCTTCTGTTTTGGCGTGAAGCGTGCTTTGGATTTGACTCTCAAGACCATTTCCGAAGCTGAGGAGAGCGGCAGCGGCACTCCGATACACACATTAGGTCCACTTATCCATAATCCTCAAGTGGTGCAGGAGCTTGAAGCCAAAGGCGTGAGAGTAAGCCAAGCACCAGAGGATGTCCATTCAGGAGTAGTCATTGTTCGTTGTCACGGAATACCGCCGAAGGTTATGGATGAACTGAAGCAGCGGAACGTGCAAGTTCTTGACGCCACATGTCCGTTTGTGCAGCGAGCTATGCGTTGGGCTAGACAGTTGACAGAAGAAGGGTATCAGGTTGTTATTGTGGGGGATGAATCTCATCCTGAGGTCCAGGCGATTAAGGGTTATACCAATGGGACTGCTTACGTTGTGGACTCACCTCAAGCCATTGATGAACTTCCGGCAGCAAAACGCATAGGTGTTATAGCGCAGACAACTCAATCAACGGAAATCTTCAAGGCATGCATGAACGCGTTGGTTGGGAAAGCTGAGGAACTTAAGGCCTTTGATACCATCTGTACCGCGACCGAACAGCGGCAAGCTTCTGCAAGACGGTTAGCCGCCCAAGTGGACGTTATGGTAGTGATCGGAGGCCACAATAGCGCCAACACAAAGAGATTGGCGGAAGTATGTCAGGAGCAGGGGACTCGTACGATTCACGTTGAGACACCTGATGAATTAAAAAAAGAGTGGTTCACGGGAGTTCGTAAAGCCGGAGTCACGGCTGGAGCCTCTACTCCAGATTGGTTAATTGAGGGGGTACTAAAGAGAATGATGGAATTCACAGAGGAGAAAGTAGCACAAGTAACAGAAGGAGTTGAAGAAGAGCAGGACCAGGTAGCGCCTGAAGCGTCAGTGGAACAGCCTGAGGCCACAGCAGAGGCGGCTCAGACTGCACAGACTGAAGAGCCTCAAATGGAGGACTTCGAAGTCAAGTTGCCTACCCAGGGCGATGTTATCAAGGGCCGGGTTGTAAGGGTCTCTCCAGATGAAGTCTTGGTCGACATTGATTATAAATCTGAAGGGCGTATACCCTTGAATGAGCTGAGCTTCCTGCCGAACGTTCAGCCAGCAGATGTTGTCTCAGAAGGCGATGAGATCTCCGTCAAGGTTCTGAAAGTAGAAGATTCAGAAGGCACCGTGCTCCTTTCGAAGAAGCGGGCCGATGCAGACCAGAGCTGGCAGAAACTCCAAGAACTGCAGGAAAGCGGTGGCACCCTTAAAGCAAAGGTCATGCAGACCGTAAAGGGCGGGCTCTTAGTTGATGTAGGTGTGCGGGGCTTTATTCCTGCTAGCCATGTTTCCCGCACCTTCGAAGACAACTTGGATAAGTACGTTGGCCAAGTCTTGGAGCTGAAAATCATTGAGCTGGACCGCTCCAAGAACAACGTGGTGTTTTCCCATAAAGAAGTCCTGGAAGAGAAGTTCCAGCGGGCGAAGGAAGAAGCTTTCAATAATCTGAAAGAGGGAGCCATCGTTGACGGCGTAGTGCGGCGCATCACCGACTTCGGCGCTTTTGTAGATATCGGCAGCGGCGTGGAAGGCCTCCTGCACGTCTCTGAGATGGCTTACAGCCGGGTTAGCCATCCATCGGATGTTTTGTCCGAGGGTGATGAGATTCGCGTAATGGTCCTGGGCATCGACAAGGAAAGCGAGCGCATCTCCTTAGGGCTCAAGCAAACCCTGCCTGATCCATGGGATTCGATTACCGAGAAGTACGCAGTGGGCGATGTGGTGACTGGTACAGTCACCCGGGTCGTAGACTTCGGCGCCTTTGTGAAGCTGGAGGACGGCGTTGAAGGTTTGGTGCACATCAGCCAGCTGTCCCACAAACACGTTGCCAAGACCGAAGACGTGGTCAACCCTGGCGATAGCGTCCAGGTGAAGGTGATCAGCGTTGATCCTGATGCCCGCCGCATTGGCCTTAGCATCAAGGAACTTGAGCCTAAACCAGAGCCGAAGCCAGCTCCTAAGGCCAAGCAGGTCCAAGAACCAGTTGATGAAGGAAACGAAGATCTCACCACCAACCTCGGTGATATGTTCGGTGACCTGTTCAAACAGAATAAGTAATAACCTTAAGCAGAGCCCTGTCCGGGAAACGTCCTGGACAGGGTTTTTTCGTGCTACATATTGGCGTCCTTCACGGGAAAACTAACAGAAACGTTACTGGAGGGATGCCCATGCCAGCGGGGATGACGATTCTGGTTGTGGTGGCGGCCCTGATCTACTTTGGGGTGGCTCAGCGAATGTTGGACAAAATGCGCCTCACTGACACTCAAGCCCTACTCTTCATTGGGCTCATGGTCGCGGGCAGCTTCATAACAATTCCCCTGTTGTCCGGGAGAACCAGCATCAGCCTGAATATTGGTGGTTCCTTGGTTCCCCTGGGGATAGTAATCTACCTCTTAACCACCGCGGACTCCGCCTACGAACGGGTGCGGGCCCTGATTGCCTCGGTGGTCAGTGCAGCCATCATTTTTGGGATTGCTCAATACACGGATTTTGACCCCAGCAGTGGCACCTTCATCGATCCGCTCTGGTTGTTCAGCATCATTTCTGGGATTGTGGGATACCTAGCCGGCCGGTCCCGCAGGGCAGCATTCATCGCTGGGGTGCTGGGCATCCTCTTGACAGATCTGGTCCACGCGGTGCGGGCTTGGCTGGCTAACATGAACACCCGCACAGCAATAGGGGGAGCCGGAGTTTTTGATGCAATGATCGTCGCAGGGATCATTGCCGTTGCCCTAGCGGAGATTGTGGGGGAAACCCGGGAGCGCCTCTCCGGTGGGCCGGGGGTGCCCAGCCAAGGGGAAAAGGAGGGTGATGATTAATGCTGAGCAACCGAATGGCGGCCTTGATCGTGATACTGCTCCTCTTCGCCCAAGGGGTAGCCTTGGCAGAGCGCACTGATGGAGGGTACTATCGCTTGGTGGACGAGGCCGGTGAAACCCTTACCATGACATCTCGCCACTTGGACGTGGGGGACGCGTACATCGCGGCGGATAACCGGCGCTACGAGGTGGTGGAAATCGCCGGCGATGAAGTGCGGATGCGTTACACTGAGACCATTACCCTGCCCGAAGTGGATTTGGATGCTTTTCGTACCCAGGTGGGAGGCACTTCTCAGGACGGTGAGCGGGTAGTTGGGATTTACCACACCCACAACGCAGAATCGTATGTGCCTACCAGCGGTACGGAATCTAAGGATGACGGGAATGGGGACATCCTCCAGGTGGGGAAAGCTCTTGCAGATGCCATGGAGAACTTGGGTTTTACGGTGATTTGGTCAGATAACAGCCACCTGCCCCATGATGGGCAGGCTTATGACCGCTCCCGGCGGACCGCTGTGGAGCTCCTAGAGAAAAATCCCGTCACCCTCATCGATGTTCATCGAGACGCCACTCCCCCAGAAGTGTATGAGGCTCAGGTTGACGGTGAACCAGTTACCAAAGTGCGTATCGTGGTAGGGCGCCAGAACCAAAACCGGGAAGCTAACCTGGAGTACGCCAAACGCCTCAAGTCAGTGGCTGACCAGGAGTTCCCTGGGATCATCGAGGGGATATTTGATGCCCGGGGGAACTATAACCAAGACCTTGGCCCCAGGATGATTCTCTTGGAGTTTGGGGCCCATACAAACTATATGGAACATGCGCAGCGGGCAGCAGAGTTTTTCGCGAAAGTGATCCCCGCGGCCGCGGGCGTTCAGCCAGGCCAGGAACAAGCTGCGGACCAGGAGATCGGCGCACCTGCAGGCCGCTCTGTACTGTGGATCTTGGGTATTGCTGCCGCGGCCTTAGCCGGGTACCTGGTCCTTAACAGGCAGGGCTTGGGTTCCATTACAGGCTTCTTTCGGAGAGAAGCAGGCCTGGGCGGTACTGGCGACAACGATTCTGATCAGGAGAATGGGTAATGGAATACCTCTTCACAGTGCTGTCCGGCGCACTTGCGGGTTTTCTCGCCCGCTGGTACATGCTCCGCCGGGACTATAGGCAGTATCCTAGTTACCCTCAGGGTTGGGCAATTCACCTCTTCCTGGGCTTCATTGGCGGCCTGATTGGCGCTGTGATCGTCCCGGCCTTTCTAGAAGGAGACTTCTCCGCGATCTCCTTTCTGCTCTTGGCGGCTACCCAGTTCCGAGAAGTACGCAACATGGAACGGAATACGTTGACCGCGATGGAGGCAACGGAAATGGTCGGGAGGGGCAGCGGTTACATCGAGGGAATTGCCCGGGTATTTGAGGCTCGCAACTACCTAGCCATCTGGGTTGCCCTCGCGGTGGCTGTGACAAGCCAGATCTTTGACCCAAACCGCCCCTTACAGCTCGTAGGGGGCTTGGTTGTGGCGCTCTTCCTTTCCTGGGTGTTGAACAGACTAATGCAGGGGAACGTCATAGGCGATATTGCCCATGTGGAGTTGGTGGATCTGGGTTTTGAGGGGCCCCTCTTAACGGCTGGCGGGGTCAGCGTCATGAACGTGGGCCTTGCCGAGGATCGCCAGACTTGGCTGGAGAAAGGCCTGGGCGTGAGGATTCGGCCTCACGGGCCTGATGCCAAGGCGACCCTGGCCAACATCGGGCAGATGCAGGCTATTGCCCACGATGTTATCTCCATGATCGGCTTGTACATGGATGTGGGGGAACAGGAGTTTGTCCCTATCGTCCGGAGGGAGAGAGAAAGCGGGAGTCTGGTGCTGGCAGTCATTCCCTCAGAACAAGATGCAGAGGCGCTCATCGCTGCCGTAAAGGGAGTGCCAGTGCTTGAAGGGGCCATTCGAAAGCCCCTCAGCTCCCGAGCGGGCCAAGAGCTTGACTAGAAGGGGGACACAGTATGGGAGGTTCCAAGAAAGAGATCTTGGCGGTAGTTACTACGAATCGGAACAAGGTGAGCGAGGGTACCCCCGTGTTCTATGCGGAAAACGCAGAGGAGTTGGAGCGTACCTCTAGATTGCTGGCCCGGGTCCTAACCGCGGCTATTCACGACTTGGATAATGAATGTGTGGTTATCGTGCGTCATTGACTGAGGAAGGAGCGACCGTGCTGGTCATCTATTACTGCTACGGCGGAACCCATTCTTCTCCCGTTGCCGCAGCCCTTCACACCGGCCTTCTCCCCGCGGAGCGTATCCCAACCCGAAAGGAGTTGCTTCAACTGCCGTGGTTCGACAGGATCCAGACGGACCAGCGGGGCCAGCTGTTCTTCGTGGGAAAGGACCAAGCAGGCAATGCCATCTACATCTGCGGCAGGGGAAAGGAGAGGGACGGAATTGCTCAGGCCATTAAGAGCGGGTTTTCCCTCAGTGGTGGAGATAGCCAAGAACTCTTCTTCGTGGATACTATGCCCGCGGTTAACCTAGTCATGCGAGTGGGCGGGTATCTATCTAGGCGCCTTGGCTTGGTCGCTTTGGGCCGGCCGCTGGCGATCTTAGGGGCACAACTGGCCTTTCCACAGCTGCTCCGAATTGTGCAGGCGGCCAAGGGGGAGCTCGCTCAAATTCAAGGGGACGGCGAGCCCCGGTGAGAAGGGAAACGGGCTATCTATAGCGAATTGAATCGAATCGAGTTAGAGAACTTGGGAAGTTGAGGTAGTAGGATGAGCAAACCGATCGTAGCGATAGTGGGCCGGCCAAATGTGGGCAAGAGTACGCTCTTTAACCGCATCAGCGGCAGCCGCATCGCGATTGTGGAAGGCAGGCCCGGCGTAACCCGCGATCGCATTTACAGCGATGCGGAGTGGCTGAGCAAGCACTTTACCCTGATTGATACAGGCGGGATTGATTACGAAACCGACGAGATCACAAAGCAGGTCCGGCGCCAGGCAATGATCGCCTTGGAGCAAGCAGATGTGATCATTTTCGTAGTGGACGGACGGGCTGGGGTTACTGCCCTTGATGAAGAAGTCGCGGATCACCTTCGGCGGAGCGGCAAGCCTGTGGTACTGTGCGTGAACAAGGTGGAAGATCAAGAGCAGATTTGGGAGATGGTAGGGGAGTTCTACACCCTGGGGCTTGGGGATCCTATCTTTGTTTCTGCGGAGCACGGGCGCAATGTGGGTGACCTCCTTGATGAAGTCTGCAAGCATTTCCCTGCAGATACCCCAGAGCCTGATGAGGACACCCTCCGTGTAGCTATTGTGGGCCGGCCGAATGTGGGCAAATCCTCATTGGTGAACAAGATCTTAGGAGATGAGCGGTCCATCGTGACCAACATCGCAGGCACGACCCGGGACGCCATTGACAGCCAGTTCACCTATGAGGGGCAAAGCATGGTCCTGATTGACACAGCGGGCTTGCGGCGCCGGAGCAAGGTTGAAGAGAGCCTTGAATACTATAGTGTTATCAGGACGCTTCGGGCAGTGGACCGAAGCAATGTCACCGTTGCCCTGATCGATGCAACAGAGGGGCTCACTGAACAGGATAAGAAGATCATTGGTTACGCCCATGAGAGCGGTAAGGGCTTGATTATCGCCGTGAATAAGTGGGATCTGGTGAAGAAAGACAGCAACACCATGCGGGACTTTGAGGAGGAGATCAGGAAAGGGCTGCTGTTTGCCAGCTATGCCCCGATTGTGTTCATCTCTGCCCTCATAGGCCAACGCATTCCTGTGCTCTTGGATATGATCATCCAGGTTAACGAAGCCCGGGGAATCCGCATTCCCACAGGCCGGCTCAATGAGATTATTCAAGATGCAGTGTCCATTGCGCAGGTACCTAGCGACAAAGGGGTGCAGCTGAAGATTTTCTATGCCACTCAAGTCCAGGTTAACCCACCGGTCTTCGCGCTTTACGTTAACCGGCGGGATCTGATGCATTTTTCCTACGAACGGTACTTGGAGAATCGGCTGCGCCAGGAATATGGTTTTGTAGGGACTCCTATCATTCTTGCGGTAAAGGAGCGAGGGTAGCGATGCTTGCGGTGATTCTACTCGCGGCCTACCTTCTGGGGTCCATTCCCTTTGGACTGATTGTGGGCCATATATGGGCAAGAATTGATATTCGCCGGCACGGCAGCGGCAATATCGGAATGACTAACGTGATGCGTACCGTGGGTTATGTGCCAGGCGTGCTGACTCTCATTCTTGATGCAGGTAAGGGTGCTCTGGCAGTGTTCCTCGCCCGGGCGGTCTCAGACGATCCCATGGTGTGGCTGGCATGCGGCGCCTGCGCGATTGCAGGCCACAACTGGTCCATTTTTCTCCGCTTTCAAGGTGGCAAGGGCGTTGCCACCACCGCTGGCGTATTTTTAGGCGTGGCTCCTTACATCGCCCTGGCGCTGTTTTGCGTCTTCTTGGCAGTGGTGGTTACTACCCGTTACGTTTCCTTAGGGTCGATCATCGCCGCAGCTACCCTGCCCATTTGGCTGATGCTGTTTAAGTTTCCGTGGCAGGCTTTAGCTTTGGGAACACTGATCAGCGTTGTTACGGTGGTGCGGCACCGGTCTAACATCGGACGCTTGCTTACAGGCACCGAGCACCGCTTCGGCCAGAAGAGCCGCTAGAACCTTCCCAGCAGTCACTGCACTGCTGGGATTCTTTTTTGCGGATGTGTTATATTTCCATCAGGCTTCTAATATAGTTATAGTGTCCAACAGGTGTATGCACGGGCATCGAATCAGCGGGAAGAGGCCCGAATTGAGGAGGGAAGCCTTGATGGAAAGATTCAGTGTATTCTCCGATATTGCTGAACGCACTGGCGGGAGCATCTATGTGGGTGTGGTAGGGCCCGTGCGTACAGGAAAATCAACGTTCATAAAGCGGTTCATGGATCTGATGGTCATGCCCAACATCACTGACCCGTATGTGAAGGAACGGACCAAGGATGAACTGCCCCAGAGCGGTGCAGGGAAGACCATCACCACAACGGAGCCGAAGTTCGTCCCTGATGAGCCTGTGGAAATTGCCTTCCAAGACAATGTGAAGGCCAGGGTGCGGCTGGTAGACTGTGTGGGCTACACCGTGGCGAGTGCCAAAGGCTACGAAGATGAGAGCGGCCCCAGAATGGTTCGCACCCCTTGGTTTGAGCAGCCAATTCCTTTCCAAGAGGCTGCGGAACTAGGCACAACCAGAGTGATCTCTGAGCACAGCACCATTGGCCTGGTCCTCACGTCCGATGGGTCCATCACAGATATTCCCAGGGCAGATTATGAAGCTCCAGAAGAGCGCATCATCCAGGAACTGCGGGAGCTGGGAAAGCCCTTTGTGGTGGCACTCAACTCCGTGCACCCAGAGCGAAAGGAAACTGTTGAGCTCGCGGAGGCCCTCACGGAGAGATACGGGGTAACGGTGGTCCCCATCGACTGTTTGCGCATGACCAGGGCAGATCTCATTGACCTGTTCCACGAAGTCTTGTTTGAGTTTCCTATCCGAGAGTTTAGCGTACGGCTCCCGAAGTGGGTGGATGAACTACCTGCAAACCACTGGCTGCGGAAGCTTTTCGAAGAAGCGGTCTACGAAGTGGTTGCCCAAATCCGCACGCTCCGGGATATCGATGCTATTGCCGTTAGGTCCCTCGCCCGCTGTGAGCATGTAGACAGCATCACCTTATCCCACATTGACCTGGGTACAGGCAAGGTCTTGGTGAACCTCGCCACTGAAAATGAGTTGTTCTTCCAAGTGCTTTCGGATATGACCGGATTTGAGATTACCGGCGATCACCATTTGATGCGCCTGATGCAGGATTTGTCCGTGGCCAAGAAGGAGTACGATAAACTGGCCTCCGCCCTTCAGCATGTGAGGGAACATGGCTACGGCATCGTCATCCCCAGCCTGGAAGATATCACTTTTGAGCAGCCTGAACTGATTAAGCAGGGCCGCAACTTCGGCGTGCGGCTCACGGCCAGTGCTCCCTCCATCCACATGGTGCAGGCCAACATCCAGACGGAAGTAACACCCTTCGTTGGCACAGAAAAGCAAGGAGAAGAGTTGGTAAAGTCCCTGACAGAAGAGTTCCAGCAGGATCCCAATGCTCTTTGGAGCCGGGATTTTCTCGGCCGTTCTCTCCAAGATTTAGTCAGGGATGGGATCAACAGCAAGCTCCATCGCATGCCTGAGAACGCCCAAGAAAAGCTTCAGGAGACCCTAAGCAAAATCATCAATGAAGGCAGCGGCGGCTTAATCTGCATAATCCTGTAAGAATGGAACAGCTAGCCTGTTCCATTCTTCTTGTTGTGGGGGCAGTCAGAATATGGTATGTTAAAGGATAGGTAGATGCAGAGGAGCTAGCTGGTCATGGGAATTATTGTACAAAAGTACGGCGGTACATCTGTGGCTGGCCCAGAGCGCATTCAGAAGGTGGCGGCACGGGTGTGCAGGGCAGTTGATGCAGGAAATCAAGTGGTAGTGGTGGTCTCTGCTCAAGGAGATACCACCGACCAACTCCTCGAGATGGCCAGGGCGATTTCACCCCGGCCGCCTAAGCGAGAGTTGGACATGCTCCTTGCAACAGGTGAGCAGATCTCAATCGCGCTCTTGGCAATGGCCATCGATGCTTTGGGATACAAAGTGATCAGCTTAACTGGTGCCCAGGGGGGCATCATGACCGATGAGCACCACACCAAAGCTAAGATCCGCAAGGTCAATGGGGAACGGATTACCACGGAGCTGAAGCGGGGCGCCATCGTTATTGTCGCGGGATTTCAGGGCGTAACCGCTGACAACAACATTACCACCTTAGGACGGGGAGGCTCTGATACCACAGCAGTCGCAGTGGCCGCGGCCCTCCAAGCAGATATTTGTGAGATATACACTGATGTAGCAGGAGTGTACAGTGCGGATCCGCGCATGGTGCCCGACGCTAGGCTGCTTCCTGAGGTAGGCTACGATGAAATGCTAGAGCTGGCCTCCTTAGGTGCCCTGATTTTGCAGCCCCGGGCTGTGGAGGTCGCGGCCATCTATGGAGTGCCCCTCCACGTGCGGTCCAGCTTCCAGGATTGCCCTGGTACGATTGTGAGAGAGGTGGAAGATGTGGAGAAGGCTGTATCAGTCACGGGCGTAGCCTCTGATGACAACTGTGCTCAAATCACCATCATCGGTGTGCCGCAAGAGGTAAACACACTCCAGCTGGTGTTTGCCAGCTTGGCTGAAGAAGGCATCAATGTGGATATGATCGTGAAGGCCAGCGGGAGGGCGGCCACAACCAACCTCTCCTTTACCGTACAGCGCAGCGACTTACAGTCTGCCCTGGAGGCAATTCATCACCTTCCCGGGGCAGGCCAGTGGGAGATCTCTGCCAATGAAGATGTCGCCAAAGTGTCCATCGTGGGCGCGGGCATGATGACCAACCCAGGCGTCGCTGCAGCAATGTTTGATGTTTTGGCCGAGGAAGGCGTGCCCGTTGAACTGGTGACGACATCGGAGATCAAGGTATCTTGCCTCGTTCCCCGCAAGCGACTGAAGGATGCGGTTTCTTCTTGTCACCGTAGATTTTGCCTGCATGAAGCAAAATAACAGCACAAAAGAGCTTGCCTTTTTCCCAGTTTCATGGTATCCTTGATATTGCAGTCGGGGCGTGGCGCAGTTTGGCTAGCGCGCTACCTTGGGGTGGTAGAGGTCGCCTGTTCAAATCAGGTCGCCCCGACCATTTTACTTAGAGGCCTACAGTGAATACTGTGGGTTTTTTTATTTGAAGGAATGCGGTGCATCCGCGGCAAATATCTTATAGTCCGGGAAACACTTTGAGAGGGGATTGGGGCGGTGCTCAAGACCTGTATTGCACTCCTGCTTATCGTCGTCTCTATGGGCAGCAGCTGGGCTCATGGAGCAAGTTACTACAGGGTTGATCGGCCCGAACTCGATGGCACGGTGCTCTTGGTGGCAGATCTTTATGATACCCAGGAACCCCAAGTTGTGTTGGGGCGCCATAGCGGGGTGCATATCGTAGCCGACGGGGAAGGGCGGCAAATCATCGGCGACTTGCCCGGCACAGTGACCGCCTTGGCCGCGGGCGATCTTACGGGGGATTTTCGTCCCGAACTACTGGTAGGCACAGACAATGCTGGGGCATTCTATATATATGAGCACCGGGACGGCAAGTGGCTGAGAGTGGGACGCGCCCGCTATCTGTGGGAACCCATAAGCTACCTAGCAGTCCACGACATAAACAATGACGGGTGGGGCGATGTACTGGCTCTTAACCGTTTGGGGGAAGCGGAAGTCTTCCTTTCGTGGGAGGGAGAGCTTTACAGCTTCTGGCGTGCCTCTGGCGTAAGGCACTTCCGCGCAGCAGATATTGATCAAGACGGAGTGGACGAGATTATCTTCACCAGAGCTCAGGGGCATATTGGTATCCTCAAATGGACTGATCAGCAGCTTGAGATACTGTGGGAGAACTACCCTTGGGGGACCATTGAGAGCTTCTTCGTGGTGGAAGATGGTCCCATGCCGGAATGGGTAGTGGTGACCAGCCAGAAAATGCTGTACGGCTGGCGCTGGCAGAACGGCCAAGTGTCTAGCACAAGGCACTTTCATGCCCCTTTACTAGGTGAGTTTCTGACCTATATACCAGGGGCAGGCGTCCTCAGTTTCGCTCGTTCCCGGGGAGCTTCTATGTTACAGGTCCAGGCAGGCGGCGTACAGGAACTGTGGAACGTCCCAGACGTTTGGGGCGAACAGGTTTACCCCCTGCAGGACAGTTTTCTTGTGCGGGACAGCAGCTACAACTATTTCCTCCTTGCCCCTAGCGACGGGCGCTGGCAGGTGTTCCGGGGCGAAGAGAATATTACGGATGAGTTTGAGCTGGTATGGCAAGACGGGTTGATGTTCACAGAGGTGGGCAGGGCAGCGACAAGCCTCGGATTGTCTCTCTTTGGTACCGACCCCTTGTACATTATCGGGAACAACGGCTTCGTGAGAACTGCCCTTGGGGACGCAGGCGCGGTGCGAGATGGCCTCACTTTCCCCCTACCCGGAGCTCCATTTAGCGCCGATGATTCCCTTTATGTTCCGGTGGAAGTATTCAACCTGGTGGGTTACAGGGTCGATGTAGACCAAGCGAGGCAGCAGGTTCGCTTTATGCCCCACTGGGGCTGGTGGTATTAGGTTATTCCATCTTTCCTGTGTTGCTCGGCAGGAGAGATGCGTTTATGCGTGGAATCTTTGGTAAGGTGTCTCTTTTCTAACCTACTTGTTACAATGAAGCAGGAGGCCATAAATACTTACTGTATAGAACAAGAGGAGGAAAATTAGTGAAGAACTATGGTGCACAGTTTTTGCGAAATGTTGCTTTGATGTCCCACGGAGGTGCTGGTAAGACCTCTTTGGCAGAAGCAATGCTGTTTACGGTGAAAGCCACCTCTCGGTTGGGACGAGTGGATGACGGGACTTCGATTTTGGACTATGATCCAGAAGAGGTTCGCCGCCAGATCACGATTAATACGGCTATTGCTCCAATAGAGTGGAATAACCATAAGATTAACGTCCTGGACACACCAGGGTACTTCGACTTTGTGGGCGAGGTTATCGCAGCTGGGCGAGTCGCTGACTCTGCTTTGATTGTGGTCTGCGCTTCTTCTGGTGTCGAAGTAGGTACGGAAAAGGCATGGGAGTACGCTGATGCAGCCGAGCTTCCCCGGATGATTTTCATCAACAAGATGGATCGGGAAAACGCGGACTTCGACAAGGTCGTGGACCAACTGCGGGAGTTCTTCGGGCCCAAGGTTGTGCCTGTCCAGCTTCCCATGGGCAATGCTCAGGACTTCTCCGGCATTATTGACCTGGTGAAGGGCAAAGCCTTTGGTAAAGACGGCAAGGAAATGGCTATTCCTGGCGACCTCCAAGATGCAGTAGATGCTGCCCGGGATGCCCTTATGGAAGCTGTCTCTGTGGCTGATGATGAGCTCATGATGAAATACCTTGAAGGGGAACCTCTTACCGATGAGGAGATCGGCGAGGCTCTTCGGTTGGGGACCAAGTCTGGTGACGTAGTCCCAGTGTTCTGCGGTTCTGCAGCGCAGGGCGCAGGCATTAACCTGCTCCTCGACCATATTGTGAGCTGTGCACCTTCTCCAGTGGAGCGGAAGGCAGAGGGGACACTGAAGGGCGAAGCGATTACTGTCAACACCGATGATGCGGCCCTCTGTGCACAGGTGTTTAAGACGATGGCTGACCCCTACGTGGGTAAGCTCACCCTCTTTAGAGTATTCTCCGGTACCATCAAGTCCGACTCCACAGTGTTCAACACCCGCAGCGGCAAGGACGAGCGCATTGGCCAGCTGTTTGTGATCAAGGGCAAGGAACAGATCGCTGTGACTCAGATCGGCCCTGGCGATATTGGCGCCGTCGCGAAGCTGCAAGACACCAACACTAACGATACCCTGGCTACCAAAGACAGGCCTGTCCAGCTGAAACCCATCGACTTCCCCGCTCCTTCCATGACCATGGCCGCTGCTCCTAAGGCCAAGGGAGATGAAGATAAGATCAGTTCTGGCCTCACCCGGTTGGCGGAAGAAGACCCAACCTTCAAAGTGGAAAAGAGCAGTGAGACTGGGCAGACACTCATCAGCGGTATGGGCGACTTGCACTTGGAAGTGATGTGCAGCAGGCTGAAGAGCAAGTTTGGGGCAGATGTTGAGCTTACCAACCCCATAGTGCCCTACCGGGAGGCAATTCGCGGCAAGGCTAAGGTGGAAGGTAAACACAAGAAGCAAAGTGGTGGACGGGGCCAGTACGGTCACGTGTGGCTTGAACTGGCACCTGCAGATCCCGATCAAGAAGAGCGTCTGCGCTTCGTTGATGCCATCTTCGGCGGTGCCGTTCCCCGGCAGTACATCCCCGCGGTGGAAAAAGGCCTGTTGGAGATCATCGATGAAGGCGTGTTGGCGGGTTACCCAGTAGAGAAGATCAAAGTGACCCTGTTGGACGGCTCCTACCACGCGGTAGACTCTTCCGAAATGGCGTTTAAGATTGCTACCCACTTAGCCTTTAAGAAGGGCTTTATGGAAGCTAACCCCATTCTTCTCGAACCCATTATGAATGTGGAAGTAAGGGTGCCCGAGGCCTTCATGGGCGATGTTATGGGTGACATGAACAAAAAGCGCGGCCGCATCATGGGAATGGAACCTGCTGGCCAGATGCAGGTGATTAAGGCCCAAGCCCCGATGGCCGAGATGTTCCGCTACGCGATCGATCTGAGGTCTATGACCCAAGGCAGAGGCTCTTTCACCATGGAGTTCAGCCATTACGAAGAAGTGCCTGCGCAGATCGCAGAACACATTATCGCGGAGAGTAAGAAGGAAGACTAGGATAGTCATGCACTTGAATATGCAGCCCCTGTGGGCTGCATATTTTTGTGCCCCCTACATATGGTGTTCTAGGGGGTGAAGGAAGTGCGAGCGGGAAAGGGAAGCAATGGCGGTTGGCCAGTTGATCCTAGGGCACTGCTATACGGCTGGTTTGGGGCAGGTGTTTCCCTCGTGGTCTGGGCTGCACTGCTTACCGCGTGGGGGATGCTAGCGGAGCGGGAGCCCAGCGCAGCTGTGCTTAGAACTCTAGCCCTGCTCTCTGTTGCCCTCGGGGGATACTTCGCCGGCAGAAGATGCCGCTGTAGGGCTTGGCTTAATGGTGTGCTCACCGCTGCAGGATTCTGCCTGGCTCTTACTTGGCTCACCGGTGGCATAGGAGAAGGGCCGTGGTTGTGGCTGCGGGCACTGCTTTTCCTGAGCTTCTTGGGAATGGTAGGGGGAATTATCGGAGGACTCAAAAGACACACGGGATGAGGGAGGAGTTGCAGCGTGGCATGTACCATTCACCTGTAGAATCCACAGGACTTTCCTGGGGTGGAGGCAGTGCTCAAAGGGAAGAAGGGATTGCCAGGGCACGGGATCGTGGGTACGGGCAATTGTGCTTCTAGGAAATCCGAGGTTCTATGGCCGCTTTGGCTTTGGACGGGCTTCCCAGTACGGCCTTATCTTGTGGCCTGGTTTCGAAAGGGATCACCTGCTTGTGTTGGAACTGCGAGAGGGAGCACGCGACGGAGTCCAGGGGAAGGCACGGTACTGCAGCCCATTCTACAACGCCGCAGGGGAACTGCTGTGAAGATAATGCTGAGTAAATAACAAAATCTCCAGGTTTTCAGGCCTGGAGACTTGGATGCCAGTAATATAATGGCAGGGGAGACAGGAATCGAACCCGCAACACCCGGTTTTGGAGACCGGTGCTCTACCAATTGAGCTACTCCCCTGCGACAATTCATATCTTACCACAACCTCTCAGCCTGGTCAACTCTTCCGCAACGAAAATTCTCCATGGCTCATTGTAGAATGAAATGCAACACGAAGAAATGAATGGAACCACAGCCAGAAACCCTGTATGATGTTGGTATCCACACTAACACGATACGGAGGTTTCGGCTATGGTTCCTGAACATAAGAATACCACATCTCGCCGCAAGTTTAAACATCTCTCTGCGTTCGAGCGAGGTAAAATCAGTGCCCTCCTAGACCAAGGTCTAACATTCAGGGCCATCGCCCGAGAACTGGGAAGGCACCCAAGCACCATAGCCAGGGAAATCAAGCGAGGAACAACAACACAGCTGGATACGAATTTAGTGGCACATCAACGCTACTACCCGGAGACCGGCCAAGCAGTCTACGAAAAGAACAGGGCCAACTGTAAGCGGCAGCTTCGTATCGGACAGGTAACGAAGTTCCTCAACTGGGCAGAGAATAAAATGCGCGATGAAAGCTGGTCACCTGATGTAGTTGTGGGCTATGCACAACTGCATCGCTTGTTCAAAAGAGAAGAGATGGTGTGCGCCAAGACTCTCTACAGTTACATTGACCGCAACCTACTCAAGATCCGAAACATTGATCTGCCGCTGAAAACGAGGCGTAAGCCCAAGAGATCACGGCCACCAGCAAAGCGGACAAGGGGCCGGAGCATCGATGAAAGACCGCCGTCCGCTGAAGACAGAACTGAATTCGGGCACTGGGAGATCGACACGGTACAAGGCAAAAAATCAGGCGACATGGCTTTGCTAACGCTCACCGAGCGGAAAACAAGGCTACACCTACTTCTCCCACTGCGTTCCTGCTGCGCCGAAGAAGTGGACAAGGCTGTCAAAGGCCTAACCAAACCCTTGGGTTCCCTCTTCCGCCAAGTGTTCAAGACTATAACAGCCGACAACGGTACTGAGTTCAGCTCCCTAGACCGCAGTAGCCTTGAGATCTACTTCAGCCATCCCTATTCAGCCTGGGCGCGCGGGACAAACGAGAGACACAACGGCCTGACAAGGCGCTTCATTCCGAAGGGGAAGCCCATCAAGTCCTTTAGCGCAGACCACATCCGAAGAGCTGAGACCTTGGTGAATAACCTACCTCGGAAGATCTTGGGTTACCGCACACCGTTGGAGCTCTTCCAGGAGGAACTATCGAAGCTGGACGCAACTGTGAAATGCTTTATAGAACGGGTTTCTGGCTAGCCGTTGCATTTGCTATTGCACTTTAGACGAAAATTCTCCATCTGGACAACCTATACAAGAGCCGGTGTGCGCCTGCGGTGGTCCGGCAGGAGTTTGATGGTATTTGTCAAAGTAGTAAGATTGATTGTACTTACAAAGGAGTGGAGCAATTGCTGAAGGAGTTTCTCGGGGAAGTCCCAGTGGGGGTTTCCAATCGTCATGTGCATCTTTCTAAGGAACATCTCGCGCTCTTGTTTGGTGATGGTTACGAGTTAACCGTAAAGAAGGCACTGTCCCAAACAGGGCAGTATGCAGCTGAAGAGACTGTAACCCTGGAAGGGCCAAAGCGCTCAATAGGTAACGTTCGCATCCTAGGCCCCGTCCGCGGCCAGACGCAGGTGGAAGTCTCCCGGACTGATGCTTTCACATTGGGTGTTAACGCACCTGTGCGGGATTCAGGCTCGCTTGCAGGTTCCCCCGGCATCAAGATCATCGGGCCCAAGGGCAGCATCACCCTGGAAGAAGGGGTCATCATCGCCCAGAGGCATATTCATATGGATGAGGCAACCGCAGAACGTTTCGGCGTTAAGGATAAAGACATCGTTTCGGTTGTGGTAGATGGCGAGCGGGCAGTGGTCTTCAGGAACGTGCTGATCCGCGTGCGCAATGACTTCGTCCTCGACATGCATATCGATACGGACGAAGCCAACGCAGCTTCTCTTGCCAACGGCCAATTAGTAAAGGTCTACCGTGACTGAGTGATCGGAAAAGGAGGTGGAGAGGCTGCCGGCAATTGCCACTGACAGACGGCAGCCTACGTTCATGAGCAATTACGACCTGCAGAGAATCGCCCACGTTATCCGAGGCCTTTCTGCCGATGGGGTGGAAAAGGCTAATTCGGGCCATCCGGGGATGCCCTTGGGCTGTGCGGAAATTGGCAGCGTGCTCTTTTTCGATGCCCTGAAGCACAATCCCGCTAACTCAAAGTGGCCCCAGAGGGACCGCTTTATCCTCTCAGGAGGACACGGTTCCATGCTCCTGTATTCGCTCCTACACTTGAGCGGATATGATGTAACCATGGATGATCTCCGTTCGTTCCGCCAGGTTGATTCCAGGACCCCAGGACACCCAGAGTACGGCGATACCGATGGGGTAGAAACCACCACGGGCCCCTTGGGGCAGGGGATCGCCAATGCTGTGGGCATGGCTATTGCTGAGCGCATGGCTGCCGCGCGCTTTAACCGCCCGGGATACGAGATCGTTGACAACTACACCTATGCCTTAGCAGGCGATGGCTGCTTCATGGAAGGCATCAGCGGAGAAGCGTCGTCCCTCGCTGGCCATCTGAAGCTCGGGAAACTGATCGTAATCTATGACTCAAACCAGATTACTATTGAAGGCTCTACAGACATCACCTTCACCGAGTCGGTCAAGGATCGCTACATTGCCTACGGCTGGCATGTCCAGGAGATCGATGGCCATGACATTACCCAGATTAAGGATGCCATCGCTCAGGCTAAGAAGGTCACTGATCAGCCCAGCTTGATCGTTGCCAAGACCAGTATCGCGAAGGGAGCACCCACAAAGGTGGGCAGCGCCTCAAGCCATGGGTCACCCCTGGGAGAGGAAGAGATCAAGGGCCTGAAGCGGAACCTCGGCCTACCTGAGGATGAGAAGTTCTTTATCCCCGACGAACTCCAGGGCCTCAGGGAGCACATGCAAAAGCAAGGCGAGGCCCAGGAAGCAGAGTGGAGCAAGCTCTTTGCCCAGTGGGCAGAAGAGTACCCCGATTTAGCCAAGCAGTGGAACAGCTGGATGGCAGGGGAGCTGCCTGAGGATATAGATGAGGTCTTGACAATGTTCTCTCCCGGCCAGAAGCTGGCCACTCGTGCTGCAAGCGGGAAAGTGCTCAACGCCCTGGCCGCGAAGATGCCCAACCTCATTGGTGGATCCGCGGACTTGGCCCCGTCCAACAACACCTACCTTGAGGGGATGGGAAATGTCAGGCCAGGTGACTTCAGCGGACGGAACTTCAACTTCGGGGTGCGGGAACATGCGATGGGTGCAATTGTAAACGGCATCCAGCTGTACGGCGGATTCCGCGTATTCGGTGCTACCTTCCTGGTTTTCAGCGACTACATGCGGCCGGCAATCCGTCTCTCTTCTCTAATGAAGCTCCCCGTGGTGTATGTGCTCACCCATGACTCCATTTATGTGGGGGAAGATGGGCCCACACACCAACCGATCGAGCATACGGAGTCTCTGCGCCTCATTCCTAACCTCCGGGTTTACCGTCCAGCCGATGCAGAGGAGACTGCATGGGCATGGGTAGAAGCGCTCAAGCGTAACGACGGCCCATCATGTCTTGTCCTCACCAGGCAAGGCCTGCCTGTGATGGAGAAGACTGCCGGATGGGATTTCCGTAAGGGCGGATATGTCCTCTCTGAGGCTAAGGGTAAGCTCCAGCTAGTCTTGGCAGCCACAGGGAGTGAAGTGTCCCTGGCTGTGGAAGCAGCTCGCCTCTTGGAAGAGCAAGGCGTGGGGGTCAGGGTTGTGTCCATCCCATGCGCTGAAACCTTCTACGCTCAGGATGCGGAATACCGCAGCAGTGTTCTCCCTGATGGAACCGCTATTATGGTGGTCGAAGCTGGCGTTACGCGGGGTTGGTACAGCCTCAAGCCCGGGGCTAAGATTGCAGTCTACGGTATTGACCGCTTCGGCATGAGCGGGCCTGGAGAACAGGTTGCGGCTCGCCTCGGGCTTACTCCTGAGGCCGTTGCAGAGCATGCCCTGGCTTTTGTGAGATCCAACTAGGTTCTAAAGGGGAGGGGGCTGTGGCATGGCCGTCATAGCGGAAGTGGGCGTGGGAGAGATATGGCTCACCCCCATTCACCCTTCCCCTTCATATCACATGTGTGATGTTGCAGATTACTACGCGGTGGACCCCGCTTTCGGGGTTCTTACCGCGTTTCGTCCTTTTGTGGACGAAGTTCATGCCAAAGCGCTCTCTGGAGAGAATACTACCGTGCGCAATCCCGGGGAAGGGCTGGCCCCACTCTTAGCGCCTTGCGGCACCCTGGCCGTGCACAAACTTAAAAGCTGCCTTGAGCGGCAGCTTCTTGCTAGTCTAGGGCCGGAACGTGGGTTGGCCAGCGAATTGGCTTTGGTAGCCGGCAAACTTCTGCTGCTGTTGTGCGATGTGGCTGGGCTGTTCAGCTTGCGTCGAATACCAGCCTTTCTCGAACATCAGGTTAAAGAGCTCTCGAGCTGCATGATGGGTCTGGTTGAGAATCTGCATCACGTCCCGGTGCAGCGCCTGGTGACTTGCCTCTCTGGCAAAGACATTCAGCCCATCAGTAAGATACTTCTCTGTTAGGAGCATGTCGTTGAGGCGATCCCTATCGTTTAAAGCGGGCGTCTTAGGCTGCTGCATGGCACTGGGCTGCGGATTCTTGATGGTTGGGGCCTGCGCTCCTGGGTAGCTTGGAAAACCGCCAGAGGTTCCTTGCTGTCGAAACTGCATACTCAGCCTCCTAGCATTATTGGTATCCTTGGTACTGCTGTTGTGGTTGGAGGTGGTTGAGCAGTACCTGGTAGTGCCGCTGGTGAAGCTGGCTCATTTCCTGAAGCTTCTGCTTGATCTGGGGATCTTGGCACTCATCAGCCATGTTGTGGGCCTTTTTCGAGGCCAGGAGCTCCCAGCTTAAGGCATCACTGATGTACAGTGTGTCTTTGGTTGATAGGACTTGCGGGGGCTGGGAGAAAGAGTGCTGTTGGTATGTGCCTTGAGGGTTGTACTGATTGTGATACATTCGGAGCCTCCTTTACAACTAGGTTGCACCAATATTTTGCCCCGAAACAAAAAACTTACACCTGGGCGAAAGGACTCTGGGGATAATTGGAGAAATAAATACTAAGCGACCAACTAAGGATTGTTCTTATGGTTTAGGCGCAAGCTATTAGATGCGAGGACTACGGAACTGGTAAGGAGGCAACAGTAATGAGTGAGTTAATTGACAACCGCAAACACCGCCAAGAGGTGTTAAAAGGGATTATTAGAGATATCCACAGGGGAGCGGACCCTGATGATATTAAGCGGCGTTTTGCAGAGCTCTTGGATCAGGTGGGAGCCACGGAGATCTCCGCGATCGAGCAAGCCCTGATTGACGAAGGTTTACCCATTGAAGAGGTGCAGCAGCTTTGTGATGTGCACGTGCGGGTCTTCCGGGAGTCCCTAGATAAGCAGATGGCTGCAGGCGATGTAGCCGAGCCGGTTGAGGCCCACCCGGTGGCATGGTTCAAGGATGAGAATCAGCTGATTGGCGGCCTAGTGGAGGGGATCAAGGAGATCGTCACGCGAATCAGCGAACTTCCTGCCGGTACTGATATCACTGCTGAGCTCGGGGAGTGGCGCAAGAAGCATACGGAGCTTGGGATCGTTGACGCCCACTATGCCAGAAAGGAAAATGTACTGTTTCCCTATCTGGAGAAGAACGGCATTACAGGCCCGCCTTCCGTAATGTGGGGCATCCACGATGTGCTCCGGGCAGATTTGAGGGAAATCAGCCAGCTGATCATTGGTTCAGAAAAGATCGCTAACCCCAGCCTGAACAGGGCCATTGCGGACAAGGTAATTCCTACCCTAAACCAGATCAGCGAGATGATCTATAAAGAAGAGAACATCTTGTTGCCCATGTGCATGGAAACCTTGACTGCGGACGAGTGGGATGAAGTCGCGAAGCAGCTGAAGGATCCGGAGATGGCAACCTATAAGGCACCTGCCACCGCTCAGGATGAAGCTGGGCCCCACCAGGGCCTGGTAAACCTGGATGTGGGCGCCTTAACTCCAGAGCAGATCAACCTCGTCCTGACCCATCTACCTTTGGACGTCACATATGTGGATGAGAAGGACGAAGTTAAGTACTTTTCCCTGGGTAAGGAGCGGATTTTTGAGCGCACGCCCGCGGTGATCGGGCGGAAAGTACACAACTGCCATCCGCCCACAAGTGTCCATGTTGTGGAGCAGATTGTGAGCGACTTCAGGAGCGGCAAACGGGACCGGGCTGACTTCTGGATCCAGTCTCAGGGTAAGTTCATATTGATCCAGTACTTCGCAGTGCGGGACCGGGAAGGCAACTACCGGGGCGTTTTGGAGGTAACTCAGGACGCTGCCTGGGTAAGGAGCCTCGAAGGGGAAAAGCGTATATATGATGAGGGCAAGTAAGCACAGCTGAATCACTGCTGGATAGACTCTCCAGCCATAGCCGATACTAACTCCAACCACAGTGTCGGCTAAGGAAGGAGAGTTTTTGTGTCCACGATAACCTTTTCCTGCCTTGATTGGGCAGCCGTGGTGGAACTGGTGGGAAGGCACATCCGGGAGATCGGGCAACACCAGGGCCCCGCGCAGTCTCTTCTTGATCACGTTCTTTCCAGCCAGGGGAAAATGCTCCGGGCTTACCTGGTCTTCCTCACGAGCAGCCTTTGGGAGAGTGCCTCCCTGCCTGTTGTCCTAGATGTTGCTGCCGGCGTAGAACTGGTCCATCTAGCCTCTCTGATCCACGACGACATTGTGGATGAAGGGGAAAGGCGCCGAGGGCGGGTCAGTGCCCACCGGGCTTTCGGGGTTAAGGAAGCGGTTCTATTGGGAGATTACCTCTTCGCTTCTGCCTTCAATTTGTTTGCCAGGGCAGATGCGGGCGTTATTGCCGTCATGAGCCGGGCCATTGGTGAAATGAGCCTTGGCGAGATAAACGAGCTCCTGCAGCCGGGGCGGAGCCTTACCGAGTACTGGCGGTACATCCGCCGGAAAACAGCGAGCTTCTTGGGCGCGTGCTGCGAGTCAGGCGCGGTTTTGGCACGCCAGGGCCTTAACCATCGCACTGTCTTGCGGCAGTTCGGAGAAGCGGTGGGAATGGCTTTCCAACTCACCGATGATGTCCTGGACTACCGGGGAAGCCCTGAGCGGCTTGGTAAATCGGTGGGCAAAGATTTCGCGCTCCAAGCCTGGACGCTCCCGATCATCTTGGCCGTAAGCAGGGGGCTGCTTGATCACAGCTGGGTACACCTGAGCTACGGACAAGTGCAGGCCATTTTGACGGAAGGCGGAATTCTAGATGAAGCGTGGGAAATGGCCCTGGAATGGCTAGAGAGGGCCCAGACACTCTTGCTCCAGCTTCCTAAGGGGAGTGCCGCTAGACAGCTTGAGGGGCTACTTCAAACTCTGGCCCTCCGGGAAGCATAACTGGGCTACGAAATGACGCCCATGCGCCGCAACCCCAGGCAAGCGGGGAGCAAGTACCTGGCACTTGAGCCTTTGCTGAGCTGGTGAAATATGTCTCGCTGCCCTTGGGCTTTTGCCTTAGGATCTGAGCCGTAGAGAGCCACTAAGCCGTCGATGACGGTGTGGTGGAAGTAGCTGTGGGGGAGGGCACGGGCTCGGATTCTGCTTTCCTGGGCGAACTGCTGCAAGGCGAGGCACAGCTCAGCCCTAGTAGAGTAGTAGAATGTGAAGTTAAGGTCGCCATGGAGCTTATCCTCACCTTGGTCGATAAGATAGTCCAGGAGGATGTGGAGCCCCTGAGTCCAGGGGAAGTAGGCATCGAGGATCGCCTGTTCTCGTACAGCCGGCGCCTGGCTGGCCAGGGCAAAACAGAAGAAGATACCTAGAGTCGATCCTGCGGCAGCGGCCCACTCTTGCCACTTTATACTCTTGGGAAAGGCACGGCCGATCCATTCCTGAAGGTACTTTTCCCTATCTCGGCCTACATGTTTCCTAACCTGCAGCTCACAATAGTGCGTGGCTAAGTACAGGGCTGCCCGTTGATACGAGCGGTAGTAGGGGAGTTGGCTGAGGTTTTCTTGACATGCACGCACCAACCCTAGCAGGTAGGTGCTCTCCCCGTAGGGATAATCCTGGTAATAGTCCTGGCTGGGTTCGGTAAGTTCCAGGGCCTGTAGGAAGCTCTTGTGGAGCCTACGGAATGCGGCCTCATCGGTGACGTCTAGGCGGTCGCAGAGGTTGTCTAGGTAGTCGCTGATGGTCTGGAGGGCCACAATCGCGCCCAGGACTACTTCTGTCATTGCACCGGGGTAGACGGCATAGACTGCTCCTCCCAAGCAATGGAAAGCTTTGTTGTTGATGCTGGCTAAGGCTTGTTCCCTTAAGGGGCTGGGAATGGCCTGGGCTGCTTTGACCCACCTTCTCAGTTCCTGGCGGACTTTAGGGAACAGCCTCAGATAGTCTTTGATGAGCTGCATTCGCCTGATGAACCCCATGGCTTTACCTCCTGGACTTACATTCTCCACGGGGGGCCCTTTTTAGTCAGATGTTTCCTCGGCAGGGAATAGAGGGCCAGAGTAGAAGAGTTATGGCACAACGAATCTAGGAAGGGCTGATGGTTATTCCTAACATAGAGTTCCTGGTATTTGTGGACGTAGAAACCACGGGGTTAAACCCCTTTGCTGACCGCATTATTGAGATCTTCATGCTCAAGCTCTTGGCCTCTGGCGAGGTGGAAGAGTACGGGACGCTGATCAATCCAGGGCGGCCTCTCCCTGCGGAGATCGTACAGCTCACTGGCCTCACAGATGAGGATCTGGCAGACAGCCCCAAAGAGGCCAGTGCAGCCCCTGCCATCCGGGAGTTCATTGGTGAGGGAACACTGGTTGCCCACAACCTCTCCTTCGACCAGCGGTTTCTAAGCGCGATGTTTCGCCGCACTAAACAGCCGCCCCTTCCAGGGGGAGGTATCGATACCCTTGCCTTGAGTAGAGCCCTCTTTCCCAAGCTCTGCATCTATCCTGGAGGCGGGGGCAGCCACAGGCTGAGTAATCTCATGTACCACTTCGGCCTCGACGGACTGTACAGCAACTCTCACCGAGCTAGGGATGATGTCATGCTGCTGGTGGAAGTCTACCGCCACCTGCAAGACCATGCTCTGGGGCGCAGTGGGGTGAGCTACCCTGAGGCAGTAACCCATGGGTGCCCTGTATGCGGTGCGGCCATGCGCATGGAAAGGGCAGCAGGCCAGCATATCTTGACCTGTACCAACGAACCATCGTGTACCGAAAAACTGGTCGTTTAGATGTTGACATATACCCCCTGGGGGTATATAATGAGAATGAAAATCGGTAGAGGAGGATAAGTGATGCTGGAAACATTAACCGATAGCAACTTCCAAGCAGAGGTCTTGGATCACAAGGGAGTAGCGTTCGTTGACTTTTGGGCACCGTGGTGCGGTCCGTGCCGGATGGTGGGGCCTATCGTGGAACAGTTGGCTTCTGAGTACGATGGCAAAGTCAAGTTTGGCAAGCTGAACGTCGATGACAACCAGAGGAGCGCCGTGAACTACGGCATCATGAGCATTCCCACCATGGTGATCTTCAAGGACGGGCAAGAGGTAGATCGCTTGGTTGGCGCAATGCCCAAGCAGATGATCTCCGCACGCATCGATCAGTGGCTCAGCTAGACTGTGAGGAGAAAACCGTAAACCCTTGACAACGGGAGAGAGATGTTATAGAATAAGATGTGCGACGCGGGGTGGAGCAGTCTGGTAGCTCGTCGGGCTCATAACCCGAAGGTTGTCGGTTCAAATCCGGCCCCCGCAACCAATTTTGCGAATCGAGACCGGCGCGCCCGGTCTTTTTTCTTGGGAGGGAACCAGATGCCTATACCAGTCATGGCAGCAATTATCCGCCACAACGGCAAGATTCTCCTGTGCCAGCGGAAAACAGGTGCCTTGGCCGGCAAATGGGAATTTCCTGGAGGTAAGCTTGAGAACGGTGAATCGCCAGAGGAATGCCTCGTACGTGAGGTTAGGGAAGAGCTGGGCGTGGAGATTGCTGTGGAGCGCATTTACAAGGCTGTGAACATGCACTACAACCATGGGGACTTCCTGCTCCTTGGTTATTTAACCAAGTATGTTTCAGGAGAGATCAGCCTCGTGGTTCATCAAGACTATGCTTGGGTGGAACCAGAGAGGCTGACCGACTACGATTTGGCCATGGCCAATATCCCTATTGCTCAAAGCCTAAAAGAAGAGGCCGATCCCGCCCGGGCCAGCGTGAGTGGCTATAGTGGGGCCCACTAGGCCTTCGATGATCCGCTTGGGCTCTAGATGCTCTTGCACCATTGCCACAAATTCTGGGAACAGGTCCCCTGCGTTGGTGTGAGCAGCAGCGATTGTGGCATTGGCAAAATCTACTTGCTCTGCTTGAGCCTTGTCAATCAATGATTGCAGGGCTTTTTTTACTGTCCGCACCTTGTCTCGGACCTCAACGGTCCCTTCACGGGTAAAGGTAAGGATGGGCTTAATCTGCAAGATGGACCCGACCAGCCCCTGTGTTTTAGACAGCCGGCCTCCACGGACGATGTGGTCCAGTGCATCCAGCATAATAAACCCAAAGGCTCTCTCTCGGTGCCTTTCCAATTGGGCAATGATCTCTGCAGGGGATAGTCCCGCTTCAGCCAGTTCACCAGCTCTCAACACATACAGGCTTTCACCTAGGGAAGCTGAGTGCGTATCGAACACGTGAATCCTGTCAGTGTTCAGCATTTCCCTGGCTATCACAGCGCTTTGAAAGGTACCGCTCAGGCTGTGGGACAGCCCAATGTACAAGATCTCCTGGCCTGCCTCCACATATGGGCGGAAAGCTTCAGCAAACTCGTGGGGATTTACCTGGTTGGTGGAGGGTAATTCTGGGTCAGAGGCGAGCAGGCGGTAGAACTCTTCAGGAGTTAAGGTTACATTGTCCTTATACTCCCGATCGCCGAACATGACGCTCAGAGGGACCACATCCACATCGTACTGCTCCCGTATACTGCGGGGGAGATCCGCGGCACTATCTGTAAAAAGCTTGAGTTTAGGCTCCACAAGAATTCACTCCTAAGCATGGCGTTTCCCTTCAGGAATTCGGGAGTGAAAGCGTGCTTCCTTCGCACTGGTGATATTATCTGGTACTAATTTTCCCGGATTAGTGAGGCAACTCAGCGGGGTTAGTGATTATGACATCTTGCTCCTCTCGAGGAAGGCGCGTAACAGCCATACCTGCTGCGAGAGAAATCACCGCGAGTAGCAGGATGCCCCACCTCAGGTTGGCATATTCACCCACATAACCGAGAACCCATGGGAAAACAAGGCCACCGATGCCCGCTGCTGTCACCAGCCCGCCAGAAACCTGTACTCTGGCGTAAGGGTACGCTTGGGTGCCGTTGAGCATGACCATAGGGAAAATCGCTGAGAGGCTCAGCCCTGCGAGTAAGAAGCCTGCCAACACAAGCCAAGGGCTCTTAAGAGCGGCAATGGCCAAGAGGATGGCCGCGGTAGCGGGGAAGAGAATCAGGACAGTGGCTCGGGGAGTAAAGCGGTGGCTGAACCGTCCCGCAACCCCTCTGCCGATGGCCAGCCCCAACCACATAAGGGATACTCCCAGGGATGCTGTCTTTGCCTGGAGGGAGAACTCCGCTGTGAGATAGGTGGGGATCCAGCCCATCAAGGAGCCTTCCACGCCGCAATAAACAGCCATGAGGCCCATTAAGAGCCAGAACACTCTTTCCCGATAGATGCTTGTTGAAGCGGGCTTTTCTCTGGAAGCAGGCCTTGCCTCAGCTTGCTCTAGGCGGAGAAGAGGAGTCCTTAGGAGTGCTAGCGTCAAAGGCACAAAGGGCACCGCACACGCCCAGTAGGCCCACTGCCATCCCCCAAACCAGTTTATAATCAGAGCCAGAAAAAACGGGCTAGCGAGGGCGCCTAAACCAAAGGAAAAATGGAGCCAGTTGAGGGCAGCGGTGCCCCGCTCGCCAGGAATGCCCGAAACCGCTGCATTCAGGCCCACATCGATGATGCTGTAGCCTACGCCGCTGAAGAATCCAGCGGCCACCACGCCAACCCACACAGGCATAAGGGGTAGTACTAAGAGGGTGAGGGCGGCGGCGAGGCTGCCCGCTGCAATTAAGAAGCGGTTGCCAGTTACCCTTGCGATGCTAGGGTAGAAAGTGGAGGAGAGTAAGTATCCGAGAGAGCTGATTAAAAAGAGAGAACCCGCTGTAGATAGGGGTAGGGAAAAGTGCTCAATTAGGAACGGCAGGGCAACACCATTGACTGTGGCAGATGCTCCTAGGAAGACGAACGCTATGTAGGCAGTAAATTCCATGCGATTACCTCCTCTTGCCAATCATATCACGAACAGGGCGTTCTCGCTACTCCCACTGCCTTGACTATTCCGCAATTTCACGGCTATAATAAGGGAGAGATTACTGTGTACAAGGCGATGATGGGGGAACAGCAGTCACTGGTTAAATGAGGCAGTACCGCGTCATTCGTCCCTTCGGAGGGGCGTTTTTTAGTTTTACGGGGCAGGGAAGGGTAGGGGATAGGTCCCTGCGCACATCAACCGATAGGGGGAACGTGGATCATGGACACACACGAACACCTAGAATATGGCACGTTTGAGGCAACCCTGGAACGGAGCAGGCTTTTAGAAAAAGACATTTTAGAAAACCCAACTAAGCACAAGTTGCTCACAGGGGATAGGCCCACAGGAAGGCTCCACGTTGGGCACTTGTTTGGTTCGCTCCAGAATAGGGTGAGGCTGCACAAGCTCGGCGTGCCCACGTTCATTGTCATCGCTGACTACCAGGTGCTTACAGACCGGGACACTTACGAAAGCATCGCGGAGAACGTGCTGCAGCTGACCATTGATTACATAGCCGCGGGCATCGATCCACACGATGGGAAGACATTTATCTTTCCTCACAGCCATGTACCCGAACTAAACCAACTTCTGCTGCCATTCTTGACGCTTGTCACCATGGCTGAGCTGGACCGAAATCCAACTGTTAAGGAAGAGATTGCCGCGGCGGGCCTGACCAGGATCAACGCGGGGATGTACACATACCCGGTACACCAAGCAGCTGATATCCTCTTCTGTAAGGGAACAGTTGTTCCGGTAGGGAAGGACCAGCTTCCACATCTGGAACTCACCAGGACTATTGCTCGGCGCTTTAACAACCGGTTTGCCGAGCACAAGCCAGTCTTTCCTGAACCACAGCCGCTCCTCAGCGAAGCCCCAATTATCTTGGGTTTGGACGGCTCGCAAAAAATGAGCAAGAGCAGGAACAACGCGATTATGCTCAGCGCGGATGAGGATGAGACAGCGCGGCTTATCAAGAGAGCCAAGACCGATTCTGAGCGGCGCATCACATTTGATCCTACCAACAGGCCGGAAGTCTCCAACCTTGTGATGCTGGCCGCATTGTCCACAGGCCGCAAGCCAGAAGAGATCGCGGAAGAGATTGGCGACGGCGGAGGCGGCAAGCTGAAACAAGTGGTCACTGAGTCTCTCAATGAATATCTTAGGCCCTTGAGGGCACGCCGTAAGGAACTGGAGCAAAACCTGGACTACGTCCGGGACGTACTCCGCCAAGGCGTAGCCGCCGCCCGGGAGGAAGCTATCCAGACCCTCAACGAGGTCCGGGAAGTCATGAACATGACATTGTAAGAGAGACACAGACGAAGCATAGAGTAGGCCGGCAAAACCCCGGCCTACTTGCTTTTCCGAGTTTAGTTTACATAATATCCCTTATGCGAAGTTGCATAAGGGATCGAAGGAGAGAACTGCTTCGCCCGGAGAAAGAACGAGCACCCAACCACAGTGAGAAGCCCATACTGAGGTTGGGTGCTCGTGTTGCTATCGTCCCGTTCGAGTTACTGTAATCACTTACGCATCACTCGTGATCTGATACTTCGACGAACTTCCGGTGCTGCAGCCCGATTAGGCGATTAACGTCTAGCACAAAAGCAATTCCTGCGCCGGGGTTCTTCAGCTTACCCGACTCAACAATAGCATCGAGGACAGCATCTGTTTGATCGTCCCTTGTCAAGATCAGGAGAATCTCCCGTCCCGTTTCCAGTGTCAAGCCAAAGAACGTTTTTGCTTCATGCGCCCCTGTGCCGCGAGCGAAGAAAATCGTCCCACCTTGGGCGCCAGCTTTTTTTGCATCTTCCATCACCCGATCTGCTTCACCACGGGGTAGAATCGCTACAATACACTCGTATTTCACGTGGGTTCACTCCCTTTTGGGTCTGTGGATTTGTCCGTAACGCGCCTGTGTTTAGCGGCGAACACGTACTGTTAACGTGCTAATATGCCCAAGACCAAGAGGCCGATAACCGGACTTACTGCTACGATAGCGACAAGGCCCAATCCGTCGATCAGTGGATCCCGCCCTCCAATGGCTGAGGCAAGGGCTGCCCCAAGAGCCAGGATAATCGGGACGGTGATGGGCCCAGTGGTAACGGATCCCGAGTCAAAGGCCAGGCCTACGAGAGTTCTAGAAGCAAAAGGCGCCAAGGCAATGGCGAGCAAATACAGCGGAATGATCACGTAGATATAAGGCCAGCCCATAATTACCTTGAGCATCCCGATCACGAGCCCTACGCCTACGCCAAGGGCTACAAGCTGTACCACTAGGGTCTTTGTGATCTGTCCAGCAGAGAACTCTTCTACTTGCATACCTAGAGCTTGGAGCGATGGTTCTGCCAAGGTCATACCGTACCCAAGGATAAAGCTAAATACAAGTATAACCCAGGGATTGCCAAAGGCGGTAAGGTTTTCTCCCACAGTTGTACCTAAGGGGAGCAGTCCCTTATTGAGTCCCTGGATAAATATGGTCAGCCCAATAATCGTAAGTATAAGGCCCGAAAAGATCTCCCGGGGGTTAGCTAAGGGCCTTCTAAGAATAAGTGCGTTGAAGGCAAGCAAAAAAATAACCACTGGCAGAACGCTGATCAGTGTCTCCTTAAGCGGCTCCCATATGGCCATTAGCGTCTCACTCCCTCTGGATTGTCCTTTTGGTCGTTCTGTCGATTTCTGCTGTTCCGTCACGGAGCGTATCCCTCCTGTCCGTCATCCTATCACCCCCATAGTGTATTCGATTAAGTTTGTGAGAACCCTCTCAAAATCAGATAATTAACCTATATTAGTGATTAGTAAGCGTCCCTTGCCATTGCCATTTGTGTAGCAAGTTCCCCGCCTAGGATTGGGAGCGCGATCGCCTGCCCCGGGTAGATCACAGCATCAGCTAGGCCGTTGAGGTTCTGGATGGCTTGAGTGGCCAGGCGGGGATCAACATCGGGATAGTACTGGCGTGCCAGCCCCCAGAGAGTATCGCCAGGGGCGATGGTAACTTTCAGATAGGCGCTAGTTGTGGGGTTTTCAAAAGCCCCGGACGAAACCTTCCCGGGATGCGCCAAAGACATGGCCAGCACTAGGACTGCCAAGCCCAATACGGCCAGAAAGACTACTGCACTAATCCGGTCCACCATGCGCTTTACCTTCAACCCTTGCCTCATTGCCACTCCTCCAAACATATGTTCCCTTTATGCTTATAGAATAACCCAGAACATATGTTTTGTCAACGGGGAATCGAACATTAGTTTGACCCCGTGGGCACAGAGTGTTATAATAAGCAAAAAGACAGGCCTGCTGTCCGCTGCGGAGGGGTATTATGAGCAAACTGACGAAGAGACAACAGCAGATTTTGGAGTTTATCCGCTCCGAGGTTTCCCGTAAGGGGTATCCCCCATCGGTGCGAGAAATCGGAGAAGCCGTTGGCTTGCAGTCAAGCTCCACAGTGCACGGGCATTTACAGCGCCTTGAAGAGTTGGGTTACATAAGGCGGGACCCGGCCAAACCCCGGGCCATAGAGGTGCTAGATGATGACTCTAGCACCATGCGGGTACGGGCAGTCCACGTTCCGCTAGTGGGCCGCGTTACTGCGGGTACGCCTGTACTGGCAGTGGAGAACATTGAGGAGTATTACCCTATCCCTGGGGATTTTGTGGAACACGAGGATGTGTTCTTGTTAAGAGTGCAGGGCGACAGCATGATTGAGGCTGGAATTCTGGACCAAGACTTCGTCTTAGTGGAGAAAAGGCCCACCGCAGACAATGGCGACATTGTGGTGGCACTGGTGGATGGCACTGAAGCAACTGTAAAGCGCTTCTTCCATGAAGGAAGCCACATCAGGTTGCAGCCGGAAAATGCGAGTATGAGCCCGATTATCAGCACAGATGTGGCGATCATCGGCCGGGTTGTGGGAGTATTCCGCCGCTTGCGCTAACGGCGGTGCCATCTAGAAGTTCAGCAGACAAAGAGCAATGCCCTCTACGGGATCATTGCTCTTCGTTATATTCAGAACGGGGAATTAGCTTGCCGTTCTTGACAGTACTTTTGATGATGCGGTAGCGGTTATCGAACTCAATCTCCGCCTCCATAGGCTTGTAACAGCGGGAACCGATGATTGTCTTGCGAATAAAGAACTCGCCTGGCCCCTCATCTTTTTCGAGCCCATCTCTCCGCTGGATTTCGCTGGTTTTCCGCAGGCGAAGCTTGATGTGCTCGCCGCAGTTGGCGCACTCCAGATAGATCCACAGGGCTTGCCCCTCGTCGGTGGTCAGCTCTGACTGAGGCCTGAGGCCGCCTCCAGAACTGCCTCCGGTGATTTTCCGCAAAAGGTCACTAAGAAAACTCATTCGCCTACCTCCGCCCAAATGAAGTTCATGCTTCTACTTGGGCATCACCCTGCACTTCTCCTCCTTTGAGTACCTCATTTTTCCCTAGGATGGTAAAGAACGACTCAAGAGCGGCCCTTTGGCCCGAAAGGCTTGGATCATGACAAACAAGGGGTAGATCAGCGTACCGTCGCTGGGCAGCGTGGTATGCGTGATCTACCCCTCGTGTTTGCACCAGTTCTATAAGCCAAGCGTACACCGTCCTCCGGGCATTGGCCTGAGCATGCCAATACTCGGGATCAGGGGCGTATTGGCTGAGCAGGGCTGCATGATCGGCGAGAATCGTGAACCGTTTCAGCCCTTTTAGGGCTTCAGCACGTGCCAGTTGAACCATCATCGCCTTCCCCCTCCCCTGCTTTTACATAAACAAAGGTGGTCTTTCCGTCCAAGGTGACCTCATAGTAATCGTACAGCTCGCCATCTTTTGGGAAAGTCCCTAGGTAATGGCATTCGCCAGCGAAAGGCGGGACGGTTGGCGGTGTGACACTGCCAAGCACAGCTACCAGCTCCTTTCTGCCCGTAGACCATCTTATTCTCCTGCCTGTGCTTCTGTGTTTGTCTTTAGTATTGTGTCCAGGGCACTGAGATATACTGGATCAAAAAAAGCCACGTTGCCGTGGCTTTAACTGAGCTCTGCAGGAGCATGGCCCCTTTCTAAGTGGGGTTTTAGCTCTCTTATTAAGCGGTGGTATGTTAGGTCAAAATGGATGGGCGTGATGGAGACGTATCCGGCCTTCACCGCGTAGTAATCTACTTCCAGGTCACTAGGCTCTTCCAGTTCCCGTCCTCCCGTCATCCAGTAATATAGCCTTCCCCGGGGATCCCTCCGGGCTTCAACGCGGTTGCGAAACTCTTGGTTCCCAAGGCGCGTCACTTTAATCCCCTTTAGCGCTGGATACTCCAGGGCGGGAACGTTGACGTTTAGAAGGCCATCTGCGGGTATCCATCCTTCCTTAAAAAGGCCGAGGTTATTCTGGAAGAGTTCCGCTACCACCTGAGCAGAAGTCTCTAGATGCTTCAGCTCCCCTCCCACTTGGGATACTGCCACTGCGGGGATGCCCAACAGAACGCCCTCGATGGCCGCAGAAACAGTGCCCGAATAAAGCACGTCCGTGCCAAGGTTTTCGCCAATGTTGATCCCGGAGACGACCATATCTGGCCGGAGGCCCAAGCCGTGCACTGCCATTTTTACGCAGTCCGCGGGCGTCCCATCAACCATGAAGCAGCGGTTTTCAAACCCGGGAATGGCATCAATTTTGTCCATCCGCAAAGGTCTGTCAACGGTGATCGCGTGGCTCATCCCGCTTTGCTCTCTGCTGGGGGCAATCACCGTCACTTCGCCAAAGGGGGCTAGCGCCTGTGCAAGGGCACGAATACCCGGTGCGAAAATGCCGTCGTCATTGGTTACGAGAATTCTCATGCTCGGACCATCCATTTCCTCATTATGATTCCCTACCCTACTTGTAGCTTGCCCGCAGGACCCCTGGCATATCGACGAGCTCATCGATAATCTGTACCCTTCTTGTGCGGGGCGCCAGTTCTATTTCCATCTCCAGCCGAGCTTCCCCTTCATCTTCTGTGGTGAGCTGAACATGGTGCACGTTCACGTCGTGCTTGGCAAGGATGGCAAACACCTTGGCCAACTGCCCGGGAGTATCCTGCACTATGACGGTGAGCATTTCATTCTTGCTCATAAGGTAGGACCATTCCAGTTTGTTCAAGAGTACCAGGGTTGCCACTACCAAGACCGTGGTCACAATTGCAGCAAAATAAAGACCCGCCCCCACCGTAAGGCCAATTCCCGCGACCGTCCACAGGCTGGCAGCGGTAGTCAGGCCCCGGATATTCGCGCCCTCCCGCATAATTGTACCCGCTCCCAGGAAACCTATGCCGCTTACTACCTGGGCAGCTATTCGGCCTGGGTCGTTTGCGGAATATCCTAGGCGGGGAAAGGCGTAGATGGAGACGATCATAATTAGGGTAGAGCCCATGCCCACAAGGATGTGCGTACGAAAACCTGCAGGCCTTCCCGTATGTTCCCGCTCAAGGCCGATGAGCCCTGCCAATACCAAGGACAGAATAAGTCTCAAAGCAAGTTCCACATTGGTGATCTGCAAGCGCGCTATTCCTCCTCAATAAGGGTTTTAATGTGCTGATTTACCTCAGCTAGGGCTTGCAGGGCATAGGCTAACCCGATCTGTACGTGTTGGCGTGACATACCACCCTGCAGATAACCGATATACGGTTCCCTGATCGGGGCATCGGCACTGAGTTCAATGGAAGACCCTTGGATAAAGGTACCGCCTGCCATGACTACCTGGTCATCGTAGCCAGGCATGTCGCTGGGAATGGGCAGGTAGTGGGCGTCAACCGGTGCTGCCATTTGGATGCCTCGGCAGAAAGCCAAAAGCTCCTCTTTATTAGGAAAACGAATGGCTTGCACAATATCAGTCCGCTTATCATGAGTGCCCGGCGAGGTCTCATAACCTAGCTGGGTGAAAACTTCTGCAGCGAGAAGTGCACCATACAATGCTTCCCCCACAATATGGGGTGCAAGAAACAATCCGTGAAGCAGCTGTCGTGTTAAGCCAAAGGTGGAGCCGATGCGGCCTCCGAGATGTGGTGCGGTGAGGATCTCGGCACAGAGCTCTACTAGGTCCTCTCGCCCGACGATGTACCCGCCGCTTACCGCCAAACTTCCCCCTGGGTTCTTAATGAGAGAGCCGGCGATTAAGTCTGCTCCCGCCTCGAGAGGTTCATAGGGTTCCACGAACTCGCCATAGCAGTTGTCCACGAAAAAAATGCAGTTGGGATTGCTCTTCCTTACCACTTCCACAGCTTCGCTGATGTGAGCAATATCAATGGGCGGGCGCCAGCTGTACCCTCTGGACCGCTGGAGAGTTACCATCCTGGTGTTGGGCGTAACTGCTTGAGCGATAGCCTCAAAATCCAGGGTGCCATCGGCCTTAAGGGGGACTTCCCTATACTTCACGCCACGGGTAACCAGGCTGCGCTTGGATTGGCCCTTAACCCCAATCACCATCTGCAGCGTGTCGTAGGGCGCGCCACTAATTGACACCAGTTCTTCCCCAGGTTCTAAGAGTGAAAGGCAGATTGAAATGGCGTGAGTGCCTGAGGAAATCTGGGGCCTTACAAGGGCGGCTTCACCTTTGAATACATTTGCATATACCGCTTCCAAGGTCTGACGCCCTAAGTCATGATAGGCGTATCCGGTGGACTCACTGAAACAGTCGCTGCTCACACGCTCTTTATGGAAAGCCTTGAGAACCTTTTCCTGGTTAAGGATGGCAATTCGTTCAGTCTCTTGGTAGGGCTCGGCAATCCGGCGCCGAGCTTCCTCAATTATCCGCATCGTCATCATCAGACTCGGTTAGAACTGTGGCGCCAAAGGCCGCCTTGGCCTGCGTCCGCTTGCCGGGGATTTGGTTAAGCATACTGTCCCGCAAGGGCTTCTCCGAATGGATATTCAGCCGGAACTTGTTGTTTGCGGCGGCTGCCATCTCAAGTTCCCCTGAGATGCCGTGTTTCTTCCATAGTTTCGCTGCTGTTTTTAGCATCTGTTCTTCGGTTTCAAATTCAAATCCAACTGATTGCACTAGCGTGTTCCTCCTGTCGCACATCTACTATGATTATTCGCTGCGGCGGCGAAAAAGTCCTTCCCCATGGGGGTTTGTGAGCGGTTGCACATACTCACCAATAACTGGTGTAGCTGATAGGATCACCCTGGATATCTTCTTCTAGGACCGTTATGAGTTCCTCAACGCTCACCTCTCGTCTGCCCATGAGGCGCACAGCTTGCATGCGGATGGTTTTTTCCACAATATTGCGGATGGTGCGGGCATTGCCAAAACTGATGGGATCTCGGGAGCGCATGCGCCGGATAAGGTCAGCAAGCTGACGGCGGGCTCCCTTGGTCAAGGTATACTGCCGCTGGGTAAACATGGACTCGGCAATTTTAAACAGCTCGATGTCACTGTAGTCGGGGAACTCGATCATGAGGGGGAAGCGTGAATGGAGCCCTGGGTTGGTGCGCAAAAAGGCCCGCATGGGCTCAGGGTAACCAGCCAGCACCACCACGAACTTCCCCCGATAGTCTTCCATGGCTTTCACTAGGGTGTCGATGGCTTCCTTACCAAAATCCCGTTCGCCTCCCCGAGCCAATGCGTAAGCCTCATCCACAAACAAAAGGCCGCCCATGGCCTTCTTAATGGCTTCCCTGGTGCGGTGGGCTGTTTGGCCAATGTATTCTGCCACCAGATCGGCCCGCTCCACTTCTACTGTATGGCCTTTTTCTAGGACACCCATTTCCGCGAGCATCTGGCTGAGCAAGCGCGCAACAGTGGTCTTGCCTGTGCCAGGGTTGCCGATGAAGATTGTATGTAACACGATGGGCTGGGATGCAAGCTGCAGGGCGGAGCGCTTCCTCTGGATGTGGGCAAAGGCTTGGATTTCTCTGATAGTGGCCTTCACCGTCCGCAGGCCGATGAGCCTATCCAACTCTTGCTGCAGGGCCTTGAGGCGCAACTCTCCAGGGGCAGGTTCCCCTCGTTCTACCTCGATGTGCCTTTCGGTACGGGCCAAGCGCCTGTTTGTAAGCACGGCTAGAAACACCACCTTCACCCCTATATATACGCTTACTGGGGGTAAAGGTGATTCATGGGGGGCCCTATGCGTGGAGCTGATGCCAGAGCTCTATGACCGTGCGTTGGACTTCGTCCTCGGACGAATGGGTAAGGTTAAACCACTTGATGCGGGGATCCCGCCGAAACCACGATAATTGGCGCTTCGCGTAGCGGCGGGTATCTCGCTTGAGGATGTCCACCGCTTCCTCCAGTGGCATCTGGCCCTCCAGCGCCCAGAGGATCTCTTTATAACCTAGGGCCTGCAAGGATGTGAGCTGAGCCCTAGCCTGGTCTGTGGCACCGTCAAGGAAGCGTTCTTTGAGACCTCGAACCTCCTCCACAAGCCCTTCCCTGAGCATTTCATCAACCCGGGCGTTAATCCGGGCGTACAGGTCAGAGCGATCGCGCGTTAGGCCGATGTAGAGAAGCCTATAGGGCCTGGCTGCATGCTTGGCTTTCTTCTGCAGGACACTGATAGGGCTGCCTGTGCGGTAATAAACCTCCAAAGCCCGGATTACCCGGCGGAGGTCATTTGGGTGCAGGCGGGCAGCGGTGTCCGGATCTACCTGGGCAAGCTCAGCATGGAGAGCTTCAGGGTCCTGCTCGCCCTTAACTTCCAGTTCTTGGCGCAGCCTCGGGTCTGCGCTGGTGTCAGGGAAGAGAAACCCGTCTAGTAGGGCGTTAACGTAAAGGCCCGTACCCCCAGCGATGATGGGGGTTTTGCCCCGTGCCGCTATATCATCGATGGCCTTTTCAGCGAGCTTGACCCAGTCTTGAACATTGAAAGACTCCGCAGGGCTGATAACATCCAGCAGATGGTGGCGGATCTGGCTTCGCTCATTAAGGGATGGCTTGGCAGTGCCGATGTCCATTCCGCGGTAGATCTGCATTGAGTCGGCGGAAACGATCTCTCCCTCTAAAGACTCAGCTAAACGCAGGGACAGCGAGGTCTTCCCCACTGCCGTGGGGCCGACGATAACTAGTAGAGGTTTCTTTGCCGCGGTATCCATTGTCATGCCCTCCCAAATCTGCGCAAGAGTTCTGCCTGCTCGAGCCGAATGATTATCGGGCGTCCGTGGGGGCACGTAAAGGGGTTCTCCGTGCGGGCCAGCTGGGCAACTAGGTTTTGCATCACCCGAATGTCAAGGTAGTCCCCGGCCTTCACTGCCCCTTTGCAGGCTAACGTTACCGCCGCTTCTTCACGAAAACGGCTAGAGTCCTCTGCCTTTTGGGCAATCTCCAATACAGCCTCCCGCCAACCACCAACGCGGCTCAGGAACGTAGGCACACCCCTGACAATCAAGGTATTAACCCCAAAAGGCTCTAGTTCGATGCCTAGCTTCTCTATTTCCCCTTGATGTTCCCGGATAAGGGCATATTCTGTAGGGCTGAATTCCAATACTTCAGGGAGGATCTGCTGGACGTGCACCCCTTGCTGGTCTAGGTCCCGCAGGAATTCTTCATAAAGGATCCGTTCGTGGACAATGTGTTGGTCCAAGATCCAGAGCCCTCCTTGAGGAGCTTCCAGGAGAATGTACATCTGGTGCAACTGCCCGATGACCTTGCCCCGCAGAAGGGGTGCCCGGACATCGTCCTCCACGATAGGTCCTTGTGCTATTGGTTCTGGTTCTGGCGCTGGCTCCCGCTCCGCAACGGCCCAGGGTGGAGCCTTCTGCCCATCGTTCCCGGGCTTGTACTGGCGCAAGACCGCATCCAACTGCTCCCAAGTTTGCGGCTCCCAGGTAATCTCTCCCTGCTGAAGCTTGGGTTTCCCGCCGCTGGGACGGAGGCTAGGGCGCCCCTGTGACCGTGAATGCGGCGTTTGGATTTGGGGTGCGATGTTCTTGGCGAGAACCGCGGAGCGCACCGCATCGAGCACATCCCGGAAGACCGTCTGCGCCTCCGCAAAGCGTACCTCTGCCTTGGCAGGGTGCACGTTGCAGTCCACGAACTTGGGGTCCACATCCAACACCAAGACGATAAACGGATAGGTCCTTGTGGGCAGGAGTTCCTGGTAGGCCTTTTCCATAGCCGTCCGTATAGTGGAGCTTTGGATTACCCGGCCATTCATCACCACCAGCTGGCCACTGCGGTTGCCCTTACCTAGCTTAGGAGTACCGGCATATCCACGCACTGTACCCCAGGGGTAGGTTTTGTTAATTGGCAAAAGTTCCCCTTTCACCTGGCTTCCGTAGATGAGAAGGATGGTGTCCTGTAGGTTTCCGCTTCCCTGGGTGGTGAGGACTGGCTTACCATCACGAATGCAGGTGAAGGCAATATGGGGGTGGGCCAGGGCGATGCCCGTGACTACTTCGATGACCCGCCGCCCTTCTGCCCCTTGGGACTTGAGGAACTTGTACCGCGCGGGCACGTTGTAAAACAACTGGCGTACCTCAACAGTTGTCCCTTGCGGCGCGCCCCACGGCTCGAGGACTATTTCTTCCCCTTCCACGGTGGCCCTTACTCCCGCCCCTTCCCCCGGGGTGCGGGTTGTCAACGTGAGTTTAGCAACACTCGCGATGCTGGGCAGGGCCTCGCCTCGAAAACCGAGGCTGTGCAAGTTGAACAGGTCTTCTGTTGTGGATATCTTGCTGGTGGCATGAGGCTGAAAAGCCAGGGGCACATCCTCGGGCGCAATCCCTTCTCCATCATCCTGCACCCGGATATACTCAATACCGCCAGCGGTTATCTCCACTTGAATGCGGCTGGCTTGTGCGTCAATGGCATTTTCCACTAACTCTTTGACCACTGAGGCAGGCCGCTCAATGACCTCCCCGGCGGCGATTTTATGGGCAACCTCGTCCGGAAGCAGTCTAATTCTGCCCATTATTGGCCCTCCTTAATATCTTGCTGCCACTTGGCCAAGAGCTGCAGCGCTTCTAAGGGAGTGAGGCGGTTGATGTCTACGCTTTTTAGCTCGGCCACTAAAGGATGCTCTTCTTCCTCAATAGGGGGCTCGTCCAAGGATGACGCATCATACTGGAGGCTTGCGAACAAGTCCAGCTGTACAGGTTTGCCCCGATCCGCTTCTAGCTCCTGCAGGAGCGTAAGGGCCCGCCTTAGGACAGGTTTAGGGATCCCAGCCATACGGGCTACGTTCACCCCATAGCTCTTGTCTGTACTACCCCTGGAGACCTGGTGGAGGAAGTAGACCGCACCCTGCTTTTCCTGGACTTCCACTCGATAGGCTGCGAGCTTGGGCAGTGTAGCCTCAAGCTTGGTCAGTTCATGGAAGTGGGTGGAAAATAGGGTCCGGGCCCCAATCTTGTCATGAATGTGTTCGATGACAGCCTGGGCGATGGCCATCCCATCGAAGGTACTGGTACCCCGGCCAAGCTCATCAAGGATAATCAACGAGCGGCTCGTCGCGTTCAGGAGCATGTGTGCGGTCTCCGCGCATTCCACCATAAAGGTGCTTTGACCGGTGCTCAGGTCATCCGCGGCTCCGATGCGGGTAAAGATCTTGTCCACCAGGCCGATGGTGGCACTTGCTGCTGGGACAAAACTTCCCATTTGAGCGAGTATCACTATGAGGGCTACCTGGCGCAGATAGGTGCTCTTCCCCGCCATGTTTGGCCCAGTGAGAAGGATAATGCGCTCTTCCTCTGTTAGGGATACGTCATTGGGAACAAAGCCGCTTTGCAGCGTCTCAATCACAGGGTGGCGGCCTTGGGTTATCTTCAGAGCCGTGTCCGTGGTGATCTCAGGACGGACGTAGTTATGGCGCACCGCAGCTTCGGCAAGGCTCTGCAGCATATCGAGGAACGCGAGGGCCCCGGCATTGGCTTGGATTTTCTCCATGTATCCTTTAGCTTCGTCCCTGACGGTACAAAACAGCTCATATTCCATGTCCACGATGCGCTCATCGGCCCCAAGAATCAGGGCTTCCTTTTCCTTTAGTTCAGGGGTAATAAAGCGCTCAGCGTTGCTCAGGGTTTGCTTCCGCTGGTAATCCTCAGGCACAAGGTCCAGGTTCGGGTTGGTTACCTCGATGTAATAACCAAAGACCTTGTTAAAGCCAACTTTGAGGGACTTGATCCCGGTGCGCTGCCGTTCGTGGGCTTCCAGGTTTTTAATCCATGTCTTCCCTTTTCGGCTGGCGGTTCGCAGTTCGTCTAGATCAGTGCTAAAACCCTGCTTAATCAGGCCACCTTCCCGCACCGAGATGGGTGGGTTGTCCATGATGGCCCCATCAATTAGGCCAGTTAGTTCTGTGAGGGGATCGAGCTGTGCCCCAGTGCTGCTGAGGAGCTCCACAGTGTGCTCGTCCAAAAGCTCTTTCAGCCTGGGAATGACCTCAAGAGAAGCGCAGAGGGCCCGCAGGTCACGGGCATTTCCCGTACCTACTGTGAGGCGGCCCATGAGCCGTTCTAGATCGTAAACCTGGTCTAGGAGTTCCTGGATCTCTAGGCGGAGGCCTGCCTCCTCTACCAAGGCAGCCACCGCATCTTGGCGGCGAGCGATTTCTTCCTTGTGGACCAAAGGCTGTTCCAGGTTCCACCGGAGCAGCCGCCCACCCATGCTGGTGCGTGTGTGGTCGAGCACACCTAAGAGCGAGCCCGCTTTACGGCCGTCCCTGATAGTGCGAGTCAGCTCCAGATTGAGGCGGCTGTGGGCATCAATTTGGAGGAACTGCTCTAGAGTATAGGTATGCACCCGCAGGATGTGTTCGAGAATGCCCTTTTGGGTGTCTTGGACGTATGCCAGGGCCATACCTGCCGCGCAGATCTTTGCCTCTGTATCAAGGCCGAATGGGCTCAGTGTTGCCACCTGGAAGTGGCGGAGCAGGGTTTCCGAGGCCGCATCCATGTGGGCAAGGCGTTGATCCACATGAGAAATTGTGGCTTCCAGCTGGCTCGCGATGGGGCTCAACTGACCCTCAAGGGGTGAACTAGAGCCTACCACTAGCTCTGCGGGGCCTAGCCGAAAAAGCTCATCTTCTAATAGGGCAAAAGCACCGAGTTCCGTTACGAGGAACTGGCCGGTGGAAAGGTCCAACGAAGCAACGCCGAAGCTGCTTCCAGCTGCAGCCACGGCAGTTAGGTACCGGGAGCGCTTATCCTCCAGGGCTCCCTCAATAAAGGTGCCCGGGGTGACAACCCGGACCACATCCCGCTTGACCACGCCCTTTGCCTGCCTGGGGTCTTCTAGCTGTTCGCAAATGGCCACTCGGTAGCCTTTGCTCACCAACTTCTCCAGGTAACCATTGACGGCATGGTGGGGAACGCCGCACATGGGGATGCGCCCAGCTTTCCCCGCTTCCCTGCTGGTCAAGGCGATTTCCAGCTCCTTGGCTGCGATCTGGGCGTCTTCCCCAAACATCTCATAAAAGTCCCCTAAGCGGAAAAAGAGGAGCGCATCTTGATACCGCTTCTTAATCTCGTTGTATTGCTTCATCATAGGTGTATGCGTCACAGAAAAATCAGCCTCCGCGCGAGAAAAGGGTGTGCAGCTGCACACCCTTTGATTCCGCTTTATGGTACGATAATCCTGCTCCTACTCCCAGTACGGCGTGAGTCCTATGGCCTTATAGACCTCCTCCTCAAACTGGCGGGAAATCTGGCGGCCAAAGGGCGGCAGCTCTCTGAGGTAGGCCGCCTCCACTTTGCACTGAACCACCTGATCGATGCGTTCCACAGTGTCGCTAGGGAGCAAGTAGTGCTTTTGCTCACCCTTGGAGAAAACGACCAAGTAGCGCACAAGGTACTCTTGGGGCTCTACAATCTGCGCGATGACGTTGCCGCAATACTCCCCATCATCGCTGATGATAGGCAGCTGCCAGATGTCCCGATTGCGTTCTTCCCAGAGCGTCTGCTGCTCGTCGACCCACATGGGATCGCCCTCCCGAGTTAGGCCAGCTCCCCCTTGAGGCTAAAGGTGGATGCTTCGGTGATGCGCACCACAGTCAGCTGGCCGATTAGACAGGTGTCTCCTGCGAAGTGCACCTGCCGGTTAGAGCGGGTCCTACCCACAAGGCCGCCGCTAGAAACGTCCTCGACCAACACTTCCAGCTCTTGGCCTAGGAGCTTCTGCATGTGTTCCCCGCTTATCTGATTTTGCAGGTCAATTAAGCGGTAGATCCGCTCTTTCTTCACTTCTTCTGGTACCTGGTCACTCATTCTTGCTGCTGGGGTACCCTTCCGAGGTGAGAAAATAAACGTAAAGGCTGAGTCAAAGCGGACATCTTCCACTAGGCTGAGGGTTTCCTCGAAGTCGGCCTCTGTTTCTCCAGGAAATCCCACGATGAGGTCTGTGGTGAGGCTGATGCCTGGAACAGCCTCACGGACCTTGTTGACAAGCTGGAGATAGTATTCCCTGGTATAACCCCGGTTCATACGGCGAAGAATACGATTACTCCCCGCTTGCACAGGAAGATGGAGGTGTTCGCACACCTTCGGGAGTTCAGCCATGGCTCTAATGAGATCTTCCCCCATGTCCCGGGGATGGCTCGTGGTGAAGCGGATGCGCTCTAGGCCAGGGATCTCATGGAGTTCTCTCAAAAGAGTGCCAAAGGTGATCTCCGCTCCTAAGTCTTTGCCGTAGGCGTTAACGTTTTGCCCTAGAAGGGTCACTTCTTTAAAGCCCGCCTCTGTGAGCTCCTGCACTTCCTGTCTAACCATCTCTGGCAGGCGGCTGTGCTCTTTGCCGCGGGTGTAGGGGACAATGCAGTAGCTGCAGAAGTTGGTACAGCCGTAAATCACGTTCACGAAGGCCTTGACGTTGTGTTTCCTGACTTTTGGCAGGCCGTCCCGGTGGTCCTCCCCTGGCCCAGCTTGCGCCTCGTCCCACACTTCCACTACTCGTTCCCCGCTTTGGGCCCTTTCCAAGAGTTCAGGCAAGCGATGAATGTTGTGGGTTCCAAAGATGAGGTCCACATGGGGGAGCTTCTCGAGGATGCTTTCTAGCTCATCCTTCTGCTGTGGCATACATCCGCAAATGCCGATGACAAGTTCTGGTTTGGCTTCCTTGAGTTTACGAAAGGCAGCGATGTGCCCGTAAACCTTACGCTCCGGGTTTTCCCGCACGGAGCAAGTGTTGTATAAGATGAAGTCCGCCTCTTCCAGCTCTTCTGTGGGTTCATAGCCCAAGGAGGCCAAGATGCCGGCAATGACCTCTGAATCATGTTCGTTCATTTGACAGCCCATGGTCTTTAGGTAATAACGCTTCATCAATTCTCTCCTTACAGCAACAGGATTACGGGAGGGATGTTCGTGCTCATCACCTTTGCCCGCACAGTACTGCTCTATATCTTGGTGGTGGTCACCATGAGGATCATGGGCAAGCGCCAGATTGGTGAGCTAGAGCCCTATGAACTGGCCATCACTATCATGATTGCTGAACTGGCCGCAGTACCCATGCAAGATCGGCAGATCCCATTGGTGAATGGGTTTATATCAATTATAACACTTTCCTTTATCCAAGTCTGCCTCTCAACTCTCAGTTTGAAGTTCCATTGGGTCCGGAACATCCTAGACGGCAGCCCCAGCATCGTTGTGCGTAGCGGTAAGATTATGGAAGATGAGATGCGCCGTGCCCGGTATAACCTCAACGAACTCTTAGAACAGCTGCGTCTGAAAGGCTATGCGGACCTAGGGGATGTGGAGATCGCGGTCTTGGAGACCAGCGGTGAACTGAGCGTCATACCCATATCACAGAAACGGCCGGTTACCCCTTCTGACCTGGGGGTGGATACTCAGCATGAAAGGCTGCCCATTCCCCTGATCATGGACGGCAGGCTCATGGAAAACAACCTCAAAGAGGCGGGTATCACCAGGGATGCCCTTCAGGCCGAGCTTGCGGCAGTAGGCCTTAGGAGCCCTGAGGATGTGTTCTTCGCGATGCTGGATAGTATTGGGAGACTTCGCATCCAGGCCCGCTCAGGAGGGAAAAGCTAATGCGCCTGCTAGTGGTTTTGACTGTGGTCATGATCTGCATTGTTGGGCTTGGGTACTTCGTGGAACGGGGAGTCAGCCAGGTGGTTCTTCGTATGCTTTCTGATCTGGAACGGGGAGAAGTGCTCGTAGACAGCGGTGACACGGCTGGGGCCGTGGAGATGTTCCGGCACGCCCACGAGCAGTGGAAAGCGGCCCAAGATACTTGGAACCCCTTCGTGTACAATACGGACTTGGAAGAAGTGGAAGTAGTCCTGGCCCGCTTGATCAGCTGCACTGAAGAGCGCGCTTTCAGCCAGATGAAGGCTGAGCTTGCTCACCTTCGCACCAGGCTGAGGCAGATTCAAGCCCAAGAGCGCCTGATCTTAAAGAATATTCTTTAGGACGGGCGGTAGTGCTTGTTCAACTGGTTGACGGTGAGCCCGACGAAGAAGCCCGTAGGCAGGGCAAAGAACAGCATATACGGAAGATAGAGAGTGATGTAGATGCTCTCCACCACAAAGGCCGCGACCGTAATCTGGGCCAGGTTGTGGGTCACCGCGCCCAGCAAGCTGAGGCCAACGACGCTGAACTCTTTGGGAATGAGTGCAGCTGCAAGGCCCATGACGAGTGTACTCACAAGCCCTCCGGCAAAACTGAAATAAAAGACAATGGTCATAAACGTACCGGAGAGGAGTGACCCCAAGACTGTCCGCAGGACTGTGACAACCACCGCATCCCGCAGCCCGAAGTTTAGGATCACGTACAAGCTGATAATATTCGCCAAGCCGAGCTTAGCCCCGGGCACGGGAACAGGCATGGGGATAAAGCTTTCAAAGATGTGGAGCCCCATGGCCAAGCCCGTCAATAAGCCAAGATATACAACTCGCTGTGTTTTAGAACGACGCACGACACAACCTCATTTACAGATAGTTTTCCGACTCAATCCCCAACCAACTTGATGCCGCTGCCGTGAACAACCAGCGAGCCATCGACTAGGTACGCATGGACATCCATCGCGGGCTCATCAAAGCGGTAGCGCTGTTGAGCGATGCTTATGATAACGTTTGAATGCACCGTCTGGCACTTTAGGCGGCCGTTAGTTACAATTGTGGCGTTGGTGGCCACACCGGTGGGGCCTCCAAGCTCTTTCAAAATGATATTGCCCTGGTTAACGGTGATAGATCCGCCCCGGAAAAGCCCTCTTTCCATATGGAAGCCCTTTCCTGCTATAACCGTGGAATAGTAGGCCCCTTGCCCCTCAATTATAACAGATCCCGCGGCTTCCAGGCGACTATTTTGCAGGTAGCGGGCGCGAATATCCGCTTCATTTTCCGCCTCTGCACTTAGCACTTCTTCTTGCTCTGCGATCATCTGGGACAGGCGGGTGATAGCATCAAGGCTGAGATTGGCCCTGGTGCCCTGGGGGTTGAAGTTTACCATCAAGCGAGCCACGATTTCGTGAAGCTCGGGGCTAAGCTGGTAGGACACCTCGCCGAACAGATCGCCCAGCTCTTCGATGCTTTTCAGCATCGCTGAGAACTTCAGATCCACCAGGTGCCGCAAAAGGAGTGCCTCAGAGATGCTCTCGCTGTGCTTGGCCACCGAATGAAAGGCTCTCTCTAGCTTGACCAAGTAATCGCGGATATTATGAAGTATCCCCGCGATTTTCATCTGGACAATGCTGAGGCCCCCTGCCTGTAGTTCGGAGGCTACCACATTCCGTTGCACCACGATGGAACCGTAGCTGCGAATGACTGCGCCGCTCACTAACCCTCCCACATGGACGGTGCCGGATAATGACTCTACCTTAACGTTCTCGAGGACACTTCCTCGGATCACGATGGCGCCATCGAAAGTGATATTCCCTGTGGAAATATCTGCATCAGACTTTAGTTCTAACACTGGGAGTACTTCTATGATGTTTCCCCGCAGCAGGGGCAGGCCTGAAGTGGCCGCTGTGGCCGTTGTTCCATCCCGGCTCAGGTTCGCCCCCTTGCCGCACTTGATCTGGAGATCCTTGGGCTTCCCTACAGGGATCTTCCTACCAAACACATCCGTCCCAGGAGTCCCCGGTTCCGGCGGGATTTTCACCGCCAGGATAGCTCCCTCTTCCACGCTAGAGATGCCGTACGCCTCGTAGTAGTCAATCCGGAGGGCATCTAGGTCTACCTGATTGCGCTTTTGAAACACGTAATCAACTGTTGCATCCTTGGGGGGGATCGGCGGCTGCCCTTGCGCCACCACAACAGAACCCTTGGGTTGCGACAGCATCTCTTGGTTTAGCCCTTCCAGGTTGAGCCCGTAGGAAATCCCTTCGGATTGTACCGCGACGGCCACATCGTCCACTGTCAGGGGTTTTGGCTGAAGCACAGTCTGTTCCAGGCGAAGCTGAATTACATTCGCGGGCGGCTGCTCCCCCAGGCGGTACTCTATCCCCTGGATCTGCTGCCAATGGAAGTGGGCTGTAAGGCCATCTTTGTCCACCGAAACCTCGATGTGGACAACGGGTTCCATGTTTTCTGGCAAGATGATATCCAGCCCATTCAGGCCATCAGTAAGCTGAACACTGTTCTGCACCAGCTCTCCCCCGTACCTTACAGTAATGCGTTTATCAATGATCAGGCGCGGTGGGTTACCCCCTTCTTCTGGGGGTTCGTACCCAAGCTTACCGTCTTTGATCCATGCTTTGCCGTCCCGATTTCGGGGTGGAGTGTTTGTCTCTTGGGCCTTATGCTTACGGGTCAGCTTCACCTTGGCATCGCTTCGGGCCAAACCCAAGAGGCGCTTTTTGGGAACCTCCAATACCTCGATCTCTACCTCGTCACGGGTCGCACCCAACTCCTTGAGGCCTTCCGCGATGGCTTCATCGATGGTTGCCGCACTGCCCACCCATTCGTTCATCAAAGTAGGTCTCCTTTTACACAGTTTTGGCGTAGATGCAGTAACTCACTCGCTCCAGGCCGAAGGCGTGAGGATCCATAATGTGTTCCGCTGAACCCACCACGAAAAAACCGCCTGGTTTGAGTGAGTCCACAAAGCTGTGAATGAGGCGCTTCTGTGTGTCCGCGGTGAAGTAAATAAAAACATTTCTGCACAGAACTAGATCGAAAGGTTTGGGGTAAGGGTCTTGCAGAAGGTCGTGGCGGGCGAATTTAACCATGCGCCGCAGTGTATCGGAGATCTGATACAGGTTGCCGCTCTTGACGAAGTGAGCCCTGAGTAGGTCAGGTGGAACGCCGCCCACTTCACTATCAGAATAGGTTCCTTCTCGGGCTCTCGCAAGGATGACTTCGTCAATGTCTGTGCCTAGGAGTTCTCTGGCCCGAGCACCCTGCTTGATGAGGAGCATGGCAATGGAGTATATTTCTGCCCCAATGGAGCAGCCCGCGCTCCAGATGCGGGGCATGTTTCCTCCAGAGGTGATTGATGGCAGCACCTGCCGTGCGATGCTTTCAAACACCCCTTGATCTCGGAAGAACTGGGAAGTGTTGATCGTGAGGTACTTAGTAAATGCTGCCCGGTGATCCAGATCTGTCCTGATGCGAGCGATGAGATCAGTATAGCTTGCCATGCTGTGCCGGGTCAGCCACTGGTTGATGCGTCGGCGCATCTGCTGTTCCTTGTAGGAGTTAAGATCAATGCCGAGCACCTGGAAGAGCTGGTTCTTGAAGACTTCATAACCGTTCTGCAAGGCTACAACCCCATTCAGTCAGAAGTGCGCATAGCTTGAACGAGTTTCACGATTGACTCCCCAATGCGTTCTAGGGGAAGGATATAGTCGGCATTCCCTTCCTCTGCAACAGCTCTAGGCATGCTGTAGATGGTTGAGGTTTGCTGGTCCTGGGCAATGGTCCTTCCTCCGGCGGCCTTAATTCTCGCCATGCCGTATGCTCCATCCCTGCCCATACCGGTTAGGATTACGCCCAGGATTTGCCCTCCGAAGACTTTTGGAAGTGATGCCATGGTTACATCAATGGATGGGCGTACGAACTGCACAGGGGGGTCTTGGTTGAGGCGCACTCGCTTCTCCAGATCCACCACCATGTGGAAGGATCCAGGCGCCAGCAGGGCAGTGCCCGTTTGGACCACGTCCCCATCCTCCGCCTCCTTGACACTTAATCCCCCAAGGCTGTTTAGGCGTTCTGCAAAACTCTTCGTAAAGGGCTGGGGCATGTGTTGAATGAGTAGGAATCCCGCAGGGATATCCCTGGGAATGCCCATAATAACCTGTTCCAAAGCCCTGGGCCCCCCTGTGGATGCTCCGATGGCTACCACCGTTTCTGCTGCGCCCGGGACCCTTCCCCCTTCCGCTGGCTTTGGCCTTATGGTGGGAAGGGGCCTGCGGGGCAGGGCCTTAGCTTGCAGGGCAACCACCTTAGCACCAAAGGCGGTCTTGATTTTGGCAACTAGTTCCGGTGCTATGAGATCAATATCTAAGGAGATCTCCCCTGATGGTTTGGGGACAAAATCTACCGCACCTAAGGCAAGTGCTTGTAAGGTAGTATCAGAACCCTGCTTGGTGCGGCTGCTCAGCATGATTACAGGTTTAGGCTCCCCTGCCATGATGCGGCGCAGCGTTTCTAGCCCATCCATGACAGGCATTTCCACGTCTAATGTGATAACATCAACGTCTAGGGCGGCCAGCTTTCGCAAGGCATCCGCGCCGTTGCGTGCCGTTGCCGCCACCTCAAGTTCTGGATCAGCGGATATGATCTGACTGATCATCTTCCGCATAAAGGCGCTATCATCCACAATGAGGACTCGGATGGACATGAGACCACCTCAAATATCGATTGGGTCCTTGCCAATAGCCGTGACTGTCACACGCCCTGTGTCCACATAAAAGCGCATCTTCCGGCCATGATGGCCTGCTACATCTTGCCCAACCACTGGTATATCGTGAAGTTTTAAGTGTGCTAAGACTGCTTGGATGTTCTGCATTCCAATATTGCCGTTAGGTCCTGCAAGGTTTGCAAAAAGATTAGCGCCGCCCGCTAACTTTGCCCACAGACGGCGTTTTTGAGCCCCCAACCGTACCGCCTCCTCGATTAAGGCTGGTATGGCTGTATCAGCGAACTTACCCGGGAGCTCCACCTTGGCGCTGTGCGGCCTGGACTGGGGTAAGAAGATGTGCCCCATTACGCCCACCTGGGCAGAGCTGTCATAGAGTGCTACGCCAACACATGAACCAAGGCCCACGGTGGTTAGAATACCATCCCCGGCCATTCCATGAATCTGTCCCATATTTACAAACACTTCCCGCATCACATTTCCTCCAGGCCAAGGACGCGGGCGATCTTCTTAAACTCATCTTCGGCTGGCAGGAGAATAATGTTGCCATCGATGGCGACTCCTTCCGCGGAGAACTCGGTCCGGATCAGAGTTACTTCATCATCTACAAGTGCCCCAGCGAGTATGCTCTGCCACACTGCCCCAGCCATGTCTATGGCTAGGCCGGGAATGCTGGGTTTCATCACCAAGCCAGTGAGCGCAGAAAGCGCGTTCAAATAAGAAGTAATCATGATGTTGCCTAGTTCCTCTATGGCCGAACGTCCCAGAGCATCAAAGACTTCTCCGCTGCGGCCGTTCCCAACCAACAGTTTTACAAGCACGGCTGCACATTCCACCGGCAGGATAAATGCCATGTAGCCGGAAACATCACCGGATATTTGGATAAAAACCCCCGCCACCGTCTGGTCAAGGCCGCCGATAAATTCCGCTAATTCGCCAAAACGGAGTATGCGGACATCAGGGACTTCGAGCCGAAGCAGTTTGCCCTGCAGCATATCCGACAGAGCGATGGTGGCGTGTCCAACGCCTATGGTACCCAGCTCACGTAAGAAATCTACTTTGCGGCTTGTCATTGGGCCCACCCTTACGGCGCAGCCTTGCGCAGCGCCTCTACAACACGATCTGCATCAAAGGGTTTTACAAGGAAGTCCTTGGCTCCCGCATTCAAAGCTTCGATAACCATAGGTTTCTGTCCCATGGCACTACAGACGATGATCTTCGCGTTCGGATCGTGCTTCATTATCTCCTTGATAGCTGTAATTCCATCCATTTTCGGCATTGTAATGTCCATTGTGACCAGATCAGGACGCAATTCTAAATACTGGGCAACTGCCTCTTCCCCATCTGCTGCTTCCCCCACGACTATGTATCCGTTCTTCTGGATGACATTCTTGAGGGTCATGCGCATGAATGCCGTATCGTCAGTAATGAGTACAGTCTTTGCCATGCGAATACCATCTCCTATCTTAATAAGGTGCTGTTATCCAATATTAGGGCTACACGGCCATTGCCTAAAACGGCTGCTCCTGCCACACCCTTGACCTCGCCAATCAAGTCGCCTAGGCTTTTGATAACAATTTCTTGCTGGCCGATTAAGTCCTCGACGATAAATGCCCCCTTCTGTCCCCGTGCCTCCATCACAATTACCGACAGGCTTTCCTCATCGTCTCCCATGGACAAGGGAGTAAAGCCGAGACATTCCGCCAAATCATACAGGGGCAGCACCTCATTGCGGAGTACAATCACGTTGTGCTGCTGGACAGTCTTAATCTGGCTCTTGGTGATTTGCAGGTTTTCTCGCACCGCTTGAATTGGGATGGCGTAAGTTTCTCCATCTGCCACCACTAGCAGTGCTTTGATAATGGCTAAAGTAAGAGGCAGTTTGATAATTACCCTCAGGAACTTCTCCGGTTCTGATTCCACCTCAATAGTCCCGCTTAATGACTCGACCACCGCTTTCACTGCATCCAAACCTACGCCCCGCCCGGAGATGTCAGTCACTGTTCCTGCGGTACTGAACCCAGGCTGGAACAAGAGGTTAACGGCTTCGTCCAAGGTAAGGCTTTCTGCCTCTTTAGGAATAAGTCCTCGCTCAACGGCCTTTGCCCGGATTTTCTCCACATTCAGGCCGCCGCCATCATCGGCTACTTCAATTAAGATGTGGCTTCCTTCGTGGCGCGCACCTAGGCGAATGGTTCCCACTTCCGGTTTTCCCCGGGCAATACGCACGCTGCGCTCTTCAATGCCGTGATCTATGGAGTTGCGGATTAGGTGGACAAGAGGATCGCCGATCTGGTTCACCAGGGAGCGATCTAGTTCTGTCTCTTCCCCAAAAATCTCTAGGTTGATTTCCTTGCCGCTTGCTCGGGCAAGGTCCCGCACCATACGGGGAAAACGATGGAAAACATGCCTAATCGGGACCATTCGCAGGTTCATCGCGGCGTGCTGGAGTTCGGTAGTCACCCGATCTAGCTGGCTCACGACCCCTTTGTGCTCCGCATCCTTAAGATCTTTCACTACCTCGAGGACTTGCGTGCGGCTGATGACCAGTTCCCCCACGAGGTTAACCAGCTTGTCCAAGCGCTCGGTCTCAATGCGCACATACTTGTCGTTGGTACGCTGCTGGATCTGTGCTGTCTTCAGGAAGTCTACTGGATTAGCTTCAATGTTCAGGGCCGCGGCTGCTTCTTGCTGCCCAGTTGGCTCTGGAAGAGCTAGTTCCATCACCTCTACCCCATCGATTTCGGAAATACCCTCCACGAGGCTCTGCACGCCTTCAGCCCGTTCTTGGGTGAGGAGTAGGAGGCTGAAATCCAGATCGAAGCGCTCATCCTCCAAGTCGTGCGCTGGCGGGTCGCTCTTAATGACTGTTCCGACGCTCTCTAGAGCCTGGAAAATGGTGAACACACGTACTGACTTTAGGAGAGTGTTGTGCCGCAGCGTAATGTGAACGACATAGGCCTTAAGCCCTTGGGTGTAGGCTTCTCGGATGGTTTCCCGATCGTAGTCATCGATTTTGAGGCCACCAAGTTCACCGCCTCCCAAAGCGGTGGCACCCTGCGTACCTGCAAGTTCCTTTAGACGCTTGATGAGCTGTGAAGGACTGGTGGGGGCTGTGCCTGCCAAGGTGGCTTCCAGCACTTCTTCTAAGACATCTACTGACTTAAACAGGAGATCTACCACATGCTGTTCTCCAGCGAGCTGGCCTGTGCGCAGCAAATCCAAGACGCTTTCCATCTCGTGGGTAAAGGCGGATAACTCCTGAAAACCCATGGTGGCAGCCATGCCCTTCAGGCTGTGCGCTGCCCGGAACATGTCATCAAGGATAAGCCGGTTGCCTGGGGCCTGTTCCAGCCGCAGCAGGTCTTGGTTGAGTGATTGGAGATAGTCGCGGGCTTCAGCAGCGAAGATTTCCTTGAACTCACTTGTATCCAATAGCCCACCTTCTTTCTAGCTAGCGCACGCTTTCGATGCGATCTTGGGGAGAAGCGATTTCTGTGACTCTGATACCGAACTGTTCCCCCACAACGACCACTTCACCGCGGGCTATAAAGGTATCATTGGCGTAAATATCGATGGGTTCACCGTGAATTGAGTCCAGCTCCACAATGTGTCCGGGCCCAAGGCGGAGGATGTGATCGATGGTCATACGGGTGCGCCCCAGAACTGCCCGGACAGTTACGGGAATGTCCTTAATCAGGTCCACTTTGACATTACCTAGCTGGCCTTGGGGCGCCGCCTGTTCTGGCATGGCCGTGGGTTCTGCACCGGCCAGTTCAGCCCATGAATGGATATCTGCCGTAGGGATCTCCGCCCCAATCCCTGCAGGACTTGGAGAGGCAACAGGGTGTTCAGTGGGCATCACTTTTGCCACCATGCCCTTGGCAAACGCTAGATCGATGATCTGAAGCATGGTGCTGTCTACCAAGTCATCGATCTCAATCCTAAAAGATACGGTTACCACTTGATGCTCCTCTGGGACCTCAGTCACTAAGGGCTCTTGTCCTAGATCCTTTGTCTCCACCTTGGGCGGCGAGATCTCGATGGAGTCTTGGAACAGTTCACTCATGGCAGTCGCGGCAGAGCCCATCATCATGTTCATGGCTTCTGAAACAGCACTAAGATAGATCTCATCTAGTTCCTTAGGGGGATTGGTACCATCTTCCCCCATCATGAGGCTGCCGATGACCAAGGCATCCTGTTCCCGCATGACCAGGATATTTTCCCCCTGCAGGCCCGACAAGTACTGGACATTTACCAATAAACATGGCACAGGGTATGAAGACCTCACTGAGGCTAGGTTGCGCAGGCCTACTTCAGGTACAGTGATGCGAACCTTGCGGTTCACCAGAGCGCTGAGTGCGGTTGCGGCGGATCCCATAGAAATGTTGCTAATTTCAGCCAAGGTATCCTGCTCCATGGCAGTAAGTTCCATTGCTCCGCTGGCAAAATCGTTCATTCTCCTTCTCCTCCCTGGCCTTGACACACAGCAGTGATCACCACACCAAACTTGTCGCCAATCCGCCCTGGTGTGGCCTTAAACTTGTTGAGGGACCCGATCCTCACGTCAATCGTCTCATTTCTGGTGCGGTCTAAAACGATCACATCGCCCACATCCAGGTCCAGGAGATCCTGGACTGTAACCACTGCAGAACCTAGCTCCACTTCCACCGGCACAACCGCAGAACGAACCTTTGCTTTAAGGCGCTCAATTTGGGCAGGGTCTGGGGCCTGCAAAGACTCGAACATCCGGGCTTGAGTGAGGCTTCCCATGACCGGTTCAAGGGTCCGATATGGCAGGCAGATGGTGACCATATCCTGCAGTTCATTCAACTTGAAGCTCAAGGTCACGAGGGCAACAACATCCCGATCTGAAGCTATCTGCAGAAACTGGGGGTTGTTCTCAATACCTGCCAGGTTAAACTGAAGGGGCTGCACATCGGTCCAGGCATCGGCGAGGAGGTTGTTGATCGCGTGCAGAACCTGCTTACGGAAGACCGCAATTTCGATGTCCGTTAGGCTCCTGGTACGCTCGGGCAGCCGTCCCGGCCCACCGCATAGGCGGTCGTGGAGGACGAAGGCGATCTCGGGGGTGAACTGGATCACGATCGTCCCCTGCAGCGGAGACACCTCAAACATGCTCAAAACAGAGGGGTTGGGCAGCGACCGCACATAGTCGCCAAACGTAAGCTGCGTAATGGAACTTACACTTAACTCTAGCCTGGCTCGGAGTTTGGCGGACATTAAGCCCGCGTACGTCCGGCAGAACTGCTCGTGAATGCGCTGCAAGCCACGGATATGGTCTTTCGTAAACTTGTTCGGTTTACTGAAATCGTATGTCTGGCTTGGAGTTGCATCCATGATCAGTTCTACATCTTGGTCCATCTTTGGTGCTGTTGCTGCTTGGATTAGCAGATCAATTTCTTCTTGCGACAGAATATCGTGCACGCTGCTCACCTCCGGGTCAACTCACCAGTAAAACGCAGTCTCTCTGAGGTATTATCGGCATTGCCGAAGGCTACCTTGAGGACTGTTATGCCCCTTCCCCATCTGCGGCGAGGGCCTGAAGCTCGATCTTCTCTTCGCTGGTGAGAATCTTGTCCACTTCCAAGAGGATAAGCAGGCGGTCCTCATACTTCCCCACTCCCGCAAGGTATTGCGACTTGAGTCCCGCGATCATGCTCGGGGGCGGGTCAATTTGGGACTCTGGGAGGCGGAGTGTTTCTGTAACTGCGTCCACGATGAACCCCACTTGGTTTTCGTTCACTTCTAGGATGATGATGCGGGTGTCTTGGGTGTCTTCCTGTGCCTCTACCCCGAACCGCTTCCGGAGGGAAATTACGGGAATGACAACACCCCGCAGATTTGTGACGCCTTCAATGTAATCACTCACATGGGGCAGACGGGTAATGTGCCGTGGTTTGATAATTTCCCTGACCTTCGTGATTTCGACACCAAATTCCTCGTTGGCTAAGCGGAATACGACCAGCTGCCGTTCTGCCATGTTCATCGCCTCCAATGCTGTGGCAAGAAATAACATACTGTATTAGATATTTCGACTTACCCCCCTGTTCTCCTGCCGAAAATCGAGCGCGCGAAAACTCCAGGCATTCGCCTGGAGTGAGGGTTCTAGGGGAATTCAGTCCCGGGGTTTGGAGACTATAGCCATCAAGCTTCCAAATACCACTGCTGCGGCCAGCCCCAGGCCTGTGATTTCAAAGGCACCGGTAAACAACCCTTCCCAGCCAAGGCGCTTGATTTCCGACAGCATCCCCCTCGCGATAGAACTGCCGAAACCGCTCACTGGGACAAGGGCCCCTGCCCCGGCGAACTTCAGGAAAGGCTCGTAGATTCCAAGGCCTCCTAAGAGCGCACCGATCACCGTGAGGCCCACTAAGACATGGGCAGGAGTGAGTTGAGTGTACTCTAGCACGAGCTGCGCGGCAGCGCAGATTAGGCCTCCTGTTAGAAAGGCAATCACATACGACACAGCCACACCTCTCTTGAGGAATTTATGCTTCGATGGCCACCGCATGGGCCACGGTGGGGATAGAATCCCCTTGCTGGATAGTGAGCTGGTTGAGGAGGGCTCCCGTGCCAATGAGGAGGACTTTCTGGAGTTTGCCCTGGTACAGCTGGGTGGCAACAAACCCCAAGGTCATCACTGCGGAACAAGCTGCACCGCTGGCCCCCGCCCCCACTTTGGGATCGTTGCCATAGATGAGTGCTCCTCCGTCCTGCAGGTTGCTGCCGAGGGCGAAGCCCTTCTTCTCCGCGATGACGTGCAGCATTTTCAGGCCTTGGCGCCCTAGGTCACCTGTAAGGATGAGATCGTAGTAATCGGGAGGCCTGCCTGTGTCTTGGACGTGCTGTTCTAAGGTGGCAAAGGCTGCAGGTGCCATGGCACTTCCCATGTCGTTGGGGTTTTTTAACCCCATATCCACCACTTTTCCGAACGTGGCATGGGTGATCTTGGGCCCTTCCCCCTCTGTGGCCAAGACACATGCCCCAGCTCCCGTTACCGTATGCTGATTTGTGGGGACGTGCTGGATATTGAGCTCGATGGGATAGCGGTACTGCCTCTCTGCAGTTTGGTAGTGGCTGGACGTGGCCACCATCACTTTGTCGGCAAACCCGCCCTGGAGCATGATGCTAGCGAGGCCCAAGCCTTGTGCGAACGTACCGCAGGCACTGAATATGCCTAGGAAGGGCACTCCGAGGCTGCGGGCGCTAAACACAGCGGAGATCACCTGGTTGAGCAGATCACCGCTGATATAGTACTGGACATCCTGGGGTACCAGCCCGCCCTTGCGCAAAGCTTCATTGACAGCGTTTTCTAAGATCTGGCGTTCAGCTTTTTCCGCGGTTTTTTGGCCAAGGAGATCGTCTTCGAGGACCTCATGAAAATATCCCCCGTAGGGCCCCTTCCCTTCTAGAGTGCCCACGATGGTGTGCATGCTCACAAGGCGCGGCAGGATTCCAAAGGTGATAGTCTGCCTTCCCACCTGGTTGGCTGCCAATAGCGGTTCCTCCTTCAGAAATAGCCCAGCACTACGGCTTTAATGAGAGCCACGGTAAAACCTGATAGGATGCCGTACACTAAGACGGGCCCTGCAATGACAAACATCTTCGCCCCCATTCCCAGGATGAACCCTTCCCGGCGAAACTCCATGGCCGCGGCAGTCACCGTGTTGGAAAAACCGGTGATGGGCACAGCAGCCCCAGCGCCTCCTTTTTCCGCGATCTTGTCGTACACGCCAAGGCCTGTTAGGACTGAACCTAAGAGGATCATTATGGCCAATGTAACTGCAGCAGCCTCATCAGTGGTTCGCTCTACTCCGCTGACAAACTCCAGGACAAGTTGGCCCACGGCAGAGATGGCACCGCCAACGAGAAAGGCCAGGAAGACATTCTTTCCGATGGCCCGAGGCGGCTGGTTTTCTTTTACGAGGGCTTGGTATTCCTGAGGCTTCACGGGCCCCACCTCCTAAGCTGTCTTTAGTATAGCTTGGCCAATCTGCAATTATGCCAGAAGACGCAAAAAGAGAGGCAGCTTTGCGGCTGCCTCTCTTTGAGGGCAAGATGGCTTTAGTTTCCTCCGGTCACATGATACCTACCACGATACCGATGGCCCCAACCACCAGAGCGATGGTGGCCATGGTCTTGGAGGATTTGAGCTGGGCTTCTGAAGTCTCTCTGTAGCTGGTAAACTCAGCTTCCAGTTCAGCAATTTGGCGCTCGAGACGCTGCTCCCGGATGAGGGCCGCGTTCATCTCTAGGCGCACTTCAGAACTGATTTGGCTGCGCAGCTCAGCCAGCTCTTCTTCGGAAAGCCCGATCTGGGTCTCGAGAGAAGACATTTCGCTCTTAATGGCGTCCAGTTCAGTGGAAAGCTCGTTCCGGCGCTGAGTCTCTCGCTGGATGAGGACGGCCAGGTTCTGGAGGTCTTTCTCCAGTTCTGTGGACCGCTCGGTCAGGGCTGTTACCCTGGCTTGAGTCTCCTGGACCTGTGCCAGTGTTGCCGCTGAAGACTGGTCTACTGCAGTGATGGAGCCTGCCAGGCTTTCCAGGCGGCTGTCAGTTGACTCGCTTAGTTCATCAATGCGCACGCTGAGCCTTTGAGTTTCAGCGCCCAGCTGGGTATCTTGGTGCTGAAGGGCTGCTAAGACAGCACTCTTTTCCCCCGCCCAGTTCTGCAGGGAACTAATGTCCGCATCTTGCGCCAGGATTGCCCCTTCGATCTCCACCAGAGCGTTCACCAGCTCTTCCAGGCGAGCTTGGTATTCCTGAAGCTGTGCCGCGTGCTCGTTGATCTTAAGCTCATGGGCAGTGATCTGCTGTGCTTGCTCATCAATGCGCTCTCCCTGGCGAGCGATGAGGGCCTGCTGAGCCCCGATGGTTTCGCCGTGCTCCGCAGAGGCCAATTCTAGCTGGAGCGCTTCCTGGCGGAGCTGTTCTAAGAGCTCTGCCTTAATAGACGCTACTTCTTCTTGCAGTTTAGTATGGGATGAAACCACTCGGTTGAGGCGGTCGTCGGTGACCACCAACAGCTGTTCCGTACTGGACAGCTTCTCTTCCAGGGCAGCCCGCTCAGCGTACCAAGCTACCAGTTCTGCCCGGAGTTCCGTGGTGAGTTCCTCGATCAGGCTTAGATCATCTACAGTACCTTGCACTCGACCTGCTTCGATGTCATCTAGGATCCGGGCTACGGTTACGGCTAGGGTGTAGCGGTCAACGGGCCGGGAGCCTTGGAAAGTGCCATCCTCATAGACTGCTAAGTACCCCTTGTTTACAAGGGTGACCACTGCGTGATAGGCCCAATGGTCCCGGGGGACATCGCTGAGGTCCGCAAAAGCGGGCTGAACACCCACCGATCCCAGGAGCAGAGTGACTAAGATAAAACTCATTAAACCTTTTTTCTTCATGATATCCGCCTCCTTCGTTCTTCCGCCTACCTCACTATAACGCTGCGCTGCGCGGCAGTTTCAAACTGCAGGGTTTGACCTTGGCTGTCGAAGAGCTGCACCCTGTCTAGGTTAATCTGTGCATCTCCAAGCCCTTTGGCCCGGAAGTGGATGGTGATGAGCGTTCCATAGGCACTGGTTAGCTCCAGCCCTTGCCCTCGTTCTCCCACAACGCCTACCACCTTTCCTGCTTGATTGTCGATGGAGGGCATGGTCCACGACAGCTTCCGCGGTGGTGAGACAGTGTCATCCACAAAGAGCGTTCCTTGGGACACATCTAGGGTCTTGCCCACAATCTCTACTACATCGGGGTTGAAAGACAGATCCAGTTCCGCGCGGCTCAAGTTGGGAATGTTCGTTGCCCAGATAGAAAGGGAGAAATAATCACCCTTCCGGATTTCTGCACGGCCATATGTCTGTGGCTCGCCGATCCACACCTTCGGGCGCAGCTCCGGAACAAACACAAAGTTATTCTGCAGGGCTGGCTCGCCACTGTAGACGATGGTTACCGAGTAAGGCAGCTGGCCTGAGATTCCTGTGGGAACCAGGGACCAGTTGAGTTTCACCTCTTCACCGGGTTGAATCTGTCCAACAAACTTATCCTTCCTGTCCCCTGAGGCTAGCACTAAGCCAAAGGGGTTGAGGAGGCTTGCCTTGACATTCTGGGCCGCTGTGCCCCCTTCATTGCGCAGCACTGCTTCGATGGTGAAGGGCGATGGATTGTAGCGCTCTTCCGCAATGGTTAACGCTGGCGGTCCGCTGAGGCGGAAAATCCGCAGACGGGCCGGGCTTACCACCGCAACTCCCCGGCTGACGCTGTTGGGCTCGCTGTTGATTGCCCGGACGGACACCTTATAGGTGAGATCGCCGCTAACACTGCCAGTGGCCGCAACCTGCCAGCCTGTCTGCTGAGTCTCTCCTACATCAATGTTGCCCAGGCGCCGTACACTGCTGCCGCTTACCAGTTCCAAACCAGGCGGCAGCTGGATTTCTGCAACCACGTCCCGAGTCTCCCCACTGCCTGCATTCTGGATGTACGCGATGACGGAGAAGGTTTCGGTGCGGTCGCTGTCCGCTGTAACCTGTGCTGGAGAAGTGACGCCCAGGATAAGGTCACCAGGGGCGATGGTTACGCCGCCTAAGCCGTATTGCGTCACATAGCTGCGGCTCTCGCCAGGCCCTAAAGGTGCAGAGTCCCAAAACAGGGCAATGGCACTGTCCAGGCCCCGCTCACCCTTACGGGTGAAGTCTCTGCCAGGCGTGAAATCAAAGTTCCAGAGCTCATCGGCGAGGCTGCCCCAGTTGGTGAAGTAAACCCGATCTGGGGTGGTAACACCCCTGCCCCGCAAGGTCCCTTGGGACATGACCCGAGGGTTAGATAAGGAGTCGAAGGCTTGCCAAAACTCGGGCATGGCATTGGAGTAAAACACCGTATCGCTGAGGAGCGCTTGCTCGTTTACCCGGAAAGGCGCCCCGTCATTGGAGCCTAACATGGTGTCCACCATGATGCGCAGCCCCACCATGTGGGAGACATTGTCTAAGTTGTGCACCTGGTACTCCACCCGGGCCGTATCCATGAGCCCCGTGGTGCTGCTCCGGGCAAAACTAAGAATCTGGGTTACCTCGATGGGACCAAGGAGCCATACGCTCTTGATAGCTCCATCTTCCACCGTGGGCGGTGAGATCATCTCACCATAGCGGCCGTCCCGGCCTGCCCGGCGGTTGGTGGGGTTGCCAAACACCCAGTTTTGATTCCCAATTCGCACTGTGGTGTAGGATGTCCAAGGGTCGTCCCCGCCGTAAATGAGGTGCTGGTTATTATCTTCTGGCCGGTCTGGATCTCCGCCTGTGGTACCAACAGAAAACCGGCCCGTGTTGTATTCCGAGTTGTTCACTACGATGCGGATGTATTCGTTGGCGATCTCGATGTTGCTTGGCTCTTCCCCGAAGGCGGATACGGGCCAGAGCAATAGCAGCAAAACAGACAACCACCCTAGAAGCCTCTTAAGTTCCATTTGGCCCTGCCCTCCTTACCGTGCATTGATCCACTGTGATTCCTCCGCATAGCCATGGCGAGTCACGAAGCGGCCATCAACGTAGCTGAACTCCACATACATCAAGTTGCTGTACTCGCCGTACGCCGCTGGGGGAAACGGCAGGCGCTCTATTTCCCACACTGCTTGCAGATCAAGCTCTAAGTGGCCAGAGGATTCCACTACCTTCACCGCTACTTCCCCTGATGGACTCACAGTCACCTCGAGGTAGACTGTCCCTTCCAGGCGGGCGTGCTCCGCATCCTTCGGGTAGCCAATGCGGTAGTCGCCGATGGCTTGGGCTAAAGACCGTCCCGATGGCGGCGGAGGCGGTGGAGGCGGAGCGGACTCTGCTTCCCCCGTACCACCAGATTGGGATATGCCTGCATCATCATCCTCGCCCTGGACTCCTGTACCAGAACCGCTGGCCCCTATATTTTCTTCACCCCTGGGCAGCTCTTGCGGCTCAGGATGGGGTTGCGTAGGAGGAGTTACCTGCTGTGTGCCGGGATCCTCTTCTGCCATCACCACTTCTTGCCCATGCTCGCTTGTAAGGAGTTCCCCGGGCCCTGTGGGCGCCTCAGGAACACTGGGTGATGCGGGTTGGGCTTCAGGAGTAGGCGCTTGAGGCGTAGGCACCTCAGGCTCTGGAGTAGAAGCAGGTATGTTAGCTTCCTCAGGTACAGGATTAGGGGTCGGGCTTGGTTGGGGCGCGGACACTTCTTGCACTTCGGGAGGCCGCGGCTGGCTCACAGGCACTGGCGCCTCCGGAGCTTCAGGCACAGGGCGCGCTTCTGTTACCCGAGGGCGTGTACTCTGGGAAATGGGAGATGTAACAGGGCTGAGAAGCGGGCTAACGTTGTTTGACAGATCTAGGATTTGAATGACACCGCCATCTCCCAGGCCTGGAGTGTCGGACATGAACAGCGAGCTCCATTGGGGAAAGGTCAGAAAGATGATGGCATGGAGAACCACCGATACCAAGACGAATCGGTTGAAGTTATGTTCTTCACCATATGGGTTAATCACATCCGAACCTCCCTTCCATTAAGAGCTCTGTTCAACCGCTAGACCAAGTTTATGGCCTCCTACTGCTCGGATATGATCAAGGGCATCTACCACATGTTCATAGCGAACCCGCCGGTCTGCCTTGACAATGACGAACAGCTCGGGGTTCGCGCTCAGGCGTTGCTGTACGTGGGCGCGCAACTCTGGGCCGGTTACCATCCGGCCGTTTATGTAAAAGGCCCCGTCTTGCCGTACACTTACTTCCAGCTGGCCATCGCTCTGGGGTCTGCCTGTAACCGCTCTGGGCAGCTCCACATCCATCCCCAAAGGCGTGGAGGAAATGTTCCAGAACACCATGAAAAAGACCAGCAAGAAGAACATCACGTCAATCAAAGGTATGATGTTGGGCGCAGTCGTTTTTTTACGCGTCCGTTCAAACTTCATTACTGATCACTCCGTCCCTTAAGCAGGGCCAACAACTCTGCAGAACACTTGCTCATGTCGGCCGTGTTGCGGTCGATAAGTGTGTTTACGTAAGAATACACTGCCGATGCAGGTATGGCAATGATCAGCCCGGTGGCAGTGGTGATCAAAGCTTCAGCAATTCCCACGCTCAGGAGTTGGTGGTTAACGACCCCTTCTAGGCCGGCCAACACGTTAAAACTATCAATAATACCCGTTACGGTGCCTAGAATTCCCAGCAGGGGTGAGATGGTGACAATAGTATCAAGGGCGTTGAGGCGCCGTTCCATCTTGAAAATCTCTTCTCTGCCCACTAGCTCCATGTGTGCTTCAATTTCTTTCGGTTCACGATCGTAGTACGCAATTCCAGCTGCTAAGATTGCTGCAACTGGTCCCCTGGTCCGCTTGGCAATCTGCATGGCTTCCAACACTTTTCCCTGTTCGAGGGCGAGGCGGATATCCTCCATGAGATCTTCGCTGTCAACCCGGGAGCGAATCAGATACCACAAGCGATCGATGGATATGGCCAAAGCCAACACCGAGCACAGCAACAGCGGAATCATTACGGGACCACCAAGAACGATAACCTTCAGCATTCATACCCCTCCAATGACTAAACGTACAGCTTCTGTTGAGTTCGACATATCTATCCATAATCCTTGCCCTGTTGGCCAGTCCAAGGAATTATATCACATTCATTCGCTGACCAGCAGAAAGATCTAGGGGGATAACAAAAAAATGCCGCACGAGGCGGCATATTAGACGGCGGTTGTGCTTGGCGCGGCAGAGGCCAAGTATTCAGAACGGGTGATCCTCATTAGGAAGATTTTCCCGAAGGGGCTGGCAAGCTTGCCTTCCTTGCAGAAGCCTGACTTGGAATAACAGCGCAGTGCCCTCCGGTTGTGGGCATAGACGCGCAGATAAACCCGGCGCAGGTTTAGGCGGAGGAAGGCATATTTCAGCATGGTTTCCACTGCGTCAGTCCCGAGGCCGCGGTTCCAAAGGTCTTTACGTCCGATGCGGATCCGGAGTTCTGCATCTCCGCTCCGCCAAGCGATATGATCTAGTTCAATATCGCCAATGAGCTGATTTTCAAAGATGATGCCGAAGTACTTCCGGTAGCGATCGCCGGCGATGTCCCTCAGCCATTCCTCCCCCTCTGCAATGCTTTGGGGGTAGTCTCCATCTGCAAGCAGGCTGATTTCCTCATCGCTGCCCCACAGTATGATTTGGGGTAGGTCGTGGGATTGGATGGGCCGCAGAGATACCTTCTCACCGCGTAAGTTTGACATGTTGCTACAGCTCCTTCAGTTGGGGTCGTCGAACAGTGCTGTCATAGGCGGGCAAGTTCTCTTGCCTATTTCGAGATCAGCAATCTATACCCTGCAAGGAATTCCTTCCTGTTCTATGCCTGTTTCCGCTCTCTGAGGGCCTCAACCCAACTGATTGGAATGGTGTACTCCCCGAGGAAAAACGCATCCTTGCCCCCAGGCCCGTGGCAGTCAGAACCGCCGCTGGGGAGGAGTTTCAGTTCTTGAGCCAATTCTTGGAAGTAGGCTACTTGCTGAGGAGTATGGGACGAGTGAACCACTTCCATCCCCACTAACGGTGAACGGGCTAGGCGGTGCACTAGACTGAGATCGCCGAGAAGCCCCGGATGTGCTAGGACTGGCACTCCCTGGCACGCTATGATAAGCTCAATGGCTTCCTCTGGGTGCATCTTCGGGCGGGGAACGTACGCCGGCCGCCCTGCACCGATCCATTCCTCGAAGGCTTGGTGCTTTGTTTTCACATACCCTGCCCGCTGCATTGCCGTGGCAATGTGGCTGCGGCTCACCACCTCCCGGGGAGTGTGACGCAGCACGTCGTCGAATGAGATCATGATGCCCTGTTTGTTCAGGCGGGCTATGATGCGCTGTGCGCGGTGAATGCGGTACTCCCGCATAGTGGTGATGTATTCTTTCAGGCTAGGATGTTCTTGGTTGATCCAATACCCCAGAATGTGCACCTCTTCGGTGCTCCCCACGCTTGTGCTGATTTCAATGCCTGGGACAACTTCTACCCCCTCGGGAGCATAGCGCAGGGCCGCAGGAATTGCCGCCACCGTATCGTGATCGGTAACGGCAATGATGCTGATTCCCCGGGCTTTAGCTTCTACACCAATTTCTTGCGGATGCCATGTTCCATCTGATTCCGTTGTGTGAATATGTAAGTCTGCTTTCATTGTATCAATCCTTAAAGATGATGGCGCAGTTCTGCCACGATACGCTTTTCGATGCGGGAAACCTGAGCTTGGGATATGCCCAGCAGCTCCGCGACCTCAGTTTGGCTTTTTTCCGCGAAATAGCGCAGCAGGATTAGCTTCCGCTCATTAGGCTCCAGGCTCTCTAGGGCAGTGCGCAGAGCCAGCTTCTCATCGCTGGCGGGAGCTGGGAGGACGTGCTCTAGGCGGACGTCATCATCGTCCTCACCCATGCTTTCCTGGAGTGAGCGGACAGGTGAAACTGCATCTAGGGCAGTAACCAACTCTTCTACAGAGACTTGGAGATGTTCAGCCAGTTCCTGAACGGTAGGGCTCCTGCCCAACTCATGGCTTAACTGGTCTTTCGCGGCCATTGCCTTAATGGCCAGCTCCCTTACGGAACGGGTTACGTGAATGGGAGCATCCTCACGTATGTAACGCTTAATCTCCCCGATAATCTTTGGCACCGCGTAAGTGGAAAACTGCACATCGTAGCTTAGATCAAACCCCAAAATGGCTTTAAGAAGGCCCAAGGAGCCAACCTGAAATAGGTCATCGTAGTCAAAACCGCGGCTAAGAAAACGCCTTACAACGCTTTTTACCAGCGGCAGGTTTTTCTCTACCAGCCGGGTCCGCGCGGTCATATCCCCCGCTTGGGCTCGGCGGATCAACTCCCGGGTTTGTTCCATAGAGCATCACCCTAGCTGCCGCTCGGGGATGTTCTTTACCATAACCACTTTGGTGCCCACGTTCACTTCCGAATAGAGGCGCAGCTCATCCATGCATTCTCCCATAAATGTCAAGCCCAGGCCCATGCGCTCTTCTGGAAGGGTGGTGTAGCCAGTTTCCTGCGCGGTGGCGATGTCGGGAATACCGTGGCCGAAGTCTTCTACTATGATCTCCAGCCGTGGCCCTTCATAGGATGCTTCCACTACTACATTGCCTGACTTTTCCCGGTAGCCGTGGACCACGCAGTTTGACACCGCTTCTGATACAGCCACCTTGATGTCTTCCAGTTCATCTAGGGTAATATCTAGTTGGGCCGCGAAGTGGGCAATAGCCGCTCGGGCAAAGCCAACGTTAACGGATGTGCCGGGAAACTCTATCTTGATCCAGTTTTTCATAGCCATCCCCTCCTACACTCGCTCAAGGGCTTCCTTGGTGGAGTCCACAAATCCCGCGATGCGGTGCATGCCGGAAAGGCGCAGAACCCTTTGAATGTGCGGGTTTGCCTTGACGAAGAACAGCTTGCCTCCCCGAGCTTGAACAGCGCGATAGCGCCCCAAGATGACTCCCAGGCCGGAACTGTCAATGAAAGTGAGGTCTTTCACGTCCAGTACGAGGTGTTTCACATGAGGGTGCCCTTCCAGTGTTCGTTCTAGGGCATCTTTCAACTGCGGGCACGTGTGCAGATCTAGATCGCCATCGAGCGCGGCGACTAGTGCTTGTCCAATCACATCGATGCTGAATCGCACCATTCTCCCCCCCAATTTGCGGCAGTTTAGTGAAAATTTCGGGTTTCATAGCGATTTTACCTGCTACCTGTGAAAAAAAGGACGACCTTCTAGAAGGCCGCTTCGGCTAACTCCCTAATGGTGCGGTTCGTCAGGCTCCAAAAACCCGCCCGGCCCACCGTGGACGGGGCCACAAGGGGCGCGGCTGCTAGAGTCTCATTGTCGAGGAGCGCGTAGAGGGTCCCTACTTCCGTGCCTGGTTCTAAGGGTGCCCGTAAGGTTTGGGCAAGATCAGCTTCCAGGCGGATTTCTCCCTCCCTTCCCCGCTCCACGGTGACAGTGAAATCCTCGCCCAGGGCAGCTTCAACTTGGTGGGGGCTGCCGTTCCACACATAGATGCTGCCAAAAGCTTGCCCTTTGGCTGCCGCGAGGTAGCTGTGGTAGCGCCTGAAGCCGTAATCCAAAAGGGCCCGCACATCCTCTTCCCGGGCCGCTTCGCTGGGGCTGCCTAGCACTACAGCAATCAGGCGTAGGCCATCCCGCACCGCAGTGGCGGCCATACAATAGCCAGCGGCGGTGGTAAACCCAGTCTTGATCCCATCGACTCCGCTGTAGCGGCGGAGCAGTTTGTTGCTGTTCCACAGCACCGGGATGCGGGTTGTAGATTTGCGCATGGTGTATTCGTAGGTTGAAACGTAGTCCATCATGCCCGGGACGGACAAGACGTGACGGGCAAGGGTTGCCGCATCGCGGGCGGTCATGGTGTGTTCTGGGCCATTTTCCGGGGGCAGGCCTGTAGAATTAAGAAAGTGGCTGTTGGCGAGGCCTAGCTCCTGAGCGCGCTGGTTCATACGGGCAACGAAGTCAAGCTCGGAGCCAGCGACGTACTCAGCTACTGCCACAGCGGCATCATTAGCAGAACCTACAGCGATGGCATAGAGCAGTTCTTCGAGAGTCATCTGCTCCCCTGCCTCCAACCAGATGCGGCTGCCTCGCTTCGAAGCGGCATACTCACTCGCTGTGATAATATCGCTTAGAGCGAGCTCGCCTCGCTCGACTGCCTCAAGCACAAGCGTGAGGGTCATCATCTTAGTGAGGCTGGCCACTGGCAAGGGAACCTCGCTGTTTTCCTCGTAAAGGATGCTGCCGGAGCTAGCGTCCATGAGCACTGCAGCCTGAGCCTTGAGCTCCAGAGCGTGCGCTTCGGCGGCCACAATCCCCAAGATAATCATGGCAAGGCACAGACCGAGGGCGCAAAGGCCTTTGGTGTTCACAACACACTCCCCCTTCCCTTACAATGCATATGGGGCCAAAGGCCCCATTATACATCGTGGGAAGGGATTGTGTACTTAGCAGCTTAGCCCTTGACAATGTGTGCAAAGCTGCGGCCGGATGATGTGAAGCTTACGCCGAAGAGGTCTGCAATGGTCTGGGCTGTGTCAGCAAAGGTTTCCCTGATCCCGAGGTTTTCTGGCTCCACCTGGTCGCCAGTGACGAGGATGGGCACATACTCCCTGGAGTGGTCTGTACTTGCCGTGGTGGGATCGCAGCCGTGATCTGCCAAGATGATCAGCACATCTTTGGGCCGCAGTTCCCTGAGCACTTCTGGAAGGCGTTGGTCAAACTCTTCGAGCCCCTGGGCATAACCCTGGGCGTTGTTGCGATGCCCCCACAGCATATCGAAGTCGACGCAGTTGGCAAAAATGAGGCAGGACTCGTTCTTAGTGCGCATGTGGTGGATGGTCCCATCCACTGTGGCGTGGTTGTTCTTCGTGGGTATGCCCTCCGTGATTCCCTTTGCTGCGAAGATATCCATGATCTTGCCCACACTGTACACGGGGATGCCGTTGTCCACAAGGACATCTAGAATGGTGGGGGCAGGAGGTTCCAGGCTGAAGTCCTTGCGGTTGGCCGTGCGGACAAAGTTGCCTGGCTCACCTAGGAAAGGCCTGGCGATCACCCGCCCTACCCCATGGTCTCCCTGCAAGAGGTTCCGGGCAATCCGGCACCATTCATACAGTGTTTCCAGTGGGACCACTTCTTCGTGGGCCGCGATTTGAAACACACTGTCTGCGGAGGTATAGACTATTGGGTATCCGGTCTTGACATGGTCTTCTCCCAGTTCTGCGATGATCTCTGTCCCAGAGGCGGGGTAGTTACCCAGGGCCTTGCGGCCGATGGCGGCCTCAAAGGCTTCCATGACCTCAGGTGGAAAGCCGTTGGGGTATGTGGGGAATGGCTTGTCCAGGATTAGGCCAGCTATTTCCCAGTGGCCCGTGGTGGTATCCTTCCCCGCTGACTGTTCAGCCATTTTTCCCCAGGCCGCCTCAGGCGCGCTTGTAGGCGGCACTCCCTCAACGGGGATGATGTTTCCTAGCCCCAGTCTCCCCAAGTTCGGAAGGTTCAATCCCCCTACTGCTCGAGCCAGGTTCCCTAATGTATTACTGCCAGTATCGCCGTATAGTGCTGCATCGGGCAGCTCTCCTACCCCGACGCTGTCCAATACAATCATAATCACTCTTCTCATGCTTAGGTTTCCTCCTTAAGAGCCCGGGGGTGCGTTTTTAGGTACACGTCCCGGAGATGGCTCTTGGTTAAGTGTGTATAAATCTGTGTTGTGGATATGTCCACATGGCCCAGCATCTCTTGGACAGCCCGCAGGTCAGCGCCGTTTTGCAGAAGGTGTGTGGCGAACGAATGGCGGAGAGTATGGGGTGAGATAGTCTGCTTGATGCCGCACTGCCGGGCATAGCGCTTCATGATCTTCCACACCGCCTGGCGCGTCAGGCGGCTGCCCCGGGCGTTGACAAACAACGCAGTTTCTCGGCGGTTCTTCACCATCTTGGGCCGGGATCTTTCCACATAGGCCTCCACCGCCGCAAGAGCCGCCCTCCCCAAGGGCACAATGCGCTCTTTATCCCCCTTGCCCAGGCAGCGCACATAGCCAAGGGGATCCACATCGCCCATGTTCAGCTGGACAAGTTCAGACACTCGGAGCCCCGCGCCGTAGAGGACTTCCAGCATGGCCCTGTCTCTGCAGTCGGTGTGTTTACTCATGCCTGGTGCGGACAAGAGCTTGTCCACTTCCTCGGGGCTGAGGACATCTGGAAGGGTCATGGATACCTTAGGGGATTCCAGGTCCGCGGCGGGATCCCGGCGGATGAAGTTTTCGTCCACTAGATATTGAAAGAAACCCCGGAGAGCGGCCAGCTTCCGGGCTCTCGTACGAGGGCTTAACTGGCTCCCGCCGATGTGAGCGAGAAATTCGAGGATATGGTGATGAGAGACCTCCGCGAGGGTGAGGTTTGCCTCTTTGCGGAACTGGGCAAATTGCTCCAAATCCTTACGGTAAGCCGCAATGGTGTTTTCCGAGAGGCCTCGCTCCACTTGTAAATAAGTTAGGTACTCCATGAGGACACGGTCAGATACAGCCATGTTACCGCTCCTAGGTGAGCAGCCCCTTGCTGAGCTGCACAAATACAGGCGTGATGTAAACCTCCACAACCGCGGCCAAGGCAAGGAGAGAGGCACTGACTAATGCCAGCCCAGTGGTGGTGGCAAACTGTCCATAGATGCTTTCTTTACCCAGACCGAGCAGGGTCTTCAGTGCGGAGGCGGAAAAACTCAAGGCGCCCCCTGCTGCGAGGATTATGGCAGGGACAGCCACCAGGTTGTGGGGGAGTACAGAACTAAGAGATAAGATCAAGCCTCTAACATAGAGCTCGTCAATGATAAACCCAATAGTAAAGCCTAACACGAACCCCCGCAAGAAGACAATGCCCAAGACTACGGGGGCGCCGATCACAGTTAAGCCTAGCAGCCACATGAGTCCGGTTGTCTTGAGAATGCTGTCGGTGAGGCCTTGCCAGGCCAGCTCTCCCCGGTTTGCCACGGTAAGGGAGTTCTTAGCCAGAGTTGAAAGGACGCTGCTGACATAGTCAGCCAGATCAGCCCTTTGGGCCTGGGATAAGCTCTGCGTTGCCATTGCCCCAAATCCGATTCCTATTGCAAACAAGATGAGCAGAGCCGTGTACAGGGCTAAGTGGCGCAGAAAGAACTCTTTGGCCACCTCTCCCAGCTTCCCTACCGCGTACATCCACCTGCCCCCTTCCTTCCTACCTACCATATCCTATGAGCGGACAAGGGGCGTTATACCAGGAGATGGGCTGTACTGTTGATGCAGTGCGCCTGCCAGGGGCATTTGCCCCGCCGAGGGTAAGAACTGAGGTGTGAGATCCCCAAGTTGTCCATACGCAGGCAATAAGACCTTTCTAGAGGTATTCCCAGTAGGGCCGCGATTAGAAGCCTCAAGGAGCCGCCGTGGGACACAGCAGCCACGTTCTCCTTCGGATGACGCTCCTCCAGTTCATGGACAAAGTCCAGCAGGCGTTCTGCCACTTCCCCAGGGAGCTCGCCGCCGGGGACCCGTACGTTCATGTGATCCCGGAACCGGGCGGCAAACAGTTCTGGGTACCGGGCTTCCACTTCTGAACGAGTGAGGCCCTCCCATTCGCCGAAGTTGATCTCCCGAAGCCGCTTATCTTCGATAGGCGTAAGCCCATGGGGGCGGGCGATGGCCTTTGCAGTCAGTTTAGCCCGAAGGAGATCACTTGTGTAAACCACATGGATCTTCATACGAGCAAGAAAGGCAGCGGTTTTTTCTGCTTGCGCAATGCCCAACTCAGAGAGGGGGCTGTCCTGCTGCCCTTGATAGCGTTGTTCTAGATTCCAGCTTGTTTCACCGTGGCGAATCAGCAACAGGTTCATGTATCACACCCCTTTTCCTGCCATTTCTGCACTGTCCCATATTTTCCTCCTCCGCCGGGAATGAAGGCTAGCTTCCCTTCCCGGGCCCGGATGATCTGGCTAGCGCGGCCTTCGCCCACCGCATCAGCAAGCTCAGCAAAGGTCTTGTCATAGAGGATCTCGATTTCAGTACCCAACCCCTCAAGTTGCTGCAGGGATTTTGGGCCGATGCCAGGCATGAGGTTTAAGGGGACGTGGGGCACGTAGGGCGGACGCGCAGGCGGGAGCACATCCGGGGCAGCCAAGCTCATCACCCGATCCCAAACCCCTAGAACCACAGGGCCGCCGCATTTGGGGCACTTGAGGATGGGTGATTCCTCCGCTGCTGTAAGGTCACACACGGGGCAGAAGCTGCGGTGGTACTTGCCTAGGGCAGGCGCCATGCCGTGATTCGCACATATCCTCCCGTTCTCCCCTACTAGGGCAGCGCGCCAAGCGGCAAAGCTCATTTCTGGGAGATCGTAAACAGTAAACTCCCGCCCGATGTTGTCAAGGGAATGGGCATCAGAGGAACTGATATAACTATATGAGTGTGTATCAGGAATGAGCTGGGCCATTTCCGTGTCGGCACTGAGGCCTAGTTCCAGCCCAGAGATGAGCTGGGGTTGGGTAAACATCTCCCCTAGGTGGGCGACGCAGTTCCCGTACACTCCCTTGTGGGGAGTAAAAGCATGCGCTGCCAAGGCAACCCCACCACTTTCCACCACAAGCTCCAGCCATTGATCTGGAGAAAGCTGGATACGTTGGGTGCTGAGATCGGGGTTTGTCACATGTGGTTCCAGCCGTTGGGCGTACTTCTTGATCTTTGGTATGGTGGGAAAATAGGCGAGGAAATGGGCGGACCCTCGGGATTGGGCGTGAGCAATCTCTATCTCGCTCCCGAGAAAAAGAGATGTCTTCCCTGTACTTAAGCCACCTCCTGAGAGGGGCTTGAGAACACCGTTATCCACTAGGGCCTCTAGGTCAGCAATGACCCCTGGGCAGGCTGCATCCACGATCCCTACCAGGTTGAGGCCTTTGACCTTTTCGGCGGTGTGGAGAATGTTGATCAGCGTGAGGCGCCGGGAAGCGGTGATCTTCACCGGGCGGCCTGCTAGGGTACGGCCGATGTGGATGTGCAGATCAGCAAGAACGCGCATGTTTCCTCCTATGTGGCAGTGATGTGCTGCGCCCCTTCTAAGCCGCCAGCCAAGGCTGCATGGAAAAACAGGGGATCCGTTTGGGGGCCCCTGCCCATGGTCGTGACCTTCAGCCCTGCTTCAAGCATTTCACGAAAGAGGGCCTCCGTATCGTGCCAGGTGAGAGTGTGATTTAGGTCCTGCAGCGTAGATACGACGTCCTTGTGTCCTCTGCAGCATGCAGGGAGGGGCACCACACAACCTGGCAGAGCAATCTGGCCCAGTACCGTAAGAGTGTGATGGCTTACACCTCGGTGCCGAGGCCTGGGGTCAGCCTCGCTCATGCGCACCAACGCAATGGGTGTGCCTTGAAGGTGATGCACAGCATTTAGGAAAACGCCCTGCTCCAAGGCTGTGGTGCCCCACTTGGTACCTGTCCCCACTACACCAGGCCCCATCAGTACAACTACTGCATCAGCACCGCAGGCATGCCTGGCCGCTACCAGGGCACTGTAGATGTTCACAGCTTCATAATCGCCCCCGAAGGCATGGCCAAAGGTAATAACCGCATCCACCAGGCCCCGCGCCTTTAGATCTGGGACTGTCCTGCTCAAGGCTAGGGGCAGTCCTGCCCCATCACTCATAAGATAGGCCAAGCGTTTTCCCGGATGCCTTGCTTTGAAGGCGAAGGCACAGGGGGCCAGCATACTGTGGAGGCTCCCCACCATGACCGGGGCCCCCTCCAGGCTCCAGTCGCCTTGAAAGAGGTGGTGGTACTCACTTGCTTCTTCTTCTACGCTGAGAACCCTGCCCTGCATGGGGGTGTAGCGCAGTTTCATAATATGCCCCACCCCATGCAAGCTGGCACTTCTGCCCCAGATGGCCATCACAAAGTGCCAGCCGCCCGTTCCTAGCTTGAGGTCCACAGCAGTAGTGTTAATAACTACTTGGTCGCCTACGCGGCACGGCCCCGTAAGCTCCAGGAAATTAACGGCCTGGGCCTCCTCCCCATCGCACTCCACGATAAGTTCTTGGCGCAGGCCTTGTGCGGCCGTGGCCTTCAGCACCACGGCGGTCTTATACGCGAGGTCCATGCATACCACCGCTCCAATTGAGATGGTATTATTGGTATGCCCGGCCTCGCTCTAAAGCTTGCATATTAAGGGGGATAAGGTGATGGTGCCGTTGGGACAGGACTCTCTCCAGGGAACGGCTGATGCTCTCTGGAGATACCACTGGAGAGGCCTTGAGGAATGCTCCTAAGGCAACCATGTTAGCTATACGGCTATTCCCCAGCTCATCGGCAACGGCAGTAGCGGGGATGCCAATGGCCGTTATATCTGACCGCTCTGGCGCCCGGTCCACCAACGTGGTGTTGTAGACCAAGATTCCCCCTGGCTTGACAGCAGGCTCAAAGCGGTCAAGGGACGGCCTATTCATCACGATTACAGCATCAGGCTCACTCACGATGGGAGAACCGATTTCTCCTGCACTGATCACAACGGAACAGTTACAGGTCCCCCCGCGCTGCTCTGGCCCATAAGAGGGGTACCACGAGACTTCCTTCCCTTCCAGCATTCCCGCATTAGCTAGGAGCTGACCCATTACGAGTACTCCTTGGCCTCCAAATCCAGCAATGATAATCTCAGTCATGCGCGGCTTCCTCCTTGCGGGCGCTATCCTTGTACACGCCCAGGGGGTAGTAAGGCACCATGTTATCCCGCATCCAGTCCAGGGCCTCTTGGGGAGTCATCCCCCAGTTTACAGAGCAAGTTGAGAGCACTTCGACTAAAGCAAAGCCCCTGCCCTCAAGCTGTGTCTGGAAGGCCTTCTTGATGGCGCGGCCCGCTTGCCGTACGTGCTTGGGATCGTGAGTAGAAACCCGCTCGATGTAGGCAGCTCCATCTAAAGTGGCCAAGAGTTCGCTAACCCGGATGGGGTAGCCGTTAGCTTCGATAGAGCGGCCCTGAGGAGTTGTAGTGGTTTTCTGGCCCAAGAGAGTTGTGGGCGCCATCTGCCCGCTGGTCATGCCATAGATGGCATTGTTGATGAACACCACGGTGATGTTCTCACCCCGGGCAGCAGCATGAACAATTTCCGCCATGCCTATGGAAGCTAAGTCTCCATCACCTTGATAGGTAAACACAATGCGATCGGGGAGCACCCGCTTTATTCCCGTTGCCACTGCAGGGGCCCGGCCGTGGGCCGCTTGCTGCATATCGCAGTTGAAATAGTCGTAGGCAAACACCGAACACCCTACGCTGGCCACGCCAATGGCTGATTCGCGAACACCCAGATCATCTATGGCTTCCGCCACCAGGCGGTGAATGATTCCATGGGTACACCCAGGGCAGTAGTGCATCTGGACATCGGTGAGGCTTTCTGGACGCTGAAAAACCTGCTTCACTGGCCTTCACCCCCTAAGAGAATATCCTTGATCTTCACCAGTACTTCCCGGGGAGTGGGAACCATCCCCCCAAGGCGGTTATGGAAATGAACTGTCCCCTGCCCGTTAACCGCGAGGCGCACATCTTCCACCAGTTGGCCCATGCTCATCTCCACCACAAGGAACTCCTTCCCGTGGTGCCTCTCAAAGGGCTCAGAGGGGAAGGGCCATAGGGAAATGGGCCTGATTAGGCCAACTTTAAGGCCTTCTGCTCGCGCCATGTCAACCGCTGAGCGGGCTACCCGGGCTGATGTGCCATACGCGGCCAACAACAGGTCCGCATCCTCTGTTTTGTACTCCTGCCAGCGGGTTTCAGATTGGGCAATGCGGCTGTATTTATCTGCCAGGGCGTAGTTGCGCCTTTCAAGGGATTCAGGGACAATGTCCAAGGTGTTTACAGTATTGGGGCGCCTCCCCCGGGCACCTGTGGTTGCCCAAGGCTTTTCTACGGCTAGGGGTTCCTTTTGGGAAAACTTCACCGGCTCCATCATCTGACCTAGGAGGCCGTCCGCAAGAATCATGACAGGGTTGCGCCACTTGTCGGCTAGATCAAAGGCCTCAAAGGTTAAGTCAGCCATCTCCTGCACTGAAGCGGGGGCTAAGACTATCAGCCGGTAATCGCCGTGCCCTCCGCCCTTCACTGCTTGGAAGTAGTCTCCTTGGCCGGGGTGGATTCCTCCGAGACCGGGCCCGCAGCGCATCACGTTCACAATTACACAGGGGAGCTCTGCTGCCGCGATGTAGGATATCCCTTCCATTTTAAGGCTCAGGCCCGGGCTGGATGAGGATGTCATAACCCGGACTCCGCAACCTGCAGCACCGTAGACCATGTTTATGGCAGAGACTTCGCTTTCTGCCTGGAGGTATACACCGCCCCGCTCAGGGAGGTTCTGTGCCATATAGCTGGGCACTTCGTTTTGGGGTGTGATGGGGTAACCATAAAAGGCGCGGCAGCCGGCTCTTATGGCCGCTTCTGCCAGGGCCTCATTACCTTTCATTAAAACCTTTGCCATGGGTCATCTCCTCTCCCGCTTCCGCTATGATGCCCGTTCTACGGTAATCACCACATCGGGACACATGATTGCGCATAAGGTGCACCCAGTACATTTCTCAGGCACAGCAGCCTCTACGGGGTGGAACCCCCTGGAGTTAATCCGCTCCGAAATGCGCAGTACGCCAAAGGGGCAGGCATTTACACACAGCCTGCATTCTTTGCAGCGCTCAACCTCGATTAATACACGGCCTTTGGGCATGAAACCACCTCCTCAAACCCTTTCATAGTGGCGGGGTTTTTCCAGCCCGCGCAGCACCCGGAGGGCTCCTTGGGCTAGAGCTTCAAGCTCGTTTTCGCCGGGAAGGACAATTACGGGGCCTAGATAGCTGATGTACTCTTCGATAATCGACGTGAGGCGTTTCGAATAGGCCATGCCGCCCGTCAACACCACAGCATCTACATCCCCGTGGAGCACTGCACTCGCCCGGCCAATCTCCTTGCAGACCTGGAGGGCCATGGCGCGGAAAACCACTTCTGCCTCGTGCCCGCCCGCCTCAATCTGCCCTTCCACTTCCCTAAGGTCATTGGTGCCAAGGTGGTCTACGAGCCCTCCCCGGCCCACAAAGTGCTTCAGTAAGCTTTCTGGGGCTTCCCCGATGCTAAAGAAATAGTGGATGAGTGCTGTCGTTGGCAAGCTGCCTGTCCTTTCCGGAGAAAAGGGCCCCTCTCCATGTAAGGCGTTGTTCACATCGACCACATGCCCATAGCGGTGTGCACCCACGGAGATGCCGCCTCCCAGATGGACCACGATGAGTTTCAAGGCGGCGTAGGGTTTGCCCAACTGGTCCGCTGCTCGCCTGGCCATGGCTTTGTGGTTCAGGGCGTGGAAGATGCTGATCCGGTTGATCTTCGGATGGCCGCTCACCCGGGCAACAGGCTGAAGTTCATCCACCACCACCGGGTCCACGATGTAGCAGGGAATACCCAGCTGTTTCCCGAGGCTAAACCCGATTAACCCACCCAAGTTGCTCGCGTGCTTGCCGTAGCGCCCGCTCCGCAGATCCTCGGTCATGTCCTCATTCACCATGTAGACGCCCCCTGGGATGGGCCTTAGCAGCCCGCCTCGGCACACCACTGCGGTAATGCTGTGGAGGTTCACGCCGATTTCGGCCAGCCACTCTAGGAGGGCTTCTTTGCGGAAATCCAGTTGATCAACGATGTCCCCGAACTGGGCAAGGGACTGGGCGGAATGGTTGATTGCTGTAGAACGGTACTCGTCCTCGCCGTCATAGACAGCCAGTTTGGTGCTGGTTGACCCAGGGTTAATTACCAACAGCCTTTCCAAAGGCGTTACCTCCAGCTCCTACCCTTCCCGGGCCGCTAAGGCCGCGAGGGCGATCGAATTGAGCTTGCTCTCTTCCCCATCGGCCCTGGACGTGAGGACAATAGGGCATTGGGCCCCGAGGATCAGGCCCGCGGTTTTGAACCCTGCAGCATAGGTAAAGGCTTTATACAGGATGTTGCCCGCGGTGATCTCAGGAACTAGAAAGATATCCACTTCCCCTGCTACAGGGGAACTAATTCCTTTGTGGGCTGCTGCTTCCTTGGAGAACGCGTTATCAAAGGCGAGAGGGCCATCCACAACTGCTTCCCGGCTGAACTGGCCCCGGGCTCCCATCTGGGCAAGGGCAGCGGCATCCACTGTTTCTTGCATTTTTGGATTGACGGTCTCTACCGCAGCCAGGACTGCGACCTTGGGCTTGGCGAGGCCAATGGACCACGCAAACCGAATGGCGTTATCCAAGATCGCCACTTTTTGCTCCAGGTCTGGCCTGATATTCATAGCCCCGTCGGTCAAGGTGGTGAGGCGGCCATCGGCCAGCTCGATGACGGCTATGTGGCTCAGCAGAGAACTGCCCCGCAGTCCCCTTTCCTTATGGAGCACCGCCCGAAGAAGGTCTGCGGTGTTGAGCTTGCCCTTCATGAGAATGGCGCATTCCCCGCTCCTCACCAGCTCTACAGCTTGATAAGCGCTTTCCCCAGGACTGCTTGCCGCCTTAATGGTCCAGTTTGAAAGATCCAGCCCTGCCTGTTCCGCCGCTTGGGAAATGGCCCTTTCAGGCCCTGTGAGTGCGACGTGCCCGATAAGGCCCTCTACTAGTGCCTTCTGGCAGGCTTTAAGCACCGTGGGATCCGCTGCCCAGGCCACGGCTAGGCCCTGGGGGGCTGCTTTTTTGGCTTGCGCACGGAGTTCAGTAAATCCCATTTACCTCAAGCTCCTTTCCAGATTCCATCAGTCTCTGCCCTAGACGAAGAACAGCGTGGACGCTGTGATCACCAGGATAATTCAGGATGGCTGCCCCCCCGAGGTAAGCACTGAGGCCCCGGAGCCCATTGGGAGTAAGGTAAGGCCCAGTAAGCACCACAGCATCATGCTTGCCTCTTAGTACCGCGGCGTAGGCGCAGATTTCTTTCGCCAGCTGATAGACGAACGCGGTATAGATCCAGTCCGCCTCGTGCTTGGTCCAGGCTAAGGCATCGGCCTCCGCCAGGCTCCCTACGCCCAAGTAACCTCTAAAGCCGCTCCGTTCAGTCACTTCCCGGATTGCTTCCTCCCTGCTCCCCACATCCTGGCAAAAGGCAAGGAGCTGTGCAAAGGGAAGGCTGCCGCTGGTGGTTACGGAGAATGGCCCTTCATCGTAAGGGGTGCTCAGATCGATAATCTTCCCGCCTTGGACGGCCCCCGTAACCACTGCATCGCCGATGTACGCCACCACGAACCGGCCTTCGCCTACAGGAAATGCCAGTTCTTCCCGGGCACGCTCTGCAGCATGCCACACAGCAAGGGCTGGGCCTTGCTGGGCGCGCTGAAAGGCTGAAAAGCCCGTGAGCCGGGATTCAGCCAGGAATTCCGTGTAGTGTTCTTTTGAGATGACCACTGCAGGTAGGCCCAGCCCCACGCGGAATAGCTGGGCCAGTTCTTGGAGGAACCCACGGCAAGCGGGAAGATCGCTGCCTAAAGCGACAGCTTGAAGGAGCGGTTTTGGGAAGGATAGGGCGTCGAGTGCTGCGGTGGTGAGTTGGAATACGTGCTGCGGAGTGAGATCGGACAGAGGCAGCTCACTTAAGCGAGCGTCGTGTTCGGAGCCGACAGCAAGCTTGAGTGAGGCGGCCTGGGGCACAACAGCCAGAATGCTCATGAACGCAACCACCTCTTGCTCTCTAAAAAGCACAAAAAGCAGGTATCGTTAGTACCTGCTTCCTTTTCAAGCATCGTTCATCAAATTATTTCGACGCCTCAGGGGTGTGATCCTCTTTTGGAAGGAGCTCTTTCCGGGAAAGATTGATCCGGCCTTGGCGGTCGATTTCGATCACTTTCACCATGATCTCATCACCGATGTTGACCACATCTTCCACCCGCTTGACTCTGTGGTGTGCCAGCTGGGAAATGTGGACAAGGCCTTCTTTTCCAGGAAGAATCTCCACGAAAGCGCCGAAGTTCATGATGCGCTTGACGGTCCCGAGATAAGAGGCTCCCACTTCCACGTCTTTCACATATCTCTCGATCATCAGCTTGGCCTGTTCCCCACCTGTGCCATCGGTGGAAGCAATGTATACCCGCCCGTCGTCTTCGATGTCAATGGCCACGCCTGTCTGCTCGATGATCTTCCGGATGGTCTTCCCGCCTGGGCCGATCACATCTCTGATCTTGTCCACAGGGATCTCCATGGTGATGATTCGGGGGGCGAACGGTGACAGCTCTGCCCGAGGTTCTTGAATCGCTTCAGCCATCTTACCCAGGATGAACAGCCGTCCAAGACGGGCTTGCTCTAGGGCCTGCTGAAGGATGTCTCGGCTCACGCCACTGATCTTAATGTCCATCTGCAGTGCGGTGATGCCGTCCCGGGTCCCTGCAACTTTGAAGTCCATATCTCCCAGGGCATCCTCGATTCCTTGGATGTCGGAGAGGATCGCAAAGTCATCGCCGTACTTAACCAAACCCATGGCAATACCTGCTACAGGCTTGCGAATGGGGACACCTGCATCCATCAGGGCAAGGGTGCTGCCGCACACACTGGCTTGGGAAGTGGAGCCATTTGACTCTAGGACTTCGGATACCAAGCGAATCGTGTATGGGAACTCCTCTTCTTTCGGTACCATGGGCAGCAATGCCCGCTCTGCCAGAGCACCGTGGCCGATCTCCCGCCGTCCCGGGCCTCGGATAGGCCGCACTTCACCAACGCTGTAGGCTGGGAAGTTGTAGTGGTGAATGTAGCGCTTCCGATCTTCATCGCTCAGGTTATCCAAGAGCTGTTCATCAGATTTCAGGCCTAGGGTACATACGGTTAGGACTTGGGTCTGCCCCCGGGTAAACAAGCCTGAGCCGTGGGTCCTGGGGAGGATCCCAGCCTTGCAGGTGATGGGGCGAATCTCGTCCAGTCTCCGCCCATCAGGCCTAATGCCGTCTTGGATAATCGAGCGCCGGACTTCGTCCTTCATGAGGGAGTCAAATACTACTCCAACATCCTTGGCTTTCTCTTCGAAAATTTGCTCGCCGAAGGCCTCGATGTACGCTTCGTTCAGCTGTTCCCGAACGGTGTCAATGGCTTGCTCCCGCTCTTGCTTGTCCGCAGCCCTGAGGGCAAGTTTCAGCCGCTCAGTGGCGAACTCCCGCACCCACTGCTCCATTTCCGGCTCAGGCTCAAAGAGAGGTACTTCGACCTTAGCTTTGCCAATCTCAGCTCTGATTTCCTCTTGCAGCAGGCACAGTTCCTTTATGTAATCATGGGCAAACATAATGGCACCCAATGCCTGCTCTTCCGTGACCTCTTCCGCACCTGCTTCCACCATCATAATGGCGTCTTTGGTACCTGCCACGGTGAGGTCCAAAACAGACTGTTCGCACTGCTCTAGGGTGGGGTTCACCACGTATTCCCCATTTACAAGTCCCATCTTAATGCCGGCAACTGGGCCTGCAAAGGGGATATCAGAGATGGTTAAGGCAGCGCTGGCCCCAATCAGTCCCGCAATGGTGGGTGAGTTGTTGTTGTCAACGGACATGACCGTGACCACAACTTGCACATCATTGCGAAACCCATCAGGAAACAGAGGCCTCAAAGGACGGTCAATCATGCGAGCGGACAAAATCGCTTCTTCGCTGGGCCGTCCTTCCCGCCTGCCCCATCCGCCGGGGATTTTCCCCACGGCGTACATGCGCTCTTCGTAGTCTACCAGCAGGGGAAAGAAATCAATCCCTTGGCGGGGCTCTTTGCTCATGGTGGCGGTGACCAAGACTACTGTATCACCGTACCGCACCAGGACGGAGCCGTTGGCCTGCTTTGCTACTTCGCCAAATTCCAGGACCAGGGGCCGCCCCCCCAGCTCTCGACGATACTCCAATGCCATACTATAACCTCCAGTTATGCAATTCTTCTGGGCCGTATTAGTGTCCCAAGTCGAGGCCGCTAATAGTCCGGTCCAGTTCATGTTCCATCAATAGGATATTCAAAAAAGAGCGGGGTTTCCCGCTCATGCTACTTATCTGCGCAAACCTAAAGCCTCGATCAGACTGCGATAACGCTCAATGTCCTTCTTGGCTAGATAGTTAAGGAGACCTCTGCGCTGGCCGATCATCTTGTAAAGCCCTCTCCGGGAATGGTGGTCATTCTTGTGGACCTTGAGATGCTCGGTGAGCTCGGCAATGCGTGCGCTTAGAATGGCCACCTGAACCTCAGGGGACCCAGTATCTCCCTCATGGCGCTTAAACTGTTCAATAATAGCTGCTTTTTTGTCACTTGAAATCACTTTGATTTCACCTCCAAGTATTTTCGAAACACCACTTCCCAAGAACTGCGCTGGAGCCACGCTGTTCCTAGCAAAGGGTTTCCCAGGTATCATTCTAACACAATTCGGTTTCCCTGTAAACGAAATCTGCCAATTAACTCCTTGGCGGCCACCACGTCGGTGGCGATCTGCTCCTTCAGGGCCGTGGTGGAACTGAAGCGCTCTATGGTACGGGTCTTGGCCAAAAACTGCAGCTCGATGCCTTGGTTGTACAAGTCACCCGAATAGTCTAGAATGTACGCTTCCATCGTCTGCTTGTCCCCTGCAAAAGTGGGGTTCTTGCCCACAGATGTGACGGAGAGGTAACCCTTTCCGCCGCTCAGGATGGCCCAGGTTAGGTAGACGCCTTCCCCAGGGAGAACGATGCGGGGATCAACCTCTAAGTTCGCCGTGGGAAAGCCAAGGAGTTTACCCCTTCCCATGCCCTTCACAACCGTTCCGTAGTAGCTGGGGTAACGTCCAAGAAGCTTAGCAGCTTCCCCTACCTCTCCATTGGCGATCAAGGCGCGGATGCGGGTGCTGCTAATGGCCTGTTCCCCATTGACTACCTCGGGCACTACGGTGACGCCGAAGCCTAGCTTGGGCCCGAGCTCTTGCAGCATGGCTACATTGCCTCTTCCCCTATGCCCGAAACGAAAGTTGAACCCGCACACTACGTGCGCGGCCTTTAGCCTCTTGACCAAGAGCTCTACAAATGCCTCCGCTTCCACCTGGGCTACCTCGTAGCTGAAGTGGGCCCAGGCCACTTCATCGATGCCGAACTCCCTGATGAGCTTGGCTTTGTGGTGGAATGAGCAAAGCATGCGGTAATCCTGCTGGAAGAACTGCTGCGGGGGAATATCAAAGGTAAAGACTGAGCTGCAACCACTATGGGGGCGGTTTTCCAGTGCCGCCTGGAGAAGCCTTTGATGGCCAAGGTGTACCCCATCAAAAGTCCCCAAGGCGATGCTGCGGGGAACGTCGCAGTGTGGATTGTTCCAAAATAGTTCCAGTGTCTATCCCTCCATGAATACCCGAATCGGTTGGCATATTAGGCCGCCCGCTCTGCGGATCTGGCCAATGGCCAAGACGCTCCCGGTTACGTCCAGCAAGAACACCTGCTCATCCACATCGAGCTTGCGGGGCACGTCCACAAAATCCTCAGGCGTCACGGGGTTGCCATTTCGTACCCGTTCTTCCGCGATGGGGCTGATCTTAACCTGCGCCCAGTCAGGCAGGGCCCTGGTCATAGGTAGGAGAAAACTGAGGTCGCCAGTGCTGACCAAATCGGCAATCTCCTCTAGGGTGAAGCTATCCCCCAGGTCAAAGGGCCCAGAACGCACCCGGGAGAGGAAGGACATGTGGGCCCCTACGCCCAGCTTTTCGCCGATATCATGGCAGAGGGTGCGGATGTACGTTCCCTTCGAGCATTCGACGTAAAGGAGTACGCGGCTCCCAAAGGTTAGCAGATCTTCGTGCTCGTTCCATACCTTGTTCACGTGGATAGTGCTGATGCGGACGTTCCGGGGCTTGCGCTCTACTGTAACCCCTTCCCTGCTCAGTTCGTAAAGGCGCTTGCCCTTCATCCGTATCGCGGATGCCATGGGCGGAATCTGCTGAATTTCCCCGCGGAAGGCAGCAAGGGCCTCCGCTAGCTGGCTCGGGGTGATTTGGAAGTCCATGGTCAGCTTCTCTGTCTCCCCAGCAGCATCTTGGGTGGAAGTTGACAGTCCCACCGTCATCTCTGCCACGTAGGCTTTATCATATTCCACCATGAATGGCATCAGTTTGGTAGCCTGGCCTACACAGACAGTGAGGAGGCCCCCTGCCCCTGGATCCAAGGTACCGGCATGGCCTACCCGGCGTGTCTTAAGCAAGCGGCGGAGGTGCGCAACTACCTGGTGGGAGCTCATTCCCATGGGTTTGATTACATTGATGATACCGTTCACGTCTGATCTTCCTCACCTAAGTACTCCCGGGCAGCCGCCAGTACCTTTTCCACAGCTTCATCCAGGGATCCGCTAAGCTTGGCCCCTGCGGCAAGCTTGTGCCCGCCTCCTCCAAATCTGGCGGCCAGCTTACCCACATCGATAGAATCTGAGCGGAAGCCGATGCGGATCTCCCTTGGCTTAACTTCCCGGAACAGTAGGGCAATCCGGGCAGTGTTCACCATGCGGGCATACTGAATTAACTGATCCGTTTCCGCAGGATCCGCGCCCCAGCGGACGAAGTCCTCATGGCTTACCTTGAGCCAGACGAGGCGGCCTTCTAGATCTGATTTAAGATTGCTCAAGGCGTAGCCCAAGAGCCTCAGGAACTCGATGGGCTTGGAGGCGAAAATCTGCCTGGCGATAAGGGCATGATCGATCCCCAACTCCACTAGTTCCGCAGCGATGGTAAAGGTCTCTGGGGTGGTGTTGGCGTAGCGGAAACCGCCCGTATCACCTACGATGCCGCCGTACAGAGCTGTAGCCATCGCCCTGTCTAAGCTTACGCCCATCTCTCTTAAGAGGCGGTAGACCATGACACTGGTGGATGGTTCCTCAGGGTTAATATAGGTATACGGGCCTTGGAACAAGTTTCCCTGATGGTGATCAATGTTGATTATCTTCCCCGCGGCCGCCCTGTCTTGGGAAATCAACCCCGTCCGGGCCGGCTCGCAGTCAAGAACAACGATCCACGGGCCGTCCTCATCGGGAAGGGGTTGGGAAAGCACTTCGATCTTATCGAGCCCCGGCCAATCTAGGTTGGCCGGAGGAGGGTCCGCGCTTACCATCCGGCATGATTTGCCTAACTGCTGAAGGCCGAAGTACAGGCCCAGCATGGAGCCGAGACTATCAGGATCAGGATGTTCGTGGGAAGTGATGATGAACTCCTCCTGGGCTTGCAGGGCCTGAATTACGCCTTTCACAAATCTTCTCCTCCATCGCTCTCAGGGGCAACATTAAGCTCCCGCAAAATCGCATTGATGCGGGCACCCCGTTCCAGAGATTCATCGTACACAAACACGATTTCTGGCGTATGCCTCATTCTGACTCTCCTGGCCAGCTCCGTGCGGATGAAACCTTTCGCATTGTTCAAACCTGCCAGGCTGTCTTGAATTGCTTGCTCATCCCCGAGCACGCTGAAGAAAATCTTGGCCACGGAGAAATCGCGGCTGAGGTCCACATCGGTAATGCTCACCATACCCAGCCTTGGGTCCTTTACTTGTCTGCTGATTATATCACTAACAGCACGCTTGATGTCTTCAGTGATCCGGCTGTGCTTGTTAGACATATTACTCACCCCCTGGGGCAGTGTTATGCCTCGCACTTTAGAGCGTTCGCTGGATTTTCTCCATGTAGAAGGCTTCGATTACGTCGCCATCTTTGATGTCATTGAACTTCTCCAAGCCGATGCCGCATTCATATCCGTGTGCAACTTCCCGCACGTCGTCCTTAAAGCGCCTCAGAGAAGAGATCTTGCCTTCGTGGACGATCACATTATCCCTGAGGACCCTGGCTTCTGCGTTTCGGGTAATCTTGCCTTCCTGCACGTAGCAACCGGCAACGGTACCCAGGTTGGGAACGCGGAAGGTCTGGCGCACTTCTGCCCTACCCAGCACAACTTCCTTAAACTCTGGTTCAAGGAGGCCGGACATGGCTGCCTTTACATCATCGAGAAGGTCGTAAATAACCCGGTACAAGCGGATATCCACACCTTCACGCTCCGCTTCTTTACGAGCATTGGGCTCGGGGCGGACGTTAAAGCCGATGATGACTGCATCAGCGGTTGCTGCAAGGTGTACATCAGATTCAGAAACAGCCCCTACGGCCTGGTGAATCACTTTCACCCGTACTTCATCTGTGGAGAGCTTCTCCAGAGATGCCCGGATGGCTTCCGCAGAACCCTGTACATCCGCTTTGATAATCAGGTTGAGCTCCTTGACGTCCCCTTCACGGATCCGCTCATAGAGATCTTCTAGGCTTACCCGGCTGGTCTTTGCCATCTTCTGTTCCCGGAGTTTCGCCTGTCGAATGGCGGCTACTTCTCGGGCTACTTGCTCGCTTTCCACCACTACCAGCTGATCACCGGCGGCAGGGACTTCACTGATGCCCAGAACCTCCACAGGTGTGGATGGGCCGGCCTCTTTGATGTTCTCCCCAGTGTCGCTGATCATGGCTCGCACTCTCCCAGAGTGATGGCCCACTACGAAGGAGTCACCCACTCGGAGCGTACCGTTGGAGATGAGTACCGTAGCCACAGGGCCCCGTCCCTTATCAAGCTGCGCTTCGATGACTGTGCCGCGGGCTAGGCGGTTGGGGTTTGCCTTGAGTTCTTCCATCTCTGCAACCAAGAGGATCATCTCTAGCAGCTCATCAATGCCTTCTCCCTTGAGGGCAGAAACGGGCACTGTGATGGTACTGCCACCCCATTCCTCCACAACGAGGCCGTGCTCGGTGAGTTCTTGTTTTACCCGATCTGGGTTGGCCGCGGCCAGGTCGATCTTGTTGATGGCCACAATGATGGGCACACCAGCAGCCTTGGCATGATTGATGGCTTCGACGGTCTGGGGCATCACTCCATCGTTAGCTGCTACGACTAAGATGGCAATGTCGGTCACCTTTGCACCCCGAGAGCGCATGGCAGTAAAGGCCTCGTGGCCAGGAGTGTCCAGGAAGGTGATCTCCTTACCCTTATACGTCACTTGATAGGCACCGATATGCTGGGTGATCCCACCTGCTTCGGTGGCAACAACCTTAGTCTTGCGGATTGAATCCAGCAAGGTGGTCTTGCCGTGGTCTACGTGCCCCATGATGGTCACAACAGGTGGACGGGTCTCAAGGTTTTCTGGATCGTCCACCACTTCAGCAAAGACCTGATCCGCGAGATCCTGCTCGGGCTTTACTTCCACATTCAGCTCTCCGCAGATGATCTCGGCGATTTCATATTCAATGCTTTGGGTGAGCGATGCCATGACGCCCAGCCGCATGAGCCGTTTGATCAGCTCAGTGCCGCTGATAGACAGCTTTTCTGCCAGATCCTTCACAGTGACGGACTCAGGCAGGGTGAGTACCTTCTTTTCCACCTGAGACTGCTGGGACCCGTACTCTCTCCTGCCCCGGGGCTTGTGGCGCCTGTCTTTCTTACCCTTCTTCGCGCGGAAGTTCTTTTCAACTTCTTCGTCCCCAGAATGCCGCTTCACTTTGCGCTGGCGGGGAGTGTCGTCATCGTCGATCTTCTTCACGGGCAGGTCCACCACATCGTCCTCTGGGCTATAATGCTCCCGGACCATATCCGCGATCTCCTCATCAATGGTACTCATATGGTTGCGGACATCAGCCCCCAGTTCAATGAGGAAGTCCACGAGGATTTTACTCTCTAAATCCAACTCCCGTGCCAGTTCATACACTCTTACTTTACTCATCAGCATCACTCCTAGTTTTTCTCCTCCACCAGGCCCTTAATGAGGGCGGCAAAGCCTTTGTCCAACACCCCGATAACTGCTCGCTGGGCCTTGCCAACTGCCATTCCCAGCTGAGCTTTTTCTCCAGCTAAGACGTAATCAATGTGGCGGTGCTTGGCCATGTTCACGAACTTTGCCCTGGTGTTTAAGGAAGCATCTTAGGCGACGATCAACAGACAGACTCGGCCGCGGCGAACTGCTGATTCTACCGCCCCCTCACCGGAGGTGAGCTTACCAGCCCGCTGCGCCAGGCCAAGATAGCTATAGAGTTTGGTCACTAACGAGCTTCTCCATTTCTAATATTGCTGTTTGATCTATGGTGCAGCCTAAGGCCCGCTCTAATCTCCGTCCTGCAAGGGCAGCCTCAAGACATTGCTTGGAATAGCAGATATAGGCACCGCGCCCAGACTTTTTCCCAGTTGGATCAGGGAGGACTTCACCATCTGGGGTTCTGACGATGCGCAGCATGGCTCGTTTGGGCTGAGCTGTGCGGCATCCGATACAGGTTCGTACAGGAACGTGTTTTTGGCGCACATTCATCACCTACTCCTCTGAGCCGAACCCAAAGTCGCTCCAGTCAAGCTGACTCAGATCGGTGATAACCTTCTCTTTCTTCTTTCGCTTAGACTTGGTAGTCTCCTGCTTTTCCTTGGGTTGGCTGGAAGTTTCTGGCTGTTCTGAGGCGGAAAGGCCTGCGGCTCCAAACCGCTCTTCCCAGCTCTTCCGCTTCGTTATGTTAGTGAGGTTTGCCAGCTCCTCAGGGTCGATCTCCACCGGCTCAGGCTCTTTCTCGGGCCCTTTCTCAGGCTCAGCCGGGGTTTCTGGAGATTCCTCTGGGAGAATCGGGGCTTCTTTCTCCACTTCAGCCCCTTCTTCTGCTGTCTCCAGCTCAGGCTCTACCACCGCATCCAGTTCTTCCTCAGCCTCTTCTACAAGTTGCGCTTCCGGCTCAGCCTCGCGCCTTGCTTCTTCCTCCGCTTTCAGCTGTGCAAAGAACTCTTCCGCTTGGCTAATACTCTTGATGTCAATCCGCCAACCAGTAAGGCGCGCGGCCAAGCGGGCGTTCTGCCCTTCTTTTCCGATAGCCAAAGAGAGCTGATCATCAGGAACTACCGTATGGGCCACCTTGTTTTCCTCGTCAATGCGCACATAGAAGACCTTTGCTGGGCTGAGGGCGTTCTTAATAAACTCTTCTGGATCGCTCACCCATTGCACCACGTCGATCTTTTCATTGCTTAGCTCCCCAACTACTGCCTGTACCCGTGAGCCCCGGGCACCCACGCACGCCCCTACTGGATCAATGTTCGGGTCACGGCTGTACACAGCAATCTTGGAGCGGTTACCCGCTTCTCTGGCCACTGCCTTGATTTCCACTTCGCCACTTTGGATCTCCGGCACTTCCAGCTCAAACAAGTTCCTGAGCAGCCCTGGGTGGGTGCGGGACAGGAAGATTTGTGGCCCTTTGGTGCTTTGCTTCACTTCGTTGATGTAGAACTTCATCCGGGCATGCTGCGGGTATTCTTCCCGAGGAATCTGCTCGCTCACGGGCAGTACCGCTTCGACATTGCCCAGGTCCACGATGACGTTTCGGTACTCGTACCGCTGGACAATGCCGGTCACCACATCCCCGGCCCGGTTAGCATACTCATTGTAGATGATGGAGCGTTCCGCTTCTCTGATCTTTTGGATCACTACCTGTTTGGCGTTTTGGGCAGCGATGCGCCCAAAATCTCTGGGAGTGACCTCTTCTTCAACAATATCTCCCACTGCATAGTTGGGATCGAGCTCCTGGGCCTCCGCAAGGGATACTTCTGTGGTCTCGTCAGTTACTTCCTCCACAACCACTTTCCTGGCATAGACTCGGATTGCCCCCGTCTGCTCGTTCAGCTCCACTCGGACATTAGCCGCAGAACTGGCACCATAGTTCTTCTTGTAAGCGGAAACAATGGCTGTCTCAATGGCGTCCAGGAGGATGTCCTTTGCTATCCCCCTTTCCTTCTCAAGCTCCGCAAGGGCTCTGAACAACTCTGAATTCATTTCTCCCAATTCCTCCCGTATTAGAACTCCACAGCTAAACGTGCTTTGGATATCATGTCCAAGGGGATTGCAGTAGCTTCCCCATCTATCTCGATCAGCACCTTGCCGTCCTCAATGCCCATCAAAGTCCCTTGAAAGTTCTTCTGGCCGTTGATGGCCTGGTATGTACGAATGTTCGCCAGCCGGCCTGCAAAGCGCACATAATCAGATTCCTTTTTTAAGGGGCGCTCTAGGCCCGGAGATGAAACCTCTAGGGAATAGGGGCCAGGGATAGGATCTTCCCGGTCCAAAACATCGCTCAGCACTTCGCTCACAGACCGGCAGTCCTCCACGTCAATCCCCCCAGGTTTATCCAGAAAAACGCGGAGCACCCAACCGTGTGCTTCCTTGACGTACTCCACATCCACTAGTTCAATGGGTCCATCAGCAATTATTTCTTCCACCCACAGGGCAACCTGGGATACGAGGTTAGTCTTACGCATAGGTTGATCCCCTTTCCATGATTGACTCCGTCCTGCTCAGTATAATCATGCCCGTTTCTTCATCAGATACGGCAAAAGAGTGGGTCACACCCACTCTTCGCCCAACGAAACATTCCCTTTCTCAACCTAGATTATAGCACAGGAACTAGAAAAGTGTCAATTGATTAGTCTCAGGAAGCCCTTCCAAGCATCCGTGGAGCCTGAGAGTCTCGATCACTGCCTTGGTGATTCCCGCTCTTTGGCGCAGGTCCTCAATGGACTTAAACTCTCCGCCTTCCCGGGCGGCCACAATCCCGGCGGCAGCATTGACCCCCACCCCCTGTAGGGAGGCAAAGGGCGGCCTGAGGCTGCTGCCCTCAATGCGAAAATGCCTGTCTGCCGATCGGTACAGATCGACTCGCTCAAAGGTGACGCCCCGGGACATGGCTTCCACTACCATCTCCAGGCAAGTGAGGACGCTCCGTTCCTTCGCGGTGGCATCGTTACCCTTGGCTTCGATGGCGGCCATCTCGGCGCGCACCCGGCGTTCGCCCCCCGCGACCACATCTGCATCGAAGTCTCCCGCTCTGATGGAAAAGAGGGTCGCGTAGTAGGCCAAGGGGTAGTGTACCTTAAAGTATGCAATGCGAAAGGCCATGGTCACATAGGCTACTGCGTGGGCCTTAGGGAACATGTAGCTGATCTTGTTGCACGATTCGATGTACCAGTCGGGTACGCGGTGCTCCTTCATCAAGACCACATCACTTTCCTTAAGGCCCTTGCCCTTACGGACTTGCTCCATGATGCGGAAGGCTTCTCCCGCTTCCATCCCCTGCTGGATGAGGTACACCATGATGTCGTCCCGGCAAGCGATAGCGTTGCTCAGGTCGGTGATTCCTTCTCTGATCAGGTCTTGGGCATTGTTGTTCCACACGTTTGTCCCGTGGGAGAGGCCGCTTATCCGCACCAAGTCCCCGAATGTCTTGGGCCTAGTTTCGATGAGCATCTGCCGGACAAAGGGCGTCCCGAATTCGGGGATGCCGAGAGTGCCCACCGGGGTGCCGATCTGCTGTTCCGTCACTCCCAGCGCTTCCAAGGAGCTGAACAGGCTCATGGTGGCGGGGTCGTCTAGGGGGATCTCCTGGACATTTACTCCAGTTAGGTCCTCTAGCATCCGCAGCATGGTTGGGTCATCATGGCCTAGAATATCCAGCTTGACCAGGCTGTCATGGATGGCGTGGTAGTCAAAATGGGTTGTTATGATGCCGCTAGAACCATCATTGGCTGGATACTGAATAGGGGTAAAGTCGTGGATATCCATGTCCTCGGGGACCACCATCATGCCTCCTGGATGCTGGCCCGTGGTGCGCCGCACGCCTGTGATCTTGGTAACCAGGCGGTTGACCTCAGCACTGCGACGTGTTTCACCGATCTGCTCCAGGTACTTCATGACAAAGCCATAGGCAGTTTTTTCCGCGAGAGTGCCGATGGTCCCTGCCCGAAAGACGTGTTCCCGGCCAAAGAGCTCTTCTGTGTAGCGGTGGACAGCGGCCTGGTACTCGCCGCTGAAGTTGAGATCGATATCAGGTACCTTGTCGCCGTGGAAACCCATGAACACCTCAAAGGGGATGTCAAAGCCCAACTTGCGTGCGGGTGTACCGCAGTGAGGGCATTCCCGTTCCGGGAGATCGGGCCCGCTAGGGTATTCCCCCATGGTAAAGAACTGGCTCCACTGGCACTTGGGGCACGCATAGTGCGGCGGCAGAGGGTTTACCTCGGTAATACCGCACATGGTGGCCACTAGCGAAGACCCTACTGAACCCCGGGATCCCACCAGGTATCCATCATCAAGTGATTTCTTCACCAGCTTATGGGCGATCCAATAAAGCGAAGCGTAACCGTTGCCAATGATGGAGTTGAGTTCTTTCTCCAGCCGCGCCTCGACAAGCTCAGGCAGGGGATTGCCATAGAGCTTATGTGCGTTTTCATAGGTCATCTCCCTAAGCATCTCTTCTGCCGCTTCAATCTTGGGAGGGTGCAGCCCTTGAGGCACAGGGGTCAAATCTTCGCACTGGTCCGCCACCCACTTGGTATTGGCCACAACCACCTGCTGCCGGTCTTCCGGTGTAAGGTAAGGGAACTCGGCGAGCATTTCTTCTGTGGTGCGGAAGTACAAGGGTGCTTGCCGTTCCGCATCCTCGAAACCATGCCCCGCGAGGAGGATACTGCGGTAGAGATTATCCTCGGGGCGCAGAAAGTGGACGTCCCCCGTGGCCACCACTGGCTTGTTCAGTTCCTTCCCTAACTGCAGGATCTGCTTGTTGATGGCAACAAGATCATCGTTGGTTCTGACATACTCCGTGCCCAGCAAGAACTCGTTGTTTCCGAGGGGTTGGATTTCCAGGTAATCGTAGAAGGATGCGATCTCCCGTACCCTTGGATCCTTGCGCAACACCGCCTGAAATACTTCCCCCGCTTCACAGGCAGAACCCACCAAGAGCCCTTCCCGGTACTTCACTAGCTCTTTCCGAGGCATTCTCGGGCGGCGGTAGAAGTAGTCCATGTGTGAGAGAGACACTAAGCGGTAGAGGTTTTTCAACCCCACCCGGTTCTTGGCGATGAGTATCACGTGGTAACTGCGGCCCTTCTCTTCGTTGACCAGATAGCCTTCAACGCCGTAGAGGATCTTGATGTTGTGCTTTTTCCCCGACCAGTAGGCTTCGGGGAAGGCTTGGATTACCCCATGGTCAGTAATGGCTACCGCAGAGTGGCCCAGGGAAGCAGCCATAGCTACCGCATCGCCGACATCGATGACGCCATCCAAACCGCTCATCTTGGTATGAAGGTGGAGCTCTACGCGCTTTGCGGTGGCATTATCCTTTAGGGGCTGCGGTGGGTCAACAGGCGCGAGTGAACTTACCCGCATCACCAGTTGGTTGTCATAGGACTGATACTGCACGCTCCCTTGCACCCGGTACCAGCTTCCCTTCTTGACGCCCAGCTCATCCCCTTCCTCCAGGAATACGATGCAGTTTATCGTATCGGTACCGTCGTATACCGCAAAGGTCAACACGGTGCTGCCGCTTCGGGTGAGGCGCGATTCAACCGCCACTACCTCGCCGGCGATCATCACTCCCCGTTCCTCTTCTTGGATTTCCTTGATGGGCCGGGGAGTACCGTTAATGCTTTCTTGCAGCAGTTTCCGCCTGCGGCCGTTCCTCCGGGGCCTCCCCTCCGGGGGGCTGCTAGGCGGTGAGTACTGCACTGGCTGCGGGGTAAACCCTTTCAACACTTGTTCCATGTACGCTTCTTCAGGGGAAGGCTGTTCCCAAGTGAACTCTACGAGGTCCACTTCAGGAATGGCCGCAGCGATCTTTTTGCCTAAATCATCCCAGAACGCTTGAGTGCCTGGCCGTTGGCCCTGCATGTGGAAGGTCCATTTCCGGAGGGTTGGATCAATGGCGATTTTCTTGATCTGCACTTCTCTGAGGACAGGATCGGGGGAAAGGGTTTGCAGGAAACCGGTATTCTCTGGTTCGATAAAGTACATTTCAGCCAAAAAACCACCTCCAAAAAAGAACTCCAGGCCTGAGCCAGGAGTCTAGCTGCGGACGGACTTCATGATTTCCCAGTACATCCGCATGCGGTCGCGGAACCCTTTTACCACGCCCCGCTTTTCTTCTTTCATCACTTGGGATAGGTCCCTAAGCTGAACCGTTTCTACGGGGACATGGTGCTTGTCCGCGTAGCGGGAAAGGGCCACCTCAATTCCGTAGCGCGTATCTTCAGGGTGCGGCAGGCCCTGGAACAGACGGCGGCGCACCGCGCGCTGTCCCGACAAAAACGGTGCAATCTTCTGGGCCAGGTCTGTGGCCAGGCGGCCCTCTTCAAAGACACCCACGGTCATATCTGCCCGGCCCGCATGGATTGGAGCCAGCAAAGCCTGGATGTGCTCCTGTTTGAGGCCAACTAAGTCTGCATCCACGAACAAGATGATCTCGTGCCTGGCTTGCTCCACTCCCGCCTTCATTGCCCCGCCCTTGCCCACATTGTCTGTGAGTTCCACGACCCGAATGGGGTAAGTCCTGGCAATCTCTGCGGTGCGGTCACTGGATCCATCACTTACTACGACTATCTCGTGTATCTCAGGGCAGTGGAGCAGAGTCTCAATGACTCGCCCCACTGTGGCTTCTTCGTTATATGCAGGTACGACTGCAGTGACTCCCATATTAATCCCCTAGCCTTTGCTGATGATGTTCACCACATATTCAGTGATCTGATGAACGGGGACCTCTGTTCGGTCACCAGTTTTGCGCAAGGTAACCTCCACATTGCCCTGGCTCAAAGATTTCGGGCCAACAGTGATGCGAATTGGGAAGCCGATCAAGTCTGCATCCTTGAACTTCACCCCAGGGCGCTCATCCCGGTCATCGAGGACCACTTCCACCTGAGCATCCTGCAGCGCTTTGTAGATCGCTTGCGCTGTTTCCCACTGCTGTTCATCCTTGACGCTTACCGGCACCACAATGACGTGGTAAGGAGCAATACTCATAGGCCAGCAAATGCCGTGTTCATCGTGGTTTTGCTCGATCACAGCGGCTGCGGTCCGCCCAACGCCAATCCCGTAGCAGCCCATGATCAGAGGCTGTTCTTTGCCGTTCTCGTCAAGGAAGGTTGCTTTCAGGGCGGCAGAGTACTTCGTCCCGAGCTTAAAGACTTGGCCCACTTCAATTCCCCAGGCGCTCGTTAAGGGGGCGCCGCACGTCGGGCACGGATCCCCTGGCTGAGCGGCCCTGATGTCCGCGGCCTTGTCTGCATTAAAGTCACGGCCCACGTTGACGTTTTTCACGTGGTAATCAGCTTTGTTGGCCCCAGTTACCGCATTAACCATCTCCAACACCGCGTGGTCTGCCACGATTGGTACTGCAAGCCCCACTGGCCCAGCGAATCCCACGGGGGCATTGGTCACCTGTGCGATGGTCTCAGGGTCAGCCAGCTCGAGTTGGGAACAGCCTAGCAAGCGTTGGAGCTTAACCTCATTCAGTTCGTGATCTCCCCGCACGAGAGCTGCCACAGGTTCCCCATCTGCAAGGTAGATCATGGTCTTGATGCACTGGGTGGCCTCAACTCCCAGGAAAGCGGTGATTTCCTGGATGGTAGTTGTGCCGGGGGTAGCCACTTCTTCCATGGGCAGCTGTTCTCCTGCTGCCTTTGCACTTGCCACAGGGCCTGCTTCTGCCCGTTCTACGTTCGCAGCATACTCACAGGAAGTGCAGTACAGTACAAGGTCTTCCCCAGCATCGGCAAGGACCATAAACTCGTGGGTGACGTCTCCACCGATGGCTCCCGAATCTGCTTCTACGGGGCGGGCATCTAGGCCGCAGCGGGCGAAAATGCGCTCATAGGCATGGTAGCATGCCCAGTAGCTTTCGTCCAGCCCTTGCTCGTCCCGATCAAAGGAGTACATATCTTTCATGATGAACTCCCGGCCCCGGATCAGGCCGAACCTGGGGCGGATCTCATCACGGTACTTATTCTGAATTTGATACAGCCTGAGGGGCAGCTGCCGGTAGGAGCGGACCTCAGAGCGGATCAAGTCGGTAATAAGTTCCTCGTGGGTGGGCCCGAGGCAGAACTGGCGGTTGTGCCGGTCTACCAGGCGGAACATTTCATCGCCGTAATCGTTCCAGCGGCCTGTAGCGTGCCACAGCTCTGCGGGCTGGACGATGGGCATGAGCACTTCCTGCCCCCCGATTTTGCTCATCTCTTCCCGGATAATGGCTTCTACTTTACGAATCACCCTCAGGCCAAGGGGAAGAAATGAATAAACGCCCGCAGCAGATCTGCGGATTAGGCCTGCTCTAAGCATGAACCGGTGGCTGGCCAGTTCTGCCTCGGCAGGTGTTTCCCTAAGCGTGGGTGCGTATAACTGTGACATCAACATCGATCTCCGCCTCCATCAATTCCGTTCTTCCAGATAAAGTTGGGCTTCTTGGACAATGGCGTCCACCAGCTCGCTCTCGGCTACGCGCCGCACGATCTTGCCGCTGCGGAACACCAGCCCCACGCCTTTGCCGCCAGCGATGCCGATCTCAGCATGGCTGGCTTCACCAGGCCCATTTACCACACAGCCCATGATGGCGATGGTAATGGGCAGGGGGTAGTCTTTCAGGCGTTCTTCTACTTCTGCTGTTATTCGCTCCAGGTCTATCTCAGTCCTGCCACAAGTTGGGCACGAAATAAAAAGGGGCCCCCGCCGGCGCAAGTCCATCGCGGATAGAATAGCCCAGGCCACACGCACTTCCTCCACAGGGTCAGCAGTGAGGGAAACACGGAGTGTATCCCCAATTCCCCTGCTGAGGAGCGCACCCAGGCCGCAGGCGGACTTGATGGTCCCGAACCATGTAGTTCCAGCCTCGGTGATCCCTAAATGGAGCGGATAATCAACCTTTTCACTGAGCATTTCATAGGCGGCCACGGTCATCTGGATGTCCGTGGCTTTCAAGGACACTACTATATCCTCAAAGCCGAGTTTCTCCAAAATCGCGATGTGCTCAAGGGCGCTTTCGACCATGGCTTGGGGAGTGCGGCCTAGCCGCTCCAACAAGTGCTTGGCGATGGAGCCAGAGTTCACGCCGATGCGGATGGGGACTTGACGATCCTTCGCAGCCTTAACTACCTCTCTCACCTTATGCTCCGCTCCGATGTTTCCCGGATTCAGGCGCAGCTTATGCACCCCTGCCTCCAGAGCTGCGAGTGCTAGGCGGTGGTCAAAGTGGATGTCGGCCACCACAGGGATGGGGCTGTGCCGTACGATCTCAGGCAATGCGGCTGCCGCATCCCGGTTCACAACCGCAACCCGCACGATTTCACATCCTGCCTCTGCCAATGCCCGGATTTGCCTTAATGTGGCTTCTATGTTGCGTGTGTCGGTGTTGGTCATCGATTGGACCACAATCGGGGCCCCGCCCCCTATGGTTACGTTACCTACCCGCACGGGGCGGGTCTGATCGCGCTGCATTCTATCGTACCTCTCTATGAAAACCAGTTAAGCCTGGAAATATCTTGGAATGTGGCAAACAGCATCAAGAGGATCAGGACCGCCAGCCCCACAAACTGGGCAATTCCCCGGGACTCAGGAGCCAGGGGTTTGCCCCGCAAGGCTTCCACAATGAGAATTACGAGCCAACCCCCGTCTAATATGGGAACGGGCAACAGGTTAAGGAGCCCTAGGTTTACGTTGAGGACAACCGCTAGAATGAGGAGGCTGGCCAGGCCTTGCCGAGCGGACTGCCCTACAATCTGGGCAATACCGATGGGCCCGGAAAGGTTTGGTTCGACCTTGCCCGTGACCATGTGGACTAAGCCCGTGATAAGCTGGCCTGCCATCTGCCATGTCTGGGTAAAGCCTGCCTGGAGTGAAACGCCCAGAGGGAAGCGGGGCTTATAGTCTATGGCCACTCCGATGACACCTTTGCCGTCGGCTTCTTTTGGCGTAACAGGAATGGTCAGGAACTGGCCACTCCGCTTTACCAACACACTCAGTTCCTCGCCGGGATGGGCTTGGATGATGGCCACCACATCTTCGGAAGTCTTTACGGGCTTGCCGTTGATCTCCACAAACTCGTCTCCAGGATGGAGCCCTGCCTGGTATGCGGGGGCGTGCTGCTCAATTTGGGTGATAGTAGGCGGAACCACCGCCAATGAGAAGTAGATGGTGAACAGCAAAATCGCAAGGACGAAGTTCATGAAGGGGCCAGCGGCAATTGTACTCAAACGCCACGGCAGAGACTTGTTTGCAAAACTGCGCGGATCATCTTGATCCACATCATCTCGGATGTCTTCCGCTTCATCCATCCCTGCCATTTTCACGAAACCACCTAGGGGAAACAAACGCAGCGAATAAGTGGTCTCCCCCCACCTAACCCCGGCGACTTTCGGGCCAAACCCGATGGCAAATTCGAAGACACGAATCCCCGCCAGTTTGGCTACCAGAAAGTGCCCCAACTCGTGGAAGAGCACAATGGTTCCGAAAACCACCACAAAAGCAGCTAGAGTCAGCATAAATGATCACCTCTTCGTATGGGGCTCCCCGCTTGATACCCATTCGTGGGCAAACTGGCGGGCGCGACTGTCAACATCTAGTATTCGCTCCAGGGAGAGAAAAGCATGCCCAGTAAAGGATTGCAAAACCTCTTCCACCATGCGGGGAATGTCCGTGAAGTTGATCCTGCCAGCCAGGAACATCTCCACCGCCACTTCATTGGCCGCGTTAAGGGCAACTGGCAGTTCTCCACCAGCTTTTCCTGCCTGGTAAGCCAGGTCCAAGCAGGGAAAGCGCTCGCGATCTACTTTCTCAAAGGTCAGCTTTCCCACCTCTACCAAGTCCAGAGGTTTTACCGGTGAGGGCACTACCTCAGGGTAGGTCAGGGCATACTGGATAGGAATGCGCATATCTGTTGGGCCTAGCTGGGCAATGTACGATCCGTCTTTGAGCCTGATTAGGGAGTGGACAATGCTCTCGGGATGGATTACTACCTCAATTCTATCGTATGGGAAGCCAAACAGCCAGTGGGCTTCCATTACTTCCAGCCCTTTATTCATTAGAGTGGCGGAATCAATGCTGATCTTGCCACCCATCTTCCAGCGGGGATGGTTTAGGGCCTCAGCAATGGTGACATCCTCCAAGGAACCCGAGTAAGCTCGGAAGGGGCCGCCGGAGGCCGTTAAGACAATGCTGTCCACATGCTCGCGGTCTCGGCCGTAGAAACACTGCCAGAGGGCGCTGTGTTCCGAATCGATGGGAATTATCTGGTGGAGGTACTTCTCCACCAAGTGCCCGGCAATCACCAAAGTCTCCTTGTTTGCTAAGGCGACGCGCTTACCCGCTTCTAGGGCTGCCAGCGTAGGACGGACTCCTGCCGCGCCTACCAGAGCCACCACTACCACATCTGCTTCTGGCAGGGCAGCTAGCTCGACTAGGGCTTCTTCCCCATACCCCACTGGGATGCCGCAGCCTTTCTCAAGCTCAGCTGCGGCTTCTTTCTCTGCCATTGCAGCCCGGACGGGCTGAAACCGCTGGATTTGAGCTTGCAGCAAAGTGGCGTTTCGCCCTGCAGCCAGTGCCAAGACCTTGTATCCAGGGAGATGCTCCAATACCTGTAAGGTTTGAGTCCCGATGGAACCAGTAGAGCCGAGTATGACAACGTTTGGCATAGCTATTTCCTTTCTAAGCGTACTGTCTGCAGCAAGGCCTGAGCCACCACGGCCGATAAGGGGCCGAGAAGGAGGCCCACTACTCCCAGCAGGCGAAAGCCGATGTACAGGGCAAAGATCGTGGCCAGGGGATGGACTCCCAGCTGGGAGCGGAGGAGCTGCGGTTCCCAGACCTGTCTCACAAGGAACAAGATGAGCCCTCCTGCCGCGCAAGCTATCGCCCGATCATACCTTCCCCCTACTGCTTCCACGATCACCAGGGGGATATACACACCGCTAGGCCCAACGCCTGGCATCAGGTCCAAAAGGCCGGCGACCATCCCTAGGACGACCGCAAAGGGAATTCCCACCAGGTTCAAAAACACAATGGTCAAGCCGGTGGTGAGGGCCACTAAACTGAGCTGGATGCGGAGGTACCCGAGTACGCCTTGGGAAACCTCCCGCTTAAGCCGCCTGATCCAGGCGTTCCAGCGGGGAGGCAAAAGGCGTGCTGCCCCATGCCCCAGCTGGGCCTTGTCTTTACAGATAAAAAAACGCGCTCATTGCGGCAACCAACCAAACAAACAGGCCGTCAGGTATGGCCGTCACTAAGCGCACCAGCCCATCACTAATCTGGGCTAACATGGCTCGGATTCGCTCGGTCAAGAGAGGACCCGTTTCGGACAGCGGATATGGTAGTTCCGCAATGAGGGCCTGATAACGGACAACAAGATCGGAGGATGCTTGGAGCCAGTCCGATGCCTGCTGCAGGCTGTTCACTTCTTCCCACAGGGCCGTTAATAAAAGGGAGAGAAGGCCGATAGCTCCCGCAAAGAAGCAAAAAACAAGGGCAAAGGAAGCTGCGGCCCGGTTGACTCCGTGCATTTCTAAGCGAGTGATGATGGGATCTAGGATAACAACTGCAATGAGAGCGATAATAAAGGGCGCTGCATAGGGGAGGATTACTTTGGCCCCAATCAGCGCGATGATAAACACTACGGCCGCCACTATCAGCTGCCGCTGCACTAACCCTCATCCCCTTAAGGGCCAGTGGGAACGTTGATTACGGTTAAAATGATGTAGAGAAGCGGCATTACAAAGGCTAAGGAGTCACATCGGTCCAGGATGCCCCCATGGCCCGGCAGTATCGAACCAGTGTCCTTGACGGACTTCTCTCGCTTGAGCGCCGACTCGCTCAGATCTCCAAGCTGGCCTGCGATGGACAGCAGAAAAGATACAACCACCGCAAAACCCAGGGGCTGCCCAAGCCATAGGGCTAGCCCACCGCCGCATACGGTTCCGGCGACACATCCAGAAATTGCCCCTTCTACGGACTTGTTCGGGCTGATGGTAGGTGCTAGCTTGGTCTTGCCAAAGCGCATGCCGCCAAAATAGGCAAAGGTATCTGTGGCCCAGGTGATGGCCAAGCCGTAGACAGACCACCACAGGCCGAAATGGTCTCGTACCAACCACATGAAGCTGAACGGCACAGCGACGTACAGGGCTCCCAGGATGTTCTCTGCTGCCGCGAAAGGTTTGTGGGCGAACACAGTGTTCCGCACCAAGAAGTAGAAGAGCTGTACAAACAGCCAGATGGCGATCTTGGTATCGCTCAGTTCACCATATGTGAGTAACACAAAAGATAGTCCCGCGGCAAAGAGGTACTCATACTGTACTTTGGGGCCAAGCAGGCGGGAAAACTCTACCAGGCCAACGATGACCGCGGCCAGAATTAGTCCTTGGAGGAGCAGCCCTCCATAATACAGGCAAATCCCCAGGAGGGGAATGCCGAACACAGCTGTGAGTATCCTAACTCGTAACATACTAACCTTCCGATCCCTTCTGCGGTACTCGGCCGAATCGCCGCTCCCGCCCTGCGTAAGCCTTCAGGGCCGCTTCAAACTCTTCCTCGCCGAAATCAGGCCACAATGTCTCTGTGACGTAGATTTCTGTATATGCCGACTGCCAGAGTAGGAAGTTACTTAGGCGCAGTTCGCCCCCGGTCCTGATCAAAAGGTCAGGGTCAGGGCAGTGACTGGTGTAGAGGTGCTGAGCAAACAAGGCATCGTCAATGGCCTCGGGGTCCAGTTCTCCTGCGGCAGCTTTTGCCGCGAGGCGCCGGGCCGCGGTGACTATTTCTGTGCGGCTGCCGTAGTTGAACGCCACGTTCAACGTTAAGGCGCTGTTGCCTGCGGTGCGGGCTTCAGCCCGTTCCCACAACTGTTGAACCCCAGCAGAAAGGGAGCCCCTGTCGCCTACGAGGACTACTTTGACCCCTTCCTTCTCCAGCTCATCGATTTCCTTGAAAAATGTCTCGTGCATTAAGTTCATGAGAAACTGCACTTCTTCAGCAGGCCGGGCCCAGTTCTCAGTGCTGAAGGCATAGACGGTCAAGGTTTTTATGCCGCGGCGCTTAGCAAACCGCACCGCAGTTTTAAGGGCGGCGACGCCCTTGCGGTGGCCCATGACCCGGGGCAGGGACCGCCTCTGGGCCCACCGCCCGTTTCCATCCATGATAATGGCGACATGAGCCGGTATTGCTGCCTGTTCTATTTCCACCAATGGGCTTCCCTCCTAGTTGACTGACCAATCGGGCGTACCTACGATCAACCGAAGCTTGTCGTTGGTTTGCACCGCGATGACACGCAGTTCTTCTGGATCAGCAGTCTTCCGAGGAGGGGCGGTGACAACTATTTCGTAGCTTACCGCCTCCTCTTGCAGGATTTCCTCTGCTTCCTCCCTGGAATAGCCTACTAGAAGGGTCCAATCGACGGAATCTAAGGGTTTAATGCTCAAACTTCCATAATCTCCTTTTCCTTCAGTTCCAGAAGGTCATCAATTTCAGAGATGTACTTGTCGGTCAGCTCTTGTATTTCGCCCTGCACGCGCCTGGATTCGTCCTCAGAGATATCACCGTTCTTCTCCAACTTCTTGATGGAGTCGTTTAGGTCCCTGCGGATGTTCCGCACGGCCACCCGGTGCTCTTCCGCATCTTTCCGCACCAGTTTCACCAATTCTCGCCGGCGTTCTTCTGTAAGGGGTGGAATGGCCAAGCGGATAACAGATCCATCATTGGTGGGGGTCAGGCCTAGATCAGAGGCCAAAATCGCCCGCTCGATGTCCTTAATGGAGTTCTTGTCCCAGGGAGAAATGACCAAAAGGCGCGGTTCTGGGGCGCTGATCCCTGCCATTTGGGTTAAGGGCGTAGGGGTGCCGTAGTAAGAGACCACGATGCGGTCCAGGAGTGCTGGATTAGCGCGTCCAGTCCGGATCACGGCGAAGCTCTTCTTTGTCGCCGCTATTACTCCTTGCATCCTGCTTTCGCCTTCCTTGAGGATCTCAGTTGTCGTCATGGTTTTCGCCTCCTACGAATGTGCCTAGTTTTCCTCCGCAAACGGCCTTGAGGATGTTCTCCCGTTCGCTGAAGTCAAAAACAATGATGGGAACATTGTTGTCCATGCACAGCGACGCAGCAGTGGAGTCCATTACGCCGAGGTTCTGGCTCAACACATCTAGATAGCTAATCCGGTCATAGCGCTTAGCATCGGGGTTGATTCTCGGGTCAGAGTCATACACCCCATCTACTCCCCGCTTAGCCATGAGGATCACTTCTGCCTCGATTTCCAACGCGCGCAGGGCTGCGGTGGTGTCCGTAGAAAAGTAGGGGTTGCCTGTACCGGAGGCAAAGATCACCACGCGCCCCTTTTCCAAGTGGCGGATGGCTCGCCGGCGAATGTAGGGCTCAGCGATCTGCCGCATTTCGATGGCGGTCTGCACCCGGGTAGGGACACCCCGTTCCTCCAGGGCATCCTGAAGAGAAAGGGAGTTCATTACGGTAGCCAACATGCCGATATAGTCTGCGGTGACTCGGTCCATGCCTTTAGCACTACCAGCCGCACCGCGCCAGATGTTGCCCCCGCCTACCACTATGCCCACTTGGACACCTAGCTCAGTCACGAGGCGGATATCATCGGCGATCGCCCCCACTACTTCGGGATCGATGCCAAAGGTGCCTCCTCCTAAGGACTCTCCACTCAGTTTCAACAGTACACGTTTGTATTTTGGCGCCGTCATGAACATCTCTCCCTATTTATTCTTCCTGAACTTAATTTTCCCTTTTCATGGCAAAAAAAGAGAACACCGAGGTGTCCTCTTATTGCCCCATTTGAGCTTGAACTTCAGCTGCGAAATCCTCTTGCCGCTTCTCGATGCCTTCTCCCCGTTCAAAACGGGCAAAGCGCCGCACGGCAATGTTTTCACCGATCTTCGCAATCTTGGCGGTGATGAGGTCGCCCACTGTGATATCTGGATCCTTTACAAACGGCTGGTCTAAGAGGCAGATTTCCTTCACGAAGCGCTCGATCTTACCTTCCACGATCTTGTCGATGATCTTCTCGGGCTTGCCTTCGTTCAGTGCAATCTGTCTGTAGAGCTTGCGCTCGTGCTCCAGGACTTCCTCAGGAATTTCGTCCCGCTTGACGTACTCGGGGCGAGATGCGGCGATGTGCATCGCGATGTCTTTCGCAAGTTCTTTAAACTCATCTGTTTTGGCGACGAAATCGGTCTCACAGTTAACTTCCACCAAGACACCAATCCGTCCGCCCATGTGAATGTACGATTCTACTAAGCCTTCTGCAGCGATGCGGCCGGCTTTTTTAGAAGCTGCAGCCAAGCCCTTTTCTCGTAAGTAGTCGACGGCCTTTTCCATATCGCCGTTCGTCTCGGAAAGGGCCTTCTTGCAGTCCATCATGCCCGCGCCGGTCTTTTCACGGAGTTCCTTGACCATTGCGGCAGTGATATTTGCCATGGGATCCCTCCTCTGGTTTTGGTAACGAAAAGGGGAAGAGAGCTCTCCTCTCACTCCCCTTTATGTCTGTTGCTTACGCCTCTACACCGGCTTCTTCAGTTTCGGAATAATCCACAGCCGCCTCTGCTTCCTGAATAGGAGCTTCGCTGTGGCCTTCCCGTGCTTCAACCACCGCATCAGCGATGATGCCTGTGAGAAGCTTTACGGCCCGAATAGCATCATCGTTTCCGGGAATGATGTAATCAACTTCATCTGGGTCGCAGTTGGTGTCAACGATGGCTACGATGGGAATACCCAACTTGCGTGCTTCAGCAACCGCAATCCGTTCCTTGCGTGGGTCAACCACAAACACGGCTCCTGGGAGCGTCTTCATGCCCCGGATGCCGCCGAGGAATCGGTTCAAGCGGTCTCTTTCCTTCCGCAGCCCGATAACTTCCTTCTTGGGCAGCACATCAAAGGAACCATCTTCCTCCATGCGTTCGATTTCATCCAGGCGAGCGATCCGGGAAGCGATGGTTTTGAAGTTCGTCAGCGTTCCACCAAGCCAGCGCTGGTTCACATAGAACATTCCGCACCGTTCAGCTTCTTCTTTGATGGTCTCCTGGGCTTGCTTCTTGGTGCCCACAAAGAGGATTCTCTCCCCATTAGCCACCAAATCCCGGACGAACCGATAGGCCTCATCAACTTTGCGCACTGTCTTCTGCAGGTCGATGATGTAGATGCCGTTCCTCTCGGTGAAAATGTACTCAGCCATTTTCGGGTTCCATCTGCGGGTTTGATGACCAAAGTGAACGCCGGCCTCCAATAGCTGCTTCATTGTAACAACGGCCAAGTCGTCCACCTCCTTTCTGTGTTAGTTCCTCCGCTTCCTTCCTCTACTAACGGGACCCCTTGCGGCACCACCGCTCGTATCGGGAAGCGTGTGTTTTTACACCAATGTTTAATATACCACAAGTTGGGCAGGACATCAAGGGGAAATGCTGTCATTTAGCGCCAAAATCAGCTGTACCTCCCCCACACCTACGCCCAGCTGTTTGGCAATGGCGAGGTCGTCCAAGCCCTGCTCCTTGAGTTCTAAGACGGCCTTCACCTTTGGAGAGGCGAGATCGCCGTTCTTAAAGGCTTTGACCACATCTTCCGAGAGGCGCAGCAGGCGCTGTTCCCCTTGGTTGATGGCTTCTAGGATCGCCTGGTACTTCTGGTCTAGCTCGGCTTCACGCTCTTCGATGCGGCCCATGAGCTCTTCCGCCATCTCCTCTAGGAGAGAGAAGTCTGGTGTAGGTTTGACCAGCATACCAGGGCGCAACAAGACTAGCGCCACCACAGCCAGCATGGCGCCAAGCAAAAAAACCACGAAAAACTCCATGTTGGGTGCCTCCTCAGGCCCGAATGTCGATCCCGCGCTTGGGCGAACCCTTTTTCTTCTTCTGTCCCCGCCCTTGGCCTTCTTGGCCTTCCTTACGGGGCCGGACCTTGACGTCTGTAGGAGCGCGCTCAATGCGCTGCTGACGCCGGTCAAACTCTTGGCTCACTTGGGGGGCAAGCCTTCCCGCGGCATCTGGGTCGGTTGCCCGCTGGTAGCGGTTTACCTGATCTGTGCGGGTCACAAGGACCTGAAAATCCGGGAACTTTATGGACATAAGATCCCTCCTCTGGGCGCTTAGAACCACTGGAGCTTGGTGCGTAGGTTCATAATGGCCTTAGTATGGATCTGGGATACCCGGGACTCGGTAACTCCTAAGACGTGCCCAATCTCCTTCAGTGTAAGCCCATCGTGGTAATACAGGGATAGCACGAGCCGTTCCCGCTCACTTAGCTGTTCTACCGCTGCAGTGAGTTCCGCTAAGGATTCGGTTTGGATCAAGTCATGGTCAACGGGTTGCTCGTCGTTGACCACAAGGTCGGCAATCCGCACTGCTTCATCTGGGGATTCCCCGCCCACTAGGTCGTCTAAGGAGATCAGCACGGTGCCCCGTACTTCATCAAGCATTTGGTAGTAGCGCTCCATAGGGACTTCTAGGGCTGCAGCCACTTCGTCATCACTAGGCGAACGCCCCAGTCTGTTTGTGAGGACTTGAATGGTCTCCTCGAGTGCTTTCGCCTTTGCCCTAGTGCTCCGGGGTACCCAATCTGCGGACCTGAGCCCATCGATTATTGCTCCGCGGATTCTGGTGGTTGCATAGGTCTCGAATTTTACATCCCGTTCCGGGTCGAACTTATCTACCGCATCCAGCAAGCCAAAGGCACCGTAGCTCTCTAGATCTTCTAGTTCCACGTTATTTGGCATGTGCATGGCTAAACGGCCGGCGACATACTTCACTAGAGGTGCATATAGTTCGATTAGGGCTTGGCGGGCCTGTTTGTCTTGTTTTGCTTTATATCTTTCCCAAAGCCGATCCGCATGTGCGGTATGGTTTGTCAAATCCCTCAACTCCCACCTGCGTGCGGCTGAATCAGCCCCTTGCGGCGCAGCTCAAGCTGGCGCTGATAGACGTATTGGATGATGGCTTTTCGATCCCGTTCAGGGAGATTGACAAAGGAGACACCGTAACCAAAGCCTTCTTCTCCGTCCTCTACACGCACGATTTCGCCATAGGCTTGAATAGAGCCTTGCTCAAGGGGCAGGCAAAGCCAGATTATGTCCCCTGCAGCCAATGCTTCTTGGGCCAGCATCCACAGGCCGCCCCCGCTCAGGTTGAGGATCGAACACTGGCTAACGGCCTGGATTTGGCCGTCCAGTACCGGCGCATACGTGGTTTCCAGGAGCACATCGACGCGGACAAACATGCGCTCTTGGATTTTCTGCCACGGTTCAAAGAGGCGTACCTCCAACATGGGCACTTGACCCCGCACTCTGCGGATCACAATCCCCTTGGCTATGTAACGCCCTTGACCGGTGAGGCTAGTATCCTTATACTCCAACTGGACTCTGCTCCCGATGCCTATGGGTACAAGAGTGCGCCGCTCAATGGGCGCTGCCACCAGCACCACATCATCTTGCACATCTTCGATCTTGGTGATGTGGATGGATGAGCCGTGGGCAGTCTCTACGTACAATGTGATCTTCTGGTTTGGCAGTACTGACATCCTTACCCCCCTAGGCCCGCAATAGGCGGTGGATCCTGTTAAAAAAGCGCTGGATGCCGTTCTCTGCGACCTGTTCTCCCTGGTTTGTCCCTGCAAGGCTCTGTCCGATCCGGCGGATCGCCCGGCTGGCCAGAGATGAAGGGTACGCCAGCAACACAGGGCGCTGCTCGCTCACTGCGCTCACCACGTGGTGGTCGTAGAGGATATAACCGGCATAGCGCAGCTCTTGGTCAAGGAACTGCCGCACTACCATCCCCAGCTTATCTGCGGCCAGTCCCGCTTCTTGAGGGCTGTGGGCCATGTTCACCACCAAGTGGATGGGTGTAAGGGGGCTTTGTTGCAGTATTACCTTGATGATCCCATAGGCGTCAGTGATCGCTGTTGGTTCAGGGGTAGTCACAACAACCACTTCTGTGGCTGCCAGTGCAAAGCTTATTACATTCCGGTGGATGCCCGCACCAGTATCAAGGAGAATAAAATCGAACTCATTCAGCTCGTCTAAGGCCTTCGCAAAGGCATCCAAGCGAGGCACGCTCAAGTTAGCAATTTCGTACAGACCAGCTCCGCCTGCTAAGACCTTCAAGCCATTGGGCCCGTCCACCAGTATTTCACTCACGAGCTTTGTGCCTGTTAAGACGTGAGTGAGGTTGTACGTTGGGGAGATCCCCAGCACAATATCGGCGTTTGCCATACCCAGATCCACATCCACCAGCAAGACCCGAAAGCCTTGCTCTAGAAGGGCCAGGGAAAGGTTGACCGAGACATTGGTCTTTCCCACCCCGCCTTTACCGCTGGTGATCGCAACAATCCTTGGCCCCGACGTGCCGCTTCGGTTCACCATTCTCCGCAGAGCTTGAGCCTGATTAATCATAGAAAGTCCCCCAAAATCAACTTTGCTATATACTGCCCATCCGCGACTTCAATGTCATCTGGGACCCCCTGTCCAGTGGTGACAAACGAAATAGGCGCCTTTGCCAGCTTACTAACATGCAGGATAATGCCGTAAGTGGTTGTCTCATCAAGCTTTGTGATGATAACCCGGTCGATGGGAATCTCGCCAAAGACCTCCACCAATCTGGGGACATCTGCTTCTTTCGTAGTGGCACTGACAACAAGATGGACTTCAACGGGCATGTCGTTGAAATAGTTCCGCAGTTCGTTGATGTGCAGCTGGTTGTTGGGGCTGCGGCCCGCGGTATCGATGAGGATCAAGTCGCGGTCCTGCAACCTGCCCGCGGCAGCGTGGAGCTCCTTCGGGCTGAAAACCACCTCAAACGGTATACCTATAATATCGGCATAAGTCCTTAGCTGATCAACCGCAGCGATGCGGTATGTATCGGTTGTGATAACTCCCACTTTCTTCCCCGCTACTAAAGCGAAGTTTGCCGCCAGCTTGGCGATGGTGGTAGTCTTCCCCACGCCCGTTGGTCCAATGAAGACGGCGATTCCCTGCCCATCCTCAAAGGTCCACGGCTCCACAGTGGACACCTGGCGGGCGATGTGGTTGGCCAGCTCATGCCAGATCCGCTGTTCATTGCTCCAGGCCTGCTCGGGCAGGCCGCGGAGTACTTCTCCTAGGAGGCCGTTGGCCGTATCACGGGGGATGCCAGTAGCCAGCAGTGCTTGGTAGATGGAAGCGATGTCTTCGGGCCAGATGTGGCTCTTAGGCGCTGGGGCGGCCGGCGGCCGTTCCGGGACAGTTTTCACTTCAGGTTTTGGCTCCCTGGCCGTGTTTGATTCAGGGTCCACTGCCCCGATTATCTCATAAAGAGGGCGCCCAAAGAGACCGAAGAAACCCCGCCGTTTCTGCCTCGTATGGAGGATGACAGCGTCGCGGCCAAATTCGGCCCGAAGCTGAGCCACCGCCTCTTGCATTGTTTGTCCGGTAAAGCGTTTAACCCTCATTGTTGATCCATTTCACCACCCCGTGGGCTTGAACCTCGACGTCAGGTGCAACTTCATTATAGGATAAGACAACAAGTTTCGGAATAGCCCGCTGAGTTAAGTGCTTCAATGCGGCCCGGATTTGCGGTGCTACCAGAACAACTGGATGGGGCAGCGGGTGTTCCTCTAGAGCCTGGCCTAGCCGCACATAGAGCGACTGGAGCAGCCGGGGATCAAGGGAGATGGTCGCGCCGTGTTCTGTATACTCAACGGCTGAGCTTATGGCATCTTCCCATTCTGGGCTCAAGGTCAGTACATGGAGGACATCCTGTTCGAGATAGAGCATGGTAATCTGCCGCCCTAAGGCTTCCCGGACATACTCAGTCAGATAATCAGGGTCCTTGGTGAGGGGTGCGGTATCAGCGAGCGTTTCCAAGATAGTGACTAAGTTGCGGATGGGCACCCCTTCCCGCAGTAGGTTTTGGAGCACTTTCTGCACTTCTCCTAAGGACATTAGATTGGGAATGAGCTCGTCGATTACTGCGGAGTAGTTCTCCCGGAGGCTGTCAACGAGCGTCTTTGTTTCTTGGCGGCCCAAGAGGTCTGGCGCGTGGGAACGGATGATCTCTGTCAAATGGGTAGCCAAGACCGTGGGCGCATCCACCACTGTGTAGCCTGCATATTCTGCGTGCTCCCGCACTGCGGCGCTGACCCAGAGCGCATCCAGGCCAAAAGCTGGTTCGGTGGTGGGAATCCCCTCCACCTCTTCCGTCACTCCACCTGCATCCATTGCGAGGTAATGGTTAGTCATTAGTTCGCCCTTTGCTACTTGGATTCCTTTGATTTTAACCACATAAGCACCTGGGGCGAGCTGGAGATTGTCCCGAATGCGAATTACGGGCACGATCAGCCCTAACTCCAAGGCACACTGCCTCCGGATCATACTGATGCGGTCTAGCATATCTCCACCCTGGGCTGAATCAACTAAGGGAATAAGGCCGTAGCCGATTTCCAGTTCGATGGGATCCACTTGCAGTAAGGATACAAGCTTCTCAGGGCTGCGGGCTTCCTCAGCGACAGCCTGCTCCTCGGCCAGTTCCTGTTCCTCTGTGGAGACAGGAGCTGGCCCTGTGTAGTAGGCCAAGGTCGCGCACAAGCCTGCAATGGCCAAGAAAGGCACAGTGGGCAGGCCTGGGACCAGCCCAAACACTCCGATGATCCCACTTGCAGTGAAGAGCACCTTTTTGCTGGACAGCATCTGGTGGGCAAGCTCGTGTCCTAAGTTGTTTTCGGAGGCAGCCCTGGTAATGATAATACCGGTGGCAGTGGAGATGAGCAGAGCAGGGATCTGGGATACAAGGCCATCGCCCACGCTGAGCAAAGTATAGCGAGTTAAGGCCTGTGAGAGATCGAGCCCCTTCTGCCCTACTCCTACCGCAAAACCGCCGATCAAGTTGATGAGCGTGATGATAATCGATGCGATGGCATCACCTTTGACAAACTTCGACGCACCGTCCATGGAACCGTAAAAATCTGCTTCCCGCTCCACTGCCCGGCGGCGGGCCCTCGCTTCCGATTCTGTGATGAGCCCGGAGTTGAGGTCTGCATCGATGCTCATCTGCTTTCCAGGCATAGCATCCAAGGTGAAGCGAGCGGCCACCTCTGCAACTCGTTCAGAACCGCGAGTAATTACCATGAACTGTACGATTACCAAGATCAAGAAGATGACAAAGCCTACAATGTAGTTGCCGCCCACCACAAACTGGCCAAAGGCGGTAATGATTTTCCCTGGATTACCAGTTAAAAGGATGAGGCGGGTTGAAGAGATGTTCAAAGCCACCCGGAAAAGAGTCATAATCAAGATGATTGATGGAAAGGCGGAGATTTCCAAGGGCTCAACCACATTCATGGTGAGAAGGATGAGAAGCAGCGATAGGCTGATGTTAAGAGCCAAGAGCAGGTCCAGGATGGCCGGGGGCAACGGCAGAACCATCATGACCACCACTAATACCACAGCCACGATTACATATAAGTCGCTAAACTGAAACGCTTTACCCAAAAGCGATGCAGGTTTTGCCATCTACAACATCCCTTCCCGTTTAAAGCTGGGCCTCTCTCTGCCGCAGCCGGTAGACAAAGGCTAAGAGCTCTGCTACGGCAGGATAAAGGTCTGGAGGGATCTCCTGCCCCACCTCAGTGGTTTTGTAAAGGGCCCTGGCCAGCTCAGGCTTGGACAATATACTAACACCGTGTTCCGCAGCAAGGGCCTTAATCCGCTGTGCAACATGCCCCATGCCCTTGGCTACTACCTGGGGTGCCTGCATGTTCTCTGCGTCATAGCGCAGCGCCACAGCATAGTGGGTGGGGTTTGTCACCACTACATCCGCAGTGGGAATGGCGGCCATCATGCGGCTGGCAGCCATCTGGCGCTGCCTCTGCCTGATCTTCGAGCGCACCAAGGGATCTCCTTCTGTCTGGCGCAGCTCTTCCTTGATCTCCTCTTTGGACATCATAATGCTCTGTTCAAACTCCCAGCGCTGGTAGAGGTAGTCTGCGGCAGCCAGGACTAAGAGGAAGATCCCAACCCTGGTGGCCATGTTTATGATGGTGCCTCCGATGAGCTGGAAAGCATGGCGCTGATCGGTGAGTCCTAAGCCTACTACCCAGGTAGCCGCACCTTGGAGCTGCCTGTACACCAAGAACCCTACTATACTGACCTTAAAAAGAGACTTGACAAACTCCACCAGTGCCCGCTTTGAAAAGATCCGCTTAAATCCCTCGATGGGGTTGATGCGGGAAAACTTCGGGACAATGGATTCGCCTGTGAACATGAAACCCACTTGGATGGCTTGGGACGCGAAGGCGAAGATGAGCAGAGCCCCTAATATGGGAAGTACGGCAATGCTCCCCTCTATTAGGGCGGTGATGAAGATGCCCTGCAGGCTAGCTATGGTCCCATCCCACTCGTGGGCGGTCCGTAGAAAATGGCTCATGAGAGACTGGGCCCTCTCCATCAGAAAGGGTGCCAAGACGTCCAAGATGAGGAAGCCCACCAAGACCATGACAGCAACCCCCACCTCGCCGCTCTTGGCTACTTGGCCCTTCTTGCGGGCCTCTTCCCGGCGCCTTGGGGTTGCTGGCTCAGTTTTCTCCCCTGCAAATAGCTGCAGGTCAAAGCGTATCCTCACAGCTTACTGTCCTCCTGCTGTCAGCAACGCTCGCAGGTATGTCATGAGCAGGCCGTCGTATGCAAAGAGTCTGCTGATGATGGCCACCATCGCCGCAAGAGCGGCCGCGATGGCTGCCATGCCTACTGTTACTTTGATGGGAAATCCGATAACAAACACATTGATCTGAGGCACTGCCCGGACAACAATACCCAGGCCAACATCTACCAAGAGAATCGTGGCGATGACAGGCAGTGCTAGCTGAATGCCGATGGAGAACATCTCCCCAGTCAGCGAAAGAATTGTCTGGTAAGTCACGTCCATGCCGATAAATCCGGCAAAAGGTATAGCCTCGTAGCTTTGGGCAAGAGCTCGAAACAGCCATAGGTGGCCGTCCAGCCCGAAAAACACCAAGGCTGCGAGAATGAAGTAAAACTGTGAAAAGACAGGCGTCTGTGCCCCGGTGTTTGGATCAAGGACAGTGGCCATACCAAAACCGATGGGCACGTCCGTTAACTGGCCCGCAAACTGCACCGCCGCAAAGGCTAAAACTACCAAGAAACCGAGGATGAGGCCAACTACAACTTCATGGAACACCAGTAACAACAGCGCGGCCAAGGATTGGGCTGCCTGAGGCACATCTAAGGGAGGCAAAACCAGTAGTGCCGCCGTGGAAGCAAGCCCAATTGTGGTCGCCGCTGGTATGTTCCGCATGCTGAAGATCGGGGTCACCATCAAGAACGTGGTAAACCGGACTAGGGCTAGAGCAAACCGCACCAGGGCTTCAGGTGAAAGCACGGCCATCCCCCCTCTACTGGATAAAGGTGTGCAGGTTCCCCAGCAGCCTCTGGGCGAAGTCCACCAACACCCTGAGCATCCACGGCCCGAAGGCCACAATGGCCAACAAGACTGTGAAAATCTTGGGGACGAAAGTTAGGGTTTGCTCTTGAATCTGAGTAGTGGCCTGGAAAATGCTGACCAACAAGCCCACTAGAAGGCCTAAGCCCAGCGCTGGGCCAGAAACCAAAAGCACTGTCATGAGTGCTTCCCGGGCAAGACTGATCACCATCGTATCGGTCATTTTCTACACATCCTTGTCTACAAAAAGCTGGACAACAGTGATCGCACCACCAGGTGCCACCCGTCCACCAAGACAAAAAGGAGGATTTTAAAGGGTAAGGAGATCATGACCGGCGGCAGCATCAGCATACCCATGGCCATAAGCGTACTAGCCACGATCATGTCGATCACTAAGAAAGGCACGAAGATCACGAAACCTAGTTGAAAAGCGGTTTTAAGCTCAGAAATGACGAAGGCAGGGATTACGGTGAAGGTATCTACGTCGGCACGTGTAGCCGGCCGTTCCTCTCCCCTTAGGTCGACAAACATTTCTAGGTCCTTTTCTCGGGTGTGGGTAAACATAAACTCCCGAATCGGTTCCAAGCCTGCGGAAAGGGCTTCTTCGAAGGCAAGCTCACCGTTAAGATAGGGCACCACTGCTTCGCTGTAGACCGCACTAAATGTGGGTGCCATAATAAAGGCTGTGAGAAACAGGGCCAAACCGATCAGAACCTGATTGGGAGGTACCTGGTTGGTTCCCAAGGCGTTTCTCAGCAGAGAAAGGACGATCACTGTCCGGGTAAAAGACGTGAGCAGAGTCAGGATGGCAGGGGCCAGGGTCAAAATGGTGAGCACCAGGAGAATCTGTAAGCTGGCTGCTACATCTCCTGGGCTCTCCGCAAGCCCTACTCCGATATCGATACGTGGAATTGGAATGGTTGTCTGCAGAAAAAAAGTCACTCTGGTTCCTCTCCGTTCGTAGACTCCGCTGCAGCAGTGTCGATGAGATTAATGGCTTGTGGGCCTACACCGAGGAGGTAGCGGCGCCCCTCCCACTCCACAACATATAGAGCCCTGTTTGTCCCTAAGGGAAGCACCTCATGAACTTGGATGCTTTTCCCACGCACCTGATGCTTGCCGTACCAACGGGTGATGAAGTACACAGCAGGTGCTGTAACTGCCAGTACCAGAGCGACGCGCACCAAGCCGTAAACAAGTTCCAGGTCCAATGCCTCCACCCGCCTAAGTCTCCGTATTGTTCAGCAAGCGATCCTTTTCTGGTACGATGTCCAGAATGCGGATTCCGAAATTGTCGTTAACTACTGTAACCTCTGCCTTGGCAATGGAACGACCGCTCACCAAGACGTCCACTGGGTCCCCTGCTGGTTTCTCCAGGGCAAAGGTTGTGTTAGGCTCCAAGTCCATGAGCTCTTCCAGAGTCATGATGGTTTTACCCAGTTCCACCACAACTTCTAGGCTCAGGTCTTCCACCAGATCGAGGGGGAGATCCCCTTTTGCCTGGTCCGGGCTTCGCAGCTCTGTGAAGATTGCAGTTTTCACCGGAGGCGGCTGTGAGATGACCGCTTTTCCAGCCCGCTGCGGGCTGGGATGTGCGCCCTTGTAAGCCGGAGGGTTCTGCATCGGAGCTTGGATTAGCCTGGTAAGGTTTGCTTTGGGTATGAAGAAGCTCACCTCCATGCAGTCCTTGCTCCAGCACACTGCGTGGCGCACTAAGACACTGCCCTTTTCCACGGACAGCTGACTGAGCTGGACACGGCTCATCCGGATAGGATCACTTAGCTTATAGGGCATAAAAACACCGTTTATGGCTGAAAGGCTGTCCGCCAGGTACCGGGCCCAACCCTCAAAAATGGTCTGGACCGCCCACTTCATGCTTCCGCCTAGCTTCTCTCCAAAGAGCTGTGCCTCTGATGCCCCCAGCACGGCGAAAAGCGTACCGCTGCCCATGGAAACAGGCATTACCACGACGTCTTCCATGAAGAGGATATCGAGGGGCTGCTGCACCTGCTCCACATACGGGCCCTCAATCTGCACCCGCTGGGGCATCAGGGCCTGGAAGTGGTTCGCGGCGCCGTCAAGGGCTGCGGCGAAGGCTGCGGTAAGGTGTGTATGTGGTTCCGCTGACCCTCCCTTACTTAGGAGAGCATTGATTTCCGCTTGAGATAAAATGGATTCCATAGCAGCTCCCTTCTACCCAAGGCCTCATTGAATTACTAAGTCGACGAAATACACATCAACCACGTGGCCTTGGAGCAGTAGGCTGTTGATCTTCTCGATAATCTGGGTCCTCAGGATATCTACCCCATCAGTAGTGCGCAGCTCTTCAGCGGTGGTGAGGCGCAGGAGGCTGATGATCAGATCCCGGATTTGCGGTGTCCGCCTCTCTAGCTCTGTCACCACATTTGTGGATGACCCTTCCACCATGATCTCAGTCCGGATAAAGCGAGGCTGCATCCCAGCGGTCATGAGGTTCACTGTAAATTCCCCCGCTTCGAAAATAGGGCCGATGTCTCGCTTCTGTACATTGGCAGCCTCCGTGGCCTCCATGCCCGTATTACCCCGCTGGAAAATGAGGTACGTTGAATAGGCACTGCCTGCGGTGGCGATGATCACTAACGCAATGATTCCAATGATGACCTTAAAGTCCACTTCTACCTTTCTCGCCATAGCGCTCACCATCCTCAGTTCGGTTCTTCATCCCAGAGTTCAATGCTCATAATCACTATGTCAACCCGGCGGTTTAGAGCCCGGTTTTCAGCGCTGTCGTTGGGCCGCAGAGGCCTGTACTCTGAATAACCCACCGCGGAGAGCTTGCGGGGATCAAAGCCCTGTTCCTCGATGAGGTAGCGTATCACGTTAGTAGCCCGGTGGACGCTCAGCTCCCAGTTAGAAGGAAACTGGGCGGTGCTGATGGGCAGGTTGTCTGTGTGCCCTTCCACCCGGATGGGATTGGGAAGTTCGCGGAGGATTGGGCCCACGTCCTTGAGAATCCCGATGGCTTCGGGTTTGAGTTCGGCCCGGCCCAGGTCGAAAAACACCTGATCCGAAAAGCGGATGGTAACTCCCCGTTCGTCCATCTCCAGGCCGATCCCGGGAATGGGCTGTTCCACTAGATGCGCTGCCAGGCGTTCATAGATCTCGTTCAGCTGCCTGCCCGCGAGATCCTCTGGGGAAATGATGGCTGCGTCTTGGCCGATCACTGCAGTTCCCCCAGGCATAATACCTAGGCCTCGCTGCAGAGATTGGATGATGGACTGAAACTGGCCCGTATCCACCTCAGAAAAAGCAAACATGAGTACGAAGAAGGCCAAAAGGAGGGTAACCATATCCGCGTAGGTGTTGAGCCAGGTACCTCCCTGGACCCCTTCATCTCTCCTTCTTCTACGCACGGACGGTCACTCCCTCTGCTCCAGCTTCCACTTCACTCCTCCCTGGTTGCGCCAGCTGATTGGCGGGGAAAAACGACTTCAGCTTTTCCTCTACGATCCGGGGGTTTTCCCCTGCTTGGATAGACAGGATGCCCTCAATCATGATTTGCTTCATCAAGATCTCTTCTTCGGTTTTGATCCGCAGTTTTCCGGCAATGGGCAGGAAAATCAAGTTGGATGCTACAGAACCGTAGAAAGTGGTGATCAGAGCCACCGCCATGCCGCTGCCAATGAGATCAGGGTTGTCAAGCTCCGACAGCATGACGATGAGGCCGATCAGGGTCCCGATCATGCCGTAGGCGGGGGCCCATGCACCCATCTGGTCGAACATGCGGTGCCCGATACGGTGCCGCTCCTCAATGGAAACCAGCTCAATCTCGAGGATGCTTCTGACAAGTTCCGGGTCTGTGCCATCAACCACCAGCTGAATACCTTTTTGCAGGAAAGGCTCGTCCACCGTCTGGGCCCGTTCCTCCAGAGACAACAGGCCTTCCCGCCGGGACACCTCTGCAAAATTCACCAGCGTGGAAATAATCTCCTGGCTTCTGCCCGCTGCCTTGCTGGAAAAAGCGATCCTAACCAGGGAGAAAACAGACCTTACTTGATCCATGGAGAAGTTGATCATAACGGAGGCAAAAGTGCCGCCAAACACGATTAAGATACTGGAAAAGCTCCAAAATATCCGTAGATCTCCCTCCAGAATCATGCCCACAAGCAGGAGTATCGTGCCCATCAAAATGCCTAGCATTGAGGAAGTATCCATGAGCTCGCCCTCTCCGTCTTCATAGTTAAAAGGGGCCGCAGGGCACGGCCCCTAAGAGACTACCGCTTCAAATTCACCAGTTCCTGGAGCATTTCATCGGACGATGTAATGACCCGTGAATTGGCCTGGAATCCCCGTTGAGTAATGATCAGGTCCGTGAACTCTTCGCTCAAGTCCACGTTGGACATCTCCAGGGAACTTGGTGAGATGCTGCCGTACCCAGGCAGGCCCGCCGCACCAATCTGTGGATTGCCCGAGTTGGCCGATTCCACAAACATGGTTGAACCAACCCGCTCCAGGCCCCCCGTGTTGGCAAACCGAGCCAATGCGATCTGCCCGAGGTTGCGGGTAAGCCCGTTGGAGAAGCTGCCCACAATGCGGCCGTTTTGGTCAATGGAGAAGCTTTCCAAAGTACCGTTGGCATAGCCGTTCTGATGCAGGAACCGGGCGGTCATTGTGTCAGCAAACTGGGTAAAGGAGCTGAAATCAAGCTCAATAGCCATGGGATCTGCCAGCTCCGGGTTGAGGCTGATGGCCATGCTCCCATCGGGAGCGTTAGAGACTGCTCGGTTAAAACTGCCGTCTGCGTTGAAGTAGATGCTGCCCTGTTCTGCCAGTGCGAGGTTTCCCACAAGCTTGATTTGGGTACTATCCCCTGCGGCCCGCACGGTGAAGCCTTCGGTCAGGGCAGTCTCAAACTCAATACTCTGGTTCGTGTCTTGGCCGCTAGGATCGACTAAGGTCCACAGACGGCCTTCGGTGCTGCGGGCGATGATCTTAGTATTGTCATCCACATCGACTAACTGAAAGCCGCCGGCACCGTCATCAACGACGACGTATTCCCGGTTCATTTCTACAGCCAGGTCTTCGCTGCGGGAGAATTGGCTGCTTTCCAGCACCCACTCGGCCCGCCAATCCCATTGGTTTGAGCCAGGCACCCGGTCAATAATCACGTTGATCGTATGCTCTTTGCCCCGGGAGTCGAAAACCTGTACAGATCGGGAAATGGACTCAGGATCGCTGTACCGCACGTCCAAGTTTCCGGCGAAGCTCACTCTAGTTGTTGCCCGTGGGCGGATTGTCTCAGACGTGGAGATATGCAGCGTTTGAATAGGGGCGTTGAGGTCAATTTTGCCATCCATATCCGCCTTATAGCCCAGTACCCGGGCACCGGTAATCAGAGACACTAAGTTGCCATCTGTGCCGTTGTCCAGTCCGAAGGCGCCTGCCCGGGTGTAAACCCGCTGATCTCCTTGGGCAAGGACGAAGAATCCATCTCCCTCAATGGCCAGGTCGGTGATGTAACCTGTGGCCTGTGTATTTCCCTGGGTGTGCCTCACATCAATGGAGCCTAAGGTAACCCCCAGCCCAATTTGCTGAGGATTGGTGCCTCCACGAGTGTCAGTGGGAGCTGTGGCCCCAGAAAGCTGTTGGTAAAGCATGTCTTTAAAGGTGACCCGTGCAGCTTTGTAGCCCACGGTATTGACATTTGCGATATTGTTGCCGATTACGTCCATTCGGGTCTGGTGTGTTTTCAGCCCTGAGACGCCGGCAAACATCGAACGCATCATGTTCCCATTCCTCCTTCTAATCCACGTCCGTCATTCAGTGGATGAAGGGCCTCCCGAAAAGGTCCAGCCCTCTGTAGTGCCTAGTTTACGATGGCACTGTCGATGTTGGTGAAGACGTTCTCTTTCATGGACTCACTATCAACCGCGGTGATAACGGTCCGGTTCTTGACGCTCACGACGAAGGCCACATCCCCAAGGATCACAAGGGACTCCCTGCCTCCCTTTGCCTGCAGGCGGTCTACTGCCTGTTCCAAGGTGGCAATTTGGCCAGGGGTTAGCTTGATATCCCTCGCTGCCAAGCGCTTTTCAGCATGGGCGGAAAACTTGATGGTGCTTTGCTGGATCTCCTTTCGGAGTAGCGCAGCAAAATCTGGTGTACTTTCCTGAGTCGTTGGCCTTTGGGGGCTGCGCCTGACTTGCCCTGGCCTACTCGGCGGGGTGATTGGTAGGTTGTTTGGAATCTGAAAGCGCTCTGCCATCGTCATTCTCCCCCCTTCAGGATTGACACGACTTCATCGAAGCCATAGAGCTTTCCATCTACGATGAGCTGCGGCCAACCGTCTTTAAACTGCACGCCTGTGACTTCCCCAAACAATTGCTCTCCGTTCGCGGTGCGGAGTTCCACCTGCTTGCCGATCATGCGAGTCGCCTCGCCTAAGGCGGTGAGCCTTTGCTGAGACATCATCAGCGCGACCATGTTAGTGTTAAGATTTTGCATTTGCTCCAAACTGCTGAACTGCGCAAGCTGGGCGATGAACTCTTGATCACTTAAGGGTTGGAACGGATCCTGGTACTTTAGCTGAGTGATGAGGAGGTTGAGGAACTGGTCCTTGCCAAGCTCATTTCGTCCGGCTGTCTGGGACTTGTTTTCTGTGGCTGCTTGCTGCACTGTGCCTACTGGATTGAAGTAGATGGCTATCACCCTCCTTTCTATGCTTTCAGGTCAATCTGGCTCCATCCGTCCCGGCCGTAAGCCGTTACTGCAGTGCTGGAATCCACCGGGGTGCGTGCGCTTTTCCTGGGCCCACGCCAGTGCGGCCGTTCGCTGGGCTGGCGGTCCTGCCCTGGGCGTTCTTGGGTCCCTACATGGACAGCGAGCTCAGCAACGTTTGTGCCCAAATCTTGCAGGGCTGACCGGAGTTCAGGGAGATGAGCCTCGATGATGCTCTTTACTGCTGCGGTTTCTGCTACAAACTCAGCGGACACCACACCATGTTCCACCGCAACTTTGATCTTCAACTCGCCAAGGTGCTCGGGCTTGAGCTGGATCCTGATTTCACTGCGTTCTCTCGAGAGCGATGCCTGCATCCGCTCGGCGATCTCCATCCCTGTATCAGCTGCTTTTGTGAGGTCCAGTGGCTCGCTGGCTGAAGGCTGTGCCTTTGCTGTGGGTTTTAGCGTTTCTAGCCTTTGGGCTTCCTGGTTAGGCGGCGCTGCGGCATGAGGTGCCTCTCCTGCGGGCCTGCCCTCATCTACGGGTTGCTCAGAGACTGTACGCCTCTGGGGTGTGCTCTCTTTCGCTGTCACCACGGGACGTTCCTCAGGTTCATGCTGGGCCGGGCTGAGCTCGAGCGGTTCGCCTTGCTCAGTCTCTGGTTCTAGTACTTCTGCGAATGCTGGTTCGGCCAGAGCTGCTAGTTCGGCTCCCTCTCCATGCTCTACTGCCCCTTCACCGGCATCATAGAGCCGCTGGAAACCTCTTGGCTCTGACTTCCTAGTGCTAATGCTCTCCACTGTAAGCGCCAGCTCTTCCTGGAGGCCTGGCTCAACTAGCGGAGGCAGGGCTTGCTCGGGCTGGGTTCTGAGCTCTCTTGGGATGCCTCTCACAGGGAATCGGTGTACCTCGCCCTTGGTCGGCACTCCCTTCAGCGGCCCCACTTCTTCCACAGGAAGAGCTGTTGGGAGCTTAACTTCCGCTTGTCCTAGGGGTTCTGGTAGTTCCACTGGAGCCTTCCCTAAGGTTTGCCGCATATCGCCCACGGGCCCCTCCGGTGCCGCAATTGGCTTCGCCGTCTCGTCTCTGGGGACGATCATGAATCCGGGGAGAGTGCCATCTGGCGCTTCTCGTTGCCTTAACGGCCCGAAGTGTTGGGCCAGGTAGTTGTGGGATACAGGCTGCCTAAAGGCATGGACCAATGCATCGCGCTTTCCTGCAGGCATTTCTGGTTCGGCATCGCTTATCGGTGCATTTCTCGGCGTAGCTGCCGCTGCAGCCCCTTGGACATGGATGTCGTGAGCATGGCCTCCGAGGGATGCTGTTTCCCAGGGTAAAGGTTGTGGGCGGTTGTCTTTACGCCCTGGCCTCTCACCCTCTCTGGGGTGAACCTCTTGCTCCGGATTGGGGCCCAACTCTTCTTGCCTTGTTTCCTCTGGGAGAGTGTACTCTGGCCCCTCTAGTAGTGGGCCTTGTTCTCCTTCCATGTCTGGGGCAGATGCCTCCATGGGGGAGCCTTCCCCATCATGTGCAACAAGGGGTCTATCCCCGAGGAACAGGCTGAGTAAGCTGTCAAAGGACTCGCCGTTTTCCCCTTGAGCAATGGGCCTGCCCTCTGCTGCAGTTGGCTTGGGGGCTGAGGCGAGCATGGTAGCAAGCAACATTCCTGACTGCACTAACTTCATCACCTCCTTTCTCTGATTCTTATGTTAACTGCTTAGAAGCTACCAAGCCGCCGGCTAAGGGAGGCGGCGCGCTCTGTGGGAAGGGATTCTAGGATGCGGGCAGCAGTGCGTACATCCATCACAGCCAGTATCTCTAAGACTTCCCCTTCGTTCATCTTTTCGAGAATACGGGCAGCTTCCACAGTATCCATCTCAGTGTAGATTTCCGCGAGGTGCTGGACGTTTAGGCGCTCAGCTCGAGCTTGAGCAAGGGCTCGGGCCTGAGCTTCAAGATCAGCTTCCCGCCTGTCCAGGGCCTGGGACCTTTGTTCTAGTTCATCCGCGAGTGCTTCCAGGGCACGTTCCCGTTCCGCAAGGCCATTGCGGATATCTTCTAACTCACCCAACTGCTCCTTCTGCCAATCCTCCGCAGCTTTCCCAACTTCGTAAACCTCCACATGGGGCTTGAGCCAGTCGATGGAACGGGCCGCTCGAAGGGCCAAGGCTGGAGCGTCTATCACACCGGTAACGGCGAACACCACAAAGGCAGTGACTATAGCTACTATGAGAAAAATCGAAACGAGCACCCACTTACCCACGTTGTACCTCCTACGCTCTTACCCTGGAGCCCATCTCGTCGAGGGATTTTTGCTCCGCTCGCTGTTGTTCCAGGCGATACTCATCGTAACGTTTCTCCCGCAGGTTTTCCAGGACCTCCCTGCGCTGCCTGGCAGCAAGCCATTGGGCCTTGGCTTGGGTCAGCTTCTCCTGGCGGTCCGAGACAACTTGCCTCTGCCGGTCAATGCGGCCATCCAAGCGCTCCAGATACTTATACATAGCCGCTCTGAGCTGCACATCAGGTTGGGAATGCCCGAATGCCACAACATCCTGGCGCTGTACCTGGAGGCTCTGCAAGTGCTCCTCCGCTTCGCGCAGTTCCTGCTGCCGATGAAGGAGTCTGTGCCGGGTTTGATCTTCTTCCAATCTGCGGACCCTAAGTACCTTTTCTAGGCGAAACTTGAACTTCATCTGTTACCATCCTCGCCGGGAGGCTGGAGAACCAGCTTCAACTGTTGGTATGTGGAATTCCAATCGGCCTTTTCCATCGTTTCCTGCTGGAGATAACTGCGAAAACCATCGATCAGTTTGATCGCGAGGTCGATCCGAGGGTTACTCCCGTGGGCATAGGCACCGATGTTGATCAGGTCCTCTGCATCCTTATAGACGGCTAGGAGAGAACGGAACTTCCCTGCTAGCTGAAGGTGTTCTGGCCCGACCACTTCCGTCATTAACCGGCTTACGCTGGCTAAGACATCGATGGCAGGGTAATGCTGCTGCTCCGCGAGATCTCGGGAGAGGACAATGTGCCCATCGAGGATACCGCGGACCGTGTCGGCCACCGGCTCGTTCATGTCATCTCCTTCCACAAGCACCGTGTAAAAAGCAGTGATGGTGCCCCTGGATCCTGGCCCGCTGCGCTCCAAGAGCCGGGGCAGAGTGGCGAATACCGAGGGTGTATAACCCCGGGTGGCAGGTGGCTCCCCAATGGCCAGCCCTACTTCCCGCTGGGCGATGGCAAACCGGGTAACCGAATCCATCATGAACAGTACATCTGCCCCCTGATCTCGGAAGTATTCTGCAATGGTCGAGGCAACCATGGCACCTTTGATACGGATTAGGGCAGGTTGATCGGAGGTGGCTACCACCACCACAGAACGGCGCAGTCCTTCGGGGCCTAGGTCTCGCTCGAGGAATTCTCGCACTTCCCTCCCCCGCTCCCCCACTAAGGCAATGACGTTCACATCTGCTTTGGTGTTCCGGGCCATCATGCCTAACAGGGTGCTCTTGCCCACGCCGCTTCCAGCAAAAATGCCGATCCGCTGGCCTTTGCCGCAGGTTAACAGGCCGTCAATGGCCCGTACGCCTAGTTCCAGCGGTTCACTGATGCGCTGCCTCTCCAAGGGGGATGGGATGCTGCCATCGATGGAGTAGAATCCTTCCGCCAGTGGGGGAGCTCCTCCATCCATGGGCTGGCCTAGGCCGTCCAGGATTCTCCCTAGAAGGCCTGGCCCAACCCCAACCATGAGGGGCCGGCCCGTTCCTGTGACAAGGCTCCCTGGCCCAATCCCAGAAAGCTCCCCAAGGGGCATCAACAGTACTCGGTCTTCCCTAAAGCCCACTACTTCGCAGGGAATCGCCTCCCCTTCCCTGGGGGTCACCCAGCACAAGTCGCCGATGTTCGCAGTGGGCCCATTTGACTCCAGGGTAAGGCCTATGATCTGGGTAATCCTGCCTAAGTGGACATAGTCGTCGAAACCTGTAATACGGCTCGCGTAATAGCTTACTCTGGGGGAAAGGGCATTATTGGCCATCGTATATCACTTCCAGGAGATGTTCAGCGAGCTTACCCAGACGTTTTTCCAGACTAGCATCGACGGTACCGCTCTCTGTTTCGATGACACAGTCCCCTGGCTTCAGCGTTGGATCAGGCCGTAACGAAAGGCGCTCCACTCTCGCTCCACCGAGCCTGAGTTCCTGGTCTTTGAGGGCTTCATACTCTACTGGACTAAGGCGGACAATGCATTCGTCCACTGTGCCCAGCTTCTGGCATGCCTCTTCAATTACTGGCTTGAGCCAAGCAGGGTCATCCTTGATAGTATTCCTCACTATCTTTTCGGCAAGAATGAGGCTCAACTTTAGGAAATCCTCTTCTAGCTTGGCCAAGGCATTGGCCCGATCCGCTGCGGCTTTGTCCACGAAGTCTCGGAGTAAGTTCAAAAGACGCGCTGCTTCCTGATCAGCGCGTGCCTTCCCTTCCGCCAAACCTGCCTTATAACCTTCTTCATACCCTTCCAAAGCTGCATGCTGCCGCAGCTCCTCTGCGTCTAGCAGCGACTGGGAGCGGAGGGCCTCCCCTTCCTCTTCTGCAGCCTTGACGATGGCCTCTGCCTTGGCCTTCGCCTGGGAGATGAGATCCGATGCCTCCAAGATCGTCCCTTCCTGGGCTACTGCTTGAAAGCTTGGTTCCTTGCTTGAGGACTCAAGATCCACCACCGGGCGGATAACCTCGGAAGCTTCCTCCGGGACAAGCACCTTCAGATCAGCGGCCTTGATGATCTTACACAACTATCTCATCCTCCCCACCACGGGAGATAATGATCTCTCCCGCCTCCTCTAAGCGGCGAATGGTCGAGACAATCTTCTGTTGGGCTTCTTCAATATCCCGAAGGCGCACAGGGCCCATAAACTCGATATCTTCTTTGAGCATATCTGCTGCCCGCTTTGACATGTTCTTGTAGATTCGGCCGGCCACCTCTTCGCTCGCGGTTTTCAGAGCCAAAGCCAGATCCCGCGTGTCAATTTCACGGAGCACCTTTTGAATGGCCCTGTCATCTAAAGTGATGATATCCTCAAAGACGAACATCCGTTTCAGGATGGCCTCTGCCAGTTCAGGATCATCTTCTTCTAAAGCATCCAGGATTGTCTTTTCCGTGGTCCGGTCAACCAGAGAGAGGATTTCCACGGCGGAGTCAATCCCGCCGGCCATGGTATAGTCCTCAATTGCGAATGCAGACAGCCGCTGCTCTAAGGTGTCTTCGATTTCTTTCAAGATCTCAGGAGTGGTCCGATCGAGCATGGCAATGCGCTTGGCCACATCTACCTGAGTCTCAGGGGGCAGCGCGGAAAGAATCATGCCTGCCTGTTCAGGATTGAGGTAGGCTAGGATCAAGGCGATAGTCTGGGGATGTTCATTTTGAATGAAGTTGAGCAGCTGATTGGGGTCAGTCTTGCGCGCGAAGCTGAAGGGGCGGGCCTTCAGCGTGGAGACTAGCCGGGCGAGAATGGCTTCGGCCCTGGCTGCCCCGAGGGCTTTCTCCAACAGCTCTCGGGCATAGTCAATGCCCCCCTGCTCCACATATTCCCGGGCAATGTACATATCGTAGAACTCGCTGAATACCTCATCCCGAATGCCTGAACGGATGTTGCCCGTGTTAGCAATTTCTCTAGTTAGAATCTCGATCTCCTCATCCCGGAGGTGACGGTATATTTGAGCCGAGAGCTCAGGGCCGAGGGATACTAACAACACCGCTGCCTTCTGTTTGCCGTCCATTTCCACCATCTCGCTCCCCCTTACTCTTCCGCCAGCCAAGTTCTGATAAGCTGCGCAACATCCCTAGGCTTTTCTTGGGCGATGTTAGCCACTTTATTGCGGAGCTCTCGCAGCTCTTTATCGGCTTCGGATAGTTCTGGGGCCAGTTCATCCCCTACAGTAATATCTAACCCTGCTGCTGCAGGAGCCAGGACAGCCTCTTCTTTCCGCCGGGGGCTGCGCCGGATGAGCGCCACAACCAGCACTAACAGCAAGATGGCACCAAGTATGATGTACGGCAGGTAATCAGGAGACTCCACGTACTGAACGATCGGCCCATCAGCCCACATCTCGCTCGTTTCAAAGGGGATTGCATCCACATAGATGCTGTCACCGCGGCTAGGCTGAAGGCCGATGGCACGGGTGATTGATTGTTCAACTGAAGCTAATTGGTTGGGGCTGTACTGCCCGTTCAGCCAGACTGCCACGCTTAAGTGGGATACTTTGCCTGGCGATGCAGTGAAATGGCTCTCAGTCCTGTTGAGTTCGTAATTAACAACTGCTTCGTTCCGTGAATATTCTGAGCTTGTCCCATCAGCACCTACATAGCCGGGGATGTTGGAATCTACCCCTGGTACTCCTCCCCCGAGGCTGGTCCCAGAATACTGCTCCGTAATTGTCTCTTGGCTGCGAACCAGGCCGCCATCGCGGGTGATGGGGGTGAATGTCTCGCTGTACACCTGATGGGAGTCAAAATCTAGGGTAGCACTTACCCGCGCGACTACATTGCCATACCCATAGATTCGCTCAAGCATGGCTACGATGTTATCTTCTAGCTGTTTCTCGTAAGCCCGCTCCAGCTCAAACCGGGCAGCAAACGCCTCACCGTTAAGCTGCTGAGGATCGGGGCTGCTCAACACATTGCCTCGACTGTCTACGATGGTCACATTATCGCTGGTGAGCCCCTCGACGCTGGCAGCAACTAGGTTGGCGATGGCCCTAACCTGGGAGCTGGTGAGGGTGTTCCCTGGCCGTAGGTGCAGAAGTACTGAGGCACTCGCGGGCCGGGACTCCCTGATAAACAGCGAACGCTGGGGTAGGACGATATGTATGCGGGCATCCTGTACTGCGTTAATCTGGCGAATGGTGCGGGTTAGTTCCCCTTGCAGTGCCCACTGGTAGCGCAGTTGGCGGTCAGCTTCTGTCTCACCGATGCGGGTGCTGTTAAAAATCTCAAAGCCAACCACCCCTCCTGCAGGAAGCCCCCCGGAAGCCAGGGCGATCCTAGTCTCCAGGACTTGATCAGCAGGAACCAGCACAGCGGTTCCGTTTTCGGCCAACTGATATGGGGTGCCCCGCTCCTGGAGGGCTGTCACCACAGCCGCGGCATCCTCCGGCTGAAGGTTCGCAAAGAGAACCTCATAATCCACATTGGAAAACAATGTAATAAAGACCAATAAGGCAAAAACACCGAGAACAAGAGTAATCGCCCCTATCTGCATGGGCCTTGACAGCTTGCCCCAGGTGTCTCTGAGAGATGAGAGAACTGTGCTCATAGTCACCACCTAGCTAAACCTGCATGCGCATGATTTCTTGGTATGCTTCAATGAGTTTACTGCGAATTGCTATGGTAAGCTGTAACGCCAGGTTTGCTTGTTCGGCGATGATCATGGCATCATGGAACTCCATTTCGCCTGAAATCAGTTGTTGATACGCGACGTCAGACTGAATCTGCATGTCATTAACTCGCCTCAGAGCATTGCTGAGGACGTCACGGAACGCCGCCTCACTAGAAGCCGTGCTAGTTGGCTTGGCTTGCGGTCTGGCCAGGGGAGCAGCACCGTCAATCCGCATTTGGAACCCTCCTTATCACCAATGGTTAGCGGCCGATCTCTAAGGCTCTTTGCGCCATCTGCTTGGCGGCGTTTAGAGCAGTGATGTTGGCCTCATAGGCCCGCGTCGCTGATACTAGGTCTACCATTTCCCGCACCACATTCACATTAGGCATGGCAACATAGCCATCCCCATTTGCATCAGGATGCTGTGGATCGTAGACCAGGCGTGGCTCAGAATCATCACTGATAATGCCCACAACCCGTACCCCCTGGCCGGCTTGTCCCGTCCGGGAAAAGCCTGGTCGCATTGCCCCCTCGAGCAGCGGTGCAAAAACTGGTACTTGCCTGCGGTAAGGGCCACCTTCCGGAGTACGCGTCGTTTCCGCATTTGCGAGATTGTTCGCGATGGTGTCCATTCGCAGGCGCTCAGCGGTTAATCCTGAAGCGCTGATACGAAAAGCCCGAAATGTCGACATTCCTAACCTCTCCCTTCGGTGATGGCACTCCGCAGCGAACGCAATTTGCGGCTAACAGCTTCAACGAGAGCCTGGTAGTACAGCTGATTTTCCGCAACCAAAGCCATTTCCCGATCGGGATCAACATTGTTCCCATCGTTCCGCATGGTTGTGCTGTTATCCTGCACAACTCGCCACGCTACCCCCGTTGTGCGGCGGAACTCCAGGTGTTTTCGGTGGGTGCGCGCTGCCCCGGGCCGTCGCAGGCGGGCGTTGTACTCGTCCGAGAACGAGGTTGTGATGACAACATCCGAGCGCTTAAAGCCGGGCGTGTTGGCGTTGGCCAAGTTGTTGCTCAGCACAGCATGGCGCTGGGTAGCTGCACCTAAGGCCTGCTGCAGCTGGTCCACTGTCTTAAACACGAGGCACCCCCCATTCGACTGATTACTTATCCTGTCTTGTCTTGTTCATTTCGCTGTAACCCAAGGAATTCCTTTTTTTCCTACAGAATCCGAGGAGTTTTCCGTTGGTTGGCTGGTTCGTGACGGAAAAAAGCCGGCAAGGGTTGTCCACCACTTGCCGACTTGCCTCACTTTATGCCAAGCGCTTCCTCTAGCTCTTTCGGCAGCAGTTCATTGAGCAATCGGACGTATGTGCCTTTCATGCCTAAGGAGTGGGTTTCAATGAGGCCAGCGCTTTCCAGCTTGCGCAGGCCGCTGATGACGACTGAGCGGGTGATACCCACTTCCTCCGCAGTCTTACTGATGATGATCATGCCGTCAAGCCCATCCAGCTGATTTATGATATGTCGCGCTGCCTGCTGCTCTGAGAAAGACATAGAACCGACAGCCACTTGGCAGGCGGTGCGCTGCCTGAACATGGCCTGGAGTTCATTCTCCTTCCAGCGGCCCATGAGCATTCCTAGGAGAGCCGCGGCATATTCCGCCATGAACTCCTCTACCTCGCTGAGTTCCCGGTGGTGGTTTATAATTAACGTTCCGAGGCGATCATCTCCCGCGACAATGGGGCAGAGGACAGCATGTTCTCTGGGGAGATCAAGATTCTCCCCTGCTTCCCTGGCCAGGGGGCCTTCCACGTCACTAATCTGCTCCCGCACTATCTGGGGCAGGTCATCGATGTAAGCCCTCTCCCGTGCTGGAGCAGCGGCCAACAGTTCTCCGTCCCTGGTGAGGGCAGCCACAAGGGCCCCTCCCATTTCCTCAGTGAGGTCCAGCATGATTCCGGTAAAGTCCGGCTGGAAGCTGGCCAAGCCGCTGACCATGCGGTTCAGCCGGCGGACCCTGGTCAATACTTCCTGCCACTTTTCTGCCATTTGCTCCTCCCCTCCTTTGCGCTAAAGGATGTACCGCGAGAGATCGTCATCCTCGGCGATGGGCTGCAGTTTGCTGCGCACGTAGGGCTCATCGATCACAACTTGCCGGGGATTGCCATCTGCAGTAAAGCTCACATCTTCCAGGATTTTTTCCATAATCGTATGAAGGCGGCGCGCACCGATGTTCTCCGTCCTACTGTTCACTTCCGCGGCCCACTGGGCGATTGCCGAGATGCCATCTTCCGTAAACTGCAGCTGGATGTTCTCCGTGGCCAGCAGGGCGGTGTACTGTTTAGTCAACGAGTTTTGAGGTTCCGTAAGTATCCTCGCGAAGTCGCTTGGGCGGAGACTTTCAAGGTTGACTCGAATGGGGAACCGCCCCTGCAGTTCTGGGATGAGGTCGCTGGGCTTGGAAACATGGAAGGCCCCTGCCGCGATGAACAACATGTGATCAGTACGGACAGGCCCTACCTTTGTTATGACTGTGGACCCCTCAACTATGGGGAGAATGTCCCGCTGCACCCCTTCCCTGGATACATCGGGGCCCGATCCTCCTGGAGTGCCAACCACTTTATCAATCTCGTCAATGAAGATGATACCTGATTCTTCAGCGCGGCTTATCGCTTCCCTGGTGATGGCATCCATATCCAAGAGCTTGCCCGCTTCCTCCTGCAGGATAATGTTCCGCGCCTCTGCGACAGTAAGCTTGCGCTTCACCCGCTTCTTCGGGAGAAAACTTCCCAGCGCTTCATTGAGGCTGGCCCCCAGGTCTTCTAGGCCGCTCCCAGGGAGCAGCTCCATAAAGGGCGACCGTTGCTCCTCTATTTCCAGTTCTACCACGTGGTTTTCCAGTTCTCCTAGGCGCAGGAGCTTGCGATAGCGCTCTCGCTCCTCTCGCCGCTTGTCTTCATCCAGCGGTGGTTGAGGCTCCGCTGCCTTTGGCTCTGCCATTCCCCAGAACAGTGAGAGGGGGTTAGAGGCGCCTGCTCGCTTCGGGGGTGGGACAAACAGATCAATGATCCGATCTTCTGCCATCCTTTCCGCTTCGCCCGCCACATCTCGCATCTTCTCTTCCTTGACCATGCGGATGGCAGCATCCACCAGTTCCCGCACTGCCGACTCCACATCCCGTCCAACATAGCCCACTTCAGTGAACTTCGTGGCCTCCACCTTGACGAAGGGAGCGCTGGCAAGCCTTGCCAGGCGGCGGGCGATTTCTGTCTTGCCCACGCCTGTAGGGCCGATCATGAGGATGTTTTTGGGCATGACCTCTTCTCTAAGCTCAGGGGGGAGCTTAGCCCGGCGGTAGCGGTTGCGCAGAGCAATTGCCACTGCCCGTTTCGCCTCTTCCTGCCCGATAATATATCGGTCTAGTTCTTGCACAATTTCTCGAGGTGTTAGTTCCACGGCGATACCCCCAGCTAATTCTTGAGTTCCAGCACCGCGACGTTATTATTTGTGTACACACAAATGTCCGCGGCAATGAGGATGGACTCCCGCGCTATCTCTCCAGCTGTAAGGCTTGAATGAGCTGCTAATGCTTTGGCCGCAGCCATCGCGTACGGGCCCCCAGAGCCGATCGCGGTGATGCCATCATCTGGCTCAATGATGTCACCTGAGCCTGAGATCACCAAGATATGGCTGGCATCAGCGACTACCAGCATCGCTTCTAAGCGGCGCAGGTAGCGATCCTGGCGCCAGTCTTTCGCGAGCTCCACTGCTGCTCGTACCAGTTGGTTAGAGTGATCCTTGAGCTTATTCTCAAACAGTTCGAACAGGGTAAAGGCATCTGCCGCGGAACCGGCGAACCCCGCGATGATGGATCCATCGGCAAGGGACCTGAGTTTCACAGCATTGTGCTTCATGATCGTGTTCTGGCCGAAGGTTACCTGGCCGTCACCGGCCATGGCGGTCTGGCCGCCTTTCCGCACGGCCACAATGGTAGTGGCTTGGAAGTTCACGGTTTCTCTCCTCACTATGCTCGGGGGTGAGCTCTGTTGTACACCGACTTCAACCGGCTCTGGCTAACCCTCGTATACAGCTGAGTCGCAGATAGATTCGCGTGGCCCAGCATTTCTTGGACGGAGCGTAGATCTGCTCCCCCATCCAGGAGATGAGTGGCGAAGCTGTGCCGGAAGGTGTGTGGTGAAATGTCTTTGGGGATGCCAGCCTTTTCCACCAGCCGATCCAATATATACTGTACGCCTCGGGTGGTAAGCCTAGTACCCTGGGAATTGAGAAAAAGAGCAGTTTCTTCCCTGCTCTTTACAAGTTCCGGCCGGTGGCGGAGGTAGCGCTCCACATGAGCTAAGGCGGCCTCGTGGCAGGGCACAATTCTCTCTTTGCGGCCTTTTCCGAATACCCGGATAAATGAGTTGGTGAAATCAACGTCATGGATATCGAGGTTCACCAGCTCGGCCACCCTGATGCCCGTAGCGTACAGCACTTCAAACATGGCCCGGTTGCGCAGGGCGAGGACAGGGTTCTCGCTCACCTCAGCCTCAAGGAGGGTATCCACCTCATCAACGGTCATGACCGCGGGCAGCCGCTTCCCCTGCCGTGGAGTCTTGATGCCCCGGGCAAAGTCTGTGGGAATCACCGCAGTGCGGGCAAGGTACTTACTAAAGCCCCGAATGGCTGCTAAGATACGGGCGATGGATGTACGGGAATAGCGGTTTACTGTGAGGTATGTGAGGTAGTCCCGGAGTAGGTGCTTGTCCAAGGATGTGACCTTCGCTGGTTTCTCCAAGATCTGACATTGCTCCGCCGCAAAAGCCCAAAATTGCTCCAAATCCCGGGTGTATGCCTCCAAGGTGGCAGGTGCCAAGTTGCGGTTCAACTCTAAGTGCTGAATGTACTCTTGGATGTACTCCACTTAGTTCTCCTCCACCGCACTGAGGTAGGTCTCCAAAGACTTGGTGGCCCGATCCACGTAAGCAACCTTCCGGGCCTGCTTGTCCCTGATGCGCTCAGGGAATGGCGGCAGAATACCGAAATTGGCATTCATGGGTTGGAAGTGCTTGGGATCAGCCGAGGAAATGTAGCGTGCTAAAGCGCCTGTCATAGTGTCTTCGGGAAGAACCAGGGGTTTACGCCCGTCCGCAAGGCGCGCGGCATTCACCCCCGCCACCAGGCCGGAGGCGGTGCTTTCCATGTACCCCTCTACCCCAGTCAGCTGGCCGGCTAAGAGAACGTTGGTGAAGTGCCGCATCTGGAATGTGGGGAGCAGCACTTCTGGGGAGTTAACGAAGGTGTTGCGGTGCATCACGCCGTAGCGCACAAATTCAGCTTCCCTCAAGGCAGGTATCATGCGGAACACACGCCGTTGTTCCCCCCACTTCAGCCTCGTTTGACAGCCCACTAGGTTAAACAGGGTGGCCTTGGTATTCTCTTTCCGGAGCTGCAGCACCGCATAGGGGCGCCGGCCGGAAGGGCCGGCCAGGCCAACAGGTTTAAAGGGGCCGTAACGGATGGCATCTTTCCCCCGCTTGGCCAAGACTTCAATGGGCATGCAGCCTTCGAAGACCGCGAGATCCTCCTCCAACTCACCGTGGACTGGGGCCAGCTCTGCGGTAACTAGCGCTTCCCAGAAGGCTTCGTATTCTTCTTTGTCCATCGGGCAGTTGAAGTAATCCGCATCGCCGCGGCCGTAGCGCGCGGCCCAAAATCCTGCTTGATAGTGGATGGTAGCTCCATCCACTATGGGAGCAGCCGCATCGTAAAAGTGCAGGTTTTCACTATCCGTCATCTTCTGCAAGACATCTGTGAGAGGATCGCTCGTTAAGGGGCCAGTGGCGATAACCGTAATACCTTCTGGAATCTCCGTCCATTCTTCTCTGACCACTGTGATCCTTGGATGGGCGGAGATCCTCTCCGTCACACGGCGAGCAAAAAGATTGCGGTCCACAGCCAAGGCACCGCCCGCGGGCACCTGCACCTCCTTGGCCGTTTGGAGGATGAGGGAGCCCATGCGCTCTAGTTCCAACTTGAGCAATCCTGGCGCGGTGCTCTCCACTTGCGAGCCGAGGGAGTTGGAGCACACTAGTTCGGCGAAATCGCCTGTGGTGTGGGCTGGGGTAAGCTTCTCAGGCCGCATTTCCCACAAGCGAACCAGAAAGCCCCGTTCTGCGATTTGCCACGCCGCTTCACATCCTGCAAGGCCTGCCCCGATTACGTTGATGGTCATGGAACCTCAAACCTTTCCTGGACATTCTTTATTCGCGCAGATCGGCGGGGTGTTTTCCTTTTTCACAACGAGGAGGCTGCCGCAGTGTGGGCACTGTTGGTTAACTGGCCTGTACCAGCTGGTATAATCACAATCGGGATAATTGCTGCATCCGTAAAACAGCCGTCCCCGGCGGGACCTTCTTTCCACAATCTGTCCCCCTGGGCGGCCTGCGGCTTTGCAGGCAACACACTCAACCCCTACTTCATTAAGGATGGGTTTGGTGTTCTTGCACTCTGGATAGCCGGGACAGGCGAGGAATTTCCCGAAGCGGCCCATCTTATAGACCATCTTCCGGCCGCACTTCTCGCACACTTCATCGCTTTCTTGATCTTGAATCTCGATTTTCTCCAGGTCATGATGGGCCTTTTCCAAATCAGCGGCAAACCCACTGTAGAAGCCCTTGATCACCTGGTGCCACACCGCTTCCCCTTCTTCAATACGGTCTAGCTCTTCTTCCATGGCCGCGGTAAACCCTGTATCTAGGAGCTTGGCGAAGTACTCCTTCAAGACATCCACGACTACGTAGCCAAGCTCCGTGGGGACAAAGCGCTTGTCTTCCAGCCTAACATATCCCCGCCGGACAATGGTGTCAATGATGGGGGCATAGGTGCTCGGCCGCCCGATACCAAGCTCCTCCAGGGTTTTGACGAGCATGGCCTCGGTAAAGCGGGGCGGTGGTTGGGTGAAGTGCTGGTCTAGGTTCAAATCCACCAATGAAGCCTGTTCCCCTTCTTGCATGGGGGGCAGCATTCCCTGTTCCCCGTTCTCCCCATCGTCTTTGCCTTCCTCATATAGCTTAAGGAATCCTGGGAACTTGATAGTGGAGCCGTTAGCCCTAAACTCGTACTCGCCCACGGCAAGGTCCACGGCGACTACATCAAGGACTGCTGAGGCCATCTGGCTGGCTACGAACCGTTCCCAAATCAGCTTGTAGAGGCGGAACTGATCCCGGCTGAGGTACTTCTGGACGTACGCTGGAGTGCGCTCTACAGCTGTAGGCCGGATGGCTTCGTGAGCTTCTTGGGCACCTTTCTTGGCGGTAAAGGTGCGAGGTTTGGCTGGCACATAATCCTTGCCGTATTCCCCTTCAATCAGCTTACGCACTGCGCTGAGGGCCTCATTGGAGACCCGGGTAGCATCGGTACGCATGTAGGTAATCAAGCCCACGGTGCCTTCATCGCCAACATCTAAGCCCTCATAGAGCTGTTGGGCAACCTGCATCGTCTTCTTGGCAGTAAAGCCCAGCTTACGCGCGGCTTCTTGCTGCATGGTGCTGGTGGTGAAGGGCGGCGCTGGGTTGCGTTTGCGCTCTCGGCGCTGCACTGCCTTAACTACCCAGGGAAGGCCTGTGATGTCCGTCTTGACCTTAAGGGCTGATTCTTCATTGGGAAGATCGATTTTCTTCCCTTGGTACCTGCTAAGCTTTGCGGTAAAAGGCTCCTCGCGAGCGGTGAGGAGCTGGGCAGTTATGGTCCAATATTCCTCCGGGACGAAGGCGTCGATTTCCCGCTGTCGGTCCACGATGATCCGCACCGCGACCGACTGCACCCGGCCTGCGCTCAGTCCTGGCTTGATCTTGGCCCAGAGCAAGGGGCTCAGTTGGTAGCCAACGATCCGGTCAAGTACCCGGCGGGCTTGCTGGGCATCAACCAAGTCCTGGCTGATGGGCCGGGGATTCTTGATGGACTGCTTGACCGCATCTTTGGTGATTTCCCGAAACTCAATGCGGCAGTTGTCCTCTTGCACATCGAGGGCATGGGCCAGGTGCCACGCGATGGCTTCCCCCTCCCGGTCCGGGTCTGTTGCTACCAGGACCCGATCTGCCTTTCTTGCAGCATCCCTGAGCTCTTTCAGGACGGGGCCTTTTCCCCGGATGGTGATGTATTTTGGCTCAAAGTTGTTTTCAATATCTATGCCAAACTGGCTTTTCGGAAGGTCACGCACGTGGCCCATGGAAGCTTTGACCACGTAATTCCGGCCCAGGAATCTCGCAATCGTCCGGGCCTTAGCTGGTGACTCCACGATGACAAGTGATTTACCCAATGGGACACCTCCACGCGCACGGAAGGGAGGACCGTGTCCTCCCCAACCCGCTTGAATACTGACATTATATTGCCTTTGGATCATTTATGCAAGGGGGATGCCCTATCCTCGGCCCTTGCTTGCCAGTTCTAGATCGGTAAGGCGAGCTAAAACATGGCTGATTGGGATCCTCAATAAGGCACTAATCTCATCTGGGGAAGCCCCTCTGTGGTAGAGCTTTGCCAGCTCATCTAAATGTTCCCCGGAAGCCTCGCTGACCTCATCAAGCCCTAGGAGGACGTCGCTGGGGTCAGCGGCCAGGCCTGCGCCTTGCTGGATTAGGCGGTTGGTGCCTTCCCGGAGCGGGTCAGCGATGGCACCGGGGATGGCCCACACATCCTTGCCGCATTCCGCAGCCCAGTCCGCGGTGTTTAGGGCACCCGACTTCAGGCTAGCCTCCACCACCAGCAGGCGCTGGGAAAGGCCTGCGATGATCCGGTTCCGCCTAGGGAAGTTTCCGGGGACCGTGGGGTGAGTGCTGGCAAACTCGCTCACCAGCGCCCCTTGTTTAGCAATCTGCTCTGCCAATCCCCTATGCTCCGCTGGATAGATGCTGCCGATGTGAGAGCCGAGGACAGCCACAGTTTCGCCACCGGCGCGCAGCGCAGCTAAGTGGGCTTGTTTGTCGATGCCCCGGGCCAGCCCGCTGACTACCGCAAACCCTCTTCGAGCAAACTCCTGGGAGAATACCCAGGCCTGCCGTTGTCCAGCAGGGGAAGGCCGCCTCGTTCCCACAACCCCAATGCAGTGCTTTCGGGGCGCGTGCCCCACAATGTAGAGCACCGGGGGTGGAACTGCCAGGGAACGGAGCTCTTGGGGGTAGTTTTGATCCACTATGGTCACAATCCTACCGCCTTGCTTTCTTGCCCATTCCTCTTCTCTTACCGGGTCCACCTTCTCCCGCTGGGTAAGCAGCTGCTGGGCAATCTTCTCCCCGATCCCTGGAGTTTGCCTGAGGTCCTTCAGGTTAGCCTCCCATGCCTTATCTAGGCCTCCGAAGTGTTCCGCTAGCGCTCGCAGGCGAAGCCCGCCGATGCCTTGCACCATGTTAAAGGCAATAATGTACAGCCGATCCAGCTTGCCCAAAGCCCACCCCCCTCACTCGTCGTCAATTCCCAGGGGATCATCTATGAGGCTGTCCAAGATCGCCTGCAGTTCTTCTTCCCACTTAAGCTGATAAATGCGGAGCTCCACATCGCTCACTACAGAACCACAGCGGCAGTTGCTGCAAAGCACACCGTACATGTGGCCGCGCCGCGCCTTAACGTTGTGGGGAGTATCAACACCGCAGATTGGACAGGGGAAAATGCGTGTCATGCCTACATCAAAGTCCAACTCTCCACCCCCTCCCACTTGTCCCTGTTTAGCATGCCGAGGGAGGAGAGGTTCTATGTCAGGAAGGAATATTGCGATTTTATATATAATATAACACTAATCAGAATTTAATGCAAGGAGGTTTCAGGTTGATCAGCGTGCACAGTGGTGGGTTGCTGGGTATTGCCGGTTTTGCTATTAGTGTAGAAGTGGATATCAGGCCTGGCCTGCCTGGCTTTGAGATCGTTGGCCTGCCTAGTGCCAGCGTGAAAGAAAGCAGGGCTCGGGTAAGATCTGCTATGCGCAACAGCGGGTTTAAGTTTCCCCCTCAAAAAGTGGTTGTGAACCTTGCTCCTGCCGACGCTCGCAAGGATGGCGCTCTGTTTGACTTGGCCATTGCTCTGGGAATCTTAGCCCATCAAGGGGTTGTTCCCCGGGAAAGGCTGGCAAAAACCCTGATTGTAGGTGAGCTGTCCCTTGGAGGCAGAGTGCGCTCGGTTCCTGGGGTGCTTGCCCTAGCGGTGCTAGCCCGGGACCGTGGATGCAGCTTGATGTTTCCACAAGAGAACTCTGTGCAGGCTGCGAGCATACCTGGGGTCGAGTATCTCCCTGTGAGTTCCCTGCAGGAGGCAGTCCACGTTCTCCAAGGTAAGGTAGCTCCTGCCAGACTCCATCCAGCGGCTTACTCAGGCCAGCGTCACGGGCCTCCATCAGAGAGAATTATCGGACAGCAGCTGGCAAAGCGGGCCCTGACAGTGGCCGCCGCGGGGCGTCACCACATTCTGCTCATGGGCCCACCGGGAGTGGGCAAAACGCTCCTAGCTCGAGCAGCGGCCGCCCTACTTCCCCCGCTGACCAAGGAAGAAGCGGTAGATGTGACCTCAGTTTACAGCGCTGCCGGCCTAGAAACAGCAGGGCTGGTGCGCAAGCGCCCAGTGCGCCAGCCCCATCACAGCATTTCACGCACTGCCCTCATCGGCGGCGGAGCACTGCCCCGTCCAGGGGAGATCTCCCTTGCCCATCGGGGCCTCTTGATCCTCGACGAACTACCTGAGTTTAGCATAGACGCCCTCCAAGCCTTGCGGGAACCCCTGGATCAAAAAAGAGTTCACATTGCCAGAGCTGGCTACAATGTGAACTTCCCTGCCGATTGTTGGATCATAGCTACAGCCAATCCCTGCCCCTGCGGTTACCTGGGCAGCAGTACACGGGAATGTAGGTGTTCAGCTGGGGACCTTGCCCGCTACCACAGAAGGCTGAGGGGACCTCTTATAGATCGCTTTGATATGTTTTGCCGCATGGGAGAGGTTTCCCCGGATGAGGCTTCCGGTGAGGATGAGCCGTGGTATGAACACGCTCATCTCCATGGCCAGCTGCCAACCCCTTCCGTTAACCTGCCCTTAGCTCGGGATGGGGAGGCCCTTCTGGCCCAAGCGCACACCCGCCTTGGCCTGTCCATGCGGAGCTATCACAAAACTATCCGGGTGGCCCGAACCATCGCTGCCCTGAGCGGCGCCCACAGCGTGGAAGCGCCGCACGTTGCAGAGGCACTGCAGTACCGTTACCAAGGGCGACTGGGTTTTTAGTTGGCGCCCCAGGCAAAGTCTTCCTTGGCTACCTTCAGCACCAAGGATGTGCCAGTGTTCAGAATGCCCGGAATATCGCTGAGTTTCCTGATAAGGAATGTGAGGAGTTCGTCGTTGTTTTTTACGGCTACCTGGATAACAAGATCGAAATTGCCAGTAGAGAGGGCTACAGAGCGTACTTCTGGGAGATCGGCCAAGGCTTGGGCGATATGGTCGATTTTCCCCCGCTCTACCTTCAGCCCCACGACTGCTACCGTGTACAGCCCAATCTTAAAGGGATCAGTTATGCCTACGATCTTCAGGACCTTTTCTTCCAAGAGGCGGGCAACCCTGCGTCGCACTGTGCCCTCTGCTAGGCCCAGCTGGTTAGCGATGGTGAGGAACGGCATCCGCCCATCCTCCTGCAACAGCTCGATTATTTCCCGATCTGTCTCATCCAATACATACTTATCCATGGGCAGGACGATCCTCCTTGTTGGCAGACTCAAGCACTTTGGGGAAAGGAGCCCAATCGTAGGTTTGCTTGTGGATCTTCAAGACGATGGAAGTCTGGGTGCTCACAATGCCTGGAATGGCTGACAACTCATCATTGAGCAGACGCACCAGGTCTTCACGGCTCGGGACAACCACCATGGCCACAAGGTCATGGCTGCCGGTGGTGACAATCAGGTAGCGCACCTCTTCCAGGAGTTTAAGCCGCTCCATGGCTTCCTCCAAGTGGTTGCGCTCAATCTCAAACCACACGTAGGCAACCGTATCTAGGCCTACCTTGAGGGGGTCAGTAATGCCGATGATTTTCACGACGTCGTCATTTTCTAGGCGGCGCACCCGCTTGCGGATCGTTCCTTCTGAAACACCTAGAGCCGATGCTAATGTAACGTACGATGTGCGGCCGTCTTCTTGCAGATAAGCCAGAATTTGCTGATCTAGCTCATCTAGGTGCATCGTATCACTCCTCTTTAAGCCGCCGGTCTAGCCGACAGAACCGGGGGTGTTTTGGCTTACAGCATATAATTCTACGATTTACGCAAATTTCCTCTTGGTATTTTGAGAAAAGGGAGGCGCCCTCAAGGGCGCCTAATCAGATTCCGTATAAACAAAGCCAAAGAGTCCCACATTACCCGCCAAAAACCACCCACTGGGACTTCCTCTGCGGCTAAGAGGGGGGTTTGTTTGATCACTTGCCCCTCATACCAAACTGTCAGGGCGCCTACGTTTTCACCCTTGGCCACAGGAGCAGTCATGTTCTTAAGCTGCACTGAGACCTCTAGGCCGGTTGCAGTCCCTTGAGGCACCGTGATCAGGGGCTCCGACGCGACCACGTTAACTGCCCGTTTTTTCCCTTTGTAGACCTTCACAGCGGTCTCCGCTGTCAGTTTGCGGGTGTCAACCAGATCGAAGTTGCGGAAGCCGTAGTTGAGGAGTTCAGCGGCCACCGCTTCCCTGCCCTTTTCACTCTTGCCCCCGAGCACAACTGCGATCAAGCGGCGCTCGCCCTGCTTGGCCGTGGCCACTAAGTTGTAGCCTGCAGCGCTGAGGTGCCCTGTCTTAAGCCCATCCGCCCCTTCGAAGGAAGAGAGGAGCCCGTTGCGGTTGTACTGGACTATGGGCTTGTTCTGGGACCGAGGCTGATAGGAAAAGGACTTCTCGTGGTGGTAAGCGAGGGCTTCTGGATGGGTACGGATATAGGCACGGGCCAGATAAGCCATGTCTTTGGCGGTAACGCTATTCTCTTCTGATAAACCGTGGACATCCACAAACCGCGTCGCCAGGCCTAGTTCTCCGGCTTTCTTGTTCATCCACTGTACAAAAACCTCTGCGGAACCTGCCAGTGCTTCCGCAAGGGCTACACAGGCATCATTGCCCGATACAACCGCGATGCCGTACAAGAGCTGTTCGATGGTGACGGTCTCTCCCACCTCAAGAAACATCTGCGACCCTGTCATCCGCCAGGCGTTTTCGCTTACACGGGTGGTATCGGTCAGGTTGATACGCCCTGCCTTAACGTGATCCATAGCAATGAACATGGTCATGACCTTCACGAGGCTAGCTGGGATCCGCTCATCGGAGCCGTTCTTGCTGTAGAGGATTTGGCCCGAGTCGTAGTCCAAGAGAACGGCCGCGGCGGCATCCACATCAAAAGGGGGGGCTTGGGCTAGAGTTGTTGGAACGGCAGTTAGCAGAAATATGAGAAGTATACTGAAGAATAATTGCGCAGATTTCATTCAAATGCTCCCTTCACCCAAAGGAATTTCATGGTTTGTCCCATCTTAGTAATGCCGAGCACGTCAAAGCGTACCGCATCATAACAGCAGTTCGTCTGGGCTAGATAGAATAAGGCGGTACGTTTGAGTCGCCTTTGCTTGACAGGAGAGACCGCTTCCAGGGGATGGCCGTAAGTTAGGGTGGAGCGGAACTTCACTTCCACAAAGACTAAAGTGGCGCCATCACGCATCACAAGGTCGATTTCGCCGCCCTGGGTGCGGTAGTTCCGCTCCAGCAGAACCAGGCCCCGCGCTGTCAAATATTGGCAGGCAGCTTCCTCGTAATACGCGCCTTTGCTCATTCCACAACCTCGACGATGGAAAGATGCCTCGTCTTGGCCAAATCCAGCTCCCAAAACTGCTGCAGCCGCTTGCCCCAGCGGTCATACAGCACCCGGATAATGGGCCGGGCCCGCTCTTGCTGATTGATATCCACCACAATCCCGATCTCTCGGGAGTTGAGGCGCACCATGCAGCCCACAGGGTATTGGGCCACGCACAGATCTAAGAGGTCAACGATATCAGGTTCAAACTGCACGCCTTTGAGGCGGTGGATAATCCTTAGAGCTTCATGGGGTAGCATCCCCCGTTGGTAGGCCCGTTCTGAGGTCATCGCATCATAGGCATCTGCCACAGACACTATTTTGGCGTAAGGGAGGATGCGGTCGCTGGTCAATCCCCGGGGGTATCCCAGGCCCTGGGGCCGCTCGTGGTGTTGATACGCCACGTGGGCACTGCTGAGAGGAACATCAGGGTTTTGCCGCAGGATCTGCCAGCCAAAGGTGGTGTGCTGCTGCATAATGGCCATCTCCTCATCGGTGAGCCGCCCCGGCTTGGTCAAGATGTCTTCCGGAACTTGTGTCTTACCGATGTCATGGAGAATTGCACCTAAGCCCAACTCGTAGAGCTGCTTTTCATTATAGCCCTTCTTGACGCCCAACATGACGGATATGACGCACACGTTCACGCTGTGGGAAAAGGTGTAACCGTCATAGGAGCGCACATCGCTTAGGCTTGCCAGCACATTGGGGTTTTGCACAATCTCGTCAATGATAGCTTTGACTGACTGGCCCACCTCGTCTAAACGAAACGTCTTGCCCACCCGCACGCTGTCAAAGACCGCCTTAATATTCGCGGTTGCCTCAGTGCGTGTCCTCTGGCTAATTGTCTCAGGGACCTCTACACCGGGACGGTCTTCGTCGATGACGTACACGCCCGGGATCCCTAGGCCGCGCAGGCGTTCTATGTAGGTTGTTTCCATTTGTACACCGCTGTTGAGCAGGATTCGTCCATCAGGGGCGAAAATCGGCCGCGCCAATTGCTCGCCACTCCGGAGATTCTCAATATGCACAAACCTCATGCGCAATACCCTTTCCTTAGACCGCTTTGCCGAACGTTACCCGATGAATTGGGCAGAGGCCGTGCCGTAGGATAGCCTCCCGGTGTTCGGCAGTAGGATAACCCTTGTTTCGACTAAACCCGTACTCGGGAAACATCTGATGGTAATCTTCCATAAACCGATCCCGTACTACTTTGGCTACAATGCTGGCTGCGGCGATCAGAAAGCATTGGCTGTCCCCGCGGACAATTGCCTGTTGGGGCACACTCAGCCCTGGCACAGGGCGGTTACCGTCAATCAGGCAGATCTGAGGGGCAGGTGTAAGCCCCTGGATCGCGCGGCGCATTGCGAGATAAGTGGCATTGAGGATGTTTACACGGTCGATCTCCGCTGAGGTTGCCACTCCCACCGAAACTTCCCCCCAGCGCAGGATTTCCTGGAAGGCCAGGAGCCGCTGCCTAGGAGTAAGCTTCTTGGAATCTCCAATTCCTTCAAGGTCTATCTCCGGCGGGATATGCACAGCTGCGGCCACCACCGGGCCTGCCAGCGGGCCGCGCCCCACCTCGTCAACGCCAACAATGCGGCTGAAGCCGCACTGCATGAGTGACTGCTCAATTTGCCTCACCAAGCTCGCCTCCCTCGCGGTCGAGGGTGACTCTTCCCAGCCTGCCTGAGCGGAAGTCAGTGAGCACAGCGGCCGCTGCTTGCTCTACATCTACCAAGCCGCCGCTTCTGAGAAAACCCCGTTTCCGCCCGATTGTCTCGAGGAAATGCTCTTCTTCCCCTGGCTCTCCATAGCGTTCGATGACATTTGGCCGATAGTATTCTTGCAGGAAATCTAGGAGCCACTGGGCCATTTCTACCTGATCAAACACCTCATCCCGGATGGCTGCGGTGATGGCAAGCTTCCGGGCCGCTTCCTGGTCCTCGAACTTGGGCCACAGAATCCCTGGACTGTCCAGGAGCTGCAGCCCAGCGCCCCTTACCCACTGTTTGCCTCGGGTTACCCCTGGGCGGGCGCCCACCTTTGCTCCCCGGCGGCCCACTATGCGGTTGATCAACGTGGATTTACCCACATTGGGGACTCCTACAACCATGACACGAGGATCTCGCTTAAGCTGGGGGAACATCTTCTTCACCGCCAGGGCAATTTCTTGCACAGCGGTGCCTTTTGCCAGGTCAACGCCGATTGCTTTTTCACCGCGGCTGCGGTAAAACTCAATCCACGCATCGGTTAGGGCAGGGTCTGCCAAGTCGCATTTCGTAAGAACCATGAGCCGGGGCTTGTTCACGAGCTCCGCCAAATCCGGGTTGCGGCTGCTTGCAGGAACCCGGGCATCGATGAGTTCTAGTGCCACATCAACCACCTTGAGCTCCTGCACAAGCATGCGCCTGGTCTTGGCCATGTGCCCGGGATACCATTGAATAGTCAACTACGTTCACTCCTACTGGGGATATCCACCGGGGAGGCGCAGGACTTGGATCTGCGTGATGGGCCAGTACACGAACCGGGCTACGCCTACGATGTCTGAGCGGTGGACAAATCCCACATCCGAATAGCGGCTGTCATCGCTGTTGCGGCGGTTGTCCCCGAGGACGAAGAAGCTGTCTTCTGGAACCACAACTGGCCCAAAACCTGGTGAACTGTAAGGGCCGTAGGTGGGCCCATTGACAAACGGCTCCTCCACACGCTGTCCATTGATGTAGAGAAACCCGTTGCGGATCGAGATCTCATCTCCAGGTAAACCAACAATCCTTTTGATGAACTTCCGCCTCCGGTTCGCAGGGTAGCGAAAGACTACCACATCGCCTCGCCTGGGCTCTACGAACCGGGGAGTCAGCTTGTCCACCAAGAGGCGCTGTCCATCGAGAAGGGACGGCTCCATGGAACTTCCCTGCACTAGAAAGGACTGGGCAATGAAGGTAATAATGAATAATGCCAAGACAACGGCAATCACTAATGCCTCGACGTACTCACGAATCGTGGATTTTGCCATGTCCTGCATCCCCTCTAGAAATGAGTGCTAATTGCCAAAAGGGGAGTGCTCACCTGCATGCACAAGGTGTCCACTCCACCTTTGACTTAAGGGCGCCGGCGTTCCTTGATCCGGGCAGCCTTACCAGACCGCTCCCGCAGGTAATAAAGGCGAGCCCGCCGTACCCGGCCATGACGAACAACTTCGATTGCAGCAATCCGGGGCGAATGCACCGGGAAAGTCCTCTCCACGCCTACGCCTTGGGAGACCTTGCGTACTGTGAAGTACTCTCTTAGGCCTGAGCCCATCCGGCGGAGAACGGTTCCTTCAAACACTTGAATGCGCTCGTTGGAACCCTCAACGACCTTCACGTGGACACGGACTGTATCGCCAGGACGAAAGTCAGGAAGATCGGAACGCATTTGCTCTTGCTCTATTGCACGAATGACATCCATTGCACTACCTCCTCTCACGAGATAATTCAGCTTTAATATCTGCCAGAATTTGCTGTTCTTCTGGGGTTAAGTTGTCTTTTCCTTGCCGATGGGCAAGCCAAGCTTCCAAAAGGTCTGGACGCCTTTCTCTGGTGCGCTTCAGGGACTCGCGCAGGCGCCAGCGACGGATCTCACCGTGGTGGCCGCTCACGAGGACCTCAGGCACCGTATGGCCCCGAAACACTGCGGGCCTGGTGTAGTGGGGATGCTCCAAGAGCCCATCTTGGAAGGAATCAGACTCTGCCGATTCGGCACAGCCCAATACTCCAGGGATCAAGCGGCTCACTGCATCAATTACCACCAGTGCTGGGAGCTCGCCCCCGGTGAGGACATAGTCCCCAATGGAAATCTCTTGATCCACCCAGTGTTCCCTGACCCTTTCATCAAGCCCTTCGTAATGCCCGCAGAGCAAAATGAGCTCTGGAAATCCCGCGAGTTCCTGGGCTTTCTCTTGTGTAAACGGGCTTTCCTTGAGGCGTCAGGTAGACCACAGGCGCAGTTCTATCTTGCTTCACATGTTCGATGGCCCGCACAACCACATCTGGCTTGAGCACCATACCGGCGCCCCCACCGTAGGGGGTATCATCCACGGTGCGGTGCTTGTCTTCAGCGTAATCTCGGATGTTCCAGACATGCACACTGATGAGCTGGTTGGCCTGGGCACGCCCAAGAATGCTGGTTTGGAGCGGGCCAGAGAACATCTCTGGGAAGAGCGTCAAAACATCGATGTGCATGTCGAGCTCACCATTCCATTCATTCCAGCAAACCATCTATCAGTTCGATGAGGACCTGCCCCCGCTCTAGATCTACCTCCAGCACCACATGGGGAAGGACCGGGATCAGGATTTCAGCCTGATCAGTCAAACCTGGTGGGGGCTTAACCACATAGACATCATTGGCACCAGTCTGGAGGACTTCAGTAATGCGCCCTAAGCTGAGGCCGGTTGTGGTAACGCATTCCAACCCAATAAGTTGGAAAATGTAGTAACTGCCTTCGGGCAGCGGCACCACTTCAGCTGTACTCACCTTGATGTGCATCCCTCTGAGAGCTTGCGCGTTGTCGATGGAATCGACGCCTTCCAGTTTGAGGATGACTGCCCCTTTGTGAAGGCGCGCTTGCTCCAGTCTGCGAACGAGGCGCGGTTCCTGGTCAGTCTTGCCAAACAGGCGGACTTCACTCATGTCCAGAAACCGTTCGGGGAAATCTGTATGCGGTATGACCTTGATCTCTCCCCGGTTGCCATGGGATGTGGCAACTTCACCTATTAAAACCCACTTAATCTTCATCGGTGAGGTCATCTGTGATATCCACGTACACCCTTTCCCCCGACTTGATGGCTGCCGCCTTTACCACTGTGCGGATGGCCTTGGCAATCTTGCCTTGCTTGCCAATGATGCGGCCCATGTCTTCAGGAGCCACGTGGAGCCGATAGACAGTCTCATGCTCTTTGTTTACTTGCTCCACGCGAATGTTCTCGGGATGCTCCACAAGGGATTTCGCAATAAATTCCACTAACTCCTGCACGGATATACCTCCTATCCTTGGTTGCGGGAGGCAGCGAACTTATCTAATACTCCGCTTTTGCGCAGAAGCGCTCTGGCGGTATCAGATGGTTGAGCACCCTTCTGCAACCAGTAAAGTGCCTTTTCCTCATCGACGTTGATTTCCGCGGGATCGGCGATGGGATTGTACCATCCAAGTGTCTCGATGAATCTGCCATCCCGTGCAGCCCGGGAATCAGCTACGACTAGACGGTAGAACGGACGCTTCTTGGCTCCCATCCTCTTCAGGCGAATTCTTACTGCCATGCTGTTTCACCTCCTAAACAGGGTCAAGCTATTTATTCCACCTCAGTATGAGGGGACTAACGGAATAAAGAGAACAAGCCTTTGCTCTTCCGGCGGCTCTTTTCTCCACCGGTCAGCTGTTTCATCAGTTGTCGAGTCTGTTCAAACTGCTTCAAGAGGCGGTTGACCTCTTGTACTCGGGTGCCCGAGCCCTGGGCAATGCGCCTGCGGCGGGAGCCGCCGATAATCTGCGGATTGCGCCGCTCTTCAGGGGTCATGGAGTTGATGATAGCTTCAATGCGCTTGAGATGAGACTCATCTACATCCAAGTTCTTGAGCTGTTTCATGCCTCCCATGCCTGGGAGCATACCCAAGATCTGATCTAAAGGCCCCATGCGCTTCAGCTGTTCCAGCTGCTCTAGGAAGTCTTCCAGAGTGAACTCTGCTTCCTTGAGCTTGTGGGCGAGCTGCTTCGCCTTTTCTTCGTCCACAGTGGACACGGCTTTTTCGATGAGGGTGAGGACATCTCCCATACCCAGGATCCTGGAAGCCATCCGGTCAGGATGGAAGGGCTCTAACCCATCCATCTTCTCGCTCACGCCAGCGAACTTGATGGGCTTGCCTGTCACCGCTTTTACCGACAGGGCCGCACCACCTCTGGCGTCTCCATCGAGCTTGGTTAGGACCACTCCGCCAATATCCAGCCGGGAGTTAAAGGTCTCTGCCACATTAACCGCATCTTGCCCCGTCATGGAATCCACGACCAGCAGGATTTCGTGAGGTGAAACCGCTTCTCTGATCTGGACCAATTCTTCCATGAGTGCCTCGTCTACATGCAGGCGCCCCGCGGTGTCAATGATGATCACATCATTGCTGTGGGCCCCAGCATGGCTCACTGCCGCCTTGGCAATGTCAACGGGGTTTTGCTCTCCCATCGAAAAGACGGGGACTTGAATCTGCTCACCCAGGACCATCAACTGCTTAATGGCCGCGGGCCGGTAAATGTCTGCAGCAACCAGTAGGGGCCGGTGGCCTTGCCCTTTCAGCAGCCGGGCCAGCTTGGCCGCGGTAGTGGTCTTCCCCGCCCCCTGCAGGCCCACCATCATAATGATGGACGGTGGCCGAGATGCTAATTGGAGTTTGGCGACTGTGCCGCCCATGAGGGTAGTGAGTTCGTCGTTGACGATCTTAATAACTTGCTGGCCTGGGGTAAGGCTGGAGAGGACTTCTTCACCGACGGCCCGCTCCTTGACTCGCTTGACAAAATCCCGGACAACCTTGTAGTTAACGTCCGCTTCTAGGAGAGCGAGGCGGACTTCCCTAAGGGCTTCGTCCACATCCTTTTCGCTGAGCCTACCCTTGCCTCGCAGTTTTTTCATGGTTTCCTGCAATCTTGCAGCCAGGTTATCAAACGCCATGCATCTGCCTCCTAACTGTTTGTGAGATCCTGCAGCTGTCCGCGGGCTTCACGGAGCAGCTCCCGCTCTTCCTCGCAGCCTTCCCACTTGTTGAGGCGGGCATCGAGCTCATCGAGGGCAACCATCAACCGCTCTAGGCGGGCAGTGCGTTCCAAGTGCTTGGTAACCAGAGCAAGCTTGGCCTCATAGTCCTCTACGATGGCTGCGGAACGCCGCAAGATATCGTATACTGCCTGGCGGGACACACCTAACTGTTCACCGATTTCGCCCAAGGATAAATCTTCGTGGAAGTACATCTCGTATACCTCTCGTTGGCGCTCGGTCAGCAGGGGGCCGTAGAAATCAAACAGCAGGCTCATGCGCAGCGTTTTTTCCATCTCACTACCTCTGTTAACCAAAATTGCTTTACACTGAAATAGTATATCCCCGGGCACTGATGTCTGTCAAGCACTTTTCCTAGTCAAAGAGTGCTTGGGCAAACTCTGCAGGGTCAAAGTCCCTAAGGTCGGTGTATTTCTCTCCAACACCGATGAGTTTGACAGGTAGTTTGAGCTCGTTGCCGAGGGCGAGGATAATTCCTCCCTTGGCTGTACCATCGAGTTTGGTAAGGGCAATCCCAGTCAGGGGTACGGCCTCACCAAAGAGTTTCCCTTGGGAGAGGGCGTTTTGCCCGGTAGTGGCATCCACAACTAAGAGGATCTCATCGAGTTCCCGGCCCAGCTCCCGCTCTACCACCCGGTAGACCTTGCCCAGTTCTGCCATGAGGTTGGCCTTAGTCTGCAAGCGCCCCGCCGTATCAAGGATTAACACATCTGCTCCTCTGGCCCGTGCCGCGTTGACTGCATCATAGGCTACCGCTGCGGGATCAGCCCCCTCCTGGTGGCTGATAAACGATGCGCCCACCCGATCAGCCCAGATTTTCAGCTGATCAATGGCTGCTGCCCGGAAGGTGTCTCCTGCAGCCAGGAGGACTTTTGCCCCTTCCTGTTTAAAGCGGTACGCCAGCTTGCCAATGGTGGTGGTCTTGCCCGCACCGTTTACGCCTACCACCATAATCACATAGGGCGTGGCAGAGGACTCCTTTAAGGGTTGAGCATACTGCTCCAACATTTCCCTGATCTCCTGCTTCAGCAGTAGCTTTAGCTCATCCCCTTCGGTGATTTTTTCTGCCTTTGCCCGGTCCCGTAAGCCGTCCACTAGTTCCATGGCTGTTGGCACTCCACAGTCTGCCTGGATGAGCAGTTCCTCCAGATCCTCAAATAGCTCTTCGTCCACCTTGCGCCCTGAGACCAGCTGTTCCACCCGGTCCACAAAGCCCTGCCTGGTCTTGGACAAGCCCGCCTTCAGGCGCTGGAAGAAGTTTTGCGGTGCTTCTTCACCATTTGCCTGCTCTGGCTTGGGCGGCTCTTCTGGCTCAGAGCTCTTCGGGTCAGGTTGAACCGCTGCCTTCTCCTCAGTTACTTCCTTGTTCTCATCTTTCCTCTTGAAAATCTTCTTCCAGAACACGACTATTACCCCTCCTGTTTCATACGCACCGAGATAATCTGGGAAACTGCTTCATCCGTCATGGTGACTCCGTAGAGCGCATCAGCGGACTCCATAGTAGCTTGCCGGTGAGTAATGGTGAGCAGCTGTGTTGTTTCTGAAAACTCCCGCATCAGCCTTGCGAAGCGGTTGAGGTTTGCCTCGTCAAGGGCTGCATCTATCTCATCTAGTATGCAAAACGGCGTGGGCTTGACTCGCCGAATAGCGAAGAGCAGGGCAATGGCGGTTAGGGCCCGTTCGCCCCCTGAGAGCAAGAGCAAGTTTTGCAGTTTCTTGCCGGGGGGCTGCGCCACAACTTCAATACCGGTGGTGAGAGGAGAATCTGGCTCTGTCAGGCACAGGTCTGCTTTACCCCCCGTGAAAGAGTTCAGTAAACAACGTGCTGAACTCTGCCCGCACCTGAGCGAAGGTTTCCTGAAACTTCGCCCGGCAAATCTCGTCCATCTCGGCAATAGCCTTGTGGAGCTGAGCCTTGGCTCCGTTCAGGTCGTCCATTTGCATAGTGAGGAAGTGGTGCCGTTCCTTAACCTGTTCGTATTCTTCCGCGGCTCCGGGGTTTACCATACCCAGGCTGCGGATTTCCTCTCTCAACTCGTCGATGGCTTTCTTCAACTCACCTTTGGGGCGAGTGACCTCCCTGGCCCTCACCTCCGCAGGCCGAAGGTTTCGCTCTTCCAAAAGCTCAGAAATGCGTTCCTCCTCCCCAGCCTTGAGCTTAAGCTCGCTTTCGTTGCGGTATAGCTTCCGCTCGATTTGGGTAAGTTCGCTGCTTACCTGTTTGAGGCGGTTGTTATGCGCTTTCAGCTGGTCTTGGATTTGGTCCCGTTCTTGCCTTAGGCACTCGATTTTGGCGCTTAGGTCAGCCCGGCTTTTTTTGCTTAGCTCCAAGTCTGTTTGGGCCGCCTCAATTTCCTTAGCAAGGGTAGCTTGGGCGAGGTGCAGTTCCTCTATCTCCCGCTTTGCCTCTGAAAGGGCCGCCTCTGCCTCGTCCACCTGCCGGTCGATGGCGGTGAGCTGCATGCGGAAGTTCTCAGCGATACCTTTCGCCGCCTCGAGCTTCACCTTGACTTGGGTCAGCTGGTCCTGGGCTGCTTCGATCTCCATTTCCAGCTCCTGCAGTTCCTCTTCTAGCTCCTGGATGGCCCTCCGATGCTCTCCTTCAGCGGCTTCTTCTCGCTCCACCTGTGCCGCGGCGGTTTCCGCTTGAGCAAGCAAGGCCTCCCGGGCTTGGTCCAGCTGGCTTGCTTCTTGGAGGAGCCCAGAGTGCTGCTGTTCTTCCCTGGCGATGTCCCTTGAGAGCTGCTCCAAGACTTGAGTAAGGCGCTGGATCTCCATTTGCCCAGCAACTTGCTGCTCCGAAAGCTCCTGGAGGCGTTTCCCAATACTGCTTAAAGCTGTTTCTAGTTCTTCAATGGCCTGCAGTTGTTCTTTCTCTGCCTTGGCTTGCGCCTCAAGTGCTTCTTCTAGCTTGCTGATCTCGGTCTTCCTGCTCAACAGCCCTGAGGTACGGGTAGTCTGGCTTCCCCCGGTCATTGCCCCACTGGGATACACCACAGAGCCGTCTCGGGTCACAATCCGGCTGAACTGCTGGAGACGGCGGCGGAGAGCCACTGCCGAATTCAAGTCCTCCGCAATGACCGTCCGCCCTAAGAGGGATTGAATTACCGGGCGGAAGCGCTCTTCACATTCTGCCAGGTCATCTCCTGTTCCCAACACTCCCGGCATTCTTAAAGCCCCCTGCTGGGCAGGGGTAAACCGGCTAGGCCGCATGGCATCTAGGGGCAGGAACGTGGCCCGCCCAGCATTTTTGTCTTTCAACCATTGGATTAAGGTTTCGGCCGCTCCTTCACTGGGAGTGATGATGTTTTGGAGGGCGGACCCTAAAGCGACTTCAAAGGCGAGCTCTAGCCCTTGAGGAACCTTAAGCACATCGGCAACAGTCCCGAGGATGAGTTCCCGGTGCCTGCCCTCTTGCATAAGCCGCTTCACACTAGCGGAATATCCCTCGTAATCCCCGTCCAATTCCCGCAAAGTGGTGAGGCGGGCATGGATCTGGGTACTCTTGGCTTGGATGTGCCGCAGCTTTTCCTTTTCCCCTTCCGTCCGCTGGCGAAGGTCGTAGGCTTTCTGGCGAAGGGCTACTTCCTCTGCCTTGGCCCCAGCCTTCTTTTCCTCCTCTGCTTTTTGGAGAGCCTTGATCTCCTCCACTTGTGCCTTAAGCTGTTTTACAGCCACGGCACATGCAGAGGCTTCTTCTTCTTTACCCTTAATCTGCCTGGTGAGCGCTTGTTCATCTTTGTCGAAGTTGCGCTGGAAGTTGCGGAGCTCCGTCAAAGAGCGCATAAACTCAAAGAATTCGTCTTTGGCTTCTTCCAGCTGATTGCGGAGGCGCTGGCGTGCATCTTGCCTTTCTTTGAGCCTGTGCGCGGCCTGATCAGCTGCCCCCGCTGCCTCTTCGCACTTTTCCAAGGCGCGCTCAAGCTGCGCCAGGACCGTTTGCCGCTGCCCTTGAAGGTCTTCCAGCTGGGCATCCTTGCTGGCGCTGAGGCTTGCTAGGCTCTGGAGGCGCTGGGCATTGTTGCGCTGGCGCTCAGCTTTGACGTTCACGGTGTTCTCTAGAGCATTCTGGCCCTCCGCGAGCTGAAACTGGCGCGCTTGTCCAGCCTCTAGGTCTGTGGTTACTTGGTGCAGCCTTTGGTCTAGGCGGGCTATAGCCTCTTCCAGCTGCCCTTGCTCTTGGGCAAGTGTTCCCGCTACCCCCTGAAGCTCTGCCTGCTCTTCTTCTAACTGGGCGCGGCTTCTTGCCAGGCGCTGCAGTTCCAAGCCATAGTAGTCTTGCTCTAAAAGGAGCAATCTTTCCCCAAGAGCCTGATAGCGCCTGGTTTTTTCCGCTTCCTTTTGGAGCGGGCCCAGGCGTTGATCTAGTTCACCGAGGATATCTGCTACCCGTACCAAATCTTGGTTGGTCTGCTCGATCTTCTGCAGAGCTGCTTCTTTACGCAGGCGGTACTTGATGATTCCCGCAGTCTCTTCCAGTACAACTCGGCGGTCTTGCGACCGGACGCTGAGGACTGCATCAATCTGCCCCTGGCCGATGATGGCATAGCCTTCCCTGCCAAGGCCTGTATCGGTAAAAAGATCTTGAATGTCTCTAAGCCGGCACTGCTTGCCGTTGATTAAGAACTCGCTTTCGCCGGAGCGGTATACCCTTCTCGTGACCGTTACTTCGGAAAAATCGATGGGCAGGAAGCCCTCGCTGTTATCTAGAGTGAGCTGGACTTCAGCCATGCCCAGAGGTTTCTTCCCATCGCTTCCTGAGAAGATCACATCTTCCATTTTTTGTCCCCTCAGGGTACGGGCGCTCTGTTCCCCCAGTACCCATCGGACAGCATCGGATATATTGCTCTTGCCACTGCCGTTTGGCCCTACGATGGCAGTGATGCCGCGGCCAAACTCCAAGCATACACGATTGGCGAAAGATTTAAACCCTACTAGTTCTAAACGCTTTAGCCGCATTGTGCTCCTCCATAGCGGAATTATCCCCGCCTATTGTACCATAACCTGGAGGAAAAAAGAACCGCGGCGTGCTTCTAGCTTTGGATCGGGAGGTCTAGGTAGAGGTCTTCCCGGCGGCGGACTTCTGTGGGCACATCGGGGCTTAAGAGAGAGCCGTATTCACCCAACAAACGCCTTAGTTTGGCCTTGACTCTGGTGCGGGCGTTGTCAATCACCTTTGGCCCTACCCCGATCTCTGCCTGAATCTCGCTGCACGTGTAGCCTTTGATAAGCCTCACAATCACTGCATATTCCAGCACAGAGAGATGGTTCTTGAGGACCTGATCCAGGAGGCTGTTGACGATTTTCTCCTCAATTAGGTGTTGGGGGTCAATGTCCTCCGGTTCCGCGGGGATTAAGTCCAGCACGGTACGGTTTTCATCCAGGCCGATGGCAGACTGCAGGGAGATGGCTTCGTTGAGGAGGCGGTGTTTGTTGCCATTGGTTTGCTTGATCACGTTGTATACTCGCCGGATGATGCATATGTATGCGAAAGAGCTGAACTTCACATCGAACTTATCCGGTTTGTACTCTTCGATTGCGTTGAGAAGGCCGATGAGCCCTTCCTGCAGTAGGTCATCGAAGTCCAGGAAGCTCGCGTAATAGTTCCGGATAATGTACTTGACCATGGGGACATACTTCGTCACTAGCTTGTCTTTTGCCCCCTGGTCGCCCGCGCGAATCCGTTGGATCAGCTCTAGATCGATGCTCTGATTCACACCCATCCCTCCCGTCCTTCGTCCCTGGGGTACATGCTCTTTCACTAGCATGTATATGCGGGATGGGATAACCTATGACTGGTCACTAGCCAACTTGGCCGGTGATAACCATGTGTTATGGTAGAGATAGGGAGCAAAGAGCCTGCTTAACCCGTTTTCCGCCATGATTTATGTAAAGGTATTTGTGACTTATTTCCTAATTCATGTAACATCTATTCGGACTAGGGTGGGAAACATCGGTGCAGTCTCAAGATTACCTCGCGCAAATGGCCAATTTAATACGGAGGAATCCGAGCATCACAGTGCGAGAGATTGCCCGTGAACTACAGTTTGCTGATAATAAGTCAGTCTATTACTGGCTGGACAAGCATAACTTCCACGGCATTAATGATTTCAAGCGTATGGTGCTCTCAGACAGGAGCCCCTTTACCGACGGCTTGGCGGTTAAGCAAGGCAGTGCTCAGCGCTATCTTGCGAGGGCACCGCTGTTTTCTTGGAATCCCAAAGAAAAAGACCCCGTTGGGGAGTGGTGTTTCTTAGACGACCACCCCAATCCTCGGGGGCTCTATGCAGTACAAGTTGGGGACCAGAGCTTCAGTCCCTGGCTGATGCAAGGCGATGTGCTGATAATCCAGGGAACCTCAGGTGAAACGAGCTGCTGGGTTCTCTTGGCTGGGGCCGGCAAGTACCACCTCGGCTTGCGTATCAGCGATGGGAGCATCATCGACCCTCGCACGGGCCAAAGAGTGCCCCGCGACTGTGAAGCTGTGGGCGTAATCCTAAGGCAGGAACGGATTTTTTCCCATAGTCCTAAATGAGATCGAGATTGGCCAATGCTGCTCGTGCTGCTGCTTGAGCAGCTTCTTTTTTGCTCCTGCCGAAGCCCCGGCCTAGGAGCTCGTCCTCAAACCACACCTCCACAGTGAACTGCTTGTTGTGGGGCGGCCCCTCTTCCCCAGCAAGGGTGTAGGTGGGGGTTTTTTGTGTGCGCTGTTGGAAGTGCTCCTGCAGGGTGGTTTTCGCATCGATAATAGGCAGCTGGTCTTGATCCCATTCGGGAAGGTGGCTCAAGATGACGGGCTGAGCCGCCTCCAATCCACCATCTAGGAAAATTGCGCCGTAAACAGCTTCCACAACGTCGCAGAGGACAGAATCCCGCTGGCGCACCCCAGTGAGTTCTTCACCTTTACCCACTTTGAGAAAAGTGTCCAGCTTCAGGCGCCTCCCGAGATCTGCAAGGGTGGGCTGGCTCACTAGGAGTGCCCTGATCTTCGCAAGTTGGCCTTCAGGCAGGTGGGGGAACTTCTTGTAGAGGTGGGTGCTCACTACAAGCTGCAGCACGGCATCTCCCAAGAACTCCAGGCGCTCGTTATTGGGGCTGCCCGTTGAGGGCGCATGGGAACGGTGGGTCAAGGCTTGCTCAAGGAGTTCCATCCGCTGGAACTTGTAACCCAGGGCGTTCTCTAGTGGCTCGTACATCTCTAACCCTCCCACCTTTTCATGATTAGTACCCCATTGTGCCCCCCAAACCCGAAGGAGTTGGACATTGCGTATCTAAGCTCCATGGGCCGGGCCGCATTGGGGACGTAGTCTAGATCACACTCTGGATCGGGGAACTCATAGTTATACGTGCCAGGCACAATCTGGTTTTCCAAAGCCATGAGGCAGATCCCTGCCTCCACCGCGCCCGCGGCTCCCAACAGATGGCCTGTGAGCGATTTCGTTGAGCTTACAGCAACCGTTTCCGCATGTTCCTGGAACACTGCGCGGATGGCTTGCGATTCATACTTATCGTTATACAGAGTGGAAGTGCCATGGGCATTGATGTATTGGATGTCTCCCGGGTCGATCCCCGCATCCTTCATCGCCTCACGCATGGCCCGTTGAGCCCCCTCCCCTCCAGGGGCAGGCTGAGTGATGTGATATGCATCAGAGGTGGCTCCATAGCCTACGATTTCGCCGTAGATATGGGCTCCTCTGGCCAGGGCATGGTCCAGGCTTTCCAGGACCAATACGCCGGCCCCCTCGCCCATAACGAACCCGTCCCGCTCCCGGTCAAAAGGCCGGGAAGCCTTGTGCGGTGCGTCGTTCCGCGTAGATAGTGCCCGGGCCGATATAAAGCCGCTGACGCCCAGTGGGCTCAGAGCTGCTTCTGCTCCCCCAGCAAGCATCACATCGGCACCGCCTCTGGCCACAATGCGGAAGGCATCCCCAACAGCGTGGGTACCGGTTGCACAAGCGGTGACGGTGCAGGAGTTCGGGCCTCTCGCTCCAGTTATGATTGCAATCATGCCGCTGGCAATATCAGGGATGAGCATAGGGACGAAGAATGGGCTTACGCGGTCAACGCCCTTTTCCATAAGGACTTTGGCCTGCTGTTCGAGGGTGCCGATCCCGCCGATGCCAGAGCCCACCAGAACCCCTACCCGATCTCGGTTGGAATCGTCAATCTCCAGCCCTGCATCTGTCAAACTCTCCTGAGCCGCAGCCACCGCGAGCTGGCAGAAGCGGTCCATGCGCCGGGCCTCTCTTCTGTCCATGTACTTAGTGGGGTCGAAGTCTTTCACTTCGCACCCAATCTGAACTGGGAACTCACTGGCATCAAAGTGGGTGATGGGTCCAGCTCCGGAAACCCCGGCCAGCACATTTTCCCACAGCTCCTGTTTATTCCCCAACGGGGTAACGGCGCCAATGCCTGTAACCACAACGCGCCTTGTCACTGTTTGTACCCCCTTAATAAAGGGGGGCCGAAATCGGCCCCACCTCATCAGCCTTGCTGATTGGCAATGTATTCTACTGCGTCGCGCACAGTAACGATCTTCTCTGCATCCTCATCAGAAATCTTCAGGTCAAACTCCTCTTCGAGAGCCATCACCAGCTCCACCACGTCGAGGGAATCTGCGCCCAAATCTTCTACAAATGAGGCGTCCTCAGTGATATCTTCGTGGCTGACGCCCAGTTGCTCAACAAGGATTTTCTGTACTTTTTCAAAGATTGCTTGATCCAGCTCCATTTGCAGGTCACCTCCTTTTCTGCTTATGCTATATCATTAGGCCGCCGTCACATCGAATGACCTGGCCTGTAATATACTGATTGTCCTCGGACACCAGGAAACCCACCAACTTGGCTACATCCTCAGGCTTCCCTGTGCGCTGCAAGGGAATGTGCTGCAGCATCAGTTGGCGCTGTTCAGCGGTGAGGGCCCGGGTCATATCAGTATCGATATAGCCTGGTGCAACGGCATTTACTAAGATATTGCGGGATGCCACTTCTTTGGCGAGGCTCTTGGTGAGCCCGATGATCCCCGCTTTAGAGGCGGCGTAGTTGACTTGGCCTGCATTCCCGCTGATGCCCACCACAGATGCCACATTGACAATCTTACCACTGCGCTGTTTGAGCATTGGGCGGACCACCGCCCGGCAGACATTGAACACTCCAGTGAGGTTAGTGTTAAGTACGCTTTCCCAATCGTCATCAGTCATGCGCATGAGGAGTCCGTCCCGGGTTATGCCGGCGTTGTTCACCACCGCATCAATCCGTCCGTAATGCTCCAGCACCATTTTGACTGCCTGATCCACTTGGGAAGCATCCCCCACATCTGCTGGGAGAGCCAAAACCCCTTGCGCTTTCCACTCCTCCAGAAGGTCGGCGTTCCTGCCTATTACGGCGAGCTGAAAGCCTTGGTTGAGGAGATGCTGGGCAGTGGCACGGCCGATTCCCCTGGTGGCACCTGTGACCAGCCCAACTTTGCTTAGCATATTCATGCTACTACATCCCTCCAGGTGAGGCAAGTGTAACTTTGAGCGTGCTAACCGTGCGCCTGGCCAATGGCCCCACAACTGGGCTGGGGCTTACTTCTATCAGAGAATCCACGCCGAGTTTGGCGAGGGCTTGGCAGTTCTCTGTAAAGCGTACGGGCCTTGTGAGCTGGTCAACGAGTTCCGCCCTAATCTGTTCCCCGCTAGATAGGAGCTCGCTGGTATGGTTGCTCACCACAGGGACAGTAACGTCCTGAATGCGGAGCTGGGCGACGTACCGGCCAAAGGCCTCTGCCGCTGGAGCCATGAGCTGTGAATGGAACGGCCCAGAAACCTTGAGGGGCACCACTCGCCGGGCTCCTCGCTCCTTTGCGAGACCAGCTACTACAGCTAAGCCCTCCTCCTTGCCGCTGACCACAATTTGGCCTGGGGCGTTGATGTTTGCCACCTGCACCCAGTGCTCTTCCTGTACTTGACTGCACAGGGATTCAAGCTCCTCTACCTCGAGGCCTAAGATGGCAAGCATACCTCCCCGCGGCTCAGCCATGCATTCGCTCCGCTTTGCCACGAGCTCTACGCCCTGGGCAAAGGTAAAGGCACCGGCCGCGGCCAAAGCTGTCACTTCACCTAGGCTGTGGCCCACGTATGCCGCGGGCTCTTCTCCAGCACAGCACAGCTGCCACAGGGCGAAGCAAGTCACAAACACCGCAGGCTGAGCGTACTGAGTTTGCTGCAGCTTGTCCTCTGGGCCTTCTGCCATGAGTCTTGCCAGATCAAAGCCAAGAATGTCACTTGCTTCAGCTACCCGTTCCCAGGCGGACGTCCCCCGGATAAGCCTATCCATGCCCACGGCCTGCACACCCTGGCCGGGGAAAGCAATGGCTTTAGCCATGTGTTTCACCCCGTTCCCACCAGCGGAGGGCAACAGCTGCCCAGGTTAGCCCGGCGCCAAACCCGACCGTGACTACATTTTGACCGTGGTGGAGCTCGCCGCTCCTCGCTAGTTCATCGAGGGCTATGGCGATGCTGGCCGCAGAGGTGTTCCCGTAGCGGTCAACATTAACGAAGAAGCGCTCCAAGGGAACCTCAAGGCGCGCCGCGGCGGCTTGGATGATCCGTACATTTGCCTGATGGGGCACAAACCATGCCACATCATCTGGAGCAAGCTGAGCCTTTTCTAGGACGGCTCCCGCTGCCCTGTCCATGATGCGTACTGCGAACTTAAACACTTCATTACCGGCCATTTTGATAAAGTGCTCCCCTTGGCCCACTGAATCCACGGAGGCAGGCTTCAAAGAGCCTCCCGCAGGGAGCTTAAGCAGATCTCCACCACCGCCATCCGCGCCTAGCTCTGCAGCTAAGATGCCGTAGCCTTCTGGGACAGGCCCCAAAACTGCGGCGCCCGCACCATCGCCAAACAGTACGCAGGTGGATCGATCGGTGTAATCTGTGATTTTGCTCAGGACATCTACCCCTACAACCAAAACGTAGCGGTAAGCCTCTTGGGCGAGCTGCGCCCCCACTGCAAGAGCGTACGTAAATCCGCTGCAGCCTGCGGACAGGTCAAAGGCAGGGGCGTTTTTGATCCCCAGCTTGGCCTGGATCAGGCAGGCGGTTGAGGGGAACATCATATCTGGGGTGACAGTGGCACAGATGATGAGCTCAATCTGGCTGGGCGTAAGCCCTGCCCTGGAGATGGCTCTCTCAGCAGCCCTCACCGCGAGATCGGATGCCGCATCCCCCTGCGCGGCAATGCGCCGCTCCTTGATCCCCGTGCGGGACACGATCCATTCGTCGGAGGTTTCCACCATCTGTTCCAGGTCCTTATTTGTCAATATCCTTTCCGGTGCATAAGCACCGGTCCCCAGGATTCCTATGGCTTTCTTGGGCACTGCTTCACCTACTTCGATTCCGCGGCCAACATTGCTTCAATGGTAGCCACTATGTTGTTTTCCGCGGCGTCCCGGGCCACTCGAATGGCATTGCGAATGGCTTTAGCATTCGAACTGCCATGAGATACAATTACAGGCCCTTTCACCCCCAAGAGGGGCGCTCCGCCGTACTCTGTATAGTCCATGCGTTTCTTAATCCGCCGCAGGCCAGGCTTGAGCATTAGAGCTCCCAGAGAGGCGGCCAGGTTGGCGGTAAACTCTTCTTTTAGCATGTCAAACAGGGCGCCTCCTAAGCCTTCTGCGAACTTGAGGACAACGTTTCCCACGAAGCCATCGCAGATCACCACATCGGCATGGCCTCGGGGGATATCCCTGCCTTCAATGTTCCCTATAAAGTTCAAAGGCCCACCTGTGAGCTGTTCATATACTTCCTTAACAAGAGCGTTGCCCTTGCCTGGCTCTTCGCCGATGTTCAAGAGCCCCACTTTGGGTTGATGGATCCCAAGGACATGTTCCGCATAGATAGCTGCCATATGTGCGAACTGCACTAGATGGCTGGGGCGGCAGTCCACATTCGCTCCCACATCGGCGATGAGGGACACCCCTTGGAGGGTTGGCATGAGCGAGGTGATGGCGGGCCGCTCAACACCTTTGATGCGCCCGATGACAAACAGGGCTGCCGCGAGGGTTGCCCCTGTACTGCCTGCGCTCACCAAGGCGGAGGCCTGCCCTTCCTTGACCAGCCGAGCTGCGGCAACTAGGGACGAGTCTTTCTTGCGGCGCACCGCTTCCACAGGCGACTCATGCATGCCGATGGCTTCAGGCGCATGTACTATCTCCAGGAGGCTTCCTCCCGGCCTGTCTCCAATGAGCTCCTTCAGCCGCCGTTCGTCGCCGGTGAGAACTGAGGCGATCCCGTGCAGTTCCGCTGCTTGCAGGGCACCTTCCACAATCTGCTCTGGAGCATAATCCCCACCTAAGGTGTCAACCGCGATCTTGACCATGCCGCGCTCCTCCTTTGCTCTCCACATCGACTACCGTATACTCACCACTAAATACCAGTTCATCATCGACCTTGCTTTCCACGTGGATGAGATACTGGACACCTTCCACTTCTGCCACCTGTGCCTTGGCCACAACTCTCTGGCCGAGGTAGACTGGCTTGTGGTACCGCACAGCCGCACTCTTTGTGAGGGCCAGCTCGGAGTTGACCACGGCCACCGCCAGGGAGTTCCCTTGGGCAAAGAGGTAGTGGCCCCGGGCGATCCCCGTTCGCTCAAAGACCATGCGAGGCGTGATGGCCAAGATGGAAATCCCCTGCTTACCCAGCTCGATGTCAATGGGGTCGCCGATGAGCTCTTCGCTTGAAAGGGCTTTCACATGGGAATATGTTTCCGCGGCGATGTTCCTGGCCCGCTCTCTGAGTTCAGGGATGTTCAAGGCCATGCGGTCCAACCGGATGGTGGCAACGCTTACCTCGAATTCCTCTGCCAGCTGAGCATCGGTGAGGAACGGGTCCTCCGCGAGCCGTTGCTTAAGTTGGTTTCTCCGCTCTTTTCGGTTCAGTGCCATCGCTTGGGTTCTCCTTCTTTCACCCACATCATATTACCAGGTCCTAATTCATATGCACAGTATACCCCATCTGGGGCTTCCTGTAAAGAAAAAAAGATGTCCGGCGGACATCTTTATGCTTAGAGAAGGATTAATTGGCTTCCACTTGAAGGACCTCGCGTCCTCTGTACGTACCGCAGTTAGGACATGCGCGGTGCGGCAGTTTGGGCTCACGGCAGTGCGAGCAAACGTGGGTTGATACAGCAGACATCTTCCATTGAGCACGGCGCTTCCTAGTTCTTGCCTTCGAGTGTCTCCGCTTTGGTACTGCCATCGTCTTTCCCCCTCTCCTGTTTCTTCTCCTGTGTCTTAAATAAGTCCAACAATGGTGCAAATCGCAGATCGGTATCCAGCGCTTCGCAGCCGCACGCCTCAGTTGCCAGGGGCTTGCCGCATTGGGGGCAGAGTCCGGGGCAGTCTTCCGAGCAGAGGATCTTCATAGGGATAGCCAACAGCAGGGCTTCCCGGATCGGGCCGGTGAGGTCAATTTCGTCGCCCATCAAGACTGGGGCTTCATCTGGGAAGAAGTCATCTTCTTCTTCGAAAACGTCTTCCTCTTGGCCTGTGCCGTAAAACTCCTCTAGATCTCCCGCAAGCTTGCTGGGGAACTCCTGTAAACAGCGAGTACACTGGAACCGTACATCGCAAGCAACGGTGCCTTTAACCAGCAGTCCCTTGCCTGTATTACTCACAATCACATCCACCGCGATGGGCGACACAATTTCCACATCGACGGGGAGATCTACCTCCACAACATCTCCTGGCAGTGCCTTGGCCCACTGCAAGGAAGCTCCTGGCTGCCCCTTAAGGGAGCCGATTTTGATTCGCATCCTGTTCACCTCATAAATTATACAAAGATTACCTTGGGGTGTCAAGCATAACTCCTTCACTCAGTTTGCCTGCTGTTGCACACCCCTAAGGGCGGATATAACCTCGTCGAGCTGGGCTTCCGCAGCAGCCCGGCCCGCTTCGATAATCTCAGCGGCCCGGTTCAGTTGTGTGGAAGTGACATTGTAAAGCTCCGGCTTGATGACTACATCTGCCTGAATGGGCCGGTACTTGGCGTTCTCTCGATCGAGAATTTCAATGGTGCGCAAGATTACATGGGCTAGGTTTTTCACTTTCTTTCCCACAGGGGGCAAGCCAACATCCACAGCAATGACGATATCCGCGCCCAACTCTCGGCACACATCTGCGGGAACGCGGTTTACCAAGGCACCATCAACTAGAAGGCGCCCACCTAGCTCTACGGGGACGAAAATCCCTGGTATGCTGAAACTTGCCCTCACCCCATCAGCGATCCGGCCCGACTTAATGACCACTCCTTCACCGGTCTGGATATCTGTAGCCACTACCGCGGTGGGGATGGAAAGATTCTCAAAGGCCTGATCCCTGGTGAACAGGCGCATGAGCTGGTACATCGGCTCTGATGAGACGAGCCCCAGGTGGGGCACGGTAATGTTCACCAGCTTATTCCAATTCAGCTCTTGGGCGAAGTTTGCCAAGGTGTCCAGGTCAGTCCCAGCGGCGTAGAGGCTCCCTACAATTGCTCCCGCACTGGTCCCCGCGATCACATCTACGGGGATGCCGTGTTCTCGGAAAACCTGGAGCACTCCAATGTGTGCCAGGCCCCGGGCCGCGCCGGCGCTTAAAGCCAAACCAACTTTCCGCGGCAAACTCACACCTCCCGTCCCTACCTTCGTAATATTCCCCTGGTACTAGCAATATACATTAGCGAATGAACCACGCTGAAAGGATGAGCAGCAAATGGGCAAAGGCAGGCTCACTGCCCTCATCGCGGCTTTGATTACCATTTTAATGCTTGCATTCCCTGACGAGTCTTTCAAGGCATCCCTTGCGGGGCTAAAGCTCTGGTTTGACATCGTCCTCCCCGCACTGCTGCCGTTTTTTGCTATGGCAGACATCCTCATGGGGTTGGGAGTAGTCCACTTTATGGGAGCACTCCTTGAGCCCTTTATGCGGCCTGCGTTCCGCATCCCCGGCGTTGGCGGTTTTGCAGTTGCCATGGGGCTTGCGGGCGGATACCCCATTGGGGCCCGCATTACAGGGGAGCTGTACCGTAAGGGCCTGTGCAACCGGGTGGAAGCAGAGCGCCTGTTGGCCTTTGCCAACACGGCCGATCCCCTTTTTATTGTGGGCGCCGTAGCGGTGGGCATGTTTGGGATGCCGGAAATCGGTGCAGCCCTTATTATCGGCCACTACCTAGGGGCGGTAATCGTAGGCATCTTGATGCGGTTCTACGGCACAGGCGAACCAGAATCCCCACCGCAGGCAAAAAGGGGCACCCCAGGCTTCCTGGGTTACCTTAGGCGGGCAGTCAACGAGCTGGACCGGGCCCGGCAAGCTGATGGCCGCACCTTCGGCCAACTTTTTGGCGATACGATCCGCGACACCTTCGCAGCAATGCTGTTTATCGGAGGGTGTATCATGATGTTCGCGGTGCTTTCTGCCATCCTAGACAGGGCGGGCATCATGGGCTACCTGACCGTTCCTCTGGGCCGAATCTTGGGCTTTTTCGGCGTGGATCCTGATCTGACCATTCCCATCATCCACGGTTTTTTTGAAACGACGTTGGGATCCCAATCAGCCAGCACTGCTGCGGCCCCGTTGGCTCAACGGGCTATGGCAGCGAGCCTGGTCATCGGTTGGAGTGGCCTGTCCGTACACAGCCAGGTTTCCGTGATGATCCTGGGAACTCCAATCCGCATGGGCCCCTACATGTTAGCCCGCATTGGGCACGGCGTTGCCGCCGCAGTTATCACCTTGGCCCTCTTAGGGCCGGGGGCGGCCTTCACTAGCTGGCTTGCAGGGGCCGTCCCTGTGTTTTCACCCAGTACTGGAGCAGCCCTAAGCTTCGCTGGGCGGCTCGCTTTGTCAGCGCAATGGGCAGGCGTGTTAGGCTTGAGCACTGCCTTACTGAGTTTACTGGCCCGGTTTATGGGAAGGGTCGTGTTTATTGGTCCGAAGCGGTAGTGCGGTTTGCCAGTTCTTCCCGGCCTTTAGATACAACGGAGATGGTCTTTTCCAGTGCGCTTTGCAGGTTGCTGAGGATCTGGTCCGCATAGTCCTCCGCGCCACGGGTAATCTCCTGGGCTCTTTGGGAGGCTTCATCCAGGATGCGCCGAGCTTCCTGTTCCGCTTGACGATGGATCTCACTTTCCCGAATCAGCCTGGCAGCGTACTCTTCGGCCTGGGCGATGATCCGCTCCGCCTTCTGCTGGCCTTCCGCGATCACCCTGTCCTTTTCCACAGAGACAGCTTCCGCGCGCCGCACTTCTTCTGGAACAGAGCTCCGGATCTGGTCGATTAGCTCAAGGAGCTCATCTGCGTCCAGCAGCACTCTGCCGGTTAGGGGAATCTCTGGTGCTTTTTCCACAAGCTCTTCCAGCTGCTCCAGTAGAACCACAAGATTAATCCGATTCATGGTGGTCACCGTCCATTTCCCTGAATTTATCGTAGAGCTGTGCCGCAACTGGCGGCGACACCCATTTTGACACGTCCCCACCAAGGCTGGCAACTTCCTTGATGGCTGAGGAGCTGATGAAGGAATACTCACTGCTGGTCATCATGAAGACTGTTTCCACATCGTCGGCCAAGTTGCGGTTCATAGCTGCCAGTTTGAATTCAAACTCGAAGTCCGTTACCGCGCGCAGCCCTCGTACGATGGCCAGTGCGCCCTTTTCATGGGCGTACTCCACGGCCAGGCCCGCAAATGATTCCACGGTAACGTTAGGCAAGTGCGCAAGCTGCGCCTGGAGCATGCTGATGCGCTCTGTTACGGTAAACAGGGGCTTCTTCTCCGGATTGCGCATTACTGCTACGTATACATGGTCAAATAATCTGCTGGCCCGTTGGATAATATCCACGTGCCCGTAAGTAACTGGGTCAAATGTTCCGGGACAGACGCTTATTCGCACTCACGCTCATCCTCTCGTAAAGTAAAAAAGCCGAGCGCAGTGTCGCCATATTTTTCTTGGCGCACACGCTCAAATTTCGACGTTCCGAGATCGATCTCCTCTTTGGCCCCATACTCTGCCACCACGAGCCCCCCAGGCCGCAGCAGGTCATACCCCTCTAAGGCGGCCAAGGTCTTTCCCACCAGTTGGCGCCCGTACGGAGGATCAAGGAAGATAATATCAAACTGAGACCCTGCCTTGGCAAGGCGTTCTAAGGCACGCTCCACAGGCATGGTTAAGACTTGGGCGCCATCTACTTTGGCTGCTTGGAGATTGGCACGAATCATCCTGGTACACTGGGGCTTAAGGTCCACAAATACCGCATGGCGCGCACCTCTACTGAGGGCTTCAATGCCAATCCCGCCATTACCTGCAAAAAGATCCAGAAAATCTGATCCTGGGACCCAGGTTTGGAGAATATTAAACAGGGCTTCTTTCACCCGGTCTAGTGTAGGCCGAGTGTCGGTGCCAGGCACACTGCTGAGGCGCACGCCTCTCGCCTTCCCGGCAATCACTCGCATGGGAATCACCCCGTTGATTGGTGTTAATTACCAAGATCTTGGGCGCATAAGAGTTAGCAAGCCTGCCACATACTAGCAACTGAAGAGATTGACCTCCCCATAAGGCACAGGAACTGACTGGATTGGCATCTCCCAGTCTTCCTCCGGTTTCTCCTCTCCCATAGACAGCGGCCCGCCTAGACAGCAGGCCGCTGTCTATTTAGTTCCTCCTTGAGAGTGGGGTACTCATCTAGCTCTGGGTCTTGCCCCAGGAGTGCTTTGGCCGCTTCCGCTGCAATGATCAAGAGTTCTTGGTCAGCTACAATGTCGCCCAGCAAGAACATGGGTTGCCCCGATTGGCGCAGGCCCAGGAGATCGCCGGGGCCCCTAAGCTTTAGATCTTCTTCCGCAATCAAGAACCCGTCGTTGGAGTTGCGGATGGCGTTTAGCCTGGCTCTCACTGTATCCGTCTTCAGGTCCGCAATGAGGAAGCAGTAGCCCTGCTTGTCCCCCCTGCCTACCCGACCTCGGAGCTGGTGGAGCTGGGCAAGGCCGAAACGGTCAGCATTCTCGATCACCATCACCGTAGCCCGGGGGATGTTCATCCCCACCTCAATCACTGTTGTGGCCACCAAGACGTCAAGTTCGTGTCTGTAGAAGGCCTGGAGGATTTCATCTTTCTCCTTACCCATCTGGCCGTGGACCAGGCCCACTCGTACGCCGCGCAGCGGGCCCGCTTTGAGCCTTTCCATTTCCTGAACTGCCGCTTTAAGGTCTAGTTTATCAGATTCTTCCACTAAGGGAAACACCACAAAGGCCTGTTCTCCCTGCTTTACACGGCTTGTTACGAACGTGTACACCCTCTCCCGCTGGCTCGGGTGAATTAGGCGCGTGTCCACGGGCTTCCGCCCCCGGGGAAGCTCCCGGATTGTGCTAACATCCAGATCGCCGTACATGGTAAGAGCAAGGGACCTAGGGATTGGGGTGGCGCTCATTACGAGCATGTCGGCGCCCGATGACGCGCCGAGGGCTTGCCGCTGTTCCACGCCAAAGCGGTGCTGTTCGTCCACTATGGCCAGGGTGAGCTTTTTAAACTCCACCCCTTCCGTGATCAGGGCATGTGTCCCCACAACCACCTGCAGTTCGCCGTTTTGCAGCCGCTTCAGCACCTCTTCCCGGTTCTTCTTCGTAAGGCTCCCCACAAGGAGATCCACCTCAATTCCAAGGTGCTGAAAGGCATCGCGAAAGCGGTCTGCCATCTGGCGTGCTAAGACTTCTGTGGGTACCATGATTGCCACTTGTCCGCCTGATTCCACCGCTTTTACCGCGGCATACTGGGCGACAACGGTCTTCCCTGAACCAACTTCCCCTTGAATCAACCGGCCCATCCGAGCAGTGCTTTCCATATCCGCGCGCACATCAGCAATGGACTGGGCTTGGCCAACTGTGAGCCTAAAGGGCAATCCCTCAAGAAACCGTTTTACCAGGGGCCCATCGACTTTGTGGGGCCAGCCATCTGCTTGGGCCACTCCACTTTGGAGGCCCAGGTGAAAGAGGAAGAACTCCTCGAACACCAGGCGTGTACGAGCCTTTTTTTGCGCGGCCCAGCTTCCGGGGAAGTGCATGTCCCGTATAGCAGTATGACGATCTCCGTACTTAGCCGTTAAGTGGCTGGGAAGGCACTCATAGAGTTCATCAAGGTGCTCTAGGGCAAACTGAGCCCAACTAATGCGCATCTTGTTTGTGATCCCTGCTACCAGTGGATAGACAGGAGTGAGGCCTAGCTTGGGCTGGCGCAGGAAAAACTCGGGGGAGTTCATCTCCCATTCCACCAGGGCTCGTTTGGCATGGCCGTAGGCCCACAGGCGCTTTGCCCCCTTAAGGCGATTGTAGATGTAAGTATACCCTCTCCCGCGGTGAACGAGGAACCACGTCAGCCTGAGGTAGCTCCCGTCCATGTGCAGGCTGGCTTGCACAAGGCGGCGGCCCCCCGAAATGGGCCGTTCTGTAAGCTCAACCAGCTCTCCTGTAACCAGGTATTCCCCTTCCTCACGGAGCTCGTCTGGCGACCATACTCTCGTGAAATCCTGATACGTCCTGGGAAAGCCGTAGAGCACATCCCTGAGGGTATATAAGCCGAGTTTTGCCAAGAGCTGGCGGCGGTTTGCACCAACGCCGGGCAGGACTGTAACCTCTTTGTCCAGCCATTTACTTGTTCCCATGGCTTTCACCTCAAAAAAAGGGCCCCTAGCATCTAGGGGCGCAGCTTGCTTAGTATTTGGGGTGGAGCAGTACAGCCAGTGTCCCCTTCCCTACGTGAACGCCGATTGTGGGGCCGATGAGGCCGGTAATCACGCTATCCTTCAGCTCCAGGTCCCGTTCAAAGGCTTCTGCCAAGGACTGGGCTTCCGCGGGCGCCATGGCGTGGGTTAGCCCTACCGCCAGGTCTTTGTTGGGATACTTTGCTCTCACCTGCCCAACAAGTTCGTGGATCCGCTTCAAGGCTTTCCCTTTCCCCCGGGCTTTCTCCAAGGGGCTCACAACGCCATCCTGCAAAGTCAGGATGGGTTTGATGTTCAGAAGGGTTCCCAGAAGGGCCTGGGCGTTCCCAATGCGGCCGTTGCGCCGCAGGTACTCCAGGGTATCTACTACGAAGAAAACGTGCATTTCTGAAACAGCGTAGTTAACTCGTTCCAGGATTTCCTCAAGGGAGAGGCCTGCTCTGACTCCCTGCGCGGCAACCACTGCCACCAGCCCGATGCCAATAGAGGCAGACTTGGTATCCACCGTCACAACCTTAATGCCTTCCTCCGCTACCATGTTGGAAGCAATCACTGCCGATTGATAGGTTCCGCTCAGGCGGCTGCTCATATGCACGGAGATCACTGTATCGCCAGGCTCAGCAACTTCCAGGTATTTCTGCTCAAAGTCTGCTGGGGACGGCTGGCAAGTGCTGGGCATAATGTCCCCTTCCAAACGAGCGTAGAAGTCGCTGACGCTCAGATCCACACCGTCCCGGTAAATATCATCGCCGAATTGAATACTAAGGGGAACGACGTGGATCCCCAATTGATCCCTGACCTCTTGTGGCAGATCACTGCCGCTGTCCGTCACAACATGGATGCGTGCCATGGGATGCCTCCTATTAGTCAATTTCCTTACTCAACGGAGATAATGTAGTAGTACAAGGGTTGGCCGCCGCTGTGCACCTCAACTTCACAGTGGGGGTACTTCTCACTGAGCTCTTGATGGAGCTGAGCGGCTTCCTCAGCGGCTTGATCTTCCCCATAGTACAGGCTTATTACAGAAGAGTCTTCGTCCACCATGGCCTCTATGAGTCGGTGGGCCACATCAGCAACCGATTGTCCTACAACAGCGATCTTGCCGTCGGTAAGGCCGATGATGTCTTTTTCGTCGATCTGCAGGTCTCCTGCGACAGTGGCCCGGACCGCATAAGTGATCTCACCTGTTTTCACTTCCCGCTTATGCTCGTCCATTGCTTCCAGATTTTCCTCAAGAGACGCCTCTGGTTCAAAGTACATTAGAGCAGTGATGCCTTGAGGGACAGAGCGGGTGGCTACTACCCCCACTGGCTTTTCGCACAGCTCACGGACCTGATTGGCCGAGAAAATCACGTTTTTGTTGTTCGGCAAGATAATCACTGCATCCGCGTTGACGCTTTCCACTGCCTTGAGAAGGTCCTCAGTACTGGGGTTCATGGTCTGCCCGCCCAGGACCACAGAGTCCGCTCCTAGGCTCATGAAGATCTCTGCCAGCCCTTTACCTGGCACGACCGCCACAACGCCAATGTCTTTCCGCTCTCCGTTGCTTTGTTTGGGGAATTCCACCACGTTGCCGAAAAAGTCATGGTTGTGCGCATCTGTATACGCTTCGTTTTGGAGCTGCATATTGTCGATTTTAATGTCAGACAGATCACCAAGGGATCCGCAAAACTCCAGCACTTTTCCAGGGTGATCGGTGTGGATATGCACTTTCACTACCCGCTCATCCCCGACCACCAGCATGGATTCGCCATGCTCCTCCAAGGTGTCGCGGATGTGGTCAGGATCGAGGCTTTGCCCTAGCACCAAGAACTCGGTACAGTACTTGTTGACCAGAACCCCGTTGATGCGGGTGATCCCTTCTTGCCGTGCTGGCTCTGGAGCGGCTTCGACGGGCTCGCTGATGTACTCTGCAGGCTCCCCGTCCATACCTCTCAAGAGCCCTTCAAAGATGCACAATAGGCCCTGCCCACCAGCATCCACTACCCCTGCCTCTTTAAGGACCGGCAGAAACTTGGGGCTGTCAAGAACGGCCTGTGAAGCTGCATCAAAGGCTGCCTTGAGCACCACCGCCGCGGACTCGTTTTCTTCCGCTGTGGCAAGCGCGGCGGTTGCCGCTTCCCGGCCCACTGTGAGCATGGTGCCCTCTACAGGCTTCATCACCGCGCGATATGTGGTTTGGGATGCCTTTTCAAAAGCCCGGGCAAGGTCCCGGCCTGTAGCAGCCTCTACCACCTCGCTGAGGCCATCGGCAAATCCTCTAAAAAACTGGGATAAAATAACGCCGCTGTTTCCCCTCGCACCCATGAGTGACCCACGGGCCAGCGCAGCGGTGATGCGGTTTACTTCCGTTGATTCCACTTTCTCTACTTCTTTTAACGCTGCATTGAGCGTTAATGACATGTTTGTCCCTGTATCACCGTCGGGTACAGGAAAGACATTGAGGCTGTTCACTCGATCCTTCTCTTGATTCAGAATTGCCCCTGCGTACAGCAGCATGTTTCGCAATATATTCCCGGTAATTACGTCCAAAGATACTTCCTCCCGATTATCTTCTGCCCGGCTGCGTTACGCGCACGCCCTGCACCCGAACGTTGATGCGGTTCACTTTCAAACCAAGGGTGTTTTCGATTGCGTATTTGACTCGCTCTTGCACGATGCGTGCCACTTCCGAAATCTTCACGCCGTATTCCACCACAATGTACAGCTGGACACTGATGCTGTCCTCGTGGAACTGGATGTCAACGCCACGCTCATAGTTCTCCCGCCGTAAAAGATCGGTGAGGCCTTCTCCCACGTTTCGGGGAGCCATGCCCACCAAGCCATAGCATTCCATTGCGGCAACACCACAGATGGTGGCAATCACTTGCTCGGTAATATTGATAGTACCCAGGTCCGAATGGATTTCTTGGGCCATTACTTTCCCTCCCTTAAGGAGATAGCTGCAACACTGGCTTAGCTTGTGCAGTCCTTATGTTTTGTCAGATATCATTTTATCCATTCCACTGGCAAATGTAAAGGATTTTCACCTTGCAATCTCAAGTTGCCTGTGCTACAATGAATAACGGTTATTAGGAGACGTTGCATAAAGGGGGTTAGATCTATGGCCAGAAGGTGCATTATCTGCGACAAGGGCACAGTGACCGGAAACAACCGCAGCCACGCTGAGAACAAAACTCGCCGCACATGGAAACCGAATCTGCAAAAAGTCCGGGTGATTGTCAAAGGCAGCCCACGTCGCGCATATGTGTGTACCACTTGCTTGAAAAGCGGAAGGGCACAGCGGGCGATCTAACCTACCTAGCAGTTTATTGTGACAACATATCAGAGAGCAACCCCAGGCGAACCTGGGGTTATTTTTTTGGCACTACCACAAGGAGTATACCTGTGGAGCACGCTATTTCTATGCTCTCTGAGACAGTTTTATTACTGATGCCCAAGGTTGAGCCCTTGTGCAGGGAAGCGTTGCACAAGGGGTAGTACAAGCCCTTGGTAGTGACGCCATCGCACCTTTCGGAAAGGGGAATAAGAGAGACTGTCTTCCCCACTCCTGACGTAAGGGCGAGCTTGCCCGTAAGGGTCATCAGGCGGGCATTTCCAGTGAGGATTTCCCCTGTGATGCCCTCCTGGGCAAGGCGGTACAACAGATCCAAGTTTGCCAGGGAATGGTCGAGGCGGTTTCCCCACACTCCCACCATGGTAATATGGGTAACGCCTCGCGCGAGGGCCGCGTCGATTGCCAGCTCGCCATCGGTTTTATCCTTCTCTACTGGGAAGCGCAAGAACTCCACGCTGTGTTCTCGGCACCAGGCCTCCACATCTCCCGTGGATGAATCGAGGTCCCCTACCACTAGATGGGGCATGATGCCCCACCTTTGCGCATGCTGCAGACCGCCATCTGCGCAGATCACTATGGATTGGGACACTTCCGGCGCCTTGTCCGGGATATCCTCCCCTGCGCCGATAATCAAGGCCTTATTGGCCAGGTTCAAAAATATCCCTCCTTACCCTCAAGAGGTACAGGATTGCCCCAACCAAGACCGCCTCCGGCAAGAGGTACGACCCGTTGTAGAGCAGTGAGTACAAAAGAACAGGGGTCCCCTCTGGGGCATAGTCAGCGAAGAACACTACTCCTGAAATCACATGTACCATGTACCGCGAGATCGTACCCACTGTTACTCCTGTTAGGATATCCTTTTTGAAAAACCCGGCTATCCCTAGTACCGCAAAGGGAATTGGATAGTCCAAGAGAACTTGGACGGGATGGACGAAAAAGGGGTCGGTGATCAGCTTCAACAGCCCGTAGAGCAAACCTCCCACCAAGCCTACTTTTCCTCCCCGGCGAAAGGCTAGTAGGAAGATGGGCAGCATGTCCAAGCCAATGGAGCCCCCTTGGGGCAACCTAATTAGGCGGATCATGGACAGTGCCAAGGCTGCCCCCACCAACACTGCGGTCTCCACCATGATGACAATGTCTGTGCTTTGCTTTCTCATAGGATCCCCTCCCACAAAAAATGGCTGTGGAAACAAGTTCCACAGCCTGCAAAAGCCATCCGCTTCCCTACGCTGGCATTACCCAACAGGTTCAAAGGGTCAGGACTCAACCTATCTCAGCCTTACGGCACCCCTAGCGGAACTCGTCACCACTATTCAATTAGGCAAATTTATTATACCCGTATCTTGGAAAGAAGGCAAGAAAAATCGGCACCCGAGAGGGGTGCCGGGAGGTGCAGCGGCGGGAGGCCGTCGTTCAGATAGCTCATCACAAGGGGAAAAGGGTTTTAGGTAGTTACTTGTTACGCGCCCAAGGGAGTCGTTTTTATTTTTGATCGAGATTGTTTGCCTGAGATCACAAGGTACTTACATCCCGAGTGCAGTCAAGACCTAAACACGCAAGGAACTTCGCCTATCGCCCCCCTTCTATGTAGACTTGCCTCCCGCCTGTCTTAAGTATAGGCAAAATTGTCAGACTTGTCAACAGCCCAAGAGTACTTTTGCGATAATTTGTTTTAAAAAAGGGGAGGTTACTCCCCTTGGGTGCGCATGGTGTTGATGTAAGCCTCTGGATCGGCGCTTTTGAAGATGGCTGAGCCTGCCACTAAAATGTCTACGCCCGCTTCCACCAGTTCTCGGGCGTTGGCACTGGTCACTCCCCCATCCACCTGAATCTTGATAGGATATCCTTGACAGAGCTCCCGGCAGGCACGAATCTTATCGAGCATGGCAGGGATGAAAGGCTGGCCGCCGTAGCCTGGGTTGACGGTCATGATAAGGACCAGGTCCAAATCTGCCAGTATGTATTCTAAACCTGTGAGGGGCGTGTGGGGGTTTAGGGCTACCCCAGCCCCTACCCCTAGCTCCCGGATATAGCTCAAGGTTCGCTGGAGGTGGGTGACGGCCTCATAGTGGACGGTGATGTACGCAGGTTTGAGTTCGGCAAAACTAGGAATAAACCGATCCGGTTCTTCCACCATGAGGTGGACATCGAGGGGGATACTCGAGGCGCGCTTCACTGCTTGGGCAACAGGCATCCCATAGCTTATATTCGGCACAAAGTGGCCGTCCATCACATCAAAGTGGATGAGGTCTGCCCCCTTCACCCGGGCGAGTTCCTCTCCCAAGCGGGCAAGATCCGCTGACAGAATTGAGGGTGCAATCAAAGGCCTGATCTTTTCCACTTCCTTTCAAGTTAGTACCGCTGATTTGCCTCGATTTCGTTGAGGAAAATCAGGTAATGGCTGTAGCGGGAAGGGGCAATCTTCCCTACCGCGGCAGCCTCTTTCACTCCGCAGCGGGGTTCATCCCTGTGGCGGCAGCTCCTAAACTGGCAGTCATCTACATAGGCTGCGAACTCCGGGAACAAGTGCTGCAGCTCTTCTGGTTCCCCCTCGGCCATGTCCAAGCGGGAGAAACCAGGGGTATCAGCGATTAGGCCCCCGGAAGATAGGGGCAAAAGGCTCACGCTGCGGGTGGTGTGCCGCCCTCTTCCTAGCTTGTCGCTTATGTCACCTGTTTTCAGGGCATAGCCTGGCTCCAATGCGTTAATCAGTGACGACTTCCCTACGCCGCTTGGCCCTGCCAAGGTGCTCACCCGTCCTGCAAGCTTCTCTTGGATTTCCCCAAGGCCTGTCCCAGACTTAGCGCTGGCCAAGATCACTGGATAGCCCGTTTTGCGGTAGAGTTCTTGCAGTGCTTGTGCCCCTGCCGGGTCAGCATCGCACTTATTGATTACAACCACCGCTTCGAGGCCAGCAAGTTCAGCATGTACTAGGATGCGGTCTAGTAGGATGAGATCAGGGTCAGGGTTCGCAGCGGCCATCACCACTAAGACCTGCTCCACATTGGCAATGGGCGGGCGCGGGAGGAACGTAGTGCGGGGCAAGATTTCTTCCACAACACCTTCCTGTGCATTCGTCCGGCTGACCTTTACCCGGTCGCCTACGAGCACTCTTTCCCCTTCCAGGCGCAGCCTGCCTCTGAGCCGGCAGGTGATGGTATCCTGCCCTTCAGTGAGTACCTCGTAAAAGCCGCCCATGCCCTGGATAATAATCCCTTTCTCCATAAACTACTCCTTAAACAGCCTGTTTTCAAACATCCGGCCGCCAATGTAGACTTGGAGCACTGCACCATCGCCCCGGCCTTGGATGATGCGCTCGACTCGCTCCCCGCCGGGATGTGTTTCTCTGTATACCTCTCTGGCGCCAAAGTCATCGATAACCAAGATGGTTACTTCTTGAGGCGGACCCTCAGGCACGGTGATCTGAACCCGCAAGCTGGTCCACTGATCTTGCGGGGGCTGCTGCTGTGACTCAGCCTGGGGAGTGCTTGGCACCCGCACTGGCTGTCTGGGGGCTCCTTGGGAATAGACGAAGTCGATGGGCCAACCCACTTCTACTCGCTCTCCAGGGGAGGGGTTCTGTTCAATGACTTGCCCTTCGCTGTACTCCGTACTGTACTCCTGCCACAAGTTACCTACGGTGAGCCCGTGGGCTGCAAGGCTTCCCTGCACATCCCTGAGCATCTGGCCGCGGAAATCAGGCACAACCACATAGGGGAGCACTTCTTGCCCGCGGTTGATAACCAGATCCACTGGAGTGCCCATCTCCACTGTGATGCCTGGCTCAGGGTGCTGTTCCACAACGGCGTTAACGGGAGACTCTGGGTCAAACACTTCCCGCTCCTCCCCTAAGACAAACCCTGCCTGTGTCAGGGCTAGGCGCGCTTCCCGGGGAGTCATGCCTGAGACATCAGGCACCTCTAGAATCTGCCGTCCCATGCTGATCCGGACTTCGATGGGCCGGCCTTGCTTAACCATTCGGCCAGCTACCGGCTCTTGGGTCACGATGTGCCCTGCGGGGATGTTGTTGTCGTAGACTTCTTGTTCCACGCTGAGCAAAAGCCCAGCGGCCTGCAGAAGCCGCTCTGCCTCCGCAGTGCTTAAGCCTACAATAGCTGGCACCTGTACATCTTCTCCGAAGAGGATCATGGGCACAATCTTCATCATGCCCCAGCCAAACCCGATCAGTAAAGCTAGTACCAGAATAATAGTCCCACCACGGCGGGGTTTGGCCTTCTTTCTCCTCCTGCCCTTGCCTTTTTTGCCTGCCACCTCATCAACCTCCTTGTCTGGTGCATCTATTGCTTCGAGCACCACCGTGTGCTCTTGAAGACTATCTGCATCTAGTTCCCGCTCGATTCTCTGGAGGGCACGCGCCACTTCATCTGCATCCTGGGGACGCTGGCTGGGTTCCTTGGCCATCAGCTGCATCACCAGCTGTTCCAAGCTGCGGTTTAGTTCTGGCAGGTGCTGACGGAGGGGAACAGGGTTCTCCTGAATCTGCTTTAGCGCGATGGCAATGGGGGTATCCCCTCGGAAAGGCTGCCTGCCAGTGAGCATCTCGTACATTACTACTCCCAGGGAATAAAGGTCGCTAGAACTGGTCACATTCACACCCCGGGCTTGCTCTGGGGAGAAGTAGTGTACCGATCCTAGCACTACCCCAGTTTGGGTAAGGTTTGCAGCAGACATGGCTTGGGCGATACCGAAGTCTGTAACTTTTACTTGCCCTTCCTGGGTGATGAGGATGTTGTGGGGTTTGATGTCTCGGTGGACAATGCCGTGCTGATGGGCGTGGGAAAGGGCCCTGGCAATCTGCAGGGACACGCTCACTACAAAGTGTTCCGAAAGGGCACCTTTTTCGCGGATGACAGCACTGAGGTTTTCCCCTTGAACATATTCCATCACAATGAAGTGGGCTGTGTCGGTTTGACCCACATCGTAGATGTTCACCACATTGGGATGGGATAGGCTAGCCGCGGATTGGGCCTCCCGGCGAAAGCGCTCCACAAACTCCATGTCCGTGGAAAATTGGTCTCTAAGCACCTTTACAGCAACGATGCGGTTCAGCAGGGTGTCCTTGGCTCGATAGACCAAGGCCATCCCCCCGTCGCCCACTTTTTCTAAGATCTCATAGCGGTTAACTAACTTCTCACCAATCATGGCAGTCACCTTTCAATTCACATGCCTTGGGGCGTGCAGGCTGCCAAGGCTGCCTGCAGTACTGCGCCGCCTAAGGGCGCTGCAGTTTGGGAAGCTATGCCCCCGTGTTCCAGGACCACTACAACCGCAACCTCCGGATCGTAAGCAGGGGCAAAGCCCACAAACCAGCTGTGGTCCTGTCCTGCCCCAGTCTGAGCCGTGCCAGTTTTCCCCGCTGTAGGAATCCCTGGCAAGGCTGCCTCCCGGGCTGTGCCCCGTTCCACTGCTAAGACCATTCCATCTCTGACAGCGGCCGCGGCCCATTCAGGGATTACCTGGGTGTATGCCGCGGGCAGCTGCACTCGAGGCAACCGCCAGCCCCCCCGAACCTCCTGGACGAGGAGCGGCCGCATCAGCTTCCCCCCATTGGCGATGGCGGACACGGCTGAGGCCATTTGCAGGGGGGTGACCAAGAGATCCCCATGGCCGATGCCGATCTGCCCCCATCCGTAGTCTGATTGCTCGGGAGAGGGCAGGCGCCCCCGACTCATAGGTAGGGGCAAGGGCGGAATCTCCCCAAGGCCGAACTGGCTGAGGGCAGTGAGAAGCTTAGGGCCTAGTTCCGCGGCTAACAGCGCGAAAACCACGTTAGATGAATGGGCCAAGGCTTCCAAGGTTGTGATCCTGCCCAAGGCTTGGCCTTGGAAGTTCTTTATCGCGCGGCCCTCAAGTTCCACTGCGCCCCGATCCACCCAGGGCTGCTCAGGGTAAGCAGCCCGCTCAGCGAAGGCAGCGCCTAATACCAAGGGCTTAATGGCAGAACCAGGGGGATATTGGCCCTGAACTGCCCGGTTTACAAAAGGACTTCGCTCATCTTGCAGATAATCTGACCAGCTCTCATCGAGGCGGTTGCCGTCCACGTACGGATAAGACACGAGGGCTAGGACCGCGCCTGTCTTGGGGTCCATAGCCACAGCGGCACCGACCTTTCCTGCCATGAGCTCTTCCATATGCTTTTGCAGGGGCAAGGCGATAGTGGTACGCACAGTCTGGCCTTGGCTTAGGCTGGAATTATACGCCTTTTCCAGCCCTGTCATGCCATAGCGCTGGTGGAAGTACCCGGTGATATGGCTTACAGACGGGCTGGCGTACACCCTGCGATACCCCACATCAGTGCTCACACTTTCCGCGAGGGGCTTCCCGTCCCTGTCCACGATGGCTCCCCTCGGCTGGCGGAACACAGCGTAGCCCGTGGGATTTAGGGGATGGCCCTCTAGGTCCGCGATGGCCTGCCAGTACACCAAACCCCCGATGAGCAGAGCATAAGTGCACAAGATGAATAGGAAGCTTTTCCTGAAAAGTGCCTTCACTTCCCCCTCACCCTTCCTGTACTTGCCAGGATGCCCAGCATCCACATATGGGCCGCCAGGGAACTGGAGCCGTAGCTGAGCAAGGGTAAAGTCATCCCGGTAAGGGGGAGCAAGCGCAGGATTCCCCCTACCACCAGGAACACTTGTGCCGAGAAAAGCAGGACTATTCCTAAAGCGGTGGATTGCTCCACCGGATCAGTGCTTCGGCTCGCGAGCCTCAGCCCGATAAAAGCGATGATAAGGTACAGGCTTATCACCGACACTGTTCCAACTAATCCCAATTCTTCACCGATAAGGGCAAAAATAAAGTCGGTGTGCACCTCAGGGATTAATTCGCCTGCGCCGGCACCAATCCCTTTTCCCAGCACTTTCCCGTTGTTGAGGGCGAAAAGGCCTTGCAGGATCTGGTAACCTGCCCCCTCTGCGTGTTCCCAAGGGCTGATCCAAGCAGCGGCCCTGGTGCGCAGATGGGGAAACAGAAGCAGCGCCCCGGTAAATCCAGAAATTGTGAGCACGCCGTAGGCAGCCAGAAGCTTCCACGAACCAACTATGAGGCTGGATAAAGCGCAGTATACCAGAAACACCAGCAGTGCAGGCCCCAGGTCCCGTTGCACCGCGAGGAGCATAAACACGCTGCCCAGAAACAGGAGCAACGGCCCCCAATAGGCTGCCCCTGCCCAACCCTGCTTGAGGGTCAGAAGGGGCCGGTTTTCCACGAGGTAGCGGGCAATAAACAGCACCAGCAGCACCTTTGCAAACTCCACCGGTTGAAAGCGGATGGGGCCCACAGCCAGCCAGGCCTTGGCCCCGCCAGACCACTGGCCAAAGATCAATGTAAGGGCGAGGAGTGCGGCAGCACTTACCCCAAAGACGTACTTAGCCCTGCTCGTGGCCCAGTTTCCCGCGAACCCGATGCAATATGCCCCCAGGCCAACCATGGCCCCGGTGAACATGTGCGCTGCCCACTCAGCCCGCAAGCGGTAGAGGAAAACCCACCCTAAACCTACTAACAACGCCGCAGGCAACAGCAGGGTATGTGTGCCGCCCCACTGCCGGGAAAGGAGGGCTAGCCCTGCAAACCCGCCCCAAATGGCCAGAAGCTGCCACCACAGGGCAAGGTTTTGACGTTGGCTTAGGGCTGCTAGGGCAAGCCCAAGCCATCCTGCAAGTTCTATCCACGGGAGAATCCAGCGGCGCAATTCTCTGCCTCCTAAGGCACCTGGGCGACTATTACTGTAATATTATCTCGGCCTCCCAGGGCGTTGGCTAGGGCAACTAGCTCTTGGGCCGTTTCTTGCGGAGGCGACTTGGCGATGTGTTCCTTGATCTGTTCATCACTGAGCACATCGGTTAAGCCATCGGTACAGATGAGGAGGCGGGCTCCAGAGGGTAGGAGCAGGCGGTGGAGTTCTACTTCCACTCGGCCAATGCCCAGTGCTTGAGAGAGGACGTGGCGCTGCGGGTGCAGCACTGCCTCTTCCGGTGAGAGGGTGCCTTGCCGGGTGAGCTCACCGACGACTGAATGGTCATTGGTAATGCGGTAAAGGTCCCCGTCAGCATAGTAATAGGCGCGGCTATCCCCCACATGCCCCACAGTCACGTCCGCCCCTTCCTCCACCAAGCGGCACAGGGCCATGGTGATGGTAGTGCCCATGCCCTGCATGGCAGGGTCACTTGAGGATGCTTGCGCAATCTCAGCATGTGCCCTCAAAATGGCCTCCTTGACCTCTTCCAGGGGATGCTCAAACTGGAAGGGAAAACGGCGAATGGCCTCCACAGCCATGGCTGATGCCACCTCTCCCGCTTGATGCCCTCCCATACCATCGCAGACAACTAAGAGGCCCTTGTCTGTCCAAAAGGCATCCTCGTTAGTCTGGCGTACCCTGCCGATACTTGTTTCCGCCCCCACGTTCATCCTCAACACCCCTACTTAAACTCGTTCAGCATCAGGCGAGCCATCTCCCACACCAAGCGCAGCAGCCACAGGACCAATGCCAGTCGTACTGCAAGGTAGAGGATAGCCATCATATAGACTCCTTGTATGTAAGTACAGCTGTCCCCACCTGGATTTGATCCCCGGGCTTCAAGGGCACTGCCGTCACCCGGGTTCCGTTTACGAACAGGCCATTGGTGCTGTTGCTGTCCTCAATAACCCATTCGCCGTCCCGCTTGGAAATCCGGGCATGGATGCGGCTCACATTAGGCTCATCTAGGACCAGGTCGCACTGGGAACTCCGCCCGATGGCCATGCCGTCCTTGAGTGGTATCGGGGAACTTGCCCCTCGCCCAACCTCAACGATCAGGCACCCTCCGAGAATCTGCTGCCTGCGAAAGACCTGGGTGTCCACGTTGGGCTCTTCTTGAGAAGGCAGCTCTTCACACTGCCCTTCGCAAAACTCCGCCCTAACTTGGAGCTGGCCTGATGTGAGCTCCGGATCGGCTGCAAAGGCCACAGAAAGCGGCCCGATAAATCGCAATTGATCCTTTTCTGCTTTTTCTTGCAAAACTCCTTTCAGCTCGCCCTCCAAAGTTCGAGCCAGGGAGCTCATGTCCTCAAGATCCCCCTGGCTGAGGATAATGGTGAACTTGTTAGGGGCATAAACGCAAGCCATGCTCACCCGCTTGTGCCTGTCCACCGCGGATAGTAGAGCTCTTCCTACTTCCAGAGGTTCAACCCGCCTGGGAATCCGGCGGCGGAAGGCACCCTCGATCCAGCTGCTAAGGCGGTGTTCGATTCGCTCTAGGAGGCTCACTCCCCCCTCCTCCTTTCACCTTTGTGTACTTGGCGGAGTTGGCCGCAAGCTGCTTCAATATCTGTCCCTCGCTCCTTGCGGATCGAAGCTGGTATGCCCTGCCGTTCCAGGATCTCCTTAAACAGCTTCACTTCATCACTCCTGGGGCGCTGAAAGCCCTCCACGGGGTTCACTGGGATTAGGTTGACGTGGCACAGCATGTCTTTAAGTAGGCCAGCCAGCATATGGGCATCGTGTGGTGCATCATTAAACCCTGCCATCAGGGCATACTCAAAAGAGATACGCCGATTGGTTTTGGCGGTATACACGCGGCAGGCCTCAAGCAGTTCCTCAATGGGATATCGCCGGTTGATAGGCATTACTTGGGAGCGCCGGGCGTTATCTGGTGCGTGGAGGGAGACCGCTAGGTTGATCTGGGTGTTCAAATCGGCGAACTGCAGGATTTCAGGGACCAGCCCGCACGTTGAGATGGTGATTCTGCGCTGGCCCAGGTTCATCCCGGCTTTGTCTTGCATGACAGCCGCGGCGGCCATAACCTCAGTGAAGTTGGCAAAGGGTTCTCCCATCCCCATGAACACGATGTTCGTCACTCCTGGCGCACCTGGGGGCAGCGCCCCCCGGACAGCGTTCACCTGGCTGACGATCTCCGCCCGAGAGAGGTTGCGCACAAACCCGCTTCGGCCTGTGGCGCAAAACGAACAGTTCATGGCACACCCCACCTGCGCGGAGATGCATAGTGTCCCCCGCCCTGGTTCGGGAATGTACACCGCTTCAATAGTACTGTGATCAAATAGTTCGAACAGATACTTGATGGTGCCATCCTGAGATTCCCGGGTTAGGATAATCCGGCAGGCAGAGGGAGTCCGGTACTTCTCCTCCAGGTGCTCCACCACTTCTTGCGGGAGGTTGTGCATCTCCTCAAAGCTCGAGGAAGCTTTCTGGTGCACCCAGCGAAACACTTGGTCTGCCCGGAACCTAGGCCAGCCTTGCTCCGCCATAAGCTGGGCCAGTTCTTCTTTATGTAGCCCCGCCACATGTAGTTTATCCATATTTTCCATATATTACTTACCTCCAAGAACCGCTAAACAGAGGGTGATCACGGTGAAAACTCATAATAAAATATACTTTCTGACCAGTTATGTGGAATACCTCTTAGAAAGGGGCATCCGGTCTGAAGAATATTATCTCGGGGATGCCTCTCGGTTTATCCGTTTTCTCTTAGCCAACTCCACAGAAGAAGATGTGCGCCGCTTTATCGAGGAGTCTGCGGTATCCGGCACGTACCGTCAGCGCCTGGAGAAGACTTTGCGCCGGTTTTTCACCTTTTGCAGCGAACACCTGGCAATAGAATGTCCCCAAAAAACAAAAAAACCAGACACACGCCAATTAGGGTAAAAGCAAGCGCTTGTGTCTAGTTCTATACAAAGTGGTCGGGGCGACACGATTTGAACGTGCGACCTTCGCGTCCCGAACGCGACGCTCTACCAAACTGAGCCACGCCCCGCATTAGTAAGTATACACTTTCAGGCAGGACTTTGTCAATGTAGATAGAATACCCTCTTGGAGTAAATTCAGAGAAGGAGCTTGACTAATGGACCAGTTAAAAGTAGCTGTGATCGGTTGCGGTAATGTCTCCAGCGTGCACTTGGCAGCGGTAGTGAACAATCCCCGTGCCCAACTTGTAGCCGTCTGCGATATTAAGCCAGAACGGGCTCAGGCAGCGGGGGAAGCGTACTCTGTCCCCTACTTCACTGATTACCACGATGTCCTTGCCCTAAAACCGGATGTGGTACACATCTGCACTCCCCACCACACCCATGCGGAGCTCACCATCGCCGCTTGTGAAAAGGGTATTCACGTCCTTACAGAAAAGCCAATGGCAGTGAGCCTCCACGATGCTGACCGCATGATCACTGCTGCGGCAGAACATAACGTCACCCTAGGCGTGATCTTTCAAAACCGCTACAACCCTGCCTCCCTTGCTGTAAAGCAGGCGGTGGAATCAGGGCGTTTGGGGAAAATCAAAGGAGCACGGATGTTCGTCACATGGTATCGGCCTGATGAGTATTACTCCAAGAGCGACTGGAAGGGCACCTGGGACAAAGAAGGGGGCGGGGTCCTCATCGACCAGGCGATCCATACCATGGACCTCATGCAGTGGATTGTAGGGGAGATTGATTACCTTAAGTCTGCCATGGCCAACCGTACCCATGACATTATTGATGTGGAAGATGTGGCGGAAGCCACCATTCACTTTAAGAACGGCGCTATTGGCAGCCTCTATGCCTGCAACTTCTATACATATGATGCAGAGGTTTTCCTTGAGGTCCACGGCGAGCTGGGCACCGCGGTTATTGAGAAGGACAAGGCCCGCATCCGCATTCAAGGGCAGCCTGAAGAACGGGTCTACGCGGAGGGCGATCACGAAGTGGTGGGCAAATCCTACTGGGGTGTCAGCCACAAAGTGCAGATTGATGAGTTCTACCAGGATATCCTAAATGGGCGGCGCCCACAGATCGATGGCGATGAAGGGCGCAAAGCTCTAGAGTTTGTCCGAGCATGCTACTACAGTGCTACCACCGGCGAGGCGGTACACTTCCCCTTTAACGAGCCCCTGGGCTTTACTCCACCTTCCCTCACAAAATAGCGGCGAAATAGACACGGAGCCTCTTTGGTGCTAAACAGCACCGAAGGGGCTCCGTTTTGTACCCTATTTGTGCAGCGCGTGGGCTTCTTCGGCCAATTTGGCGATAAACAGAGAGTTTGTTGGGACCCGTTCTCCCCCGAGCTGGCTGCAGAGCTCCTTGATACCGTCCCGGTTGCCATTTTCCCAAGCGGCAACAATGGCGTTGCGAATTGCAGCCTCCACTCCTCCAGGAGTGGTATTATACTTATGGGCCAGGGCGGGATAGAGCTCCTTGGTAAGGGTCCCACTGAGATAACCGGTTGCAGCACACATCATCACAGCTTCTCTGATGTATGCGAAACCTTTGTAATGAGGGGGGACCCCTAGCTTATGTAAGATCCTGGTGATCGCGGCTTCCAGGTTCCCCGGCGCCCCGCCGTGGACAGCTGCGGCTTCTTGCCCTATGGCCACACGGGGTTGGGTGAACTGCCGGATCCGATCTGTCAAGACCTGCAAACTGAAGGGTTTGAGCATGAAATAATCCACGCCTAACTCTGTGAATCGGGCAATGAGATCGTCCCGGCCGAACGCGGTTAAGACAATAATCCGGGGCCTGCGCGCTAGGCTTAGTGAGTCTAAGCGCTCCAACACCCCTATGCCGTCCAGGTGGGGCATGGTGATGTCCAGGATAACCACGTCGGGCGCCAGTTCCCCGATGAGGGCCAGAGCTTGTTCCCCATCGTGGGCTTCTCCCACCATGGTTAAGTCTTCTTGGGTGGCAAAGTATTCGCGCAAAAGTCGGCACAATTCGACATTATTGTCCACAACCAGAATTCTCATATTCTCCCTCCTTCTCCACGTTCTTTGACAAAAGACAAACAGTTCCTTCTAGTGTCTTTTATTTCTTCCTGGAAAAGGCGGCGACAAAGAACCCATCGATGCGGTGGATGTGGGGCAAAAACAGGCGCATATGCGGCTCACTGCCTAGGGGTTCGGGGAACCACTCTGGCAAGGCCGCGGCTGAGAATTCCGGGTGTGTCTTGAGAAACCAATGGGCTATGCCTTCACCCTCTTCCATGGTGATGGTACAGACGGAATAGACGAGCTTCCCGCCAGGTTTGACGAGCCTCGCAGCGCTTTCCATAATCTTCCGCTGAAGCTGGGCCAGGTCCTGAACCTCTTCTGGCCTGCGCCTCCAGCGGATGTCAGGGCGGTGGCCCAAGGTGCCAAGCCCAGAACACGGTGCATCCACCAAGATGCGGTCTCCAGGCGGGGCATCCAAGGGCTGAGAAGCGTCCCCCGGCACGGCCTTGATGATGCTAAACCCTTGCCGGCGGGCATTTTCTTCCACTTTCGCCAGGCGCTCTCCGCTGATATCCCACGCCCAGATTTCCCCTTGATCGTCCATCAGTTGGGCCATATGGGTGGCCTTGCCCCCTGGGGCACTGCACAGGTCGTGAATCACCTCTCCCGGCTGAGGGTTAACTGCATGGGCTACCAGGGCACTACCTTCGTCTTGGATGTAATAGGCGCCCTGATGGAACAGGGCGTCATCGACCCCGAGATGCCCGGGGAAAACGGTGATCACATCAGGGGCATAGCGGCCAGCTTGGACAGCTGCTCCCCGGGATTGGAAATGCTCCCTTACCTCTTCAACAGAACGGTTACAGGTGTTTACCCGGAGTGTGGTTTGGGGCGGCGCGTTAAAGGCCTGGCACAGCTCTTCAGCACCGGTAAAGCCGAAGCGGGCGGCCCAGTCTGCTACCATCCACTCTGGGAAAGAATAGCGCAGGGACAGGTAAGCTGTGGGGCGCGACGCTGGGTCAGGATACTGCACCCTGGCCTTACCCCTGAGAACCCCTCGGAGAATCCCGTTAACGAAGCCCTCTGCCCCCTTGCGGCCGAGCCTTCGGGCGCAGTTCACCGCTTCATGGACTGCAGCCCGGGCTGGGATGCGGTCGAGATAAAACAGCTGGTAAACCCCAACTCGCAGCACCTGGAGGATTTTCGGCTCAATATCCCTGAGCTTTCTGGAGCTGAACTGTTGGATGATGTGATCCAGGTTGAGTTTCATGCGCACAGTGCCGTACACCAGCTCGGTGAAGAGGCCCCGGTCTAAGGGAGAGAGGCTGGCTTGTTGGATAAAAGAATCGAGGATTTCGCCAAGGAAATCCCCTGATTCTTCAAACGTTTGCACCGCTAGCGCGGCTAAGAGGCGCGGATTCTGCTTTTCCATGACTAGCGCCTTCTTGAATTCCTCAGGATCAGCAAGCGGAAGAGCTGGCTGGCGGCCATGGCCGCTGCTGCAACGTAAGTTAAGGCTGCGGCACTCAGCACTGCCTTGGCGTGAGGCGCTTCATTGGGGGCAATGTAACCGCCGTTGGTCAACAGCGCGATTGCTCGCCGGGACGCATCAAACTCCACTGGCAAAGTGACAACCTGAAACGCCAGGGCAGCGATGAAGAACCAGATCCCTACGAGCATCAAGACATCCCACTGGAACACAAAGCCCATGATAAACAAAGGAAAGGCCATCTGCGACCCAATGCTTGCGATGGGGAACAAGTTGTTCCTGATACCCAAGGGCACGTAGTTGCGCGCGTGCTGGATGGCATGGCCCGTCTCGTGGGCCGCCACTCCTAGCGCAGCCACGCTGGTACTGCCGTACACGGGGGCAGAAAGGCGCAGTACTTTGCGGCGGGGATCGTAGTGGTCTGTGAGGTGCCCTCCCACTTGCTCAACGGCAACATCGTAGAGGCCGTTGCTGTCCAGAATCCTTCTGGCCACCTGGGCCCCTGTGAGGCCGCTGGATGAGGCCACCCTCAGGTAACGCTGAAAGGTGCTGCTCACCTTGCTTTGGGCATAGAGGGCGAAGATCAAGGCTGGAATGAGCAGTAAGTAGGTTGGATCATACCAAAAGAACATAACCATACCTCCCTAGCTAATCCATAATGTTCTGGCCGGCTTTTAGGCGAAGGCCATTTGCGAGGTCTCGCCCGGAAATGACTTTCCGGCCCGGCCGCTGAACCTTTTCCAGTGCCAGTAAACCGCTGCCGCACCCCACCACCAGGGCTGTTTCAGTGAGGCTCTCGATTTGCCCGGGGGGTGCCTGCCCCGGCAGGGGAACGGCTTCCCAGACTTTGATGCTTTCCCCCTGGATGTTTGTGTGGGCAGTGGGCCACGGATTCATGGCCCGCACTAAGCGGCTCAGTTTTTCCGCATCTTCTCTAAAGTCTAGATAGGCATCGTCTTTCGTCAGTTTGAAAGCGTACGTGGCCTGGCTGTGGTCCTGGGGGGTCCGGGGCGCGGTACCAGCGGCAATCTGCCGCACTGTCTCGGCTAAAAGATCGGCCCCTTTTACCATCAAGCGGTCGTGGAGCGTGCCCGCGGTATCTTCGGGCAAAATGGGCTCTTCCGCCTGGAGGATGATGTCCCCTGCATCCCACTCTGAGCTGAGGTACATGGTGGTTACACCTGTAACCCCATCCCCTTCAGCAATGGCTTTGTTGATGGGCGCAGCTCCCCTGTACTTGGGTAAGAGGGACGAGTGCAGGTTGATACACCCAAAGGGGGGCAGTTCGAGGAGAGTGTCGGGGATTTTCTGGCCGAAAGCCACCACTACGCACAAGTCTGGCCGGAGGTCTTGCATGAGCTTGATGAACTGCGGATCTGCAACCCGCCGAGGCTGCAAAACGGGGATCCCCAGCCCTAAAGCAAGCTTCTTAACTGGGGACATGCCGATTTTCTGGCCTCTTCCTTGGGCTTTATCTGGCTGGGTGACAACAGCCACCACGTGCTGCTGCTCCGCAAGGATCTCCAGGCTAGGTACGGCAAAGCTGGGCGTTCCCATAAAGACAATCCGCATGTATTACTCACCCGCCTCTTGCTGCACTTCCTCCTGGGGAACCACATCGATCATGCGGTCTGTCATCAGCACTCCGTTCAGGTGATCGATTTCGTGCTGGAGCGCACGGGCCAAGAGGCCGTCGCCAGTGACCCTGATGGGCCTGCCCTTCTCGTCTAGGGCCTTCACAATCACGGAAGTGCTCCGCTTAACGTATGCCCGAAGGCCAGGGATGCTCAAGCACCCTTCCACATCGATCTCTTCCCCTTCGCTGTGGACAATTTCGGGGTTGATCAGGCAGATGGGCCCTTCCCCCACATCAATGACGGCAATCTGCTTGCTCACACCGATCTGTGGTGCTGCAAGCCCGGCCCCATCGGCCACATACATGGTCTCCACCATATCCTTAATCAGTTTACGCACTTTATTCGTGATCTGGGTAACGGGCTCTGCTTTTTGCCGCAGGACTTCCGCTCCCGGTTCATCTATTACCACGATTTTGTGTACAGCCATTGATAGCCTCCATTCTATGACAAAGAAACGCCTTTACTTCATTATACCACATTTATAGTAGAAACAGGGGGTCCACGTCAATGGCTACGTGTACATTATTACCAGGAACCGGCAAATTTGGCAGAAGATGGTGGACGTCCCCTTTCAACACGATCTGCCAGCGGTGCCGGCCCTTAATCTTCCCAATCGGTGCTGGCGCGGGGCCGTAGAGCTGGTCTTGGGTTACACCGTTGTCCTTGAGGAACTTCCCAATCTGTCGAATGTGCTTTTCCGCCGCGCCTTCAGGGCCTGTGCAAAGGATCCGCACCAGTTCGGCGAAGGGCGGATAGCCCATCTGGCGGCGGAAGGAGATCTCCTGGCGGAAGAAGCGCCTGTAGTCGTGTTCCTTGGCCGCTTGGATGGCAAAATGGGCAGGATCGTAGCACTGGATGATCACCCGCCCTGGCCTGTCTCCCCGCCCGGCCCTTCCTGCCACTTGGGTGAGGAGCTGGAAAGTGCGTTCCGAGGCCCGGATATCCGGGAGGTTAAGGCTTAAGTCCGCACTAAGTACTCCCACTAAGGTGACATTGGGGAAGTCCAGCCCTTTGGCCACCATCTGGGTGCCGATGAGGATATGGGTGCGGCCAGCGGCGAAACTCTTCAAAATGGCTCGGTGTGCCCCTTTACGGCGGGTCGTATCCGCGTCCATCCGCTTAATCTCCGCTTGGGGAAACATCTTTTTGAGGACTTCTTGTACTTGCTCTGTCCCTACTCCAAACTGCCTCAGGTAGCGCGATGCGCAGTTTGGGCACTTTTCAGGCAGTTCTTGCCTGGCAGTACAGTAGTGGCAGTGCATCTTGCCATCTGCCTTGTGGTAGGTCATGCTCACGCTGCAGTTCTCGCACTGCAGGACGTGGCCGCACTCCCTGCACAGGACAAAAGCGGAAAAACCCCTGCGGTTCAGGAGGATAATGGCCTGCTCTTGCCTTTGCAGGACGTGCTGCAAGGCTTGGTGGAGGCTTCTGCTCAGCATGCTGCGGTTCCCCGCCTCAAACTCTACCCGCATGTCCACCAGTTCTACCTTGGGAAGGGGGCGCTGTTCGACCCGTTCTGGCAGGGACACCAAACGGTATGTTCCAGCGATCGCCCGGTGATAGCTCTCAACAGACGGTGTCGCGCTCCCCAGAACCACCAGGGCACCTGCGAGTTCTGCTCGCTTTTCCGCGACCGCGCGGGTATGGTAGCGAATGGAACCCTCGCTTTGCTTATATGTCCCTTCATGCTCCTCATCTATAACGATCAGCCCCAAGCGCTTGAGGGGAGCGAATACCGCGGAGCGGGCGCCGATGACTACCTCTGCTTCTCCCCGGAAGATGCGCCACCACTCATCGTGGCGTTCACCATCAGAGAGGCCGCTGTGAAGCACTGCGATGCTCTCTCCGAAACGGCTGCCAAAGCGGCTCACCGTCTGAGGGGTTAAGGCGATCTCAGGCACCAGGACGAGGGCCTGCTTGCCCTGGTCCAATACGCGCTTGATGATCTGGAGGTAAACCTCGGTCTTGCCGCTGCCCGTGACTCCGTGCAGAAGCACAGGCCGGCCCTCTCCCGCCAGTTCAGCGAGGATATCTGCGCAAGCTTGGGTTTGGGCGGGGGTGAGGGCCGGGGCAGGAAAAGCGATCTCATCCCACTCTGCCCGGCGCTCCACCTGTTCGTGGGAGATGGCCACCACGCCGTTTTTTTTCCAGCGCCTGCAAGGCCTGGTAGCTTCCTCCAGCGCCTTTAACTAGCTCCGCAGCCTCCATGGGGCCTGAGGTTCGCAGCATCTCCACCATGCGCCGCTGGGCTGTGGCCCTGGGGGAGAGCTCAGGGTTGGGAGAAAGGAGCCGGACAACTTGCTTAACCTTTACTCCCACCCTCTCCCTGCCGAAGCGGACGCCTGGGGGAAGCATGTACTGCAGGGCTTCGGAGAGAAGGCCGTGATAGGCGCCGCGCATCCATAGAGCAAGCTCCATGAGGCTGGGCAAGATGACTGGCTCAGAGTCCAGGACGCGCGCAATATCCCGGATTTTGTCCGGGGAAATGCTTGGGTTTTCAGTTAGGTTAATCACATATCCTTCTAGGCGCCGGGGGCCGAAGGGGACAAGCACCCTGTGCCCCACTTCTACGTTCAGGTGCGGGGGTATGCGGTATGTAAAGATGCGGTCAACTGCTTCCGCCTTCACATCCACAATTACCCCAGCATACAGCTGCTTACTGCTCAACTGCTCAGCTTCTCCTCCCAGTAAGACAAAAATACCTGTGGCGTTATGCCCACAGGCTTGTGTTACTTAATACCTTCCTTGGTGTAAACCCACTTCACCTTGCCGCTGTTGATTTCCTCGAGGGCAATGGTTACAGGCTTTACAGATGCGTGGTCCACTAATGGTTGAGCTCCTTCCAGCAGTTGACGGGCACGTTTTGCAGCTGCTACAATCACTGTATAGCGGCTTGCACCCTGCATTTCCATATCTCCAGCGCTGATTACTCGCATACCTATCCCCTTCCTTCCCAAAGTGATTGCAGTTCGGCCAGGTCAATTCGGCTCACTTTCGAACTCTCGCTTAAGATGATATTCCTGAGCTGTTCTGCTGCCCTGCTTAGCTCATCGTTGATAATAAAATAGTCGTAGTGCACTACGTGCTGCAGCTCTTCCCAGGACTTCTGCAAGCGCTTTGCGATTTCCCCTTGGGCGTCAGAACCCCTGAGTGTGAGGCGCTTCTCCAGTTCGGCCCTGGTTGGGGGCAAGAGAAACACAAAGACTGCTTCGGGCATCTTCTGCCGAATTTGACTGGCCCCTTGAATATCTATGTCCATAATGACAGTGTTGCCATTAGCGATTTGCTCCATTACGAAATCTTTAGGAGTCCCGTAGCGGTATCCCACAAACGTGGCATATTCCAAGAGCTTATCTTGTTGGATGAGTTCATCAAATTCTTCTTCCGTGCGGAAGAAGTAATCTACGCCATCCACCTCTCCCTTGCGGGGCGGCCGGGTGGTAACACTCACAGAATATTTGAGATTAGGGATAGTGGGAAATACTGCGTTCATGACTGAGTTCTTGCCAGCACCGCTTGGCCCTGACAGTACTATCAGAAATCCTTTGCGCCGCATTCCACTATCCCTCCTCTGGTGTGCATCGTTACTCAATGAACCAAAGCCCCCTACTTGCTTCATTTAACTATCTGTTTCCTTGTTTGTCAAGCGATGCGCCACTGTCTCAGGTTGAACTGCAGACAGAATGATGTGATCGCTATCGGTGATGATGACCGCTCTTGTGCGTCGGCCATAGGTGGCATCAATCAGCATACCCCGCTCTCGCGCTTCTTGAATAACACGCTTAATGGGCGCTGACTCTGGGCTAACGATTCCCACGATCCGGTTGGCAGCAATGATGTTTCCGAATCCTATGTTTACCAGTTTGATGTCCATTTTTGCTTCCCCCTTGCTGCGCTGGGCAGTGCTCAACCGAGCTTCTTTAAGAGTTCGTCAATCTGACGCTTGCCCAAACCTTGGACCCTGCGGTTCTCGTTGATCCCGATTTCATCCATGATCTTCTTCGAAGTGACTTTGCCAACTTGGGGCAGAGACTGAATGAGATAGGACACACGCATCTTGGCAATCACTTCGTCGTCGGCAGATTCCAAAACTTCCCTCAGCGTGATGGTGCCCTTCTTTAGTCTTGCTCGGAGTTCTGCCCGTTTAGAGCGCATTTCTTGTGCCTTCTGGAGTGCTGAGAGCTTCTCTTCCCGCGTCAAATGTGGCAGTGCCATCCTTTTCACCTCCCCTGTGTTTATTCGATGTTTTGCACTTGCTCGCGGATTTTTTCAAGCACACTCTTAATCTCCACAACGGCGTTGGCTATATCAATACTATTGGCCTTTGCACCAATGGTGTTGATTTCCCGATTCATCTCTTGGAGCAAGAAGTCCAGTTTGCGCCCAACGGGTTCACCGGAATCCATAGCCCGGGCAAACTGCTTCAGATGGCTGTGGAAGCGCACGATTTCCTCGTCGATTCCGGACTTATCTGCAAAAATGGCCACTTCAGCTAAGAAGCGTTCTTCGGTGAGGCTTGTCCCATCCAAGAGCTCCTTGAGGCGCTCTCTGAGCCGGGCCCGGTATGCTTCCACCACGTGAGGGGCTGCCTCCTCGATGGTATCCACCAACTGGCTCACGTAATCTAACTTCGCGGCCAAATCCTCGTGGAGCTGGGCACCTTCTAGGGCGCGCATCTGTTCTAACTCTCCTATGGCAGCTGTGACCGCTTCTTCGGTGAGGAGGGCGAGGTTTTCCCAGTCAACTGCTGGATCTTCTTGTTCAAACACAGGGAGGGTCAAGACGTGGTCGATGGTAAGGTCTTGCTTGACAGGAAGCTCAGATTGAACCTGCTCCAGGGCTTGGAGATATCCCCGGAGCAGCGGCATGTTAACCTTTACAGTGCGTTCCATGGGTTCGAGTTCTTCCACGAACACACTCACTTCAACGCGGCCCCGGGCCAGGCGTTTTTGGACAATGCGCCTAATGGTTTCTTCCAGTTGGGTGTAATCCCGCCCGATGCGGGCAGTGAGGTCCAAGTAGCGGTGGTTAACAGACTTCATCTCCACCTTCACGTGCCATCCTTGGCCTACTGCTTCGCCCCGGCCGAACCCGGTCATACTTTTCAGCACTCCGAGGCCCCCTAAACAGTCTATTTGGTAATGTAACTTCGGTAGCTCCTGGAAAAATCCTGCTGGTATTTATACTTTCACCATGGAAAAATGCTTTCGAACTGAGGTTTTCAGCATTCTCCATAGGGTATCAAGGAAGAGGGACGTCATCGCGAAGACCAGAACTAAGAGCCAGTCATCGAGGCTGAGGCCGGTGGTTTGGAAGACCTCCTGGAGGGCGGGATGGTACAAGATGGCTGCATGCATCCCTCCAGATACCAGGACCGCGCCCACCAAGGGCAGGTTTCCCCAAAGGCCCAGCTCAAAGATGGAATGCTTTTCAGAGCGGCACTGGAAGACGTACACTAGCTGTGCGCTGACCAGGGTGGTGAAGGCAAGGGTCCGGGCTTTGAGCACATCTCCCGCGTAGTACCATAGGCTGAAGAGAAACACCGCTAAGGTGCACGCACTGATTACCACCCCGGTGAAGAGGATCTTGAGGTGGAGCCTGCGGGCAAAAACCCCTTCCTTTGGTGACCTGGGGGGCCGCTCCATAATGTCCTCTTCTGCGGAATCCAGCCCCAAGGCGATGGCAGGAAGGCCGTCGGTGACAAGGTTCATCCAGAGGATCTGGATGGGGATGAGAGGTAAGGGGAGGCCGCCGAGGGTAGCCACAAACATGGTAAGCACTTCTCCCACATTACAGGCTAAAAGGTAACGGATGAACTTGCGGATGTTGTCGTAGATCCCCCGCCCTTCCCCCACTGCGTTGACAATGGTCGCGTAGTTGTCGTCAGTGAGTACCATAGCGGAGGCTTCCCGGGTCACATCTGTCCCCTGGATGCCCATGCTGATGCCAATATCCGCTTCCCGCACCGCAGGGGCATCGTTTACCCCATCCCCCGTCATGGCCACAATTTCCCCATTTGCCTTCAAGGCTTTGACAATGGACAGCTTGTGAGCTGGGGTGACGCGGGCAAAGACCGCAGTGCGCTGAACTTCTCGCTGCTGTTCCCTTTCAGAGAGGGACTCCCACTCAGTTCCGGTGAGGATCTGGGGAGCCTCAGGTGTGAGAAGCCCTAATTGGGCCCCTATCGCAGCCGCGGTCTGCTTGTGATCCCCTGTCACCATGATGGTACGGATCCCAGCTTTGCGGGCTGTGGCGATGGCCTGCCGGGCTTCGGGCCTGGGCGGATCCATGAGGCCCACTAAGCCTAAGAAGGTAAGGCCCTGCTCCAGGTAGGTATCGGGGACATTGGGCCCCGGGACGGCCTTTTCAGCGCAGGCCAAAACCCGCAGGGCCTGGGCAGTCATTCCTTCCAGTTGGGCGGAGATGTTCTGGCGAAGCAGTGGGTTTAAGGGGATGACTTGATCCCTTATCCGCACATGGCTGCAGCGGCGGAGGATGATATCTGGTGCGCCTTTCACCAGGGACTGAAGTCCTTCCTTCCCTTCCACAAGGACGGCCATGCGCTTCCGTTCTGAGTCAAAGGGAACTTCCCGCACTACAGGATAGAGACTCTTGAGGCGTGCCTGGTTCACGCCGCCCTGAAGGGCAAGGCGGAGCAGAGCGGCCTCGGTGGGGTCTCCTACAACTTCCTTATTGGAGTGGGCTTGCGCGTGGGTGCACAGCGCGCACACTCTGAGCAAGCGCTGGAAGGCACCTGAGGCCTTCGCTAAACCTTGGATGCCTTTTCCGTCCCTCACGTCCAAGACTCCCTCATCCACCCACACCCTTTGAGCTGTCATCCTGTTTTGGGTTAAGGTGCCTGTCTTGTCGGAGCAAATCACCGTGGCACAGCCGAGGGTTTCCACCGCGGGGAGCTGGCGCACGATGGCGCTGCGCCTTGCCATCCGTTGGACACCTACGGCCAAGGCAATGGTAACCACGGCAGGGAGGCCTTCTGGGATGGCAGCAACGGCGAGGGTGACGCCCACCATGAACATCTTGTAGATAGGAAAGCCCTTCCAGACCCCTGCGGCAAAGACCGCGGCCACAATCAACAGGCATCCGGCAATGAGGGCTTTCCCCAGCTGGCTCAGGCGCCGCTGGAGAGGCGTCTCTAGGCTCGTGGTGTCCTGAATAAGGTGGGCGATGCGGCCCATCTCCGTATCCATGCCTGTGGCGGTAATCACGGCGCTGCCCACGCCCCTGGTGACCAGGGTGCCCATGAACACCATGTTTTTTTGATCTGCAGGGGTGAGGTTGGGAGAGGACAGTGGCTCACTGTGCTTTGATGTGGGGACAGATTCTCCTGTTAAGGTGGATTCATCGACGCTCAAGGAGTTGGCGGAAACGAGGCGCCCATCTGCAGGGACCCTGTCCCCTGCTTCCAGGATGACCAAATCCCCAGGGACAAGGGCGTGGGCAGGGATTTTCTGCCATTCCCCGTCCCGGACCACCTTGCAGTGGGGCGCGGTGAGCTTCTTCAGAGCTTCTAAGGAGCGCTCCGCACGATATTCTTGGACAAAACCCAGCACTGCATTGAGGAGGACAATTGCGAGGATGGCCAGGGCATCTACCACTTCTCCGAGCAGGGCAGAAACGCCTGTGGAAACCAGGAGTACCAAGACCATGAAATCCTTGAACTGGTTCACAAACAGCGCTAGCGGTGATATCTTCTTCCCTTCCACCAGGCGGTTGGGGCCAAGTCTCTTGAGGCGCTGGGCTGCCTCTCCATGGCTGAGCCCCCGCTCTCGGTGAGTGCCAAGCTCCTTCACGACCGTGCCCACAGGTTTGAGATGCCACAGTTCTGCCATGGTAGAGATCACCCTTTCCATCACTCTAGGTGATATCTATTCTGGCCGTGGACAGAAAATAACAACCCCCTGGATATCAGGGGGTTAACTGGGTGATTCTCTCCCGAGTGTGCTCTGCTTGCTCCGTGCGCCCAAGGGCGTCGTAGGTGAGGGCTAAGTAATGGTGGATTTCAACAGAGCGGGGATCGAGGAGTTGGGTTAGCTCCAAGACTTCCACCGCTTCTTCGTACTCCTCCAGGTGATACAGGCTGATCCCCAGCCCAACTCTGGCCCCGAGGAAATCAGGGGCTTCCTCCAGGGCTAGTTCGAAGGCTTCCCGGGCAGCTGTGTAATCTTGGGCGTCCAGGAAAATGCTGCCCAATCCGAAATGGGAGCGGGCAAAGCTGCCATATTCCTTAGACTTGGCATAGGCCTGCTGTGCGAGGCTGTATTCACCGAGGCGTAGGTAGGAATCGCCCACCAGTGCCCAAGCCCAGCCGTCCTCTGGATTGCGCCTGAGGAAGCGCTGGAACTCGGCCGCGGCCTGTTGGTCCAAGCCCATATTTTGATACACCAGTCCCAGGAGAAGGTGGGCTTCGTCGCCGTCCCCAGCCTGAATCGCCTTTTCAAACTCGCCGATGGCTGCCCCCACCGGATCCAGTTCAGGGAAGAACCGCTCAATCTGCATGGCGTGGTACACCAATGCTTGCATGCCGTTTTGAATATACTGCGACTGCCCTGCTGCCTTGAAAAAGACTGAGAGAGAGATCAGTAGAACCAAAGCTATGAGTGTACAGCGTCGTTTCCACATGGCAGACAACCCCTTACATTATCATCTTTTTGCTATTCGCCATCTTATAGCTCTTCACCTGCTTCCCAAGTTGAGCAGGATCTGGGCCTCTGATATAATTATGTCCATAAAGATAGGAGTGATGGATTATGCCCCTGGACGGCCTTACCCTCCATGCCATCGTAAATGAGCTAGGCGAAAAGCTGAAGAACGGCCGAATTATGAAGATCTACCAGCCTGACCGCTACACCATCCTGCTCCACCTCAGGCTCCCTGGGAAAAACGAGCGCTTGGTAATCTCAGCGGATCCTATGTACCCCCGGATCCACACCACCACCAGTGAGCGGGAAAACCCCCTTTCCCCCCCTGCCTTTTGCATGCTGCTCAGGAAGTACCTGGAACCGAGCCGAATTTTAGGGTTTGAGCAGCATGGTTTGGATCGGGTAGCCATCCTTCACCTAGAGGGAATGAGCCTTCCGGGAGAAGCTGGGGAACTCCGCCTCATACTGGAGATTATGGGCCGGCAGAGCAACATCCTCTTGGTGAACGGCGAGGGGGTAATTGTTGATGCCCTTAAGCGCCGCGCTCCTGCAGATGGGCCTGTGGACCGCATTTTGATGCCCGGCGAGCCCTACGTGTTCCCCGCGGACCAGGGCAAAGCGGATCCAAGGGCCATTACCAGCGCAGAGCTGGAGACGAACCTTCGCCTGGCCCTCCCGAATCAGCCTTTGTGGAAAGTTCTGCAAGACTCCCTTCAGGGCTTAAGCCGCACCGCTGCGCAGGAGATCGTGTTCCGCGCGGGGCTATCCCCCACCGCACTGCGCTCTGAGAGTGATGAGGCAAACTGGAAAGGGATCGAAAAGGCATTAGGGGAAGTGGTGCAAGAAGCAACACAGGGAAAAGCTGCTGTCTACTTAAGTCAAGGCCAAGGGGACTTCGCTGCCTACCGAGTGTTCCACCAGCCTTTTACGGATCACGCCAGCATCGCAGCCTTAGTCGATGAGTTTTACACAACCAGGACTGAGGCTGCTGAGCTTACCCAGTTGCGGAACAGCCTGCGGCGGGCTCTAGATAAGCACCTCGCCCGGGTAGTGAAAAAGGCAGAGCTGCAGCGGGAAACGGTGCGGAATGCCCAGCACGCACACACCTGGCGAAGGCTTGGGGAACTGATCACCGCCAACTTACACCGCATCACCTCGGGCAGCCCCTCCGCGGAAGTGGTGGATTACGAAGACCCCGAGCTCCGCACCGTAGAGGTGCAGCTAGATCCATTCCTTACCCCATCAGAAAATGCCCAAGCCATGTTCAGGAAATACACTAAGGCAAAGAAGAGCTTGGACATTACCTTAGAACAGCTCAGCAAGACGGAGGCGGAAGCAGAGTACCTCACGGAAGCCTTAACCCATGTGGAGCTCGCGACTGATGTGGCTACTCTCCAGGAAATCAGGCTGGAACTTGAGCGGGAAGGCTACCTCCCTGCTCCCCAGAAACGCCGGCGCGTAGAGCAGCCCCAGGCACGCCCGGACCGCTACCTCCTCCCAGATGGGTCTGAAATCCTGGTTGGACGGAATAACCGGCAAAATGACGCCCTCACCTTCAAATTGGCTGCCCCAGGGGACATGTGGTTTCATGCTCAGAAGATGCCTGGGAGCCACGTGGTGCTGAAGGCCCAGGGGGAACCCACAGAGGAGAGTATCCTTGCCGCGGCGGTGCTCGCAGCAAAGCACAGCCAGGGGAAGGACGCAACCAAAGTGGCCGTGGATTACACCCGTCGGCGGCATGTGAAGAAGCCAACGGGGGCCAAACCCGGGTTCGTGCTGTACGACAACTTCCAGACCATTATTGTTGATCCGCGGGCATCCATCCCTGACCTTCAGAAGGCGGTGAAATAAAAAAACGGCCGCTGCGGCCGTTAGTTTTCAGGACAGGAAGCAAGCGAGTCCACCCTGCGGTCATCTTCACCCGCCCCCTGTCGTCACAGTACAGGTAGAAAAATACCTTTCCACAAATATTCTTGGTATATGCTTAGATTCCTTCCTTGGCTAATTAGATTTGTGTTATTTTTTGTGACCAAATTGTGCAAATCTCGACGCATTTCGTCGCAGCCTGCCCCGTATAAGTGAGAGGATCGGAGATTACCTTGCGCTGTTCGGGGGTAAACCGCTCTGTATAGGAAGCAAGTTCGCTGCTGGCCTGAGCCAAATCTGCAAGGCTCTGGCCAGTTTTTTCTGCCTCCAAGGTGAGCTTTCTCACGGCCTCATGGGCATCAGGATGGCCGTAGGAAGCGAGCAAGATATACAAAGGTTCTGCGACGATGAGGTGGGCCCTGCTCTTGAGGTTAGCCAGCATTTGCCCTTCGTCCACAGAGAGCTTCTTTGTGACCTTGATCAGGCGCTCCAGAGCCATGGCGAGGGCCGTGGCAATCTCCACCACAAACCTCCCTGAGGCTGAGTTGGTTAGATCCCGTTGGTGTTCACTGATTTGGTCCATGTAAAGGGTTACCATCCGGGGCATGAACGCCTTCCAAAGGCTCTTGACGTGCTCAAAGTTCCAGGGATTACGCTTGTGGGGCATGGTGGACGATCCCACTTGCCCTTCGGCAAAAGCCTCCCCCACTTCGCTGATCTCCGTGCGCTGCAGGTGGCGCATATCGTCCGCGAAGTTAGCTAGGACGCCAAAGGTGCTCACCAAGGTGTGCCCCAGATCCAGGGTGTACTCGGGCTCCACGATCTGGGTGGAGTGGCCTCCTGGTGTGAGGCCGAGTAGGCCCAGGACTTCCTTCTCAAACTCCATTGGATCAGCACAGAGCAGGGAGCTTGCATTGTATGCCCCTACGGCCCCTGCCATCTTCCCTCTGAGGTTGTTTTTAGCATTGGTGATTGCCACCAGGCGGCTTCCCAGCCGGCTGATGTACTCTGCGATGGCAAAGCCAAAAGTGATGGGCACGCCGTGTTGGCCATGGGTGCGGCCCACTGTGGGGATGTTCGCGGTTTTTTCTGCCAAGGTGATGAGTATGGTCAAGAACTCTTTCAGCCGAGGCACGATGCTCAGGTTCGTTACATCCCTAAGCTGCAGCGCCCGGGCTGTATCCATAACGTCCGCGGAAGTTGCGGTAAGATGGATAAAGGGGCGGACTTTTTCTCCTACTTCCCCTTGGAGGCAGTTTACCAGAGCCCTGATGTTGTGCCTGGTGCGCGCTTCTTCCCTGCGCACATCCTCAGGGGACACTCTCTCACAGGCGGCCCTCACCTGATCCCCAGAGCCCTTCGGGCACAGCCCTCGCCTTTCTAGCGCCTCAACCAAGGCCCATTCCACCTGCATTTGGTAGCGGATATACGCCTCCTCAGAGAGAATCCCCGAAAGCTCTTCCCAGAGCTCGGGGGCACTTGCGTGGTAGCGGTGATCTAAGGGGCTTAAGTTAGCAAACCAGCTTGTCATATATCTCCCTCCGTGTACCAGAATAAGACAACATATCCAGGTTATACTGATCATAAATATGAATGAGTGCTTAGGGGGGTAGAGCCATGTCAACTCAGAAGGCATCTGCGCAAAAAGAACGCACAACGGGCAGGATTTGGACCGAGGAAGAAAAGGACATCGTTTGGGAGAAGGTCATGCAGGCCAAGGCAAATGATCAGCCGCTCACTGAAGCTTTCCGGCAGGTGGCAAAAATACTGCCCCACCGTTCCGAAGCGGCTGTGGGCATGCTGTATTATAACGTCCTTCGGAAAGAACGGGAAGAGCCGCCTGCACCCAAGCCCAGCCCCCCGGCAAAGAGCCGGGAACTTAGGCTTGACCCAGATCTCATCGCGGCCTTCCAGGGATTGCCCGAATACATCCAACAAGTTGATCAGCGCATCCAGCTACTGGAAAAAGCTGTGGCTGAGCCCAGCGTATCCAGCATGTTGAAGGGCCTTGGAGCCCTTGTTAAAGCCTATGAAGCGGCCGTCACCAACAAAGATGCTGCCACGGAGCTAGAGCAGGAAGTAGCAGGCCTCAAGGCCGAAAACGCCAAGCTCCGGGAAGCCCTTGCCAAACTCCAACAGTCCTATGAAGACGCCCTCGCAGTCTATGAAATGTTTACCAACATGGCTAGTATATCACAGATCATGAGCTTGGGCGATTTCAAACAGCAGATGAAGACAACTCTGGATAAATGGGGCAACGTTCTAGACATTACCTTCGAAAGGGCTAAGTAACGATTACGCAAGGCAGGACGACCACTGCCAAGGCCACCGCTGCCGCGAAAGGCGAATAGAGAGCGCTAAAACCCACAATGCCCGGCCCGAGGAGGAGGGTGAACACCTCTGGGTACATCCCAGGGGTCACCCCAAGGGTCAGGATCCCCAGGGTGGAAAGGGCAGCTGCTCCTCCCCGCAAGTAGCTCAGGGATGGCTTGCTTGGCTGTTCTTCCAGCGTGGCGCAGGCTTTGAGTTCCTCCAGGAAAGCAGCCATGGCCTGCCAGCGTTCTTCCGGCCGGGGTGAACAGGCGCGCCTTAAGGCTGCTTTCAGCCGCTTGGGCAGTGAAAGGCGGTTTTCCTTAGCCAAGGTCAGCAAGGTTTTCCCCAGCCCGTATACGTCCAGGCGAGGATGGGCTGCAGGGGCCTCTTTCAGCTCCGGCGCCATGTACCTGGCAGTCCCCCCAAGAGCTGGCTCTCCCAGGGCCGCGGCGGTGCCGAAGTCAACTAGTTTGACCCTGCCGTCCCCGGAAATGGCCAAGTGGGAGGGCTTCACGTCACAGTGGACAAACCCCGTTGCATGGAGGTGCCTTAAGGCCTCTCCCCCTTGGATGCCGATGTGAATCAACTCTGGCAAGGTCAGCCTTTTCTGGCGCACTGTCCCCCCAGGGCAGAGCTCCATAATAAGGTGGAGCTTGCCTTTTTCAATTATGGCATCGTAAAACTCCGCAATGTGGGCGTGCCCAAGCTGCCCTAGAAGCTGTACTTCCCAGCGGGCATAGGGTGAGTCTGCCATTGTTTTTACTGCAACCTCTCGCTTTAAGACGTGGTCGTATCCCCTTCTTACCACTCCGCTTCGTCCCTGGCCTACTACCTCGAATAGGCTGTAGCGCCCGTGCAGCACTTCAAACACCTCCCGGTGTGAAGTATGCACTAGATGGGACAAACTATTCCATTTTTAGGAGCTTGTGGGTACATCGTGAAAATCCTCTTTATACTGCAAGAGGAAGAGGTTGTAGTACAGCCCCCGCTGGGCCAGGAGTGCTTGATGGGTACCCATCTCCCGGATCCGCCCTTTATGGAGCACGATGATCTTGTCTGCGTGTTGAATGGTAGATAAGCGGTGTGCCACTACGATGCTGGTGCGTCCCGCAAGGAGCCTGGGCAGAGCTTCCTGAATAAGCTGCTCCGTTTCGGTATCGATGTTGGCAGTGGCCTCATCAAGGATAAGTACGGCCGGGTCAAAGGCTAGGGCCCGCGCGAAGGCTAAGAGCTGCCTCTGCCCCGCGGATAGGGTGGCCCCCCTCTCCATCACAGGCTCATCGTATTTACCCGGGAGCTGCTCAATAAAGTGATGGGCATTAACGTAGCGCGCGATCTCCTCAATCCGCTCGTCGGTGATGCCCTTGTTGCCCAGTCGGATGTTGTCCCGAATGGTGCCTGAAAACAGGAACACATCTTGCATCACCAGGCCGATGTTCCGGCGCAGTTCGGCCTTGGGGATTTCCCGGATGTCCACTCCATCGAGGAGAATCTGCCCCCGCTGCACATCGTAAAAGCGGGTGATGAGGTTCATGATCGTAGATTTCCCCGCCCCTGTCGCGCCCACAAAGGCCGCGGTTTCTCCCGGTTCAATCACAAAGGAGATGTCTTGAAGCACCCACTCTTCTCCAACGTAGGCAAACCAGACGTTCTTAAACTCGATGCGCCCCGTAACTCTAGGGATCCTTTGAGCCACGTCTGGTTCCTTGATCCCTGGTTCGGTGTCGAGGATCTGGAAGATGCGCTCAGCAGAAGCCATGGCAGACTGCATGATATTATACTTCTCCGTAAGGTCGTTGATGGGCCGGAAGAACATCTCCAAATAGTTGATCATGGCAAACAAGGTGCCAAACTCTGTGATGCCGCGGATCACATCCCCTGCCCCAACCCAGATGAGAAGGGCCATAGCCAGAGAGCCGATGAGCTCCATGGCAGGACGGAACACTGCGTACACCTTCATCTCTCGCATGCTTGCTTGGAGGTGTTCGGTGTTCACATCGTCAAATTCCTGAAGCTTGCGCCGTTCTTGGCGGAAGATCTGTACCAAGCGCATGCCGGAGATGTTTTCCGCGATAAACGCATTGATTTTCGCGAGCTTGGTGCGGACGTCCCGGTATGCTTGACGGGCCTTAATGCGGAACACTACCGTGACCACAATGATCACTGGCATCACGCTCAAGACGACCCAAGCAAGGCGGGCATTCATGCGGAACATGACAACCACGATGCCCACCAACATGAAAATGTCCTTAAAGAGGTTTACCAGCACTGCGGTGTACATCTCCAAGAGATTTTCCGTGTCGTTGGTCACCCGGGTCACCAACCGCCCCACTGGATTGCCGTCAAAAAAGGCTAAGGCCAAGCCTTGCATATGGGCGAAGATGTGCTGGCGGATGTCGTAGACGATCCGCTGGCCTGTGAACTGCAAAAGGTAAACTTGGACGTAGTTTAGGACAAAACCTGCCGTCATTATGGCAAACAGAATCCACCCCAAGCGGATGATGGCCCCAATATCCTGGTCACGGAGGGCTTGGAGTTGCTCTGCACTCAGCTCCCCTCCCTCTTGCGCCCTCTGCCCGAACCCTAAGATGTGGTTGTCGATGGCCACTTTAATGAGGTAAGGGCGGGCTAGGTCAATCACCGCGATGGCCAAGAGCAGCACGACACACAACGCGATGAGCTTCCGGTAGGGGCGGGTGTAAGCCAAGAGGCGCTTCATCAACCGGGCATCGTAGACTTTACCGAGGTCTTGTTCTTCGTGTAGGTAGTCCATCTTGTCACTCCCCTCTTCAGCCTACGCTCTCAATTTCTTTTTCTAAGAGCTGCCTTTGGTAAATCTCTTGATACAATCCAGGCTGCTGTACCAGCTCATCGTGGGTGCCCATTTGCACAATTCGGCCTTGATCTAAGACCACGATCCTATCTGCCCCCTGGAGGGTTGAAATCCGGTGGGAGACCAATATCACGGTGCGCCCATCAAAGACTCCCTTCAGGTTTTGAAGGATGGCTTCCTCCGTTTCCGTATCCACCGCGGAGAGGCTGTCATCCAAGATAAGCACCTGCGGGTCCTTGATGAGGGCCCGGGCGATGGCGATGCGCTGCTTTTGGCCGCCAGAGAGGGTCACGCCCCGCTCCCCAACCATGGTATCAAATTGGCTAGGGAAGTCTTTAATGTCCCGGTAAACCTCAGCGAGCTCAGTGAACTTCACTACATCGTCCAGCGAAGCATCTGTGGCAGCGAAATCCACGTTCTCTTTGATGCTTGTGGAAAAGAGGAAGTTGTCCTGAGGGACGTAGCCGATGCTAGTCCGGAGTAGTTCTAAGGGAATCCTGCGGATGTCGTGCCCGTCTAAAGTAATGGTGCCGTAGGGCGGGTTGTACAGGCGCAAAAGCAGATTTAGGAGGGTTGTCTTCCCTGAGCCTGTCCTTCCCAAAATGCCCACTGTCTCCCCTGGGGCAATCTGCAAGTTAATCCCTTCCAGGGCAGGGCTCGGCGCCCCAGGATAGGTGAATGTCAGATCCTTGATCGTAATCTCCCCGGAAAGGCGCTTAAGCTCCGCCAGGGCTGGCTCGTCTTGCACAGCGGGGACTTCGTCCAGGATCGAATTGATGCGATCCATAGAAGCCCTGCCACGCTGAATGATGTTCATTACCCAGCCGATTGCTAAGATGGGCCAGGTGAGCATACCTAGGTAGGAGTTAAAGGCCACAAAATCCCCGAGGCTGATGGCCCCGTTGATCACCATCATACCGCCGTAACCAAGTACGATGGTAAAGCTCAGCCCGGCGAGGTAACTAACAAGGGGCCAAAACAGGCCCCAGATGCGCACTAGGCGCATGTTCATGGCTACGTTCTGCTCGTTTACTTCCGCAAAGCGTGTAAGCTCCGCCTCTTCTTGGGCGAAGCCTTTCACCACCCGGATGCCCGCGAAGTTCTCTTGGGTGCGGTCCGTGAGCGCGGCAAAGGCTTCCTGCACCGCCTTAAACCGGGTGTGGATTACCCGGCCAAACCCCACTACCACTGCGAGCATTAAGGGCAGAGGCAAAAGAGCCATGAGGGTAAGCTTCCAACTGATGGTGCGCACCATCATGATGAGAATCGCTGTGGTTAGGAACACCGCATCCACAGTCATGACAATCCCGTTGCCTAAGGCCATGCGCACCGCGCGGATATCGTTGGTTGCGTGGGCCATAAGGTCCCCCGTCTTGTGGGAGGTAAAGAACTCCGGGGACAGGTCTTGCAGGTGCCCAAAGAGCATCCTCCGCAGGCTGTACTCGAGGCGGCGTGCGTTGCCCATCACAAAGATGCGCCATAAATAGCGGAAGGCCGCGATGAGGAGGGACAAACCAACCAGGATGCCCAGGTAGGGCAGGAAGTCCCTGTGTTGGAGCCCTTCCTCAGAGATTTTGTCTGTCATAATCCCCAACAGGCGAGGGATAAAGAGCTGGCCGATATTCACGGCCAGCAGAGCAGCAATTCCTAAGCTGTAGGTGAGCCTGTTATCCCGCAGAAAACTGCGGAGGCGGTAGAACGAACCGATGGGGAATCACTCCAATCCTCAAACCAGGTGGTTACCGGAGAAGAACCGGCTGGCCGCGCTTGGCAGATTCGTATGCTGCTAGGCCAACAGCCATGGCCTGGAGCCCGTCAAAGCCAGTAATACTTGGGCTGCGCCCTGTTTCCACCATATCCACAAAGTCTGCGATAAGCGCAAGATCCATATCTTCAGTATAGGGCTGGGTCACCATCTTCCCTGCTCCATCGTGATACGCTGTGAGAGATTGGGCCATGGCGTCCACGTAGATGGTACCCTTAGTCCCTACAAGCTCCAAGGTCACATCGCCCCAGGTGTGGAAAGACTTCGGCCGGGACCAGCTTGGATCTTGGGTAAAGGGGATGCCCCCTTCCAGCTCAAGGCAGAGCATGCCGCAGTCATCGATATCAACGTCGTGGAGCAAGGTGTCCACTTCCGCGTACACAGAGACCACTTCCTTACCGGTAAACCAGCGCACAACGTCCACCACGTGCACGGTGTGGTCTAAGACAGCGCCGCCCCCTGCGAGCTCTTTATCGATAAACCACCCACCGGGCATTTGGCCCCGATTGGTGCCCCGGACGGCTAAAAGCTCCCCAATAGCCCCTTCATCGAGCATGGCCTTAACCCGCATGATGGGGGTGCTGAACCGCACTGGGAAGGCGATCTGCAGGCGGACCTGCGCCTCTTCGCAGGCCTTGATCATCGCCTGGGCATCTTCCACAGTGGTGGCAATGGGCTTCTCGCAGAGAATATCTTTCCCGTGCTTTGCCGCAAGCTCTGTCCACTTCCTGTGGAAGCTGTTTTCCGAGCAAATTATGACTGCATCGACGTTCTCCAAAAGTTCTTCAGGGTCTTGAAAGAACTGTGTCTCAAACTGCGCGGCTCCCTTTTTCCCCCGCTCAGGATTCTCATCGTAAATGCCTACAAGCCTCGCATTGGGAAGCCTGTTTACGGCGGAAGCATAGGAATAGGCGTGCATATGGGCAAGGCTGATTATACCGATGCGAACCATGATTATCCCTCCTTACAAATTAACCGCTTGGCCTGTTTCCAGTGACTCCAATGCCGCTAGGGCAACTCTGGTGGTTGCCAGGGCATCCTTTAGGGTCACCTTGGGATCTCGGCCTTCTTGAATGGCGGCGATCATGTCTGCGATTTCCGCTTCATAGGGGCTCACTAGGGCTGGGCTTTCTGGAAGGGTAACGTTTGCCTGCTCCCCTTGTGCCCCCGCCTTGGTGTATAGGATAGGCGCGGTGTGGCGGGTATCAAAGCTCACAATGCCTTTGCTCCCTGCCATCTCCAGCGTGGTATAAAACTGGCCTTGGTAGTTGGCCCAGTTTCCTTCCACATGGGCGATGACGCCGTTCTCAAAGCGCAAGATCACAAAGGCGTGCTCCATGCGTTCGTCGGTGAGCCCTTTGGTGGACTTAGCGTACACACGGGTAACTTCCCCGAAGCACCAGCGGAGATAGTCGATGTCGTGGATGGCAAGATCTAAAATGACGCCCCCGCTTCGGTCAAAGTCCGCGTACCAGTCCTGCCAGCCCAAGGGGAACATTGATCCGCCTCGGAAAGTCCTGGCTACCGCGGGGCGCCCGATGCTTCCGGCAAGGACCTTTTCCCGGGCCGCAGCGTACTCAGGGGAAAACCGCACTACATGGCCTACCCCGATCTTCTTTGTGGATTTGGCCGCGAGCTTTTCTACCATGCGGCATTCAGCTTTGGTGCGTACTAAGGGTTTTTCACAGAAAACGTGCTTGTCCAGTTCTACTGCACGTTTTAGCAGCGCTCCATGGCCATCAGTGGGTACTGCAATGGCCACTAAATCGATATGGGGGTCGCTGATCAGCTCCTCCCCCTGCTCGTACGTCTTTACTCCTAGGGCTGCTTCAGCTTGCCGGCGCCGCTCTGCATCCAAATCTGCCACCGCGGCCAGTTCCACCCCTGGCAGCTTCTTGAGGTTGGCGCTGTGCAGCTGGCCCATTGTTCCGTAACCAATCACTCCTACTCGAATCATGCAATTCACCCACCTAACTGTACTGATCAAGTGTATCATTCTGGAATTAGCAGCAGTTTCCTTCAATAATCTCTTCCCCGGACGATTCTTTCTTCAAGTTTTGCCACGAGAAAATAAAGAATAATTGACACCACGGCCAAAAGCAGAATGCTGGCCATGACCAGGGACATGTTGAACACCTGGCCGCCGTAGATGATGAGATACCCTAATCCAGCCTTGGATGCCAAGAACTCGCCCACAATGATTCCTACTAAGGAAAGGCCTACGTTTACCTTTAGTGCCCCGATCATGGTGGGAACGCTCGCGGGAATAATCACTTTGGTGAGGATCTGGAACTTGGTGGCGCCAAAGGTACGGGCCAGTTTGATCTTATTGGGATCCACTTCCTTAAAGCCGGTGTGCATCATCATGATGGTCACAATGACGGACACCGCAATGGCCATGGCGATCACTGCTGTGACGGTGGTCCCCAGCCATACCACGAAGATGGGCCCAAGAGCCACTTTAGGAATGCTCTCCAGCACTACGATATAAGGGTCCAGCACCCGGGAGAAGAAATCTGACCACCAGAGTAAAATCGCGATAACGATGCCTAGGAATGTGCCGGCAGTAAAGCCGATGGCTGTTTCCCCAACGGTCCAGCCCAAGTGCTTCCAAAGCTCCCCCTGGGATGCAAGGCGAAGCGCGGCGTTCCAGATTTTCGACGGATGGGAAAAGATGAAGGCGTTGATCCATCCAAGCCGCGCTGCAACTTCCCAGAGGGCAAAGAGTCCCACCAAGAGGAGGATCTGGGTGGCTCGGATGATGTGCTGCCGCCTCTTAATGCGCTGGATGTAGGCGAGGTGTTCAGGGGAGTACTGGTTAAGCACTGACGTTCAGCTCCTTCCAGATGGCGGTGAAATATTTACGGAAGGCAGGGTGCTCCCTGGTCTGGAGCGGGGTAAGCCCTGCGTCGCACATGCTGATGCGATGTTCGCTTTGGATTGTCCCCGGCCGGGGGCTCATTACGATCACGCGGTTGGCCATACTCACCGCTTCAGGGATATCGTGTGTCACCATGATGACAGTCTTCCGCCGCTCTCTGAGGATGCGCACCACTTCCTCCCCCACCGCCAGCCTGTTTTGGTAGTCTAGGGCGGAAAAGGGTTCATCAAGGAGGAGCACCTTGGGTTGAATGGCTAAGGTGCGGATCAGAGCCACCCGCTGACGCATGCCCCCGCTTAGCTGGTAAGGGTAGTGATGTTCAAACCCTCCGAGCCCATAGTCTTTTAGCATCTGCTTCACTTCGGCCACCGCCTCAGGGGTCTTGCTCCCCTTTATTTCCAGCCCCAGGAGGGCATTGTCCAGGATGGTGCGCCATTCGTAAAGATAGTCTTGCTGGAGCATGTAGCCAACCTTAGAGTTGGGCCCTGTCACGGGCTCTCCCCCGATCAGTACCTCGCCTGTGGTGGGCTTTAACAGGCCCGCGATGATACTTAAGAGGGTGCTTTTGCCGCAGCCGCTCTGCCCAACGATGCTCACAAACTCCTCAGGCTCAACGGTGAGGTTGATGTTTTCCAGGGCGGTGATTTCCCCTTCTAGGGTGTGGTATTTCAGCCCCACGTTTTTCAGTTCAACTACAGCCATAACTCTCCCCCCTGCTGTGCGGAAGCCCCGCTGAGCGGGGCTTCCTGGCTACTCACTCACCACTGTGCGGGCGATATCCGTGTTCATGAGAACGCTGAATGGAACTGTCTTTTCCAGTTCGCCAGCTTCCAGCATGACCTCCTGCAAGTGCATGAACTCGCCTTCAGAAAGCACGGGGGTGGTGGGCCACGCATTGATCTCCTGGTAGCGCCTGATGCTCTTCACAAGGATGTCATGGTCAATCAAGGGGAAGTACGGGCTGACAACCGCTGCTACTTCCTCTGCGGTGTGCTCTGCCACCCACTGCTGGCCCCGGTAAATGGCCCGGGTGAAGCGGACAAAGAGTTCTGGCTCTTCTTCCAAACGGCTCTTCTTTGCGTGGTAGACAGTGTACGTGATGGGGCCTGCCTCAGCACCGAGGGAGGCCACAATTTTCCCCCTTCCCCGAGCTTCGATTTCACTAAGTGCAGGCTCAAACTGGGCGATGTAGTCCCCAAGGCCTGATTCAAAGGCGCCCACAGCAGCTTCAAAGGCAAGGCTGGTTATAATCTCCACATCTTCAAAGGGCCGGATGCCGTGGCTTTTGAGGACCCACTCTAGCACCATCTGAGGCACGCCGCCGATGCGTGCGCCAACGATGGTCTTGCCTCGGACGTTATCCCACTGGAACTCTTCTTCTGGATCCCGAGCCATAAAGAAGGAACCATCTCTTGCAGTGAGCTGGGCAAACCCCACGATGTGATCCACAGCGCCTTGTTGGTAGATATAAATGGCTGCTTCAGGCCCGAAGAAGCCCACATCCACTGAGCCAGATATTAAGGCTGCTGCGCCCTTATCTGCGCCCCACGCCGTGCTTAAGTCGATTTCCAGGCCTTCTTCCTCGAAAAACCCCAGTTCTAAGGCTACATACTGGGGCGAGTAGAATACGGAGCGCACCACCTCAGAAAGGCGCACTGTCTTCAGTTCTTGGCCAGAAGCTGAACTACCCAAGAGAACTCCCACTACTGCCACAGCCAGGATTAACGCTATCCATGATTTCCTCGTCAATAGGACTCCCCCTTCCTGTTACTCTGTATAGTATTCTGTTACCGACAAGGTGTGCATTGCAGGAAGGGATAAGAGTTTCTAACGAGGCGCCACCTCAATGCCGAGAAGCCTCTGGACGTGTTCCATCTGATTGGCGATACTAGCAAAGGGTGATCCCGCGAAAAGTAGGCCCACAGCGAGGTTATCAAAGGTAACGATCACCGAGCCGGAGTCGCCCCCTTCGGACATGGGGGTGGTCACTATCTGATCGGTGAAGCGGGCTATCGTTCCCCCGCCGTAGCCTACGTCCACAGTAGCACCCACTACCGTCACCCTTCCTGTTGTATAGCCTGTGGTGCGGCCTGTTTTGCGGACTTCCATCCCCACGTTAACCTCGTGAGCATTGAGAAAGCCAGTGAGAAAACCGATCTGGGCAATTTCAGGGGATAGATCTAGTGGATCTGCCTCAGCCAGGGCCGCATCGACGAGATTGCGGTGGTTGTCCCGGTCAATGGGGGGCTCGATTTCCACAGGAACAAAGCGGGATAGATGGGCCAGTGTGTCCCTTGGGATACGCCCGCCGTCCACGGGAGCCGGTTGGAGAATAGGGTCGCCAGTTCGGGCCTGGTTGCTTGCGGCTAGGATGTGGTTGTTACTGAGCACATAGAAGCGGTGCGGCACACAGCTCCGGTCGGATACGGGGACTCCCAGCGTGCCTGCGGTGACCTGCGGATGCCCGATGCTCACTCCTCCCACTGCTGGGCGTATCCTCTCCCTTAACCCAGGATAGGCAACAGCTACTCTCTGGATCTCTGGAAATCCTATCTGCAGCACATCGGTTTGGACACCGAAAAGCATGGGTGGGATCCGCTCCCCCGTGGTCAGGTGTTCCTGTGGCACTTTCTTGCTCACCAGGATCACCAGAGCTTCCTCACCGGTGGGCTCTCCGCCCTTCCACTTTACTCCAGCGCCAAGGCCTAAGACGTTGGGCAGGAGGCGCTCTTTCTGGAGGAACTCTTCAGCGGCAGGTGCGCACGTTCCCCGGGTACGCTGGAGCGCCTCTCTGGAAAGGAACATCTTCCTCTTATCTACCATGTGGTTTTCCTCCTCTCCTTGGGTTTACGCATGGTATGCGCCTATCCCAGGAGAGGAAACGGGAGCACTGGCGGAAATGAAAAGGGGACCCGCAGTGGGTCCCCTTAGAGTGTGATGGTCAAGCGGTATACGCCTGTTAGAATGCTGTGAAGTTCAGGTTGGTCATTGGCCCCTCTATTTGCTGAACTGCAGGGTTAAAGGAGTGCGGGCCCTGTGGCTCAACGGTAACCTTGCCTCTCAACCCGGAGAAGGACCATTCACCGTTGCCGTTGGTGGTTGTGACAAGTGTCACGCCCCCCATGTCATGCAGGGTTAGGACCACTGTGACCGCCTCGATTCCATAGCCCCATGTGTCGTGGATCCTCCCTGATGCACTGTACGTTTCCAAGACTGGCGTGCCGAAGAAGTTTACTTCGCTGTTCGAACCTGTTACGGTCATGGGATCTGGGTGGAACAGCCAGCCAGCCCGTTGGGCGGTAACTTCATACTCACCCTTGAGCCCGCTGTAGGTGAAGGACCCATCAGGGCCTGTCACGGCCGTAGCGACTTGCTTCCCGTCCTTGGTGAACGTTATGACCACGTTGGGAATGGGATCGCCTTCAACGTCTGTCACAGATCCGCTCACATCGTAATCCTCCTGGAAGCCCATGAAGACGAGGCTCGCGGGGCGGCTCACGGCGATGGCCATCGGATCGAAGGAGTCATAGCCAGGTTTGCTCACATAGACAAAGACTTCTCCTTCCAGGCCATCGAGGGAGAAATAACCACCAGGGCCTGACCACGTCATCGCCAGAGGTTCGAGAGCGTCCACCAATGCAGCTACCATCGCACCGACGATGCCATAGCCATCCTCATCTAGGACGTACCCCTCGACCATGTATGGTTCTGCAGCACCGGGGCCCGCAGGGCTAGGGATGGCCTGGAAATCCAGGTTGTTTCTGGCACTGTCTGCCAGGTGGCTGGAAGGTTGGAAACTGTCGAACCGCCCATCGTTTAGGGGAATGAACTCCCACTCCCCTGCTAAGCCTGTGAAATACCATTCGCCGTTCTCATTGGTCATCGCGTGCATGCTTATAGAACGGTTCTCCACTAGCTCAGCAACGATAACCACTGCCGGCGCCCGCTGTCCATTGGTATCGAGCACTATGCCTGATACGTCGAAGGTTTGTGCAAGCGGTGCCCCGAAGAAATTCGCGGTGGGGTGCTCGCTATCTACTTGGATCACTTCTGGGCTGAACAACCAGCCTTCCTTTTCTGCAGATACGTAGTACGTTCCCGTGGTGTTCGGGTTGGTGTACATGCCATCTCCATCGGTGGTCTCTACGGCAACTACATCGCCGTTGCGCTGCCGCCGGAAGATGATGCGAACGCCAGCCTGCCCCGAGTCATCAAGAGATGACTGTGCTGAGGCCGTGATGGAATACGTTTCAACTTGCCTGCTCCCTGTAAAGGTAAGGATGCTTGGCCCGCTTACGGTGTAGCTGTCTTGCTCGAAGTCAAACCCGTCCTTCTGGACCTGGATCACGACGGTACCCTCAAACCCATCGAGGGAGAAGGCACCGGTGCTGTCAGAGGCAGTGGCCGCGATTTGGTCACTGCCTACCAAGGCACGAATAGAAGCCATGGGTATTGGATTGCCTTGCTCGTCCTCTACCCTTCCGCTTACCCCGAAGGTGTCGGGAATGGCTAAGAAGTCAGCGTTTACTGTTTCATCATCGATGATCTGGTAGTCAGGGGTAAACGAGTAACCGGTCTTTGACGGTGTAATCGTCACTTCCCCAGCCAAGTTTGCAAAGGCCCACCTGCCGTTAGCATCGGTGGTTGTGGAGCGAGTGGATCCGTTCTCAAGCTCAGCGGTGACCAGAACTGCTGAGACTGGAATGGAGTTCTCATCGGTGATTCGGCCAGAAGCGCTGTAACTCTGAGAGATCTCCACACCGTAGAACACGAGCCCACGATCGACCCCTGTTACCCGGATAGAGGCTGGCTCGAACACCCATCCGTCCTTCTGAGCTGAAATGTAGTATTCTCCAACCAGCCCTGTCTTCTCAAAGAAACCCTCGATGGCATAGGTTGTGGCCACCGTCTCGCCGCCTTGCTTGAAGACGATGAGAACATTTGTCACCGCATCACCGTTGTGGTCCAGGACTTGGCCCTCGACCCGGTAGCGGGTGGGCTCTGGCTCATCTTTCTTGGCAGCGAAATCCACATTGTCCCGGGAGGTCTCGACTACCTGGTTAAGGGGGTCAAAGGTATAGCCGTCCTTTCGGGGGATAACGGTCACACTGGCGCTTAGATTGTCGAAGTACCATTCGCCGTTGCTGTTCGTTGTCGTGGCTATTTGAACGCCGTCGCCAAAGTCGGCAATCACCACAACCGCTGTTACGGGCATCCCATCCTCATCGGTTATCCGGCCTGAAACACGATAGGTCTCAGTTATGGGTGCTCCGTAGAAGAGGAGATCGTTGTCTTCACCAGTGACCCGGATGGACTCGGGGTAGAACAGCCAGCCTTCCTTCTGGGCGGAGACGTAGTACTCCCCAAGGAGCCCAGATTTCTCAAATGCCCCTTCCAGGCTGTAGGTTGTAGCTACGGCCTGTCCGTCCTGGCTGAAGGTGATGAGGATATCATCCAGGCCGGCGCCATCAATTTCCTGCACCCAGCCGCTTACTGTGTACGGCACTGGCGCGGGTGCTATGGCGATGAAGTCTACGTTATCCCTGGGCCCCTCTGTTTCTTGGGAACCGGGATTGAACCCGTAGTCACCCTTTGCGGGGGTGAAGATGACTTTACCAGCCAACCCGCTGAAGGACCAGGCACCGCTGCTGTTTGTTGTGGCGTACCCGATGGGGGCTCCGCCTTCCAGGGCAGCAGTGATAACTACGCCTGGCACTGGGGCTCCATCTTCATCGGTGACTACGCCCCCTGCGCTGTAGGTCTCAACGACCTTTGCACCGTAGAAAAGAAGCTCGTAGTCTTCGCCAGTTACCCGAATGGACTCGGGGTAGAACAGCCAGCCTTCCTTCTGGGCCGAGACGTAGTACTCCCCAAGGAGCCCAGATTTCTCAAATGCCCCTTCCAGGCTGTAGGTTGTAGCTACGACCTGTCCGTCCTGGGTGAAGGTTATGAGAACATCATCTAGGCCCGCTCCGTCCTGGTCCTGTACCCAACCGCCTACTGCGTAGGGATGGGGCGTAGGGCGGACCGTCATGAAGTTGACGTTGTCCGCGGGGCCCTGGACTTCTTGACTAACTGGGTTGAAAGCGTGTTCGTCTTTCTCTGGGGTAATGGTGACCGTACCCAGCAATCCACTGAAGTAATACCTGCCCTCGGCGTCCGTCGTGGTGAACAGACGGACGCCGTCGAACTCAGCAGATACTACCACACCAGGCACCGGGGCAAGGTCGTCGTACTGAATTTGTCCCGATACACTGTAACTCTCCTTAATCTCCGACCCTTTGAAATTGACAGCTTCGTTATCGCCATCCACCACGATTTCAGCGGGGTTAAAGGTCCAGCCATCGAGCTCCGCCTTGACTGTTACTTTGCCAGTGAGGTCAGTTAGCAGGTAGAACCCATTCTCGTTAGTGGACAACGAGCCGATTACTTCGCCGTCCTTTTCGAAAGTGATGAGCACACCTTCCATGCCTTGGTGGTCGTGGTTAGATGTGACCACACCGCTCACGGTATACGGGGTAACTATCTTGTAAGCTCTAAACAGCAGCTCGTCTTTGCCAGTGACGGTGTAGCCATCTGCCGGGGAGAAGTTAAACCCATCTTTTCTGGCGACGATGGTCACTTCCCCTTCCAAGCCGGGGAATGTAAACAAGCCGGCGCTGTCTGATACGGTGCGTGCAATTACCGTCGCACCATCAAGAGCAGTTATGACCGCGTTCTGAACAGGATTCTCATCTTCGTCCAGTACCTGGCCGGTCACTGTGTAGTACAGTTCTGTGCCACGGAACTCTACTGAAGTGCTCGCACCATCCACTGTTCTGCTTAATGGTTTGAACTCCCAGTTTGGCTTCTCAGCGAAGATAACGAGTCTACCACTGAGTCCTTCCAGCCGGAAGTAGCCGCTGTCATCGCTTTGAATATCCTTGGCCCAGCTCTTATCTTCTGTCCTGAAGGTGATCTTCACGCCTGGGATGGGATTGCCGTCCCCATCAAGGGTCCAGCCTTCTACAGCGTAGGTGGTCTCCTCGCCGGTGAAGACCAGCGACGGGTTAGCCCGGTAGACAACCTCTTCTTCAGGCGCAAAGCGCCAGCCGTCCTTTTCTGCCTTGACGGTAACCGATCCCGACAGGCCGTCCCTCGTGAACGTGCCGTCTTCCGCTGAGATGACGGTGACATTCTGTGGGCCATCTTCAGTTTGGATGGTGAACGTTACCCGTACTCCAGCTACCGGTTGACTATCCTTGTCAACTGTCTGGCCGCTAACGGTGTAAAGCAGTTGGGTACCGGTGAATCCGATGGAAGTACTTACACCATCCACAGTCCTTTCCTCAGGTTCGAACTTCCAGTTTGCCTTGGATGCAGTGATGATCACCTTTCCAGTCAGGTTCCCCAGCTCGAAGTTGCCCTTCTCATCACTGAAAATGTCGTTGATCCAGCTTTCGTCTTCGGTCTTGAAGGTGATCTTCACGCCTGCGATGGGTTGACCATCAGGATCAAGGGTGGAACCATTGACGGTGTAGATGATCTCCCGTCCGTGGAACACTAGGGACTCATTAGGACCATCTACGGTTTCGTTTGCTGGCTCGAAGCTGTAGTTCTCCTTGGCAGCGCTCACAGTGTAGATTCCACTCAGGCCAGCCTGTGTGTAGAAGCCTTGAGCATCAGAGAACGTGGTAATCTTCTTGCCATTCTCGTCCGTAAAGGTGATGGCTACGTTGGCTATTGGATCGTTGTTCAGGTCAACGGTCCGGCCGCTTACGGTGTAATGGGTTTCGTAGCCCACGAACCGGAGCGAACTGCTGATGCTATCAACGGTCTCTGCGTCTGGCCTAAACTCCCAGCCATCCTTGGAGGGCGTGAAAGTGAGCTTCCCGCTCAGCCCAGACTGCTTGAAATAGCCTTCTTCATCGGAGAAAATCGTTGTGTGCCAGCTTCCATCCTCGGTAGCAATGATAATCGCTACGTTCGGAATGGCGTTGTGCGCAGAATCGAGCGTTAGGCCATCAACTGTGTAGGAATCCTCGCGTCCGGTAAAGAGGAGTGAGTTGCTGGTTCCCATCACCAGTTCGGTGGATGGAGTGAACGTCCAGCCGGGCTTGGCCACGGTGACTTCCACATCGCCTGTGAGATCGCCCAGGCTGAACCAGCCATCTTCATCGGTACGCAGGGTCTTCTTGCCGATTTCATCGCCTTCGAACGTAACATACGCATCCACAATTGGCTGGCTGTTCGGATCAAGGGTCCAGCCGCTGACTGTGTAGAGGCGCTCCCGTGCAGTGAAGTACAGGATGCTGTCTATACCATCCACGGTTTCGCTCTCAGGTTCGAACTTCAAATTCGGCATGTTCGGCTTGACTAACAGTGCCCCGGTGAGGCCGGAAACACTGAAGTGGCCTGAGGAGTCTGTAAAGGCGTGGACCTTCCACAGTGCACTCCCATTTGTGATCTCAACAGGAACGTCGCTTAGCGCGTTACCATACACATCCCGAATAACGCCGCTGATGGTATAACTTGTCTTGGTCCCTTGGAATACGAGGTTTGTATCCTTGCCAGCAACGGTGAACTTATCTGGGGAGAATGTGTAGTCAGTCTTTGATACTTCGACCACAACCTCGCCAGCGAGATCGCCTTTGGTGAACTCGCCATCGACCAGAATGGTGTCGAGGAGTACGTTGCTTTCTGCGTCGTAGAACTTAACTTGGGCTTTCTCAATGGGGTTGCCAGCCTTGTCTTGCACGACGCCCGTAACTGTAAAGGGCTTGACACCGGAGAAGTTGATTGCCTGGCCGTTGGTGGCTACTTGTCTAGTCTGTGGAGTAAACCGCCAACCCGGTAGTTCAGCCGTTACTACAGACCCTTTCTTGGCTTTTGTGAATTCCCACTTGCCTTCTTCGTCAGTTTGGGTCTCCCCGCCAGGATTGATCTTGATCGTTACAAAGGGCAGTGGCTCGCCTTTGTCGTTGGTCACAATACCCCCTACTCTGTAGCTGGGGTTCGCCCCAACAACGCTGACCATGTCACAGCCAGTGAACACGACAGATAACAATAGTAGCACGATCAAACTAAGCTTGCGCTTCATTCAGCCTCCTCCTTTGAGTTGAGAATCCTCCATATAGCCACACTTTTTGGCCATAGAACCGGCCAAGGACTAAAGGATAAGAAGGTAGCCGACAGCTGCAGCTGCGAGACTTGGTCCAAATGGGATGCGTGTATTGCGGCCTTGTTTAGTGACATAAAGGTACAAGATGCCGCCAATGCTACCCAAGACAGATGCCCAGAAAAGCACATACAATACTGCTATCCAACCAAGAAAGGCTCCAATCAACGCCAACAGTTTTGCATCTCCCATGCCCATGCCGCCTCGGGAGATAAGCACGATTAGGGTAATGATCACGAAACCAACAATGGCACCGCCTGCACTTTCTTTGAAAGGTATGGACCACCCGATAAGTGCTACGAAAAGACCGACTCCCACCCCCGGAACAGTTAGCTTATTTGGTAAGACCCCATGCTCCAAGTCGATGAACGCTAGAATGACGAGGAGCGAGAAGAGAATGAGGCCAACTACGAGTTCTGACCAGAGAGGGCTTGTCCACCCAATTAACCCAAACCCCACACCTGTCAAGAGTTCCACTGCTGGATACCGCCAGTGGATCTTGCCCCGGCAAGCCTTGCAGGCCCCTCTCTGCCAGAGATAGCTCAAGACTGGAATCAGTTCACCTGCCCTTAGGCGATGGCCGCAGTGGGTGCAGTGAGAACCAGGTTTGACCAGGGATCCTCCCCTGGGTAAGCGGTAGATCACCACATTGAAGAAACTCCCGAAAACCAATCCTAGCAAGAACAGCCAAATGATGAGTATGACTTCTGTCATTGCTTCTTCCACCTGTCTTCATGGGTAGTAGAACACCACCCAGGTATAAACCAGTACTAAAGCATATACTCCGCATGTAAAGACGATAGCTCCCATGAACTTCGGTACGATGCGCTGTCGCACTAGCCAGATGAATACCAAACCTAATGGAATAGCCAGTAACTTGTAGACAGCAAAATACGGTGTTCCCACCAGCCTACGCATCAGGGGGTTCCACTCTGAGTGTCCCTCATAGACCACGAGGTGCTCTGTTGCAGCAAAGTCCAGTACGTTCAACACACCAATCAGCACCAACAACACAAGCAATCCACGATCTCGCTTGCACCGCAACACTGGGCTCACTCCCTAGGGCTTTTACCCTAGGGTAGTCCCAGAATTGCAAAGATATTCCTGAGTTACGCAAATAGCAAGACTAACTCAGCAACAGCTCGGAATGCAGATGTAACCGGCACTTCTGCCCAGGGTGCAACCTCCAAGAGGGACAGGGCAGCGTCGGACAGAGTATAATACGTCTTGATAACCAGCCGCCCAAACGGGTTTGTGGCGAGGTAATTATCTCTAAACTGTCGCAATGCATAGAGCTGTGATGAGGCCGGGTCATAGACGTATCTGAAGAGTATACACCCCGGTCGAATAGTTCTTGCCTGCTCATACTCTTCTTCAGTGAATGTCTTGGTGAAGACGATGGCTCCACCTGACGGGTCGCCCTTGATACCAGATGCGCGAAGGTTCAGTACTTGAACTTCCGAACTCAAAGCGTACTCCAGGTCCTTGGCCAGGGACTCCAAGGTTATGCCGATCACCTGAGAGGGGTCCCCAGGACCTGGCACCGCAGTGGAAACCGGCGCAAAAGTAATCCTGTAATCGGTCCCCATTACGTCTCCTACCAGGATGGGCCGCTCTTTTCCGTCGGGTGTTTCTAGGTAAACTGAGCCATTGGATCCGTATAGATAGAACCGCTCAACATCGCCGCTTGCCTGTCCATTGACTATCTGTATCAAGTCCTCTTTGCTCGGCCCAATCTGCAGACTGTGTGCCAAACGCACCTCTTCTGTCAGTCGGTTCATTGCAGCGTGCATTTCAGCTTGGAGATCAGCTTTGTTACTTCCCAACACAAAAGCTTTGCTTGCAAAGAAGTACAGCTGCATTCCGCCCACAATAACTAAGCCCAACAGTGCGGTAGTAACAATGAGCTCCAAGATGGTAAAGCCTTCGCTTTTCTTAAGATGTCGCATATCTGGCCTCACCTCGTGTGGGCTACTCGCTGCCAACTGCAAAAGAGGTCAAGATGACTTTGCCTGATGGTTCCTCTGCCTCAAGGGTTATCATAACACCCTCGATGACCCACTCTCTGCGTCCACTGCTTTCACTCGGTCCACGAACAGTCACGGGGACTTTCGACCCCTCTAGTCTAGCGACCCGCTCCTCCATTTTGCCACGGATGGCGTATAGGGTCTTGAGGCGTGAACCGGCCCACTGGATGCTTCTCACACTCGACGCTATCAGCGGCCCGAAGCTACCAACGAGAGTCGTAATGATAACGATAGCAACAAGCACTTCAATGAGGGTAAACCCTCGATCATCGGGAAGGTTGTTAATCATGATCCCCGCCCCCTACCGCTCCCAGTAGAATGGTCGCAAGTTCTCTAGATCCTCTCTGCGGGTTTGGAACTCTTCTTTAATCGGCAAGATCCAGCCGGTGTTCATGGAGTCCTGGATATACTTCGCAATATTAAAGCCGGTGACATCGTTGATGTTAGTGGGTATCAGGCGCCAGCCGTCTCTGAAGTAAAAACCTCGCCCATTTAGCTGGTTCAGCTCAGTTCGTTGCTTGACCCGTATATTGGTAAACGGAATGAAGATCCAGATATAGTCCTTGAAGTACTCGTACTCAACCCATCTCACAGACCCGCCGTAGAAGTACACTTCGCCATAGCGCGCGTTGCTTACCACCGCGTTTCTATAGCTGTTGTCTACCTTGTCTCTAATGTCGTTCCCAGAAAAACCCGCCTCACTTCCAAAAGACGGAAGGGAGAGCACGATGCTAAAGTCTTTTGAGGGATACTCAAGAAGGACTGGACTCCCCTTACGGATACTGACGACATCGAGACCGTTAAGGTAGACCATCTCCGCAGCAAGCGTAAGATCTACGCTGCCATTGGGACCGTCAAACAGGTCATCCGCGTTCTTTATCAATCTCAACGGGCTGTCAAAGATCAAGGCCGATGCTGTCCATGTGTAATTCTTGATATTATTGGTGGCCATTGTAGTCAAGGCCGAACTGCCAAGGAAGATGGCGTCTGTCTGATTGTCCGTTTTCATGACCACAACTTCAGGTCGTGGGATGTATTCTGACAGCCGTATCGCTCCCGCAGTCTGTCCCCCTGAATTCGATGGGTAGTACCATCCCAACGTTCCATCGTGTCCGTACCGGTGAGGATAAGTCACCAGCTTCACGGTGCGCGTTGTTGAGCCCACCGTTGCTGTCGACTCTATCACCGTTACATAGTCATCTCTGTCCTCTGTAGCCCTTTCCAGCCGAACGACAACTTCAGCCTTTCCCAAAGAGTTCACAGGCTTGTCCGGCGTGAGCCGCTTGTTGTCCAAGTCGTAATACAGCGGATCCATTTGGCCGAAGGGAACGGCATACTCCTTCTTACCTCCGGCCGCCTCGGCCATCCGGTTTTTCCAAGCGCCCATTACTGCCTCTGCCCCGGCTCGTGCCAAAAACAACGCCTGGGTGTCTTCTTCAGTCCGCTGAACACGCCTCATCTCCAACATGCCATACTGCCAAAGCGCTACACTGAAGAGGCTGAGGACCACGATGAGCATGAGAGCTACACCGATGGCCATCATGCCTCTTTCGTCTCTTAGCTGCATCGTGGTCCCTCCTTCTACGATGTTGCCGCGCTGTGCGGTACCCTCTTCCAGCCGTCCCATCTTGCGCATGAGACGCTTGCGAACCGGCTATCAGTAGCTCATTGGACTGATAGCTAGTAAGCCGAGGGAAGGACCACGATAAGCATTGAGGCCTCTCCGATGGCCACTACGCCTCGTTTGCTTCTGAGTTTCATCCTGCCCCCTCCCCTATCACGCCACACCATCACAGCTATTGCTGGTCCTTGATGTCACTCAGACATGATCCCGGGAGTCACCGTGATCTGCCAAATACCATCGTTATTTTCTGTGACGTTCAGAGTGTAATCCTTGACTTCAGGAAACAGCCCTTGCGGGGGCTTTGGGACATCCTGTGAGAACTGAGATGCCAGATCTTCAATGCTTTCTGGTTTTTTGTTATTCATCATGATGTACATGTTCGCAGCGTTGGTGATAATACGAACGTTGGCATTATGCGCCGCGATCTGTGCCTGACGTTGGATCCTTCCGTACTGCTGCACCCCAATCCCCGCAAGAATGCCGAGGATGACGACTGCTACCATCAACTCGACGAGGGTGAAACCCTCTTGCCTCTTGAGCATCTTTCTGATTTTCTTCATCATTGCTTATTCCTCCTCGTTTCTCTCTGTTTGCTTTCCAAACTGTAATCCCAGCTTAACCCCTACGCCTATGCTGTGGGACTCGCTGTCGGTGATGGGCAAAGAGATGAACGGTTCGAAGCTGAGGCCGTTCTTTTCGGCGGCAAATCCCAGTGCCAGCCCGGCATTCACGCCTGTGCTCTCCTGCCAATTAAGCTCTAACCGGCCTCGCAAGAGCCCTACGCTATAGGCTGCGTACCCGGTAACCCCCGGCGACTCATCAGCATACAACGCACCTACTCCAAGCTCCACGTTGTTGATGCTGGTACTCACCCCCCCTGCCAAGCGCTTAGATTGAGCTTCCACCCAGTAACCCGGTTTGAAATCTGTTGTGCGCTGTTCCTGCTTAGCCTCAGGGGTTACTGGGCCTGGGGAAAAAAATCTGTGTAAGAGACGCCCTCCTCATCGTGGGTTACGATCCGAGGGATAAGGAAGATGGTCATCTCTGTTTGCATATGCTTAGTTTCCTTCCACTGGAAGAGCTTGCCCAAGATAGGCAGCTGGGACAGGAATGGGATCCGCTTGATTGCCTCATTCTCTTGCTCCTGCAGAAGCCCGCCCAGGACGAATGGCTGCCCGCTCTTCACCCGCACGTTCGTTTGTGCTTCCCGAGTGCGGATCTGCGGGTAAGCCGTATCTGCTCTCCATATGAAGGTGCTCACCTCAGGCTCTACCAGGATGGTGACGTACTCGTCATCAGAGATCCTGGGGGTAACCTTCAGGTTAATGCCTGACTCTAAGAACTCCAAGGTATTGCGGCCTTCTTCATCTGTGAGCACGATTGGCACCCGGTCTCCCACAAATATGCTGGCAGTCTGCCCGCTGATGGTGGTGATTTTCGGGTTTGCTAAGAGCTTGGCATCTCCTTGTTCCTCCAAGATCCGCAGAGCCATAATCAGGTCCCACGCTTGCCACTCCAGCTCCAGGAAAACTGGTGCAGTGCTCTCTGTGAAGTTTGGTACGCCCCTGAAGTCGATGCCTAGGTTCTGCAGCGCATCTGCAGTCATCTCCTGCACCCATACTTCCAGCACAACCTGGGCGATGGGCTTATCAAAATCTGCCAGGAAGGCGGCGATTTCTCCGTGCTCTGCCTCCGTGGCCCTGACAATAATTCCCTTGCTGTCGTGATCGATCCGCATCCTGCTGTCGTCAAGAATCAAGGATAGGGCAGCCCGGGTCATTTCAGGATCCGCGTAGTTGAGACGGTAGACCTTAACTTGGTAGCTCGGGGCTTCCGGCACCGGGGCAACCTCGCCTGTGGGAACGGCAACGGGCACAGTGGTAACTGACTTTGACTGCGGCTTGTCCACAGCTGCAATAATCGCCTCTGCCCTTCCGATGATCTCCTGCGGCCCGATGAGGATCACAAGGCCGCTGTCGGGCTGGATGAAAATGTTCTCTCTGGGAAGAACCAAAGAAAGTGCCCGCTCTAGATCTTCAGCGCTGGCATACTCGGTCTCGATGAAGTGGATGGTCTCCACATCAGCGCCGTCCATGTACCGCAGCCGTTCAGGTGTCCCCACAATCAAGGTGTTTCCCAGGATACGGTACTCATAGCCCCCGAGGCCTGCCACAAGATCTAAGGCTTCCCCAAAGGGCACATCCTTCAGATCCAGCGTTCCTCTACCCACAACGGCAGGGTCTACCACCACGTTGAGGTTCTGCAGGCGTCCTAGAGTCTGGAAGATCTGAGCAAACTCCGCATCCTCCAGCGACAGGCTTACCGTATCCCCTGCAGCGAAGGCCGTGAAAGCTGCTAGAGAACTTATTAGTAAGAAGAAGCATATGAGTGTGCGGCGTCTAAGCATCGCCTTACCTCCCCATGACGGCGGTAAACTCACGTCCGTCTTGGTAGAATTTCACTGAGCGGTTCTGGATGTCTGTCAGGGTCCAGCCTTCCAGGGCATCTCCTTCACCCAGTAGTACTGTGCTGCCGCCGTATTCCACCAGAGCCAAGGACCTTTCGCCCGCCTGCATCACGCCTTTCAGCTGGAAGTTAGGAAGGTCAAGCTGCCAGATGAGGCTGCGGATGATCTCCCATTCCTCTTCTAGGGCTTGTCCTATGATGCGCCGAGTCTGGGCATCCCAATGGAAGGTGCGGGATGGGAAAGCAACCGCCAGGCTGCGGATGATCGCTGCACCATCGCCGTATATCACAGGGACAGCTTCACTCTTCAGCGGAATCTCCTCTTTAGCGGGCGGCGCTTCCTCTGCCACTGTTTTCACGGCCATGCCGGGGTGATCATACTCCCGGATCACCTTCTGAGCCATTTCCAGCTCTGCTGGAGAACCGTAGACCACCATAAGCTGGCGGGTGTCATCAGCATAAATCCGGACCCGAGGCAGGACCATGCTGAGCAGCCCCCTCGCACTGTTCACATCTACGTGGTTGAGTGCGATAAAGACAAACTCCTCCGAGCTGAACTCAGTGCGCAGGCGCTCTTCCGTGGCCACAACCAGGGTATTCCCTACAACCTTGTAGCGGTACCCTGTGGTGCGGGTGACCAGTTCCAAGGCTTCCTCCACCGACAGGTCTTTCAGCACAAAGCTGACGTTGCCTTTGACGGAGGGATCCACTAGGACGTTCCATCCCCCGATCTCCCCAAGGATTTGAAACACATCAACCAGCGGTGCTTCCTTGAACTCCATGTTCACCAGTGTGTCTGCCAGGATTGGTGTGGCGGTTAGAATTAACAAGAGCACAAGCATGCTTAACGCAGTTCCCAACAGCCGTCTTGCCATACAACATCACTCCCCCATTTGAAGTTTAAGCTTGGTCGTGCCCAGAGCTAAGGTCACGGCCTTTGGTTCAACCTGTACCACCTGGGCGTCACCCAGCCAGTCACCCTGGCTTAACCACTGGCGTTGGCCGTCTGCGGCCACCAAGGCAATTCTTTGCCCTTCCCTCTCAACAACTCCTACAAGCTGTACGCTGCCGTTTGCCATTGCCTGAATCACCGCTGCGGGCCAGCCTACAACATCCCTGGAGAAAGCTGGTACCCAAGGGCCTAGCTCATCATTGGGCGCAGGCACTTGCCATGCGTAGAATAGATCCTGCCCCAAGTCCCGAAGATACAGCTTGCCCTCAAGTTCTGCTCCAAACTGCGTCCGGCCTGCCCGGGCTATGGTCAGCCCCTCAACATGGAACGAAGGGAGCAGTCGCTGCACTTCATATATGTAGCTTAGCAGTCCCTCATCGCCTAACAGGAGCATGGTCACTGTCACCCAAGGGCCCTGGCTGTTTCCATCTCTGGATACAGGCTCATGGGACAGCTTCTCCACATCCACATCAAAGCGGAGAGCAGTTGCCCTAAGGAACTCAAGTACCTGGGGCAGATCGTATTGCGTGGGAATCTGCTCCGCAACAACTTGGATACTTCCCGTGAGCTGCCCTTTCTGTGCTTCCAGGTTGGGAAGTTGGGCGATGGTGGTGTTCAGCATCGTTTCTTGAACCTTTGCTTGGTCTAGCTCACTTTGGAGCTTGGCTACCTGGTCCCGTGCGGGGAAAACGAACCCCACAACTACTACTCCTGCAAGAAGGTACAGGGCGATACAGATAATGATGCCTAGGGACAGTTTTTCCTTAAGATCTTCCCAGCTCATCTCCGGCCCTCCCCTCAATCTCCAGAGTGAAAGTGGTAAAGCTGCCTGCATCTTCCGGCCGTGCCGCAGTGATGTTTACCTTTAGGCCTGCCGCTTCCAGAATATTCACGAACGATGTTAGTTCCGTCATGTTTGCAGCATAGCCCGAGAGGCGTACCCGGTTACCTGTCCAAGTGGCCGTTTCTGCCCAGACTTCCCCTTTTATTAGGGCGAGGGCTTCATCAATCTGCTGCACTTGGCCGAGGGGAGCCATCAGCCCTTCCAGCTTGGATTTTTGCCCCTCCAGATTGCGCAGCTCCACCCGGAGGTCATTTACAACCTGTGCTTGCCGCTGCAGCACCGGCTGATACTTCTCCCACTGGTCCAGCTGGAAATCAAGGTGTTTGACCTTCGCCTGCTCTGAGAAGTATAGCCCGATCGTCAGAGCTAACAGGCAGAGGCCCACCGCTCCCACCACAAACTCCCAGCGGATGGCAGAAGCCTTTAGAGGCCGCTCATCGGGAGGAAGCAGGTTTATCCTCATTCCTCAAACCCCCTTATGGCCAAGGCGAGGGCAGAGGCGTAGCTCGCAAAGTCCTCTGGGATCTCCACGCCCTCGGCAGTGGCAGTATTTTCAAAGGGATTCAGCACCGCAACATCAAGGTCGATCTCTTCCTTCAGGACTGACTGGAAGCCTTGGAGATGGGCCATACCTCCAAGGATATAGACGCTATCCAGCACTTCCCGAATATGGGTGGCACGTTCTTCTGCCCGGACGAAGTCTAGGGTTTGGAGGATACCTGCAATGTACTGCTCAAAGACTGATCTCACCGTGCTCAGTTGGCCGGTGCCTTGGGTGAGGAGGAAGTCTAGGTGCCGCTCCTCCTTAAGCTTCCGTGCTTCAGCCGGGCCGCAGGCGAAGGCCTGCATGATTCCTTGGGTGAAGTGAAAGCCCCCAATGGGCAGGATGCGGTAGACTTTGTACGTATGCTCGAGCTCGACATAGAGGGTAGTCTGCTCTTCCCCCACGTCCACATAGCACACTCTCTGGGGCTGTGCCTTGAGGCGGGGCCAGTTAAACGCCTGCAGATCAATGACAGCCACCTCCAGCCCCACATCTTCTAGGCAGTTTAGGAATGGGTCTAGGAGTGCTCTCCGGCAGGCGACGAACAGAATCTCCACATCGCTGAGGTTGCGGTTCAGCACGGCAAAATCATAGCTGACCTCACGGACATCGTCGAAGGGGAAATTGACCAGCTCCGCCAGTTCGAACTCTAATGCCTTGCCCAGTTCCTTGTCTTTCATCAGGGGCATGCGGTGGCTTTTCACCATCACATCAGGGCTGGTTATACCGAGGACAGCGGTTTTGCCAAGGACCCCCATCTCCTCCAAAAGGCCGCGCAAAGCCTCAGCCACAGCTAGAGGATTAGCCAGGCTTCCCTTCTGCACGGCGTTTTTGGGAGTCGCGGTTTTACCCATGGCGGTTACCACTAGGTTCCGGCCCCGTCGTGTGACTTCCACACACTTAATATATGTAGTGCCTATATCCACCCCCAGGCGTTTGCGCGTACGCACCGCCTCACCCCCATCAAGTTGCTTACATCACGTTTGTTACCATTTGCATCATCGGCAAGTATACGGACAGGAGAATGAACAGGACCACGACGGCCAAGACGAGCATGACGGCCGGTTCAAGCAGCTTGGTCAAGCTGGCAACAGCGAAATTCACCTCCCGATCGTAGAAGTCTGCAAGCTGGTTTAATACTTTCTCCAGGCTTCCAGTTTCTTCGCCGATGGCGATCATCTGTACCAGCATTTTTGGAAAAACCGGGTGGTTGCCCAGAGGAGTACTGATCCCCTGGCCACGCTCCACTCCGTGGCGTGCCTGGGTTAGAGCCCTGCTTACCACGGTGTTGTCAATTAGGCGCTCCAGGATGCTCATGGACTGCACCATGGAGATACCACTGTTTAAGAGGAGCCCTAAGGTCCGGCAGAAGCGGGAAAAGATTACCATCTTCTGCAGTTCTCCCACTGCTGGGAGCTTAAGCTTCAAGGCGTCCTTCTGCCCTCGGCCGGTCGGCGTTTGCAGGTACATCCGCAGGAGTACGCCTACGAGCACCAAGATCCCCAGGACAATGTACCAGTTGGCAACCATCCAGTCTCTCCCATTAAGGACCGCTTGGGTTAAGGCTGGCGGCTCCACCCCGAAACTGGTGAAATTCCTGATTAGCATGGGAAGGACGAAAAAGAGCAGTACAAAGACCATTATCACGGAAACACTAGTTACAATTGCCGGGTACATCAGTGCTTCAGAAATCTTCTTGCGCAGTTCATCTTCTCGTTCGTAGTAGATGGCCAGCCGGTCCAAGACTTCCGGCAGGGCACCGGCTACTTCACCCGCTTCCACCAAGTGGATGAAAACGTTGGGGAACAGGCCCCTGTGTTTTTCCAAAGCCCTGGTGAATGACGCACCGCTAGATACATCTAAGCGAATGCTGTCCAGAGCTTTGCTGAGGCGCTTTTCCATGGACTGCTCCGCAAGGAGCTGCAGGCTGTTCACCAAGGACAGCCCCGTCCCCAGCATGATGGCAAATTGGCGGCAGAAGATGGCTAAGAACTTCGCCTTGAGGGCGCCTCGGGGCTCAAAAATGCTTAAGGTGGTGGACTTAGGTGCTTCCTTCAGGGAGGTGATGATGTAGCCCTGGTTCCTGAGCTGGGCTACAGCCAGTTCCCTGTTCTCCACCTCAACAACGCCCCTAACACCTCTGCCGTCCCTGGTTTTAACTTGATACGCGAATCGCTTCATGGGACCCTCAACTTCCTATGATCGTATTAGCTGTTCCCAGAGAGCAGTGCATGGATTGGGTCGATCAGGCCTCGCTTCGCTAGGCTATCCAATGCGGCATCCATGGCCTGCATCCCAAAACGGGTTCCTGTTTCAATCATGGAAGGAATTTGGTGGGTTTTCGCCTCCCGGATCATGTTGCGAATGGCGGGGGTGCCAAGCATCACTTCCACTGCGGGCACCATGCCCTTTCCATCCTTCCTGGGTACTAACAGCTGCGACACCACCGCCTCCAGCACCGATGCCAGCTGAATCCTGATCTGCTGCTGGTTTTCTGGAGGGAACACATCAATAATTCGGTCGATTGTTTTAGCTGCTCCGCGGGTATGGAGCGTAGATAATACCAAGTGGCCCGTTTCCGCTGCGGTGAGAGCGGTTGCAATGGTTTCTAGGTCTCGCATCTCCCCTACTAAGATCACATCGGGGTCCGCCCGAAGAGCGGCTCGCAGCCCACTTGCAAAGGACGAAGTATCTGTCCCCACTTCCCGCTGGTTCACAATGCAGTTCTTATGGCTGTGGAGGTACTCCACTGGATCCTCTAAGGTGATGATCACGCCCCGCCGGGTCTGGTTGATCAGATCAATCATGGACGCCAAGGTCGTTGATTTTCCGCTCCCCGTAGGGCCCGTAACAAGCACCAATCCGTCCCGCTTAGCACAGAGGTCCTGCAAGATGTTGGGCAAGCCCAGTTCTGCAATGGACCTAATAGTGCGGTTGATTACCCGCATAGCTAGAGCCGGCGACCCTCGCTGACGAAACAAGTTGCAGCGAAATCTGCCTAGTCCCGGTGCTCCATAGGAAAAGTCCACTTCCCCCTGCTCCTCAAAGACATGCCAGTGCTCTTGATCAGTGATCTGCCTGGCCAGCTCTTCGATGAGGACCGGCCGCAGCGGTGCAAATCCGCTGATGGGCGTCAGCGAGCCGTAAATCCTGAGAAAAGGGGGGACACCTGGGCTTAAGTGCAGGTCGGAGGCGTTTTGATCAATGGCAATTTCTAGCAGTTGCAGCAGATTTCCTGCATCCCGCATCAAACTTCCTCCTCATCCTCGACGCTGTACACTGTGCGGAGGACCTCATCGCTGGTGGTAATTCCTCGGGCCAGCTTGTCCACTGCCGCAATCTGCAGGGTCTGCATGCCGCCTCGGAGAGCGATTTCCTTGAGTTCCTCGTCGTGGGCTCCCCGGTCAACGGCAAGGCGTAGCTCTTTCGAGAAGAGCAACACTTCTTCCACCATGGTGCGGCCCCGGTAACCGGTATCGCCGCAGAGGGGGCAGCCCGTCCCCCGGTAAACAACCTCTGGGGGCGTTATGCCCAGCGACTTAATGAACCGGATTACTACCGGATCGGTGAGGGGGACTGCTTCCCGGCAATCTGGGCAAATGGTTCGCACCAAGCGCTGGGCAATCACCCCGATTACCGTCGAACTAATCAAGTACGGCTCCAAACCCATGTTTACCAGCCTGGTAATGGAGGCTACCGCGCTGTTGGTGTGGAGCGTAGATAACACCAAGTGGCCAGTGAGTGCTGCCCGGACTGCAATATCTGCTGTGTCGCCGTCCCGGATCTCCCCCACCATAATAATATCCGGGTCTTGCCGCAGCACCGAACGGAGGCCGTTGGCAAAGGTAAGGTCCACTTTAGGGTTGATTTGGACCTGGTTGATCCCAGCTAAGCGGTATTCCACCGGGTCCTCAACGGTGATGATGTTTTTGTCGGGAGAGTTGAGCTGGTTCAAAAAACCATACAAGGTGGTAGTCTTGCCGCTCCCCGTGGGGCCCGTGACCAGAATCAGGCCTTGGCTTTGCCTGAGCATGCGCTGGACCTTGTCCAAGTTCTCGGGGCCAAAGCCAAACTCTTCAATGTTCATTAGGTCCTGGGTCTGCTGGAGGAGCCGCACCACAATCTTCTCCCCGTGGACTGTAGGCAGGCTGGACACCCGCATGTCCACGGTGATCTGATCGAGCCTGATCTGCATCCGCCCATCCTGGGGGCGGCGCCTCTCGGTAATGTCCATGTTAGCCATGATCTTGATCCGGGAGTTTACATCGGCCCTGAGGTGCCTGGGAACTGCCATAATGTCTCGCATGATACCGTCAATGCGGAAGCGCACCCTGAGGTCTTCTTCCCGGGGCTCGAGGTGGACGTCGCTGGCTTTTTGCTTTATCGCCTGCTCCAGGATCATGTTGGCCAGCTTTACTCCTGGGGCATTCCCGATAAACCGGGCCTCGGCCTTTTCTTTCTCTGTCTCCGCTTCCGATTCCCCTTCATCTTCCCCATACTGGGCCAGCATCTGCTGCGCGGCGCCGGCAACATCGAGAGAGCGCTGGTAGGCGCTTTCAATTTCATCCGCGGTGGCGATCATGGGCTTTATGAGGTAGCCGGTGATCCGCTGAAGGTCATCGATGACCATGATGTTCAAGGGGTCTACCATGGCTACAGATAAGAAGTTCCCCTCTAGCTCAATCGGAAGGACCTGTTGCTCACGGATGACGTTTTCCGGGACCAGCTTCACAACATCACTGCTTATGTAGCGCCGTTTAAAATCCACTCGGGGGATGCGGAGGTGTTCACTCAGGGCATCGGCAATATCCTCTGGGGAGATGAAATCCAGCTTAATCAGGGCTTCCCCCAGCTTGTCCCCGGTGGTGCGCTGGAACTCCAATGCTTCCCGCAGCTGTTCCTTGCTCAGCAGTCCCCGTTCCTGAAGAATGTCTCCCAGGCGCTTGCGCTGTGCCACTCCTAGAACTCCCTTCTTAAGCAAATACCGGCCATGGCGATCTCGCCGTGGCCGGTTGCACTACTCACTCCGGATATCCCAAGTGCCCAAGTGAAGGATATCCCTCATTGCGTTCCACTATTCTAAGTAAATATAAAGGGTATCTATTACTGTTTATACTAAAAACAACACACGGCGTGCCTCTGGTCAATTGTGATCTGAACGAGCTTGGATAAAAAACGCACACTCCAGACGCTTTTTCTCCATGGCACATGTGATTTCATACGGTTCGGTGAAGGAACCGGCGTGGAAGAGGTTGTTTGCGTGACATCCCCCGCTGCAGTAATACTTCGCCCAGCACGTTCTGCATACCTGCTTGTTCAGGACGTGGCTGTTCGTAAAAATTCCGGGGAGGCCGGCATCTGTGATCCCTTCCCAGACAGTGCCCAGCTTAAACTCTTCCTTCCCCACAAACTGGTGGCAGGGGTACAGCTCTCCTCCAGGAGAAACGGCTAGGTACTCAAACCCGGCTCCGCAGCCTGAGAGGCGTTTATAGAGGCAAGGCCCCTTTTTGAGTTCCACATTGAAGTGGAAGAAGTTAAAGCCCCGGCCCTCTTCCTGCCGCTCCAGGTAGAGCCTGGCAAGGCGCTCATACTCTGCTAATATCTTCGGGAGATGTTCTTCGCTGAGCCCATAGGGTTCTCCTGCTTCTGTGACCACCGGCTCCATAGAAATTTCATCGAAGCCCAGGTCGCTTAGGTGCTCCACATCTGAGGCGAAATCGAGGTTGTAAGCGGTAAAGGTGCCCCGGACATAGTAGCTCTTGCCGGCCCTGAGGCGCTGCATCTTCTGGTACTTGGGTACAATGATCTCGTACGCAGAACCTCGGCCCGAAACGGTGCGGCGCACCCTGTCGTTAACCCCTTGGCGGCCATCGATGCTCAGCACCACATTGTACATGTTCTCATTGATATACTCCATTATCTCAGGGGTGAGGCCGATGCCGTTGGTGGTTATGGTGAAGCGGAACGACTTGCCTGTTTCTGCCTCCCGCTCCCGGGCGTAGGCCACGGTTTCCTTTACCACGTCCCAGTTGAGCAAGGGCTCCCCGCCAAAAAAGTCAATCTCACAGTTGCGCCGATGCTTGGAGGCGGATATAAGGAAGTCCACCGCTTGCTTTGCCGTCTCTAGGGACATGAGTTCCCTTTGTCCCCCAAAGTGGCCTGTGCCGGCAAAACAGTAATCACAGCGCATGTTGCAGTCATGAGCCACGTTCAGGCACAGGGCCTTGACAACCGTCTCTTGGCGGGGCGGCACCACTGTAATGTCTTCAGAAAACAGCAGCCCTTCCTTGGCAAGCTCAAGGATTTCCTCCGCTGCCTCTCTCTGCAGTGGATCTGCCCACTCCTGGGCCCTGGCGTCTTCCCTTGTTTGGATCTTTGGATCAGCAAGGATTGCCTTTACTACTTGATAAGCTGGTTCATCTAAAAGGTGCACCGCACCTGAGTTGCCATCCACTACTATGTATTCTCCATCCTGCTCAAAGCAGTGGACGCATGTCTTATCCAACAACAACACCCTCACTCCGTCCCATAAATTCAAAAGAGCAACCTTCTATTCGCGAAGGTTGCTGCTATCTTATCTCTCGCACGCTTGATTTCCCACTGTGCACGAAGTCTTGCACGCTGATTGGCAGGAAGTCTGGCATTCGCCGCAGCCGCCGGTTTTCAGGGTGTGCCCCAAAGCTGTTCCCGAAAGGGTCCGCACATGTCTTCTCGCCTTCATAATACCCACCTTTCCTTTCCACGTTTTCTTTAATTATACTACCACATGGCTGGCATAAAGGCAAAACAAAAACATTATCTGGGGGGCAGGGGAATCTCTGCCATATAGCGTAATAGTATTCAATCATGCTTGAATGGGGAGTTATGCGATGAAGAACACACACCGCACTGGATTTTTACGCAATCGGATGAGTTTTCGTGCCCGGGTCATTACTGCCATGATCCTCGTTGCCTTACTTCCCCTTGTAGCCCTCTCATTCCTGCTTTTAAATCAAGCTCAACAAACAGTTGTGCAGACGATTGGGGATTCCTTTGCAAGCCAGGCTCATACAGCCTTAGACACATTGCTGGAACGGATTGAGGATGCCATCAACCAAATCGCTTTGCTCACTGTGAATCCCACACTTGAGCAGCTGGTAGTCCTCAGGCCCACCAATGCCATGAGTGCCCACGGCTTGGAGCAGAATATGAGCCCGGAAGAGATGGAAAGCGTGATGGAAGAGACGCGCAACCTCGCGGCTAACAACCGTACCCAGGCTTTCTTGGAGGATCTGGTGGCCCAGTTCCCCATCTTTGCCGAGATAATTGCCACCAACTCAGATGGCTGGACCTTAGCTGCCAGCAGCCGTCCAGAGCGGTTCCTCCACCATGAGGCCCAATGGTTCCAGGTTGCCCTTGGGGGAGAGCTCTACATCAGCGATATCCAATACCTCCCCTCCATCGGCGAAATGGGGATTGTGATCAGCGCCCCCATTGTGCGCATCAACACCGGCCAGCCCATCGGCGCTCTGCGGGCTCTGGTTTCCCTTAAGGAAGTGAGCCAAGCGCTGCTCCCAGTGGCTCAGCAGATTCCCAGGGGTGAGCTGCAGCTTTTGAGCCAGGGCCAGCCAGTAGTCACCATTGAGGCCATGGAAGATGGAGCAGCGGTCACCCTTCACGACACAGGTGAAGCACAGGCAGTGATTGTGGCACCGGAAACGGATGCGGATTGGGGTATTGGCAGCAGTTTAAAGGGAGCGGAAGCAGTGGTAGCTAAGCTCGCTGCCTCTCGAGAGGCGGAGAACAGCGCTGCCCTTAACTGGGAACTCCGCATCGCCCAACCAACCAGCATTGCCTTAGCCCCCTTGAATAGGGTCCAGGTCCTTACCTATACGGTTGCACTCCTTGCCTTGGCAGCAAGTGCGGTGATTGCAGCGGTTGTCACCGCCCGCCTAGTCCGCCCCATCAGAGATTTGGCAGCTCACGCCCAAGACGCTGCCCATGGGATGCTCCGCCAGTTCAAGGCAGGGTACCGCATGGATCCTGAAACAGCACTCCTCGCGGAGTCCATGAATACCATGACCACTAACCTAGCCCGCCTCTTGAAGCGAGTACACGATGCTGCTACCAACGTGAGTTTTTCTAGCCAGCAGATTAGTGCGGGGATGGAAGAGATCGCCGCAGGGACCCAGAACCAGGCCCAAGATGTCCAGGCTGGGACAGGGCAGATCGATGCTATGAACAAGGATATGCAGGCCATCGATGCCCAAGCTCAAAAGGCGGCAGAGCTTGCCAACTCTGCGATTCGTGCGGCCCACCGCGGCCAGCAAAGCGCTTCTGCCGCAGTGCGGGGCATGGCTGAGATCCGGAAGACCGTGGATGAGTTAGGTGAGCAAACGAGTCAAATTGAGCAAATCTTAGGCTTCATCCAAGATATTGCTGACCAGACTAACCTCTTGGCCTTAAATGCGGCCATTGAGGCTGCCCGGGCCGGGGAAAACGGCCGAGGCTTCGCGGTGGTGGCAGAGGAAGTGCGCCAGCTAGCGGAACGGTCTAAGTCAGCCACAAACGAAATCCAGGCCGTACTGGTCAACATCCAGGGACAAGCAAAGGAGTCCATGCGGAGCGTGGAAGAAGGGCAAAGGCTGGTAGAGCAGGCTAACGGGGCTCTTGAGGAGATCTATGCCGCAGTCCAGTCCACCACAGAGCTTATCACTGCCATCGCTAAAGCCTCTGATGAGCAGGCAGAACGGACAGAAGCTGCAGCGGAGCTCTTTGATTCTATCAGCAACGTCACTCAGCAGACTGCTGCAGGAGCGGAAGAGACCGCGGCCTCGGCCCAGTCCCTTGCGGACATGGCCCACGAACTGCAGCGCCTCTTGGAGGAATACCACAAGTAAAGCTGGCAAAATAAAGAGGGCCGCTCGAAAGCGGCCCTTCTCTTATGCCCATTTGCAGGTTTACAGGTCCCGGCTGGCCACCAAGTTGGCTCCTGTGCCGAGGAAGTCAGGGATGATCACATCGCCCATCTTCACTGGTGCGTTGATGGTAAGCTCAGCGGTCTCCTCCATTGCCTTGAGGAGCAGCCCCTTGGGGATGGGCTTATCTGTGCGCACCGGCAGCAGCGGGTGTACGCCCCCTACCGCTCGCACAGTGGTGGTTAAGGTGCGCTCAGGAGCAGTGTGCTCTTTGATGGCGTAGGTCTTGCCCCTGGGGCAGCGGTTCCCCGAAACAGATATGATTTGTCCATTCTCATCTAGTTCAAGGCTGACATTGCAGCTCATTGGGCAAACGGTACAGACAAGGCTCTTATGCACTCTGTTCAGCCTCCTTCCGGTCTTTCACCTGGATAACAAAGGTATCTCCAGTGAAGTTTTGGAGCTGCTCGGGGGTAAGCTTGATGTTCAGCATCTCGCTGGGCCTCACTGAACGCTCCCGCACAGTCCTAACTCCCCCTACATCTACGATTACATCATCCTGGGGCCTTTGGACCCGCAGGAAGAACTCTACAGGTTCGGTGAGGGAAATCTCGTGGGGTACTACGTAGCGGACGTTGTCCCCTGCAACCACCTTCACCCACTTCTCTGGCTTTTGAAGGGTGCCCATGGCGTAGCGCCCTGCGTACTTCCCTGCCCGTTCTGCTTCCTTGGAGACGTTATCTACCAGGTCGTGAACGTGGAGGACGTTCCCGCAGGCGAAAATCCCAGGAATGGTGGTCATGAGATGCTCATTCACGTACGCACCGTTAGTTACTGGATCAAGCTTGACTCCTGCATGAGAGGAGAGCTCGTTTTCTGGCACAAGCCCTACAGATAACAGCAAGGTGTCGCACTCGATAACCCGCTCTGTGCCTGGAATGGGATTCCACGCATCATCTACTTCAGCGATGGTTACAGCCTCTACCCTATCCTTGCCGTGAATGTGAATCACAGTGGACTTGAGATAAAGGGGGATATCGAAGTCTTCCAGGCACTGGACAACGTTCCTGGTAAGGCCTGCCGCGTATGGGAGAACCTCCACTACCGCCTCAACTTTCGCCCCTTCCAGGGTGAAGCGGCGAGCCATGATCAGGCCGATGTCGCCTGAGCCGAGGATAACAGCGCGCTTTCCAGGCATGTACCCTTCAATATTCACAAAGCGCTGGGCGGTACCGGCGGAGAAGACGCCAGCTGGGCGGGAGCCTGGAATCTGAAGGGCCCCACGGGTCCGTTCCCGGCAGCCCATGGCCAAGACAATGGCCTTGGCGCTGATTTCCATCATGCCCTGCTCGCTGTTGACAGCGTAGATCTTGCGCTCAGGGGTGATCTCTAAAACCATAGTCTCCAGGAGGGTCTCAATATCTGTATCATCCAGTTCATTGATGAAGCGCTGGGCATACTCAGGCCCCGTAAGTTCTGCCTTGAAGCGGTGCAAGCCGAAACCGTGGTGGATGCACTGCTGGAGAATGCCGCCCAACTCATGGTTCCGCTCGATAATCATTACTTTCTGGGCCCCTTCCGCCTTTGCGGACAGGGCAGCTGCCAAACCTGCTGGCCCACCGCCAATTACGGCTACATCTACGGATAGCTGTTTCACTGTCCTTCCCCTCCTGTCAGTAACTCTTTCGCATGGTACATAACTGGTTCAGAGCCCAGGCCCCGCTTTGTGACTTCTTCCAACGGAATACCTAGTTCCCGGGCGATAATCGCCATCACCAACGGTTGGCAGAAGCCGCCCTGGCAGCGTCCGGCCCCAGCTCGGGCCCTAAACTTGATCCCATCCAGGGTGCGGGCACCGCGCTGGACTGCATCAATGATTTCACCCTCGGTCACCGATTCGCAGCGGCAGATAATCCGTCCGTAAGCGGGGTTTTCTTTAATCAGGCGATCCCGCTCCTCGTGGGAGAGGCTGCGGAAGCGCACCATGGGCTTCCGGCGGGGCTCGAAGTCTTCCTTAGGAGTGAGCTTCAGGCCTGCTTCCTCCACAAGCTTAACCGCATCCACTGCGATGGCAGGTGCTGCGGTGAGCCCTGGGGATTCCATACCTGCTAGGTGGATTAGTCCGGGCACATTCGGGGAAAGCTCAACGATGAAATCTCCCCGGTCGCTTGCGGCACGCACCCCGGCAAACTGGGCAATGATCTTCCTTGGGTTAATCCCTGGCACCAAACTTTTCGCGCCTTCTAAGATGCGGGCGAAACCGTCTCTGGTGGTGGCCAGGTCTTCTTTTTCCTCAATGTTGTCGCCAGTGGGGCCCATCATGAGGTTGCCTTCCGCGGTGGGAATAACCAAGATACCCTTAGACACCTTGGTGGGAACAGGGAAGATTGTCCTGGTGACCATGTCTTTAGTATCCAAGTCGAAGAGGTACTCCTCGCCCTTCCGCGGCTTGATGGTGAAGTAGTCATCCCCAAACATTTGGGCTAAGTCGTCAGCGAAGAGGCCAGCGGCGTTAATTACCACTTTCGCCTCGATGCGATGCTCAGCGGTTTCGATGACCTTCCGCTCTCCCTCAACCTGGGCAGCCACAACAGGGCTGTTGGTGAGGAGCTGCGCTCCGTTTTGCAGCGCATTTTCCATGAGAGCCGCAGCCAGTTCAAAGGGCATTACACTGCCGCCCTCTGGAGCGTGGAGGGCACCAAGGATATCCGAGCTGAGTGCGGGCTCTAAGGCCAAAGCTTCTTCCTTAGACAACAGCTCCACTGGAACGCCTCTATCTTTACCCCGCTGGTAGTACTTTTGCACGATGTCCCACTCTTCCTGATTGCGGGCCACCATCAAAATCCCATTCCGCCTAAAGCATACATCCAGCTCTTCGCAGAGTTTAGGGTACATCTGGTTTCCAGGGAAGCAGTACTTTGCTTTCAAGGTACCTGGTTCTTCATGGAAGCCAGCATGGACGATCCCGCTGTTGGCCTTGGTGGTTCCCCAGCCCACCTCCGCCTCCTTTTCCACCAGTAGGATGCTTACGTCATACTTGGATAGTTCTCGAGCGACAGCGGTACCAATAATCCCGCCGCCGACGATGGCCACATCCACCGTCAGTGTTTGCTTTTCCCTCATGGTTGACCTCCTGCGACAAGTATTTTTTGGCATAACAAAAGAGCCCGACAGCAGGGTGCGCAACACCGCCGCTGTAGGACTCTCTCTTTTCTCCCGTCCCAACGGTTATCTACTACATTTTATATTTAAATTATAGCATGCATCTTCCAGTGGTGCAAGCTAGTTCTTTGCTTTTTCAGCGCCGTTTGCAGCTGGCACCAAGTGGCAGGCTGCAAAGTGGCCGTCCCCTGTATCCACGAACTCAGGTTCCTTTTCCCTGCAGATGTCCATCGCGTATGGGCAGCGGGTGTGGAACCGGCAGCCTGAAGGAGGATTGATTGGGCTAGGCACATCGCCCTTCAGGATAATCCGCTCCCGCTTCACTGTAGGATCGGCAATGGGGATTGCGGAAAGCAAGGCCTGGGTGTACGGATGCTTCGGGTTGTTGTACAGCTGCTCCTTGTCCGCGAGCTCCACAATCTTGCCCAGGTACATCACGGCTACCCGGTCGGAAATATGCTTAACAACTGAGAGGTCGTGGGCGATAAACAAGTACGTTAAGCCGAATTCTGCCTGAAGATCCTGGAGAAGGTTGATTACCTGCGCCTGAATGGAGACGTCCAGAGCTGAGACGGGCTCATCGCACACAATCAGCTTCGGCCGTACCGCGAGGGCCCGGGCGATGCCGATCCGCTGCCGCTGCCCACCCGAGAACTCGTGGGGGAACCGCCGGGCGTGGAAACTGCTGAGGCCCACAACGTCCAGGAGCTCTTGGATGCGCTTCTCCCGTTCCTTGCCCTTCGCAAGCCCATGGATGTGCAGGGGTTCGCCAATAATATCCCCAACGGTCATGCGGGGGTTGAGGGACGCATACGGGTCTTGGAAGATGATCTGCATATCCTTCCGAAGCTCCCTCAGCTCTTCCTTGGAAAGGCTTGGCACGTCCTTGCCTTCAAACCGCACTTCTCCAGATGTAGGCTCTATGAGCCGAAGGATGACCCGGCCTGTGGTAGTCTTTCCACAGCCGCTTTCACCCACCAAACCAAGGGTCTCCCCGTGACGTACGGTAAAGCTAATGCCGTCAACGGCCTTCACGGCCCCGACCTGCCGGGAGAAAATAATGCCTTTGGTTATGGGGAAATGCTTAATGAGGTCCTTGACCTCCAGGAGATTACCTTGCCTTACATTAGTTTCTGCCATGTCTTACCCCACCTCCTACTGTTCTGCGGAACCCGTATCTTGATAGTCCACCATCTTCCAGCAGGCAGAGTAGTGGCCAGGCTCAACTTCAAATGCAGGGGGCCGTTTCGCCTCGCAAATATCCTTCGCATATGGGCAGCGGGGATGGAAGCCGCAGCCCTTGGGGAAGTTGCCCGGCGTTGGCACTGTACCGGGAATGGCCTGCAGGCGCTTCACGTCACTGTCCAGCCTGGGGATGGAGCCCAAGAGGCCTTGGGTGTACGGGTGCTGTGGGTTGGCAAAGATAGTCTTTGTATCCGCAGATTCCACAATAACGCCTGTGTACATAACCACAACCCGTTCCACAAGCTCTGCGATGACGCCTAGGTCATGAGTAATCATGATAATAGCAGTTCCCAGTTCCTCTTGGAGTTCCCGCATGAGGTCGAGTATTTGGGCTTGGATAGTCACGTCCAAGGCTGTGGTGGGCTCGTCGGCGATCAGAAGCTTGGGGTTGCACGACAGGGCCATAGCGATCATTACCCTCTGGCGCATGCCGCCGCTCATCTGGTGGGGATACTCGTCAATCCGCTTCTCTGGGGAAGGGATACCCACCAAGGAAAGCATCTCAATGGCCTTTTGACGGGCAGCTGCTTTATCTAACTTCTGGTGGAGCATGATAGCTTCCATGATCTGGTTCCCCACCGTGAACACGGGGTTCAGGGAGGTCATAGGTTCTTGGAAAATCATGGAAATCTCGTTGCCCCGGATCTTGCGCATCTCAGGTTCGCTAAGGTTTACCAGATTCTGGCCTTCAAAAAGAATTTCACCGCTCACGATCTTTCCTGGCGGTGAAGGGATTAAGCGCATAATCGAAAGACTCGTCACACTCTTGCCGCAGCCAGATTCACCGACTATGCCAAGGGTACCGCCTCGTTCTAGGTCAAAACTGACGCCATCAACGGCTGGTACCACGCCATCTTCTGTATAGAAATAGGTTTTGAGATCTCTGACTGAAAGCAGTTTCTCAGCCATTGTACCCCTCCTTTATCAACTAACTGCCGCGGGGTCAACACCTAATGCTGTCAACCGTATCATTTTTATATTCTGTCGTCACTGCGAATCTCCTGCAACGCAGGGCAAAATCTTGCCGGAAATATGTAGCACAGGGCCAAATTTAGCGGTAAGCTGCTTCTCCGTAGGCTTCTAGTGTAGGCCCTGAGGCCTGGCCATGCCAAGTCAGGACGCACCCATCCGCGGGGACCCAGAAAAACTCCACCGCCGCGGGGCTCCCTTGGCTCTCCCACAGAGTACCCAGGCGAAATACAGGTTCCGCCCTCTCAAGCCCTAAGAGCTCTTGCAGGGCCTTAGGAGCAGGCACTACCACTGCCCAGTGCTTTTGCGGGGCGAGGTCTGGAGAGGTTACGGGAAGGAGCTCCCGCAGCTCGCCGCAATCAGGCTTAAGCGTCATGGGTAGTGCAGTCACGAGCTGGCCGAGGCCCAAGGCTTCCCCTCTTTTCACAGCCCGGCTTGCCTGAAAAAGGGGCGCATCTTCAGGGACATTTAAAAGCCTCGCCAAGGAAGGCGCCGCGATTTGCCGGATCTCAAGCTTACCCTGGGACGGCACAAAAGGCTCCGGGCCTGGAGGCGCCTGGCCGAGGCGGCGTTCCATCTGCTTGACGTATTCCCGCCGCAGGCGCGTGAGGGAATATCCCGATTCAGAGAGAATGGTGCGCACATATTGCTGAGTGGTGCCCACATGGCGCGCGATCTCTTCCACAGAGCGGAAAGGGTCGGACTGGGCTGCGTTAATGATGCGCTCTTTGACGGATTCTCCCACAGCATTCACCAACCTATAAGATCCTTACAAGGCGCTTAGAGGGGGTCAGGCCTGGAATGCGGCCCCGCTTGGCGACGGGCTTCCCATCAACTTCCTTCAGGTCCATGGTCATATCGATGGGGGATGCACCAGAGATGTAGCTGCCCACCCCAAAAGCATCTGCCCCTGCTTCACTTAAGAGGCGAATCCGGTCAGGATCGAGGCCGCCGGATACGAAAATCCGCACATGGCTGTAGCCCGCAAGATCGAGCTTGGCTCTAAGCTCTGCAACGAGCCCAGGAGTCACGCCACCCCGTTCCCCAGGGGTATCGAGGCGTACAGACTCGAGCCTGGTGCCCATGGCTTCGCAGAGGCGCAGGCTTTCTTCAACTTCGTCCTTGAAGGTATCGACCAACATGGACCGGGGGGATGAAGGGGGCATGTGCTCATCGTAGCCAAGAGCCGCCTCCACAGTATCCCCGACGATGAGGAACAAAGCATGGGGAACGGTACCCATTGGCTCGATCCCTGCAATCTTTGCTCCTAAGATGCATGAAGCTCCATCCGCACCCCCAATTACCGCTGCCCGCTCCATCACTGGGGCTACTGCCGGATGGACGTGGCGGGCACCGAAACAGATGGCTGGCTTACCCCCTGCGGCCTCCTTCGCCTCCCTTGCCCTCGTTGCCCAAGCGCTGGATGAAGCGAGAATGCCTAGAACTGCTGTTTCGTAAATGCCAAACTGGCCGTAGGGCCCAAAAATGCGCATTACTACTTCCTTGGGGGCGAATTTTTCACCTTCAGGGAGGCTCCACACCTCCACCCCAGTTTCTGCCAGGAGCCGCTTGACTTCTTCTACTCCAGCGAAGACGCCCGCGCCTCTGGCGAAGATTTCCGCGGCCACCACTGTATCAGCCCGGCCCAACTTCTCTAGGATCTCCCGGGTCTTGACGAAATATATGTCCGTGGTTAACCCTGCTTCCACTTCCTCGTGAGTAGCTGAGAACAGCTTGCGGTCTCCCGATACTGTAAAGTCTGCCACTTCTTGAACAGTCTTGATAAACTTCATGTACGTTACTCCTCTCACGCCTACCACTGACCATGATAGATTAGCCGCAGAAACTTGGTGGTAAATTGCAGTTTCCGAACAAAGGCTCGCGTTTCCGCAAAGGGAATCTGGTTGGCAGTTTCAATCTGGCCGTCCCAGATTCCTTCGTTCAGCCACCGCCTCACGTTTCCCAGCCCGCCGTTGTACGCGGCAAGGGCTGCTGCCTCGGTGGCAAACCGCTCCATAAGATAAGCTAGATACAAGGTACCCAGCTGAATATTTAAACCTGGATTGAAGAGATCCCCAGCTGACTCTACTCGGATGTTGTTCTGCTCCCCGATCCAGCGGGCCGTTTCTGGCATAATCTGCATCACGCCTATGGCTCCTTTAGGTGAAACTGCATCGGGGCGAAACCCGCTTTCGACTTGAATAAGCGCCGCCGTGAGGTATGGATCTACGCCAGCAGTATGGCTCCACTCCTCGATCTCTGCCGCATAGTGGATGGGATAGAACGCCTGGAGCAGAGTCTTACCACCCAATACTGCTGCGCTAAAGAAGATAATGAACAAGCAGGTAAACTTCAGCCATGAACGCCGCAAAATATCCCCCCCCGGCACAGGGTATGAGTCCGCAATAGCTTTCATACCTTGCTGATTAGTGCAGCTAGAATCAAGTTTGCAGTTGCTAGGTTGGTTGCCAGGGGTACGTTGTGGACATCGCACACCCTAAGCAGTGCAGTGATATCCGGTTCATGGGGCTGTGCCGTGAGGGGATCCCGCAGGAAGATTACGGCGCCGATCTCGCCGCTGGCCACCATGGCCCCGATCTGCTGGTCACCGCCGTAGGGCCCGGACTGCACCCGCTGTACGTTTAGCCCCGCCCCTTCACTGATCCGCTTGCCGGTAGTACCTGTAGCTACCAGCTCAAACTGGCTTAAGAGGCCCCGGTGGGAGTAAGCAAAGGCTACCATTTCGTCTTTCTTCTTGTCGTGGGCAATTAGCGCGATTTTCACTCTGTCATCTCCTTCCATAAAGCATCCACCTGGGCATGGCACTGCTCAAGGGTGCCGCTGTTGTCGATGACTCGATCTGCCCGCCTCACCTTTTCTTCCAGAGGCATCTGGGCCCTAATCATCTGGAGGGCTCTTTCCCGGTTCACATTGCTGCGCCCCATTAACCTTCTGAGCTGCGCAGCAGGGTCCGCATACACCACCCAGACCTCATCCAGCCACCTCTCACTGCCCGACTCATACAAAAGGGGGATGTCGCATACCACCACCCGCCCCGCTCGTTCTTGAGCTTCCCCTTCCGAGCGCATACGGGCAATCACTAACGGGTGGATGATCTCTTCCAAGGCCTTTTTGGCCTGGGCATCGGAAAAGATGATGTCCCCCAGCAGTTTGCGGTCGATGGTGGAGTCCTCCCTGATCACCTCTGGGAATACCTCCTTCACCCTTTCCCAGCCAGGGGTGTGAGGTTCCACTACCTCCCGGGCAATAATGTCCGCATCAAGGACATACGCCCCCAGTTCCCGGAGGCGCTGAGCCACCGTGCTCTTTCCCGTGGCTATTCCCCCTGTAAGGCCGATCATTTCCCGTTACCCCCCTGGCAGTGGGGGCAGAACACGCTTGTCCTGCCGCCGATCCTGACGTGCTGCAGGGCTTGGCCGCACCTTAGGCAAGGTTCTCCTTTTCGCCCGTAAACCTGGAGCTTATTCTGAAACGAGCCCTCTCTGCCCGTCCCCGTGCGATAGTCCCGGAAGGTTGTCCCTTGATTGGCCACCGCATCTGTTAGGACGCTGCGAACCGCATGGAAGAGCTCCTCTGTTTCCCTTAAGGTAAGGTCTCCTCCAGGACGTTCTGGATGAATCCCAGCGGCAAACAGGGCCTCATCTGCGTAGATGTTCCCCAGGCCCGCGATGCGGCGTTGGTCCAGGAGTACTGACTTAATCGGGGCTTTCCGCCCCTTCAGGATGCGGGCAAGGTATCGTGGGGTAAACTCGTCCCCCAAAGGTTCAGGCCCCATTTCCCTCAGGCCCCTGATGTCCATGAGGCGCTCTGGGGGCAAAAGGTTAATGGTGCCAAACTTACGTTGGTCCACAAAGCGGAGCTCACTGCCTTCCCCAAACTGGAAGATAGCAGCGGTGTGCTTTTCTATGGGTACTTGGTTGCTAGATACTACGATCAGCCGGCCAGTCATGCGCAAATGGACAACCATATAGAGGCCTGTGCTCACCTCAAACAGCAGGTACTTCCCCCGGCGCCTAAGCTCCACAAAAGAGCTCCCCTCAAGGGCCTTGCTGAACTCTTTGGGGCTTGTATCTTGCAGGGCTCTGGGATAGAGAACTTCCACACGGCAAATGGGCCGGTTGAGCACATATGGTTCTAGAGTCCGGCGGACCGTTTCAACTTCTGGTAGTTCAGGCAACGTCGTTCACCTCGTTTTCAAAGCCTCACAGTCACGCCAGTTTTCCCCCACCTTTACCTCGACCAACAAGGGGACAGCAAGCTCTACCGCGTTTTCCATCTCCGCCCGCACAACCTCCCCTGTGGCGGCCAGTTCCTCACGGGGCACTTCCAGCACCAGTTCGTCGTGAACTTGGAGGAGGAGTTTGGCCTTAAGCCCCGCCTCCTTAAGGGCCCGGTCCACTTTCAGCATAGCTAGCTTAATAATATCCGCAGCACTTCCTTGAATAGGCGAGTTCATAGCCATGCGGGCTGCGAAGCTCCGCAGGGTGTAGTTCCGGCTGCGAAGGTCAGGTAGATACCTGCGGCGCTGGAGGATGGTGGTGACATATCCCAGCTCCGTTCCTCGCCGGACAGTCGCGTCCATATACTCCTTTACCTTGGGGTACCGTTCAAAATAGCGGTCGATATACGCCTGGGCCTCCGCCCTGGTAAGGTTGATCCCTTTCGCTAGGCCGAAGCTGCTGATGCCATAGACAATGCCGAAGTTGATGGCCTTCGCAGCACTTCTCTGATCGTCGGACACCTCCTCCAGGGGAACTCCAAACACTTCCGAAGCGGTTTGGGCGTGAATATCTCGTCCTGAGCGGAAGGCTTCCATCAGGGCTTCGTCCCCGGAAATGTGCGCTAGAACCCGCAGTTCGATCTGGGAATAGTCTGCGCTCATAAGCACGCACCCTTCAGGCGCGATGAACGCCTCTCGGATGCGCCTCCCCGCGCTGGTCCGCACAGGGATGTTCTGGAGGTTCGGATTGGAGCTGGACAGGCGCCCTGTGGCGGTTACCGTTTGGTGGAACGTAGTGTGGATGCGCCCTGTCTCAGGGGAGATGAGCTGGACGAGGGCATCCGCATAGGTAGAGCGGAGTTTTTCTACTTGGCGGTATTCCAGCACCAAATTGACGATCTCATACTCGCTCAGCTGTTCCAAAACCTCTGCGCTGGTAGAAGGGCCCGTCTTGGTGCGCTTCAGCACCGGGAGGCCCAGCTTTTCAAAGAGGATCACTCCTAGCTGTTTTGGGGAGTTGATGTTAAACCTCTCTCCCGCTTCCGCATAGATCTGCTCCGCGATCTGGGTACTCTGGCTGTCCAGCTCTTCCCCGAGCTTTTCCAGCTTTTCCCTGTTCACCAGGATGCCTGTGTGCTCCATCTGGGCTAAGAGGTAGGCAAGGGGCAGCTCCAGATCGTGATAAAGCTCCCACAGGCCCGCTTCGCGAAGTTTTGCCTCCAAGCCTTTGTGGAGCTGGGCCAAGAGGCGAACGGAAGCTCCCAAGTACTCTAAGGTGCCAGGCTCCCCATGGATGCTGCCTAGGCCCAAAGCCGCGGCCAGAGCCTTAACGTCTTGACGGCTGCCAGAGTCGTGGAGGTAAGCGGCGAGCTCTAAGTCAAACTCTACGGGGATGGGGTCCTTCTCTGCATGGAGCAGGTGAAGGAGTTCCTTTACGCTGGTACAGCGCACACAGGAGGCCTTTTCCAGGGTACTCCTGATAGCTTCCCTAACGTCTGGAGAGCGGTCTACGTTCTCAGCTACCCACACCTTCTCACCCACAGCCAGGGCAATCTGCTTGCGCTCTAGATCGGGAGCAGCACTCACTTCCCCGGCTGCGGCTGCTTCTTGAAACTCCTTAAGGTTCCCTTGCAAAGACTTGAGGGCAGGTTTGCCTGTTTGAACCTTCTCCTCGGTGGGCGATTGGGGAAGGCGGTCCAGGAATGATGTAAACTCCAACCTTCTAAAGAGCTCACGCAGGCGCTCTGGGTCTTCCTGACCAGCCCCATCAAAGTCCACATCAATGGGGACATCGCAGCGGATGGTCGCAAGTTCTCTGCTGAAGAAGGCCTGTTCTTTGTACTGCGCGAGCTTCTCTTGGAGTTTGCCCTTGACCTTGTCCAGGTTCGCGTAAAGGTCTTCCAAGGTGGGGAATTCCTGAAGAAGCTTTAAGGCTGTCTTTTCCCCTACTCCAGGAACGCCAGGGATGTTGTCAGAGCTGTCGCCCATGAGGCCCTTTAGGTCCTTTACCTGGCCAGGGGTGACAGAGAACTCCTCTTTCAGCGTCCTCTCATCCACTACTAAGGTATCCTTGATCCCTCTCCTGGTGAGGATCACCTTCACCTTGTCGGTGACCAGCTGGAGGGCATCTCTGTCGCCTGTAACTACGTAAACATCGTGGCCTTGGTTCTCCCCAAGGCGCGCCGCGGTGCCCAGTACATCATCGGCCTCGTAGCCCTCTAGTTCTAGGCGAGAAACCCCCAAAGCGTCCAAGACTTCTTTCAATGTATCCAGCTGGGGCCGAAGGTCTTCCGGCATCTTGGAACGGGTAGCCTTGTACTGGTCATATTGCTTGTGGCGGAAGGTCGGCGCAGACACATCAAAAGCCACGCAGATATGGTCAGGGGAGTAATCGTCCATGAGGCGGAACAGCATTAGCAAAAAGCCGTATACCCCGTTGGTGGGCTCACCTTGTGCGGTGGAAAGGTTCGGGATGGCATAGTAGGCCCGGTTGATCAAGCTGTTCCCATCGATGAGCAGGACTGTTTTGGCCATTTGAATCCCTCATTTCTTCCCTTTTCTATTCAACGCAGCTGGTGAAAAACCTTCCACCTGTGGCAAGCACTCCCCGCCATGGGTAGTATTACATAGAGGTACCGGCTTGTGCAGGGAGAACTGTTGGGTATAAGATCATTGCAGCAGGATAGAAAGGAAGATCATGTTGCGCAAACTGCGTTTTCTTGCACTGATTGCGATTCTAATCTTTGTGCAGGCCAGCCCCATGGCCCTCGCGGCCTATACGGACATCTCCACCAATTGGGCCAAGGCCGCAATTAGCGGCCTGGAAGAGCGGGGTGTCTTCGCGGGTATGTTTGAGGATGAGTACGGCCCCCACCAGCCTCTTGAGGCAGAGTTGTTTTGCCTCATGGTGCAAAGGGCTTTTGGGCTTGAGGAGCCTGTAAGCCTAGCCTTGGACGAAGATGAGTTTGTTACTCGGGGAGTCTTGGCCTCTACCGTCGCGGAGCTCTTGGGGATCGGCCCAGAGACTGTCAGCCTGGCAAGTTCCTACCCCAGCTTTGAGGATGTAGCTCCCGATCACCCGGTGTACCTTCAGGCGGAGGTCCTCCGCAGCCTCGGGGCCCTTCCCACCTACATCCACAACCGTTTTGAGCCCGATCGGCCCGCCACCAGGGCAGAGGTGGCCCACTTGCTGAGCAAGGTGAGCGCCTGGAGCCGGCTCAGCGGGGAAATCAGCGAGGTGGCTGAGGATGCCGCGCAGATTATGGTGCAGGCAGAGACAGGCCTTGTCCCCCTCTCCCTAACGACAAGAACTGCGGTCTACAGCCGCGGCGAGCTTGCAAGCCCTCACTCCCTGGAAGCAGGAGATGTGGTCTTCGCTCTTTACAACGATGCTGGAGAAGCGCTGCTTGTGAGCAAGCCCCAGCGTGGCCTTGCGGCCTTGGTGGATACAGATGCCTTGATGGCGTTCCTCAACAAGAGCGCGCAAGTCCTAAACGATGTCCTCACTCCTGAGCAAGTCTCTGCGGTCCTCAACGGAGATTGGCAGACCTTAAGCGATGAGGTCCGCTACGAACTGCACCAACGCCTCGTAGATCTAGGCGTCTCCCCTTGGGAAGTGGATGCCCTCCTTGAGCAGGATTGGCCAGCTGTCCAGGAGATCGCCAAAGACCGCTTAGCGGCAGAGGCAGCAGAGTACCTTAACATCAGCCCAGAACTGGTTTTTGCAGCCATCAACCGCAACTGGGACCGGTTGGTGGAGTATGCCCAAGTGGAGCTGGCGCAGCGCCTCCTCACAAGCTCTTGGCTGAAGAGCTCTAACTAAAGCTGTGACCAGCAAAGCGCGGCCCGCGGGCCGCGCTTTTAATTTGCCTATGGCGCTTCGATTCTCAGTTCATCTTCCCCCTCATACTGGAGGACTGCCTGGACCGGAACGTAGTAATCCCCTTGGAAACACACCACAGTAAGCTGCTGAGGCACGAGGGGAGTGGTGTGTGCTTCCAGAACATCCCTTAGGGATTTGACGGGGATGTAGGACACTTGGTCAATGGTAAGGACGCCCCCTAACAGGCGATCCCCGAGGTAAGCCCGGGGCGAGCGAAGATGAATGGAGGTTCCTTCCACTTCAACGGAGAGCCCCAAGAGATCAGCGTATGTCTCTACATCTAGGTATGTGGTTCCCGCCCAATCCTTTACATCAAGGTTCTTAGAGCCATCCAGGCTGTGGGCCCCGAAGGGTACATAGGAACGGCCTCCTACTAAAGCGCCCTGAACGTCCAGGGGCTCGCCGTTGAAAGAGATATCCATGGTCAAGGGAAGGCACTCTGCCTTCCCCGAAGGCTGTGCTGCTATTAGATCCAGAGCGGGCCAGAAGACCCGGTCCCACCAGCCTCGCTGCCGGAGGCCTTCTTCTAGCTGTTTTCTGGTTGTGTTTAGGTCATAAACGTCCGGGTAGATTGTGACGGTCTTGTTCCCGAACATGGGGTCTTCTCCGAAAACCACGGCCTGGTATACTAGCTTGACGGGAGTACCTACCTGCACCAGGGCAGAAAGCTCTTCCACATCGCTGTTCCGCATTCGGATACATCCCGATGAGGCTGCGGTGCCGATGGAGTCTGGATTGTTGGTGCCGTGAATACCGTAGCTGGGAAAGCCCAAGCCCATCCACCTAGTGCCCACAGGATTGTTGGGCCCTGGTGGTATGGGGCTCAGTCCCCGTTCCCACCAGCGCGGGGGATAGTATGTAGGATCGGTGACCTTGTTGACAATAGTGGTCTCTCCAAGAATGGAAGGCTTCAGCTCGCTGCCAATACTGATGGGATACTCTCGGACCACTACCCCGTTCTCGTAGAGGTAGAGGGTGAATCCGGGAATGTTCACCACAATTGAACGCGCCCCAGCTTCTGCCCAAGCACTGCCTGTCCACACCAGGAGCAAACAAATGAGAAACACGAACCTAACTCTACGCATGAGAATCCCTCCCGCTTTGATCATAATACAACTATGCCAAAAACGGGAGGGATTATTCCATAATTCTCCAAGTTTTTTAGCTACATCTGCTGAACCCGCAGTCTACGCACGTGGAACAGCCGCTTTCCTGGACCATCCCGCCGCCGCATTCGGGGCAGGGGTCGGTACGATCCCGCATAGCGCTGATCGGATCCGGATTACTCCCCTCTGGATTGCCTGCAGCTGCCTCAGCTTGGCCTAAACTAGACCTCTGAGCATGGCTTAAGCCGCTTCTTACGTACTCATCCAGGACCTGTGCAATGGCATCCGGGCAGGATAGTACCTGCTTGCCATCTTCCCAGATGGGATGGGGGCACCTGATCCCCCGCAGCTGTTTCGCGATCTGCGCCGGTTCCACACCAGAGCGCAGTGCCAGGGAGATGAGGCGGGCATTGGCCTCGGAGAAGGCCGCTGCGCACCCGCCCGCCTTGCCGATGGTGGTGAAGACTTCGCAGATGCCGTACTCATCTTCGTTGATGGTGACGTATAGCGTGCCGCAGCCTGTCTTCATCCGCACCGTCTGCCCCCGGGTAACCTTCGGGCGCTTCCGGGGAGCATGCTTGCGCCCTGCAGGCTCCGCCTGCTTCTTCTCTTCCTGCTTGTGGCCAACGGTGAGGACCTCCCCTTCCCGGGATCCGGCCCGGTACACCGTTACCCCTTTACAGCCCAGCTCATACGCGAGACGGTACACTTTTTCAATGTCTTCCCTGGTGGCTTCTGTGGGGAAGTTCACCGTCTTGCTCACCGCATTGTCTGTAAACTCCTGGAACGCGGCTTGCATGCGGATGTGCCACTCTGGGGAAATCTCATGGGCGGTAACCATCACTCGGCGGAGATGAGCCGGAATCTCTTCCATGGCCTGGACCGAGCCTAGTTCCGCAACCTTTTCGATGAGTTCCTGGGAATACAGGCCCTCTTCCTTTAGGATCTCCTCAAACATCCCATTTACTTCTACCAGGCGGTCGTTGTCCAGCACGTTGCGGGTAAAGGCCAGGGCGAAGATGGGCTCGATACCGCTAGAGCACCCTGCAATGATGGAGATAGTCCCCGTGGGAGCGATGGTCGTTACCGTGGAGTTCCGCATGGGAATGCCCCGCTCCTCGAAAATGCTGCCTTCGTAATTGGGGAAGTTGCCCCGTTCTAGGGCCAGTTGACTGGATGCCTCATGGCCCTTTTCCTGCACGAAGCCCATCACTTTCCGGGCGAGCTCAACGCCTTCAGGGCTGTCATAGGGGACCCCTAGGCGCATGAGCAGGTCTGCAAAGCCCATTACCCCCAAACCGATCTTGCGGTTGGCCTTGGTCATCTCCTCGATTTCTGGGATGGGGTAGTTGTTCGCTTCAATGACGTTGTCTAAGAAGCGCACCGCGATGGCCACCACTTCTGCCAGGCGGTCCCAGTCAATTACCCACTCCCCGTCCACCTTCTTGACCATCTTGGCCAAGTTAATGGATCCGAGGTTGCAGCTTTCATTGGGCAGCAAGGGCTGTTCGCCGCAGGGGTTGGTGGCTTCGATTTCCCCGATATGAGGTGTGGGGTTTGCCCGGTTGATCCGGTCGAGGAACACAATCCCTGGCTCCCCATTCTTCCACGCCCCATCGATAATCAGGTTGAACACATCCCGCGCGCGCAGTTCGCCCACAGGCTCGTTGGTGCGAGGGTTAATCAATTTGTACGTGGAGTCACTGTCCACAGCTTCCATGAACTCTTCTGTAATGCCAACTGAGATATTGAAGTTAGTTATTTCCGCGTTGTTCGCCTTGCACTGGATAAACTCCAGGATATCTGGGTGGTCTACCCGAAGGATTCCCATGTTTGCTCCGCGCCTGGTCCCACCCTGCTTAATGGCATCTGTGGCCGCGTTGAAAGTCTTCAGGAACGAGACAGGGCCGCTGGCCACGCCCCCAGTGGAGCGCACCACATCAGATTTGGGCCTCAGCCGGGAAAAACTAAAGCCTGTCCCGCCTCCGGACTTTTGAATCAGGGCCGCGTTCTTCAGGGTCTCGAAAATGCCATCCATAGAATCTTCGATGGGCAGGACGAAGCAAGCTGAGAGCTGCTGCAGGGCACGCCCAGCGTTCATCAGTGTGGGGCTGTTGGGAACGAACTCAAGGTTGTCAATGACTTCAAAAAAGAGCTCCTCCCACTTGGGGTCTGACTCAACGGAAGCTATGTTCTTGGCCACCCGGCGAGCCATATCTTCGGGAGTCTCCACTACCTTTCCTTCTTCTTTGGCAAGGTAGCGCCGCTCCAATACTGTGCGAGCATTAGCAGTGATCTTCACTCTAGCCTCAATCCTCTCTGCTACTATATGCAGTTTGTGTCGCTTTATAAGTATACTACATATAGGGTGCGATGTCCATAAAAAAGCCTAGGTTAGAAATTTCTACCTAGGCAGTGATGCCTTACGCTTCTCGGGCTGCGGCCTGCACTTCCGCGAGGCACTCAGAACAGGTACCGTAGAACTCCAGGCGGTGCCGAAACACCTTGCCCCCAATCTCCCGGGCCACTTCCCTGTCTAACTCTGCCATGCACTCTATCTCCAGGTCTTCAATTCTCCCGCATTGTTCGCACACAAAATGATAATGGTCGTGGGCCTTTCCGTCATAGCGTGTGTAGCCGCTTCCGTACGAGAGTTCTTGGACTTCACCCATCTCCACCAGTGTCTTCAGATTGCGGTAGATAGTACCCAAACTAACGTTGGGCATCTCCTTGCGGACCTCTTGGTACACCCAGTCGGCAGTCGGATGGGTGTCGGTGCTCTGCAGCACCCGTAGGATAGCACCTCGCTGCTTTGTCTTCCGCACAAATCCCTTGGTTGTCACCACTATTACCTCCACGAATACACAAGCTTAATATTAAAAAGACTCATTATTAGTTTATCACGGCCCGGGTATTTTCTCAAGAAAAACCTGTTGCAAAACTGCCTGCTTCATGGTAATATTAACAATGTCAGTCGGACGTGCCGAAGTGGTGGAACTGGCAGACACGCACGACTCAAAATCGTGTGAGCTACGCTCATGAGGGTTCGACTCCCTCCTTCGGCACCACTTAAGCTACAGCCTCAGGGCTGTTTTTTTTATGCCTAATTGTCCGCGAGCACCCGCCACAGCTCATCTTGGACGAACAGGGGCACTTCTTCCCGCCGCCCGTCTTTGCGCACTAAGATGCGCTCTGCCCTGTCTGTCATGCGTCCCACGATGTACGCGGGGATCCCAAGCCCAGCTAGGCCATGCACGAGCCCTTGCCCTTCCGCGGCCGCGATGAGCATTGCACCTGAGGAAAGGAGCTTCAAGGGATCGATCCCCAAAGCCTCCACATACGCCCCAGTCAGGGGCGGAATGTGCACTGCCTGCTCCCACACCTCGCATCCCAAACCTGAGGCAATGGTGAGCTCCGCGAGAGCCCCAAGGAGGCCGCCTTCAGTGATGTCATGCATCGCGTGGGCCCCATGCTGCGCGGCGTATACCCCCTCAGGCACCACACTCAGGCGATCCCGGAACCACTTTAGGGCCTCCTCAGTCACCTCTGACCTTGGCAGCAGGTCGGGAAAGTCTTGCGCAAGGATCAAGGTAGCCTCAATGCCTACACCCTTAGTCAGGATCAGGTCATCACCAGGGCGGGCGCCACTCGATGTGACGAACCTATCCTTGGGCGCGCGGCCAATGGCGGTCACTGCTACCACGCAGTCATTTACCTTACTGGTAATCTCAGTGTGTCCCCCAATGATCTCTACTCCAAGCCCTGCCGCGGCATGCTGGATGTCAGTCATAATCTCCCCGATCTGCTCTTCCTCAATGTGTTCTGGCAAGAGGAGAACCACTTGGATACCCACAGGGTTACCCCCACAGGCAGCCACATCGTTGCAGGACACATGGACCGCGAGCTCCCCGATCCCTGCCACAGCTCCTGTGATGGGGTCGCTGGAGATGATGCATACTTCATCGCCGAAGTCAATGATGGCGCTGTCTTCACCTAAACCAGCGTGGACCAGGACATCGTCCCGTTCCACGCTGATCTTTGAAAGGACTAGCTTTTGGAGGAGTTCCGGTGGAAGTTTGCCTACGCGCATTACTGCACCTCATGGACTTGAATGAGATTGGTGCTGCCCTTGGTACCTACGCTTACCCCCGAAACGATCGTGGTAATCTCCCCTGGGGACACCAGCCCCCGTGCTTTTGCCTCTGAAACTGCAGTGGCAATCATTTCTTCAATGGACTCTGCTTCATCTACCTTGAGGGCATAAACCCCCCACATTAGGGTGAGCTGTCGCACCACTTCTTCATCAGGGCAGAGGGCCAAAATGGTGGCCTTCGGCCGATAGCGAGACACTTCCCGGGCTGTGGTGCCAGAACGCGTGGAGCACAAAATGGCATTTACATTCAGATCCAGCGTAGTCTGGCACGCGGCGGCGCAGATGGCTTCTGTAACTTTGGTGCGAGTTATGGCCAGCTTTTCGGTGAGAAGGGCTTGGTAATCAATCACCTGCTCCATTCTGCGGGCGATCCTGTCCATTACCTGTACAGCCTTTACAGGGTACTTGCCCATGGCTGTTTCCCCAGAGAGCATAACGCAGTCAGTGCCCTCGAAGATCGCGTTGGATACGTCGGTCACCTCTGCCCTAGTGGGCCGGGCGTTGCGGATCATAGAATCTAGCATCTGGGTCGCGGTAATTACCGGTTTCCCGGCCTCATTGCACTTGCGGATGAGCATTTTCTGAGCTAAGGGGACTTCTTCTGGGGGAATCTCCACACCTAAGTCGCCCCGGGCAACCATGATGCCGTCCGCTGCTTGAATGATGTCGTCGATATTCCGGAGGCCCGCTTCACTTTCGATCTTAGCGATGATCAGTTGGTTGCCGCCGGCTTCCTTGATGTACTCCCGTACCGTGTGGACGTGCTCGCCCCTGCGCACGAAGGACGCGGCGATAAAGTCCACTCCGTGCTTGACCCCAAAGCGGATGTGTTCGATATCTTCTTGGGTTACTGGGGGCAGGGATACATCTACGCCTGGCAGGCTAACCCCTTTCCGCGACGTAACCTGGCCGCCCACCACTACTTCGCAGTGGACGTCATTGCCTTGCACCTCCCGCACTACCAGTTCGATCAAACCGTCGTCAATGTACACAATTGAGCCGGGCTTGACGTCCTTAGGCAGGCCCGCATAGTCCACATAGCACCGCTCTGCATTGCCCAGAGTTTGGTCAACAGTGAGGATGTAGCGCTGGCCTTTCTCCAAAAAGACGCCGTCGGGGTTTTCCATGCGGCCCAGCCGGATCTTAGGGCCCTGAATATCCAAGAGGATGCCCAGGTTGCGACCGAGCTCAGCCGCGGCAGCGCGCAGAGTGTGAATACGGTTTAGGTGTTCCTCATATGTACCATGGGAGAAGTTCAGCCGAGCCACGTCCATGCCCGCTTCCAGCAGAGCTCGGGCCATTTCCGGGCTTTCGCTGGCAGGCCCAATGGTACAAACGATCTTAGTTCTCCGCACTTAATTCCCTCCTGCCCTAAATGGATGATAGGATGTTCGACAAATGATAGTAATCGAGGTTGATCTGCTTTTCTTGGGCCAAGGCGTACTCCAGGTCCCAGGACTTCACCACATGGTCAATCTCTCCTACCATCCGGCCGCTCTTACCTTGGTAGACCAGTTCTACAGCGTGGTAAGCGAGGCGGCTCGCCAAAAGCCTGTCTCGCATGGTAGGGGCACCCCCCCGCTGGATATGGCCGAGGATAGTGATGCGGGTGTCGAATCCTGTGTGCTCCTGTATGTAGCGGCCGATGGCCATGGCTGGCCCGTCAAAGGTCCCTTCGATGCCGCTGGGATCTGCCCCTTCCGCCACGATTACGATGTTGTATGTCTTGCCTTGCTCATTGGCGTGCTTGATGTGTTCGCAGACGTGCTTTACATCATAGGGTACCTCGGGGATGACAATTACATCCGCTCCCCCGGCAAGGCCTGAATAGAGGGCGATGTAGCCCGAGTGCCTTCCCATGACTTCAACCACATATACCCGCTCGTGGGAGCTGGCGGTGTCTCTAATCTTGTTCACCGCATCCATGACAGTGTTAACCGCCGTATCAAAGCCGATGGAATAATCTGTGCAGGCGATGTCATTGTCGATGGTAGCAGGGATCCCGATCACTTTGATGCCTAGCTTGTCCAGCTCCAAAGCGCCCTTAAAAGAACCATCTCCCCCGATGACAATCAGCGCTTCGATTTCATGCTGTTCCAGGGTGGCTGTGGCCTGCCTCCTACCTTCCGGGGTCATAAACTGATCGGAACGGGCGCTTTTTAAGATTGTGCCGCCACGCTGTATGATACCTGAGACAGATCTGCTTGTTAGAGGCTCTAACTCTCCCCGAATCAGCCCGTGGTAACCCCGGTAAATGGCCCAGGGTTCCATGTTGTAGTGAATCGCGGCCCTAACCACTGTCCTAATGGCCGCGTTCATCCCCGGTGCATCGCCTCCACTTGTCAAAACTCCAACCCTTCTACGCATCTATAGGCATCCTTTCTGTCGTAAACTTTCCTATGGCCCTGAATCTGGCCAATCGTTCCTCCACTAGTCGATCAACTGGCACCTTGCAGATTTCCGCTAAGTAGCGGCGGATGAAAGCCCGCATCTGCTGGCCCATGATCGCATGGTCCCGGTGCGCTCCCCCAATGGGCTCAGTTATAACATCATCTATAATGCCAAACTTAAGTAAATCTGCGGGGGTAAGGCGCAGAAGCTCCGCAGCCTGGGGGGCACGGGCCGAATCCCGCCACAGGATAGTGGCGCACATTTCCGGTGAGATGACCGAATACCACGCATGTTCCAGCATCAAGATGCGGTCGCCCACCCCAATGGCAAGGGCGCCGCCGCTGCCCCCTTCTCCAGTAATAATGCACAAGATGGGGGTCCTGATGAAAGACATCTCTTCGATGCACTGGGCAATCACCAGGCCCTGGCCCCGTTCTTCTGCTTGGATTCCAGGATAGGCACCCACCACATCAATAAAGGTAATGATGGGACGGCCAAACTTTTCCGCCTGCTTCATGAGGCGTAAAGCCTTCCTGTAACCTTCTGGGTGGGGCAGGCCGAAGTTTCTCGCGAGGTTTTCCTTGGTGTCTCGCCCCTTCTGGGGCCCAATGACGGTTACTGGTGTGCCTTCAAATGTGCCAACGCCTCCCACGATGGCCCCATCGTCTCTATAGGTGCGGTCTCCGTGGAACTCATCAAACTCATCCAGGAGCATGCTGATGTAGTCCAAAGCTGTGGGGCGCTTGGGGTGGCGGGCCATCATTACCCGCTGAAAAGGAGTGAGGTTCTCGTAGATATCTTTGCGCAGCCGCTCTGCTCGGTGCTCCAGTTCGGCGAGCTCTTTCTCACAGTCGATCCCGTGGTCAGCTACAAATCTGTGCAGGTCGGCAATGCGCTGTTCCAACTCTACCAATGGCCTTTCCCATTCAAACACCTGTGTCATTTTCTCCCACCCCGCTGGTGGTACCTGAGCAGCCGCCCGATAGCCGCGCGCATCTGGGGCCGTTTGACCAGCATGTCAATCATGCCGTGCTCTAGAGCAAACTCTGCGGTCTGGAATCCCGGGGGCAACTTCTGCCTGGTGGTTTCTTCTACAATCCGAGGCCCAGCAAAGCCAATAAGGGCCCCTGGCTCCGCGAGGATGATGTCGCCAAGGGATGCAAAACTGGCGTAGATGCCGCCCATGGTGGGATGGGTAAGGACGGAGATGAACAGCAGCCCGGCTCTGCTGTGCCGGCCTACCGCTTGCGCGGTCTTGGCCATCTGCATAAGGCTGAAGATGCCTTCGTGCATACGAGCCCCGCCGCCCCCTCCTGAGAAGATCACAACTGGAAGCTTTTTATCTACGGCAGTCTCGAAACCCCGGGTGAGCTGTTCTCCCACCACAGAGCCCATGCTCCCGCCGATAAAAGCAAAATCAATCACGCCTAAGATAACCGGGGTATCAAAGACTTTGGCCTCACCGATAAGCACCGCATCATCGAGGCCAGTGAGCTGCTGTGCAGCTTGGATTTTCTCGGGGTAGCCGGGGAAGTTCAAGGGGTCTGCAGCATACAAGGGCGCGAAGGGAGCAAAACTGCCTTCATCAGCGATCATATTCAGGCGCTGCGAAGCAGAAAGGCGAAAATGATGCCCGCAGCGGCAGACAAACATTTCCTTTTCCAGCTCTTTGTTGTACAGCATCTGGGAACAGTGATCACACCTGGTCCAGAGATTATCTGGCAGCTCCTTGCGCTGTTCCACTTCACTGCGCTTTACCGTCACGTACTTCGGCTTACTCCGAAACACATTCAGCATTATTACCACCTTTATCCGCCAAACGAGGACGCAATGATCTCATTGGCCTCATCAACTTCAGATTGGGATACGAGTATTTCCACGCTGCCGGAAGCGCCAGCATGGGGAATGCCTATGGGCCTGAGCATGACGAGAATGCCTGCTCCTTCCAGCAACTCCTTTAACATTTCTGCAATCGGCCGGTTAGGAGCGATGTACACAACCGTCCACATCTTGCTGTGGCCTCCTTTATTACCGTTACTCATCTGGGATAATTGAACCAACGCTGCTAAGTACCTTTGCTTTCCCTCTTATTTTAATCGCAGATGTGTGTTCTGTAAACTGCGCAATCATGATCTCGCCCTTATCCAGCTTCTCCGAGTGGTGAAACTTGGTGTTGGTTCCTCGGGTCAACCCCATGATGGTGACGCCGTTTTCCAGGGCTTGAATGATTACGAAATCGGCTTTAGGCTCCACAGTATCCCTCCTCTTTACCAAGGCTCAAACAGCTGAACAGCCCGGCAGCACTCCTGAAGCTCTTCTTCTAAACTTGGCTGCCATTTTACCCAGTATGTTTGCGGCAAGATGTGAAGAATCTCCCGCCCTAAGCGCAGGACTACCGGAACATCGCCCTGATGCCGCGCTATTATCTCCTGGAGAAGAGCTAAGCTTTCTTCCTTTGGAACGAGAATGACGGTTGGCTTTAGGGGAAACACTCTTTGCCCGCGCAAAACGGTGCCGTCCATGGTGCCGAAAACTGCGGCCAAGGATCTTTCCCTGAGAGGCAGCTCTCCCTTAACGGACCTAGGCAGAGTAAACTCAACAAAGCCGCTGGGATCATCGATTTCTCCAGTAATCATGCCTCCACTTTCTCGAAACTTACTTATTTCCCCTGCCGCAAATGCCAGTCCCCCGCTAATTTGTCGCAAGAAAGCCATGAAGGGCTGCCCGGGGTGCTCCGACAGGTACGCTCCTAGAAGATCCCGTTCTGCAGTGAGCCTGCTGAACCCGTCGCTGGGCTCAAGCCCAAGCTGTCCATAAAGTGCTTGCCGGCCGCCAAGGGAGTCCACGGCGCCCCCCTGCACCAGAGCCTGCAAGGTGTGCTTAGGAAGGTCCACCCGCTGGCGGAGGTCCTGAAAGCTTCTGTACGCTCCTTGGCTCCGTTCCGCCACTATTCTTTGGGCTGCAGCCTCGCCCACGTGCTTAATAGCAGAGAGCCCTAAGCGAATCCCCTCGCCCTCTGGCCGATGGGAAACCTCGGACATATGCACGTCGGGGAGGTACACCGGTATACCCAGCCTGCGGCACTCTCTCAGGTAAGGCTCGAGGGAGCTTCCTGAATGGCCCGCCATTAGTGCTGCAAAAAAGGCTTGGGGGTAGTGGGCCTTTAGGTACGCGGCCCGGTAGGAAATCAAGGCGTAGCACACGCTGTGGGACTTGTTGAAGGCGTACCCGGCAAACCTGCGAACGGCCGCGAAGAGGTTCCGGGCATCCTTGGGTGACAAACCGTTTTCCTCACAGCCCCGGATGAATGTCTCCGCCAACTGATTGATGAGGCTCCCATCCTTCTTGCTGATTGCGATGCGGAGCAAGTCCGCCTCGTTCCGGCTCATCCCCCCTAAACGGTGCCCCAGCTGAATCACTTGCTCTTGGTAAACCGCGAGGCCGTAGGTCTCCCCTAGGATTTCCTTGAGGACAGGATGGGCATAGTGTACCTTTTCTGGCGCGGCCCGGTTTGCAAGGTATGTGGGAACAAGGGACAAAGGCCCGGGCCTTCCCAAGGCTAACAGCGCGGCCAACTCAGCAAAGGAACGAGGCTGCATGCGCTTGAGAAGATCTTGAAAAAGCTCGCTTTCCAGCTGAAAGATGCCCACCGACTCTCCCCTGCTCAAGAGGGCAAAGGGTTTTTTCATCATCGAGGGAGATGCTCTCCAGGCCGAACCTGGGTTGAGACCCCTTGACTTGCTCCTCAATGTGCTTCAGAAAGGTCAAAGTGCGAAGGCCAAGGAGGTCGATCTTGAGAAGCCCCTGCCATTCCAAGGCATGCATGTCCCCGTGGGTGACAGGCATGTGCCGATCCGCCCGCACCGCTTGGTAACAAGTGAGGGGCTGGGCGGAGATGACAACGCCTGAGGCGTGGGTGGAGAAATGCCGCTTCAGCCCCGCTATTTTCCCTACTAAGGCCTTCTCTTTTGCTCCGAGGGCTTTCACCTGCAGGGCGTCTCTTACCATTGTTTCCGCCGTTTTCTCTCCAAAGGTGCCGTAGGTACCGATCAGGGCTACGTGCTCCCGGCCAAAGCGGCGCTGGACATAATCGAGGACCTCACCCCGGCGGACATAGCAAAAATCCAGATCGATATCAGGTAGGGTGTGCCGCGCCCGATTGAGAAAGCGTTCGAACACTAACCCGTACTCCATAGGATCCACACTTGTGATCCCCAGGCAATATGCAACTACACTGCTCGCGGCGCTCCCCCTGCCTGGGCCTACAGGAATGCCCTGCTGTTTCGCAAAACGCACAATGTCTGCCACAATGAGGAAGTAATCAGCTAGGCCCATCTCCTGGATAACTTCCAGCTCGTGGGACAGGCGCTCCTCCACCTCGGGGCTCAGGCTGCCGTAGCGTTCCGCCGCACCTATGCGGACCTCTTCCTCTAAGCTTACGTCTTCCGGGAAGGAGGGCAACCCCCCTTGTTTGGGCAGCTCAAAGCTGCACAGTTCTTGAATCCGCCTCGTGTTTTCTAACGCCTGAGGGAACCTGCTGAACTCCTGCACAAACTCTTTCTGGGAAAGCAAAGGCCTGGCCGTAAGGGAAACCTCATGGAGGGAAACCCCTTGCTGCGCCGCAGAGAGTATTTCCAGCACCAAACGGTCTTCTTGCTGCAGAATACAGGCGTTTTGGCCTGCCACGCACCGTCCTTCCCCAAGCAAAGCGGCCAATCCCTGGGCAGCCTGTTGCTGGGCGGGTGTGTCCCATTCTAGCTGTACGAACCAGTGGTCGCCAAAGAGTGCATCATACTCCTGGGCGAGCTCTCTTGCTTCTCCCCAGCGCCCCTCTAAAGATAAGGCATAGAGCCTTCCCCGGGCCCCACCACTTAGCATGACCAGATGTGGGGCAAACTCCGCGAGTTGGCGGAGGCTCACAGGCTGAGTAAGAGAACACAACCTGAGAAGGTGGCTGTAACCTTCTGGACTCTTAGCAAAGAAGGTGAGGCGCGCTTGAGCGCCTCCTGCTCTCCTTGGGGTACCAGCAGGATGGGCCACATCAAGTTCTAGCCCGAACAGGGGAGTAATGCCTTGTGCCTGGCATTCCCGGGCCAGCTCCACGTGTCCCCCAGTGGTGTTGTGGTCTGTAAGCCCTATGGCATCGTAGCCCAGCTCTCTCGCGCGCCTTACCAATTCAGGAATGGCAATGGTGGATTCGTTAATGGAGTAATCGCTGTGAGCAAAAAGCTGGATGGCCAGATCCTCCGCCCCCTTTCTGACAGAATTCTACAGCGTGGTGCATAGACATTGCATGGGGGATGCTTACATGTTTCTGCGCCTATTTCGAGAAATCCTGTTGGCCTTTGCCTCGAGCCTTGGGGTCATCCTGGGGGGAACCATCCTGGGGACGTGCGCGGGTTTTCTTACCAAAGTGCCTCCTGGCGCACAGATGCGGGAACTTGCCAGGACGCTCAGGATGTGGGCAGTACTGGTGGCAATCGGGGGAACCTTCCCTACGCTCCGGGTAATTGAGAGCGGCCTTTTTTCTGGGCAAGTTTTCGCTCTTGCCCGGAAGCTCGGAGTGATCGTCTCCGCAATGCTAGGTGCATCCTTTGGATATTGGCTGATCCTCACCCTGACTGGGGGTGAATAACTTGTTCATAGCTATCACAAGCAAGACCTTGCGGCTCGCGGGTGCCGCGTTCGCTTTAGGCCTGATCAGCGGCGTGGCTGGGGCTGTGCTGTTCAGCATAAACCTTGTGGACCAGCTCTACCTGGACCGGGAAACGCTCCAGAGTGAGCTTAGTGAGGCTCAATCCCGCATTAATATGCTAGAGCAGAGCCTCACCGAGCGGCGTACCAGAGTTGTGCGTTCGGTTGCTGTCCGGCTGGATACGGGTGACCAGCACCTCACGCTCAAACTTGCCAATCACGCTCGCCAGCTGGTGGAAGGCCTAATCGGCCAGGAGGTAGCCAGTATCGACCCGGGCCTCGTGGCCGCGATCTTCCACAAACGGATTGTCAGGGTCGATCAAGGGCAATTCGAGCTCAACTTGGACTACCTGATTATCTCCGATACAGTAACCGTGAGCCTGACTGCCCAAAAGGCCTCTGAAGGGGCGAGCAACGAAAATGGGGCCATGTAGGCCCCACCATTATGCTTGTAGAGGAGACTCTGCCGCGAAGAGGTCGATCCCTTCCAATGTCTCTTCCCGGACCACCCTGGCACCGAGGCCCCGCAGTTTAGCCTCAAAGCCTTCATAGCCCCGGTCCAGCACCTCAACACCGTAAAGTTCCGTTGTCCCTTCTGCCGCCAAGGCCGCAACGGCCAAAGCTGCCCCAGCCCGCAGGTCAGTGATCTCCACGGGAGCGCCGGTCAACTTGGACACACCGCGAATGATGGCCGTCTCCCGCTCAGTTTTGATATCTGCGCCCATGCGCCTGAGTTCGTCCACATAGCGGAAGCGGTCAAAGATGGTCTCCCTGATTACGCTGGTGCCATCAGCCACAGCCATGCAGGCCAGGAACGGCTGCTGTAGGTCAGTGGGGAAACCAGGATAAGGCGTGGTTTCCACCTCCACAGGGAGAAGGCGGCCTGGCGCGATTACCCGCAGCTCATTGGCTCCTTTTTCGATAATTACCCCTGCTTCCTCCAGTTTGATGATGGGCGCCCGGAGGTGCTCAGGAACCACGTTCTTCAGGAGCACATCGCCGCCGATGATGCTCGCAGCGCACATGAACGTCCCCGCTTCAATACGGTCGGGAATAATGGAATACTCAATCCCCCGGAGGGAACTCACCCCTTCGATGCGGATCACATCGGTACCTGCGCCCCGAATCTTAGCCCCCATTCCATTAAGGAAGATAGCCAGGTCCACTACTTCTGGTTCCTTCGCCGCATTCTCTAAGGTCGTTACCCCTTCACCGAGGGATGCGGCAATCATAAGGTTAACGGTGGTTCCCACGCTCGAGCGGTTTATGTAAATCTGTGTACCCTGCAGCCTCTCGCATGTAGCTTTCATAAACCCGTGCTCAATAACAACATCTGCGCCCATCTGGCTAAAGCCCCGGATGTGGTAGTCCACTGGGCGGGAACCGATCGCGCAGCCGCCTGGAAGCGGCACCTCAGCCCTGCCAAGCCTCGCCAAGAGTAGGCCTGCACAGTAAAATGAAGCCCGCATCTTCCGCACCAGGTGGTATGGGGCCTGGTACTTGCTTAAAGTGCTGCCATTCACGTGGAGGAGGCCCTTGCGGTCAAACCACACCTCCACTCCAAGACTGCGAAGAATTAGACAAATGGTTCCAACATCGCCAACATGGGGGATATTCTCTAGAACGCATTCACCTTCTGTGGCCAGTGCGGCCGCAACGATGATCGCCAGGGCGCTGTTCTTTGCCCCGCTGATGTTTACCGTCCCCTCGAGCCGCTTTCCACCTTCAATGATTAATCTCGCCATCCTCAGTCACCCCCACTGCTAAGTCAAGTTCTTCAGATAATAAGTTACGATTTCCTCAAGCAAGTCGTTCCTGCCAATCCGCTGGATGTTCTCCCGAGCTCCATTGTGGGATGTTATGTATGAAGGATCGCCTGAGACTAAGTATCCTACGATCTGCGCCAGCGGGCTGTAGCCCTTCTCTTTCAGGGCACTGTAAACTAGGCGCATGGTAGCGGCGATATTCTCTTCCTCATTGTCCACAGCGGCAAACATGCGTGTGTGTTCTGCAGAGTCCATAGCTATACCCCCTCAACTTACTGACATACTAGTTCGCAGGTGCAGCAGGCAGTTTGAGGGCATTTCCCATTTAGCAAGGATTTCCTCAAACTGGTGTGGAATAAACAGCATAATAAACGACACTTTGTCAGGAAGGTGTTGCAAATGAACGGCCAAAGACTGTACCTGTCCCGAGAGAAACTCATCGGCGGGGTCGCTGGAGGAATAGCAGAATACTTCGGCATCGACCCCACCATTGTCAGGCTCCTCTTTGTGGTGGGCCTTTGGGCCAACGGCATCACTGTTGCTCTGTATATCGCGGGGATGATTATTATTCCTGAGCGGCCCCTTGGTGATGAATACGGCTACGAGGACGAAGCTAGCGGCATGGAAGGCCTCCGGAGAGCTGCTCGCAGCTTCACCGATTCAAACAACCCCAAAGCCCTGGGCATCCTCCTCATCGGAGTGGGGGCAGTTCTCCTCCTAAGATTATTTGTTTCCCTAGATTGGAGTATCATCCTGCCGGTGCTCTTAGTTTTAGCAGGCATAGCCCTTTTGGTGCGGGGCTGGCGCCAAGGCTGAGACAACTCCGTTCTTACTTTTGGGGATAAAGCGTCCCCGCAGCCGCCTCGGCGATGTTGTTGGCGTGGTCTGCAACCCTTTCCAGATTGCTGATTAGATCAAGGAACAGGATGCCCGCTTCGGTTTTGCAGATCCCTTCGTTGAGGCGGCGGATGTGCTCCACCCGGAAGCGCTTCTCCATGTCATCGATGATATCATCTCGCGCTATGAGTTCCTTTGCTCTCCCTGCATCTCCTGCGGTAAGTGCCTCCATAGCCTCTCTGAAGATGAGCACAACATCATTCCGCATTACGGTGATGTCATTCACCGCATCCTCACTCAAGGGTACGCTGTGCTCCACCCGCACTGCTGCAAGCTCACTGATGTTTACCGCATGGTCCGCTACCCGTTCAATGTCATTTGTGACATGCATCAAGTTGGTGATCTTCCTAGAAAGGCTCTGGTCAATGCTTGCCTGCGTCTGTTCTGTCAGGTAGTTGGTGATAGCCTTTTCCAAGTCGTTCACCAGCTCTTCTCGCTGTCCCAGGTTGCTCAGAGGCTTGAGATCACCTTCCACAAAGGCGCTCACCGCATCTTCAACCATGCCGATGGCCACATTCGCCATGCGCACGACCTCTTTCTCCGCTGCCAAGACCGCTCCTGGTGAGTGGCTCATGCGCGGGTCAAGGTACTGAGGCCTAACCACGATTTCTTCCTCTTGCCCAGGCACCATCGCCTGCACCAACCGGACAAGGGGTTTGACCAACGGCAGGAGGATCACCGTGTTGGCCACGTTAAAGATAGTGTGAGCATTCGCGATCTGCCGCGTCACTGCAGGGGAAGTCCCTTGCACCAGGGCCGCAAAGGGTTCTCTCAGGATCAGGAACAACACTCCTCCAAACAGGTTAAAGAGGAGATGGGCCGCGGCTGCTCGCCGGGCTGAAAGACTGGTCCCGATAGCTGCCAGGGCAGCGGTGATGCAGGTCCCGATGTTCGCCCCGATGATCAAGACCAAGCCTGAAGGGAGGTCGATGATCCCCTGCATGGCGAAGGCGATCACAAGGCCTGTGGTCGCACTAGAGCTCTGCACCAAGGTGGTGAACACGGCCCCTGCCAGCACTCCCAACAAGGGGTTTTGGCCCAGGTATACAAGGGCGTCCAAGAACGGTTGGTATGTACGGAGCGGGTAAACCGATTCGCTCATAGTTGAAAGCCCCAAGAGCAGCAGGCCAAACCCTAACATCCCAGTACCCGCATGGCGTGCAATCCGCCGTTGGGCAAAAAAGCTCAACCCCGCGCCAATGGCAATCAAGGGGTACGCCAATTGGTAGATATCAAAGGAGACTATCTGAGCAGTGATCGTGGTACCAATGTTAGCTCCCATGATTGTCCCCACCGCTTGCGACAAGGTCATAAGCCCTGCGTTTACAAAGCCCACTGTCATAACGGTGGTAGTAGAACTTGACTGAACGAGAGCGGTAACCAATGCGCCGGTGACCACCGCCATGGCAGGATTAGAGGTAAAGACTTCCAATATGCGGCGAAGCCTCTCCCCCGCAGCTTTTTGTAATCCTTCCGCCATCTGCTGCATACCAATCAAAAAGATACCTAGGCCACCCAACAGTCCTAGTACCATGGATAAGTTCACTGCGATCTTCCTCCTCGCCTGGATTCTAACACTTTGGAGGTGAAGGATGAGAGTACTGCTGCTAGCCGAATTCTTCCTCAGCGGCCAAACCACCCATGTACTGGACCTTGCGGAGCAGCTGCAGCACTTAGGGCACCAGGCACATGTGCGGTTTGCAAAAGTGCATTCATCCCTGTTCAGCACAGAATACGCGCCCCACCTTAAAGCCCAGGGAGTATCGTTTTCCACTGGGTTTAGCCCGGGCTTCCTTAGTTATCTTGTCCGTACCTGGCGCCCGGATATTATCCACGCGCACAGTTCTACCCAATTTGCCCTGGCCAACCGCCTCGCCAAGACGTTTCAAATCCCTTCTATCCTTACCTGTCACGGTTTAGGATTCAGCCAGTCGAAGCATGTGAAGGCGCTTCAGGGAGCCACCCACGTGATCGCTGTGGGGCCCAAGGTAGCCGCGGAAATCTCCCGATTCTGTCCCCGGCTGACGGTCATTCCCAACGGCGTTAACACCACGTACTATGTACCACCCCCTGGCAGCCTCTTACGGGATCAGGTAGTGTATATTGCACGGATGGACAGGGGGAAAATCCCGGCCCTTGCCCAGCTTGCCCACATCCTCCGAAACTGCTTCCGCCGCCACCTCATTGTGGTGGCAGATTGGAATCCAGAAGTGCCGGGGACCATTTTCCAGTCTTGGCAGGCGGATATCAGGCCAACGCTGCAACAGGCAGGCATTGTTGCTGCGAGTGGGCGCACTGCTCGGGAAGCTTTAGCCTGCGGAAATGCGGTCCTCCTCATCCAGCGGGGTTACGATGGCCTGATTACCCCGGCTTTAAGCGGACAACCTGACTTTGACTTTAGTGGCAATCACAGCCGGTTTCCTTTCTCTCGCCTGCGCAGAGATCTCAGCCGGCTCTTTTCCTGTCCTCCTGCCTTAGAGAGACTTCAGGTTTGGAGCCGGAGGTATGCGGTGGAAAACCTCAGCAGCGCTCAGATGGCCCAAAAGGTCTTAGAAGTGTATGACGAGGCTAAGCGTCTTCCTTCGAAAGGCCGGTAATGCGCACTGGATGGTCTCCAGTTCCCTCATGCCAGCTTAACCAGCGTGCTGCAGCGTAGAGATAGTCTGCCAGACGGTTTAGAAAGGGCAGCACGTCTCCAAGCTCTTCTCCTAGAGCACACACTCGCCGCTCCGCCCGCCGGCAAATGGTTCTTGCCACGTGGAGCTGGGCAGCTCCTGGCGGTCCCCCTACCGGCCCTGGCAAAAGGAAGGCGGTCTGCTCTGGCAGTTCGCCGCTGAGGGCATCAATCCATGCCTCTAGCTGGGTAGCAGACTGCTTTTCTAGCTTCCACCGGCCTTTCGAGGCCAGGTCTCCCTGGGCAAGGATGGCCCCAATGGCAAACAGCATTTCCTGGATCCAAACCAGCTGTTCACCGAGGCTCGGAGGTGCCCAGGCAGCCGCGAGGCCAATAGCCGCGGTAAGCTCATCGACGGTGCCGTATGCTTCCACTTGGGGATGGTCTTTCCGCACCCTCTTGCCCCCGAGAAGCTGGGTCATCCCCTCATCTCCCTGCCTGGTATAAAGCTTGGCCATGCTTCCACCTCCTGCAGGCAAAATAAAAACCCCATCCGAAGATGGGGTAAGTTATGGTACTCCCAAGGGGATTTGAACCCCTGTCTTCGCCGTGAGAGGGCGATGTCCTAGGCCCCTAGACGATGGGAGCATCTTATTTATGGCTGGGGGACTAGGATTCGAACCTAGACTAGAGGAGTCAGAGTCCTCCGTCCTGCCGTTAGACGATCCCCCAGCGACATAAATTACTATACCACATCATCTCAGAAAAAACAAGAGGCTGAAGTTGTTTTCTCAGAGAATCTCCACGGTCCAGCTGATCTCTGCTGTCTTGGACAGCATGCCCGCGACGGAGCAGTATTTCTCCATACTGAGGCGTACTGCATCGGAGAGGTGTTTTTCGGTGATACCCTCCCCTTCAGCGCTGAACTTCACATTGATTTTGGTGAACACCTTGGGATAGGCGTCTGCTCGTTCGGCCTCCAGGGAAATCTCTAGGTTCCGCAGATTGAGGCGCTTTTTCTGCAGGATGGAAACCACATCGATCCCGGAGCAGCCCGCAAGGCCCATCAGGACCATCTCCATAGGGCTAGCCGCTGCTCCATCTCCCCCATGTTCAGGGCTGGTATCCATCACCACCGTGTGGTTGGTACCGGAAATGCCTACAAACCCCATTTTTCCATTCCACCGCACTCGTGCCTCCATCGTGGCACCTCCTTTTCTGTCTTTACTCCCCTTGGGCAATCCAGTCTAGCGCCCGGTCAATTCGGGCTAGGGTGCGTTGCTGCCCCACAATCTCAAGGACCTCGTAGATCCCCGGGCTCACGTTGGTGCCGGTTACTGCTACGCGCAGCGGCTGGATCACCTTGCCCAGCTTCAGGTCAAACTCTTCCATCGCCCCATTAAAGACTGGTTCTAGCTCCTCGTGGCTGAAACTGGAAACACTTGCCAACGCTGCCCGGAGATACTCCAGGACTCCCTTAGCATCCCCTTTGCCCAAGACCTTTCGAACAGCCTCTTCATTATATGGAAAGTCATCGGTGAAGAAGTACCGGGACATCTCAACCACTTCGCTGATGAGCTTTACTCTGCTCTGCAGCTCTTTGAGGACAGTCTTGATGAGCTGCTGTTCTTCTTCACTGGGTTCTGCCGGTACCAGGCCAGCCTTTTGCAGGTGTGGGAACGCGTGGTCATAGAACTCATCGAGGGTGAGTTCCCGGATGTACACTCCATTCATCCACTGTAGTTTTTGGAAATCAAATACCGCGGGGTTCTTCGATACCCGCTCCAATGAGAACTTCTCAATCAGTTCGTCCCGGGAGAACAGTGTCTGGCTGTCATCATAGCCCCAGCCCAGGAGAGCAAGGTAGTTTACCATGGCATCGGCAAGATAACCCTCATCATGAAACTGCATGACGGATGTGGCCCCGTGGCGCTTGCTTAGGCGCGTCTTGTCAGACCCGAGGATCATCGGGATATGGGCAAACTCTGGAATTGGGAACCCCAGGGCTTTGTAGAGCTGAATCTGCTTCGGGGTATTGGGGATATGGTCTTCGCCCCGGACAACATGGGTGATTTCCATGAGGGCATCGTCGATAACAACGGCGTAGTTGTACGTGGGCACACCGTCCGACTTGACGATCACAAAATCATCGATCTGGCTGTTCTGGAAAACCACCGAGCCCCTGATTAGGTCAGGGATTTCTGTTTGGCCTTCTTTTTCCGAGACAAACCGCACAACAGGTTTGCGCCCTTCTGCCCGGTAAGCACCTTTCTGTTCTTCCGTCAGGTGCCGGCAGCGCCCGTCGTAATGGATGTCCAGCTTCTGTTCACGCTGCGCTTGGCGCTGTGCCTCAAGCTCTTCTGGTGTGCAGAAACACTCATAGGCGCGCCCTGCTTCCATAAGCTGCTGCACGTACTTGTGGTAGAGTTCTAGGCGCTCGGTTTGGAAGTAGGGCCCGTACTCGCCGCCAACTTCTGGCCCTTCATCCCAATCAAGCCCGAGGAAACGCATGCCATCTAGAATGCCTCGGACTGATTCTTCTGTGGAACGGGCCAGGTCAGTATCTTCAATCCGTAGGACAAACGTTCCGCCGTGATGGCGGGCAAAGAGCCAATTATACAGCGCGGTCCGTGCTCCCCCAACATGGAGGAAACCAGTGGGGCTGGGAGCGAACCGCACTCTCACCTTACTCATAAACTTTCCACCTCAGTCTTTCTCCTGGAATGTCTTGACCAGGTCACGGGCCAGTTCTCGGTAAGCTAAAGCCCCTGGAACCTGGAACTTGGTTTCAAAGATTGGTACTCTTGCTGCTGCTGCTTCTGCAAAGCGAATGCTGCGGGTTACCACATGGGGGTAAAGACGCAGCTTGGGAAACTCCTCCCGCAGGGTTTGAAGGATCTCCCGCGCGTGGCGGGTGCGGCTGTCGAACATGGTAGGCAGCAGCCCTGCCACCTCTAGACTGCTGTTTAACTGCCCCTTCACTCTGCCGATCAGTCTCAAGAGAGCAATGGTCCCTCGAACGCTGAGGTACTCACAGGAAACGGGGATAATCACCCGGTCCGCTGCAGCCATGGCATTCATAGTGAGTAGGCCTAAGGATGGCTGGGAGTCGATTAAAACGAAATCGTAGTCATCCCGCACTTCATTAATGATCTTGGTGATGCGCCGTTCTCGGGCAGGCGCATTGATCAGCTGAAACTCAGCGATGGAAAGGTCGATGTTTGCCGGGAGGATGTGCACCCCAAACTCGTTGTGGAGTATAACATCCCGCGCGGGGACGTTCCTCAGCAAACAGTGGTAGACAGTGCGCTCCAAATCCTCCGGTTCGTAGCCCGCGCAGAAAGTAAGCCCCCCTTGGGGGTCGAGATCCACCAAGAGCACCCGCTGGCCTAGGTCGGCTAAGGCTACGCCCAGATTGTACGTGGATGTGGTCTTCCCAACTCCACCCTTTTGGTTGGCCAGCACATACACTACCGCCACTTTTGATCCCTCCTGCACGTCCCTGTTAGTAGTTCAACAGTGCCCCTCGAAACCCTGCCGGCCTTCGGCCTCGATTGACAAAAGAACAGAACTTACATAAGCTAAAATTAGCAGTAAGCATCCTACTTGCAGGAGGTTAATGACACCATGCACAGCATTTTCGTGACACGGGCTCTACCAGGCGACTTCCTCTCGAAGTTTGGAAGCGCATACAGCGTCAAGGTATACCCCTATGACCGGAACATAACCAAAGATGAGCTCCTTACATATGTGAAAGACTGCAGCGGGCTTATCTCCATGCTCTCGGACCCCATCGATGAGGATGTGCTCGCAGCGGGGAAGAACCTTAAGGTTGTAGCCAATTACGCGGTAGGCTTCAATAATATCGATGTCGCAGCAGCCACTGCCCGGGGCATTGCAGTGGTGAACACTCCCGATGTACTCACGGAGGCCAGTGCCGATCTGGCATGGGCCCTTCTCCTCGCGACAAGCCGGCGGATCCTGGAAGGTGATGCCATGACCCGAGATGGCAAGTTTCGGGGCTGGGCACCAGAGCTTCTCCTGGGCATGCCCGTCTATGGCCAAACACTAGGTATCATAGGGGCCGGCCGCATCGGCCGGGCAGTGGCACGCCGGGCAAAGGGCTTCGGCATGCGAATCCTATACCACAACCGCTCCCGCCTAGCCGCGGAAGTGGAAGAGGAACTGGGCATGACCTATGTGGGCCTAGAGGAGCTTCTCACTGAATCGGATTTCATCACCCTCCACTGCCCCCTCACTCCTGAGACAAAGCACCTCATCGGCGCAGCGGAGCTCGCCAAGATGAAGCCAACCGCGGTGCTGATCAACACCGCGCGGGGCCCAGTGGTGGACGAGGCAGCCCTGCTCAAGGCCTTAAGGAACAAGGAGATCTTTGGAGCGGGCCTGGATGTCTACGAGCGCGAACCCCTCTTGACTCCTGGCCTTGCGGACTTGCCCAATGTGGTACTTACCCCCCATATAGCCAGCGCAGATGTGCGCACCCGCCTTGCAATGGTGGATATGGTGGTGGAAGACGTTATTGCAGTGCTTGAGGGCCATCGGCCCAGTAATCTAGTGAATCCGGAAGTCTGGGAAAGGAGAAAAGGCGATGAATAAGCGGCTGCGCCGCTCCCGCGAGCGTAAGATCGCGGGGGTGTGTGGGGGTATCGCGGAATACTTTGGGTTGGACCCAACCATAATCCGCCTCGTTTGGCTGTTTGCGGTATTGTTTTACGGTTCAGGTGTTTTGGCGTATATCGTTTGTTGGATCGTCATTCCAGATTAGGGAAATGTATTACCACCGAAGGCTCCGGACATCTTAAGTGATGAAAGGAGCCTTCGCCTATGGATGTGGTGATCACAAGAGGCAACCGCCTTGCTGACTCAGATTCGCCCTACCTTCTCCAGCACGCTCACAATCCTGTGGATTGGTATCCCTGGGGGGAAGAGGCCTTTCATCGGGCCAAGGAGCTTGATCTCCCCATCTTCCTGAGTATCGGATACAGCACCTGCCATTGGTGCCATGTCATGGCAGAAGAGTCCTTTGAGGATGAGGAAGTGGCCAGTCTCCTCAATAAGCGCTTCGTCCCCGTGAAAGTGGACCGAGAGGAACGCCCCGACATAGATATGATTTATATTGACGCCTGCCAGACTGCCACAGGCAGTGCGGGCTGGCCCCTCACAGCTATCTGCACCCCCGATGGGCGGCCTTTCTTCTTGGGGACCTACTTCCCCCCTCGTTCCAAACGGGGGCGCACTGGCCTGATTGAGATCCTGGCCACCGTCTCCGAACACTGGAAGCGGAGCCGTGCCCAGGCAGAACAGGCTGCGGAGGAAATCATGGCCACCCTTCGGCGATTATCCCGCCGCCGGAGAATTCAAGCTGAAAACGGGGGGGACCCCATGCTCCATGCGGTAGATACCTTTAAGGCACTGTTTGATAAGGAATACGGTGGCTTTGGCAGCGCTCCCAAGTTCCCCATGCCCACCAACATTCTGTTCCTCCTCAGGCAGTGGCACGGTACTCAAGATGAGACGGTCCGGGAGATGGTAGAAACCACTCTCACAGGTATGTACCGGGGCGGCATCTTCGACCACATTGGTGGTGGCTTCCACCGCTATTCCACCGACGAGCGCTGGCTCGTCCCCCACTTCGAAAAGATGCTTTACGATAACGCCCTTCTAGTTCTCGCCTACCTAGAAGCTTTCCAAGCTTTTGGCAAGCCTCTGTACCGTAGTGTTGCCCAAAGGGTATTCCGGTATGTTCTTCGGGATATGCAGCATCCTGATGGAGGGTTTTACGCCGCGGAAGATGCTGATTCAGAAGGCATGGAAGGGAAGTTTTATGTGTGGCGCCGGGGGGAGATCCTCCATGCTCTCCCAAGCCCAGTAGGGGAAGAGTTTTGCAGGCTGTATGACATTACCGAGGAAGGTAACTTCGATGGACAAAACATCCCTAACCTCCTCTCCGCTTCAGACAGCGAAGTAGAGGATGTCGCCAATATGCAGCCATGGCTCGATCACCTCCAGCGCCTTCGGACATACCGGGAACGGCCCCACTGCGACGACAAAATCCTCACAGGTTGGAATGGCCTCATGATTGCCGCTTTGGCCCGAGGATACCGAGTCCTCGGCGACGCCCAGCTGCTTCAGGCTGCCCGGGCGGCGGTGGAGTTTATATTAAACCAGCTCGTAGATGGCGAGGGGCGGCTCTATGCAAGCTTCCGCAAGCGCCGGGGCGTCCCTGCCTTCCTCGACGATTACGCCTTTTTCGGCTTTGGCCTCCTGGAGCTTTACGAAGCCACCCAAAAGGAGCAGTACCTATCCCTCGCTGCTCAATTTACACAAGGCCTCTTGGAGCTGTTTTCTGATCCCCATGAACCCGGGCTGTTCTTCACCAGCGGCGATCCCCGGGATCTACCCCTGCGGCCGAAGAGCGTGGATGAAGGGGCATTGCCCTCTGGAACCGCCATAGCCATGTGGAACCTAGCCAAGCTGGCCCGCCTTGAAGCTGGAGAGCCATGGGACGCTGCACTGGCAAGACTCGTGGAACATGCCTGGGAAATGGTGCAGGAGTACCCCTGGTACTACCCTTCCCTCCTCATTGCCCTGCGGACAGTCCGGGGGCAGCACGTGGACATCACGATTACCGGAGACTTGGAAAGCCCGCCTTTCGCTCAGCTCTGGGCGGCGGTGAACAGTCTCTACCTCCCTGATGCGGCAATCCGGTTCCAGCACCACGGAACCCCGGGAGAGTGCACCGCCCAAGTTTGTCTTGCAGAACGCTGCTTGCCTCCGGTTTCAGACCCAATACAGCTCATAGACATCCTAGACAAGAAAAAAGCCAGCGTTTAGCTGGCTTTTTCCACGATTGGCTCCCCGGGTTGGACTCGAACCAACAACCCTTCGGTTAACAGCCGAATGCTCTGCCATTGAGCTACCGAGGAACACTACAATCAATTTAGCACAGGAAAAAGGCAAAGTCAAGCACCAAATGAACAGTGTCACCAATCCTCCATCCCTTTCATATCCTGTTATGAGCCGCTAGAGTGCGGTATTTGCACGAAAAGGAGGATTGCACCTTGGAGAAACCTGAGACGAACGTAGAACAGCAGCCTCAGCAAGAATTGGAGCCCTGCGGGAACTGCACAACTCAGTACACGGTCCGGGAAGGCGATAGCTTCTATACCATCGCACGCCAGTTCGCAGTAAGCTTTGACCAACTAGCACAGGCCAATGCCCAGCTCTCTGATCCCACCAACCTAGCTCCCGGGCAGACCATTAATATACCGGTGGCTGAGCCGGAGAGCAAAATGCAAGCCCAAACTCAACAAACTGTCACGTGCCCCCCTGGGACATTCCGTTATACGGTTCAGCCTGGCGATTCCATGTTCCTTATAGCACGGCGGTTCGGCGTATCCCTCGATGCCCTTATCGCCGCAAATCCCCAGATTCAAAACCCGAATTTGATCTTCCCAGGGCAAATCGTTTGTGTACCCACCAGCCCGGCACCACCGCCCCCTGTCTGTCCACCAGGAACATTCCGTTACACGGTTCAGCCTGGCGATTCCATGTTCCTTATAGCACAGCGGTTCGGCGTATCCCTCAATGCCCTCATCGCAGCCAATCCGCAGATTCAGAACCCGAACTTGATCTTCCCGGGACAGGTCATTTGCGTACCATCCGCTCAGTCTACCATCTGCCCCCCAGGAACCTTCCGGTATACGGTTCAGCCTGGGGACAGCATGTTCCTCATCGCACAGCGCTTTGGAGTGTCACTCAATGCTCTGATTGCCGCTAACCCACAGATTACTAATCCTTCCCGGATCTTTCCTGGCCAAATCGTCTGCGTGCCGACCCGGTAATGGACCCACGTGTGAAGCCTGCACTTCCTGGTAATACTAACCCTAGGAGGTGCAGGCTTTTATGTTAAGGGCAGAAATATCCATCTTCCCATCCGCAGAAGACGATCAACTCACCCATCCAACACGCCGGTTTATGACAGAAATGGGCCTGGATTTCGATGTCCGCCGGGACCCGGCGTCCCTCAACACCGCCCTCTACGGCAGTTCAAGGCAGGTCTTTCAATCTCTGCAAGAACTGCTAGAATCCGCATCTAACCAGGACAAAGACATGGTCATGGTGGTCACGTTTTACACCACCGCAAACTGAGATCGGTCGTGGAGCAAAAAAATCTTATGAATTACATTGTTAAAGTATTGACGAACACCTCCGGACATGGTAATCTAAATGTGGGCAAGTTAGTGAAAGTGCCCACGTTATTAATGTCAAGAACGGAGGTAGTCAGATGAAAAGAATGAGTCTTGTATTGGCCCTAGTTCTCGTCCTGTCCTTAAGTGTTGGAGCTTTCGCAGGCAACTGGATCGATGGTACCTATGAAGGGTATTCCGACGCTGGTGCTAGAAGCTTCCAATACGCAAAAGTGTACATTGAGAACGGCGAAATCGTTGCTGTAACACTGAGAGAATTCACCGATCGTTATCTGGAAAAGGATCCTAACAACTACAACTGGGAACAGTTTGGGGAAGCCCTCCGGACCATGGGCGCCCGCTTCGTGGAAGCTCAAGGAACGGATGTTGATATCGTGACTGGCGCAACCGGCAGCTCTACCGGCTGGATCCAGGCTGTAGAGCGGGCACTTATTAAGGCCAGCGCCGACAAGCCAGCCAACAAGTACTTCGATGGCACCTTTATGGGACGCTCCCACTACGATGGCAACCGTGGATATTACAAAGTCGTGTGGGTAACCATTGAAAACGACAAGATCGTAGACTATAAGGTACAGCGTGTCCTCCCCGACGGCAGCATCCAAGACCCAGCCGCTTACAACTGGCCGCTGGAAGCAGCCCGGGACGCTTACAAGCAGGCTGCCATGGAACAGACTCCTGGCTTTGTGGATACCATCAGCGGTGCCACCGGCCTCACCTATATGTCCAACATCGCCGTTCGGGATGCCCTGGACAACGCATCCACCAGATAAGGCTCATACTTAAAAAGCACCCAGCTAGGGTGCTTTTTTTATACCCCAAACCAGGCGATGGCCGCCGCGGCCAATATGGCAGGTAGCAAGTTGCCCACCTTGATCTGGGCCACGCCCAGCATGTTGAGGCCAATGCCGAGAATCAAAAGGCCGCCGGTAGAGGTAAGCTCTGCCAGAACTACATCGCTTAACAGGGGCGCCACCAAACCCGCACACAGGGCAATAGCGCCTTGGTAGATGAAGAGAGGGATCGCTGAAAAGGCCACTCCAATGCCTAAAGAGGCAGTGAAGAACACAGCGGTGGTCCCGTCTAGAACCGCCTTAGTAAACAACACTTGATGATCACCGGTCAGGCCGCTGTTTAGTGACCCCACCACCGCCATCGCACCCACACAGTAGACTAGAGTGGCGGTGAGGAACCCCTCGGTGAACCTTCCTTTTGCCTTAACCAGGTTTCCCAACCTCTGCCCCATACCCTCCAGGCGTTTTTCCAAGCCAATCCAGGCTCCTAGCCCTCCCCCCACCACCAATCCTGCCACAGGAATGATGATGTTTGCAGTAGCGAGGCCCATGGAAATGCCGATCAGGCATACCGCAAGGCCAAGGCCCTGCATAATCGTGTCTTTGATCCGTGGGGACAGCTTCACCAAGCTCCCCAGAAACGCGCCTCCTAAGACAGCCGCGACGTTAACTACAACTCCTGTAAGAACCAAGCTGCATTCCTCCACCCAAAGATGTTATTGAGATGTTCTGCCTTCCCCCCATTTTCCCTGCAAAAAATGGCAGCCACCCTCTGGGCATAATGGCGGAAACCTGGGGCAAAGAATATGAAAAGAACAGAAAGGAGGGCAAGATATGTCTAACAGCTACACGATTAACCAGATACGCCAGATTCTACAACAGATGGAACAGGCTGAGTCTAGGAATGCCCAGCTCCTTCAAGAGCTGCAGCAGGCTGAACAGCATGCCACCCAACAGACGCGGCAGCTGCAGCAGCTCGTTGCCCAGATTGACGCAAACCTGACCTCCAGCCAGAGTGTCACACCTTTCTATGGCTACCAGGGATCACAGGTGCCCACCCAAGGGGCTGCCTTCAGTCCACAGGTGAGCACCAGCTTCTTCGGGAGTTACAGCCAGCCTAAGAGTTTTGGTCAGCAGTCTCAGTCACAATATGGCCAAATGGGCCAGGAAAACTTCGGGTACGGAGGTCCCCAGTTCTAGTCGGGAAGGAGTTGAGAAGGTTGCCTCGCCTCACGCAAGTAGAGTTTAACACCATCCGGGAACTCTTGGGGCCTGCCTTAGCCAATAAAGTGAAGTTTCAAGCCTATACGCAACAGGTACAAGATCCCCAGCTCCGCCAGGTGTTCGAAACAATGTCCGCTGGTTGTGATCAAAAGGCCAAGCAGCTGCTGGGCTTCCTGTAAAGGGGGATTGAGATGCTCACTGACCGAGAGATGTTTATTGATGCTCTGTGCGGAGTGAAACATGAGATCACAGACCTCACCAAAGCAGCCATGGAAGCAAGCAACGATCAGATAAGGCAGAGCTTCATCCAGCATCGCAATAAGGCAGAACAGACCCAGATGGAACTAGTTGCCATTGGGGTCAGCAAAGGCTGGTATGTACCGGCACCTCCTGCGGATGACGGGGAGGTAAATGCAATCAAGGGGCATTACAACGATGTTCTCCAGCAAGTGGAGGGCAGCCCCCTCTTAACCCACGTCTAACCTGCAAGAAAGGGAGCGGCCTCGGCCACTCCCTTTTTCCATTCCCTCATATACCCATGATGTTGAACCCTGTATCTACGTAAAGGACCTCTCCTGTAATCCCAGAGGCTAAGCTGCTCACTAAGAAGCATGCAGCATCCCCCACTTCCCTGCTTTCCACGTTCCGCCGCAAAGGAGCCTTCCCGGCGTGGTGGTCCAATATCTCCAAAAACCCTGAGACTCCTCGGGCCGCGAGAGTATTGATTGGGCCTGCGGAAACTGCATTGACGCGCACGCCTTGAGGGCCTAGGTCATTCGCGAGATACCTTACACTTGCTTCCAACGCGGCCTTGGCCACTCCCATCACATTGTAGTTTGGGATCACCTTCTCCGCCCCGTAGTACGTCAAGGTAAGAACCCCCGACCCTGGGCTTAGCAGAGGCTGAAACGCCTTGCACAATGCTAAGAGGGAAAACACACTAACGTCCATGGCAGTTGCAAAGGCTTCCCGGGACGTCTCGATGAATGGGTTCTCCAAGGCTTCCTTCGGGGCAAAAGCCAGCGCGTGGACCAAGCCGTCCAGCTGGCCTGCAGCGGATTCCGCGGCAGCTGCAGCCGCGCTGATCTCCTCATCATCGGTGACGTCGCACTGTACCAAAGCCAGGGGGGAGCGGCTGAGCTCACCAAGGAGTGCTTCGACCTTCCCTCGGGAGCGTTCGTTCTGGTACCCCAGGATCAGCTCAGCGCCTTGGGCATCCATGGCTTTGGCAATGGCCCACGCAATGCTGTGCTTGTTGGCGATGTTGAAGATTGCGATCCGCTTATCTTGCAGAAGCATACTTTCACTCCATTCTAAAAGATCTGGTATTATCATTTCCCGCGGGGCATGCGTAATCCTGCGCACCAGAGGCTCCTACAGGTATGAAAAAAGCGCACCGCATAGAGTGCGCTATCGCCCTGTCGCATCTGGTGAGAGTAACTAATCTCGGTGACGCTGTTCATTTAGGCGGAAGGACAACCTTAGGAGGCTGTCGGTTAGGTGGATGTGCTCCACGATCACCTCGTCAGGAACCTGGAGGTGGACTGGGGAGAAGTTCCAAATACAGGGTACATTGTTCGCCACCAACACATCGCAGATGTCCTGGCTCACATGTCCCGGCGTGGCGATAATCCCTATGTCCGTGGGGTTTTCCTTCAAGTACTGGTCAAGCTCTTCCACGGGTTGGATCACGCAGCACGCATGGTAGTTGCCAACCAAGATTTCATCCACATCAAAGATGGCCCGGATTTCGAACCCCCGCTTGCGGAAGTTCTCGTAACTGGCCAGAGCCTTGCCTAAATTACCTGCACCGACAAGCACCATGGCATAGGTACGGTTCAATCCCAAGATGCGGCTGATGTGCATCAACAGCTCATCCACATCGTACCCGTAGCCCTGTTGGCCAAAGGAACCGAAATAGCTGAGATCAGACCGGATCTGGGCCGCGGTAAAACTCAGCGCTTCCCCTAATTGGGCAGATGATACCCGCCCTACGCCTTGGTCCCTCAGTTCTGTTAGGTAACGCAAGTAAATGGGCAGCCGCGTCACAACACCAGATGGGATTCCCCCATCTTTTCTCCGTTCTCTGGAAGACATTTAGCTTCCTCCTCAAACTAGACTTCTAGCATATCCGCAGTTATCTTCGACGCCCACTGCCTTGTATCCTTTTTCACAATCGTTTTTTTGTGAAAACTCCTACTCCACCGTGATCTCCCGCTCCAGGGACACAGCTTCACCAGAAACGAGGTCTCGGACTGTAACCTCCGCGCGGTATGTTGCCCGAGGGGCCCACCAGGGGATATCCACCCAGATGTAGAACCACACGGTTTCTGGAGGGGGGAAGGCCTCTTGGGGCAGAGTGTACTCCACCAAGTCCTCCTGGGAGAAGAGCTTGACTCCCCATCCCGAGCGCAGTGCAATATCTACGCGGAGATCTACTAAGTTCTCGTCCCCGCTGCCTCCCACAGCAAAGCCTTCAACTTCTAGGTAGGCATAGCCTCGGCTGCCGCGAGGGAAGACGCCGCTGGGATTGGGATCGTAATCCCCATCGTCCCGCACATCGTACGCCCATTCTGCCACGGTGATCGCCATCCCTGTTTCTAGCCCTTCATCAGCCCATGCCCACCCCGGTACGGCCAACAGCAGTAGGATTACTACACAAGCCCACCTTCGGGTCATGCACATTCCCCCAATTCTTTTTCTTGGCTAGGAAAGTCCAAGTATTTATGCCATAATGGTTGTAAGAAAGGGTGATTCAATGCTCAAAGGACTAACGCAGGGCAAATGGACCCGCCCCACGGACAAATCCGCTGTCTATCTCGAGATTGCCCCAGGATGCAAGTGGGGGATCCGCGTTACACTCATGGAAGACTACGCCAAAGTGGAAGCCATAGACAGTCCCAACAAGCCCCTTTACAAGGCTCCAGAGCGCTACAGTACCGTGGTGAAGCCCCCAACATTCTTCGAGAAGCTAAAGGGCCTAACCTTTGAGGATAAGGTTTTGGCTGCCGTCGCGGACAAGCGCAGAGTGGCGGCGGAAGAAAACCACACTCTAAGAAGTTCTTCAGAAGGCTCACAGGTTCCTGTCAGCAGTGGGCCCGGCCCTTCGAACGAAAAGAGGAAAAATTGATGCTATCACGAACTACTAGATTGAACGCATCTAGGCCGTTGGGAGGATTCTTGTTTTGAAGTTTTTGATCGTTGGCGACACTGTCGACCCCCAATTGTACGACCACTTTCGGCGAGATCGGTTTCCAGAGAGCATCAGCGCTATTCTATCCGTAGGAGACTTGCCTGCCTGGTATTTATCCTACCTCATGTCGGTGTTTAACGCACCGCTCTTCTATGTTAGGGGCAATCACGATTATTCCTTCGATCTGAATCCCCCTGAAGGCGGCGATAACATCCACGGCAAGGTGATCTCGTTTAAGGGCCTCACCATTGTGGGGTTTGAGGGCTCCATGTTCTACCACCATCCCCAAGCCGTCCAATACACGGAGCGGGAAATGTGGTGGACATGGGTGAGAATGCGCTGGCGCTTTTGGTTCGGCAGGAAAATTGATATCGTCCTAACCCACGCTCCCCCATTCGGCATCCACGATGCTGAAGACCAGTGTCATAAGGGGTTCTTAACCTTTTCACGATTGATCCATAAATACCGGCCGCGCTACTTCATCCACGGCCATACCCATCTCAACTATGGGCTCAAGCAAAAACGGGTCGACATTGTCAATGACACCACAGTGATCAACGGATACGGCTTTTACATCCTCGACGTACAATGACACTGTGGTAGGAGTGTGATCCCTGTTGGTATTACGAGGTCATGTAGAATCATTTGCAGCCCGCAAAGAGCAGTATCAGCTGACCGATTCGGTGGACCTCGGGCTGCGCATTGTACCCGTGAGCAACATCGTCGGCTCAGTGAACCGGTGGCAAGATTTTGACGCTAAGTTCCGCGTTCGCAACCGCACAACCTATCATCGCTATCAAAGGATTAAGCGGGCTGTGGAGCGGGGAGAGATTCTTCCCCCAGTCCAGCTGTATAAAGTGAAAGATCGCTACTATGTGGTGGACGGCAACCACCGGGTAGCTGTGGCTAAGGAAGTGGGCCAAGCCTACATCGATGCTTATGTAACCGAGTATCTGCCTCCCGGCGATACAAAGAGCCACCTTCTTTGGCGGGAGCGCTCCGCTTTCCAAAGACAGACGGGGCTCTTGGATATCGAGTTCACTGAGCTTGGTTCATATGATAAGCTCATCGCTCAGATCAGGGACTACCAAGCGGAACAATCGGCAGAGCTGGGCATGGAACAGCCTCTAGACCATGCTGCAAGCAGCTGGTATGAGGAGATCTACAAGCCTGTAGTGGAACTGATCCGTAAGCAGAGGCTCCTAGATGACTTCCCCAACCGCACCGAAGCAGATCTGTTTCTCTATGCCACATACCACAAGCTGGCAAAAAGCCGCTTGACCAACCAGCGTGTATCTTACCGGGATGCACTAGCGGACTTCCAGGTTGAGGAGCATAGGTCCTTTGCAGAACAGCTGAAGGACCTCATTACGGGCCTCTTCACCCCCGCCGACGAGCACGATCGCTGTCCATACCACTCCCTGATCATGGATGAGGACGGGTTGGTGCACGTTACTCCTGACTGCCCTGGCTGCCGCCGCTGCGTGCGCAGCCCAGAGTTCACCATTCAAGATGAGGATTCCCCTCTCTATGACTAAGAAAAACAGGCAGGCTGTTCCCTGGTGGGAGCAGCCTGATTCTCATTGGAGGCGAAAGCTGTGCAAGCAATCTTGCAGCGTCTAGAAGAAATGTACCCTAACCCAAAGACCGCCCTTAACCACGAGACTCCCTTTGAGCTGCTGGTGGCAACCATCCTCTCTGCCCAATGCACCGACGAACGGGTGAACCTCATCACCCCCGGCCTGTTTGCCCAGTATCCTGATGCCCATGCCCTGGCACAGGCCTCTGAGGAGGATGTGGCTGAACTGATCAAGACCGCGGGGCTGTGGCGGAGCAAAGCCAAGAACTTGGTGGCCGCTGCTGAGATATTGGTGGACAAGTACGGCGGTGAGCTGCCTCGCACCCGGGAAGAGTTGGAGAAACTCCCAGGGGTGGGGCGGAAAACTGCCAACGTCATCCTGGCCAACGCCTTTAACATCCCCGCCATCGCGGTAGACACCCATGTATTCCGGGTCGCGAACCGCCTCGGGATCGCCCAAGGCAAGACTCCTCTTGAGGTAGAAAAGCAGCTTATGGAGGCAATTCCGAAAGAAAAATGGGCAGATGCCCATCATTGGCTGATCTACCATGGCCGACAGGTTTGTCAAGCCAGGAAGCCAAAGTGCCACATCTGCCCCTTAAGCCCCTATTGTCAATATTACGCTGAAAGTACTACACAATCCCATACCACAGGAAGATAACTAGCACCACTGCAAGCACCACTGCTGCAGCGCCGGCCCCGTCAATACTTAGAGAGGCTCCTGCAGCTTCTTTTGTGCCTTCCCCTTCTGCCCCGCGCCTTTCCACAAATCCCTGAGCAGCTCGGAACACTGGCTTGTAAAACAGATACTCGACACTGAGCCACTTGGGCACCTTCACTCTGTCCCCGAACTTCCACACCAGGATAAGGACCGCGGCAGCAATGGCGTAAGAAACTAGGGCGCTTTGCATCTCATGGCCCGACCAGTAGGGCACATGGGTGAGATGGTCCACGTCCCCTGGGTTAAAGCGGATTTCCCCCACAACGGGCAGCGCCAAGGCATTAACCACTCTCTGGGCTTGGGTCCCGATAAACAGTACCACCGCGGTATACACCGCAAACACCCCTTTGTGGCGCAGGCTAAGGTCCTGAACCCCATCCCAGCTCTGCTTGGGCTTTGCCACAAAGGTCTTCAGCCACAGTTTTGTGATGTAGGCTGCGGTAAGGCCTCCTGTAAACACAAAGATCCTCTCCAGCCAGAGCAGCATGGGCCAGCCATGAAGATGATAGGCCTCCAGGATGGCTTCATGGATCAACACTTTGCTCACATAACCGTTGAAGCCAGGCACCCCGGTTATGGAAGCTGCCGCCACCAAGAAGAACCCAAATGCCCAGGGCATCTGTTTCCTTAAGCCGCCGAGCTTGTCCAGGTCCAGTTCACCGGTATGGAGGAACACAGCTCCAGCTAATAGGAACAGGAACGACTTAAAGAAGGCGTGGTTGATGGCATGAAGCCACGCTCCCGCAAGGGCAGCGGCACCATGAGAGCCGAGAAATGCTCCTGTACCAAGGGCGAAAAGAATGTAGCCCATCTGGCTGATGCTTGAGTAGGCCAGCACCTTCTTCATGGAAGTGCTCATGATGCCCATTACGGCTCCTGCAAACATGGTCCCCGCGCCGATCCAGATAAACAGATACCCGAAGTTCTGCTGGAACACAAAGAGGGCATCTCCATCAGGCGCGCTGAGGATTGTGAAAAGAAAGCGGAAAAACCCATAGGCCCCAGTCTTGATCATCAGAGCAGATAGCAGTGCTGAAGCTGGGGCGGGCGCCACTGGATGGGCCCTGGGAAGCCAGATGTGGAGGGGTATTAACCCAGCCTTTACCCCAAATCCTCCGATGACTAGAGCCAGCACCAGCCAGGGACTGATCCCCTTCGTCACCAGCGCTGCAAGCATCGGTTCAAAGCGGGTGTGCCCTGCCGCATATTGCAAGACGAACACCGCTGCCAACAAGATGAGCCCACCAATAACGCTCATGTACAGGTAGACGTTTCCCGCTGACATGGCCTCCCGGTCCTGTTCATGGATGACCAGCAGGTATGAGGAAAAGGTCATCAGTTCAAAGAACACAAACAGCGTGAGCAAATCGCCTGCTATAAATACTCCTAGAGTGGTTCCTAAGGTAAAGACCGAATCTGAGAAAAAGCGGGTCTTGCTGTGCTCGTGGGCCATATACTCTCTGCCGAACACTGTGGACAAGAACCAGACCGCGGCTACTACCACGGAGAAGCAGCCGCTTACAAAGTCCACCTTCCAGTACAGGCCAACGCCAAGGCATACAGGGATGCTGCATGACAAGACTTCCCCGCCTCGAACAAGCAAGAACTGCCAGAGAGCCGCAGCCAGGGTTAGAAAAGCGACTGCGCCTGTTGTAAGGCTCCGAGCCTGATCACCTTTCCGGGCCGCGAAGAACACCGCAAAGGACCCCAACAAGGGAACTGACACCACAAATAGTGGCAGATACTTCAGGAGATATGCCATCTTAAGCCCCTCCTCCTAAGAACAGCCTGTGCACAGCGGGCTGAATATAGCCTACGGCAGCATGGGAGAACAAGCCCAGCAAGAGGCATGCGGCAGCCAAAGCTACCATCGAAACCTTCGCCCCCAGGGGCAGTTCCATGTGTTGTTCGATGTTTTCATCTGAGCGGAAAAACGCAGCAACTACGACGGGCAGATAATATAGGGCATTCAGGACGCTGCTCACCAAGAGCACCGCCAGAAACACCGGCTGCCCTTCCTCCAATGCGCCTATGCCCAGGTACCATTTGCTGGCAAACCCGCTGAGAGGCGGAACACCCACCATGGAAAGGGCCCCCACGGTAAAGGCCACCATGGGCAGGGGAAATCTCCTTCCGACTCCGGCGAAGTCCGCAATCCTGCGCCGACCGGTAAGCTTCATGATGGAACCGGCGGCCAGGACAAGCATACCCTTGACAACGGCATGATTGAGAACATGATAGAGCGTCCCAAGGAGTGCTGTTTCATTCATGATGCCTAGGCCTAAGAAAATGTACCCTACTTGCGCAACAGTGGAATAGGCCAGCATGCGCTTGATATCCGTTTGCTTGAGAGCCATGAGAGAACCGCCGAGAATTGCGCCCACAGATAGTGCCAAGAGAATGGGCCGCAAGGGCAGCTGGTGGATAAAGCCCGCTTGCAGCACTTGGATCATAAATTTAAAGAGAAAAACGATGTTGACCTTCACCAGCAGGGCAGAAATCACCACGCTGGACGGGGTTGCAGCGGATCCATGGGCATGGGGCAGCCAGGAATGAAGCGGAAACAGCGCCGCTTTTACCGCGATGCCCACAAACACCAAGGCAATCCCGGCCATGGTTGCCAAGGAGTGGCCGCTCACCGCTTGTGGCAGCGTTTGGGCAAGCACAGCCAGGTTGAAACTGCCTGTGCTCATGTAAAGGCCTGCCAAACCCATAATCAGCATAGCTGAGCCCAGCATGCTCATGAGCAAATACCTGAGGGCCGCTTCCAGCGCCGGCTTGTCCCCTTTAGCGGCGACCAGCGCCCCAGCACATACAGCCACGACTTCCAAGAAGAGGTACATGGTGAAGAGGTCCTGGGACAGAGTGACTCCCATTAGGGCTGCAAGCAATATGAGGCATACGCCATAATAATGGGGCACAACCTTTGATCTGATCTCATGATCGATCAAGCCCTGGGCAAACAGCATAATCACCACAAACAGCCCAGAGAACACCAAGAGCAGCAGTGCGGTCATCCGATCCGCGGAAAGGGGAATACTCCCCACTTGGTACATGAGGGCGTCAGTGCGTGTTACTAGGCCAGCCACGCGAATTGCGAGGACGAAGGCTCCTGCAGTGATTCCCAGGGAAAACGTTCCCAGGGGCCAGCCTTCCCTTCTGCCCATGAAAAAGGCCGCGAGCCCGCCCACGAAAGGCAGCAGAATGACCGCAGGAAGAATTAGGGATGTAGTCATTGGTCCATTCTCCTTAGCCGCTGGATTTCGTCGAGTTCGGAAGTGCCGTAAAAGCCCTTCAGCTGCTGAACCAAAACCAAAGCGAGAGCGATTACCGCTCCAGTTGCAATAATTGCTGTGAGAGCGAGCGTTACGGGATAAGCTACGCCATGTCCCTTTGCGAAGCTGGCTGCAAGGAGCATTAGCAGGCTTGACCCTTGCATCACGCCTAACCCGGCGATTTTCCTCACCAAGCTGGGCTGGCTGAGGACGATCCAAAACCCGATGAGAAACAGGATTGTGATAAAGGTATAGAACAAGTTACTCATGGTGCCCCTCTTCTCCCTGCTGTGTGTTTTTCACCAAACCTACTCCAATTGCAGCGGCAGCGCCTACAGCCAGCGCGCCAAGGCCATCCAGCCAGCGAAGGCCAACTCCCGCTTCTGCCCTGCTTTCGACAGGGAGCAAGCTTGCCAGATCACCAAGGGCCGGTAGGTACTGGGCCGCGCTCACAAGGAGTACGCCCAGGACAATGAGAATAATCACTTTCACAAGGTTGCTCACGCTTTCATCCCCCAGTCTCACACTAAAAAGGACCATGAGCAGGCATTCCTGTTCCAGGGCCTTGCATCACAATCCTTGCTGAACACGCAAATGGAGGCCGTGAGAACCTCGACGGATCTCGGCCTCCGCTTCATATTGTAAGAAAATTAACGCATTCTGTCAAGGCTTAGACACCGAAGGGCTCGGGCCAGTCAGTGGCCGCAGGAAGGTAATCAGTGTCGGTGAAAACAAAAACTTCCGAGTCCCGGTTTGCCTTATCCCCTCCTGCTGGCGCCTGGCCCACAACCCGCTCGCCCTCGCCGATGAGCTCTACTACAAACTGAGCTTCCTGAAGGGCCTTGCGGGCCTCTGCCACAGTGAGCCCAACCACATCGGGCACAGTCACTTGGGGATAGCCGCTTTCCGCCAGCGCTTGCCGTTCCACACCCAGGAAGGGCATCACCTGCTGGGTGAGGCGGCTGAACACCGGTGCCGCGATAATCCCTCCGAAGAAGGCCCCCTGCGGTTCCCACAGGACCAGTAGTGCTGCCATCTGCGGGTCGTGCACTGGGGCAAAGCCTGCAAAAGAAGTCACAGTCTTAGAATGGGAGTAACGGCCGTTTTCCACCACCTGGGCTGTGCCTGTCTTGCCCGCCACAAAGTAGCCAGGGGCCTCTGCCCGCTTGGCCGAACCACGGGTTATCACTCGCCGCAGGGCTTCCTTAACGATCTCCGCTGTAGCAGAACTGATTACCCGGCGTTGTGGTGGGACTTCGGGCCCGATGGTTCCCTCGGGGGTGACAATCTCCCGTACATAGTGTGGTACGGAGTAAATCCCATCATTGGCAATGGCACCGAAGGCGGCCAAGAGCTGTAAGGGCGTCATGGTCAGCCCCTGGCCAAAGCCTATGTTTGCCCACGTAACCAAGGGCACTTTGCTTGACGGAGCGTGGACAGTGCCAGGAGCTTCTCCTGGGAAGTCCACTCCCATCTTTGAACCAAAGTTGAACTCCAGGAGGTTGGGGTAAAATCTCTCCCCCCCCAAATCCATTCCCAGCTTCGCGTAAAAAGGGTTGCACGAGTTTTGCAGTGTTTCAAAGAAGGACTGGGGCCCATGCCCTCCCCTGTGCCAACAGCGGATCCTCCAGCCCGAAACGGTGATGTAACCTGGGTCAAAAAAGCCCGTGTTGACTGTGGCTACTCCCTCCTCCAGCGCAACGGCCATAGTTACCGCCTTAAAGGTGGACCCTGGCTCATAGGTATCTGTCACTGCGATATTTCGGCGGTTCGCCACTGGGTAAGCGCTGAAGTTTTCAATATCAAAAGTGGGGTAGATGGCATTAGCCAGGATTTCACCGGTCTTTGGATCAGTGATCACTATCAGCCCCAGGCGGGATCCAGTCTCTCGCGTAGCCCGCTCCACTTCCCGCTGGGCTACTTGCTGGATGTAGTAGTCAATGGTGAGCACCAAATCGGCCCCCGGGCTCCCTGGAACGTAACCCCTGATGCCATCGGGAATGGCCTTGCCCACAGCATCTCGTTCAAACACAGCCTGCCCCGGTGTCCCTCTCAGGATACTGTCATAGTAGAGCTCGATGCCCTCGAGGCCCTGGTTATCCACACCTACGAAACCCAACACTTGTGGGGCCACAGAGCCGTAAGGATATACCCGCTCTGAACTGTCCACTACTCCCACGCCCGGGAGATTGGCCCGGATCACCGCTTCCGTCTCCTCCAAGGAGACTTTCTTTTTGATCCACTCGCTGGCGGTGCGTTTACTTAGGCGTGCCAAAACTGCATCGTAATCAAGGTCTAGGATGCCCGCTAAGACGCGGGCGGTGTGCTCTTTGTTCTCCACTTCCGCGGGGACGGCATAGACTGAGGTGGCATTAACGCTCACCGCCAAGGGGATGCCGTTCCGGTCGTAGATCGTCCCTCGCCGCCCTTCCACGGGAATGCGCTGGATACGCTGCTCTACCGCTTTTGCTTGGAAGAACTGGTTCCGGGCGATCTGGAGGTAAGCAAGGCGTCCCACTAGCAGTAAAGTAAAGAGCATCACCCCGAAGAGCATAAGCATAACCCGCTGCTGCACCAGGACCGTTGAGACTCCTTTGCGCCGCAAGCTAGAACACCTGCCTCAAGAAGATTATCAGGCGGTTGTAGAGGCGCCTCAACCACGAGCCAAGGCCTGTGCTGTGCTGTGCTACCACCGGCATCCGCCCATACTCACCCCCATCGGGGTTAAGGAGGATGAGCTCTCCCACAACATCCCCCCGGTCAATGGGGGCCTTGAGGGATTTATCCAACACAACTTTTGTGGTAAGGTCAGCTGCCCCTTCTTCCACCGCGAATACGGAGAGATCCCGGTCGAGGGTGACCCCAATCTCATGGCGCACCCCATCTGGGACTTCCATGGTGGTCAAGGTAGTGTCCTTGGGGACCAATGTCTGGAGATTGTCAAAGGCCCAGTCAATGAGCATCTCACTCTCATTGTTCCGTACCTCACGGGTGCGGGCTCCGAGGACCACCGCAATGAGCCTCCGGCCGTGGCGTGTGGTAGAGGTTATTAAGGTGTGCCCCGCGGGTGTAGTGGCACCGGTCTTGCCGCCTTCCACACCTGCCAGTTCCCCTAAGAGGGGATGGGTGTTTTTGATTTCCCGCCCCTGGGCCTTCAGGAAGTAGTTTTCCGCGGCAAAGATTTCCCGGAAGAGCTTGTGCTGCATGGCCGTGCTGAACAGGCGAGCTTGGTCGTAGGCGGTGGAGAAGTTATCGCTGAAGATTGAGAGAAGCCCAGTGCAGTCCACATAATTCGTATCCTCCAACCCCAGCTCCCGAGCGCGAGCGTTCATTAGCTTTACGAACTCCCCTTCCGAACCGCCGATGTACTCAGCTAAGGCAACTGCAGCATCGTTGGCTGACTGGAGCGCAGTGGCGTAGAGGAGTTCCTCAACAGTGTAAACCTCCCCCGCCTTCAGTTTGATTTCCGTGCCATCCCGGCTTTCAGCTCGGGCGCTGGCGGTCACTTTATCACTCAGGGAGATCTTGCCCGCTTCCACAAGCTCCACAGCGTACAGTACTGTCATCACTTTGGTTATGCTGGCTATGGACCGCCGCTGATAGCCGTTACGCTCCGCGATTACCCGTCCTAGATCAGCATCGTAAAGCAGATACGCGATGGAGCTGATCTCCGGCGGGGGGCTAGCCGCGGCGCCCACGCTAAAACCAAGGGCGAGCAACACCAGCAGCACTACCTTGAGGCTCTTCACCTGATTCCCTCCGATGGCGCGCAGATTGTTCTTTAATTCATACGTTCCCACCCTCCCCATTAGTACATATACTGTAATCGATACCTTCAACACGGAGGGGCAGCTTATGGAAGTGAAGCAGGTGGACGATTATTCGGGCTTCAACGAGTATGTGGCCCGCCACCCGCACGGGTCAGTCCTGCAAACCACAAACTGGGGGCAGCTTAAGGAAACCACAGGCTGGGAGTGGCATCCTCTGGCCGTCTTTGACGGTGGAAAGATTGCGGCGTCGGCCTTAGTGTTAGCCCGGCCCTTGAAGGGCTTGGGCATCCACATCCTATACTCACCCCGAGGGCCCCTGTTTTCATCCTTAGAAGCCCTAAGCAAACTCAGTCAGGGCGTCCGGGAGCTGGGCACGAAAAAACGGGCCTTTGCCTGGAAGGTGGATCCTGCCCTCCCCCCAGAGGATAAGCGATGGCAGAAGTTCGTCCAGGAGCAAAGGCTAGCCAAAGTGGTGAGTGACTCTAACTTCGGGGGAGTACAGCCCAAATATGTCATGGATCTGGATATCACCCCACCGCTCCAAGACATCCTGGCCCAGATGAAAAACAAAACACGTTACAACATACGCTATGCGGCCCGCAAAGGGGTGAAAGTTATCCGGAGCCGCCGCAAGGAAGACCTAAGTGTGTTTTACGCCCTCCTCCAGGAAACAGCCGCCCGGGACGGTTTCGCAGTGCGAGATCTGAGCTATTTCGAGAGCATGTGGGATTACTTAATTGAGGCTGGCCTAGCCCAGCTCTTCCTCGCGTATCACGGGGAACTCCCCCTGGCAGGGGCCATTGCCTTTCGCCTAGGACGGCGGGCTTGGTACGTCTACGGCGCGTCCAGCGATGAACTCCGAAACCTCCAGGCAAGCCATCTCATGCAGTGGGAGATGATTAAGTGGGCAAAAGCCTTTGGCTGTGCCGTCTACGATTTCCGGGGCGTCTCAGGGGAGCTTGATCCAAATAACCCGCTGTACGGCCTCTATCGATTCAAGGAAGGGTTTGGCGCAACCCTTCGGGAGTATGTGGGAGAGTTTGACCTCGTCCTCAACCGGCCCCTCTACCACATGTGGCAAGCAGCGCTGAAACTCCAAGCTCGGCGGCGGACATGAACTGGGGCAGTTGGATCGAGGTTGACCTGGACGCCCTCGCACACAACTTCCGGGAAATCCAGGCACAAACTGGGGCCAGCGTGTGCCCTGTGGTAAAAGGGGATGCCTACGGGCACGGTGCTCCAATGGTGGTGCGCCATTTGGCCAAGTACGGAGCACAGTGTTTTGCCGTAGGCGATGTGGAAGAAGCGCTGACGGTACGAGCCCATTCACAGGCACCTCTGCTGCTCCTTACCCCGCCCCTTCCAGAACAGGTTCCGGAGGTTATCAAGTACCGTTTGATCCCAACGGTGGTAAGTGCCGAGCTAGCCGAGACTCTAGCTGGCGCCGCTGCGGCTCGGCGGCTTCGGTTACCGGTGCACCTCAAGGTGGACACAGGCTTGGGCCGCCTTGGGGTCCTGCCCAAGGATGCCCTTCCCTTAGCCAAGCTCATCGCAGGGTTCCCCAGCCTGAAACTGGCTGGCCTCTACACCCATTTCGCTGACGGGACAAACCGGGCCAGGACCGAACGGCAGCTTAAGGAGCTGCTCCAGATCAGAGATCTCTTATCCCGGGAGGGCATCACCAATGTGATCTGGCACGCGGCAAACAGCCCCGGCTTCTGCCTTGGCCCCCACACCCATTTGGACATGGTCCGCATTGGCACTCTCCTGTACGGCCAGGGCTACTCAGGCTCCCGCATGGAGCTCAAAGATACCTGGAAGCTTTACGCGCGGGTCATTGCGGTGAAGGAAATTCCAGCTGGGAGCTTGATTGGCTATGGCGGGACCTATCGGGCTCCAGAGAATATGGTTATTGGGGTTATTCCAGTGGGGTATTCCCACGGCCTTCAGCTCGAGCCTGAGTCCACCGTAGGAGTGCAGTTCCGCCGGGCCCTCCGCCGCCTGGCCAGGCCCAGCCAAGACTGTGCCTTCCTTGGAGAACAGCCTCTCCCTATCGTAGGCAAGGTAGGCATGAACCTAACCTGCCTGGACCTACGGGGCGCGGCAAACCCCCGCCCCGGTTTGGTGGTGCGACTCCATGCCAGGCGAGCCACAATCAGCCGGGGGATCGCTAAAGCTTACATCACAAGGGGACGGGTGATCGCGTATTGGCGCGACGGGCGTTTCTTCCTACCGGCGTTTGACAGAGGAACCAGGTCTTATGTATGATTAAGCTAGTACCAGCAAGGGAGGATCGCCATGGGGCCTGACATGAGGAAAGACAACATTCTCCAGCGTCTGAAGCGTATTGAGGGGCAAGTCCGGGGCATCCAGCGGATGATCGGGGAAGAGCAATCCTGTGTGGACATCCTCATGCAGATCGCTGCTGTACGAGCAGCCTTGGACAAAGTGGGGCTGGCGGTCTTTGAAAGCCACAGCCGCCAGTGCATCAAACAAGCGCTAGTCGATGAAAACCGGGAGGAAGCCCTAGAGGACCTACTTAACACCATGAGCCGCTTCCTCAAATAGAAAAGCAGGCTAGGGAACGGATCACTCGTTCTGTGCCTGCTTTTACTATGGCAAAAACTCTAAGGGATTGACAGGGTATTCCCCGATTTTGATACGGAAATCCAAGTGCGGGCCTGTTGCCCGGCCTGTGCTTCCGACTAGGGCAATCTGCTGGCCGCCCTTGACTGTCTCCCCGACTCGCACCAGGAGCTTACTGCAGTGCCCATACCACGAGCTGTAGCCATTTCCGTGGTCGATGACTACCGCTAGGCCAAAGGCACCCATGGAACCGGCACTGACTACTTTGCCTGGGGCAGCTGCCTTAACGGGCGTCCCTCGAGAAGCGGCAATATCCACACCCGCGTGGAAGTGCCGCACTCTCAGAATGGGGTGAGTGCGCCAGCCGTACCCAGAACTAATCTTGCCCTGCACAGGCCAGCTGAACTGGATGCGCGGTGTGCGGCGAGGCCCGGTGGAGCTTACCTGGCTGAGGTTAGGTATGAGCAAGCGCTGGCCCACATAAAGCTGGTGCGGGTTATCCAGTTTATTGCGGCGCATAAGTTGGTTGACCGTGGTGCCGTAGGCGAACGCTATATTAGAAAGCGTGTCGCCCCGCTGGACGATGTAGGTGATGACACTTTCCTCTAGCATGCGTAGGGCAGCTTCGGTCTCCCGGCCCACAATTCCATCAGGGGCAATCCCCACCAACTCCTGCACCTGGATCACGGCAGCTTCCGTCTGTTTGCCGAAGATCCCATCCACCTGCAAGTCATGGCCGAGGTAGACCAGGCGTTCCTGCAGGGCGCGCACCGCCTCCCCCCGCATGCCCTCCCGCAGGACCTGGGCAGAAGCTTGACCAACACTGAAGAGTGCTAAGAGGGCGCAGACTGCGATCACCGCTGCTGACTTGGCCAGCCGCCTCATAAAAAAACCTCCCGCAACACATGTCTCCCAATATTATGGGTGTGCTGCGGGATAAATATACCAAAACTGGGCTATAGTGATTGAATGTACTCAAATGCACTCATGGCTGCCACCGCTCCATCTGCCGATGCAGTGACAATTTGGCGCATGGGTGTGTCTCTCACGTCGCCTGCAGCGAATACTCCAGGGATGGCCGTGGCCATCTTAGCATCGGTGATAACGTAGCCCGAGTCGTTAAGAACACCTGTGCCCTGCAGAAAAGTGGAGTTTGGGTAAAACCCGATATAGACGAAAACCCCATCACCCTCCAGGACTTCCGTAGTACCATCAACTGTATTACGCACCCGGACGCCTGTAACCTTGCCCTCTCCCAGGATCTCTTCCACCACGGTGTTCCAGACAAACTCCATCTTGGGGTTCTTGAAGGCCCGTTCCTGGAGATACGGCTGGGCTTTGAGAGTATCACGGCGGACAAGGACGGAGACCTTGGCTGCGTACTGGGTGAGGAACATCCCCTCCTCCACCGCGGAGTCACCTCCACCTACCACAAAGACATGCTTGCCTTTGAAAAAGGCGCCATCGCAGGTGGCACAGTAGGATACTCCACGTCCTTGGAACTCTTTTTCCCCAGGGACCTCCAAGTACTTGGGAAGAGCCCCAGATGCGATGATCACCGCCTTGGCTTGAACCTCTTCTGAACCCACCTGCAAAACCTTGGGCTGTCCTTCTAACTGCACTCCTGTGACCTCTCCTGTTTTCCACTCCACGCCCAGCTCAACGGTTTGCTGGTGCATGTGGGCAGAGAGGTCAGGCCCAAGGATGTGCTTGAATCCAGGGTAGTTCTCAATGTCCAGGGTGTTTTGCATCTGGCCGCCGGGGAGCCCCCGTTCGATAATGAGCACCTTCAGGTTTGAGCGGGCTCCATACAGTCCTGCGGCTAAGCCCGCGGGGCCTCCGCCAATGATTGCCACATCGTACATCCATGCGTCCCTCCTTGTTTACAGGGTGACTGCTGATTCAGCCAGCCCCGAAGAAATCCACACTTGATTGTCACTGCCCACGAGGATCCCTTCCACGCCTGGCAGTTTCTCCACAAGTTCCTTACCTTTCTCCCAGCCAAGGACGAAAACTGCGGTTGATAGGGCATCAGCCCGGGCAGCGCTTTGGGCCACGATGGTCACGCTCTTCAGTTCCCGAGCAGGGTATCCGGTGCGGGGATCTAGAATATGGTGCCAGCGTGCTCCATCTTGGATAAAGAAACGCTGGTAGTCGCCGGAAGTCACCACACTGTTATTCTGGAGGGGAATCACCCAGCTGATCTGGCTGGGGTCATTGGGGTTCTGCACCCCAACCCGCCATGGCGTGCCATCAGGACGCGCGCCGATCACGGAAATATCTCCCCCCGCGTTCACAATGGCCCGCTGCATTCGGTGCTTCACAAGGTAGCTCCGAGCTTGATCCACAATGTAACCCTTGGCGATACCGCCTAGGTCTAAGACAGACCCTTCAGGAATGCGCACGCGCTTCCCTGCCTTATCCACTTCAACCTTGCGGTAATCGATTGTAGCCAGAGCCTCGGCAATTTCTTCACTGGACGGCACCTTATAGTCACCCGTACCAAATCCCCATAGGCTTACCAAGACTCCAACAGTAATGTCGAATGCTCCCTTAGTAAGCTCTCCAATCTCCAGGCCTAGGGAGATTACCTCTATCGTAGGCTCAGAAACGCTCACCCATTCCCCAGCACTGCTGTTAATCTTTGCTACCTCGCTGTGGACAATATGGCGGGAAAGAACCTCTTCGAGACGTTCCATCTCGCCAAAGGCCTGTTTCACGTAGGTTTCTGCATCCCGGCCGAAGGCCGAGATGTCAACGGATGTATCCATCAAGAAGCGGGTTGCTTGGGCTTGACTCTCTTGCGCCTTGACATAGGGCAGGTAGAAGAAGAAATAGCCCCCAGCCACCAACCCAAACACGACTGCTGCTGCAACGAGGGCCAGAATCACTCGGCGAGATCTTGCACTGGCAGCCAACAAGATCCCCCCTAACTGGCGCGTCTCTTCTTCAGAACCGGTTTGCCCTCTTGATACTCGATGGTGTTGACAGGGCAGACTGCCACGCACTTCCGGCAGTTGATGCACTTATCATAGTCGATTCTGGCAAGATTGTCTTCTACTGTGATGGCATCTACTGGGCATTCCTTTTCACAGCGACGGCAAGCAATGCAGCCTACAGAGCATACGCCCCGTACGTCTTTGCCCAGGGCTAAGGAGCGGCAACGGATGTGCACCCCTTGCGGCTCTTCCGCCAGAACGATAATATCCCGGGGGCAAGCCCGGACACACATGCCGCACCCTGTGCATTTTTCCTCGATAACCACGGGCAGGCCGTTGTCGTCCATATACATGGCACCAAAAGGACAGGCCTCTACGCAAGTACCCAGCCCCAAACAGCCGTAGCTGCAGCCCTTAAAGGACCCGTTCTGGGTGCTTTGGGCAATGCGGCAGTCCCGGGGGCCATTCCACTCGGCAAACAGCTTGGCCTCAGCGTGGCCTCCTTTACACAACACCTGGGCCACCTTGCGGTTGGCCCCTTCAACAGGTTCCATCCCCAGAATCTTAGCCACGAGGGCCGCAACCTTCGAACCTCCAACAGGACAGCCATCCACTGGTGCTTTCTCACCTGCAGCTGCCTCAGCAAAAGCTCGGCAGCCAGCATACCCACAGGCACCGCAGTTGGCCCCGGGCAGAACCTCTTCTATTTCATCAACCTTGGGATCGGTTTCCACCGCGAACTTCTTCGAGGCGACAACCAATCCCCCGGCGAGTACTGCGCCTAGCATCCCCATGCTAATGAGGGAAATCAGACTAGTGCTCAACAAGAACCCTCCCTATAAAAACAGATTAGACAAGCCCGGCGAATCCGCTAAAGGCTAGGGACAAAAGGCCCGCAATGATAAATGCGATCCCTGTTCCAGCCAAAGGCTTGGGCACATCGGCGAACCTCAACTCTTCCCGGATACCGGCCATAAGCATGAGCGCGATAGTAAAACCAATGCCCGCACCTAATCCAAAGATCAGCGATTGGATAAAGGAGTACGCACCTTGCACCGCGATTAGGGAAAAGCCCAATACCGCGCAATTGGTGGTAATGAGGGGCAGGTAAATCCCTAAAGCCCGGTACAGCCCGGGGCTGGTCTTATGGAGGAACATCTCCACCAACTGCACCATGGAGGCAATCACCAGGATAAAAACAGGCGTCTGAAGGAAAGGCAACCCGAATGGCTCCAGAACATACCACTGCAAGAGCCACGTGAGGGCCGCTGTAACTACCATAACGAAAGTAGTGGCGGCACCCATGCCTAAAGCCGTCTCAGTCTGTTTCGATACACCCATGAACGGGCAGATGCCCAGGAAACGCACGAGAACGAAGTTGTTGACAAACACGGCACCAATGAAGATAAGGAATAGTTCCATCTACTTCCGCCTCCTAACTGGCCTTACGCAGCCTGGTACTGATCATGTTCATGCCGGCAATGAGTAATCCCACTGTGATAAACGCCCCAGGAGGCAGGGAAAACACACCGAACGTGGCGGCTGTATCTGAAACCAGCTGGACGCCGAAGAGGGAACCGGCACCGAGCATTTCCCGCACGGCCCCGATGAGCGTTAATGCCCAAGTAAAGCCTATTCCCATGCCTAACCCGTCAAAGGCAGCGTAAATAACAGGCTTCTTTGAAGCATAGGCTTCGGCCCGGCCCATCAAGATACAGTTTACCACAATCAGCGGAATAAAGATACCCAGCACACGGTGGAGATCAGGCAGCATTGCATGCATCACTAGATCAACTACCGTGGAGAATGTGGCGATCACGATAATGTAGCAAGGGATGCGCACCTTTTCTGGGATCACGTTCCGCAGAATGCTGATTAGGATACTAGAGCACATCAGCACGAATGTCGTGGCCAGTCCCATGCCTACGCCGTTTAGCGCCGTTGATGTAACGGCAAGCACCGGACAAAGGCCAATCTGCAGCCGAAATGTGGGGTTGTCGTTCCAAATGCCGTTGAGAAAGTCTTTAATCAAGGCACCCATCTTACCTACTCCTTTCGTAAGCAGCGGCGGCATCTGCAAAACCTCTGCGGACTGCCTCAGCTACTGCCCTGCTAGAGACGGTAGCTCCCGAGATGCCATCAATGTCCCTACCAATGGCGATGGGGTCATCCAAAGTCTTGCCTTTAAACTGATTCCTAAAGCTCGCTTCCTCGATCTTAGAACCCAGTCCGGGTGTTTCCGCGTGATTGAGGACTGCAAGGTTGAGGATTTCACCGCTCTCACCATCAACGCCCACTAGAATGCGCACTGCTCCTCCGTAGCCTGGGCCTTCGCCCACAAACGCGTAACCTAGTGCCTTGTCCTGAGCATCGAAGCCTACAAAGATCTGAGTGGTAGTCTGTTCCACCTCACGGGATGTCTCTGGATCGTCCTGCACCAATGTACTGGGGGCAGTGCCGAGAGGTTCGACCCGGACCGCACCGGGCAAGACCTCAAAGACCGAGCTCTCCATCTGCCGCAGCTGGTTTTCGGCAATGATCGCGCCAGTCCAGTCGTACACAAAGGATAGGACGCCGCCGGATACCATGGCAATTACCGCGAGCACTACAATCATGCGTACCGATTCGTTCAACCTCGCTGCACCCCCTGTCCATAAATCCGCGGACGTGTCCACCGGTTGATGAGTGGCGTGACCGCATTCATGAAGAGAATCGCATAAGTGACACCTTCAGGCATGCTTCCCCAGGTGCGGATGAGCATCACCATAAAGCCGATTCCGATCCCGAAGATCCAGCGCCCCCGGGGAGTGTATGGGGATGTCACCATGTCTGTCGCCATAAAGATGGCTCCAAAGAGGAGGCCTCCAGCAAGGAGCTCAAAGATGGGGTTGGCTCCGGTCAAGAAGCTCATTGCAATCACAGTACCGAGCACCCCAAGGGTGATGCGGTGATCTAATATACCCCGATAGAACAGGTATATACCGCCAAGCAAGATGGCAAGGGCAGATGTCTCACCGAGGGAACCTGCCACCGACCCAAAGAACAAGCCCGGTAGGCTTGCCCGGGCAGCACCTACTGCTAAGGGAGTAGCCCTGGTTATGGTATCAAAGGGGCCGGTCCATGCAGTCATGGGCCCCACAAACGAAGCGGTGAGGAATGCCCGCCCGACCAAAGCAGGGTTAAAGATATTGTGTCCCAACCCGCCGAACACCTGTTTGCCGACGGCAATGCCTACCGCTGAACCGACGATAATCATCCAGCTAGGCAATGTAGGGGGTACAGTCAGGGCCAGGAGTATGCCTGTGACGAGGGCACTGCCGTCCCAGATGGTAATAGGTTTCCCCCGCAGTTTCTGGAACAGCGCCTCCGTGGCTACCGCAGCCGCACCTCCCAGGAGGACCAGCCTAATCGCGTTAAACCCAAAGAAGTACACTGCAGCCGCGACCGCGGGCAGGAGTGAGATGAGCACGTCAAACATTATCCTTGGGGTAGTATCGCCATCACGTACGTGGGGGCTTGGCGAGATGATTAACTTCAGGTTTTCCATGTTCCACCCTCCCTCAACTAGTCCGTTTTCGGCTTGCGGCTACAATCTGATTCTTCGCCACCCGAATGTATTGGAGAAGGGGCCGCTTCGACGGACAGATGTAAGTGCAGCAACCGCATTCGATGCAATCCATAGCGCCGTACTCTTTGGCTTCGTCCCACATCTCGTGCATACCGAAAGCCTCCAACCGGAGGGGCAGAAGATAGGCTGGACATACATCCACACAGCGAGCGCACTTGATGCAGGGCATGGGCTCTGGAACAACGGCCTCTGCCTTGCTCAAAGCCAGAATCCCATTCACAGTCTTTGTCACTGGTGCTTCCAGACCGTGCTGGGCCAAGCCCATCATGGGCCCGCCTACCAACACTTTGCCAGGTTCTTCTTTGAATCCCCCGGCAGCTTCCACCAGGTGTTTTATGGGAGTGCCGATGGGCACTAAGAAGTTGCGAGGTTCATTGATCGCGGAGCCGGTGACCGTTACGATCCTATCCACCAGAGGTTTTCCGTCCCGCACCGCTTGGGCCACAGCCACGGCGGTCGCCGCGTTCTGGACAATGACTCCCGCTTGGAAAGGCAGGCCATTGCTGGGTACTTCCCGACCCGTGATGGCCGCAATCAGCTGTTTTTCCCCGCCTTGGGGATACTTTGTGTCTAGAAGGACAATCTCTATCGCGCCGGCGTGCTTTTTGAGCTCGGCTACCGAGTCCAGTTTGTTGTCTTCCACACCAATTACGATCTTCTTCGCGCCGCAGGCTTTCGCCAGGAGCTTGGCCCCGAGGATCAGGTCTCCTGCATATTCCAACATCAAGCGGTGGTCGGAGGTGAGATAAGGTTCACACTCACTACCATTGATAATCAGAACGTCAATTACCGCATCCTTAGGAGGGCTGAGTTTCGCCGCTGTGGGGAAACCTGCTCCACCCATCCCCACTATCCCCGCGGCCCTGATCTTGTCCAAGATCGCGCCGCGATCAAGCTGAACAGGATCATAGTGGGGTTCCAGGTCAACCCATTTGTTCTGGCCGTCGTTCTCAATAACAACAGAAAGCACTGACCGGCCATTGACGTGCGGCTGATCAGTGACTGCCACAACCTTTCCAGATACAGGGGAGTGCACCGGGGCACTGATTGGCTGGGAAGCTTCCCCAATGACCTGTCCGGCCAGGACTTCATCTCCTCGTTTTACTGTCGGGACAGCGGGAGCTCCAATATGCTGAAGCATTGGAACAACAACTGTCTCGGGTGCTGACAAAATCTCGATTGGACTTGCAGCCGTTAGTTCTTTCGCGTATTTCGGATGAATGCCTCCGAAAAACGTCTTCAGTGACATGTATCCTTTCACCTCACACCCAAGATGTCTTTTGGCACACCATGTACTTATTCTTTAGAATATCAATTTATCCTTCCCTCTGTAAAGCCAAGTTGGCGCCAGGCCTCATATACTACGATGGCAACAGTATTTGCCAGATTAAGCGACCTTACCCGCACCTGGGGAACGGTAATGATCTGTTCACACCATTCCTCCAGAATAGAGGCGGGCAGCCCGCTGCTTTCGCTGCCGAACACGAAGTAGTCATCTGCTTCGTACGTGGGCTGTGTGTAGTCCCTTGTCCCCCCTGTCTCCACGAAAAACAGCCTAGCCCCGCATCTAGAGGCCAAGAAATCCTCCCAGGAATCATGAACTTCTAGCTGCAGGTGTTCCCAGTAATCAAGCCCCGCACGACGCAAGCGTTTGTCGGTGAGGAAAAAGCCTAACGGGCGAATCAAGTGCAGCCTTGTGCCTGTTGCAACGCAGAGCCTAGCGATGTTGCCAGTGTTGGACGGTATTTCCGGTTCAAACAGAACCACATTCATGCCTGCCACTCCCTGGTTATAAACGCGAGAAACGAAGGACCCTCACCCTTCGTCTCCAACGCGGTATAATGCTTAGAAATAATAGCGGACAAACCCCTGGAGGCGATCGCCATTCCAGCCTGCTCCAATGGACATGGGCTCATCAGGGACATCTAAGAGGCCATAGGCGGTAAACCCCTCTTCCCGATACGCCAGATCCAGCTTTAACGTCTCGCTTGGTTCCAAGTAAGTTAGGCCAACGCCAAAGCTGCTGCCCAGCTGCGCAGAGAGGCGCCAGGTCCCGCCCCGCCGAAGCTGCAGGTACGGCTGGATTATGTAGTCGATGCCCCCGTCATCGTCTACGTACAGCTGCGCTGTTCCACTCAGGCCGTGGCCATACTCGCCGTACATACGGTTATACTCACCGTAGGCGCCTACGTGGGGAGCCACATTGTCCATAAACGTAGACAAGATCGGCCGCTGGGTGTTAGCCACAAACACTTCTAAAGTATATCCCACATTGCCCACATTAACCTGTTTGTGCCCGCCAATCCAGCTGGATACGTTGTCCACATTATCGTCCAGGGACAAATAGCCGATAATCCCGGTTTTTTCGTACCCGAAAAAGCCGATGGTCCTGACCGTTTCCTGAGACAAGCCTAAGCCCGCCTGCCAGCCACCGGCACCGTACCCGATCAGCATATCGCCCTTGAGAGACGCCCGAGCTGTCCCTTGCCCCAGGAGGCACCACAAAGCCAGGCATAAAATTGTCCACCTCAGAAAGCTAACACGCTCTACCTTCAAGCCAAAATCCCCCTACAATCGCACTTCCTTCGCTGCCGGCAGCCGTACCAGGGTCTCTGCAGACAGATCTTGATCTAACACTACGTTTGTAAAGGTCAGGCTTCCCAACAAGACCTCATCCTCGTAGACCAGGACCTTATGGGGAACGAATGTATCACTGCGTACCTCTACATACTGGACCTGATCCTCAAAACCGGTCAACCGCAAAGTGTAGCTGATAACCTCTCCCTCTTCTGCCGCACCCACTAATGCCACTTCATACTGAGAGAAATCAAACAGAGTCTCCAGATCGAGATCGGTTATGCTCAGAGCATTGGCAGCCTGGCCGCTCAAATCCTCCATGCGCTGCACAGCGATTTGGTTGTTCACCGGCATGTACATCCGCACTTCCATGGCCTTCTGATCAGCCACGTAGATCTGGCCTTTCAAAGCACTGGGCTGGAAGAACTCCATGCGGACTATCTTGTGGGCAAGGCTTGCACAGAGTTTCAGCGTCACTACTTCCTGCCTCTCTCCCCGGTTTTCCACTACTTCCACGTCGGCGGTCAGGTCTTGCAGCCCGGCAATTGCTTGGTTAATCTGTGTCACCACATAATATGCTTCTTCATCCATCCCGACTGCGGCCAAGGCCTCTTCGAGGTTAAACTGCTTCACTTCTTCTTCCAAAGTGTCCGTTAGCTTAATTTCAGGCAGCTTAAGGGTAATGCTCGCAGGTGTGTCGTTTTCTCCAGCCATCACTGGAGCAGCTGTGATTAGTAGTACGATGAATAGAAGATGTAATAACTTCGAAGCTGAGTTTGTCATGATGAACGGCTCCCCTTGCTGTTTGTTAAATGCAGATGAACGCACTTGCACTCGTGTGCCCTAAGAGGTAGAATAGTCCCTAGAAATCATTGAGGAGGGACGCCAGATGCCGAAGTATGATTATCGGTGTGACCATTGCGGTCGGTTCGAACTAGAACAGAGTATCAAGGATGACCCTGTATCTGTCTGTCCAACCTGTGGAGGAAAAGCGGAACGCTTGATCAGCAAAAACGTGGGTATTATTTTTAAGGGCTCCGGCTTTTACGTGAACGACAGCCGGGCCACTCCTCCACCGGCATGCAATAATACGGAATGTAACAAGGAGTGCGCCTCCTAAACGGTGCACCCACCCCGCCAGTGCGGGGTTTTCTTTTCTTAGTAGCCCTTTTCCCGCTCTACCACATTCCGCACAGGGCGCCCAGTCTCTACAAAACTCGCCCAATTCTCCAAGAATATCTCCAAGGCTCGTGCCTTGAAAAACGGTGTGAGGCCGCTGTTATGGGGTGTTATGATCACATTTGGCAAGCTCCACAGCTCGCTTTCTGCCGGTAAGGGCTCCTGCGGGAGCACATCGAGGCCTGCCCCGGCAAGTTCCCCTGCCTTAAGCACCTCAACGAGATCCTGTTCGGGAATAAGCGACCCTCTCCCCACGTTGATGACTACAGCGTGTTTCGGCAGCCTCCGCAGGCGTTCCTTGTGCAAGAAGCCCGCGGTCTTCGGTGTATGGGGCAAGGCACAGACTAAATAGTCCAGCCTGGGCAGGTGCTGATCCAGCTCCGAAAGGGCGTATACTTCCGAAGCATAGCCCTCATCACCTCGGGGCACCGTGCGAAAGGCAATCACTTGGCAATCAAACCCAGCCAAGCGCTTCGCCACATGCCTACCGATATCACCGAATCCTAAGATGCCCACGCAACTCTCCGTTAGCTCCCGGAAGGAGTATGGCTTCGCCCACTGCCAAGTGCGGCTGTGCTGGTAATCTCGGGCAACGTGGAGCCCCCGGTTAAATGCGAGGATCATGCCCATGACGTGCTCGGCGATGTTCGGCCCAAAGATGCCGCTGCCGTTAGTGAGCACCATTTCCGGGTTGCCCCAAGGCACGCTCACCACCCGTTCTACCCCAGCATAAGGGATCTGCAGCCAGTGGCAGCGCTCGGCCCGGGCGAGCAAGCTGGGATGAACAAACCCAAAAATGACATCAGCCTGGGATATCAACTCTCCTAGTTGCTCTTTTGATTCAGCCTGGAGAACAGCAGCCCCTGTCCGATCCCTGATCAGTTCCACATCGTTTGCATCTAACATATCCCATGAAACGAGAATGTTCATATCGTTCCTCCGTTTGGAGTTACGGCACTTGCAGCTGAGGCCTTGTTAGCCTGATCGTATCCCCATCCCGCTCAATTGTGGGCGAGAGCAAGGAACGCCTCTCTACCACCCGGGGAACAGGGTTGAACACTACGACTGGCTGCGTCTGGGGGCCTTCCACTAAGTACCAGTGGGAACCATCATTAAAGACTACTCCGCTGCCGTCCTCCACCCATTGCACATCCAGCACGTGACTTCCTCTATAAAGGGCCACGCTGGCCTGCTCAGGCACATAGCCCACCACTAGCTGGGCGCTCGCCCCATCATCCACCACATAAGCCAAGCGCTTGCCCGCTGGATCCCATTCGAGCGAGGAGAGCCTGCTTTCGGGATACTGCCGCCACTGGTGGACAACCCTGCCATAGCGATCCAAAAGCCACACTCCCTGGCTTTCCCCTTCATCCACAACTACTGCCAAATACTGGCCGCTAGGTGACCACGCCGCTTCCGTTACATGCTGGTCACCCAGCCACATCCGCTCTTCTTGAAGCTGGGTATCGTGTATCACCAAGTTGGTGGTGGTATTATCACCAGAACGCAGTTCTACTGCGAAACGGCCTATCACATCTTTTCGAGGATCTGATGGGTATTTCCTGCCGTCGCCTAACACTTTGGCCGCTGTGGTTTCGTCTAATTTTACAGGATCGCTCCAAAAGTTAGCCAGTTCTTGGGCAGCCCTCGCCCTCCGTGAGGCACTGGGGGGATGAGTGCTGAAAATCCCTGCCGAAGGCTCTTCAGACTCAATAGATAAAAGGTAGTCCATTAACATTACGGCACCTGCAGGATCAAATCCTGCTGCAGCGGCCAATTTCTGTCCGAGAAGATCCGCCTCATACTCAGCTTCCCTCCCCCACCCCAAGCGCAGCAGCTGCAGGAGGGTTGCGCTCGCTACCCTCACCACTTCCGCGTTGGCTAAATCCAACCACATCATGCCCACTTCCACTAAGACCGTCATACCCAGCTGCCGCAGGACGTTGTTGATCCCATGCTTCAGTTCCACGTGGGCCAGCTCGTGCCCTAAGACTGCCGCGAGTTTGTGGGGATCACCGTTGAGGTCACGCAAAAGGCCTCGAGTGATAAACAAGAAACCCCCGGGTACAGCAAAAGCATTGAGTTCGGAAGAGTTGAGCACTGTCAGGGAATATGGGATCACATCTTTCCTAGCTGTGGCCTGTACCAACCGCTGAAAGACCTCGTCAAGCCACTGCCGCTCCCACACGGGTAGGTCGTACTCGCCGCCGTAAGACTTCACGAGCTCCGGCACGGCCCCCGCGCCAACGCTCCGCTCGAACTGGTCCATGAAACCGCCGTTGGCCGCCGCGGGGAAGCCACCAAGCACTAACAGGGTAATAAGTACCGCCAACAGCTGTCGAGATCCTGTACTCCGCTTCAGAACAACCACCGCCATTCTTCGAGCACCACGGCTAGCGCCTCCTTGGTTGCTGCAAAACTTCCTTGTTCATCACTGAAAGTGATGCTCACCGCCTGATCTTCGCCGAGGAGAGCGATCACCCTGAGTTCAAACTGCCGGTGCCCACTGCTCGCTTTGTAGGAGTAGGCAGCACTCGCCCCCGCAACGCCTTGGAGCATGGCCTGCTCTGGGCCTTCTTCCATCTGGAAGGATTCCAAGCCGCCAGGCCCTTTCAGGTGGCTGAGGGCGTAATAAAGATACTCCACTGCATCTTCATATGTAACAGGTTCTAACACCTCAAAGTAGACCAAGTTGTAGTTCCCAGGCCCGTAGAAAACACTCAAGTTCCCGCTGCTCTGCTGGGCTTGGTAAACCCATTCCCGGGGAATGGAGGTTTGAAACAAACCTTTCGGATCAACAAAAACAGAGTTGTCGGCGACAGCGGGCAGGGCCGCGGCCAGGGCTAGTATGAGAACCACCGCCAAAGGGCGAATCATGAAGCCTTCCTCCCATCCGTGCAGTTAACACGACTGGCGGACAACCAGTTGTGCGGGTAGAATTCTATGATTGGGAATGGGGCCCGTAGCGTGGATTTGCTCAACCAAAATCTCCGCAGCCGCCTGACCCAGCTCGTAGATGGGCACCCGCACCGTAGTCAGAGGGGGATCGATGCATGCACCCAACACCGTATCGTTGAAGCCAATTACACCTACATCGGTACCAACGCGAACACCCAGCTCCTGAAGGGCGCGAATGGCCCCCACTGCTAGGAGATCATCTACACAAAACAACCCGGTAAACGCTTTACCCTTACCCAGAAGCCCCTTCACCGCCTGGTAACCGCCATCCAGAGAAAAGTCGGAATAGGCGATGAGGTCCTCATCTACCTCTAAGCCGTGGGCTGTCAGGACCTCCACATAGCCCTGCATACGATCAATGCTTACGACTAAATCGGGGTCACCGGCCAGACAGGCCACGCGCTCAAAACCACGCTGTAAGAGAAGTTCCGCCGCTTCCCGGGCCGCAGCCACATTGTCATTGTTCACCCAGCTAATGGCCTCAGGGCCCGCGTGCCTCCCAATCAAGACAAAGGGGAACTCTTCATCCGCTAACGCGGGAATAAGTTGATCATCGCGATGAGATGCTAAGAGCACAACGCCATCCACTTGCCTCTGCCTGAGCATATTTAGGCACTCCAGATCCTCACTGCTCGTACCGCTATTAGTGGACAGGACCAAGCTTAAGTGGTGCTGGCGGGCCACAGAGGATATTCCCCGGATTACATCGGGGAAAAAGGGATTGGAAAATGCTTGTTCTGTGATGCGGCTCCTGATCACTCCCAGGCTGTTGCTTGTCTGGTTCACCAGGCTGCGGGCGATGGCGTTGGGATAATAACCCAGCTCCCGCATTGCCTGTCGCACCTTGTCTTTGGTAGTCTGACTGATGCGGGGATGATCTGCAATGACGCGGCTCACTGTGGAAGGAGAAACTCGCGCACTCCTGGCAACATCAATAATGGTTACGCCCATCGCCCGCACCCCTAACGCCGTCATTTGTATGGAAAATACAACGCCTCAAAGGCAATTCCTGCTACACTGGAGGGAAGACCATGGCTGATCCCATTACCGTCGGCCTACTCGCGCTGGGCGGTGGGTTTGTCGCCGGCCGCCTCCTTATTTCACAAGTCCTGCGATCCGCAACGAAGATCATCATGACCGACCCATATGCAGAAAACCTCGCGGAGTTCTACAGCGCGGCCCGCCGTACAGGCATCCAGGACATTATCGAGACTAATCTCCGGGCGGAGGAAGGCAAGCTCATCCGCAGGCCCCTAGGGAGCCCGAGACAGTTTGTGAACATGCACGGTATTATGTTTAACACAGCGCACCTCAGCCGTCAACCAACCTCCGTGGAAATCCCCATCGGGACCCGGACCATCATCGGCCAGTATGCGGCCAAGCCTCTGATAGTGGAGACGCCCCTCTTGGTCTCGGGAATGGCCTACGGGCTTGCCTTGTCCGCGGAGTTTAAGTACGCGCTGGCCCTGGGAAGCCGGAAAGCGGGGACTGCCACCAACACCGGAGAAGGCCCCTATCTTCCCAAGGAAAGGGAACTGGCAGGGAAGCTCATAATCCAGTATCCCAGGGCGCCTTGGAACAGATCACCCGAGATCCTCAAACGGGCAGATGCTGTGGAAATACAGATCGGGCAGGGGGCTTCCGCGAGTACAGCCCACCATGTCCTCCCATCCGCGCTGGGAAAGGATCTGAGAAAACGACTGGGCCTCCTTCCAGGTGAGTCCAGTGTAATCTACTCCCACATGCCTGAACTGGGCCACTGGGGCAACCTCAAGGTGCTTGTGGACTACCTCAGAGAACTCACCAAAGGAGTTCCCATTGGGGTGAAGTTCGCCTTTTCCCACTATCTCGAAGATGACATAGACATCTGCCTCGACGCAGGGGTGGATTTTCTAGCCCTGGAAGGCGCGGAAGCGGCCACCGTAGGGGCCCCGCCTATTCTTGAGGACGACTTCGGCCTGCCCACCTTGATCGGGCTGTGCCGGGCAGTGGAGCACCTCAAGGCCAAGGAGCCAGAGGGCCGGGTAAGCCTGATCGTAGGCGGTGGCTTTACTTCGCCAGGACAGTGCCTCAAGGCCCTGGCCCTTGGAGCAGATGCCATCTATCTCGGGACGATGGCCCTCTTTGCCGCATCCCACACGCAGGTGCTCAAAGCACTGCCTTTTGAGCCGCCCACGCAAGTCGCGCTTTACCGGGGAAAAGCGAGCCACAAGTACAACTGGCGAGTTGGCGCAGAGGCCCTCCGCAAATACCTCGACTCTTGCACCGCAGAGCTGCGGGAAGGAGTACGGGCCCTAGGCAAAACAGCCATCTCTGAAGTAAACCGGGATGACCTGGTGGCTCTCGATGAACAGACCAGCCAGATTACGGGCCTACCCTTGGCCTACGGTAAGGGCAAAACCTGGGCCTTTGCCGCTCCAGGCGGGAAGTGGAACAGCCAGCGTTCCCGCCCTGCACCAAAGTCAAATTCTTCCACGTAGATCCGCCGCCCCATCTCCCGCGGGGGACGGCCCTTAAGTTCGGGAACAAGGGTTTCGATGACCCCGCTCTGGATGAGCTCGTTTTCTCTGCTCCGATCTGGCGTGCCTCCGAGCCACGTCGGTGTAGGCCGCTTAGGCTCCCTAAGACGGAAATCCCACCGCAAGTACTCCCTCAACAATGGGTAGCTCTCTCCATATAGGTCGTTGAGTATTTGATACAGTCCCAAAAGGGAGTGGCTCACCCAGTGATAATCCCTCTCCTGCCAGCGGCAGGCTAAGTCATGGAAGAACGAAAAGGGAGAACCGAACTCCTTTGTCAGGTAGCCGAGAGACTTGGTAAAGCGCTGCGAATTGTAGTAGCGCTCCACCAGGTCTTCTACGATATGCAAGTGGCGCAGTTCGGCGTGTGAGATATGATTCGTCTGCAGGACTTCATAAGGTGCCCGCTGCGAGTACAGGCAGCCGAACTGTTCTGCCTCGTCCCGGAGTCGAGAACCCCTTAAGAGTTTTAGGAACCCTAGATGGATCCTGTGTGGATTTAGCTGGTAAGCAAAGTCAAAGGACTGGCCAAAGCGGTCAAAGCTTTCTTCAGGCAGCCCTGCAATGAGATCCAAAAGGACCCGTACCTTGGTGTTGCCTGTCAGGAACTTCACCTTCCAGGCTAGCTCATCTAGGTCCTGGCCGCGGCTCACCGCCGCCAAGGTGGGCGGGTTGGTGGACTGCACTCCGATTTCAAACTGCAGCCGCCCTTCCGGGGACGTTGTTAAGAGTTCTAGGAGTTGGGGAGTAAGTATGTCCCCACCCACTTCAAGCTGAAAGCGAGTAGTAGTATCCAACCCAATCATGAACTCTATGAGCTCGAACGCCCGGCCAGGATCGAAGTTAAAGGTCCGGTCTACAAACCTGATTTGTTCGCAGTTAGCCTCTGCAAGACGCTCTAGCTCAGTCTTGCAGCGATCTAGGGGGAACTTTCGCACAGGGCCCATCACTGATGACAGACAGTAAGCACACCGGAAGGGGCAGCCCCGGGTGGTCTCGTAGTACACGATGCGGTTCTCCAGGCCCGTGACATCATCGTATACCTCGGGGATGCTTCCTAAGTCCACGTGCCTTGTGGGGTTCTGACGAATCTCTTCACCCCAGCGAAAGGCAAGCCCTGGGATGGCCGCAAGCTCTTCTAAGCTGGGGTTACCCCTGGATTCATCCCACAGTTTCAGGAACGCGGGCCAAGCCTCCTCTCCTTCCCCAGCCACGATATAATCTATCTGTGGATGTTTCTCCAGCCAAAACTCTACATCAAAGGAGACCTCCGGCCCGCCCAAAACAATGGTGAGACCAGGATTGACTAGGCGGAGGTCGGCTGTAATCTGCAGCACCTGTTCAATGTTCCAAATATAACAGGAGAAGCCCAGTACATCGGGCTTCCTCCTGCTCAAATCTCCGGCGATTTGCGCCAAATCCTGGTTGATATTGTACTCCACAGCTTCGTGGTCAAACCCCCGAGCTGCTTTACTGAGGTATCGCAGGGCGAGGCTGGAGTGGGTATACTTGGCATTCAGTGCCGCTAAGACTACCTTCATGGCATGCACGCCCCCCCGATAAACTCCCGCAGGATCGAGTTGCAGGGGATCACTTCTGAGACAGGCACAGTGCGGAAGTGGTTTAGGAAGGTGAGTAGGCGCTGAGCTTCCCCATACTCTTCCGCTTCAGGGGTAATGGCCTTAAGGAGCGGCTCTACTGCACCCTTGAGCACAGAGAGCTCGTACACCAGGGACGAGTTGAACATGACATCCGCGCTTTCCTGGAAGGGGAAAATGTACCGCTCTTCCCCCCGCCGCACCGACGGCCACATGTGAACGGTGTCCCGCGCGGAGTGCCCCCGGAAGTGATGATCCCTAACAATCCGCCTCAGCATGCGGGCGTCCGTGGTGGAAATTCTGGTGTGGTTGTCAATGTTCAGGTTTGTGAGGGCAGAAATGTAAATCTTGAACTTCCGCCCCTGGGGAATGGCAGCAGTGAGTTGGTCATTCAGTCCGTGAATCCCCTCGATAATGATGGGCTGATCCTGTGTGATGCGGAGAGTCCTTCCTGTCCACTTCCGCTTTCCTTCCTTGAAGTCAAAAGAGGGCAGCTCCACCTCTTCCCCTTGGATCAGCTTGGTGAGATGGGTGTTAAACAGCTCTAGGTCGATAGCTTCCAGAGCTTCGAAATCAGCCTTGCCATCTTCATCAAGGGGCGTCTTATCCCGATCCACGAAGTAGTCATCCAGGCCAATGGTAATCGGCCACAGGCCGTTCACCCGCAGCTGGACCAATAGCCGCTGGGCAAAGGTAGTCTTCCCCGAACTGGAGGGCCCAGCGATCAGGATAATGCGCAGGCGCTCCCGCTCCCTGGTGATCAAGTCAGCTATCTGGGCAATCTGCTTTTCGTGGTGGGCCTCACAGACCCGCACCAGGTCCGCAAACTTACCATCAGCCACTGCCTTGTTCAATGCGGGCACATCAGGGATCCCCAAGTTGTTTTGCCACTGCTCTGCCTGGAAAAAGACATTAAACAGCTTTCCTTGCTCAACATAGGGCGGGACCAGTTTTGGATTAGCCCGGCGAGGATATTCCAGGATAAAGCCAGGAAGATAATACCGCAGCTTAAAGTACTTCAGCACACCGGTGCTAGGCACCAGTACTGCGGTGAGCCAATCGTAGTAATCGCCGCAGCGGTAGACAGGCAGCACCTCTTCATCATCATAATGAGCAAGCAAGCGGAGCTTGTCCTTTAGCCCTTGCTCCCGGTATCTTGCCCTGAGGTCCCTCACGGGGAGGTGGAGCAGTTCAAAGGAGAGGTCTTCCTCCACCAGCTCCTGCATACGCCGCTGCACGTTCTGAATATCCTTTTCAATCACAGGGCGCTCCCATGCGATTTCGCCGTAAATGCCGTTGGCAATGGAATGCTTTATGGAAATCACGGCCCCAGGCAAGGTTTCGTAAGCGGCCTTAACAAACAGGAAGACCAAGCCCGCCCGATAAGCCCGCATCCCATCCTCAGTGGTGGTATTAAGGAACTCCACTGTGCAGTCATGGCGAAGCTCTTCCTGAAGGCCGTAGACTCCGTTATTGATCCTTGCCACCACGCAGTCCTGGGGCACGTTCAGGTTCTCCGCCACATACCGCAAGGTACTTCCCTTGGGCACCGTGATTTCCTGCTCTCTCCACTGCACCTTGATCATGCCATCACCCCGACTTCCTTTGCCTATTCTTCCTTGCACTAAACACCCGAAATCCGGAACTGACTACAGTAATGCCGCCGGCTATGGCCCCTGCTGCGAAAAAGGTGGCCGCCATGAGTTCCAGCCCCGCTCCATACTCATTGTGTAGAAAATGCATCATAGTAGTATAAGCCATACCCCCTGGCACCAGAGGAATGACGCCAGGGATCAGGTACACGATCACCGGCTGGTACCTCTGCCTGGCAAGAACCTCACTGATGAGCGCGACAGCCGCGGACGCGAGGAAATAGGCACCTACCTCCCCGATCAGCCGCGCGCTGGAGAACACCAGCCAGCCGCCTGCCCCCACCAAGCCGCAGTGCACAATCTCGCCCCGAGGCACTCGATATATCAGGGCAAAGGCAGCAGCCGCGATAAACCCTGCTGCAATGGTGATTCCCACTATAATACCCCCAAGCTCAAGACACTTGCCACGCCAGCGGCCACTGCCAAGGCAATAGCCAACGCCTCAGCACCCCGTGAAACACCGGATACTAGTTCACCGCTGAGCATATCCCGGAGGGCAGTGGTCATAATTACTCCGGGCACCAAGGCCATCACTGCCCCAATGATTACTTTACTCATATCAAAGGCAAAAAACTCCAGGCAAATCTGGGCCGCAAGTGCCGCTAACCCTCCCCCTAGCGCCGCGGTGACCACGGTGGGAACGGGCAGGCGCCTGAGCCATGTACTGAAAACGACCACCAGAAAGCCGATAAGCCCCGCTGCGAACGCATCGGTCAGGTTTCCCCCAAACAGCATAGCAAAGGCGCCGCACCCTGCGCCGCCCGCGAGGAAAACAGGCAAGCTGTGCTGGGCCTCCGGTTGAGTGAGCTTCTCTAAAGCTTCCTGAAGCTCCGCTGTGCTGATAGTGCCGCTGGAATAGGCACGGCTTAGGGCATTCACTGATGCGATCCGCTCCAGATGGTTGTTTACTCTGCGGATGCGCCGGACGCGCGTGAAAACCTGCCCCTGGGGAGAATAGAGGGAAACGAACAACCCCGTGGGGGTAGCAAATACCTCGACTCTGGCAAAGCCTGCGGCCTTGCCCATACGTTCTACCGTTTCTTCAACCCGGTGTATCTCTGCACCACTGGTGAGAAGCACTTCTCCGGCTGTAAGGATGAGATCAACACAGGCTTCCACAATATCTGCCTCCACTGGAATATTCGAGGCTTGGGGCTTAAACCCTTTAGCAGGAATGTACTGGAACTTGTGGAAAAACACCTAGAAGGAGGCTGAAAGTATGACAGTTAATGATTCACGGTTAGTCGCAGAGTTCTTAGAATTAGTCCAAATCGACAGTGCCCCCAAGGACGAGCGCAAGATGGCCGACGCTCTCCTAGGTAAGCTGCAAGCCCTAGGCTTTGATGCCCAGGAAGATGAGACAGGGGAGAAAATCGGGGGCAATGCAGGCAACGTCTGCGCATTTTTAGATGGGGATCCCAACCTTCCTGCTCTGCTCTTCTCCGCCCACATGGACCGAGTCTCTCCAGGATACGGCATTAAGCCCATTGTGGAAGACGGCAGGATTAGAAGTGATGGAACCACCATCCTGGCCGCGGATGATGTGGCAGGAATCTGCGCCATTTTGGAAGGCATTCGCATCATTCAGGAACAGAACATCCCCCACGGCCGCATCGAAGTGGTGTTTACTGTCGCGGAAGAAGGGGGGCTCTTCGGGGCAAAGAACCTCGACACCACTCCCTTCAAGGCCCAAGCAGGCTTCTTCTTAGATTCCACTGGGCCAGTAGGCACCATCATCGTCCAGGCCCCTGCCCAGAAAAGCCTCAAGGTAAAGATCCACGGCCGTTCAGCCCACGCAGGTGTAGCCCCAGAGGAGGGCATCAATGCCATCGTGGTGGCAGCCAAAGCCATCAGCAGCATGAAGCTGGGCCGGATTGACCCTGAGACAACGGCGAACATTGGCGTGATCCGGGGCGGTGCGGCCACCAATATTGTACCAGACCTTGTGGAGCTTGAGGGGGAAGCCCGCTCCAGGAACGAAGCCAGTCTTGAAGCCCAAACAGCCCACATGGTGGAGGCGCTCCAGGCCGCCTGTGCTGAGTATGGTGCGGAAGCTGAGATTAACGTAACTCACAGCTACTCTGCTTATCATATGAAGCCAGAGGACTATGTGGTGCAGCTGGCAGTGAAAGCCTCCCAGGGCATCGGTGTTGAGCCCATTCAGCAAGGGACCGGAGGCGGCAGTGACGCAAACATCATCAACAGCCGGGGTATCCCCTCGGTAGTATTGGGGCTGGGTTACGAAAACATCCACAGCACCGCGGAATCAATCCCCGTTTCGCAGTTAGTGAAGGCTGCGGAGCTCGTGGTATCTATCATCCAAGCAAGTGGAAGGTAAAAGGGGCCGAGGGCCCCTTTTCTATTATCCCAACAAGCTCTGGCGGTAAATCTCTTCAACAGTGCGAGGGCCCGGGTTGCCGATGGTGTTAGCCGCGTTCTTCGTAGCTGCGGCCCGCTGAGCCCAAGCAGGTAGATCTGCCGGATTGATCTGCAGCTCACGCCGGACGTCCTTGAAAAGGTCCTCCATGAGCTGTTCAAACTCGAGGAGGCTCGTGAGGCCCAGGGCAACCATTACTTCCCCCACTTTTTGCGGGGCTGCCTGGTGAACGTACTTCAGGTAGGACGCAAACAAGAGGCCGTTTGCCTGGCCGTGGGGCAGCCCGTGGAAATAGGTCAAGGGGTACCCCATGGCATGGACAACGGTGGTCCCTGTTTGGGCAATGGTCATGCCGCCCAGGGTTGAGGCGATCATGAGTTCTGCCCGGACTGTCCGGTCAAAGCCCCGGTTCCTAAGAGCAGGAATGCACTTACCCCACAGGCGCATGCCCTGCAGGGCTAGGCCGCTGGCGATCACATTGACCCGCATGGAGAGGTAGCCTTCCACGAGGTGAGAGAGGGCATCTACCGCGGTGTCAATCGTGATCTCTGGGCTCAATGACTCTGTGTACTTCGGATCCAAAAGGGCCACTTGGGGAAACATGTCATAGCCCCCCAGCCCCCGTTTAGTCTGATCCTTGTCTATGGTGAGCACAGCATATTGCGTCACTTCGCTTCCTGTCCCCGCGGTTGTTGGGATTGCGACCACAGGTAAGGCTGGGTTTTCCCATCCGCCACTATACAGTTCCAATGGGTCTTTCTCATTCCGGGCGAGAACGGCCATGACCTTAGCCGCATCTAGGGGAGAGCCGCCGCCAATCGCCACCACGAAGTCACACCCTGCCTCCCTGGCAAGCCTGCCCCCTTCAGCCACCGTGGCCAAGGAAGGGTTGTTCTCCACTTTTCCAAAGAGTTCATACTCAACACCGATAGAGTCCAGCACATCATCGAGGGCACCGCTTGCCTTCGCGGACGACCGCCCTGTCACAATCAAGGCCTTTTTTCCTAAGACCCAATCAGAGGTGTGGCTCTTCACACATTCTGGCCCATAAAACACTTTGGTGGGCATTCCATAAGTAAACTTCGTCAGCACAGCCATAGCCTCCTTACACTCTAATGAGTTTCCATTGACCACTGCGGAAACGTTGGTTTATTAAGAAGCTCCGGAAGAACAGATCCACTACCATCCCTATCCAAGCACCTACAAGGCCAATCCCCAAAACGACCGCAAGAACATAGGCGACGCAGATTCTTACAAGGATAAATCCTAAGAGGGTGATCTTGACGATGGCCCTGGTATCGCCTGCACCTCGTAAGGCCCCTGCTAGGACCATGATGGTGGCCAGAGCCGGTTGTGAAACCGCAACCAAGCGCAGACACACCACTGCGAGCTCCATGACTTCTGGATCCGCGGAGAAAATGGACACAAGTGGCCGGGGAAAGAGTAAGAACACCACCCCCATAACAGACATGACCACAACAGCCATCCGCCGAGACTCGTACCCTGCCTTCTCAGCTTCATCGGGCCGCTCCGCGCCAAGGTTCTGTCCCACTAGGGTGGTAGCTGCCACGGCAAACCCTGCCCCAGGCATAAAGGAAAGGGACTCCGCGTTAAGGGCCACTTGGTGGGCTGCATAGGCCACTGTCCCAAGGGACGAGACTATCATCGTATAGGCCAGCTGTGCGACGCGCATGATCCCCTGCTCGACCCCTGCGGGGACTCCGATGTTCATGATGCGCTTAATCATCACTGCGTTGGGCCTGAAAGAATCGGAGAGCTTCACCAAAACCAGCTGGCTCCTGAGCAAGGCCCTGGCTGCCAACAGGCCACCAATGCTCTGAGAAATGGCAGTGGCAATTGCTGCTCCAGCCACACCCAAAGCGGGAAATGGCCCGATCCCATAGATAAGGAAGGCGTTGAGGATAACATTAATACCGTTAACTAGGGCTGTAATGCGCATGGGAGTTTGGGTATCGCCCGCGCCCCGCAAAACTCCGTTGATAATAATCAAGAAGTAGTTGAACATCTGGGCAGCCGCTACAATCCGCACGTAAAGCCCGCCGTGGTACAGAACGGCTTCTTCCGCTCTTGGGAAGAGAAGGCGCAGGAATGCAGGGCCCATCCCTACCAAGGCCAAAAGCACCACCCCAGAGACATATACCCCAACCACCAGGGACTGCCGGGCAACCTCAGCGGCTTCTTCGCGGCTTTCGGCTCCGATATACCTGGCCACCAGGGCAGTACTGCCTGTTGCCAGGGCGGCGAAAACCGTCAAGCTGATGTTAAAGATCTGATTGGCCAAGCCCACAGAAGCCAAAGCATAAGCACCTAACCGGCCTACCATGGCAGTGTCTACCACGCCCACCATAGTGTGGAGGAGATTTTCTACGATGGCTGGCCCCGCGAGTTTGAAGACTCGCGCGCGGAGCTCAGGTTGGCCGCTCACAGCTGTGGGCATCGCATTTTGTGGGTCCATAAGGAACGGCGCCTCCAATAATTCATAATTCTTTCAACAAATCCGCGGCGCAATCCTGCTCCGCCTCTGAGGAGGATTTCCTCCTGGCAACTTCGAAACATATGGCTAATACCGCTAGAAAGGTGCTGCCCATGTACAGTGCAAATTACCAAAGCCCCTTAGGCCCTCTCTACCTCGTGTTTCGCGGGGACAAGCTGATTACCCTCTCGTTCTCCGAGGAAGGTGCTGCCCAGTGGGTGCGGCGCATGCTTGCCTGTCCTCTCCCCGAGGAGCGCCCCCTCCCCCATCGGTATGCCCGTGACTTGACAGAGTACTTCCGGGGCCAAAGACCGGCTTTTGACTGGGAGCTCGAACTCATAGGAACAGATTTTCAGAAGAAGGTCTGGCACGCCCTATTAGAGATTCCTTATGGCCAGACAGCCACCTACAAAGATATCGGCGAAAAGTGCAGATGCCCCGGGTACCGAGCCATTGGCCAAGCGGTGGGGGCCAACCCCATCGCCATCATCGTCCCCTGCCACCGGGTTGTGGGTGGCGCAGGGCTAGGCGGCTACAGCGGCGGCCTGCAGATCAAGCGGTTCCTTCTTGAAGTGGAAGGAGCCTTTGACCCACCCCATGACCACGCTTAAAGGAGGTTATCCGCATCTCTAGACTCATCTTCGGATTTGACATCGACGGCGTACTCACAGATGATGACAACGGACAAGAAAACATCTGGCTTGCTAGGGCAAGTGCTTATTTCAGCAAACCCATTGTAAAGCATTCCTTTTACATCGACGAAGCCCTGGGGTTGGCCAGAGATGACCTTTTTGCCTTCTTGGAGGACGAAACCATCCCTATCCTTACTTCGGTGACTCCTCGCCAGGGGTGCGTCCAGGTGTTACGCGGCCTCTTGCAGGCCGGGTATGAAGTTCACCTGATTACAGCTCGCAGTGAGTTCCTCCGGCCCGTTACTGAAGACTGGCTCCACCGCTACCAGGTTCCCTATACAGCCCTGCACATGAGCCCTTCCCTAGAAGAAGACTACTCTAAAGGCGAACGGTGCGATCAGCTGGGAGTGCAGTTCTTCGTAGATGATCACTACCCCAACTGCATCGACACCGCAGATCGGGGCGTGTATACCCTCCTGTTTCACGCGTCTCACAACAAGCATTTCTCTTGCCCACCTGAGATTACCCGGGTGTACAACTGGCGGGAGATCGCACAGCATATCGCCGCACTAACGGGCTGAAACGGCCTCTAAATCCACCTGGAGTTCTCCAGCGCAGAGTTCCAAGAAGTTGCAGCGTAGGCATTGACTGCGGTTATCTGTTAAGGGAAAAGCCCTAAGGGGCTTTGCCTTGTTTAGGTCCACATCGTCTAAGTACGCGAGCATGGCGGCCATGCTCGCCTGGGCCTGCTCCCGCACTTCTGCAAGCATCTCCCCGTTGAGGCTGTGTTCTACACAGGACCCCGTCTCTAGGTATTCTAGGCGGACTGTGATGCCCTCCGGGGGGATGTTGTGCTTTTCATGAGCGTAGAGGCCGTAGAGAGCCACTTGCTCAAGGTTGTGATCCTCTTGGCGCCCAGTCTTCCAATCCACTATTACCAGCCTGCCGCCGCTGGTGCGATACATTACGTCCGGGACAGCATAAACCTGGGTATGGTGGAGGACAAAGGTGTCAAACTGCTCACAGGCCAGGAGTTCACTGGTGCTATCTGCAAGCTCCTTAAGGGTCACCGAACCTGCCAACCCTTGTGCGCACCGGGTTATGCGGTCATTGATCCGATCCAGCAGTTCCTGTCCAGGACCTTTCCCGTAGTAAAACTCATGCAGCATGGGCACCTGTTTTGGCCGGAGAAAAAACTGTTCCCGACCGCCCACGGACCACTGCCAAACGCTCCGCATCTTCCTGCGGATGAACTCCTCAACTTCCCCAGCATCCATGAGGCGCCCTTGGAGGCCTAGCCTCTCCACCGCCAGCTGAGCCGCTTGATGCACCGCATCTCCCAAAGCTGTGTAGAGATTGGTGAGCTGTTTCAAGCGATAGGCTGCCGCGGCCAACGGAGGGGCATTCCGTTCCCACCCATTGTGAGACCCGTAGTACTGGTAGTAGTACATCCTCCGGCAAGATTCGAAAGCCTGCTGCCGTGAAAACGACCATGACCACTGGGGGTACTCCCGGCGTACGTAAGCCATCATGTCATCCTTTCCATCTGAGTTAACGCTCCTACTGCCCGAGCCAAATCGTGGCCGCTCGGATTCTGGAATATGCGGAGTTCAAATTCGGGCACCACGGCAAGAACGTGGTCGAAAATGTCCGCCTGAATCCCTTCATAGTTGACCCAAGCCACGTCGTTGGTAAAGGCGTAGATTTCCATGGGTATACCATCAGGGGTAGGCTGGAGCTGGCGCACCATGGTAATCATCCCTTGATGCACCCCAGGATGATTCCTGAGGTAGGCCATGAGGTATGCCCGGAACGTACCCAGGTTAGTCATATGCCTGCCATTCACTAGGGATGAGGAATCGATGTTGTGAAGCCGGTTATACTCTGCGATCTCCCGGCTGCGCTCTGCCAGGTAACCGTGGAGGAGCTGAATCTTGCTGAGGCGGTTCAAAAGGGCATCATCGCAAAACTTCACGCTGGTTTGATCGATTAAGATGGAGCGCTTAATCCGGCGGCCTCCTGATTCAAACATGAAGCGCCAGTTCTTGAAGGAGTCGCCCACCAGCTTATAGGTGGGGATTGTGCTCATGGACTTGTCCCAGTTCCGCACCTTGATTGTGTGGAGGGCTACTTCCTCCACAAAGCCATCTGCCCCGTAAGCGGGCATCTCAATCCAATCCCCCACCCTGATCTGGTCATGCATGGTGAGCTGAATGCCAGCCACAAAAGACAGGATTGTGTTCTGGAACACCAGGATGAGCACAGCGCTCAAAGCCCCTAAGCCGCCCAAGATAGCCCAGGGTGATTGCCCCACCAGGATAGAGAATCCCAGTACGGCAGCGAGGATAAACAGAGCAATCTGTATAACCTGCACATACCCCTTGATGGGCACCCGCTGGGCAACGGGGAAGGTGTTGTACACCGTCACAATCAAGTTCAACACCCGATCAAGGGTAATGGTCACAACCACTAGGGACCACATTCTCAGCATAAGGACGATGAACTCATGGGTGAGCTCTAGGAACGGCAACGTCTGGGACACAATGAACGCTGGAATAAGCAGGGCCGCGCTGGGCAAGACTCCTTCCTCGATCAGAATCTGATCCCACTTAAACTTCGTCCGCAGAAAGAACTTGTGCAGAAGCCCTAGGACGTGGCGGCGCACCACCTGATAAACAATGGTGCTAAGGGCCCCCACGAAGACAAGAAGCAGGATCTCCCTTACCAACTGGTTTTCAAGGAAGTTCATTACGACTCAATCCTTCCCCACCGCACCGAGGCGTACTTTTCCACCAGAACCCTGTACACACCCCACAGCAAGGCTGCCCCAAGGAGGAGCAAAGCATAGCTCAGGTAACCGGCTCCTGCCTTAACGAGCATGTACATACCCCATCCAAAGCCGAAACACAAACCCACTGCCATGATCAAGGCAAAAATGGAGTTTAAGTTGGATTTGACAGCCTTCACAGGGTTGGTCCAGTTCAGCATGGGCCGAGCTAAATCAAGTACAGTCAACAGGCCAGCAAAGCCGGTGGAGAGCAACACGCCTAGTACACAGCCGGAAAGCACCGCCAGGGGCGGAAAGCGAAACACTACAGCAACCGCTATAGCAGACAGCAGACTGCCACAAACGTTAATCACCTGCGCACCAAGGATGCGCCCTGCCAAGATCTGGTCAATGGTGAGGGGCAGCGTTCTGGGAAACCAGAGGTATCTCCCTTCTCGAGAGAACGTGGTGGCGGGAATCATACTCATGGCGGAAGTGACTACGAAGAACAGGGCGATCCCCCCCATGATGAGCTCAGCACTGGCTACCTGCCCGATCAGTGCGAAGGGATTACCATCCTCCATGGGAGCAAACTTGGGCAAGATAGCCATCATAGGGAAGAGGATGTAGCCAATCAGCCCGTTTAGTACGAAACCTGGGTTCCGCATAAACAGGCGAATTTCCATTAAAGCCAGGGACCAGAGCAGGGGCCGCTCTTTCCCTCGAGCCAGTTTAGCTCTTCCTGCTCCTACCCTTCTTCCCCGTTCCATTCCAGAGATTACACCTTGGTAGAATACCCGTTCTCCAAGGGCCAGCAGAACGGCTCCTCCTGCGACAGTCACCGCGGAGAATAAGAGGAAGTTGAGCCAGCCAAGGGGTGAAGAAGCATAGGCCATGGCCTTAGCCGCCCACACGCTCGGAGGAAAATACGAACCCAAGGCTTCTACTAGGCCATCAGCCCGCTGAAGGAGCTCTGCCATAATTGCTTCCGGATCGGCATCAGCCATGCTGAACTGGAGGTAAAACTGGGAGCCCACAATTAAGAGGGTGAGGGCAAACCCACCGATTACAGCCCACAAATCCTTGCGCCGACTGAGATTGACGACGCGCATGAGGACCACGCTGAACACCGTCGCGATGATCAACGGCAGGACAGGCAGGCCCAGAAACACCAAGAGTGCGGCAACCCAGTATTCTGGAGCTGCTTGTGACTTCAGCCCATAGACCACTGCCGCTGGGGCAAAGGTAAACAAGATGGGAAGGTACTGCCCGGTCATGATGGTGAGAAGCTTTGCAGCGAGCACTTCCCAAGGCTTATACGGCAGAGGGATAAGCATTCCCAAGTCATTGCTGAAGTAAAAGGCAGAGAGCACATAAAACACGCCGAAGAACAAGGTCATGACCTGGCCTGCCAAAGCAGCAAGAGCCAGCAGCATATGGGGCTGTGCGAACATCATCCCTGAGGTGTAAATCAGATCGGAGAACCATACAATCCCCGTTACGACCATCACCGCTACAGGTGCCAGGCCTAAGACGATCACAACGGGTTCCCAAATCCGCTGGCGCTTCCTAATATAGAGGTATTTAGCCGCGGACCAGTTGTACTGCACATTTAGGAGTGTTTTGTACAGGCTCCACACCCTACTCACTGGTTTCTTCCTCCTCCGCGGTTAGTTCCAAGAACAACCTCTCCAACGTGCTGTCCTGAGCCTTGCGGCTCTCTCTGAGCTCCTGGAGCGTCCCGCAGGCAATGAGGCGTCCGTTGTGAATGATGCCCACCCGGTCGCACAGCCGTTCCGCGACTTCCAACACGTGAGTGGAAAAGAAGACCGTGCGCCCCTTGTCAGCGTGGTCCCGCATCAGTTCCTTAAAAAGGTGGGCAGACTTGGGATCGAGTCCCACCATGGGTTCGTCCAGAATAAAGAGCTCCGGGTCGTGGAGAAGTGCCCCGGTTAAGGCCAGTTTCTGCTGCATACCGTGGGAAAAACTCTGAATCAAGTCCCCCACTGCTCCCTCAAGGCCGAACATCGCCAAATAGTGGGCGATGCGCTTCTGTCTCTCCTGGACACTTACCCCATAGGCGTCAGCAACGAAATTCAGGTATTCAATACCGGTAAGCTTTTCGTACAGGTTGGGGTTATCGGGCACAAAACCGATGGATCGCTTGGCCTCGATGGGGTTGCGCCGTGTATCGAAGCCGTTAACGGTTATTGTGCCTTGATCCTGCTGCAGCAGGCCCACAATCATCTTGATGGTCGTAGTCTTCCCCGCGCCGTTTGGCCCGAGAAAGCCGAAGATCTCACCATGGCGAACCTCTAGGTCCAAACCATGGACGGCGAAGTTCGTGGCGCCGCTGTATTTTTTCGAGACATTCACCAGCTTGAGCATAGCTCTTCCCCCAATCCTTCAGTGTGCCTATTCTTTGTTCTTCTGCAATAGCTTGGGGTTTACCTGCCTTGGGAGTAATGGTCCCCAATTAAGTTAAATCCCAGTACGGTCCCGGCAATGAGGATCCCAGGGGCAAGGATCGCCCACGGTGCCAGCCCTGCAAAAGACTGTGCCTCCCGGAGCATCCGCCCCCAGCTTGGGTCGGGTGGTTGAATACCTACGCCCAGGTAACTCAGGGACGCTTCAGCCAAAATCGCGCCTGCCAAACTCACCGCACCTTGCACCGCGAGGACCGGCCCTGCATTGGGGATAATATGGCGAAACAAGATGCGAGGTTCGGAAGCGCCTAGGGCCCGGGCAGCTTCAACAAAAGGTTCAGTCTTGATCTTGAGGATTTGATTCCGTGCGAGGCGCATAAAGATGGGTACATTTCCCAGGGCAACAGCGATCAAGACCGCTTGGCTGCCCGGGCCAAGGACCGTTACCGCCAAGAGCGCAACCAAGATCGTGGGAAAGGCATACATGCCATCCGCGCCCCGCATCAAGATTTCATCAATACTTCTGCCGAAAAAGCCTGATGCGGCACCGAGGAGCGTACCGATGCTGCCGCCGACTAAGACCCCCAAGCCACCCACTAGCAGGGACCACCGGCCGCCCACCGCGAGGCGGCTGAAAACATCGCGCCCTAGGTTATCTGTACCCAGCCAATGCCCTGCAGAGGGAGGTTGAAATCTCTCCAGCACAGCGATTTTCTCTGGATCATGGGGAGTGTAGATAAACCCGCTTACAGCGAACAGCAGGATCACACTGATCAGTATTAGGCCAACTCTTGTATGCTTCAATCCCTCACCTCCTATTCAAACCGCACCCGCGGATCGAGGGCCAGTAAGACAAAGTCCATGATCAAATTCGTGAGCAGGACTGCCACAGCCACTAGCACTATTACGGACTGCACCAGGGGAAGATCCCGCTGCAGCACCCCAGCAAGGAGCAGCTGGCCAAGGCCTGGGAGGCCGAAGACCTGTTCCACTACGATGGTGCCAGCGAGCAGCTGGACGAGCTGGATACCTGCGGTGGTGGCCACACCGATAGCACCGTTTATGAAAGCATGCTTGAATAGGACAGTAGCCCAAGGCAACCCCTTGGCTTTTGCGGTGCGGATGTAATCAGAATTGAGGACGCCCCCAAGGCCGACTTGCACCATGTTGGTGAGCACAGCAGAGCGCGGCAGGGCAAGAGTGACAATGGGCAGGATCAAGCTTTGCCAGTTAGAGTAACCCCCTGCAGGCAAGAGGCGCAGCTTAACCGCGAAGAGCTGGATGAGCAAAATGCCCACCCAAAACTGGGGCACAGCCATACCAAGCTGGGAAAGGACCCGCATCCCCTTTCCCCACCAGCGGTTGCTATAGGCCGCGCTGAAGACGCCCGTGATTACAGCAGTGGCCAAGGCCAGGAGCACTGCCCACATCGCGAGGTTCAGCGTAATGGGCAGCGCCTGCACCACAAGGTCCTTCACAGGAATGTTGTACCTAAGAGACTCTCCCAAGTCCCCCTGGATGAAGTTAACCAGCCACTGCCCAAAGCGGACAGGGGCTGGTTTGTCTAATCCTAACTGGAGACGGAGGGCGGCGAGGGCTTCATGGGAACCTTCCGTACCCAGGATAAGCTGGGCGGGGTCACCAGGTAGAACCTGCAGAGCCACAAAGCTCATCAAACTAACCAAAAAGACGACAGCAACAAAGCTCACAGCCTTCCTGAGGATATACGCTCCCACAACCTTCACACCTTCACTGGAGAAACTCTACTCATACAGCCTTGCTGCATCAACCACATAGATGGGATAGTGCTCCCAGCCTTGGATTTCCCCCCGCATGGCAGCGAGCTGTTCTGGATCCATGACAAACACTCCAGCTACTTCACGGGCAAGGATCTCCTGGGCCAGGTGGTAGACAGCCACCCGCTCACTGCCTTGCAGCACCAATCCCTGTTCAATCAACTGGTCAAACTCTGGCGATGAGAAGTTAAAGAAGTTGCGGCTGTTTCCTGAGGTATACCGCACTAAAATGGCATGGGGGTCGAGCCGCCCTGCCAGGCCAACGATGGACACATCATAGTCTCGCTGCGCGTAAACCTTCTCCAGCCACGTTCCCCATTCTACCAGCTGGATATCAACGTCTATCCCGATGGCCTCCCACTGCTGGGCCGCGATCTCCCCAGTCTGGACATGCAGTGGATAATCTGAGGGCAAGGTCAATGTGAGCTTAAGATTGCTCACTCCAGCTTCCCGCAAAAGCTCACGGGCCAGAGCCGGATCGTAGGGATTCACTTCCTGCAGCTTTCCGTTGAAGAAGGCAGGCATTGCGGGGCTGAGCCCACTGTAGAGCGGCTGGGCAAACCCCCAGGCGGCCCCGAACATAATCTCTTCCCTGTTGACAGCCATGGCTAGGGCCTTGCGCACCCGCACATCGTTAAAGGGCGGCCGTTGGTTGTTAATGGCCAAGATCTGCACCAAGTTCATGGGCCCTGCTACCACCTTGATTCGAGAGTCGTTGGCCACCTGATGGTAAACAGAAGCTTCCATACGGGGAATAAGGTCTACATTGCCGCTCAAGAGATTGAGCACCGCGCTGTACTCATCGGGAATGATGCGGAACACGACCTCATCGTAGTACGGGGCCTTTTCACCCCAATACTCGTTGAAGCGCTCGAGCCTCACATACTGATTGGGCCGCCATTCCGCAAGCTTGTAGGGGCCAGTGCCGATGGGTTTGGCCGCTAGCCCTTCCGCACCCTTGGGATAGATCGCGGCATTGACTTCCGCCAAGGTATATAGAAACGCTGCGTTTGGCTGACTGAGGCGCACCACAACCGTACTGCCTTCACCTTCCACCGCTTCCACCAGGGCGAAGTCGTTCCACCGAGCCGACACTTCCGCATCCCGTGCCCTGTTCAAGGCGTTTACCACGTCTTCCGCGGTCACCTTCGCACCGTTGTGGAAGAAGGCGTCCCGGAGAGTAAACGTATACGTTTTCTGATCTGGGCTCACATCCCAGTCAGTGGCAAGGGCACCTACTAAGCTGCCATCTGGCGCAGCTTTGACCAATCCCTCATAGATGTTAAAGGCTATCTCCACAGTGGCAGCAGCCACTGTCTTGGTGGGATCAAAGGTATCTGGATCCGCGGATACAGCCACGTTCAGTGCCGCACTAAAGGCACTGCTACTGCCCGCGAGAGTGAGCAACAAAACCAGGGCAGCTAGACCTAATCTCAGTTTCATAACGGTTCTCCTTTCCTAGCTCTCAGCCCATATTTCAAAACATCAAGGACGCAGCACAGGAATGTGCTATCTACTTTCTCCCCGAACTGATCGATGAGAGCTTTACCCACCGCGTGGTACACGAAGAACACCGCTTCTGGATCAAGCTCACCGTTTACAACACCGCTTTCCATGGCATCTTGGAGAAAAGCCCGGAAGTCGCTGGCCCGGGATGCCCGTACTTGATCAATCGTCTTATCTAGATGCTGGCCACGGCTTTCCCAGAACTTGTTGGCCACTTTGTGCAGCGCGGGATGCTCTAGGGCAAAGCGAAGAGACTCGCGGTAATACGCCTCCAGGACTTGAAAAATGTCGCCAGGAACAGCATAGGCACGCTCAACGTACCGCCGTTTCTCTGCATAAGCAAGTTCTACGATGTAAAGGTACAGGTCAAGTTTATCTTCGAAGTATTGATACATACTGCCCTTCGCGATGCCGCAGTTTTCCACTATCTTGCTCAGGGAAGCACGCTCAAAGGTGTTCTCACCGAACTCTCTGATCGCTTGTGCTTCGATTGCTTCCCGCTTCTCTGGGGGCAGGTTAAAAAAGGTCGGTTTGGGCACCGTATCACTCCTCTATGTGACCACCCAGTCATATCTGCACAAAAAGTATACCATGCTGCCCTGCCTGGGGCAAGGCAAAACATGGTAAACGGATTGGCAACAAAATGCTAGCGGAACAAGAAGATGCCGGCGATCCCGCAGAGGATAATCATCTTGAAGGGGTCGATCTTCTTGATGTACACGGCTAGGAACACCACAGCAGCCATGATCAACCCGGTGAAGTTGATATTGCCAGCGCCATGCGCGGTTAGGACCGTCGCGCCTAAGGTCAAAGCTACAGATATAATGAGGCCGGCAACTGCAGGCCGAATCCCTTTGAATACCGCCACCACCGGGGGGCTGTCCTTGTAGCGCTCCCACACCCTGCTGATGAGGAGAATGCCGATGAGAGACGGAAGCACCACCGCACCCGTTGCAACTACTCCGCCCAGGAAACTTGCGGAACGAAAGCCCACAAAGGTGGCAGCATTGACCGCGATGGGCCCGGGAGTCATCTCTGCGATGGCCACGATATCAACAAACTCCTCCAGGGTTAGCCAGCCGTGTTCTACAATCTCCCGCTGAATCAGGGCAAGCATGGCATATCCGCCGCCTACTGTGAACAACCCGATCTTGAAAAAGGACAAAAACAGCTCCAGGATAATCACTGTGCCTGCGCCCCTTTCACCCTGTACTGCCCATAGCCTACCAATCCAGCCAGGATAATAATGAAGATAATATTGACATACCCGCTGATACTGAGGAGAAAGGCACCGAGGCACACCCAGAAGGCAAACCGGCTGGTAACAGCCGTTCTGCCTACACGTACTGCAGCCACTGCCAGTAGTCCCACAACCGCAGAGCGGATCCCTTCAAAGGCCGCGGCGATGATGGCGTTCCCCTTGATCTGGTTGAAAAACAGGGCAATGAGGGTGATGATGACAAGGGAGGGTAAAACAACTCCCACTAACGCGGTGACTGCTCCCCAGAAGCCGTGCAGACGATTACCTAAGAAAATCGCTGTGTTGGCGGCGATCACCCCCGGAACCGACTGGGCCATAGCATAGATGTCCAAGATTTCATCCCGGTCAGTCCAGCCGTGCCGCTCAATCACCTCACGCTCGATCATGGGAAGCATGGCCAAGCCACCGCCAAACGTGAACAAGCCGATGCGGAAAAACGCTGTGAAAAGCTGCCAAAGCTCCTTACGCTTCTGCATTTGCAACCACCTCTCTTACTTCGATGCAGCCAACGTTTTGTATTCTATGTTATAATGAAGAAGTCCTGCACTTAGGAAATAACTGCTAATTGGGAGGGTGGATATTATGAGCCTGACGATCAAAGCAGATGTAACAAAAACCCTCAGCGCAGTGGCTGCCGCGTGCGACCTAGTCGATCGGCGCCTGCAAAACCACGGTGAGCGTGTTGCCTATATAGCCCAAGAGATCGGATCCCACATAGGCCTGGACAAGGAGCGCCTGAACCTTCTCACCCTCAGCTCTCTTGTCCACGACATCGGTATCGTAACCACCAGGGAGAAACTGGAGCTGGCAGATTTTAACCCCGATAGTGCAATTGTCTCCCGCCATGCGAAGCGGGGATACGATTTGCTGATGACGACCCGCTATCTCCAAGCTCTTGCCCAGCCAGTCCTGGAGCATCACGAGCATTACAGAGAAGACCTTGACCTGATCCCAGCGATCATCTTTGTCGCAGATAGGGTGGAGCTGCTTCTCCACCGAGATGAGTACTATCTCTGGCAGACAGATAGGGTGGTCCAGCGCGTTCGGGACCACATAGGAACCATCTTCCACCCAGAAGTGGTAGAATGCTTCGCTGATCTGGCCCAAAAGCCCAGCCTGTGGTTGGATCTGCAGACAGGCAACTATGTGAAAGCTATCCGAGACAATCCAGATATGATGCATGTCCTCAGCATGGAAGAACTGGAAGACATTGCGGAGCTCTTTGCTACCATCGTTGACAGCAAGAGCCCCTTTACAGCGACACACTCTTCCGGGCTGGCAGCAAAAGCGGCCATCATGGCGGAGAAGCTAGGCATGGAGCCCCTCAAAGTCAGGCAGATGCGCCTGGCTGCCCTCCTCCACGACATCGGAAAACTGGCTGTCCCAGAGGAAATCCTTGTCGCGCCCAGGAAACTTACCAGGGAAGAATTCGCGGTGATGCAGCAGCACACCTACCATACCTACTACCTCATTGGGATGCTCGGCGATGGCCTCGAGTCCATCCAGCGGTGGGCAGCTTATCACCATGAGCGCTTAGATGGCAGCGGCTACCCCTTTGGCTTAACCGGAGATCAGCTAGACATGGAATGCCGCCTCATGGCTGTCCTTGATGTCTTTCAGGCCCTTACCGAAGACCGCCCCTACCGTTCTCCCCTTTCCCTCGAAGAGACGGGAGCTATCCTTCGGAAGGAAGTGCAAGCTGGCCATCTCGATGGAGATTTGGTTGACCTGATTATGAAACACGGAGAAGAACTGATAAACCCCGCAAGCTGAGCCTGCGGGGTTTTCCCATTAAGCTTTCTTGAGCCCCTTCTGCACTAACGCATCAAAGGCCCCTTCCAGGACTTTTAGACGCTCGCGGGCGTCCGCGAGTGAACCAGCCCTCACCCCTAGATACAGCTTCATCTTTGGTTCTGTACCCGAGGGCCGGATCGTTACCTTGCTCCCCTGATCGGTAAGCCACTGGATGACATCTTCCTGGGGAAGGGTTATGGGGGCGCTGGTGCCCTGTGCCAGGTCCAGTTCAACGCTTCTGCCGTAGTCACGGACCACTGTGACCACCTCTCCCCCGATCTCCCGGAGAGGCTCCTTACGGAGCTGAGCAATAAACTCTTTCGCTAGCTGAGCTTCTACGGTACCGGAAAAGGCGTAGGATCGCAGGCCTTCAACGTAGTAGCCGTGTTCCTCCATGAGCTCCTCCAGCCTTTGCACAAGCGTTTTTCCCTGCTCCTTGTAGTAAGCGGCCATCTTGGCCACTAACACGCTGGTGAGTACCGCATCTTTGTCTCTAACCGCTGTGCCAGCCAAGTAACCGTAGCTTTCTTCAAAACCAAAGACAAAGTGCTTGCCTTGGGCGGGCAGTTCGTCAATGAGATCGCCGATATACTTGAACCCTGTTAAGGTGTTCATCACATCCACGTTGTACTTCCGAGCAATGGGCAAGACCATCTCAGTGGTAACAATCGTCTTAACCACCACCGCACCTGCCAGGTCCACAGGATCCATGTGGGCCAGGAGGAAATCAGCCAAGAGCACCCCCACCTGGTTGCCGTTCAGGAGGTGCCACCCCTCTTCATGCCACACCGCCACCCCCACCCGGTCTGAATCAGGGTCTGTGGCGAGAATCAAATCGCATGGCTCCCCTTTCGCTAGGTCCATGCTGAGCTCAAAAGCTCCCCTTTCCTCAGGATTGGGAAGGGCGACCGTGGGGAATCTGCCATCTGGTACCATTTGTGCCCCTGCGGTCTTGACATCTGCAAATCCAGCCCGGGCAAGCATTTCTGGGACGTAGCGGGCACCAGTTCCGTGGAGGGGAGTGTACAACACCTTCAGTTCACCTTGGCCTACCTTGGGCATTTGGCCTAAGGACACTTCATAGTATGCAGAAATCGTATCCTCCCCTAGCTCATGCCAAAGGGGCGATGCCTTGGGATTATCTGCGAGCTTCACATCCTCGAGGCTTAGAGCTGCCATCTGAGCGCTGATGCGAGAGGCTTCTTCTGGCAGGAGCTGCACGCCCTTGGAGTTGTACGCCTTGTAGCCGTTATATTCAGGGGGGTTGTGGCTTGCTGTGATCACCAGCCCTGCAGCGGCTCGGTGATGACGAACGGCAAAAGACAACAGGGGCGTTGGAGCGATGTCCTTAAAGATGTAAACAGGGATGCCGTTGCCCACCAAGACCTGGGCAGCTGTTTCCGCGAACTCCCGGGACATGTTGCGGGAATCGTACGCGATAGCAACCCCTTGGGTGTGCTTTCCATCTGCGACTAAGGCGTTAGCAAGGGCTTGTGTAGCCAGGCGCACAGTATAGATGTTCATTCGATTCGTGCCCGCGCCGATCTTCCCCCGCATGCCTCCAGTACCAAACTCTAACCAGCCAAAGAATCTGTCGGCTATCTCCGCTGTATCGTCCTTTAGCTGCTTCAGTTCCCACTTTGTCTCTTCATCGATGAGCGGATCATCTAGCCATGCTTTATAGAGCGTCCGTGCATCCACAGCTCATCTCCTCCTCATTCCCAATCTAATACGAAGCGGGCAGTAAGATAACCAAGTCCTGCCCCAAAAACAACATTGCTTGGCCAATGGGCCTCTACAAAGATGCGGGACAAACCCACGAGAGCGGCGGCAAGGTACGCCCACCCGGCATCCTCTGGATAGTAGTGGGCCACCACTGTAGCCGCGGCAAATGCCGATGATGTGTGCGCTGAGGGAAACGCTCCATAGTCATTGTTCATGGTGGGGCCCGTTAGGATGGGCCCCAACCCTGTCTGCGGCCGGGCCATGCCTGTTAAAGACTTCAGGCCAAGAGTCACTGCACCGTTCACCAAAAGCACGCGGCTTAAATCTCGTCCAAACTCTGAACCTAGCCCTGTCAGCCCAAGGGCCGTTCCTAAGGCCACCTGGGGGCTTCCAGCTAAGCTGAAGCCTTTCCAGATCACGCTTTCTCTAACAGGCAGTCCCCTGATTCCCTCGTACACCTCTTGATCCCAGGGAACCAGCATCATCCCTAACGCTAGGCTCAGGTAGGCCGCGTCCTCAGGATGCAGGACGTAAGGTGCGGCCTCCACAGGTACGGAGCTCAACACCGCAACGATTGCTAACAAGGTCACAGCATGGCGGAACGAGCTTCCCCTCATGGCCTTCACCTTCAGGAAATGAGCTTATCGAGCTTGCCCATAAGCATCGCCATAAGTTCCTTGAGGGGCAGGTCAGCCATGGAGCTGAGCTTGAGATCAAAGTCCCCAAAGCTAAGGCCTTCCGTCACCGAGTTAGGGATGACAACGCAGGACAGCCCCGCGCGCTTTGCCGCGAGAGCGCCGTTGGGAGAGTCTTCAAAGGCCACAGCCTCAGCTGGCTCAATCCCCAGCCGCTGAACGGCTACTTCATAAAGAGCCGGGTCAGGCTTTACCACTTCCACGTCATCGGCTGTGCAGATAGCGTGGAAATACCTGATGAGGCCAAGATCCTCTAGGAAGCCCTCTACCCAGCTCATGGGTGAACTAGATGCGATGGCTAACTTTAAGCCCATTTCCTGAGCTGATTCCAGGTAATCAACAACGCCGGGCCTGGGCTTTTCGTTCCTGATGAGACGGCAGAACCGCGCCCGGTATAAGCGGTGAAGTCCCTGAGCGGGAAGCTCCAGCTCGGCGATTTCCTTAAGGTGCAAAATCGGGTCGAACTCATGCTGGGTGCCAATGCAGGCTCCCCAGATGTCCATGGACAGGCTCTGCCCATATTGGTTGTAAACCCACTGCAGCGCTGCGTACTCTACGCTTTCTGTGTCGAGAATAAGTCCGTCGAAATCGAATACAAGTCCTTTAATCAAACGGTTTCAACCTCCCCCCACTATGTTCGCCAGAAGCTAATTATTTCCTGCAACAAGGAAATGGCGCTCCTGCCTCGAAAACCTTTGAAGGAGAGGTGAGCACAATGTTTTCCAGGGCGTTAGGGTATGTAGGAGAATTCGTAACACAGCGCAATGCATCCGGAGCAGTGGCAGTGATGGGCTCTGCCCATGAGATGTGGGGCCCATACGCTTTTGGCCATCTCAGCTTCTTTCCCGGCGCTGATCCTGTATTGCCTGACAGCCTCTTTGATCTAGCCTCCTTAACAAAGGTCATCAGTACCACCACTATCGCCTTGAGGCTTATCGAGGAAGGTAAGCTGTCTTTGGAGCAGTGTATTGGGGACTTCGCTCCTTGGGCACCCCCAGAGAAGCACCCCATCACTATTCAGCAGCTCTTAAGCCATACTTCAGGGTTCCCTGCCACAGCCCCTTTATATGAATCGCCCCACTTCCACTCGGGGGAAGGCGCTCTTGCTGCGGCCCTGGCACTCCCCTTAAGCTACCAGCCAGGAACGGCTGTGGAGTATTCCTGTATCGGCTTTATCACCCTGGGCCGCATTATAGAACAGATCGCAGGCAAAACCCTGGACAGGCTGTTTGAGGAGTTCGTCGCGCAGCCGCTGGAGCTTGAGGACACAAGCTACGGTGTGCCCCCCAGCAAACTTGCTCGCACAGCTTATACCGAGTGGGATCCGGTGGAAAAGCGTTTCATCAGAGGAGTGGTCCACGACGAGAATGCCCGGTCCCTGAAGGGGATCAGCGGTAACGCTGGCTTGTTCTCTACCGGGGCCGAGCTTGGCAAGTTCTGCCAGATGCTCCTCGGGCGGGGAAGCTGGGACGGGCAGCATGTCCTCCGCCCTGAAACCGTAGACCTCTTGGCTAGAGACTTCACGGGCAGCGAGGAAGAACCACGCACCCTTGGCTGGCTCCTTCCCAGCCCCAGGCGCTGTTCTGGCGGGAAGCTCGTTTCCAAACATGCCATCGGGCATACGGGCTTCACCGGAACCTCCATCTGGATTGACTTCACCCGGAACCTCTTTGCAGTGCTCCTTACCAACCGGGTTCATCCGGTGCGGGCCAATTTGGCTATTCTGCGCCTCCGCCCCCGCTTTTACAATGCCGTTTGGCAGGCATATGATGAGAAAACAGGCGCCTAGCTGGGCGCCTGTTCCTTTTTCCCCTTGAGGCGAATCTCCGCGACAATCCAGATGGTCACGGGCAAAATGAGCTGTACGAAAAGCTCTACAGGCCGCCAGAGCTGCAGAGAGATAGCCTCCACCTCCAGCGTCCCTTCTGAGAGCCAAAAGGTCCCCACGATACCTGAAAGGGCCAGGGGCGTGACTAGGTATGTGTAATTGGACTCGCCGATCAAATAACTCCAACACCGCGCCGCGGCTATCAAACACACCGAGGTCTTCACAAAGGCTGTCACTAGGTAGATGAATGTAACAGTGATCTCCAGCCGGGTGAAGAACCCCCCTACATCAATGCGGGATACGGCGCCGTAGACCGGGTAGTAGAAGATTTTGTACACCTCTGGGCCCACAACCGCCAAGGTAATACTAATGATAAACAAGATGGTGGCACCTGCCACAAGGTGGCCGCCGATCATCACAGGCCTGGCTCCCCCTTTTCCTCGATACGCCGCACCCACAAACATAAAAATCACGGCTTCCAGAAACGGAAACTCCATCAGGGACAGCGTACCTACGGCCACGGGGCCGATGCCGTTATACAAGATGGGCAGAAAGTTTGTTAGGTCTACTTCCTCCAAAACAAAGAGGAAGGCCAAGAGAGAAGTGCTGAGCACGACCCACAGAAAAATACTGGACCACCGGGTAAGGACTTCGATGCCCAGCTTAGCAGCGAGGATGGTAATGCAGAGCAGTACCAAAGCGGGCACCACTTTCGGTGTTTCCACGAGCCCCGCCACCACAATGAAGTTATCCATGTTGTTGACGCTCTCGTACATAACCTGCAAAGCGTACCAACCGTAAAGCAAGGTTACCGCCCACGCCAAGGGCTTCCCAAGCGCCCGTTCCATCGTTTGAAGGACATCATGCTCAGGGCTGAGGTCCACAAGGCGAGCGTATATCAGTATGAAAGGTATGCTGAGCACGACCGCGGTAATCACTACCAGCCAAGTATCAGCTCCCGCCTGTTTGCCGATACCATAGACAATGGAACCGCCCATGAGCATCAAAACTAAGGTGGCTATCCCCGCTCTGGTGGCTACCACTTCCTTCATGGCCTAACCTCCAATCCCTAGCCTGCGGATGAGGCTCAAGGCCAAGTTGCGGAGGATCAGCTTGGGCGGCTCGATGCCGAGAGCGAGCAAGGCTGTGAGAATACAGATGACGCCCATCATTGCCCCATAGGTGAGCACAACAGGTGTTTTCCGCTCTTCCCACGACATTACCTCAGCCACCCCCACTAGCACGTATAGGAGTACCACTGCAGCTGCTGCCAGCATCTCAAAGCCTCCCTTTTAGGGGCTTGGCTAGAGTACCTGTCTCGGTCATCAAGACCGCCACCTTCACTGTAACGGGCACCTTGGAAAACTCCCGCTCCCAGTCCCGCTGCAGCTTCCGCCAGTGGCTAGGCATCTTCTTCTTCACAAGGTTGCCAAGCCCGAGAACATCAGATTCTAGTTCTTTTTGGAGGGTGTGCATGAGGTGTTCAGTATCTTCCTTCAGTTGGCGGGCAAGACCCTCTTCAAGAATGCGCTTTAGGTCTGGTTGGCTGTAATCAAAGTCGGCAAAGCCGATTTCGTGCAGATCCACGCCCAAATTGAACTGAATGTCCAAACGCACTTCCTCGTTCTCCCACTTCGGTTCCAGCTTGACCTTAGACCACGTTACTTCTGCCGCGACCCGCTTCACTTCCCCCTTGAACTCTAGCTCTGTGACGATAACACCAGTGACTTCGCGGCTCCGGAGATAGCTGAGGATCCGGGCATCCTTGGCATCCAACCACCCGGCAAGTTTGTCTTGTTTGAACACAGCACAACCTTCTACCATTGGCACCTTACTGTCATCGATTTCTACCAGCTCGATCGCGGGTAAAACGGGCCGCAGCCCTTCTTCGCTCAACGCTCTGTTGAACTCCCAAATCTGAATGGGAATAGACGTGGGATTGCGGTGCTGCACTTGCATCACCCGATCGAGGTAATGGCCTACGCTCGTACCCAGGGGTGCATCCGCCTTAAGCACGTCTTCCGCTGACGCCCCCCGCACAACGAACAACCATGTGTTGGTCCGAATACCCACATCCCGCTGCATAAACCCTACCGCATTTCCTACTCCTCGCTTGGCATACTCCTCGGAAAAAACCACTGCGTGGCTATGGCCGAAAAACATCTGTTTGCCTGTAAGATTGGTAAGGTTGCGCAAAGCATTGAACATGGTGAGGCCTGGAGCTTTTGTCACATAAGGCGTCATCTGAGTGGGCTGCCCGCCTTCCACCTTAAGGGTTTCCACGCTTAAGACCAGGCTATCATCTGGTCCTGCGTCGATCCCCGCCCCCATGGCGAAGCTCAATGTTTCCAGTTCGAGGTAATCCCAACAGCCGCTCAGAAGCATAGTTGTTGCTACAATGACCAGGAGGGCAAGCCTTCTCACGGGCGGGCACCCTTCCTATAGCGCTCGGGGTTCAGCCGGCCGATGAGTTGTGGGCGCCGGCGCATCACCCACCAAGGCACCCGGATAGCAGTATCTTTGATGTTTTGTGGGTCAAAGGAGGTGAAGTTGACCATGTAGGGAACGCCAAAGGAGCGGACTGACATCAAGTAAACAGTGGCTGCGATTAGGCCGCAAAAATAGCCGTACAGGCCTAAAACAGCGGCAAGCAAGGCAAAGAACGCGCGCAGCAGAATCATGACGCCGTAGAAGCTCGGGACAGCGAAGCCAGAAATCGCGGTGATGGCCACAACGATAATCATGGGTGCGCTTACGATCTGGGCCTGGACTGCTGCATCGCCTAAGACGATCGCGCCCACGATGCTCAGGGCTTGACCAATGGGAGTGGGTAGGCGCACTCCCCCTTCTCGCATGATCTCAAAGAGGAGCCCCATGACAAACACCTCGATCACTGCAGGAAAAGGCACACTTTGCCGTGCTGCGGAAATACTGATGGCAAGATGAGTAGGGATCAAAATGGGATGATACGCCAACAGTGCTAGATACAGCGCGGGGGTACTTGTACTGATAAACATACAAGTGTAGCGAATCAAGCGGTCAACGGAGCCGATGGCGAAGTGCTTATAGTAGTCCTCGTTCGCCTGCAGGTGCTCTGTGAACAAAAAGGGCATGGTCAGCGCCACCGGCGACCCATCCACAAGAACAGCCACCCGTCCCTCAAGGATCCGAGCAGCCACAACGTCAGGCCGCTCTGTATGCCCGATAGTCTTGACCGGCAGTAAGGGTTCATCTTTAATGAGCTCTTCAATGTAACCAGAATCGAGAATTCCATCAATATCAATCGCGGCGATCCGCCGCTTTACCTCGTCAACAATGGCTGGGGACGCAATTCCCTCAATGTATGCAACGGCCACCTTGGTGTGGGTCTGCTGCCCCAGTTGCAGGAAATTGAACTTCAGCTTGGGCGAACGAATACGCCTTCTAATAAGAGTCGTGTTCACCGTTAGAGACTCACCGAAGCCCTCCCTAGGCCCCCGGACCACCGATTCTGACTGAGGCTCTGATGGGGGGCGTAGTGTGAGTTTCTTCGACCGGATGATGAACGCGGCGGCACAGCCATCCACGAACAGTGCAGCATCGCCTGTAAGGACCTCATCCACCACTTCTGCAAGGAGAGTGCGCTCCTCCACCCCGCTCACAGGCAGGGCTTGCTCAGAGAGGAACTCACTCAGCTTTGCCCCCCACAGGCCCGGAGCTAGCGAGAGTTGGCTTAAGGGTTTAACCACGTACTCGCTGAGGAAGGCGCTATCTGTCATTCCCTCGGGGTATACGAGTAAGCATTCCCTGGGATGTGGGTCGCCGGTCATAAACGAGCGATAGACAATGGTGTCGTCCCCCACGAAGATGCTGCTTTGCAGATGCTCGGTGACTTCTTTGATGGTACTGGCAACGTATGCTGGTTCTGCTGTGGTCCGGACTTTCTTTCCAAACAGGCGCTGGAGCAGTGGACGCATGCTATCATTCCCAAGGACGTAATAGTAGCTCTTCCCCTAGTATGCCCAGAAAGCTAACAAAAAAAGCCGGTAGCACCGGCTTTTTGATTAAGCTTTATCCCGAACGGCCTTAAGGTTGGCTAGGCCCTGGCGTACGCTAGCTACAGGCGATTCGGCATACTCTTCCGTCTCAACAATGAGCCACTCCACACCCACCTCTTCACTGGCACGGAGCACATCCTCCAGGTTAAGCGCCCCGCACCCCACATCCACCTGGCGGTTAGCGCCGTCAAAGTCCTTTACATGAACTAGGGGGCAGCGTCCTTTAAAGCTCCTGAGGTACGCTCCAGGGTCAACCCCTGCATGGAGCACCCACCCTAGGTCGATTTGGGCAAAGACGTAGGCTGGATCGCTTTCTTCGAAGAAAATGTCCAGAGCATACTTCCCGTCAAACTTGACAAACTCAAAGCTGTGGTTGTGATATCCCAGCCGCAGGCCTTTGTCCGCAAGCTGTTTTCCCAGCTCAGTCATCTCCTGAGCAAAACGGCGCCAACCTTCCCGGGAATCTGTATACTCCTTGGGAGCACCAGGACAGACCACAGTGTTGTTCCCAATTGCCAGGTTGTAGGTGGCCAATTCTGCTAAGGATGTCTTGAGCTGTTCAAACCCCACGTGGCTGCTTACTGGAACGAGCCTCAGCTGTTGAAGGGTATCTCGCAGTTCAGAACTGGACAGCCCGCCGTACCCCGCGAACTCTACCCCATCGTACCCCAGTTCAGCGGTTGTCTCCAACACGCCCACGAAGTTTTGCGCGGCGGCTTCCCGCAGGGAGTAAAGCTGCAGCGCAATGGGCAACTTCTTCATAGCTTCATCTCCTCTCCATAGCCTTACCGCAGTTTCCAAATGCGGTTGTTGTAATCCAAAACGGTGCGGTCGCTGGCAAACCTACCAGCACTAGCGATGTTGAGCAGTGCCTTCTTCCACCATACTTCCGGCTGCTGGTATTCTGCATCAATGCGCAGGTGCGCTTCCCGGTAGGAGTCGAAGTCCTTTAGAACGAAGAAGGGATCAGCCATGCCGCCATTGCCGTACAACAGCCCCTGATAAATCTCCCTAAACATCTCTGGATGGCCGGGATCGAGGAAGCCGCTCACCAGTTGGTCCACAACCTGGCGGAGATAGGGATCGCTCAGGTAGGTCTCATAGGGACGGTAAGCCCCGCTTTGGTAATAAGCGCTAGTCTCATCCGCGTTCAGCCCAAAGATGAACATGTTCTCCTTACCAACCGCCTGGTAAATCTCCACATTAGCCCCGTCCATAGTGCCGATAGTCAACGCACCGTTCGCCATAAACTTCATATTCCCGGTTCCCGATGCCTCTTTTCCCGCGGTAGAGATCTGCTCGCTCACGTCCGCGGCGGGGATGATCTCTTCTGCTAGGGAAACCCTGTAATCCTCTAGGAACACCACCTTCAACAGATCACTTACCGCGGGGTCTGTGTTCACCAGATCACCCACCGCATGAATGAGCTTGATAATCAGCTTGGCGGTGCGGTAGCCAGGCGCTGCTTTGCCTCCGAAAATGAAGGTGCGGGGGTGAATCCTGAAGCTTTTGTCATCCTTCAAACGGTTGTACAAGTGAAGCACATGTAGGATGTTGAGGAGCTGCCGTTTGTATTCATGGATACGCTTCACATGAACGTCGAAGATAGAGTCTGGATCAACCTTCAGCCCCTGGTTCTTAGCGATATAGTTGGCCAGATCAACCTTGTTAGCCCGGCGAATCTCCGCGAGGGCCCGCTGCACATCTGGCTTGGCAGCACTGGGCGCTAAGTTCTCCAAAGCACGATAATCTGTGATCCACTCTTCCCCGATCTCGCTGCTGATCAGATCAGCCAGTTTGGGATTGGACTCCAGCAAGAACCTCCGGAATGTGACGCCGTTGGTCACATTGTGAAACTTCTCAGGGAAGAACTGGTAGAAATCGCGGAACACGTGTTCCTTCAAGATAGAGGTGTGGAGATCTGCCACCCCGTTGACGGAAAAGGACCCTACGATGCACAAGTTGGCCATCCGAACCTCGTGATAGGCTATAATGGACATCCGCGCAATGCGATCCCAATCGCCAGGGTAGCGCTGCCACAACTCAGCACAGAACCGCTCATTGATCTCATAAACAATGTCCCACAACCGCGGGAGGAGCTCTCGAAACAGCCCTTCTGGCCAGCGTTCCAAGGCTTCTTCCATCACAGTGTGATTGGTATAGGCGAAGCTGGAGCGCACCACTTGCCACGCTTCTTCCCAACTGAGGCCCTCTTCATCAAGAAGCAGGCGCATTAATTCGGGAATCGCGAGGGCGGGGTGAGTGTCATTGATGTGAATCACAACCCGCTTGGGGAAGTTTATCCAATCAGGGCCGTGCTCCCGCTTGTATGTGCGGACGATACCCTGGATGGTAGCTGAGACGAAGAAGTATTGCTGTTTGAGGCGGAGGGCCTTGCCCTCAGGGTGATTGTCCTCCGGATAAAGGACCTTGGAGATAACCTCCGCAAGCTCCTTTTCCTCCAGGGCATCCAGATAGCGGCCCTGGCCGAAGAGGTGCATGTCCAAATGCTTGGTGGATCGGGCAGCCCACAGGCGAAGGGAGTTTACGTTCTCGGTGCCGTAGCCTGTGATGGGTATGTCGTAGGGTACTGCTTTCACTGATTGGTAGCCTTTATGTTCATAGACCAAGCGGCCGTTTTCCATGCGGGGTTCTACCCACCCGCCAAACCGGACAGTCTCTGATTCTTCAGGAATGCATACTTCCCAGCTGTTGCCCCCTTCGAGCCACGAATCGGGAACTTCTACTTGATAGCCATCTACGATTCGCTGCCGAAAAAGCCCGTACTCATATCGTATCCCACAGCCGTGCCCGTGCATTCCTAGGGTGGTGAGGCTATCCATGAGGCAGGCTGCCAAGCGCCCCAGCCCTCCGTTCCCTAGTCCCGCATCGGGCTCAAGTTCCCGGATCTCTTCATAGTCGATCCCTAAGGAACTGCACACTGACTTCACGAGCTCCTCAATCTGTAAATTTACCAAGTTGGTCCGCAGGCTCTTGCCAATGAGAAACTCCATGGATAGATAATAGAGCTCTTTGCCACCCTTATAATGAGCCCGTTCCCTGGAGTAGGCCCATTTCTCCTTTACTAAGTCTGCCACCACCTCAGAGATGGCTCTGTATATCTGTGAACAGGACGAACCCTTAAAAGTCCGGCCATAGAGGCGCTGTACTTTTCGTTCCAAGAGCTCCTCGAACTCTTGGGGCTGGGCAAGACTAAACTTCATAATCTGTCCCCCAATGAATTGATTTTTCTTAATATCCCCGCCGCAGGAATTGATTTTCAAGGCGGGAACTATGTATCGAAAGAGGAAAGGAGTTGGGTGCGATGGGTACCATGTTTCAGGCGGCAGATTGGTTCGTTCGTGTTCGGAATAAAGGGGGCCATATCAAGGTTACCATCTGGGACAAATACGGAGATAAGCTATTCAGTGATTTCCTCGGCCCAGAGCCGCGCACAAAGTTCTGGAACGCCATTGCAAAAATAACATCGCGGGAAGTGGCAGAAGCGATTCAGGAAAAACTACCTGGTTGAGAATTCCGCCTGGACGCGCTTGAGTGCTTTGTGCACGGCCACATAGATTGCTGCCATACTGCTGGGATGAATCTCCTCCACCCGAGCATAAGCATCACCTTTGGGAGTAGTCGTGTACTTGGGAGCCAGCTCCCTTAAGCTGTAAGCTAAAGCCCAGGAAAGCTGGGGTTTGGTCCACGTTTGCTCCTGATTATGCTCGAGTACCTCTGCCAGCACCGTCCGAACCAGTTCCTCATTAGAGTTAATCAAAGCATTCTGGGAGGCACCGCTGTGATGCGGTGCTTTATTTACTAACTCCAGTGCCTTGAGGGCCGCATCCTCAGCTTGGATGAGCCTGCCTAAGAGATCCTCTCCGGAGGCAGCCAGTTCCCCGGCGTATTCCACAGGAACATAATCTGGGGGTAAGCTGTTTAAGGCGATGGCTGCCACGTCAGTCCGGCACTTGCTGCAGGAGCAACTGAACGACCCTTCCGCGAGGAAGCGCTCCACTACGTCCTCCACCAACTTCTGCCAACGGTTTTCCACCTTGAGAAGCGTAAGATCCATAGTCCATGTCCCCCAGGTTTATTTCTCTGCTACAATCACACAGAATTCTTCTCCGGCGTAGGGAGTACCGCTGTAATCGCTGTAGATCCCCCGCACGGAAAAGCCCACCTCAGTGAGGAGCTCTGCCACCCGCTCACTGGGGCAAATCCCTTCCAAACTAGCTTGCACAGTTATCTTTGCAGGCCCGTCCTCGCCCATATGGTAGCTCACCTGGTTTAGCAAACGCAGATCTTCCCGGATGCCCTTGACTTGCACTGTGTGGACAAGCACTTCACCAGTAAATGGGTGCACGCCCTGCAAGGCAAGGTAGGGCAGCTCTTCCCCCACCGAGACCTTGCCCGCAAGGAAATCGAAGGCTAACACGCCGCCCGGATGGAGATGCTGAAAGCAGCGTTCAAAGACTGCCCGGCGCTCCTGATCATTAGTCGCGTATATAAGGGTGCAATAGGGTATGATGATGAGCTGAAACATGTGGGGAAGCTCAAAGCTCCTCATATCCCCATGAACGAGCTCGGCCTTCCGTTCGCCTAGGCGGGCTGCTGCTTGGCGAAGCATTTCCGCTGAAGCATCAAGCCCCACCACATCAATGCCCGCCTCAGCGAGGCGGTGGAGCACCCGCCCCGATCCGCACCCCACCTCTAAGACTTTTCCCTGGGCAGCCTGGGCAAGCCCCAAGTAAAAGGGAATATCATCATCAAATTGATTGAGCAAGTCGTACAGTGAATCTGCACCATACGGGGGAGCCTCCACGGCTTTCCCCCGTTCCAAGAGCTCCTGAGCAAATCCGAAATACTTCTCCATAGGAACCTCTTACTGCAGCGCCACCAAGCGGTGGAAGCTCTCCTTTAGGGCTGGGTACAACCCCCTGTACACCCCGTAGAGCTCATCATAGGCCTGCTGCCATGCAGGATTGGGGCCCACTGTATCTACGACCTTCACCACCGAATCGGAAGCCTCTGGTACGCTGGCGAAGACACCAGCGCCTACACCAGCCAACACGGCAGCACCAAAGGCAGGCCCCTCATCAATGTTGAGGCGCTCCACAGCCAAGCCTGTAACACTGGCGATGATCTCCTTCCACAGAGGAGATTTTAGGCCCCCTCCGATTCCCCGGAGAGCGGTGCCGTTCCACCCGGCACTTCGCAGCAGCTCTACGGAGTCCCGCAGTGCGAAAGCCACCCCTTCTAAAACGGCCCGCCTTAAGTCTCCACGGTTGTGGGCGCTGCTCAGGCCCACGAAGCTGCCTCGGGCGTTTCCATCCCCGTGAGGGGTGCGCTCCCCTGTAAGGTATGGGAGGAACAGCAAACCACGGCTCCCTGCAGGAGATGTTGCCGCTTTGGCCGTTAGATCATCATAGGACTCCCCAGCATCGCCGAGCACGTCCCTAAACCAGCTCAGGGAAAGCCCTGCGGACAAGGTAACTCCCATCATGTAATACTCGTCGGGCACACAGCTGTTGAACATATGCACAGTCCCAGTGCGCACCAGTTTCGGGGCGGTGAGGTGTGCGAGTACCACACCGCTGGTCCCCAGGCTGATCATGCCCCGGCCTTGCTTTACTACGCCCGATCCCACCGCTCCGCAGGCGTTATCAGCACCGCCGCCTACAACAGGGGTTCCTGCAGCAAGCCCCGTAAGCTCAGCCACTTCCGGAGTGATTGTCCCTGCCACCTCAGCAGATTGGATGATCCGCGGAAGCATCTCTGGGGCCAGGCCGAGGCCTTCCAGAACAGGAACGGACCACTTGCGCTCCCTGATATTCATCATAAGCATCCCAGCGGCGTCAGAGACCTCCATGGCCAACTCGCCAGTTAAGCGGAACCGCACGTAATCCTTGGGCAGGACAAGCCAGCGCAGTTTTCCATAGTTGTCCGGCTCATTGTCCCGCAGCCAAACCACTTTCGGCAGGGTAAACCCTTCCAGCACAGGATTGCACACTTCAGAGAAGAGCATCTCTGGATCCAGGGCCTCGCGAATGGCCTGGCACTGTCCGCTGGTGCGGGTATCATTCCACAAAATAGCAGGGCGAATCACTTCACAGGCTTCATCAAGAAACACCGATGAGTGCATCTGGCCGGAAAGCCCCACACCCTTGACGTCGCTGCCTGCTACGCCGCACTTGGCCAATACCTGGCGGACAGCCTCCACAGACGCCTGCCACATATCCTCTGGGTTCTGCTCGGTCCAGCCTGGCCGAGGTGAATAGAGGGGATACTCTACGGTGGCACTGCCCGCCACTTCACCCGTATCCTTCATCACCAGCGCCTTAACTCCAGAGGTGCCTATATCCAGTCCTAAGAGGAACGACAACACAACCCCCCACTTTCTAATTATTTCTATTCTTATTTCGCTGTTTGACACATGGTTCCTTCCTAGCGGCCATGAGTAGCAAAAACCAGGGGCAAAGCCCCTGGCTCAGTTACGTTCTTTTATCCACGAAAAACCCTTCGCCCGCCTCAGGCTTGTGGCGGTAGGCACGGGCGGAACGCTGGCCACGCTGTTCTTGGTGCACCGCTTCCTTCAACATGCCTGTTTCCCGTTCCAGCGCCTTTTCCAGCCCGGCATCCATCTGCCTGATTCGCTCTGCCACACCGGCGATCTCAGCCCGAACCGCAGCGGCAGTGGAGTCCCGGCCCCCCTCTTCGCGGGCAGCGATCTCCACATCCAGGGCATCAATCTCAGCGATAAGCTTCGCTCTTTCGTCCAACAAAGCTTGCAGGCGGGTAATTCCTGTATCCGGTAGTTTGCGGTAGTCGATAGTAACGGCAGCGCACTGCCTGCTGAGCATTTCCAAGCTTTTGAACAGTCGCAGTTTATCTTGGTACAAAGCAGTCAGCGGCTTACCGCCTTGATTGGCCATGGGCTACCCCCTACCCTTGCAGCACCGCTAGCTGTTGGTACAGCCAGTCGCTTTGCGCATACAGCTCGCTAAGGGCCCGCTCCATGGCGATGAACTGGTTCCAATACCTGTTTTCTACCCTCGCCAAGCGGTCCTCCATAGCCTCCAGCCGCGACTCATAGCGGCGAATCTGTTCCCCAAGGTAACTGGTGTCATAGGGCATGCTGGCTTTGCCCGCAGTGGAACTGATCCGTTCCATGCCGTCATCAAGAATCTTGGTGAGCTTGCCTGCAAGCCCCACATTCTCTCCGCCATCCTGGCGGGTAAAGATCTCCATCACCCCATCGGGGTCTTCCGCGATAGCCTCTTTCAGTGCAGTTTCATCAATGTGGAGGCGGCCGTACTCCTGCCACGAACCAGTCTTAATCCCGACCTTTGCCAGATCGGAGCCGGAAATGGCCATCCGCATGTCTGATAGGATGCGGGAGATGATGGAGTCAGACCGAAGCAAACCGCTCTTCGCTGCTGTCTCCCAACGCTCAATGTCCTTCTCATTCATCTCGTCCCGCTCCGCCTCTGTGAGCGGCTCGTACGAACGGTTTACAGGCTCCCTGAGTTTGAGGTTGAGTTCGGTGATGATCTCATTGTAGAGATCTACAAAACCTTTAATCCGATCATAAACAGCATCCACATCACGCTCTACGGTAACCCGAACCGGCGAAGTGCCCTCTGTGGGGCCATGCAAGGTGATGTTTACACCGTTAATCTCAAAGGTGTTCGATTCCCGCTCCGTCGCGAGCCCGTTGATTGTGAGCTGCGCATTCTCGCCGGCCGTGCCAATGCTCACAAACGCCTGTTCCTGGAAATCGTGGCCGTCCAGATCTACCCCAAATAGCTCGGACACGATGGCCCGCCCCGCTGCATCGGTATCTTCTCCGAGCTTCACAGAAGCGCTGGCACCAGTGGCCTTGGTGGTAATCACCATCTGCTTCTTCACATCGTCGTAGAAGGCATTTAACCCCAGGTTCTTGTTGCTGTTAATCTTAGCGGCGAAACTCGCAAGGGTATCATTCTTGGTAAGTTCCACGAGCACGGGGTTGCCGTCGACCCCTTCAAAGGCTATGACAGCCTTTTCAACGTCTGAGCCCGCTTCAGCGATGGCATCGGTGACTATGGCATTAACGTCTACATCCTCACTGGCACGCCATTCAACCCGCCCTGAAGAGGCCAAACTAGCCACGGAGATTTCATAGGTGCCATCTACTGCTTTGCCCGTTGCCGTTGCTGTGACTAGGCTTGGGTTAGATGAAGTCACCTTGCGCGTGGAAAAACTGCCCTGCAGGCGCAAATCAAAAGCCTTGGTCCGAAGCTGGAGAAGCTTAGTGTTTACATCTCGATAAGCATCCCGCTTCCACTCCGCCTTTACTTTCTGGCGGTAAAGCCTGTCAACGGGAATGCGTTCGGCTCGCATGATATCCTCTAGCATACCTTCAATATCTAAGCCAGAGGCCAGGCCAGAGATTCGCATACGATCACCTCCAATGTGATCTAGTTCTACCCACTATATCGGCATCCTAGCGCTCTACTTTACGGGACAGGAATAAATATGACTTGCCCGATTTGCAGCTTGCGGGGATCGGCGATCTCATTAGCGTCCATGATAGCATTGATAAATCCCCTGGAAGGCGGGTTCTCAAAGCGGCGGGCCAGGTCCCAAATGGTGTCCCCACGGAGCAACCGGAGGCGCACGCCGCCCTCCACATGCTCCACGAGGCGCCCTGAACTAAAGACCGGTATGATGACTTCCCGCTCCCCAGGCTCTAGCTGCTCTAGCATGGCACTGAGCTGCTGAATCTGGGTGCTTAGGCCGCTGAAGTCTGCCTGCAGATCGCCACTTGCGGCCTCAACCTGCCCAGAAACAGCCTCTGGAGGGGTGGAATGGGCTGCAAGGCTAGCTTCCACCGCTTGTAGCCGCTCTCCGAGGGCGGCTGTGGCTGCACTAAGCTCCGCAATGCTCGCGCTGTAATCAAGTTGGTCCGCGAGTTGAGCCACAGCTGCGGACAGCTCTGTGAGGGACGACAGTGCCTCGAGCTCCTCCATCTGTGATGCGATCTCGCTAAGTTTATCCTGGAGAGCGCTTTCCCCAGCGTGGGTTTGTTCGGCAAGGGATACTGTCTGAGTGGACAGGGCGGCGAGGCTAGCCTCTAAGGCAGTCAGTCGCTCTTGGAGCTGAGCGGTAGCAGAGGTGAGTTCTGCAAGGGCAGGCCCGTGGTCAGGCCGCTCTGCAAGGCCGTTGACGACCGCAGTGAGCTCTGTGAGGGTGGGATCGGCCCCTAATGCCTGGACCCGAGCTGCTAGGGCACTGAGTTCAGCGTGGAATGCACTGTCCCCACTTTCGGTCCGGGCAGCAAGGGCTGCGGTCTCTGTGGATAGGGCCGCGAGGTTAGTTTCTAAGGCAGCTAACCGTTCTTCGAGCTGAGTGGTGGCGGTGGCAAGCTCCGCTAGAGCGGGGCCGTGATCGGGCCTGGCCGTCAGCTCAGCAACAGCCGCAGTTAGCTCTGTTAACGCAGTGAGCGCACCCAGCTCTCTCACCTGAGAAGCTAGTGCACTTATATCAGCCTGCAGAGCCGCATCTCCACTCTGGGTTTGCTCTGCAAGAGAGGCTGTCTGGGCCACGAGAGCAACAAGGTCGGTCTCCAGAGAACTCAAGCGCTCCTGGAGCTGCCCAGTGGCTGTGGTGAGTTCTGCAAGGGTAGGCCCGTAATCGGGAAAGGAACCCACGGTAGAGACTTCCCCCTCAAGCCGCCCGATCCGGCTCACCAAGACCGAATCGTCATAGGGCGTAGGAGCGGCTTGCTTCACATACCAAATCACTAGGGCATTGCCTCCTACAGAGAGCACAGCCAATACAACTACTGCAGCGATTATGCTTCGGGACAGGTTTTGTGATTTTTTCATTTCGCACCGACTCCTGTTCATGGTAGACTGTCCTAGTTAAACCTCTATTTACCTGTTCGGTTTCGCCCAGGAAATTCCTTCACCAATCGCGCGTATTCTTTAACATGAGAAATTTCTGCCCGCCCACTTATTTGGTTGACACCCCCACTTTCATGTGATAGACTGATAACGGTTAAGATTTAAATGTAGCGAACATGTGTGGCCTCCGAGGTTTACCTCCAGGATAGGAATACGTTGTTTGCGAAGTTTAGGTTTTTGACTAGTATCTTTTAGGAGGCCATCAAATGACTGGCAAAGTAAAATGGTTCAACGCAGAAAAGGGTTATGGTTTCATCGAGTGCGACAACGGTAACGACGTATTCGTCCATTTCTCCGCTATTCAAGGCACAGGCTTTAAGACCCTCAACGAAGGCGAAGAAGTTTCCTTTGATATCGTAGAAGGCGACCGGGGCCCTCAGGCTGCTAACGTAGTTCGCCACTAAACCTTTCTCGCAAAAAAAGCTGCTGGAATTCATCCAGCAGCTTTTTTGTGCTTCTCCGCAGCGGTTACTCAAAGACCTTCCTCACATCTTCTACCATAGTACCTGTTGCCTTTAGCCCTCCGGCCGCGGTGTACCAAACTTGCGAAGTGAGATAGACGATCCGCCCGCTCTGGGCAGCGTTGGTCATCTTAACTAGGATATTATCCAGAACCTGCTCCGCGGAAATGCTTCCTCCCACTGTGGCCGCACGGTCGATGACGAGGATAATCTCGGGGTTTACTTGCAGGAGGTACTCGAAGGAGACATTCTGTCCGTGGTTAGCAGTGGCGATCTGTGGATCTGCGGGGATAAACCCGAACTCATTGTGCACCACCCCAAATCGAGAACCTGGCCCATAGACGCTTAGAGCTCCATCGTTTGCCATGAGAATCAAGGTACGGAGCCCGCTGTCTTGGGCCTTTTCCCGTACTTCTGACAAGCCCCGGGCCAAAGCGTCCAGCTTCCCTTCTACCTCAGCCTCCCTGTCGAAGATCTCCGCAATCACCTTGACGTTGCGGGTAAACGAACCCCAGTAGTCACTAGTGTCGACGGTGAGATACACCGTTGGGGCGATTTTCGCGAGTTCACTATAAACCTCTGCCTGCCTGCTCGATACAAAGATTACATCAGGCTGCAAGGCATAGATCCGCTCGAAATCCGGCTCAAACAGTGTTCCCACATCCACATATTTCTCATCCTGGAAATGGCTCAGATACTGCGGGAGGCTGCTCTTTACAACTCCAGCGGGCTCAATGCCTAAGTAATCCAGGATATCAAGGGCCGCATAGTCAAACACCACAACGGTCTCTGGGCTTTGCTTCACCACAGCTTCGCCAAGCTCGTGGACGATGTGTACAAAGTCCTCTGCCCATGCGGTGGTGCTAAAGACAAGCAGTGCCAATAACAACGCAACTGTCAAACTGAACTTCTTGTTCATCCATCTCCACCTCGTCCTTAGTAGTAAATGCAGATTCTGTTGTCATTGATGTTCTCAATCCGGAAGTCCATTTGGTACAAAGGGCCCAAAACGGCATCGTCAATGATCTCTTCACAGCAGCCTACCCGGACAATCCGCCCTTGATCCATGGCCACAATATGGTCTGAATAGCATGAGGCGAAGTTGATGTCGTGGAGCACGATCACAACTGTCTTACCCAGATCTGCCACCAGTTCTTGCAGAGTCTTCATAATGTCCACCGCATGGCGCATATCAAGGTTGTTTAGGGGTTCATCCAGCAAGATGTAGTCCGTATCCTGGGCCACCACCATTGCAATGTACGCCCGCTGGCGCTGGCCGCCGCTGAGCTGGTGAAGGTACTTATCTGCCATGCCCTCGAGCTTCAGGTACGCAAGGGCTCGGTCCACCATCTCGTGGTCTGCCTCACTTAGACTTCCGTGGGAGTACGGAAAGCGCCCGAAACTCACCAGCTGCCTCACGGTTAGGCGAAGGTTAGTGAAGTTGGACTGCCGCAAGACCGCGAGCTTCTGCGCGAGAGCGGTGCTTTTCCACTCCTTAAGCTCTCGCCCATCGATCCACACTTCCCCTCCGTCCTTGGGAATGAGCCGGCTCATAATGGACAGAAGGGTGCTCTTGCCCGCGCCATTTGGCCCAATGAGGGACGTGATTTTACCCTGGGGGATATCCAGGGAAACATTGTCCAGGACCGTTACCTCTCCGTACCGCTTAACAACATTCCGTACTGTGAGCATGTACACCACTCCTCGATTATTAGTGCACGGTGCGGGCTCGAAGCAGGAGCCCGATGAAGTAAACTCCGCCTATGAAGTTGATGATTACGCTGATCGGTGTGGCAAGGCTGAGGACATGTTCTGCCACCAGCTGCCCACCTACCAAGGCAATGATCCCCATCAGGGCTGCCGCAGGGAGCACAAGCCGGTGCTCGCAGGTATTCATAGCTTCCCGGGCCAGGTTTGCCACAAGCAACCCCAAAAAGGTGATTGGCCCAACCAGGGATGTAGCTACGGCCACCATGATGGCCACCGCGATCAAGTACTTTCCCGTGGCCTGTTCATAGGGAATCCCGAGGCTCACTGCATGGTCTCGCCCCAGGGCTAAGACGTCTAGCACAGAGACCTGCCTCACGATATAGGCCATGGCCCCAAGCAGGATAATCCCTCCAGGGACGAGTATGTTCACCTGGATATTGTTGAAACTCGCGAACATGCGGTTTTGCACCGTTTGAAACTCGTTAGGATCGATGACCATCTGCATAAACGAGGCACTGCTGTCCAACAGGGTCCCGAGGATTACACCTACCAAAAGCAGATGGAACAAACGGCCCCCTTCCTGGGCCCGGAAAAGCCTTCCGAAGATGAGCAAGGTAAACCCTACCATCAAGCCTGTGGACAGGAGAAAGCTCAGCAACCCGTTAACCACGAAGGCACTCTGTACGCCGAAGGCAAATACCACCGCTGTTTGCAGGAATAGATACAAAGCATCCAGCCCCATGATGCTGGGAGTCAGAATGCGGTTGTGGGTGATGGTTTGGAACACCACCGTGGAACAGGCAACCGCGGATCCGGTAAGGAGCATGGCCAGAAGCCTGGGGAGCCGGCGGCTTAAGGCGTAGCGGAAGATGAAGGAGTTCAGCCCCCAACCCACCAAGAGCACAGCGAGGGCTGCCGCTGCACAGGCTAAGGCCACAAGTTTCTTGCGGTCACTCATTGCGCTGCCTCCTTCCCAACAGGTACAGGAAAACGGCGCTGCCCAGAACGCCCACGGTGAGGCCGATGGGGATCTCGTAGGGAGCAATCACAATCCGCCCTGCAATATCCGCTCCTAACAAAAACACGGCCCCAAACAACCCCGCGGAAAAGAAGTTACTCCGTAAGTGGTCTCCCCGGTAGAGGGTAATGATATTAGGAATAATCAGGCCGAGGAACGGGATTCTTCCCACCGAAGCAACCACAACCGCGGTTATCCCTGCCACAACGCCGAGGCCAACGTACATTACCGAAGCGTAGTTGAGTCCCAGGCTCGTGGCCTGGTCTTTGCCCATCCCTGCGATGGTGAACTTGTCAGACCACAAAAACCCCACCACCACAAAGGGAATTGCGGCATAGAGCAGTTCATAGCGGCCTACCGTCACCATGGCGAAGTTCCCCATCAGCCAAATGCCGATACTCTGCACGAGGTCAAAGCGGTAAGCCACCAGCGTGGTCACGGCACTCACCACGCTGCCCATCATAAGCCCGATCAAGGGCACAAACACTGCATCCTGCATCTTGATGCGCTGCAGCACGCCAAGGAACAAAAACGCCCCCAGCAGCGAAAAGACAAAGACAATTACCATCTTCCCCAACGAACTTGCCTGGGGGACTATGAGCAGGGAAATTAAGACTCCCAGGCGGGCGAACTCAGAGGTACCGGCGGTTGTAGGAGAGACGAACCTGTTGCGGCTCAGCTGCTGCATGATCAGGCCGCTGATGCTCATGCCCGCGCCTGTCAAGATAACCGCCAACATCCGCGGGACCCGGCTGATTACCAACACCTGTGCTGCGATGTTGTCCCCTGTCAAGAGATCAAAGAGGCTGAAGCTAGATACTCCAACAAACAAAGAGATTAGGCTGAGTACGGCTAAGGCCGCACTGAGATAGGCAAGGCGAAAAATGGCTGAGATTTGACAGACCCCCCTCCCCTTTGCTAAACTCAAAAGTGACTGAGAGTGAGTTTCACTTTCACTTACTCATGATAGCACGGCTAACAGGAAATGTCTTGCAGTAGATTGAGGGGATTCGCACTATATTTAGATGCTTTGGAGGCGAGTTGGATGGGTACATACAGCAGGATCAGCCAGGAAATCCAGGAAACCCTTGCCGCGTTTACGGCGTGCACTGCACTTCCCATTTCCGCATTAACTCTGGAGGGGGCTGTGCTTGGTTACGCGGGCAGCAAGCTCCCTGGGGCACTAGATGTGGATAAGCTGAAAGCCGCCTACGAGAAGGTGGCTCTGAGGCTCGAGAGCTGCGAGCTGACACCGTGGCCCATCCATCTGAACCTGGACGGCGACTCGCAGTTCCAGCTCACCGCGGTGCCCATTACTGAAGGGAATCACAGTCCAGGTATCTATCTCATCGGCCCCTTTTCCCGCTCTCAGCTTCATGCATGTGTCCACTTCCTCGTTGGGCTGCTTCGGCAAATACAAGCGAGCAAAGTAAGCAGCCCGGGCGGTTTCCCCGCGAATCTTCACGTCCGCCGCGCGGTGCGCTATGTCCACCAGCACTATAAAGAACCTCTCACCTTAGCGAGCATGGCGCGGCACCTAGGAATCACAAAGTCCTACCTGGCCCAAGTGTTCCGGGGAGAAATGGGTGAGACTTTTTCTGAGTTTGTGAACCGCTTCCGAGTAGAAATGAGCAAGGAGGCCCTAGCTCACGGAAGTGAACCAGTGCTCACCATTGCCCTCCGCCACGGCTTCACCAGCCAGAACTACTACGGCCGAGTATTTAAAAAACCTCACCGGGATTACTCCCAGTGAGTTTCGGAACCAAGCTCGCTTTCAGTCTGTCAGTCAAGGAGAACTGCCCTCAGCCAACTCCCAATAATGTCATAGAGCTCCGCAGGGGTCTTCCAAGGGTCTGTAGGGTCGTGCGCGGGATTATCTAATGGAAACAGCATGAACTCATGGGTAACCTTTGGAAGCACGTGCAGCTCTACTTGCCCGTTGCCCGCCTCTAAAAGAGCCCGTTGGAGCTGCTCTGCGTGGCTGGGAAGGACTTTAAGGTCATTCTCACCGTGAATCAGCAGCACGGGTTGGGTAACATTGGCAATCACGGCCACGGGGTCGTGGGCCATATGCTCCCGCAGCCAATCCAAGTTGTAAGGCAAGACACTTTCAGCCTTCCCGGCACGGGCATCCGCGATGACCTGTTCTGTAAGGGGCAGGTAAGCACCGATCATCCCCCGCTCCGCCTCTGAGAGATACTCCAGGCCAGCCTGGTACTCTAGCTGCTCAATCATGATCTTGTCTAGCGAAGCGCTGGGGGCACCAAGAAGGATAATGCCAGCCAGTTCCGGATCTTCACTGGCGATGATCGGGGCGAAGTACGCCCCTTCGCTGTGTCCAAGCATAGCTATGCGCTGCGAATCAATGCTGGGATGGTTCTTCAAATAGGCCATCAACGCCCGGATGTCATTCATGAGATCGGTGAAGGTAGCGGCGTTGTAATCGCCCGTGCTTTCCCCCACTCCCCGTTCATCATAGCGCAGCACTGCCACGCCCAGGGAACTGAACTCCTCAGCCATGATCTTGAACATATTGGTCATCAGCGCTGGAGGAGTATTCCCGTCCCGATCTTGGGGGCCTGACCCAGAGTTCAGGAGAATGGCTGGGAAAGGGCCTTGTCCTTCGGGAAGGGTCAACGTTCCAGCCAAGGTTATGTCGCCGCTCTGAACCCTAAACTCTTCGGTGCGCAATGCATCTCCTTGCGGCAGAGCCTCTTCCACCGGCTTCAGCCCCTCATAGCCTTCGAGGGCAGCTTTGGCCATTTGAGCGGGTACCTCCACCAGCACTAGGTTCCCCTCATGAGCCAGGATTCGCACGTAGACACTGCCTGCTAAGAGGGCCCCGTACTCCTCAAGTTCAACCACTTGGCCGTCAACTTCATAGGCAGCGGCCCCCACCTTCCACACCTTCCCTGTGAGTACTGGGGGTTGGCTCATCAACACAAGCACAGGAGTAACCACTTGCACTTCTTCTGCGCCCGACTCAGCTAAGTCGATCACTTGCTGGTACTGGGCAAACACGTTGTTGTCCAGTACGAAGTATGGCTGGGCCAGGCCATAGGACAGCTGAACAGGCCCTGCTGCGACTTGAAAAGACCCATCAGCAAACTTACCTGTGAGAGTCACACCCATCTGTTTCAGCTCATAGGAATCCCTTGTAAGGCGCGTTTCAAGGGCGATGGTTTGACCGGCCACCGTAAGTGATGCCTGCGTCGTGATGCCCTCAGGTGAGATACTGAACTCCTCATAGCCCACAGCGTCGCCCCCGAGGAAAACCACCAGCTTTCCTTGGTGCAGTGCCGACCCCTGCACTGCATTAGCGGTCAGTAAAATGGCGCACACTACCAGTATGACGATTGCTTTGTTTTTCACTGCTCTCCCTCCTCCGTTATCAGTTCCAATACCCACTGCAGCTCAGCGATGGCTCTATCCAAAACCTCTTGGCGGATGCGATCTGATTCAATGTAGGGACGCAAGTGGACCTGTTCAAAGCGGAGCTCATTGATGCGCGTTGTGATCGCTTCTTTCAGATCTCCATTCATGGCATAACCTCACAGATTGAATTTTTCCTGTTCCATTGTACCACCTTCAAGATACCTTCACAACAACAGTATTCCGAAAAAGGGGTTCCCCACTGCCTTACCGAAATATAGTCTCATGAACAACATGATGAGGTGAAGACATGCTCCAAATTATAACGGACAGTGCGTGCGATCTCCCCCGAAAGCTCGCGGCTGATCACAATATCCACATTATTCCCTTTATAGTCCATATCAATGACGAGGAATATGTGGACGGGGAAACCATTGAACCGGAAGCAGTTTACCAAGCTATTCGGGAAGGAAAACGTACTTCTACGAGCCAGGTTCCTGCGGAGTTTTTCTGGAACACCTTTACCAAGTACGCGGAACAGGGGGCCCGCTGCCTATACATAGCCTTTTCCTCTAAGCTCTCCGGTGCCTGCAACACCGCTCGAATGGTTGCCAAAGAAGTCAAGCGCAGATATCCCAAGTTTGAACTGACCATCTGTGATTCCCTTAGCGGTTCCATGGCACAGGGTTTGATCGCTTTAGAAGCAGCCCAGCTCAGCGCCGCGGGGTCCGCGGACGAAGAGGTGATTGCCAGGGTGAACACCCGCTCACAGAACAACGTGGAACATGTGTTCACCGTCGATGACCTGGGCCACCTCCATCGGGGCGGGCGTTTGCGCTGGACTAGCGCTGTCATGGGCACCGTCTTGAAAGTCAAACCTATCCTGCATGTGGTGGATGGGCAGATGCTCCTCCTGCAAAAGGTCCGGGGAAAAACCGCCGCCCTGAAACGCATCGTAGAGCTGGTGCGGGAACGGTCCCTAGGAAATGCGGAGCAGCTCGTGGGCATCACCCACGCGGACGACTGGGAAGCAGCAGAAAAGCTGCAAGAGATGCTCAGAACCACATTAGGTTATAAGAATTTCCTGGTTAACATGGTGGGCAGCGTCCTAGGCTGCCACATCGGCTTGGGAGGCGTAGCGGCCTTTTTTGTCAACAAGAACGCTGACGTTCCCAACCTGCCCCACGCATCTTTGTAACCTGCTTAAGATACATAGACCCTAACCTAAAGAGGTGGTATTCCAGTGGAAAAGAAGTATATGGCAGAACCGTACAAGATCAAGATGGTCGAGCCCATTGCAGTCACAACTCGGGCACAGCGGGAAGAGGCCATCCGCCGTGCTGGCTACAACACCTTTCTCCTTGATTCGGAAGATGTGTACATCGATCTCTTGACAGACAGCGGAACCAACGCCATGAGCGACAACCAATGGGCAGGCCTGATGCTGGGGGATGAGGCCTATGCTGGGTCCAAGAACTTCAAAAACCTCCGCTCTGCTGTCCAGGATCTATATGGTTTCAAGTACGTAGTCCCCACCCACCAAGGGCGAGGCGCTGAGAACATCCTCTCTCAGATACTCATCAGACCAGGGGACTATGTTCCTGGCAACATGTACTTCACAACCACCAGGGCCCACCAAGAGCTGAACGGGGCCACCTTCCGCGACGTAATCATTGACGAAGCCCACGACTCTGAAGCGGAGCACCCCTTTAAAGGGAATGTAGATCTGGATAAGTTCCAGAAGCTCATTGACGAAGTTGGCCCAGACCGCATCCCATACATTTCCTTGGCCATTACTGTGAATATGGCTGGCGGCCAGCCTGTCTCCATGGCCAACATTCGAGCCGTCTCTGAACTTGCCCATTCCTACGGAATCAAGGTCATCATGGATGCAACCCGATGTGCAGAGAACGCCTGCTTTATCAAGCACCGGGAACCAGGCTACGAAGATAAGAGCATCAGGGAGATTATCCGGGAGCAGTTCAGCTATGCCGATGGCTGCACCATGTCGGGCAAGAAAGACGGTATCGTCAACATCGGTGGGTTCCTAGGACTTAATGACGAAGACCTTTACCAGAAAGCCACCAGCCTGGTGGTGGTCTATGAAGGGATGCCGAGCTACGGCGGAATGTCGGGAAGGGATATGGAAGCACTTGCCCGAGGGCTCTATGAAGCTGCGGACTATAACTTCCTTGCTCACCGTTTGGCCCAAGTCGAATACCTCCACGACAAGCTGAACAGAGCGGGCATCCCCATCGTGAAGCCTGCAGGGGGGCATGCGGTCTTTATTGATGCCCGGAAATTCTACCCACATATCCCGCAGGACCAGTTCCCTGCCCAAACCTTAGCAGCACAGCTCTACCTGAAATCAGGGGTACGGAGCATGGAGCGGGGCATCGTCTCGGCAGGGCGGGACAAACAAGGCAACCATCACTACCCCAAACTAGAACTTGTGCGCCTCACCATCCCTCGGAGGGTCTATACCTACGCCCATCTGGACGTTGTGGCTGAAGCAGTTATCGACCTCTACAAGGAGCGGGATCAGGTTAAGGGCATGCGCATGGTCTATGAGCCGCCAGTCCTCCGCTTCTTCACAGCTAGGTTTGAGCCCATTGAGTAAACATGGTGAAAGCCCTTTTCTGCTCCGCAGAAAAGGGCTCGTTTTTACTCCTGAGACTTAAGGAAGTCCACCAACTCTGACCGGCTCACCCGGTTCACGCCGCTGTGCTCGATGTCAAAGGAGGGGTCGATGGGTTCACCGTACTCCCGTTCCATCACAGCCGCGATGCGGGGCCGGCAAAATTCCCCTTGGCACCAGCCCATGGACGCCCGTGTACGGCGCTTCACGCCATCAATGGTCTTCACCTTGATGCCCCGATGGAGAGCATCTACGATCTCTCCCTCCGTTACCTGCTCACACCGGCAGATAATCTTCTCCGGCGCAGAGGGGATGTCCAGAAGCGGTTTGATCTCTTTCAAGGGCCTGAGTTCCTTCTTCCGTATTATCGGAGGGCGGTAGGGATCGAAATCGCTTTTCTTCACAAGTTCCAGGCCCGCGTCTTGCAAAAGGCCCTCTACCATCTGGGCGATGGCAGGCGAAGCGGTGAGCCCAGGCGATTGAATCCCTGCCACATTAATGAACCCCCGCACCTTGGTCGCCTCAATGACAAAGTCGTTGGTAGAACTCCTGGCCCGAATGCCTGTAAAGCTGCGGATAAACTGGCGAGGATCAAGTTTGTCGTACAGCGTTTTGCATTGCTTGTAAATGGCCGCTATCCGCACGATGTCTGTGGAAGTGTCCTCCCTGGACGCATCATCACTGGCATCAGGCCCAATCAGGAGGTTGTCATAGTATGTGGATGTTAAGAGCACGCCCTTCCCCTTGTCTGTTGGAAGCTGGAAGATCACCGAGTTAATGGGCTTGCCAGTGCCCCGGGCAAAGAGTAGGTACTGGCCGCTCCTGGGTAAGATCTCGAAGCTATCCACGCCCACCATCTGGGAAACCTTGTCCGCATGGACACCTGCAGCATTTACCACATAGCTGCTGCGGACTTCCCCTTGGCTAGTCTGGAGGATAAACTCCTTGCCGTCCAGGGCGATGCCCAAGAGCTCATGTTCCAAAAACAGCTCTGCCCCATTGGCAATGGCATTTTCGGCCATGGCGATGGCCATCTCGTAGGGAGAGCACACTCCCGCTCCTTTGCAGTGTAAGGCCCACCTCAAGCCTGGGTTTAGGGCAGGCTCCATCTCTCTCAGCTCATCCTGGCCGATGATGCGCAGATCAGTCAGGCCGTTAGCACGGCCCCTTTCCAGCAAGCGTTCTAGGGGTGACCTATCATCATCTGTTGTTACCACCAGAGAACCGGTTTCTGCAAAGCCGAAGTTCAGCTCTTCATTGAGCATGCGGAACTGCAGCCTGCCTGGGTAGCAAAGCCGGCCCCTAAGGGAAGCGGGATGCTCCGCGTATCCCCCGTGGACGATAGCACTGTTGGCCTTGGTGGCACCCATGGCCACATCACTGCCCCGCTCAATTATGGCAATCTTCAGATCATACTGAGACAACCTGCGTGCTGTGGCTGTCCCTACAATTCCCGCTCCGATAACGGCAACATCGTAAACTGGCAACATATCTACTCCCTTTCCCATCCAGGCTCAGTAGAACAAACCTACGAATCGCTGAAAGTGGCCGGTCACCATAAGCACGCCTGTGAGGACCAAAAGCAGCCCCGCGCCTTTCTGAATCACGGCCAAGTTCCGCCTGATAAACCCTACCACCTTTTGCAGCTGCTGCCACAGGAGTGCTGCAAGAAGAAAGGGCACGCCTAAGCCCATCCCATAGACGAAGAGCAGTGCCATCCCCGCAACGGCTGTTGAGGTATTGGACGCAAGCAATAGGGCCGTTCCTAAAAAGGCGGTGAGGCATGGAGTCCAGCCCAAGGAGAACGTGCCCCCAAAAATCAGGCTGGACCAAAAACCCAAATTAGTAGTTCTGGCCTTGAGCCCCACGGCCCGGTTGAGGAACCCGATCCGCAGGATACCCATAAAACTTAACCCAAAGACGATCACGATCAGCCCGCTGATTCTTGCCAGCAGCTCTCGCTGCAGAAAAACCATGCTGCCGAAGATAGACGCGGTGCCGCCCAGGATCACAAACACCACAGTGAACCCCAAAACGAACCCTATGGTGTTCCGGATAAGACGAGCCCGGTTAACCTCTTCCCCTGTTGTACCTGACAGATACATCAAGTAGATAGGCAGCATGGGCAGAATACAGGGGGACACAAAGGTGAGCAGCCCGTCTACAAACACCAACCCAAAGAGGGCCGGAGTTACTTCCGGCAGCATTTGCCTTAGCATTAATTTGCCTCCTCGATCAGTCTTTTAGCTTGCTCGTAGGTGATGGGGCCAAACCAAAAGCCGCTCAGATAGCCCTCCTTATCGATCACCACTGTGGTTGGATAGCCCGGTACTCCAAAGATCCCGTTGCTCACAGCACCGTAGTCGTAGAGGTTGACCAAGTCAAAACCGTTTTCCTCCAGGAAGGCATTGCCTACTGCGGGTGTTTCATATTCCCCATCCACTTGATCGAGAAGGAGCAGGACCGCTTCCCCTGTTTCCATTAACTCATCATGGAGCTTCTGCAGTTCAGGCAGTTCTTCAAGGCAGTACGGGCACCAAGTGGCCCAGAAGTTCAGCAGAACAACCTTCCCAGCGTAGTCAGATAGGGAGATCGCCTTCCCCTGGTTGGACATGAGCGTAAAGTCTGGTACCCTCTGCCGCTGGCTCTGTGCCTGGGTAATGCCTGGCAAGAGCAGCAGCACAGCCACGAGCAGTACAAACGTTGTCCGAAAACCCCTATACTTCACACCATCGCCTCCTAAATATGTGCTGTGAGCTAATGATTAATGATTCTACCACAATCCCACTTTTCCTTCGTTGCAAAACAATAACATCGCCGTTAATCATAAATGCATTGACGGACAACCTTTTAGTGATAGAATATATATAGAACACAACTATTGGAGGGTGACATGGAAATCATTGAGTTTCGCAATGCGGTGTGGGAGTACTTCCGCTACCTGCGCCTCAGTATGGACTTTATCTTCCGTCCCATTGTGGAGGATTTGGGCCTGACGATGCTGCAAGCCCGCATCCTCGTGGAGGTACAGGCAGCGGGCGAGATTACCATTGGGGATCTGGGAGAATCCATCGGCACTGGAAGCGGCAATGCCTCAACCATGTGCAAGCGCTTAGAACAGATGGGCTGTGTCCGGCGGGAGCGCGCGCTCGCCGATGAGCGGGTAGTACTCGTCTCCCTTACAGAGGAAGGCCAAGCCCTCCTCATCGAGATGGAAAGGGAAATTGCCCGCCGATACGGCAGCATCCTCAGAAACTGGCCCGAGGAGGATCTGGCCCAGATTCAAGCCGGGGCTCGGAGAATCAAGGAGATGCTTGATGCTCTCCAATCTAACCAAGACTGCAAGGGGGTCGATGTCTAGTGGAAGAAAAGCCTAATCCAAGAAGGCCACTCATCGTTTACTATATTGGGTCACTTCTCCTCATCATGCTGTTTAACGCCATCGTGTATCCTATGCTGATCCGCTCCCGGATCAATGAAGTGGATTACTCAACTTTTCTCCAGCTGGTAGAGGAAGGACGCGTCCGAGAGGTACAGCTGGACAGCGTCAATCAACAGATTGCCTTTACGGCCATAGACAGGGCCGGGAGTGAACAAGTGTATGTCACAGGAGCGGTGCCAGACCCTGACTTGGTCAACAGGCTCCTAGCAAGCAAAAGCCCAGTGCGCTTCTCGGGCGTCATGCCCCGGCCCCACTCCCCGCTCCTCAGCTTCTTGACTAACTGGATCGTACCTATCCTCATCTTTGTGGGCCTGGGCCAATTCTTCTCCAAGCAGATGCAGAGCCGAATGCGGAATGCCATGGCCTTTGGTAAGAGCAATGCCCGAGTGTACGTTAAAGCCCAGACAGGTAAGACCTTTGCGGACGTTGCAGGGCAAGATGAAGCGAAGGAAGCCCTCCAAGAGATTGTCGACTTCCTCCACGATCCAGAACGCTATGCGGAAATTGGCGCCACCCTGCCCAAGGGTGCGCTCCTGGTGGGGCCCCCTGGAACGGGCAAGACTTTGCTTGCTCAGGCGGTGGCTGGTGAGGCTAATGTCCCCTTTTTCTCCATCTCCGGATCTGAGTTTGTGGAGATGTTCGTAGGGCTCGGTGCCGCGAAAGTGCGGGACCTGTTTAAGCAAGCCACCGAGAAGGCCCCGTGTATAGTGTTTATCGATGAAATCGACACCATTGGCAAGAAACGAGGGGATGGTGGGTTCACGGGAAACGATGAGCGGGAGCAAACCCTGAATCAGCTCCTCACTGAAATGGATGGTTTCGACAGCCGTAAGGGCGTAGTGCTCTTAGCTGCAACCAACCGCCCTGATGCCCTCGATCCTGCACTGTTGCGCCCAGGCCGGTTTGACCGGCGCATCCCGGTGGAGCTTCCTGATCTCGCGGGACGCATATCCATCTTAGAAGTCCACGCCAAGAAGGTAAGGATGGCGGAGCCAATCGATTTTGCTGCCATTGCCCGGGCCACCGCGGGTGCATCAGGAGCTGATCTGGCCAACATCATCAATGAAGCCGCACTGCGAGCGGTGCGGATGGGCCGCAAGGCAGTCCAGCAAATCGACTTGGAGGAGAGCGTGGAAGTGGTCATCGCGGGGTACCAGCGGAAGAATGCTGCCCTCTCCCCCAAGGAACGGCAGATGGTTGCCTACCACGAACTTGGCCACGCGATAGTCGCCGCAAAGCAGGGGCACAGCGCGCCAGTGCATAAGATTACCATTGTACCCCGGACTTCAGGGGCCCTCGGCTACACCCTGCAGATTGAAGAGGCGGACCGCCACTTAATCAGCAAGGAAGAAGCCTTTGCCCGCCTAGTTACCCTCACAGGGGGCCGCGCTGCCGAGGAGCTAATCTTTAATACCGTCACAACGGGTGCGGCCAACGACATCGAGCAGGCCACGGGGATCGCCCGTGCCATGGTGACCCGCTATGGGATGAGCGACCGTTTCGGCATGATGGCCTTGGAGACTCAAACAAACCCGTACCTAAATGGGAACAACGTTCTAACCTGCTCAAGCGAGACTGCAGCGCAGGTCGATTTAGAAGTGATGAAGCTGATCAGCAAGGCCCATGAGACGGCCATCGCGATCCTCAAAGATAACATGGAAAAACTCCACGAGATCGCGACTTACCTCCTGGAAAAGGAGACTATCTCAGGGGAAGAGTTTCTCCAACTGCTCAACGCATAAACTAGTGGTTCTACGACACAAGGATGGATGTGGAGCATGAAGAAGATACTCAGCCTAATGTTTCACCGAGTTGTGTTGATCGGGGCAGCAATCGCTGCTCAAGTTGCTGCCCTGATCATCATGATCGATCGTTTTTCCTCTTACTTTTCCCTCTTCTACGGCATTACGGCCTTGGCGAGCATCGGTGCGGTCTTGGCCATTGCAGGGGGCAGAGGCAACTCAGGCTACAAAATCGCATGGATCATCCTGATCATGGCCTTCCCCATTTTCGGGGGCCTCTTCTACCTAATGTTCGGCGGCAGCCGCATGGGTACTTACCTGCGGAAGCGGATGGACAGCATGCAGCAGCAGCAAGCGGACATCCTCCAGCCCAACGATGAAGTCCTTGCGGAGCTGGAAACAGAAAATCCAGATGCAGCCCGCCAAGCCCATTACATCCAAAACTACGCGTATAGCCCGCCGTACAAAGACACCTATACAAAATACCTCCCCATAGGGGAGGATAAGTTTGCGGCCATGGTAGAAGCCCTCAAGGGTGCGGAGCGCTACATTTTCCTTGAGTACTTCATCGTTGAAGCGGGCATCATGTGGGATACCATACTGGAAATCCTCAAGGAAAAGGCAAAAGCGGGCGTGGATGTACGCATGATCTACGATGACGTGGGCTCCATCATGACCCTTCCCTTCCGCTATGACCGCAAGCTTGAGGCGATGGGCATAAAGTGCTGCCGGTTTAACCCCTTTATCCCCGTGCTGTCTGCCCGGCTCAACAACCGGGACCACAGGAAAATCGCGGTCATCGATGGCCACACCGCCTTTACGGGAGGCATCAACTTAGCGGACGAGTACATCAACGCCTACGAGAAACATGGCCACTGGAAGGATTCGGCGATATTAATCCAGGGGCCCGCGGCTTGGAGTTTGACGGTGATGTTCCTCACAATGTGGAACTATCTCCGGAAGACTTCTGAAGACATTGAGGCGTTCAAACCAGAGCGCTTTCCGCCCGTCCCTCCATCACCTGGCGTAGTCCAGCCATACAGCGACAACCCGCTGGATGACAACGCGGTGGGTGAAGCGGTTTATCTCAACATGATTGGCCGGGCCAAGCGCTACGTTTACATCAACACCCCGTACCTCATTCTAGACAGTGCCATGCAGACAGCCCTCTGCACCGCTGCCCAGTCTGGAATAGATGTGCGGATAGTAACCCCCCACGTCCCAGACAAGTGGTACGTCCATGCCGTCACCCGCTCCTACTACCCTGTCCTGATTGAAAGCGGCGTGAAGATTTACGAGTATACTCCTGGCTTTATGCACTGTAAGACCTTTGCCGTGGATGACGAGTACGGAGTAGTTGGAACGATCAACCTGGACTATCGCAGCCTCTACCAGCATTTCGAATGCGGGGTGTGGCTCTATAGAACTGATAGTGTGATTGAGATTAGGGACGACTTCCTCGAAACCCTCAAGCTTTGCCAGGAGTTCGATCTAGCTGAATACCGGGCGCGCAGCCCCCTAAAGCGGGCTGGTACCGCCATTTTAAGGTTGTTTGCCCCCTTGATGTAGCGTCCCAAGCAGCTTCCCTCGCGATGAAGCCCCTGCCGCAGAAGGCAGGGGCTTGTTTTGTGCGATTATGTTCTAGTCAGTTTCGCGCGGCCCGGCGGTATTGGAACGGCCAGTTCTCCCTCTGATTCCCCATGGCCTGCAGAGGCCAGTAAGGGTTGCGGAGAAGCTCGCGCCCTAGGGCTACAAAATCCGCTCGCCCATTGGCCAAGATCTCCTCAGCTAGTTCCGTTGTGGAGATGAGGCCCACCGCGATCGTAGGTATGACGGCTCCCCTCCGTACTGCCTCTGCAAAGGGCACTTGATACCCTGGCCGTGCCTGAATGGGCGCGGGCAAGAGCCCACCGGAACTCACATCGATCAAGTCCACGCCCGCCTCTTTGAGCTTGGCAGCGATCTGGACCGTATCCGAAACAGTGAGCCCGCCTTCCAGGTAGTCCACTGCGGAAAGGCGTACCGAAAGCGGCTTATCTTCCGGCCAGTGCGCTTTGGCCGCTTCCACAATCTCCAAGAGAAAGCGCATCCTCCCCGGGAGATCCCCTCCATACTCGTCATCGCGAGCGTTGCTCAACGGCGAGAGGAACTCGTGAATGAGGTAGCCGTGAGCGCCGTGGATCTGCAGCAGATCAAAGCCTGCCTCGGCTGCCCGTTTAGCTGCCAGGCCCCACTGACCCACAATGTCCTGGATCTCCCCCTGGGAAAGGGCCCGAGGCGTGGGCTGATCCGGGCCCGCGGGCAGGGCGGAGGGCGCCACCAGTTCTGGCCCGCATGCCTTCCGGCCCGCGTGGGCAATTTGGATGCCCATGACGGCCCCTTGCCGGCGGCAGAAGTCTACCAGCCGCCTGAGGGGTTCTACTTGCCTATCGTCCCAAAGGCCAAGATCCTGTGCGCTGATCCGCCCCCGAGGTTCCACAGCCGTGGCCTCCACGATGATGCACCCTGTCCCCCCAACTGCCCGGCTGCCATAGTGGACGTAGTGCCACTCAAGGGCAAGGCCGTCCTCTTCTGCAGAGTACTGGCACATGGCCGGCATCACGATTCGGTTAGGAAAAACAACAGATTTGAGGGTAAAGGGAGAAAACAACATCTACCGCACCTCGGAGATCTTCACCGGCTTGCCTGTCTTTGCAGACTCGGTGGCCGCAATCGCGATATACAGCGCCTCTAAGCCATCGATGCCCGTGACAGGCGGTTCCTTATCCTCGGTTACGGCTGTGACGAAGTCCTGCAGCTCTTGGGCAAAGGATCCCATATAACGTTCTAAGAAGAAATAGAGCGGTTTGTCGGTGCACACGCCATCTGCGGTGCTCACTTCCACATTAGTGGGCTTTTCGTTGAACGCCTGTGCTCCGCCCTTGGAACCGAAGGCCTCGACGCGCTGGTCGTAGCCGTAAACGGCCTTGCGGCTGTTATCGATGACGCCAATGGCACCGTTAGCAAATTTCAGGGTAATAACTGCTGTATCAAAGTCGCCTGCTTTGCCGATCTCAGGATCAACAAGTACTGCACCCTTGGCGTAGACTTCCTCAACCTCACTGCCTGTCAAGTAACGGGCCATATCGAAATCATGGATGGTCATATCCATGAAGATGCCGCCAGAAACCTTCACATACTCGATGGGAGGCGGGCCTGGGTCGCGGCTTGTAATCTTGACGATGTGCACATCACCGAGCTGCCCTGTCTGAATAAGCTCGCGGATCCGGCGGAAGTTCCGGTCAAAGCGCCGGTTGAAGCCCAGCTGTAGTTTGACCCCAGCTTCTTCCACAGCCTTCAAGGCTTCTTTCGTCTTTTCCAAGTCGTTAGCAATAGGCTTCTCACAGAAAATGTCCTTGCCCGCTTTCGCCGCCGCGATGATGTAATCCGCGTGGGTGTCTGTTGGCGAACAGATCAAAACTGCATCCACCTCTGGATTATTGATCACTTCGTGGGGATCGGCGGTTACGTTAGTGATGTTAAACTGCTTTGCCCATTCCCGAGTGGCGTCCACCGCCACGTCAGCAACGCTCACCACTTCTACATTGGGCACATTGTGGCACAGGTTCTCCACATGGATCTTACCGATCCTGCCAGCGCCCAGCACACCGACGCGCAACTTCTTTGTCATGGAAAATACCCTCCTCTGCTAACTTAGATACCGGCTTTTTCCCGGATATACTCCCGGGCCTTTTTCGCATACTCCAGCGGCGGAGCCTTGTATGGATCCTGCTCAGCCTCAACGATAATCCAGCCCTTGTAGTCGATCTTGTTGAGGGCTTCAATGATGGGCACAAAATCAATGCGGCCGTCGCCAGGCACAGTAAAGACGCCCCGCTTTACAGCTTGCAGGAAGCTGAGGTTTTCATTCTTCACCGCTTCTTCCACCTCAGCCCGGAGATCCTTAAAGTGCACATGCTTGATGCGGTGACCGAACCGCTCTATGAGTTCCAAGGAATTGCCGCCCGCGAAGCTGATGTGCCCTGTATCTAGGAGAAGGGATACCAGCTCTTCGTCGGTACTCTCCATCAGGCGGGCCGTCTCTTCCATGGTCTGGACGCCCGTACCCATGTGGTGGTGGTACACAATCTGCATGCCTTTTTCGTGGGCAAGCTTACCCAGCTTGTTCAGGCCATCTGCCAGGCGATCCCACTCCTCATCGGTAAACACCGGCTTGTTAGGGAAGAGCGGCGTATCCATCTGTCCCTGAATGGAATGGCCTTGCTCAGAGACGACGATCACCTTAGCTCCCATAGCATTGAGGAAATCCCGATGCTTCACAAAGGCTTCAGCTGTTTCCTCATAGGGCTTGGTGGTTAAGAACGCACTGAACCAAGCGCTGGCAATGGACAGTCCCCGAGGCTCTAAAGCTGCCTTCAGGACTTCTGGATCCCGAGGATACTTGTTCCCCACTTCGCTGCCCTCATAGCCCGCAAGTGCCATCTCATCGATACACTGTTCAAACGGAATCTCCCCGCCAAGCTCGGGCATATCATCGTTTGTCCAGGCGATGGGGGCAATACCTAACCTGACATCACCTTTCTTCAGCACTGCATCCACCTCATCTCGTTTTGTATTTCGCCAAATACTCAGCGTCACGCTGTGCTGCTGTGAGTACATCAGGATTCTCCGAAACCTCAGCCACGCCCACGCGCCACCAAGACTCGTAGCCATCGCTTTGAGTAGCTGGGAGAATCTTAATGTCGATCAAAGTGCTCACTTTAGACTCCCTGGCTGCCTGAAGTGCCTTAGGCAGGTCTGCCAGGTTCCGGACGGAGAACGTCTTCACACCCATGGCTCCAGCCATTTGGGCGAAGTCGATAGGCACATAGTCCCCGGTGAGCAAGCCTGTCTCTGGATCCCGGAAGCGAAGCTCGTTGCCGAAGCCCTTGCTCCCTTTGCTCTTCTGCAGGCTGAGGATGCTCTGGAAGCCGCCGTTGTCAAACATCACAACGTTGATCTTCATGCCCTCTTGCACACTGGTAAGAAGCTCAGAGTGGAGCATGAGGTAGCTTCCATCGCTGACCAGCGCGAAAATCTCCCGCTCTGGTTCAGCCATTTTCACGCCGAGAGCTCCCGCAATCTCGTAACCCATAGTGGAGAAGCCGTACTCCATATGGTAGGTCTTAATACCCTTGCTCCGCCACAAGCGGTGCAAATCACCGGGGAGGCTGCCCGCGGCGCAGACCACGATATCGCTGTCCTGGACGAACTCGTTCACAACGCCCAAGGCGGTGGTCTGGACAATCCCCTCAGGAGACTCGAGGCTGTACAGCCGGTCAACTTCCTTGTTCCAGTCGTCCTTGAGCTTCTTCAGATAATCCTCAGTGTAACCTGATTTATAGCCTGCTTCTTTGAGGAGCGTGCCAAGCTCGATGAGCCCCAACTTGGCATCAGCTTGGACGTACACAGAATCCATCTTCAGGGCATCAAACCGGTTCACGTTAATGCTGACAAAATCGACCTCAGGATTCTGGAAAGCAGTCTTGGAGGCTGTGGAGAAGTCCTGCAGCCGTGAACCTACCGCGATGATCAGATCGGCTTCCTTGGCAAGAAGGTTTGCTGCTTGCGTACCGGTAGTCCCAATTCCGCCCATGTTGAGGGGATGGTCCCAAACGAGGCAGCTCTTGCCCGCCTGGGTAACACCTACTGGAATCTGGAAGGCTTCCGCAAACTCCCGGAGCTCTTCGGTGGCGAGAGAGTAGTGCACCCCACCCCCTGCGATAATCACTGGCCGCTTCTTCTTCAGGATCAGATCCACAGCCCGTTTCAAGGCATTGGGTGAAGGCACGTCCCGGTCAATGTGCCAGATGCGCTTGTCAAAGAAGCTCGCGGGGAAATCATATGCCTCGGTTTGGACATCTTGAGGCAGAGCCAAGGTTACCGCACCTGTCTCCGCTGGGTCAGTAAGGACCCGCATGGCCTGCATGCAGGCTTCCACCAGCTGTTCAGGGCGATCAACCCGGTCCCAATACTTGGAAACTGCCTTGAAGGCGTCGTTGGCAGTGATGGTGTAGCTGTGGGGCATCTCCATCTGCTGCAGGACGGGGTCAGGCTGCCGGTCTGCGAAGGTATCCCCTGGTAGAATCAGTACGGGGATGCGGTTCACAGTGGCCGTAGCCGCGCCGGTCACCATGTTAAGGGCCCCAGGCCCAATGGAGCTTGTGCAGGCCATGATCTGCAGCCTGTTGTGCTGCTTGGCATACGCTGTGGCCAGATGGACCATGCCTTGCTCATTCATACCCCGGTAGTACCTTAGGCCAAGGCCGGGCAAATTCTCCAAAGCCTCTCCAATACCTAAGACGTTGCCGTGGCCGAAGATGCCGCAAACACCATTCACGAACTTGTACTCCTGCCCGTCGAGCTCAACGTACTGAGCATCCAAGAAACGCAGCAGGGCCTGAGCGGTTGTCAGGCGGATTGTCTTACCCATGCTACTTCCTCCTCTCGGGGAAAAATATTGCATCCTTATCTGTCACCCACTTATGTTCAGGGACGAACGTGGGTGTAATGTACGGCTCATCATCAAGATGGCGGATCACCCAGAGGTAGTACATGGCATACCCCGGGGCCGCTGTCTGGGGGTGAACTTCGTTCTGGACGATCTTCACCGTGGATTGGTGGGTTACCTTAACCAGATTCTCGCCGAGTACCGCTACGCCAAATCCTTGTTCAGGAAGGAAGCGATAGTGGTAAATCTCAGGCTGAGGATGATGGTGCGGTGGGTAGCTGGACCACTTTCCAGGGAAGGTAATCACTTCACCCAGGACTAAGTTGGCGTCCGGTGCGTTAGACTTGTCAAAAATCGTCCGGACGATCCTTGTGGAAGTCTCCTGCATTGTCCCCTTACCCCGTTCCTCACTGCGGACGTCCTCAGCACTGTAGAACTTGGGTGCGAAAAACTTGGGATTGGTTGTGGCCTGCACTGCAAACTCCACTTCGCTCTTGGCGGTAATCTCCACCTGAGTTCCTGCAGGCACATGCAAGCAGGGGCACGACTCGTGGAACAGCGATGTCCGCTCTGCGCTGGCGGTCTCATCGCCGAACTTGAACTCGGCGCTGCCGTCCATGAGTAGGTAAGCTACCTCTTTCTCTGTCTTTTCCCGATGAACTTCGCCGGCCCTAAGCCGCAGGATACCAAAGTCAATCATGGTATCGAGGGTTGCTTCCCCTTCTGTGGTGATGGGTGTATAACCCCATCCGTACGGTTCCTTCCTATCGATGAGCAGCACGGCTGCCACCCCTTTCTTTAACTATTCTTCCGTCCCAGCACTGCTTTGGCCTTTTCAACTATGGCCTCGCTAGTCAAGCCGAAGCGCTGCTGGAGGTATTCCACAGAGCCCACTTCACCAAAGAGATCCTGCACACCTACTCGCTCCATGGGCACCGGGTGATGCTGGGAGAGGACTTCCGCGACCGCTGAACCCAAGCCATTGATCACGTTGTGGTTTTCTGCAGTGACCACCGCGCCTGTTTCCTGCGCTGCCTTGATCAAGAGCTCTGCGTCAATAGGCTTGATGGTAAACATATTAATGACTCTGGCCCCGATTCCCTCCTCAGCCAGAGCCTCTGCGGCTTCTAGCGCCTCTGGAACCAAGATACCTGTGGCAACAATGGTCAGATCGTCACCATCCCGGAGGACCTTGCCCTTGCCGATGGTAAACTCGGTGCCAGGGGCGTAGATCTTAACAGGCTGTTTGCGGTTCACCCTAAGGTAGACTGGAGTATCCATGGCTGCTACCTGCGGAAGGATGGCCCGCATCATCACATTATCCACTGGTTCAATCACTGTCATGGTGGGGATGCCCCGCAAAAAGCCAACATCTTCTAAGGGCATATGGGTCCCACCGTTGAAGGCCGCTGTGACTCCAGGGTCGGTCCCTACGATCTTCACCGGCAGCTGCGCGTAGGCCACAGACATATAGATCTGATCCAAGGCCCGCCGCGCGTTAAAGCACGCGAAGGTATGGGTAAAGGGGATTTTCCCCACAGCTGCCAGTCCCGCAGCCATCCCCAGCATATTGGCTTCTTGCACACCTACGTTGATGGCCCGTTCTGGGAAACGCTTTAGGAACTTGATAGTGGAGTTCGAGTTCATCAAGTCCGCATCCAACACCACAATTTGAGGATTCTCCTCTGCAAGCTCCATCAGGGCATCAATATACGCATCTTTCATCGCCACTTCATCGATGCTAAACCGCATTTCCCTCTGCCCCCTTCAGCGCTGCGATGGCTTGCTCAATCTGCTCCTTGGTAAAGCGCATGTGGTGGTTGAACTCCACGCCTTCCGCGAAAGTGCAGCCCTTCCCTTTGATGGTGTGGAGGATGATCACCGAACTCTTACCCTCCACCTCTTGGGCCCTGCGGATGGCTTCATAAATCTGGGCCACGTCGTGCCCATCTACCTCTTGGGCGAACCAGCCGAAAGTCTCCCACTTCGCCCTGAGATCACCCAGAGGATTAATGTTGTCTACGTACCCATCGAGCTGCTGTTTGTTGTAGTCTACAAAGACGATGAGGTTATCCAGTTTGGCGTTGCCCCCGTAGAGGGCCCCCTCCCAAATCTGCCCCTCTTGGCATTCCCCATCTCCTAACACGAGGTAGACATAGTTGTCCTTCCCGTCCATCTTCAGGCCCAAGGCTACGCCTAGCCCTGTGGACATTCCCTGCCCTAAAGAGCCTGTGGTCATGTCCACCCCCGGTGTCTTGTTCCGGTCCGCATGGCTGGGAAGGTTTGTTCCCCCTTGATTCAGCGTCTTCAGCATGTCGTAAGGGAAGAATCCCTTGAGGGCAAGGGTTGCATACAAAGCAGGCCCTGCGTGGCCCTTGGAAAGCACCAGCCAATCCCGCCCGTCCCAGCGGGGCTCTTCTGGTTTATAGCGCATTACTTTACCATACAGCACGGCAAGAAGTTCCACGATGGACATTGCGCCCCCTATGTGGCCAAAGCCGAGGTGGCCGAACTCTTCCAGCGTGGCAATGCGGATCTCTTTCGCTAACTCTTCCAGCCGTTGTTGTTCCTCACGTTCCAACATCACTACGAGATCACCTCAATTCACTACCTTTGGTAAGGTGGAGGCCCCAAGGGGGAACACCGCATAGGTAAACTCCCGCCCGAGGATCTCCTGGGCACGCTCTAGGGCATAATCCAGGGAAGCCGTGACCGTCACGCCCACCATTTTCTCGTTGGCAAGCACATCTGAGGTCACCAAGATGATCTCCGCCCCAGTGCTCACCTTACTGATTGCCGCAGCCTTGTGGCCGCCTAAGACAAACTGCCGCCTCAGGTCTTCCAGCAGATCTTCAGGGGCCTTGTCCGCGGTCATCCACTCTTGGAAGATCTTGCTCCCATACCCTTCCCCGCACTCTGCTAAGAGGATGATTACCCCGCCAGGGCGCACAACCCCTGCGCAGTTATCTAGCGCTTTCTGGGCCTGGTAAAGGTTAATATCCTTGGGATCGCCCCCTGCGCTCACTACCGCTAGATCCACCTTGGCGGGCAGTTCTACCAAGCCCTCCTCAGCAAGGCGTTGACAGAGCACTCGGTGGGCCTTAACCACGTGGCCAGCAGCGGCATCCACGATGCGCTGGTGCTCATCGACGATTACGTTGAGGATAAAGTCAATCCCCACCATGTTTGCGGCCTCCTCCAGGTCTTCCCGAACAGGGTTTCCTTCAAGGAGAGCCGCGACAGCAGCGTCCTCAACCATATGGGAATGGTTATCTGTAACAGTCCGCACCGAAGCGGTGCCGGGCACCATGGACTTAGCACCGCCAGAGTAGCCTGCAAAATAGTGGAACTCTACATTGGCCATGCAGAGGCGGAAATCAGCTTCAACAACCTCCCGAAAGACATCCACTCTGGTGCCTCGGGCAGTGGTGCCGACGTGGACCACATCCTCTACGTCGTGGTTGATCACCCGGACTGTCTCGTAAACCTCTGCGCCTACAGACTGGCGCAGCTCCTCTTCACTCATAGGCCTGTGGAGCCCTAGGGCGATCACTACCGTCACTTGCTTCAGATTAACGCCAGCTTCCTCCAGTTCCTTAAGGACTGGAGGAAGCAGTTTGTGATTAGGGCAAGGCCTGGTCATATCACTGGTGATGATCACGATGCGCTGATCTTTTTGCACCAGTTCGCCAAGGCGCGGCGTACCAATGGGGTTCTCCAGGGCTGACAAGATCAGCTCCCCTTCAGTCCCTGCTCCAACAGTCTTACTGGGCAGGAATGTCCCCACGTAGCCACGCTCAGGCAGGGCAACTTCCCTTTCCACCTTGCCGTAGGGAAGTTTGAATTTTCGGGTCATTAGTATTTCCTCCCGTACGCCTTCCGCAGTGCCGTGATGAGGGGGAGTTCCACCCCAGATAAGAAGCGGACCATGGCCCCGCCGGCAGTGCAGATGTAGCCAAAGCGCTCTGCAGGGTTTTCCACGAAGCGGCTGGCCGCGGTGACGCTGTCGCCCCCGCCCACCACGGAAAAGCCAGGTGCATCCGCAATGGCATTCCAAAGAGACTTGGTGCCCTTCTCAAAGAGGGCGTTCTCGTAAGCCCCTACTGGCCCGTTGACAAAGATGGTGCCCGCTTGGGCAATCTCCTTTTCGAACAACGCGATACTTTCCGTTCCGATGTCCATGAACAGCGCAGCATCGTTGGGCAAATCAGCAAGGCTGCATTCCTTCCGCACTCCGTTGTCTTCGTAAGCGAAGTCCACTGGGTTGATAAACTTCTCTCCAAAGCGCTCAAGATACATCCTGGACTCATCCACATACTTGAGGAGACCCCGATTTGCTAGGAACTTCTCCTGTGCCTGGCCAAACTTAACGCCCCTGGCCATCTGGAAGAGGATGCCCGTTACGCCTCCAGTGAGGATGCGGTCTGCAGTGCCATTCTCCAAAACCTGCCGCAGCATACCGTACGCGTCCGAAACCTTCAAACCGCCTAGGACAAACACTGCGGGCCGTTCAGGGCTCTCTGCAACGCGGCTTAAAGCACCGAACTCTGCAATCAGCTGGCGCCCACCAGCTGTGGGCAGCAGTTCAGGAAAAGCCACCATGGAGGGAGCGTTCCGGTGTGCGGCAGCAAAGGCATCATTGACGTAGTAGTCGGCCAACGGTGCCAAGTTCCGTACCAGGTAGGTGTTGAGCATCTCTTCTGGCTTTAGCGTGACCGCATCTTCAAAGGTGGAGATCTCTTCACACAAATAGCGCACATTCCCCAGGAGGATAGCTTCTCCTGGCTGCAGGTCTTTCACAGCCTGCTGCGCCGCGGGCCCAGCCACATCATCAATGTACTTAACGGGCCGGCGCAGCCGCTCAGAAAGGAGCAGAGCGTGCTCAGCCATGGGCATGAGGTTGTGGTAATCAAGGGTATCCCCTTGGTGGGCGAGGATGGCCACCTTGGCTCCCCGATCAAGGAGATCCCGGATGGTGGGGATACTCTTATCGATGCGGTTCGTGTTTACTATTCTCTTAGTCTTCGGGTCGATAGGTGAGTTGATATCCACCCTGAGCAAGACAGTCTTACCGCTGTAATCGAAATCATCGATTGTATGAATGGGCAATGTCACGTTCATCGCCTTCCTTAACGCAGGTTGAGGTACTTGTTGGTCATTCCAACGCCTTCGAGCCTGTCAGTCTGCATTTCCATAGCTGCCCGGACTGCGTCTAAGGACTCAGGGATTACCACAGCTTCCTGCGGGACGTTAAAGGCAAAGATAATGTGGCCTTCGAAGACCTCCACGGTCTCTTCGAACACCGCGATCTCGTACATGTCGCTGTGGGGGTTCCCCATATCCCGGGCATATCTAAACAGCGCAGCGTTGCCCTGGAACCCGTCCTTGATCCGGACAACACGAATGCGGGGATGCGCGTTGAACATCTCCAGGACCTCATCGCGGGTCACAGGCTTCTTCGGCTTAATATTGGTAGAAATGATGTGCCCGTGAGTCACCGGAGTATGCACCAACACGCCGGTAGCCTTGATATGCGGCATGATGAGCATCAAGTCAGATGCTTGGTGGCTAGGCACTGTATCAACCTTCAGCGCATTGGTGAGGCCCCGGTGGTAATCACCTGGGTCAGCGACGCGGCGGATGATAGTGATCATCACATTGTCCACCCCGACTGCCCGGTCGACGCAGTCAACGGCCCGAATCAAGCCTGTGGTGTTGCAAGAGGTGAGCTTAAGGAACTGCTTGCCCAGTCCTTCTTCGTAGTTCGCGTAGCCGTGGAAGAACACATCAGCAACACTTGTGCTTTCCCCACCTTGGAAAACCGCCTTCTTGCCGTACTTTTCATAGAGGGCCTTGTTCTTCTCCCCTACGCCAGCTGGGGTAGCATCCAAGATGACGTCGCACTTCTGGATGAGTTCCTCCACAGTGCCAGAGACTTTGACGCCTGCGGCCTCCAGCTCATCCCTCTTTTCAGGCACAACCGCGTAGAAGTCATAGGGCATACCCCTCTCAGCCAATGCCCGCACCGACAGGGTCAATCCAACGTCAGCCACACCAACGAGTTCCATGTCCTCTTGGCGCGCCACACCAGCGGCCAGCCGCAGACCGATAACACCATATCCCACTACACCAACTTTAACCACACTGATTCCTCCCTGTAGCATATTGTTCCAAAATACACAAAGGTTTATATAGGTTCATTTTGGTTTATTTGAGGTGTCTTTGATTCCATTATATCCCTAAATGAACGGTAATTCAATACCTCGGCAGGAATTACTTAATATAATAGGGAATACTGATTACGTGGAAAGAAGGGATGAAAATGAACTCGGCAAGGCGCTTAGAGGAAATAGCTCAAATCCTCGCTGCCCGCGGCAGTGTCGAAGTACAAGAACTAGCAAAGCAGTTCAAAGTCACAGGCAAAACCATCCGCCTTGACTTGGACAAGCTGGCCCGGATGGGGATGGTAGAACGGGTTCACGGTGGTGCAGTTTTGAAACAGCCCCAGACCGATCTGTTCCAGATTCGAACCCGGCGCAAGACGAACATCCGAGAAAAGCAAGCCATCGCCCAAAAGGCCCTCGAACATATCAAGGAAGACGATATAATCCTTATTGACGGCGGAAGTACCACCCAGCCCCTAAGCCGTTTGCTGGGCGAAAAACGCCTTACCCTCCTCACCAACGATCTGTTAATCGCGGGCGAAGTGTTGGAAAAGGAAAACGTCACATTGTACGTGACCGGAGGCAAACTCAGCGATCACCGGCGTGAAGGAGTCTACACCCTCTTGGGGCGAGATGCAGAAGCCCTGCTCCAAAAGTATAAGGTGAACAAGCTCTTCCTAGCGGCCACGGCCCTGAACTTTAAGCAAGGGCTTATGGTCTATTCAGAAGATGTTGCCGCAGCAAAGAAGGCCATGCTGCAGGCGGCTGAAGAAGTCATTTTATTAGTGGATTATACTAAGTTCCACCAACAGGCCTTCCTCACCTTCGCGCGTTTAGAAGAAATCGACACCATCATCACCGATGACCGCATTCCTGACCATGATGTGAAGTATCTAGAAAGCAGGGGTATTAAGGTTGAGGTGGCAAGACTAAACGGGCCCTGATGGGATAGTGGTCGGAGGGAAACCGCCCGGCCACTTTTTCTTTTACGATTTCTGCTTCCAGAATCTGGACACCAGGGGACGCAAAGATGTAATCGATCCAGCCGCCCACTCCCAGTCCAGTAAAGGCGTGGAATGTGTGCCCGCCTGCACCCATCTCCCACAGTGCATCTTTGAGGTGGCTCCGGAAAAGCTGCACCGGGGCGCTCCCAGGCTCACAGTTAAAGTCACCCATTAAGATGCATGGTATCCCCTCTGCCTGAAGGGGCTCTATCTTCTGCCAGATAAGCTCAGCACCGGATCTCCGGGCGTCTTCCCCTTCATGATCAAGGTGGGTGTTAAACACCGCAAAGGGGGCGTTCCCTTCGCTGCCTTGGAAAAGGCCCCAAGTGCAGATCCGCGGGAGAGAGCTGTCCCAGGAGATGCTTCCAGGAACACTTGGCTCCTTAGAAAGCCAGAACTGGCCTTGTTCCACGAGCTTAACCTGGCCCTTTCGGAAGTACACCGCATTATGCTCCCCGCTCCGATCTTCGTCCCTGCCAAAGCCAAAACGCTCGTACTCGTGAAGCGCGCTGTCAAGGCCTGCCAACATAGGTGGCAGGCCTTCTTGTGTGCCGAGAATCGCAGGCGCGTACTTATTGATAATGGACACAACCGCGGCTTGACGGTTGGGCCACGCATTCTCTCCGTCCACGGGAGTCCAGATGCGCAAGTTAAAGGACATTACATCAATGAGCACGGTAACACTTCCCATCCTCTCATCATTTAGCCCAAAAAAGAATCAGTTCCCTATGATATTGTTATTCTGGGAACTTGTCCCTGTCAAGGGGAGATGTCTCAGGCTTTCTCCAACGGTTTACTGCGGCAATACCAAAGGCGACCAAGGCGAGGGCCACCAGGGCCGCAGGACTAAGTGATTCCCCAGGCAGCACCAGGGCTGATAGCACAGCACCGGATACGGGGATTACGAAGCGGTAAAGGGTAATTTCACCTGCCTTATTGTACTTCAGGAGATAGTACCAAAGGGAAAAGGCCGCTGCAGACAAGGCTGCGGAGTACATGAACAGCCCCCAGAACAGCGGAGTAAACTGAGGGGACCGTCCCACCACTCCCGGCACCCCTACAGCCAGGAGGACTAGGGATCCAAAGAGCAGCTGGTACCCATTGATCAGGACCGGATCGAGAGTTCGGCCCAAGCGCTTTGCTTGGAAGGTACCCGCGGTGCTCACTAAGCTGGATAAAACCAAAAAGCCTTCCCCACGGAAGGTCATGCCCCATGATATCCCTGCCTGGCCATGCCAATTGATTAGGACGATCCCTGCAAAGCCGGTGGCGATCCCCACAAGCTTTCCCGGATTTATCCTGTCGTCTCGGTAGATGAAATGGGCCGCGATAACCACGAAGAAGTTGCCCACGGCGTTCAAGACCGCACCCTTCACGCCCTCAGTAAAGGCAATGCCATTATAAAAGAAATAGTACTGCAAGCCTGTCTGTAAGAGTCCTAGTATTACAACTGGCCCCACATATTCCCTTGTGATGCCAACAGGACGGCGCAGGATCCATTTGATAAAACCAAAGAGCAACAAGGCCGCAAGAAGAAACCGCCCTCCCGCAAGCACGACTCGGCTCGCTGTATCATCGGGCCCTAAACCCAACTCTGCATAGGTGACCTTTAACACCGGGAAGGCGCTGCCCCACAAGATACACGCTGCTACTGCCGCTACTCCTACGAAGTATTTGTTTGTCCAAAGGTTCGTTTGCTTATTCATCCTCTTGTTTTACTCCTTAAATATGGAGGGCGGATTCGCCCTCCATTTCGCTAGAAAACAACTCCTGCTTTGAGAATCACGTTCGCATAGGGAGTAAACTCTCCCGTCCGGATAACCGCTTTCACGTCATTAAGCTGCTCTTTAAACTCCGTGTGGCTTACGAGCTCCACATCCTTAGTGGGCAGCACTGCCAGCACTTGATTGTAGAAATCAGGGTTTGCGGTGAGCTCTTGTGCGACTACTGCGGCCTCGACCGCAAGCTCCTCCAAGACCGTTTCCAAGACAGTCAGGAACCCCGGTACCCCAGGTTTCACCGCGAGGTCTATCCGCTGAACGTGATCGGGAATGGGGAGCCCCGCATCGCCGATGCAGATGGTGTCGCAGTGTCCTAGCTCTGCCACCAGTGCCGCGATTTGAGAGTTAATAATTCCTGTCTTCTTCAAAGCTGTCCCTCCTGCATCATTCTATACTCTTAAGGTACCTCCGGAGGTTGGCCAGACCGATGCGCACTGCTTGTACAGGCTCTTCCATGCCCTCAAACTCGATGGACAGCGCCCCATCATAGCCGTAGGTTTTCAGAAGCCTAAGGCACTGTACCACCGGCACTACTCCGTGGCCAACCACGGCACCTCGCAAGTAGTTCCCTGAACGGGTCGGAAACCAACCCTCCCCGGGATCAGGTTCTAATCCCGTCTTGAAATGGAAGTCTTTCACATGAACATGAAACACATATGGCAAGAGCTTCCCCACTGCCTGGGCAGGGTTTTCATCTACACACAGGAAGTTGCCCACATCCAGTAGGAGGCCGAAGTTGGGATGGTCCACTGCATTGATTAGCTTCTCCACCCTATCGCTGTCCTGGGCAAAATAACCGTGGTTTTCCACCATGGTATAGATCCCCAGATCCGCGGCAAACTCTGTAACAGCCCTGCAGCCCTCGGCCAGGATGGGGAGGGCATCATCAAACCCCCGTGCACCCTGCTTGCCTTTGGGAAAGCCCCAGGCAGCATCGTGGCGCATCCTAGAGCAACCTAAAGCCTGTGCGATCCTGACCTCATCTTTTAGGCGTTCCACTTCCGCCCGCCAATCGCCACCGGATCCGTTGAGAAAATCTGCGCCAATGGTGTAGCTAACCACTGGAAGGCCAGCGGCATCGCACGCCTCCTTCACCTGCGAGGCAAAACTCACAGGCGTTTCACCGGGAGGAAGCTTGGGAAGCCCGGCAAACTCGATAGCATCAAAGCCTAGTTCCTTCACCTTGGCGATTACCTCGAAAACATCAAGGCTCGCCCGGCTGAAACTGTATGAACTTACGCCTAACTGCACTCTAACACCTCACCCTAATATTCTTCCCTGCGGCCAAACTCGGCAGATTCCACCCACTGCTCTGCTTTGCGCAGGTGCTCCACTACCTGGGCGAACACCTCTTGGTGTTGGCGTTCCTGCTCTACCAAGAATGTAAACAGGCGCCGTGCCCCCTCATTTTCCGCCTCAGCTAGCATCTCTTGGTAAAGCTTGATGCTGGCCTCTTCCATCTTCAGGGCCTGTTCGTAAACATCAAGGTGTTCTGGGATGCTCTTAATCTCCACCTCGAAGGCGGCCAAGTTTTGGAACACGCTCTGAAAGGCAGGGTAAGCTTGCCCCTCCTCTAGAGAGTATTCTAGCTTACCTTTGTGCCGCTCCAGAATGCGGGCGTGTTCCTGTTCATCTCGGGCAAGCATACGAAATACTTGGGCGAGATGGGTGCCTTTGTAGAGCTCTGCCTGTTCCAGATAGTACTTCTCCCCATCCCGCTCCATCTGGATGGCATATTCCAGAGACTTCATGATCCAGTCCTCCTTGATTTATAAGTTCTGGACAAACTCCTTCCCAAAGCCGTGGCACTCCTGGAGCACCTCTTCACTTGGCATCCAGGTTGTCCTAAACCCTTCATGCACCACTTCAAAGCCACAAGCCTTGAGCTCTTCTGTGAGAAGCTTAACGCTTTCTCCGCTCCAGCCGTAGCTGCCGAAGGCAGCTGCTTTCTTGTTCTGGAACTTGAGGCCCTTTACCATTTCCACGAGGCCGCCAATAGAAGAGAGGAAGCGGTTATTGATGGTGGGCGAACCCAGAAGAATGGCTTTTGAGCGGAAGATTTCCGTAACGATGTCATTCTTATCCTGTTTGCCCGCGTTGCACAGTTTCACAATAACGTCCTTGTCTACCATCTGGATCCCGGCTGCAATGGCTTCTGCCATGCGGCGAGTGGCATTCCACATAGTGTCATACACAATCGTGATTTGGTTTTCTTGATAGTTATCGGCCCACGCGAGGTACTGGTTCACGATCTGCAGGGGATCCTTCCGCCAGATCACACCGTGGCTGGTGCAGATCATATCGACAGGCAGGTTTAGTGCGAGCACCTCTTCGATCTTCTTTTTCACCAAGCGGCTGAATGGTGTGAGGATGTTCGCGTAGTACTTGATGGCCTGTGCGTAGAGTTCACACTGGTCTACAGTGTCATTAAAAAGGGACTCCGTGGCATAGTGCTGGCCGAATGCATCATTGCTAAACAGGATGTTCTCTTCGGTCATATAGGTGAACATGGTGTCAGGCCAGTGGAGCATGGGGGCTTCCACAAAGATGAGCTTAGTGGAACCTAAGTCGAGAGTATCCCCGGTCTTCACCGGGACGAAGTTCCAGTCCCCGTGGTAATGGCCTTGCAGAGATTTGATGCCGTTGCGGGTGCAGTAGATGGGCGTATCTGGAATTTCCCTCATCAGCTCGGTCAAAGCGCCGCTGTGGTCGATCTCTCCGTGGTTGATGACGATGGCATCAATCGACTTGAGATCCACTTCGCTCTTGAGGTTCGCCACAAACTCCTTAGCATAGGGGAGCCAGACCGTATCGATGAGCACTGTCTTTTCATCACGAACCAGATAAGAGTTGTACGTGGAACCAGCCCAGGTGGAGTACTCCTCCCCGTGGAAGGTCTCAAGCTCCCAATCCACTTTGCCAACCCATGTAACCCGGTCAGTGATTCGCTTGCTTTGCATCATTGCTGCTCACTCCTTTAACGAGTTATTCAGTACCTTACCACGCCGCATATCCCGAACCAGTTTTACAACTTCGGTTACCAAGACCTTTGCCACGGCGAAGATGGGCACTCCCAAAACCAATCCCAGGATCCCTGCCATGCTCCCTGCAGTGAGGAGAATGACGATTATCGTGACAGGGTGGATGTTCAGTTTCTTCCCCAAAACCAACGGCGATACTAAGTGGCTCTCCAACTGCTGCACGATGATTACCACCACCAACACCTGCAAGGCGGTCCACGGTGACACAAGCAAGCCCACAATCAGGGCGGGCAATGTACCCAGCACCGGCCCCAAATAGGGAATCACATCGGTGACCATCGCAACTGCCGCAAGGAGAAGTGCGTAGTCCAGGCCAATAAGGCGAAGCCCTATGTAGACCGACACGCCCACGAACAGGCAGACCACGATCAGTCCCTGTACATATGAACTGATGGTCTCGCTGACGGTGTGAAACAGATCAACAACCCGCCCCCGGTACTCCTCAGGAAAGGCCTGAGCCACTAAGGGAGGAAGCTTGTGTCCATCCCGCAGCAGGTAGAACAACAAGAAGGGCACTGTAAACAAGGCGATGGCAATGTTCGCAATGGATCCCACAACGTTTAAGAGGTTCACCGCAACTGTATCTAAGACAGTATCCACCAAGACCGTGTAGTCGATTTCGCTCCAACGCCGGAAAAACTCAAACTGGGTGAACCGGGAAAACAGCGCTGAATGCTGAAACTCATGGATATACTCATCCAGTTGCCGCAGAATTGCCGGGATGTTCACCACGAACGTACTCAGCTGGCGCTCCAAGAGCGGCCCTAGCCACAAGACTGCAGCCAAAAGCAGCCCTCCCAAGAGCACGTATACAATCGCGATGGCCGCAGTGCGGGGCAGGCCTAGGCGCTGAAGCGCTGATACCGCCGGATCCGTCAGATAGTAAAGGAGGCCTGCTAACACAAACGGAAGAAAAATGGTGGTGATTAACACCACAACAGGGCGGAATACAAAGGAGACCTGCTGACCCAGCCAAAGGACAGCCAAAACTAACAGCAGCCAGACAGTAGCTTGAAAGGTTCTAGTTTCAAACAAAACTCGCGCCTTCTTCCTGCCTAGAGGCGGTCATTAGGCAAGCGCTGCTCCAACAGCCATGTGTAGAGCTCCGGGTTGGCGTAGGTTTCGGTCCAGGAATCATGGCCCGCCTCGGGATACACTGTAAACCGGACATTTCCCCCGACTTTGCGCAGCTCTTCTACTAGTATCTCCGATTCCCGCAGAGGAACTACTTCATCCTTTGCGCCGTGGAACACCCACAGTGGCACATCCCGGAGGGCGTGTACTCTGGTTGGAAAACCAAAGAATTGGAGCCCAGCGCCGCAGATGGGCACAACGGCTGCGAAGCGCTTGGGAAAGATGGTTGCCAGGTGCCAAGAGCCATAGGCGCCCATGCTCAGGCCCGTGAGATAAACCCGGCTTTTGTCTACCCTGTACTCTTCCTCCAAGGCATCCAACAAAAGCCCAAGCTCTTCCACATGCAGGTTCCACCACGAGTTTGCAGGGCACTGGGGAGAGGCCACAATGAAGGGCAGCTCCTTACCTTCTTCGAGCAGCCTGGGAGGGCCGTGGTGCTTCAAAAGCTCCAAGTCTTCTCCCCGCTCTCCCGCTCCGTGCAGAAACAGCATCAGCGGCCATTTCTTCTCCGGGTCGGCATCGTAGTCCTTGGGCAAGTAGAGCAGATAGTCTAAGCTCACGGTCTTAGCAATGGTTTTTTGGAAACGTTTCTTTGCTTGGCTCATAGACTCACCTCGTTTAATTAATAAAAGTTCGCTCTCTAGTAACTTTTCCCTTCCAGGATGGGAACTCCGCCCAAAAGTCGCGGCAGGAATCTCAGGCAGTTTTCGGGAATTTTACTCGAAATGCGAGCCCTGGCCATGTAGGAGGAGTCAAAGCGGTGTATGTTTCCCGTGTTGGACTCGATGTGGGGTCCACTACTGTAAAAATCGCCGTATTGGATGATGAAGGGCGGATCATGTATTCTGATTACCGCCGCCATTATGCGGATATCCGCACATCGGTGTTGGCGCTATTAGAAGCAGCCTTGATGGAGCTGGGGAATATCCCTGTCTCGGTCATGGTGACGGGCTCAGGAGGTATTGCCCTCGCGGAAGCGTGCGGAGCGGGCTTTATCCAGGAGGTAATCGCGGGCACCACCGCCATTCGGGCCGTGTGCCCTGACACCGATGTGGCCATCGAGCTTGGGGGTGAAGATGCGAAGATCATCTACCTCAGCGATGGCTTGGAACAACGCATGAACGGCACCTGTGCCGGTGGTACTGGCGCGTTTATCGATCAGATGGCGGTCCTGCTCAACACCGATGCCCAAGGCCTAAACGAACTGGCTAAGAGCCATACCACCCTCTACCCCATCGCAGCCCGCTGTGGGGTGTTCGCTAAGACTGACATCCAACCCCTGCTCAATGAAGGAGCTGCCAAAGCAGATATTGCCGCTTCTGTCTTTCAAGCCGTGGTTATCCAAACCATCAGCGGCTTGGCTTGCGGCCGCCCCATTCGGGGAAATGTGGCTTTTCTAGGCGGGCCCCTGCACTTTCTCTCAGAACTGCGGAAACGGTTCATTCAAACTCTCCAGCTCAAGCCAAGCCAAGTAGTTTTTCCCGAACACTCCCAGCTCATCAACGCCCGAGGCGCTGCGCTGGCCTCGGACGGGCGGCCCCCCGTGATGCTGGCGGAATTTATCGAAACTGCCCAAGGTGCTGTGGGATTGACTAGAGAAGAGGCGCCCCGCCTCGCCCCTCTCTTTGCGGACGAGGAAAGCTGGGAAGACTTCCAGCGTGCCCACCGCGCTCACCAAGTGAAGCGCGGCTCCCTCGCTGACCATGTGGGAGATTGCTACCTTGGTATCGATGCTGGCTCTACCACAACCAAACTGGCCTTAATCGATGAGCAAGGCAGGCTTTTATATTCCTATTACAGCAGCAACCACGGCAGTCCCCTCAACACAGCTATATCCGCTCTGCTGGATCTCTACAAACGCCTACCTAGGGCCACGTGCCTGCGGAATGCCGCTGTCACTGGTTATGGCGAAGGCCTAATCAAAGCAGCCCTCAAGGCGGATATAGGCGAGATTGAGACCATTGCCCACTATAAGGGGGCTGATTTTTTCAACCCTGGCGTAGACTTTGTCCTGGATATCGGCGGCCAAGATATGAAGTGCATGCGTATTCGGGACGGGGTCATAGAGAACGTACTGCTCAATGAGGCCTGTTCCTCAGGATGTGGATCCTTCCTAGAAACGTTCGCCAAATCCCTCGATCTAAGCATCGCGGATTTTGCCAAGGCTGCCCTAACCGCAGAGCGCCCTGTGGACCTTGGGTCGCGCTGCACCGTCTTCATGAACTCCCGGGTTAAGCAAGCCCAGAAGGAAGGGGCTAGCGTAGGGGAAATATCTGCGGGGCTCTCCTATTCTGTGGTCAAGAACGCGCTTTTCAAAGTGATCAAGATCCGTCAGCCTGAAGAGCTCGGAGAAAGAATTGTGGTGCAGGGCGGGACGTTCTATAACGATGCAGTGCTCCGGGCCTTTGAACTTCTCACTGGCCGCAGGCCTGTCAGGCCAGATATTGCAGGGCTTATGGGCGCCTATGGCGCTGCCCTCATCGCGAAGGAACGCTGCCCAGCTGGGCATCGCTCCACCCTGTTAGGGCCGAAGGAACTGGAGCAGCTGGACGTTAAGACCGCGAAGGCCCGCTGTGGTTTGTGCGGGAACAACTGCTTGCTGACCATCAACCGCTTTGGCAAGGATGGCCGCTTCATCTCTGGGAACCGCTGCGAACGGGGCGCGGGTGGCGAACCTAATCCCCGCAAACTGCCCAACCTCTACCGGGAGAGGTCTGACAGGCTGTTTGCCTACACTCCTCTGCCCATAGAAAAGGCCCCCCGGGGCCGAATCGGGATCCCTAGGGTACTGAACATCTATGAAGACTATCCCTTCTGGTTCACGTTCTTTACTAAGCTCGGCTTTCGCGTAGAGCTTTCCCCGGCCTCTTCCAAAGAAATCTACGAACAGGGCATCGACAGCATGCCCTCAGAATCGGTGTGTTATCCGGGGAAGCTGGCCCACGGCCACATTGTCAGCTTGATTGACCAGGGATGCAACGTCATCTTCTACCCATGCGTCCCCAGGGCCCGCATGGAACAGCGGGAAGCAGATAATCACTTTAACTGCCCCATCGTCTCCTCCTACCCTGAGGTAATCAAGAATAACGTGGAGCGCCTCCAGGAAGGGAACATCATCTTTCTCCACCCCTTCCTCCCCCTCAATCACAAGGCGCGCCTGAGCAAGCGCCTTTACGAAGAGCTAGGGCCCACCTTCCACCTCACTCCCGGAGAAGTGGAGGAGGCTGTGGCAGCGGCCTGGCAAGAACAGGCCAGATTTCGCCGGGATGTGCAGGCCATGGGGGAAAAGGCCTTAGCCCGCATTCAGAAGGAAGGCCTCACGGGCATTGTCCTCGCAGGGCGTCCCTACCACATCGATTCTGAGATCCACCACGGGATCCCCGAACTCATAAACTCTCTCGGGATGGCAGTGCTCACAGAGGACTCCGTTGCACACCTGGGGAAAGTCCAGCGCCCCCTCCGGGTGGTAGATCAGTGGGCTTATCACTCCCGCTTGTATGCCGCGGCAGATTTCGTTACCACCCAGCCCAACCTGGAGCTAGTTCAACTCAACTCTTTCGGCTGCGGACTCGATGCCATCACCACTGATCAAGTCCAGGAAATCCTTGAAGCCAAGGGTAAGCTCTACACCTGTCTCAAGATCGATGAAGGCAGCAACTTAGGCGCGGCCCGAATCCGCCTGCGATCCCTGCAAGCTGCAATTAGGGAGCGGGCCCAGGTGATGCCGGCAAAGTCCGAGCCTTACACCTTCCCCAAACGGCTCTTTAAGAAATGGATGAGAAAGGCTCACACCATCCTAGCGCCGCAAATGTCACCGATCCATTTCGACCTTATTGAAGCCGCGCTGCGGCATTCAGGCTACAATGTGGAGGTCTTGCCTTCAGTGGATCATGCTGCGGTGGAAGAGGGACTCAAATACGTCAACAACGATTCGTGCTACCCAGCGATCATAGTGGTTGGGCAGATCATTTCTGCCCTCCGTTCGGGGCGCTACGACCTAAGCAATACTTCCGTGATGATCACCCAGACAGGGGGCCAGTGCCGGGCCACGAACTACATCGGCCTCCTGCGCCGTGCCCTCTCAGATGCGGGCTTCGGGGAGATTCCTGTGATCTCTATCAGCGCCCAGGGTTTGGAGAAATCTGGCTTTAAGCTCACTCCGGGATTAATTCACCGCGCCATAATGGCAGTAGTGTACGGCGACTGCCTCATGCAACTCCTCTACCGGGTCCGCCCCTATGAAGCGGCTCCTGGGGCAGCAAGCAACCTTTACCACAAGTGGGCGCAGATCTGCAAAGGGTCTCTGGCCAAGGTTGATCTCAGGGCCTATGCAGCGAACATCCGGCAGATGGTGCAGGAGTTTGATACCTTACCCGTATTACCCCGGGTAAAACCCCGGGTTGGGATTGTAGGCGAAATCTTGGTGAAGTATCATCCCACAGCCAACAATCAGGTGGTTGAAACGGTGGAAAACGAAGGCGCGGAGGCGGTGGTTCCGGGAATCGTGGACTTCCTCAACTACTCCCTCTTTGGACTGGACTTTAAGTACCGCTACCTATCTGGCACGAAGCTGGGCCAAATCCTGGCAAATGCAGGGATTTACGTCTTGGAACTCTACCGCAGGCCACTAAAAGAGGCTCTTGCTCAGAGCAAGCGGTTCCACCCGCCGAAAACCATCTGGGAGCTCGCTGAGAAAGCAAAGGGAGTCCTAGGATTGGGGCACCAAGCAGGGGAGGGCTGGTTCCTTACTGGGGAGATGATCGAGCTAATTGAATCGGGGGTGGAAAACATCATCTGCATGCAGCCCTTTGCGTGCCTTCCCAACCACGTCACGGGAAAGGGCATGATCAAGGAGCTGAAGCGGCTCTACCCCAGGGCTAACATTATTGCGGTGGACTACGACCCTGGGGCCAGCGAAGTAAACCAGCTGAACCGCATTAAGCTGATGCTCGCGGGAGCCTTTCACAATGCCAAGCATAAAGCAACCTCTACCAGCTAGATATAACACAGCGGCTGCCTCAACGGGCAGCCGCTTTATGCATGGCATTCCTACCCTTTGACCGCTCCGCCCAGAATGCCCCGGACAAAGTACTTCTGCAGTGAGAAGAACACCACTAGCGGCACGAACATAGAGACAAATGCTGCTGCGGTCAAAAGGTGCCAGCTCTGGCCGTAAGATCCCACCAGACTGGAAAGGCGCATGGTAAGGGGTGCTACCGATTCATGCCCCCCAAGATAGATGAGAGCCACCAAGAGATCGTTCCACACAAACAAGAACTGGAAGATCACTAATGATGCAATGGCCGGTATTGACAGGGGAATGGCTAAGCGCACAAAGGTAGTCCACACCGATGCTCCATCGATGTATGCCGCCTGGAACAGATCATCAGGGAGCGCATCGAAGAAGTTGTGGAGCATGAAGACGGCAAAGGGCAAACCGTATCCTGTATGCACCAGTGTCAACCCTAAGAAAGTACCGCTTAAGCTTAGTTTATTGTACAACCGCAAAACGGGGATAAAGGTCATCTGTGTTGGCACAACCAACATCATCACAATCAAACCGTAGAAGAACGTCCTGCCCCCAAAGTGCAGCTTCGACAAACCGAAGGCGGCCAAGGCGGCCACGAACACCGGGACGACCGTGCCTCCAATGGTAATGATAAAGCTGTTCCGGAAGGCAGTGGTCATTCCCCCTGTGGATAACACCGAGCGGTAGTTCTCTATGGTAAACTGGGTAAACTTCAGGGGGCTGGAAAGCACGGTCCACCAGCCGGAACTGGTCACTTCGCTGGCTGGTCGAAATGAAGTTATAAACAGGCCTAGGGTGGGCACAATCCATAGGGCCATAGCTAGGATCACTGCCCCATTGACGATCACCCGCGGCAGCATCCGCCTGAGTTTGGCTCTGCTCATCCTCACTCTTCCCCCTTGAGCTTAGAGCGGATGTTGTAGTACATGATGGGGATGATAATTAGGAACAAGACCACAGCAATAGCGCTTGCCCGCCCTGTGTTGGCAAACTGGAACATCTCCTTGTACATGCGGTTCGCGATGACCTCAGTCCCGTAGTTGCCGTTAGTCATGACGTAGATGATATCAAAGATCTTTAGGACGTTGACCAACATTGTGGTAACTACAACGGACAGCGCAGGGCGCATTTCAGGGATGATAATGTGCCAAAACAGCTGTAAATCGCGGGCTCCGTCCACCTGCCCCGCCTCGAGGAGCTCCTTGGGAATCCCCTTGTAAGCTGCGGAAAGGATCACCATACAATACCCCGTCCAAATCCACAGGCCTACCACGATTAAGGCAAAGTTGTTGACGGGCGATTCAATTAGCCAGCCAATGGGCTTAAACCCCAGGACTTCTAAGATTTGATTCAAGAGGCCGATCTGAGCTGCACCAGGCGGCCGGTAGTTGTACATAAACTTCCAAACCACGCCGGCGCCTACAAACGAGACAGCCATGGGCATGAAGATTACGGACTTGGCTAAGCTCTCATATTTCACCCGGTCTACCAAAATGGCAAGGAGCAGGCCGAACCCTACAGTGCCTGCAGTAAAGAACACCACCCACAAAAGGTTGTTCTTGAAAGCCCGCAGCATTGTGGGAGAAGTGAAGACGTACTTGTAGTTTTCCAAGCCCACAAAGCTTTCCGAGCGGCGATCGAGGAAACTGTAAATCACCGTCTGAACAGCAGGGTACAGTTGATATACAAGCAAGAAGGCCACAGCAGGCCCTACATAGGCAAGGGGGGTCAAAAACCCAGCTTTACGTTTCATTCCCACACCCCTCTTAGACTTGCCATAAGGGGCTGGCCATCAGGCCAGCCCGCAGTTGGCTTTAGTAAGCTTCTTGTGCTGCATGCTCCAAGAACTCCAGTACGGAGTCGATATCCTCGCCGCCGATGTACATCAGGGGCGCTTCAAAGAAGGCACCAGATCCAACAGCAGCTGGCATGGAGTCAGAACCGTCGAAGCGGAAAATCTCAGCTTGGGCCAGCGCTTCGGCCATAGCCCGGGTTACATCATCAGGATAAACGGCAGGATCGATCTTGGCATTGGTACCAAGCTTGCCCAGCTCTCCTACCCAGATGGCTTGGGCATCAGCTGTGGCCATGAACTTCATGAACTCAGCTGCTGCAGGTGAGTCGTTAAACTGAGCGAGCATGTCGCCAGCACCGAGCATGGGGTTGCCGTGCTCTTCCTTGATGGGCGGAAACAGGAAGAAGTTCACATCTTTGCCGATCACTACATCAGGATTGGCATCCCGGATGAAGCTCGTGATAAAGCTTGCTTGGCGGTGCATGAAGGCCCGGGGCGGATCGGTGAAGAGATCGCTCACGGAATCGCCAAAGTTGGTAGACAGCACCGCTGCTGGGCCGCCATAGACATAATCACTGTTACGTACGATCTTGCCGAATACCTCAAAGGCTTCCTTTACCCGTGGGTCGGTCCAAGGAATCTCATGAGCTACCCATTGGTCGTAGACCTGTGGGCCCGCTGTGCGGAGCATGATGTCCTCGATCCAGTCTGTTGCGGGCCAGCCACTGGCTGCACCAGACTCAACGCCGATGGCCCAAGGTGTGTCGCCATTGGCAACCATCTGGTCCATGAGGGCTTCCATCTCGGCCCAGGTGGCCGGTACTTCATAGCCCTTGGCTGCGAACTGATCTGGGCGGTACCACACAAGGCTCTTTACATCCGCGGAGATCATCAAGCCGTAGAAGCCATCGCCGTATGAACCAAGCTCGATCCATGCGGGGCCTAAGTCCGCTGCCAGGACATCCATGTCCAGATGCTTGCTGAGGTCCACCAAAGCTCCCCGCTCAGCATACTGCTTCATGGCTCCCGGGCCAGGAATGGCAGCTACATCAGGTGGGTTACCTGCCTGAAGGCGGGTTTCCAGCACCGTGGGAAGGTCCCGGGTACCTTCAAACTGCACTTCGATACCGGTCTTCTCGGTAAAAGCCTGCATCACCTTCTGAAACGCTTCCAGCTCTTGCCCGCCCCATACGCCCAAGACAGTAACTACATTGCCCTGAGCCAAAGCCGCGCTCGGTGCGAGCATCAAGCCCACTACGACGAAAAAGATGACTGTCCACAACCTGCTTCTCTTCAACACAGACTACCTCCTTGTGTTAAGGAATTGACATGCAACCGGTTGTATTCTTGACAATTATTCAACCGGCCACCAGATATATTGGACGAAGTTCCTGTTATTTCCTGCTTATGCCGTAAACTTTTTACCACCTACGAGAATTTTGGCGGGGCAGCCGTATTGCCCACGTTCACCAACTGCACGGGAAGGGTAGCCTGACGCACTCCTTTACGTCTCCCCTTCTCCAACTGCTCTAGGAGCACCGCGGCGACCTCTCGGCCCAGCTCGTTGATGGGTTGCTGCACAGTGGTGAGAGGCGGAGACAAGTACCGGCCTACCTCAATACCATCGAATCCGATCACCGAGACGTCTTCTGGCACCTGAAGGCCAACCTCGTGTAGCGCTTGAATCGCGCCAATGGCCATCAAGTCATTGCTGGCGAAGATAGCAGTGGCAGGGAATTTCGCACCTCCCTGCAGGTGGTTCCGGACCGTGTGGTACCCTCCTTCACGGGTAAAATCTCCTGCCCAAATAAGGTCTTGATTCACCGGGAGCCCTAGCTCCGTAAGGGCTCGCCGATATCCCCGAAGGCGGTTCTGCGCAGCAATAAGGCCCCGTTCGCCGGTAATCATGGCAATGCGGCGGTGTCCTAACCGGTAAAGCTCTTGTACTGCGAGATAGGCACCACCTTCATTATCTCCATCAACCCAGGCCACGCCCGGGACATTTGTCTGGCCCAAAAACACAAAGGGCATGTTGTTCTTCTGCAGGAAGGCAATGCGCCCATCATCAACGCGAGGTTCTGTCAGTACGACCCCATCGACCCTGCCGGGAGCCAGGAGCTGGCTCATGGTGCTATCCCCCTCACCCCAGCTCACCTGGGGCAAGAGCATACTGTAACCGTGTTCGAACAGGATCGAGCTGACACCGTTAAGATACTCTAGGAAGAACGGATCAGCAATGGTCCGTGGTGCCGCGGGAAACACTACCCCGATTGTCTTGGTCCGGCCACGGGCAAGATTGCTGGCAATAGGGTGGGGTTCATAGTTAAACCGCTTGGCAACTTCCTTGATATACTCCTTTGTTTCCGGCTTTACCCGTGGATCATCTGCTAAGGCCCGGGAAACGGTGGCTTTGGAGACCCCACACTGGCGCGCGATCTCAGCCATGCTGATCTTCATTCCCCGTCCCCCTTCTTGCCATTGTCCGTTGGGATCACCTGCATGTGCACCTTGCGCGTCCGGGGGCCATCAAACTCACATAGGAAAATACCCTGCCAGCGCCCTAACACCAGGCTCCCTTGATCCACGATGAGCGTTAATGAGGTGCCCATCAAGGAAGATTTGAGGTGGGCCGCACTGTTGCCTTCGTAATGGCGGTAATGGGGGTCATCCCACGGTGCAACCCGTTCGAGTAAGTAGATGAGATCGTGGATTACATCGGGATCAGAGTTCTCGTTAACGGTCAGCCCGGCGGTGGTATGTCCGGTGCTCAGGACACAGATGCCCTGCATCACGCCGCTGCCTCTGACTACTTCGCTCACTAGGTGAGTAATGGGTACAAACTCCGTCCGTTCTTTAGTGCGTACTTCAATCGTTTCCATGTTTACCCTCCCCACACCTCACCGCAACTGCCCCGCAGCTTCATTGGCAGTCAGCTGAGGATAGACTCGTTCTAGAAAAACTTCTACCACCCGTGGGTCAAACTGAATCCCTGCGTTAGCCTTAAGCTCTGCTGCAGCTTCCTCCAATGTACGGGCAATCCTGTATGGACGCTCATGAGTCATGGCATCCCAGGCATCAGCCACCGCCAAGATGCGGGAATAGAAGGGGATCTGACGCCCCACTAACCCCCTGGGGTACCCACTGCCGTCAAAGCGCTCGTGATGGGAAAGGACGTACTCTGACACGTCCACCATGTCGCTCATCGCGCCAATAATTCGATAGCCCGTCTCACTGTGACGCTGGATCTCGGCAAGCTCCTCCTCAGTTAGCGGTTCAGGCTTCAGGAAGATCTCGTAGTCAATGGATAACTTACCGATATCATGGAGAAGGCCGAGGGTGTAAAGGCGCTGTACCTGCTCAGGATACATTTCCAACCCTTCCCCGAGCATGCGGCACAGTTCTGCCACTCGTTGGGCGTGCTCCTTTTCCCAAGGGATCTTGTCATACAAGGCCTGGAGGATCACAGCCATGGTCTGAGCTCTGTGATTGGGCCGATCAAGAAGCTTATGCTTATACATCCGGTCCTCCGCTCTCCGCAAGACATCAGACATGGACCTCGCCCCGTCAAGGCGCGTATCCCAACCCATGGCCACAGAGAGCGGCAAACCTGCGACCTTCCGCGACTTTGTAGCGGATAGCAGCTCCTTCGCAAGAGAGTCCACAGTCTCAGGGCCTGTGTTGGGCAGGAGCAGCACGAACTCGTCCCCACCCAAACGGGCCAAGCACCCCTTACCATCGGCAACACTTTTCAGCACATCTGCCACGCTTATCAAAAGTTCATCTCCAACGGCATGGCCAAAAGCATCATTGGTGAGTTTAAGGCCGTTCACGTCCACCATCAGGATGCTCAAGGGAAGGTACTCCCCATCATCGTAGCTCTTGCAGGCAAGTTCAAAATAGCGCCGGTTGTACAGGTCAGTGAGGGGATCTCGGTAGCTCAGGTAGCGAATGCGCTCCTGGGACTCGACCCACGCGGTAATATCTCGAAAGACGACAATGCCTCCCCGCACTTGGCTCCCAGAATCCAGGATCGGGGCAAAGGAGCTGGCAACAGTGAGTTTCCGCCCATCCTTGGCGGCAATTGCTTCTTGCTTCAGCTCCAGGGGCACTTCTGTACTCATCACATGGGTTAAGGGATCAAGGGGTGACTCAAGGCAGAACACTTCGGGAAAATCTCTGCCGATGGCTTTTTCCGCGGGCCACCCAGTTAGGGCTTCCGCAGCGCCATTCATCATGGTAATGCAACCCATCCGATCTGTGACGATGATCCCATCCCCCACGGACATTAACGTAGTGCGCAGCAGATCCTTCTCATCAGCTAAGTCACGCTCTGCCTCCGCGAGGCGTTGGTAGTTGGCGCTTAGCTCGCTGGTGGTGTCGGTGAGCTGCTGCACTGTTCTTTCCAACTCTCGCTGCTGCTCAGCAAGGGCGGCATTTGCGGCGCGAATGTCCTTGGTGCGCTTGGCAACGGCCCGATGAAGAGACAGGCCCCAAAGGAACCCCCCGATGGACACTGTTACAAGGATTCCTACAGCCACCGCATACCGCCGCAAAACCTTAACTAAGGGTGTAACCTCATAGACGCCAATCCACTTATCGTAGATTTCTTGAAAGCGCCCTGTGGCCTTAAGAATCTGGAGCCCTTCGTTGATGGCCAGGATCAAGCTCTCGTTGCCCTTCTTCACCGCGACTGAGTAGTTATGCTCTCCCAACGTCAAGCCGCTACCCTTGAGGTTCTTCAGGCCGTGGCTTTCGATGGCGTAGTACCCCGGGACACGGAGCACAGCCCCATAGTCCACCTCGCCTGCGGCCACAAGCCGCAGCGCATCCAGGGGAGTGGGCCTGGTGACGAACTCAACATCAAGATTTTGGGCACGCAAAAACTCGTGGACTATGTCTCCTTCCTGCACAGCCACGCGCTGTCCCCGCAGGTCCTCCAGATCGCGCACCTGGTACCCACTGCGGGTAAATACCTCGCCGCTAGCCACCGAATGGCGGATGGAAAAATCGAAATTGGCGGCCCGCTCAGGGGTATAAAACATGCCGGCCACCGCATGGATTTCGCCGTTCTCCAGTTTGCCCACCACATCTGACCAGTGATCTAGGTCGAACCTGACCTCCCAGCCCATCACCTCACCGATGGCTTCAGCGAGTTCAATGGAAAAGCCCGCTGGTTGGCTGTTTGGGCCTAGGAAGCTGTAAGGGGGGTATGCAACATCGTCACCGAAGACCACCACCGAGCCTACCCCAACCTGATCCGCGGAAGCAAAGCTGCCTGCTAGCAGCCTGGTGAAAATAACCGCCGCAATAAAAAAGAGCGGCACCAACTTACGCTGTTTCATCGCCAATCATCCACCATAGCACCCGTTAGAAAAACCAGGAGAACATTTATATTATGAATAATTTAACGGTTTACCGCGAAAATCCTGCCGCAAAATCCCGGGAACGACAAAAAATGCAACCGGTTACACCCCGCCGTCCTCAGACCATGAGCGTAAAGTCGATGGCATCGGTGGTTAGGAAGCGCATGGCCTCATCTACTTTCTGAGGAAGATCGTCCTCCACCTGCTGAGCATCAGCTTTGGTGAGCCCAAGGCTGGAAAGGACGGTGGGGTCCATGGCATACCGAAGATCATGGTTTCCTAAGAGCCGCTCATAATAGTTCCAGCTGATAATGTCCCCCACATAAAGAATAGCCACGGCCTGCTCATCCTCTGCTGCCTTCCGGGGCGCATGGTGGTAAGCTACCACATTCGTAATGTCCCCAGGGAGCTGCCAGAGCCGGCAGACGTGATCCCCGATGGAGCTGTGGGTCAAATCCCCTAAGACCGCGCGCTCCGCCTGCAAGACGGGGACGCTCTCCCGCTTAGCATAGGCGTAAATGCGGCTTAAGGTGATGGGCGCGCAGTAATCCATGGCCAGGGTGCCAATATCATGGGCGAACCCGTAGGTGCTGAGTCGATAGCGGTTGAGGCGGCTGTCCGCTCCCATCCTTTCCGCGAGCATCTCGCTGGCCAGGGCTGTCCCGATGCAATGGCGCAGGAAGAAATCGCGATCAAAGTTTTGCACCAGTTCTTCCTTGGGGAAGAGGCCTTTAAGTACCACCCCAAGAACTACGCTTCGCGCAGCACTAAACCCTATCAGCAAGAAGGCATCTTGGGCGCTCCGGGCTTTACGACGGGTGCGGAAAAACCCCGAGTTGAGCATATCCAGGACGATGCCTTCCAGGTTGCCGCAATCAGCCACCAGGGCAGCCACCTCTGCGATGGAATACTTCTGGGGTTGTTCTAGGGCATACAAGAGGGATCGCACCTTGGGCGGCATTTTTGGCAACTTCTGAGAAATAACTTGCAGTAACACTTGGGACACTATACATTCCTCCCCTGTTTATCCAGTAAGCGGGACTGAGCTCCTGTGTTCTGCACGAATTGATAATCAAAGTTATTTCACCAATTTCTGGACAAATCCTGCCCTGGTACGATCTGATGCTGGGAATTTGCGCAAACAAACAGAGAGCTAGTTTTTGAGAATGAGAATCACTTGCATTTGGATCCAGAATATGTTACACTGAAGGCACCATAAAGATAGTGAGGAGTTGAGCACGTGTTTGAACAGCTGAAACTCACGTATGACTTTAGCGCTCTCGAACCCCACATTGATACCTTGACAATGGAAACCCATTACGGCAAGCACCATGCCGCATATACCAACAACCTGAACGGCGCTGTAGCTAAGCTTCCGGAACTAGCAGGCAAGTCTATCGAGGACATCCTAGTGAACCTCGGGGCTATCCAAGACCCTGCCCTGCAAACAGCAATCCGAAACAACGGCGGCGGGTACTACAACCATAATCTTTACTTCGCCATTCTCGCTCCAGGCGGCAGCAAAGCCCCATCAGGGAGCCTGCTGGAGCAAATCAACACTGATTTTGGCGGATTTGATGCCCTAAAGGACAAACTCTCCGCTCTGGCCAACGGCCAGTTCGGCTCTGGGTGGGCCTGGCTCGCCAGTGATGCGGAAGGCAACTTGAGGGCAAGTTCGACGCCGAATCAAGATAACCCACTCATGCAGGATGGAGGCAAGTTCATCCCCATTCTGGGCATTGACGTTTGGGAGCACGCCTACTACCTGAAGTACAAGAACCTCCGGGGAGAATACGTGAAATCCTTCTTTGAAGTGGTAAACTGGGATGAGGTGGCCGCCCGCTATCGTGCAGTAAGCGGACGGTAAAAGCTCAGTATTGATCAAGGCAGAAGACTCGCCGTCTTCTGCCTTGTATTTTTATCGCCGCCTCACCTCTGCCAAGAGTTTCTCTACATATGCGGGAAGAGCGAAGGCCCCTTTGTGCAAACTGGTTGTATAGTGGCGGGTAGAAATCCCCAGCTTCTCCCATTCTTCTTCCCGCAGGTCCTCGATTGGGTCGAGTTTCTTCGATGCAAACCCAAAAAGCCAGTAGCCTGAGGCGTAGGTGGGGATGTTAGCTTGGTACACCTTACTGATGGGGAACACCTCGGAGATGCGAGCATGAGCCCGCTGGCACGCTCTAACATCGTCGTCATAGAATGCCCCTTCATGCTGGTTGACCATGATTCCATCCTCAGCCAGGGCCTTAAAGCAGCTCTGGTAAAACTCTCTGGTAAACAGTCCTTCTCCAGGCCCGATAGGGTCAGTGGAATCCACTATGATGAGATCATACTTGTCTTGACAACTGCCCATGAATTGCACGCCATCGGCGTAGTAAACGTTCACACGGGGATCGCTAAGCCCACTGGTGGTGCTGGGGAAAAACTCTCTGCACACATCCACAACCAGTTGGTCAATTTCAATGAGGTCGATGCGCTCCACATCGGGATAGCGCACAAGCTCTCGGACAGTGCCGCCATCGCCTCCACCCACTACCGCCACTTTCCTCGGATTGGGATGGACCGCCATGGGAACGTGGGAAATCATCTCATGATAGATGAATTCGTCTCGCTCAGTTAACATGATAAAGCCGTCAATTACTAACACTCTGCCGTATTCTTGGGTTTCCAGGACATCGATGCGTTGAAAGGGGCTCTCCCCACTGTACAGCTGCTTAGACACCCGCATGGAAAACCGCGCATGGTTGGAATAATACTCAGTGAACCACAACTCCACTCATTACACTCCCTCGTTGAAGACATTGCGGCCGCTGAAGATCTCAATCATCTCCTGCCGCAAGCTAGCCGCGATCTCCATCCTCTCCTTGGGCGGCAGTTCGTAAGCATCTGTGTTAAACAAGTAATTCTGCAAATCTAATTCCTTGATGAGCAGCTTCGTATGGAAGAGATTGGCCTCGTAGACGTTTAGATCAATGGCATCATACTTAATGAGGATTTCTGGGCTGATGAAGTCTTGAATAGACGTGATCTTGTGGTCTAAGAACAGCTTTTCACCGGCGATGTCCCGAGTAAAGCCCCGCACCCGGTAATCAATGGTGATGATATCAGAATCAAAGGAAGTGATAAGATAGTCAAGGGTCGAAAGGGGGGTTATTTCGCCACAAGTAGCTACATCTATGTCCACCCGAAAGGTGGCTAGGCTCGTCTCAGGGTGGTACTCTGGATAGGTGTGCACCGTGACATGGCTCTTATCCAGATGAGCCACGATTGTGTCGCCCACCGGAACCAGTTCATCCTCGGCAATCAACACCGTTACTGACGCCCCTTGGGGTTCGAAGTCTTGCGTCGAGATGTTGAGTACTTTGGCCCCAATCATGTCCACCAACTCAGTGAGGATCTTAGTGAGCCGCTCGGAGTTGTACTGCTCATCAATGTAGTGCACGTAGTCTTGCTGTTCCCGTTGGCTCTTTGCATAGCACACATCATAGATATTGAAGCTAAGGGCCTTCGTAAGGTTGTTGAACCCATAAAGCCGCAGTTTTTCTTTCATCCTATACCTACCCCTCCCCAAATAAAGAACGCAAGTGACAGGCCCTTTGCTGCGCCAATCACTTGCGTTCGGTAGTTAACTTCAACCCATTGTACTGATTTGGCGATGTGCAGTGGGCCAGATTCCTGGGACTTGACCCCAAAACTGCCTTAAAAATAGCATATTGCCCAGGGGCTGTCAACTCTCATGCCTGGAATCTAACCACGCCCTGAGAAAACCCAAGACCTTATCCTGGCCCAACTCATTGTGGAGCTCGTGGTAAAAGCCGTCCCACTTCCGAAACGTACAGCTGGGCCCAATCCTGCGGGCAAGTTCCTCGCTGGCAGCCGGATCGGTGATGGCATCGTCACTGCCGTGCATGAGTAGAAGAGGCCCTTTAATCTTCTCCGGATGCCCCATCACCCACTCCCCAGCTCGGGAGACCTCAGCAAAAGTCTGGGCAGTGATCATGTTGTGTACCAAAGGGTCTGCATCATAGCGGGCAGCCACTTCCGGGTCTTTGCTGAGGAGGGCACTACTGAGTCTGTTCGGTTGGGCAAAAGCAGGCCAGATCTTACTGATCACGCCCAGCACCCGCACAGCTCCTTTCGGTACAGGTACAGCCAGCCTCAACCACGGGCTGGTCACAACTGTTCCCGCGAGGGAAGGGTTCTCTCTCGCTAGGAAGTTGAGGACAATGCCCCCGCCCATACTGTGTCCGTACAGGAAGCACTGGGCGCCAGGCACTTGACGCTGAGCCTCTCTGATGGACTCCCTCACTACCTCCATGATACGCCTGAAGCTCCCAAGATGTCCCCTGGGGCCGGGAGAGCGGCCGTGGCCGGGCAAATCCACTCCCATAAACCCGTACCCGCTGTTGGCAAAGAACTTCCCGACGTGCTCGTAGCGGCCAACATGTTCACCGAGGCCGTGGATAAGGCACACAACCCCTTTAGGTTCTCCAATGGGGACCCATGCCTGGCCTAGTAGGGACTCCCGGCCGCATTTCAGCGAGACTTCCCGCAAAATCACTGTATCACCTCCATGGAATCCTAGCGAAAACTAAAGCTGGGAGCCGCACCGCGGGCAAAACCTGTAATCGGGGCGGAGCACGGAGCCGCAGTTAGGGCAAGCTTCTCCTTGAGCGCCCGGCTGTGCCCGGACAATATGCTCTGGGCGCAGCTGGATCCGTTCTCCACTCGCAATCCGCCTTCCCACATCTCCTTCTAGCTCCAGTGTACGCCGGCAGCACCGCGTCCGGACGAAGTAGCGCCTGTTCCACTTCCATATTGGGATAAAGAAAAAATGGAGATAAGTATACACCTCATCAACCACATAGCGGTCAAAGGCCTCACAGCTGGGGCAGATCCCCTGCCCCTCGCCTACTTCCTTTTTTCCTGGCTGAATCCCGAAGATACCGATGAAAAACAAATCTCGTTCCCCTTTCCGACACTCTATGCCTGGGCAGGAAAACCCCTCTTGGAGTTGAATTCATGGGTGAGGTGACCAGCATGAGTCAAGGACCAGTGTTCGCTTTGGATATAGGCACCCACAAGGTTGCGGGGCTGCTCATAAGGAAGTGCGATGACAGCTATTGCATTGATCACAGCATAATGCTGGAACAGCTTCCCCAAGCCATGCGCGATGGCCAAATTCACCACATTGAGAAGGTTGCACGCACCATCAAGCAGGTTAAAGCCCACTTGGAAAAGGCAAGCGGCATAAGCCTGCACAGAGCTGCAGTGGCCGCCGCGGGCCGCTCCCTGAAGACAAGGGCCGGGAGTGCCAAGCGCATCCTGCACCCTGCTGACCCCCTGACCTTGGATGATGCAAAAGTCTTGGAACTCCAGGCTGTGGCCAACGCCATGGCAGACCTCGCGCATTCAACGCCCCGGAGTGCCCTGGAAAACTACCTCTGTGTGGGCTGCAGCGTTGTCAGGAGTTACCTTGATGGGGAACCCATCGGCTCCCTTGTGGGCCATCGGGGTAGTGAGGCGGGAATGGACGTGATCGCCACCTTCCTCCCGCGGGTAGTGATTGACTCCCTCATCACCGCGTTGCAGCTCGCTGGCTTGGACATCGCCTCCATCACACTGGAACCTATTGCTGCCATGCATGTAGTGGTCCCTACCACAATGCGCATGCTCAACATCGCACTGGTAGATATCGGCGCAGGTACCTCTGATATTGCGGTAGCCGCAGAGGGGACCATCACCGGGTACGGCATGGTGGCATGCGGCGGAGATCGGATTACCGAGGCGATTGCCAAGCACTTTCTCTTAGACTTTACCGCGGCAGAAAAGGCTAAACAACTACTGGCTCCAGGAACAGCTGCCGCCTGTGAGGATGTGCTAGGCAATACCCTCCACCTGGACTATGAAGAAGTCATGGCCGTTATCAGGCCTGTCGTGCAGGATCTCGCGGCAGAAATCACTGCGCAGATTACCGCTCTAAATGGCAGCAGCCCCAAGGGCGTCCTCCTGGTTGGAGGGGGCAGTCAAACACCTGAACTTGCCACCCTGATCCAGGAAAATCTTGGGCTCTCCCCCAATCTCGTACGCATCCGGGACCGCACAAGCTTACAGAGGGTAGAGGGTCACTTGGAACGCTCTGGGCCTGATGTAGTTACTCCCATAGGCATCGGCTGTTCATACCTAGATGGCATCACTATGGAACTGGTCAAGGCGACCATAAACGGCAGAGCACTGCAATTCCTCAAGCTGCCTTCATCCACTGTGAGCAATGCCCTTCTCTACGCTGGTTACACCCAAGAGGATCTCACCACAGTAGGAGGAGAGTTCATCACCGTATCCATTGGAGGCAAAGCGGTAGAACTCCCGCCAACCTCTGGTGCAGCGGCCCAAGTGCGGGTGAACGGCGAACCCGCTGATCTCTCCACTCCGGTCAGGGATGGGGACATAATAGAAGTGCTGCCCCCTGATGAAACCACCGCGGCCCCCACCACCCTTGCTGACCTGGTAGATGGGGATGCAGCCTGTTTTGCCGTTTCCGTAAACGGCGAAGAAGTATTAGTCCAGCCACAAATCACGGTTAACGGCGTTCCCCAAAGGCTTGACTACCAGATCGGCCACGGGGACAACATCGAAATAACCCATGTTCAGACCGTGGGCGAGCTCCTCGAGTCCCGAGGTGTGCAGCAGTACCGCACCCTAAGCTTCACGGTAAACGGTGAAGAGCGCACCCTAAGCCGGCCGGTAAAGCTCATCATTAACGGCGAGGCTGCCCCGTACACCAAGACCCTCCGCCCAGGGATGGAGATCACCTGTGGAAAACCCCAGGTCACCTTGGGAGAAGTGCTGCCCAGGGCGGCCACTGCGCCCATCAGCATCAAGGTCAACGGCGAATCGCTTCAGCTCACTCCTACCGTCACAGGTATACTTGTCAATGGGACGCCCCAATCCCTTGATTACCTAGTGCAGCCGGGAGATATTATCCAGTTTGATTCCCGCAGCTTTGGCTTCATCGTTACGGACATCTTCCGAGTTTACCAGCCGGACCCAGAGTTCTTGGCCCGAGGCGGCCAGATCACCGTCAACGGGCTCTCCGTTGGCTTCACCGCTCCCCTCAAGGACGGTGATGTGGTGGAGCTCCGGGCAGCTGCCCCGCTCACTGAATGACTTCATACCCTCGCTGCTCAAAAGCGGCGATGATTTTATCGAGCTTAATCCCGCGCATGCGAGCCCCTTTTGGGATGGTCATCACCCGCCCCACGGTGGCCAGCATGCCTGGTTTGGCTATTTCGGAAAAACCCACTTCCGCTAGGATCTCCACAGCTTCGGGATGAGCCTGGCAGATATCATATACCGATTTGCGCAGATCGATAACCTTCTCCATAGGAGCCTCCTTCAGGAACGTGGTTTAGGAAGTTCATTCCAGCTCACAACGTCCTCAAGCTCCAACCGGCGCCTCTCAGGCTGAGCCCCTTGAGCGGGATAGCCCAACGGCAATAGCACCGAAACCTCAAGGTGTTCGGGGAGCTGAAGCACCTTAGCACAGTGGGCAGCATCAAAGGCACACACCCAACAGGTGCCAAGCCCTAAGGCTGTTGCCGCCAAGGTCATGTGATCAACGGCAATGGCCACATCAATGTCACAGTGGTCTTTCCCATCTTTCCGCTTCCAAGACACGCTGTGATCACCCACCACTGCAATGATCACAGGTGCGGCCTTGAACCACTCCCTGGGATAGGCCTGGCCGATGGCTTCCTTCAGCTCTGGATCAGTGATCACCACAAAGCGGCGAGGTTGATAATTCACAGCGGAAGGAGCAAGCCGCCCTGCCTCCAGCACTTTGATGAGCTTATCTTCCTCAACAGGGCGGGGATCGAATGAGCGTACAGAGTAGCGTTTATTGATTACCTCAAAGAAGTCCACTGCTTCACCCTCCTGTAACCAATATGTGCCAATCACTTCTACCAAGGCGGAAATGATTCCTGCCTAGAAAAAAACCATGGCCCCCGGGAAAATACCAGCAGGGACCATGGTTTACTTTTGCCTATGATTACTGAGCTGCCTTAGCGGCTTCAAGGATAGCGGTGAGATAGCCTTGTGTGTCAACGAGGGTTGCGCCTGTAACGGTGTCAACCAGCTCGGTGGCGCTGTAGCTGGCAAGAACGCCTTCCAGTTCAGCAATGGTCATGCCTTCAGCAAACTTCTCGATAGCGATGAAGTTGTCAAGGATAGTAACGGTGGAGCCGGCTTTAGCCATGTTGTTGCTGTAGTAGTCGTTGTTAAGCCGCTTGGAAGCGAGTACACGCTCAGGGTTTGCGAAATCAGCAGCAAAGCCGTTTTCTACATCGGAGTTAGGTACGCCAACAGCCTCAGCCTTGGGCAGGAACTGATACTCATCGATGAAAGCCCGGATGATTGTATCGCCATCAAGGACAACAAAAGCAACGGTAAAGCACTTTGTTCCGTGAGCAGCCCATTCAACCTTGCCAACCTTCAGGTCAGCCGCGAAAACGCTAGTGGCAAACAAGCCGAGCACGAGCACAGCTACGAGCAAAAAGCTAAAATACTTCTTCATTGTGGACCCCTTTCTGCACCTTTTCTTAGTGGTATGAGTGGAATAAACATGTTTATCCGGAGACAATTATATAACCCTACCCCAGGGGTGTCAATAGGGATAGTGATAGCAATCACGTTTTTTATCAATTCCTTCAAATGTATGTTTTCCCAAGGGGCCTTGGGAAGGCTGCGCGGAAAGGTAATTGCACCACAAGGCAGAGTGAGTTAAAATGGGAGCATACCGCTTTGGAGGTCAGGCCATGCGCAAACAACTGTTTTTCGGTTTGGGTTGGATATATGTAATCCTTGGGCTTCCCCTCTTGGGAGTTGCCACTCTCTTGGACAAGCTCCGTTTGACGAAGGTGAGCTTCACCATTGCCCATAGATACATGGCGGCCTTGGCTGGATTACTACTGCGCCTAGCGGGAGCCAAGGTCAAGGTGGAAGGCAAAGAGAACCTCCCCACCGACCTGCCAGTGGTGTTTATCAGCAGCCATCAAGGGCACTTTGACAGTGCAGTCATTCTTGCCCATATCAGAGTCCCCTTGACCTTTGTGGCAACCAGCAATGCGGCGAAATTCCCTGTCATCAGCCAATGGTTTAGGCTGGGCTCCACAATCTACATGGAGCGGGGCAATCTCCGGCAAAACTACCAAGCCATTAAGGAAGCGGAAGCGGTACTGGCTGAAGGAACAAGCGTGGTCATCTATCCAGAAGGGATTATCAGCGGCGGCCCGCACATGGGCGAGTTTAAACGGGGCAGCTTCCGGCTTGCGACTGACACAAACGTGCCCATTGTCCCGCTTGTAATTGACGGTTCCTGGGCCCTTATGGGGCCAGATGGGAACGGAATTGAACCAGCCCATGTCGTACTGCGCATCCTCCCCCCTGTGCCCACCGCTGGATTGTCCAGGGATCAACAGCATGCCCTTCCTGAAGAAATATACGGCCTTATCTCCCAGAATCTCAATGAGATTCAGTCTCGTAGGGTTGGGGTGAACGGGCGGCACCGCCAAGCTCAGTAGTGCGACAAGGAAAAGGGCCTTTCTGGGAAGAATAACAGAATAGCGAGCTTCAGCAATACCTAGAAAGGATTGGTGGTTTATGCAGCGCTTTGTGAAGGCAGTGTGTCTTGCTCTCCTAGTGGCCCTAGCAGCCAGCCTGGTGGGGACCGGGGCGGAGGCCCGCCAGATCACAGGAACAGTCGTCACGGTGGATAAGTACGGCAACCTCACCCTGGATCTGAAGACACAGGCTTTGCTCGATGCAGGGTTTGAGTTCGGTGATCTGGTCAGCGTCCAAGTTGGCGAAAACTCCTTGATCGCACCCTTTGTCACTGCCTACAGCGATGTTGACGTAGGTTCTGAACTGGTGCGGGGCCCTGGAGGCGATGGCGAAGCCAATGTGATGGTAGCCGTAAACATGGGCAACTTCGCGGCCACCTACGGAGCTGAGGCTGGCAGCGCAGTTATCCTCGCCCTAGCAGAAAAAGGCACCTATTTAGGGGAATGGCTCATCCGCCAGCTGGTGCGTTCAAACAACCGGGAAGACTATTCGTCAGATGAAGTCTTTGCTAACTTCAGGAATGTTGCCGTAGGCCGTATGGGAACAGGCATCTACTACCGCAGCAGCAGCCCCATCAATGATGAGCTAGGCCGTGCTTACTACGCGGACTCCCTGACTAAGGCTGCAGGCGTTAAGACCGTGATTAACCTAGCCGATTCCCAAAGCGAACTGGAGGAGTACTTGGCCGCGGAGGGCTTTAACTCCCCGTATTACAAAGCACTCTATGAACAAGGCAAGGTTGTGCTCCTTAACATGGGTGTGGATTTCCGCTCCCAGGACTTCCAGGCAAAACTCAAGCAAGGCCTAGAGTTTCTCATGGCCAATGAAGGCCCTTACTTGATTCACTGTAACGAAGGGAAAGACCGGGCCGGCTTTGTTTCCGCTCTTTTGGAAGCCCTAGTTGGAGCCACCGTTCAAGAGATCAAGGACGACTACATGGTGACCTTTATGAACTACTACGGCGTGGAGTTTGGCTCAGAGCAGTATGAAAAAATCGCCGAAAGTAATGTGCTGGAATCACTACGTTACGTTGCAGGCCTACCTAAGGGAGCTGACCTAGAGGGTGTGGATCTGGAGAAAGCGGCAGAAAGCTACCTTTTAGGGATTGGGCTCACAGCCGAACAGGTGCAAACGCTAAAGAGCAAACTTACAACTGATGCTGTGGCTGCAGATGCAGCCTAGAAAGACCAAAGCGAGGCCGCTGCCTAACTAGGTAACAGCCTCGCTTTTTGCTTTATGAATACTCCCGCCGGATAAGCTCTTCCACTTCCTCGATGGGCCTTTTGAACGGGCCTTCAGCTTCCAACTTCAAGCTGGTGAGGGCGGCGGACCACACCAGCGCCTCTCCGGGAGAAGCTGATAGGCGTTTGCTCACATACGAAGCGATACACGTATCTCCCCTGCCACTCCGGCCGATCAACTTAGATGGCTTAAACTGGGTCTCCAGGTAGGTACCATCGGTATATAGTACGATCCCAGAACGGTGTGTGAGGACAACTTCTCGCGGGCCAAACCCTGCTAGGATCTTAGCAGCCCGGAACATATCCTTCTCCCCTGTGATGAACTCCGCTTCCACCGCATCGGTTTTGAGGACATCTACCATGCTGAGGATCTCGCCCTGCTCGGGCCAGGGAGCATACACCAACCGTCCCCCATCTTCCACCCGAATAAAACCCTGCACATCAAGGGCAAGGAGTTTTACGCGCGATTCGGCCGCCGCAATGACTTCCTTTGGCACTTCACCCCTAATTGATGCGCCGATGAGCATGACTTCCGCGGAAAGGCCCTCCACCTCTCCGAGGGTAAAAGGCCCCGCGGTACTGCTCACATACAGCACCCGGTCATCGGGATCTGCCGAAGGATACTCAAGGGTAAGGCAGGTGGAAGAGGGCGTGTAGGTGGCATAGACATCCACCCCAAGATCCCGCAGCCCATCCAAAAAGCCGCTGTCTTCCTCAGCGAGGCGCGTTACCGCCGCAGTCTTGAGCCCCATGCGGGCTGCCGCATTAGCACCGTAGTTAAAGGCACCGCCATCCACAACCCGCTTCCCTGCAGCAGAGATAATCGTATCCTTGGTATAATGGCCTAACAGCACAATATCGTACTTTGTTGTCACGGTACCATCTTCCCTCCATGTTTGCTGTAACGTCTTAGTGCACCCCGCGCATTCCAAAGCCCCGCAGTAAGTGCCGCTGTACCACTGCAGTGAACAGCAAGAGCGGCGCAGAGGAAATCAAGCCTCCTGCGGTCAAGCTGCCCCACAGCGTCTTGTATTCTGTGAGGAAGCTGGCAATCCCGATGGGCACTGTGAAGTCGCTGGGCACTCTGGCGAAGATCAGGGCGTAGGTAAACTCATTCCAACTCTGGATTACGCAGAAAATCGCGGTGGCCGCCAGCCCTGGCATCACCAAGGGATAAACAACCCGAATGAGGGCCCTAAACCGGGACGCTCCATCCACCATGGCCGCAAACTCCAACTCCTTCGGGATTTCCCGGAAGAAGCCGATGAGCATCCAAATGGCAAGGGGCAGCGTATAAACCTGATATGCCAAGATCAAGATCACCCGCACGTTGGTCAGCCCCAGTTCCCGGAACATAACAAACAAGGGAATGACCAACACAATCGGCGGGATAGTCCGAATCACCAATGCCCACACAAGGAACACCGCATCCAGCTTCCTAGGAAAGCGGAAGCGGGTCAAGGCATAGGCAGCCATGGAGCCTGCCCCTACGGCCAAGATCGTTGTGACTAGGGAGACTGAGGCGGTGTTACCCAGAAACCGCAAGAAGCCCCGCTCCACAATGACATCATAATAATGCTCCCACGTGATAGTGCTAGGCCACAGCCCTAAGCGCTGTGACATGAACTCCATCTGGGTTTTTAGGGATGTGCTCACCATGATCAAGATGGGAAAGAGCGCCACAGCTAAAACCATCAAGGCGAGGACGTGAGTTACAACAAGTTTGGGTGTGATCCGAGGCAGTTTCTTTTCCTTAGGCTTCATCGCTCATTTCCCTCCACATCCGCTTGGTATAGACAAGGCTCACCGCGAGGATCAGCAGGAGCATAACAAGAGAGGCTGCAGCTGCATACCCCAGGTTAAAGTAGCGGAAGCCTTCCTTAAAAATGTACATGGTGATGGTCTCCGTCGCGTGCCCTGGGCCTCCGCCAGTTAGAGCATAGACCTTATCAAACAGGCGAAAGCCATCGATCACCCGGAGAAGGATGACCAGCTGCAGGTGGAATGCGATAACCGGAAGGGTAATGAAGCGGAACTGATGCCAGTCACTGGCCCCGTCCAGCTGCGCTGCTTCATAGAGATAGTCAGGAATCGACTGGAGCCCCGCAAGTACCACCAGGACCACAAAGGGCGTCCACTGCCAGATGTCCACCAACACGATGGATTCCATGGCAAACCTTGGGTCAGACAGCCAGCGCAGAGGCTCCAAGCCCAGGGAGCGCAGCGCGTTGCTGAAGAAACCGTATTCATAGTCATAAATGATTGCCCAAATGGCTGTGACAACCATGGTTGGGAACATCATGGGCAGGATTGTTAAGGGCAGGACCACCCTTTTCGCAAACAACCTGGCGTTAAGGAGGACCGCGATGGCAACGCCGACGATCACCTCTGCAATGGTGGCGGTCACTAAGAAGCGCAGTGTGTTTTTGATGGCCCCGATGAACAGTTCATCTTCAAACAGAAAGCGGTAGTTATCCAGCCCGGTAAACTCGAAAATGCGCTGGATGAACGCGTAGTCAAAGAAGGAGATATAAGCGTTGTAAAACAGCGGGAAGACGGTGAGGAATAGGAAAATCAAGCTTGCGGGCAGCAGGAGGAGCAAGCCCATGTGCTTTTCCAGCCAGCGGCTGATTCGTTCCGCCGTTCCCACTGGAGGCGACATCGTCTTTGCCATGATCACCATTCCTTTTCCAGTTGTGTGGTACGGGGGCCGAGGGGCCCTGTGGCCCCTCGGCGAGTGCGACTAGTTACCGCAGAATCCGGCTAATTGCCTGATGGGCAGCTTCCATAGCCTCCTCGGGGGAGCGAATCCCTACCAGAGCCTCGTGGAGATAGCCAGCCAACGTGTCTTCTACCCGGGACCACAGCGGTGTACGGGGGCGAGCCACTCCGCTCTTCAGTGCCTCGAGCTGGTCAGGATACCAGCGGTACATGGACACCAGCAGCGGATCCGTATAGAGGCTGGCCAGTGTGGGCGGGTTCCCTACCTCTACCGCAGCCATCTTCTGGATCTCAGGGCTGGTCACGAATGTGAGGAAGTCAAAGGCCACGGCCTTGTTCTTCGACTGTGCGTTAATACCCACCAACCATGGCCCGAGCATGGGCGCAGACTCAGCAACCTCGCCAGGATGCTTTACCAGTTCAAACTGGCCGACCACGCTGCTCACGCCAGGATCGTCCAGTTCCGGTACCCAAGCGGGCCAGACTTCCACAGCCATCGCGGCTTGGCCAGACATGAGCATTTCCCGGACGCGTGCTGCTTGGTAAGTATCCACGTCGCCAGGGGCATACTTCTTCAGCTCTAAGAACAGCTTAAGGGCAGCGAGGAACTCAGGAGAGTTTACACCCGATTGGCCATCGACGATAATGTCACCGCCGAAGGCCCACAGGATAGGCAGGAAGCTAACAACGATGTCGTTGCCCCGGGCACCCCGGAACACAACCCCGAAGGTGTCCTCATCTGAGAACTTCTCAGCAGCGGCCACCACATCTGTCCAGGTTGCAGGTGGATGCTCAAGGCCGTGAGCTTCAAACAGGTCCCGGCGGTAGGCAAAGAGCTGTACATTACCTACGATGGGCAGTGCATATTGAGAGCCATCAGGATACGGCCAGCGGCCCAACGCCAAGAGGGACTCGATGAAGTCATCAGAGAGTTCCTTGCCCGTACTCTCAAACCAGGGCTCTAAGTTCTCCAAGAAGCCCGCGGGCAAAAACTCAGAGGTCCACGGATCATCGAGGATGATGAGGTCAAAGTCCCCTCTCCCCTCTACCAGTTCCACAGTGATCTTTTCCCGAAGGCCAGACCAAGGCAGGCCCAGATACTCAATGTCTACGTTGGGATGAAGTCTTTCATAAGCGGCTATGGCAACCTTCATTGCTGCCTCGTAAGTTCCGTCACGTCCTAAGAAGACCAAGTTGACCTTTTCTTGAGCAAAAGCCGTGCTGCTGAGCAGCACCAAAGACAGCAGGCAAATCAAGAGCAAGCTTTTTCTCATTCGGTATTCCTCCTTTGTCTTTGCTTAGCCAACCACAAGTTCTGGTCCACGCTGTCGTTCTCTTCCGCCACTCCCCCCTTGATAAGCTTTTCACGATCACAACACCTCATAACAACTCATTAAATACTGATCGCTAGAATATACTTTTCCCCATGAATGTCGGATTTCCTTCAACTTCTTGCAGTTTTTGGACAGGAATCCTGGGAGCGAGAAGGAAATTTTTCATCAACGTCCAATTGTGATTGTAAACCAAGGCTCTCGAAGGAGAATACTATGAACACTCTGCAACTGATCCGCAGTGTCTTTGATTCTTTAAGCAAAAGCGAAGCACAAGTGGCAACTTATCTCCTGGCTAATCCCCAGAACCTCAATGTCCTATCCATTTCTGACCTGGCTATAAGCGCGGGAGTCAGTGAGGCCACGGTGGTGAGGTTTGCCAAGAAACTGGGCTTCCAGGGGTTCATCGACTTTAAGCGCACCATCCTTCAGGACCTTCTCACAAACTCAGGAGGAGACAATGTCTCCATATACGAAGAGATCGATCTGGGGGACGACCCAGGAACGGTTGTGGGTAAGCTTTTCTACTTGCACAAGCAGACCATTGATGCCACTTCCCAAGCCATGGACAAGGCCGGGTTCGCAGCGGCAGCAGAGGCCATCGCCAGATCGATGAATGTGGTGTTGTACGGCCACGGAGGATCGGGCTACATTGCTCAGAGCGCTACGTTTCAGTTCCTCACCGCGGGAATTCAGTGTTCAGCCCGGGTGGACGAGACTATCCAGGAGCGGTCCGCACGCATGCTTCAGCCGGGAGATGTGGTTATCGCCCTCTCCCACAGCGGGGAAACCCCCAGCATCATCCAAGCGGTCAAGATTGCCAAAGCTCATCATGCAATTACCGTTGGGATCACCAATGACCCCGCCTCCCCATTGGCCAAGGAAAGCGATATCTCCCTCTGCACTAGGGTTGCTCGAACTGCGATTGGAGCTGAGGCCGGGGCAGTGCGTATTGCCCAGATGGGCATTTTGGACTCCTTGATTGTGGCAGCCACGTTGATTAACAGACAGCGTTCCAGAGTGTTCGTATGAAAAAACCCAGGAGAGATTCCTGGGCTTTCTTACCTATCCTCGCCTATCCGCCTTAGCTTGACACTCTTGATGCGCCGCCTTTCCATCTCCGCCACCGTTAGTTCCCACCCGTTGTGACGGATCTTGTCCCCCACTCCAGGCAAGCGCCCTAAAACACAGAAGACAAAGCCGCCCACGGTATCAGCTGTGTTCGTGGGTAGGCTAAGGCCTAGTTCCCGGTTAACAACTTCCACCGCCAGGCTGCCTTCCACAAGGCTAGCTTCCTCATCCAAAGCTTGAATGGCTTGGTGTGACTCATCGTACTCATCGATGATTTCACCGACGATCTCTTCCACGATATCCTCAATGGTGACGAGCCCCTGCGTTACGCCGTACTCGTCCAAGACAACCGCCAAGGAAACCCGCTCCCCTTGCATGCGCTGAAAAAGCTTCGCGATAGCCGCTCCTTCGGGGACAAAGGTTACCGGGCGCATGATGCTCTTTAGAGGTACCCCCGGATCATCCAGGACTTTTTCTAAGAGATCCTTGGTGTGGATAACGCCTACGATGTTGTCCAAACTGCCGGCGTAGACAGGTACGCGCGAATAGCGTCGCTCTACGACTGCCGCCGCTGCCTCCACAGCGGTCAGGCTTTGCTCCAATGCGAACATATCTACCCTGGGGACCATGATCTCCCGCACCAGTGTATCCCGGAACTCAAAGATACTAGCCAGCATGTCCCGCTCCTCTGGAGCAAGGACCCCCTCAGTGTGCCCTAAGCTGATCACCGTCTTGATTTCATCTTTCGTCACAAGGCCGCTGTGTTTTCCCCCGTCTCCCACTGCCTTGAGGGCAATGCGGGTCAGCCACGCAAAGGCCGCTGCCAGAGGCGAAAACACTGTCATGCACAACCGTATGGGCCTTGCCGCCCAGAGAGCCCATTTTTCCGGGGCAGCGTTTGCCCAAGTCTTGGGGATGATCTCCCCCACCGCCAGGACAAGCAGGGTGGTTACCACGACAGCAACAGGAGCACCGTATGTGCCTCCCAGCAATCCTACGAAGAGGAGCGTTGTCAAGCTGGAGCTGGCAATGTTGACTACATTGTTTCCAATGAGGAGAGTGGCCAAGAGGCGTCCCGGGTCTTTCTGCAAGGCTTGGACTAGCTCCGCTTTGGGGACACCCTTCCCCACCATATTCCTTACCCGGATCCCGCTGAGAGACATGAGGGCTGTCTCAGCTCCAGAGAAAAAACCTGAGACAAACAGCAGCGCGAGTATTAGTAACCCGTACCCCATGGATTGCCTCCTTCCCGATCGTTATTATTCTACACTGTCCGGAGGGCTGTAATGCGCCGGAAGGGGTCTGGGCCGTGGATGGCGAAGAATCTGCTTACCAGTGATGGAGGTATTATTTCAGGAGGGGATTATTTGCGGTTTATATCATGGAATGTGAACGGCCTGCGAGCTTGCGTTAACAAGGGGTTCCTCGACTTCTTTCGCGAAATGGATGCAGACTTTTTCTGTGTCCAAGAAACCAAGCTCCAGGAGGGGCAAATCGAGCTGGACTTGCCTGGCTATGAACAGTATTGGAACAGCGCAGAAAAGAAGGGCTACTCAGGTACGGCCGTTTTCACAAAACACGCACCGCTCGCCGTGGAAAAGGGGCTCGGAATCCCTGAACACGACCAAGAAGGGCGCCTGATTACCCTTGAGTACGACAACTTCTTCCTGGTGACCGTTTACACCCCCAACTCCCAGAGGGGGCTTGCCAGGCTAGATTACCGCATTGCGTGGGAAGATGCCTTTCGCAGTTACATTTCTGGCTTGAACAAGGCTAAGCCGGTTATCATCTGCGGCGACCTCAATGTGGCTCATCAGGAAATTGACATTGCCCGCCCGGAAGCGAACCGTAAGAACGCGGGTTTCACCGATGAAGAGCGGGAAAAATTCTCTTTACTGCTTGAGGCGGGGTTCATAGATACGTTCCGCCACTTCTACCCAGACAAAGCTGATGTATACACTTGGTGGGCATATTTCGCCAAGTCTCGGGAACGGAACATTGGCTGGCGGATTGACTTCTTCCTCGCCTCGAACGCTCTCCGGGACAGGCTAATCGACGCCTACATCTACGACGATATAATGGGCAGCGATCACTGCCCCGTGGGCCTGGAAATCGAACTGCCGTAAATAAAACACCACCGCCGTGTGAAAGGCGGTGGTGTTTTGCTTTGCTGGCCCTCTGCGGAGCCTAGATGATCGCCAAGATTACGAAGTTGATGATAAACAAGATGGTGGAAACAGCCAGGATGGGATGAATCTCCTGGGCTTTCCCCTTCATGATCTTAACCAAGCAGTAGAAGACAAAGCCCGCAGCGATACCATAGGAGATGCTGTAGCACAGCGCCATGAACACGCCGGCAAAGAAGGCTGGTACTGCTTCTTCGAAATCGGTCCAGTTAATCTCAGCGAAGGCAGACAGCATCATGATGCCTACCACGATCAAGGCCGGTGAGGTTGCAGCGGAAGGCACAGCGCTTACCAGCGGTGCAAAGAATGCACTCAAGAAGAACATGACCGCCACTACCACGCTAGTGAGCCCGGTGCGCCCACCTGCGCCGATCCCAGCTGCACTCTCAACATAGGTGGTGGTATTGGAGGTACCGAAGATAGCACCGATGGAGGTGGCTGTAGCATCAGCAAACAGGGCCCTGTCCATCTTCGACTTAAAGCCTGAGCTTGTCTCCAAAGACCGCTGGTCTTCTTCGGAGAAGATGCCTGTCTTCCGGCCGGTACCGATGAAGGTGCCGATGGTGTCAAAGGTGTCAGACAGACTGAACGCAAAGATGGTCATGAGCACCAAGGGGATCTTCGCCGGGTCGCTGAACAACGACACAAGCCCTGGATTGCCAAAGGCTGCAAAGATAGTGGTCTTCAATTCAGAGACAGCTTGTCCCAAACCAACGGTGGAGCCAACCTGGGTGACGCCAAAGGGGATCCCCAGCAGGGTTGTGACCACGATACCGATCATGATTGCGCCTTTGACGTTGTTGATGAGCAGAATCACCGTCAAGGCCAGGCCGAACAGGGTAAGCAGAACGCTGGGGTGATTTAGGGGAACCAGTTCAGGGATGCCTGCATCGAAGCTTAGCAAGCCAGCATTCTTGATGCCGATGTAGGCGATGAAAATACCGATGCCGCCGCCGATGGCATTTTGCAGGCCTTCAGGGATGGACTTGATGATCAGCTTCCGAATGCGGGTAGCGGTAATCACGATGTTGATTATGCCGCAGACAAACACCATTGCCAGGGCTTCCTGCCATGTAAAGCCCAAACTGAAAACAACCGTAAACACAAAGAATGCATTGAGGCCCATGCCAGGAGCCTGCGCATAGGGAACATTAGCGAAAAGGCCCATGACAAGTGTACCGATGATAGAAGCGATGATTGTGGAGAGGAACACCGCGCCCCAGGGCATACCAGAGAGAGACAGTATGTCGGGGTTGACCATGATGATGTACGCCATGGCAAAGAACGTTGTAAGCCCGGCAATCACCTCGGTACGGACGTTAGTACCATTCTCCTTCAGTTTGAAAAAATTCTCCATCTTTACTCCTCCATCCTCTAGTTTGTAACTGCTATACAAGAATAGGAACTGGTTCCTAAGTCCCCCAAAACTGGAAATAAAAAAACAGCTGTCGAGTGCTCGACAAGCTGTAAGATCCACAAGGCGACGCCTTCACCCCTTGTGTACGCGCTTCGTTAGCACTCATAGCGTAGGCAATATAGGTTGCCACGTAGAAACTCCTGCACCAAATTTGCAGGCTTATATGAGTCGCATATCACATATTCAATTCACATACTTACGGTACCACACTTTACAGCAGATGTAAAGCTTGGATGCATCAAAAATTACCGCGCTTCCCGGATCGTCCTCACCTTAAACAGGAAGTAAAACAGATGCCCAAGCCACACGGTGAGGAGAATAAGGTGTCCCAGTAACATGGGTCCCAGCATGTAGCAGCCAATACTGATGGTCAAGGTTACGCTGGCAATCAGGCGGAGTTTGGCCTTAAGGGTCATACCTCTCCCCTTAAGGTAACTCTCGAAATTCTCCTTGTAGAGCTTGGTGGAGAGAAACCACTGATGCAGCCGCTCCGAGCCCTTGCCGAAGCCGAAGACTGTCAAGACTACGAAGGGAAATGCGGGCAAAAGGGGCACAATCGCTCCTACAACCGTTAGGGCCAGGCCAACAAACCCTAGGGCCAGGTAAAACACTTTTCTCATGAAACACTCTCCAAACGCCAATTATTACCTAAGAACTATTCTACTCTTTTGCCCCTTCTCCTCCCAAAGAACCAGAACTTCTTGGGACAGCGCCTATGCCAACACGACCTTCCCGGGGTTGAGGATGTGTTTCGGATCAAAGGATGCCTTTATTGCCTTAAGCAGGTCCAACTGCTCGGGGCCCAAAGACTCTGCCAAATACTCCCTCTTGGCAAACCCAATGCCGTGTTCCCCAGAAACCTGCCCCGTAAGCTCTTTGGCCTTGGCATAGATCCTCTCCATAGCTTGCTCCATAAGTACCAGCCATTCTTCCCGGGAGCGCTCACCCCGGAGAATGTAAACGTGGAGGTTACCATCTCCCGCGTGCCCGAAGCTAAGAATGGGGAGATCGTATTCTTTCGCTAAGGCTTCAGTGAAGCTCACTAGCTCTGCGATACGGCTGGGGGGCACCACCACATCTACCTCGTCCAGTTCACCCATACCCTTAATGGCCTCCAAAAAGGCGCCGCGGCACTCCCACAACCCCCCCTTGGCGGTCAGCAGTATTGGCGATGAGGACGTCCATTGCCCCCTGAGCTAAGCATACTTCCGCCACAACCTCATAGGCCCGCTCCAACTCACCTAGATCGTTTCCTAGGAACGTGAGGAGAAGGTATGCAGGAGCTGTAGAATGAGGGAACGTTCTGCCCAGGTACTTCTCGGCCGCCTGAATGATCTCCCGCTGGAAAAACTCCAGTGCCGCGGGGACCTCACCGCTGCTCAAGATCTTAGGGACCGCAGCCACCGCTTCTTCGAGTCCGGTAAAGGGTACAAGAAGGCTCACCTGCCGTCGCGGCAGCGGCAAGAGCTTCACGGTAATCTTGGTAATTACCGCGAGGGTACCCTCGGAGCCGATCAGTAGATCAGTCAGGCTGTAGCCTGAGCTGTTCTTCACCACTTTCCCGCCGCAGTTAATGATTTGCCCGTTAGGCAGTACGGCCTCCAACCCCAGGACCCAATCCCTAGTAACGCCGTACTTAACGGCTCGCATGCCCCCAGCGTTAGTGCTGACGTTTCCGCCTATGGTGGCGGTCTTTTCACCAGGATCCGGTGGATAAAACAGCCCCACACCTTCTACCGCCTTTTGAAAATCCATCAACAGTACACCAGGCTCAACCACCGCCATAAGATTCTCCTCGTCAATCTCGAGGATACGGTTCATCCGGTCTGTGACAAGTACGACGCCGCCATAGAGGGCCACTGCACCTCCGCACAGCCCAGTCCCTGCCCCCCGGGGAGTGACTGGAATGTTCCGTTCCCAGCAGTAGGCCATGATCTCCGCGACCTCCGTGGCGCTTCCTGGGCGGGCCACAGCCTCAGGAGGCCGCCCCTCAAGGGAGAGCTCGTCGTGGTAGTAATCGGGACTGATGTCCTCCCCCCACATTACCCAGTCATCACCGCATATCTGTCGAAGGTGGGAAATGTCATCAGCTGTTATGGGCGAGTACTGCACCGTCTGTGCCTCCTTTCAGATCCTGGATCAGCCCCTGTACGATTGGGTAAAGATCGCCCACGAGCCCGTAGTGGGCCGTGCGGAAAATCGGTGCACTGGGATCGCTGTTGATCGCGACGATCAGCTCGGCACCAGTTACTCCAGCGGTGAACTGCACTGCGCCAGAGATGCCTGCAGTAATCAGGAGTTTGGGCCGGATAGTCCTGCCGCTGAGCCCGATCTGTCGAGTGTGGCCTGCCCAACCTGCTTCCACCAAGGGGCGGGTTACTCCCAGCTGGCCACCGAGGAGTTCTGCTAGTTCCTCCAGCATAGCTAGGTCCGCCTTGCTCCGCACGCCGCGCCCAGCAGCCACCACTACCTCTGCATCGGCCAGGCTGGTTTGGGGCGGCTTCTTCTCCGACTTGATCACCGTCACCCTGGATCGGAGCTCTTCGGAATTAAGCTGACAGTGCTCCACCCTAGCCCCAGGCATGCGCTGAGGGACGGCCCGCTCCATCACCTTGTAGCGCACCGTGGCCATTTGGGGGCGGCGCTTGGGGGTTATGATCTGAGCCATGATGTTGCCTCCAAAGGCAGGCCGGATCTGTACCAATTCCCCATCTCCCCTCACTTCCAAACGGGTGCAATCTGCCGTCAAGCCGGTGCGGAAACGCACCGCTACCCGGGGGGCCAAAGCCCGTCCCATAGGGGTCGCGGCAAGGAGCACTATCCCAGGGTTCACCCGCTCAATGGCATTGGCGATGGCACTGGTGTAAGGCTCAATCCGCATTACTTCCAGTTCGGGGTGGTCATAGGCCAAGCAATGGTCTACCCCGTACTCCACAATCTCGCGGCAGGCCTGATCGATTCCGCTCCCCACCACCACGCAGTAAAGCTTTTCGCCGAGCTCGTCAGCGAGCTCTCTACCTTTACCCACCAGCTCAAAGGTGACGGGGTGAAGACCCGCGGCGGTCCACTCTGCCACAACCATTACTCCCCGCCAATGAGCCCTTGAGTCGAGCTGCTCCTCCCCTTCCCCCGCGACAAAGATAGCCCCTTCTGGGCAGCGCTTAACGCAAATCTTGCACAGCCTGCAGCTCTCAAGGACGACGATCCGGTTCCCTTGGCGCATCAGCGCAGCAAAGGGACAGGCAGCGATACAGGCTTCACATAGAGTGCACTTGCCGTGGTTAATTTCGATCACAGCCCATCTCCCCCCACAAACTTCAGTTTTCTGAGCTTCTCCCCAAGCCTCGCCTGGAGCTCCTCGGGGCTTCCCTCCCAGATCTCTTGGCCAGCAAGCCCCTCAGGGGCAAAGATCCGCTCTACCTGTGTGGGCGACCCCTTCAAGCCGAACATCCCCACATCTTTACCCAAATCCTGGGCCGCCCAGTGGACGACCTCCGCCTCAGCCATGGCCAACTTCCGCCGGTAGGATAGCAGGCGAGGTTCGCCAATGGCCTTGGACACCGTAATCAAGCAGGGCAGTCCAACTGCCACCGTATCAACTGTGGCCCCTCCGTCTCGCACCAAATGGAGCCTGCCTTCCACGAGGCCCCCAACTGAGAGGACGTTAGATTCGTGAGGCAGGCCCAGGATCTCCGCGATACCCGGACCCACCTGGGCCGTATCTCCATCTGTGGTTTGCAGGCCGCAGATGATTATGTCGTACGTCCCGATCTTCTCGATGCCCGCGGCCAAGGCCAAAGCTGTTGCGAGGGTGTCTGCACCAGCAAAAGCCCGGTCCGTCAGAAGAAAACCGCGGTCCGCCCCCATCATGTAGGCTTCCCGTATGACTGCTTCCGCCTGGGGCGGGCCCATGGAAATCACCGTAACCCGGCCGCCGTACCGCTCCTTCAAGCGGATGCCCGCTTCCAGTGCATATAGATCAAAGGGATTGAGGATACTCACTACTCCTTCCCGGAGGAGCACGCCTGTTTCTTGGTCCACCCCCACATCCCGCGTTTCCGGAACCTGTTTGATACACACAACAATCTCCACAGCCATCCCTCCAGCATGTACCTGCTAGAAGTGTTCAACGCAGGTGTTCAAATTCCTTCCCTAATCCCCCTGCGAAGTAAACAAATTTTACTATGGCTCCGGATAGCGTATATGCCCTTAAGGAGTATCGGGAGAATGCTACGAACAGCAAAACCCCCAGCCAATTGCTGCTGGGGGCTCCGCACTGGAGGTAAGCAGTGCCTAGAGCAAACATCCTCTGAGGTTTTCCACAATGGAGCGGAGCTTCTCCAGATTCTGATACCTAGGGTTCAGCTCCACTAAAGCCACTGCCGCGCAGTCTCGGAGATCTGCATTCAGGAGGTGGTATGGAATATTCCCGTCCCCTGGCGCCAGGTGCAGATCACCGAAACCGAAGGGAAGCCGGTTGATGTTGCTTGTGTGTGCGATAGGCTCGAAAAGGCCGAAGTTATCGTGGATATGCAGGTGCCTAATGTAAGGCTTAGCTTTCCGCACGGCGGTGGCTAAGTCAAATCCCAAAACGTTGGCAGAAATGTGGGCATGCCCAACGTCTAAGCAAATCTTGACGTTTGGGTGGCCGATTTCCGCTATGTGAGCGATAAGCTGGTCGACCCGAGCAGCGGAAAACTCATCTTCAGGACTGTAGTCACCAGGCGTATACAGAGCGTTTTCCACACAGATGGTAACTCCCAGCTCCTGGGCCCGGTCCCCCAGGCGAACGAGGGATTCTTGCTCCCACTTTTTCCGCTCCAAAATGCGATCCCAAGTGGCCTCTCCAAAGCGCCGAGGCACATGTCCGCAGTGGTAGACCAGGACACTGGCTTCAAGCTCCCCAGCCAGGTCCAGGGATGCACGGAGCACTTTCTCATGCAAGCTCCCGTACTCCGGATCCATAAGATTCGTTGGATCCGGGCCGTGGAGTGTATACTTCAGGCCATAGGCCTTCACGAGCTTGCTTACTTCCCTAAGCCTGTTTGGGATGAGCTCGCCGTGGATGATCACATCCAAGCTGTGAGCCGCGATCTCAACGTAGTCGAAACCAGCCTCTTGGAACTTTGCCAGGTCTTCCCGGAGGACTGCGAGGTTGCCATCGGTGCGGTTTGAGTCAGCATTAATTCCAATTCCCTGAATCACTTCTTACCCTCCTAGCCTGCGAAACGGACCGCTCTGCGCTCCTCTTTGTCAAAGAGGTGGATGCGGTGAGGCTGGGGACGAACCCACTTTTCTTCTCCTTCGTGGATGTTCACTTCCGCGGGCACCAGAGCCCGAATGGCCACGTCGCCAAACCTAAAGTCCACAAGTTTATCCCGGCCGAGGAGCTCCACCATTGAGACCGTTCCTCTAAAGGCAAGCTCCTGTCGTTCGTCCAAGATTTCTAGGTGCTCAGGGCGAATCCCCAAGATGAACTCCTTGGCCCGGCGCTGTTCCAGAGATACTGCAACCTGGGGCGGGATGGGAATATGCAGTTCAGCCCCGCAGCGGAACACAGGGCGTCCTTCATGAGAGGTTACCTCTGTCTCCAGCAAATTCATAGGGGGATCACCGATAAACGATGCCACAAACATGTTGGCGGGTTTGAGCAGCAGGTCTTCGGGAGTGCTGTACTGTTGGATTACTCCCTTGCGCATTACGGCCACGTGGTCAGCCATGGTAACAGCTTCCACTTGGTCATGGGTAACCAGAATGGTGGTAATCCCTAGTTCTTGCTGAATCCGCTTGATTTCCGCCCGGGTCTCGATCCTGAGCCGGGCATCAAGGTTGCTGAGAGGTTCATCCAAGAGGAGTAGGTCAGGATTCTTTACCAGCGCCCGGCAAAGGGCAACCCGCTGCTGCTGTCCACCGGAGATCTGCCCTGGCTTGCGCTGCAACAGGTCATCGATTTGCACGATCTTTGCTATTTCCTGGACCCGCGCCCTAATCTCATCCTTGGGAACCTTTTTGAGCTTCAGGGGGAAGGCGATGTTGTCGTATACTGTCATATGGGGATACAACGCATAGCTTTGGAACACTAGGCCCACGTTCCGAAGTTTCGGCGGGATGCCGTTCACCATGACCTCATCGAAGTAGATCTCCCCTTTGGTAGGCTGGTAGATCCCGGCAAGCATCAAGAGCATGGTGGTCTTGCCGCAGCCGCTTGGCCCCAGGAGTGCCGTTACCTTCCCATCGGGGATCTCCAGGGTCACATCGTTAACTGCGATAACAGAGCCGAACGCCTTGGTGATATTCTTCAGAATAACAGCCGCCACGATGAATCATCCTTTCGTGCCACCAACGGTGACTGTCATGAGATATTTTTGCGTGAAGATGAAGAACAACAGCACGGGCAGGATATAAAACAGAGCCGTCGCTGACAGCAGGCCATAATCTATGAACTGGAAGTCGCCGATAATGGAGTTTACGTAACTGGACAGTGTCCAGCTCTCCTTCTTCTGGATGAAGGTAATTACGTAGATATACTCGGACCAGCCGTTGATGAAGGAGAAGATGGCCATGGCAGCGATGCCCGGCTTCACTTGGGGCAAGACGATCTTGTAGAGTGTCTGCAATCGTGATGCCCCGTCCACAAGCCCTGACATCTCCACGTCCCAAGAAACATTGTCGAAAAAGCCCTTCATGATCCAGATTCCCAAGGGGAGCATCAGCCCCGCCTTCACCAGGAAAACGCCTACAATGCTGTTTAGAAGATTGAGGCTGCGCAGCACGTAATACAGGGAAATAAGCAGCGTTACTCCAGGGAAGGAGTGCAGGATTAAAGTCATAGCCAGCATCATACTGCGACCTGGAAACTTCATCCTGGAAATCACGTAGGCGGCGGGTGTAGCGATGAGGATCATGATCACGGTCATGCCCACTGCAAGAAGGAGCGTGTTCCAGGTGGTCCTCCATAGATCAGGGTAGTATCGGGACGGCAATTCCCACAGGAACCGGAAGTTCTTGATAGTCCACCCCTTGGGCAAGACGCCGTAAGCCAAGGTCTCGCTGAAAGAGTTGAGCAGCAGCCACCCGTAGCCTAAGATGATGGGCAGCGAGGCCACGATCAGAAAGGCATAAATGAACACCGTCAAGGCACGGTCCTTGCTCTTTTCCTTCCTAGCCTCGACCCTGAGCCTCTCCGGGCTAAAACGGGAAAGCTGGGCACGTTCCGTCTTGAGCTGCGCCATCTATATCACCTCGATCTTCGGTTCTGACATCATTTCACGGAAGCGGAATACACGCCAATAAATGATCGACGCAACCATGCTGATGACTACAAGCACGAGTGTAAGAGCTGTCGCATAGCCGAAGCGGTAGGAAGCATAGTAACCGCCGAATGCCTCGTTGTAAGCGTACAGCGACCATACCGTCGTCCTGTAAAACGGCCCTCCGCCAGTGATAATCAGGATGTACTCATATGATGTGAGCAGCGACAGTGTCTGGTAAGCTGTAACGAACATCAAGGGCCAGCGAATCAGCGGCAGCGTTACATAGCGAATGCGCTGCAGCCAGCCAGCACCGTCTACCGCAGCAGCCCAGTTATACTCCTTCGAGATGGACGTGATTGCCGAATAGAAGAGAATCATGCCGAAGGATGCTCCGATGACGCCATTGGTCAGAACAATGACCTGTACAGGGTACTTGCTGATCCAGCTCACCGGTTTTCCGCCAAAGAAGTCGAGCACGCCGTTGAGCAGGCCGTTGCGGGTCGGGTCCAAGATCCACAACCAGATCACACCGTAGACAATGGGCGGCGTGAACCGGGGAAGAAGCCAGAGTGCCCTAAAAAACATGCTGGTCCGTTCACCCTGCCGCTCCGCGATGTACGAAGTAGCCAAGGCAAGCAAAAGGCCAAAGGTGACATTGAAGCACAAAAGGGTGCCAAAGACATACACAATTGTGTTCCAGAAGACCCGGCTGAGGATCGTATCCTGGAGCATCTGTTTGTAATTCTGCAGGCCAACGAAGTTCCAGCTCAAGCGGTGGTCCATGTTTGTCAGGCTCATGGTGCCTGTGAGCACCGCTGGAACTACGTAAAAGGCTAGGATAATCAATAATGCGGGGAGCAGCAGCAAAAAGACCATACCGTAGCCCCGTCTCTTCACGTTCTTCACCTCGCATTCCTGCAAGTGAGGGGCGTGCAGCCGCAGCCCCTCACTCTGCTGATTTTCTTACCGGATAATTACATCATCTCCAACCGCCTGGGTCACCCTCTGGATAATCAGGTCTACACCTTGAGCAGGTGTTAGAGCACCTGTCTCCACACCGCCAACGGCCTCATGCAAGGCAGAGGTGTAGCGTCCGAACGCTGCATGGGCGGCACTGAAGATCTGATGAGGCACCAACTTCGCGGCCTCAGCCAGGTACTCGCTCTCGGTGAAGCGTGGGAACGCTGTCTGCGAGCGCCGAATAGCCAGCTTAGCAGCTTCGAGCGCATGGCGGGTGTTGAGATCAACTTCCGACGCAAGGGTAATCAGTAGAGCTGCCAGCTCCTTGTGGCGAGAAGGAGCAGTGACCATGTACGCCAGTGGGTGGCCAAGCTGATTAGGCCGCCCCTGTTCGTTTCCAGCAGGAATCAAAGTCCAGGTGAGGTTCTCCCAAAGTTCGTCTTCGGTGATGCCGAAATCACGCTGCCACTCTGCCCAGAACCACATGCCACCGGTGATCTGCATGCCAGCAGTTCCTTCGATGGCGATTGCCCGGTGAACCGCAGGCCACGGCCAGGTGGTCATGCCATCAGGGGTGAGGCCTTCGTTGGCGTTATCCGCGAAGAACTTCAGCGTTGCTTCTAAGGCTGCCCGATCAATCACGAGCTTGTCAGCTTCAGCATCGTAATAGTCGCCGCCGAAAGCTACGACGAACTGGAAGAAGTCAGGGCCGGAGGTTGGCCGGTGGACGATCGGATAGTCCACCAAGCCAGCATCCCGCATCTCCCTCGCAAGGGCTACGAGATCAGACAGGAGGAACTCTTTCTCCTCTACCCTTCTGGCCAGGTCTGCAATCTCTTCTTCAGTCCAGCCTAATGCCTGGAGGTGGTCTTTCCGATAGAACACCATCCGCACCTCAATGTCCTGAGGCACGCCCCAGACCTTGCCATTGTAGGTCACGGAATCCCACAGATGCGGGAAGAAGTCTTCATAGGTAGATTCCCAATAGGGTGCAATAAGCTCATCTAGGGGCTCAAGCCAGCCAGAGGATGCCCATACGGGGATGTCCAGGTGGCTAGATACGAAGATATCAGGAACAACATTGGGATCCCCTTCTTCACTTGCCAGGATAACCCGGCGGCGGAAGCTGTCCCAATCGTCTGTCCAGAAGTCTGCATCCACCTCAACACGGATGTCGGCACCAACGGCTTCCAGCATCTGATTGAGGCGCTCTCCTGCAGTAACCAAGTTCTCGGCCCGGTGGAACGCGGGCGTATCAGGGCCAACTGTCCATGCCCGGATGGTAATGGTCTCTTTCGCCGCGACACCAAAGCTAAATGCCAACAGCATCACAGCAGCGGCCAACACCGCCAAAAAAGCCACTCGTTTCATCGTCCTCAAACTACCTCCTTCTTGTTGATGATCTTCTTACTGCCCAATTCCTACTGGAGACTTCCCCGTACCACCTCCTTATTCACGATCCAAATCAGGAGTTTTGGACGCGAATATGTTTTTTTGTGTTCAGTTTGGTTACATCATAGCACAAGCGACAGGTATCGTCAAACAATTGTAACCAAAAATCGAATAACCAGCTAATACAGGGGAATTGCCGTCAAATCGCCGTTCTGAGCACACTCGGTGGTCAGCACATGTCCACAACATAATGTTCATTTTTGTTTATATAGGTCCTTTTAAGTTTGAAAATCCCAGGCATGGCGGAGACAAAAAAAGGGCGAGCATCAGCCCGCCAAATACGCACCATATATGTTAGTCTCTTCTTAGGAACTCCTACGACTGTGCCTTACCAGAGACAACAGCAAAATATTCTCTGAAGAAAGCATCAGGAGTAACGCGCGCGGCAACCTTGTGCCGTCCGCAGGGGTCTTCCCCAAAGTTAGTCATCCCCGCAAGGGTGCTGCTCTGCAATTCTACTGCCACAGTCCCTGTCTCATACTCCATCACTTCAGGCCTAAAGATGGACACTGCAGCGAGGGGGTCGTGGAATGTGAGGAGCTCACTCTGTTTGAACCACACCTCCGCGGCATCTGCGATCAAGTCCAGGGCTCCACCCTGAAAACGAAGCCGGGACTCTACAGCGGAGAAGGTGCACTGGGTTGTCACGTCTAAACCCACTGAGACACTGCTGATGTGGGGATTTTGGTATACCATAGCCGCAGCTGTGGGGTCAAGATAGGCGTTCCACTCCACAAAGGTGTTGAGTTTCTTGTAGCCAAAGGTGCCGATCATCATAACCAGAGACTTCAGAAGCTTGGGAATCTCCGGGTCCACGGCAAAAAGTGCGGCGATGTTAGTGAGAGGCCCAATGGTGAGCAAAGTGATCTCTCCCGGGTACTTTCGAATGGTTTCCCGGAGGAAGTCCACCGCGGTATCTGCGGGAAAGTCACGCCTGTGTTCCCACCTATCCAAAACTGCTGCTTGCTGCGCTTTGGGCTGCCGCTGCACGCCTAACAGGGGGTTGGCTGCACCGCTGTGGATGGGAATCCCTTCCCGCCCGAATGCACGGCACAGTGCATCCGCGAGCATGGCCCGCCTCTGGGGCTCGCCGGAAACGGTAGTGATACCCAACAGATCGCAGCGCGGCTGGCTGAGCAGATATGCCAGGCACACCGCATCATCAATATCAGAGCCAATGTCAGTATCCAACAGTACTTTGATTCTGTCTTGTGCGCTCAAACTGCTGTCTCCTTTCACAACTCTCCTATGGGGATTCCCATCTATTATAATACGAAAATGGCCCACCTGCAGTAAATTAACCCGCTCCTTACAACCTTGTGGCAGCGGCAGGATCTCCGCCCCCTTAGTGGAAGTAATTAGCACCACCACTGAAGGGGGCACGGAGATGGGAGCGCGTTGGGGGAAAATAGGTTCACTAGTGTTCCTTTTGGGACTGCTCGTACTCGTTGCAGGCTGTGAACAGCCAAACCAGCCAGGGTTCCAGTTGTCAGGTGACAGCTTGGAGATCACCCACTTGACCTCGGGCACGATCGATGCCCACACGTTGATCGCGGTGCGGTACAAGGACGCTCAGGTCACTGAAGACCTGTACCGCAAGGCACTGCCAGTTGATGTTTTCAGTTTTTCGCCAGAAATCAAGGGGAAAACCTATTGGCAGGATTCCCGCACTCTAGTATTTGAGCCCGACCAACCCCTATACAGCAAAGCCCAGTACCAGGCTGTATTGGATCACGCCAAACTGCTGCCTGAGGGTAAGCGGGCTGCGGCCGCATCAGTGGGATTCCAGTTTGAAACGCCTGGTCAAGAACTAGTGGCACTAGATGGTGCCTTTGTCCCCACCCAACAAGGCCAGCTAGACCAGGTGTATTTCACCAGCACCTTGGAGTTTGGGCAAAAGGTCAGCCTCGAGGTGCTCAGCAGCGCCCTTCAGCTTACATTAGATGGACAGCCCCTGGAGTTTGCTGTGGAAACTGCGGACGGATACAGCTTCACAGCAAAGTCCGCGGAGCTAGAGCGCCTGTCCCACACCGAGCGGAAGGTTACCATCACTCTCGAAGGTGGCCCCCTTAGCCTTGAAAAGGACGTTGCCCGCCAGTTTGTCCTTCCTGCCCTCATGGAGCCCCTCGCGGTAGAGCGTATCGAAGAGGAACGGGTGGGGGACTTCTCTCAGCTGCGCCTGATCTTCACCGAACCCCTCAAAGAAGCTAAGGATTACGCCGGTTACATGAGCATTCTACCCACCATGAGGTACGGGGTTGCCGTGGAGGGGAACAGCCTGGTTGTCACAGGGGAGTTCCGCCCAGGCGAGAAGTACAGCCTCCGCCTCTTCCCCGGAATTGAGAGCGTTTCCGGGCAAAAGCTCTCTGAGCAAACAGAGCTTTTCTGGGAAGTACAGATCTCCGATCGGAAGCCCGCAGTGGAGTTTGTGAACTCGGGTATGTTCATGACCACCAGCAGCAACCAGAAAATCGCCTTCCGCACCATGAATGTAGAGCGTATCCGCCTCCAGGTAAAACGGGTTCCCCAGGCCAACCTGATAGAATTCTTCGAAGAAAACTCCTACTATCCCCAGAGTTCATCCTTCAGTGCCTACAACCGCTACGGCTTCCAGCGTTACGGCGAAGTCTTAGTGGACTCCATCATTAACATTGGCCGAGAGATGAACAAGTGGGTCTACTCTGAACTAGACTTGGCCGATGTGCTCACTGATAATGGGGGCCTTTACATCGTCCAGCTGAGTTTTGATGAAAACCACGCGCTATACTTCCCGGAAGAGTACGACTGGTATGACATCAGCAGCTACACCGCGGCCCGTGGACAGGCAGTAAAGCATGTCCTGGTGAGCAATATCGGCATCACCGCGAAGGAACTCCTTGGGGAGATGCATGTGTTCCTCACCGATCTGCTCACAACTGATTTACTCCCTGGTGCAGAAGTCATGCTCAAAGACGGCAGCGGCAAAGTGCTGGACAGGGCAGAAACCAATGATTCTGGCTGGGCCGTGCTAAAAACAAACAGCCACGCTCGGTACATTGAGGTGAACGCAGACAGCGGTTATGCCATCCTCTCCCTCTCCTCTTCGCAGCTGAACAACTCTCTCTTTGACATCGGCGGAGTGCAGCGGCAGGATGGAATCGATGCCTTCATCTATACTGAGCGAGGTGTCTACCGTCCCGGCGATCCCATCCATCTAGGGGCGATCGTCCGCAATGACGAGCACACATTTCCCGAAAATCATCCCATTACCCTCTATCTCTATAACCCCTTGGGACGCTTGGTTCACGAGGAGGTCTTAACAAGAAGCGAAGACGGCTTCTATGCGGCAACCGTTGCCACTGACCCCAGTTCCCCCACGGGTACCTGGGAAGTGGTATTGGACATCGGTGGCCGGCTGTTCACTCACCCTGTCAGGGTGGAGACCATTGTGCCCTACCGCATCCGGGTACAGCTTGAGGCGTCTGCCGCACAGCTTGGCCCTAATGATGAGTACGTGGACATGGCCATTAAGTCCGAATACCTCTTTGGAGCCCCTGCTAGCGGGCTCACTCACGAAACCACTGCCGTAATCGAACCAGTAGATGTAAGCTTCTCCCGGTATCAGGGCTTTGTGTTCGGAAATGAGAGCATTAACTTCCCTCGCATGGAAACTGCAGCGATCCGCGATGCCTTAGACGATGCGGGTGAGTACACCATGCGAGTAGAGGTCCCCAACGTGGATGGCATTCCCAGCGCTTTGCGCCTCCGCATTGATACCAAGGTCTACGAAAGCGGCGGCCGCTTTGTACCAGCAACTGCTTTCCTTCCCATCGAGGTTTATCCCAGCTACGTGGGGATAATGCCCGATGGCGGCTCAGAAATGGGCATGGGAGATCAAGCTGGCTTCCACATCGTCCATGTTACCAGCAGTGGTGAGCCCATTCCCAACTCCGAGCTAGAATACACCATCTACCGCTACCGCTATTACTGGTGGTGGGAGTATGACAGCCAAGCAGATTTTAGACGGCACTACAAGAGCAACGGGGAAACGGTCATCTTGGAGCAGGGCAAAGTGTCCACTAACGAGGAGGGGGTGGCCTACCTTCGGCACACCTTAGCAGACTACGGAGAGATCCTTGTTGAGGTAAAGGACCCACAAGGAGGGCATAGCGCGGGGTACTTCTTCCGCTCCTATTGGTTTGGGGGCAGCTACGAACCGCGCACAGCGGATATCGTCAACCTGAAACTTGATCGGCCTTCATACTATCCTGGCGAGACAGCCCTGGTAACTTTGAACACCCCAGCCCAGGGGCGAGCGTTGATCACCCTAGAAAAAGAAGGGCAGATCCTCTACCAAAGCTGGGAGGAGCTGACTGGTACAGAGTCCACTTTCGCCGTTCCTGTGGACGAAAGGTGCATCCCCAACGCGTATCTATCGGTAATGGCCTACCAGCCCTTTGACCAAAAGGACAATGACCTCCCCCTCAGGGTGTACGGAGTGGTGCCTCTTTATGTAATAAGCGAGGGCACGAAGTTCTCCTTCCAGATTAACGCCCCAGAGGCAGTGCGGCCTGAAGAGGAGTTCACGGTAAAGGTTCAGACTTCCGATGGAAGCCCTGCACAATTTACCTTGGCCGTGGTCGATGAAGGTATTCTGGACATCACTGGATTTGAAACCCCTGAGCCGTGGGATCACTTCTTCGCTAAACAGCGCCTTTTGACCAAGACGTACGATAACTTCTCCGATGTCATCGATCTCTACTACGGATACATGCACAACACGCTGTCCGTGGGGGGCGGGATGGAGGCAGATTACCGAGAGCAGCGGGTTGGCGCTGACGATGCCAAGCGTTTTGAACCGGTAAGCATCTTTAAGGGCCCCTTCAAGACCGATGAATCGGGCTCAGCAGAGGTTACGCTAGAGGTTCCCAACTATATCGGGAGCCTGCGAGTGATGGCAGTAGGAGCTCACCAGGGGCGCTACGGCAGCGGCGAACAGAGAGTCGCTGTAAAGTCCCCGGTCATGGTCCTCCCCACTCTGCCCCGAGTTGTGGGCCCTGAGGACCAGTTTGTGGTACCCGTGACCGTGTTTGCCCTGGAAGAAGGCGTGGGCGAGGTTCTGGTAACTCTTGATGTGACAGGGCCCATCGCTGTGTCGGGCCCCACGGAGTTCACTCTGGACTTCAGCAAGGCGGAAAGCCAAGAGATCCGGTTTGACCTAGAAGCTCAAGGTGCTATCGGCACTGCCCAGATCACTGTCTCGGCCCATTCCCCTGCTTTCCAATACAGCAATATCAGTGAGACCGAACTGGCTGTCCGGCCCTATAACCCAGTGATCTACTTCAGCGACGAACGCCTGGCGAATCCCGGTGAGTCACTTGTGCTTTTCCCTCCACGGGAAGGAGTGCCGGGAACCGAGTCCCTGCAGCTTACGGTCTCTGCTTTCCGGGGACTCAACATCAATCACCGCCTGAAGTGGCTCATCCGCTATCCCTACGGGTGCCTCGAACAGGTGACATCCACGGTGTTCCCCCAGCTCTACCTGCCTGAAGTGTTTAACCCAACCTCGGAAGAGCTGCAGGACATTGACGAGAACATCAACGCAGCCATTCAAGCCTTCAGGGAATACCAACTCGGGAGTGGGGGCTTCTCCTATTGGCCCAACCAATCCACAGCGGATTACTGGTCCACTAACTACGCGGGCCACTTCCTCTTAGAGGCACGGGCGAAAGGCTACCACATCCCCCGGAACATGTTGGAGATGTGGGCACAGTACCAGCAGCAGGCGGCAAGGGAAAACCTGGGCAATACGCTCACGAGGGCCTATCGACTCTACCTCTTAGCCTTAGCCGGACGTCCAGAGCTCAGTGCCATGAACTACATGCGTGAGAGCGAGCTAGAGAACTTAGGCAATCCTGGGAAGTATCTTCTGGCAGGAGCTTACCACCTCCTGGGATATGGGCAGATTAGGGATGAGATCTTAGCAACGGCAGATCTCCGTGTCCCTGATTACTTCGAGTTTGGGGACACCTTCGGCTCCACCTTGCGAGACCGGGCGGTGATCTTGCACGTCTTAACCCTGATCGGTGACTACAACAAAGGAGCAGCCCTTTACGATGTAATTGCCCGAGCCATCTCGTCAAATGAGTGGTACTCCACCCAGGCCACTGCCTACTCCCTCATGGCTTTAACCAAGTACATCGCGGCTGTAAAAGCAGATAGCCCTGGGATCAGCGGGCGGCTTGTCACAGACAGCCTTCATCAGGAGCTAGCCATCAGCGATGTGGTAGGAATAGTGCCTCTCCCTGCGGGAGAAGCTGTGGTGTACTTCGAAAACACCAGCGAGGTGCCGCTCTTTGTCACTCTCGAATGGGAGGGTATACCCAAGCGGGACGACCTCGCACCAGTCCAGCAGGGGTTGGCCCTTAGGACCGGGTACTTCAACGCCGCGGGCGAGCCCGTTGACATTTCCCGGCTGCGGCAGGGCGACAGCTTCTACATGGTTTTCCGAGTGGCCCAAGAAGACTGGGAGTACATCGACGAGGTAGCCTTGGTACAGATCCTCCCCGCGGGTTGGGAGATCGAGAACCCCCGGCTCTCCACAGAAGGCCTCCCGGATTGGGCCATGGAGTACTTCCTAGGACTGGAAGATTATGTGGACATCCGGGATGATCGGATCATGTGGTTCTTTGACAAAGCACCTTACTACAGCTACGACTTCATGGTGAAGATCAATGCAGTAACCGTGGGCAAGTTCTACCTACCCCCCACCCTCCTGGAGGCCATGTATAACAATGACTATAAAGTGGTCACAAGAGGGCGGATCGTAGAGGTATTACCACGATGAAGGCAAGGCTCTGCAGGAAGAAATGGGCTGCTCCCGCAGCCCTTATTGCCCTCTTAGTGGGGACAATGATCGCGGCAGTTGCTTATGCCTGTGTGACTCTCCCTAGTCCCCTCTTCACTACTGATTACAGCACCGTGGTCTTGGATGAACACGGTGCTATACTGCGCGCCTTCCTAAACAGTCAAGAGCAGTGGATTCTCCCTGATGACGGCAGCCCTATCCCTGAGAAGCTCAAGATAGCGGTCATCACTTTCGAAGACAAGCGTTTTGAAAGCCATCTTGGGGTCGATCCCTTGGCCGTACTCCGTGCAGTGTACCAAAACATCCGCCATGGTGGGCGGATCAGTGGCGCAAGCACCATTACCATGCAGGTGGCCCGGTTGATGCGCCCCAAGGAACGGACTGTGAGGAACAAGCTGTTGGAGATGACCCAAGCGGTGGCCATTGAACTTTCCTACAGCAAGGACGAGATCCTCAAAGCATACCTCATGCACGCGCCCTACGGCGGCAACATCATCGGATACCGCACCGCTTCCCTGCGCTACTTCGGAAAGGAACCAGGAAAGCTCAGCTGGGCTGAGGCGGCAACGCTGGCAGTGCTCCCTAACAACCCAGGGCACATCAATCCCAAGCAAAACCCCGAAGGGCTGAGGAGAAAGCGGGATGGTCTCCTCCTCGCCCTGCACCAGGCTGGCCACATCGATGAAGCCACCTACAGCCTGGCAGTGGCAGAGCCCGTGCCCCAGGGGCAGCATGCCTTCCCCCTCTCCGCACCTCACCTGGCGGAGCGCCTCGCTAGGAACTCCTCAGACACCATTATCCGCACAACTATCGATAAAGACATCCAAGACCTGGCAACCGTGCTGTTAAAGGCCCACATCGGGGGCCTAGCACGTCACGGTGTAGAGAACGGCGCGGTACTCATCGCGGACACTGCCACCGGCGCAGTTAAGGCATATGTGGCCTCCCATGACTACTTCGATAAGGAACGGGCGGGCATGGTGGACGGAGTGCAAATGAAGCGTTCTAGCGGCTCCATCCTCAAGCCATTCCTTTATGCCCTTGCCATGGATGAAGGCCTAATCGTACCAGAGAGCGTCCTTCCAGATATCCCCACTAGCTACGGAGGCTTTACTCCCCATAACGCGGATGGTAGTTTTGCTGGAGTGGTGAGGGTGCGGGAGGCCTTGACCCGTTCCTTGAACGCTCCCGCTGTGCACCTCCTTAGCGAGTATGGCGTTGAGAACTTCTACTCCTTTCTCACAAAAGCAGGTTCAAGGTTAACCCGCCAGCCCCATGAGTACGGCCTGTCCCTGATTTTGGGCAGTTCGGAAAGCAGCCTGTGGGAATTGGCCTGTCTCTACCGGGGTTTGGGTACTATGGGCAGGTCTTGGGATATCCACGTCCTCCCAGGCGCCGCAGGAAATAGGGAAAAACAGCTCATCTCCCCAGGGGCGGCTTACCTCGTCCTTGACATCCTTAAAGATGTGCGCCGGCCTGGGCTAGAGGGGAACTGGCGGGCATACCCTTCCAGTTCCCCCCTGGCATGGAAAACCGGGACAAGCTACGGAAGCCGCGATGCCTGGGCCGTTGGGGTCTCGCCCCAGTGGACTATCGCGGTCTGGGTGGGGAACTTTTCTGGAGGCAGCGTATCGGGCCTTACAGGCGTGGACTCTGCAGGCCCCCTTCTGTTCCAAGTGTTCAACAGGCTGCCCAAGGATCCATACGGCCTGTGGTTTGCCAGACCTGAGGCAGACTTGGTTGAAGTGAGCGTCTCCCCTGCCACGGGCTACCGCCTTCAGGGAGTGGCTCAGAACACCGCCCGTGCACAAGCCCCAGCCTCCGCCAAACCACTGCGCTATTCACCCTATGAGCGCACCCTCTTTGTTACTGGGGATGAGCGCATGATGGTCTGCTCCCTCTGCTGGGATCGGCAGGACGTGAAGACAATCCAGAAAGTGGTTTATCCCCTTGAGATCGCGCGCCACTTGGGCGGTGCGGCTAGGCAGTACGTCCTCCCACCCCATAACCCCGATTGTCCGGCCCTGGCTGGGGAAAACCCCATCAGCATCACGTATCCCCAACCCTCCAGCTTGCTTTTCATCCCCCGGGGCGCTGATGGCCAGTACCAGCAGATTAAGCTTGAGGCTGTCCACGCCAGCCAAGGGAAGGGTCTATTCTGGTACCTGGACGGAACATACCTCGGCCAGACCAGGGGCATCCACCATCAGGCAGTGTCCTTGGAACCGGGCTCTCACATACTGTATCTCGTGGATGAAGATGGGTACGCAAAGACGGTAAGCTTCCGCACAGAAAGACGCTAAGGGGAGGCTGCTTGCCTCCCCTTCCAGTTAGATGATCCCTTGCGTTGCGTGGTAGAACTCGAGATACTTCTCGTACCGCCTCCGGTACTGGCTTGCTTTTTCTGGTGAAGATGGCGAGCATATGATCCTAGGATGGACATAACGCTCCCCGTCCAAGCCGCCGTTGATGCTGGCCAGAGCCACCAAGACCGCTCCCATTGTGGAGTCATTCTTCGTCCCCGTTGTCCACAGTTCCCTGCCCAAGAGGTCGCAGGCCAACTGGAGCCAGAAAGGGGAATGCATGATGCCCCCTGAAACGAGGATGCGCTCCGGGACATCGGCCACTTCAGTTAGAATGGTGTAGCACTGGTAGAGGTTAAACAGCACCCCTTCCAGGATTGCGTAGTACATTTCTGGAGGCCCATGGCTGGATTTCAGCCCCACAAATCCCCCGGGACGGTTCTCGTCCCAACCGGGGCACCGTTCGCCATAGATGAAAGGCAGAAATATGGGTGCAGATTCCACATCCACCTCCGCAGCGGCCCGGTCGAAATCATCGTAACGGCGGGAACGGTGCCCGCACCGGTCTAGGTACCAATCAATGCAGTTAGTGGCCCCGTTGGTGGCGGCCCCTGCCAAGCGCTGGCCATCGTAGAGGTAGTAGCACCATGTGGATGGCTCTTGGGGAAGCTTAGGGGCATCCACAGCCATGCGCATGGCGCCGCTGGTACCCACAGAGAAGGACATGACCCCTTGGCGTGCGCCGCCGATGGCTACCTGATTCATGGCGCCGTCCGCGCCCCCCACTGTGACTGGGGTGCCTGCTTTAAGGCCCACCTCTCGGGCAATGGATTCCTGCAGCCCGCGGTGGTGAAACACTTCCTCAAGGTCACTCAGCTGATCCCTGCGCAGGCCCACGAGGTCCAGGAGCCGTTCGTCCCAATCTAGCGTATGGATGTTGAGCAAACCCGTTCCTGAAGCGGTACAGCGGGAGGCTGCTTGACCGCCCGTGAGCACTTGGAACAAGTATTCCACCTGGGACGATAGATAACACACCTCCTCAGCCAACTCAGGGTTCGTCCTAACCAGATGGTAGAACTTGTACGCAGGGTACATCGCGTGGACCATGCAGCCGGTTCTCTGGTAGCAGTCCTGCACAAACTTCTGGTCTTGCTTTAGTGCTGCCACCGTTGGGGTGGCACTGAGATCTGCCCACATGCTGATGGGCCTGAGGGGACGCCTGTCCTTATCTAGCAGTAACAGGCTGTGCCACGTACCAACCAGCCCAATGGCCGCGATGTCCCTTTGGTTCCGCCCCGCTACGCTCTTTAGGGCCTTCAGGGCAACGGCCACCATACCCTCAGGATCCTGGGTAATCTTATCCGTCACATCCCGCTGGAAAGGGATCTCGATAGAATCGATAACTCCCTCCCGTGCGGAATAAAGGGCGCACTTAGCCGCGGAGGTGCTTACCTCGAGACCGATAACATTCAAGTGGCATCACCTGCTTCTATGCTGCACACCAGGGTCCACAACCCTGCGGCGTCAATCCATCAAGAATCCTCCGTTGACATCTATTATTTCGCCGGTGATGAAGCCTGCACCTTCCGAGACTAGAAAGCGCACACAAGCAGCTACATCTTGGGGCTGGCCCAGGCGCTTCAGGGGAATAGCATCGATAATCGCTGCCCGCCTTTCCGGCGACCACTGCGCGCTCATATCCGTTTCAATGGCGTGGGGGGCTACCCCGTTCACCGTAATGCCGTAAGGGGCCAGTTCCCTCGCGAAGGTTTTGGTCAAACCGTCCATGGCAGCCTTAGAGGGCCCATAGCCCGGAGCGGAGGTGATGTCCCCCAGCTTGGCCGCGACTGAGGAGATGTTCACGATCCGGCCTGTGCCTTGCTGCTTCATAACCTCTGCAACGTACTTACAGAGCAGGAACGCACCACGAACGTTTACAGTAAAGACAATGTCCCAATCAGCTACACTAATCTCTTCAGAGTGCCGCCTGCGGATGATCCCCGCGTTGTTCACCAGCACATCAATGCGCCCAAACTCCTCCACAACGCCTCGGACGAGTGCCTGCACGCTCTCTTCATCAGCTACATTGCATTTCCTGAAAACCAGCTTGCCAGGGTTGCGTTCCTCAACGGCCTGGCCCCGTTCCTGGTTTATGTCACACACAACAACCTTGTAGCCATCATCCGCCAGGCCTAAGGCGATAGCTTCGCCGATCCCAGCCACACCGCCAGTTACCAGTGCTACTTTGACACTCATACTAAGCCTCCTCTCAAACTGGATCAGCCAAAGAGCAAGTTGGGCAAGAACAGCACCAACTGGGGAAACAGCACTAGGAGCACCACCACAAGCAGTACAGCCACCAAGAACGGCCAACCTTCCCTGAGGTACTCACCTACGGAGCACTCCATGATGGAACAGACAGAGTACATGGAGATGCCCACAGGCGGGGTCAAGAGGCCAATGGCACAGGAAAGGACCATGACAACCCCAAAGAACACAGGGTTGATCCCTAGTGTCTTAATCACAGGGACTAGTATAGAGGTGAGTAAGAGGATCATCACGGTCGAATCCATGAACATCCCGAAGAACAACAAGAACAACAAGATGACCGCCGTGATCACGGTGGGATTATCGCTAATCCCCAACAAGAACCCAGAAAGAGTTTGGGGGATCATCTCCCACTTAATCGCATAGCTAACCAAGGCAGAAAGGGCTATGAGGAGCATAATGGTCCCTGTATCGCCCACGGAAGCCTTCGTAGCACGCCAGAATCCTTTCCAATCCATTTCTCGGTAGATCAAGGCGCCCACTACCACTGCGTAAACCGCGGCCATTGCTCCCGCTTCAGACGGGACCAAGAGGCCGCCCCGGAGGGTCACAAGGAGGAAGATAGGGAACAACATGGCCCAGATACTGCTCATGAAGGTCCGGCCAACATCCTTCGCCGGTGCTCTCTTCTCCCGCTCTGGCATATAGCCCTTTTTGCGCGCCGTAATACTCACTGTAGTCCCGAATGCAAGAGCCATGAGCAAACCCGGCACCATACCGCCGGCGAGGAGCCGACCCACTGAAACTTCCCCGATGCTTCCGTAGAGGACAAGCCCAATGGAAGGAGGGATAGCAATGGTTATGAGCCCGGTAAAGCCGTTTACCGCAGCAGAGTAACCCCGGGCATATCCCCGGGCCGTCATGGATGGCCCAAGGATACGTGATTGCATGGAAGCGTCGGCAATAGCGGATCCCGAAACTCCCCCCATCAAGGTACTGAGCACCACACTCACTTGGGCGATCCCACCGTGCATGTGTCCAGTGAGCACTGAGGCAAACTCCATCAGACGTTTGGTAATCCCAGTCTCATTCATGAGATTGCCCGCAAACACAAACATCGGAATAGCCAGCAATGCAAAAGCCTGCGTCTCTGAGAGGATTAGCTGCACCGGCATTGTGAGGGGCAAGTAACTCTCCTGCAGGAAAAAGGCAAAGCCAGCGATGCCGATGGCAAAGGCAACAGGCATACCTGCAAGCAAGAACACGAAGAAAAGAATCAGAACCAGAGTCATGGTCTTCTCTCCTTAACCTTGGATTGACTGCTTCGGATCAACAGTATCCGCCCTGGCAGCCCTATACTCAGCTATCAAGTCTCTCAGCTTGAGTACGGCGGTAATGAGAAGCAGGGTGCTGCCAATGGGAACAGTAATTGTGGCCCAGGTGTAACTGAAGCCAGGAATGCCCTGATACGTGCGGAAACGCGTAATCCAGGACATACTAATTCCATAGCGGATCAATAAGGCCAAAAAGATACCAATGATCACATGGTTACACATGTGCACGATGAGCTGAGCTCTCTTGGGAAGCAGCCGCACCAAGATATCTAGGCTGACGTGTTTGTTGTCCCGCCATGCGGCATCAGCCGCGAAAAAGACGGTCCAGGCAAAGAGAAACGTGGCCATGTCCATGGACCATCCCAGTGGATAGCCGATGATTCTCCCCACAGCCCCAGCCATGACCACTAACACGCTAGCCACCAAAGTGATGCCGGCCAGCCGCTCTTCCCACTCAATGATGAACTTGTAAGCCTTTTTCAAGAAATCCACAGCGTTCACCTCACCACGGGGATGGTTTCAGAGCCCAACCTTCACCTAAGGCGAAGGTTGGGCTGGGCGAAGAAACTAGTTTACCTTACCGAGCTGTTCATAGATCATATCACGCACCTCAAGAAGGCCCATCTTCTCGTAAGCTGCAAGGCCAGCCTCCTTGAAGGCTGCAATGTCGATGTCGGTGTGAATTGTCATGCCTGCCTCAGCAACACGCTTCTTCAAAGCTTCGGTATTCTCTTGGATCTGGTAGGAGACTTCCAGGCCAGCCCGGTCGCATTCTTCTACGAGGATCTTCTGATACTCTTCCGGTAAGCTCTTGAACCACTGCGCGCTGATCACTTCGAAGTTAATCAAGAGGAAGTGGCCTGTCTCGTTCACGTAGTCCAGGACCTCATGGAGGCTCTGGTCGAAGATGTTGTCATAGACGAGCTCCGCACCTTCAATGGCACCCTGTTGGATCGCCGTGTACATCTCACCAAAATTCATCGCGATAGGCGTTGCGCCCAGAGCCCGGACCGATTCTTGCCAAATCGGGGCAGGTGCAGTACGGATGCGCTGTCCGGCAAGGTCTGCTGGTTTGCTGATGGGCTTGTTGGTCATAAAGTGCCGGAAGCCCTGTACCCATTGGATGGAGAGCACTTGGAAACCAAACTCATCAGCAAGGCGCTGTTTCCATTCCTGAACAACGGGCAGGTCATTGACCTTAATCACTTCTTCAATGCTGTCCACGAAGTAAGGAGCGTTCATGACAGCGATCTCAGGGATATAGTTACCCATGCGGGCTGAGTCTGTGTTCTGCCCCACAGGTACACCTTGGCGCATCTGCTCGAGGATGTCTTCCTCTACACCGAGCTGAGCACTATGGAACACCAAGATCTCCAGCTCACCGTTTGTCCGTTCTTTTACCCTTTCGGCCCACTTCTCCAAGCCCGCATGATAGGGGTGGTTTGGCCCCAGCACATGGTTAAACCGGAGAGTGTACTTCGCCGCAAATGCACTCGGCCCAAAGGCCGCCAAAGCCAACACGACTACTAAACTCAGAACAAGAAGTTTTCTCATGGATAAGCCTCCTTAATCTGTACTCAGAGATCTAAGAAGAACTAGGGCCAATCATCACCAAGCCTTCTCCACGGCACCACCTCTCTTTAGCTCCACTTCTCCTCCGCAACCCACAGGCCCGTTGCGGGGTTGTTGATGTAGTACACGCCTCCTTCAGCCTCGTCCACGAACCCCTGCTGCCACTCATGTACTGGATACCTATGCAGTGCCTCCTGGAGAGCCATGTAGCTGAAGTTAACGCCTTCGATCTCTTCCTTACTCATGTGCTGCGAAGCCACCACAACCTCAAAGCGGCCGTCCACCGATCCGTGGATGAGATGAGCCGCAGCTGAGAGGTTCTCCTGCAGATCTTCTTGGGCTTCAGTCCAGGCTAGAATACTCTCCCGCCCAGCATAGCCGTATTTACGGATCAGCCCATCGATTACGGCGTCTTCCCCAAAGCGAACTAGGCCAGGTGCGATGATCACGAGCCGTCCCCCATCCGCCATTGCTAAACGGGTCCGATAGATGGCCTTGCAGCCAAGCCACGTGGTCTTAAACTCGTGCTCATCCAGGTAAACAACGGCCTCCTGGAGAGGCTCTTTCAGAAAAGTTATGTTGAGCTTCTGGCTGAGGGCTGCGGCCTTTTCGAATGCCCCCCGATCCTGGCCGATAAAGATCCCGTGCAAATCAGTTAAGCCTGTACCTGGGTTGACCCCGGTTGAGTTTACGTTGAGAACATAGACGATGGGGATACCCCCGAGGAACTCTGCCTGGGCATAGTCGTAAACTCTCCGTACCGGCGTCTCTGCCCTGCCAAGGATCCTCTCCAATCCATAGGCCGCACCTAGGTAGTGAGACTTGTTTATCATGTCGGGCCCGCCGCAGCCCACAAAGATGTTTTTGTTGTAGTTGGCCATCCCCACCACTTCGTGGGGAACCACCTGGCCAATGGATATGATCAAATCGTAGCTGCCTTCCACAAGTATTTTGCTGATGGATACACTAATGGGAAAGCGCACCCATCCCTCTGATACTTCCTCCACAAAACCTGGGGAGGCTGTACCCAAAGCCACAGTGTCCTTCCTCCAGTTGTGCACAAGCATGCGGCTCAAAGGGATCTCGGGGCCAAACATGTCACTAAACTCCGCCTCAGTCATGGGGCTGTGGGTGCCCAAAGCAGGCAGCACATCGATCTCCCGGCTTCCCAAGAGTTTATACAGCAGCGCGGTAATCTTCCCCGCTCCCGAGTGCTTGCGGGTATAATCTGGGGGGATGAGGAGCACTTTCTTGATAGTTCCATCCAGCGAACTTGCAAACTGCTGCAGTAAGGCGTATGCATCTTCCCAGCTAATTGGGGCATCCTGGCTACAGACTTCCAGCATAAAGCTTTCTCCTTTACCTGATCGCTCTTAGGCCAAGCTCTCTTCCACAGTGATGCTGTCCAGGGTCGAATCTCGCACGCTGTCGAGATGCTGCTTGAGATATGTAAGGGAAAGGGCCTTATCCCCCTTACGAATTGCGTCCACAATCTGCCTGTGTTCCGCGTGAGAGTAGTCTATCCGGCCTAGGTCTAAGTGGCGGATGAGAATAATGAGGTCCTTTACATGGTTGTACGTTTCCATCAGGAAGCGGTTTTGAGACGCTGCGATCAAGAGATCATGCAAGGCTTCATCAATGGAGTCAAAGGCCTCCCGGGACGGGTTGGACTCGAAGGAGTCCATAGCTTCCGCTATCTGCTCCAATTGAGCGATGTCGATTTGGTGGAAGTAGCGCTCCATGCAGTACATTTCATGGAGGCGGCGAACCTCAAATATCTCACGTACTTCGGTCGGGGTGAACTCCCGGGCAAAAAAGCCCACCCGGGGCCGGATCGTCACAAGCCCGAAGCTTGCCAGCCTGGTCAAGGCATCCCGGACAGGCATAACGCTCACACCATGCTCCTCGGCGATCTGGCGCGGGTTGATTTGCTCCCCTGCCTTGATCCGCTGCCTAACGATCTCTTCCTTGAGGACGCTGAACATCTGATCTGTAATGCTTTTTTTCATGATCTTCATCATAGCGGACTTCCTATCTGTGAATAATCTCCATAGATATCTTATATACCATATCTGATATATCACGTTGTAAACTCTGATAGAATGTTTTTAACATTCTCCTTCCATGTATGAATTCCTCCTAAGGAAAGGGACGAAATAACATTTTTCTTATTTACTGACATGAAGGCTCTCCCCTCCGCTAGGAGGATCCATCCTCTACCAGCCGAAATAATCACCAAACGCAGCAATCACGCAACTGAGAAAGGAGTAAAACCATTGCCCATCACAGTGATCTACGGCAGTGACGGCAAGGACATGGTGCGGCAAGCCCTCGCCCACCGCCGCTGGGAACTAGCCCTTGATCCCCACCGTACTTACGGCATCAAGCCAAACTTGGTGTTGGCCCGGCCTTCCCATTCAGGGGCTACCACCGATCCCAGTGTCGTTGAAGGGATAATCACCTTCCTCAAAGACCATGGCTGTCACAAAATCAAGATAATGGAAAGCTCCTGGTTAGGTGATTCCACCACGAGAGCCTTTCGCATCTGCGGCTACGAAGTACTGGCCCAGCGCTACCAGGTGGAGCTTATCGACCTTAAGAAGGACCGCACGGTCACCGCAGAGCAAGGCGGCCTTCAGCTTGAGATCTGCCGCAGTGCCCTCGATGTAGACTGCCTCATCAACGTCCCGGTGCTCAAAGCCCACTGTCAAACCCGCCTCACCTGCGCGCTGAAGAACCTCAAGGGCTGCATCCCTGACCGGGAAAAGCGCCGTTACCACTCCTTAGGCCTACACAGGCCAATCGCCGCCCTAAACAAAGCCCTCCCCCAGCATCTTGTGGTGGTGGATGGCATCATCGGAGATCTCACTTTCGAAGAGGGGGGCACCCCTGTGCACATGCACCGCGTGATAGTGGGAACCGACCCGGTGGCAGTAGACAGCTATTGTGCATCCCTCCTTGGACTAGGGCCGGAAGACGTCCCCTACATTACGATGGCTGCGGAGCTCGGGGTTGGAAATACTTATTGCGAGGTGGAAGAGCTTAATGAAGGCCGCCAAAGCCTGTTTGCTCCGAGCCAGACTGCTGACGCCCTCAAGCTGCACTTTACGGAAGCAGAGGCTTGCTCTGCCTGTGTTGGCTCCCTCATGCATGCTTTGTACCGCCTAAAGGAACAGGGGAAAAGGCCGCCAAACAGCATCTTCATTGGACAGGGTTTCAAAGGCAAGGAAGGGAGGGGCTTAGGAATCGGAAACTGCGCCCGTGGCTTTACCTCCAGTGTTCCTGGCTGCCCACCCACTGCCAGGGCCATCATTGATGCTTTAGAGTCGGCCATAGAGAACCGCTAGCTCCAAGCTAAAGACCCGCGAAAAAACGGCAGTGCCCTGATGGGCAACTGCCGTTTCTGTGGGGGAAACTAGTTTGCGATAAACGCAGCGATGTTCCGCCAGAGTTGTGGGAAGTCCTTCCACTTGATCATATCTGCGTCCCAACCGCCAGCCAAGCCACCAGCAAAGGCAACAGTGGTGCCCTCGCCATAGGTTCCTACTACGATGAGAGGAAGCTTGGAACGGGGATCAGACAGTACGATTTCGGCGCCGTCCTTAGCGGTTACTTTGTTGTATCCGCCAAAGCGCTGCAAGCCTCGCCAATCAAGTCCGTCCGCGATGGGGTGGCGAGCATCATTCAGGCGGGGAATGTCCACGCCGTCATCGTTGGTGTCCCAGCTGTTGGAGATCTTCACAGGCAGGATCTCGTCAATGGGAGTGCCGTGCCACATGCCTGACCAATCAGCGTTGCCCCCTTGGTAAGAGCACCAGCCGCCGATATGGACAAAGCCTGTTCCCTGGGCTACCGCAGCTTTAATGGCTTCCTGGACCGCTGGATCCATGACTGCTGACCCGTTAAAGCCAGCACCCATTACCAGTTCACCCAACATGATCCCATCAAACTGTGCAAGTGTTTCAACATTAGCATAGTCTGAATAGCTGTCCATCACATCAGGTTCGTTCGCGATCTCCACGTCAAACTCAGGGCGGAGATAGTCTGCCAACACCATGGTCTGGTCAGGCTTGGCAATCAACAGGATACGGGGTGCGGCCATGCCCACGCCGGAAAAAGCAACCAACATGCAGAACAGAACCGCAAAACCAAGGATTCTACGCATCAAAGCTCATCCTCCTATCTTTAGAGTTCGATCTTGAGGTGCGCACCGTACCAGAAGTCGCCCTCGATAGGCTTCTCGATGGTGGCACCAGCGGTGAAACCATCCACAAATGTGTACTCAGCTCCAAGAGTGATTAGCTTGTTGGTGAGGTCATATTCAGCCTCCAAAGACCAATCCCAAGTGTCATAGCCTACGCCCACCACTTTGCTCAGGTACTGGTTATACCAAGCAGAAACGGTGGAACCCAGTGAAGCCCGGTAGCTGGCCTTGCCAGAGAAGCCGTAAGTGGTGATGTCATAGTCTTTCGCAGTGTTTGAATCATCCCGGGGGTCTTCTACGCCGAGAAGGACATCCACGGAGCCGTTCAGAGTCAGGTAAGGAATGACTTCTTCCTCCACGTCCAGGGCCAACAGGACACCGCTCCATTCCTTCATGAAGTAGTGATCCCGAGCTGTCTGAGGATCGTCCCAGCTCTTCATCAGGAAGAAGGGATCCTTGTAGGCAGCCAACAGCGTTGCGTTGAGAGTATCCTTCGCGTAGCTTGCTTGAGCAGTGAAGGCTTTACCGGTGTGGTATTCACCTACATACCAGTAATTCCAGTCTGGATCATAGCGCCAGTCTTCCAGATCGGTGCGATACGCCGCTTCAGCCTCTAGTGTCAGGCCATCAGCCAAGGTGGTGCTTCCGAAAAGGAACCCGCCCATTAACAGATCTTCGTGCTCAGGCCACCAGCCCTGCACCCCAAGGCCCACTTGGTAGTCACCGGCATCATAGGTGGCTTTTGCTCCGTATGTATAGGTCATCCCTTGGATCCAGTGGCCCTCTTCGCCCTCTTCGCCATCTACCGATTCCTTTTCACTGTTCCAGTAGTTGCCGATGTGAGCCTGGATAGCAACGTTGTCCAACTGTTTGAAGTCAACGATCGCGCCAGGGCCGCCCTTCAGCTTATTGCCATCAGCCATGAGGAAGTTGGCACCGGTGAACTCTTGCCAGGAGCTGAGAGAGACAAAAGTGTGGCCGAAGTCCATGTTTGCCCAGCCGTCCCACTCGTGAGTGAATTGGCCACCTGTATCACTTGGGCTCATGGAAATGCTCAGGCCAGCAGAGAAACCGTAACCGAAGTCCTTGCGCAGATCGTACTTAAGTTTCGCCCATTCACTGTGGGTCAGTTGGGAGCCTTTATCCCAGTAGAATTCTAGGGATCCTTCGTGCTCTAGAGGTGCTGCGAAGGCTGTCATGCTCAATACTAATGCCAAAACTAAACTCAGGACGAAAGCTGTCCGTTGCTGCATTTCTACCTAACCTCCTTAAATATGTCTCCGCACTTCGGGGTTTGCCTATTCACCTCCTCTTTATCTGGAAACGTTTCCAGACACCCCGAAAAAATTAACTGGAATCGTTTCGCTATCTTATATTCGATAACAAGCTAACACTTTCCTGCTGTTTGCAGATTTTTTGTTACTACCCCATCCTCTTTGCCCCCTAAAGAACCTAGCAGGTGGTTTGTGGGGCATGGCCCCACCACACGGGGTGGGGCCGAAAAAAACGTTTCCTGGAAAGTGTTCTACTTTGTTATCCGCACCTCGAAAACCCGATAAGGTTTCAGCGTTACCGGGCCGACTATGCCAGACTTGGCCTTTATACCCGTATCGTACTGCGTATCGTGATACATCTCATTTCCCGCAGTGTTTGTCACCAGGATGCTGAGCTCATTCTCCCCTGCTCTGGCCGCCTCGCCAAGGAAGACTGCATAGGGCGGCCAAGGCCTTACTCCACAGGCGGTGTCGTTGAGAGTGACCTCCATGGTGTGGTATACCTCAGCAGCAATGATCTTCAGCTGTTCTCCTGCGAGTTCCTCTGGCAGATCAAAGCTCTGAGTGTATGTTGCGGGGCCACAATAGGTTGGCAGGCCCTGTGCTTCCCATCCTTCATCAGTAGTAACATTGTGCTTTGCACCATCTGGAAGGACGAGCTCCCATTCTTTCTTTAGGGTGAGCCCTTGAGGGAGGACGCGCGCTGGAATCGTTACCAGCTGGGAAGGCTGGGCCGCCTGTATGGAGGTAAGCAGCTCACCTTTCTCCCACACATCAACCGTTTCGCCGCCCTGAAGGCCCTGCACAGATAAGGTAAGGGATTGGCCGTGGCAGACTGCAAACCGCAGTGTCACTTCCTTCTCCCCTGCCTCACTGGACAGCAACCTTCCAGGCACCCCTGTGAAGTGTATGGCAGAGTGGTGGCCCTTCTTCACCCGGAAGCAGACAGTCTCTAAAGGCTCAAAGGTGTAGGACAGAACAAGCCCATCTTCCTCGCAGGTGTATACCAAGTGGGGGCTGACCTCGCCTGTGCTAATATCCCACCGCTCAGGTTGGCCCTGCACACCCAGAAGTTTAATGCGCAGGCCTTTGCACCGCTCGTCCTCGTTCATGACCGCGAGGTAATAGTAATCCTCATCTTCCCTGAGGCAGTAGTAGCTGCCAATGTCTTCCTTGCCGTTCTCAGTGATGGTGAGTGAACGGATGGCGAGCCTATCCAAGGCTTCTGCCAACTGCTCCACTCTGTATGCTTGCGGGAACAGGGGTTCTGGGAAGAATACTACCCGTTCTGCGGTAGCCAGCGCTTCCGCCCGCTGCAAGAGCTCCGGATCGGTTCCCCGGGATTGCGTCTCCTGAGGCAGAGCGCCGCTGAAGATGACGGCACCGCCACCTTGAACGAATTCTTCGAGTTTGGCCATGACAGTATGGCCTGCCAAGGTTGTTACTGCAGGCAATACTACTGCTCGGTAACCTTCATCAGCGATCCACAGCCTGCCGTCCGCCACCTTGGCCTCCAGGAGATTCCGTTCATCAATGAAGTCGAAGTCCACGTGGAGCCTGCTGAGGTACTCGCTGTAGAAGCCCCCTTCCTGGGAGAAGTCCGCCTCACGGCCCTTGCTCCAGTAGGTGCGCATGGGATAAAGCACCGCCACCGGTGCCACATGGGTACCGTGGCTGAGGAAGTAAGCCAACCGGGCATTGCGCTTGCTCATCCAGGAGAAGTAGCGGAACCACGGTTCATAGTTGATCCCCGGTGGGAAGTCAAACCGTTGCGAATAGAGAGCGGTGTCCTCCCCCACCACATCGTTGCTTTGGAAGTAGCCGTGCCACAAGAATTGGGTTAACCCCTGTATCGCGTAGAAATCCATCTGCGCATTGAGCCTCTGGGCCGTGAGGTTCCAGTCTCCCCGGGCTGCGGGCATCTTCATGTCCGTTTCGAAGCCTGGAGTATACTGTTCCAACATGGAACCGTTCTTCTTGTAGACATGGGCAACGGAGCTTGCTAGCTTTGCGGAGATGTTCCTGTTAAAGGTCCCTGAGTCGGTGGTGGAGACGTCCTTCAGGGCCCCGATCCCAAAGTGATCCGCGCCGAAGTTTGCCACTACGTCAAAGCCCCGGTCCGTTGTGAAAGCCCAATGCCCATTGAGCTGGGTCATGAGCTCATGGCCTACGAACTGGACGCCCCGGGCATGGCTCCATGCCTTAAGGGGCTCAAAGAACACCCGCTGGGCCCGCTCTGCATAGGTTTGGTAGAAATCACTGCACCACTTGGGTGTCCCCTCTGCTCCGTTCCAAATGAGGGCATAGAGGTGATCTTCGATCCGGTAACCCCACTGCTTGGCAAAATCCTCGTACAGCCCGGGATTGTACATGAGGGATGTGCCTAGCTTGCCCATCATCTGATCCCACCTATAGAGGCCGCTGTAGGGCTCATCGCAGAACATGGACCATACAAGGTCCCAGTACTCCTTAAGCTCCTGGTAGTAGGGTTCGTAGTTTACCTCAATGAAAGCCTGTACCGCCTCGAGGCTAAGGTAGTCGATGAGGCGGGAAGTAATGCAGCGGCCGTTGACAAACACCAGAACGTGAGTGGCCGACTCGTCCAGGCTGCCATCTACCGCCATCTGACAGTAGTCCTTTTCACCTGCCGCGATGCGGATTTTCTCCGTCACCTTAGTTACGGAACCGGGAGTTATCCTTTCCCCATCCCGGCGGTAAGTAAAGGCTGACATAACTTCCCAGTCCGCCCACTCAGGCTTTGCCCCGTCGTACAGCCAGGTAAGGGCTTCTTTGTGGCCCGTAGTAAGGAGGTTGGTCATCCCCGTTAGCTTGATGTCATCCTGGGGTTGGCCTCCCGCTAGAGGCACTTCCACCCAGAAAGTATGGCTCTCCCGGAACTGGTCATTTTGAGCCACTGTCTTTCCGCCAGCATGCCCTGTTATCCAGTTGTACTCATCATAGATACTCACACGCATATCCAGCTCCCGCGCAATCTCAAGGGCAGTGCGGTACTGGTCAAAGTACTCCTGGGAAAGATACTTTTCCATTGGGTATCCCAGGCGGGGTTGGATCAAGAAGGCATGCATCCCCGCTGCCTTCATCTCTTCCAGCTTTTCCCTAAAGGTTGCCGGTTCTACCTCGCGGCTCCAAAACCAATAGGTTGCTGGCCGGAAGTCCTCAGGCGGATCCTGGAACAGCTCTGCTGTTGCCGGCCACCCGTGGAAACAGGGATACTTCCCTGGCCTAGTAGTCATACTATCACCTCAATGTCACCATACTTCTAGCTACGATCTCTTCTCCGCGCTTTACTGTGATCTCGTACTCTCCCGCCGGTCCGATAGCCCTTAAACGGCCCTTGCTGTCCACTTGCGCGGTGCCTTCCCCTTTCCAGCCATTGGTGAGGCGCGCCAACGTCTCCGCAGCAGGCTTGAAGGTGTAGTCAGCAAACATCAAGCCGCCATCCTTGATAAACGCCCCTTCATCGGTCGCGTTCCACCACGTAATCTCTGACACTTCTGGCACGCTGTAGCAGAGGGTGTAGAACAGTTCCACCCACTCAGCCTGCCGCTCCAAGTCCCACGGGCCGTGCCACCAGCCGAAGTCCAGCCCCAGTTCGGGCGAGGGCCAACTGGAAGGCACCGACACTTCCGTAATTCGCACAGGCTTGCCTAAGCGGGCGTAGCGCTTAATGATTGCCTCAAGGTCCCAAGGATGGCGAATGGGAAAGCCCCCTGAGAACAACCGGGAATGCATATAACCGCCGTAGTACATCTGCAGGCCAACGGCATCGAAGGATACACCCCGTTCTGCCAGGGCCCCATAGAACTGATCCGGTACCATCTCATAGCCCTGTTCCACAATGTCTGCGCTCACTTGCTCGCCGAAGACCTGGCAGCTGTTCACCTCGATCACAACATCATGGGCATGTTCCCGGACGGCGTCGACCCCTGCCTGGACAACTGCCGCGGTCTCATCAAGGGTGAGATTGGGCCCGTTGGTGTGGTGGAGCATGGGCTCGTTGATGGCCTGCCAGTCTTTAATGTAGGGATAATAACGCTCTGCCAGCCTTTTCTTATTCTCATAGACTTTGGCTGGGAGGTCTTCTGGAGGCACATCGTAAACCCAATCAGGGGTAAAGGCGCCCCACTGATCAGGGTACCGTCCCTGCCAAAACCACACAGAGATGTGATCCTTCAGGTGGAAACCAGCTTCCCGTAGTTTGTCCGCTGGATAGCGGTTGTAATAATCCTCATCTTTGCGCACCCCTTCCTCTTCTTCGAGGCGAGACCATAAGAGGGGCACAGGGAGTTGGTTGATGCCGATCTCCCGGAGCTTCTCCCAAAGGGGGTCCGTATCTAAAGGAACCCTCTGCACTGGGTGGCTATCTGGGTTAACGAAACAGCCAAAGCGGAACTCGTGGGCCACCTGGCGGTACTCCACTACATCCCCTGGTTTGACTCCCTCTAGCATGGACGAGAGGCCTACCACCCGCTCCCGATTGCGGTGCCGGGCGATGCGCTGGCGAGCCCGTTCCATCACCAGGGTCTCGCCGGCGAGCAAACAGAGTCCCAGGGCCTTGTCGGCAGCCTTAGCCTGCTCCCTTTCGCTCCGGGCCTCTTCAAGTTCTGCCACGGCAGCCTGGGCCATCCTGGCCTCTTCCTGCAGCTTCTCGCTTAAGCTGTAGCCGTCCCGCTGGCAAGCGGCCATTTCCGCCTTTAACCTGCGCCAAGCAGTGCGGGCGAACTCAACGTTCAAAAAGATGGACTGGGGCGTAGCACCATCCACCGCGAACCCTCTGCCCCTTCCATCAGCCCAGCACACAACTCTGCCGTAGCCTGGTGCAGTCCACAGCACTGCCAGCTTCACTGCTTCCTCCCGAGAAAGCAACACATAGGGCTGCTCATCAAGGCCTGCCCAGTGTACCGCACCACGGGCCGGGAGGTCATCAAGCCCATAGAACTCAAACTGCCGCACATTCAGGCGCCCGTCCCCTAGCCCAGGCTTTGTAAGGCGCTGGCCATCGAGGTCGTAAGCCACCAGGGGAACGGGAAATGCTTCCGAGAGCTTCACTTCTACCTCCGCACTACTTCTCCGGGGCGAGCCGGGGATGCGGTAGAACTTGGGCAGATAATGCACAGCCAGAGCAAATTCTCCCCAATTGGGCGGGAAGATCTCAAGCCTGACAGCGCCTGCAGCCTGCTGCAGGGTTACCCAGCCATCTTCACCGGTATGCTGAACGGCAACTTCCGCTCCGTTCGCTCCCCTCGCCACTACCTTCGCCTTGGCAAGAGCGCGGCCCGATGGATCTTGTACCAAACAGCGAATCTCCATGGAATGGTCTCCTCTCTTACCCGATTAGTTCAGCTGCACTTCCAACTATGAGTTCCACTTGATACGCCCGGCTTTCCCCTGGCTTGAGGTACACCAACGTCCCTCGTTCCCGTTCTTTGGAACGGCCTTCCACTAAGCAGTTTGCCGGTTCTAACCCTGCAGCGTATGTCCCTTCACCGGTATACTTCCACTGGATGAAGTTTGGCAAATGCGTTGGCTCCCAGCGCACCTTTAACCCTAGGTCCAAGCGCCTGTTGAGGAGCACCGCTTCGGCCATGTCATCTTCCTTGGGCCTTACTTTGTGGTAGAACACCGTATCAGGGTAGTTGGGCGTAGGCCCTTTATACAACTGGTAGGAACCGAACTCAGGCGCGGCAATTTCGTCCCGGGGCCTAACTTCCAGGCTGTCCGCGACCAGTTCTGTGCCTTCATCCAGTAAAGGATGGCCCACATTGCAGTGGTAGAGGATCATGTGGGGCATTTCCGAAAAACTCTCGTTTGTGACCACATCTCGGATGATGATGCGGTTTTCTCCTGCAAAGGCAGTAATTTCCCGGTGCAAGCAGAGGCTACCTGTTAGGGTTTTCGCTTCCCTCACTTTGCCCCATATGCGAAGGGCGTATGTATCCTCTTCCCACTCTGCCTTTACTCCTACTTCCTCCCCGGGGATATTGTGAATCCGTCCGTGGAGGCCTAGAGCTTCTCCTTGATCCACATCGGGAGCCCCCAAGTGGGTCAGCCCGCAGGTGGTGAGGAGGCCTCCGCCAAAACTGCGGAACCATTCATCTCCCATTGGCTCGTAAAACTGGGGTGCCACATCCCCAACCTGAGTCCGCAAGGCTACGGGGATGCCTTGAAACTCGCAGTCACCGATGTCTAGAGCTTTATCCACAAGCACCACAAAGCGTAAGCCCGCACCGGTCTTGACTTCCAAGGCAGCGAGGCCCTTGGCCCGCCCCTCGTCATAAGTGAAGCGGCGGATTCCCGCCGCCGGACTCATCTGGCCAAAATAACGGCGGAGTTCCGCCGGAGTGTAATTTCTACCCCAAAGCTTCATACCCTCACCTCTTCAGCCAATTTTGACCTTCTCGCAGCCAAGCTCCCTTAGGGCGTCTAGCCAGGCTTGGCTTGTTTCCTTGGATGGGTTCGGCAGGCCGGGCAAAGCTGGATCCCGGCGCAGCCTTTTAGCTTTGTCATTACCGAGATTGTGGTAGACCATGATCTCAATCCCCCGCAGTCGGGGGTACTTCTTCTCCAGCTGGGCGATGGCCTGAAAGTGTTCCTGGCTGTCGTTGATGCCAGGGATGAGAGGGCAGCGCAGGATGATCTCTGCCCCCGCCTCGTAGAGCACCTCGAGGTTGGCCAGGATAAGCTCCTGGCCAACTCCTGTGTAGCGCTTGTGATCAGGCCCGGTGGCCTTGTAATCGAAGAGGAAGAGGTCCACATGGGGCAGGATGGCTTTGTACCGGTCAGTGGGGGCGTGGCCGCAAGTTTCCATGCAAGTATGGATGCCCTGGGCTTTGCACTCCTTGAGCAGCGCCAAAGAAAAGGGAAACTGGGCCATAGGCTCGCCTCCAGACAAGGTCACGCCGCCGCCTGAGCTCTCGTAGTAGGCCCTATCTGCCACAACCTCCGCCATCACCTCATCCACGGTGTAGTGTTTCCCCACAACCTGAGTGGTGCCATCGTGGTTGTAAAACACTTCCTGTTCAAAGGACCACGATTCTGGATTGTGGCACCACTGGCAGCGCAAGGGGCACCCCTTTAAAAAAACGGTGGTGCGGATCCCCGGCCCATCGTGGAAAGAGGCCCGCTGGATATCGAATATCATGCCGTGCAAGGTCATCGCTCCTTAGTAGAGCGTGCGGCTGAGAATCTCCAACTGCACATCCCGATCGAGCTCCACAAAGCGGGCGCTGAAGCCGCCGACGCGGACAAAGATATGCTGGTACTTCTCAGGCTCTCGCATCGCTGCCTCCAGGTCGCCGCGATTGACCACGGTAATCATGGCTTGGGCGCCGCCGTTGTCAAAGTAGGCCTTCAGGAGGGCTTGCAGTTTGTCTCGATTGCTGGTAAACAGCTCGGGGCTGAACTTCATGTTCTGCACCGCCCCTGCGTGGATAGCAGGGTCCAGTTTCACCAAGGAGTTCAGCATGGCAGTAATCCCCTTCTTGTCCATACCGCCAGTGGGATTGTTGCCGTTTGCCATGGACACCCGAGCTTTACGCCCATCTGGGGACGCAGCGGTCCAGCGGCCCATGAGGGTGTTCGCGCTGTTGTTTATGATAACCACCAAGTAGGAGTGGAGATCGGTCTTCTCACGCTGGTTGCGCACTGTGTGGCACACGTGTTCGTGTACGGCCACAGCCATGCTGTCCGCCTCAGGATCGTCATTGCCATACTTAGGTGCTGCCAAGAGCTGCTCCCTGATGTGCTCGTAGCCTTCGAAGTTAGAGTCGAGAGCAGCCAAAAGCTCCTCAGGAGAGATGCGCTTTTCCTCGTAAACGAGCTTCTTAATGGCCGTCAAGCTGTCAGCGGTATTGGTGTTGCCGTAGGTTTCCAGGGTGCCGCCGAGATAGCGGATTCCCCCAGAAAAGATCCCCTTGCCCCGCTCAATACAGTCATCATAGAGCATGCTGAGGTAGAGGTTGGCCATGGTTTCCCCAACCACTTCGTATTCCATCTGCTCCTGCATGGCCATGAAGTCCACTAGGTACTCCACCTGCCGTTTATATGCTTCAAACAGCTCGTCAAAAGTGGCAAAGGAGGACAAATCTCCCAGCTCAAGCCCGACCCGTTCACCAGTAGTGGGATCCACGCCATTGCGCATGGTCACTTCCAAGCACTTCAAGAGATTAATCACGCCGCTGGGAGTGCCGAAACTGCGGTGATTAATGATATACTCTCCGCAGCCAAAGGGAACATACTGTTCCGCTTCTTCCTGGGGCAGCTCAAAGGCATGCTCCACTGCGGGGATGTTTACATCGTCGTTATAGAGAATGGGATAGGTGCGTCCTTCCCCAATCACTTCCAGAGCCTTCTCCATGAGGGCAGGATTCATCCCCTCGTAGAAACGCAGGGACAGCTGGGGCTCAATCTCCAGCACTGTCCGGGTAGCCTCCATGGCCAGCAGAGCGAAGCGGTCTGCATTGGCTTCGTTGGGGCGGCCCTTCCCGCCGATGATCACCCGCCCGTGGACCCTTGTGTTCCGGTCTGCCATAAGCTGCCAGAGCGACTGCAGAAGCTTGAGGGCCTCAGCTTCGGTGAGGCGGCCTCCATCCAAGTCAGCAGCTAAAAAGTCACCCAAGTACACGTCCATACGCCCGTAGTTGCGCACATCTGCCACAATGGAGTACAGCCACATGAGCTGAATGGCTTCCCGGAAAGTTCGGGGTGCTTCTGTCTTGATGGCCTGCAGTACCTCTGCCATAATCCGAAGTTCCCGTGCCCGCTCGGCGCCGGCGGTGTCTGCAAGCCTGAGGGCCTCATCGGCGTAGAACTGGCAGGAGTCAGCGAGGACGTCCAGGGCAGCAATCATGCCCGCGAAGAGCTCCCCATCGCCCCCGGCCCGCTCTGCGTTTTCCTGTGCTGACCTAATCTCTTGCCGAAGGCCAGGAAGGCCTAGGGTAACAAGCTTCCCGTAGTTGGGGTAGGCACCGCACAGGCGGTAGAGAGGAAAGACCATGCCAGGTTCGTTCATCCAGTTGTCTGATGGCATAACCTCCAGCATTTCTGGGGTATAGCGCGCCCGAACCTTCGTGGAGGTGTTTTCCTTCGACCAAAACTCCAACATGGCCTCGATCTCTGCCCGATCTTCAGGAGAAAGATCGGAGCGCTGCAGCACTTCCTTGAACCTTGCCGGAAGGTGATAGTAACCAAAAGCAGTCTGGCCCCATTCATCTGGGGTAAAACCTACCGCTGCAGGACGAATGCGGCCCGCAAACAGATCCCCCGCCTCAATGGGCCCCAAGGCCCCAGGATACTGGGCCTTGAGGCATGCTGCTTCCCTGATGGCAGGGTGGTCGTTTATGTGCCGCTGATAAGCCTTGGTAAACTCCCGCTCCCGTTGGAACACCTTATCAGCCATAGTTACGCCTCTCTTTCATTTGCGATGGCGATTGGTTCATCAAGCTCCACCACATGGCAGTCCGCAGTATAGGTGTGGGGCGGCAGGGCAACAAGGCCCCTTACCTCACTGCTGGTGAGGACGAACGGAGCCTTGTGCCACACTCCCCGCTTAAACCTGACCCACCACGTTGCCGGCAGGCGGAACACTTCGATGGTACTTACATCCAACTCTCCTGGGGGCGCCACGTGGAAACACACATCTTCACTGAACCCCCCGATGAGCTCTTCAGTGTATTCGTGATACTCAATGTCCGTAATCAGCAGCGGCCTAGGCCGAATGATAATCGGGCTGAAAGCCAGCACACTAGATGTTGGAAAGGTCAAGAGTAGGCGATCTGGGTAGAACTGTACTGGATCTTCTGTTGTTGCGCCCAAGGGCTCACCTAGTTCTTGGGGGTTAATGAACGTCCCGTACTTGGCGAAGCTTGCCTTGCAAAGTTCCTTGATTTCCAACACAGCTAGGCCTCCTTTCGGGGCTACAGCCCCAAGACGTTGTGCAGATAGCGGCGGGAATCCATGGCCGCCTTGTAGTTGCAGACCGGCGGCGAATCAAGCTCAACACAGATTATGCCGTCGTAGCCGTTCTTCTTCAAAGTATTGTATACGCCCTTAAAGTCAATGGTACCGTAGCCCAGAGTCCGGAAGCGCTTCATGGGCCACTCGGGGTGTACACTCTCGTCGGGGTCAAGGTCCTTGAAGTGCACGTAAGCTAGGCGGCTCGCGTACTTATCGAAGGCCTTGACGCAATCCATTCCCGCCAATGCAGTATGGGCCGTATCCAGGCAGAGACTTACCAGTTCAGGATCGGTCTCTGCGAGGAACAGATCGATTTCTTCCTCTGTGTAGATGGCCGTGTTGGCATGGGGATGCATGCAGGCGATGATCCCGTTGTCCCGGCAGAGGCGGCCAATCTTATTTGACAGCTCGGCGTAAGCCAGAATCCTATCCCTATCCATGGGCCTGTCGTTGGGGGGATCTTGCCACATGACAGCTTGCATGTTCATGTAGGTGGCCCCAATCTTCACCATGAAGTCCACGAACTTCTCCGCCTTGGCGTAATCCTTCTCTGGATCATCGGAAAAGTGGAGGTAGAGGTTGGCGAGCTCGAGATTGTACTTCTCCAGGAGCCCCTTTACCTTCTCCGCATCGTTATCGAAGTAATCGGTGATAAAGGCGAAGTTCTCCACAACCTCATAACCTAGATCCGCGGCTTCTTTGAGGAACTGCTCAAACTCGTACTGGTGGTTGTCATTGTGGTGAATTAACCAAGTCCAGCCGGTGTATCCGATCCTCACAGCGTAATCACCCCTTTGATATAGTCTTCAGGCTTCTCAATAGAAAGCCGGAAAAGCTCCTCCGCGTTGTGGAGGTCTGCTACATGAGTGACCAAAGACCCTGGGTTGTAAACGCCCTGGCGGACAAGTTCTCCGGTACGGGGAATCATCTGCCGGAAGTTGCGGTTGCTCCCCGGTGCCAGGTTGAGGACGCTGAGGCCTGAGAGGTGCCAACGGGTCCCGTCAAAGCGCATCTCCTGGCGGTGCCACGAACCTAAGACCAGCTTCCCGCCGGAGTTGGCAGTCAGTTCACAAGCCAGTTCGTATCCAGAAAGGGATCCGGCCAGGTCAATCACAACATCTGCGCCGCCTGTGCTCTTCAGCCACTCACGATGAGCTTTGCCTTCTTCAGAATATGGGTCGAAAGCAAACTCAGGTTTATACGAACGGGCGATCTCTAAGCGTTCGGGCCGGGTCTCAAAGACGGAAACGGAGCCAGCCTGGGAGCCGTTCATCAGCCCTTGCAGGGTAAGCAAGCCCATGTAGCCTGCCCCTACCAGCGCTACCCGATCGCCAGGTTGAATGTTTGTTAGAGACAAGAGGTTAACGACACAAACCGTCGGTTCCAAGACCCATTTGCTGTAATCTTCCACATCATCAGGAATTCTGGCAATGCAGTCTTCCGCCAGATTGATGTACTGGCACATCATGTGGTTGCTGCCGCTGGCTGCGAAAACCTTATCCCCAGGTTTGAACTTGGTGACGAGGGAACCCACTTTCTCCACGATACCCACTGCTTCGTGCCCAATGATATACGGAATGGGCTCAATGGCACTGATGCCTTGGAAAAGGTATGAGTCCCACGCACAAATGCCTACAGCCTTCACCCGCAGTTGTACTTCATTTGGCTTTGGGTCACTAACCTCAACCGGGCGAATCTCTATCTTCTTTGGTTCTACAATCCATAGTGCTTCCGCTTTCATATCTAGGCCTCCTTTTACAGTTGCAATAACTCAGCAGCCGGGCCCGCATCTCGGTGGCGTGCAACTACCCACAGCTGGCCAGGACGTGCCGCTTCTACTTCCCATGAAACAGATACAGCTTCTCCAGGGGCCAGGTCAAAGGCTTGAGGCTCTGCCCCAGAGATGATGGTGACGTTCGGGTTGGGGATTATCTCCACAAGCACTCCATCAGCACCCGCGCTCCCGCGGTTTACCACGGTGGCGTTAATGCGGTAGGCCCCGTTCCCCAACTTCTCGGCGTTCCAATCAGCCAAGGCAAGACGGGCTGGGGCGCTGCTGGCGAACAGTTCGATGATGCTGATGTCCTCAGGACGCAGCTCAAGTGCTAGTGTGGTATCGTTTCCCTCTGCCGTAAAACTAAAACTGGTCTTATTGCCAGTCACAGTATGCTGCAGTGCATCGGCAAAGTTACCTGGTACTGTCACGCCGATGGATTCTACAGCTGTCCCCCGGTTCCATGCCAGCACGATCACATCGCCGTTTTGCCGCTGGAAAGCATGGACGTACGGGTAGATAGCGTTTTCCTTGTCAACCACCAGTTGGGAGTCGATGACGGTAAAGCTCTCCGCAAACAGCTTGTTAAAGGCAGCCACTGCAAACCACAGGTGTTTGGGGAAGTAATCCTCGTCCAATGCCCCAAGGTGGTAGTTATTCACGTCCCCAATGGCCGCACTGTTGCTCCGCAGGTTCTTCACCTCGTACCACAAGATGGTGGAGATGTCCTCAGTGGCAGCCATCCGGGCATAGGAGCGGGCAAAGGTCACTGCTTGGAAATGCCTGGTCTTCTCATAAGGAGCTCGAGTACGAACCCAGTAGGACACACGGCCATCTGGCTCTACGTAATCGCTGTAGCCGATCTCTGCCACCCACAGCTCTTGACGGCCCCCGTAGCGGCGAATCACATCTGCTACGCCCTTCACCGTCTCGTAGATCCGCTCTGTGGGCGTGGAGTCCCAGGTTTCGTTGTAGAAATGGATGTTGATCACATCGAGGTAATCTGCCACACCGGAGGTGAAGATGGTTTCCACGTGAGGCGGGTTCTTCTTGGTCAAGCCGCCGAAAACAGTCTTAGCCGTAGGATCCGCATCCTTCACCGCTTGGGCACCGACCTTCACCAGTTCCAGCTGTTCTTCCCAAGTGCCCACCCAGAAGTCTTCGTTGTCCCCTTCATTCCACAATTCCCATACATGGATCCGCCCCTTGTAGCGATCCACCGCTTCATAGACAAAGTCATACCAGTCCTGCAAGTCTTCAGGGGGCGACTTCCAAGCGGCCCGAGTGGCCCAAGTGGGTGCATAGCAGATGTAAGGATAGAGCGTAATGCCGTATTTTTCTGCCAAGTCCACTGTGTCGTCCATGAGCCACCACTCGGTGAAGCCCTTGGCAAACTCAAAGTCTCCCCACGCAATGCTGACCCGAAGATCAGTAATGCCGTATTCAGCCATCATGGCAAAGTCCCGTTCAATATCCTCCGCAAAGGTGCCTCGGGGGTAGTCTTCGCACAGCCCCAGTACTGGAGAGAAGTATGCTGACCCCTGCTGAATGTGATTAAGGGGAAGCATTGCCCCATGGGCTATGCCGACACTGGCCGCGAGCACGCTTGCCAGCACTAAAATCAACGCTAACCGTTTCACCGCTGACCCTCCTTAAGGTATTGGCCGCAGCTCCTCCTGACAACCAGGGATGGGCGCAAAAGCAGCTGCCGAGGTGATAAGGGCTTCGTTATACTGGAAATGAGCAACTTAGCCCCTTCCCGCCCCATCTCATATGTGGGCTGGGCAACAGTTGTGAGATCAATCCCATGCAGGCACGCGAGTTTGGTGTTGTCAAACCCCACCACCGCTAAGTCTTCCGGTATGCGCAAGCCCACTCCCCGGGCATACTGCATAGCCTCAATGGCCATCAGGTCGTTAGCGCAGAACACAGCTGTAGGCCGTTCCTCCAATCCCAAGAGGACCTTAATTGCCTTCCGGCCACTCCCCTCTTGATAAGTCCCCCGCACAACCAGGCTTTCGTCAAACTCTAGCCCAGCCTCTGCCAGGGCCCGGCGGTACCCCTTCATACGCTCTTGAGGGAACTTCGGATCGCTCGGCTCCGCAATGTATCCGATGCGGGTATGCCCCAGGGAAATCAGGTGATTCACCGCTTCAAAAGCACCTAGTTGATCGTCGATGCGGATGGTATGGTGCCCTAAATGCCCCTCTTTACCGGTGATCACCACCACGGTGGCCCGGCTGTTTTCCATCACTTCGTCCACCAGTTCTTCATTAATAGGGGAATACCAAATAATGCCATCTACCTGCTTCGCTGCGAGGACGCCGACACAATCCCGCTCTTGGGCCGCCTTGGAGTCAGTATTAGTGAGGAGGACCGAATACCCCCGCTCCCGCGCGGCCCGCTCCACCGCCTGCGCAAGCTCAGCATAGAACGGGTTGCCGATGTCGGAAACAATCAGGCCAATACTGAAGGTCTGCTTCCACTTGAGGCTGCGCGCGATGGAGTTGGGCACATATCCAAGTCGTTTGATCGCCTCCTCCACCCGCTGCCTCGTGTCTTCACTGACATAACCGGAATTGTTGATCACCCGCGAGGCTGTTGAAATGGCCACATTCGCTTGTTTGGCCACGTCTTTAATGGTTACTCTCACAGCCATCACCACACCCAAATTATACTTGCTGGGCAGAGGGCGTCACACAGGCGCCCCCTGCCCCTTTACAAACTAGTTCACCAAGTAACGTGCGAGCTGCAGCCACAGCTGAGGAAAATCTGCCCACTGGATGAAGTCTGCATCCCAGCCTCCGCCCAACCCGCCAGCGTAGGCAACGGTCTTGCCTTCACCATAGGTGCCCACGGTAATTAGGGGCATGCCCGTTGCAGGGTCAGAGAGGACAACTTCGCTGCCTTCTGCCGCTTCCACTTTGTTGTAGCCGCCAAAGCGAGTTACTGCGTCCCAGCTAAGGCCGGCAACGATGGGGTGCTCAGGAGCGTTAGCGGCGGGAACGTCGCAGCCATTATCGTTGGTGTCCCAATCAGCGGAAATGTTGACAGGCAGGATTTCGTCGATGGGAGTACCGTGCCATTGGCCGCTCCAGCCAGCGTTGCCGCCCTGGTAAGAGCACCAACCGCCGATATGGGCGAAGCCTGCCCCTGCGGCTACCCGGTCCCGGATGGCTTCCTGCAGCCACTGCTCCATCACGATGGAACCGTTGAAGCTGTCGCCGATGACTACCTCACCGAGGATAATGGCATCGTAGTTTGCCATGGCCTCAGGGGTAAAGTAAGGTGAATCTGTGTCAAAAAGGTTCTCCGAATAGACGATGGTCAAGTTGATTTCAGGATCGGCTTTAAAGTATTGTTCGAGAAGGTGTGCCTGGTCCCCTTTTCCGATAAAGACAATTTCGCTAGCTGCCAGGGCAAAGCTTGATCCTACTAACACGATGGCCACTGCCAAGGCAAGAATCACTGTGCGCAGTTTCACGCGTATCAATCCCTTCACTGATTAGTCCTGTAGTTTTACCCGGAACAAACGGGCATGGTCTTGCTGAAGTTCTAGGTCGATGGAATCTCCGGCAAAGCCTGTGATCTCCTGTGCTGTGCCGTCGTAGTCGTACTCCACCATTGAGGCAATGGCCCCGGGGAAGGTGAGAGTAACGTCAACCACGCTCTTTGGGCCATACAGCCAGACAAAAAGAATGATGTCATCGTGGCCTTCCCGGGCGAACCCATGGACATAGATCCGCTGGGGGTTCCTCCCTGGCGCCTTCTCAACGTAGGTGATGGCGTCGCCCAGGTACCGCACAGTCTCGTAGTTAAGCAGCTCCACAATGTTCTGGTAGGTGTAGAATGCTAGCTTTGGAGTGCGATCAACATGAGTCAAGCCCAGATGGTAGTTGTTCTCATCCCCGATTACCCCTAAGTGGAAGTCCCGGGGCAAATCCTTAATCTCATACCAGCTGATCAAGGTCACCGCTTCAGTGGACATCAATGTGGCCACGGCCCGGCGGATAAAGCTAGCCTGATCTTCCTCAGTCCTGCCTCCGATGGTGGGATAGCCGATCTCGTTAACCCATACCTCTTGGCCATCCCCTTTGGCAAGCAACAGCTGCTTGATGTCGTTGAAGGGCGAACCCCAGCTGGTCAAGTAGCTCTCCACCGTCGCAGAGCTCCAGCTCTCGTGGTAGCTGTGGACTGGTACCACATCAAAGGAACTAGAAAGCCCTTTGTCCAGCATATACTCTACATATTTCTCATCTGGGGCTGTGATGCCGCCCATGAGGACAAGCGCATCAGGATCCGCATCCCGAACGGCCCGGGCTCCTGTCTCCAGGACTTGGGCGAACTCATCGGGAGTACCCGTAAACCACATGCTCATGTCCTGTTCGTTCCAGATTTCCCAGATATCGATCTGGTCCTTGAACTCCGATACCATGTGGTAAACGTAGTTGTACCAGTCATCTAGGTTCGCTGGGGGCTCATTCCAATCTCCGTAGGGAGTGGCCCAGCCCGGTGCGTAGCAGAAATAGGGCATGAGCTCAATGCCGTAAGCTTCCGCAAGGTCTACGAACTGATGCAGCCATTCAAGGTTGGCAAACCGGCCGCGCATGGGTTCGTAGTTGCTCCAGCTGAAGCTGACCCGCAGCTTATCAAGGCCCAGGGCCTTCACAAGTTTAAAGTCCTCTTCCACTTCCACAAGCCCATCCGCAGTCGCGTAGGCGGAAGTGTCGTAATCTTCGTTGGTGGAGAAGGTTATGGTAAACGCTTCTCCAGCCTGCGCCCCGGCTAAGGCCGGGCCGGCCCACAGCAAGCAAAGAACCAAAATCAAAACCGCTGCTTGACGCACTTTCCTTCACCTCACAAGGGTTAGTAGGTTAGTTCCCAGGCATGGTACGGCTTGAGCACTGGTGCCTGCAGCAGGCCGCCTGGCCGTTTCACACCTTCAAAGAAGTTGATTAAGGTATTGGTCACGCTGACCTGAATTGTGTGCTCTCCAGGTTTGAGGAAGGAAGTGATCTCAATCCGGTATGGATGCCAGAGGATCGTGCCAACTTCCTCGCCGTTTACCGCCACATCCACCACATCGTCGCCGCATTCCAGCTCTAGGAAGACCCGCTTGCCTTGGAATGCCTCGGGGATGGTGACTGTGGTGGTTAGGACGCCCACGCCCGCATAGTAGGGGTACCCCTGATCGGTCCAGCTGCCAATGGCAAGCTCTGCCTTAGGGGCAACCATGACCTCGACGCCGTTCCGTTCTTCCACAGCAAAACTGCCTACTAGCTTCACCAGGTCGAGAAGGCCAGCAACCTTATCTGCCACTTCCATCCTGATAGCGATGGTGTTAGTGCCTTCCTTGACCAAAGGAGCAATGTCCACTTCTTTTATCTGGGCGTCAAACTTGCACCTTCTAGGCTCTGCCTTGAGTTCTTCGCCGTTGATGAAGAAGGACCTAGACTCTGCCTTCATCCCATCGATGAGCAGGCGGAGGTCTTCGGGGACGTGCTCGCTCTCAAACTGCATGCGGTACCAGATGGTTACAGGATACGTGCGCTCATCCCGCTCAAAGGGAAGCTGCAGCTCCCAAGCTCCCTGCTTAAACTCAAGCCACTCAGAGTCGTCAAACTCTGGGTCCGCATAGCCTAGCTCTACACCTTGACCCTCATCATCCTGCTTGAACCGGAAACGCTGAATCAAGAAGGCGTTGTCGTAGGGCGCTGCAAACTGCCAAGTGCCATCCAAGACCATGGCATCTAGTGGCTCGGGAACGGTGACTTCGAGCACCTCTACTCTATCCCCGCTCTTCACCTTGACAAACCCACGCCCGGGGGTGCGGCTGTAAGCCTGGACTGTTCCCTCACCAACCCCATCCACGGAGAGGTTAGTATCAATCACATGATCCGCTGCTTCACCCTTGTTGAGGACGAACATGGCAGAGCCGTACTGGCTGAGCTCCACGGGGAAGATTGTGCGGCCTTCCTCATGGCGATACACAGGTACAGGGGTGATCTTCCCTGATACGCTGCACCACGCCTCAGGGCGGCCCAAGCCTTCCAAAGACAGGGTCATGCTCCGATCCTCAGCAGTGGGGTTCACCAGGAAGTATACATCTTTCCCATCCTTGATGCGGTGGAGGTAGAACACGTTCGGATCGCTGATCTCCACATCAGGCGTGATGCACTCCCGGATTACTTTATCTAGAGTGCTGCCTGGAAGGGATGGCCCAAAGCCCTTGCTTACAAAAATGCACTTGCCCCCGGAAGCATTGCTGTTCGCAGTTACTGACTGCTCTCCGCCCTCTTTTAGGGCATCTGCCCGCACTGCAAGGGCATCCTGGCCAAAGAGGCCGCTGATAGCTTCAGTAAGCTCTTTGCTAAACCCGGCAGTGTTCTCTGTGGGCAAGAGGGCATCAGCAATGATCTTGCCGCCAGCTTGGAAAAACGTTTCCAGTTTTTCCAATGTGCTCTCCCTAATGGTTGTGAGGGGGGGCAGGATCAGTAGCTCGTACTCCTCATCGCCAATGATCATCTTACCATCACGCACCTCTGCGCCCGCAAGCACTTCCTCATCCACGTAGTCGTAGTCGAAGTGCAGCCGGAGGAGAGAATCGGTGAGGTTGTAAAACTCCTGTTCAATCAGGGCCGCAGTTGGCGTTGGCGCCTGAGGAGTGTAATTTGCCCAGATGCTTACGATGGGGTACAGGACTGCCACCTTTGCCACGTGCCGCCCTCCGCTTAGCATGTAGCTGTTCCGGGCAACGTAGCCGTTGAACAAGTCATACTTCTCCCACCAGGGATGGTGATAAAACTGGGAAGGCGGCCAATCCCGCTTCCGCTCACCCTCTACCGAATAGTGGAAGCCGTGGGGGTTAAACAGGTTTACACCTAAGACGTACTCCCAATCGGCAATCCACTTCATCCGTTCCATAGTGCAGTCCCAGTACGTTCCCCCCAAGGATTCACAGAGGAGCCGGGTACTACCAAAATGGTGAGCAGCAGAGCTACCCACCTTCATGGCGGTGTGCTCTTCCGGGCGGTCTGCAGACCCGATCCGGGGATAGAGGTGGTCTACCCCGGTGATGTGCATCTCTTTGAGCTGGTCAAAAATGTTCCCCTCTACCCTGGTGATTAGGCGGAGGAACTCCTCATACAAGAGATGGCCCGTGTGGTACAGGTTGTTTTCTTTGCACCACTCGGAGATCTGCCGATAGTACGCTTTAGCATATTGGCGGCTCAAAGCCTGCCAGAAATCGCACCGTACCTTGGTGGTCATATCCCCCATACCGGCAAACAAGGCAGGTAGGTAGGGTTTGAGGTCGTAGCCGTTCGCTTCCCGGAAAATCTTGAACATGTGCTTCGACCAGGGGATGATATAGTTGTCTTCCTGCACTGAGAAGTAGTGCATCGCCGGTTCGTCGGTATAGAACCCAGGCATGCCCTTGCCAAACTCGTGCCCGATCCACTTCTTGTACTGCTCGTGGGTGTACTCAATAAACTTCTTGGTGGACTCAGGGTTAAGGGCATCGATATACCACTTCGCACGGCGTTCCACAAAGTACAGGAGCTTCCAGCGGCCCGCAGGGGCCTCCCAAGGAATGACTTTATCGAAGGAGAGGTTGGGTGTAACGTCGATGATCTCCTTGATCTCCCCTGCTTCAAACTCCTCAGCGCGCACGCCGTACGCGCAGATCGGTTCAGAGTCCTCCAAATCGAGATAGCGGGAGTCAGTCCCCTCCAAGTATGTGAAGAAGGGCCCGTTAAAGTCTAAGATGACGAGCTCTAGATAGCGCTGCTGCAGGTCAGGATGTTTTGTGGGAATCTCCCACCCCACTGTCCCGGAGGGCCAGTTCTTTTCATCGTAAATCCAAACCTGCATGCCCAGCTCCTTGGCTTTATCGATGGTAAACTGGACCCGTTTGAACCACTCATCAGAGAGATATGGCACCTCTAGGCCGAACCGGCTGTGAATGAAGATGCCCGGTATCCCCTTAGAGTGCAGCTCCCGGAGCTGGTACTCCATTTCCTCATAATCTAATTCTCCGTTCCAAAACCAAAACGGCATAATGCCAAGTTCCCGCGGGGGAACGCGAAATGCTTCTTTAGAAAGGGGCACGCCGTGCACAGTTCTTTCTACCACGCAATCACCTCATCTACGTCTTAAGGCTCGATCACCGCTTTGACGTAATCGTCGCCCCGTGCATACGCCACAGCGAAGGCCTCGTTGATCTGCTCCAAGGGGTATCTGTGGGTCACCAGTGGTTCCATGTCCAGGCTACCTGACTCTAGGAGCTTCATCCCCGCCCGAATACCCTCTACGTAGGCGGAAGGAGCCCGCTCGTGAGCGTTTATCACATCTAGGCCGTGCCAGTTCCACAGGAACATATTTACCCGGCGCTCACCGGTGTGGAAACCAAATATCACCAGATTCCCCCGGACACGCACCAGTTCAGTGGAAAGGTCAAGCCCGGCTTGATTGCCCGTCAGTTCAATGACGCAGTCTGCACCGGCTCCACCTGTAATATCCATCACTGCCTGCTTTACATCCACTTCAGTGGGATTGAGGCAGATGTGCGCTCCCATCCCTGCGGCACGCTTCAAAGCGCTATCCCGGGTATCCACGGCGATGATCTGGGCTGCACCTGAGATTCTCGCGAGCTGCAGCATGATAAGGCCCATGAAGCCAACGCCAACCAATACTACCGTATCGCCTAAGCCAATCCTAGCCCGTCGCAGGCCGTTTACCACGCACCCAATTGGTTCCCCTAAGGCCGCTGTGAAGCTTGTGTTCGCCCCAATGGGGATCACCTGATCCCCAGGGACGCTCACGTACTCAGAATAGCCGTACCGGTCGGTAAAGATGGTAACCCTATCGCCTACCTGGAAATGAGTCACTCCAGAACCCAGCTGGACGATGGTACCAGATACCTCATGGCCAATGCGGTTAGGGTACTGCCCGAAGGAGCCGTCCCAGAGCGGCATCTCAGAATGGCAGATGCCGCAGGCGGCAACCTTTATTAGAACCTCGCCTTCCTGTGGACGGGGGGTGGGTACATCATGGATCACGAACTTGCCCGGACCTTCTAAGACAGCAGTACGCATATAGGTCCTCCTCGATCTTTAGTCTTCAATCTCTGGGATGCGTTTGATCCTTGGGTCGGTGAAGATATCCGACTCATCATCACTGCTGGATGAGAACTCTGAGACAATTGCCCCCTCTGGCCCGGCTTGGAACCAGTGAAGGGTGTCCGGGCCGATGGTGTACTGTTCCCCAGGATTGAGCACGATCTCATGGAACACAGTGTAATACTCTTCATCGCCTTCCGGAGGCTTGCTCACCCGGTTCTCCGTTGCAGGCCCTGCCACGTTCAGGTAAACCCGCCCTGCCCGGCAGCGGAACGTCTCCTCCTTGCCACGCTGGCCGCTCCGATCTGGGTGGCGATGCTCAGGGCAGGTCTGCCCAGGGAACAAGACTAACTCCTTGGCGCAGTACCTGTCTGTGTTGATATAGGTCACCAGCTGCAGGCCAGTCCTTTCCAGTTCATCGAGGCCGAAATCGGCAACCTCGATGTTCTCCAGTTCGTCCTGGGTGAGGACGATGTTGGCTTGAGCGAACATCTCCGCGGCTCTCTTCCGTGCCGCCATAACCTCTGCCAGTTTCATATGCTTGACCTCCTTTTAGAGTCAGCGTACAAATTCAAATGTGGCCGGTTCCTCAAAACGCCCCTTAATCCACACAACCAAGTCATCACCGGCAACCTGGTGGACAACCTGCTCTGCCGGGACTACTTCCCCATCAACTGTCACCGTAACGGTTGGCGAGTTCCAGCCGTTGATGAGGAACACCGGGTTGAGCTGCGGTTTGCTGGGGGTCATGGTTAACTTCACTCTGTCTTCACCATGTTTGCGGATGACATAAGAGCGCAGGGCGAAATCGTATCCCTCGAGCAGCACCCGGCCCCGATGGATCTCGTTAGGCTCACCGGGATCTTTGTGGATTTCAATCTTTGCGGGGCTGCGGTATGAATGGGCGATCTCCTCTAGTTCTGCGCCATCGGTCCCCTGCTGAGTAGCGCCAACGAGGATATACCACGTTGCCCCTTGATCAGGTGTGGGGATGTAGTCGCTAGACTTCCGGCGCATAGCAAAGTTCACATCCATAAAGGAGGTGTGAGTTGCCACTTTGCCAACATCGTCACCAGCAGGCACCCACTCAATGAAGTCTTCCATATCCGTTACTGGCCAGTGCTTGTAAATGTTGAACAGGTTCTTGCCAGGGAACATGTTGAAGTAAGGATGGTCTTTCCCGCACGCATTGCAGTGCATATGGGGGAAGAGCGCCTGATCCTTGGCAAAGATCATGAAGGGGTTAGCCTGGCCTTTCAGGTTGATCTTACCGATATACATCGGCCAATCGGCGATTTGCGGGTAGTAATCGCAGAATGGTTCGAAGTCGTTGGCCGGGAGGGGCCACGGTACGTTGATGACTTCACCAGTCCCGCTCCTCAGTGTAAAGGGGGTGGGCATCTCCATGACCTCTAGGGGGTTGGAGCCCGCTCCGTTCACCAGAATCCACTCTGCTACCTGCCAGAGGTTGGCGTTGCCTCCGTGGTTGTTCTTGGTTCCTGGCCACAGCACCACTTCCCGCACTGCGACGCCATCAGGATACACTGTGTAAATCTCTTCGGCGCGGGTATCGCCGTGGAAGATGCGGTAGCGCATGTCAGGCAGGGTATAAGACCACTTCACCCGGGCACGGGCAGGGCCTGCTTCCAGAATCTGCACCCGGCTCCAGCGAAGCTGTTTATCCATGATCGGCTCATAGCAGTGGAGATCGTTGGGGCTGTTTGTTTCACACCACTCAGGGGTGAACCACACATCATCGCCCACATCAACGCACCCTACGTACTGGGCCTTATCCCAAAACACGAACCGCCATGGCTTATCATCGAACTCAACGATTACTGCATGACCCGTCTTACCAGAAAACTCAAGCTGTGTCTCGTATGCTCTCACAAACAATCCCTCCTGCTTATGCAAATGCTATGATCATAACTTCCCACGGCGCAAGACTGACGTTGTCGCTTAGGTTAACTTCCCTGCCGGTGAGAAGCTCCTTACCTATCTTGTTGCTGAGAGGCTGCGCCTCACCTGTGAGCGTGTATGTTTGCTCTTCGGCGGAGAAGTTCAAGAGGACCAGCACCGTTTGCTCGGGGCTGCGGCGCAAAAAGGCGTAGGCTTCCCCTTGGGAGCCTAGGAAGGCCACTTCCCGGCTGCGCAGGGCCGGATTGGCCTTGCGGATGGCAACGAGCTGCTTGTAGTAGTCCCTGTAGCCCCGGTCGATAAAGCTGATCGGATCTGGGGTTTGGTAGGGTTCAAACTCGATGCCGTTCTCTTCCCCTGTATACAGGCAGGGAATGCCATCCAACGTCCACACTAGTGCTGCGGCCACCCGTTTGAGGTCTGCACCGTAACGGGTCAAGAAGCGAGCCGCTGTATCATTGTTGTTTAGGAACCTGAAGGTGAGGGAATCTGGGTGATACCCCTTCCCACCATTGGTGAGGGCATGGTGGAGCCGCTGGGCAATACCTGTGGGCTCTTCGAAGACATTCTCCCAGGCCCAGTGCCCCAGTTCGTCGGTCCAATCGTAGGCCGAGTCAAACCCTTCCTGGACATAGTACGGATCTCTCGCGCTAGCTTCCGCAATAAGAACCATCTCTGGCTTTATGCGCTGCAGCTCCCTGCGCATGGCTGGCCAAAAGTCTGGCCGCCGCTGCCGTACGCCCCAGATAGCGTCCACTCGGTATCCATCAACATCGAATTCCCGGATCCAATAAGACAAGGCCTCTGTCATCCAACGGCGAACCTGAGGGTTTTCATAGTTGAGGTTGGGCAGGTGCGTCCAATTGAAATAGTAGGTGTAATTCCCTTCCTCATCCCGGTCGTAGAAGTCATAGTAGGGGCTTGCTTCCCCGTACCGCAAAGCATGTTGGAAATAGCGGTGTTCATAGGCCGAGTGGTTTGGAACCACGTCCATTAAGACCTTAATTCCCCGGCGATGAGCCTCTTTCACCAGCTCCGCAAAATCTTCCTTGGTACCATAGTCCGGGCGGAGCTCAAAGTAATTGCTCACGTTGTAGCTGTGGCCGCTCTCAGTGGGCGTGGCGTTGCTGGGGGCAAGCCAAATCGCGTTTATGCCCAGATCCTTAAGATAGTCTAGCTTCTGGGTGACGCTGCGGAAGCCTTCAGGGCCGAAGTTATGCGGCACGACTCCGTAAACCATGGCATCATCTACCCAGCGGGGGTTTTCTGTTGCCCACTCCACAGCCCGGGCTACGCCGTTCTCCACCACGAAGTAGGTTTTAGCCCGATCCACATACCCGTCCGCATCTGTTACCGTCAGGCTGATATAGTACTCTCCATCGGCCGTGGGCAGGCCCAGTTCAAGGGACTCCCCTTGAGCGCTTGTGAACTCTTCCCCGCTTGCCAGTTTCAGGGGTTCGGGCGTGCTTTCCGGCTGCCACTCCCAGCGCACCACTTTTGCACCTGTCACTTCGTTAGCTTGGCTGGCTGAGCCATTAAAGCTAATCCGGTCAGTTTGAATCTCAAGTTCGATCACAGCTTTAGGCAGAGCAGGCACCCTGTTGTTCAATACCAGCTCAGCCTCTTTCATGGACACGCCGTCTGCTTCAGTGTAGCCTGCAGTGATAGTGTTCTCACCTGGCTGAAGCTTGCAGTGCGCGGTAAAGGTGCTTTCTTCCCCTACCTCAACGGGGGTACTCACGCCGTTTACCAAAACCAGTACTGAACTGCCGGGAGGCAGATCCCAGAATCCACCTTGGACTTTGATTTCTGTTGCCCAAACCTCCACGGCCTCCGATGCCGCTCCGTCAAAGCCTTTAAACCAAACTTTAGCTGCTTTCACCAATCGTTCTCCTCTCTGACGTCAACCCTTTAAGCCAGTTAAGGTAATACCTTCAATAAAGAAGCGCTGTGCAAACAAGAACACAATCAACAGCGGTAAGGTGGCCGTGGTGGAAGCCGCCATCATCAGGGTCCACTGGGTGACAAATTGGTCTTTGAACATGGAAATACCCACGGAGATCATGCGCATCTCTTCACTGTTGGTAACGATCAGAGGCCAGATGTATGAGTTCCACTGCCCCATAAAGGTAAAGATTCCAACAGTTGCAAAGGCCGCTTTCGAAAGAGGCAGAAGAATGCGCCATAGAATACCCATCCGGGAACAACCGTCAATGATCGCGGCATCATCCAGTTCCCGGGGGATAGTCATAAAGAACTGCCGTAGGAGGAAAATGCCGAAGGCGTTAAACACCGATGGGACAATCAAAGCATAGTAAGTGTCAATCCACTTGAGCCAGTGCAGTATCAGGTAAGATGGTACGGTCATCAGTGTTCCCGGCAGCATCATCGTGCCCAGGACTCCTAAAAAGACTAGGTCGCGCCCGGGAAACTGCAGCCGGGACAAGGCGTAAGCCGCAAGCCCACAAATGATTAACTGCAATGCCACCACCGAAATAGAAACGAAAACAGTGTTGAAGTAGTACCGGCCGAAGGGAGCGTACATCCACGCGTCCGCATAATTTCGCCAAACAGGCGCTTCTGGAAGCCACTGCATTTCGGGGGTGAAAACTTCCCACATTTCCTTCAGGGACGTGGTGATCATCCAAAACAGCGGCAATACCATGATTACGGCTCCGGCCAGCAAAATCGCGTGAATGCCAGCTTTCTGCAGCACCCGCTTGGGACGGATACTTTTCACATTTGTCATTGCTGCGCCTCCTCCTACTCGTAGTGCACGAACTTGCCGCTGACTTTCATATTAATCACAGTCAGGACAAAGATAATAATCGCCATGATGTACCCAACCGCAGATGCATAACCCATCTCGCTGTAGCGGAAGGCGTAGTCATACATGTACATGTACACTACATAGGTCGCACGCATGGGCCCGCCACCGGTCATAATCATGATCTGTTCGAAAACCTGCAAAGCTCCGATGAGCCCCATAATCAACATAAAGAACGTTGTGGGCGAAACCATGGGAAGAGTGATATACCTAAACCGCCCCCAGCGGCCCGCGCCATCGATCTCTGCTGCTTCATAGAGCTGTTGAGGAACGCCCTGCAGGGCCGCGAGATACACGACCACATTCGATCCAAGGCTTTTCCATATGGAGAATATGATTACAGAAAACATTGCCACATCTGGATCCGTCAGCCATCCGACCCGGCCCAGGCCAATACGGGACAGCCATTCGTTCACCAAACCGTAGTGTGTATCAAATAAGAAAGACCACACAACAGCCACGGCTACCGTGGACGATACGACCGGAACAAAATAGGCTGTGCGGTAAAAGTTCATGCCTCGGATCTTTTGGTTGAGCAAGATCGCTACCAACAAGGCGATGATGATGCTCAGCGGCACAAAGATCACTGCGTAGAAGCCCGCGTTCTTTAAACTGAGCCAAAAGACGGAGTCGGTGAAAATGCGGCGGTAGTTGTCGAAGCCAACCCATTCTTGGTTGCCGTAGAGCCTCCATCTTTGAAAGCTCAATACAAGGGAATAGATCACAGGGAATACCAGAAACACCGCGGCATACGCAAAGGTTGGTAGTAAGCAAAGGTATCCCAGGACTGTCTGCTCTGTTTTCGTGGAAAGGCGCGGAAGCCTGCGCTTGGCCCGCGTAACTGCCATCATTGCACACCCCTCTGGAAACGGGGCGCCGGGGAATGCCCCGCCGCCCCCGTTCAAAGTTTAGTTCCCGTTTTGCAGAACCTTCATGAGGTCCTCATACTCTTGTGGATTGTCCCGCCAGTACTGGGCAATAATCGCGTTGCTCTTGGCCGCTGCGGTGTCAATAGCTTCGTCGAGATCTGCCTTCTGGTTCAGGATCAACTCTACAGCAGCTGTGTATTCGTCGACAATCTTGTTGTACTCAGGAGTAATCTCCGCGGTAGCGCCATACTCCAAGCCTTCTACGAACACAGCCAAGCCTGGTGTTTCCTCGATGACCTTCATGTAGTCTGGGGAATCCATGACGGACCGGCGAGTCGGCAGGTAACCAGAGGTGATTGCCCACTTCGCAAGGTTGTCAGGCCGTACCCAGAACTTCAGGAATTCCCAAGCTTCCTCAGGATACTTCGCATCCTTGAAGATTACCACAGGCTCAGCAGCACTGGGGTGGAAGCGCTGGCCAGATGGGCCTACAGGATAGAGCATAGCCCGCCATTCGAACCGCAAGTTGTTGAACTGCGGGATGGACCAAGGACCATCCAAGTGGATAGCAACCTTACCCATATCGAAAGCCTGGCTGGGCGGTGAGAGGGTGCCACCTTCGTAGGTGTAAATCAGGTCGTAGAAGAACTGCACTGCTTCCTTGGCTTCAGGAGAGTCAAAGGCAACCTTCTGCAGATCGTCTTCTACGTACTTGCCACCTGCGGACCAGATAAATGGACGGAAGAACCAGTCGAAGTAGCTAGCCATGCCACCGGTATAAACGGGGACGTGCAAGCCGTAAACGCCATCACGGGCGTTGGTGAGGCTGGCAGCAAACTCAGCGAACTCTTCCCAGGTTTCTACTTGCAGGTTATCTGGGTCATAGCCTGCTGCCCGGACCATATCAGCATTGTAGACGAACGCCATAGTGGTAGCGTTTACTGGGAGGCCCCACCAGTTGCCGTCATAGTTGTACTCCATATAGGTCTTCATGATGGGGAAGAAGTCGTTGAGCTCTTCTTCGCTGAGGCCGTTGGGGCCACTGATGAAGGTTTCGGAGAGGTTGTAGATCGCGCCAGTCCGAGCATACTCTGAATGCTCGCCGCTGTGCAGCCAAGCCAGATCAGGAGGGTTGCCAGCAGTGACTGCAGCTTGGATCTTCTGGTTCAAAGCGTCGCCAACATACTCTGCCCTTACCCGGATGTTCGGGAACTCTTTCTGGAAATCGTTGATCAAGTTGCGAAGTGCAAGCAGTGTGTTACTTGTGAAAGCGTGGTACATTGTAATGGTTTTTGTCTGAGCGAATCCAACAGCAGATGCCAAAGTGAGGCACATCAGCGCAACTAGTAAGCTTGCGGTAAGTTTCTTAAACACACATATACCTCCTAAGATTGTAGAGTAGGTTAGGTGCCGAACTAAAGCTTTTCCCTAGCAATCCCCCCTTTCCTTCGCGAAACGTTTCCACTTATCGCCAGAAAACAGCCCCATTTGCCGCCTCTCGCGGGGGACAAACTCCCCGGAAAACGCTGCGCCTTTCCGCGGTTCTTGGTGCAGTTAAGGCCGATTATCTGGCTGTCTACGTGGCATGTACGCTGCATTGCCCCAGTAAGCGGGCTTAACTGCGAATGTAAACTGGTAACGTTTCCTCATGGTGATCGTTTCTATGCCAACATACAACATCCCTCTTTTCTTGGTACAGTTTACGTTAAATTTACAAAGTTCCCCGAGGGAAACTCCCCCGGGGCCCGCTAACATCATCCCTGTGCCAGTTCTAAGGCTTCTCCAGACAGGATTTCTGCAGCCTCCCCCCTCCCAAGGATGTACAGGGCAAGGCTTTCCTTCGGCAGCACTTCCGCGGCCATCTGCACGATGCTCCCGTGGTGAGTGAACATAATAACCTGGGTCTTCTGGGAAAGGTCGGCTAAGGCTTTGAGGGCCGCGGCGCTGCGGGTATCGTCGAAGTTGATCAGCACATCATCAACGACAAACGGTATGGGCTCTTTATGGTCCAAGTATCGCTCGATGCTTGCCAAGCGCAGCGCAAGGTAAAGCTGGTCCTGGGTGCCGTCACTCATGCCCTCAACCCCTACCAGTTCATCGTTGCGGGCACCCTTGATCACCGGGTTATCTTGCGCATCATAGTCGACCACTAGATGTGTGAAGCTTCCTCCTGTAAGGCCAGCAAAAATATCCCCTGCCCGCTTGAGGACGGGATCTTGATGTTCCTCACGATAGCGCTCAACGGCGCGCTTCAAGACAAGTGAGGAAAGCTTGAGCTTGAGGTATTTGTCCACAGCCCCTGCCAGGCGGGCCAGGGTATCTTGGGCCTGCTCCGCGGCTAAGGCCCCTTGGGCACTGGTTCCTGCGACCTTCTCTTCGTACTCCTTCTCCGTGACGCCGAACGCGCGGTTCAGATCCTGCTGCTCTGCCTCTAGCCTCTCAAGTTCCTCTTGGAGCGTGAGCAGTTCCCCTGGGATGCGGTCCATGTGCATTGCTTGGGCTTCAGCCATCAACTGAGGAAGGGGGAAACCTTCGCTCGCGAGCTGTTCCTCAAGGTTTGCGATCTTTTCCCGGAGTTCTTCTCCCTGCTTGTGGCGGGCTAGGATGTCGATCAACTCTTCCGTGGTGTTACACTCTGCGGCTGCCATTAACTCGCTAATCCCTTCCTCCGACCTGGTGGCTTGCCGCTTTAGGTCTCCTAAGCGGAGTTGAAGCCCCTGGATCTGTGCGGCAAGCCCTTCTTTTCTCACGAGCATTGCCTGGGCTGCTTTGACCCCGTCCATGAGTTCCCGTACGGCCCGGGGAACGCTTTCCACGTAAACCTCTATGCCTACCTTGCCCACAACGGCCTCCACTTTGCGTTGGTACTCGGTGATGTACTTCCGCTGCCGCTCCCTTGTTGCCTTGTGTACGCCCAAGTCATCGATGAGCTTAAACAACTCGTCCAGTGCCCTAAGGTAACGCAAGGCGGAAGGGGCATCGGTGCTGTTCGGAAGGCCAACGGCTTCCATAGCCTCAGCCCAGCGGCGCCCCCAGTCTTGCTCCGCCTCTTGGGCCGCCTTTAGGCGGGCCTGTTCCTTCTCGAGAACATCCTGCTGTTCCTCTACCACTTCAGTAAGGCGGCGGTGTTCGCCGCGGCGCTCCGCGGCCTCCTCACAGATCTCCCCAGCCAACTCCAGCAGTTCCCCCAAGCTGCCTCGGGGAGGTTCAACAAACGCACCAAGAGCCTTCGCGAGCTCCCCTTGGAGCTGGCCTATCTGTTCTCGCAACGCCTCCGCGGCCACACGGGCCTGCTTCAGCTCTTCATAGCCCTGAACAAGGGACTGAGCTCTTTCCAGCCACTCCCCCATCGCTTGAGGTTGAAGTGGAACGACTTGCACAGGCTGCCAGATCCCCTTCCAGGCGTCATAGAAGGCCTGCCGCTCCTCATGGAGCGCCTGTTCCGCCTTCCCCTTTTCCTCCAGAGCCCCCTCAACCTCTCCCAGTTGGCTTTCCAAGGCCTGGATAGTGGCCACCCGATCCGATTCTCGCCGCAGTTCGTCGGAGATGCGATCTGCCTGAGTTACGCTGTCTTCGTAGGCCTCCGGGAGGGGCCGATCAGGGGAAAACTCAAGTTCCCCAGCTACATCGGGCTGTTTGTCCAGCCACGCCTTGCGCACTAGTTTCCAACCGTGGTCCCGCCTCGCCCTGGCAAGGGCAAGGTCTTTCTCGGAAGGGACGGCACCAGTCGTTCGCAGCAGCCCTATCTGCCGCCGCAGCTCCCCTGCCTGTTTCTCCAGCGCCTCCATCTCCTGTTTAACCCTGGCTAGTTTTTCATCGAGCTCGCGCTCTGTTTGGATGCACCCTTCCACCGTTACTTCTAAGGGCAACTGGGCGCTGGCCAGCTCCTCCAGCGGCCTCTCCCAGAGAGGAAGGCGCTCTAGCTGGCTAGAAAGGGACTCCTCCAACTGGGCGATCTCCAGGAGCTTGTCGTGGTGCTGTTTCTCCAGGGCGCCGTGGGCCCGGATGCGGTTCACCAAGCGCTGCAAGCTCCCGGTATCCAGCATAGGCCCAAGTTTCTCCAGGGACCGCTTGGCCTTCTCCAGGTCCGCCAAGCGGCTCTGCACAGCTGCTCCTGCCGTCTCACGGTCCAATCGGATTTGCCCATACTCCTCCGCAAGTCGCTCCACAGCAGCAGAGGCCATTAGGGGCAGGCGGTAGTGCTCCGCCTCCTCTAGCCTTGTTGCATGGGGCCGAATCTCCTGGAGTTTTCTCAAGGCACTCTCCTCCGCAAGTTGGGTTTTCTGTTCCAGCTCCGGCAAGGCATCAACCGCCTCGGCATACTTCTCCAGCCCCTGATAGAGTTCTTCCACCACTGCTGCCTGCTCTAAAAGGCCTTGGGGTACTGTCAACCCCGCAAGCTCCTCCTGCAACGCATCGACCTGGCTCTGTGCTTCCTCTTGGCCCAGTTCCGCTGCACGAAGAGCATCTGCAAGTTCTTCATAAAGGTCCCCACTCCCAGGGGGCAAAGAAGGCACGGGCCCCAATGCCTCCAGCTTATCCAGCAAGTCTTGGCGCTGTACGAGGAGGGGCTTAGTCCGCTTGATCCGGGAAAGGGCTGTGCTGCGCTCCCGTTTCTCCTTGACCTGCTCGGCCACTCTCTGGAGCTCTTCGCGCTGCTGCTGGTATCTCTGCTCTAGTTCTTGGAAATCACCAACCAGCAGGGCTGCCTGGCTGGCAGCTCGACGCTTTTCCCGGTACTCACCGGCTAAGCTAGGCACAAGGCGCGACCTTGAGCGGTGGGTATATAGCCCACTAGCCTCCTTGTCCAGGCCCTCGAATACCTCTTGAAGGTACCGCATTCCCGAAGCTGCCTCAAAGAGGCTTTGCCCAAGATCCCCGCCGGATTCCAGAAGCCTCCGGCCCCCGTCCCGTAGGCGGAGGTGATCTAGGCCGAACATGTCCTCAAAATCCCCTCGGCCAAGGCCCCCCAAGAAGGGCTCTAGGATTTCCTCAGGGAGGGCTTTATCATCTAGATCCAGGAGAGTGTTTTTCACACCCTTGCGCCGCCGGAAGGCAAGCTTAGTGCCATCCGCCAGCTGTAAGCCAAGCTCAATCCGGAGCTGGCTGGGCTTGTGGAGAAAGGCGTGGGCCGTCTGTCCGGGGATGCCGAACAGCCCATCTCCAATCGCCTTTAAGAGGGTGCTCTTCCCTGCTTCATTGGGCCCGTAGATCAGGTGGATGCCCTTGCCTTCGGCAAGGCGTAAGGTTTTTCCGGTGAACATGCCAAAGGCAGGTAGTGTGATGTAATCAATCCTCATGGGAACTCCCCTCCTCCCGGATGAGCTGCGATGCGGCAAGCCCCCGCACATGGGCAAGCATCTCCCTAAAAGATTCAGGGTTGTCCAGATCGAGGTCCGGATGGTGGACAAAGAGATCGTGGGGCAGCTTTGCCTTGAGCTCAGCGAACTCGGCCCTGATCGCTTCCAGCAACACTTCATCTTCTTCCAGCTCCCCGAAGTACCGCAGAAGAAAGCCCCGAGGCAAGTACTGGGAATCGGCGGGGAGGGAATCGCGAGAGCTGGTTGTGCGGAACTTAACCTTTTCCAGCCAGCCTTGGCCGCCACTTTCCTCCGAGAGGAGCACTCTGATCTGGTTAATCCAGTACTCTTCCTGCTTTACCAGGGCACCATGGGCAGGGGACGCACCGGTGAGTTCAAAGCGAAACACCACAGGGCGCCCCCCAGCTTGCTCCATTTCTTGAGTAGCGGCTTCCCGCAGGATTGACAGGATATCCCAGGGTGTATGGGCAGCACTGCAATCTACCACAGAACGTGTCCAGCGGAGTACGTCCAGATGGCACTCTACAGTGTCCGTGATCCTGCCGTCTTGGTAAGTAACAAGGGTACACCCTTTCGGGCCCGTCTCATTGACGTGCCTCCCTTGAAGGTTGCCGGGATAGACAATCCAAGGGGAGTCCTGGTGCACCACTTCTCTACGATGGACATGGCCTAAGGCCCAGTAATCGTAGCCTTTGTTGAGTAAGTCGCTCAAAGTGCATGGTGCGTAAGGCTCATGCCCCTCCCGCCCGTCCAAGGCCGTGTGGAGAAGCCCAATATTGAGCAAACCCGGAATGGGGCTGGGATAATCCCGGACAAGGTTGTCTGTAACTGCGGGCCTGGCATAGCCCTGGCCGTGAATGGCCACCCCCAGCTTCTCCAAAACCACTGTCTGGGGGCCTTTTTGCCACAGGTCGCAGACATTATCCGGAAGGCTGAGGCTGCGGGTTATCTGGCTCACTGCATCGTGATTTCCCCGCGCAATAAAGACAGGAATACCCGCATCCCGCAAGCGGCGCATGCGCGCGGCAAAATACAGGCCGGTGCTATAGTCCCGCCAGTCCCCATCATAAAGATCCCCGGCGATGAGTACAAAGTCCACCTGTTCCTCCAGGGCTAGCTCCACAAGGGAGTCAAAAGCCTGGCGGGTGGCGTTATGTACATATCCCGGGGCACCTTCATAACGTTCCAAGCCCCGTAAGGGGCTATCTAGATGGATGTCAGCAGCATGAATAAACTTACCCAACCGCCTTCCCCCTTCGCTTCACATAGCTCGTAATACTTAGTTCGGCGTAAGTGGAGAAGACCCTCTTGCCAATCTTATGCCTGAAATTTGCCCAGTTTCGCCAGGGCCGCCTCTTCTGCCAAGGGTTTGCTGTAGAGATAACCCTGCATGATATCGCACGCGATTGTCGCCAAGTACTGCCTCTGGATTTCGTGTTCCACTCCTTCTGCCACTACCTCTAGATCCAATTTATGGCACATGGAAACAAGATCCTCCAAAATGTGGCTCTGCTTGCTCTCAATCGGGACACTGTCAATGAAGCGCTTGTCAATCTTGATGGAGTCAATTGGCAGCTCGCCCAGGCGTGCCAGGGCAGAATATCCGGTGCCAAAGTCATCGAGGGCAATGGTGATGCCTAAATCTCGTAGGGGGCAGAGCTTGCTTTCAATATCTGAAAAATCTTCGATGATAACGGACTCCGTTATTTCCAGCTCGAGGTTTTCCGGTTTGATGCCTGCCCGTTCCACGATCTCCTTGACCCGCTCGGCAAAATCTTCCTGCCGCAGTTGGGCCACGGAGATGTTCACCGCCACATGAAGGTCAGGATAACCTGCCTTATAGAGCTGGCTGATGAACCTGCAGGCTGTCTCCAAGAACCAGTAGCCCAGGGGCACGATTAGGTCTTGCCGCTCTGCGATGGGAATAAACTCTACCGGCGAAACCCGGCCGCTTGAGGGTGACTCCATCCTAGCCAAAGCCTCAAAACCCACAATCTTCCCTGTGGCAAGGCTTACTTTAGGCTGGTATTCCAGATAGAAGAGGCTGCCCTCCGGACTGGCTATGAACTCAGCCATCTCCCTGGCGATGATCTCCTCCCGTTGAAGCTGAGCTTCAATGCCCGAATCATAGAAGGAGAAGCTGTGCCCGCTCGGCACGGTCTCCGCGTGGTGCAGCGCCACTGACGCTCGGGTAACTGCTTCCATTGCACTTTGGCAGCCACTTCCCAGCTCTAAAATACCGGTGCGCACCATGATCTGACGGCCCACACACTCTAGCGGGCGCTCCAAATTTCCTTTGATCTGTTCCGCGAGCTCGGCTAATTCTTCCTTGCCTCGGTAATCTCGGACATACAGCACAAAGCGGTTTGTGGCAAAGTGGAATAAAGAACGATTAGCATTGGTAAAAGCTCGCAATCGCTTCCCCAGCTCCCTAATGGCCCGATCTCCCACGTCAAAGCCGTAAGCCGAGTTGATGGCCCCTAAGTTGCGGCAATGCACCATCATAATCGCTCGGTGGCCCTCCCGCCCTGGAGCCAGCTCCTCGCCGAGATACTCAAGGAGATGGGCTTTGTTTGGCAAGCCTGTTAATGAATCCTCGTAAGCTAAGCTAACCAGTTCTCTGCTGTGCGTATAGTTTGAAGCCAGTATGTAAACGAGGCCGGTGAACACCACTGTGGCCGCGACCAGGGCCAGTACAGAGGCTATGCGGGCCACAGCCTGCGTGGCGCTTGTTGACATGCTGATCACCAGAGTGCCCGATCGTTCCGACCCAGTGTACACCGGGACATACACTTCGTAAACGCGCTCTCCCCGGTCCTCATCGAAGTTCACCTGGGCATAGGACTCTCCAGAAGCCAAGGCCGCGATGGCGCTTATGTCGTCCCGCCTGGCGCCTAAGATTCCTGGATCATCGCTGGCAATCACAGTGAGATCTTCATCCACAAAGTATACCCGGTCCACCAACTCCAACCGGCCAAGCTCGTGAAAAAGATACCCCAGCTCAAAGGATTCCAACAGTTCGGCGACGCGGCCCGCCTTTATGCCCAGCTGGACAAAGCGCCCGCCCTCACCTCGGAAATAGCCATACTTGAACAACTCTCCTGATTCTGTATCTTCTCGGATATCCTCAACTAGGGCTGTGGCCCCGCTAATTAAGAAGTCATGAACGGGGTGCCCCGGTACCGCCTGCCATCCAAGATACTCGTCCCTATTGGAGTGGACGATCTCCCCTTCCGGGCTGTAGATGAAGATGTCATCTACGCCCAGCACGGGGGCAAGCTCTTTCAAGGATTCGCTGGTCATATGGGCTGAGTAGAGGGCGGTTGTCCCGCTCGCGCTGTAGAGCTTATCTTCCAGGAGGTCATTAAGGAGATCATAAGCTTCCCTAGACTTCGTGAGGCTGTGGGAGTAGATGTGGGCATAACTTAGGGACTGTTTCTCCAGCAGTTGGAAAAAATAGCCGCGGATTGCCCGCACCAAGAGGATGTCGGTGAGCAAGAACCCCGCTGCAATCACTATTACTGGGAGGATGTACCGTCGAACACTAATGGAGCGCCGCAACTTTGCTTTCGTCATGGTCACACCTCGTTTGGACGCCTCGTTACTGTCTAAGTAGTAGTTCGCCGCAGTCGCCCGTACTCCTACGTTTTTCCATAATTTACGCGACAATTCTCCCATTCCCGCCTCCTTCCCCGTTACTCTGCTTGACAGAATCTCCCTGTTCTTGCGATAATTCAGATGAGCTCCAAGCTTGTACTTTCATAAGGGGGTTGTGTATGCTCAAGTTCCGGGGAATTGCAGCCAAGATCGCCATTTATGTAGGGCTCTTTATCTTTGCAACTGCCGCAGGCCTGGGCCTGTTGGCCTATTACAGCGGTGCCCGCGCCGTGGTCAATGAGGTAGAGCGGGCCCTAGAGATGCAAGCCATCACCGCGGGGGAGTACCTCGCGAGCCGCTTTGAGAAGCACCTCACCGAACTTATGGTGATCGCGGATCAGCCAGAAATGAAATCCATGGAATGGGACAAGCAGCATCCCATCCTTGAGCGTGCTTTGGGGCGCACCAGCGATTTTCTCGCCTTGGGGGTTGTCAGTCCTGACGGAGCCACTCGCTACGCAGATGGGAACACCGCCCAGCTCGGAGACAGGGATTACGTAATCCGGGCCTTTGCAGGCCGCGCGGGTGTTTCAGATGTGCTGATCAGCCGCGTTACCAACAGCTTAGTTCTGATGTATGCTGTTCCCATCACTAGCGAAGGCCGAGTAGTGGGAGTCTTAATCGGACGGCGCGATGCAGAGGTGGTAAGCGAACTCACCGACGGCCTCGGTTTCGGTGTGCAGGGCTGGGCGTATGCTTTTGGCCCTGATGGTACTCTCTTTGCCCACCCCGAGCGGGAGCTAGTCTTTGATCAGGCCAATATCTTCGATCCCCAAGGGCCTTACTACCCAGTAGGCGAAGCGGTACGGGGCCTCAGCTCAGGCAGCAGCGGTGTCATCCGCTACCGCCTAAGTGATGGCAGGGAGCGGATCGTGGGCATTGCCCCTGTGCCATCCAGCGGCTGGACCATCGCGGTGGGAGCTTTCCGAGAAGAGGTGCTGTCAAATGTGTACACCCTCAGAAATGCTCTCTTAGGCCTTTCCCTGCTGTTTATCGCTGCCAGCCTGGGAGCAGCGGTACTGTTTGCCAGGCGCATCGCTAATCCTCTGCGGAAAATCCAGGCTATAATATCCGCCGTTGCCTCTGGAGACCTCACTTCCACGGTAGAATTGGTAAAGAGCAGGGACGAAGTGGGCTTAGTCTCTGATGCCCTGAACGCTACTGTGGCAAGCATTAGAGAAGCAATCTCGCTAGTGAACGACACCACCGCTGAGCTCAACGCAACAAGCGCACGCCTTGCCGCGGCAGCCCAAGAGGTAAGTGCCTCAGTGGAGGAGGTTGCCAGTACCACCAATGAGTTTTCCAGCACTCTTGATCAGGTAACCACTAACGCCCAGACGGTAACCAGGACCGCAGGGGAAGTAGCGGAACGCGCGTCCCGAGGTGAGCGGGCCTTAGGAGGCATCGTGGGCCGCATGCGCCAGTTGCGGGACAATGCCCAGGCTCTGGCGGGGGACGTAGCCCGCCTCACCTCCCTTTCAGAGGAGATAAGTAAGATGGTCCACCTGATCGGCGATATTGCCGACCAGACTAACCTTTTGGCCTTAAACGCGGCCATCGAAGCAGCCCGAGCCGGTGAACACGGGCGAGGCTTTTCCGTTGTAGCAGAGGAAGTGCGGAAGCTCGCTGAAGAAACGGGCAGAGCGGCAGAAGCTATTACATCCCTCATCAGCCAGATTGAGGTTGGCGTGGCACAGACCGTCCAAGCCATACACGATGAAGCAGGCCACGCAGCGGCAGCTCTAGACAGCGTCGACGAAGGCGCTGCCATCCTGCAAGACATTCTTGATGCAGTGGAAGGAATTGTCAGCCAGGTACAGGGGATTACTGCAGGGTTAACCGAGCTCAACACAGCGGGCCATGAGATTGCCAGTGCCACCCAAGAGCAAGCAGCATCCATGCAAGAAGTTGCCCAGTCCGCTCAAGATCTCACTGGCCTCAGTACTAGACTTCAACAACTAGTGGGCCGCTTCCGGCTCACCCGCTAACAAAGAGGCAGGCAGCATAAATCGCTGCCTGCCGTGTTTGTCCTAGTTCTGGCTTACGGAACTGCTTAGGGCAAATAAGTTCGCGTGAGGCGTACCCTCTTCCAAGAAATCGGTAGTGCCCAAGATGAAGCTAGGCCGCTTCTCCGCTAAGGTTAGGATTTGCTCGCCCTTCTCCTTCACTTCCTCAGGGGTTGCAGTGCGAAGAAAGTCAATTTGATCGATGTTTCCCAACAAGGTGATGTGTTCCGCAAAGCGCTCTATAGCATCCTTAAGGGTACTGTCGCCATAGGGGGGCTCCGCAATCGATTCGTAAGCTCGAAAGCCTAGTTCATTGTATACCTCAAACAGGGAGCGGGCATCACCGCAGTTGTGGTACAGGACTGCCGTCCCCTTCCCCTGGATTTCGTCAATCACCTCCTTTTCCAGTTCCAGAATGTACCGTTGGAAGAAGTGAGGCCCGACCATGGTGCCTGTGGCAATGTTCCCCGCGTAGCTCAAGGCATCTACCCCTTCATCCAAGATTTCCCTGGTATACTCTAAGAGCCGTCCCTGGAAGTAACGTGCCATCGCGTGAAAGAAGCCTGGATCCATCAAGGCGTCTACGAGTAAGTCGTCGAGCTTGCGGTAGTCCGCAAGGGTATTGAACACCCCTGAAATCCAAGGGGCCGTGATGCCCTCATCCCCAATTAGCTCCTTAGCCCGCCTGAGCTCATCCAAGGCAAGCTTGGGTACAGGCGGCTGGTACTTTACAAACTGGTCAAAGTCTGTTCTATCTTTGATCAGGTACTCCACCGTAGCAGATACTGAGTGGTATTTAGTCAGCTGCTTGACTGACTTTACTTGAGTGAGTATCCGTTCGGGAGTCTCCACCTGGGTTGTAATAACCCGCTCGCCGCGGGAGTCTTGTTCCTTTACGACAACGCGCCAGTTTGGGCCCTCGACGTGCACATCATCGCCCCGTACGTTGATATTCCGATGCATGAGGTCAAACCCAAAGTGACGATAGACATCTATGGTGCCTTGGATCACGTCCACATCGGGGTCTTGAAAGAAGGCCTTCACGAAATTCTTGTAGATAAACGGGGAGACCGCCCTGCGGTCTACCGGCTTGTTCCAAATGCTGTTTAGCAAGCGCTCTCTGCCAGTCATTTTCCACCCTCAACTCCGGCCTCAATGAAGGCGATGTAGTTCCGGATCATGCCTTCACTGATCACTTCTTCATAGGGGCCCGCCGTAGGTGATAAGATAAACCGACCGCCAGCACCCTCTTCAAGGCAGCTGTAGACCATCTTCGTGATCTCGTCCGGTGTAAGCCGCCGCAGGTCATCATACTGGACGTTGCCGATTAGGGCAATCTCGCTGCCTAAGATTTCTCGAGCTTCACTGATGGTGCAGTCCCCCACGGGCGGCGCTTCGATAGTGTGGACACCATCAGGCCCGATCTCCCGAATACGCGGCAACACCTGCTTAATGTTCCCGTGGTAATGGAGGATGAAGAAACAGCCGTATGAGTGGACTAGGTCAACCATTTCCTTGAACCTCTGTCCCGCAATAGGCCAGAAGTCCCGGGGCGCGATCATCGGTGGGCCGGCAAACTCCGCTCCTACTGCGAAGAACACGGGCCCGATGCCTCCCTCCAACAGGTAACGGTAAAAATGCATAACTCGCTGATGCACCTCATCCAAAGCCCTCTGCAATCGCTCCGGCTCTAGAATGGACCACAAAGAGAAGTTCTCTGGGCCGCAGAGGTGGTAAACGGTGGCCACTGCATCTCCTGGATCCGCCATCATCAGGCCCCTATCCCCCAGTTCCTCCCGATCGGCGAAGAAGAAATCCAGGGACGGCCTTGGTGGCTCATATGGCAGTGTCAGGATGGCCTCAAGGTCCTCCACGCTCTCCACGAAGTGTTTGAGAGTCATGGTCAGTCCATTGCGGTACGTGTAGGACTTCTCAAACTCCCGTCCTTGCGCCCTGACAACTTGGTGGTAGACGACGTCCCTACCATTCCTTTCCTCCACTATCTCCACTTCCAGTTCTTTCGAAGCGTTGAAGCAGAAACCTGTGTCAAAATTGCGGCGGTTGAATATGTCTACATCGTGCTCCTCCACCTTAGCCAGAATCTCCCTATAATGCGGATTGTTGTACACATCAGCGTAGTAGTCCACTTTGTGGTAAGGAAAGAGCAGCCAAATGGGAGGCCGATCCACTGATTCACCTTTGAAGAATCTAGTTAAGCGTTCCCTGCTCCGCACAGTATCACCCCCCCTCAGTAAACCCTTACTTCAAAGAGCCGCACACATCGGGCCCCGTGGGTTCTGTAAAACTCAATCCGGATCCTATCAGTCTGGACTGGGGAAAACCGGTGCACATTGAGGCGCTGGAAGTTCTCTTCCGCATGAGCGAGCTGTTCCCACTTTCCCCCTACCCAGGCAAAAATGCCGTAGGATTTCACCAACTCCTTAGGGACCTTCACCTGGGGGTAAATCCGGTGGAATGGCGCCCATCTTTCCGGCCTTAAGCTGGGAATCTCCCGGTCCAGGTTGGGATCGAAGTACAACCTGATCTCCTTAACAGAGGAGACCTCCGCGAAGGAAAGGGTGACCCACTCTGGCGTACCCTGCTGTACCGGGCGGGAAACCCACATGTTGGGCAACCCATAGGGGCGATTGTACCCGTTCCTCAGGTTATCAGGGCTGTACATGGGATAGCCAGGATCCACCTGAAAACAGGGGTAGTGAACCAAGCGGCTGGCGAAATCGGGAGTCAAAAACACCCCCGGGCAGAGGTCTTCCCCGGAACACCAGAGGCGGATGCGGGGATCGGGCCCAAGCCTAAGAAAGACGCTTTGATTTTCCGTTGTCACGCCCGCTTTGAGGTCAATCCACTGCTTCGCGCCAGGAGAAACCGGGACCACGGCGTGCTTCACGGTCTTCACCGGCCGGTAGTCCTCCCGCCGATCCCCTAGCATGATCTCGTACTCAAGCTCCGTCTCCGCCTCACAGTCCACCAAGAGCCTAACCTGGCACAGGTTCCCCATAACGGGAAGGACTAGGAAGCACGGCTTCTCTAAAGATACTGTGAGCTCTGCTGTGACGTTGGCAAACTCCTTAGCGGAACTCCCATCCACCACTGCGGTGAGGGCAAGGTCTGCTGTTTCATTTCTTACTCCGGGAATATAGTGATCACTTAGGAGAAGCCGCTGCTGGATCTCCTCGATTTCATCCTGCGCTAGCTCTCGGGGTGCCTTGCTCTTTTCAAGGCACACTGCGGTGGCAGTGCCCACCGCCTGCCCCGTTAGGGCACAGGTGTTCATCACCCGTGTCGAAGCAAAGGCAGCGTACGTCGTGCTTATATCCCGCCCAGCCATAAAGAGGTTGTGCACATTCCGTGAATAGAGGCAGCGCAAAGGGATATGGTAAAGGCCCACTGGTATCTGCTCGCAGGGTTCCTCTTTGCTGTAGATGCCACCCGGCGGATGGTAGTCCAGATACCAACCGCCGTAACAGACCGCATCTGAAAACTGGCGCTGGCTCATAATATCGTTTTGGGTAAGGACATGTTCGCCCAGAAGCCGCCGGGAACCGCGCTTACCAGGAATTGACCCGATCCAGTCCAGAGTGAGGTAGGCAGCTTCAGGAAACTCACCGCTGTTCTTGATGTAATCCCAGATCCCGAACACCAGCCGACGGAGCTCCCATGCGATGGTTTCACTATCCTTGATGGTGTCCAGCTCGCCTCCGAATTCGAACCACCAATAATCGCAGCCCTGCATGTCCGGGCCCACGATGCGGCTCCCTCGGTTGAGCAGGTCAGCCACATAGTCGCGGCTGTAGGCAAAACCGGGAGCAACGTATTTCACCGGCTGCAGGAGGCGCTTAGTGTGGAAAAAGATTGTACTGCCCTGGGATGCACCGTCCGCGACCAATGGGGCAAAGGCTTCCCCAAACTCCGCTCGGCTCTCCCGGCCCATGCGGTAGTGGGCACCCGCTAAGAAGCCCACGGTGCCATCGCCTGTTGCATCCACAAAGAATGGGCTGTCGAACGCTAGCTCAAGTTCACTTCCTATCTGAAAAGCCCTCAGGCCTGCGATGGTATTAGGAGCTGCCATGTCTACAGAGTGTACGTGGGTGTTGAGGAACAACTTAATGTTCTTCTCCCTTGCCACGAAGTCCAAAATGATGGCGTCCCAGAGGTAGGGATTAGAATCCGGGTTCTTATAGAGGTTTTCCATCTTGAGCTCGCCTAGAATTCCCATTTCTTCACCGTAGCGGCTACCCCCGCCAGTTGCACCTCTCGTCCAAACACGGATCTCGCTGCTAGCATTGCCTCCCAGGACCGGACGGTTCCCCACCAGCGCTACCTGTAGACCTTCCCGTGCTGCGGCCACCGCGGCACACACTCCTGCTAACCCCCCGCCGACCACTGTCAAGTCTGTACTGCATCTTACTGCCATTTACTTCACCTCAAGTCCCGATCTCAAATCAACCCTTTTCTGCCCCGGCTGTTAGCCCGGCAATGAAGAAACGCTGCAAGAAAACGAACATCAGTGTAACAGGAATAGATACCACGATGGAGGCAGCCATCATCGTCCCCCAACTCGATTGGAATTCCCCCATGTAGTTCAGGATGAGCCCCGGGGCCAAGGTGCGTTTCCCTGGGGAGGTAATGAGGGTAAGCGAGTACAACAGATCGTTCCAACTCCATACAAACCCATATATCGCTGTAGAAACCATCCCTGGGATGGCCAGGGGGAAGATAATGCGATGCATGGTCATTACTCGAGAAGCTCCATCTACCTTCGCAGATTCAATCAGGGAATCGGGGATTTGGTCGAAGTAGGACTTTAGAGCCCATGTCCCCATAGGGAGGACGAACGTTATATACGACAAGATCAGGGCCAAATAGTTGTCCAAAAACCCAAAGGTGCGCATCATCAAGTAGATTGTGAGGAGCAGCACCACCAAGGGAAACATCTGCGCGGTAAGCACGAGGTACATAAAGGTTTTCCTACCCCTATAGCGGAATTTGGAGAAACTGTAGCCCGCGTAGGCTGCCACCAGCGTAGCCAACGCGCTGCTTGAGAGGGAAACCGTGAGGCTGTTTCTGAGGTACACCCAGATGCGCTGGTCTAGGAAAACCTCTCTAAATCCCTCCAGAGATATGGTGCGCGGCCAGAAAGTGGGATTGGGGTTGAACACCTCCTGCCCAGGCTTGAGGGCGGTAATCACCATCCAATATGTAGGAAAAAAGACATACAAGCCGATGCATAAAAAAGCTAAAGCAAACACGAGTTTCTGCCAGGGAGTCCGTATTTCAAACAAGCCTTTCACTTCCTTTATGTAACGAATGGCAGTTAACTATCTCGCTCCAGGTTGCGGATATAAAAGAAGGCAAAGATAGATATCAGAAGCACCCACAGCACACCGATTGCCGCAGCCACACCTAGCTCCCAGTTTTGAAACGCCCTGCGGTAGACCTCAACCGCCAACGTGGTGGTCGCTTGGGCGGGCCCACCTTGCGTCATCACCCAGATGATGTCAAAGTGCTGCAGGTTGCCGATTACGCCCAGGATCAAGATGAGGAAAATGATGAACTTCATGTTTGGCAGGACGATCCGGGTGAACACGCCGAAATTGCTCGCGCCGTCGATGCGGGCCGCTTCCACCTGTTCATAGGGGACAGCCTGTAGCCCCGCGAGGAGAAAGGCCATGTACCAGGGTAAGGTCTGCCACGCCCTCGCGATAACCACTGCAGCCATGGCTGAACCGGGACGGCCGAGCCAAGTAATATTCTCCTGAATTAGCCCGAGCCCCCGGAGGAGAGCGTTCAGCACCCCGTACTGCCCGTTAAAGATCCACATCCAGAGAAAACCTATGGCAGTGCCTGGAATAATCCAGTTTACCAAGGTTATGCCCCGCAAAAGCTCACTGCCGCGGAGCCCCTGGTTCAGTACCATGGCCCAAATAAAGCCCATGGAAAATGAAAAGGCGGTGGTGCAGGCCACAAAGACAAATGTGTTCACAAAAACCTGCAGGATGTTGGGATCAAGAAAGATGCGCTCGAAGTTGAGGAGGCCAACATACTGCCGCCCGGGCCTAAGGAGGCTCTGGTTCGTAAAGCCCATGGCAAACGAGTTTAAGAGAGGGTAAAGGATGATGGCTCCGAAAACTGCCAGGGCAGGAAGGGCTAACAGAAAGCCAAATTGGCTTTCTGTTAGCTTCCGCCCACTATGAACCTTCCGCTTCATAGTGAGACCACCTTTAGTATCGAATTGCCAGCTCAATCCGGCGGGCTGCGTCATCTAGCGCCTTCTTAGGCGTCTTACTGCCCATAAGTGCAGCTTGAACTTCTTCGGTGATGATGGTATCCAGCTGTGCCGCCTTGGCATGGCCTTCCGTTTCCCCCATGCGGCCGTAGACGGTGATCTGGAGCCACTTGTTGGCCCAGATGTCATCTTGGACGATGGGGTTGTTCACCGCAGCCTGCACCACCGGCAGCATACCCGCTTGGACGAAGTAGTCCAAAGCCAGCTCTTCCCCGACTACATGCTGGAGGAAAGCCGCGGCGTTCTGCGAGTCAGTGGTGCTCTTTAACATTACCAACATGTGGCCCCACAGCTTGGATTGTGGTGCATCCCCATCTGTCAGGACAGGCCGCAACATAGGCTCAATATAAGCATCCACATTATCCAAGCCAGTGTTGGTCTTGAGAATGCCATTGCACATCACTGCATCATCATAGAAACCTACGACGTTCTGAGCGTATAGCTCCCGGGCATCGAAGCGGCTTACATCCATGCGGATATATCCCCGGTCCAGCAAGCTCTTGAACCAAGTGAGGCACTCCACCGCGGAATCGCTGTTGATGACCACATTACCGTTGTCATCAAACACTCCTGCACCAAAGGTCCACAGCCAGGCTTGGAAGTCAGCGGACATACTTCCTGGATCTTTAGTGGTGGCTGCGTAGGGGATAATCCCTGGATCAAGATTCTTCAAAGCCTCCAAGGCTGCTTCAAACTCGGCGATGGTGGCCGGAACTTCTTCCACTCCCGCTTGCTCTAATAGGGAGGGGTTGAAAACCATTCCGATGGACGCCAAGGTCCAGGGCAGCCCCAGCTGCTTGCCATCGATTTGGCCTGCTACCAGGTAGCTCTCCTCGAAGTTTCCTTCTAGCCATGCCTTGTCCATCACCGTGCTAAGATCCACCAAGACATCAGCTTCCGCCAATGCGGTGAGCCATCTGATGTCGATCTGGGCCACATCTAGTGCTTCTCCGCCTTGGCTCCTGATGATAAGCTGCTCTAGGGTATTGCCCCAAGGCCAGCCTACCCAAGCAAACTGGGCATCCGGATGCTCAGCATTCCAAGTCGCGAGCATTTTCTCGATCATGGGCTTGGTGGCCGCTTCCTCACCAGACCAACCAGACCATACCAATTCCTTAGCAGAACCAACGGTACAAGAGAGTACAAGCACCAGCAACATTGTGACAACTGCCAGATAGCGTTTCATCATACTCCTCCTTGCTGTTATCCGAAATACTCTTGCCAACAAAGTCTAGGTTTTGCTCCACTCAACCCTCCCTTCCCAGAGCACCGATGGGCGGAGCGGTGGAATTCCGCACCACTAGCTCCACATCAAGCTCAGTTTTTTCCTCTACAGCTTGCCTTTCTAGAAGATGAATCATCTTTGCTGCCGCAATCTCCCCCATCTCCCGGGCAGGCATGGCCACGGTAGTAAGGGGCACTACAAAAAGATCCGAGTTGGGAATATTGTCGAAGCCAACTACCGAAATGTCGTGGGGAACTCTCAATCCCGCATCCAGGACAGCTTTCATCGCACCTAGGGCCATCAGGTCACTAGCGGCGAACACCGCTGTAACACCCTTTTTGTCCAACTCCAGAAGCCGCCGCATCGCGGCATAGCCAGATTCCTGGTAATAGTCCGCCGAGAGAACCAGATTGGCATCAACAGGAACACCGTACTCTACCAGAGCGTTCTTGTAACCATCACAGCGTTCCCGGGCAGAGCTAATGCCTTGGAGAGCCCCGATGAAGGCGATCTTCCGGTGGCCAAGCTCCAAAAGGTGCTTGGTAGCATAGTACCCACCGTGAAGATCGTTGCTCGTGACAGAATAGGTCCCAGGATGATTGAGATACCTGCCGATGGTAACCACCGGCAAGGCATGCCTGAAAATATCTAAGAGGCTCTCCTCACCCATCCGGGAACCCCAGAGAATCATCCCATCACAACTGCGGCTCCGAATCTGTTCCCGGACAAAGCGCACCTCTTCTTCTGCAGTAGTCATGTGCAGCATAAGATCGTACTCACTAGCGCGAATGACCTCAGAGATACCCTTCACGATTTCGAAGAGCAGAGGGCTGGAGAACTGTTCATACTGCGGGCCGGAGATTGTCACGGAGATGTTTCCGGTGCGTTTGCGGATTAGTCCCTGGGCCATCTTGTTCGGATGATAGTTCAGTTTCTCCACTGCTTCCAGCACCCGCTGGCGAGTCTCCTCCCTCACTTCGTTGGGTCGGTTAAGGGCGAGGGAAACAGTAGAGATAGAAACTCCCGCGAGTTTCGCCACATCTTTAATGGTTGCGCTCATCATTCCACCTACCACCTAAGTAGCTTTGCCAATTGGATCGAAACGTTTCGATGGCCAGCTTAAAAAGAAGGCCTACCGTTCCGATCAACACATTTCATTACACTAAACATCCTTTGTTTACTCTGTTCTCCGCGGCCGTAACATCTCCTGCCTGAAAACAAAAAAATTGTAACGTTTCGAAGGGGTGTTTCGCAACAATAACAACCTTTGTTCCCTTGACAACACCCCCCATATTCCGTATAGTTAAGCTTGTTGGTAATAATTCGCATATACTGCCGGTTGGAAGCCGCTGGCAGACAAATATAAGGAAGGTCGATGTTATGTTAACCGCAAATCTAGGGCACCTGCTGATCTGGCTGTGGCCAGCCGCTTTCTGCATCGCTGGCTACGCGGTGTATCGGCTGGTTAGCCTGAAGCGGGAAATGGAGGCCACCGGCCACCGGTTAGAACTGGTGCTCACTGGCACCAAGGTTGGGTCTTGGGATTGGACGGTGGACAACAATAAGGTGATGCGCAACCGGGGATACGGACAGCTCCTAGGTTATACCGAGAGAGAACTCACTGATCAGGTTATCTTTGCAAGTGAACTCATACACCCTGAGGACGTTCCCAGGCTCAAAAGAGCTATGGACGCTTATCTTTCTGGTAAGGCCGAGAAGTACGAGGTTGCCTACAGGCTGCGAAGCAGCGAGGGGGATTGGCGCTGGGTCCTAGACCGGGGAGTGGTCACAAACCAAGACCGCAGCGGCAACCCTATCCGCATGGTAGGTACCACCATAGATATCCACGATCAAAAGACAACCGAACTCTATCTTGAGGAACTATCCTACCTTGATCCGGTGACGGGCCTGTATAACCGCGCCTTTTTTGAAAAGGCCATCCGGGAGCTGGATCGGGAAGAGGCCCTTCCATTAAGTATTATTATGGGTGACCTCAATGGGCTAAAGCTCACTAATGATACCTTCGGCCACGCTGCCGGAGATGAGCTGCTCGTAGACATGGCCGATGTGCTGCGGGCGACCTGCCGCAAAACAGACATCCTCACTCGCTGGGGCGGCGATGAGTTTGCCATCATCCTGCCAAATACCACCGAAGCACAAGCTCTGACCGTGTGCGAGCGCATCCGAGAGGCGTGCCGTGCCGTTCAAGGCAGCCCCATCAGGCTGAGTATTGCCTTAGGGGTGGCAACCCGCCGGGCCATGGATGAGCCTCTTCCTAGAGTGCTCCGCTCCGCGGAAGAATGGATGTACCAGCATAAGTTGGCCGAAAGCGACTACGCTACAAACACTATGGTCTTATCCATCAGCGCTGCCCTGGAGGAGAAATACCAGGACGGTATGGAGCGGGGAGCTCGCCAGGAAACCCTTGCCCTAGAGGTGGGCAAGGCCTTAGGCCTTTCCCGCCAGGAGCTCGAGGACTTAGCTCTCCTAGCGCGCATGCACGATATCGGCCATGTCATGACCCCCGAGGAGATCCTGTTCAAAGCAAACCGGACCCCCGAGGAGGAACAGATCTACCAGCAGCATGTGGAGGGCGGTTTTCGCGTTGCACGAGCCCTTCCCCAGCTGAGGCCCATTGCGGAAACTATCCTCGCTCACCACGAACACTGGGACGGAAGCGGTTACCCCAAGGGCCTCAAGGGTGAGGAGATACCCCTCAACGCCCGCATTATCGGGCTGGTGGATGCCTATGACGATCTGCTGTTCGGTTGGGCTCGGCTCACCCCGGTGTCTGTTGAAGAGGCCTTGGCAGAAGTATCCAGGGGCGCGGGTACGAAGTTTGATCCGAAGCTCGTGGCGGTATTCCGGGAAATCGTGCAGGCCAACGCAATGCCAGCCTCCTAAGATGAAAAAACGCTGGGCACAGCCCAGCGTTAACTCTCACATCTGAGAAACTCCATGTCCAGCTCCATCTCATCGGTAACCTCAGCGATGTACCCGCTTATTACATAGGCCTTATCCTCCGCAAAGGTTAGCACGGGGCTTTCTGCAAAATAGTCCCCGGGCTCAATGCCTTGCCCATCCTTGACCACGTCAAGCCATGCAAACACCTGATACTCCCCAGGGGGCACCGCTTCCAACCTGAAGGATCCCCCTTTGGGGCTGATAGTTGTCTCCGCAACGGGAGTAATGATGTTCCCCTCTCTAGTCCCAACCATGATGGCGATGCTGTCCACCTGATTCACGGCCCAGTACGCATTGATCAGGCCATAACCGTATTTAATGCTGAACTCATCCGGGCCCAAGGGGATGCTGGTGCGCTGGAGCACCTCCACCACCTGTTCCCTGGGAACGCCGTTCGCGAGCATCAGCCCAATCACACCCGAAACATGGGGCGCAGCCATGGAAGTTCCTCGCATATACCCATAGCCGTCCGTTCCAGAGGTGCTGAGCACCATATCATCTTGTTCGTCGCCATCGCTATCCACGTCTTTGATGCCTCCAGGTGCTACAAAATCAATCTCAGGCCCGTATCGCGAATAGTAAGTCACCTTGGGTATGCCGCCGTAGTTGTAGCCTACCGCGCCAACGGCGATTACTCCAGGAAAGGCCGCAGGATACCACACACCTTCCGCATCGCTGGAGATGCTCGCGTTGCCCGCGGCAGCCACGATCAAAGCCCCCGTGGACACAGCTTTGGCCACTGCTTCCCGCAAGGTCTCGTTTTCCGATTTCATTCCCAGCGAAAGGTTTACTACCTGAGCGGGATAGGGATTCCGCGGCGAACCTGGTTCTTCTATTCCCACGGCGTAGAGGAGCCCCCGGGCCACATCAAGGACGCTTCCCCTACCTTCTGCATTCAGGACCCGGATGGGAAGGATCTCCACATCCCACATCACCCCAGCAACACCCAGCCAGTTGTTGGTCACTGCCCCGATGGTGCCCGCGACATGGGTACCGTGGCCGTTTGGGTCCCTCATGGCGCTGCTGTTGCTCACAAAATCATACCCGTATACTGTGTCCAGATGGCCCGCAAGGTCAGGGTGGGATGGAACTACGCCCGAGTCCACAACTGCTACACGGACAGAGGAGTCCCCTGTAGTAATGGACCATGCTTGGGGAAGGCGAATTAGGGGATAGTGCCACTGCAGGGGATACAGTTCATCGTTGGGCTCCACAACTCCCAGGGCGTAGACCGTTGCGTTAGGCTCCACATAGCGAATTGGGTACTCGCTTTGGTCAAGGGAGAAGGGGCGCATAAGACCCGGTCTGGGGCGCACCAAGTACGCTCCGATGGACACGAGCCGGTCTAAAACCTCATACCCCATCTTCGCCAGCAGCTGCACCGCCTCAGCTGGATCCACGCTGGGGTCCATACCAATGATAAGCTCTTCTGTGTCCGGCTCAGGTTCAGGTTCAAGCCCCGGCACATCGTAAGTACTGAGGCGCTGAGGGGAGCGTTGGGCAGAAACCGAAAGGGTGCCTGTTCCCGCGCTGGGGTGCTGGCCGCTAAATACGTGCCGCACTTCGATGGTGCCCTGCACAGGGGGGAGCTTCTCAAACACGGCAGTAAGCTCGAGATCATCCACCATGGCAAGCAGCAGAGAGTTTTCGCTCCCATGCGCATCCCCATCCCATCGAACAAACCCCCACCCTCCATCAGGAACCGCGAGAAGCTCAATGGTATCATCGTAGGGATACTTTCCGGAGACATGGCCGCTGTGGCCAGGCCGGACAACACTGCCCTGCCCTTCCACCCTCACAGTCAGGTTAACCCATTTCTCTTCACCCACAAAGTCTAGCTGCCGTCCCTTGGCCACCTGGTAGGGCCCTTCGAACTTCCAGCCAACCTTTCTGGCGGCGATGGTGTTCTGTCCCCACAGTTTCTCTAATTCATAACTACCATCTTCTGCAGTGGTGGTAAACTTCTTGACTTGTCCGGTAGAGGACACCTGCACATCGGCAAGCCCGTTCCTCTCTCCATCTGTAACAGTGCCCACGATGGAATAAAGGGTGCGCGACCCAAAGAAGCCGAAACACCCTGTTAATAGACTAAGAACAACGCTGAGCACCGCTAACGGCCATAGCCTGTTTATCCGCATAAGAACCTCCCTGTCCCTCCGCGATGGCTTACTCCTCGTCCAACATAGCTACGAACTCTGCTGCAAGGTACGGATCAAATTGAGTGCCGGAACAGGCTGCAATCTCTGCCTTAGCCTCTTCCCACATAAGCCTCTTCCTATAGGCCCGATCATGAGTCATGGCATCAAAGGCATCTGCCAAGGCAACGATACGCGATGCTACGGGAATTTGTGTCCCTTTTAGCCCCATCGGATAACCCTTGCCATCCCAGCGTTCGTGGTGGTGCAGAACTCCTTTGGCCACGTCCAGTAGATCTGCTGAGGAAGCCACAATCCGGTAGCCGATTTCCGTATGCTTTCTCATCAAGTCCCATTCTGCCGGGGTCAAAGGCCCGGGTTTTTCCAGCAGGCTTTCAGGAATTGCAACCTTGCCGATATCGTGAAGCAGAGCAACTAGGGAAACGGTGACAACTCCCCCTTCTGACAAGCCGATCCGCTGTGCCAGGTTCACTGCCCTGCGCTGCAGGTTCCGGGCATGTTCCTCTGTCTCGTGGCTCTTTTCAGCCATTGCCTGCTGCAGAGAAAACACCATGGCGCTTCGCCTGCTTTCCGCAGTGCCCATCTTATGCTGGTACATGTTGCTTTCTGCTTCGCGGAAGACATCCTCTATGGATTGGCTTTCAGAGGCCCGGGTTGCGCAGCCCAGGGAAATGCTGAGCATCACAGTAAGCTCACTCTGCTTCTCTGTAAGCTCGTGGACTGCTCTGCACATCTTCTCCGCCTCTTCCCCGGTGGCCCCAGGGAGGAGCATGACAAACTCATCGCCACCCCAGCGGACAACTAAATCACCTGCGCGAGCCACCTGGCGAAGGATTTTGGCCATCTCCCGCAATACCTTATCGCCCCAACGGTGGCCCATAGAGTCGTTGATGATCTTCAAGCCGTTCAGGTCCCCCACAATGATGCTGAGAGGAAGGCATTCTTTGCCTCGGAATCGGCGAAGCTGGACTTTCAGATAGTGGCGATTATGGAGGCCTGTGAGAGAGTCAGTATAAGCGAGCTGCCGCAGCTTGTCCTCCATCATCCTGCGCTCGGTGACATCCTCAAACACGGTAACAAACTCCCCCGGTTCAGGGCTGTATGCGCGGACGCTGAAATACCTCCCCAGCTCCTGGCTGTAGTCTTGCAGCTCGCAGGGCTCTCCTGTGAGGGCCACCTTGCCATAGGTCTGAATCCAGTACTCCTCGGTGTTGGGCATCAACTCCAGGACCCTTCTGCCCACAAGGTCCTTTGCAGACAGCCCCGTCAGCTCCTCAAAGGCACGGTTCACGGCCAAGAAGCGGTAATCCACAGGCTTGCCCTCATCATCTACAATGATTTCATGGAGGGCTACCGCGTTGATGGAGTTTTCAAAGAGCCTGCGAAAGCGCTCTTCGCTGCGGCGCAAGGCTTCCTGGCGATTATACTCTTCCGTCACATCCCGAAAAACCAAGATTACTCCATGGATGTTGCCTTCGCCGTCCTCAACAGGTGCGGCGCTGTCGGCGATCTGGTATTCAGCCCCATCCCGGGATATCAAGGTGGTGTGATTGGCCAGCCCCACTACTCTGCCCGTAGATAGGACCTTGGCCACAGGGTCCACGCACCGCTCTCTTGTATAGGCATTTACAATGTAGAACACCTCATCAAAGGCACGGCCGATCCCGCTGTCGCCCTCCCATCCTGTCAGCATTTGTGCAACGGGGTTCATGAGCACAACGCGGCCCAGGCTATCTGTGACTATCACACCATCTCCGATGGACTCCAGAAGCAGGCGGGTGTAGGCGTTGTGTGGCGAAAAAAGCTCACTAGGGTGGGACCGCTCCGAGGTCATTAGGGTTCCTCCTCTTGGTTAGTTCGCTGCCAAGTTATATTACGATTTACCGCGATGTTCAGATACTCCTGCTACGGCCCAGTAAGTTTTTGTAAAAAACTACAGCCGCGGGCACCAGGCCAAGCCAGCGCCCAGCGGCACTAGACAGCACTAGGTCAAGACTTGGGCGATTCTTTCTATTGCCCAGTCAATCTCGTCTCTAGCGATCACAAGGGGCGGGGCAAAGCGGATGACCTGCTTGCGGGTTTCTTTGCAGAGGATACCAAGCTCCATGAGCTTTTCGCAGTAAACCCGGGCCACACCGTACTCTTCCTTGATCTCCACCCCAATCAAGAGGCCCTTCCCCCTGATCTCTTTGACCGCGGGGCTGTTGAGCTCAGCAAGGCGCTTGGTGAAATACTGGCCCAGGGCAAAAGCTTGCTCCACTAGCCCCTCCTCTTCAATGACTTCCAGCGCCCGGGCAGCCACTGCCGCCCCCAAGGGGTTTCCCCCAAATGTGGAACCGTGGTCTCCGGGAGTAAAGACGCCCATTACCGCATCATCCGCCAGAACGGCTGAAACAGGGTAAACACCGCCACCCAGAGCTTTGCCCAGGATGAGAATGTCAGGCCTGGCGTCCTCGTACTCATAGGCAAAGAGCTTCCCAGTACGGCCCAGCCCTGTCTGGATCTCATCGAGAATCAAGAGGACATTGTGCTCCCGAGTGATGGCTCGAACTTCCCGCAGGTAACCTTCTGGAGGCACAATCACGCCCCCTTCCCCTTGGATGGGTTCCACTAAGAATCCAACAGTGTTCTCAGTAATGGCTTCTTCTAGGGCCTTCCCGTCCCCAAAGGGGATGATTCTAAAGCCTGGCGTATAGGGGCCAAAGCCGTAGCGGTACTGCTCTTCCGAGGAAAAGCTGATTATGGTTGTCGTGCGCCCGTGGAAGTTATTCGCGCAGACAATAATCTCCCCTTGATTTTCTGGCACTCTCTTGTGGAGAAGGCCCCATTTGCGGGCCGCCTTGATGGCTGTTTCAACCCCTTCCGCGCCGGTGTTCATGGGCAGCGCCTTTGCATACCCTGCCATTTGGCAGAGCTTTCTCAGGAAAGGCCCTATTTTATCGTTGTGGAAAGCTCGGGAAGTTAAAGTCAAGGCATCCGCCTGTTCTTTAAGAGCCGCAACGATCTTGGGATGGCGGTGGCCGTGGTTCAGCGCGGAGTAGGCGGAGAGCATATCAAGGTACTTCTGCCCGTCCGCATCCCACACCCACGAGCCTTCACCCTGGGAGATTACAACGGGGAGCGGGTTGTAATTTCGAGCGCTGTACATCTCGGTCTCACTGATTAGCGCAGCTGTCTTGGACAGTTCCATCAACCCCTTCACAAGGACACTAGTATACCATCATCTTCATGCAGAATACGGATCCACCGGACTTAATAAACTCCGATGTGTCAACCCGAAGCACAATATAGCCTAAGTCCTCCAGAGCCTTGATAGTCTTGGCGCAGGAATGCTGAATGAGCACGACGCGGCCATCAGGCGAAAAGGCATTGCAGGCGAAGTTCGGCGCGTAGGCTTCTTCCTTGGGGACCTCGATGACGTTCTGGAAGAGCTGTCTGAGGATTGTCATCCCTTCTTGCCCCACCCCCTCTGGATAGACCACGCAAGTCTTAGAGCTTACCAAGCAGAGGGTGGTGTTAAGGTGGTAGAAATCTCTGTGGGTCAGATGAATTCCGATCACAGGGATTTTGGTAATGGCCGCCACCTGCCGCAAAGCCTCTAGATCAGTGCGGTGGTACTCAGTGCTGCCGTAACCAGCGATAATGAGGTTCTTACCCGGAAACCACACCGCATCCCCCTGTGCTTCAAAAGAGCAGTCCCTGAGATAATGGATTTTATAGCCCTCGTTTTTGTACCAAGCTTCGAAGTAGGCCACTTCCTTCTTGCGCTTGGGCTTACGCATAATGCTCATCACAACTTCCCTATCCCCTGTCTCTGGGTTTAGAAAAGGGAAGCTCTGGTTCGCGCAAAACACCGCATCCTCCAGGCCGTAGGGACCGCTTACCAGCTCTACCTGGTACCCAAGGGAACAGTAAAGGTCTTTCAGGTAGTTCCACTGGGCAACCGCGCGGCACCGGTCAACCTTGTTGAGGATAATTGCATCTCCCTGGCGCTCGTACATAAACTCATTGATGGCTTCCGTCACATCGAAGTAGTCGGGAGTGCACATTAGAATGCGCTTTGTCCCCTTCGAGTCAGGCAGATCGGAAAGCCTAAAGTCAAGCTCATCTGCTCGCAGATATACCCGCATGGAATCCCTCCTTGTACCTTAAGCTAAGTTGTGTTTCGCAAGGAACGGGCCGATAACATCCTCCAGATTGGGATGGCCGATTTCCTGGAGCTCGTAATACACCCGGGTGTGGGGCTTATCGATGGTGATCACCCGGCTGAGGTCAATAGGCGTCCCGATAATCACTGTATCGCATTCCACACGCCTAATGGTCTCTTCAAGGTCCCGGCGCTGTTCAGGGCTGTAGCCCATGGCAGGCAGGAGCGTGCCCACTTCTGGGTACATGGCAAAGGTCTCCGCGATTTTTCCCACCGCCTCGCCTCGAGGATCCACAATTTCCGCAGCGCCAAACTTTTGCGCGGCCAAAATGCCCGCGCCTAGGTGCATTTCTCCATGAGTGAGGGTGGGCCCATCTTCAACTACCAGCACCCTTTTGCCCCGGATGATCCCTGGATCATCCACTTTGATCGGTGATGCGGCATCGATGACAACCGCCCCTGGGTTCACCTTGCGGATGTTCTCCCGCACACGCTGGATGTGCTCAGGGGCGGCGCTGTCTATCTTGTTGATCAGCACCACATCTGCGATGCGCAGGTTTACCTCACCAGGATAGTAACTCAGCTCATGGCCGGGCCGGTGAGGGTCAGCTACGGTGATCATTAGATCCGGTTTGTAGAAGGGGAAATCGTTATTGCCCCCATCCCAAAGGATCACATCGCACCCCTGGGGATCGTCTTCTGCTGCTTCCAGAATAGCTCTATAGTCAACGCCGGCGTAAATCACGTTGCCCCGTTCCACATGGGGTTCATACTCTTCCATCTCTTCGATGGTGCAATTGTGTTTGGCCAGATCATCAATGGTGGCAAACCGCTGCACCTTTTGGGCGGCCAGGTCGCCGTAGGGCATCGGGTGCCTTACCACGACCACCTTCAACCCCTGGGCCATGAGCAGCTCCACAATGCGGCGGGAGGTTTGGCTCTTCCCGCACCCCGTGCGGGTTGCACAGACCGCGATTACCGGTTTCTTGCTCTTCAGCATGGTGTGCTTGGGGCCGAGAAGGGTGAAACTAGCGCCGGCTGCGTTTACAACCGCGCTTAGGCCCATGACTGCTGCATAGCTGATATCGCTAAAAGAGAGGATGCACTCATCCACATCATAGGTGCGAATGAGCCTTTCTAGTTCTCCTTGATCGAAGATAGGGATTCCCTCTGGATAAAGCTCCCCAGCTAGCTCCGGGGGGTACTTCCTGCCGTGAATATCTGGGATCTGGGTTGCAGTGAAAGCCACAACGTTGTATTCCGGGCTTTCCCGATAATGCACGTTGAAATTGTGGAAATCTCTCCCAGCAGCACCGATAATAATCACATTTTTCCTTGACATGAGTACCTCCTTGTTTTTCTCCCCAGTTCCGCAAGCTCCCTTCCCTGCTTGGGTACAAGCTGCCTCGCTAGCCCGCACCACCCCCCATGTGCCGCGAACGTTTACTCTACTTGTGCAAAGTGTAATATTCTTTTATGTATTTTATGATTACATACCTAAAGTTTACCATCATTCCAGCAAGGGTTCAACCTTGCGGGCCACATTGCCTGGGTGAAGCACAAAAAACCCACCGCAATCACGGCGGGAATTCTATATGTTTCTCGTGGCCAGCACTTCTCGAGCTGGGGTACGATCTCCATTGCATGAAATGCGCCGGGGGCCTTGGAGAAACTGCAGCTCGAAACCGAGCTCGCGGTAAAGCTCCACAATGCGCTCTGTGGCCTGGTTAGATAGGATCACCGGCCCCGGGTGCTCCGCGAGCCACTCTGCTAACCTGACTTGGTCGTCCCACTTGAAATCGTCTTTGGCATACTGGGTAAACTCAACATCGTATGGGGGATCAGCATAGATGAAGTCAGTGCCCTTTACGTCCAGCTGGGCAAAATCCACGCTGCTGAACTGCCATCCTTGAAAGAGATCGGTATACTCGGGGAACTCCCGGACGTACTTAATGGCCTTGTACCGGCCGAAGGGTACGTTGAACTCGCCCTTCCCGTTAAAGCGGCAGAGGCCGTTGTAACCCGTTCTGTTGAGGAAATAGAACAACTCCGCGGCTTCCTTGGAGTTGTGTTTTCCCGCCCTAATCAGCTCGTTGAACCGCTGCCGGTACTCATAGTACAACCCTTCGCTGTTCTCCATGGGCAGGGTGACCACCAAGCCTGCCTTCACCTGGTTGTAGAAGTTGATCAGGTGGGGATTGATGTCATTTGCCAGCACCGCCTGGGGATTTAACCCCAAGGCCACCGCCAGCCCTCCGCAGAAGGGCTCTACCAAGCGCAGGTGGGAATAGGGCTCCCAAAGGGGTTCGACGTGAGGGACGAGCCACCGTTTCCCTCCAGCCCATTTCAACAAGGGCCTGAGGGGTGCTTGCCCTACGACATTCAAGTTAGCGTGTTCAGCCATGGCAACTTCTCCTTCGCCCCTTGTATTCGGCATAGCTCCCTAGATACCCTTTTCCAGGCCCTGAACGCGGCGAAACCCATCTAGTGAGTGATGGGTTTCCATTTGCCGCCTGTTAGAATCTCCGGGGAAACTGCCGCACGATGCCCCGCCACATCTCATCTGCCATCTCCAGGGATTGGGTTTCTACTTCGTCGTAAGTGTCGATACTACCCTGATAGTTCCCCTGCAGCATCTGCACGGCTTCCCTTTGGACCATGCGCAGATGATCAAAGAGCATTTCTGTCCAGGTGCGCTCGGACCAGAAAGGATTGACCCGGGCAAAGAACGCCGCGATTTCCCGGGCATTACGGAACCACCGCCGTTCCGCATCGGCAACCCGTCCTCCATCACCGATCTGCGCTGCCCTGACCAGCTGAGCCGCGATGACCAAGTGCTCGTTGAGGAGCCTGGCAAACTCTGCAGCAATACGCCTGCCATAGAACGGCCGCAGCGCATCGGCAAAATCCTGCGGATTGCGCAGCAGCCGACGGATGACGAACGGCTCATCGGGCAGATTGAAGACAATGCTCTCAATGGTCAGCCTTGTCCACACATCGTGCTGTTCCCAAAGCTCTCGCATCTCTTGGTTGAGGTTTAGGGAAGCGGTGCTGATGCGAGGTAACCTTGGTAAGATAAAGGGCAAAATCCTATCTGGGCGGACGCTCCAGCTTCCCTGCATGTCTTGTGTGTGATTCAACTACTCACCTCCCCTTTTTCCCTGCTGCACAATATGTCCAACAAGCAGCGGAGGTGTCAGGCTCAAAATCCCGAAAGAAAAACCCCACCTTGTTGGTGAGGTTTGCCTTCTCAGTATACATAGCTTTCTAGGGCTTCGAGGTCTTTGACAATGATCACTCTGTTGCCCACGAGTTCAATATAGCCCAGTTCCCGAAACTCTCCTAGCTTCCTAGTGATAGTCTCACGCCGCAGGCCAGAGTAGTTGCCAAGCTCTTCCCGGCTCATGGAGAGTTCAAGGCGGATTCCTTCCTCTGTTTCCACCCCAAGGCGCTTCACAAGCTTCAAAAGGAGCCCCGCGGTCTTCATAGAGGCATTGCTGGTGGCAAGCCGTTGAATGAGCTCCTCAGCCCAGCGGATTCGTTCAAAACTCTTACTCAGCACGCTGCGGAGTACCGCAGGAGAGTTGTAGAAGTACTTGTCGAAAGTGGCCTTGGGAATAGCCACCACTTTGCAGTCTGTCAGGGCCTGCCCGATATAGCGGTAAGGAGTCTCCACTAAGAGATTCAGTCCTCCCACAAAGTCCCCGTCCCGGTAGATATAGAAGATCTGCTCTTCCCCGTCCATGGTATTCACGAAGATCTTCATCTGGCCCTTGTAGATGAGATACATAAAGTCGGGAGCATCGCCTGTCTTGAAGACAAGCTCCCCTGCCTTAATGCTAGACAAGATCACTTCACTGAGGACATGTGACACATCTTCCTCCGGCACGTCGCTCAAGAGAGGAAGCCCCCGCAGGACCTGGAACATCTCCGCCTTTTCCGCATCTGAGGCAATCTCCTTCGCCTTTAGCTGCCTATACTTCTCTTCGCGGGCTTTCCCGTTTTGTGCCCGCTCCTCCCGCAAGCCTGCCGCGAAAAGCTTGTTCGCGTAGATCTCCAGTTCCTTGGCGCGCTCTTTGTCCATAGGCTCTACTCCCTCTAGCCGATAAGGTATCCCTAACTCCCGGTACTTGGACACCCCGGAGGTGTGGTAGGGCAGAATCTCAATGCGATCCACCTTGGCCCGAATGGGTTCTAAGAGGCGGATAAACTGCTCCATGGATTCCTCGCTGTCGGTAAGGCCCGGAACCATCACGTGCCGCACCCAGATCTGGCCCTTAAAACCGTAGAGATCCAGTTTGGCGAGGAAGTCTAGGTATGCCTGGAAGCCATCGATGGTGGTAAGCTCCCTGAACGCCTCCCGGTCAAAAGCCTTGACGTCCAAAATGAGAGTATCCACAAGGGGCATGATTTTCTGGTAATACCGGGGATCGCCAAACCCAGAGGTGTCCACGCAAGTATTATATCCTTCCCTTTTAAGGAGTTTCAAGGACCTATATACAAACTTCCCTTGAAGGAGGGGTTCTCCCCCAGAGAAGGTGATGCCCCCCTCTTCGCCGTAGTAGGAGCGGTATCGCCCCGCGAACTCCACGATCGCCTCAGGAGTCATGATGCGGCCCCCTGCTTTTTTCAGGGCATCAGGATTATGGCAGAAAGCGCAGCGGAGGGGACAGCCCTGCAAGAAGAAGATTGTGCGGGTCCCTGGCCCATCCACCAGTCCCATGCTTTCAATGGAGTGTACGAAACCCTGCAAAACTGATCCCCTCTTTCCTAAACGCTATTTACACAGCCTCGTGGAACGTCCGGTTGATTACATCCAGCTGATGCTCGCGATCGAGGCGGTTGAAGCGCACTGCGTAGCCAGAAACCCGAATGGTGAGATTGGGGTATTTATCGGGGTTTTCCATGGCATCGATGAGCAGTGCTTTATCGAGCACGTTCACGTTCAGGTGGAACGCGCCCCGGCCAAAATAGCCGTCCATGATGTTTGTCAAGTTGGTTACCTGTTCGGGCAGGTTCTTGCCGAGTGCCGCGGGTATGATGGTAAAGGTGTTGGAAATCCCATCTTGGTTTACCCGCTTGTAGGGCAGTTTGGCCACTGAGTTCAGAGAGGCCAAAGCACCCATGGTATCCGCACCGTTCATAGGGTTAGCGCCAGGGGCAAAGGGCTCGCCCTTCTTTCGCCCATCGGGGGTAGCGCCCGTCTTCTTACCGTACACTACGTTAGAGGTAATGGTGAGCAGCGACAAGGTGTGCTCCGCGCCCCTGTATGCTTGGTGCTGGCGAAGGGCCTCCATGAAGTACTCGTTCACCATGATGGCAATTTGGTCCACCCGGTCATCGTCGTTGCCGTAGCGAGGGAAGGCACCCTCCACCTCAAAATCCACAGTAAGCCCATGTTCATCCCGAACAGGCCTTACCTTGGCATACTTGATGGCAGACAAGGAGTCAGCAACGATGGACAGGCCCGCAATGCCAAAGGCAATGTACCGGTGCACATAGGGATCGTGGAGTGCCATTTGCGATGCTTCATAGGCGTACTTATCATGCATGTAATGAATGGTGTTCATGGTGTTGACGTAGATTTCAGCTAGTTTGTCCATGACCTGCTTGAAGGAGGCTAGGACTGTATCATAATCTAGAACATCTTGAGTATTACGTGCGATGCCGCTTAGGACTTGCACAGGCTGGCCTGTGGCCTTATCCCGCTTGATCTCGTCCACGCCGCCATTTATCGCGTAGAGCAGCGCCTTAGCCAGGTTGGCCCGGGCTCCGAAGAACTGCATGTCCTTACCCACCCGCATCGCTGAAACGCAGCAGGCGATGGCGTAATCGTCGCCGTAGATGGGCCGCATAAGGTCGTCATTCTCGTACTGAATGGATGCGGTCTTGATGCTCATGTAGGCGCAGTATTCCTTAAAGGCACGGGGCAGATCGTTGGACCACAGAATGGTCATGTTAGGCTCTGGGGCAGTCCCCAGGTTGGTCAGGGTGTGCAGGAAGCGGTAGGCAGTCTTGGTCACCAGCGGCCTGCCATCTTGCCCCATCCCACCGATGGCTTCAGTTACCCAGGTGGGGTCGCCCGCAAAGAGTTGGTCGTACTCTGGAGTCCGCAGGTGCCGCACCAGGCGGAGCTTGATTACTAACTGATCAATGAGCTCCTGGGCCTGCTGTTCAGTGATGAGGCCCCGGGCCAGGTCCCGTTCAATGTAGATATCTAAGAACGCGGTGTTCCGCCCTAGGCTCATAGCTGCACCGTTGTTTTCCTTAATGGCGGCCAGATAGCCGAAGTACAGCCATTGCACTGCTTCCTGGGCGTTCCGTGCAGGCCTGCCGATATCAAAGCCGTACCTAGCAGCCATGGACTTCATGGCATCCAGTGCCCTGATTTGATCGGTAAACTCTTCCCGCAGCCGGATAGTCTCCTCAACTGCAGGGCCGGTAAGGTTCTCCTTGTCCTTGAGGCGCATCTCCTTAAGATAGTCAAGCCCATATAGGGCAACCCGGCGGTAGTCACCGATAATCCTACCCCTGCCATAGGCATCTGGAAGGCCTGTGAGCAGACCCGCAGACCGAACGGCGCGCATTTCCTTGGTGTAGGCATCGAATACTCCTTGGTTGTGCGTCTTTCTGTATTCATTGAAGCGCCGTTCCATCTCTGGATCCATTTGGAGGCCGTAGGCATCAAGGGAACTCTTTAGCATGCGGAAGCCACCGTAGGGGTTCATGATCCGCTTGAGGGGCTCATCTGTCTGCAGGCCTACAATTACCTCTTTGTCCTGATCGATATAGCCTGGTTCGAAGTTGTCAATGCCGCTAAAACGCTCCAGGTCCACCTTGATGGTTCTGGACTTTGTTTCGTCTTGAATAAGGCTGTTAGCTTTCTCCCAAATGCGGGCGGTGTTTTCTGTGGGGCCTTCTAGGAAACCCTCATCACCGAAGTAAGGCGCGTAGTTTTTCTGGATGAAATCCCGCACGTCAATCCCTTCGGACCACTCGCCGGGGGTAAAGCCTTCCCAAGCTTTGGCCATCTCTTCCCTGTTGAACAGGTTTTCCTTCACTGTCATCACCCTCCAATACCATGCACTCTCTGGGAAGCTGGGTGTTAATCATTAGCTCCGGCGTAATTATATCCTGAATCAAGAAATATTGCTGTGACCTGAATCACTTTTCCCGGGCAAGGCACAAAAAAGTGCCTATGGAGGCACAGCAAAAGGCCCATGCCTACGGGCTTTCCACAGGCATGGGCAGTTATCGGTTAAACTTTAGTAAGATTTATCCTTTGAGGGCTCCGCTCGTTAATCCGCTGACGATGTGCTTCTGAGCGAAGACGTAGAACAACATGATCGGTATCATAGACATCACCAAAGCCGCAAAAGTCAAGCTGTAGTCGATGCTGTACTCGGTTCTGAAGTTGTACTGGAACAACGTCAAAGTCCAATACGTCCATGATCTGTTCAGAATGATCAGCGGTAGCAGAAAGTCATTCCAAATCCACAAACCATTACGTATCAGCGCTGTGGCCATCATCGGCTTTACCAAGGGTACAACAATCCTGGTGTACACCTGGAATGTGTTGGCTCCATCAATATATGCTGCGGCTTCTAACTCCTCTGGTAGGGACTGCATATAGCCCACATACAAGAAAACTGATTCACCAATGGAACTGGCAATGTAGAGAATTGAGAGTCCGGTTGGATGCATCATTCTAAGGGAACTCAGCAGCTTTACTAATGGCATCATCTTCACCTGGAACGGGATAAAGATGCTGATCAAGATGAAATAATACACGAACCGATAGAACGGGCTTTGATGCATAGAACGTGCAATGGGATAGCTCAACATGGGCATGAGAATGGCGTTTCCCAATAGGACAAAAGCAGTGATATAGGCCGTGTTGGCCAACGCTCGGAAAAATCGTCCGCCAGCGAGAACGGTTCTGAAGTTGTCCAGATTAAAGCGACTCGGGAGCGCGAAGTAACTGGCAGTGTTTTCCGCGACCGTCTTGAACGGAATAATCGCCGTCATGTAGAGAGGTAAGACTATTGTCAAGGCACCAATAATCAGAAGCGCGTACGTCACAGCGATACTCAATCTCGTCTCCCGCATCTAATACACCTTCATCCTGTTCGAAATCGAGATCTGGATTGCAGAAATCGCAGCAATGATAAGTCCCGCAACCATGGCTTCTGCGATGGAGTACGCGAACTTATTTTCCACGAAGGCGTGCCGATAGATCAGGAGTGAAATACTCTCAGTGGCACCACCTGGGCCGCCATCCGTCAAGCTGTGCACATATTCAAACACCATCAGGCCGCTCTTTGCGGTAAGGACTAACACAATACTTATGATCGGTACCAAGAATGGCAGAGTAATGTGCCGGAATCTTGCCCACGCATTTGCGCCATCGATTTCTGCCGCCTCATATAGCTCATCAGGAATTGTCTGTAAGCCAGCAAGGAAAAGGATCGTAGGTAGGGCTACCCCTTGCCATACATTGACCAGCAAAACTCCGTAGGGTGCTGTTGTCTTGCTGGACAGCAGACTTTTCTGCAAAAACCCAATATTAAGCTTACTACCGATCTGGGGCAGTACCCTGTAGAAGATCTGGCCGAAAATCAGGGTTACGCTCAGAGCACTGAGAACCGCTGGGAAGAAATACATAGCACGGAAGCCCGTGATGCCTTTCACGCGTTTGTTGAGAAGCAGGGCCAACGCTATCCCTAGCACAACAACACACACGGTGAGAAGCACCGTATATTTGAGATTGAACAGCACAGCGTTGGAGAATCGACTGTCTCTAAAAATCGACCGGTAGTTCTTGATACCCACGATGTTGAACCGCCTGGAGATGCCATTCCAGTCGGTGACACTGTAATACACTCCCATGACTACAGGTAGAACCAGAAATATGCTATACAGAATCAGTCCAGGTGTAACAAACAGAGCGAAAGTGATGTTCTTCGACCGATCCTTGCTTTTCTTACCAAGGAACGAAAACTGTCTCTGCTTTGCTCCAGCTGCCATGGAATCCATCTCCACCTCAATAGTCGATGTTACCCACATGCCAGTGTACAGAACACTGTATTGAGCGCTGATAGGGAGGACATGATGCACTCCTCCCTATCAGCATTGCTTGCTCTGTCGTTGTAGATTATTGGTTGTAAAGCTTGTTGATCGCCTCCCCAAAGGCTTGTACGAAGGCATCAACATCTCCGTCGATAAAGAGCTGCTGCGCAGGAATACGCATTTCCTCTCTGAGTCCTGTTGGCCAGAAGTTAACCTGGGTGAGGAACATGTCACCTTGGTCCATGAGGTCTTTCATGTACATGTGTTCCTCTTTGTCAAACACGACACCCTTGATCATGTTTACGTTGCCGTCAACTTCATAGTACTTCTGCGCCACTTCAGTTCTGGACAGATACTCCAAGAACTTAAGGGCAGGTTCTGGATCCCTCAAGTCACCGGAAATGGAGAAAGAGGTATCGATGTTGACTGGCACCAGGAGTTTGTCAGACAGGGGCGATGGGAATGGGATCAACTTGACTGCGATGTCGGGATTGGACTTCTGCATTGTCGACAGCATCCATGTGCCAGAGATCATCATGGCGGCCTTGCCATTGACGATGTCGGCTACGGCAGACTCATAGTCCAAGCCCAAGTGGTCCTCTGTGCTATACCGGAGGATGTCCAAGCACATCTCGGCAAAAGTCCGGATGGTGACCGAGTCCTCTACCTTCATCTCTCCGGCAGCGATCTTTGCAAACTCTTCATATGATTTGGGGTTCAGAACGCCAATCAAGCGCTCCAGCCGTTGTGCGATGTTACCTACATCCCTGTTTGGCAGGGCAAAGGCATCATACCCATTCGCTCTGAGGACCTTACAAGCCTCGATAAGCTCTGCGTATGTCTTCGGTTCAGCAATGCCTAGCTCTTCAAAGATGTCTGTGCGATAGTAGATACCGTATGAGCTGAGCGTCATGGGCAACGCAAAGATGCGCCCCTTGTAAGTCGCCAGCTCCAACATGCTATCAGCCACATTTTCCAAGAAAGGCTGCTCCGTTAGGTCAAGGAGAAGCCCATCGTCAAACATGTGTTTGTACTTGTCCTCCGCAGGGTAAGTCTGCAGTATGTCAGGCATATCATAGGTAGCGATTCTGGTAAGCAGTACAGTACCTGCGTCCGCGACAGCCGTCTGAGTGACTTTGATATCGGGATACTCGGTCATGAAGTCTGATATGATTTCGTTCATGACAGACTCCACCTCAGGCTTCAAGAGAAAGAACTCAAGCTCGACCTGTTTAGCGGTTACTGTACCGACCAACCCAAAGACCATTGAGAAGATGATACTCAATACCACTACACTTCTGGACTTCATCGTGCTACCTCCTCTTTGTTATGTAATTCGATTTTAACCGCTTTATTGTAAAATGTCAAATACGATACCAGCAGTTTTGTGAACATCAGATGACTATATTTCGGTGGACTCACCCACGTTGACGCCACGCAACAGCTACAACCACCGCAAAAAGCGCTGTGGGGCATTTAGAAACTCTCGGGTCAACTTAACGTGCTCAAGGTCATCGTAAGAACAAACCTGCGCGGGGTTTTCATCGAAGTTGTAAATGGTGGCGTTCGGCAAAGCCAAGAGAATGGGAGAATGAGTGGCGATGATAAACTGACACTCCTCCTCGGCCATTTGCCTTATTAGTGACAGAAGAGCCAGTTCCCGTTGGGGCGAAAATGGCGTTTCCGGCTCATCTAGGAGATAGATGCCGCCGGGAGCAAATCGTTCCCGCAAAACGTGAAGTATCCCTTCCCCATGGGAACAGGCAAGCAAGTCCTCGCCGTACTTGTCGATCAAAGCTTGGCGCTGGCCCAGGAGGCTTCCCTTGGCAAGGTGCAGGCCGTAGCCGCTGAGCTCGTTTTCAACTTCCGCGGCATCGCGTGCTAGGGATTGGGTGAGACTCAGAATTCGCCTGGTAAAATTGAAGAAATCCTCTGAGCGCATGAAGAAGCCCCGAAGAGACCGCCGGTTCCAGATCAGTTGCAGCGAATTCCCTAGCCTGCGGGCATCTTGCAAGGTCTCATCGTAAGCTACGGCATCGCCGCCAACAGCGGGGAGCCCCACTGCGGCGGCGATGGCCTCCAGAATCGTAGATTTTCCCGAACCATTCTCCCCCACAAAAAACGTCACGGCACTGGGAAACTCCAGGCAACCCCCAATCAGCCGCTGGGCTACGTCAAAAGGGTACCCATCGGGTAGTGAACGAGATCTCTTCAACGCGACTGAACGCAAAAACATGATCTCAGCTCCATTCCATTTACCACTGGGGGAACAGGCCTCCCGCACTCCACTCAATACCTGTGGTGAAGTAGTGTTGCCCCTCGCTAGCTACTTCAGGTGTAACTAGGTATTCTCCTGCTGGGCCTGTGGAAATGGCGAGCCTAAACCGTACCTCGAAGCGCACCTCTGTGGAGCTAGAGATCAACTCTGGCGAACCGCTTGGCCGAGATTCGGTACGCCGCTGTCATGGCGAGGGCATAGGCAATGATGCCAAGAATGAGGATCGGGAGTTGCTGCATTAAGTCTCCCGGGGCAACACTGTCTAGCCACCGAAAATTCGGGAAATGAACCAGTACTTCCATGGCCAGCACTCCCAAAGCAGCGGGGATGATCGCCCACAAAAAGGCGATGCCTGGGGTGTATGCGGTTTTGAAGAACTCTGTCAAGAAGATGAAGTTAAACACCGCGTAAACCACAAGCCCAAACCCATAGTAGGCAATGTTCGCCTCGATGCCAGCAGGGTTGCCCTCAGGCAAGACAATGACTCGCAGGAAGGCAAAGGGCAAGGACACGAAGATCTGAGTTAACTGAGCGAGAACGACCAGGAGAACCTTGGACTTCACCACATCCACCTTGCGCACGGGCAAGAGTGCAGTAAAATAAAGGTCATCTGTTTCCCGGCCATAGGTGAAGGTAATGAAAGGCCCTAAGCACCCAAAGAGAAAGACCATACCGTAGGGATAGGCGGGGACGATCACCAGGGCTCCTAAAAGGGTGAAGATAAACAGGTTGGGATGGGCCGCGAGGCGTAGTTCCTTGTAGAGCAGGTTAAACATTGTACGCCCTCCTTTCAGTGCGGATCATGATTTCTTCCAGGGTGAGTTCCCCTGCCTCCCCTGGTTCCTTAAGGTGTTGGAAGGAGCGGATAAACTCCCCCTTTTCCGCACTCCGCAGAAGCTTGCCGTCCTTGATGTAGGTGATATCATCAGCGCACTTGTCCAAATCAGAAGTAATGTGAGTGGAATAGAGAATGCTCCGTTCCCCGTCCTTCACTAACTCCCGGAAGAGCATCAAAAGGTCATCCCGGGCTACAGGGTCAAGGCCGCTGGTGGGCTCGTCGAAAATCAAGAGCCTGGCGTTGTGCGACAGGGCGATGGCCACCATGTACTTCACCTTCATCCCAGAGGACAGCTCATTCACTCGCTTTTCAGGGGCAAGGGAAAACTCTTTCATATAACGCTGATACGCTTCCTCGTCCCATTCCTGGTAAAAGCGTTTCGCAACGTCCGTGATTTGGAACAGTTTCTTGTGCTTGTAGAAGTCTATCCCGCCAAGCACTACTCCGATTTGCTGCTTGCAGTGCTCTTCGTTAGCAAGGAAATCCTTGCCGAACATACGCACAGTGCCCCCATCACGGTTCACCAAGTTAAGGATGGATTTTAGGGTGGTGGTCTTACCCGCTCCGTTCTTGCCGATGAGGCCCATGAGGCGCCCCGGCTTGAGCTCGAAGCTGATGTTGTCCAACAGAAAGCCTGGGTATTTCTTCGTCAATCCTTGTACGTCCAAGGCGTTCATGTGTGTTATTCCCCCTTTGTCTCAAAGACTTTCTCTACCGCAAAACCCGTCATCTGGAGAAAAGTGTCGCTCCTGATCAGGGCTAGGCCGGAGCGTTCCGGGCTAGTATCTCCTAAGACTAGAAGACTGTCCCCGGGCTTCAACTGAAAGGTGTCCCGGGCCTTTTTCGGAAGGACAACCTGCCCCCGCTCACCCAGGGTAACCAAACCAAAGATGTGTTTATCCTTGGGAGGAATAGGAATTCCCTCTGCCTCTGCATCATGACGAACCAAATCATCTAAGGACACGTCATATAGCTCTGCCAAGGCTTGACAATTCACAATGTCCGGCAGTGACTCGCCGTTTTCCCATTTAGCCACCGCTTGACGGGTAACGCCTATCCGCTCTGCCACCGCTTCTTGAGTGAGCCGCTGTTTGCTCCGGAGGTAGCGTAGGTTAGCGGCAATATTCTTCCTCGAATCATTCATACTTTTCATACCCCCCACATCCATGATATAACGCCTCCTGCCATGTGTGAACCAACTCGCGCTAACAACACGCGTTAATATTAGTTGCCCCAAAAAGGAGCACAAAAAAACCTTGAGCGAGGTTGCCTGACAGTGCAGGTTCCTCTACTCAAGGCGTTTGCGTTTTTGCTTCACTCGTTTGCAGCCATATCATCACCAAGGTTGGCGGGGGCTACAATGAACGATGCGTAAGCCTTCAAGATCTCGTTTTCTCGATCGGTAATGATGGTGCACTCACTGAAGTCCAGCGCCTTGCACAGGGTTTGCTTGTTCGCTTTGGAGCTGTCCATGAGCACGTACGTCTTCTTGGAATGCTCCGCCACAAGGCGCTTCTTGTTTGCTTCCCTGAGATCTGGAGTGTTGATGCCGCTTTTCGCTGTGTAGCCGCTCCCGCCCAGGAAGGCCCTGTCGAAGAACAGCTGGGACAGCTGGCTCTCGGTAAGTGGGCCCGCAACGGAGCCCAACATAGGAGACACTTCTCCACCTAAAAACAAGCATGTAAAGGCGCATTCCGCGGTAAGAGATGAAAAGACCTGGGTATTAGATGTGACCACCGTGATTGGTTTGTCCAGCAAGTACTTCACCATGCGCAGAGTGGTAGTCCCAGAATCGATGTAGATAATCTCCCCATCTTCCACTAAGGACGCGGCGTAGCGGGCAATCCGCTCCTTTTCCGCGGTATAGAGCCGCTCCTTCGTTTCCAGGGGGATTTCGTAGGCAAACGTCCTCAGCTTCGCAGCCCCTCCCCGGAGAACCTCGATGAAGCCCTCTTCCTCTAAGGCTTTTAGGTCTCGGCGAATTGTAGCTTCCGAGATGCTGGGAAACCTCTCACACAGCTCGTGGAGGTAAACCAGTTCTTTCTTTTCTAGTTCTGCTAGGATGTGCTGCCTACGAACGTATGGAATCATCGCGCCTACCACCTTAGTTAAAGTATTCTGGCCGGAGGGAGCATGCCTGATAAAGCTCAGCCAAAGCCTGAGCATCGGGCATCGCCACCTGGCTCCCTGGCCTGGTCACAGTTATGGATGCGGCCAGGGTGGCCCACACCGCCGCCTCTTCTGGCGGCAGCCCCTCAAGGAGTTTGGCGGCAAATACGCCCACATAGCTGTCACCCGCGCCGGTGGTGTCCACCGCCTCTACCCTGTGTGCGGGAATGAAGACCTTCTTGCTTCCATTATACAGCAGACTTCCAGATGCTCCCAGGGTAATGATAACCAGGCCGTTCACCTTGTGGTAAAGGGCCTCACACGCACCCAAGGCATCTTCGAGGGTCCGGACAGATTGTCCAGCGTAATAGCTGGCTTCCGTTTCGTTGACGATTAAGCAGTCTACCAGATCCAGCTTGTTCTCGTCAAGGGGCAATGCTGGTGCTGCGTTGAGGATCACATAGCACCCGTGCTTCTTGGCAAGCCCGATGCCAAATTCTGTGACCGGGACAGGAATCTCCATCTGAAAGATGGCCACTGCGCTCTTGGCAATTTCATCTTCCAAGCCCGCAATGTAGTCCTGGGTCAGGGCAAAGTTGGCACCGCGGACTATGTTTCCGAACACCGATCCATCGGGTAGTACATTGTTCACACCCAACCCTGTGGGGGCATCTGCCTTGTGGATGCACGATGTATCCACGCCATACTCCCTGAGCTGCCCCTCGATGTGCTCCCCGTACATGTCTTTTCCGAGCGCACCGATCATGACGGTGGGGACGCCCAGCTTCGCTGCTTGGACCGCTTGGTTGGCCCCTTTGCCTCCGCCCCCCGTTGTAACCCGATCCACATGGTACGTTTCCCCAAGATGGGGCAGGCGCTCTTGTTCTAAGATGATGTCAAAATTAAGGGAACCAATCACCAGCACCTGCTTGCGCTTCTCCATGGGATCACTCCTACTCTGCAACTAGCGATTTCCTGTAGAGCTTGGATTGAATGAACTCGAAGTATACAGCAATGACGATGATGGTACCTGTGGCAATGTACTGCCAGAAGGTATCCACGCCGGTGACGATTAGGCCTACTTTAAGGGTGGAGAGGAGGATGGCACCCAGGAAGGTTCCCAGAACAGTACCCTTGCCCCCCGCCAAGCTCGCACCACCGATGGCCGTGGCAGCAATGGCATCCAGCTCGTAGCCTTGCCCCGCGGTAGGTTCACCTGTCCCCAGGCGGGCTAGCATCACCAGGCCGGCTAGGGCAGCACCGATGCCCACCATGCCATAAGCAAAGATCTTAAACTTGTCCACGTTTACACCAGAGAGCCTTGTGGCCTCTTCGTTGCCTCCCATGGCGTAGATGTAGGAGCCAAAGGGGGTATACTTCAGGACAATGTGGCAGATGAGGGCAAAGCCGATCAAGATGAAAATGGACTTGGGAACGTAGTTGAAAACGGTGCCATCGATCATCTGCCGAAACTCCCGAGGGATCCTGAGGACCGGCCAGCCGCCGGTTATCACGTATGCCACACCCCGGTAGATGCTCATCGCGCCCAAGGTGGCCACGAACGGCTGCAGCTTCAGCTTAGCTACCACTGTGCCGTTGACCAAGCCTAAACCAAAGCCAATGGCAATTCCGATGAGGCTCGCGAGTATCGGGTGTACGCCGGCAACTAAAAGCTTACCAGTGACCACGATAACGATGGCAAACACAGAGCCAATCGACAGATCATTTCCGCCTGTGAGAATAGCAAAGGTAATGCCGATCGCCATGAGGCCGTTGATGGTACTGTGGTTGATAATGTCCAGGATGTTATAAATACTGATAAAGCTGGTATCGATCAGGGTAAAAACGGCAAACATCGCTACGAGGGCGATGAGTACCCCCATTTCCCGCAGGACGCCTTTTTTCCGCTTCGTTTTGCTCATTGCTGTTCCCCCATCGCGTAGTATAGAATTCGTTCTTCAGTGAGCTCGGTGTGATCCAGTTTTTTCACGATCCTACCTTCACTCATCACCAGTACCCGATCGCTCATGCCGATGATTTCCGGGAGCTCAGACGAAACCATGATGATAGATTTCCCCTGCTCAACTAAGTCTTCAATCAGGGCATAAATCTCTTCTTTCGCCCCCACGTCCACGCCTTTAGTGGGTTCGTCGAAGATCAAGATGTCCGCATCTGAGGAGAGCCACTTGGCAAGGACAACCTTCTGCTGATTGCCGCCGCTGAGCTGTTCAGTAAGGTATTCCGGATCTAGGGTGTTTAGGTTGGTTGCCTCTCCTAAGGTGCGGCAGTTATCCCACTTGGCAGGATAGGAGATGAACCCGCGGCGGGTGAATTTATTCAGACTGGCCAAAGCCATGTTATCTGCATTGTTAAGGGTCTTCACAAAACCTTGGGTCTTGCGGTTTTCTGGGATCAGCCCAATCCCATGGGCCAAGCCCTGTTCGGGTGTGGCGATTTCCACTTTCTTGCCGCCAAGGTACACCTCGCCGCTAGTTTTCTGATCCGCACCAAAGATTGCCCGTACCACATCAGTGCGCTTAGAGCCAACCAAGCCCGCAAAGCCCAGGATCTCCCCTTTGCGCAGTTTGAATGATACATCTCTAAACGTGGGCTCAACGCTCAAGCCCTTAACCTCCAGCACCACTTCTTCAGTGAAACGCCGGGGGCGCTTGCGGACGGCAAAGGCGGACACGTCTCTCCCTACCATCTCCTTAATGAGCTGGTCCCGGGTAATATCAGCTATCATATGGGTACCGATGAAACGGCCGTCCCGGAGAATGGTTACGCTGTCTGCCAATTCGAAGATTTCGTCTAGACGATGGCTGACGTAGATGATGGTGATGCCGTTGGCTTTCAGTTCACGAATGATCTCAAACAAGGTATTGGCTTCCTGCGCACTTAAGGAGGCGGTTGGTTCGTCAAGGGAAATGACGCGGGCGTTGTGGAAAAGTGCTTTTGCAATGGCAACCATCTGCTGTTCACCTGTACTGAGGCTTTGGATGCTGTCTTCGCTCCGGAAACGGCAGTGCAGGCGTCTCAAGATGGCGTTTGCTTCTTCGTGCAGCTTGTCGTAGTCGATGAACAGACCTTTGCGGGGTTCATAGCCCAAGGTGATGTTCTGCCCTACGCTCAGCTCTGGGATATAGCTGATTTCCTGATGTACTTTGGCAATCCCGAAGTGGATGGCATCCTGGACAGATCGGAAGTTTACCTCCTTGCCGTCAATTTCCACAGTGCCGTCGTATTCTGAATACACACCGTGCAAAATGTTGAGCAAGGTGGACTTCCCCGCGCCGTTTTCCCCCACCAGAGCACGAATCTCGCCCTTGGCGATCTCAAAACTGACGCTGTCTAGGGCTTTCACACCAGGAAACGCCTTGGACACATTGCTAAACTTCACCATCGGTTTGTGTGTCATTACACATTCACCTTTCTCTAGAAAAGAGGATAGCCCCAGGGCTATCCTCTTGTATCAGAACCCTAATTGACGAATTCAGCCTCGGTCCAGCCAATGATCTCCTCTGCAGGTGTATCCACATTGGTGCTGTCGATGAGAGCTTGCGGGGTCCAAATTACTCTCGGCAGATCCTGTCCACCCATTACACGCAGGGTTGCCTCTACAGCGATTTGGGCCTTGTAGTATGGGAAGGAGTCAATAGTGGCATCCATTTCCCCAGCACGGATGGAATCGTAAGCTTCGCCGATGCCGTCAACGCCCACAACCAGGATGTCCTTACCTGAAGCGTTTACAGCTTCCTGTACGCCGAGAGCCATGACGTCGTTGTTGCAGAAGATAGCCTTCAGGTCAGGGTATTGGCGAATCCAGATTTCCGCTACGTTCTTAGCTTTGAGGCGGTCCCAGTCAGCATTTTGCTTAGCAACGATTTCAATGCCAGGAGCGTTTTCAGTCATCCAGTCCTCAAAACCGAGGGTTCTCTGGCGGGCAGCAAAGGCCAGGGGCATACCAACCACAATCGCTACTTGGCCTTCCCCACCGAGCTTGTCCGCAATCCACTCAGCGGCCAAAACGCCGTTGTCATAGGCACGGGGGCCAACAAAGTTAGGCGCGATTTCAATCAAGCCGTCGTTGACGTTAACAACAGGGATGCCACGGCGCAGGGCGTTCTCTACACCTGGAATCAGGTTCCCGTCAGAGATGGGCGAAAGGAGCAGAGCGTCGTACCGCTGGTTTACCATGTTGTTGACAATCGCCAGCTGACCCTGCTGGTCACCCTCGCCTTGGGCAGAGCGCACGTCAATGGTGATGTCGAAACCCTGGGCTTGGAGCTTATCTTGGATTGCCCAGTAGCCTTCCCTGAGTGTCCGCCAGTATTCGTTCTCAAAGGCCTTAGCAACGGCGCCAAACTTCAGAGAGCCGTGCCCGTAAGGAACAGCACCAAACTGAGCACGCATTTCCTCGAGACTCATGCCAGCTTCATCATCTGGGTTAAAAGCAAGTGCAACGCTGCCAGACAGTGCTACTACCACTAACACAAACAGAGCAATAAACTTCTTCATGGTCTTCCTCCTCATTGATTGTTTCGGCTCATTCGGCCAAGCATTTGAGCAGTACTTCTTGTGCGGCAATGGCATCATTTTGACTTACGACAGCCTCGATGGTGTCCATGCCCACCCTTTCGATCAAGCTCATAAAACGGTTTAGAAGCTTGATATTTGTCTCACACTCCGCTGCGGCCTCCTCTCTAGTTGGAAATGTATCGAAATAGATGACGCCATCATAGCGGTATTTTTTCACATAGTAGAGGAACTCGAGAGTCTGTGTGAGCCCCACGGTGCCGATCATCAGCCCATCGTCGGTGACGCCGTAACCATCATTGAGGTGCACTCCAAGAAGGAGGTTCCTTTCCGCTGCCAGCACCAAAGAGTAAGCAGGGTTTTCATGCTTCATCTTCATGTGGCAGTAGTCGAGGGTTACTCCCACGTTGGGGCGGTTAACATCGCTCACCAGGAGCAAGGTCGTTCCGATGTCCCCAATCAAGGCGAAAGTACGGGGATCGTAGGGTTTGTACTCAATGCTGATGTTAATAGCAGGATCGTAATCTGCGATTTCCTGAAGGGCAGAAACAATCTGTTTCCACGCCTTGGCGTAATCGAGTTGGAAGGGGTAGTCAAAACCGTCATAGCCAGGCCAAATGGTGATTTGGCTGCCGCCTAGCTCCTTTGTGATATCAACAGCCTGGAAGCACAGTTCTTTGGCTTCCTGGGCAACCTTGGGATCTGCATTTCCCAATTCCCCGTTGATGAAAGGATCCCGAAAACGGACGGCCAACCCGTTTACCTTCAGATTATTGCGTTGGAGGGCTTCCTTGATGTCCTCCAGATCATACCCGGTGAAGTGCTCTGGGTAGTTGAGGTCCACGTGGGTTAACCCTGCGATCTGGCCTAATTGATCGAGGATATCTATCAATGAAGCACTGGTCCGGAAAAACGAGTTAATGCGCGTGGCAAGTTTCATGGCTCTACTCCTTGTGTGATCTGCCTTCATTATAAATCGATTTGCACGTTCCGTCAATACTTTTCATTTCTTTGCACCATTTGGCATAAAGCATCGCTGGGCATAGCCCGTACGCAGGCAAATAAAGAGGGCTAACGCCCTCCTGAACTCGCTCTCTTGGATGCATCTTTGAGCAACCGGTAATAGTCTAGGTACTTGTGGGTGAAAGCACTGTCCTGCAAGAAAACGAAATTAAACTCCCGCTGCACATCAAAGCAGGCGATCTGAATGACGGCCAAGTTTCCTTGTTGGATTTCTTTGTGGGCCGCGATTTCATACATAAAGGAGATACCCAAGCCCTTGGCTACGAGCTCCTTAATGGCGGCCATGTTCCCGATTTCCATGACGCTTGCGAAACTCGATGTGGAAAAGTTGTACGCCTTCAAGATGTTCTCGAAAATCTCCCGTGTCCCCGAGCCTTGCTCCCGCAAGATTAGGGGATACTTCAGCAAGGCTTGGAAGTCTACCGTTCCCCTAGTTAGTTCAGACCCGGGAGCACAGATCCCCACGAACCGCTCCAGGCTAAAGACCAGGGAATGGTACTTCGACTTGTCGATGACCCCTTCAATCAAGGCAAAATCTAGCTCCCCTTGGCGGAGTTTCTCCAGCAAGACCCGGCTGTTCCCCACTTCCATGTGGATGTTCAGCCTCGGGGATTCCTTAAGCATCTCCGGAATGACCCTGGGCATGAAGTACTCGCCGATGGAAAGCGTGGCGCCGAACACAAGCTCTTCACGCTGGTACTCCCTACTATCTAGGCTCCGCCGAAAGCGCTGTGCGTCCGCTGCAATCCGGGTCAAAAGCCCCCTGAGCTCTTCCCCTGCAGGAGTGAGGGCCAGCTGCTTGTTCTCGTAGCGCACCAGCTGGCACTTGTACTGAGCCTCTAGAAACTGGATATGCTGAGTGACAGCAGGCTGGGAGAGGTGCAGGTGCTGAGCGGTCTTGGTGTAGCTGCCGATGGCACACAGCGCAAGAAACGTTTCGTGACGATAGTCGAGCAAGGCGATTCCTCCATAAGGCAAGATTATCAATCAATCAAAAACCATAATTTCAGTTTATAACACCCCCATGGTAGAATCAATGGGCAAGGAGGAATGGCCCATGACTAAACACAGCAAGCTTCTCCCAGGTATTCTGCTTTGCCTCGCAGTAGTGGTGGGGGCAGTTATCATAAATTACCTGCTCCCAGCAGGCCTTCTCGGACTCGCTTTGCTCTCGCTGCTTCTAGGGATGATGCTCAACCCCCTGACATCCAAGTACAATGGACTTGAGGCGGGGATCAACTGGACTTCCAAGTGGGTTCTAAGAACTGGTATTATCCTTACTGGGATTACCTTGAGCATTGCCCAAGTTTTTCAAGCTGGCAAATATGCCTTGCTCCTCATGGCCTTTACCTTAAGCACAGCCTTTGGAGTTGGATACATCTGCAGCAAAGTGTTCAAGATCAACTGGAAGC
>LDJB01000001.1:1029549-1116548 GCA_001028815.1 Peptococcaceae bacterium 1109
GGTAGAATCAATGGGCAAGGAGGAATGGCCCATGACTAAACACAGCAAGCTTCTCCCAGGTATTCTGCTTTGCCTCGCAGTAGTGGTCGGGGGCAGTTATCATAAATTACCTGCTCCCAGCAGGCCTTCTCGGACTCGCTTTGCTCTCGCTGCTTCTAGGGATGATGCTCAAACCCCCTGACATCCAAGTACAATGGACTTGAGGCGGGGATCAACTGGACTTCCAAGTGGGTTCTAAGAACTGGTATTATCCTTACTGGGATTACCTTGAGCATTGCCCAAGTTTTTCAAGCTGGCAAATATGCCTTGCTCCTCATGGCCTTTACCTTAAGCACAGCCTTTGGAGTTGGATACATCTGCAGCAAAGTGTTCAAGATCAACTGGAAGCTCTCCAGTTTGCTCTCCGTAAGCACCGCAATCTGCGGAGGTACCGCTGTTGCCACGGTAGGCCCTGTGATTAAAGCCCGGGACAGGGAAATCGCCTATGCCCTTTCCGCAACGTTCATCTTTGATCTCCTCACGGTAATCCTCTTCCCTTGGTTTGGCAAGCTCCTGGGCCTGAGCGATACAGGTTACGGCCTCTGGGTCGGCACCGCGGTCAACGACACCTCATCAGTGATCGCCGCGGGATACGCCTTTTCTGATGCTGCAGGCAGCCTGGCCACTATTGTGAAGCTCACCCGGACGCTGTTTATCGTACCCATAGTGTTGATCTTTTCATGGATTTACACAAAGAAGGAGCTTAACGAGGGCAGCGGCGAAGCTCAGCAGAAGGTGCGGATCAGAAAAATCTTTCCCTGGTTTATCCTGGGGTTCTTGGCTGTGGTGGGCATTAGGAGTACAGGGATCTTGCCTCCTACAGCGGTCAGCGGTATCGCGTTCTTGGCAAAGTTGTTCCTCGCCGCGGCACTAGGAGCAATTGGAATGAAGACAAGCTTCAAGGAAGTGGCCGGGGTTGGAGTCAAGCCCATGGTGGCCGGAGTGGTAATTGATACTGCAGTGGTGATCGTTTCCTTATTCGCACAGGCGATGATCCTCAACTTCTTAGGGTAACAGGCGGTGTTTTGCCGATGGTGCTCCGGAGAGCTCCATCGGCGCCCTGGAGTCCACGCTCATCGGCGGCTAAGGACGGCAGTAAATCGCCACGGAGGCGTACCGGTAACGCTGTTAGCACACTCGTTCATGCGGTAGGAAGCGAAATAGAAAGGTGCAGGGAGCATACTTCCCTGCACCTTTGTGGCCCCAGGCTTCCGACAAGTACCCGCCTTAGAAGAACTCGTCAAGGAGGATGAAAAAGTCAATCTTGGCCTGATCCAGGCGTTCAACACCGTAAACCTCTAGAAAGAACTCCACCCACTTCTCAGAGTACGAGTTATGGCGGAAAGACCTCACCGCCAAGGCAAGATCTTGGTAGCGATCGGATACCCCCGCCCGCCCTAGATCGATAAATCCGCTCAGCTTGCCGTCGTGCACGATCACGTTGGGAAAGCAGTAGTCGCCATGGGTGAAAACCAGGTCCTCTACGGTAGGCTTGGTGGCCAGCACCAGGCCATACAATTCACGGGGATCTTGCCCGAGATACTCATCCTCAAGGTTTTCCGCATCGACGAGGCCTCTTTCAATGTTTAGGCGGGCCTTCTCCAGCTTAACCTGGATGGTCTGATCAAAGGGGCAGCCAGTAATGTCTAGGCTGTGCATCAGCTGCAAACCCTCGGCGAGGCTCCGCACCATCGCCTCTGGAACGGCCCGGTGCACCTCGCTGGAACAGTCTATCCCCGGGATCTCGGAGATCAGAAGGTACTCTTTGTCCTGCCAGCGCTCGTAGTAGTGCACCTTCGGGACAGGGAGCTTGCCCTCGAGCCACTCCAACACGGCCGCTTCATATGCTAGTGGTTCGATTTCATTGTAGGGAGCGATCTTGAGATAGCTATTCTTATCTTTGACGTGCAAAACCACCGCGCTGGAGCAGCCCAGCGTGTTCTCCGCGAAATCGCTCCCTTTTATCAAACGGCGCAGCCCCTGTGGCAACTGCAACTCCTTTGCCTGCACCAAAACCCCTCCCTGCAGCAGTTATTCCGGTTATACATCCATGTTACGCTCCCCTCACCTGGGCAAGGAACTCCTTGTAGAGGGGATCAAACTCGCAGCCGCAGCTGCCGCACTCCACATCTGCCTGTTCCACCGCGGCTATGAGGGTTTCGGTAAGCGAACTGATCTCGTCCCCGGCCCCCAGCCCATCCAGCCAATCTTGTGCGGGCCCAGCAATTAGGTCCCAACCTGAGTGGGCAAACTTCTCCACGATTCCAACGAGCACATCATCACGTTGCATCGATGCTTCTCCCTTCCATAGTTGTGGATGCGAGACTCCTCCAAGCATAGTTAAAACAGATTGTTTAAAAAATGAGCGATGATCCCGCCCATAATAGAACCTGAGCGCTTGGTGGCGTAGCCAAAAGCCAAGCCCAATAGAAAAACGGGCAGCGCATGATTTAAGGCCGTACCCATGAACAGCCATCCAGGTACGTGGAGAATGAGGAACATCAGTGCAGACATCCCGTTAGCTATCCAGAAGGAACCCCCGCGTTCTAAGTTCCCCATGATGGCGCCGCGCATTAAGAACTCTTCCAGGATAGGTGCTGTCACTAAGACGTTCACCAGGGGCCAGCTTAACTCCGTGGGGAAGATAGGCTCCCCCTGCCAGTAGTTTGAAACGATGCCCATAAGCCCTAAGATTGCCCCTAGCCCGCCTCCCCAAGCCAGCCACTTCCGCCAGTTGGAAAAGTTAAAGAGGGACAAGAGGCTGCGCTGGGAAATCCGAAGAAGGCAGAGGGCAGGCATGATCCAAAGCAGAAGTTTGGCAAAGGACCAGTACGGGAAGCTATTCCTCGCCTGGTACGCCTTTTCCTGTTTGCTTGTAACGAGGGGCACAAGATAAAAATGCGCCTCCGCTTTCCGCAGGGGCGCATCTCGTGGCCTGCTAAGAGACGGCTTGTTCGGTTTTCTCCGCGTGGCGGCCGTTCCACAGTTGGTCAGCCACTTCTCCCCACTGGTCCGCGGCTTCCCGGCATTTTTCAGCTAGTGACTCCGCATCCTCGTTGTCCCGCCGCTGAGTTGAGTAAGCACCGGCGGTTTTCACCATAGCCACCAGTTCATCTGGGTTATCCAGTAAGGGGCAGGGCCTAAGGTGGTTGGGGTTGAAGGGATGCCGTTCCCGGTACTGCATAAAGAGGGGCGACGTAAGGGCTTCTATTAGGGATACATCGCGAATGTTCACGTTGGAGTAGTGTATAAAGGCGCAGGGCTCCACATCTCCATGGGCATTAATGTGCAGATAGCGGCGTCCTCCAGCGATGCAGCCGTTAACGTACTCCCCGTCATTCCAGAAATCCAAGACGAAAATGTCCTTGCTTGCCCGGTACTCCCGAACCTTTGCATACATAAGCTTGCGCTGCTCAGGCGTTACTAAGAGTCCAGGCTGTGCGTTTCTCCCCAATGGGATATAGGTGAAGAACCAGCCGAAGAAAGCTCCCTTGTCAATCATGGCATCAATAAACTGCTCCGATGCGACTTCCTCAGTGTTGTACCGGTGATAGCACGCGGAAAACCCGAAGGGTGCTCCCGCGTCCCTTAAGAGGTCCATCGCCCGGACCACGTGGGCATAGCTCCCCTTCCCCCGGCGAAAGTCGTTATCATCTGCGAAGCCCTCCACGCTGATTGCGAGCATGATGTTGCCTGCATCCGCAAGCTCCTGCGCGAGCTCCGGAGTAACCAGGGTAGCGTTGGTGAATGCGCAGAAGATGCAGTCTTGGTGTTTCCGAGCCAACTTCAGAATATCATCGGCACGGAGGAGGGGTTCGCCACCTGAGTACAGGTAGAAGTATATCCCCAGTTCCTTGCCTTGCGTGATGATACTATCAAGTTCTTCCAAGCTGAGGTGCCCGCCTCGCTCGTACTCCTCTGCCCAGCAGCCCTTGCAGCGCAAGTTGCAGTCGGAGGTGGGATCCATCAAGATGGCCCAAGGCACATTGCACTGCAGCTCTTCCTCCATTTCCTGCCGCCTTTGCACGCCAATGAGCGCCGCATTGAGCAAGAAACTGGTGACAAACTTCTCCATAACTCCCGGTGACAATTGGGCAAAGGCCCTTTCTGTCATGCGGCGCCAGTTGTTCTCAGGGTCCTGCCACACCTCCTCCACCTGGCAAAGGATCTCCCGATGCTCTGGCACACGGGCAAAGGGTTTGAGCAAGTTCACCAGCTTGCCGATGTTCTCCCCAGGGTTCCGTCCAACGTAACGCAGGCTCTCCCGCACGGCAGCCGCCTGCAGGCTGTGTTTCAGCGCCATGCTTTGCTCCTCCCTCCCTAAAAGCGATTTCGTCCTCCTATGCCTCCTTAACTAACCGTTCGGTTAAGGATGGCCAAAAGGAAAGAACCCTCCTGGGCTAGCTTTCCTTTAGGGCCGATACCACGAAATGCCGCTCCTGTGCACCTCTCACCAGATTCTCCAATGAGCGGATGGTCAGTTCCTTCATACTTTCATCACTTAAGAGAGTCTTGGCTTTATATTCATCATAGTAAGCGGCAATGCTGATCAGGGGAATCCACGAAAAGAAGAACTTGAAAAAGATGGTGTCCTCGTTGTAGTCAAAATCCTCATCAGTACTCTGCAAGGTGCGGTAAATGGGGTTGCTGGGATCTTTGTCCATCAGTTTCATCAAGCGGAAGAGGATGCTCTTGTGTTTGCCGCTGCGCAGGGATTCGAACATCAGGATGCGTACTACGGCCCTGTTGGTGAGGAGGTAGTCTACAAGCTTTTCGTAGTACCTACCCATGTGCATCTGGAAGTACTCCATGGCTTCCCCGTCGGCGAACTCAAAGCGTTCGCCCACAATATCTAAACGGCCTGCCTTGATCATGGGTGTTTTTGGCAATCAAAAATTCCAGAGCATGGCAGTGTAGACGTACATAGCACCCTGACCTGAATCGTTGTCTAGTCCATCTGAGTTGTCTGTGAAATACCTTCTGCTCTAGCAGCGATGGCTTCTCTGTAGCGGTAGCTGGGGCCTGAGAAGCCAAGAATATAGGCATGGTGTACCAGCCGATCAATTATGGCTGCAGTCAAGCGATCATCACGGAAGATTTCGTTCCAACGGCCGAACTCTGAGTTAGAGGTAATTATGACGCTCTGTTGCTGGTAGCTGTTCGAGATCACATGGAATAACAGTTGCGACGAGGTTTTGTCTATCGGAATGTATCCCAACTCGTCCAGGATCAGCAAGTCGAGTTTCAGCAACTGCTCCAGAGTCTTGCCCAGGTGACCTGTGCGGTGTTTTTCAACTAGTTCCGTCACCAGGTCAATTGTCCGGTAGAAGCGCACTCGTTTCCCTTGTGTGCAGGCCTTTACTCCTAGTGCCGTGGCCAAGTACGTCTTTCCAGTCCCCACAGCACCGAGACAGAGGATGTTCTGCTTCTTCTCAATGAAATCAAGGCTGAGCAGTTGTTCTTTGTCAAAGCCCTTCGGCCAAGAGATGGGATCAAACTTGTAATCGTCGAATGTTTGTATGACCGGAAACTTCGCTTCCTTGATCAGCCTTTCTATGCGCTTGTCTTCTCTGTTTTTCAAGGCTAGCCTGAGGACGTCGGTTAAGTACTGTATTTCGTTCTCAAAAGCCACTTGCGATGCCAGCTTCGTTAAGTCACTCAACTTAAGCTGTTTGCATATGGCAGCCAGTTCACCTACCATGGGCTTCCACCCCCAACAGATCGTAGATCGACAAATCTGGCCGCCACTGAGCTACCTCTGAGGGAGTCCATGGTTCCTCCAGTGGGCTCGGCTCCGCCGCCGCTGTGCTTGCAAACAGAGCGGCAAGCATCCTTAAGCTGTTGACGTCTGTCCTGCCGTCACTTACCGCTTGTTCGGCGGCTTTCACAGCAATATCCAGAGAGTACTCCCGCAGGATGGTGACGACAGCGATTATTCGCTGACGTCGCTCTTTTAGGGTCGGTGCGGACAAGATGTAAGTCTTCAGCGCATCAGGCAAGGCTCTCAGGTATACTGCTCTCTCTGCTGCACGTGGGCGATTGATGAAGATCTCCAGTTCCGCTGCCCAGTCGATGTTCTCGGCTTTCTGGTAGTAGACCCTTTTCACAGTGTGTAGCACTGCCTCGCCATGCCTGTCTAGGATCTCAAGATGATCTCCATATGCCTTGATCAGGACCCGCGTTCCCGGTCGTACCTGAGGTACTCTGTAGAGCTGCTCGTCCACTACCACCTCTCCGTACTTGTTCACCGTACGGACGAACACCTGAAAGATGTCCAACGGCAGCTCAGGCAGTGGTAGTAGTTGTTTTGCGTCATCTTCCCACAGTTCTCGGATCAAAGTGCCTTTGGTGTAGTGTTCACGCTCCCAGTCTGCCATCATCGCTTCGTGAAGGGTTCTGTTGAACTCGGCCAGATCGTCTAAGATCGGCGGAGGGCTGAAGTTATTCCGGCGAACATAGCTAATCTTTCTTTCTACATGGCCTTTCTCTTGGCCCTTTCCCGGATTGCAGAACTCGGCCTGGAAACGGTAATGCCACTGGAATGTCTTGAACAGTTCTGTCAACGAGCGTTCTTCCGCTGAGAGGATCTTGGCCACAATCGCAGAATCGTTGTCGAACCTGATTACCCTCGGCACACCGCCGATCATCTGGAAAAGCGTCTGCAGGCCATGCAGGAAGCAGGTACCATTATCAGCAGGAAGAACTATACACACTTGAGCATTACTATACGGGAAGGACAGAATAAGCTCATGGTAGGTCTTCCGCTGGTTATCCGAGATGGCTTGAAACTCTCCCAGATCAACTTGAGCTTCTCCGGGTCGGTGTTCAAGCCTTACGACCTGTTCTTTCGCTCCTGAGCGCATTTCGTTCTTTTTCTTGCGAACATAATCGCGGACGGTACGATCAGAACCTTGGTAGCCAATCCTCAGGAGGTCTTCAAACATCTTCTTGGCAGTTCGCCGCTGCTTCCGAGGTAACCGCTCATCCTCTAGGAGCCAGGCTTCTATGTACTCCTCGAAACCCTCCATGGCGGTTTTCTTTCTGGCTCGCCGGCCTCTTTGCCTAAGATCCACGCTGCCATCGGCGTACTTCTTGGCCGTCTTCCAATCACACTTCACTCTGGCGGCAATTTCGCTGATGGATGCACCTTCGACGTCACGGAGATGTCTGATATAATCGATCTGAGTCACTGATAGCACTCCTTTGAAATGCCTCCTTACAAACAAGTTGCTTAGAGGCTTATTTCCAGGGTGCTATGCGGTGACTCCTTTTTCTACCCAACTCTGGAAAATTAGACTGCCATTTTCGCCATTCTTATACTACCAAAAACACATGGGCACTATGTAGCTGTTGATAAACTCCATGGACGAGGCAGAAAGCTTTGCCAAGACTGCTTCCAGGAGCGTATCTAGAATGTCTTCCTTGTTTTTGAAGTAGTAGTAGATCAGGGCCTTGTTGACTCCAGCGGATTCCGCAATCTCGTTCACCCGCGTTGCGTCAAAACCTTTACGGGAGAACAGATCTATTGAGGCACTTAGAATCCTTTCCTTTGCATCCTCTGTGTTCAGTGTATTCAAACTGTCCACTCCTGTCTCAACTAACCAGTTGGTTAATCCCATTGTGCCATAATGTGGGACAGTTTGTCAATAACTTGACAAGTAATCGCGCTGCTTCCCAGAAGGGAATTGGGGGCAAGTCTTGAACAGGCTTGGTAAAACCACGCTGAGGAGGATGAGCATGCAGTTTCACCGTCCCCCTGCCATTTATCCAGCAAGCGTCCAGCTTAAGGCCACTGATCTGAAAAGGTCACTAGAGTTCTACCAGAAAATCGTTGGTTTTAAGGTGTTTGAGGAAAGCAGCAGCCACGCGAATCTTGGCGCCGACGGAAAGACCGCCATTCTGTCGCTGGTCCAACCCGAAGATGTGGTTCCCAAGCAAGGCCGGACCACAGGCCTCTACCACTTCGCCCTGCGCCTGCCTGAGCGGTCCCATCTCGGGCTGTTTGTGAAACACCTTGCGGAAAAAGGCATTGAGTTCGGCGCCGCGGACCACCTGGTAAGTGAAGCCATCTACTTCGAAGATCCTGACAAGAACGGAATCGAAGTCTATGTGGATACAGACCCAGAGAGTTGGGAGTGGACCAATGGGGATGTTAACATGGACACGCTCCCCCTAGACTTGGACAGCCTCCTCGAGGAAGCAGAGCAGTCTAGCCAGAGCTGGGCCGGCCTCCCCGGCAGTACTATCGTGGGCCATATCCACCTGCATGTGTCAAACCTAGTGCAAGCAGAGACGTTCTATGCCCATGGGTTGGGTTTCGAGGTAGTACTGCGCTTTCGGGGGAGCGCCTCGTTCTTGTCCACGGAGAAGTACCACCACCACGTAGGGGTCAACATCTGGAATGGCGTAGATGCCCCCCGTCCTCCAAAGCACAGCGCGGGCCTGGACTATTTCACCCTTGTTTTCCCCAGTCAAGAGAGGCTCGAACAAGCTGTTTTCGATCTCTCATGCATCGGGGCCTATGTAGAGAATGTCGATGGGAAGCATTTCGTGGAAGACCCGTCAGGAAACGGAATAGTCCTTACTGCGGTATCTTGAGTAAGTCTATGGTTTTGCGGCAAAACAAACCCCCGGGAAAGTGGACTTCACTTCCCGGGGGCCTTGCTGTTAAGTGTGAGCGGTTGGTACGGGGACTGGTTCGACCTGAAGGTCAATGAGAGCCGGTTTCCCCGCCTCCTTTGCCTGAAGGAGTGCGTCCTTGAACTCTCTTGTGGTGATGCGCCAACCCATTCCCCCGCACGCTTCTGCCACCTGGCAATAGCGAATATCCTGCAGTTCCACGCCGAGGGGCTTCAGCCCCCCAGCAGCCATGGCGCTTTTTTCCATCGCGTAAGCCCTGTTATTCATGAGTACAAAGGTAATGGGAAGCTGGAGTTCAACACAGGATGCGAACTCCCCCATGAGCATGGAGAAACCACCATCTCCTATGAGGCAAAACACCTGAGCATCGGGGCGGGCAAGTTTGGCGGCAATGCTTGCTCCCAGGGAAAACCCCATGCCCCGCCAGCGGCCGGAAACAAGGACCGGCTGGCCTTTGCCTTGGAAAAAGCGGTTAAACCACAAAACGTGATCGCCAACATCAAGGCAGAATACGGCCTCAGAGCCTGCGTGTTCGGATAAGAGGCGCACTGCCCTGCCAGGGTGGCCCTCTTGGCCTTGAGCAAGCTCCTTGGCAAGTCTATCTTCCCAATCGCCCGCGGACCGGGCTACCTGTTCGCGCCAGGTTTGGTTTGCCGGACATGCACCAAGCTTGCTGAGTAAGGTGGAAAGCACTCTCTTAGCATCGCCAACCACCCCAAAGTCCGCGGGTACTCCCCTACTGATATTCGCAGGATGCGCATCAATGGCTAGAACTTTCTGCCGGTCAGTGGTCAGAGAAGTAGGCCAGTAAGTGGCCCCAATCTTATTGAGGCCGTCGCATTGGCTCATGAGCTCCACCGCGGCCTCAGAGCCGCCCTCCCCGATCCCCCCCACTGCCAGAGGATGGCTGGGGATCATGCCGGCCATGGGCAGGGTATGCATCACTCCCGCTCCGATCCTCTCCGACAAGGCCATTACTTCTGCCATCGCCCGAGAGGCGCCTCGTCCAGCGAGAATCATGGGCTTGCGCAGGCGGCCGACCCAGTCAGCGGCTTCGTCTAGCACTTCCTCAGGGGACTGGGGGACCTGGGTTAAGTAGGGCTCCGCCTTGAGCTGCACCGCTTTGACTTTGTGCTGCCAGAAGTCTTTGGGGACGCTCAGGTGGACCGGCCCCCCTTGCGCCACCGCAGTGCGGAGCAAATCTGTGGCTATCGTGCTGAGGCTCTGGGGATTGGCCAGATTCTCCGACCGGATGGTAACAGAACCCAAGAGCTTTTGCTGGTTGATGTACTGCTTGTGGCCTGTGCCCATGTACATGGACTCCACCTGCCCGGTGATTGCCATAACGGGCACCGCATCGCTTGTGGCATCCGCTAGGCCGTTCACCAAGTGGCCTGTTCCCGGGCCTCCATCGGCCAAAACGACCCCCAGTTCCCCTGTGAGCTTAGCGCAGGCAGAAGCGGCATAAGCCGCACTCTCCTCATTGCGCAGGGGGATAAAGCGGATCGAGTGCTTCCCTAAGATCGAGACGAAGGGCAGGATAGAATCTCCCACCAAGCCGAAGATGAACTTCGCGCCCCAGGAGGCGAGGATGTCTGCAAGGTGCTGGGCGAGGGATGCGGTCTTAGCCATAGAATCACCTCATCGCTTGATACCTCTCCTCTATGGTGTGCCAGCAGGTGCTGAAGTATCCACCATCGGGAGAAGCTACGCTTGCACGCAGGGTAAGCTTCAGGATGAGGGATATAACGGGATAATCAAGATGCGGAGTCTATCCTCGCTGTCCACTAAAGGCTAGCCAGTGCGCCCTGGGGCTTCTTCAGGATATAGATAATGAAGTTCGGAACACGCAGTTCGTCATCAAGCTCGGGATAGCGCTCTACCATTTCTGCAGAGACCGTTGGTTCTATGATATCTTCCAGGATAAACCCGGCTTTGAGAAAGCCCCGGACATATGTGGCCAAGGTTCTGTGGAAATTAGTGATCTCCACGCACTTCATTTTAAAGTGGCGCTCTCCCTCAGCGAAGTAGTCATCTAGGATTACATGTACTTTTGCACCATCTGGCTGCCGCTGCCAAAGGCCCGTAGCGGACCGCATAGGATGAATGTTCACGATTATGAAGCGCCCGCCATCCTTGAGCACGCGAAAGACTTCGTGGACGTTCGCCTCGAAGTCTGCCAGATCGCAGTGATTGAGATAGGAGACACCCAAATCGAAGCTTTCATCTTGGAGGAAGGGCATGTGCTCGACGTCGCCGAGGATGTACTCCTCTTTGCTTGACTGCAGCTCCCGGGCGGCCTCAATCATGGGCTCGCATGTATCCACGCCTACTACGAAACCCGCTCCCCGTTCTGCTAGCATTCTGCAGAACCTGCCCTCACCGCAGCCACTGTCCAGGATGCTCATGCCTTGTACATCACCGCAGGCAGCCAGCATATACGCATCGAGCATACCTCTCCTGGGTACATCTCCCCCTTGGCGCGCCTCTGCGATCCAATGGGGTGCTAGCTTAATCCATTCTTCTCTGAGTCCCTGTTGCTCCTTGGGCATACCTTGCCTCCTCCCGAAATAAGGGGGCAGAGCCCCCCTGTTGCCACTATCCTGTCTCAGCGAGCGCTTCCTCGCCCAGTTAGGATCAGCATAATCGAGTCGTATGGATGTGGACACGACAATTCTTGCGTTATCTCTTTGCCGGGCTTTATTTCATTGTGCCGATCCGTGAAGTAGCGCGAGTTGTAGTAGACCACCTCATCACCACTAAAGAACAAGCAGTGAACCTTCACATAGCGAGCTGGCTCGTGGCCATGGTTGATTACAGAGACGATTTCCTTCTTCAGTGCGGTATGACTCTCAAAAGCAAGGTTTTGAATCACAGGAGTATACCAACTCTCTTCCGCTTCCACGTTGTACTCAACCGTAGTGAAGGGCTCGTCGAAGTAGAATTGCATGATCGTCTTTTCCCCTGGAGGAACGGCCCGCTCGTCGTTGCTTTTCGCCCCCACGATTTGCCCAGCAGCGTTGAAGACCTTTACAGAAGCATAGACGTCCAGCGTTTCTGGGGACGCATTTTGGAAGATGGAGTAAAGGTACACCCTCCCCGTGCTGCTTGTATACGTATAGTGGTCTACAAACCGGACCGCATGGGAATAATCTGTTTGCCCATGGGCAACTGCGCTGTGGCCCACCCCCACTATGGCGAGCAAAACCAAGGCATAAACCAGGAAGGTCCTTTTCACGGCTACCACCCCTTCTCCTGCTTTGACAAGATTTTACTTCTGTATGAACGCATAAATCCCTTTTGTGCAGGCAGTATTCCAGTGCGTAGTTCCCGTTCGCCTTTCCGGCAGGATTTGGACTATTCAGAACAGAATACCGTTATGAGTGCAGGGGAAAGGGGGACCAACGGCATGCAGGAAGATGCTATTCGGTTAGCCGTCTTCCAGTGGCTAGAAGAGCAGACTAGGTTTGACGATGTGCTTGATTGGTTCGATCTACGGGACAAGTTCTACTACCAGGGGCAGCAGATTAGCCTCGTTGGGCAGCAGGGCATTTGGAAACCTCGGGTCTTTGGGTCCGTTCCAATCTCCATTCGAACCTCCCCGAAAGGGCCCTATAACGATGGATTCACCGCGGATGGGTTGCTGTACTACAAGTACCGGGGAACCGATCCCAACCACCATGAGAACAGGGGCCTGCGGGAAGCGATGGAAAGGCAAGTGCCCCTCGTGTACTTCCATGCTCTAATGCCCCGAAAGTACTTGGCCGCATGGCCGGTGTTCATTGTTGGGGAAGACCGGCGGAGCTTAACGTTTATTGTGGCAGTAGATGATAAACACCACCTCACCCCGGTTCAATCACAGAGTGAGGCTGCACAGTACCGCCGGCAGTATATCACCGTGAGTTTTAGGACGCGGCTTCATCAAAGGTCCTTCCGAATGAGGGTCCTTGACGCTTATCGCAGCCAATGTGCCTTTTGCCGCCTCCGCCACGCGGAACTCCTAGATGCCGCCCACATTATCCCCGACAGCGATCCCCTAGGCGAGCCCATCGTCAACAATGGCCTATCTTTGTGCAAGATTCACCATGCAGCTTTCGACCGCAACTTTATCGGGGTTACGCCCGACTATGAAATTGTGGTGCGGGGCGATTTACTCTCGGAAATCGACGGGCCAATGCTCCGCCACGGCATCCAAGGACTGCACAACACCAAGCTCCTCTTGCCGAGCCGCCCCACTCAGCATCCAGATAGAGACCGCCTCGCCATGCGCTATGAACAGTTTAAGAAAGCCATATAACGGCGAAAAGCGAGCCTAGCCTGAGCTAGACTCGCTTTTTTAGTCAATGTTCAGTTCAAAGAGGGGCGAGCTTTGCTGCGCTCCATACAGGTCCGCGCATGTGGGATCGTCTGAAGGGACAGGCTTTAGGAATGAAATCTTGATACCGAGGCACTCATCTACAAACCAGATGCCTAAGACGTCCTCTAGAGGAATCTTGTAAAGCTCAGCGATAGCCTGGGGAGTAATGGCCTCTGAATCACGCACCGTTTGGTACTTCTCCCCATCGCTGAAGAAGATGTCCAGCGTGGTAATGAACGGCGATGCGTTCTTGCTCCGAATCACTTCAGCGTAATCCATCAAGCGCATGGGGCTCAACTCCTCTCCACGAGAAACGCTCCACTGATGTGCGGAACGGCTCTCCAGGATCCTCCAGGGGCCATGCATGCCAGATGCTAAACTCAAACACAGGCCCAACGGGCACTGCTCTCCCTGGGGAAAACGGAATAGCGATGTTCCCTGCAGTGCTCAGCCGCCCAGGAAAGCCGTGATGGGCCAAGGTTGAGCTAGCAAAGGAACAGACACTATCTGCGAGCTTCTGGGCCTCGGCTACCACATCGAGAAGCACACAAATCTCGTGGCCATCAATAGCTGGACTTGGCTCGCAGTTCCCTAGCACCGCATTTCTGCCGTAGACCTTGAAGTTTAGCGCATATTTCTCCCTGCCAAGATGGGCGAAGAAGCCCTCCACAAGGACCCTAGTGTCGTCTAAGATAAGGTCCAGATTGGCAATGACCCTTGGATCCCGCACACCCGCAATGCAGATGCTGCGATACCCCACTTGGCGCACTCCCTCAAGCTTAACGGTGTACCGCTCTGCCTCAACCCAGCGCCCCCCTGTAACCTTCACGGTGCGCTCGTCCACTTGCTCGTAGCTGGCTCCGCTCACATCTAGCGCTCCCCCTGGGTTGACTTCCTGGTTCGGGTTAGAACGCTCATAGAACGCATGGCCTGTGACGCTTTCAGGGGTGCACCGCCTCGCAGGGTTCGTGGGCAGTACGCAAAATGAGCCCCCAGAGATTATCCCAAGCAGGCCATCGTTGCCGCTGCCTGGAGTGGCCGCCAAAGCGCCATCTTCCATGATCTTGCCGAAATGCATGGCAAGGCCTTTGTCAAAACCGTGCAGCAGAGGCAGAGCTGCATAGAGCCCCACATCAAGGGCTCGCCCGCAGATTATCCCGTCCAGGCCCGGGTTTTCCTCCCAAAGCTGCATTACCACTTCCGGCCCTACCTGAGCCACTATGCGAGTAGCCTGGCGCACATTGTCCTCCGTTAAGATTGGCTCAAGCCGCCCATGGGGTACGATGCGCTCAGCCTGAACTCCGTCCCTGATTCCTTGAATAAGGTAGTCATGAGACACGTCGCTCCAAATCACGCCCACAGTAAGGTCCATCTCGTGCTGGACGCAGATATCCTTGACCAAGTCCAGGGAGAGCCGGGTGGTGGCATCTGCCCCGCACCCCCCTGCAGATACTATAAACGGCACACCGTTTCGCTTAGCGGTGGTGATGATCAACTCCAGGTCCCGTCGAAGCGCCTCTTCTGCCATGACAGGCTTGCCCACGCCCAAGTAATACGGCCCCGCATCAGTGGTGGTCCCTTGTGCGATTATCCCGTCCAGCCCCAAGCGGGCTGCTTCCTGAAGAGAACGCTCATCAACGCCGTGCCCCAAGAACGAAGTGGCAGAGTAGATCTTCAGTTCAGATTTTGCCAAGATAGATCCCCCTTAGTCCTACTTGATCAGCGCGGTTAACTCTTGGGCCACTTCCCGGAGGTCCTTGCCTTTGGTAAACTTCAGGCAGGTACCTGTTGGGTAGCGGGTCTTTTCCACCCAACGCCTGGGGATGGCCTCACAGCCGTTCAGGGCCCCGAGCAAGGCCCCCACAATGGCGGCAATGGTATCCGCATCGCGGCCAAAGTTACCGCTGCAGATAATCCCCCGGCGAAAATCGCCGCCGCTGAGGCGAAATAGGGCAAAGGCCTGGGGGACTGCTTCCGGCGCCGCGGCTTTGTACGTTGTCCACAGCTCTGTGTGAAGGGGAATCCACGCCTCTTCATAGCTAGGGAACTGATCTACGATGGCCATCGCTTTCTGGAATGCGTAAGCCAGCCACGAATCCGGGGGGATTACACTCTGGGCGGCGGCGATGATCTCATCCACCGTCCCCCCAGCCATCGCCCGGGAGACCCCTGCTGCCACAGCCTGGGCACCCCAAATCCCGTCCCGGAAATGGCTAACGGAGGCATCGGCTTCAGCCCAAGCTGCCGCTTTGGCAATGTCGCCGCCGGCCACAATGCCAATGGGTGCAGCCCGCATAGCTGCTCCATCGCTGATGTGGTAGGCGTTATACATCCCGCTGAAGGGAGGCCTCAGGCCTCGTCTGAGGTTATGCGCTGCTTCGATTTCACTGGAACCACCCCGATGGTACTCATCTTGCCCTAAGACGTACCTTTCCCAGGCCCTGACCACCGCATCAGCATCTAGGTTGCCGCCGCTGTCAATGATGGCCTGAGCAGTAAGAAGGGCAAACTCAGTATCATCGGTGCTCCAGGAACTCTCCTCGGTGAAATCAGTTGTGATGCCAAACCTTTGGTGATTCTCAGGCATGCGGGCTGCATCGCCGAATGAATCGCCGATGGCAAGGCCCGCCAACGCCCCGTATGCTTTATCAAACATTATCCTTACCTCCTGTCCAAGGAGAAGCGCTGTGCAAGCTTAACTGTCCTCGCGGCCAGCTCGGGGAAGGTAGTTCTGTCAAAGCCCCGCAAGCTGGTACGGATCGAGTTACGTAGCGGAGCAATCCACTTCTCAGGCAGCCTGTCCGCACCGTGAATGACCCCTAGAATGGAACCCACCGTAGCTCCGTTGCAGTCTGTATCCCAGCCGCCGGCTACCGCGTATGTGATCCCCCGTTCGTAGTCACCCTCGCTGTAGAGCAAAGCCGCGGTGACTAAGGCTGCGTTATTGATGGTGTGCACCCAGTGGTAGCGTCCGTAGAGTTCGTAGAGGCGGTCAACTGCTGATTCAAAATCGCGGATCTCCTCGTACATCCGGAACACTTCTCTGATGGCCTCTGCAAGGCGTGAGCTTTGGGGAATGTATTCAAGCCCAATACGGATTGCTTCCGCAGCTGTGTCAACCACGAAGCTTGCAGCGATGGCCGCAGCGATGAAGATCTCGCCGTAGATGCCGTTCTTCACATGGCTAACTGCAGCATCCCGGTAAGCCAGTTCCGCTGCAAGGCCAGGGTTCCCTGGGCAAATCCAGCCCCACAGGTCAGCCCGGATCTGTGCCCCAATCCACTCCCGGTAAGGATTTTGGAAGCGGGCAGTATGGGGCGGCTCAAGCTGCCGTAAGGCGTTGTAGTACGCCATGCGTTCCGCAGTGAAGACCTGCATTACAGGGAGGTTTACCAGCCACTCTTGGAGTACATCCCAGGGGGCGAACTCTGGCCCGTACTTCTCCGCGACCATCAGGTTCAGCATGGGGTAGTTCATGTCATCATCTTCAGGCATGCACTCAATTGTCTCCCGGAGAGACTCCTGCGATGACTTGTGCCACCCAAACCTTTGCAAGAGCTCCTCCGGTACCCCTTGAGCTGTGAAATAGTCATCCAAAGGCCAGTTGCCGCTAGCCTCTAAGATTTCCCGAATCCATTCCCGGGGCCGCCCTTCCACAGGCTTGCCCAAGAGGCAGCCTGCAGCCCGCCCCAGCCATCCGCCTAAGATGCGATTGCGGAGCTCATCGGAGGTGCCTTCCCACCGGAGGGCAGTCTTGACCTGGGCAGAGGCCGCAGCAATACCCGGGAGATCCGACGGCTCAGCGGGATTGTCATCGGGAACCTCTTTATCCATCAACGCCATGAGGCTCTCCGCCTTTTCCCGGAGCTTCCCTTCCTCAGGGTGGCGTTCTCTGTATGCGGCCCACTCCTGGGCAAAGGCGCTCACGTCCCGCCCCTCTTCCTCAGCCTGCCGAAACTCGAATTCCACTAGTTCCTCTGGTTTGATCCACGGGACACTCATTCTAAGCCTCCGTTCTTTATACCCACTTCTACTAAGCGATCCACCACTTGGCGCCAACTGCGCCCCTTCAGCCTGGGAAGGCAAAGGCCGTGCAGCTCATCGATGACCGGCTCCCACTGCTTCAGCCAAGGCACGGGCTCATCACACAACGCACCGCACAAGGCGCCCACCAAGGCAGGCAGGCTGTCCGCGAGTTTGGGGAAGGTATTTGCCAGCAGGATGCCTCTTTCTAAATTGCCCTGTGCAGCCTTGGCCACTGCTAAAGTGAGGGCTAGCACTTCTGGAGCTGCCCCTCCATAGCTGTACTCTTTGTTTACCAAACGGTCGAGGGAAGGAACCAGCCCCAGCCCGGAAGCCTCTCCGCCCTGCAGCGCCTCCTCTGCAACCCGCACGGCCCAAGAATCCTGTGGCAACACCTGAAGGGCTGCAGCAAGGGACTCTTCCAAGGACGCTCCGCCGCAAGCCATGGCAAGGGCCGCAGCCACTGCCTGGGCTGCCCACAGCCCGTCAAAGGCGTTGGTAACTTCCCCATCGATCTCCGCGGACATCGCCGCTTCTTGGGAACGCCCGGGAAAGGCGATACCGATCACAACTGCCCTAGAACAGGCGCCATCATCGAAGTAGTGAGGATTGTCCCGGCCGGTAACGGGCGGCTGCAAGCCTTCCCTGAAATTATGTAAAGCCCCTTGTATGCTGATGGTGCCCCGTACTTCCGTAGCAGCGTTGGCCAGCTGCTCCCAAGTTTCCGCCACAAACTCCCTGGTTAACTGGCCGCCGCAGGCAAGGAGCATATCCGCAGTAAAGCATGCCCATTCTGTATCATCGGTTGGGTAAAACTGCAGGCTTTCTGTGGCGCGGTTCAAGGAAAAGGGCATGGGAAAGCGCAGGATACCGCGCTCTTCTTGGGCAGCATCGATTTCCCGGCGCAAGCGCCTGGTCCAAAACGGTAAGGCATAAGTCCGGTGGTAAAAAGCTGGCCACCCCAGTGCATCACCTGCGGCCAAGGCGTAAAGGGCGTTGCGCGCCCGTTCAGCGTAACCCATGGCTCCCCCTCCCTTCCGCTATCTCCAACAGGTCATCGGCAGTGGAAAGGACATGCATCCCTCCGACTACTTTAATGCAGATCCCTCGAACTTCCTGGATGCGTCTGCCCCACTCTGGGGGAATAGCCTCCACACCCCAGAGCGCTCCCGAGAGTGCGCCGGCAATGGCGGCGATGGTATCTGCATCCCGGCCGATGTTAGTGCCGCCCAGGACGCATTCCTCAAAGGTACCACGAGCCGCGGCAAAGATCCCGAATGCAAGCCCTACAGCTTCAGGAGCCAGGTCGCTCCAGTGATAATACAGGCAGGCAATTCTGTGGTAGAGTGCGGGAAGGGCTTCCCAAACGTCTCCGCAGCCCTCTCCGATGGCCACTCCCCGCCTGATGGCCCGTGCAGTCCAGGAATCCTCGGGAATAACCACTAAGGCCGCGCTCACAACATCCTGCCAGCTGTGGGGAGAAGGATCCGAAATTGCCACAGCTGCCGCGATAGCCCCAGCCACCGCTTGCCCGCCGTAAATGCCTTCTCGGGCATGGCTCACCTGCCCATCTATCTCCGCAATCTCTGCCGCGCGCATTGGATCGCCCCAGGCGGCAATCCCGTAAGGGGCAACCCGCATGGCAAGGCCATCACTCCAAGAATGTGTGTGTTCGCCGCTCTGAGGCGGCCTCAGGCCTTTCCGGAGGTTCTCGATGGCTGCCATCTCGCTAAAGCCCGCGCCTTTGAACCCTTCTTTCTGAGTTGCCAGGTGAGTGAGCCACGCCTGGGCCACAAGCTCACTTGTGAGGGCAAAGCCGTGTTCCAGGAGGAGGCGTGCGCAGAACATCGCGTATTCTGTATCGTCGCTCCCTACCGGATCATCAGATAGGAAGCCGGTGATTCTCCCCCACCGCTCTTGAATAAACTCCATGGTTTTCCCTTCAGTGGGCTGGCCGAGGGCATCGCCCACGGCCAAACCCAAGAGAGTACCTCGTGCCTTTGCTTGTGCAAACATGTGCCTCTTCCTTAACGGTAGCGCTGGAGGATGCGGTTGCCTTCGCTCTCCATGCGCTGGGCCGCTTCTTCAATGGTAATCTGGTTGGCAAAGAGTTCTTGCATCACAGGAGTTGCCACCCGGTCCTTCCATTCTGGGAAGCCAGGAACGCCGTGCCAGGGCCCCACGGTGAGGAACTGCACAGTCTCACTGGAAACCTTCCAGCCCGCTTCTTCCGTCTGGAACTCAGGCATGGCCAGTGCAGACTTCCTGGTAGGATACATCCAGTCGCCCAGGGCCAATTTCGTGACGTTCTCTTTGGCCACAAAGAACTTGATGAACTCCATAGCCTCCGCTTGGTGCTTGGAGGCTTTGGGAATGCTCAAGGTCTGCGGGTTCGCGCCTTGCAGCTGGGTCTGCCCCTTCACCGGCGGGAGTACGCCCCAACGGAAGTCTTCTGGAGCATTTTGCATAATCTGCTGGCGGGCCCACACGCCGATGCCTGGGAGCAAAGCGTAGTCCCCTTCATAGAAGGCAGGCAGCACCGCCGTGCCAGAAAGCCCCACGGCCCCTGGATAGGCAGATTTGTCTTCGTAGATCATGTCCATGATCACTGACAAGAGTCCCTTCTCAGCCTCGCCTACCCGCACGGTGTAGCGGCCATCTTCTTCCACAAAGTATCCGCCGCCAAAGCCCAGGGTCAGGTTGAGGATGCGGTTGACAGGAGCCCTAAGGGGGATGGCAGCTCCCCACTGGTCGATCTCGCCGTCGCCGTCAAAGTCCACGGTGAGCTCCTTGGCAACGCTGCGGATATCATCCCAGGTCCAAGGATTCTCTGTGGTGGGCAGTTCGATTCCTGCTTCTTCCAAGATGTCCTTGTTGTAGAGGATGATCAGGGATTCCCAGATGAAGGGCATGCCCCAGATTTCGCCGTTGTCGCCTGCAACAGTTGCCCAAGCTCCTTCGAAGGTGTCTTCCCACAGTTCATCGTCGATGTACGGCCGCAAATCTGCCAGGTAACCCCTGCGGGCGAAATCGCCGATCAGGGCCGCTTCGTAGTGGAAGATATCGGGTACGTCGCCAGTTTCAAAGGATGTTACCATGTAGTCGTGGATGGAATCCCAGGAACCAGGGATGTACTCCACCTGAATGTCTGGGTTTAGCCTATTCCACTCGTCCACGATCTCGTAGTTTGCCGCAATGGACTGCTCTTGCCATGCAAGGCTTACAAACCGGATCTTAACAGGTTCTGCACTGGCAAGTGCACCAAAGCTCAAGACTACCAACAGGACCAACACGCTGCTCAACAATGCTTTCTTTCCACTCATCACCAACTTGCCTCCTTGTTTTTTATTGCTTCACCGCTCCTGACATCAAGCCTGAGATGAGGCCTTTCTGCAGGAACGCAAAAACCACAAGCGTGGGCAGGGTGGCCACCAAGCACGAGGCGGCCAAGGGCCCAAGGCGGGTCATCCCTTCACTGCCGGTAAAGCGGGAAAGATAGACTGGTAAAGTAGTCAAGCTAGGGGTCTTCAGCAGAACGAGGGCGAAGAAGAACTCGTTCCACGCTGAGACGAAGGCAAAGAGCCCTGAGGCAACAATCCCTGGCAAGAGCAGTGGAAACACCACTTTGGACAGTACCTGCCAGCGCCCCGCGCCATCTACAAAGGCTGCTTCTTCAAGCTCAATTGGGATTCCGTTGATATACCCCCGCATCATCCAGAGGACAAAGGGTAAACTCCACACCGTATAGACTAGGGTGATGCCTGTATGTGTATTTGTGAGAGCTAGGTTCCGCAAGACCAAGAACAGCGGAATGATGATGAGAATGGATGGGAACAGCTGCGACACCAGTACCCAGCCCATAACCGCCTTGTTGACGAAGGTGCGATACCGCACAAGGGCATAAGCACAGGGGACGGCTAATAGCAGCACTATCACGGATGACAGCACCCCGATCTTTAGGCTATTAGCGATGCCCAAGAGCAAGTTTTGCTCCCCAAAGGCGGTTGCAAAGTGGCTCCATGTAGGATGCTTCGGGATTAAGGTCGGCCAGCGGGAGTAAATCTCGCTGTTTGGTTTGAGGGCCGTTGAGAGCAGCCAAACCAGGGGAAAGGCCAGGAACACAACGTACGCGAGGAGTGCAGCATACATGGCAGTTTTGGCTGTCCAAAGCTTGACTTTGCGCTTCATCTTCACATCCCACCTTCTTCTGCAAACTGCCGACGCAAGTAGATGATAAGCAACGCAGAGACCACAAGGACCATCACATTCCCCAAGGCAGCGGCATAGCCAGCGTTTCCGTAGCGGAAGCCTTCTTCATAGGCGAAGAGCATGGGAAGCCGTGTCCTGCCCCCAGGCCCCCCTTGGGTAAGGGCATAGACAAGGCCGAAGGCGTTGAAGTTCCACATAAACCTGAGCGAAACGATGGCCACGATCACCTGTCGAAGTCCTGGCAAGGTCACATGGCGGAACTGGGCCCACACACCTGCGCCATCAAGCCCAGCAGCCTCATAGAGCTCTTTGGGGATAGACTGGAGCCCCGCCAAGAGAACCACAGAAGATTGGGGCAGGCCGCCCCAGATCCCCACGAGGATGATGGTAGGCAAGGCCCAGGAGAAGTTGTTGAGCCAGTTGATGGGCTGGCTGATTATTCCTAGCTGCGTTAAAAGATAGTTCAGCGGCCCGCTGGTATCTGGCAGCAGGACCATATTCCACATAAGCCCTCGAATGATGGGCGGCATGGCCCAGGGCACAAGGATCAACACTCTCGCAAGCCACTGGAAGCGCAGCTTCGCGTTAAGCAGCAGCGCTAGGCCAAGCCCGAAGAGAATTTGCCCGGCGGTGACACCAAAAGTCCAGATGAAGCCGATACGAAATGATGACCAGAAGTAGCTGTCGCCGAGCATGTAGATGTAGTTGTCTAGGCCGTTGAACTTGGGGTCCCACCCGAACTGGTAGTCAGTAAACCCGAGGTAGATGCCGGAGACTAGCGGGATTACGGACAGGAGGAACACAGGAACTAGGAAAGGCAAGACGAGGCCTAGCTGCCCGAGAACCGATCTCTGCTTCATGATTGACTCACGATCCTCTCCCATGGAATCTTCCCACAAGCACACTGCTCAAGCAGATAAAGGGGAATGCCGTCCACAACTGGTACAACGCCGTCAGAAACAGCCTTAAGAGCTGGATGGGCGGTCTCAACTGCTAAGCCCAACCCCGCGGTCTTGAGCAGGGTTATGTCATTCTGGTCGTTGCCAAGTGCTATGATGCTTTGCATGTCTTTCCCCAAAAGCCCGGCCAACATCTGAAGGCCGTGCCCCTTGTCTGCCCTTTTCGGAGTCAGTTCATAGGTTGACTCACCATCACAGAATAACCAGAAGGGCCAATCTTGTTTTTCTACCACAGGCGCTTCGCTGGTGAATGTCAGGCGTTTCACGGGCCCTCGGAAGTGTTCCAGATCATTTGCGGAAACGTTTACGCACCGAGTTCCATCGGAAATGCATAGGTATTTCACGTTTGGTATGTACTGCTTCCAAAACTCAAGAATAAGGGCCATATCCATATCTTGGGCGTAGAGCAGGTGGCCGCGCGCATAGTTGTAGACCTGTGCCCCCGATGCTAGTACTACGGGTAGGGTAATGCCTAGAGCTTCAACAAAGGGCTGCGCTTCCCAGATGTTGCGCCCAGTTGCGAAGGTAACCTCACAGCCGCATTTCTTGAGAACATCCACTGATGCACATACGGAAGGAGCAAGTTTGCCCCTTAGGTACAGGGTCCCATCGATATCCGATACCAAGAGAGAGTACTGGACCTTAAGCACCCCCTGTGACCGTTTCCACAACCACGCTTGATTCCCGCACCACCAGTTTGGGCAGGACTTTAACCTGCTTGGGCGGTGCATCGGAGCTGCCTTCCAGGCGTTCCATCAGAAGCTCCGCGGCCATCCTCCCCCGCTCCGCGGCAAGGAGCGACACAGTGGTAAGCGGGGGGACGGCCAAGGATGCGTGTTCGATGTCGTCCATGCCAACTACGGCCATATCCCGCGGTACACGGAGGCCCTTTTCGCCCAGGTAGCGCATAACGCCAAGCGCCATGAGATCGTTGGCGCAGATCACTGCCTCGGGCCGGGGGGAAATCTCTAGGAGCCTGCTCGCGGTCATGTATCCGCCGGATAGGGTGAAATCTCCGCCGTCGATAATAAGGCCTTCGTCGATGGGTAGGTTGTGCTCAACCAAGGCGGAGTAATACCCATTAAGGCGGGCTCTGCCTGGAACAGTCTGAGATGGCCCGTTGATGAAGGCCACTCGGCTGTAGCCTTGGGATAGAAGGTGCTCCATTGCCAGGCGGATGCCGTGGCCAGAATCTACTAGGACGCTGTCCACATCTGTCTCCTCTGCTATGCCAGAGATGACAACCACGGGCTGCTTAAGGCGCTTAATCCATTTGCGATGTTCTTCGCTGTACAGTAGGGGCGAGATAATGAGGCCATCTGCAAAGTGTTTGGCCATGCTTTTGAGTATCCCGATTTCCTCATGGACCAGTGCTTCGGTGCTTAAGAGGATGAGCCGGTAGCCGTGGTCTTTTACCACTTGCTGAATGGACTTGGCCATGGCAACATACACCGGGTTGCCGATGTCTGAGATCGCGAGGGCAATCTGCTCTGTGCGCTTGCGTTTTAGGGATTTGGCCATATGGTTAGGTGCGTAACCGATTTCGCGCGCGGCAGCCTCTACCCGGCGCTGGGTTTCCACGCTGTACCGGCCTTTCCGGTTTAGGACGCGAGACACCGTAGCAATGGAAACACCGCACTTTTCCGCCACATCGGCTATGGTTACATCTCTTACTGGCTTGCGCATCTTGTTATCAGTCATCGCACACTCCTGCGTAAAGGTTTACGCAAAATACATTTCAACACCAATCACCAAATTCCTCCTTTGGATTTACAGCTGTTAAGAAAAAACTGCGGGAGCTTTGGTGATTCCCCCAGGTTCACTAGGTTGTCCCTGTGTGCGTTCCTCTAGGACGGTAGGATGTTACCCCAAACGTTAAAGACTTCAGTCTTACAAGAGTGAGTCTCCATTACAGATCCACGGTTTACAGACTGTTTCGTCTTTCCAAACCTTACATGAGTCCGCACTCCCGCCCGCCTACTCCCTCGACGCATGGTCGAGCACCTTGTTTCGTTCTTGCCAGGAGCCATGGCCTTTCGAACTCATGGCTCTAAAGCAGATGCGCTCTCCTTCGAACCGCCGAGGTTGAGCATGGCCATAGACTCCTCATCTGATACAATTGCTATACCTCTGGCCAGAGCCTTGTCTAGTTTGCTACCCGCCTTTGTCCCAACTACCAGCAATGTTGTAGTAGCCGTTACGTTTTGACTTATCTCAGCCCCGTTCTTTATCGCAATCTCTTGCATGATGTGACGGGGGTATTCACTTTTACCAGTAAAACAGACCGTCTCTCCAGCCAGAACAGTGGTCGTGGGAAGTGGAAGATGGATTTTGGGCTTACTCTTTGGTCTATTAGAGAATCGTCGGTTCCGGTGATCCCGCTCGCCGACTTTCAACCACACTTGTGGTCTGATCAGTCTGAGAAGCTCGTAAAGGTTCAGGACATCAGAGAGTGCCCTGTGTTCAACGGTGGCTGCTATATCGTAAAGAGAAACCAGTTTAGGCAAAGCGTAGCTTTCCAGTGACGGCACTGCCCTTCTGACAGCCCTCATGGCGCAATAAAAAGGATAATCGCTCTCAACCCAACCGTAGTGCAGAAGGAACTTCTTGTCAAACCCGCAATTGTGAGCCACAATCGGAAAAGGATGCTGCGCAACGAATTCCCTAAACCTGGCTATAGACTCGGGGTCTCCACTGATATCGTGGAAGCCATAGCCCCACCGTTTATCTCCACGATATCCTTCGATCTCCTTCCCTAAATAGAGCTGATCTACAATCTCATAGTCTCGTACCGCTAGACAAGCGACCTCGTATATGCCAGACTCAACCGGATAGCTTTGAGTCTCGAGGTCCAGCAAAAGCATGTCTTTCACGACCCATCCCTCCTTGTGGCGGGCACACTCCGCTTGGTTTGTTCCAACTGCCGTCGCACTGCCCACAAAGCACAACGGTGTTCTCATGGCAACCCTCGTGCGAAGGATTCCTCGGGCTCCTTAGGGTTCGATGCGTTCAACACAAAGCCCTAGCTGGTGTCTAGGCCGAGGCGCTTATCGGAGAACTCTGTACATCCACTCGTGGAACGCGCATCGCATCACATGGCGCCGGGCACAGAAACCCGCACGCGTGTTTGATGGTCAACCGTAACAAGTGGCTGGACCATTGAAGGCTGGTCATGGTCTCCAGTCACATTGGAAACCAACCATGTGCAGCGTGTCTATACGATCGCCCTGCCACAGCGAAGTTCACGAGCACCGCAAGCTTGGTGAAGGCGCCAGGGCCTAATCGAGCAAGAGCTGGGGGTTTTTGCTTCTCCGTGAGGGCCTGTTCTGGCCGCCTGCTCAGACAAATCGCCGAGACGAAGTCTCTGCACTCGGGTATGGTTCCAGCCTGTGTCAAGTGGGCCGCAGCCAAGCACGACACCGGAAGCCAAAGCGCTTCTTAGTGGTTCTGGGCTGCCAACTCCTCGGCTCTTTGGGGAAATCCATCGAAGTAAAACCACTCCGTGGCCGCGCCAAGCTTTGCCTTCGTGATACCGTGCAGCTCGTAGAAGCGGTGTAGATCCCTATCCCGAAACCATTTGCCGTCGGACCTTCGGGCAAGCTTATCGAAAAGAAGTTGCGGCGTCAGGCCTACGGTTCCTACTTGTTCACAAACCCTGACCCAAGTTTCCCTTGTCGTTTCCCCCACCTTCACATACCCCTCATGCGAAGGCACCCCTGGCAGAACATAACCATAGATTCGCCGTTCTAACTCCTCATATGGCTTGATGATGGCCTTACTCATGAACCCGACTCAACTCCTCTCTATGCACAGCAGTAATCTTGCAGGGCAGATATCTTAACTCGGTTCCCCTCGGAACAGCAGCTTGAGGCCCTTCATCGTTATCCAAGAAAGGAAGAGCTATCTGGCCTTTTGGCTCGAGTGGATTGACGACTGTTCCGGCCTCCTTAGTAACGCCACTCTCGATTTCTTCCAGAGTGTACTCGGTGCGTTGAACCATCAGCGTCATAGGAAGCTGCTCCAGATTGAGGATCTTCCATTCGCTGAAGACAACTGGCGTTCCTCCCGGACTCTGCTTTGTCAAGAAATCCCCTTGCACAATGTTAGCGGCAATGATCAACTCGGCACTATACAGTACTGACGACTTGGCCCTCCGACTATGCTTCTTAAGTTGCTTGAGGTAGGAGTCATAAAATACTCGATAGAGCTCCATGACGCAAATCTTGGTGTTATCCTCCAGGAGTTCAATCCCATAGAGTGTCGATAGAACTAGCAGCGAATAGTTCTCATATCGCTCTAGCGTGTCGCTATGGTGGGGAAGTCAACACTTTTCCGGACATTCCTTAAGCGACACCAACTAAAGATAGCTCTTGGTACTGGTTCAACCATTCTAACGGGCTAAGATAACCTAAGCGTTTTTGGACGCGGCGAGTGTTGTAAAAACCCTCGATGTACGCAAATATCGCTTGCCTGGCTTCTGCTCGAGTCTGGAAGTGGCGCCAGTGGACGGCTTCTTTCTTCAGATTTGCGAAGAAACTCTCACTCCAGGGGTTGTCCCCAGGTTTGCCGACTCTGGAAAAGCTTTGCTGGATTCCGTGCTTCTGGAGCAGTTTGGCGACAGACTCCGCTGTAAATTGGCTTCCACGGTCACTATGATGGATACAGCCGGCCAACAGCGGCCAGCGATGAAAGGCTTTTGTGAGAGTCCGTTCAACTAGATCTACCTTCATGTTGTCAGCCATTGTGTGGGCGAGAACAAGACCCGTTACCACGTCTTTGACCGTGCAGAGATACTCAAAGCCCACAGCAGTCCGTATGTAGCTAATATCACTGCTGATAACCTGGAATGGCTTGGTGATATCTAGATTTTGAACTAGATTTGGATACCCCGGCCCCCGAGCTTTCCGGCTATCGGTTAGAGAGCGCTGTCGGCGCCGGCGGTGTAGTGATACAAGACCCAACTCATCCATCATCTTCTTTACACGCTTGTAGGATGCGGTGTAGCCTTCTTTTCTTAGGCATCCGCAGATGCGGTCCACACCGTAGGTCTTGCCGCTTTTATCGAAAATCCTTTTGATGGCTTCGGTATACTTCTCTTGCCGCTCATCCCGTTCATCCTTATTGGCCAACCAGTCATAATACGCACTGGTCGACACATCGAGACAGGCGGCCCACTTTGTCACAGGATACTCGGGATGAGTACGAATGAGTTCATACTTCACTTCAGATTTTTCGCAAAGGTAAGTAGACCAGAGGACTCTCACCTCCAGCCCCTCGCAGAACCGTACGTGACACTCTCGCGTCATACGGCTCCCATTATCCAGCCGTTGGCATAATCCCAACGCTCCAATGGGCAAAGAGTTCTCTATTGTGCACGGCTACTTTGGCCAAATACGCTCGCGCCTTTTTCGGCTTGTGCTTGAACCGCAGATACTTCTTCTGGATCCAGCGTTGCAGATGCGCATTGATACTTTCCAGAACATCAGCCAAGACTGCTTTCCCATACTTCCCGTAATAGCTGAGCCAGCCCCTGATGACCGGGTTGTACCTGTCGGCAATGTCCTCAAGAGTCACGTTGGGCGTTTTTAAAAGCGGCCAACGTCTTACCTCCTGCCTTATCCGCTTTTGAGCTTTCTGGCTTATGGCTGGCAAGAAGCTGGTAAACTCAACACCCTGCCTTCCCTTGGCTTTGCGTGGCATGAAGGTATACCCCAAGAACGTAAAACTCACGTTCTCGTGATTCCCCTTTCGATTGCTGTCTCTGCAGTAGACCACTTTAGTCTTTTCGGGATGTAGTTCCAAACCACACTGTTTCAGTCGTTCCCCCAGCCTACCCAGGATCTCTTCAGCTTGGTCTTTACTGTAACAGTGAATCACAGCATCATCCGCGTACCTGCAGAATTCATTTCGGGGAAACTCCCTTTCCATCCACCTGTCAAACGCATAATGCATGAAAAGGTTCGCAAGTAGTGGACTTACGACCCCACCTTGCGGCACTCCCTTTGTCCGTGGGATTCTGTTCCCCTCCCGGTCTTCCATTGGAGCTATCAGCCATCGCTTGATGTACAGGATTTCCCATTTGGTATCGGTGTGCTTCGTTACCGCCCTCAGTAGCAACGCATGGTCAATGTTATCGAAAAGCCCCCGAATATCAAACTCCAGAACCCAGTTGTACTTCCAACATCTGGTGCGAGTCACCTCTACTGCCTTGTGTGCTCCCCGTCCGGGGCGATATCCATAAGAGTTTTCCGAAAATATCGGGTCGATCTTCGGTTCCAGACTATTCCTTACCACCATCTGTGCTATGCGGTCGGCAATCGTTGGTATGCCTAACATCCGCGTCCCACCTGTGCTTTTGGGGATCTTCACTCCCATGACTGGTGGGGGGAAGTAACACCCCGATGCCATCCTGTTCCACAGCTTGTACAGGTTATCTGCAAGGTTTTCCTCGAACTCCTGCATCGAAACATTGTCTATACCGGCACCACCTCGGTTAGCTTTGACAGCCTTGTAGGCTCTATACACCATCTCTTTGGTGATACCAAACGACTTCGTGTTAGCCATTTAGCTCCTCCCATTTCTGGTTGACTACTTGCCAACACTGGATAACACAGCCCCTTTGCTCCACTTCCATTACAGAAGGTTCATCACTACTACGAGCTGTTCCGCCCCTACAACTTGCATCGGTACTTTCGCCCTTGTGTTGCCCCACTTGTGGCTTTTCCCTTCACATCAAGCTGCAGGTTCTCACGTTCCGTACGAGAGCCTATGTATGGCTCATGCCGCCCTTATCCCGGTTACCATCCGGCCAGTAATCAGGCATCTTCCGGACTTGTCCCATGGTAGCCAACCTCCATGGTTTCGATAACAACTGAGCTTTTCGAGACGGATTCAGCGGTTCACTTGCGTTCATCTTCCATACACTCATCTGACAGGTCTTTCCCTGCCTTTTCCTTAACGCTCAGCACCACCGGTTTACCCGACAGCACCTTAAGGTGATTTGAAATCTCTGCCTGAACAGCGATTCCGAGGGGCCCTCCCTCATCTCTCGTACAGCATGCAGTGCCCTATTCCTGGGCATCTGCGTCGTGACACACGTAGGCCGCGGCTTTTTTTAGCATTTCGTTCTCCATCTTCAATTCAGCGAGTTCTAGCTGCAGCTTTCGAAGCTGGTCCTGTTGCTCAGCTACCTTGGTCTTTTCACCGCTTTCGGTATAGATTTTCCGCCAACGATATATCATGCTGTGGTGAATACCAAGATCTGCGCAGAACTCCTTAATGGGCTTTGTAGTGACGTAACTGAGTTTGACTGCGTTCTTGCGGAACTCATCGTCATAGCGCTGTCGGATTTTGGACATGATCAGTCTCCTTTGCTCTCATAGTACTATCTTATCATCATGTCCGGAATTGTAACATAGACCCGTGTTTCTCCACTGTGCGAAGCTTCCGCTTTAGCACTTCAACCAAGAAAGCACCTTCGCCCGCTCCAGGTTCAAAAAAAGTCGCCGTGAGATCTTCGCATGCTTCACTGATAGAAGGGACGTCAAGCATCTTCTTGACAATGTGAGAAGGGGTAAACACTTCGCCATGCTTACGGACCCTTCGCTTGTTGTTTATGAGCCTCTCGGTGGAAGGTTCCCCGAAGCCGCTGTTGTCTCGATCCATTGACCCGCGCCCCCCAATATCTTAATCCCAAGATGATGGTGTTCACAAATGAACTGCACTGATCTACTCTGAGCTGTATCTTCCCCATATCGGAACCCAAGTCCTGCTCAGATGGGCATTTCGCACGTGATGCGAAACGCCCATCGACACAAAGAGCAACGGAAGTTCCCTATCGGGCCAGAGTGCCGAAAACCAACTGAGCCCCTAAGGTTCAACGCGTTAGCGTAACACAGCACTCGGATTGACTGCTATCACCTGCAAGTTTCTCGGCCGTATTCCACGCCCCTTTGGATGGACAGCCCGTGTGTAATCTCTTAAAACACTACCTCCCCCCAGCCCTCACCCACTTTTCCCAGTTCTTCTTATCTTGCTCAGCCCAACGCTCAGAGCGTTCCCGTTCTTCATCCATCTTCTTCTGTGTCCACTCCTGTCGCAGCCTCACAAACTCTTCCTGCGAAGTCCGTTCGCCGCTTGTCAACTCTTTCTTGATGCACTCGTACTCCACTGGATAAACGCTTTGGAGTCCTTTAAAAAACATCGCCTCCACCGCGGACGATGGTCCCCGCCTCTTCATAATGCTCTCCAACAAGCATAGGTCTGCGATGTAACGCCTATTCTCCCACTCCGTTTCCTTCAACCTGTCCCGCACAAACTCAGTAGCAATCCTCGCTAGATACTCCATGCTTTTCCCTCCTTAGAAGTAAAAAACGGCCTTCCCAGATAACCACACCAGGAAGGCCGAAATCACACACTCATCTCTCAGGCTCCTTCATCGGTTACCTGCAGGAATTAGCACCTTGCCTCATGGCAGGTTGCCGGGGTTCATAGGGCCAGTCCCTCCCCCACTCTGGATAAGCTCACTATTCAATTGTCGGGAAATGCCACTTACATTTTATCCCAATTATGCTGGATTGTCAAGCTAGAGTACCCCGTTCTGCGAAACTACCCTCGCGGTCAACCTTGCTCCCTTTCTGATGTACAGGTTACGCGGGAATCACGTGCACCACCTGCGGTGCGAAGTACACGCCCACCTCATCGCCAACACTACGGATGCCCTTCTCAATTGGGGACGAAACAACCGCATGGAGATTGGTTTCCTGTACAATCAGGTCATACTCCACAACAGAGCCGAGGTAGACCACTCTGTTCACCACTCCCGTGGCGTACGCCTGTGCTTCTCCCAGGTGCACAGCTTCGGGGCGCAGCACAAGACTTACTAGGGATCCCACAGGCAAGTTCTCTTCGTGGTCGATAGTGATCACCTTGCCCCACACCTTCACATCCAGCTTGCCTGGGGCCGAGCCCACCACTTCTGCTTCCACGAAGTTCACCTGCCCGATAAAGTCCGCAACGAAACTTGTGCGAGGCCGGTTGTAGATTTCCCAAGGGGTGCCCATCTGCTCAATGCGGCCCTTGTTCATCACCACGATCCGGTCAGAGATGGCCATGGCTTCCCCTTGGTCGTGGGTTACGTAAACTGCTGTTATCCCCAGGTGCTGCTGGATCCGGCGGATCTCAAGGCGCATCTGTTCCCGCAGCTTTGCATCGAGGTTGGACAAGGGCTCGTCAAAAAGGAGCACCTTTGGTTCTGTGATGATGGCCCTTGCGAGGGCTACCCGCTGCTGCTGGCCTCCAGATAGCTGGTCAGGCATGCGCTTACCCAATCCTGCCAAGCCAACCAGTTCCAAGATGGAGTCGACCCTCTGGGCAATCTCTGCCTTAGGTATCTTCCTAAGTGACAAGCCAAACCCCACGTTATCTGCTACAGTCATGTGGGGGAAAATCGCATAGTTCTGGAACACCATCGATGTATCCCGCTGGTCAGGTGTAAGGTTGGTAATATCCTTGTCGCCTAAGAAAACCTGCCCCGCGGTGGGGATTTCGAATCCTGCAATCATCCGCAGCGTAGTAGTCTTGCCGCAACCAGAAGGCCCTAGGAGGGTAACCAGCTCCCCTTCCTTAATCTCCAGGTTGATGCTATCCACCGCAATGACTTTCGCCTGGCGATCGTCGGGACTGTCAAACTCCTTCCGCAAATTCTTAAGTGTAACTCCCATGGTATACCCTCCTAAAATCGCGTTTCAAATCTGACGCCAAACAGGCGGTCTACAATCAAGCGTATCACAATGATCGCCACCACGATGATCCCCACAAGCAGCAAACTAAACGCTGCCGCCGCCCCGAGGCGCCCAGAGCCGACTTGGTTCAGGATCTGGACTGTCATGAGGTTCCAGTCTGCAGAAACCAAGAATATCGCCGCACTAATGGCTGTCATCGCCCGGACAAAGGCAAATACCAGCCCGCTGAAGAACGCCGGGGAGATTAGGGGCAAAGTAATGCGGCGGAACACGGTCTGAGAGTTAGCTCCCAGGTTCGTTGCGGCTTCCTCAATGCCCGGATCGATTTGGTGCAAGGCAGCGATCCCGTTTTGAATTCCCACAGGCACATACCGGAACACGAAGTTAGCCACCAAGATGGTGAGCGTGCCTGTAAGCAAGAACGGCCGTTGGTTAAACGCCAAGATGTACCCAATACCAATTACTGTACCTGGCAAGGCAAAGCTCAGCATGGAGGTAAACTCCATCGCAGACCGGCCCAAGAAACGCTTCCGCACTACTAAGAAGGCAATGAACATGCCGATGAGCCCGCTGATGGGCGTCGAGGTGACTGCCACAGTTAATGTATCAAGGATGGTTTCAAAGCCCACGTCCAGGACATAGGTAAAGTTCCGCAAGGTAAAGCCATAGTCAAAGCCCCAAGCCTTGGAGAAGGCACCCACCACAATGACACCGTAAAAGCCCAAGACTATAACACAGATGGCCATGGCAAAACCGAACAGTACCCAGCGCATTACCGGCCCCACTGCTTTAACCGTTGAGCGGGTAGGCTTCCCAGATACTGTGACATAGCTCTTCCTGCTTACCCAATACTTCTGCAAAACGAAGGCAGTGATGGATGGGATGAGCAGGGTAACTGCGAGAGCCGCGCCGCCAGGGAGATCGTACATTCCTGTAATCTGGAGGTAGGCCTGCACTGCGAGCGTGGGAAAGGCACTGCCAGCAAGGACCAGGGGGTTCCCGAAGTCCGCGAGAGATTCAATAAACACCACTAGCATCGCGCTGGCAATCCCTGGTACCGCAAGAGGCAACGTGATCTTCCGAAACACTGTCCACCGGCTCGCACCAAGGTCAAAGGCAGCATCCTCTAGTGCAGGGTTAATTGCCTCTAAAACACCCTTTAGCGACAGATATGCCACGGGGAAAAACGTCACCGTCTGCGCAAGCAAGAGCCCCCGGATCCCGTAGATGGGGAAGTTTCGGATGCCGAAGAGATTATACGTAATAAGTCCGTTATTGCCAAAGAGCAGCAAGATGCTGAGTGAGCTTACAAAAGGCGGCGAGATGATGGGTATGATGGCGATCATATCGATGAGGCGCTTAAAGGGAATATTCACCCGCGTCACCGTATAAGCCAAGATAAAACCAACCACCACTGAAGTCAGCGCAGAAAGCGCCCCCATAAGCAGGCTGTTAGTGAAAGCACGCCGCATATACCAGCTCTTAAAGAGATTGGTGTAAATCTCAAATGGCGAGCCATCGCTAGCTACGCTCATGTCCACCACTTTAATCAGTGGCAGGATAATGAAGATGCCAAGCATTGCGAAGATCAGCAAGATAGAGATGAGCAGCCACGGTTCCCGAAGCAGCCGTCCCAGATCTTGCATGACTGGGCGGAGTCTGCGCCCCGCTGCCGGTGTTGAAAGCAAGTTAACCCCTCCTCAACTTGGAAAAAGGGGCCCGAAGGCCCCCTTTTAGATTACTGGCCCCGCAGAACCTCGTCGATCCACTTGTTGACCAGGTACTCCCGGTTGTCGCCAGCCCAGAGCGCATCGTAGTCAATGGTGGGAATGTCGCTGAATGCAGGCAGACCTTCACCGGTGGATGCTTCTGGATGGACTGGGAAGAAATAAGTCTTCAGCTCACTGAGCTTGTTTTGGCCTTCCACGGAGATGAGCCAGTCGACCAGAGCTTGAGCAGCCTCGATGTTGGGCGCACCCTTAATGATGGAAACGGCCGGTGCTTCGTAGCCTACACCTTCCTTGGGGAAGATGAGCTTCAGCGGATAGCCCTCATCCATAAGCTTCAGGAATGCCGGGGTAAACTGGATGGCAACTCCAGCTTGTCCAATGGCCACTGCCTGGGAAGGCGCGGTTCCGCTTTGAGTGTACGACTGGATGTTCTTGTGGAGTTCCTTCAGGTAATCAAAGGCTTCGTCCTCGCCCCATGCCAGAACCATAGAAGCCACGAGGTTGTAGGCGGTCCCGGAAGACTGGGGTGTGGGCATCTGGATCTCGCCTCTAAACTCTGGTTTCAGCAGGTCGTACCAGGATTCAGGCATTTCAATGCCTGCCCGCTCTGCCCAACCAGTGTGGATGGCTACGCCCATGGGGTTCATGTAGAAGCTTGTCCAATAGCCCTCTGGATCATAGAACTTCGCATCGAGAGCGGCTGCGTTAGGGGACATATAAGGCTGGGTCAAACCTCTATCCTTAGCCAGGACGTGGTTCTCCGAAGGAGCGCCTAGCCATACATCTGCTTGAGGATTGTTCTTCTCTGCTTCCATCCGGGCCAAAGCCGGGCCAGAAGAAAGGAACACAAACCGCACGTCAATGCCAGTGGACTGTGTAAAGGCATTCAAGAGAGCACGGGCGTTTTCCTCGTCAACACTGGAATACACCGTCAAAGTGTTCGCCGATGCGCTAACTGCTAAGCTTAGAACAAGTAAAACTGCCACTACCAAGATACTTCTTTTCAAGGTTTTCCCTCCCGAAGATTTTGATTTTGCAGCTGAACTAACCTAAGGCTCCTTCTAAGCGCACCACCCCTTTCAAGACTTCTTTTAGTGATAAAAAAATAGGCAGCTTCAAGAAACACCGACAAAGTCAGTATTGTCCAAAAGCAGCCTACTCCTTCAGCAACCTGCTTTTCCGCTCACTGGGGAAAAGCCTGTTCCAAACTAGTAGTGCACCAGTTCTATTTCACTGTGATTATATAGTAACACATGAGAAGAATCCTTGTCAATTATGAATAAAAAGGCGCTAGCTGGTGCGGCGCCGTGCCTGGGGCCGGAACATCGCCTCAAGGTTGGTATCTAAAGCACATACGATGAGTTTTTCCGAATCTTGTACACTGATATCCGTATACAGCGTGCGGATAGATGCCCCTGTGACGCTGTGGAGGAGCGCCTTAAAGGCCTCTTGATTGCTCTTCAGCAGCGTTTCCCGGAGGCGTTTAATCAGGTCCACGCTTTCCGGATTGTCCCGTACCTGCTCCTCTGCAGGGGTAAGGATGCCTCGCTGCCTTATGATAATCATGTCCTGCACGATAAAGGTGTTAATCTCCTTGGGGCCCCTGCCGAAGTACTCCCGTTCGAACTTCATCACAGCACTACCGATTTTCGATTCCAGTTCTCCCTTTGTGCGAAAATCCATGCTATCCCTCACTCTCCCCTGCGCCACGCCGCTCGGGCCCAGAGCGACACAACATTGGCAGGCGGCGGGTTTAGGCCCACATCCGAAATGCTGCTTTCAATCAATCCCACGACGGCAAAGCGGTAAAGGTAGCGCTGGACCCTCTCAGGGGTCCACCCTAAGTCTCTGGCATACTGCGTCACAGTGCGCTGATCATCGATAGCTTCCCACAGGTAGAGCTCATCAGCGGTGAGGTCCAAGCGGACTTGTTCCTCATCAAAGCCATGCTGAGACTTTTTCGCCACGTAGCGAAAATCTGGGACGTATTGCTCAATGAACCGCAGGGAATGCACACGGCGGGCGGCGTAGAGCAAAACCGCATGCCACGACAAAGTCTGCAGCTCGTCTTCGAGGGGCTTCATCTTCGGGTTGAACTTAAACGTCCCCTCTTCCAGAAGAAACAGTGCATAAAAGGCCCTGCGCCCTCTGTACTCACGGAATGCCGCTCCCCGGATGTTTCCGTTCTGGACATAGACCAGGCCTAAATCGGAGCGGGACATAATCGCAAGCATCCCTGTCTGCCGGGTAAAGCGGAGCATCATGAGGAGCATAGACAGAGGATAGAGTTCTAGGTTTCCTTCCCAGATCATGGCGTGGGTGATGGCACCCCCCACAAGCTGGCGGAAGCGCAGACGCATTTCCTCTAAGACCCGGGCCATATGCTGAACTTCCCGGGGACCGGAAATCTCAATGTGCCGGTCAAACTGACCAGCCAAAAGGCCAGACCCTACAGAGGCAAGGCGCCTTAAAGGGCGGAGCTCAAAGCTTACAACCAAAGCGGTGAACATGCACAGGCCTACAGCTGCCACTGTGAGAAGCCGCGAGACGGCCGTGCGCACTTCCCCATATACCTCTAAGATGGGCGAAGCGATAGTAACCTTCAGCCGCTCCCCTGCCACGGTCAGCTCATAACTCTCAACCGTCAAGGTCTGACTTGAGGACAGAGACCACAACGGATGAAGCAGTCCGTGGGCGTCGTAGTAATCCAGCTGGGTGATTTGCCATTCATCGAGGCTGCCGTCAAACTGGCTGAGGTAATCAAGAACGGTCATGTCAGGAGAGGAAAACAACCCCCGGCGCTCGGCAAGCCACTCAAGCATGCCCCGCTCGATCTGGGCAGTGACCACGTGCTCGACGCGGGCATCGATTACAGCTCCCACAACCCATATGGAGAGCAAAGCGGCAACTAAGACGTAAAGCCCTGTCCTGCCCGCAACGGAGCGCACGGCATCACATCCTACCCGTCACTTCGCGCAACAGGACAGTAGATGACCAGTTCATCTGCTTCCGGCAGGAGGCTCACTCCCACACCCAAAGCCCGGGCACCTAGCCTTTCCTGGATGCTCTGCATGATTACGGGCTGCAAAGCCCGCCACTGCTGTTCTAAAAGGTCGCGGATCATTTTCGCCCCTTCAGGATCGTCCCGCACCAAACAGCGTTCTGCTTTGCTGAGCACCCCGCGGGCGCGGTAAACCACCAGGTCATCTAGGAGGTAGACCTGAGCTGACTCAGGGACCCGTTCAGTATACCTCTCCTGAAGCTGAGATAGATCGCGACATAGATAAAAGGTTGTGGGGTCACCGGGGAATCCCCGTACTACAGATTGCATCCTGTTCATCCTCTCGTACATGAGCAATTCTACAACAAGTTTCCCACTCCTGCCATAGAGCCCCGATTGCCACTACATGGTACCATTTGCCCAGACAGTCAGGCTTCTGACGGACTTCGGAAAACGGAAAACTTGTGACTGAGCCGCGCATCATGTCTGAGAGTCTCGACCTGCATCCCACGGGGGATCGATCTAAAGCGCGCTACCTTGGGGTGGTAGCGGTCGCATGACTCCCGCACGCGGGGATAGACCAAACCGTTGGTGTTCAATCTCGCTCACCTGTGCGTCTCCCCCGCACACGCGGGGATCACCCCACATCGCCTGCAGTCGACTGCGCAACGGAGACCAAGTCAAGGGTGTTACCGTGACTCTCGCTGGACCTCGTCTTCCACAGACTTGGGCGACCGCGCCTTCTATCCATATCCAGGCCATCCGTTGCAGAACGTTCTCTTGAAGTGCGGGTCTTGAGTGCCTTCCATTCTCGCGAGAGCCAGGTTCATCCGAAAACGGAGATCCGCACAGGCGAAACTTAAGATGCGATACCTTCCAGAGGCAGCAAAGGGGGTGAATAGCCCGCGCCTGACCGGTTGGGAGAGCGCTTGAATGGCATTCAAGGGTCCATCCCACCCCCGCCAAAAATGATCTCCTGCCCGTCTTTGGCCGCCCCACGCCTTCCCCACAGGACCGATGGCACCCTGACTCTTCATCAGGGGCCGATGGTCTGAGTCCTCCTTGTCCCAGCCCTTCCAGCCAGCAAAACACTCATAACCAGTACCAGAGGAGTGTCGGCTCCATCGCCGTCCCCAAGGGCTCCTTTCCAGGATCTCAACGGAATGCGCCTTTGTCAGTCTTTAATAATTCCTCTGCAAAAACTCTGACATCGCAAAAAGCCCAGAAAGATCCCAATAGATCCAAGTGGACAAAATGTTTCTTTTAGCGTAGAATATGTTATAGAACTTATTCTCACAAGCCCAATATAGCCGGCTTCCGAAATCTCCGGCCAGCCCAGGGCTTGAGCACGTTTGGGCCTTCAATGGCGGTGTTGCATCTCTGTTTGTGAAGAAAATGTCGAACTAGATGTTTAGTGCTGCTGGAGCTAAAAGGCCAGCTGTTTTCTTTAGCTAATCCCACGAGAAGACTTCTATTAAGCTTGAACGGCCCGTACTTATGAATAACAGCTTCATAGCCAAGTTTGGCAAGAGCAGATCAAAAGAAGGGGGAGAGTTTCGGGGCCAGCTAACCAGTTTCAGACGACAGTTTGCGAAGCGTTGGACAGGTTACCTTGCTTGCTACAAAAATTCCGAGGAGGTAGAGTGATGACAAGGTTGCCGAAAGCAGGTTTATTGCTGTTAGTGGCTGTCTTGGTTTTGTCGTGGGGTTCTGTATTCGTAGCTGCCCAAGAACTGATTAAAGTTGGGATTGTGAACTTGCCACCGGAAGAATCCGGCTACCGTCAGGCTAATGTGGAAGACATGACCGCTGTCTTCTCCAGGGAGAACGGCTATGACGCCAAGCAGACCAACACTGCCGATAACAGCGAACAGATCTCAGCGGCCAGAGGGTACATTCGCGATGGCGTTGACTATCTCCTGATCTCCGCGGCAAATGCGACTGGATGGGACGATGTCCTGCAGTCCGCAAAGAGAGCGGGCGTAAGGGTTATCCTCTTTGACCGGGCAATTGATACCGATCCCTCCAACTATGAAGCTGCTCTGCTCTCCGACATGCATTACGAGGGCCAGCTGGCAACAGATTGGATTCTGAACAACGTCCCAGAACCTCGCAATGTCATCCTCATTCGCGGGCAGCTGGGAAGCGCCGCAGAGATCGGGCGCAGCGCACCATTACTTAAGGCTGCAGAAGAAGGCAAGTTGACCATTGTGGCTGACGGAACAGGCGGAGACACGTGGAGCCTTGAAGAAGCCCGTAAAGTGGTTGAAGCAGCCATTGCTGCGGGCAAGGACTTCAACGTCATCTATGCACAGAATGACGGTATGGCCCAAGGCGCTGTCCAGGCCCTCGAAGCGGCTGGGATCAGCCATGGGAAAGACGGCAAGGTCAAGATCATCGGCTTTGACTTCAACCGTTTTGCCCTCAGAAACGTCCAAGCCGGTTACTGGGATGCGGATGTACAGTGCAACCCACGCCAGGCATCCCAAATTGATCAGTGGATCAAGAGCGGTAATATCCCCAAGGGAATTATCTATCAGGAAGAGTTGATCCTCGATACTGATACGATCACCGATGAACACATCGAGAAATACGGCATCAATGCCGACCCTGGCAAGGGTGTAATCACACGGTAACTTTCCATAGTCGTCGCGCAGTGCGGCTGTTCGGACATGCTCCGAGCAACCGCACTGCTCTGTATTTATGTCCCTTGGGTAAGGAGGTCTTGGCTTGCAGTCAGATATTATCCTCAAAATGGAGGGGATCTGCAAATCCTTTCCAGGAGTCAGAGCTTTGCACAACGTAGACTTCACACTCCGAAAGGGTGAGATCCATGCCCTGATGGGCGAGAATGGCGCGGGCAAGTCCACTCTGATCAAAATCATAACTGGTGTTTACCAAAAGGATGCGGGCCAGATTTACCTGGAGGGAAGGCCCGTGAGCTTCAGATCCCCCCAAGAAGCCCAGGATATGGGAATTGGCACTGTTTTTCAGGAAATTGCCCTCTGCCCTAACCTGACCGTAGCGGAGAACATGTTTATCGGGCGCGGCAGGGACCGGTTCGTCCATTGGAAGACGATGAACGGGAAGGCTGCAGAGATGCTGAGTTCCCTCGGTATCCCAGCAAGCCCCACCCAAGAACTGGCGAGCTGCTCCATCGCTGTGCAGCAGATGATTGCCATTGCCCGCGCAGTGGATATGGACTGCAAGATCCTCATCCTAGACGAGCCAACCTCTTCCCTTGATGAGGATGAGGTGCAGAAACTTTTTGCCCTCATGCGCCAGCTAAAAGCCAGGGGCGTGGGGATTATCTTCATCACCCACTTCATCGATCAGGTCTACGAGATCAGCGACCGGATCACCGTACTGCGCAACGGCGAGTTAATCGGCGAATACGAGGCGTCTTCCCTGCCCCAGATCGAGCTAATTTCAAAGATGATGGGTAAAGCCCTCAGTGATGTTTCCTCCATGAAAAAGCTGGAGCCGGGCAAAGCCGATGACAGCGTGCCCGTGTTCGAAGCCACTGCCCTATCCAGCGCAGCGGGGGTACGGCCCTTTGATTTCACCATCCAAAAGGGCGAGGTAAACGGCTTTGCCGGGCTGCTCGGTTCAGGGCGGAGCGAAAGCGTCCGGGCGATCTTTGCCGCGGACAAGGTAACTGGCGGAGAGGTCAAAGTAAATGGAAAACGGGTGAAAATCAAGTCACCCCTAGACGCTATGAAACAGGGGATCGGCTATCTACCAGAGGACCGCAAGGGCGACGGGATCATCGACGAGCTTTCCGTGCGGGATAATATTATCCTTGCCATGCAGGTCATGAAGGGCTTTTTCCGGCCTCTTTCGCGGAAGCAAGCTGAAGAGTTTGCTGAGCAGTTCATCCAGCAGCTAGATATAAAGGTGCCCTCCCCCAACACGCCCATCAAGTCTTTGTCCGGCGGCAACCAGCAAAAGGTTGTCCTCGCCCGCTGGCTGCTCACACAGCCCATGTACCTGATCCTCGATGAACCGACCCGGGGAATCGATGTGGGCACCAAGGTAGAAATCCAAAAGCTCGTGCTCAAGCTTGCCGCAGAGGGGATGAGCCTGACCTTCATTTCATCAGAAATTGACGAGATGCTTCGGGTATGTTCCCGGATGATCGTGATGAAAGACCGTGAAATTGTGGGAGAGCTCAGCGGCACGAATCTCACGGAGCAAGATGTGATGCAAATGATCGCACAGGGAGGTAAGTAAGATGCTAAAGCCTAAAACCCGCTTCAGCAACCTATCCAATCTCTTCCTGCCCCTCTCTGTGCTGGCTATACTAATTATCATCAACCTGATTAAGGGTGCGGATTACTTCAGGATTACCGTAGTAAACGGGGCCTTTTACGGAAACATCCCCAACATCCTCTTCGGAGCATCTGAACTTGTGATTCTCTCCGTGGGGATGACCTTAGTAACCGCCGCTTCCCGGGGGCAGGACATCAGCATCGGTGAGAGCGGCGCGATCAGTTCCGCCATCTTTGTCCAGTACGTCCTCCGTTCCGGCAATGTTACCTTGTGGACTATCCTAGTGGGCTTTCTCATCAGCTGCGTTGCGGGGATAGTCATCGGGGCCTTCAACGGCACCCTAGTTTCCTTCTTCAACGTTCAGCCCATGGTTGCCACGCTCATCCTGTTCTTAGGGGGCAGGTCCATCGCCTTTATCATTGACGGCAAAGTATCACCGATCTTGGCCAACGAGATCTCAAACAGAATCGGGACCGTAATACCAGGGGTGCCCATCCAAACGCCCATTATTCTCACTGCGGTCTTTATTGTCTTGGTTGCGATGGTCCTGAAGGCCACCAACCTCCGCCTCTACGTGGAGGCGGTGGGCATCAACCCTAGTGCAGCCAGGCTAAACGGCATTAATCCGAAACGGGTCATCTTCCTGACCTTCCTGATCATGGGCGTTTGCAGTGCAATCGCAGGTTTCATTGCAGTCAACAAGGCCGGGCGTCACGACAGCGTCAATTTGCTTAAGTTTATCATGATGGATGCCATTCTCGCCGTTGCCTTAGGCGGGAACTCCCTGGGCGGCGGAAGGTTTGGCATCACCGGTTCGATTTTGGGAGCGTACACCATTGAGATGCTGAACCGGACTCTACTCCGGCTGGAGGTCAACCCAGAGGCCATCAAGGTGTTCAAAGCAGTCTTCATTATCGTGCTCATGATCGTTGCTTCGCCGGTGGTTAGGGCGTTTGTAACGCAAGCCCTAGACAAGGCAAAGAGTATCATAGCAGGCAGTCCCCTACGCCAGACAGGTGGGACAGCAGACGCTACAGGAAGGAAGGGGGAGTAGAATGGGAGCTGTAAGCGCAACCAAACCAAGAACAAGGCTGTCAAACTCCACTCTGCTCTTTATCATCGCCGGGATTATCTTCGTATTGATGTATGGGTTCGCCCTAATCAGTTATCCAGGCAGTTTCATGCAGTTTCAGACCTTCTTTGACTTGTTTAACTTCAACGCTGCCCTATTCATCGTTACCCTCGGCCTGTGCGTGGTAATGATCGGCGGCGGGATCGACATTTCCGTAGGCGCGGTATGCGGCCTTGTAACCATGGCCTGTGCCATGCTCCTGGAGTTGGGATCGGGGAACATTTGGGGCGCCTTGTTCCTCGCTCTAGGGATCGGGCTCGCTTTCGGGCTCATGCATGGCTTTCTCATCGCCTACTTGGAAATCCAGCCCTTCATCGTGACGCTTGGGGGCATGTTCCTAGCGCAAGGCCTGCTCACAACCTTGCACAGAGAGCCCCTCAACGTGACGCTCCCCGCTTTTGTCGCCTTGCGAAACTTCACCATCGAGATCCCGTGGTTGGGGACAGTCAACAGGCTTGGCATTTTCATCCCATGTGAAATCAAACCAGGTGTCATTGTTGTGGTAGTCCTGGTTGCTCTTTACGCCGCCCTGATGAAGTGGTCACGCTTCGGGCGGAACGTGTACGCTGTAGGAGGAGATCGCCAAAGCGCCCGCATGCTCGGGATCAACGTCAAGAGGACCACCTTTTTGTCCTATGTGATCTGCGGGTTTACCGCGGGGATCTCAGGGTTTGTATTCCTCATGACTACTGGTGCAGGCAACATCGGCAACGGGTCGTTGTTCGAAATGAAAGCCATTGCCTCCAATGTAATGGGGGGCATTCTCCTCAACGGCGGTGTAGGGAACCTGCTGGGCGCGCCCATCGGCACCATGACCCTGTTGACCATCAATGAGCTGATCAGGGCCGCAGGTGTCCAATCCAACCTACAGGCCATCGTCAGCGGGCTTCTCCTCTACCTATTTATTGTGCTGCAAAGCATCGTTATGTCCCTTCGGGGCAGCGGCAAGTTCAGGCTTGCTCTCCCCTCCTGGCTGAAATCCCACCAAGTGCAAGACAAATAAACAGAGGCTAGGCAAAATCGCCTAGCCTCTTCCTTGTGGGGCGCCTAAGCCCCTTCATGCACCCTTCTCCAACTCCCCGAAGACTTCTTTATCCCCGTCGGTGAGGAGGCCGTAGACAATCCGGTCGGCCCCAACGCTCATTTTCACCCTGTCTTTGAGCTTAGGAACAGAACTGTAGAGAGGGTTAGGAATCTCAAACATCAGGGCAAGGCCCTGATCAGAGACGACCTCGCCCCGAGCAACAGATCCCAAGGGCTCTAGATAGTCCACTACGCCGCTAATTTGGTTCTCCCCCGCGGCCGAATCATAGAGCACATCTTGAGGCCTGATGGAGAGCCACACCTCTGCCCCCACCTTCACGTCCTGCCGCTTCTGCACAACCAGGTCACAATCCTTAACCTTTACCACAAACCTATCTCCATCAGCGTAGCGCACTACTCCACGGAGCATGGTGGTCTTACCGATGAAGTTGGCCACGAATGCAGAACTTGGCGCGCCGTAGATGTCCATAGGGGACCCTACCTGCATCAGTTTGGCGGTCTTCATCACCGCGATGCGGTCGGAGATGGACATAGCCTCTTCTTGGTCGTGGGTGACGAAAACAGTGGTAATATTGAGTTCCTGCTGGATCTGCCTGATCTGCTTGCGAATGCTCACCCGCAGGGCCGCATCGAGGTTGCTGAGAGGTTCATCAAGGAGCAGCACTTGCGGCCGGATAACAAGAGCCCGGGCAAGGGCCACCCGCTGCAGCTGGCCGCCGCTCAGTTGGCTGGGCATTCGGTGGCCGTAGCCAGTAAGCCCCACCAGTTCGAGGACCTCATTGATGCGCCGATCCCGCTCAGGGTTCTCCACCTTGCGGAGCTTGAGCCCGTAGGCCACGTTCGCCGCGACAGACATGGTGGGAAACACCGCGTAGTCCTGGAACACAATCCCAATGTTCCGCTTCTGAGGGGGGACATCGTTCATTAACTGGCCGTTGATCCAGATCTCGCCGGATGTGCATTTTTCAAAGCCTGCGAGCATGCGCAGGGTCGTTGTCTTACCACACCCAGAAGGGCCTAAGAGACAGAGGCATTCACCTGCTTCAACTTCAAGGTTTAGACTGTCAACGGCAACCACAGGACCGAACTTCTTGGTAACGTTCTTTATCTGAATCATTGCCATTTATATCCCTCCCCGGTCTTTTGTCAGCCGATTGGCGATGCCGTTCCCCACTGCGATGATCACAATCAGGAGGATTCCCATCGCGGACCCTCTCGCGATTTGCCCCTCGGAGACATAGTAGTAAATGTAGATCGGTATGGTCCGCCAGCCTGGCGGGTACAAGATGAGCGACGCTCCCAGCTCTGTGATGAGCTTAATGGACAGGATCACGCCAGAGGCCACAATTGTAGGCTTGAGCTGGGGCAGAATAACATCCTTGAAGGTTTTTGATCTGGAAGCTCCCAGGCTCCATGATGCCTCTTCCAAGCTCTTGTCGATGCGGGCAAACCCCGCGCTCAACACTCTGATGGCGTGGGGCATCCGCCTGATGGAGATGGCAATTAAAAGCACCAGCACAGTGCCACCCAGGTCAAATCCCCCGATTTTTACCGCTCCCCAAGCCCGGGTAATGGAAAGCCCGATTACAACGCCTGGGATAATAAAGGGCAGCATGGTGATGAAGTCAAACCAACGCATATACGGGACATCTCTGTTCATCTGCCCGAAGGTGATGGAGAGGAACAAGGTAAAGGGCATTGCCCCTGCCATAAGGATCAACGAGTTCCGAATAGCAACAGAGTCGGTAAACGCAGTCTTGTAGTTGTCTAGGGTAAAGGCGTTCGGCAGCCATTTCGTGGTCCACACCGTCCCAAAAGAGCTTACCACGATGGTAGCGTAGGGCAGCAGGAACAGGATGGTCACCAAAGCTAAGAACACAGTGGCCGCGCGCCTCAGCCCAGGCAAGTCATAGGTAATCGCCCGGGTCCTGAAAGAGTGCTTCAACTCAGTACGCTTTAAGAGGCGGTTTACCACTAGCATCATGAGGCAGGCCATGAGAATAATCCACGCGCTGAACACCACGGGGATGCGGTCATCCCCCAAGAAGCTAACGAAGTTAGAGTAAATCTCAACTGGAAGTACCCGGTAGTTCCCTCCAACGAGCAAGGGAGCACCAATATCCCCAAGGGATGTAAGGAAGACCAGGGTACCTCCCATTAAGATGTGGGGTAGGATGTAAGGCAAGACAACCTTCCCCATGGTTCCCCAAAAGGATTCACCTAGGGAATGGGCTGCTTCTTCCAGATGGGCGGGGACGGACTGCAAGCCGGCAACGATCACCAAAAGCGAATAGGGCATTAAGTGCAGAACCTGAGTTATGACCAGTCCCGGCAGCCCGTAGATGGAGAAACTGGGAACGCCCAGCATGTTCAAAAAGCGCGTTAAGATGCCCGTCCTTCCCAAGAGAAGGATGGTGGCAAAGCTAGAGATAAATGGCGGAGTAATTAGGGGCACCGTAAGGAGTACCGTCCAGCCCATCCCTAGAGGCACCCTGAGCTTATTAACAGCAATGGCCACAGGGATCGCGACGGCCAAAGAAACGAAGGTTGTGAGCAGAGCGAGACGTACGGAGTTCCAAGTAATACGCATCATATACTGCAAAAGGTCCACCGGTAAAGACTCGCTGCCCGCGATCAACCCCAGCGTCTCCAGGATTACCTTACCAAGGGGGACTACTAAGAACAGCACAACAAACGCGGTCGCGACAACATAAATGGGAATCAGCCAGTTAAACCCCGTCCGCGGCGTTTCGTAAACCTGCTTCTTCACCTCTACTTCGAGAGCCATGTTGTCCTCCTCTAAACCTGTGATGGAAAGGGGTGAGGGGATGCCCCCTCCCCCCTCGAATCCTCATTACCGCTGGCGGATGTAGCCTTCGAACTTCTCCTGGATGATCCCCCGTGAAGCTTCAGCCTGCTCAGGATCGGGCAGCAGCAGAACGTCGATCTGCTTAGCCATGTTTTCCAGTGCTACGAAGTTATCTGCATCCAGAACGCCTGGGCGGATGGGTGTGTAGGGATACTCAGCACCAATGCGCTGCATATCCTCGCCCAACAAGAACTCGATGAACTTCTTAGCCAGTTCAGGGTTCTTAGCACCGTTCACGACGCCAACAGCGTTATCCTGTACCATAGCGCCGTCCCTGGGGAAGATAAACTCCACAGGCCAGCCCTGCATCTGATACTCAAACACGGGCCGGTTGTTGACGATTCCGATGGCAAACTCACCGCGATTGACGAGGTTGTAGGTGTTGGATGTGGAATCGGAGTACAACCCGATGTTCGCGTTGATGCCATCCCAGAGCTCCCAAACTTCATCTGGGCCATAGGCCTGGATGGTGGCCAAGACGTTATTCATGGCCGTAGAGGACAGCAGTGGGTTGGGGCTCACGATTTGGCCTTTATAAATCGGGTTGGTAAGATCTTTGTAGCTGGTTGGCGCTGGCAGGTTCAGCTCGGCGAGGCGTTCAGTGTTTACCATGATACCGCTGAAGAGCACTGCCCAGCTGAAGTAGTAGTTTTCCGGATCCCGTGTGGGAAGCATGCCGCTGCCCAGCGGGATTTCTGCGGGAATTCCAATGTCCCCGAGATCAACTGGCTGCAAGATGCCCTGGGACTTTGCGAAGGCATATTCCGTGGAGCCGCCAGAATGCATGATGTCGGCCCGGGGGTTGTCCCGTTCAGCGATCAAGCGGGCGATCATAGCTTCAGTGCCGCCAGGATTGATGACATGCACGGTAACGCCTGGGTTCCTAGCTTCGAACTCTTGCACCATCCGCTCTGCATAGCCTGCAAAGATGGTGCTGTATACCACCAGTTCCTCTGCTGCAGCAACAGCTGTCAAGAGTGTTGACATGAGCAATACAACTAGCAAAGCTACTGAAATCCGTTTCATTAAGATCCCCCTTCATTATATATAGTGAAATCGCCGTTCAAGCAATGTTGCTGCTCCTGACCTCACCTCACTCTCATAAATCATCAGTATAACTTAACACCGTACCTATTTCATTCTGGTTTTTTACCATATCTCCTGCAATCACCTCTAGCTGGGAAAAGATTCAACTATTCTGACCCTTTCTCCTATTTGTCCCTCAGCCGAAGGCAACGGGGTTGAGGTTCTCACACTAAAAAGGGGAGCCTGAGCCCCCCTACTAGCTGTGCAACTCGATTCGATACGAGTCAATTGCCTTTAGCTTAGCGTTCTTGCCGAAACTGCCGAACTTGTACACATCGCAGAACTCCACCTGGACACCGTCTGCAAACATCAGTGAGCCGTGCACTGCCGCGGTGTTACCGTGGGTGATCACATCCCTGAGGCGGATTTCCTCCAGCCCCTCCTGGGTTAGGCCGTAGAGTGCTGCAGCCGCCCCCTCCTTCCCTTGCAGCTGTCTTTCTCCCACGATGTTCAGCACCACATCGTCAGCGAGGTTATCCAGTACAAACCTTTGGTCACCGTGTACGATGGCCTCATACACCTTTATCAGCTGGAGCTTCTTGGGCGCGTTGCCGCAGTGGTCAGGATACGTGATGCGCATGCTTCCACCTTCCCTCGATAGAGTACAAAGGCCGCTCACAACCTTTATACTTTAAACTTCGCTATCACGCCCTGAAGTTCCCCCACCATTCCCGCAACTGTCTCCGCCATACCCGCAATCTCTGTCATGGATGCTGCTTGCTCTTGGGCAGCGGCTGCCAGGCCTTGGCTGGTGGCATCCATTGCGTTGGTGGAGGCGGCAATTCCGTTGATCCTCGCAGCAATGCCTTCGATGTTCCCCAAGATCGATTCAAAGCTGGACCGGGTTTGGTTCAGAGCCTTCTGCCCTTCTGCCACTTGTGCCTGGGTTTCCCCAATTGTAGCCACAGCCCGGGACACTTCATGCATGAGGGAGCTGTTCATCTGGGCGATCTTGGTAACCGAATCCTGAGTTTGTTCCGCCAGCTTCCTCACTTCCTCCGCAACCACCGCAAAGCCTCGCCCCTGTTCCCCAGCGCGTGCTGCTTCGATGGCTGCATTGAGGGCTAAGAGGTTTGTCTGTTCCGCGACTTCGGAGATGATCTCCAAAACCGTGCCCATGCTCTCCGCAGCCTGACAAACCAGTGATACAGCCCCTTGGGTCTCCCGGGAGCTCTGAACAATACGGTCCATGGACCTGACGGTGAGCTCCATCTCCCTCTGTCCGCTGCCCGCAAGTTCCTTAACGTCCTGAGCGCTTTCAGCCATTTCAGCCATCTGGCTGTTCACCGTGGAAATGCCCTCACTGAACTCGCCAATAGACGACGCCACCTCCTGGAGGGTAGCAGAGTTCTCCTCGCTGGCTGCAAGGAGAGTCTCCCCCGTTTCTGCGGCAGTGGTTGTCATCTGCTGAAGCGAGTGGACGATGGCCCTTAGGCTTTCGGCGAGGTCCTTGAAGGCTCGCGCTAGCATGCCGATTTCATCTTCTCTCTCCCCGGCCCGAGCAGCATCATCCACATCTGTCAGATCCCCCTCAGCAATGCGCACTGCGTGCTTGGCCGCGAGGGCAATGGGCTGCAGCACGCCTCGGGAGAGGATGAAGTACAGCACCATGGTAAGGAACACGCTCACGATCAGGGAAAGGGCGAGCACGCCTCCTCGAAAGGCTGCGACCGTCTCATGGATGATCTTGGGGGAAGCGCCCGTGTTAAGCATGCCTACAGCGTTACCTCCCTCATCCAAAAGCGGCCGGTAAGCTGCTTGGTAGCGGTTTCCCGCCACCTCTGCCTCGCCGTAGTAGGGCTCTTGCTTTCCTAAGACTTGTTCAACTACGTAAGGGGCAGCCTCGGTACCCACCACTCGTTCGCCATCGCTGCGGACGGTGGTGGCCACTCGCATTCCCGCCCTGAATATGGTTACAGTGTTCCCTGTAAGGCTGGCAAGCCAGTCAACCAGTTCCTCATCGTTGTTGAGGAGATGTTCACCTTTATAGAGCAGGGGGCCTTCTCCCCGCCACGCTCCTGGGAGCATCTCGTCCAGGAGTTCATACATCAAGCTGATATCAGAGCGAACCTTGGTCAAAGCCATGGTTTGAGTCTGTTCGTCAATAATAAACTGAGAGACGATGAAGATCACGCCTACAAGTACAAAGATAGCACCGACAACTGGGATGAGCACCTTCCACCTCAGGGACATACGTTTCAACAACACCACTCCTCGCTGCTGCTTTGAGTCTAGTTATGACTGTGAGCACATTCACTTAAATGTCCCCAGCTAAACACAATCTCAGGAGACTTATTCGGCTGCTCCCAGCATTCTCCTTCTTTTAAGACAGGGGCACCGCTATCCACGCTGCCCCCGTTACTCAAAAACGAAAATCTCTTCAATAGGTGCTCTAACTGCTCTGGAAATCTCCATGGCGAGCTTCAGGGAAGGATTGTACTTGCCCGCCTCCAGGCGGGAGATGGTTTCCCTGCGCACGCCGATCTTCAGTGCAAGGTCCTCTTGGGTTAAGCCCGCCATCTGCCGGTACTTCTTCAAGTGACACACAAACTCTGCCATGCTTTTCACTTCTCTTCCAGTTGGTAGAGCTTCACTGCGTAGCCGATGATGAGGGACGCAAACACAAAGGCTATCCCAAAGACGAGCAAATCCCGCTTTCCCGCAAAGAAAACCGAAAGGACAAACAAGGTGGACATTCCTATGATGGCCAAGCTCCCCACAAACGCCCTAGCCTGCTGTACGTTGCTGAGGTACCGTTCATCAGGGATGTTAACCGTAAGCTTCCCAATCCAGAAGTAGGCAAAGAAAGCAAAGGCAGCAAACTGGGATAAATCAGATGGATCACCTGTGACAAAGTAACGAAAGCCCGCAAATCCCAGGAACCCCAAGAACCCCATGTATTTATTTGCGTTCTTTGACATGGCCAAACCTCCCGCGCGTTTCTTAGTGACAAATACATCACCTTTTGTTACATATATATCACGCGCGCGAGCAAAATGCAAGGGATCAGTTTTTTAGCCTACCTGCTGAAGCTCCTTCACTAGCTGCAAAAACTCCTCCGCTGAGCGGACAGTATAGTCGGGAACTGCAAGTTCATTGGGAGGAGTGGTGGGATAGCGGTCATTCCAATAAAACCAGATAGTCATCATGCCCAGGGCCTTTGCCCCTCCCATATCCCGCTCAAGGTTGTTGCCGCACATCACCGCATCTTCTGGGGCAATACCCAGTTTATTCAGGGCCGCCTGAAACATCCGGGGATCGGGCTTCTCACACCCCACTTCCTCGGAAATGGCAAAGGCGTCGAAGAGCTCAAACAAGCCGTGCTGCTTCAGGACATTCACATACGTACCTGGGCGAGTATCAGCTACAAGGGCCAGTTTGAACCCGTTTTCTTTTAAGTGAAACAAGACTTCCTTCATCCCGGGAAAGAGCTCCGCGCGCAGGGTGGTCTTCTCTTCATCTTTGACTTCTGTTTCCTCAATCATGATTGTGTCGCCTAGATCAAAGCAAAACAACTTGGGGGTGGTCATACTGCAGCCTCCGTTTCTGAAATTGTGGTGTGTCACTACCAATGGGCAATTACAGCTTCAAGGGTGGGGCCAAAGACTATGCGCCCGCCCTGGTTGCTCTCGTAGATAAAATCTTGCAGGCTCTTGCTGGTATACTGAGAAAAGTCTCCCACGATCCCTAGCCTCACGCCGTAGTTCGTAAACTTCTGCAGGATCTCCCCTGCAAGTTTGGTCTTCAGGTCAAAAAACTCCTCGCAAATGGCGGACTTATCTAGCACGATAGTGGAATGCCCCGTCTCAAAGCTCACCGTGGCAATGAGATCGAGAGCCGATTGCACGTCAAAAATGAGCACTGCCTTGCTTTGCACAACAGCCACCGGCCCGCTTTGGGACTGAACTACCTGGATGCGCATGTGGATGCTCCTTTCTCTTGTGGGGGAGTGCAAAACCCAAGAGGGGTTACCTGCTTAGGCCGCCTCCACCCCACTTGCCTCACGCAGAAAGACAACGGACCCCCGGTAAGGGGGATCAAAAGCACAATCCCCGCAGCAGTCCCAAGATGAACGGAGCTCCCTACGTTGGGTTTCAACCAGCTGGCCATGGAACAGGCGAACACCTATAAGTTCAATGCAAAGGTCACATTTCCTTTGACCTTCCCTTAGCCTTCTTGTCCCCGAAGCAGCGCGCATCCCCGTTTTTTCATGCCGCATTAAATTCACCTAAAACGATTTTCATGGGTTTTGTTAAGCCCGAACACACGAAAAAACGGCAAACGGATTATATAACCAGGCTAATGGGATATGCTCGCTCTATATCTGTCTTAATACTTGTTGTGGTTTTAAGTACACACCCCGCGTTTTTTCTCCCACATTTTAATCTAGAAGGAGGATTATTGAAAAACACGCCTAATGATAACAGTAAACTAATGCAGTGAGGTTAGTCACATGTTCAGCGGACACGTTCATCCCATCCAACAAGGGCGTGTTTTTGCCCTCATCCACAGCTACCTGCCCAATTTGAGCCCAGCGGAGAAGCGGATTGCGGAGTACATTCTTCGGAACCCGGAACGCAGCCTAAACCTGGGTATTGTGGAAATGGCCAAGGCATGCAGCGTTTCACCGGCTATGGTAACACGGTTTACCACCAAGATTGGTTTCACCGGTTTCGCCGCGATGAAAGCTACCCTCCGGGTGGACATTCTCTCTAGTGACGGCCGCTTTTTGGAGGACATTGAAATCGGCGACTCTGCCGCCGCCATCGTGGAGAAAGTCCGCGACCTTGCCATCCTCGGGCTCCAAGACACAGTGGCCACTTTAGACACAAGCGAGCTGATTCGGGCAGCCAAAGCCATACTCAACGCCAGGCCTCTGTTCTTTGCTCCCGCGGGAGTAAGTTCATCAGGCGTCATCATGCTTTACCAGCAGAAACTCATCAACCTAGGGATCCTCGCTGTGCCGCCCCCTGACCACTCTGTAGCCTCCACGTATGTGTCCATGGTCAAACCGGGCGATGTGGTCTTTGGCATTTCCCATTCGGGAGCTTCCTCCGTCGCCATTGACTTTCTCGAGCAGTGCCAAAAGCAAGGGGCCACCACCATCTGCCTGACAAACTACAGCAACGCACCCATCACAAAAGTGTCGGACATTCATCTCATAACCGCGGCATCCCGCGCATCCCCCATCTTTGGGGAAGCCATCACTGTCCGAATCAGCCAAATCGCAGTACTGGATGCTTTGTACGCGACCATGGCGATGATGCGCTATCAGCAGGAAAGGGAACTTTCAGAAAGCGGCCTGGGAGGTGAGAGATAGAGGGAAGGTAGATCTGTCAAGCTGTGTCGGCTATGTACTACATCAAAAAACGAAGGGGGATTTGCGTTGAAAAAGGCTCATGTATGTTTGGTTCTGGTCGTTCTGTTCCTGTTTGTGTTTAACCTAGGAGTGAATGCTCAAGTTACCACCATCCGCTACCTGGGACATACGTTTGAACCCACGAACGTGCTTGTGCAAGAGCTAATCGCGGAGTTTGAAGCTCTTAACCCGGACATTAAAGTGGAGTATGAATGGGTCACCTCTTCCCAGTACGAAGAGAAACTCTTGACTGAACTGGCCGCGGGAATCGGCCCCGATCTGTGGCATGTGCGGGACCGCTCCTTCTTAACGTTCTTCCGCGTGGGTGCTTTTGCCCCCATCATGCCCAGTGCTTTTGGAGTGGAAACTCAAGAAGACATCCTGGCCCTCTATGATCCTGGAACCATGGAGCCGTACATGATGGACGGCGTGCTCTACGGCGTACCAAAGGAACACAACATCCTGACCCTTTACTATCGGATGGACCACTTCCGGGAAGCCGGTTTGGACCCGAACAAACCGCCTACAACTTGGGACGAGTTAGTTGAGATGGGCAAACTCCTTACCCAGCGGGATAACCGCGGCCGTTTGCTGCGCTCTGGCTTCGAATGGAACAACGCCGCTTCAGGCAAACTGACTCGCTTTGCATCTATTCTGTATCAAGCGGGCGGCGACTTCTTCAATGAAGATATGACCGAGTCTATCATCAACAATGAAGCAGGCTTGAAAGCAGCTGAAACCTACATCGCCCCCATCAAGGCTGGCATCTACGACCCAGGCTTCCATCTGGAAGAAGACTTTGAAAACGGCCGCGTCTCCATGACAACCAGCGGCCCATATCTGCCCTCTAACATCTCCCTGAAGTATCCACACCTTGAATACGGGGTGGACTATGCAGCAGCACCTTACCCAGTAATTGAGGGTGGCGAACCAGCTGCTATCTTTACCGGCTGGGGATGGGTAGTGAATGCCCGCTCGCAGAATCAGGAAGCTGCCTGGAAGTTCATCGCTTTTATGGCTGAACACCCAGGCCTGTGGCTGCAGCGCACTGGCTTTATTCAGCCTAGGAAGGGCCTCCTTGATGACCCCGTTGCCGAGACTATCCCGCAGCTCGAGACATTCCTCGATCTGAACCCCATCATGCGGACAATGCCTCGCACGCCCATCTATGTGGAAATGCAGGAACCGTTTGTGGAGATGATCGACCGGATCGCTCTTGAGGGCATGGATCCTCAAGAGGCACTGGATATTCTCAAGGCAGAGCTTGATGAACTGCTGAGAATCTACAACCAGAAGTAGATCCAAACACCGCCTGGGACAGAGCATTCTCTGTCCCAGGCACCACTCTAAGGAGGTGCGTGGTATGCCCAAGCGGCCGGACAGCACGCCTAGGCGCAAGAAGTTCCATCTAAAGCCCTCGCACTGGGGCATCATCTTTTTGCTTCCCGCCTTGGCGCACATGCTTATCTTCAAGTTTCACCCGTTGTTTAACGCCTTTTATATGAGCCTGCACGAGTGGGATCTTCTAAATCCACCCACTTGGATAGGGCTGGACAACTACGTGCGTTTGTTCAACGATGCGCGGTTTCACAACTCAGTCAGCGTGTCGGTGCGCTACGCATTGAGCACTACGCTCTGCCTCACAACACTAGGTCTAGCCCTCGGCCTAATGTTCAACAGAGCCACCCGGGGCATAGCAGTCATGAGAGCGGCTTACTTCGTCCCTTCCATCATGTCCACCGTTGTCATCGCCATCATCTGGCGCTTCATTTTCCACCCTAGCTTCGGCTTGCAGACTTTCTTCACCGAACCATTGGGATACTTTAACGTGCGGTGGCTGAACAACTCTCGCCTGGCACTTCCTGCTCTAGTGATCGTAGGTGTCTGGCGGCACTTGGGCTACTACAGCCTGATCTACCTCGCGGGGCTCCAAGCGATTCCAGAGGAGCAGTATGAAGCGGCTAAAATTGATGGGGCAAGGCCATACCAATCTCTGCTCTATATAACCCTGCCCTTGCTGAGGCCCACATTCTTGTTTGTGGCCATTGTGTCGGTTATCAACTCCTTCCAATCGTTCGCACCAGCCCAATTGATGACCGATGGGGGACCGGCTGGAAGTACCCTTGTAATTCCCCTCTTCCTGTACCGGACAGCATTCCAAAACCTCCATATGGGCTATGGTACAGCTATAGCCGTAATCATGTTCCTCGTCCTGATGACAATCACGCTGCTGCAGCTTAAACTGTTCGGCATGGGCTCCGGTCAATAAGGAGGTTAGCGCAGATGACACACGTGTTGGTTAATGTTAGGCGTCGAGTAGCCAGTCTAGGAGTACACATCATCCTCTATCTAGGCGGCTTGTTTTCCATTTTGCCCCTCCTGTGGATGCTTTCCACAGCCACAAAACCAGCGTCGGAAGTATTCAGTTTCCCCATTCGGTGGATACCTGAGACCTTCCAGTTTTTCGATAACCTGCAGGCAGTCTTTAAGACCGTGCCCTTCGCCACTTACTACTTCAACAGCCTTTTCGTTAGCTTGGCTGGTACTGCCCTAACTGTCCTTTTCTGCACCCTTGCAGGGTACAGCTTCGCCAAGTTCGACTATCCTGGGAAGAATATCATCTTTGTACTGGTCCTAGGAACCATGATGATCCCGTTCCAGGCCATCCTTATCCCTCTCTTCTTGACGGTCCTGAAGTTTAACTGGACCAACTCCTATGTGGGGCTCATCGTCCCAGGAGCGATCACGAGCTTTGGTATCTTCCTGACTAGGCAGTACCTCTTGTCCCTGCCAAGTGAGTTCATTGATGCGGCAAGGGTGGACGGCTGCGGCGAGTTTAGAATTTTCCTGACAATTGTCATGCCCCTTGCCAAACCTGTACTCGCGACCTTGTCTATCTTAACATTTATGAACAACTGGAACGACTACCTGTGGCCGCTGGTAATCATCAATAATCCACGTTACCGCACCATTTCCCTAGGCCTTGCCATGTTCCAAGGAGAGTATTCAACCCAGTTCAACTTACTCATGACCGCATCACTGCTTGCTACCATACCTGTTCTCCTAATCTTCTTTGTGTTCCAGAAGCAGTTCGTGCAGAGCATGATGAGCTCGGGACTAAAAGGCTAACTTCTAGGAAGGAGCATCTGATGAACATCAAGTTACTGGCCAACGACCGTATCTTCCGCAACAAGCCTCTGAAACTGCACGAATACGCTGAAAGGTATCAGCTAGATGGCATCGAGTTTTCTTTGAATGACCACCGGATACCGGTGAACAAGTTCTATCGCGCGATGTACTTCTCCAGGTTTAAGGAGTTTAACCTGTACTCTTTTCATCTGCCCTTCCTCGACATCGAGGTGGCAAGCAGAGATGCAGTCACCGCACAGAGCTCTACGCTGATGCTCAAATCGTACTTCCAGATTCTAAAGCTCCTTGAACCGGCATATCTCAATCTGCATGTGGCCACGGATGCGTACGAAGATGAGGTAGACCCCAAGATTGCCATCGCGAACATCAAGGAGCTGGTCAAGGTAGCCACCGACTACGGCTTAGTCCTCTGCGTGGAAAACGTCCGGCGCGGCATTACCAGCGTCCCGCAGGTTTATAAGGAAATCGTTGCGGAATCGGGTGCCAAGGCAACAATTGACATCGGACACGCCCGGGGAAGCGACTATGTACTCGAGACGGGGACAGATCCCATGGAGTTCATCAGGGGAATTGAGGACCGGATTGTCACTGCTCACGTCTATTCCTTTGAAGATGATCGGGGCCATCACCCCATCACTAACCTCGCGGAAGTGGAAGGATTCCTCACCGCTTTCCTGGCGAACGGTGTAGAAAACTGGGTTTTGGAACACCACACGGAGGCAGACTTCGCTGTCACATTGGAAGCAGTGCGGGGCTGGCTCCAGGGGCAGATCGGTATTCCAGAAGCAGCTGAAGCAAAATAGGAAGGGTGATTGGGGCTATGCTGGTGAGAGATGCGAAAGCGCTCGCGGGGCAGTGGGTGCTGCAAGAAGCTGTCAATCTCCACGGGTTTCAGGGGGCCTTTTACCACGGATCCGTGAATGAGCTGGCTGATGGTGCCCTTTATCCGACGAGTTCAGATTTAGACATCTGTGTGGCCTTAGACAGTGAAGAGGTGCCCCCCAAGCCCGGTAAGTTCCCATATCACGGTGTACTCTTAGAAGTCTCGTATGTGTCGTGGGACGAAGTCTGTTCGCCGGAAAAGGTGCTGGCCCAGTATCACCTGGCGGGAAGTTTTCGGGGGCCCAGCATTATTCTTGATCCTTCTGGGAAACTCACTCAAGTTCAAGCCGTCGTTTCCGCCAACTTCCCCAAAGAGCAGTGGGTGCGTAAGCGCTGCCAGCACGCCATGTGCCGGATTCTTCACGGACTAATGTTCGATAAGGACGCTGCTCTTCCTGATCAAGTCAATGCCTGGCTTTTTCCTGCGGGCATCACAACCCACGTCCTGCTTGTGGCGGGGCTAAAAAACCCCACCGTCCGAAAACGGTTTGTGTCCGCCCGCAAGTTGCTTGCGGACTATGGCTTTATGCACTTTTACCCCGAATTGTTGGACTTATTGGGATGCACTTACCTCACTCCGCAGCAGGTGGAACAAGGCTTGCAGCTCCTGGAGGTAGTATTCGATCTGGCAAAGGAAGTGCCTAATCCTCCATTCTTTTTTGCCAGCGATGTTTCAGACGGAGCCAGGCATATCGCCATCGACGGCAGCCGTGACTTAATATCTACCGGCAGCCATCGGGAAGCGGTGTTTTGGATCCTGGCTACGCTGTGCCGCTGCCACAAAATCCTCGCCTTCGGAGGCAGCCCAGAAGCTTTAGCGAAAGCTGACCAATCCTTATGGGACTTTCTTGGCCTCCTTGGCATTGAATCCCGGGCAGATATTGCCGCGGCCCAAGCAAGAGTAAAGGCCATCCTCCCGGAGGTCTGGGAAGTGGCCGAAGGGATTATAGAGAAAAATGGAGACATTATCCGTTAGCATTTTACACCGGGCTCTGGCTTAAGGCCTGCAAGACCTGCATACCCATACCGATTCTATACCCTGTAGATACATACACAACTTCCCCCCGGGCGTTAACCGCGAATACAAGCGGGAAATCTCGGGGGAATGTTTTTCCCAACGCACTTTCCACAAGCCCCACGCCAACGTAGGACCCATCCAAACAGAATACGGTCCCTTGGGGGAGCGTGGGGTAGGCGCCAGGGGCCAATGAGCTGCTAAGCCGTTCTTCCCCCACAGCCAGCACCACCGCGCAGCCCAGGGATTCGTATTCCTCTCCCAGTTCGCCCAGCTCTTTCAAGAGGTGCTTGGAAGGCTCCCGATCTGGTTCAATCCAGGCAAGAAGCATACCCTTTGCCCACGTGTCCGGAGTAACCTGCACTGCCTTTCCGGAAACCTCATGCAGCGCCAGTTCCCCCATGTACCCTAGGCTGTCCCCCTGGAGAGCATCGCTCTGCAGGGCCAAGGGGACCGTTCTTGTTTCTCCCGGACGAAGATAGAAGGGCTGTACCCACCCGCGCACACTCCCATCGGGGAGGCGCAGGCCAACGGTAAGCCAGTAGTAACCTGGACGGGCCTCCAGTAGATCGGAGAAACCTACCTCATCAAAGCTCGCTTCATCCAAGTCCCGAAACCGCAGAACCTGGAATGTGTTGTTCGTTAAGCGGGATAGGGCGAAGTGACGGTAGTACTCCAGTTGGCTGGCGGCATCACCCTGCCGGGTGAGGTGGATTACCCCAGCCTGGGCTTGCCCGTCCGGTTCTACCCTTTCCCTCCCCAAACGCACATCTACCCAAGCCCCTCCCTGGCGGAACTGGGGCCTGCGGCCTATTGGGTCGAGCCGCGCTGGTATGCCGAAGCTCCGCGCCATGGCCACGAACAAGATCTCCTTAGCGTGAATGTCGCCGATGCCAAGCTCATACACACCCCGCGGCGTCGGGAAACCACGCACCGCTCTTAAAGGCACTTCCCGGATGTTCTGCCTAATCCAACGGGCGATCCTGGCTGGGTCCTTCCTGAACTCTCCCTGCTGCTTTGCGCTGAAGGCAGAGCGGAAGAAAGCTCTATAGGCCCGAATGGGTTCCAAAGATATGCGAGGACAGAGGACGTAATGGGCGAAATCTTGGCCTGAGCAGCCCTTCTGCTCAAGGAGGGCATACTCAAGGTGATCCATGAGTATCTCCCCGGTACTATCGGTGAGGTCCTTAGGGGAAAGAACCTGCAAGATCCTGAGGGCCCACTGGCCGTATCTCGGCCCCACTTCCCTAAGGAACTCGGCCATGGGCCCGCTGTTGCCCCGTGCTTTCCCGAGGATGTCTACCACAGCCCCTTCATCGAAGCCCAGTTCCTCGGCGAGGGCCCGAGCCTCACCTTCCCTCAAAAAGGTAGCCTCATAGGCAGTGCGAACCTCATCTTCGTACTTCAACCTGGCGTTATTCGCAGCCCGCTCCGCCTCTGTGACTGGGGGTTCTTCCCCAGGGATCTCCGGTGGAGGGGCCATCGTAAACTGGAAGCCCTCTGAAGGCGGCTCGGAACAAAGGACTACTTCCGCACTGAACTCGCTGCCCTTTACCAGGGAATACCCCCAGCCTGCTGGGCTGGATGCAAAGGCCATGAGATCGCCCCGGCCGGTGCTAAGGCGAGCTTCACCTTGGTGATCGCTGGTAAGGCGTGCAAGGGTGGAAAAGCGCCCGAAGTTGAACACCTGGAATTCCACAGCTGCTCTAGGGACGCCCCGGCCCGATTCATCCTTGACCGCCACGGTCAACTCCCGTGTGGGAGCATAGCGGCTAGTCAGGTTGAGTTCGGTGAAATCTCCACATACCTGGACCCTAGGTTCAGGCCCGTCGTAGATCCGGCCCGGCACCCGGGTGTGGACTAGCATTGCCCGCTGGGCGGGCCCGGAGAACCACCCCATATTGAGCTTCGGTTCCGGTTCGCAGGCGCCCAGGAAGCCCCACTCTCCATCAGCCCAAGCCTCAACCCAGGCGTGGTTGCTGTCTGTGTGGGCCCAGCGGGGGGCGTAGCACTGCCTAGCAGGGATGCACAGGCTCCGTAGGGCCGCCACCACCAAGGCCGACTCTTCCCCGCAGCGTCCCTTAGCCTTTCGAATCACCGTCAAGGGAGAGGCAGTGCGGGGATCCGCCGGCTCATAGGTGGCCTTCTCATGGGCCCAGTGGTTCACCTCGAGAATGGCTTCCCCCATTGACATCCCCTTGGTCCGGCCTAAGAGCCCTTCCAGGAAGTAAGGACGGTAGTCCTCCAGGGTTTCAATACTGATGCGAGGCGGCAAAACGAAGTGGAGGAATAGGTTTCCGGGCACCTTCCGCCCCCACGGAGTAATCTCCCGCGCCCTAAGGGCATTCCGTACGTGGCTTAGGAATAGCTCGCCGTGGTAATCCGCAAGATCTGTTAAGGTCATGTAGGCGTAGAGGAACTTCAGCGCTGTGATTTCTTCCTCATCCGTAAGCTCCTCAAACACGCTAAAGAGGGCTCCCCACCGCCTATGTGCTAACCTTTGTTTCCACTGAAAGCTCTGTTCTATCTCCCCCATACTGGCATCGCTTAGCTGAAACGGGTTCAACCCCACTTCCTCCTTCCAGGCCAGCCCATGCGCGGGGCCTTCCCACAGGACTTCTACCCAACAAGGCACTTCCCTCCCCCACTGCAGGTACAAAAAACCGGAGCCCTACGGGCTCCGGCGCTCTATCTCTGACTCTGTTGTTGTACCAACTCTTCCAAGAGGCTGAGCTCCTGTTCGAGCTTGTCCTGCCCTCTTTTAATGGCTGCTGTATAAAGGAAAATAGCCGCCCAGATGATGATATAGCCTGCGAGGAAAAATGTCATCCCAATCCCCCTTCTTCCAGAATGAACGGCCTCAGGCAAAGAGCTGCGCCTTGAGGCGCTTAACCCTGTGCTTGAGGGATATTGATCCCATGCGTATCCTAAGCAGATGTATATAGAGCAGTGAAAATACCGCTACGCTGAGGAACATCGCTGTCCTCATTTTCGGAGTCAGACCAATCCCTTCAGTGGAGATTACCACAGGGTGGATGGAGCGCCACCAGCGGGTAGAGAAAAAGACCAAGGGGACATTCATAAAACAGATGATCCCATATACCGCCGCGAGGCGCTTGCGAGTGTCTGTGACGTCACCTCCGTGAAGAGCGATGTATGCGACGTACATGAACCACAAGACTAGTGTAGTTGTGAGCCTTGGATCCCATGTCCACCACGTATTCCAGATAGGATACGCCCACAGGGGGCCGGTGAGCAGAGTACAGCTGATAAACACTGTCCCGATTTCCGCAGAGGCCAGAGCCAAGTTGCTGGCCTGGTCCGTGCGTTTCCATAGGTAATGAATACTGGCGCCGCATACAACCGCGAGAGCCAACAACCCAACCCAAGCTGAGGCAACGTGGAAGTAAAACACCTTTTGGACAATCCCCATAGTCTTCTCCACAGGGGCATAGAAGACAATTACCCACATGTTTATGAGTATGATCAGCGTTAAGGCCCAAAAAACAGGGCTCTTCAGTCCGTGTTGCATGGGCTAACCCTCCAAGATGTAGTCAAAGAGCAGCAAAGGAATTACTGTAAACAGAAGATCGAAGATCATGAGCAAGTAGAGCCACCCCAGGACGCTCTGCCTGTCCCCCGCCAGTGCCCCTTGGGTGCAAAGAATGGCCCCGATGAGCACAGGAATCAACAGCGGAAAAGCTAGAATCGGGAACAGCAGCCGAGCGCCGGCAAGCTGCACCGTGATGGCATTTAGCAGTGTGCCCACCGCAGCCAAGCCCCAGCTCCCAAAAAAGATCGCGGCCAACAGAAAGAGGACATCCGCTTTACGCCACGCCACGCTAATGAAAACCCACAACAGGGGCACGACCACAGCCTCCAGTAGAAGCAAAACAGTGAGGCTGAAGAGGAACTTCGCGTAAAACAGAATGCTGCGATCGCCCGCGGCCAGCAGGAGAGCGTCCAAAGCGCCGCTGTCCACTTCCTTGGCAAAGGAGCGCTGGAGGGCTAAGACTGCCATAAAGAAGATGCTCACCCAAAGGACTGCAGGAAACACATCATTGGTGGAGACGTCCACGAGCTGGAGGGCAAAACTGGTCACAAACACCAGCATGATGCCAAATACAACTGTGGAGAGGAGGTGATCTGTGGTGCGGAACTCATCAGTGAGGTCCTTGCGGTAAATCAGCCAAGCTTTGCGCCAGAAGCTAGGCACTGCTCCCACCCCCCTCCACTATGCGCCCGTCTTCCAACCTGAGTTCCCGGTATCCCAGCCCTGCGAAATTCTGCAGCTCATGGGTGATGGCAAGTTGGATCGTAACCTCACGGCACGCTGTAATCACTTCCCGCAGGACTTCTCGGCCGCCCGCATCTAAGCTCGTGAAAGGCTCATCGTACAACAACAAGGCAGGCTCAGCCATGAGAGCCCGGGCGATAGCCAAACGCTGCTGCATCCCTCGGGATAAATTCGCCGCCTTCTCCAACCGGTAAAACCACAAACCCACGAGCTCTAGGAGTTCCTGGAACCGGCCTTGGCTCGGGGCCCCGTACATCTCCCCAAAGAAGGCCAGGTTCTCTTGGACAGATAGGTTGGGATAGAGCATGGGCTGGTGAGCCACATACCCGATCCTGCCCCCTTTCCACAAAACCTCTCCCCCGCTTTTGGGAGTAAGGCCTGCCAGGATGCGGAGCAAAGTGGTTTTGCCCGCACCATTGGGGCCGGTAATGACCACAAGCTCCCCTGGCTCCGCCTGGAATGAGACATCCTTCAGGACCTGCTTGTGTCCGAGCTCCTTCTTAAGATGCTTGACGGTTAGGACGTCCTTTGCCACCGGGCTTTCACCTGCTTGTGTAGTTTCCCTACCGATGCTAGGCGGAAAAGGGATAGAGCTGCCCCAAAATAGGCAAGCCATGCACCGAACCAGATCCAGCTCACCAAAGCAAAGCGCTCAAGGTGCAACTGGGCAGCTTGGCCTTCCCACCCTGCAAGGTTAAGGTACAGATCTTCCTTAATGGTACTGAACACCCCCACCTTTGTAGAGGGCTGAGTGCGGTTTTCCCAAAAGGTCTTCGCGGAAGCGAGCTCGCCCACGGAAGTCCCGTTCCGAGCGAGGCTGAGCGTTGTGCTCACCGTATAGCGATCCACCCCGTAACGGGTGGTCAGCCCAGTGTAGCCCACCTGGTACTCGCCGAAGTGGAATACCTCGCCTGGCTCTACAGAGATAAAGATCTCGTCAGTGAATACGGAGGAACCAGCCACCCCTACCAGCATGAGCAAGACGCCAACGTGAACCGCTGTACTTCCCAGCTTGAAGCCTTTCTCACCTGGCCAAACAAGGGAACCGAGGTGCGCGGCAAGCCCCAAGGCAGCAATAGCAAATGCCGCGCTCACGGCAAGCCCTCCGCCCGCTGCAACATAAACGTAGAGCCCCGTTAAGGCTCCTAGGAGGACGGGGATGCCCGCAGCTCTAAGCAGCGGCCGCAGCCCCCTCCCCCCTTTAGCTAAGACCGGGGATAAGGCCATCAGTGCGAATAGGACAAGAAAGAGCGGAACTGTAACTTGGTTGAAGAAGCTTTCGTCCAGCACGATTTCCCGTCCCACAACGGCTCGGGACAGCAGGGGAAACATGGTGCCAAACAGAACTCCGGCCAGGAGAAGTAAGAGCAGCACAACGCCCCCTTGAACTCCCCATCCAAGGAGCCCATGAAAGCCTACCTGTCCGTGCCCATCGCCCCTAAAGGCGCCTCTTCGCCAGTAGGCCAAAGCTGAGGCGAAAATGAGAATGGCCGCGAGCACTGCCATAAAGATAGGGCCCAAGGGCCCGCCTGAGAACGCATGGACAGAGTCAAGCACCCCGCCTCTGGTTAAGAAGGTGGCAAAAATGGTGAGTGCAAAGGAGAGGACGATTAGAATGTAGCTCCAAACCTTCCGGCCGGGGTATCCCTTGCTGAGCTGCAAAGTGAGGACAAGGGCTGTCCCCGTTAGCCAAGGAAAGAGGGACGCATTTTCCACCGGATCCCAAGCCCAGTACCCGCCCCACCCTAGTTCGTTATAGGCCCACTGGCCACCGGTGACGATCCCCGCCGTTAAGAACAGCCACGCAAAGAGGGCCCACGGCCGAGACAGCTCAAGCCAAGCATCAAAGCGGCCCCCCGCCCACAGCTGGGCCACGGTAACAGCAAAGGGGACGGCAAACCCGCTGAATCCCAGAAACAACAAAGGCGGGTGCACCACCATGCCCAGGCTCTGCAGCATGGGATTAAGCCCTGAGCCGTTATAGGGAGGGTTTTGCAGCACTTCAAACGGTGAGATAACAAAGACGAGTAAGAGCATAAACAAGAGCCGTACAGAGTTGATAACCACATTGACGGGCACATCCAGCCCCACTTCTCTTAAGCCGCGAGACTTCTGAACAGCAATGGTGAAGAGGGACATGATGAAAAGCCACAAAAGCAAAGAGCCGCTCTGTCCCGCCCACAAACCGCTCACCTTATAGATGAGAGACAGACTCCGGGCGGAGTTACGGGCAACGTAGGCTAAGCGAAAGTCGCTAGTGACAAAGGCAGCCACCAGTGCTAAGGTGCTGATCACCACCGCGGCAACAGAAAGGGAACTAGCCCTGCGGGCAAGTTTGTGCCTGGCAGCTTCAGGCCGAGTTCCCGCATATAGCGCCAGCAAAGTAAAGGCGCATGAAAGATACAAGGAAATGAGTCCAAGGTAGTGCACTATTCTTCTCCTTCATACTTGGATGGGCACTGCAGCATCAACTTACTCACCACAAACTTCCCTTGGGCGTTGAACTTCCCTTCTACGATTACCTCTTCCGCATGGTGGAAGTTGTCCGGGAGCACTCCCTCGTAAGCCGCTTCCACCTGGGAATCCTCATCCGCAAGGGCAAACTCCAGCAGCGGAATGGTGGAGTTGTAGCTCACACTGTCTTTGACTAGCTGCCCCTTGAGGCGCAGTTTCTGATCCTGAACTTCCTGGGCCTGAGCCTCGGAGATGGTGTAGTAGTAAGCCGCTGAGTTCTCAAAGGCCCGCAAGGCAAGCCAGCCCAGGGCAAGTACTGGTAGGAGGGCAAGAACAACTACCTTTACCTTCTTATTTGCCATAAACTTCCCACCTCGCATTTTGGCACATGCTTTACAGGGAACTGAGGAAAGCGCGGGATGCGCTTTCCTCAGCGGAGGTTGTCATGCCTTAGTGACCCTCATGGCAGCCTTTGCAGTCCATCTTGCCTAAGGTATCATCGGCGTATCCGCCTACGTGGCAGTCGAAGCATGCCTTGGTTTCTTCAGACATCTCATAGGCTGGCACGAAGGTACCCGCGAGCATCTCGTTCATGTACATCGCGGCTTGTGCCGCAACATCACCAGTTAATGCTGCGCAGCGGGGGCCTCTCTCGCTGGACTTCTTACCGGAGACCTTACACCAGTTAGCAATGGACGCATGGCAAAGGGGGTTCCCTGCAACACTGCGGTGCTCAATGCTTAGGGGCAGGGCTGTAGTGCTGTACCATCCCATGAGTTCGTTAACGATTGCGGTCATGGCTTGCCCACCGAAAACTAAAGAAACAGCGGCAGCTGAACCATTGATGGCGCCGCACAGGGTGCCCCAGCCTACGCCTCCGCCTTTACCAAAGTTCAGTACTTGTGATGGCACAAAGCTGAAGGGCTCACCCAGTTCTTCAATGAGGGCCTTGAACGCGCCTTCCGCGCAGCCCAGGCCTTGATTGTAGTACTCGATACCTTTCGCACGCACTCTCTCCACATCAAGGGGCTTATCGAAGTAATCTGTCCACGGATACTCAGGCAAATCCACCGTGGCCCCTTCTGCCTTGGGGGCGAGAATCCCCAGGCCGCTAGTGGCCAAGGCAATTCCTGCCGCGGCTCCTCCAGCACTGACCAGGAAATCTCTCCTTGTTAGTACTTTCTTCTTTGCTTCCATTTACATACGCCTCCGTTTTATTTATTACATCTGTAAGCAAAGATGTCTAAAGTAAGTTGTACTAAACTCACCATTGTTATTGTTCTAACGTTCACAACCCCGGGCAAAAAAGAACACGCTTACCTATCTTGCACCTGCCTCTTGCGGACTATAAGCTTTGCCAAGAGGATACTAGCCTCGTAGAGGATCAACATGGGCAAAGCCATTAACGCCTGAGAAATCACATCTGGCGGGGTGAGGACCGCAGCAACAATCACGATGGCCAGAATGAAGTACTTCCTATAACGCACCAGCGTCTCAGGACTAATGATTCCCGCACTGGTAAGTATGAGCACGATCAGCGGAAGCTGGAACACGACACCAAAAGGTAGGACCAAACCGAGGACGAACGAAACATAGCTGCCAATCGAGATCATGGGCGACAAAGACTCGGTACCAAAGCCAAGGAAAAACGCATAGGCCAAGGGCATAATTACCTTATACGCAAAGACAACCCCTACCGCAAACATAGCCACAGCTAAGGGTAAGCCCACGTACAAGATACGCTTCTCTTTTTCTAGCAGGCCTGGTACTACAAAGCGAATCCCGTGGTACAAGATGACAGGGGAACTTACAATGATCCCCACGATCAAAGCTACTTTCAGGTGCACAAAAAAAGCCTCTCCGGGATACAGGTAAACAAGCTCACCTGGAAGCTTCGTAATAAACCCCACGATGGGAGGGGAATAGTAAAAACCCACCACCACTGCGGCAAGCAAAGTGAGAGCACTGATTATGATCCTGCGTCTCAGTTCCGCCAAATGCTCAACAAGAGTCATGCCTTCTTTACCGCTATGACCTTTACGCCGCCACTTCAACATACACATCCACCAACCTAGGCCATTTAGGCACTTTTCCCGTCTTCGCCTTTAGTCCCTGTTTCATCTGCAGTTGGATCCAATCCCCTGGCGGCGTTCTTGAACTCCCGCATCCCTTTGCCCACTGCTTTGCCGATCTCCGGCAGTTTGGCCGGCCCAAAGACCACTAAAGCGATGATCAAGATCAGGATCAGTTCACCAAGCCCAATCCTTCCCACTTCCCCGCCTCCTTCCACGTTATATCAACTTAAGCGTATCACCAATGCTAACAGGAGTCAATGATTTTTGTGAAAATATTTACGAAGTGGCATGAGGGTAGAGGTGGGTGGCTGCGCGGCCTTCCCCCAGCTGCAATCCACCGCACAGCAAGGAAACTGGGAACTTGTGGTGAATATAACATAAGGGAATACTTATCTGGAAAGGACCTTATGGCCATGGCTGGTGATAACAACATGCTGTATTTGCTTTTTGGGACGCTTGTCGGGATTGTGCTGGGCATCAACATCGCTGTCCTCTACCACCGCTTCATCGGCAGTAAGGGAAAAAAAGAGCAGAAGCTCAGGGATGAGATTCGTGACCTCGAAAGGCGGCTCAAGCAGAAGGATGATTACATTGCCCGAGCTATTAAGAGTATTAAGGAAGAAGAAGCAACGCGAAAGGAGCTGATAAAGTGAGTAAGATCGTCAGGACCACAGCCGCGGGAGGAGTTGGCTTTTTGGCAGGGCTTCTGCTAGAACGGGGCTTGGAAAGCTTAACGGGCCTGGACTTCGTTGATGGCTTGTTCGCTGTGAGCGGGTCTGTGTTGGCGGCTTTATCAGTAAACAGAGACTTGGTGAAAGCTGCTGCCCGCAACATCGAGCAAATGTTCGGCAAGGATCCCCTGGAAATCTCAGAAGGCGAGTGGCGCCAGTTCAAGGAGCTGAACCCGAAGACCGCGGAATGGCTGGAAAAGGCCCTCAAGATCTAGCATGATCTCTGTAAGCTTCTTGACCAGCATGCTCGCGGGGCTCGTGACCAAACTGGGCATCGACCAGCTGATGAAACATGGCTACATGCCCCAGGCCACTTACATTAAGGCTGCCCTAAAGGCGCTGGAAAAAGATGATCTTGACGAGGCGATCCGAAGCTATCACCTGTCGGTGCGAAGGTGGCGACCGTCACAGCGCACGGAGGTTGCGGGGGAAATCATCGCGAGCGCGATTGCTGTGCGCATCGCCAAGCTGGAAAGACGGGTGGCAGAGCTTGATGAAATACTCTATCCCCGGCGCTTTTCCCGCCAGTTTTGGCTAAACCTTCTCCCCAGAAACCGCAGCAAGCTCCAAGCACTACAGGAAGAGCGTAAGGGGTACGAAGAAGCCATCACAGTGCTGAATAAAATACGGGATAACCTTAACCAAAGAGGCTAGGCAGCTCCTAGCCTCTTGTCTTTACCTACCTGACCCCGAGAAGAACGCCAATGGAGTGCGCGGACTTCTATACAGCTCAAGGGTTAAATGCGCTATTTTTCACAAAGAATCGCAAAAACATTATTTGACAGACAATAGTGAAACTTGTATGATGGACATTGAGTTTGGCAAGGGGGTACGGGTATGATTAAGCAACTCTTGATGGAGCAGACGATGGAGATTGAACCGGGAGACCATGTGGTTGCTCTTTACAGCGAAGAGCAAGAGATCGCGGATTACGTCTCGGCGTACATCTAATCTGCTCTGGCGCAGAAGGCCCGGTGTCTATATATCACAGGAGATATGGCCACCACCGAAGTGCTTCAGCACATCCCAGGCCTTTCAGAGCTCGAAGAGCAAGGCGACTTGGTGATTGTTGGCCATACTGAGGCTTACACACAAGACGGGGTATTCTCCCCCGACAGCCTCATCGAGAGCATTAAGGAAAGGGTGGAAGACGCCCTCCGAGACGGCTACCGCTTCCTGGCTATTACAGGGGAACTGAGCTGGATGGTAGACTACGGCGATGCGGAGTCACTTATTGCGGAATATGAATGGAAGCTGAATGAATCTGTCTTCAACAACTATCCGATTTCAGCACTGTGCCGGTACAACATTAACAGGTTTTCCGATGAGATGATCCGCAGCATTATTCAGCTGCACCCGATCATCCTGTGGAAGCACAAAATACACGAGAACCCTTACTACATTCCCCCACCAGGGTACAAAACAGACTCGTTAACCAAGTACCAGGTTAAGGTGTGCCTGGACAACATCGACCGCTTCACAGACAACCAAAGCCGCTTCGAAGCCATCTTCCAGAGTAAGCAAGAAGAGATCAGGCAACTCCACGAGGAAATGACAAGCGGTATCATTGGTGCATTTCTGAAACTCCTCGAGACACACGACCCATATACCAAAGACCACTGTACACACGTAGCTTCCCTTGCTGTCAAGATGGCAGAAAAACTGAAGCTCCCTGATGAGTTCAAAACCCGCATCTATTACGCGGCCCTTATTCACGACATTGGCAAGGCCCTGATCCCCAAAGAGACCTTGAACAAACCGGGGCGCCTCACCACAGCGGAGTATGAGCAAATCAAGCTGCATCCCATTTACGGGGCACAGGCTCTGTGCCAGGTCAAGGCCTTGGAAGAAGTGGCAATGGCAGTACGCCATCATCATGAGCGCTTTGACGGGAAAGGGTACCCCGACGGCCTATCGGGCACTGAGATTCCTCTCATGGCCAGGATCATCGCCCTGTGCGACACCTACGATGCCATGACAAACGATCGCCCTTACCGAAAAGCAATCAGTCACGGGGAAGCGATTGACGAAATCCTGTCTCAGGCAGGCGACCAGTTTGACCCAAAACTAACCCAGACCTTCATCGCCTTGTTTTCAAACGGGCCCGCGCTGTAGGTGCGTAGGGCCTTTTTCAGAACAGGTCCTGATACTCCCCTACAACTCGCCACCATGAACATGCAGGAGTTAGAAAAGCCGCAGCGAAGAACAAGGAAAAACCTTGTAAAGGTGAGTGCGGCTATGCGGCGTCCTGAGCATACGCCACTGATTGCCACCAAGCTGAAGTGCCCCCAATACCATGACACGATGGTAGAACGGACGCTTGCCGCTGAAGGGCCGCGGCTCGAAGGCTGCAAGGCAATACTGGTACTTGCCCCTGCAGGTTACGGCAAAACCGTGTTCCTCAGTCAGCTGGCCCAGAAAGCCCCCATCCCAACAGCGTGGTACAGCCTAGAACCTCACGACAACGAACCCCTAACCTTCATCAGACATCTAGCTGGGGCCTTCCAAGAATACGTCACCATCGACGAAATTCAATTGCAGCGCCTCATTTCCAGAACGGAGCGGGACAGGCTGTGCCGTTCAGCGGTGAGCTTTTTTATCCGCGCCCTCGAATCCACAACCGGTATTGTGATCGCCTTAGACAACTGGGAGGTAATTAGCGATCCCTGTATCTACCAACTCGTGGGAGAACTAGTCCCCCTCCTTCCCCCGCAGGTTCAGATAGCTATAGGCGGCAGGCTCTCCCTCGATGTTGTTGGAACACTCGGGCTGGAGCGCCTTCACCTCGCGGGCGAAGTACAGGTCGTGGGCAGAAAGGACCTCGAGTTCAGCGAAGCAGAGTTGGACCGCTTCTATACCCTACGCTGCCCTTCCTTGGAGCGCGAGCAGTTTGACACTGTGGCGCGCATGAGCCACGGCTGGCCAATTATGGTCAACTTCCTCACACAGCAAGGAAGGGGCCTTGGGGAAGGCCAGGACAAGATTTCCCCTGCCCTCGCGGCTTACATAGATAAAGAAGTTCTGGGGATAGTCCCTGCGGAGCTGCAAGACTTCCTCATAAAGGCCAGTGTATTCTCGAGCTTCACCGCAGCAGAGTGTGATGAGCTCTTAGGGATCAGTGCATCACGGGATCACATTCGCCGCCTCGAATCTCACCAGCTGTTGCTCGCCCAGAAAGGCGGCGAATACCGAGTAGTACCCATCATCCGCTCCTACCTCCTGGATAAGCTGGGCAAAGAGCGCGCCAGCCTTTTCGGGCAGGCTGCCTCAATTGCAATCGCGCGAGGACGCCTCCATGAAGCTATTTCCTGTTTCTTAGAAGGGGGACAAAGGGGATCCATCGCGGATCTGGTAGTCAAGCTCGCCGAGGAAGCACTCCTCCACGGCAGATGGCAGGAGGTGGAAAACTGGTTTGATACGGCCATCACTCTCGAAGACGTGAAAGGAAATCCCCGCCTCGCCCTGCTGCAGGCTCTGGTGGAAACTGGGAGGGGCCAGCTGGGCCATGCCCAAAAGGCTGTTTTTCACGCCGAATCCCTTTTCCGGGAAATAGGCGATGACCTAGGATTAGCCGAATGCCAGCTGCTCAAGGCCCGTATCTCTCGGGGGCGGGGTGCTATGCAAGAGCAGTTTGATTTCCTCTTTGATGTAGAGGCCAAACTCTCGGCCTCCCGCTTTAGGCTCCTATTGGCCATCGAAAAATCAATCATCTACTACAAAGCCCAGGTTGTTTCGGCGGAAGGCGGCCAAAGATTTTTCCCTGATGCTTCCAAGGCTCTGCCCGTTTAGCAAGACCTCGCCACTAGTTGGGCGGTCCAGGGCAGCCAAGATATTCAGCAGCGTGGTCTTTCCTGAGCCAGATTCCCCCATGATCGCGGTGTATTCTCCCTTCTCCACTGTAAACGAAACGTTGGATAAGGCTTCTACTTTCGCACCCCCAAAGCGGGTGGTGTAGACCTTGCGCAGATTCTTTACCTCAAGTAAATGCATAGCGTGACCTCCCAGTTTCTTGTGATCACTGCGAGTATAACAAAGCGGGGAAATGCTCAGCCATAAGTTTGGCTTACACTTCCCCGCCTTAGCTTACAGTTTTGTAAGGCGAGCCTTACTCAAAGAGCCGTTCCTCTGCGTCCAGACGGATCTTCACCTTCGTGCCCTTCCCCAGCTCCGATTCGATAGCTATGGGATGGGAAAGGCGGGTAAGAATCCGCTTGCAGAGATACAGCCCGATCCCAGTAGAGTGTTTTTCCTGGCGGCCAGTAAAGCCCGTATACCCTTTTTCGAAGATGCGGGGCAAGTCCTCCGGCGCAATCCCAATGCCAGTGTCACTGATGACTAGTGTCTTTGGCGAGGTGCTGTCCATGTAGATGGAAATCTGGCCCTGATGCGTATACTTGAGTGCATTGGATAAGACCTGCTCTATCACAAACCCCAGCCACTTAGGATCGGTGAGTACTTCTTCGTGTAAAGAATCGAGCTCCAACTTGATCTGCTTTTGGATGAAAAGGCGGGCATAACGCCGCACCTCCTGCCGCACAATCTCGTCCAAACTGCAGCGGCGGATAACAAGGTCCGCTGAGGGGCTTTCTACCCTGAGATACTGGAGCACCATCTCCACGTAGCGCTCAATCTTAAAGAGCTCTAGCTCAAGCTCTGCCGCCTGCTACCCCCCCAGCCCGCCACGGAAGATCGCAGATAATCTGCGCTGCCTCTGAGTAAGCAGTTGTCACAGCATCCTGCTTTGAAGTATAGTTAGGACATGACCCGCGGAAGGCGGCTGTAACGGGAAGGAACGTGGCTTTCGGGGCATGCAAGGCAGCATCTAAACCTTCACTTGGGAGTGAAAACTTATGCGCGAGATTATCTATGACAAGTACTTCTGGCAAAACGAACTAGTCCGGCTTCGGGCTGTGGAGGAGAGTGACTGGGAAGACCACTATTACAACCGCTTTGACACGCCCGCGCGCCGGGTACTCAACTATGAGGTGGAGCTGCCGCCGACGGTAACAGAGGCAAAGGAACTTACGGCCCAGTTTGCGGAGTTTAAGCCAGGCACCGGCCGGCTGATGTTTGTCATTACGACCCTAGACGGCCAAAGCGTGGGGGGCGTGAACCTAAACTCCATTGATGAGCGAAACGGCACATTTAGCGTAGGGATGCAAATTGACAGGGATCACAGAGGCAAGGGGTATGGGACGGCGGCCATGAGGATCATCTTGCAGTACGCCTTTTATGAGAGAAGGTTAAACAAGTACTATGGCAGCGTTTTAGAGGGAAACATCGCTTCCGCAACCATGCTGAGGAAACTGGGCTGTGTAGAAGAAGGGCGCCGAAGGCAGATGGTTTACTCCCAAGGCCGGTACCATGATGAGATTTTGTTTGGGCTCACAAGGAGCGAGTTTGAGCAGCTCTATCCGCCGAGCTGCTAAAGGGCCACGTAAGATGGAGCGGCCGCCTTGGACAAATAGGCAGCCGCTCCATTTAGCATCATGTTACCGATTTTGCACTAGGCTCGGGCTAATCATCGGTCCTTACGATACAGACCTCATCTGGTGTGTTATCCGCGATATCGTTAGTGGAAAGACTGCCATATTCTGCATCATCGATGTAAAGCCCGCCGCGAGAATCCGCAGCCTCGTTATTGGTGATCGTGTTCTTGATGATGGAATGAGTGCCTCGATCCAAATAGAGGCCGCCCCCGATAGTACCAGGCTAGGGAGAAATCTACGGAAATTAGTGTTAAGTTCGGACATCTTCCGCTGCCTCGCCCACCCGCGCCGGACTCAAAAAGGAACAGCGATCCGGAAGAGTGGATCGCTGTCCTACTACTACTTGATTATATCCCGCAGATGCATGTCCCCTAGCTTGCCGTCGATGCTCCGCAGGACTTCATAGATTCGGAATGGGATTATAAAAAGCTCGCAGATTATCCGCCACGAGATGTTGGCACAGAGCCCAAAGGCAAGATAGCCCACAACGGAAATGATCGGCGGAAGCTGAAGGCGGGAAACATACTCATAGCCCGCATAACCCAAGGGCAAGCTAAAGGCTTCAATGACAATGGCCATTGCCAAGAGGCCGTTGAGGACCAAAAAGCCAAGGAAGTAGACAAGTTTGATCAAGCCGCTCGCCCAAAACCGACCAAAGTTGAAGAAGCTCTCCTCGCTAAAACCCAAGAAACCCCTTTCCCTTTTTGCAGCACGCCGCATCTCCTGGTCCAGGATCTCCATTTGGCGCCTGAGTTCTTCTGAACTGATGGGCTTCCCAGGTTGTTCCGGTTGAGTTGACATGGATCCTCTCGCCCCTTTTCTGTTGCCTTTCCTGTGTTGTCTGGGAAAAGGATTCGGGGAAGCGCCTGCTGATTCCTTCTATGCCTTCTCCACCTCCACTTCTACCTCAAGCCCCACCTCAAAGAGGCGTTTCCAGGGCAAGTGGATGTTGGTGAACTTCACATCCGCGACCTTATGGCCAGTTTTAAGTACTTTCTCGATAATACTCTCCTTGCAGAACTCGTTCATCAATGCCTCTAGGCGGGAGGCGGCCATTTCTTGCACCTGTTCCCAAGCATCACCCAGCTGGAAGATGGGGATTCCTAGTTTGGGCAGTACTTCCAGCCCAAGTTCGGTGCGGACCACCCCTTGGTAACCCCAGTCATCGGCAAAGCGCAAGAGCAAGAACTCCAGGTGGGCCAGCTCGCTCCCAAGGCCCAAGCCTGCCTCTCTCGCCAAGAACCGCACCGCAGCATGGGCAACCACAGTGCCTAAGGTGTTGCCCGCAGTATTCCAAGCAGCATAGCCATCTAGCTTCTCTAAGGCAACCTCCCGCTTAAGGAGGGGAACCAGCTTCAGATCTGCCCCGTTTGCGTAAGCTACATCGGCACAGGCTACTACATAACCCCGGGATTGGTAGTAACCCATGGCCGCTGCAAACTCAGGAAGATTCCGGGCAGAAGTATCCACTGTGCGGACAGTGGCTTGAAGGGGTGCCTCGCCTTGGCTGTCCCCCGGGGTGTTCAGCATGAGGATGATATCTGCATCTTGCGGAGAGTCAACTAAGAGCCCCCCGCAGCCGAAGATTTGCCCTTTGACGCTTTCTGCCAGGGGCCGGTCTTCATAAAGAGCAGTGATTAGAGGGCCCCGTACTGAGGAGTAGCGAGCAAAATACCGGGGGCGCTTCCCGTAGATGCGGTTGAGATGGCGCGCGATGAGGACCATCCCCACTTCATCTGCCCCAGGATAGATCAGAACCCGATCTTCCAACCCCAACGCAGAGATTTTCTCCCGCAGGGCGTGCTGTTCTTGGTTGGGAAAGCCAAATTCGCTGGTATCGTCTTGAGTAAGGAGGAGATAGTCAATAGTACCATCTGCTGCCAAGTCAATAGCTGCCAGGTTAACCTGGTGATTCCTAGACCTTCGGGCCAGGTAGTCCTCGAGGACATGGCCAGGGATCTGGGAGCGCACCGCATCCCGTTCCTGCCCTTCCTCTGCCATACCCAGGAAATCGACGCGATAGGCAAGGCGGGAATACGCCCAAATGAGCTTCCCGTACTCAGACCAGTACAGGGGCTCTTCTTCGTTGATGTTGGAGTTTGAGATGCGCATAACAACGTTAAAGGCATAGATGGTTAGCTCTGGATGTTTCTGCTTAATCCGCCGCAAGGCTTCCAAGCGGTGCAGGCATTCTTCCAGGGAATCGTGGGAGATGCGGGATGGGATCAGGCCTCCGTAAACGAAGGTTTCCAGGGATACCACCAGCCCGTCCAGTTCGCCCGCGGCACTTTCCAGCCAGTCATCGAGCTGGCGGAAGTCACCCACTTCCCGCCTGGAGCCTAGCATATTCCGGGGCGGGGTGATTACTTCTGCATCAGCGATTTCCCCAATCTTCCGGGGATACTGCTCATTACACGGCCGTTCATCCAATGGTATAAGGCCTAGTTTTAACATCGGTACCCTCCATTCGAAGTAAGCTTAGGAAAACGATTAACCCCAAAGGCGCGAACTCCTCCAGGATAAGTGTTACCTATGTACACCGGGGCGCCTTCCCCTAACCTGAGCCCCTTATCGCGCAATTCAAGCAAGTTATCTAGCTTACCATTAATTAGCCACACACCGGTGCTGATCCTCCCTGAGCATGATCTTCTTAAGCATCGCCCAAAATCAAGGTGGGAGCACTGCCGCCTAAGGCAGTACTCCCACTGTACATCCATATCGTTACCTTTAAGAAAGAGACTTCAGCACAACCTCCCGGTACCACTTCCGCAGCACATCCCTGGCCCCAGGGAGGATGCCCACCACGCCCACAGTAGTGCGCTTAAACCCCGCTTCAGGGAGCTGCCATTGGTAGTTGAGGAGCCTGCCTATGGGGGCCAGCACCCAGGTGTGCTGGAACGGAGGTTGAGAAAGCTCATCGCTCTTCGCTACCCCATAAGTATACTTCAGCACCACTTTGGGCAAGTGGTGTTGGAACACACTCTTCTCTGATCCGTACTTGGCATCAAGGACAATGCAGCATTCTTTGCCGCTTGCCCTATGGGTGATGCGTACCAGAAAGTCTGGGGCAAAGAAGCGCTCGCTGTCGCCGCTCACCTTTACCCTGTTCCACAGGTGCTCACCGCTCCCATGGGGTGGAATAGGCGGTTCCCACAAGAGTTCCAGCTCGCCCTCTGCCGAACGGAAGCGGTAGCAGTTGTTCATTTCGCCCCAGAGGGGGCCTGGCAGGCCCATCATCGAGGCATCATGAAGCTGCCACCCCTCTGCTTCAAAGAGCTCTACCAGTTGAAACAGGCACACGCACTCATACAGCCGATCAATTGTGCGCAGGCGGAGCAGAAGGCGGGAGAGATCAGAGAACTCGTCCCGAATCATGTACCACTGCTGTGCACTGACGAATACACGCCGGTATCGGGGATACACCGCAAACCACGGGGTGTTCCGGGGCATTTCCTGGAGGGGCTTGGCGGGGATAAGCTGCTGCGCCCGCCATTCGTTAATCCTGATCCGCTCTAGGAGCGTGGCTATGCGGTCAAGTGTCTGCCTTGATATCCTCCCCACATGGTAGCCGCACACCGACAGAAAGCTGGTGTACTCCTCGCTTTGTTCGGCGGCACCTTCCAGGTAGTAGCGGTCCAGCTCCCGATAGACCTCCTGCAGGTAACTGCGGATTTCTCCCAAGCGGTGGTGCATGGACCTAAGAAAGCCGTGGATGATGCGGTTTTCGTAGACATCAGTGGATTCCTGTTTATGGACCACATCTAGTTCAGAGAAGTACAGCCGCCTCCCGCTTAAGTCCACAGGCAAAGCGTGTTTTTCCGGATCTGGGGAGAGAGCGCCCTTGTCCAGGTTTTCCAGGACGTAAGTAATACTCCGGTCATCCACTGGGTCTCTTGGTTCGTAGCCCTTTACCACGCGCCGTTCCACCAAACGGCGCCGAATGCGGGAAGGACGGACGACTAATAAATCCTCTATGGCAGCCACAGCCTCTTCCGCCACATCAACAGCCCGCTCAATGCTGGCGGTGGAGCCGCCTGGGGCCATGCCGAGCCCGGTTTTGGCAAACCCCACCTGGATGATCCTCTCAGCCCGGGACTGGAGATAGCGGACCATGGCCATGATCTCCTCAGGGGAGATCTTTCTACTCAGCACCTCGATGTAAGGGGAGTACACCGTACTGCCTTGGGAAAACTCCACACGGAAGGCAGTTAAACCAAAGCAGTTCCGGAAGACATCGGTTTGCTGCCAATGGCACACCATCACGCCGTCTTCACTTCGTACTTCAGTGGGGCGATCGAGGACATAGTCTTCTACGTAAACTGTGGCCTGCCCTAAGCTTTCCGGGTAGTGAAGGGTGATAGCGTAACCCCGATCTTCAAAGACAGTCCCCGCTCTCCCTTCCCCGCTGCGCTCGCCGAGTGCTAGCTTAATGTCCCCAACGGACAGCTGCAAACGATCGTCCATGGCCACCATCCTTACAACCCGAAGAAGTCATAGGATTGATAGAGCTTGCCCCGGGCCAAGATGCGATCGAGGGTGTCCACTGACCGGGTAAGACCCTTGGAGTGGCACAGGTCACGGACTTGCTCAAGGCGGCGGGCGTAACCTTGCCCCGTTCCCCTGCACTGAGGCAAGACACGTTGGGCAACGGCAAAGTCGAGGGCGCCGAACTCACCTAGTTCAGGCCGCATGATATCCCGAGCGGCCGCGCAGTACATGGCCATGGATTTTCTTACACGGGGGTCAACGACAGTGATCGGCCCGACGCTGCTAGAGTCCTCAGCGGTCCCCTGCAAGATGGTCACCAGCCGATTTACCACGATCTGCTCTCCTTCGGTGTGCTCGGGGCGCACATCCCAGAGGGGACGGAGCTGGTCTAGGGTAAAGACTCTCCCTGGGGAAGCTGGACTTGCGCTTTCCTCGTACCTGAAGGTCCTAGCCTCAGGAGGCTCTACATAGATGATGTTCGCCCGGGAGATCACCCGCGGGCTTAAGGGTTCGGTGGTCTCATCGTAGTTCGCCGTACCGATAAACCGCAGGGCGTGATCAAAGGCCAGGGTCTCTGTGCCGCAGCGAATACTGCCTTGCACGGAGTCGGTGGTGGTCATAAAGTCGCTCCAATAATGCTCCACTGGGGACAAGTTGACTTCATCCAAGAGCACCCATAGGGGAGCCTTAGGTTCACCGCTGTTCTCCTCGCTGTGCAGTGCCTTAAGGGCGTAGTACATTCCCGTTGGTGCGGGCTGGAACGCGTCCGTCAAGGGATTGTGGTAGCCGATGAGGTCCCGGGAAGAAACCCAACCCCGGCCAACGCTTACTTTCAGCAGCCGTTCTGCATCTGGTTGGCACATCCCGAGGGCCTCCGCCAAGAGCTGAATGGTGGACGTCTTCCCCACCCCTGGATAACCCACAAAAATCGTGAGGCGGTTTTGGAGAATAGAGATTAAGTAGTTGGCGACCTGGGAAAGGGTCACATCTCTGCCCTGTGCCTCAAAGTGTGCCTGGATAGATTTGAGGATGTAGGTAATGTCCATCTCCTCAGTCCTTGGGGGAATGGCAAATCCCTTGCTCAGCTGGGGCAGAGTGGCCTGTGGTGCAACCCCGCTTAAGGTGTCCAGGTACAGCTTCTGGGTGAGCAGCTTATCCCGGAGGCGCCGTTCGCTTTGGCTGAACTCTTCTTCCAGGCTTTCTCTAGTGCGTTTGAGCTCCTCCACTGCTTGGTAAACGTACTCGCGGTCTTCCTTGAGGCCCTCAATCTCCGCCTTTAGGGCCTGGAAATCCAGTGCCATCTTCACGTGTTCCTGCAGGCGGTCTAACTCTGCCCGCTTCTGTGCAATCTCCTGCTTGAGGTTCTCCAGCTCAGCGGAGGCTGCCTCCACCCGTTCAGCGGTGGTCTGCTGCTTTGCTTTCTCTGCCTGTTCAGCAAGGTGGGCCAATTCCTTTTGAAGGTTGGCCTTCCTCCCTTCCAGATCAGCGATTTCCTGCCCCAACTTCCTCCGGGTCTCTGCGATGGCCTGTTCTTCCTTTTCCAGGACCTGGTCCAAGAGGTCTGCCATAATATCTTCCCGCTTGGTACGCACGAAATCATCGAGGGCCTTTTGCCCCACTTCGCTGTGGAGGAAATGGCTGAAATTGTCTTGGAAGAACCCGGAGATGGCATCCTGGGCCTCTTCCACGGACTGAAGGTAGTCAACCGCTCGCTCAATGCGGGTACGGATCACCGTTTCCGGCAGCTCAAACTGGGTTCCCAGTTCACCAAGATCGATCACCATCTGGCGAAGGCGCTGCACATCTTCCCTTGTGAGCTCTGCCTGCTTACGCATGGCGCTCGTCAGCCAAGTGACGATATCATGATCGGCCATGAGATCCACATAGTACCGATCGGGATCGGAGTTGATCAGGTCAGCAACAGCAGGGAAGTTAAAGATGAACTTGCGCTCATCGTACTCTAGCTGGAAGTCCCGGAGTTTAGTGGCAACCTGGACCGCTCCTGGGGGAAGCTCTGACTCATGAAAAGCACCTACTAGCCGTTCGCTAAGGAGCGGGCACTGCCCTGCAATTGCTTCACTGGAGCTAGGCATGATAATCGCGGTGCGCCACTTCTCTTCTTGGAACTTACACTCACCCCGCTTAAAGGGGCCCCAGATCTCTGCTGTGTCCCGTCTTTGGAGAAAGAAGTACAGGGTAGGGTAAAATGGCAAATCGAGGTAGAGGTCATGCTGGCCCTTGGGAAAGGCGGTCACGGGGATCACATCGAAAACCCGCCCTGCTGTGCTCTGGAGTTCACAGGAGGAGTGATACAGGTACTTGGAGTGATGGGGTTCTGTTGTCCCCCGGTAATGCTTGTTCTCCTGCACGGATATCTCGATGGGTTCCTCGGGAATGTCGCTAAAGCCCACGGGCACAAAAATATCTCCCCGATTGGGGAAGTCGTAGTATAAGTTCTCTATCGGTGTACCATCAGCATACATAAGGGGCTGCAGTTTGCCGTGCTCTTGTGCTCCCATGACGTTCTTCTTCACAACAATGATGCGCTGCTCCATGAAGATGCTCCTTCCCTAAAGCAATGTGGAGTAAGCTCCTTTTACGTTTTCTTCATATTTACATTCGACGAGCAAGCTGCTGTTTCCTGGTTAGTTTTGGGTTTTGCCAGCTTTAACTGGGAAATGGCCGGAGCTGTATAGCAAAGGCGGTAATACGTATAACCGAAAATAGAAACGTCTATAAAGACAAAAACCCAGACCGATGACAAATGTGTCGGTTTGGGTCTTGGGTGGAGGCCGATTCTACTGGAACCGAGTTCAACCGCATCATTCGGTCAGGCGCCTTGGGCGAAGCCCAGGCCATTGGCGTGGCTAAAGCAATTCAGTTAATGATCTCGCCCTTATTCTTGGCTAGTTTTTCCTGCCATTCGCGTCGGTCCGTGTTTGTTAGTTTAGCCCATCCTGTCACTTCACCGATAATCCTTAAGGGTGCCAGTGAGCGATAAGATCGGGTCAAGTTGCCGGGGAATTTCTTGTCAGTTACATTTGGATCGTTTTCGAACTCGCCTGTAGGTTCCACTTCATAAACTCGTTCTTTTCCGTCCCCTTTGGCCAACGCTGCAGCAAGTCCTGCTCCATTCAGATTGGCAGTGAAATAGATGTGGTTCATTTTAAGCCCAGGTTGGTAATTGGAATCTCCACCTGGTGTCAGTAGGTCCCCAACCTGCAGATCTGCCTTTGTCCCGTGATAGAATGGTCCTTTATCGGTGGGCGCACCCTTATGGCAGTTGGACAGGGCGTAGTTTTTCTCAGCACTACTGCGATCGCCTAGTTCCTCGTAACACTGGGCGATATTTGAGTACAAGGTTGAGTATGCACTACGGACGTTGACATCATCTATGTTTTGGGCACACTCTAGCGACGTTTTCATCCACCTTAACTTGTCTTGGGCACTCCCTTGTCGAAGAGCAAGATGATAGGCGGCTATGAACCTTTCATAGTCGTCTGCCGCTTCGTGCCACGCTCTTTGGAGCAACGCGATGGCTTCGTCAACTTCTCCTTTCTCTTCCATGTTCATCCCAGCCATGCAGAGTTGGACAACGGGGTTCTTTGGATCGAACTTCGAGTTCATTGAGTATTACCTCCAGACTTCATAAACGTCACTCCATGACAATTATGCGTTCGTCAACGTAGTTTTAACCCAGCCACGACGACACCTGCTCAAGACCGTGTGTAGAGGACTTCGGTTTCAACAGTCCGAGCCCCGTTGCAGGCAGCGCTATCCTGAGAACACCCATCTCTGGACGTGGACCGTCTTGGCCCGCTTGCGTTTCATCCGAGATATCCACCCAAGCTACCAGTGTTGACAGCCCCAATCGCTGTGAACTACGAGGGGCTCGCCATGCCCGAACCGGAACACCACCACGGCATATCCATGGGCTTGACGATGAGGCGTAGCTAGCCCCTTCTTACCGCCTCTTCTACGGCTTTCGCGTAGTTGCCCCACGACGCTAAGGCATCGTCGTGATGACGAAAGAAGGGAATTAGCGTCCGCTCAAGTTTGCTTTGCTTTGGTTCGATAAAGATGCAATTGCGGTAGTAATCCTTGTTGGGTGTACTTCTGCTGTGAACCTCTGGAGCTAATGCCTCGAGGATGATCTCGGTTGTTACAAGGACCGGAATATCGGATGAGATCCGCCGATGAGAATCCAACTCTTCCTTTAAATAGGGTGGCCATTTCGTTGCGGCGGAAATCCACCTTCTTCTAGGAAGCCCATAGGTTACTCGGGTGAAGTAGTTGCGACAGATGTCTTGGAAATACAGGTCATCAAGCTTGAGTCCAAGAACATCCAGATTGCTCTTTATGGGACTGAAGTACCGAGATTTCTGATCTTCCAGTCCAAATGCGTACTGGAATCTCTTGCCCGATGGATTGCTGGGATCTGCCCCCAATACAATCGCTTTTACATTCCGAGAGTCGCAATATGCTTCCGGCCACCGATCATCATCCACATAAATATCAGCAAACTCCGTTCTGAGAACTTCTTTTAACTCCTGATAACCCATGAGTTTACCCCGCTCTTTATGTACTCACAATCGCCGCACTGCATCACGTCACGGCGGCAGAAGTATCCTCAGAAGGCTGCCCTCTCACCTATGTCCTACATGTAGACAGAGGGTGGGGAAATCCAGGCCTGTGTCGCAGAAGGTCAGCCAAGAGTGCTGTAACGAGCTGAGGCAAGCGGCCCATCTCCCGGCTCCTTGATCGCCAGGAATAGATCATGCACTGTTTCATCGCCCTGGGCGGTGTATCCGTAGTCGATCTTGAGGTCTAGGACTGTATACCCCTCTGATACCGCCCATGCGTACATCTTGCCAAAGGATTCGGCGATTTGCCGAACATCGCCTTCATGGCGGTGATAGATGTAAGCCTGAGGCGGTATTTCCTTTGCGACCATACCAGGAGGGATCTCCTCTATGTTGCTTACCTCTTTGCAGATAAGCTGGGTGTATACCCCATTGTCCTCAGCCAAGCTGATATCGAAGGCATAATCTCCTATCGTGTTGAGGATGGCTGACGATTGGTCAAAAAACGTCTTCCATGCTGCACGCATTTTAGTCGCGAGTTCATCCCACTTTCCTGTGATCACGATGCCTACAACCGAGAACTTATCCTTATAGACCACTTGCATGAGCACACCTCCAAGGCTACGGATAACCCAAATTGGGAGAAACATCCGCCAGCGAAAACTAGGCCTCCCGCGCATAGATGCGGCGGTGAACGTGAACGGGGCTAGCTTGAGGTATTCCAAATTCTTTAGTACAACAAATAGCGATTTCACAGTAATCTCAACTACTGGTCCCCTACGGCCTTGGACAACTTGCATCTCCGTGGAAGCAAATTGACGGCTTCAGCCAAATGTTCGATTGGCTTAGAGCAAATTCGCTTTCCCGTGCCCGGTTTGGTCGGCGCACTCCAACTCCCGGTGCCAGCTGGTGTTTCCTCAACACTGTTTCCATGGATGCCATACTGGTGACCATAGGTTATGCAACATTTCTATTCCTAGGAAGATAGCTACGAACGCAAACGTTCACGCAGGCCTTCCTGCCACTTCTTGTAGCGGGGCAACAGCGTCAGCTGCATGATCTCCAATGGCCTGACATTATCTCGCTTCTCGTAAGCATTAGTCATCCAATCGAAGGCGTCCTTAAGCGATTGGGTACTAGAGGTCAGAGCATCTCCTGGATTATCCAAGAGCCCATTGAGCGCTAATATCTTCTCTATTTCAGTGAACGCCTCTATTACATCAGTAAACAGCGGAATCGTCTGTTCGAACTTGCCTTCCATGTTCTGGCGATGCACATGCTCTAAGCCTTCAAAAGCTGTATCTACCAGTTCGGCTATTTGTCTTGCGAGCTCATGGTTAATGGAGACCATGATGCGTCACTTCCCTTCGCTGTGCAAACCGGGTGCAGGTGAGATAGACCAGCACCAAAACGGTTCTCGTAGTAGTGTTTTTGTGGCATCGAGAAGTCCTATTTACCAGCCATTAATACAGGAGTGGCATAGCACTCAACCTTTCATAGACGTCGAGACTGGGTTACGCCTCACATACAACAATTGTCTTCCTTAAGACGCAATAAATCAAGCGAAAACCAACACGAATAGGCAGGACCCCGGGTCGCTACAGAAGCTATGTTCCGCTCACTTATCGGCTGCGTGGGCACGGAAAGCTCTCAGACTGCAATGCTTAGTAGATAGGTGACATACGGTTCAAACCCCTAACTTTGGACATTATGCAGCAATAACTTCAGGTTTCAAATCGTTTCTCATGATTGCTTTGTGGTATTCTCTGGGAGGCTTGTCTCTCAGACTCCCATGACGACGGCGCTCGTTGTAGTAGCGCATGTACTCGCTCACTTGACAGTATGCATCCTGGTAGCTCAGAAACTCGTGCCGGGAGTAGCATTCGTCTTCAAGGACAGCATGGAAGGATTCAATATGAGCATTCATGTTCGGAGTCTTCACTGGAATGCGTTGATGCTCTAGCCCTAGCTGCTCACATGCCCTGGCGAAAACCTTGGCGATGAACTGAGGTCCGTTGTCAGTGCGTACTATCGGTAATCTAGTGGTTCTTTCTATGTCCAGATTTCTCTTTTCAATGGCTTGTCTGAGGACGCTTACTGCATCCATGGCAGTGCACCTTAAGCCTAAATGGTAGCTGATGACTTCCCTGTCCATGACATCGATCAGGGACAACTGGAAAAAGAACTGCTTTGTCCCGGCGATGTAGCCGTATTTTATGTCCATTTCCCAAAGCTGATTGGGAGCATCTACTTGCATGTGTTTTGCTATGCGCCTCGGGTGGCGCCGCTTGATTCGACGTTGCGGCCGGAGCACTCCTAGCTCGGCACAAAGTCGGTATACCTTCTTGTGGTTAATACGTAGAAAATAATCTTCTTTCAGGCAGACGGTAAGCTTCCTATAGCCATAGGGGAATCCATCACCTTCAATAAGAGTATAAATCCAGGACTTGATGGTTTCATCTGGTATTCTGCGGCCATCAAAGGTGTAGGAATAACCTGGAACAGGGCGGCCTGCGGCTGCTTTTCCGGAGACCGAGTGTTCGTTCGCTGCCTCTTTAACATCATCTTTGCGGTCGATGACTGCGTAGTAAGTAGAGCGGGATAAGCCGACAAAGCCAAGGACCAGACTAGTCTTAAACCCTTTGCTGATCCACCGCTCTGCAACGTCAACTTTGTCGGCTACCGAGGGTTTGTCTTGTCCCTCAGTTCTCGCAGTATTGCTAACTCGAGCTCCTTTTCAGCTACAATGCGCTTTAGCTGGTCGTTCTCGCTACTGACCTCTTCCAATCGTTTTTCTAGTTCAGAGGTACGGGACTGTAAGTTCCTTGAAAGAGCTTCCGTTGATCCGCGTCTGCGAGCAGCGCGCATCCATGTATAGACGGTGTTCTTGGACAACTCATAGCGACGCGCTACCAGTGCAGCGTTACCTACTTCCTGGACTTCTTTTAGTACCTGAGCCTTGAACTCATTAGTATACTGTCTGGTCACTTAAATCACTCCCAAATTGATTCTATCAGACACACACTATTTGTCCAAATCAATTAGGGGGCTTAATAGTGACTACTGGGCGGCTCGGTTACAGAGGCAATGCAGAGAGGATCAAGCGGTCTGGCCGCGAAAAGGTACGTAGTTGCTTGTCGTTCTGGACGCAAGTAGATGAAGGCTCAAGCTGATCAAAGGTAGGCGAGTGGGATGTTCGATATTCTGGCAAGGATCAGAACTGAACTGGAGAAGGCAAACAACACGCCTTCCGGGGCTCACCTTAGAACAGGCGACGTGCGTCAGATCGCGGCCAAGGTGTACAGAAGCCTGCCTGATCGGTCGAGGGCCTCTGTCTTCTCCGTTTGTGAGGTGCTGCTGGAGCAGCGCAGCTGGCCTATGAAGGTTATCGCCTTTGACTTTGCTTACCGGGTTAGGAAGCAGTATGACCAGGGCACCTTCGACCTTTTTCAGCGCTGGCTGGAAGAGTATGTGCGTGGGTGGGGTGACTGTGATGACTTCTGTACCCACGCTTTCGGGGAGTTGATCTGCCAATACACGGAGCTGACAGAGAAAACAGTCTTGTGGACGCAGCGGGAGGAGTTCTGGATGAGGCGGGCAGCGGCTGTGGTGCTCATTCCTGCCATCAGACGCGGCAGGTACACGGAGTGCAGCCCTCTCCGGGTGGCAGATCTCCTCATGCAGGACGAACACGATCTAGTCCGCAAGGGGTACGGATGGATGCTCAAGGTCTTTTCCACCAAGGAACCCGAGCTTGTTTACAACTACCTGCTGAAGAACAGAGAGACCATGCCTAGAGTGGCTTTGCGCTATGCATTGGAGAAGCTGAGCGCAGACCGAAAAAGAACGCTGATGCAGGGCTGACTCTGGATCGGCTACCACAAATAGCCTGTCACATGTGTGTGCTAGACAGCGATCTGTGTGAAAAAAGCAGGACTTTCCGGACTATTGACGAAGAAGGATTTAAAATTAAGGAAAAAGTGTCGAGAATAACCGTGGTCAGCCTCACCCTTCGTCTCGTGGAGCGAGACTTGGTCGTAGGCGTAGCTAGCGAAAGGAGGTGCTTGGTCGATTGAGGAAGATAGCTGCCGGTGTGTTGGTGTCCTTGTCTGTGTTTTTGGCATGCTTCGTATGGGCGCCAGCAGCCATGAGACCTGTGCACGCTCAACAGCATCTGCAGTTAACGTTAGATGCAGTAGACACTGTGCGGGATTACTACTTTGAGTATGCGACCCAAAATGGCTGGCAGATCCTAAATGACCTCATGCGCGAGAGGGCCATGGCGGAAGTACGATCTCACGGTCCGTTCGTTGAGACTGCCAGCCGTTTGTACACTCCTAGGGTGCTGTGGGTAGAGAGAATGGCCGTTGCGGATTACTACTTTCAGGATTTCGCGGAGGCAGAGGAGGAGTTCTACAGTTCATATTACGTGAATCCGACTCACGGAGTTTTGATCAAGACCTTCTTGATAGACAGTAATCCAAACAATCTTAGGGATAGCAGTCTGGAGTTCATCGTCAGAGATTCTGCTGGGAACATCTACCGGGACTGGGACGTGCTGGCACTTCCTGACCAGATGGCGGAGAGAACGATCTTAGGCGTCACTCTTTACGATGCCTCCTATGACTTGCTAGTCTTCGGCGACTTCACCGAAGTAGACAGCATTGAGCTCTTCATCTTCGTGGATGGGTTGATGACTCGTGCTGAGCACAGATGGCTGTTGCAGTAGTATGACAAGCTGTGCATACGCGACTGGAGCAATGACGGCGTGCTCCGAGCAATAACAAAAGGTACCGAAATGCCTACTGCCCGAGGGCGTATGCATTATATGGTACCTTTTTTGATCAGTCATGTAGAAGTCTCGGACTGAGGTCGGTCGCGTGCTGTAGCTTATACCCGTTTAACGTCCTTCAGCAGTAAGGATCATGTATAATTAAGTTCGCAATTTGAAAAAGGAAAAGCCATCGGGACTCCGAAATGGTAAGTCGTCAGACAAAACCGAAAAGGAGTTGTTACCGATGGCCTACCATAAGAATACCCTAAGTTTAGAAAAAATGCTATTGAAATTTCTCGCTGAACCCGACCCCATGCTTGCTATGCTTGAGTGGCTCTGCCACCAGTTGATGGAAGTGGAGATCGAAAACAAATTAAATGCTGGAAAAGGTGAACACTCGCCTGAACGGGTCGGTTACAGATCCGGAACCAGGGTTAGAAGATTTGACACTAGAATGGGTACTATGTACCTACTTGTGCCCAAGGTTCGCAAAGGGGGATACGTGCCCTTCTTTGTGACCGAGCGAAAGCGTTCTGAACAGGCCTTAATGCAAGTCGTTCAGGAAGCATTTATTAACGGCGTCTCAACAAGAAAAATG
>LDJB01000001.1:1119740-1121780 GCA_001028815.1 Peptococcaceae bacterium 1109
TCTCTATATTTTTCCTGCGCTCTTTGGCGCCACTACTATCAACGGTAACCGCAAGGGTGATTACATCGCCTTCCTTGGCCAAAAAAGCTGGGCTCCAACTGCGATGATCAAGGACAACGTAATACCTATCGCTTACATCTACCATATTATGTATAAACATCGGCTTTAAAGAAGAATTCCCGATGAGACTCGTTTCTTCATTGCGTCTAGCAATTCAATCAAGTAACTTCTTCCTTCTTCTCTTGGTTCCTCGCCCATATGCCTATACCTCCGTTGCTCAAAAAACAACCGCGTTCTAAGTTCAGTGAGTGTTGCGCTTGCACTTAGAGGTGCATTCGCGACTTCTGCGCATCGCTCAAAGGATCCCCAATACTCGTATCCATTAAACGTAAGAGCGAATCTCCAGATCCCGGCGATTCCGGCAGTTGCATCCGGGATATTCTGCAAAGTTAATTCGGAATTCGAGATTTGTGGGACCACATAAATCACATCCTTCACCGCACAAGTCCGCGTAGGCAACGGTATCGTAATGTCTTGCCTGTACAACCCCTCCAAGTGCCCTCATCATATTTGTTTTGACGCGTAGAGGTCAACTTACCTCTACGCGTCTACACCCACTTCCATAGATTAGAGTCATGCGACTGTAATACTATTAATAAGGATGGCGCACCTTATCTATTGGCGGGTCTTCCCCTAATAACCATCATTTGGTCCTTACCGGGCGAAAGCCTCGAGAAGCGCTTATATCGCTCGACCAATCCTCAAGAGTTCTTGCCAACTGGAGATGTAATGTTCCAAGGCTAAACGAACCTCCACGATAAAACCGATCTAATGACCGATTGGGTGGCGTATCGTAACACCATTCAGAAACGTTTCCACCCATATCATAGATTCCTAAATGATTAGGTAATTTTTCTCCCACGGGATGGGTAGAGCTAAAACTATTTTCATCATACCAAGCGTAATCCCCAATCAACCACGAAAAAGCACTACTGAAATCATATGGATCACAATGTCCAGAAAGATCGCCACTGACATGTTTGCCCGGAGTCCACTCTTCTCCATCCTGATACCGTGCGGCTAGCTCCCACTCCAAGGATGTGGGTAGCCTGTAACCATTTGTTTGACCAGCGACAGCGCGATTACAAGCTAAAGAGTTGCTATCCCGCGAATCTCTTATAACCTCCCCGCCATAGGTGTAAACACATTCAAGAGTACCGTGGCCTAGATAGTTGTAAAACTCGGTTAGCGCGTTACACCAAACTATTGCATCCCGCCAGCTCACATCGGTCACGGGGTGCAAATTATTCTTGATGATGGGGCTAGACTCCACCCTCACACTTCCCAAGCTTCCCACATTTTGAAAGTAGTAACGCCCTGTGCCTCTTGCCTCGCTTGTCGCCCAATCATAGACCTGCCTCCAAAGCTTGTATGTCACTTCATATTTGGCCATATAAAAGGGGTAGTTGACCTCGGAACTGTAAGAATCATCCTTTGTCCCTATTGGGAATCTATCAGCACCAGGAACTAAGACTTCATCTATTAGGCTGGGAGAATCAAGGGGATACCCATTCTCTTTCACCAAATACACAACAAAATCAAGGTGTTCCTCGGCATAAATTGCAAAGTTCTTAGTGTATGTTTTGTACCCATTTGCTTCGACTCTTAGTTCTTTCCTCCCCGGCGCAAAACCTCGAAGCACGAACTCGGAGTTTGAAAAGATGGTCGATTCGCCATTCAGTGACACGATCACATCCCCCGCGAACAGATGTCCTTCGTCATCATAGACCATACCGCTTATTATCGGACCTTTTTCATCTACTTCAATGTTGCCCATACAACCAGATAATGCAAGCACTACACACAAGACTATCCAACACCCTCGCCATTTTACTACATTCACTTTTGACCACCCTTTCTGTGTGATTCCAAGAAATCCCATTGCAATAATCGGCGTTCAGGACGCTGAGAAGCTTAGGAGCACCAGTTATGTAAGCCACGTTATCGGGGCGTTTGCGCTGGCAGTTTCCCCACTAATGA
>LDJB01000001.1:1124752-1127983 GCA_001028815.1 Peptococcaceae bacterium 1109
CCGTGAAGGTGGTCTTTTCAGATCGTAATATACAAATGAGGCCAATTTACTCAGAAGGAAGCTGGACCAGGATGGAATCGCCTTGGCCAACATATAGTGAACTTCCAATGGGGTTTCCGATGCATAGAGGCGACTTTGGTTGAGGATTCAAATGCCTGTAATCCAGCCTCTATTTTTCATAACCCAAACATCCCTCGTATTTCTTTACAAGGCAGAAGCCTATAAGAGCAACCATTGACGCTTAACTAGCAACAGCAGTTGCTTAACATGAACCGCGTCCACTAGCTCTTCTCCTACTCAACCAACTCGTCTATTGAACGGCTAACCATCTCCGCGTGTCGGTCAGCATTATTACCCCGAATTATGCTCCTCCGCTTTCACCCGAGCAAAAACGTCCATGAAGCTGTGAAGCAATTTCTTTATGGACTTTGACAAACGAATCTCTCACCTCCCCACCGAGAGTTCCATCATCTTGTGGATCCAGAGAAAAAACGTTTCCGCTGTTGAAGGGCTTTCAATAAAAATCAGGTTGGACGAAAGGTCAGCCGAAGCCCAGTGCAAGTACAGCAAAGAACAATACGGCGGCCAGCAAAGGTTCCCTCTTCGAAAGACATTCCAATCATAGTTAACCGCATGCATCCGCTCACCATCGCAATAAGGCAGACAAATCGCTGGCCTATTTGCATGAGCAGGATCGATCTCGTCAATATCCATATAAAGGAAGCTCCAGCGTCGCTTAAATGCAGAATCTATTGGAAATACGCCCTGGTCCGCACTATTCATCGTTGCCCAGATGTACATATTATCTGGAAGTTTAATTCTCTTAAAGGATTCCAAACCCATTGCCTCAGCGTTAACTCCATTCAGCCTAGAACTAACCTCCTGCAACAAATAGTTTGCGAAAGCATCAGACACCGTAATTTCATACGTACTAACCCCACCATCTCTATCCAAAAGTTGGAAAACATCGCCAAAAACGCTTGCGGCGTTCGCACGGTTCAGCTCATCAATGATCAGTACGTACTTCGTTTCTTCACCGTTTAGTTTTGAAGCCAGTGCCCTGGCAAGCATGGAAACAAATGGACCTGGAACAAACCTATATGTAACACGTTCGCTAATAATGCTCCCTTCGAGATTACGCTCACCATCAGAAAGCATGACTGTTTCTTCCATATCTGCTTCTGGGATGGGCATGTACGCTCCAACGAACTGGGAGTAGGTGTAATCCTCAAAAAAGGATATCCTTGTCGAAACAACAGCATCCTCGCCAAATTCTCCGATCCAGTCCTCTACAAGTCTTCTTGTCAGGTGGCTTTTTCCAGTCCCGGGGGCACCAAAGATTAACAGATTCCATGGATACCCTCTATCTGGTTGTTCCGATTTCTCATACAGAGCCGAGGGTTCGTATACAACCTGGGGACCGGCTTGTGTAGTTGTCATGTACGGCCGACTATCGAAATATCGTAAATACTCCTCGAGGACGGTTGGGTCGATAGTATCGTCACCATGACTTATACGGATAAACGACGCTTGAACTCGCAGGCTGGTGTTATGTTGGTTTTCTAGAATGCGAAAGAAATCCTTTGAGCTGTTGTGCTCCAAGTGTTCGTATATGCTGCGAACATCCGCTCGCTTAACGCTATCAGTAAAATTACCCTCTAAAGAAACCAAGAAATCGTCGGGTCTAACTGCCTCCGAAAACTTGAGCGAAGAGAGAGGGGTTGAGCATAATAGAAAACAAAAAAACGTAGCTTCTTAAGCTTCGCATATTTGAAAGCGTCCTCCATATTTTTGGGAAACACTCTTATTTGTGGCATGGAACGATTGGTGCCGGTGACACTTGTACTCGAAAAAATGCAGACAATTTCTTCGCCGTCGGGATCAACCAAGATGTTGAATGCCCCGCGTGCAACATCATCGCCCATCATTGCTTTTTCAGTATCAGATAGTTCCGGCATCGGCCGTAGTTCCCAGTTGTCTAAAACGGCACCAAAAATTTCACGAACTTGTTGAATTGTCTTCGACACGGCTACACAACCTTTTCTTGAATTTCGACATTAAACAACCGACTACGCACAAACCTTAAACCCACTCGTGGTGAAAGTTGGGTAGGCGCAGAAGGCTTGTTGGCCCAATGAAGGTATCACTTTTTTATCTGCACCCCCTCGCCTCAATCACTGCCTATGTCTTAACCAGTAGAATTGGCTACGCAATTTGGAAATCCTGCACATTGTTATCGGAACAGTAATCAAGTTACATTACCGCGTCGTTTAGACGCAAATCGTTAGAACCCTTGAACAAGAAATCAAGTTCTCAGCTCGGAAACCCCAATTTGCGGAGCGGCATTTCGACTAAAAGCTACCCATCTCCACACCGCTGTTTTTGAGTAGCCCCACAGCCTCACATCCTATAATCTGCAAGAACCTCTCCTAAAAGTGTTATAAGAACACTAGGGGAGGTGCTCCATATAGGTCCTCTTGAACTCTTTTTTCTCGGGGCTTTCACTTCTATTGAGCTCTACAAAATGCTTAAAGAAAGGAGGTGATTCCCCCTGCGCTGGTTTATCGCTGGATTTCTTGCAGGTGCCCTAATCATTGCTTTGACAGAGATGGAAGAGCTTTGGGAGAATCTCACGGTGTTTAAGAAACAACAACCCCAAGGGAATAGCAGCTAGTGGGGAGCCAATAAGGCTCTTTTTTGATGAAGGGAGTGAACTAACATACGAACACAACTACCGGCACTTGATATCGAGGACTTTGAAGATGCACCATGCTTTATTGTGGAGTTCTATAAGCAGCTTGGTTGGAAACCAGATGCCCAAGAGCTGGACCCAAGGCTCATCAAAATGCACCCCGAGACTTGGAACCATTTTTGTGAACAACTGATCCAGCTTGACGGCGAAGTGGCAGGTCTTAGTTGGATGAACTTTGGGCCCTCCGTTGATACGAATAACGAGTATGTAGACTGTCACATTAGTAGCGGCTGATCTACAGAGTTTTTCTCAAATTAAATGGGGATCCATGTTCGTCTCAGATTATTTAGTCTGAGATTTTTTCTTCTTTTCTTTGGACAAAGTTACCCTTAAAATGGAAGTAGTTGCCTGGAAAGGAGAATAACGTTGCTTATCACATTTGACCCAAAATGTTCTCTTGAAGAGTATGCCAAGATAGGCAGAGACTTTGACTTCCCAAAGCTTGAGGGTTTTTGGTAGTATAAGAATGGCGAAAAAAA
>LDJB01000002.1:0-570447 GCA_001028815.1 Peptococcaceae bacterium 1109
ATCTCCGAACACAACTTCAATTTTTGTTTTCCCCCCCCGTAAGAATAACATAGTATGATTGGTTTCATGACCAAGCTTACGATGTTTGCCCCTTCTCAACTAGTAAGTACGGCAACAACTCCATTACTGAGTAACACGATAAGGATAGCTGCAATGAAATTACCAATCAATATGGCTGGGAAGGCCCACTTAAACCGGACGTCGAGTAGTGCAGCAATTAAGCTCCCGCTCCAGACACCTGTTCCTGGTAAGGGTATGGCTACCAAAATGATGAGACCTAAAGTGCCGTATTTTTGAATCTTGTGACCATGATTGTTTAGGGATCGATTGGTCAGTTTGTCCACTAAACCTTTGAAAAGTTTGGTTTGTCTCAAATAGCTAAAGATTGGACGAATCCCAAACAAATAAACGGTACCGGAACCATGCTGCCTAAAAAGCCTAGGATTGTGGAATGAAGAGGAGATAGGCCCAATGCAATACCTACCGGGATGGCTCCTCTTAATTCCACAATTGGAAACATGGACATGATTAGAACTGTTGGCGCTGCTCCCAAACCTTCCAAGACTTGCTGTACTAAATCAACCATATGGTTCTCCTCTTATATCATAGACTATAAAGTCATTGACTCCTTAGACAGATCTACCTCGCCGTAATACCCTTTTCGCAGTTTCCAGTAATCCGAGTTTTTCTAAAATCAATCGAACTCCTGCCACTAGTTTTCTTTTGATTCGTACCGGAAACTTGTCACGGCAAAGCCTTCTTATCAGTATGTCAATTCTCTTATGATCTAATTGTTCGAAAAACTCATCTCTGTGGGGATGCCTTTTCGCTGATCGTATCATTGCCGAATTATATTGAATTCCCTGCCAAACGTCTACTTCATGGCTTACGAGGGAACGTTGAATTCGTTCAAACAGCTGTTTACCTTTTTCCGAATGAATGATGACAAAAGAAGTGCCTTTGTCATCATCCATCTCAGGCAGCACATTTTGTATACCCCAAAAATCTGCAAGGGTTAGATCGCTCTCTCTATTGACCGTCTTAAATTGACAGGCATGGCACGACGGGCGCAAACAGATATCTTTTAAGAATGCCTGCATGTACAAATCCTGATGAAGGATTTGTAGATACTCCGTATTATTATTGAATAAGAATGATACGGAGTATCGCTTCCAGCCTCTATCCTTTCGTCTGAAAGCGATTCTCCGTGCTGAAGCGCCAGCACGGTTTTCGCGATACGAAACATATTTCTGCCAAACTTTTGGACTCGGTACTCCATGACATACAATATCCTGACAAAGGAGATTGTCGAAATCCTTACCTAGATAGTGCTTTAGACCACTGATTTGACAGGGTGTTCCTGTAAATAAAACAAGTCTTCCTTGCTGGAGGAATTCTTGAACCTGCTCATAACTGTCCCCAATTCTACTTTGTACATATTTCGAACCCCGGAAATCGGACAACTTATCTACTTTTTCGACATAATCGTGAATTACATTGAACCGATCGTCAAAACGTGCACCAAAGACTACTCCACCAACACTCAAAACTTCTTCAGCTATAAGAGTGAACAAACCTCCTGATGAACTGTCTAATCGGACCGTGTCATCTTTGTTATAGGCGGCATATGCTAAAGGTTTTTTTCCCTGTTCACGTTCTTTGTGCGGTGTTTGTATAATTGGACAGACCTTCACGCACATTCCACACTCGATACATCGGGCATGGTCAACAACGGGGTACCAAAAACCCTCGTTATCGCTTTCCATAGAAATGCACGTCTTGGGGCAAATCGTTGCACAAGCATAGCAACCCATGCAATTTTCTTTGTCGGTGATTGTAATCATGAGATTCTCCGTTCCTTGCAACCTTTGGCTCTAAGCCATTCGATCAATTCTTCGCCTTAATCTAGAAAACGCCCGCTTCGCTGGTCCAGCAATCAACCCTTTTTCGTAATCATTAATCCCAACAAGCCACATAGAAAGAGCAAAGACAATGGTGTAACTCAACCCAGCGAGCAGAAACCCGCCAACGTTTTGTATATTCATGACTGAAGTTAGTATCAGCCCCACAATGGTTGGAACAATAAGTGAAGGTATGAACTTCAGGATTTCAGACCAGAAATACTTCATATCAAGACCGACTCGATTATGATAATACCAATTCATAATCAGACCATTTCCGATTAGTAAGGAAAGTGCCGTGCCAAATGCACCACCAATTCCACCGTACCAGTAAGTAAGGGGAATACTGATTATTAAGTTCCCAATGGCAATAAAAAAGTAGACCCAAGAGCGAAATTGATGCATGTTCTTGGCCTTTTGTATTTCGATGCCCAAATTCTGAATCAAAGGTATGGTCACGGGAACTATTAACAACAAGGCAATCGGATACGACTCCCCGTAATCACTACCCGCCCACATCCTAATAAACGGCTGCCCAAACAAAATGAATCCAGAACAGATTAAAGATAGGACAATGAACTGTACTCTCCCCACTCGCGTAAATAACTCTGTCAACTGCTTGTTATCATCGGTAGTCGCTACCATTCTGTTCACCTTTGGTATAAAAACACTGGAAATAGCTGTTGATAGAGACATATAATATGAGTTCAACTGGGCAGCTAAACCATAAACCGCTACAGCGACTGTGCCTCGAAAACGACCTAAAAGAAATTTGTCAATGTTCCAGTTTACCTGATCAATAATCATATTCATGAAAATAAAAGAGGAAAATACTGTCATCTCTTTCATTAGAGCAAAGTCAAATTCACGAAATGAGAACTTCATATTCAATCGCTTAAAGCAAAAAACAGCATTACTAATTTCTACAATAATGGTGAGCAAAGTGGTAACAACTACCATTCCAACGGACTTATACCCCATCAATAGAACGGGGAGCATAACGAACGGACTGACCACGGTCTTTATCATCTGTATTAGTTTTTGAAACACGTATTTCTCGTTAGCTGTTATATACGAATTGAACACACTAGCTGGAAACGATAAGGCGATATTGAACACCATAATTGTCATCAATATCTTGGCTGTTTGCATCTCATGAGGTAATAGTTTTTCACCAAAGATATTTTCCGTATTAGCAACTAAGACCAAGCCAGCAAGAACAGCTATAACACCGATAACCGAGAAAATAACCATGAACATTCCATTTAGTTTAGCTATTTCTCGTTCGTTGTCTTCAACCTTATATCGAGAGTAAAACCTCACATAAGCACTGCCAAATCCGAAACTAAGTAAACCCAAGTAACTAACCACTGAAGCTACTAGGTTATATAAACCATATTCACTTTGCCCTAAAAGGCGCAGCATGATTGGAGTATATACTATTGCTATGACATATCCCAAGATCATGGAACTATAGGATAGAATAACTCCTGCCTTCAACTGGTTAACCTTCATACGTACCCTCCGCTGCGCGTTGAATCACTCAACATAGAATGTACCGTTCTACAATGACAACGTGCTTTAATCGTTATGTCTGAGAGTCTGTAAATCTTTAACAACGTTATCTAATTGCTCTCGCACCATTTCAGTCGTCCGGGTCACATTCTGGTCGATCTCATGTACAAGTGGTTGGTAGTTCTCCAACACATACTCTACCTTTTCATCCACAAGCTGGCTTATTTGTCCTGTCGCCCATAGAGAATCATCAGCAGATTCTATGACTAAATTGGACATACCAAGACCTTGACCGATGACTCCTTTGTATTTGACGCTGTAGGACAGCGATATTGCAGGTTTTCTCATAAAAAAGGTAGAAATTGCAGCATGCATTCGACCAGTTATGGTAAAAAGTCCATTACCAAGAATTGCTCTTGCTTCAGACGCTAATAGGTCTTCCTTTATCGTGACAATCCTATCTCTTTCTGCTTCGTCAAATCTGATTTCCAAATCCTCAATTACCTTCCGGTCCGACGTGCCAGGCGCCTTTACGTGAGCTAGTAACACTATGAACTTGTCTCTAAGCATATCGTTGGATAGCAATTTCTTGATAATGTTGTGCTGTTCATCCAAATAACTGTCATAGTTAGATGTATATGACTTTGTTAACCCCGATGGTACGATGGTCACATAAGAATTCTCTCTCAAGTTATGTTGGGTCAGAATGGATCGTGCGGCGTCTTGATTTGGTAGTTCCAAAAATGCTAAATCCCGCCCTCTAGCCCCAGTCTTAATTCCGAGACTGCTAATATATCTTAAAGTCTCATCATCGCGGGTATAAATCCTGGTTCGGTTCAACGCTAATCTAGCTAACAGTTTCCGATAACTTGTAAAAGGACCTATTGTCTGCCCCAACAAGATGGTCGGTACAAAAAAACTTTCGATAATCATCAAAGGAAACTTGATAATCCAACCGCGCTGTCCATAGTACTCTGAAATGTCATCTCCACCCAGAACAATCTTGACATCATATAACTCACCCTGCTTCTTGGCAATTCTAAAGCGCTTTACAATCTTGGAAAATACACTATTAGAAACTATATCATGTTCATATGCCATCTGAATATTATCAAGTTTGGTTTCTTGGCGAAGTCTATTTAAATCTTCTTGAGTTCTGCAATCAACAAAGAACTCAGCATGCTCCAAGTACCTATTGAGATAATCTATTGCTGTAATAGCCATCATTAAGCTGCCATAATTGTAAGTATTAGGAATATGCCTAACAAGTATTCTCACAATACCCCTCCAACCTTGCTTACTAATTTTATTTCTGAATTAGTCTAGTAAGTATAGTGTAATATGCCAAAAGAAAAAGTGCCCATTCACGTTCAAGAGCAGTTAATACAAGTCTCTTGCGAAGAGTATAACCTTTGGTACTTACCATACCAAGAATATCCCTAAGTCTGTCATCTTTACAATATTGCTGAATTACCTCTACTTTTTCTGTGAGACTACTATCATTATCAAGATGAGCTTCGTTAGCTACCAATCTAAGGTACATATTAACATACCTAATATCCATTCGTTCTTTTAGGGTATTATAAACCCCTTCCTTTTCAAGGATACTATGTAACATATCATATATTTTGTGCAACCGATCAAACATATCGGGTCGATATTTACTAGCAGCAGAATTGCTACGAATTATGTAGTGATAGTACTGACCGCTATCTATGCTTACTGTATTACACTTTAGTAATGTCTCCACACAGAATATTAAGTCTTCCATCAAAGGAACTCCCGGTACAAAGCGAAGCCCATGTTTTTCAATAAATTCCCTTTTTATAAGTAACCGCCACACACTTCCCATAATAGTTTGAGCACCACTATTAAGCGTTGCACCAGCAAGCATGTTTGCCACAACACTTTCGATTATATCTTGTCCATGAAGAACACTGCATTCAATAGGCAGTGTTACCGAAACAGACCTTCCTGCATACTCCATAAGGTAATTACACATACAAAGATCTGCTTGCGTTCCTGTAACTGTATCATACATTTTTTCATACATAGTCGGCTCGACCCAGTCATCTGGGTCTACAAACCCGATATACTCCCCGGTAGCCGCTTCCAACCCTGCATTTCGAGCCGATGAAACCCCGCCGTTTGGCTTATCTATTACCTGTATTCGTGAATCATTCTTGGCATATTCCTGGCAAATGGAAAGACTTCCATCAGTAGAACCATCGTTCACTAATATAATTTGTATGTCTGGCATAGTCTGCTTCTGCAGGCTTTCTATACTTCGCTCTAAATACGCTTCCACATTGAAAATGGGGATGATAACACTAACCTGTGGCACCATATATTCCTCCCTATTGTGCTATTCTCAAATTAATCTAGAATCGCAGTTCGGTTTGACCCCCCATTTTGGGAGAATATCTGCTTAGTGTTTCAACTATCACATGGTTGCCCTTTATTTAGGCCACCATCATTGCTGGTTTGACATCTTGGCCAACATTACTGCGGTAGAACGCCATGGGTGCTTTATTCTTCAGACTGCCATGAACTGGTGATTGTAGTAATCCATGAACTCACTGACACGTTTATAGGCTTCAGCATAGGTTTGAAACTCATGGCGAGACAGGCAGTCGCTTTCCAAAATCGAGTGAAATGATTCAATATGAGCATTCATGTTCGGTGTGTTGTTCGGTATACGAGTGTGGTTAACTGGTAGCTCCGCACAACCATCCTGGAAGGCATGGGCGGTGAATTGCGGGCCGTTGTCTGTACGCAATATCAGTTTGTCAGAATCCCCTACTCCTCGGAGTAAAAGGGCTTGTCTAAGGGTTCTCAGGGCATCTAGAGCCAAAGCATTAAGCCCAATGTGATAGCCGACAATACAGCGGTCATAAACATCGATGATTGACATCATGAAAAAGAACCTATCTATACCGGCAATATAGCCGTATTTCAGATCCATCTGCCAAAGCTGATTGGATCCGGTTACCTCAATTCGTTTGGCCAGTTTGCGCGGATGCTTAGGATTCATTTTCCGCTGAGGAAGCAGCACATCCAGCTCCTTACACAATCTGTATACCTTTTTGTGGTTAATGTTCAGCCCATAGTCCTCTTGCATGCTGGCCGTAAGCTTTTTATAGCCATAAGGATACCCATCGCCGGAGAGCTCCTCCATGATGAACTCTTTAATCTGTTCATCGGAAATCTTCCGCCCTGTATAGGTGCAGGAGTAGCCTAGTATCCGGCGTCCAGCCCGGCTTTTTAATGGTTCTGACTTATCATCAGACTCAAGCAGATTTTCTTCGATTGACGAGCCCTTATGACTGTAGTAGGTGGAAGAAGCTAAACCGACAGAGTGGAGAACAAGGCCAGCATTATACCCTTGTTCAATCCACCGACTAGCTATCATCACTTTGTCGGTTACCGAGGGTTTTTAAGGTCCCTTACCTCTTCCATGATTGTAATTTGGAGTTCTTTTTCGGCAACGATACGCTTTAGTCTGTCGTTTTCGGTACTGATTTTTGCAAGTCTGGCTTCCAGCTCTTTGATTCGCTTGGCTTCATCCGCAGGCAAAGGCTTAGTTGAACCAATTTTCTTAGCTTTCCTTCTCCAAGTGTGAATTGTATTCGGTGAGATATTATGCCGCCTAGCGACAAGCGAAACATTCCCAACCTCCTGGGATTCCCTTAATATCTGTTCTTTGAATTCTTGAGTGTAATCCTTTCTTGTCATGAAACATCCCCCTGATTTGAATGATAGCAGATGAAAGGATTTTCTCCAAACCTATTAGGGGGCTAAATAGAAACTATGTGGCATGACATTATCCAAGCGTGTATTTCGGTTAATTCGATCACCGAATACGCTTCAATCCGATCACTGATTACGTTATGAATCGATCGCTCAATTCGGTCCATGGCGATCACTGAATTATCAGTCCAAATCTTGATTACCCCAGAGGGGTATCCTCTTGTTGGTAATTTAGTCTTCTTTCTTGCTGTGAAATTCTGCTTCGTTTTCCGAATTCCTTGTAATCTTTCTCATGGATTCACCACGCAGTAAGACTTTGTGTGCGTTGTGAATGATTCTGTCCAATATGGCATCCGCAATGGTGGAATCTCCAAGACTCTGATGCCAGTGTTCTATGGGCAGCTGACTGGCCACCAAGGTAGAGAAACGTTGGGAACGGTCTTCGAGTACTTCCAAAAGATCCCGGGATTCAGCCGGAAGTAAATTGGCCAGTCCCCAGTCATCAAGGATCAGAAGTTCAGCCTTCCGCAGAGTCTTTAGAAGCTCAAAGTACTGGCCGTCGCCTTGGGCAACAGCTGCTTCACGCAGCAGCGTTGGAACACGGTAATATCTTACCGATAGGCCTTGACGGCAAGCTGCATTTCCCAGGGCACAAGCGAGAAAGGTCTTGCCAACACCTGTTGGGCCAACAATGAGTGCATTATGCCCTTGCCTAATCCAGTCGCAGCGCAACAGTTCCTGGAACTGGCTCCGCTTAAGCCCACGGGGATGCTGATAGTCGATATCTTCTGGCATGGCGTCAACTCGAAACCGAGCTCTTTTGCGCAGCCTGGCAATTCTGTTGGATTCCCGAAGAGTCCATTCATGGTCCACCATTAGGGTCAAGCGCTCTTCGAATGGCAGTTCCGCTATCCCTTCAATCTGGGAGTCTCTCAGATAAGCCTGTACCATTCCAGGCAAACGCATCTTGCGCATCCGTTCTAATGTCTGTTGGATGCCCATTCTGATTCACCTCCTCCTACAGCGTAATATTCAGCTCCTCTGACATTTTCATGTTCAGGCAGCGCTGTTTGTGTTAGGTGATCCGGGGACACGCTGTCTAGGCCCTTCTCAAGAATGGACTTAACGCTTCTGTATGAGTAGGCACCATAGATAATTGCCCTCTTACAGGCATTGTTTACTCGTTCCGAAGTATACTTGTTGGATAATCGAATAACACCTAAGACGGCACGATAACCTTGTTCTGGATGCCGGCAGCGTTCGAAGAGATTATGTGCCCATTCTTGGACATGTTCTCCAATCTGTCCTGCCCAGGCTTCCATGGTTTCTGGGCTGCGGGATGCATATTTCTGGTGGGAAGGAGGCATATGCTCACTCTTTGTTGAGAAGCGCTCGAATTTGCCACAGCGCTTGTGTGCAGCCACAGGAATACCTTGATAAAAGATTTCGACCATGGTTTGAGTGGCCAAAACTTCAACAGACTTTCCCACGAGTTTATAGGGTACGCTGTAGAAGCGCTTTTCAAACTCAACGTGGTAATCCATATGAACAGTGGCTTTTTTCCACTGACGGAACTCATAACGCTTCTCAGGCAACGAACTCAAGGCAGGTTTGTCCAACTCCAAGAACCATGTCGTTCTTGAACCGTCCAGTTTCTGAAATGGTTCGTTGTTCACTTCTTGTAGCTTTTCGGCTATGGCGTCATTGGCCTCGTCAACGCTGAAAAAGGTGTAGTCCCTAAGGGCAGCCAAGATTCTGCGTTCTACGTGGAGAACCGCACTTTCAACTTTTGCTTTGTCATTAGGCTTGCGAACCCTTGCAGGGAGAACGATTACGTCATAGTGCCTGGCCATGTCTGCATAGGTAGGGTTAAGGTCTGGATCGTAATAATTGGGCTTCGTGATGCCGGTCTTAAGGTTGTCTGGCACTACGATGACTGGTGTTCCACCGAAAAACTCAAAAGCAAGACAATGAGCCTGAATCCAATTCCTCAACTCCATCGAAGGATACAGACGGACAAAGGCATAGTTGCTGGCTCCTAGAGCAGCCACAAACAAGTAGGCCTCACTGATTTCGCCAGTAATCGGATTATGGATAGGGACAGTCTGTCCAGCCCAGTCAACGAAAAGCTTTTCCCCAGCTTTATGGTGCTGACGCATGACAACATCGAGATGTTTGGCCCACTGGCGGTAGTGATAACAGAACTGCGTATACTGGAAACCGTCGGGTTGAATCTCCTTGTATTCTCGCCACAGAAGCTTAAGAGTTACCTTTGGCCGGGATAACTCTTTATGAACTGCTTGCCAATTGGGCATTGCGTCAGGAGGCTTTCTGACACTGACATCTACATAAAGCAGTTCTTCCAGGGCTCTGTCGGTCATTTCCTGGACCGATGGCCACGATAGCCCTGCATGTGCAGCTCTTTGGACTAGGTCGCTTACAGTACTTGGTGAAACATTGCAGCTCGTGGCGATTTTGCGATTACTCAAGCCGTCATGCCATTTCAGTTTCAGGACTTCTTTGATCTTTCGCACGGATATCCTCCTTGTGGTCATGGTCTCTGCATCCACCCTTCTTCTAAGTTACCTTTGAACTTAGATTCCGGGCGCAAATGTCCTATGGCAAAGTTGATTTTAGAGGATACCCCCACCAAAAGTGATCGGATTAAGCGGTAGTTGGTGATCGGGATGAACCGTATTTGGTGATCGGCATGAACCGTATTCGGTGATCGGCATTAACCGTTTTGAGTGATCGAGATGAACCGTATTTCGCGTCCAAGGGAAAGATATCAATAAACACTCCGTGGTGAATTTTCAGATCTGACATCGATTTCTCGACAAATCTAGTGTTGTTCTTACGCAACTTCGCAAACTGTAAGGGGTATTCCCTATCTGTGTCAGTTGTCTGAAGAAACAATTCTGCACTCAATTCATCTTTACACACGGTAAGAAATCTTTCATAGTCACCTCTTAACATACATACATCAATGTCGTCATCCCATGGGATGAACCCCTTATGCCTAACTGCTCCAAGCAACGTTCCTGCAAAGAGCAGATATTTAAGACCATGCTTCCGGCATATTCTGTCGAATTCTAGTAAAATTTCCAACTGCACCTTTTGAACATCCCTCAATGTAGTCCAACTATTAGACATTAAAAATCCCCTTCATTACATGCTTATCAGGTGCCAATAGGGCATCCTGATCATGGTAATAAACTGGATGCCACATAAAACTACACATTCTCCTCAGTATAGGTAACAGCTCCGGTGGAATCCATCATTCACTAAGTTTCACGAGCGTAATGCAGCGCAAACTACCTCGCTCAAGCGAGTTTGTGAGAATAATATAGTTGTAATGACATTTATATGAACTGGGGTGGCCGTTATTTTGCTGACGATACTATTACATGCCATAGCGCCTAGAGATTATCCCACAAACGTCATTACCCAAGCGTAACACAAGAACCAGGCCTTACAAGAAACACATCCCTTTAGTACAATGCTGCTTCGAACTCTGTTGACAGTAACGAACTGCCGTAAACCCAAAGTGGAGACATCGGCTTCCCAGGCAAAGCGCAAACTCTTGACCCGTCTTTAGTGCTGCATGTGCTCCGACGCATGAGCTACAAGCGAAGTCATCCCGAAAAGCTGGTGGACCTTATCGACTAATCATTCGACGACTGAATGATCTGCGAATTACCAAGTGTATTGTGATGGGAAGTGCTCCCCAAGACCTTTCGCATGCTCGCTACTAAAAGCCTTGTAAGTGGCGTTAATCACATGCTAGTTATTCAACTTCGCTCATTTAAGTCCCGGTATGGCGAAGACGTATTGCGAGTATATCTCGGTTTCGACAAGAAATGACTACTGTATTCAGAAAAACAAATGAACAGATCCTAGAGAAGATCCGGGGCACGTTTGATCACAAAACCGTAGGATATTATGTCCAAAGTTTCATGACCACGCCATGGCAACTCATTGGATGAGGGTCAGCACTTCGAGCCTTGCAACTTTGCGGGGCCGCTCCCAGCGCTGTCTAGATTAGTTGGCGGAGCGTCAGTGCTAACCAAATCCCCCCATAACGTGAACACCAAAAACACCGCCACTCCATTCGATGTCGAGACAAAGGGATTAAATAAAGCCATAAAAGCCACAGACACAAGAGTAGCTACGTTCATATTAAAAGCTTTGATGAAGGTACTCGAACGCCCAATCCATCTAATTAAGTACCTGCCAAGAATACTATAGACAATGATTCCAACTAAGCCGTACCTTGCTGCGTCATCGAGAATTTGGGAATGCATTCCTATTCCGTATTGGAAGTAATCATCAGCATATACCATGCCCCGCCCGAAGAATGGACTCCTAAAGAAGGTTTTTAGACTAAGCCAATAAAGCTCTAGACGACCTGACAGACTCCTATCCAGTAAGTTACCACCACGACCCCAAAAGACGTCCGCCATCGCGCGGATCCGCCGCGACAACATTGGGTTTCCGACAGTAAAAGATACGTGTTCAAGTAATCCTGCGTAAAACTCACTGAAGATAACTAGCGATGCCACGAAGTGTATTAGGCAGAGCATTATAACAATAGAAAATATCGGACTTTTGCTCCTCAATCTTAGAGCGATATAGGAAGACAGCAAGACTACCAGAGAAAGAATTGCTATGAATGATGAAGACAGAATTACCATCAAGGCAAAGCAGCATAGACCAACGAAACTAATAAACTTATAGACTTTTTTGTCCTGCGAAACGTACAATCCCCCTAGTATTCCCGTAAGAATTACAACGGTCTGGGCCCAGGAAAAAGAACCGAGATTCGTATTGCTAGCGTAAAAGTGTCGCAAGTCACCCGACCCACCAGTGATCTCCTTTGACAAGGAAGGGTCATTTACTAACAGTTGGATGTTCGTAATTACAGACACCGCCGCAACTAAGAGTGCAAAAAAAACAATAAAACGGTTCACTTCCTTTCTATTTAGCCGCTTATAAAATGTGTACATTATCCCTGGTATGAAGAAACATATGTAGTTATAGAAATTCCCGATTTCTGCTAAACCTCGGCCCAGAGCTAGACTGACGCCGATGTACGTGATCCAAAGCAGGACTATTACGTTGAATTTATCCGGCCTAAGCACCCAACGCGGATAACTCAAGAAGGTCGTCAATACCCACATTGCGACAATAACTAGTAGTATTTCACGACGCAAGTTTCTCGTTAAATATGGAACAAAGGCCCAGAGTACGTAAAGACAAGTTAGCGTTATATTTACACCTAAAGGCAGACCTAGGCGTTCTTGCTTCCTATAATAGTGCTTCATATTTGACTCTCGTCAACCCCCTCGTGATTGTACATCCCTGCGAAACCGAAACAGACAACGTACCTAAGCCATCATCCTTTGAGTTATTGCTTAAAGCACATTAATATTGAATCATAAACTCTTGAATACTCCTTTGCCATTCTTTCGACAGTGAATTTATTCGTATATAGGTCTCTAGCGTTGTTGCTCAATGATTCATACAATCGCTCATCATCGTGGAGTATTCTGATTTTCTCTGCTATGTCAATTGGGTTTCTTTCTATAAAGTATCCCGTGACACCTTCAATCAGAACTTCAGGAATGCCTCCCACCCTTGTCGCTAAAATAGGTACTCCATGAGCAATAGCCTCCACCAGTGTTAGCGGTAATCCCTCGCTAGCCGAAGGCAAGACCACTAGATCTAAACTTGGCACCAAAGTATCCCCTGCGTTTTCCACATAACCAATATAACGAACACTTCCTTCGAGACCATGCTGTCTTATTGAGTTTTGTAAGGCACTTACCTCGCCTTCCGGTCCGATGCCAGCAAACGTCAAGTTAATCCTTGCCTTGTATTGTTCGTCTAGGGATGCATAAGCATCAAATAAATGCCGCCAGCCCTTCGCATCCGTAAGATATGCCAAATATCCAATTCTAAACTTTTCTGATGGCGGCCGCTGGCTACGTGACACTGTGTTGTTCTTAACACGAGTACCATTTAAAATGGGGATTATTTCCGTTGTTCCCAGCACTGAATTGTAGTATTCAGTAGTTTGATGGCTAACAGCATTCATCTTAAACCCGCTTCGTATAAGTCGCTTTGCTATCCGCTGAGTAACCCACTGAGATGTAACTCCTTTGCTTGCATTGATGCCATGTAAAGTGACCAATAAGGGCAGTTTCGATATGTCGCGCAACAATCCGACGGCAATAGTGTTATGCGCATGGATCACTATGTCGAGCCCGGGATTCTGTAAACATACCTGTCGATAGAGCCTCTTTATAGGAAGGCCAATTATTTGACTCAATCTCAACTGGCGAACTCTATTATGACGCATTTCTACAGGATAGCAATCGATTTCACCAGAAAATCGGCTCAAAAACGAGACGTCATACTTATTCTCCCGAACAGGATAGATCACTCCCACACGATATCCCGCTGCTAGCTGGTACTCTATCAAGTTAGCTAATACCGTGCCGACACCTCCCCCAAAACCCCATGACACGTGAATAATATATCTGTTGCTGCCATTTCTCATGGTTCTTTCTCTCCTTCGAGTGCGAAAAACTTTGGCCAATAGCCAATACAACTTTACTCGGCGCCCACCACTTTGTCGTTAACGAAGAAAAGTGACCAATCAAATATAAAAAACAAGGCGTTGAGCCGCTATACATTCAAGTTACTGCTAAGGGGTTACCGAACTCCATTAGTGAGTACAATACATGTGGCTAAGGTTTTTTCGCTCACGTCTCCTAAAATGCAACCGACTAAATGCTTCCGAACTAACGATCTCTAGTTAACTCGACTATGAGAATCAGTTATGCTGAACTCGTCTCGATGCTGGTCGGACTCACTAAGTCGTTTCCCATATGAAGGCCCTCCCCCTAACTCTTTCCGGTTCCTGAGAGTTCTAGCCTTTCACTTTGGTATACAGCTTCATATAGGACTGCAGCATAGAAGACTCGTCGTAGTGCATTGTAGCAAACTCCGGTTCAAACCCCTAACTTTGGACATTATGCAGCAATAACTTCAGGTTTCAAATCGTTTCTCATGATTGCTTTGTGGTATTCTCTGGGAGGCTTGTCTCTCAGACTCCCATGACGACGGCGCTCGTTGTAGTAGCGCATGTACTCGCTCACTTGACAGTATGCATCCTGGTAGCTCAGAAACTCGTGCCGGGAGTAGCATTCGTCTTCAAGGACAGCATGGAAGGATTCAATATGAGCATTCATGTTCGGAGTCTTCACTGGAATGCGTTGATGCTCTAGCCCTAGCTGCTCACATGCCCTGGCGAAAACCTTGGCGATGAACTGAGGTCCGTTGTCAGTGCGTACTATCGGTAATCTAGTGGTTCTTTCTATGTCCAGATTTCTCTTTTCAATGGCTTGTCTGAGGACGCTTACTGCATCCATGGCAGTGCACCTTAAGCCTAAATGGTAGCTGATGACTTCCCTGTCCATGACATCGATCAGGGACAACTGGAAAAAGAACTGCTTTGTCCCGGCGATGTAGCCGTATTTTATGTCCATTTCCCAAAGCTGATTGGGAGCATCTACTTGCATGTGTTTTGCTATGCGCCTCGGGTGGCGCCGCTTGATTCGACGTTGCGGCCGGAGCACTCCTAGCTCGGCACAAAGTCGGTATACCTTCTTGTGGTTAATACGTAGAAAATAATCTTCTTTCAGGCAGACGGTAAGCTTCCTATAGCCATAGGGGAATCCATCACCTTCAATAAGAGTATAAATCCAGGACTTGATGGTTTCATCTGGTATTCTGCGGCCATCAAAGGTGTAGGAATAACCTGGAACAGGGCGGCCTGCGGCTGCTTTTCCGGAGACCGAGTGTTCGTTCGCTGCCTCTTTAACATCATCTTTGCGGTCGATGACTGCGTAGTAAGTAGAGCGGGATAAGCCGACAAAGCCAAGGACCAGACTAGTCTTAAACCCTTTGCTGATCCACCGCTCTGCAACGTCAACTTTGTCGGCTACCGAGGGTTTGTCTTGTCCCTCAGTTCTCGCAGTATTGCTAACTCGAGCTCCTTTTCAGCTACAATGCGCTTTAGCTGGTCGTTCTCGCTACTGACCTCTTCCAATCGTTTTTCTAGTTCAGAGGTACGGGACTGTAAGTTCCTTGAAAGAGCTTCCGTTGATCCGCGTCTGCGAGCAGCGCGCATCCATGTATAGACGGTGTTCTTGGACAACTCATAGCGACGCGCTACCAGTGCAGCCTGCTTTTCGCACCCTTGGGCAGAGAATTAGGTGGGTTTTCTGAATGGATTTTCGAGGTAGATCCGTTCATCATAGCCGGCGAACTTGAGCAGCCTCAGAACATCCGGTGGGATATCGTGAGGCAGATGGCGCTCTACATGGTCATCATAGGTCAGATAGACAACCTGAATCGTGTTGAGCATATCCAGCAGTACACGGGCTGTTGGGCGGTCTAGAGTACGAGGGCCTGTGGAGATCGTTGCCTTCTCTTTGGCCATAGCCTCCCGGATCCTCATCTCCAGAAGGGAAGCTATCATAACCGCCAGCAGGATCACATACCCCAGTGCTTGGACTCTCTTTGGGGTCTTCAGGTAGATGGCGTTGACAAACATAGGATCCTTCAGGAACCGAAACCGCATTTCCACGTTGATCTGACCCTTGTACTCTTTGAGGACATCATAGTCATCATAGAGATCCTCTGACACCGAGGTTATCAGCACAAAGGTGGCTTCCCGCTGACGCCATTCAGTGAGAGCCTCTTCCGTTGGAGGATGGATGTCGATTTCCAGCCGAAAGGTAGTGATCGTCTCCAGAACAGCTTCCTGCCGATCTTTCCGTGGTCTTCCAGGAGGGCGTTTGATTTTCTGCTGCCTAACAACACGGCCTGTCAGCCTATGGAGCGTTTTGTTCTCTGCCAAAACTGCATCCAGCCTGGCTTTGGCATCTGGTTCACATTGGAACGATTCCTTTTCCAGCTGCTTTTTGAGCTTGGCGAGGTCCTTCTGCTCAGTTTCCAGAACTCTCTCCAGCTTCTTCTCCTTGCGGTTATCCAGCTTAGAAGAGCGGACTACGATGAAGCGGTAGACTCTACCGGCAAACTCGGCCTGCAGAGTCTGTGTCCAGTAATGAGCCGCATCTTTGGCCTTGGACATAGGGCCGCGATAACGCCATCTTCCCTCTTCCCAAGCACGGTCCCGCAGCTCCTGGGCTAGAGAATATCGCCCGGGCAGAACAGAGATGAACCGGATCTTCTTGGCATCCATTGCTTTGAGGTTCTCCATGGTGATCAGGGCTGAGTCAGCGACAAAGGCCACATTCCAGGTCTCAAGAAAGCTGACCTTGAACTCATCGAGTATATCCCGGCTCCACACCATGTCGCTTTCGTTGCCGCTGTTAACGGTTCCCACGATGGGAAACCCGTCATTGGTAACCATCAGTCCGAACTTGAGCTGCTTGAGATCATCTCGCTTGTCTTTGCTGTGGCCGTAGACGATCTCGATGAACTGTTTCTCAAAACTTCCATTGCTGTCTTCGTTCTCATACGACCCGTAGACGGAAAAAGAGGTGGTATCGGCGTGTACTGAGCGGATTTCCATATCTTCTATGTTCGCCGCTCGGCAGGCGATAGTTCCGAGCAGCTGCCGACAGTCGATCTCAGCTAGCCTATCAAGGGCCCGGCCTAGAGCGTCATCGTTGAGGTCTTGAGCCTGAATATCCTCCTCAAAAAGCAGAGGCATGTCCATGGCTTCATAGAACCGTTCCACACGGTAGAGGGGCCTTCGGTGAACCAAGATGTTGATAACAAGAGCCGTAATCACCGTGCCGGGAGATACCTTCCATTGTCTGTCATCCCAGGTAACCATGTGGTTTATGAACCTGGCTATGTCGAGCTCCTTGCATAGGTGAGCCATGAGATTAGCTGCGCCTGGGTGTTTGGCTGAGACCTGCACTGATTCTCCCTCCAATATTTGGATAGAGAACAGTTCGCGAAATTCTAACAAATCCCTGCTGGGCAGAAACTATTTTTCCATGAGGTTCAAGGGTGCGGAAAGTCGGGTGCAGCGTTACCTACTTCCTGGACTTCTTTTAGTACCTGAGCCTTGAACTCATTAGTATACTGTCTGGTCACTTAAATCACTCCCAAATTGATTCTATCAGACACACACTATTTGTCCAAATCAATTAGGGGGCTTAATAGGTAAAGCATATCAGTCTTGTAGTGTCTTTTCCACCTACGTAGATTTTCTTCGTACTACGAAAAATAAGTGGAGAAATAACTAACCACAACCCCATGATGAAATAATCAATCGGTACCAAATCGAACAAATCTACGCTAACAAAGCCTCCTGTAAAAAAAATCAAGGTTGCCATGCTTACTCTAAAAGCATCATGTATATTCTTGCGGCACTTGCTTCGCGAGACTTGAATCACGTAACCCCTTCTCCCTCAATGTGAATGTCAAGCAATAGCTTATCTATGCTATCCATTTAGCAACTCCTCATAAAGACGAACATATTCTCTAAACCTGAGTTCTTTACTATACGCTTGTCGCGCTCTCTCTATGCAATGCTGGGTAAACGAACATTTGCCTTTCCTGCTGACCTCCCGAATTCTCTCAACAACCTCGCTCAGAGCTCCCTTATCCACTACATATCCACAACCATCGCCAACTGCCTCTCCGCTTCCCCCCGTTGCAAATGTAATGATTGGTGTTCCACAGGCTAGAGCCTCGAGGTTCGTTGTTGGAAAAGTGTCTGCTTGGGTTGGATTTAAAAACACATCAGCCGCAGAATAGATTTTAGCTAGTTCGTCCGCACCGAGCCGACCAATGCCTATAACATTCGCTGGGAGACTACGCCTTTGCTTTTCGGTCAAGCCAACGAGAACAATCACCTCACCATCGTTCAGATGCCTTGACAGTTCCATGAAGAAGTGATAGCCTTTTTCCTTCGTCCAATGACTCGCTACTCCAAGTATAACAAAGCTATCGTCAAGGCCATACTCGGAACGAAACAGACCTGGCGTAGGTCTAAATATTTCGAGTTCTATCCCATTCGGAATAACCCGTATGTTGTAATTCTTCAAAAATGACTTACTTGCCAAATCTGCAAGCCACCCGGAAGGAGTCACTATCGTTAATTTCTCAACTCCGCTAAAGAGACGTCTTTTCATATTATGATTTGCCCTTGAACGGTCAATAAACTCACTCTTCGGATATGACTTCTTTTGCGGACAGCTATGGCATTGTGTTTCCCAGCGATTGCAACCAATGTTTATGAAATGCGCGCAGTGTCCGGTAAAGGCCCAGCAGTCATGGAGAGTCCAGACAACAGGGATATCTGAGTTTTTTAGGTAATCGAACAATACTTGGATATTTACATAATACCCATGAAGATTATGCAAATGAATTACGTCTGGCTTCAGTTCCGACAAACGCTTTACGAATCGTACGGTAGCTTTCCTAGATCCAATAGCGTGCGCATCAAATAGCCGCGTTATCGCGACATGGCAATACACGTCAAAATTGGTGCCTATCCTTATAGCTGTACCGCCGTTGCCGGATCCGTTTCTCCCATACGCGATGTAGCTTTCGTGACCATGCTCGATTAAGATATTATGGAGATCCGACACAATTCGGCCCGTACTTCCTTCACCGCATACTGAGTTAATCTGGACAACTCTCATTTGCTTTCTCTCCATACGTGGCGATTAACGTAATCAATATAAGAGAGGATAATTCTCAATACCTTCTCCGATACATTAGGTATATCATAGTCCCTAACTATACGCAAAGAATGCTTACTTGGATTCTCTAAGACACGTAACCCTTGGAGTATTCTCTCCTTTCCTAATCCTACCATCATAACAGTCGCTTCTTCCATAGCCTCAGGTCTCTCATGTGCCTCTCGAATGTTGAGGGATCTAAGACCTAGAATGGATGTTTCCTCACTAATTGTTCCACTATCACTCAAGACTGCTTTGGCCTTCATCTGAAGTTTGACATAGTCTATAAACCCAAGTGGTTTCATTAACCTAACGAGGGGGCTAAATTCCACTCCCTGCTTGTCGATCATCTGCCTTGTGCGAGGATGGGTGCTCACAATTATCGGTAGTTGATAGATTTCAGCAATTGCATTTATACTATCGATTAAACTGAAGAAGTTGTCAGTATTGATGTTCTCCTCCCTATGGGCAGATACTACGAAGTATTGCTCTTCTTGTAATCCTAGTCGCGCCACAATATCTGATGCTTCGATTTCTGGCATTTTTGAGTGCAAGACCTCATACATCGGGCTCCCAGTCTTTATTACTCTGTCAGCGGGCAGACCCTCACGCAACAGGTACTCTCTCGCTATATCACTATACGTAAGGTTAATGTCTGCAATATGATCCACAATCTTACGATTTGTTTCTTCCGGTACTCTCTGGTCAAAACAGCGGTTCCCTGCTTCCATATGGAAAATGGGAATATGACGCCGCTTAGCTGCAATTGCGCACAAGCAGCTGTTGGTATCGCCTAATACCAGAAAAGCGTCGGGTTTGAGGTCTTCCAATATGGGATCTATTCTGATTAGTATATTGCCTATGGTGGCCATGGGAGCGCCTACTGCTGCTCCTAGGAAATAATCGGGTTTTCTTAGATCAAGGTCTTCAAAAAATACTTGATTCAGCTCGTAGTCATAGTTTTGGCCAGTATGAACCAAGATGTGTTCTATAGCTTCCGACTGGTCAAGCTTCTTAATCACACACGACAGCCTTATAATCTCGGGGCGTGTACCCACAACTGTCATTACCCTCAACTTTCTCACATCTAGACCTCCAAATAGAACGTATCAGGGTTGTTAGGATCGAAGGGTTCGTTGGCCCACATTATTGTGACCATATCCGTATCGCCAAGATTCTCTAGATTATGGATATATCCGGGTGGTATATCAACAGCCTGAAGCTTATCTCCACTTACGTAGTATTCGATGACCTCGTCCGAATCAACTTTCCTAAATCGTATAACTCCCTTACCGCTCACGACAAGAAATTTCTCGTTCCTAGTATGATGCCAGTGATTTCCCTTAGTGATTCCCGGCTTTGAGATGTTGACTGATACCTGACCACGATCCACAGTACGAATGAACTCCGTAAATGAGCCCCGTGCATCGATATTCATCTTAAGATCATAAGCAAACGCATCTGGCGGTAGATAGCTCAAGTATGTGCTATATAGTTTTTTGACAAATGGAACAGACAGATCCGGTACCGAAAGGTCTTCCCGACTCCGCTTGAATGAATGAATCAAGTCAGCTATCTCTCGAAGCGATACCGTGTAAACAGTTGGTACCGTACAAAAATCTCCATTCCGAGTTTCATTTCCGTTAAGCGCTCTAATGAACTCCTCAACGACATCGTCAACATAGGCAAGCCGTAAAACCACGTTTGGATCATGTACCTCAATTGGTAATCCGCGAGCAATGTTGTAACAGAAGGTTGCAATCACACTATTGTAGTTCGGTCTACACCATTTGCCAAAGACGTTAGCCAGCCTATACACAAGCACCTTTGCTCCTGTTTCCCTACCATAAGCAAACAGCAGGTCTTCACCTGCTTTCTTGCTCTTGCCGTAAGGATTATCTAATTCAGCTTGTATTGAAGAAGCAAGCAGGACAGGACAGGGATTCCTATTGCTCTTTAGTAAATCCAGTAGCTCGGATGTAAAACCAAAGTTCCCTTCCATGAACTCCTGTTCTTCTCTTGGACGATTAACTCCAGCAAGATGGAATACAAACTCACAATCCTGAGTGTAGCTGGCCAAGAGTCCTTTGTCTGTTTGTTTGTCAAATTTGTAGATCTCACTAAAACCACGGTTCTCCAACTGGGCAATTAAGTTCTTCCCTATAAATCCGTTGGAACCGGTAACCAGAATTTTCATGGCGTACACTACCTTTCCGGGCACTTTACTCCTTGGTATAAGCGGCCTCGTCCAATCCCATTTTCGCAAGCTCTTCTCGAACAAAGGGTAGGGTAAGAAGTTTTTGTTTGATCTCGTCTATGTTAAGGCGCCTTGTATTGTGAGAGTTGTACTCCTGTTCTGAGGAAAGATCTGTAGAACCATCGATAAAGTATTTCTCGTAATTAAGGTCGCGCTTATCTATGGGAACCCTATAGAAATGCCCTAAATCCTCTGCCACAAAATACTCTTCTTTAGTTAGGAGAGTTTCATATAGCTTTTCTCCGTGACGTGTGCCGATAATTTTGATCTCGTTTTCGGCTTGAAATAACTCCTTGATAGCTTGAGCCAAGTCACCAATTGTGGCCGCTGGAGACTTCTGAACCATTATGTCTCCAGCCTGGGCCTTCTCAAATGCAAACAAGACAAGCTCAACGGCCTCATCAAGACTCATCAGGAATCTTGTCATGTTGGGGTTGGTTACCGTCAGCGGACGTCCGGTCCTTATTTGGTCAACAAATAAAGGTATCACAGAGCCCCTCGATGCCATGACGTTACCATATCTAGTTCCACAGATGAGAGTCCTGTTTGGATCTACGGTTCTTGACTTCGCAATAAAGACCTTCTCCATCATGGCTTTGGAAATTCCCATTGCGTTGATTGGATAGGCAGCCTTGTCTGTCGAAAGACATATCACCTTTTTCACACCAAAATCTATGGCCGCATTGAGGACATTATCTGTACCTATAACGTTTGTTTTTACCGCCTCCAAGGGAAAGAACTCACAGGTTGGAACTTGCTTCAGAGCAGCTGCGTGGAAAATAAAGTCCACGTTATGCATAGCGTTTCGTATGCTGCTCGGATCTCTAACATCCCCGATGTAAAACTTTATTCGATCGTCACTATAACACATCCGCATGTCATGCTGCTTCTTTTCGTCCCTAGAGAAGATGCGTATCTCTGCGATATCTGTCGTCAAAAACCGTTTGAGAACAGCGTTTCCAAATGATCCTGTCCCACCTGTAATCAGTAGCGTTTTTCCCCTAAACATAAGCACATCTCCATCATAAGTGTTTTAGTAAAATGTCAATGGTCTTCGAAACATCGTAGTGTTCTTCGAGGTAGGCTCGGGCGTTTTCCCCCATCTGCGACCTGAGTTCCGAATTACATGCTAGTTCGGTAGCATGTTTGATAAAGCTCTTCAGGTCACCACTCTCACACCAGTATCCGCTTTCTGATTGCAACAATATATCCTTGAGATCAGTGTTCTTGTCAGTAGCAGCCAAGACAGGCAAAGAATACTCCATATAAGAAGTCAGCCGAGAAGGGAAGTTGGGAATGGTGAATCGCCTGTCTAGAAAAATCAGACCAACATCCGAGCTTTCAAGAAGTTCATCGTACTCGGACTTAGGTAACTGACCAATGAGTCTCACATTGCTCGGTTTTTTGACCTCAAGATGATTACGAATTCTCCTAAACTCAGTACCCGAACCCACAATCAACAGAAACGAATTAGGCACTTCATGAAAAGCATCAACAACACTTAGCAAGAAGTCTATACCTTGAGGTTTTCCTAGATTTCCACCGTAGATAAACAGAACAGAACTGCTGGGAATACCATATTTCGCCAAGAGGTCATAATTCTTGCGACCAATAACCGGAGGGATTGGCCGTATCGAATTGGGAAAGACCTCAACCTTTTGTACATCTAAGTACGGGTTTTTGTGCAACAAATAGCGCACGTTCGCAGGCGACATGCAGCCTATAACATCTGAAATCGTATATAACCTCTTCTCTTTTTTTCGGAAATACCACCATAAAAAGCCTGGGCGACGTAATAGCCCTAAATCGACCGCATTTTGAGGAAAGATATCTTTCAACATTAAGTATGTCTTCGCATGATGAGTCATCTTATAATGGCGTACAACTGTTTCAAATGTTATGGGAGGTGTAGCATAAAGGATAAGATCGAATTTTACCCCCGCAAAGTACTTATCAATGGCTCTTTGATATTGTCTTCCTATGAGAATCGTGGAAAGACCTTTTTCGATCATATTCGCTTTCGTAATATTGCCTGTCCTTACTTGCAATAGGTGAACATTGCCATCAACAAGAACTTCCGTTGACAACCCGAGACGCCTTTGACGAGGACATACAACATAGACATTTAGTCCTCTATGCGAAAGCTCTCGTGCCAAGTCGGTATACAGCCCACGTTGGTTAAGATTATCGATTTTCAGGAGTGTTAAGTACAAGATGTTTTTCATTGCTATCCTCACAAATATAGACTGCTTCGCGTGGTACACCGCGTTTCGCTATCTGGACAGCTTCACCCTAGCGTTGGAGCGCTCAATGGCTCCCGAGAATCTGTCACGAACGCATTCCATTAACAACATATTTGCGCTTGCCCGATGACAAGGCAGGGATTTCATCGACTCGTTCAAATATTAGCACAGCATCTTTCCCAAGGAACTCCTTTAGCATGTTCGTCATTTCCTGTTCACGTTTGAACCTATCCCGAAGATTAAGCTTGATTCGATACTGAACCGGCGTTTCTTGAATGCCTAATCTCAGGGAAGGCCCAGAAGTGATTGGCAATCGCGTATGCTGAAATCCTGCCACCTGATGTATCGTAAATGATATCCATTTTTCGCCCCGCAAAGGAACTAATGGCCTTTTTCCTTGTACCGTTTCGATTTACGTATGTCAAGCAACCAATGTCACCCGTGTCATATCTAATGAGAGGCATTGCTTTGTTGTATAGATCAGTTAACACAATCCTACCCACTGTGCCGTTCGGAACTAGCACGTCCGCATCAAAATCAAGAATCTCCACGAAGTAATTGGCCTCATTTAGGATAAACACGTTGTTCTCTGAATCATCTTGCCCAATAATTCCGTTTTCTTGATTAGAATAGCGCGAGAACACCCTACAACTGAACGCTTTTTCTATTGATTCCCTTGTTGTGTCAAATAGCATTTCAGAACTACTCACTATTCCAGTGATATTAGTTCCTTCAGCGATAGCATGTCCATTGCGTCTAAAGTAGTCACATATAACATCAAACGTAGAAGCGTATGATAACAGCATGGAGCCACTTTTTGTGACTCTTCTTAATGCCGAGAACACCTCCTCTATTTTGTTATCAGTGAGATTTGTAATGTCAATCAAAGTCTGGTTTTGCAGCCATTGCTTCAAACGCGATTTGCGATTGTGCTCTGTGAGGGCCCGCAGATACACCAGATTTTTCCCAACAGCATATCCTGCCTTTTCACTGTAGTAAATGACTTCCCCATGGACCCTGCATTTCTTAGCCAAATCTTGATAACTGACGAAGGGCATCCCGGTAGAACCACTTGTACGCATCGTAATTAGCTGATTCTTGTTGTATGTAGACGAAAGAAATTTATGTTGTTGTCTACGAATTACATCCTTATTGACTACAGGCAACCTCTCCAATGGAATATTCTTGCTGAACTGGCGATAGAAATCAGTCGTCGTCACCGCGTGTTCAATTATTTTCGTCAACCGATTTTCTTGGTGGTTCTTGACAACAGGATCATCGCTGTCGAGTCCATCAATTGTTGCTATTTCATCATATGCCGTTCTTACCGGTCGGCCCCGAAACCTATCTAGGGGTTGCTGAACAGACAGATATCAGCAACACAAAGCCCCGTTTTGGTTGGAAAACAGCCAACTTAAAAAATGGGCAAGAAGAATTCGGAGCTTGCGCTCCAAGTTCAGCACCAACAGTTGCATGGCAATAACGGTCTCACAGGTGTCCTGGAGCCGTGTCATGACTAATCCAAGTCCGTAAAAACGTTTGTCCTCTCCGAATTTGCCTTCGACTCCATTACGGATCTTGGTATCTTCTCGTTCTTGCTTACGCTGCTCTTTCAATACTTTTGGATCCTTGGACGGGCGCCCTAGGGGCGGGCCAGATAGGCGTATGTTGTGCTTTTTGCAGAATCGGAGATTGTCTCGGTTCCGGTAGATCTTATCGGCATAGACCACAGCTGGGTAATGTCCATGACGCTCCTTGAATCGTTCCAACGAATCCTGGAGTGTAATGCCTTCATTGAAAGCGTCAAAGCTAAGTTTTTCCATGAAGGTGAATCCATCGACTATGCTGACCGCAAGCTTGGGACCAAACTCAACGGAGGCATTCTTCTTTCCGCGAACGATAGGTCGTACAAAAGGCATGTGGAGGCTGACGATACGATCCGGGATACTGTGCTTTTTCTCTTGATACATCTCAAGCTGTTGCCTGTAAAGCTCTTGAACAACTAGCAAGTTTCGGTATTGATGGCCATCTAGAAGCATCAGCGGACTCTTTTGTACTAGCTCTGCTATGATTCTAAGGTTGCGGCCAACATAGCGCAACTGCTGACCATTGGTTTTTCGAATCTCGCTTTTTGAATGCTTCCTTTTCCGTTCAAAACGAAGATACTGTTTCCTCGCTCTTTGCCGGTATGTTCTGGGTTTCTTGCACGTTCCAACATGGGGTGCATGGAGCACGTCAATGATCTCTTCCAGGGCTTCCCTGGCATCATTAAGCAATCTGGAGTCGGTTGGGTATTGAATGTCCACCGGGACGCAGGTGGCATCGAGAATCAGATTCCCTTTGTTCTCTGGCTCCTTAGAGCTAGCGTCTTCACCACCCTCGGTGGTTCCCGCCCGAGGAGCGTCATCGTCACTTTGGGAATTCTGTTCTTCTTCCAGAAACAACAGCTCATTGAGCTCGTTAATGATATCTTTGCCGAGACGTTTGCGAAAATGAACCAGGAGTGATGCATCGAATGGTGGTTCTTGCACAAAAGCAGGCAGGCCGATAAAGTACTGCAAATAGGGGTTTTCGGTGATCTCGGCCACTGTTTCTCGGTCGGAAAGGTTCTCCTTATTTTGAATGATAAGTGTTCCTAGAGCCATCCGAACAGAATAAGCCTTCTGACCAGCATTCGGATTTCCTAAAGACTCTATGTATCGCTCTTCTGCAGTTTCCCAAGGTATCATACCGGCTAACTTGCACCAGCGATTTTCCGGATTCAACTGTCCTTCAAAGGGCATGAAAAACTCATGGGGTAACAATAGCTGTTTTGCGTTATGTTTATACATGATTTATCAGCTCCAGGTGCAAAGTTATTTCAAGAAAACAACGATTTCTTGATGCTATTATAACACAAAAACGGCTGTAAAACCAGTATTTATCAGCATTTAGTGAGCCTTTCCCAGATAATCGGACACCGTTTCGTGTTCTTTACTCGCTATTTCTTAAGTTTGCTCGATGATCTGTTTTACGCCGCCAGACCAAGGCTTTTTAATTGTTGTTTGAATTTTAAAGGGCTAATCCAGCCTAATGCGGCATGTCTTCGTTGCCTGTTGTAAAAAATCTCTATGTATTCCCAAATTACCTGTTTGGCTGCACTTCTGGTTCTGAAGCGGTAAAAACCGGTGCATTCACATTTCAGACAACCAAAGAAGTTTTCAGCGGGGGCATTATCATAAGGATTTCCTTTGTTGCTCATACTTTGCCGGATATTATATCGTTTTAGTAGAGACCGGAAAGCTTTGGAGCAATACTGGCTGCCCCTATCGGAGTGGAATATTAGGCCATCCGCTGGTCGTGCCCGTTCTAGGGCCATTTTAAGGGCTTTTATCACTAGTTCCTTGGTCATTCTTTTACTAGATGCATGTCCAACAACTTCCTTAGTGCATAGATCCTTGACTATGGCGGTATACAACCATCCTTCTTCGGTCCAATGGTAGGTTATGTCACTCACCCACACGGTGTTTGGCAGTGGTGCGTCAAATTTTTGATTCAGTAAATTAGGGGCAACCGGCAAATTATGTTTACTGTTTGTTGTGGCTTTCCACTTAATCTTGCGTTTAGAGCGGATGTTATGCTTTTTCATCAACCTGTAAACGGTTCCCCTGCTACAGGGAATGGATTCTCTGACTTCCGCCCAAATGGGGTCCAAACCATAAGTAGGATGCTTTTGATGCACTTTCCTGATCCTGCTAAGAATCCTGGCATGTCTTTTAGCTCGTCTTGATGGCGGCCTGCCCAACCAATCGTAATACCCGCTCCGGGATACTTCCAAAACTTCGCACATTTTCGCCACAGACCACCCGGAGGAGGCGTGGGCCTTGATAAATTTGAATTTATCATTGGTCGTAGCTGGATCTATGGTTTTATGAAAATGGCTACGGACTTTTTTAGGACATCAACTGTCTCCTTTGTGTTCGCCAATTGTTTTTTAAGTTTCTTGTTCTCGGCCTCTAGTTCAGCGATTCTTTTATCCTTAGAACTTTCGGGTTTCGTAGCCTGCCGGACCCACCTTCTTATGGTTCTTATGGTTGGCTGGGATACACCTAAGTCGCTTGCTACCGCCCGATATAGTCCTATCTTGTTCAACTACCATCTTCACTGCGTGGGTCTTAAACTCATCATCATACCGGACAGAACCGTTAACCATAATTGACACCCCCTCGTGAACTAATTATACGATCACGACCTAGTGTCCGTCAAAGTGGGCATGACTCATTAGCTATTGTTCAGCAACCCCTATTTATTATTTTCCGCCGAAAGCCGGGCGCTGCAAATATCGTTGCACGAAACGTGTAACATCGAGTCTCAAACCCATGTTTGTCTCCTGAACCATCACTCAGTTTCTTTTAACCCAAGCGACTCAAAGATTCCACATGTGGTAGATTTGGTGACAACCTACCACCTTACATCCGAGTTTACTATAAAGGTTTAAGGCCGGTATATTGCGGACTTGGGTGCCTACCCTGATCTCCTTGGCACCTCGGCAAAAAGCATCATACTCCACAGCTCTGAACAAAGCGGAGCCGATCCCCCGCCTAGTCGCTTTTGGTGATACCGCTAATAACTCCACTGTACAACTGTCTCCTGAGTACGAGTGAAGCAAGAGCCCGTTTACCTCTCCATCACAACGCGAAACAGCGAACAGCTTATCCGGTTTTCCAACTGAGTTCCGAAGCCATTCGCTATGCACGCGAGCCCCGCCCCTCTTTAACAACTCCGAGTCTTCTACAAAGCGCGACACGCTAAATTGGGTAAGTTCCATAAGCTGATCCAGGTTCTCTGGCGAACGACTGAACTCCACCGGTTCAGAAAGACGCGGTTCCTCGCCGGTTAACTTCTTCGCAAACTGGATGTTCACGTCTACAAGAAACGCTGAAGTCTCTTTGCCTATGAGTCGAGCGTTTTTTGGTTCTGAGTTGCGGTTTTCGAGACAAACAAATTGGTAACCTATGCACCTAGCCTTTAGCTCTTTCCATCGAGGAACTGTTAGCGGTTCTTTAAGTATGACTTTTGCACTTGTAACTCCAAAAAAGGCAGTGTCCCAAGTCAGGTCGACAAGGTCATATTCTTGCTTCGGGCTTGTTCCGCTCATATTGCTCCCGACTCCCTACTCATGTCTGGATGATTCACCAATGAAAACGGCATCGCGCTTGAAAACGGATGTGATCGTCTTTAGAAAAATCCTCAAATCTAGCAAAAACGACAGATGGTCAACGTAATAGACATCGTTTAGGAGTCTTTCTTTCCACGGAAGGGAGTTCCTGTAGTAGGCCTGATTATAGCCAGTGATTCCCGGTCTCACTTCCAGTTTTCGTTTCTCCCTCTCATCGTACTCCCTTATGTGATCCGGGAGGTCTGGCCGGGGGCCTATAAGGCTCATGTCACCCTTAATTACATTAAGTATTTGAGGGGTTTCATCTATGCTTGTCTCCCTTAAGAACCTCCCGATACGCGTTAACCTCGGATCATCTTTAGCGTTGAACGTTGATCCGTCTGCATTCCTGAGATCCGGGGAGTTGACCTCCATGGATCGAAACTTATACATTATAAATACCTTGCCATTCCTGCCAAGCCGCGGCGCATTATAGAAGACAGGCCCACGATCCTCGAAGTATATCATGGGGCCCACGATGACCAGAATCAATGCCCAAACAGGCAATAGTACTATAGCAAACGCTAGATCAAAAAGTCGCTTAACGTAGTTTCTGTACATCGACAACCTCCTCGGCCCCTGCTTTCCTCAAGAAGAGCACTGTGTTTGTAGTGAACGGGAGACCCACTCCAGGTCTTCTGTCGTCAATGATGTGTGAAGCGGCAAGGTTATCTCGTTTTCATATTGTTTGAGAGCATTGCGGTAATCATTTATGTCAAACCCAAGGTTTCTGTACGCTGTCAACATGGGTAGGGGCTTGTAGTGGACGTTACAGGCTACTCCCGCCTCGGCCATACGAATGATGATACCATTTCGCTGTCCTTCATCTATACCCGGGATCCTCACCATATAAAGGTGACCACTCGATGCAAAGCTTGGTCCATAGTGCACCAACGCATCTATGCCTCGCGGTCTCAACAGCAAATCATAGGACTCTATCAACTCTCGCCTTTTCTTCAGCAACTCTGGATACCGCTCGAGTTGCGCCAAACCGATTGAGGCTAAAATGTCTGTCATGTTGCATTTGTATCCTGGGAACATGATGTCGTACTCCCACGAGCCTTTTTGCGCCTTAGATAGGGCGTCCTTAGACTGTCCATGCAGCGAATAGAGCATATACTTCTGATACAAGTCATCATGATCTAGACCTGGTACATCCCTCCAGACGACAGCGCCACCCTCGGCAGTTGTCAGGTTCTTTACCGCATGGAAAGAGAAGCACGTAAAGTCCGCCACCTGGCCACACTGTTTGCCGTTCTGCGTGGCTCCAAAAGCATGTGCGGCATCAGCCATCACAATGACACGATTGAACAGCTCCTGCAACTCATTGTTTGCTCTAAACAGGTGACGCTTGCTTTCCACCGCTGAGAATACGGCGTCGTAGTCACACATTTTTCCCGCAAGGTCAACAGGGATTATCACCTTTGTCCTCTCAGTGAGGGCATCAGCCAGCTTTTCGTAATCCATTTCATACGAGTTTGGAGCTGTATCCACCAGAACAATTCTAGCTCCTACATGGTGGATCACCGATGCAGAAGCCGTATATGTATAGGCTGAAGTAATTACCTCATCACCTGGTCCCACTCCCAGAAGCCGTAAAGTCAGCTCCATAGCAGCCGTTGCCGAGTTCAAGCATACAGCTCGCGGAACTCCCACATACTCTGCAATTCTCTTTTCAAAGAGTTTGGTTTTTGGGCCGGTCGTTATCCAACCCGACCTCAAAACCTCGACAACCGCTTCTATCTCCCGATCAGTTATGTCTGGAGGAGAAAAAGGTATCTCTCGGCGCTCCCCTATCAAGTTCAGCAACCCCCAAGATCAAAGTTCTGGAACATGAAGCTTACATCACAGAATACGGATGACACATAACCCCGAATGCATACGCTGTTTCGCTGTTGCCCAGATGATAGCTCAGGAAGAGCGATCTCGCTCTACCTCGTGTTCTTCCGGCCAATGTCTTTACCGATACCCCACCGAACTTAAGCAATCTAAACAAACAGCCGACTCCCGGCTGGGGAGCGGCTCTTGGTTGGGAAGGTTCATTCTTTGCTTCTGGCAGGCCTATGGCAGATTGCGTATCACGGACCCCAACCACCCCCACCGCTATCTCCCATATCGGTCTGCATGCCTAAACATATTCCACAAAATCCAAGAAAGTCCTGCACGGAAATAGGATATACCCCACCGGCAATTGCCACACACTTCCCACTCTTCTCGCTAATAAACGCTGCTATTAATTCTCTACCCACTTTCTCGTTCCTCCCTCTCGAGAAACCTTTCACAATAACCTCACCAGGAGTTCCCAACTGCTTCCCTTATGTTAGGTTCCCTGTTCCTTGAGTCCTTTGCCCAAAAACCTGCCCAAAAACCTGCCCTTCTCTGTTGACCACCCTGTGGAGAACTGCTAAGATGAAAGTGTCAAGATGAAAACCGTGCCCCATATAATCCCGAGAATATGGCTCAGGAGTCTCTACCCAACGACCGTAAATCGTTGGACTATGGGGAAAGAGCAGACACCTGGTTAGGTGAGGATATTTATCCTATCCTTGCCCTTTTTTGCTTTTCACCTGGACTGATTCCTTTCCCTTTGTAGAGAGAATCCGTCCAGGTTTTTTGTTGGAAAATAAGCGGGAGGTTTAGCTATGCAGACACAAGTTGGAGTAGTCATGGGCAGCATCTCAGATTGGGAAACCATGCAGCATGCCTGCAGCATCCTTGAGGAACTAGGCATCGGTTACGAAAAGAAGGTCCTTTCCGGGCATAGGACTCCCGACGAGGTTTTTGAGTATGCAGGTGCGGCCCGGGAGCGTGGCCTGAAAGTGATCATCGCCGGGGCCGGCGGCGCCGCCCACCTGGCGGGCATGATCGCCGCCAAAACCACCCTGCCAGTAATCGGCGTACCCATCCAGACCAAGAGCCTGGGCGGTTTGGATTCTCTGCTTTCCATCGTGCAGATGCCTGGAGGAGTCCCCGTGGCCACCATGGCCATTGGCAAAGCGGGAGCGGTGAATGCTGCCTTGTTTGCTGCTCAGATCTTGGCTGTCACTGATGAAACAATCGCCGCCAAACTTGCAGAGCGGAAAGAGAGCATGAGGCAAGCAGTTTTGAGAAGTTCTGAGGAACTGGAGGATGGGCAATGATCGAACGCTACACCCGCCCAGAGATGGGCGCCATCTGGACTGAAGAAAACAAGTACCGGGCCTGGCTGGAAGTGGAGATCCTAGCCTGTGAAGCCTGGGCTGAGCTGGGCGAAATTCCTTGGGAAGATGTGCGGAGAATCCGAGAGAAGGCTTCCTTTGACGTTGATCGGATCAAAGCAATCGAAGCAGAAACCCGCCACGACGTGGTCGCCTTCACTCGGGCTGTTTCCGAGAGTTTGGGCGAAGAGCGCAAATGGGTCCACTACGGCCTAACCTCCACCGATGTGGTGGACACGGCCCTCTCTTACTTAATCAAACAAGCAAACTCCATCCTGCTCCAGGATCTGCAGCACTTCCTCAGCGTGCTCAAAGAAAAAGCCACAGAGCACAAATACACCGTGATGATGGGGCGCACCCACGGTGTGCATGCCGAACCAACCACCTTCGGTTTGAAGCTGGCTTTGTGGTACGCGGAAATGCAGCGCAATCTGGAACGTTTCGAGTCTGCCTGCTCGCAGATCGAAGTGGGCAAGATCTCCGGTGCCGTGGGCACCTACGCCAACGTCCATCCCTTTGTGGAAGCATACGTCTGCGAGAAGCTGGGGCTCCAGCCTGCCCCCATTTCCAACCAAACCCTGCAGCGGGACCGCCATGCCTTTTACCTCTCCACCCTGGCCCTGATCGCCACCTCCCTGGAGAAGTTCGCCACCGAGATTAGGGGGCTGCAGAAAACTGAAACCCGCGAGGTAGAAGAATTCTTCGCCCGGGGTCAGACCGGCTCTTCCGCCATGCCCCACAAGCGCAACCCCATCGGTTCCGAAAACATCACAGGTTTATCTCGGGTAATGCGCGGCTACATGTCCACCGCCTACGAAAACGTGGCCCTCTGGCATGAACGGGACATCTCCCACTCCTCGGCTGAGCGGATCATCATCCCCGATGCCACCATCCTTTTAGATTACATGCTGAACCGCTTGGCGGGCATCGTTGCGAACCTTACCGTCTATCCCGAAAACATGCTTAAGAACATGGATAAGAGCCTCGGGCTGATCTATTCCCAGCACATCCTCCTGGCCTTGATCGATAAAGGCCTCTCCCGGGAAGAAGCTTACGGTTTGGTTCAGCCCCGGGCCATGGAAGCCTGGGCCCAACAGATCCCCTTTAGGGATCTCCTGCTCCAGGATCCTGCGATCACTGCCAGGTTAACGCCTGGGGAAATAGATGCTTGTTTTGATCCTAGTTACCACCTCAAGCACGTGGATTTGATCTTTGAACGCTTAGGACTGTAAAGGAGGCAGCCATGGAAAAAGGAGCACTGCTCTACGAAGGAAAGGCCAAACGCATTTATGAGACCAATGATCCAGAACTACTCTGGATCGAGTACAAAGACTCGGCCACAGCCTTTGACGGCAAGAAAAAAGCAGAGATTGAAGGCAAAGGCCGCTTGAACAACCTCATCTCCAGCATCATCTTCACCAAACTGCAGGAACGGGGCATCGACTCCCATTTCGTCCGCCAGCTTTCAGAAACCGAGCAGCTGGTGAAAAAAGTGGAGATCATCCCCTTGGAGACAGTTGTCCGCAACTACGCCGCGGGCAGCATCTCCAAACGCTTAAGGATCCCCGAAGGGGAAAAGCTCCGCCGCCCCATCGTGGAGTTCTATTACAAATCCGACGCCCTAGGCGATCCCCTGCTGACCGAGGATCACATTGAGATCCTGGATCTGGCCAGCAAAGAAGAAGTGGAACTGCTCAAAACCAAAGCCTTGGAAGTGAACAAGGTGCTCACAGAGCTCTTCGCCGAGCTTGGCGTCAAGCTCATCGACTTCAAACTGGAATTCGGCAGGGACAGCCAAGGAAATGTTCTCCTCGCCGATGAGATCTCCCCCGACACCTGCCGCCTGTGGGATATTGAAACCAATGAAAAACTGGACAAAGACGTCTTCCGCCGGGATCTGGGCAGTCTCACCGAAGCCTACGCAGCCATCTTAGCCCGCTTGGGGGTGCAGTAATGTTGAAAAAGGAACCAAAGCCAGAACAGATCAAGAAGGACAAGCTCTACCTCAGCATGGGCCTTACGGATCAAGAATACCAGCGGATAGTCGAGAACCTCGACCGCCTGCCCAACTACACAGAAACGGGCCTCTTTTCCGTTTTGTGGTCGGAGCACTGCAGCTACAAAAACTCCAAACCAGTCCTGAAAAAGTTCCCCACCAAAGGAGAACGGGTACTGCAAGGCCCTGGCGAAGGAGCCGGTGTGGTGGATATCGGTGGCGGCAAGGCTGTGGTCTTCAAGATCGAAAGCCACAACCACCCCTCCGCGGTGGAACCCTACCACGGCGCAGCCACAGGTGTAGGAGGCATCCTGCGGGACGTCTTCTCCATGGGCGCCAAACCTGTAGCCGTGCTCAACTCCCTGCGCTTTGGTGAGCTAGATAATGAACGGACCAAATACCTCTTGAAGGAAGTCGTGGCCGGCATGGCTGGCTATGGAAACACCGTGGGAGTTCCCACCGTGGGGGGAGAGATCCAATTTGACCCCTGCTATGCGGGTAATCCCCTGGTGAACGCCATGGCTGTAGGAGTAGTAGAACACGTCCACTTACAGAAAGGTTTGGCTGCAGGAGTAGGCAACACGGTGATCTATGCCGGGGCTCCCACCGGAAGAGATGGGATCCATGGAGCCACCTTCGCTTCCGAAGAGTTCACTGATACTGCCGCCGAGCTTTCCCCCCAGGTGGGTTATCCTGAGATCGGCAAGCGCCTGATGGAAGCTTGTTTAGCTCTAGTGGAGTCCGACGCTCTGGTGGGGATACAGGATATGGGTGCCGCGGGACTCACCTCTTCCTCCGCGGAGATGGCCAGTAAAGCGGGGACAGGGATCGAGCTTAACTTGGATCTGGTTCCCCAAGCGGAAGAGCAGATGAGCGCCTACGAGATGATGCTCTCCGAATCCCAAGAGCGTATGCTCCTCGTGGTCAAGCAAGGCCGTGAAGATGAGGTGATCCGTCACTTTGCCAACTACGGAGTTCAAGCCGCGGCGGTGGGCAGGGTCACTGCAGAGAAGCAGCTGCGCCTGATCCACCAAGGCCAGGTGGTGGCGGAAGTACCGGTGGGTCTGCTCACGGAAGATGCCCCCGTTTACCACAAACCCTCCCAAGAACCCGCCTACTTCGGGGAATTCCAACAGATGGAAGACTACGTTCCCCTTTTGGAAGATCTTAAGCAGACCCTCCTGAATCTGCTCAAACAGCCCACTATTGCCAGTAAAGAGTGGGTGTACCAGCAGTTTAACTCCCAGGCCCAGGGCAATACCATTGTCGCGCCCGGTTCCTCAGCAGCGGTAGTCCGCGTGGAAGGTACGGAGCAGGGCTTGTGCCTCACCACCGACTGCAACTCTAGGTATATGTACCTCGATCCCGAAACGGGGGGTAGAATCGCCGTATCCGAAGCAGCCCGCAACATCATCTGCTCCGGCGGCCTGCCTTTAGCCATTACCGATGGCCTCAACTTCGGCAGCCCAGACAAACCCGAGATCTTCTGGCAGCTAGAACAGGCCGCCGAGGGCATCAGCCAAGCCTGCCGGGCCTTTGATCTGCCTGTGGTGAGCGGCAACGTCTCCTTGTATAACGAAACCAAGGGCGAGGCCATCTACCCCACCGCGATCATTGGCATGGTGGGGTTGGTGGAAGATCTGAAAGATGTGACCACAGTGGAGTTCAAAAACCCCGGCGATCTCATCTACCTCTTAGGGGAAACCAAAGACGAATTCGGCGGCAGCGAATTGCAGAAAATGCTGGAAGGCCGGATCTTCGGCAGAGCCCCTGAGCTGGATCTGGATCTGGAAAAGAAGCACCAAGGGCAGGTCCTTAAGGCCATCCGCCAAGGTCTGGTCCAATCCGCCCAGGACCTTTCGGAAGGCGGTTTGGCCGTAGCCATGGCCGAGTGTTTGGTTGGTGGCGACCTGGGCGCTGAGATCGGCTTGGGTGGCAACTTGGTTTCCCAGCTCTTCAGCGAATCCCAATCCCGCTTCCTCCTAACGGTGAAACCGGAACACCAGGCAGAGTTCGAAAGGCTGGTGGATGCCCAGCTCATCGGGAGAGTTACTTCCGAGCCCGTGCTGGTGGTGGAGCAGGAAGGAAAGGCTGTACTCACGGTGGAGACCAAGGAGCTGCGCCGAGCCTGGAAAGGAGCCCTGCCATGCCTCTTGAGCTAACGGGCTTAAAGGAAGAATGCGGAGTGTTTGGTGTATGGGGCCATCCCCAGGCTTCCCGCATCACCTACTACGCCCTGCACAGCCTGCAGCACCGCGGGCAGGAAGGCACGGGCATTGTGGTTACTGATGGGAAAAGCATGCAGGGCAAAAAGGGCGAAGGACTGGTTACGGACATCTTCACCGTCCAATCCATGGCGGAGCTTAAAGGCTGTGCGGCCATCGGCCATGTGCGCTATTCCCTAGGCGGCGCCGATGGCTACGAAAATGTCCAGCCCCTCCTCTTCCGCTCAAGCGGCGGGAGTCTGGCCCTCTGCCACAACGGCAACGTGCTTAACGGCAGTGAGCTGCGCCGCCAGCTAGAAGAACAGGGCAGCATCTTTCAAACCTCCTCCGATTCGGAGGTATTGGCCCACCTGATCAGAAGGAGCAGACTCACTTCCGCCCGGGAGCAAGTGAGGTTCGCGCTCTCGCTTCTCCAGGGAGCCTACGCCTTTTTGCTCCTGACTGAAAAGGAACTTATCGCCGCCCTGGATCCCAAGGGCCTGCGTCCCCTATCCTTGGGCAGGCTGGGGCGTGCCTGGGTCGTGGCCTCGGAAACCTGCGCCTTTGACATTATCGGTGCCCAGTATGAACGGGATGTGCTGCCTGGGGAACTGATCATCATCAATGAGCAGGGGATCCACTCGGAGACTTTGACTCCCGATCCCAGCCGCACCCTATGCGCCATGGAGTACGTGTATTTCTCCCGGCCCGACAGCAATCTCGGCGGGATCAACGTGCACACCGCCCGCAAAGAGCTGGGCAGGCAGCTAGCCCGGGAGTGCCCCGTGGAAGCGGATGTGGTTACGGGCGTGCCCGACTCCAGCCTCTCCGCGGCCATCGGCTACGCGGAGGAACTGCGGATTCCCTACGAGTTGGGACTAATCAAAAGCAGGTACATCGGCCGCACCTTCATCGAACCATCCCCCTCCTTACGGGAACAGGGCGTGAAGCTGAAGCTCTCGGCGGTGAGGGGCGTGGTGGAAGGCAGGCGCGTGGCCTTAGTTGATGATTCCTTCGTGCGCGGCACCACCGGCAGGCGCATCACCCGCCTGCTTAGGGAAGCCGGGGCCAAAGAAGTGCATGTTTTGATCAGTTCACCGCCTATCAAATACCCCTGCTATTACGGCATTGATACTCTGAGCACTGCAGAGCTCCTGGCGGCCAATTACAGTGTCCGAGAGATTACTGAGATCATCGGAGCTGATTCCCTGCACTTTCTCAGCGTAGAGGGAATGGGTAAGGGGAAGTCAACACTTTTCCGGACATTCCTTAAGCGACACCAACTAAAGATAGCTCTTGGTACTGGTTCAACCATTCTAACGGGCTAAGATAACCTAAGCGTTTTTGGACGCGGCGAGTGTTGTAAAAACCCTCGATGTACGCAAATATCGCTTGCCTGGCTTCTGCTCGAGTCTGGAAGTGGCGCCAGTGGACGGCTTCTTTCTTCAGATTTGCGAAGAAACTCTCACTCCAGGGGTTGTCCCCAGGTTTGCCGACTCTGGAAAAGCTTTGCTGGATTCCGTGCTTCTGGAGCAGTTTGGCGACAGACTCCGCTGTAAATTGGCTTCCACGGTCACTATGATGGATACAGCCGGCCAACAGCGGCCAGCGATGAAAGGCTTTTGTGAGAGTCCGTTCAACTAGATCTACCTTCATGTTGTCAGCCATTGTGTGGGCGAGAACAAGACCCGTTACCACGTCTTTGACCGTGCAGAGATACTCAAAGCCCACAGCAGTCCGTATGTAGCTAATATCACTGCTGATAACCTGGAATGGCTTGGTGATATCTAGATTTTGAACTAGATTTGGATACCCCGGCCCCCGAGCTTTCCGGCTATCGGTTAGAGAGCGCTGTCGGCGCCGGCGGTGTAGTGATACAAGACCCAACTCATCCATCATCTTCTTTACACGCTTGTAGGATGCGGTGTAGCCTTCTTTTCTTAGGCATCCGCAGATGCGGTCCACACCGTAGGTCTTGCCGCTTTTATCGAAAATCCTTTTGATGGCTTCGGTATACTTCTCTTGCCGCTCATCCCGTTCATCCTTATTGGCCAACCAGTCATAATACGCACTGGTCGACACATCGAGACAGGCGGCCCACTTTGTCACAGGATACTCGGGATGAGTACGAATGAGTTCATACTTCACTTCAGATTTTTCGCAAAGGTAAGTAGACCAGAGGACTCTCACCTCCAGCCCCTCGCAGAACCGTACGTGACACTCTCGCGTCATACGGCTCCCATTATCCAGCCGTTGGCATAATCCCAACGCTCCAATGGGCAAAGAGTTCTCTATTGTGCACGGCTACTTTGGCCAAATACGCTCGCGCCTTTTTCGGCTTGTGCTTGAACCGCAGATACTTCTTCTGGATCCAGCGTTGCAGATGCGCATTGATACTTTCCAGAACATCAGCCAAGACTGCTTTCCCATACTTCCCGTAATAGCTGAGCCAGCCCCTGATGACCGGGTTGTACCTGTCGGCAATGTCCTCAAGAGTCACGTTGGGCGTTTTTAAAAGCGGCCAACGTCTTACCTCCTGCCTTATCCGCTTTTGAGCTTTCTGGCTTATGGCTGGCAAGAAGCTGGTAAACTCAACACCCTGCCTTCCCTTGGCTTTGCGTGGCATGAAGGTATACCCCAAGAACGTAAAACTCACGTTCTCGTGATTCCCCTTTCGATTGCTGTCTCTGCAGTAGACCGGTTTGCCCCCCCATTTTGGGAGAATATCTGCTTAGTGTTTCAACTATCACATGGTTGCCCTTTATTTAGGCCACCATCATTGCTGGTTTGACATCTTGGCCAACATTACTGCGGTAGAACGCCATAGGTGCTTTATTCTTCAGACTGCCATGACGTCGCCGGTGATTGTAGCAATCCATGAACTCACTGACACATTTGTAGGCTTCAGCATAGGACTGAAACTCATGGCGAGACAGGCAGTCGCTTTCTAAAATTGAGTGAAATGATTCAATATGAGCGTTCATGTTCGGTGTGTTGATTGGTATACGAGTGTGGTTAACCGGCAGCTCCGCACAGCCATCCTGGAATGCATGGGCCGTGAATTGCGGGCCATTGTCTGTACGCAATATCAGTTTATCAAGATCCGTTACTCCTCGGAGTAAAATGGCTTGCCGGAGGGTTCGAAGGGCATCCAGAGCCAAAGCATTAAGCCCAATGTGGTAGCCGACAATGCAGCGGTCATAAACATCGATGATTGACATCATGAAAAAGAACCTATCTATACCGGCAATATAGCCGTATTTCAGATCCATCTGCCAAAGCTGATTGGATCCGGTTACCTCAATTCGTTTGGCCAGTTTGCGCGGATGCTTAGGATTCATTTTCCGCTGAGGAAGCAGCACATCCAGCTCCTTACACAATCTGTATACCTTTTTGTGGTTAATGTTCAGCCCATAGTCCTCTTGCATGCTGGCCGTAAGCTTTTTATAGCCATAAGGATACCCATCGCCGGAGAGCTCCTCCATGATGAACTCTTTAATCTGTTCATCGGAAATCTTCCGCCCTGTATAGGTGCAGGAGTAGCCTAGTATCCGGCGTCCAGCCCGGCTTTTTAATGGTTCTGACTTATCATCAGACTCAAGCAGATTTTCTTCGATTGACGAGCCCTTATGACTGTAGTAGGTGGAAGAAGCTAAACCGACAGAGTGGAGAACAAGGCCAGCATTATACCCTTGTTCAATCCACCGACTAGCTATCATCACTTTGTCGGTTACCGAGGGTTTTTAAGGTCCCTTACCTCTTCCATGATTGTAATTTGGAGTTCTTTTTCGGCAACGATACGCTTTAGTCTGTCGTTTTCGGTACTGATTTTTGCAAGTCTGGCTTCCAGCTCTTTGATTCGCTTGGCTTCATCCGCAGGCAAAGGCTTAGTTGAACCAATTTTCTTAGCTTTCCTTCTCCAAGTGTGAATTGTATTCGGTGAGATATTATGCCGCCTAGCGACAAGCGAAACATTCCCAACCTCCTGGGATTCCCTTAATATCTGTTCTTTGAATTCTTGCGTATAATCTCTTTTTGTCATGAAACTTCCCCCTGATCTGAATGATAGCAGATAAAAGGATTTTCTCCAAATCTATTAGGGGGCTAAATAGGTGCAGCACATGCACAAAGTATCGGCATCGATCCGTTGCTTGTTGAACGCACTGTTTCTCCCGGTTCTTCTGTTTCGTATGTCGTGTGCGTTCAGAACGAAGATCCTTTTGAGCCAATCACGCTATCGGTTTCCATAGCGGACGTTTTCGAAGACGTCAATGGGGTCTATATTCTCCAAGAGACGGGTACAAGCCCATTCTCTCTATCGAGCTGGGTAAACTTTGAGCCGAAAGTGGTGACCGTTCCTCCGGCAGGCGAAGGGGAAATCTGGGTGACGGTCTCTGTGCCGCGAGGCGTAACGGGAGGAAGATACGGTGCAATCGTCCTTGAACCATACGAGGATCCCCGTTCCCATGTACACGAACTTACCGCTCCTTTCACCTTCCGCATGGCAAGCTACATTGAACTGACTATAGCCGCCGGAACACTACAACGTGAAGCACACATCTCCAACTTTTCCTTACAGCCCTCATGCGAATGGCCGGCTTTTCGCCGCATGGTCGGCGACGAAGCACTCGTGTTTACGGCCGAAGTATCGAACGTTGGCAACGTACATGTCGTCACAAGGGGTACTATTTCCATACAAACAGAGGAAGGACGAATGGTAGCCCGTTTCCCCCTTGGTGGAGGACGGGGCGTCATCCTACCAGACAGTACAGTGGCGCTCCAGTCTGTTTTGAGGCGCGCCCTCACTCCCGGCAAATACACAGCGTGGGCCATCATCGAATATGGTGGCCGCCGCCCAGCAGTGAGTGAAATCAGCTTCACCATCACCGAGTCTGACATCCAGGCTCAAGAAGCAAGTGCTGAGCCTTTGGCCCATTTCACTGTTGATCCAGAGGAGATCGACGTCATCGTGCGGCCCGGTGCCCTCAGCAACACAATCCTAGAAATCACCAACCGTGGATCTGAGCCCATCCAGGTGGATAGCCGCATCGTGCCCCTTGCCTTCTCTTTGGCTGGGGAGATTTTGCCCGAAGAAGAACGGGGCGAATCCCCCGATTGGATCACCTTGAACCCCGCCAGCTTCACAGTGGATCCTGGCCGCAGCAGGCGCGTCCGGTTAATGGTCCGTCCACCACGAGATGCTGTTGGCGGTCACTATGCTGACCTGATCTTAACTTCTAAAGGTGAAGCGGGCACAACCGAAACCGGTGCTTCCATCTTGGTCTTTGCCGGCGACGAAATTAAGAAGTCCGGGACTGTGGAAGTGGCAGATGTATGGCAGGAGGGCGATTCCATCTACTGCGACGTGCTCTTCACCAATACTGGGAACTACCACGTCAGTGTAGGCTTAGACTTCGTCCTCCGCAGAGTCCATGAGGGCTATATTGACGAAGAAACAGGCCGGGTGGTGCCCCGAAGCACTGAAGCACTGGCATCTCTCACCCTTCCACCTGGAGTGAATCCCGTACTTCCAGGCACGCAGCGAGCCTTCAGCTTCCAAATCCCTGCCGCCTTAGAACGTGGGGAGTATGAAATCGCGCTGCGGGCAGATTACGGCGGCGCCGAGCCTGCCTTAACCCAACTGGCGTTCATAATCGAGGAAGGAGTCAACTAACATGAATAAGTGGATAAGGATCTTAGTGCTCAGTGCGCTGTTTGCGGCTCTTCTGGCCGTCCCAAGCCTGGCAGCCCACATCGCACCCCATGGGGAAATTACCGTACAGGTAGAGCCGGAAGTGAGCCAAATCACTGGCTTTAACGGCGATGGCTATCCCATTGTCTCCAGCCGCAGGGCAAGCACTTCTGTGCGGATCCGGGATCAAGAGACCTTTGTCCTTGGAGGGCTAGTAAGCGAGTTTGAAACCATGACCACGGGGAAAGTCCCCCTTCTGGGAGATATCCCTCTTATCGGAAAACTCTTTCGTAGCGAGAGGAATGAGCGCAGCGAGACAGAAGTAATAATCATGGTAACTCCACGCTTAATCGAAGGAGATGTGTAATCGGTGAAGTGTGCACGTAAAGTACTGCTAACCGTTTTGGTAATCTTCATTATGGCCTTAGGCCAAGGGTACGCCCGTACACCTGACCAGGCACTAGAGCATCCCATCTTCCTCACGGAAATCGACGATGCTAGGATGATCTTCGCCACCTATGCCCTAAAGACTGGCGATCTCTTCCTCTCCTATTCCGAATACGACACCTTCGCCCAGGGCTATGGTGCCTTAGCCTTCCGGACCAATCTGGAAGGTGGGGGCAGCACCCTGTCCTTTATCGCCTCTAAAGAGCTGGGCGGCGTTGACGTGGCTTTCGGGATCCACCGGGTCACAGGGGAAGAAGGAGGTTGGCTCCTAGACCTCGGCCTGGGCGGCCGGGTTGACATGGCCGGCCTTAGGCTCGGGCTCCACCGCCTTCCCTTAGGCAGCTGGGAAACGATGCAGGAGAACATCAACATCTCCGTGGGCGGTTCAGTGTACGTTACAGACTACCTCGTCCTCGGGGCAGATGTTTATCCTGGCGAAGAGTGGACATATGCCGTGGGAGCAGATTTCCTCGTGCGCCCGGATATCGGCGGAAGCGTGAAGGCAGAATTCCAATCCACCGGCTTTGAATCAGGGGAGGCAGCCTTATGGTTCACCCGTGACCAACTCCTCCTCCGCCTTGGCTACGGCCTGTACAAGGAAGAAGAAGAACTCGCAGGGGGCCTTACCCTGGGAGCAGGATTTAAGTTCTAGTTACAGTGAAACCTCAGCAGCCGCTGGGCCTTTGGGCTCAGCGGCTTTTCGCGCCTAGCGCAAAGAAAAACCGGGAGAGGCCAAACCTTTCCCAGTTATGTAGGTAGGGGACGAAGCGCTGCACCCCCCAAGCTCACCTTCCAAGAATCCTCAGCGCAAACCATGCCCCGTGGGCGGTGGCAACTACCACAGACGCCAACCCCACCTTCCAGTGGAGCTCAGTCCACTTCCTATCTCGCACCTTCTTCGCCCTGTTCATCGCGTAGTACCCAAAGAAAACCCCTGCTAAGGCCAAAATCCCAACCCATCCAAAAAGAGGCATGGCATGCCCCGCGTGATCCAAGTTCGCCCACACCCCGTGGACAGTTAAGCTCACCGCTGCTCCCGTTCCCAAAATTTCGTGGTGACGGCGAAGCTTCACCATGGCTTTTTTCTTCACCAGGAACATCACAATCCCCGCAGCGTAAAGGAGCAGCAGCCCTAGAATCCCAAACCAAACAAAGTACGGCACAGCAATCCCTCCCAACTCTGTGATGGTACATGATACTCACAAGCTGGGCAGGCTATGCCAACTGCGGGCTGGATTAAAGATTCCATCTTCTCCCGAACCCCCATGCCTGTTAGCAGGATGTTCAGCATTTCTCAAGAAAGAGTACATATAGATCTGCGCAGGTAGTGAGGGGTTAAGCATACAGGCCTTCGCAGCCATATAAGGAGCTGGAAGATGGACTCATTTTCGTGGTTTACCTTGACCATTGTCGTTGCAGCACTGGGAGGAGCACTTGGCCACAGGCTTAACATTCCTGCGGGCATCATGCTTGGCGCCATGCTTGGTACTTCCGCTTTTAACGTCCTCACAAGTAAAGCAGTGTTCTATCCAGCGCTTGTCATAGTCATCCAAGTGCTAGCTGGGGCTATGATCGCCAGCCGGATAAACCTTGCTGTAATCCGGGCCATGAAGAAGCTCGTTGTACCTACCATCATTCTTGTGGCCTGCATGTTTGCCCTTAACCTTGTCCTCGGGTCCATAACTCACTCCCTTGGGGCAATGGACGCAGTTACGGCGTTCTTTGCCACCGCTCCCGGCGGCTCCACAGAAATGGTTGTTATGTCTGAAGCCTTAGGAGCCAACCTTCCTTACGTGGCCCTTCTCCAGCTCGCCCGCTTACTGATTATCGCCACATGCATGCCCTTAGCCCTAAAACGAGGTGCGGGGCAAAGCAGGGAATGCGCGGCCGCGAGCCAATCTTCCAGCAGTCCTTCCCCAGCGCCCCAAAGGGGCATTCTAAATGATCAGTCAAGCTTCGTGAACCTGTTGTGGTTACTGGTTTTCTCAACGGTCGGCGGAATGGCCTTGCATGCCCTAGGGGTCACCGCTGGTGCCCTAATCGGCAGTATGTTTGGGGGTACCATCTACAGCGTGCTGCGGGGCGGTGTCCCCTTTCCCCAGCGCCTCAAGATGGGCGTGCAAGTTGCCTCAGGAGCCTTTATTGGCTTTAGAGTACAACAGGAGACCATCGCTGCCCTGGGCAGCCTCGGGGTCCCGCTGCTTATCGTATTTGCAGGGGTGCTCCTCTCGTCCTTTGGCATCGGTTTCTTAATACATAAGCTGACCAAACTTGATCTTCTAACCTGCATAATAGCTTCAACTCCAGGGGGACAACAAGAAATGGCGTTGCTCTCTGAAGACCTTGGTGCGGATACGCCCAGCGTTGCTGTAATGCAGACCGCGCGGCTAGTGTCCGTGATCCTCTTTTTCCCCACCCTCCTCAAGCTCTACTTCCGCTTAGTGGGGTTTGGCAGTTAAGCCTCCGCCAAACACAGAAAAAGGGAGGCGCTTTAGCCTCCCTTGCATACCATCATTTAGCAGCTAGATTCTTTTCTGCGCGTGGCTGGGACTGGAAGCGCCCCTCTGAACCGGGATAAAGATCAGGAGCATTGCGGCTAGAATCAGCCCAATTCCTACAACCTGGCCTGGAGTAATCGCTTCTCCCAAGAGATAGTAAGCAAACAGACAGGCAAACACAGGTTTGCAGAAGAACACCGCTGAACCGAGCGTGGTGTCCGTATAAGACAAACCAGTAAAGAACGCGTAGTAGGCGATCCCTGTCACAAAAACGCCCAGGTAAACCAGGAGCAACCAGTTCCTGGCACTGATCACCAGCCCTTCCCCTGGCAAGGCCACACTGGCCAAGAGCACAATCCCCCCGCCTAGCACAAAGGAGACTCCATTCATCACCAGTGTCCCGTAGCGGTTTGTAAGCTGCTTACCTGCCACCGTGTAAAAACCAAAGGCTGCCGTTGCCCCAAGGGCCAGGAGCACCCCTGTGAGGCTGTGGACCACAAAGCCTCCTGCCACGAACACCATGCCTGCAATCCCTAAAGCTAAGGACAGCACTTTCCCCTTTGTGATGGGTTCTTTCAGCATGATGGTGGAAAAGGCCATCACCAAAAGGGGGTTGCTGCTGAACAGCACCGCGGATGTTGATGCGTTGATGAACTGCAAGCTCATCTGCAAGAGCCCCATAGCCACTCCCGCATTTAGAAGCCCCAAAGCGGTCAGTATGGCCACATCTTTGGCCTTCAGCGTAAGATCTCTCCGGCGCATGTCCTTCAGGGCAAAGGGCAGCAAGATTAAGCCGCCCAACACGAACCGCACCCCGCTCACAAACAAGGGGGGAATCTCTGCAGCAAAGGTCCGGCCCACTACCTCATACGTGCTGAACAAGAGTATTGTAAGGAGCAGAAACCCGTAGCCTGTTGTCTTCTGTTTCACCGCACCCTCACCGCCACGTTAGTCAATTTCTGGGATCACAACTTCAACTTCCCGGCCCAGTTTGCTGGATTTGCAGATCGCATCAATGATGGCTTGGTTGTAGAGGATTTCCGAGGACGGTACTGGCGCTGGCCCCCCAGTCTTCACTGCATCCAAGAACGTCCGGATCTTCAAGTCAAACAAGCTAGGCGGGCTTTCTAGGATGGGCACTTCCGCTTCCATGGGGCTGCCTGCCGCATCGAAATAGAGCTTCATGGCTCCACCCACTGTCCCATTCCAGCACTCAGTGGAAGGAATGCGCAGCCCACCCTTGGTGCCGAGGATGAGTGTATCGCCGCTGGTGTCCATATGCATGGCCCAGGCAATACGAAAATCTACGGTAATACCGCCCTCCAAGCGGATGAAAGCTGCAGCAAAATCGTCTACGCCGAACTTCTCTGCATACTCAGGATGATGGCGGTAATAGCCAGGGTTGGTGCCAAAGTAGGCGGAGGTAACCCCGGTTACAGTTAAGGGTTTGGGGTACCCAATGGCATTCAGTACCATATCCAGAGAGTAACAACCGATATCCCCCACTGCACCAATGCCAGCTGTGTCCTTCTCAATGAAACTTGTGCCAAAGGGCACGGGAATGCCCTTCCGCCGTCCACCACCGGTTTGAATGTAGTACACCTCTCCCAACAGGCCCGACTGGACAATCTCCTTGATCTTGCGCATATTAGGATCAAAACGGGGCTGGAACCCGATGGAAAGCACCTTGCCGCTGCGCTTTTCCGCACGGCAAACTGCAACCGCCTCATCCAAGGTAACGGTCATGGGCTTTTCCAGAAGTACATGGACTCCCTTTTCCAAGGCGTAAATGGTGCATTCAGCATGGGTGGTATTGTAGGTACATACGCTGACCGCATCCAGTTCTTCGTTATCTAACATGTCTTTGTGGCTGAGGTAGGTACGTACACCCTCTAAGCCGTGGGCCTTGAAAAACGCATCCGCCTTGCCTGGCACGAGATCTGCTCCCGCCACCACATCAACATCTGGCATGGCAAGATAGCTCTGTAAGTGGGCTGCCGCAATCCAGCCAGTGCCGATGATTCCAACCCGCAGCCTTTGAGTTGGGTCCACAGGTGCATCCTGCGTAGTATCACGTTTAAACAGGTCCAGAATAGCGTCTCCAGCTTGATCTCTGCTTGTTACTCTTCTTGCGGACATCTTCCCTCTCCTCCACCGTGCTGTGTATACTATTTCCTAGGCGTTCAGCAGTCGCCGTTCCATGGCGATGTGTTCACGCACTTGGTCGAAACAGGAGACCGTTTGTTCATCATAGACGTAGTGGCCTTCATACTCACTAATTAGGTAACCGCTAAAACCAGTCTCCTTGATGATCTGCAAGATCTGCCTGTAAGGAATGGTCTCTTCTTCCCCATTCTTCATATGGTAGAACTTCGTATGGAAATGGGTGATATACTTCATCACATCCGCCAGCTGATCGGGCCTGTAGGGGCGGTACAGCGCGAACATCTCCTGAGCCATCTCCCGCGCGTACTCACTGGCATTTTGCTTTTCCAGTACGGCCAAGACCTCTGCCAGGGGCTGCCCTTCCTTCAAGGCGCTCAACAGGAAGGCAATGGTCGCTTGGCTCACCCCGTGGCTTGCATAGACATTTATCCACCCATCATAGGGGTATTCCTGATAAATCCCAAGATCCATCACGATCCCTACGTAGGGAGAATCAATGTCTTCAAACACCCGGATAAACTCCTGCCAAACATCAGTAGACAGGGTATGCGGTGGATGGATCTCCACCCCTACCTTGATCCCATACCGCTCCGCCCACGGCGCAATTTCGTACATGAGTTTGGGCGAAATGGTCTGTTGAGTACGGACCACCGAGGCGCCCATGTCCTTTGCGCAGCGCAGATCGTTGACAGTGCAGAGAACCTTCTCTTCCTCAGTCAACCAGCGATCGCTGCGCAAGCCGCTATCTAAGTGGGCACTGTAGCAAAAGGGTTCTAGTCCCAATTGCTCGCACTCATCCCGGAACGAGCGCAGCCACTCCCGGGATGGATATGGATAACCGGGGATCATCTGCGAAGCGACAATCTCTATCCCTTCCGCACCCGCTTCCTTGGACTTCTTCAGCAGATCTGTAAGAGACTTTTCCCCAAGATAGAAAACGCTAGAATATGAGAACAGGGAAACCCCGAGTTTCACTTCACCAGCACGCATCTTATCACTCACCTTAGAATTCATATTCCTTCGAGCATTTCGAAGTAACCACTTTGCATACTCCAAAGTAGGCGGAGTAACCGTACCGCAGTTTCATGGTTGCATCGATCCGGTGCTTGCCCTGCAGCCCGCCATCGTGCAGCACCTCGATGATACCCACGTCCAACACGTACCAGTATTCAGCAAACAGTTGGGGTAAATCTCCGATGCGGAACCGCTTCCCGTTGAGGACCAGTTCAATCTTGTCCGGATCCAATGCCTGCCCGTCTAGGGCGAAGCTGAACTCCTCAATGCAGGAGAGGTAATTCCCCCGGAAATTGGGAATCCGGACTGGGAAACGAAAGCCAACAACGCTGTCTCCCACAACGATGTTCCCTTCTCCCCCCTGCCACAACAGGTGTTTGTCATATGCACGCTGATTGTTTACAAGGCCCATGACAATACCCTCCTTCCGTGCTTCTTATGAAAATCTACAATGCTAGACCCGATTATGGCTCGTTCGCTGCAGCTTAGGGGTTGGATGGGCACTGCTGGCGTGTCGTCACACAATCCATTCAGGGACGCGATGTACTTGATCCCACTGATCCACGCTGTGGCATGCTTCAGGATGTTGCGCAGTTCGGTAACAACGCCTTGCAGTTCAAATACTAACTCCACATCCCCTCGTTTAGCTGCCTCATAGAGGTCAACAAACAGCTTGGGATAGATGTTACCCAAACAGGGCACGCAGCCATCCCCGCCAAACAGCATTCCCGGAGCGCCGTTATCTTCATTTCCCACTAAGTAGGAGAAACCGTGGTCCCTTTTGAGCAGCAGTACATTCTGGACCGCCTCCCAGTTGGGGTTGCTGTCCTTAATGCTTACCACACGCTCCAAATTGCTCAGCTCCACAAGGGTTTTGGGAGCTATGCAAGTGCCTGCAAACTGAGGGATGTTGTAGATTACAAGCTCCGTTTCAATCGCGTTATGTACTGCCTCGTAGTGGCGGATGATCTCCCCTTGTGTTTCGTATTTAAGGTAATACGGGGGGGCAACCACAAAGCAGTCAAATCCATCTTGCTCAAGCTGCTTAATCTCCCGAATTACAGCAGCAGTTGATTGTTCCAAGACGCCAACGAGTACTTTAACATTGTCCTGCGCCACCTGTCTGGCAAGGAGCGCAGCTTGGCGCCGCATGTCCGCTGAGATACATGTCCCTTCACCACACGAACCGGCAATGAAAACGCCATGGATGCCGCCGCGCATGCCGTGTTCAACCAGGCGGATCAGGGCCCCTTGGTCCAGCGTGCCATCACCTTCCAGGGGGGTAATAAGTGGGGTAATGACTCCTTCTAGTTTCATGTTTTTTCACCCTATCAGCTGTTTCTATCCAGCAATGATCGCCCAGAAATCTTCTGTGCAAGCATGACAAGGACGATTACAATCATGAACACAATCGTACCAAAGGCCGCGGCCTGGGGCAGGCCACCCGCGCCGTCCCACAAGTCAAGGATGGCGGGAGCAACCACATCAGTGTTAGGGTTGCGCAGCATAACCGAGCTGCTCAGTTCAGGAAAAGCCATGACAAAGGTGAGAATCCAGGCGTACACCAGTCCGGTCTTGACCAAGGGGACAGTGATCTTCCTTAAGGTATACAGCCAACTGGCACCGCAAATCCGGGATGCTTCCTCCAGCTCCGTATGGACCTGGATCAAGGCTGCCTGGGCATAGCGCACACCTCCAGGGAGCATCCTGGTTACGTAGGCAACCAAGAGGAGTGCGAGAGTGCCGTACAACCTCAGGTTTGAGAGAGGATATGTGAGGTACATAAAGATTAAGCCCATGGCCAGTGCTGTACCGGACATTCCCGAGGGCAAGTTGGCCAAGTATTCCAGCGCGCCTTTCCCCCGCACCTTGAGGCGGACAATGATGTAAGAGGTAAATAGGCCGATCAACACAACAATGGTCGCGGTTTGAAAGGCCAAGACAACACTGTTCCGAAAGGCGTTCTTGGCGATGGCATTGCCAACTAGGCTGATGTAGTTCCTAAAGGTGAAATTGGAAGCCACAAACCCGTGGCCCACGGACTTCATGAACGAACAGATAACCAGTGTCCCGTAGGGTATGATGAACGAAAACAAGGCGTAGACCGCGCCGAGAAGGGTGAAGAAGTGGCGGGAGCCCTTCAGGTTCATTACGCTCGGCCGAAAGCCCTTGGCCGAGATGGTCTGGTAGCGCCTGGATGAAGCCACAATCCGCCGATACAGAAAGACCGCAACCAGGGAAAGGAACGAGACGATCACTGACAAAACCGCACCCATCTTGAAATCCATCAAAGTGATGGACTCCCGGATTGCCGTTGTGAGCACGTTAATGTTCAGCATCCGAGGCACACCGTACATGGCCACGGTCTGTCCAAAGGACAGCATAATGCCTGACAAAATCGCGGGCTTAATGAGGGGGATTGTTATTCCCAGGGCAGTGCGCCACAGGGAAGCCCCAGTGACCCGGGAGGCCTCTTCCAAGGACGGATCCATGTTCTCCAAGGCAGGAAAGGTCATCATAAAGATGGTGGCAATGCCCATGGGCAGTCCCAAGACAATCAGTGACCACACTGAGTAGATGTTGATGGGGCCATAAGTAGTGTCTAGGGCAAAGAGCCACCGCAAGAGCCGATTGATGTAACCAACGTTTGGGCCCGCCAGGATAATGTAAGCCATGGTGATCAAGAAAGGCGGTGTCATGATCGCGGCAATGATGGTGTTCTTCACTAACAGTTTGAAGCGCATATTGGTACGGCTCACGCCAAAGGCCAGGGTGACGCCGATCACCGCTCCCAACGACCCGATCCCCACCGATACAAGGAGCGTGTTCACCACCGCGTTGATGATGGTGGGACGGCTTAGATAGCGTGCGAAGTTACTGAGGGTAAACTCACCCGTATAGCTAGTGACGCTTTCGTAGACCATGAAGCCGATGGGTATACAGACCAAGTAGATAACCAGCAGCGCTGCTGCGACAAACAGCAGCTTACTATACTCAAACCGCTTGATTCTCTCAAAGAGAGATGCTTTGTGCTGTCCTCCACTTCGGACGTTATCATCCACAGCGCGTGTTCTCATCATCAGCTCTCCTTACTCAACAGTGAAAGCCTTGACTGCAGCTTCGTCGAACTCAAGGCCCAGGCCTGGCTTGGTACGGGCATAGGCAAAACCATTCTCCGTACGAATTGGATCTTTAAAATATGCCTGGAACCATGGGATATACTCTACAAACAGCGAATTCTGTACACAGCACTGCACTTCAGTGGTGACTTCCATGACAAAATGGGGCGACATCCTGACGTTATAGCTGTCAGCAAGGGCCGCAACCCGCATCCATTCCGTGGGCCCACCGATCCGAATCACATCAGTCTGCATGTAAGAGACCAACCGATCGGTGATGAAGTCATGGCATTCCCCGTAGCCGTAGAAGTTCTCACCCACAGCCAGGGGGATGGTTGTGTGCTGTCCCAAAAGCTTATGCCCTTCCTTGTCCAGGAGAGGAATGGGCTCTTCAAACCAGAAAATGTCGTATTCCTCAAGGCGCTTGGCAAGCTTGATGGCCTGGGGAAGACCCAGGATGGTGTTGGCATCGATGAAGATCTTGGCCTCTTTGCCTAGCGTCTCCCGGAGGATCTCGATCCGCCTGGCATCCCCATCAGGAGTAGTACGCCCTACTTGCAGCTTGATGCCAGTCATACCCATGTCATATAGCTCTTTGGCCCGGGCAGCCATTTCTTCCGGGGGCAGCGTTGCCCAGCCCGCCACACTGGCATACATGGGCACCCGATCCCGATATGCACCCCAAATAGTGCTGATGGGAAGGCCCACTGCTTGGCTGTAAATGTCCCACAGGGCCAGGTCCATAGCTGCTACGCCCAGCACCGTCACTCCAGAACTGCCCGCCTGCCGCAGCTCCCACAAACAGAAGCGGGAAAGCTCCTTAACGCACATGGGGTCCTTACCGATAATCAGGTCCCGAATGTCTGTCTCAATCACTGTCTGGATGGCACGGCCGCCAAAGCCATCTGTATAAGAATAGCCGTAACCCACGAGGCCTTCGTCTGTAACGATTTTCAAAGTAATGACTTCCATGAAAGCCCGGGATTTGGTTTTGTTGACCAGGGCTGTTTCTACCGGGATGCGCATGTAGTTAGTACACAAGTCGGTGATCTTCATGTCTTCCTCCATCTATTCCTTGGTTAAGATACACACCTCGGGTGCAAAGTAGCAGGTGGCCTCCTGGCCTTCCGCAAAGCGCGTTGGGGGCGTTGTCTGGCAGCGCAAGCTCTCACTCAAGCGGGGAATTCTCAAGAAGTAATCCACGATGCTGCCGGTAAAACTTACCCGCTCCACCTTCACTTTCAGCTCATTGGGGACTACACCGGGGTTTCGCCAGTCATCAAAGGAGATGTTTTCGGGACGGATAACGAGCACTACCTCTTCCCCCGTTTTCCACTGCTTGCCGTGTTTCGCCGCCCGGATCTGGAGCCCGTTCTCTAGCTCTACCACGTAAGCATCGCCCTCAGCGCCCACCACTCTCGCTGGGAAGGAGTTGGCCAGCCCGATGAATCCCGCGACAAAGCTGCTGTTGGGATGAGAGTAGACTTCCTCAGGGGAACCGGCTTGCAGAATCACGCCATCGCGCATGATCACAATCACGTCTGACACTGCTAAGGCTTCATCTTGCGAATGGGTGACATAGACTGCTGTAATGCCAAGACGCTGCTGTAAGCTGCGAATTTCAAAGCGCATGGTTTCCCGGAGTTTTGCATCCAGGTTGCTTAACGGTTCGTCTAGAAGCAAGATTGATGGTTCATTTGCCAACGCGCGGGCCAGGGCAACGCGCTGCTGCTGCCCTCCAGAAAGCTGAGTGGGGAACCGCTCCCGCAGGTGGTACAGGCCCACCAGTTCCAACATTTCAGCAACCTTCTTCTCGATACGGCTCCGCTCCATTTTCTTGAGCTTCAGCCCATAGGCCACATTGTCCCACACACTCATGTGGGGCCAGACAGCATAGCTTTGGAACACCATGCCCATGTTGCGCTTTTCCGGCAGGACAACTTCCTTACTGTCAGATAGCACCCTGCCGTCAACGATAATCTGGCCGCTGCTAGGCGTCTCCAGGCCCGCAATCATCCGTAGGGTGGTTGTCTTGCCGCATCCACTGGGGCCCAAGAAGGAGTACAGCTTACCCTGGGGTATGGACATGTTGATTTGGTTGACAGCGGTCACTGTACCGAAGGTCTTCGTCAAGTCGCGGATGACAAGTCTATCAGTGTTCACGATTCGGCTCTACCTCTTTTCATTATCCAAGGATGCTAGGGAGAGCGGACGAGCCCTGTCGCCCGCTCGTTCCCATGGGTTACCTCGTAATTGAGCGGAAGTTCTCTAGGATGTTCGCCCGTTCATCAGTAATCCACTGGACATCCCGGGGAAGGAACTTAAGCTCTGATAGCAGGGTCCCATCGGGGAATCTGTACTCAGTCATGTCTGTCCGCACAGGAATCCAGCCGAGATGATCAGCCACGAGCATCTGGCCTTCTTCAGAGAGCATAAACTCTACAAACAATTTGGCGTTTTCCAGGTTCTTTGTACCCTTACGGACAACAGCTACGTTGACCTCAGAGGGAAGCCCCTCTTCTGGGTAGACGATGGATACAGGGTCGCCTTTGACCATGGAAGACTTGGCAGTTGCCATGACTTGGATACCAACAGGCCGTTCGCCAATGGCCACAACTTCGCCAATGGTGCCGTGGCTTGCCACGTAGCTTGTGTTCATGCTGTGCAGTGTCTTAAAGTAATCCCATCCGAAAGGCTCCCCAGAAAGATGCTGGGTGATCATCCAGATGAAGGTGTAAATAGAGCTGGAACTTGTGGGATCGGCCATGATGATTTTGTTGGTCCACTTTGCGTTAGTGAGATCAGCCCAGGAACGGGGAGCCTCACTGGGATCGACTTCATTGGTGTTAAAGACAATCACGTAAAAGCCAGTGCCCACAGGGATGAGTTTGCCCTTTGGATCCAGGAGGTCCTGGGAAACAGATGTGATTCCTTCCGGTGTGAACTCGTCGAAGCAGTTGTAGCGGCCCTCTAAGGTCAAGATGGGGCCATTCCCCATGACGGCTACATCAAACTGGGGATTGCGTGCCCTGAGTTCCATTTCCATAGTGGCCGCAAGCTCTTCGTTAGCAGCACGATAGCTCTTAATATTGATATCTGGGTAGCGTCTCGAGAAAGCTTCCAAGAGTGGAGCCATTTGATCTTGCATAGCCCCATAATAGACTGTCAGTTCACCGGATGCTGCCAATGCATTCATGGACAAGACTGCCACTAACAGTACACCAATCAGAACTTTTGTCATTGCCTTCATTATTTTCGATCCTCCCTAGAATGTCGTGCTTGTGCGACTGCAGGAAACAGACCATGTTCTCCTTTTTCCTTCCACGTTCACCTCCAAAACACAGGAGTCCAGCTGAAACGCCTGGTACCGAGAATGCGCATCAACTGGCATGTTCTATTATCCTTATGTATTTATGTATTTACATTATACCCTACGCTTAACACACATGCAACATCATTTTTCCCACCGTTATGTGTCTATTTAAGCCTTTCCGGGGATTTGATAGATGTGGCCGATGTTTTGTTCCTTGCAAATTAACGTTTCTTGGTGTATCATAAAGGTAAGTTGTAAGGACATATTGGGTATATCCTTAGATTGGAGACACAGTTATGGTTGCACCGGATTACAATGATCTTCTCCTTGCTTGGAGTTCTGGCCTGAAGAGGGACACCCCGGTCCCCTATTATTATCAGCTGAAGCAAATGATAAAGAACGACATTGAATCAGGTGCTCTTAAACATGGAGATCAGATCCCAACGGAACACGAACTCAGCGCTGCCCTAGGCATCAGCCGTCCAACCATCAGGCAGTGCATGTCTGAACTAGTGAACGAAGGGTATCTTGTACGGGTGAAAGGCAAGGGGACCTTTGTCACTGGGCGGAAAATCGAAGCGAACTACATTCAAAGGCACCAGAGTTTTCACACCATGGTACGGGAGAGTGGCTTGACACCCTCAACAAAGGTGCTGTCCTTCAAGCTCATACCGGGCATTCCAGAGTACAATGAAAAACTGCAGATACCCATTACCGACGAGTTGTTTTACTTGTACCGCCTGTGCTTGGCCAATGATGAGCCCATGCTGCTTATCGAGTCATATATGCCTGCCAAGCGCTTTCCTGGTTTGCTTGAAGTAGACTTTTCTGACAACGAACTTTATGCCACCCTGCGCAGCAAATACGGCCTTAAGCCCTTGATGCTGATTCGGGAAATAGAATCACGGAATGCTAGGCCCGAAGAGGCACGGCTCTTGAGCATTCCCAGGAATAAGGCTATCAGCTATGTAACCAATGTGGCACTCGATGAAGATAACGTTCCCTTTGAGTATTCCGTTTCGCGCTATAGAAGCGACCGGCATAAGTTCACCGTGTACATGCGGTGTTAAGCTGTCCCTTCCTTGTTAACCCAGCTTCCCCCAAACGGTTGGCATATGCCAGCCGTTTTTCTTTGCAGTGCTTGGTGAGTGCGGACGGAGCGCCACCTAGGTTACTAAGGCTTCCTTGCCCCTTCAGCAGGTAAATGCTAACATACAAGGCAGGAGAGGAGGCTGGCCGTGAAGCGAGTTGTGGAAGTGTGCTGTTACACCATTGAGGATGTACTGCTTGCCTATGAAGCGGGAGCAGGCCGGGTGGAGCTCTGTGCGGACTCTGCCGCGGGCGGGACTACCCCCAGCCTAGGGTTAGTTGAATATGTGGTTCAAAACGTCCCTATAGAGGTGTCCGTTATGATCCGGCCTAGAGGCGGGGATTTTGCTTACAGCCAGGCGGAGCTGGACATTATGGAGCGGGATATTAACAGGGCTGCGGAGGCAGGCGCGCAATGTGTGGTGTTTGGGATTCTCACAGAGGATGGGTTCGCAGACGTTGATACAATGGCCAGGTTAACCCTAGCCGCGCAGAGGCTAGGGCTTAACGTAACATGCCACCGAGCCTTTGACCGGGCGCAAGACCCCTTAGGTTTCGCCCGCACTCTGGCCCGGCTCGGTGTCAACCGCCTCTTGACGTCCGGGCAAAAGCCCCATGTAACTGAAGGCCTCCCCCTTTTAAGGCAGCTAGTAGAAGAAGTGGGCGACGACCTTTCCATCATGCCCTGCGGCAAAATCTCCAGCAGCCTTGTGGAGCAGGTGCTGCAGCTTGGCGTGTCTGAAATCCACTGCCGGCGGGTGGAAACTGTGAAATCTCCCATGCTCTATACTCCTGCCCTGACTATGGGCGATCCAAACTACAACGAGAACCTTAGGGTGCGCATTGACAAGGTGGAAACAGCGCGCATCGTGGAGCTGGTGCGGAGCTGGGACAAATAGAAAGCCGCCGCGCTCTCCGCGGCGGCTGTTGGTGCCCAGTCTCTGCTTTTGAGAGTGGCCTGTTACAGTTCAAACTCAAAGACAACCTCTGTTTTCTTGTCTACGCCAACAGAAGCCTGTTGGGAAGCAAGCTCCCAGCCTTCCGCTGCGGCGCTGTAGAAGGCTACAGTGACAGTGTAGTCCCCAGGCTGCAGGGCGTGGAAGGTGTGGCTTCCGTCCATCCCCGTGGTTCCGTAGGCCTTCAGCACACCATCGCTGCTGAAGACTGTGATCACGCCGTAGGACTCATCATCTTCATCTTCCAACACGAGGTTCGTCTTCACCTTCAAAGCACCGTAGGCCATAGGACGCAGTTCCCCGAGGATAGCAGCGGCATCGATTACGCCGTAGCCCAGCTCTTCCGTGAATCCACTTCCTTGCGCGGTCTGCTCAATTTGGTTCTTCAGTTCCACCGTACTAAGCTCTGGATACTGGGAGAGGAGCAGTGCCGCGGCCCCGCACACGAAGGGCGATGCCATGGAGGTACCTTGCCAGGACTCATACCTGCCTTCAGTGACTGTGGAGTAGATGTTCACCCCTGGGGCAGCCACCGAGTTCCACCAGCCCATGGTGGAGAAGTCCGCCTTCTCATTCCACGGCGTGGATGCGGCCACAGTCACTACCCCATTGTAAGCGCCGGGGTAGGAAATGACCCGCATGTAGTCGTTCCCTGCGGAAGTCACGAGGAGCACGCCCCGCTCTGCCGCGTAGTCAATGGCATCTTTGAAGGCAAAGCTGTAACCTCGCCCGCCGATGCTCATGTTGGCCACGATGCGCTTCTCAGGGTGCGCTTCTGCGTAATCTCCCAGGTGGAGCATGGCATCTGTGAGGTACCAGGTCCAGATGGTGTAATCAGAGTCCATCACCCGCACGGGCATGATGGGGCAGTCCCAAGCCACGCCTGCGATCTTGCCTGACCGGCCATCATCCGCGGCGATCCCCGCAACGTGGGTGCCGTGGCCGTGGAGGTCTAAGGTAGGCGTCCCTTCCCCAGTGGCATCAAAGCCCTCCACAAAGGCTTTCCCATCAAACTCAGGATGTGATGCATCTACTCCCGTGTCAATGATAGCCACAATTACATCCGGGCTTCCAGTGGTGATTTCCCAGGCTGCTTCCGCATTGATGTTCCTAAGGCCCCACTGCTTATCGTACTCCTCTGCTTCCGCCAGCGCGAGAAGCTCGATATCTCCCCAGCCATCTGGCTCAGGCAGTTCATAGCGCACGTTAGGCTCTGCGAGGAGCACTTCTTTATAGCTTCTGAGTTTGGCAATGAACGACCCTACAGACTCCCCTGGTGGAACGCTCGCCACCACCCAACCGATTTGCGGCCATTCGTGAAGAATAGCACTGCCTTCCTGGGCAAGCACTTGTTCCAAAGAACCGCTGGCATTAGCCTTGATCAAGACTTCCCCTTCCTTGAAGTCCAGGGCGGAGTAGTCGATAACGTCCCGGGCGGAGCTGGGCTTAAACTTACTGCCGCCCTTTCCGAAGGGCTGCAGCAGACACCCAGACAACAGGGATAAGATTAGCAATCCAACCAGCAAGCTTAAGAATCTCTTCATTTCCACAGCCCCCTTTCTATTCCTCAATCTCCGCAATGGTGGTAAAGATGAACTCGCCGTTCCTGGATCCAGTCTGCGTATCTCCTAGGGCCAGGCCGCCGTAGGAATAAGCTTCCGAGAAGGCGCTGGGGCCATCTGTCTGGAAATGCTCGGCGTAGCTGTCAGCAATATCCCAAGTGTAGACGTGGCCAGGATTTAGAGAGAAGCCCAGCTGCGCTTCTTCGTCCATGGAGATCCAATCATCCACGATCAGCCACGAGGTAGCGTCGTACACAGTCAGAAGGTACTCTATATACGCATCCGCAGGGAACTCAGCTTTCGTCCGCAATTCCCAAGTAAATGTGGGGTCAAGCTCCACGTCCTTTGCCCCGTTGCCAGGAGAGACGAGATAGATGTCCATAGGCGGCAGCGGTGTTACGTCCACCACTGTGGCTGGCCCATACCCCACGCTGTTGTAAGGCACCACTTTGTAGAAGGCACGCTTCCCAGGGGCTAGCTGGGGACTGTAGTCTGTCACTTGGAACACGCCGCCGCTGGCATGCTTTGTCCCGATGGTTGCAATTTCCCGGTAGTTAACTGCGTCAAAGCTGCGGTAGACCTTGTATCCATCAGCATTGCTTGCCGGCAGCCATAAGATGTACACGATCAGCATTGAGTCTCCAGGCACAGCCTCTATGTCCGCGAGCTTGGGAGCGGCCAGGCGGTTCTGCCGCTGCTGCTTTTCCAGGATAGCTTCCTTGGAGTAGTAGCCGATGTTTTCCGCATATGTTTCCGAGATAACCCCGACCAGTGGAATGGCAGCTGGCGCCGCAGATTGCCACGGTGCTTGGTTAAAGATTGTGACGGGCACCATGTAGATTACAGCGTTTTCGTTGTTGTCATACGCCAGGATGCGAATGTATGTCTCCCCGTTAGGCAGGGCGGTGGTATCGATTAGTACTTCAAGCTCATCTTCCTCGATGACCATCCCTTCCCGGGGCGAGCGCTGCTCGCCGCCCACGTAGACGTAAAGCACATAAGTGGAGTTTTCCCCACTGACTTTGACCTGGAGGTTGTAAGTCCCAGAGAGTATATCCCCTGGTGCCACGTTCAGTTCAACTGTGGGCGGTATGGGTGAGAGGTTGGGGCCAAAGCTTCGGCGGGTGGGAATGTCAAACACCCGTTCCTTCCCTTCCTCAACCTGGACCGCCTGCACCCTTGTGGCTCCCCCATCGGGCCGTTCAACGATGATATCCCCCACCTGGCCTGCGGGGATGAGCAGGGTGAACTCCCCTTGGGCATCAGTGGTGGTTTGGTAAGCGCCGTTCCAGGAGACTAGAGCACCCTCCACCGCCGGGCCTCCCTGCCCATCAGAGACAAAGCCCCGGAGCGTTCCTGTGCTCTCAGGTACCTTCCCCGACTTCGCGAAGACGGCCGTGACGGTAAGGTGATCTGTCATCACTACTTGCACCTCTGGGTCGTTGCCAACTAAGTCACCTTCCCACCTCACAAAACTCCAGCCTTCCTCAGGCTGTGCCGTGAGGTTTACCACTGAATTCTGGCGATACGAGGTGTAATTAGGATCTCTTAGTACCCTCCCTTCTCCTTCGATCTTGATGGTGAGCCGCAAACCTGAGGAGCCGCCCAGGCAGCCTGCGATAGTGAGGGCCACCACCAGCAATCCGATTAACCACAAAGACCTGCGCATCAACTATCCTCCCCTTCCTAGTCTCATACTTGAACGGATAGTTGTACAGGATCTCTTCCAAATCCTGCAGGAAAGCAAATATTTTACACTTATATGGACTTGTCCACCTTCTTTCCCGTAGCTAGAGTGGGAGAATGACAAAAAGCCCGAATTTACGAATTTACACAAACTTAAAGAGCCACCCGACTGAGGTGGCTCTGAAAGCACTATATAGGCCCGCTTTATGAATGCAGGTGCTCAAACAGCTATAGAGATACGGGGCGGCACGAGACGTGCTGTCCACGCTAAACAGCTTCGTTCATTGAGGATCCTTGAGCCAACGAAACAGCCAGTTCAGGAACAGTAACATCTCAAAGCACTCCTCCGGAGTTCTCTGTTCTTCATTCCCGTGGCTAAAGATGTTCCTGATCGCAACCATGGCACCCATGGCCAAATGCTTGTAACCATCTACGAAGTTTTGCTGGTTTTCTGGCTCAACCAAGTCTGTCCTAAGCCGATTTCCTGACCCAAAAGCATTTCCCATCAAGTCTTTTCCGAACCGTTGAGTCCCCGCGAGATCGCGCACATGATCCTCTAGTATTTCGCTAGCCTTCCGAACGGCTTCGTTGTAATGACCGTCACTGAACAACTGTACTGGCTTCTCACTGATCTTAGGGTGAAGGTCATGTTGCCGCAGGCGTGCCTCAAGTTCCTTCGGTGGAACGGTGGTGCGCGGCAAGGCCTCGTCAAGCACCACAGAAGCTAGCTCTTGCCGCATATCGATTCCCAGACTGTAAAGAATCTCGGATAGTTCGTCTAGCTCGGCTCTAGTCAGCGGATTTCGCTTATATCGGCGGTGATTTATCGCAGCCGGGACAATTTTCCTGATTAGGATCCAAGGCAGTCTTTCGTGATAGCGATACACGCGTTCTACAGCGTCCTCTAGGGCCTTTTGCTTTGGAATTCCTCTTCGTTCTGGTAGGTAGCTACTCACGTGGCTTTCAGCGAGGATAGTCTTGAACGTAACGGCATCTTCTGAGTACGACGATAAGGGCAGGAAACTATACAGTAGCCGCGCCAGCCGGTGGAGTCTTTCACGCTTATCAGCTGTAACTCTTCGGACTGCCTTCCTTCTTTTTCCCATATTGCCTTCCACTCCTCTATCATAGACTGCCGGGACGGCCAAACAACCGACTGACGTCAAGCGCGGTCTAGCACACCGGCTCTGGCAACAATAAATGAGGGAGCTCTGTGTCATGAACGCTCGTTCTGCCTCTTTGAACCTATTGACCATGTTGTCTCCGAAACCCTCTTGTGTAGAGATAGAGGGACGATAGCAGTCTGGACGAACCGCACACCGCTTACGCAGTCAAAAAGCCGCCGCGACTTTGCGCGGCGGCCAGGAATAGGCGTGCTTTATACTGGAGGGCCTTCACCTTCCAGGTCAAACTCAAATGTCACCCCGGCGGTAGCCCCGATCCCAACAGAGGTGGTTTGGGAGGCAATATCCCAGTCCTCTGAAACAGGGTTAAAGAAGGTCACCGTTACCGTATACTCTCCCGGCTGGATGGCTTGCTTGTCGGGGCCAGCCCTACAGCGGCCTTAAGACTATGTATCCAGCCTGAATTTTGCTTCCGCAACACTACCTAGGTTAACATGGACTTCTTTGAAGACGATCTCCCAACCTTCGGCAGGTGCGTCCCAGTAAGTCAATGTCACTTTGTACTTCCCTTGGGCAAGCCCGTGGAAGGTATGACTCCCATCTCCGCCGATTGTGCCATAACCTGCCAAAGACCCATCTGAAGCGAACAGGGTAATCACTCCGTAACCATCAGCCTTCGGGTCCAGGTCTGTCTCCACCACCAAAGTTCCGTAAGCCATGGGCTCCACCGGCCCTAGCATGGCAAGCATGTCGATCACGCCGTGGCCCAGCCTCTCGTTGAATCCTACGCCCTGAGCAGTCTGTTCCAACTGATTCTTCACTTCCAGCGGCGTAAGCTCAGGGTACTCGGCCAAAAGGAGAGCTGCTGCACCGCTCACAAAGGGGGCAGCCATGGATGTCCCAGAGGCATAGGCATAGCCATCTCGGTAGGCAGAGAGGATTCGCTCACCCGGGGCGGCAACGGAATTCCACCAGCCGGTGCTGGAGAAGTCGGCCCTTTCGTTTCTTGGCGTGGATGCAGCCACGCTCACCACCCCATTGTACGCGGCAGGGTACGCAATGCTGCGGTTGTACTCGTTCCCCGCGGCCGCAATCACCACCACTCCCTGGGAAATAGCAAGATCGATGGCATCTTTCAGCGCGTAGCTGTAACCCCGCCCGCCTAGGCTCATGTTAGCCACAATCCGCTGCTCGAAAACGGCTGCATAGAGAGCCAAGCACTCCAGCGCGTCAATGAGGTATTCGGTGAGAATCTCCCCCGCAGAGTTCATTACCCTCACAGGCATGATGGGGCTGTCCCAAGCCACTCCCCCTACCTGGCCTGTGCGGCCGTCATCAGCGGCAATCCCGGCCACATGGGTACCGTGGCCATTGAGGTCCACGTCAGGCATGCCTTCGCCAGTAGCATCGTAGCCGTCCACAAACATCTTTCCCAGAAACTCACTGTGGCCAACATCCACCCCCGTGTCAATGATAGCTACAATCACATCCGGGGCACCTACGGTGAGATCCCAAGCAGCTTCAGCGTTAATGTTCGTAAACCCCCACTGCCTATCGTAGAGATCCCCTTCTGGTTCTACGAGGATCTCCAGTTCACCCACTCCCCGCTGCACGGGAAGGGTGTACCGGAGATTAGGCTCTACGAGCAGTACCTCTTTGTAGCCCTTGAGTGTATCCATGAAGGACCCCACCGTCTCCCCCTCAGGCACAGTGGCCGCAACCCAGCCGATCTCTGGCCATTCCCGTGAGATGACGCTCCCTTCCTTCACCAGCACATCCTCGAGGGAGCCAACGGCGTTAGCCTTAACTAGCACTTCCCCTTCTTTTACGTCCCAAGCAGAGTAGTCGAAGTAGTCCCGGGCAGAAGTGGGCCGTCCCAGGCTTCCTCCCCTTCCAAAGGGATGGAGCAGGCACCCAGTAAAGACCAGGGCGACCAGTATTCCAAGGAACAAAAGCCACAGCTTTTTCATTGCGCCATCCTCCCTTCTATGGCTCCAGGTTTGTCGTGGTGGTAAAGATAAACTCGCCGTTGCGCGAGCCAGTGTTTGTCTCACCGAGCTGTACTCCGCCCAATGAACGGGCTCGTGACTCCCAGTTGGACTCCTGAGTACAAACTTCCGCTTTACTGTATGCGATGTCCCAGCTGTAGACGTGGCCGGGAATTAGCGGGAAGGGCAGTTGAGCCTCTTCTGTGTAGTACTTCGAATCATCATCCACGGTAATCTGCGTGAAAACAGCATCGTACACTCTCAGGAGATATTCGAAGTTGGTACCTTCAGGGAACTCGTCCTTGTTCCGCAGCTTCCACTGAAAGGTGAGGTCAAGCGCAACATTGGTCCGCCCATTGTATGGTTGTGATAAGTACACTTCCATGGGCGGCAAAGGCGTGACGTCCACAACCATGCCTTGCCCTTCCCCGGCGCTGTTGTAGGGAACCACTTTGTAGAAGGTCTTCTTCCCTGGGGTTAGCTGGGGGCTGAAATCCACCATCTCAGAATAGCTTGCTGGGATGGCCGCGATCTTCGTAAACCTCACTCCATCAAAGCTGCGATAGACTTTGTGGCCATTGGCATCCTCTGCACCTTCCCACTCTAGTACCACGGTCAACATGGAATCAATGGGCACAGCCTGCAAACCTATGGAGCTGGTATGCAGCTGGTTTTCCTGCACGATGATAGGGAGCCCAGGCTGGGAGTAGAATCTCACGTTTTCCCCGTAGGTTTCCGCGGTTACTCTTGCCCAGGTAACGGGGCCTGGTACCGCGGGATCGCCCACTACTCCGTTCTGAATGGTGACGGGGGCAATATACATGGTGGTGTTTTCGTTGAGATCGTAAGCCAAGACCTTGATATACGTTTGGCCATCAGGAAACTCCGTAGTGTCGATGGTGAGGTCGAGCTTCTCACGTCCCCGGCCATCCCAGGGCTGGTACTGTTCGCCGCCAATGTATACATAAACATCGTAAATGTCGTGTTCCCCATACACGTCGATCCGGAGATCCACCTCGCCCGCAAGGGTGCTCCCGGGGAGGATATCTAGCTCTATGAAAGGCGGTTCTTCCGAGGCATTCGGGTTAAAGCTCCGGCGAGTGGGGATATCTATGGTCCACACTTCCCCGCTGGCAAGCTTCACATCTTGAACCCGGGTTTTACCCCCATCAGGCCGTTCCACAATGATGTCCCCAATCTGTTCTGCGGGGACAAGCAAAACAAACATCCCCTCGTCATCTGTGGTAACTGGCTCATTCTCTGGCCACTTCACCACCGCGCCCTTTACCGCAGGGCCGCCTCGGCCATCGGAAACGTAACCTCGCACCTTACCTACTCCTGTTTCGAAAAAAGCGGTAACGGTAAGGTCCTTTGTCATCACGATGCTGCCTGTCTCATCGGTGCCAGATAACCCACCTTGCCACTCACTAAAAACCCAATCTTCATCAGGCACAGCTGTGAGCCTGACAACGTCATTAGGCTTGTAGGAGGTTTTGGCAGGCTCGCGAAGCACCTTACCTTCGCCTTCCACCTTAATGCTCTGAAAGGAACTTATTTTACACAAATTTAAAGAGCCGCCTGTTGGAGGCGGCTCTGACTTCCTTTATAGAGGCTTGAGTTCCGGCCAATCCAGGGGGATTCCCATTTTGGCCAGCAGCTTCTGGAACGCTGCCAGGTGCTCTTCGTCTGCCCGAACTCTGCGAGGGGGTATCTTGTGATCCAAGCAGTACGCAGCAAGATACCCCGCGGCTTCCCCAATGTTCCACTCCACAGGGTGGAGCCGGTAGCACCCATTGGTAATGTGGGTTGTACCGATGTTCTTGCAGGCGGGGATGAGGTTTTCCACCCGCACGGGGATGAGGGCTCCCAAGGGGATTTGGAAGGGCCAGCTCCCGACGTCGATGTAGTTCACTCCCCCTGTGCTGGGATGGAGGTCAATGCGGTAGGCGCCAATTCCCACTGAATCATAGAACTTCTCTGCGCCGTGCTCGCCGCGGACTGCTTCTGCAACATGCTGCTCCAGCACAGTAAACTCGGCTTTAATCCGCCGGGACTCCCGGATATATGGATACATGGCAAGGCCATCGCTAGTCCCCACCATATCTCCCCTCAGGCGAAGTTCAGGGTAGCCGTAGCCCCCATCGTGACGAGGAGCTTCAGTTTGCATCCAATAGAAGAAGGAGAGGCTGAGCTGTTTGGCCATATACAAGTGGTGCTCTACTTCAGCTTGTGGAACTCCCACAATTGGCCCCAGCCAGTAGTCAATCTGAGGCCAGTTCACCAAGGTCACACTTGATTCATATGCCCATTCCTCAAACAGGTCCTTGTTCACAATCTGCCGGAACAAGAAGAGCGCGTTCTTGCCGCTCCCATCAGGCAAGAGGGTGTGATAATAATCCTCCAAAGTGATGGGGTGCGTAGTAGTCCAGCTCAAGGACTTATCTGGCCAAAAATCTGCTTTGTAGTCCCGCCAAAAATCGTACTCTGCCGGTTTGGGGATGGTATGGTCTTCCCCTGGGATATAATCCATGGCAAAGCAGAAGGTGATGGCCTGTTGGTTTAGCGGGTCTGGATCCCCTGGCAGGGCATGGGGCTCCCCTGTCTGCCCTTGAGACTCCGCACCAATAACATGTTCTACCTCTGCAAGTTCTAAAAGGTCGCCAAGTTCAGTGGCATCGAGGATGTATGGGGCCTCTAAGGTCAGCTGTTCCCCGGTGTAAACATGGGCGACTGTCACCGAGTTTACTACATCCCCCTCTGCCTGGGCTGCCACTGGTTTGTAAGGTAGCAGCACTTGGATACGGCCGCTCCCTAGGTAGGGTGCGAGCATTTCGTAGAGCACTGCCAGGGCTACCCGAGGCTCGTGGCACAGCCGGCTCACCCAGCCGCCGCCAGGATTGAGCTCTGGATCTTGCCGCGCGGCCCAGGTTAAGGGATAGTTCCGGCGGTAGTACTCCCGCACCTTGTCCCGGAAGGTAAGGTAGAGCTGGGTCCCGGCCCGCTGCTCAATCCAAGGGTTTTCATCGGGGGGCACGGCCTGGGATGTAAACTGGCCTCCAATCCAGAGCGTTTCCTCGGTCATAATTACCTTCTTCCCCAGGCGGGCAGCTGCAAGTGCCGCGGCACAGCCTCCCACTCCACCGCCAACCACCACAACATCAGCCTTCACAAGATCACCTTCCCTATGTATGATGTGCAACATTTGCGCAACACAATATTGTGCAAAATGCGTACATTTTTGTGCATCAATGAAGGAGAATTGCTTTTCTTAAAGAATTCATCCCTATAATAACACAAACAGCGCTAACATTCTAGCATAAATATGGAATCGGCGTTGCACTAACGCAACAGCTTGTACCATCATGCAACACGCATTGCTCATGCTAGGGGGTGGTAGGGAAAAGCTGCTGTCGCTTGGTTCGTTGGTACTCTGTAAAAAACGATACAAGGAGGAACGAATAATGCGGAAGTCAGTTGTGTTGGCCTTAGTCCTCATTTTGACCCTCAGTGCAGCGGGCTTTGCCCAAACAACCATCCGCCTGTGGTTTGCCGGCACGCCCCAGGCGCTGATGGATGCCATGTATGACGAAATGGTGCCTGCCTTTGAAGCCGCTAACCCAGATATCAAGCTGGAAGTGGAGTTCGTGCCCTGGTCAGAGCTCTCTACCAAACTGGCCACAAGCTTTGCCGCAGGGGTCACCCCAGATATCTTCATGCATGGCCAGGCAGCCATCGCTGAGTTTGTAGAGAGCAACCAGCTGCTGCCCCTAGATGAGTTCATCGCTGATTGGCCTGACAAAGACGACTTTGGCGCCACCTTGGGCTCTGGCTACTACAAAGATGCTACCTACTTCATCCCAGTGTTCGGTGCAGGCCGCCTCTTGATTTACCGGGCAGATACCTTCAAGGAAGCGGGCCTCGATCCAGATAATCCCCCAACCACTTGGGATGAACTGGTGGAAGCAGCCAAGGCCCTCACCGTAAAGCAAGGCAATCGCTTCATCCGCCAAGGGATCGACTTCCCCGCAGATGGCATCGACCTGCAGCAAGTCTGGGCACCCTTCCTCTGGCAAGCTGGAGGCGCTTTCCTCACAGAAGATGGTACCCAAGCGGCCTTTAACAGCCCTGAAGGTGTGGAGTCACTGCAGTTTATGGTAGACTTCATCTACACCCACGGCGCGAGCGATGTGCGCACCGCCCAGCCTGTAGGCAACGTTTCACCCATCGCCGCAGATTTGGTAGGCATGATCTTCGAAGTACCAGGAGTCCTAGCCCAGATTAAGACCTATTCCCCCGAAGTCTATCCGGAAATTCGCGTTGCCCTTCCCACAAAACACGTCACCCAAGATACGCTCTACTCCTTCTCTGGGTTCATGATGTCCCGTCATACAGTGGACAAGGAGAAAGCCTGGCGGGTAATGTCCTACCTTCTCTCCGCGGATTCCTTAGAGAAGATCAACCAGGCCATGGCCACTCTGCCACCCCGGGTATCCCTTGCTGAAGCGGAGTTTATCGCGGAAGACCCCAACCTCAAGGTCTACGTGGAAGCCATGCAGTTCGGCCGGGGCAACCCCAATCATCCAAAGTGGGTGCAGATCAGGGATATTGTCAGCCGCTACCTGGAGCGGGCCATGCGGGGCGTCATGAGCCCTCAGGAAGCCCTGGATGAGGCTGCTAAGGAAGTGAACCGCCTCTTAGCTGAGTAACACACAGGTGGGATTCCTCCCCAAGGGAGGAATCCCCTCTCTCGTTTTCTGTGGAAAGGGGGTTTCCCATGCGGGGATTTCTCTACTATTGGAAGAACAAAGGACGCCGCCGGACCATGCTCACAGCATACCTTTTCATCGCGCCAGTCCTGATCTATGCTATTGCCTTTAACTTCGGGCCCATGTTTGCCTCACTCTACTTGAGTTTCACCCGGTACAACATGCTCACGCCCCCTCAGTTTATTGGCCTGGCGAACTACGTCCGGGTACTCACGGACGATCCTGTGTTTTGGACATCCCTCAAGAACACTGCCCAATACGCATTAGAGGTGCTGCCCCTCAATATCGCGATCTCTTTGGGCCTGGCCCTCTTGGTCAACCGGGCCGTGCGGGGGATCGCGTTCTTCAGGGCTGTCTACTACCTTCCCGTGGTCACTTCCATCATCGCGGTGAGCATGATCTGGCTGTGGCTCTATGATTACAATATCGGCCTCATCAACCTCATCTTAGAGCCCTTCCGCATCGGCCCCATCGATTGGCTGGGCGATCCTAGGCTTGCTCTCCACTCCTTGGTGATTATGCGGGTGTGGAAGGGCGTAGGCTGGAACATGGTGATTTACCTCGCGGGGCTGCAGGGCATTCCCCTTTACCTCTACGAAGCTGCGGAGATCGATGGCGCTTCCCCGTGGCGGAAGTTTCTTTCCATCACTTGGCCTAGCCTGAGGCCTGTGACCATTTACATCCTTATCATGGGGACCATCTCCACCTTCCAGACCTTTGGGGAAATCTATGCCATGACTGGCGGTGGGCCCCTCGATTCCACAACCACCGTGGGGTTCCTCATCTACCAGCGGGCGTTCCAGTACTACAGCATGGGTGAAGCCTCCACAGTGGCCTTCATCTTGTTCGGCATCATCTTCACCTTGAGCGTGGTAAACATGAAGTTCTTCCAGGGAACTGAGTGAGGGGAGGCGAAACTATGTCTTACAAACGGCACAAGGCATTTCAGCAAGTGGTGATCTATACCGTCCTCATCGCAGTGTCCGTTGTCATGGGGGCTCCTTTCCTGTGGATGGTCTTAAGTTCCCTGAAGCCCAATCATGAACTTTTTGCCTATCCGCCGGTGTGGATTCCTTCCACCCTTACCTTTGAGCACTACATCAACGCGTTTCGCTATACGGACTTCTCCCGCTATTTTCTAAACAGCTTCATCGTCACGGGAGTAACGGTCATCTCCAACCTGTTTTTCTGCTCCCTCGCGGGATACGCCTTTGCCCGCATGGACTTCTATGGGAAGAACGTGATCTTCATGGCACTTTTGGGCACCATGATGATCCCAATCCACGTACGCTTAGTGCCGCTGTTTATCTCGGTGCGCCGCTTCCCCTTAGCAGGGGGCAACAACCTCTTCGGGCAAGGAGGCACAGGCCTGATAGACACCCACCTAGGGCTCATGCTGCCTCACTTGATTAACATTTTTGGGGTGTTCTTAATGCGGCAGTTCTTCCAGAGCATCCCCCAAGAGCTCACCGATGCCGCGAAGATTGACGGGGCAGGGGAGTTTGGGACCTACTGGCGGATCTTCCTCCCTTTAAGCAAACCGGCCTTGGCGACGCTGTCCATCTTCGTGTTCAGCGGTTCCTGGGATGACTTCCTCTGGCCCCTGGTGGTCACCTCATCCCGCTATATGCGCACTGTCCAGCTGGGCCTCCAGATTTTCCAAAGCCAGTTCACGGTGAACTGGGGATCGCTCATGGCCGCGACCTTGGTGGTGACGCTGCCTGTGATCACCATCTTCATCTTTGGACAGAAATACTTCGTACAAGGTATTGCTACAACAGGACTGAAAGGATAAGGACCATGCGCAAACTTACTGTTCGTGAAATCGCCCGGCTGGCAGGGGTATCCCCCTCCACTGTCACCCGTGCCCTCCAGGACCATCCTCGCATCGCCGAGGAAACGAAGGCGAAAATCCGGGCGATTGTGCGCCGCAATGAGCAAAAGCCCGTAGGCATGCTCATTGCCAATCCCTTGGGAGACCTAGCTTCCGACACCTTCTTCGCAGAAGTCATCAAAGGCGCGGCAGAACTCCTCAAGGGCTTTGGCAGGCCCCTCTTATTGGAGAGCTTTGACGGACGGGCTAGCGGCCCCCTCCCAGATATGGTTGCCCAGGAAAGGGTGTGCGGCATCATCGTAGGGGGAATCCCCATTGATGATGAGGTTGTCAGGCGCCTTGCCCAAACTCTGCCTGCGGTGTTTATCGGGCGCTACCTCAATGACTACCAGAGCCTCAGCGCAGTGATCTCCGACAACCACACCGGCGGCAGGGAAGCGGGGGAACACCTCATTAGCCTCGGCTACGAACACTTTATCTTCCTCGGCGGGGATCTGCGCACTAATACCTTTGCCCACCGCCTGCAAGGCTTTAAGGAGGCCATCGAAGGCGCGGGCTTTAGCCTATCCAAGGAACAGATCTTCACTGGGGACATCAACCAGCAGGGTGGATATGCTGCCACAAAGGAGCTCATCCCCCGCCTGCCCAAGGGCCGCACAGGGATTTTCGCGGCCACAGACTGGATGGCTGCGGGAGTGCTCCGGGCTCTGCAGGAAGAAGGGGTGCCCATCCCTGAGGAAGTAGGGGTTGTGGGTTACAGCGACATCGACCTTGCCAGCCACATCTACCCCAGCTTAAGCTCTGTGCGCGTCGAGAAGGAAGCCATGGGCTACCTCGCGGCCCGGATTCTCCTGGACGAGTTGGAAGAAAGCATCGTTGGGCCTGTCCAGGTCTACCTCCAGCCCCACTTGGTGGCAAGGGAATCTACCTTAGGGGCCAATCATGTGCTGAAGGAGAAGGCATAAATGCTTCGCATCGGCTTTATTCCCCTAGATGACCGCCCCTGCACCAGCATCTTCCCTGGGCGCATGGCCCGGATCGTGGGGGCAGAAGTTGTGCAGCCGCCCCGGGAAGCCCTGGGCACGTTCCTGACGCCAGGGGATTACTCCAGGCTTAAGGAGTGGCTGTTTCTTGTCGCGGGCAAGGTAGATTGCCTGATCGTGTCCTTGGATATGCTGGCCTACGGCGGGCTCATCGCATCCCGGCTGCCCACTGTTTCCCAGGATGAGGCGGTAAGGCGCATTAACCTCCTCCGGGAAGTGAAGAGGCTCTTCCCCCAGCTCCCCATTCTCGCATGGAACGTAATCATGCGCACATCCATTACTGTCTATGATGACCTCACCGCCCGCTATTGGGAAGAGATGAACCGCTATTCTGTGCTCTGGGCAAAAGCAAGGCAAGGCCTTTTAACTGACGAGGAGCAGCAAGCCCTTGAGGAGCTCAGCCAAAGCATTCCTCAGGAAGTGAGGGACAACTACTTCGCAGCCCGGAGGCGGAACCATGGGGTTAACCTAGCCGCCATCCAGATGCTGAAGGACGGCATCTTAAGCCAGCTCTCCCTCACCCAGGAAGATGCCCACCCCTTTGGGCCCCACCGCTTGGAGCAGGAGGAGCTGAAGAGACATATACCCGCCCGGGACTGGGAGCAAAGGGTGTTCCTCTATCCTGGCGCGGATGAAGGGGGCCTTACCCTCATGGCCCGGGCGGTACAGGAACACCACAAGTGCCCGGTGTCCGTGAGGACGGCGTTTTATCCAGAGGGTGCCGGGCTTCATATTGCGAAGTTCGAAGATGTTCCCCTCGGGGAAAACGTACGGCTGCAAAGCGGAGCTGCGGGCCTGGGGGATCACTCTCCAAAAGGCCCCACCCTCTGGGCAGCAGTCCTGGGGCCCACTGATTCTGTTTCCGGAATCGATGTGTGGCAAAAACCTGATCATATGGGGCTATCCAGCATCGATTACGAGAAGCTCTGGCAAGACATGCGGGCAGCCCAGGAAAGAGGTTCTTACCCCGTTATCTTGGACGTAGTCCAACCCAACGGCTCTGACCCGGCCCTTTTCCAAGCCCTAAAAGGGCGCGGCCTTAATACCTTGGCCGCCTATGCAGGCTGGAACACAGCGGGAAACACCATCGGTACAGGCCTTGCCCACGGGGCGCTCTATGCAGTAGGGGAAAAGTCTGGTACCCTTGATCATACTGCACACCTGGAGTTCCTAGCGGAAAGGATCCTCGATGATTACGCCTACCAGCGCATTGTACGGGAGGAGCTCGCGGAGCTGATTCAAGAAAACCCACAGTTTGGCAACCGCCATCACTTGAGCTCGGAGGGCTGGAACGAACTAAACGCGGTGGTGCAGGCCAAGCTTCAGGCGTGGGCAAATGCCAACTTACCGCTCTACAGCTGGCCCCCAGTGGAAGTGAAGGCCTTCCTTCCTTGGCCGCGGATTTTCGAAGTGAACGTATCCTGCAGGATAGATGGGAGATGATGGCGTGAAATCCCTGTGCGAACTACTTAACCAGTCTAAGCTCACATTGCTTTACAGCCTCCCCAGGAATGACCCGAAGCTAGCTGAGGCAGCTTTGGCGGGCGGCGCGGACGTAATCAAAGTGCACATTAATGTGGCTCATCGCGCCAGCGGTACCAAATTCGGAACGTTAGAGGAGGAAAGAGCTGCCCTAGAAGAGATTCTCCGCCTCGCGGGAGATCGCCCTGTGGGAATTGTTCCCAAGGGCGAAGGGATTGTCACTGCAGAGGATCTTCTTCCCCTCAAGGCCATGGGCTTTAGCTTCAGTTCTGCCTATGCCCACCATTATGCCCCGGAGGTGCTGAGCTTTGAGGGGATGGAGATCATGGCTGCCCCGGACTACACCTACGCTGTGGAGGAACTGGCGTACTGGAACGCCTGGGGCGTGGATATTCTAGAGGCATCGGTCATTGAACCAAGGGGTTACGGAGAGCCCCTGTCCCTTCGGGATGTTTCTAGGTATGCACGCCTGGCGGAACTAGGCATGCCTGTGGTGGTACCTACCCAGCGGAAAATCAGCCCGGAGAACGTCCCTGCATTGGTGCAAGCGGGAGTGAAGGGGCTCATGCTAGGTGCTGTGGTGACTGGAAAAGAACAGGAACAGGTACGGGGTATCATCGCAGAGTTCCGGGAAGCAGTTGATGGGCTGTAAATCCAGTAGGCAACTCTGCCTAAGGCTCAAGAGGCGGCTAATGCCACGAGAAGCCGGAAAAGTAAACCCTCTACCTTAAGTGGTAGAGGGTCTAAGTGATAGCGCACCTGTTAGCCCCGCAGGGAACAGTCTCAAGTCCCTAAGAGATCTGTAACCTCATTCAAACTAGGCAGCGACGGGATCGCTCCGTGCCTGGTGACTGTTAAGGCCCCTACTGTGTTGGCAAACTGTACCGTCTCACGCAGGGGCTTGTGTAGCGTGAGTGCGACTACCAACCCCGCATTGAAGGCATCTCCCGCGGCTACGGTATCCACCACGTCTACGGCGAAGGCTGGAACGTGGCCTGTTCCGGACTGGTCCACGTACAGGGCCCCATCTTCTCCGAGGGTAATAACCACCCGGGTCACGCCCATCTCCAGAAGCCGAGAAACGGTTGCTCGTGCAGTATTCAGGTCCGTGATTTTCACTCCGCTTAACATCTCTGCTTCCGTTTCATTGGGAGTTAGGCAACTGACGTTGCGCAAGGTTTCTTCACTAAGAGGCTGGGCAGGGGCTGGGTTGAGGGTAACAGGCACCTTATACCTGGAAGCCATCTCTACGGCATGGGACACGGTCTCCAAGGGAATCTCCAACTGCAACAAGACAACGTCTGCTGCGCGGATAATGTGATGGATCTGTTTCACATCCTCTACCCCATATTTTAGGTTGGCACCTGGCTCCACCACAATGCGGTTGCTGCCTGACTCGTCAATGGTCACCGAACACGTCGGCCCCAGCCTTACCGGCCATCTTTACCTGGGCGCCTAGTCTCGCTGCCGCAACCGCTTGGTTGGCTCCCTTACCACATGGAAATCGGTGAAAACTTGTCCCGATGATGGTCTCGCCCGTCTCGGGCACCCGGGGCGTACGGACCACCAAGTCCATCATAAAACTTCCGATTACTAGAACCTTCGGTTTATTGGTCCTCAAGCTCTCCACTTACGTCACCTGTTTCGCTGCTTTTCTTCTGGACCAGCGACCCTAGCTTCTCTCCTAAACTGCCTCCAGGATGATATAAGTAAAACGACGCTTGGTCAAATCCCTTCAGAATGGATAAGGCGACCGCGAGAGCGTCCCCTATCACAAGCGTTAAGGCGGCGCTGGTTGTGGGAGCGAGATTAAGGTGATCCGCCTCCCGTTCATAGCCGTACACCAGTGCGATGTCACATAATCTTGCTAAAGTAGAATCCCGTCCTGATGTAATGGCGATTGTCTGACAACCAATCTCCTCAAGGATAGGCAAGAGGTTCAGAACCTCACTGGTTTCGCCGCTGTTGGAGATGAGGATGACCACATCCTCCTTTTCAACGGTACCTGAATCGCCGTGCACAGCTTCACACGCGTGCAGAAAATAAGCCGGAGTACCGGTGCTGGATAGGGAGGCGGCAATTTTCCGACCGATAATCCCCGATTTCCCCACTCCTGTAACGATGACTTTGCCTTCGCAATTCAGCATACACTCCACGGCCACTGCATACTGGGCGTCCACTTGGGCGGTTAAGCGGCTAACTGCTTCCGCTTCCGTGTTGATGGCAGCTCGAATTAGATCGAACACTTCCACAGGTTTCCCTCCTCTCCTAGTACCTGTCATATGTCGATTATTAGCTGCTGCTGCATAACATATGTGATTGGGCCTGGGGTGCGCTTCACCAACCGCTGACATACCACATCCCCCACCCGTTCTCCCATCTTCCGAGGGTTTTGGTCCACATAGGGAAGTGGACACGGATGGAGTGGACCCGTTTCAACCACGCCATAGGACCCCAGCAAAATGTCCTCCCCAATTCTGAACTTGTTTTGGGTCAGTTCCGCAAAAGCACCCCAGGCCATGGAGTTGTTCAGAGCCAAGATGGCATCGGGCGGATCAGAGGCGAGGAGTTGCCTTACTCCCTCCCGGCCCGCATCTTTGGAGAAGTCGCCATAGAATTCTCTAATATTAGCCCTAGGAATCAGTTCTTCTGCCAAAGCAGCATGGCAGCCCTGGGCCCTCTGGTAAGCAGTAGTGGCGGTCAATGGACCGTGAATTAGGCCGAAGGTGCGCGCCCCTTCCGTGACGAAGTGAAGCGCTAACCTGTAGGAGGCATCGTAGTTGTCCTCCACCACATAGTCCATCTCCTCCGCTAGGGCCTGGGGTAGGCGGTCTACCAAGACAACGGGCGGACCCTTGTCATTAAGCTCCCGCAGTAGCTCGTCATTTCCACCAGCTGTGGCTACTACAAGGCAATCCGCCCTGTATTCAGACAAAACCTCTAGCAGCCTTGCTTCTTTATGGCTCTCTTCATCTGAACTGGCAAAAATCAGACTGAACCCGTGGGGTGCTAGTACATCTTCGATGGCTTTTGAGATCTGCATGAAGTACGGGTTGGAGATGTCCGGCACAAGGATCCCGATGGTATTTGTCTTTTTCGTCTTTAAGCTGCGTGCCGCGGAATTGGGCCGGTACCGCAAAGCAATGATTGAACTCCGAACCCGTTTCACCAGATGCTCCTTCACGTTTGGGCAGCCATTTAGGACCCGGGATACGGTAGCGGTGGATACACCCGCATGCTTGGCTACGTCTTTTATGGTGGCTCCCACAAGTTCATCCCCTAGCGCAAACTGAGAGTTCTCTACACTCAGATTCCAAAGATCTTCTTCGTCTCCTGACGATTGAGAGGCTGAATATCAGGGAGAGGCAGTCTGTCCTTGACATCAGGCATCTCAGCAAAAGGTAGGTGTGGTTCTGTTTGGTACCAATAGGCAGTACTGGAGTAATCATCACTGCGGTGATTGTTGTGCCCGTGTTCGATGGTTACGCGAATCGACTTACTAAACATGATGGGATCCTCAATATGGTAACGGTACATACTGACCTTACCAGACCAGTTGGGCCCACCGCCTAAGATAATGCCATGGTAGGGTGTACAGAATTCCTGTGTGGGACACCACGCTGTGTTGAAGTAATCCTCTGTGCCCGTACCATGGAGGCTAGGTGGCCAGGGTTCCCCGTCGATGAAAATCATGTCATCGCCTTCACCATACCAGTTCCACTTATCGGTAAACCTCTGATTATGGATGTTCAAGTTGCAGCCCACATAGTGACCGCGGCCTTCGGCGTTGAGAATGACGTAGTTCTCCGCACCAGTGACGTTGGAACCACCAAAGCAGTAGTATTCGTTTGTAATGTCACTGTCGTCAACACCTTTGGTCAGTCGTTCGAAGTTCCACTGTGCGTGAAACCGCAGCTCATCATGGGGAAGCTCGTCATATTCCTCATAGTCCACATAGAAGTAGAACTTAATGGGGCGTTGCGCCTGACATTCGATCTCCACCCGAGCCTGAGAAGCAAAGGGCATTGGAAAGTAGCAGTTCAGGGCCTTCCCGTCCTGTGGGCTCATATTAAGAGGTGCGGAGGAATAGTTCTTGGTTATGCCGTGGCCGAGTCCAAAAAAATCACCTAAGGGTGCTTGTACACTGGGATTTTCCTCCCCATCCCAATACATACGGATCACGATTTTCCGCGGCAGATAGAGTTCCTCAGTATCATCTGCAGGGGCCGTTGTGATCCAGATGTGGGTGATCTTCCCGGCACCCTGAATCTGAGCAATGGTACGCTTTTCGCCCGGTTCAATTAGGAAGAAATCTGAGTTTCCACCGGTTTGATCGTAGCTGGAAACCCGTTTTCTTCTACCGTGGCGCCGCAAACTCAATTCCCGGAGTGAACTTCCTAAAGCCATTGATCATCCTCCTCAACTTATCTAGTCTTCGATTCTTCTGGTATAATACTGCCAGATAAGGGCGGTAACAGCCAACATAACTAGGAACAAGAAGAAAGCGGCGGCAGAACCATCGCCGAAGCGGTTTCGTACAAAGGCCAGCTCATATATGTAGTTCACAAGCAGCCTCGTGGAATTGTTAGGCCCCCCTTGAGTAGTGATATACACGATATCAAAGGCACTGAAAGCACCGATCATCCCCATAATCGTCAAGAAAAAGGTGGTGGGCCGCGTTAGGGGCAAAGTGATGTACCAAATCTCCTGCAGTTTATTACTAACGCCATCGATTTTGGCCGCTTCATATAGTTGTACCGGCACATTTGCCAGCGCGGCCACGTAGAGAATCAGAAACCAGCCTACAAACTTCCAGTTAGCAGTAATCCATATGCTTGGCATGGCGGTAGCTGTGTCTCGGAACCAATAAAGCATTGGCCCGCCCAAAGACTCGACCACGTAATTCAGTACACCCATCATGGGGTTCATGAGCCAAACCCAGATAAATCCAGCACCTACAAAGGGCAATACATACGGAGTCACGAATGTGGCCAATGCCAGCTGTTTACCCCGGAACCACTTCTCATCAAGAATGACGGCAATAGTGAAGGCAATTATGAGGGTGACAGGCAATGTACCAGCCATATAGTACAGAGTCAACCACAGCCCTCGCCAGGTATGTGAGTCTTTCAGCACCCGTTGGAAATTGTCTAGGCCGACATACACGGGAGAACGAATGCCGTCGTAGCGAAACCAGGCCAAGACAAATGTAGCGATCATGGGTAGAATCACGAAAACAGTGACTAGAGCCACGGCGCCGAAGAGAAAGATGTAGGCCCATTTCACTTCATTGAGGTTGTACCCTCTCGCCTTCAGGGACTTCGTCAAGAATGACACCTTTTTACCCCCTTGCGCCCATTGGCATGGGCGGGCGAAAACGCTCCGCCCATGCCGCAAGACATCGATTTCAGCAAATTAGAATGCTGCGATTTCCTGATTGACTCCATCCTCAATTTCCTGGAGAATGCGCTCTACATCACCAGGTGTTCTGCCAAACAGCTCATCAGAATAGGGTTCCAGGAAGCTGTTCTTCAGGACACCATAGTATGGATGGACGTGGTCTTGAGTAAACCGGCTATCGCCGATGAGGGTATTCCAGAACCCGGTAAGATCCTCAAGTCTTTGTGGATCTGTGATGGCCGGCACATGTCCCTCTACCCCAGTGATGTTCTGGAAGTGGTCAGAGAAAATGATGGAAAGCCGGGCAGGTGCGGCTACCCAAGTCAGCTGCCAGTATTCCCGCAACACATCAAAGCTCGAGAGGAACTCGATCAACAGCCACGCCTCATCCGGATGCTTTGTCTGGGAACTCATTGTCCAGATGCATTGGCCCAAGACAGTGTTCAATGGCTGTGGCAGAGGCACAACGCCGAAATCCAGATCGGGAACATCTCTTGCCACCGACGGAATACTCCAACCACCGTCAATGTGCATGGCGGAACGCTCACCCTTGAAGAGATCTAACGTATTGCCCGGGTCTACTTCCAGATAGTTCGGAGAAACTTCGTGTTCAAAGACTAGAGACTGTACCCATTTCAGGCCAGCTGCGTTTTCGGGCGAAGTGACATCGCACATCCCGTTCTCATCCCACAGCCTACCGCCAAACCCTAGCATGGCGGTGGACAGGAAATGGGCTTCGGACCATGTGAGGCCATAGCGCTGAATACGGGGGCGGCTACCCACTGTAAGTGCCTTAGCTGCTTCCACCAGATCATCTAAGGTCCAGTCGGCGGTTGGATAAGGAATGCCTGCCTCATCGAACATGGCCTTGTTGTAGTAAAGCAGGTTTCTTGGGGACAGGTCTTGCGGTAGTGCCCACAGTTCCCCATCTACCGTGAGCGCATCGATGGCGATTTGGTGGAAATCGGACAGGTCCAAGCCTGCCTTTTCAACGTAGTCCGTGAGAGGCAACAAGGCGCCGCGAATTCTCATCTCACCGTATGATTCGTCCGCATTCCGCATTACGTCTGGCGCAGTTCCACCCGCATGGCGGATCAGAATCTGGTTCCAGTAGTCTTCAAACCTGACGAAGGTTACCTTGATATGGGGGTACTTGGCCTCAAATTGGGGAATCGCAAAATCCGTATACAACTTGTCTTCCCACGGCATACCCCAGACCGACATGGTCAGTTCCACCTTTTCTTGAGCGTGCAAGACGCCTGCGAAGAGTACGCCGCACATCAGTGCCAACAGCAAACCAACAATCACTCGATGCCTACGCAACACATTAACTCCTCCTTGTGTTTATATTAGGGCTCAGCCCTTCAGACCTGAGAGAGTAACACCTTGTACAAACAGGTTTCTAAAAAACACATAAACGCAGACAATGGGCATCACGACCAGAGTTGCACCGGCCATTTTCTGTGGCCAAGTTAGGCCAATCTGCTCCGCGGTCACATCGGACATTCCCAAAAGGCCTAAAGTGAGTGTCTTCATCTGCTCCCCCTGGACCATCAGCAATGGCCAGACAAAATCATTCCAGGCAGCCACAAACACGAAGATCCCAAGGGCGAACAGGGCCGGCTTAACCAAGGGCAGTCCCACATTTAGAAAGACTTGATACTCCCGACACCCATCGATCCGAGCTGCGTCCACTAAATCCCGGGGAACCCCTGTGTAGAACTGCCGCAACAGGAATATGCCCAGTGCACATTGGGCGGCAACCTGCGGTATAATCAGGCCCTGATAGGTTTCCACCCACCCAAGCCCGCGCACCAGCAAGAAGGATGGAATCATGCGAATATGGATTGGTACCATCAAGGTAGACAGGATGTAGAGGAATAGCGCCTTTTCGCCCGGGAAGCGATAGAAAGCAAAGGCAAAAGCCCCTAGGCTGGTTACAGCCAACACCATCAGTGTCACCACAACCGCCACAAATGTGCTGTTAAAAAACCACCGGTCAAACATAAACACTTCTAAGACTTCCTTGTAAGCTGCCAATGTAAACTCTTGCGGCCAAAATGTTGGGGGCCAAGCCATAACCTCCCGGGGAGCCTTAAAGGAGGTGATGAGCATCCAGTAGATCGGGAAAACGTAGGCTACACCCAAGAGAATTATAAAGGCATGGGCCAACACCCGCCAAAAGTAACGCAAGGGCTGTTTACTGGGCGTTCCGGAAACCGTGTGAATCATGGAGCATCATTCCCATCTTGTAATCGTTTACAGAGAGGCGACAAAAAAATCCAACTAGTGTCTGCACCTTGCCCACCAGCCTATCCAATGGAAGACATGACCTGCGCCCCCTTTCCAGAGAAACCTTGTGCCCTCGAGAAAGCTAGGTGCACACACGAGTAATCGTTTACAAATCATGGTTCATTAAGAAATGTGTATATGAACTAACACCACGAAATAGTACTTGATTTTATATTAACCGGAGATGTCTTCCATGTCAACCGCAAGTTGGCATTTTGTTATTGGCAAAAGCAAAAATTCCGATGGCCTAACTGTGGTGAGCTCTGGTTTGAGGAGCGCGGTTCCTTTCAAACTGTCTGTCGGTTGACATGCCGGACACGCGAACGAGAGGCCCCTTGAGCCTCTCTTCGTACTTACTCCATACTTCGCAAAACCCCGCCCACTGAATCTAAGGCTTTGAGCGTTGCCCAGCCGTAGCAGTAGAAGAATAGGCCGTCCGCTCCGCCCTGCAGGGCTTGGGCGATAGTGTCTTTGATCTCTTCCTCAGGAATATCCCAGATCTGGATGCCGGTGAAGATTTTGCTTCTTCCAAAGCGTTCCTTCCCCCACCTTGTTTGGTCTGCCACAAAGGATACGGGGAGGCCCTTTTCCTGATACTCTTGGAAGCTGATGGTTCCCAACTTCAGGAGATGGGTGAGGAGCTGAAACACCCTTTCCTGCCTTTCCTTTGAGTCCTCCCCAGCTAACGCCTTCACAAAGGCTGCCAAATCGGCCCCGCCCCCTAGCTTGTGGTAGGGGAAGTGTTTCGCACCTTCGCAGGCCTTTCCGAGGGCAGCATAATCCTGGCCCAAGAGAGGAGCAAAGGACGGGGGCCACAGATTAAGCCAATAAGCGGAGTGAGCGCCTCTCTCCGTACGCCACGCCCTTACCGCGTCCCAAATCCGTTCCGCTAAGCGAGTGATGCTCCCGTTCCGGAACTGAAGCCACGCCTGGAGAACCTGGGAGGACGCTGCGTCTTCGAGGAGCTCCTCTAGGATGAGGAGATCCTGCAAGAACTCCTCCAAGAGCTTGCTAAGGGCACTTAGGTCGATGCCTGCTTCTTCCATACCCGTTACACAAGTGGGGCAAAAACAGGTGAGCATGCGCCGGATGGAAACGGTGGCCCCGCTCCAATCGGGATAGCGCAGGCGGTCCACCAAGACAGCTCGGCTCCGGTAGCGCTCCATCATGTTGATGATTAAGCTCCGCACGTAAACCTCAGTCAAGGGATTGTTAGGGCACAGCCACGTGGGAATGGGCTCGCCGGTAAAGGTCCGCACGCAAGCAGATTCAATATCTCCCTCAAAGGCAGCATTCAGTGCCTTAACCCACGGGAGCACTTCAGCGCCCTGCCTTTGCGCGGCTTCAGCAACGGCCTGCACGTAGTCTTCCCCAGCCTGGGCTTGGGGAGAAAGGCGGGGCCTAAAGGGTAGGCTGCTGAACCAGCCTGCACTTCCTGGGATTTCAAAGCACGCATCAGTATAGACCACTTTGTGAACTGGGTTGTGTTCCAACTCGCCACGGGGATAGGGATGGCGCTCTTCCAGGGTACCTGTTTCCGCGATGATGGTGCGGATGTGCGCCCTCTCCAGGATATTCCGGACTACGGTTTCTCCTCCCTCATCACGCACATCGTGGGGATGGATTTGAATGGTTAGCTCCATATCTTTGCGGGATCAAGGCGATCCCGGTGAGCACCTCCTCGTTTATGTAGGAACTCCTCTTTTCACAGCAAGTCAGGCATCGAGCCTCTCCACTTCTACCCGTCATTTCGGAGAAACGTGTTGCAAGGCACCAACAACCTGTTTCTATTCCTTATGCTAAGAATCCTGTCCTCCAGTATCCTTAGCTAGCCCGCAACAGGGCACGCGCTGAGGGTAATGTTTGAAGTCATATTTGTCATATCAGGGTTGCCATCTTCCTCTTTACATTATGACACAGCAATGATAGACTAATATCCAGAGGAGGCGAAGATATGCATACTCATTTGGGAGTTAATTTCAGAAGAGTCAGGGAGATTGTGGGATTCACCCAGGCGCAGGTTGCCAGGTACTTAGGGGTGGACCAGAGCTACGTCTCAAAGTTTGAAAACCAGGAGCGCGAGTTCAGCATGGAACTACTCATGAAAGCGGCTGAACTCTTCGGGTGTTCTCTCGATGCACTCGCCGATGCTGATGGTGATGTTTCGCCACTCCCAATTGCAATGCGCGCTGCAGAAATCCAAGATGAAGACCTAGCCGTCATCGCCACCATGAATAAGTTGGCTTTGAACTTGCGCTTCATGGAAGCCTTGCTTAGGGAGGTGCAGCAATGAAACCAGACATTCAGCTGAATAACGAGGCCGTTAGTTTGCGAGAACAGTTCGGCGCTGATGCTAGCTCGCCCATTGACATATTCCGTTTGATCACTAACCACAACGAAATGACACTCACGTTTTTCCCCATGAGCGATCGAATCAGCGGGATCTGCATCAAGTCTGGCGATGTCAAACTGATTGGTATCAACTCCGCATTAACCTATGGCCGCCAGCGGTTCACCGCTGCCCACGAGTTGTACCATATGTTTTATGACGATGAACTTGCCGTTAGAGTTTGCTACAAAGACTTGCAGGGCATTGAGACAGTAGAACGAGAAGCCAATACATTCGCATCGTTCATGCTGGCGCCCTATGGTGCACTGCGCAGCTTCATCCACAGCAAACTAAGGAACGGGATAAAAGAGCTCACTCTAGAGGACGTGGTGCGCATTGAGCAATACTTCGGCCTAAGCCGGCAAGCCACATTGGTGCGGCTCATGAAGGAGGGATATCTTACCCCTGAGACGGCAGCGGCAATGGAAACAAACATCCGAGCTTCTGCCCGGAAGCTCGGATATGCAATAGATCTGTATCTGCCTACCCCTGAAGATAGCCAGTACACAACCTACGGTAGGTATGTTGCCCTGGCAGAACTCCTTAAGGAGAAAGGACTGGTCAGCACAGGGAAATACGAGGAACTCTTGCTTGATGCGTTCCGTGGCGATATTGTCTATGGGACAAGCCCTGAGGAAGAGAGGTACGACTAGATGATCTTCTTCGACACAGATTGTATATCCGCATTTTTGTGGGTAAAGAGAGAGGATCTCCTCGTTAAGCTAAAGCTCGGGCGCCTCATCTTGCCGCAAGCGGTTATGGGCGAACTGCTGAACCCATCGGTACCTCACTTAGGACAGCGCGCTCGCAATCTGCTCAGCGTTGGTCATGTCGAGACTATGGATATTATGACTGGTACGGAAGAGGCCGCTCTGTTCAAGCAAATGACGACCAAGCCCTTACCTGGCTTGAAACCAATAGGAAAAGGCGAAGCAGCGGCCCTAGTCCTTGCGAGAGCCCATAATGGCATCATTGCCAGCAACAACATCTCTGATATTAGCTACTATGTAAGGGAGTACAATCTCCCGCGAATGACCACAGGCTATTTCTTAGGCAAGGCGTACGAAGCCGGACTCATTTCGGACAATGACGCTAACAAGATTTGGTCGGACATGCTGGCCCGGAAAAGGCTGTTGCCTTCGCCGTCCTTTTCCAAATACTATGCTGTAGTCTATCCCCAGGACCAAGTAGCGGCGGGTAGCCAATAATCGCCTATACACGCTCTCTTGCTTCGACACTGCAACAGAGCATATCATGCACCGCTGAAGAACAAGCATTATTTCCGCCTTCCGTCGAGATCACCGCCACCCTCAGGCTCAAGGGGGAGGTTTACAGGCCGTCTATCCCGGTTGGAGCGGTAGATAGCGGTAAAGATCTCCACCGTCTTCCGTCCTTCCTCTCCATCAACTAAGGGCTTTGTGCCATCGAGAATCGCCTGCAGGAAATCTTCGATCTGCTTTCCGTGGAAGTAGGTTGTGGCATCGATCCCTGCAAAGAAGGCACTGTCCTCTTCCTGCCACTTCTTCAGAAGATGCTCTTCGCCCTTAATGGTCCATAGATCGTTGATAGGCGGTTCAGTGATGCCGGACATCCCTGCAATAAACATGGCCCCGCTGTCCGTCTGCACGCCGATGGATGCGCCGTTACTCCCGTGGACATGTACCTTGCCATACAGCGCAGGGTTTTGGGAGTTGCTCACCACAATATTCCCCAGGCCGCCGTTTCTAAATCTAAGCACTGCAACTGCCGTATCTTCCACTTCAATATACGGGTGGTTAAGGTTAGCCCAGAAGCCGAAGACTTCCTCCACAGGGCCCATGTACCACTGGAGCAAGTCTAGTTGATGGGGGGCCTGATTGACTAAAACGCCTCCCCCTTCCCCTTCCCAGGAGCCTCGCCACGGGTCAGATTTGTAGTATTCTTCATCTCGCCAGCCGAGCATGGTCACCGTCCCCAGAATGGGTGTACCGATCTTTCCCCCATCGATAGCCTGCTTCACCCTCAGCGCGGAGGGGTAAAAGCGCCGCTGGCTTACAGTGCCAAGGGTAACTCCGTGGCGCTCTGCCGCTTCAATGATGGCATCGCAATCCCGGAGGGAGGCGGCCAAAGGCTTTTCCACTAAGACGTGCATCCCCGCCTCACAAGCCTGCACTGCCCCTTCGGCGTGGGCGGGGTGCGGAGTGCAGATTACTACCGCTTCGATCCCCCCAGCTGCGGCCATCTCTGCTATGCTGGCGTAGGCTTTTACGCCGTATTGCTCGGCGAAGGCCTTAGCCGTTTCTGGACTTCTACTGTACACGCCAACAAACTCTGACTGAGGGACGCTCTTTAGGGCCTGAGCGTGGAGGTGAGCCCCTTTGCCGCAGCCAATGATGCCCGTTCTAATCTTCCCCATCTTCCTCACTCCTTTCCATCGATATAAAGGTCACGGATTAAGGACCACTTTCATCAAACCAGGCTCCCGGTTGTAAAGCCGCCTAAACCACCCATCACCTTCCCTTAGAGGTGCAGTGGCGCTGATCAGCTCTTTGACGCTGATCCGCCCCTGCTTCATAAGGTCTAAGCACAAGGGATACTCCCCACTAGAAGCGCAGGAGCCGTGAAGAGTGAGCTCCCGAGTAACAACAGCCTGTAAAGGCAGCTCTACCTTGGGGCTGACGTTGCCCACTAAGACTAGGTGGCCGCCCTTCCGTGTGGCCTCAACCGCAAGGTTTACGGTTGGCCCGATTCCCACTGCTTCAAAGGCTGCATCTACCCCTTGGCCACCAGTAAGCTCAAAGATATGTGCCAAGAGCCCATCCTGATCCGCCTTCAGGCAGCTTGTAGCGCCGAATTTCTCTGCTAAGGAGAACTTCCCGGCATCAATGTCCACAGCAATGATCTGGCCGCAGCCTGCTGTGCGGAGTGCTTGGATAATCAAGAGGCCGATGGTCCCCGCTCCCACCACTAGAGCCGTGTCATTTAGGGATAAGGGCGCCCGGCTCACCCCGTGGATTGCAATGGACACCGGTTCTACCAGCGCCCCTTCTTCAAAGGACAGCTCCTCTGGGAGCGGATAGCAGATGTGGACAGGCACAGCCACATACTCCGCAAAGGCCCCATCTTGCCGGTAATCCCCGCAGGAAACCCCCAAGACTCGACGGTTATCGCAGAGGTTCACTTGGCCTCGCCGGCAGTAGCTGCACTGGCCGCAGTAGATGGTGGAATCGAAGGTAATCCGGCCGCCCACCGCAAACCCCGTCACATTGCTCCCCACTTCTGCCACAATCCCAGAAGCTTCATGCCCCATGATCACAGGCGGCTGGCGCCTGCCTGTGCTTCCATCTACCCCGTGCACATCACTGCCGCAAATCGCGCAAGCCTTCACAGCCACGAGCACGTCATCAGGCCCGCAGACTGGTGTAGGTACTTCTTCGTAGCTTAACTTGTGGTATTCCCGCAAAACTAAAGCCCGCACTCCATCCACCCCTATCCTTGGTTGTTTTCCGCCGTCCCTCCGTAGCACTTTGCTGTACTCCTTTCGGCACATACCACGCCTTCCCTGCTCCTTGGGGTGAGTCCTTTGAGCTGCAGCGTGGAATAGAAAAAGGGCCACCTTTCAGTGACCCTTGCATAATTGCTGTATGTTTATAGCTTACCTACCAAATCAATCCCTGGTTTGAGGGTAGCCGACCCTGGGCGCCAATTTGCAGGGCAGACCTGGTCGCCATTTTCCGCGACAAACTGCGCGGCCTGCACCTTGCGGAGGAGTTCCCTGGCATCTCGGCCAATGCTGTTGTCATGGATTTCGTACGCCACGACCTTGCCTTCCGGGTTAATCACGAAGCTGCCCCGCAAAGCCATCCCTTCATCCTCTATGTAAACCCCAAACTCCCGGCAGAGCTTGCCTGTTGGGTCTGCAAGCATGGGATATTTCACCTGCCTGATGGTTTCCGAGGCATCGTACCAGGCCTTGTGGACAAAGTGGCTGTCGGTGGACACGGCATAGACCTCAGTGTTGATGCTCTGGAACTCTTCGTAGAGGCCTGCTAAATCGCTCAGCTCTGTTGGGCATACAAACGTAAAATCCGCAGGATAAAAGACCATGACCGACCATTTACCCAACAGGTCTGCCTTGCTGATATCTCTAAACTCGCCTTCTACGAAGGCCTTCACTTGAAAGTCGCTGATTTCCTTGCCGATGAGTGACATGTGCATTCCTCCATCTCTTTTTAGTATTTATAACCGTTACTATTATAATAGAGGACGGGACTGTTGTAAAGCCCCCTCACTGAACACGACAAAGCCCGGCAGCTGCCGGGCCTGTGTTTGTGTGTTTCCTACTTGTTCATCCCAGAGAACTGAATCCCTTGAATGAAGAAACGCTGTGCCATAAAGAGGATGATAATCATAGGTAAAGTAGCCGTTACCACCGCAGCCATCATGGTGTTCCACTGGATGTTGCGGTACAGCCTGAAGTCTGCCAAACCCACGGAGAGCACTTTCCAGCGGTCGCTTTGGATGACTATAAGGGGCCACACTAAGCTGTTCCACTGGCTGACCAGAGTCATCACCGCGGTTGTGGCGAGAGCAGGCTTGGACATGGGGAGCATCACCCGGGTCCAGATGGTGAAGTAGCCTGCCCCATCAATCTTTGCCGCATCTTCTAAATCACCGGGGATGCTCATAAGGTACTGGCGCACCAAGAACGTCCCCAAAGCGCTTCCAAAGATGAAGGGCAAGATCAAACCGCTAATGGAATCTACAAGCCCTAGCTCGAGCACGATGATATACGATGGGATCAGCGTCACCGTGCTCGGGATCATCATTGTAGCTAGGTATAGGTAGAAGATAGCATCCCGCCCAGGGAAGCGCAGCCGGGCGAAGGCATAACCGGCCATGGAGCAGCAGATAATCTGCCCTAAAGTGACGGTGCATGCCACGATCACCGTGTTCAGCAAGTATCTTCCTACCTTAAAACTGCTCCAAGCAACCTGGTAGTTTTCCCACATGGGCTGCGCGGGGAAGATGTTGAATCCCCGGAACACCTCATCAAGATGCTTGATGGAGGTGGAAAACTGCCAGATTAAGGGGAACAAGTAGACAAAGAGAATCAAGAATACAAGTGCATAGAGGAAGACTCTCATCAGGGAATGGGCTGCCCGAGACATCACTAATTCCCCCTTAGGTGATATCATAGTTGATGCGCCGCCCGATAATCCTAAAGAACAGGACACTGGTGGCCACAATGAGCAGGAACAGGATTACGGCCATGGCCGTGGCTTCCCCCATACGCAAGAACTGGAACCCCTTTTGGTAGAGATAGAGGTTGTAAACCCTGGTGGCGTTCCCCGGCCCGCCGTTCGTCATGGCAAAGGGCAGGTCGAAAATCTGGAACGTGCCGATCATGTTTACGATGAGGTCGTAGAACAAAATGGGGCTCACCAGGGGAATGGTGATCCGCCAAAACCGGGTCCAAGCTGAGGCGCCATCTACAATTGCAGCCTCTGTCACTTCCCTGGGGATGAGCTGCAGCCCTGTGAGGAACACAATGATATGAAACCCAAGGTACTGCCAGATGTTCACCGCAATCACCGAGGGAAGGGCCCAATCCTGCGATGCGAGCCATGGGATGCGCTGCATGCCTAGCCTTTGCAGGATCTGGTTGATGATCCCAAATTGGGAATTGAAGATCCAGGTCCAAGTCAAGCCCACCGCCACGGACATGGATACCCACGGCACAATGAACAAGGTGCGGAGAAGGTTCTGAAATCTAATATTCTGATTCAGCAGCACTGCGATGATGAGCGCCAACACACTTTGCAGGGGAACGTTGATGATCACGAACAAGAAAGTCTTCTGCAAAGACAGCCTAAAAACGGGATCCTTGAGGAGGGTTCTGTAGTTAGCCAGCCCCACCCATTGGGGGTCGTTAATCAGGTCCCAGGCAGTAAAGCTCAAGCCCACCGCGGCAACAATGGGAATCAGCTGGAAAACTAAGAAGCCGATGAGATTTGGTGCCACAAAGAGGTACCCCGCAATGGCTTCTTGTCTAAAGCGCCGCTTCCGCCACATACGCGTTCCTCCTTTACGGAGAGGGGCACTGCGTGCCCCTCAACCTTCCTTGTTCCGTACTACTCAAGCAGATGGGATACTTGGGCTTCAATGTTTGCAATGGCGGAAGGGATGTCGATGAAGCCGCCAAAGGCAAGGTCTAGTTCTCTGCCGATCACGTCGAAGATCTCGTTCCAATTGACGTGCATAGGCCAGGTACCGGTGTTTTCCGTAAGGTCAATGTAGACCGCGACGTTCTCAGGCTCTCTGCCTGCATAGGCGTTCAGGAACACATCCACAAGGCTCTCTACCGCTGGGAACACCGTACCGTACTCAGCAACGATCTTCTGAGACTCATAGCCTTCTAGCCACTTTACCAGCCGCCAAGCTTCTTCCTTGTGAGGCGTATTGGCGTAAATGTTGTGCGCAAGGCCGTTAAAGGCACTTACCCGGCCCTTGGGGCCCCAGGGCAAGCCCACAACGTCCCAAGAGAAGGCTTCAATGGACCGCCCCGCGGTGAGCATCCACGAGCCTGCGGGGACCATGGCGAAGCGCTCAGCGGTAAACAGATCCCATGCAGAGCCGCCAGCTACCGTTGCCTCTGGGGGCGGGGCCACGTGGTACTTGTTCACCAGGTCTGACCAGAACTGCAGGGCCTCCACAGCTTCTGGCTCGTTCAAGACGAACTTGTTGCCATAAGGCTTGTCGATGACGCCAGTCCCGCCGTTCATCCAGACGAAGTTGAGCCAGCCTGCCTGCATGTTGGAGCCGGCGATATCCCCAAAGCCGTACTGCACAATCCGGTCTGGGTCAAAGTCTGGGTCCAGGGCATTCCTGCCTTGGTCGTCCAAGGTCAACAGCTGGGCAATGCGGACGAAGTCACCGCCATCCTGGGGATTCCAGGTCCAATCATCTGTCGGGTATGGTACCCCTGCTCTGTCAAAGAGATCTTTGTTGTAGAAAATCGCAATGGTATCCCAGTCCTTGGGAAGGCCATACTGGGCCCCTTCGTAATGCCACACGTCTAAGAGGCGCTGGTAGTAGATGCTGGTGTCAACGTTGTCCCTTTCAATGTAGGGTTTTAGGTCAAGGAGAGCTCCCCGGGCCACAAAGCCGGAGAAGTAGGCTGCATGCCCCCAGAACACGTCGGGAAGGTTCCGGGCAGCCATACCAGTTGTAAGCCGTGTCCAGTAGTCATTCCACTCTACGAGCTCCATTACCACTTCGATATCAGGGTTCCTGCGCATGAATTCTTCGATGGATGCCCGGTACGCTTCTTCTTGATTCTGGTCCCAGAACATGTACCGCAGCTGAACCTTTTGCGCCCCCGCCGCCGCACTAAACAGCAAGCTCATGAGAAGCACAGCGAGGACAAACCATGCCGTTCTCTTCATGTGAAGTAACCTCCCTTAATCTAGACTGCTCCCTCAGTGGACACTGAACTTAACTCGACTCATCACCTCCCTGGGAAGTGCTAACTCGTTCTAGACTGCGTGTAGTACCTCGTACCACGAGCTTAACACCTACCTGCACCTTTGCCGCATGCTCGCTATGGGACTCTAGCATCCCCAGGAGCATGGCGCAGGCATTGGTTCCCACAGCATAGGGATCTGTTTCCACCGTAGTTAAGGGCGGATCGAGGTTTTGGCCCACGCAGATCCCATCAAAGCCCACCACAGAGACATCATCGGGCACCTTAAGGCCTAAATCGTAAAGTGCCCGGATTGCCCCTAAGGCCATTTCGTCAGAAACGGCGAAAATCGCGCTGAGGCTGGGGTTTGTCTCCAAGAGACTTTTTGCTCCCAGGTATCCGCCGAATTGGGTAAAGTGGCCGTTGTACACCAGGCGCTGGTCAAAGGGAATGCCCCAGTCTTTCAGGGCTTGGATAAAACCCCGCTTGCGGTAGACTCCAGATGGCCACTCATCGCCGCCACTTAAGAGCCCGATCTGCCGGTGGCCGCTTTCCAAGAGGTAGCTGGTAGCATCATAGGCGCCGCCGTAGTTATCCAGGTGGACCGCATTCCACTGGGTTTTGTCATCGTAGCAGTCGATGGCCACTGTGGGGATCCCAAAGCGGGCGAACCCTTCGATCATGGGATGCCCTGGGGTGCAAATATATAGGGCACCCATGGGATTGGTCCTCTGCAAGACTTCCTCGAAATACTCCCGGTCCCACGCGGGGAAGAGCATCTGCATCAGGGCAACCCCTCGCTTGCGGCAGATATCCGCGATTCCGCTTAAGTTGCCCAAGAACCAATCGTTGAGGTTCTCTGACAGCACCACAAAGGCAATCACTCCCGAAGCTGACCTGGCCTGCTTAGCCCGCTGGGGCGGGAGGTAGCCATAACGCTTGGCCGCTTCCAATATGCGGCGCTTTGTTTCTGGGCTAACCCGGTCATCGTGGCCGTTAAGGGCGTTGGATATGGTAGCCGGGGAGACGCCCAGCATCTGGGCGAGCATGCGCCCTGTAACCTTGGTGCGGGAATAGTTGTTACTCACAGGCAAAACCTCAGTGTGGTGGTTTATCAAAAGAAATCTAATGTTAAATTACTTCACTATTAAGGAAAAACCTCCTGGCGTTTATGCCAAATTAACTAAATTTCAGGTAAATTCCGCCTATTGGGGGCAAAATAAAACGGCTGGCCTATGCCAGCCGTTTTCGAAGAAGGCTTATCTCCGCTCGTACTCAAGGAGGGTCATGCTGTAGGTCAAGTTGCCATCGCTATCGAAGACCTTCACAGCCAAGGGCCAGCCCACATCAGGGGCAATGATCCATTCAGAGGTGACCCGCTCCCTCCGGTTGCCCTCCTCATCCTCTTCCCGGATTAACTTACGGGCCAGAAAGCCGTCTACGCCCGCGACTTTCTGCTCTTCTACAACCCGGACTCGAGAACCATCAAAGAGCTGCATGGTGTTCCCCACCTCGAACTCCAGATCGGAGGCGAACATCCCGAGTACCATGAACTCGCTAAACCAGTTACCCCCCATGAGTGCCATCAGGCCAGACAGCCCACCCATAAAGCTCAGGCCCTCTAACTCGTCCTTCGTCATCCTACTTGTTTGAGCTTGGGTAACCATCCAGGATTCATCATCGATCTTCGTAACTTCCAGCAACTGATAACTGGTGCTCTCTACCCAGACATCTTCCTCGAGCTCCCAGTCCCAGGAAGTTGAGCCACTGATGATTTCGTAGTAAAACTTCTCGTAATCGGCGTTGAACTCATTCCACTTCCAGGTTTCTCCCCATGCGGCTGCACTTACCGGAACTGCAGCCAAGAGCAACAGCAGAATCAACAACGATGTTTTGCGGAGCATATTTCCGCCTCCCCTTTTGTGAGAATATAATGCTATCTTATGCACAAGAACCAAAACTCCTGTTCACAAAAGGGAGGCAAAGCAAATTTTCTGCGCTATTCACCAGTGATGCCCGTGCGTTCCACGCTCTGCACGAAGAACCGCTGCAAGAACAGGTACAAGACTAAGAGGGGTGCGATGGAAAGCAAAGTGCCTGCCAGGCGAATGGCCTCATTTAGGGCACCCCCGGCGCTGATATCATTCGCGGGGTAAAGCTTGTTGAAGCTGTCTACAAATGCCTGTAGTCTCAAGGGAAGGGTCCGGGCCGCGCTGCCAGATAACAGTGACAACTGGGCTGTCTCATTCCAGAACCAGATAAATGAGAACAGAAAGGTGACAACCAACGCAGGGACGGCCATGGGTACCGCGATCTGGAAGAACACCCGCAGGCTCCCTGCCCCATCCATCATTGCCGCTTCATCCAGCGCTTTCGGGTACGAGCTGAAGAACAGGTAGTACACGAGGAGAAAGACTGAACTCTTCACCCCCTGCCCACCCAAGGCAGTGAGCATTGTGGGCCAGATCGTATTCACCAGCTTGTATTGGTTAAACAGCATGTAGCGGGGAATGAGGGTTACCGCGGAAGGCACCAAGAAGACCAGGACAATCAAGCCGATCCAGACCCTCTTAAAGGGTACTGCAAAGCGAGCTAACCCGTATCCAGCAAAGGCAAGGGTGACGGTCTGGAGCAGCGCGGGGAAAAAGGACATCACAAGGGACGTCTTCAGCCCCTCCCAAAAGCCTAGGGTGCGGGAGGCCTTCGTGAAACTCTCCAAGCTGAAGTGCCGGGGTATCCAGGCTACAGTGGCATCGGCCAAGTCTTGAACGCTCATAAAGCTGGTGGAAATCATGTACAACACTGGGTAGAGGAAGACAAAGCCCATCCCAAGGAGCACGCCGTAGGAAAATGCCCTCTGAAGAAGGCCCTCCCGCTCCGCGGTACCGAGCAAGACCTTCCTTGCATGTGTCCACCTCATGCTCTCCGCCTCCCCTTCTTCTCTGCTAAAACCAGGGCTGTGATCCCCATGAGAATGAGCTGTGCTGCAGCGTAAATCCAGGCCATAGCCGCGGAATAGCTGTACGGCCGGTTCACTTCCAAAAGGTGGTTCACGATCTTCACATTGGTGGGATCGGACGACACCGCGCCCATTTCCACAATGGTGTAGATGGCATTCAGCACAATGGTTGGCCGGAGGTGGGGCAAGGTAATCCGCCAAAACATCTCCCAGCCAGTGGCACCATCGATGGCTGCTGCCTCGTACATACTGCCGTCGATTTTCTGCAGTACTGCCAAGAAAACGATGATCTGCACACCAGAAAACCACAGAATGCGCACAAGGCTAGCCATAAACAGGTTAAGCAGGCGCATGCTCCCCGCCTGAGTGATGAGGGAGAAGTACCGCCTTAAGATGCCGTAGTCCATGCTGAGGCGCATGGCATCTGTTTCTTGGACCAGCTGGGTGAGGACAGGGCCAGACATGATAATCACCGGCAAGAAGAACACTGCACGAAACAGAGCTCGCCCAGGGAACTTGCGGTTGAGGAGCAGAGCGATCACCAGCGAAAAGACCATCACAATCGGCAGCCCTGCTGCAATCAAGAACAAGCTTTCCATGAGGTTCGTGGGAAACACCGCATCCTGCAGAAGGGCATAGCGGTAATGATCGAGGCCCACGAAATTCAGTTCCGTGCCTGTCACCTTAATACGCACATCGGAAAAGCTGATCACAATCGAGTAGAGCATGGGAAAAGCGGTCAGGAACAAAAAGCCTATGATCCACGGTGAGAAAAACGCCAAACCTATAAGGCGGTTTCTCCCCCGCATGGTCAGCCTCATCTTCTTCACCATGCCTCACCTCGCTCCACTACCGCATAATCATGGGGCCCAACCACTACCCCGCCCCAGGCCCATGGTTCATCCGTATAATTGACCAGTATGGTGGACCCGCCCTCGTACTCCACCTTCACCTTCCCCTGTTCTACCGCCTCATGGGTGGTGATCTTTAGCCCTGCAGTCTTTTCCAAAGCAGGCAGCATGTAGGTGTAGGTTTCCACGATGTACTCCTTCCAGTCCGAGAAAGCCGTAGAGTGGAGATCCTCTAAAGGTGTGTAAGCCAGACTGCTGCTGGGAGCGTGGGTCACGATAAACGACGGATAAGCCCCATACTCCACCATGCGCAGAATCCGGTCTCGGCTGAGGGATGTGGTATTGACGAAGGGTGCATAGAGGGCCATGGATCCTTTCAGGACCATGGGCAAGAACGGTACGGTATCCGTCTCGTAAAGATACTGGCCGCTCACTAGGGGCAGATCGTAAAAGCTGTGGGCAAAGGGCCACATGAGCTGGTTCGGGCTGTATAAGGCGAGTTTCCGCCCCTCCGCCAACTCCTCCATTAAGGCTACAAACCCGGGGGTGTTCTCCCTTCGGGCCCGTTCCTTGCCTGAGGTGTAGTCCCCATACAAGCGGCTGCCCAGCTGATCCAAGGCAAGGTGGAACTCCCCGTACCGGGTAAGATGTTGGGCCACCAGCCTTGTGGCCACATCAGGCCGATAGAAGTAAGTCTCTGGGTAAACAGCATCCCAGTTGTTCCGGACAATCTGGATGGGCTTCTTCCCCATGGTATGGGCCGCCTCTAGGCGCAGGTTGATCTGATCGCTATTTGCCCGGAGGGGATCAAGGTAGAGGGCAAAGGTACCCCCGCCTGCCTCCACTTCTGCCCTAAGCTGAGCCAGCTCCCCGGCACTACCCAAGCGGCCGTCAAGTGGTGCCCCGGCTCGGTTTCCCTTAGTGAATTTCCGCAGCACAACTGCGGCGTTTCCCAGCCCTTCCCGTTGTAGTTCCCTGATGATCTCAGAGGCTTCTGCAATGGGGGTAAAGGCGCGCCATACCTTCCAAAGGGCCAATTGCTGCACATCCCCGCCGATAATCTCCAAGCGCAGGGCCATTTCCGGCCCAGAGGCCTCTTTGAGGAACCCTTGTTCCATGAGGAGGCCCCTGTAGAACACGGCCATCTGATCGTAATCCGCCTCGTCCCCACTCAAGAGATAGAAAGACTGCTTGGGCGTTAACATGTTCATCTGTTCTTGGGGAACCAAGGAGCTTGCCCCAGAGCGGGTGGTGGCCATCCCGTACTTCTGGCGGTACTCAAACCTTGCCATGATGCTGTTGTACCTGGTGTTCCCTAGCCCTGCGGGGGTGGCCACGATGGATGCGTACTGTTCCCCATCTTCGATGACGCTCAACAGGCCGTGCTGCCCAGTCCCGTGGACAATGCCGTAGACGGGCATAAGCACTTGATTGGGCGGGATGATGTAGTCATCAGGGCGGCTCGCGGCCAGGGACTGGGCCTGGCCCAGCTGGTCGATGGCTAAATCGGGGCCATAGACTTTTTCATCAAAACCTGCAATATAGGTGCCCGACTTGCGGAAGCGCATGAGGGCCCCTGGGCCATCGGGGAGGAGAAACCAGCCCTCCACCTCATCTTCAAAGACGCTCCCCAGGTAAGGGACGAAGGCTAGGGATTTCAGGCGGTACTCCCCTGACTCCACCACGCTCCCCTCATCTAGTTGGAAGGTTAGCTTATTGCCGATTAGGGTGGCCCGCCCTGTAAAAGTGATTCCTAGGCTGCTGTACTCTGCACTGAAGGCAAAACCGTTGTCTACGAGCTCATAGGTAACGTCGGCATTGCTCAGGAGCCCATAGCGGCGCTCGCTGTGCTTGCTGTCGTAGCACTCTATAGCGACGATGGATCCAGCGTAACTCTGCCACGACTTATTGAGGTTCCGAGCGTTTTCTAAAGGAATTGCCCCCCAAACGTAGCCTGTGCGCCGGTCCACGATGCGTATGGTGTGGAAGTCTTTGGCCAGCCACAGCTCCGCTGCATCTGTCTCCGCGACCATCTCGAAGCCCACTGTATCGAGGAAACTCTCTACCTGCTGGACTATCCCCTGGGGCTGAACGTGGCGGTTTGACATGATTTCCAGCGCGCCTGGATCAAAGGGAGGGATTGTGAGGCAGTGGCCTACCCCGCTAAAAAGCAAGGCTCCGGCCAAAACTGCAACTACTGCGAACCTAGACAAGATAGCGCACCTCCTCGATAAGGGTTACCACGAACCTCACCAGCTGGTTCCACATTAGGTACAAGATTGCCATGGCAAGCACCGCAAGGACCATGAAGCAGGCGGTAAGGGCCAGGTTCTTGATGGTGTCCCCCACCGTGTAACCGTGGACTTCCTTGATGGCAATGAAAACCAACACAAAGGTATAACCGCCTACCACAGCCCTGGCTAGAGCGTGCAAGAAGGCCTCGTTTAAGGTGAGCCCGTGAGAAAGGAGGGTGATCCAGGGCGTGGCCAAAATGTACGCTGACAGCGCATAAGCAGTAACTGTGTAGACGTTAACAAACGTCCCTTCCCCATCGTTGATAGAGCTGATGAAGTAGTTCCCTACCACAAACAAGGCGGTGGGAATCATAACTAAACTGGTGACGATCAGCGGGTTCTGCCAGGTATAAGCGAATGCGTTGGCATTAAAGAGCCGCGCGGTGAAGATGCTGTCGGCCAGCCACACACCTAAAGCCAGAAGGTACAAGATAGTTGCTGAGAGCACACTCCCCCGGAGGTGGTGGCGAAGATCATACACAGCGTCAATGGGGTGGCGCAGCATGTGTCTTACATACAAGACGTCCCTGAGTAGGGTACTATGGCCCTTGAGCCTCTCCCACCCATCCTCCAAGGGTTTTAGAAAGCTGTACCCCTTCCTGAAGGCCCTTAGGATCCGAAGGAGCACCGCTAGGGCTATAAGGATAACCAAGACTGTACCAAGGTTCTCCATAAGCCAGGCGTTGCGCAGTTCCCAAAAGGCATCAGAAGCATATTCCCAATCTCCCACCAGCTCCAGGTGGTACTTGGCCTGGGCGAATTCCCCCAGCTGCCACATGGCCAGGCCATAGCCCCAGTGGGCAAAGGCTGCTTGGGGAGTGAGGCGCATGAAGTCCCGCCAGATATCTGCAGCATCGCCGTATCTTCCAGCGGCGTAGTGGGCTAATCCCTGATGAATGCTTGAGGCAAACTCGGTGGGAACATAGGGCTGGACAATCCCACGCTGCTTATCTAGGACAAACAGGGTATAATCCCTATCCACAGCAATGGCACTTACCACACTGGTCAAGCCGTTCCGGTCAGAGGCAGTGGCCCGCCCGCCGAAGGCAAAGAGGTAGCGGCCATCTTGATCGTACTCAGCAATGGCGCCGGTGTTGGTTACGGCAAAGAGCTCGCCCCCAGGCCCCACAGCCATATCCACGTAGTTGTTCTCCCCAAAGATCCATCCTAGCCCCAGGATGTTCACCCCTGCCATGTTGAGCTTTTTCAGGCTCTGCCTAGGGCGAAATTGAGTTACGGTATAAATCAGGTTGTCTTCCGGCACCTCCAGGTTCACTATCCGGGGCGGGTTGCGCAGCATCAAGCGGGCCTTCTGTTCTGCAGTAAAGAGCCTTTCTTGGATCCACTCCATCAGGCTCAGGGCATCGGCTTTGTTGGCCCCGAAAAATCCTGCGAACTTCCCGTGGACATCAAACTGCAAAATACCTTCGTGGGTCCCTTCGCTGGTAACATACAGATTGCCGAAACTGTCCACAGCCACTTTTTGCGGTTTGTAAGGGGTGGCCGCGCCGTAGAGTACCGTTTCGGGCTTGGTGATGGTGCTCAGGACTGCATCTCCGGAGTTGCTTAAGACAACCACTGCGCTCGCGCCGTAGTCCGCGACAAAGATGCGACCATCATGGGCAACGCACACGCCCGTAGGCTGCCGCAGGAGGCCTTCGCCAAGAAACTCCACAGCGCCTGTGTCCATCCTGTAGCGCACGATGCGGCGGTTACCCGTATCCGCGATGTACATCTCCTGGCCCTGGAGGAAGATGTCCTCTGGAGATCTGAGGCCAAGTTCCCGCAGGAGCACACTACCGGGAACGTAGGCATCATGGGTGCGGATAAAGCGTCCATCGATGGATGTGGTGTAAGTATAGGTGGTGGATTCAATGGCATGGGCAGAGACGCAGCACACCGCCAAGATCAGGATTAGGAGTAAGGCTCCCCTTCGCACACAATCACCCCTTACTTCATGCCCGAATGGGCCATGGTATTGATCACCCGGGACTGGAGGAAGATAAACAGCACTAGGTTGGGCACAAGCATAATGAGGGTGCCTGCCGCGGCAATCCCCATGCCTGCCACCGCGCTGGCGGCACTGCCTGCCCCTGTGAGGGCACCCACCATGTCGTAGGCATTTCCCCCAGTGGTTGTGAGGGTTGTGAGGTAGAACGCGAACGTCTTGATGGCTTCGTTGTGCATGTAGTAGATCGATGCTTCCGTAGAGTTCCACGCTGACTGGAAGGCAATCATAGCCACAGTGGCCAGGGCTGGGGCGATGTTGGGCCAGATAATCCGGGCTAAGATGTAATAGTCGCTTGCCCCGTCAATTTGCGCGGCCTCTAGCAACGAGTTGGGGATCTGGTCAATAAACTGCTTCACCAGAAATAGCCCCACAGGCATGGCCAATAGGGGCACGATGCTTGAGAGGAAGCTGTCGATGAGCCCTAAGCGCTCGATGATGAAGTAGCGGGGTATAGAAACTGCCACAGGCACAAACATCAGCGCAATGGTGTTTAGTTCAAAGAGCATGTGCTTGAGTTTATAGCGCTTCTTGCTCATGCAGTACGCTGCCGCGGAAGTAATGAGCAGATTAAGCACCACAACAGCCAAGGACGACACCAGGCTGTTGAACAAGTAGCGAGAGGCAGGGATGGCCTTGTTGGCGGATGTGGCCGTCAAGTTGGTGAAGTTCTGCAGTGTGGGCCGGGTTGTCACAAGGCGCGGCGGGTAGAGGAACAGCTCATCTAAGGGCTTAAACGCGTTGAAAACAATAAAGACCAGGGGAAGGAGCATCACAGCCGCCAAGGGCACAAGGTAAGCAAGGAACTTCAGCTGTCCCCGTTCAAACCGGCTGGGGTTGATCCCTGCCACAAAAAAACGCCGAGGCTTTCTGTTCATCTATGCCTCCTCCTTTTCTGCAAGCATCTTCCGGGCTACCCGGGAGATGGAGTAGATAATGAGCAGCAGCACAACAGAGACAGCGGCAGCATAGCCCATTTCATAGCGGATAAACCCGTAATCTTCAATGTGCGTTACCAAGAGCTGGCCGGCATACCCAGGGGTAGGGTTCATTCCCCCGGAAAGCTCTACCCCGATGGACCCGTTCTGGAAAGTGCCAACCACCGCCATGACTGCTCCAAACAGCATTTGGGGTTTGGTTGCTGGGATGGTGATGTAGATAATCTCCTGCCAGCGGTTTCTTACCCCATCGATATACGCTGCCTCATAGAGCTCCCGATTGACATTCAGGATTCCTGCGAGCATAGCCAAGAAGCCAATTCCCATTGAGGACCACAAAGAGACGAGTATCATGACAAACATTAACGTCTTCGGGCTGGTGAGCCAGGCGATGGGTGTTTCAATAAGGTCGTGGGATAAAAGAAAAGCATTCAAATAGCCCACCTTGTCTTCGCTAAACAACACCCGCCACACAGCACTCATCATCGCGGCCCCCGTGAGGGATGGGGAATAAAAGATCACCGCGAGGACCGTACGTATGCCTTTACTCACTTGTGCCAGAGACCACGCGAGGAAGAAGGAAAGGATGTAGCCCCCTACTCCCACAACAATGGCATAGAGCACCGTATTGGGCAGGGAAAACTGCATAAAGACAGTGTCCCTAGTAAATAAGTCCACATAGTTCCTGAGCCCAATAAAGCTCGGCCTTTGGATTGAGTTAAAGTCGGTAAAGGATAGCCCCACAGCCACAAACACGGGCAGAAGGACAAACAGCCCAAAGAGAATTAAGAATGGCAGCTGCAGCACTGTAACGCTGTAGCGGTCTAACACCCTTTCTAAGGATGGCTTCCGCTGCGTGGCAGGCGCGGCCCGTCTTTGGAGATCAGCCTTCATTCCTCATCCTCCTTTGCTGCCCGGAGTGCTTCAAACTGGGCAGCGGTCCCGATCTGGTACGGCCTGATTACCGCTCCCGTTTCATCTATAAACCCGAATTCCCGCAGTTTGCGCTGCATTTCCCGATCCGAGTTCTTTTGCGCCTCATCAAGGGCAGGCATAAACTGCTTGTTATCCCGAATGACGTAACCCCAAAGGTTGCTGATCTCCCGCTCCAGCATGTAACTAGCCACATGGCGGGGCGTTTCTTTCTGCCAGTCTTTCCACATGGTCAAGATGACTTCCTTATGCTTTTCGGGAAGCCCCATTTGGGCAAAGGCAGCCAAGTTAGCAGTGTTCCACTTGTAATCGGGGCCGTACTTCAGCTGGAGGTAGTTCCCATAGTTGACCTGCGTTTCTTCGGAGAGCCACCACTTCAGAAAGGCATAGGCCTCATCAGGCATGTTAGTGTTAGCAAGGATCATGGTGGCACTGTCCACCGCGGCCTGATAGCGCAAAATCTCCCCTTCATCGTTCATCACCCCAGGGGCCAGCGCGATATCCCATAAGTCCGCGAGCTCAGGCGCGGTGGTTAAGAGCTGCAGATAGGTAGCATAGTCAGAGACCCCCAAGGGGATTACCCCGGAACGAAACGAGTTAAAGAAGCTCCGCACGTTGGTTTGCAGGCCGTATACAACGTAGAGATCAAGCATCTGCTTTAATCCTGCAGTGGTGCGAGGATCGGTGAGCGCGGCTGACATGCCATCAGAGGCGTAAATATCCCCGCCGTTTTGGTAGACAAAGGGCGTAGTCTGCTGAAACCCCTTGTACCCTTCCCGGTCTGTGGACAAGGGAATGCTGAAGTTCATAGCGTTTCTGTGCAAGGTGGGCATCATGGCCCGCACATCATCCCATGTCTGGGGGACTTCCAGGCCCAGCATCTCAAGGATGTCTTTGCGGTAAAACAGCACCCGGAATTCATAAGTGTCCGCGGCCGCGTACACTCCCCCATCGAAACTAAACGGCACGAGAGACTCGAGGTTGTATTCCTCACCGTACCACTGGAGGAAGTCATCGTACTCTAAAAGGTTCTTAGCAAGGCCCCGGACGCCGAAATCAAAGGGGTAATGGGCAGAGAGGCCCACCACCACATCGGGATTAGTCCCTGAGGCATTGGCCAAAATCAGCTTATCTTCCTTGGGCATGATAGAAAAGGCCACATCAATCCCTGTTCTGGCAGTGAAATCTTGGGCGCAGAGCTCTTGGAGGACTTCCACATACTGAGCGGGCTTGTTCACCCACACAGTGAGCCGCCCCGGGGTGTTGGCATGGCCGGACTCATTCATAATTGGACTAAATGAATACAGAAACTCTTTCAAGGCTGTGCTGAGCCTGCTCCACAGGCTGCCTGTGGCTGAAGGGAGCTCAGTTAGGCCATCATAGATGTAGATCCGGTCAATGCTTAAAGCTTGATCTTCTAAGGTGGGCAAGAGTGTGCCTAAAAGCTGCGCGGCAGAGCTGGCATCATCCCCCAACAGCGTGATTTTGTTAGGGAGGGTGCGGGGGTCTGCCTTGAGCCGTTCCAGATTCTGAGCCGCAAGCAGCAGGTCATTGGCAAAGGTGGGCTCGCCGCCGCTGATAGCGCGCAGCTCATCATACATTGCCAACAGCTCAGACTGCCACTGGGAAATGTCATGGAGGATCGTGGGAAGATACTGCAGCACATCCCAAGTGCGGTTTTTGTCTACGTTAATGGTGGCATCGCCGCTTCTGCCTGTGAGCTTCTTGATCTGGAGCGTCACCCCGTTCATCTCGCCGATCATTTCTGTGAGGCGCTGGAACAGATGATCTATGGGTGCTGCTGTGACTTTGAGAGCCAAGGTGTGCCTTCCCTCGTTCAGGTACACGTAGTAAGGCTCCGCTCCCCCGGCCACAAGGTTCGCGTAGGCATTCATGCCAGTATGGGGAAAAGCCACGTCCTGCAGTTCTGAGAACACAACCTCTCCATCCACCTCGATGGTGCGGAAAACAGGCATCCCCGCTTTCATGGGTTGGGAGTAATCAAAGGCCAGGGCGTAGCGACCTGAGTTCTTTACCTCAAACTCATAGAGCACCTTTTGCCCCACACTCTTGAAAGAGGTGTGTGCCAGGGCATTGATCCGGCGCACCAAGGGGTCATGGGGTTCCACTGCGGCATTCCGCACACTGGTGCCGCGGATGAACGAGTCATTTTTCAGGGCGTACCTTTCCCCTTCGATAACAACGAAGTCCGTTCCAAAGGGGAGATGGCTGTGCGCTTCAGCATAGCTGCTGTAGGGTTGAATTGTCACCGCGGGCACCAGGGCCACCTTAGTAAAGCGCACCCCGAAGACCTCGGGAGTGAGGGTGAGGACGTGGTCCCCACTAGGAAGGGAAAAGGCGTAGGGCGCGCCAGAGTGATCCCCATAGCGTTCCAGGTAGGTGGCAGCATCACTGGCAGCCAGCTGCTGTCCTGGGGGAATCTCATTGCCATAGCGGTCAAACCGCACATCCCCAGGGATGTCTTCCCATAGGAGAGGCAGCCGGCCGCGAACTTCTTCCCCAGCCACTTCCGCGAGGACTAGGTTGCTGAGGGTACTTGTCTTGAGAGGTTGGTAAGCAAGGAACAAGTGGTACATTCCCGCCTCTGGCACGGACACTGTCACCCTGAGGGACTCTCCCGCCTCTACCGTACCCTCTTCCACCTGGATCACCTGGGCTGTGGCCGCTTCAGGGACCTTGATCCAGTTCGCACTAGAATCAGAGGCACCCACTCCAGCACACAGCAGGGCTAAGCAAAGGCCCCACACCGCCGCACTCTTCCAACCCATACCAATCACTCCACTGCTGTAATCGGTGGGGCGGCAAGGGCCCGCCCCACCAACGCCATGACCTTAGTTCAGTTTCTCAAGTTGGGCCTCAAAGGCTTCCCACTGCTCCTTGACCCGCTTGTTCACAATCTCGTCTAGTTGTGCCGCCGCGGTAGATGGATCCATGGTACCTTCCCGGGCTCCGTTCAGCAGGCTCCACACATCGTCATCGAAGATCAGGTTGTAGCCGGGGATGATCTTGTTCAGGTCGTCCCGGAAGGAGTTGGTGATATTAGCATAGACCACCTGCAGGCCCTCGGTAACGTATGGGTTTTCCCCGAACTTCGCCACCACTTCTGGATGCTGGGTGGAGGGGAAGTACCACAGGAAGTAGAGCTTGCCATCTACCGTTTCATCCGCGGGCCGGGCAGCGAAGATGTCCATCTTAGCGAGGTTGCCTTGGGTGCCGAAGGATACCCACTTGAGCACCTCGAACGCAGCGTCCACGTTCTCCGGGGCAACGGTGGACATCATGTAGGTGTGGTTTACGTGGACCGGGACTTTAATTGGGCTGTCCTCATCCATCCGGGGATACGGCCAGTATTCCCAGTTAGGCTTCACTTGCGCCCGCATCCAGTTAGACTCCCAGGATGCTCCCGTGGCCATCAAGGCAAATCCTTCTTTAAAGGAATAGTGGTTGTCGTTGGCACCGGCAAAGCCAAACTTCAGGGTGTAGTCGTTTGACTCTCCTTCCTCGATGTAGCGGCCGTTGTCCCTCATCTTCCAAATCTCAAGGCCCGGCACTGCCCTGAGTTCCATGAGCAGATTGATCCCAGGCAGCCATTTTTCGGTGAAATAGAACCGGCGCTCCGCAAAGCTGTAGGCTGGGCTCCAGAAGCCTTCAGCTTGGGCTGAGATTACGCTGTCCAGATCCCATAGTACTGCAGCCCCAGCAGTACGGTCCGTGGTAGCGCTCATCAAAAGGTCTACAAACTCATCCATGGTCCAGTCCCAGCGAGGTGGATCCAGGTTCAGTTCATCGATCAAATCGGTGTTTACCGCGATCATGCGGGCGTGAATTTGATCAGGCACCGCATAGATTTTCCCCCCGTAGGTGTAGGGCTCCACGAGGGAACTGGGGACGTGCTTGAAATCAGGATCATCTGCCAAGAGATCGTCCAGGGGCCTCACATAGCCGTTGGATACCGCGTAGGTGAAGTCAGTCCAATCGCCCCACAGCACATCGGGGAGTGTCCCTGCGGTGGCCATTGCGGTCAAGTACGGGCCCGATTCCCCGTCAAAGGGGATTACCTCCAACTCCACGTTGGGATAAGCCTTTTCAAATTCGTCCAACACAGGGCGGATCTCCGCGAGTTCTCCCGAGGGGACAGCCAGCTTCACCCGGCCCTTCACCTCATTAGCCGTGGCGTAGGTGCCGACGGACAGCAGCATGACAGCTACTAGCAAACACAACAGAACCTTTCTCTTCACTTTCCTTTCCTCCTTGCCCTTTATTTTTTGCGGCTGATGCCGCAAGGCTCACAGTGCTGTAACCTGGGCTTGATCCCCTTCCACAGCCAGGCGGTAACGGCGGCCTCGCACTACCACGGACAATCGCATGGCCCGAATCTCTTTGGGGAGCCGGGGGTTAACCCTTACGCTTCCCGCTTGATCGACACTGAGCCCAGCCATGCCAAAGACTAAAGCCTGCCACGTAGCCCCTAAGGCCGCCATGTGGATTCCCTCTTTGTGGACGTTATCCATAATGTTGTGGAGATCCAAGAAGGCGCTCTTGGCGAAGTAGTCCACCGCTTGCTCCTCATACCCCAGCATTGCGGCGAGCTGGGCATGGGTGCCAAAGGATAGGGACGAATCGTGCAAGGTGAGTGGTTCATAGTACTCCCACACATTGCGCTTTTGCTCATAGCTGAAGCGCTCTGGGAACATGGCCATGAGCAAGACCAAATCTGCCTGCTTCAAGACCCTGTAGCGCTGCAGGCGGTCGTAGCTAATGGTGCGGTAGAGGGGCACCGCCCCCTCTTTGTGTGCCTCAATGTCTAGGGGTTCAAGGCGCTCGAAATTCTCATCTTGGATAAACAGCTCCCGGCCTTCGTCGTAGAGGATGGGGATCTTGCCCGCCACCTCTCCAAAGAGTGCCAGCTCGTCCTGGGAAACTCCCAAGCGGCTTTGAAGCTTCTCCCAAGCTTCCGGATACTCTTGCAGTGCACGAACGGCCCCGACGGCGTTGAGCAGGTTCTCCCGCACCAGGAAGTTGGTGTAGGTATTGTTGTTGGTCACGCCGCAGTACTCATCAGGACCCTTCACAAACAGGAGATTGTAGTGGTCTCCCCTTGGATCGTAAGTCAAGCGGCTTACCCAATAGCGCGCGGTTTCCAGGAGGATTTCTGCGCCGTAGTTCACCAGGAAATCCTCATCACCAGTAACCTCCACATAGCGCTGAACTGCATGTGCCACATCAGCGGTAATGTGTACTTCGCAGCAGCCTGTATCCCACGTTTCGCACTGCTCAAAGCCTGTACGGGAACACATCCAGGAGTAGCGGGCACCCTTTAGCCCGAACCCCCGGGCGCTCTCCCGGGCATCGTCCAGGGTGTGATAGCGGTACAGCAGCAGGTTGCGGGCAGCTTCCGGCCGGGTACATAGGTAGAAGGGCAGCATGAAGATTTCCGTGTCCCAGAAGTAATTGCCCTTGTAGCGGCCGTGCATCAGGCCCCGGGCCCCGATGCTAACCCTTGGGTCGTGGGAAGCGTTGTTCTGCAGCAGCTGGAATATGTTGTAGCGTACCGCACCTTGCAGCTCTTCAAGTTCTGAATCCAGCTCAACATCGCACTGGCCCCAAAGCCGGTTCCACGCTGCGGAGCTTTCCTCTAGGACTTCCCCAAAGCCCTGTACTGCCAGCTGTGCCGCGAGATCCCTGGCGGCAGCGGCAGGTTCCCGGTGCTCATCGCGGCTTGAATAGGTGGCAATGAACTTCTCAACGCGGAGCACTTCCCCTTTTGGGAGAGTGCCGCGGAGGCGAACGGCGGTGTAGGCGTCGCCCACCACTCCCTCCAGCGCCATGGGCCTATTGGCCTTGACCCTGTAGGCTTGGTAGAGGCTCTGCTCAGATGGGCGGCTCTCCATAATGAGCAAACCCCCATCTCTATCCGCCGCGCATGTTACGGGGAACAAGAGCCGATGGACTGTAGTATTCTGGGCCAGCTGATCGTCGGAGATGGGAAGATTAGCAACATCCCCATCCAGGCCAGTTTCGAGGGCCAGCTCTAGATCTCCATTGAGGGAAGTGATTTCAACTTCCAGCGCAGCGGCATGGGGATTGGCCATGCTCACCACTCTCCGTGAGGTTACGGAAAACTGCAGCCTGTCCTCGGTTTCCCAGATCCCTTCCCAGGTGAGAAGGCCTGTGTCCATGTCCAGGCGGGCACTTGCCCATACCCTTTTGCAGGGGAAGCCAAACCGCACTGCAAACAGATCAGGGGTGTTCACCATGTCCGTTATGCCCGCTTTGATGTACTCGAAGAAGCCTGCCAGAAACACACTCCGTTCATGCCCGTTTTCCTTTGGGCCCGCAGGGTCAAATCCCCGCACACCCATGTAGCCGTTGCCTTGTGCCAGGATGCTTTCATAGAAGGCTTGATCAGGCCCTTGAATGTTGTCTCCCACGACAGCCCAAGGCAAAATCTTCGGGCGATTACTCATGGTTTCTCCTCCCTTGCAGCGCTGCTGTAGTTACCAACCTCAGCTACCCATCCACTAGGCGTTCCCAATCAGTGGTGGCCGACCGCCCACCCGGATATGCTGTAACGTTTCACCAACGAGCACAAAACTCCCGCGGCCCCTTCTGAAGCCGGGGCGTGTCCTCAATCTAAGTTGATGTCTTTCACGCTGTCCCGCTCCACGATGTGTAAGGGGAGAATTACGTCTCGCTTCGCACCGCCTTCCACTGCCTCAATGACGATGCGCGCCGCTTGGCTGCCCTTTTCCCAGATGTCCTGATTCACCGTTGTAATCTCAGGTAAGGACATGGTGGACAAGGGGACATTGTCAAAGCCGATCACGGAAATGTCCTCCGGGACAGAAAGGCACTGGGCCCGGAGCCCGTTCACAAGTCCCAAGGCCATGATATCAGCCACTGCAAAGGCCGCGGTTTCCCGCTTACCCCGTTTCACCATCTCCTGGGCCACCGCAAAGCCTCCGTGGTAGGCAACATCCCCTTCATAGAGGAACTCCTTACGGAGTGGTATCCCCGCTTCCTCAAGGGCATCGGAGTATCCCAAGAAGCGCTGGTGATGAACCCCTTTATCCCGCAGCTTCTCTGAGACGAACGCAATCTCCCTGTGTCCCTTATCAATAAGGTACTTGGTGGCAAGGTAGCCCCCGTGACGGTCGTTAATGCTCACGGTGTGGAAGTAATGGTCCTGGATGTAGGCGTCCACCAGCACCACAGGAATGCCGGTCTTTTTCAGTTCATCGAGGAACTCTGATGGGTATGTACCCACGATAATTATCCCGTCCAAGTTTCGCATTTGGGCGATACTGGAGTAGTCTTGGTACGGCCCCGTACCTGAAAGTAGTAGGTGATATCCCCCCTCCCTGACCACGTACTCTACAGCACTGAGAAACTCACCGTAGAAGGGATTGTCAAACATCAATCTATGACTGGAACCAGTCTGGGGAATGATGACACCAATTAACTGTGATCTTCTGCTGATCATTGTCCTGGCCGAGATATTCGGAACGTATTTTAGCCGCTTGGCTGCGGCCCGGACCCGACGCGATGTCTCTTCGCTAATCCGGGCATCAGGTTTGCGGTTAAGGACATATGAGGCGGTTGTGACAGAAACCCTCGCTTCCCGAGCAACATCTTTTAGGCTAACGCGCTTACGCAACTTAACTCCTCCATGGTGAAGCGTTTCATCTAATGTGATTTCATTTTAACATTACATCAGATCCAGATCAACATCTTCTTGGCATATTTTGCATTACTTCCGGTGAACCCCCCTGTGAAACGCCGTATACCCCCTCTTACTTGGGTGAAGCGTTTCAACGAACCTCAGGGGGATCCTCGCAAGGCGCATAACTCCCCCCCTGGGAGTGATGTCCTTGGGAATCTCAATCTCTCCCTCTTTGGCAAAGCCTTCCCAAACAAACATTTTCTTCCCGTATTTGTGAACTATGTCACGCATGCGGACAATAAAATGCCGGTACAGTTCGTCCACATTGGAGATGGCCTTTTGTGCCATGTATTCCTGGCAATCGCTGCATGCTTCCCAAAAAGCCTTTTCCACTTCGTCCGCGCCAATGTGAAAGAAAGGCGTTGCCCGGAAAACACTGCATACTTCACCGATCAAGGTGTCTAGTGCTTGGTACACCCCTTCTCTCCCTGGGCAGATTACATTGCCTTGAGGAGGATTGGTGGCAAATAAATCGGGACGGGCTGCGATCATTGACCGGGCATGGCCTGGGACGTCAACTTCGGGAACAATGGTCACTCCCCGGGCCTCTGCGAAACGCTCAAGCTCGTGCAGCTCCTCCAGGGTATAGCTCCTTGCCGGTGTGGCTAGCTCAGGAAAAGCCTGCGAAGGGAAAACGAAGGACTCGTCATCGGTCAAGTGCAGCTGTAGATAGGGGATCTTGTACCAGCGGCACAGGATGATGATCTCTTTGATGGCCTCAACAGAATGCCACTTCCGGGCCAAGTCGATCATGAGCCCCCGGTAGCTTGCATACGGCCTATCCTCCACTACACAGTGGGGCACCTTGAAGCCCGCAGGTTCTCTTGCCATAAGCTGCAGCAGCGTCACTGTGCCATAGGAGACTCCTTGATAGCTTCCGCCCTTCACAGTGATATCTCCAGCGATCTCAAGCTTGTATTCTCCCGGCGCCAAACTGGAGTCAACCTCCAGGAGAATTGCTTGGCCCTGGCCTGCAGCGCTGTACTCCTCACAGCGAAGTTCCAAGCCTGTTAATGCCTGCATTTCTCCCTGCAGAAGCTGGCCCAGCTTCCCCAGCCCCTCCTGGGCGTATGTGATTCTCATATCACCCCTTAGAAGGGTTGTTCCGCCGAGGCTGGTAATAGACCGCGGCTTGGGGATTACTTGATACATGCCCTCTCTCCTCTCACAAGGCTCAGCGCAGTTGTGCCTTAAAAAGTAGATAGAAAATCGTCGATCACTAAGGCAGCTGCTCCAACTAAGCCGGAATCTGGGCCGAGGCCCGCTTGCACCACTTCCACATCGTAGCGTGAACTGGCCATGGCGAACTCCTTGACTGCCTTCCTGATGGGGGCAAGGAGCAGATCGCCTGCCTGGGATACTCCCCCGCCGAAGACCAGCTTTCTAGGGTTAAAGAGATGGATGAGCGTCACACATGCCTTTCCCAGGACTGTGCCAACCTGGTCAAATACCTGGGCCGCAAAGGCATCGTTTTCCAGTGCTGCCAGGTACACATCGTACGCAGTGAGATCCTCCCTGCCGGCTAAGATCGAGCCCGGGGGACAGTTTTCCTGCACCATCCGCACAATGGCTTGGGCTGAGCAGTAGTGTTCCAGACAGCCCACATTTCCACAAAGGCATCTCCGGCCGCTGGGGTCTACTGAAATATGGCCGAACTCCCCTGCAGCATTCCGGGCACCGGTAAACAGCACATCCCTGTACATCACACCCGCGCCGATTCCAGTGCCAATGGTGATGAAGATAAAGTCGCTGCACCCTTGGCCCACCCCGAACAGTTTTTCCCCGAGAGCACCGCCATCGCCCTTATCGATAACAGCCACCGGGACACCAAAATGGGGTTGAAGCAGCTCACGGAGGGGTACGCTTTCCCACCCCAGATTAACGGCCTTTTCCACAATCCCGCCTTCTGAATCAACAAGGCCAGGAACGTTAACACCCACGCCTAGAAGCATTTCTGGGGTTAGTCCCGCTTCCCGAAGCAGTTCTTTGGAATTGGCGATGATATCAGAAACAACGGCTTCCGGCGTGTGCTGGTTTACTCTTAGTTCGGTCCGTGCCTTGATTTCCGCACCAAGATTGGTGACGGCCAGTGCCATGTTGTTTGCCCCGATTTCCACTGCTAAGACGTGGCCAAAATCGGCATTATGTGTGAAAAAAAGTAAACCCCTCTCGCCGGCTAGGCAAAAGGGGCCTTGATTCGCAATCTCAATCTTTTCGGTTACAGGCTCTCAACTACCACTCGGGGCAAGACCTGCTTGATGTGCTCCACAGTGGGAAACCCGGTGCCAAAGATCTCCGCGGTGGCGGTGGCTGTGGCAATGGACCACCGGACAGTTTCGTCCCAGGTACGCCTAGTGAGGAGCGAGGACACAACTCCCGCCAAAAGGGCATCTCCGCAGCCGGAAGTACTTCTCACAGGGTCCGCTGCAGCTCTTCCCCACAGCACTTCTTCCCCCTCCCGGTAGAACACCGCACCGTCCGCGCCCAGGGACATGATCACCATCTCCATGCCCAGCTTGGTCAAGCTCGCCGCGGCCGCGCGGATCTCCTCTTTCCCTTCCGGCTTCCAGCCCAGGAGCTGTTCAACCTCATCTTCGTTGGGCTTGATCAGGAAAGGCTTAGCTTTAATGCCTTCAAGGAGGGCTGGCCCAGAGGCATCCAGGCAAACCTTCACCCCAAGCTCCCGGCACTTGTCAATAAGGCGAGAGTAGAAATCTGGCTTAACTCCAGGGGGCAGGCTTCCTGAACAGATGACATATTCAGCTTGGGGGATCACTTGTGCCAGATCGCGCCAAATGGCTGCCTCATCTTGCGGTTCTACAACAGGCCCCGGCTCGTTAATCTCGGTGGTGCGGTTATGGCCTACCTCGTAGACTTTAATGTTCACCCGGGTGCTGCCTTTCTTCAGCCAGGTAAAGTGGGGCGTAATCCCAAACTCCCGCACTTCCGCCTCTACAAACCGCCCTTCCCTCCCTGCCAAGAAACCGGCAGCGATGGATGGAAAGCCCAGCTGCCTCAGGGCGAGGGAGACGTTAATCCCCTTGCCGCTGGCATCGGTGCGGACGTCCTTCACCCGGTTAGTTTCCCCCAAAGCTAGTTCTTCCAGCGCAACCGTCCGGTCCACGCTGGGGTTCATAGTCACCGTAACGAGCATCAGCCCAGCCTCCCTCACCTAGTTGCCGTGTTCGGGAATGCTCAACAGACGCAATTTCTCCAGGACAAGCGTGCGCGCGGACTCCCGGGCAGCAGCAAACACTTTCCGAGGTTCAAACTCTGCCGGGTTCTCCTCCAGGTAAGCCTTGATCCCGTTGGTTGTAGCATACTTCAAGTCAGTGCCGATATTGATCTTTGAAATGCCGGAGCGGATAGTCTCATGCAGGACTTCTACAGATAGATCAGACCCACCGTGGAGCACCAGGGGCACATCCACCTTGCTTGCAATTTCCTTCAGGCGGGGGAAATCCAGCTTGGGTATACCTTTATACAGCCCGTGGGCCGTACCAATGGCAGGCGCGAGGACATCAATGCCTGTCCGCTCCACAAACTCCACTGCCTGATCGGGGTCAGTAAGGAACGCCTCGTGAGCCGCAACGCTGATATCATCTTCCTTGCCGCCCACCCTGCCCAGCTCCGCCTCCACAGAAACACCGTGAGCGTGGGCAAGCTCCACTACTTCCCGCGTTACAGCCACATTCTCTTCAAAGGGCAGGCGCGACCCATCGATCATTACTGAGGTAAAGCCGTGGTCTATGCAGGCCTTCAAGAGATCTAGGTCTTGGCCGTGGTCGAGCTGCAGCGCGATGGGGATGCTTACCTGTTCTGCGGCTGTTTGCACCAGGCGAGCGATAAAAGCCACCCCCGCGTATTTCAGGGCACTTTCAGAAGCCATGACGATAACGGGAGTACCCATCTCCTCCGCGGCGAAAATCACTGCTTGGACATCTTCCATGTTATGCACGTTAAATGCTCCTACTGCCCGGCCTTGGGGCTTGGGAGTGAGAAGCTCTTTTGCTGTAACAAGTGCCATTGATTTTCCTCCTAACCTTTTACTGAACCGCTAGTCAAACCGCGGATGAAGTACTTCTGCAGGAACCCAAAAACGATAATCGGAGGTATGGATGCCACCACCGAGCCAGCAAACAAGGGGCCCCACCTGGTCTGGTACTGCCCCACGAACAAGCTAAGGAACACCGGGATCGTCTGCAGGGACATGGTGGAGAGGTACGAGCGGGAAAACATCAGCTCGCTCCAGGAAAACAGGAACGCATAGATCCCCACTGCAGCAATGCCTGGGAGGGCAATAGGCAGCGCGATTCTGCGAAACGTCTGAAAACGGCTGCAGCCGTCGATCATTGCCGCTTCCTCAATATCTACGGGCACCTCCGCGAAGAAGTTGCGGGTGAGCCACACACCGATGGGTGTTGTGAACGGTAAATAGGATACTATAACCCCTAGGTATGTGTCAATCAAGCCCAGCTTTGACAGGATCATGAAAAAGGGAATCACAAACACGATCTGGGGAAACATCTGGCAGATCAAGATGGAAATCAAGATGGGCTGTTTCGCCAGGAAGTCAAATTTCACCGTAGCATAGGCAGGAAGCAAGGCCACCAAGACGGTGAGGATTGCCGCCCCTCCGCTCACGATGACGCTGTTCTTGAAGTACGTCCCGAAATCCAGCTGGAAGACATACTGAAAGTGCTCCCAAGTTGGTTCCCGGGGGATGTAGTTGATGGGAAAACCATAGATTTCAGGATAAGGCTTGAGCGCGGTAATCAGCAGCCAGACAAAGGGAAAAGCGATTACCAATGTGGCGAAGATCACCGCCGCGTAAAGCAGCACCGTCTGGTAAGGTTTGCGCCTCATTACCGCTCAGCCTCCTTCCGGGATAGGGCACGCAAGTACAAGAGGGATATGAGGAAGACCAGCACGAAGGTGAAGCTGGACATGGCCGCAGACCTATTGAAATCAAGGAAGCGGAATGCGGTCCGGTAGGCGTAGGTTACAAAGGTGTCTGTGGCATTTGCTGGCCCGCCCCCAGTCATGGTAAAGATCAGGGGGAAGTAGTTGATGGTCCAGATAGTGGTGAGCATGGTGGTGGTCACCACAAAGGGGCGCAGAATGGGCCACGTCACGTTCAAGAACTTCTGGAACACATTCGCCCCATCTACTTCACTGGCCTCGTAGAGTTCGTGGGGGACTGTCTGCAGGGCAGCCAAGTAGAACATAGCGGATAGGGCGAAGCCCTTCCATGTGTTGGCGATGATCACAGCTAGGCGAGCCAGGTCTTGATCCGCAAGCCAGGGTAAGTAATAATCGATAATTCCAAGGCGGAAGAGAATATCATTCAGCACGCCGTACATATCGTTGTACATCCACTGCCAGGCAACTCCCACCACAATATCTGGGGTGGCCCAAGGCAGAACAAGGATGATGGAGCGAAAGAACGCCCGTCCCCGGAAGTCTTGGTTGAGCAACAGGGCCAGCACGAAACCGACCAAGAGCTGCAGCACCACACTGCCCACAGTCCAGATCACGGTATTGAAGGCAACCTTGGCGAAGACCGGCTCTTTAAACACCTGCTGGTAGTTCTTTAAGGTCCAAAGGCCATCTGCCTGCAAGCTGATGACGAAGTTGGCAATGATGGGATACAGAACCAGCAGAGCCAGGAAAACCACATATGGAATCAGCATGCGGTAGGCAAAGGCATTGCGAGTCATATCCCCATAGAGCTTCCTCAGCACATGCACCACTCCTTAGAAGCTGGAGTGGGGACAGCCCCACTCCAGCGGAAAGGTTAGTTCCCGAGAATCGCGTTGATCTCTTGTTCTGCGATTGCGATGGCTTCTTCAGCTGTTGCTTGGCCTGTGACTACAACCTGGATCATGTTCTGGATGCGGTCAGATACTTCTGGCCACTCGGGAATCGGCGGACGGACTTTCGCATATGGGAATGCTTCCAGAATGACTTCCCATCTGGGATCGTCAAACTCAGGTGCGTCGTAGCAGACGTCCATGCGGGTGGGCATTGGGCCACCATGCCGGGCGATCCACATCCGCCACACATCGTAGCTGGTAATGTACTCGATGAACTTCCATGCCTCTTCCTTCATCTTGGAAGTGCTGGATACTACAGATGCCCAGCCGCCCAAGACGCTGGCAGGTTCCGCAGAGTATGGGTGGATGGCTACTGCATAGTTGCCCACAATCGCGGGGTTGGCCATCTCGATGAGCGGGAAGGCCCACGGGCCGCTGATTGCCATGGCAACGCGGTTTTGCGCCATCATGCTGCGGAAGTCATCCTCGCCGTAAGATGGGGTCGCGGGCGGGGATACTTTGTGCTCCGTGAAGAGCTCGGTGTAGAACTTCAGAGCAGAAAGGCCTGCAGGTGTGTTGAAGGCAGCCTTGGAGTAATCTTCCGTGAGGAGCTCTCCACCAGCGCCGTGGAGGAAGATCATGTAGCCTAAGGTGGCTACTTCAGACCGCTTACCAGACACGCCATAGCCGTACTTCATCTGGCGAGGATCGGTGAGAGCCTTGGCGTACTCAAGGAGTTCGTCCCAGGTTACCGGTGGTTTCTCTGGGTCGAGGCCTGCTTCTTCAAACATGATCTTGTTGTACATCAATACACGGCAGTCGGTGTACCAGGGCAGTCCATAGCGCTCGCCGTTGTAGGTGACAGTGGGCCAGAGGTTTGGCCAAATCTGCTCGGTGATATCCGATGCCTGGAGGCGATCTTCCAGGGACTCAATCCAGCCTTGGGCTGCGAAGGTGGGTACCCAGCCGCCCAGATCTGCGAAGGTCATGTCAGGGCCTTGGCCCGCGCTGAATGCTGTCACTAGGGTATCGTAGTAGACGTCGAATCCAATGAGGCGGTATTCTACCTCAATGCCGGTTGCTTCTTCAAAGGCGCTGATGATCTCAGCCCAGGTCTGTTCCTGTTCCACAACGTGCCCGCCTACCCAGACGATGAGCTTATCCTGGGCAAAGGCAGTTCCGCTGACCAGAACGGCCAACAGCAGTGCAACTAACACAGCATACTTCCTCATGCTTCGTACCTCCTTATTTTTTTCCTACTGATTCCGTGCCACAGCGATGCCACTACTTCCCCGTATCCCTCCTCTCTCTAAAGCCCCTACCTAAAACTCTCCAACAATCCTGCTTATTTCCCGCAACAGCGGTGAAATGGCTGTGTATTTGCGGTAGATTTCCCTGTATACCTCTTTTAGCTGGGCATCGGGAAGGTAGCGTTTCTCAATGCGGTGGGCAGCTTCCACTGCTTCCGTGTAGCTTCCGTACACTCCCGCACCTACGCCGCCAAGTAAAGCAGCGCCCAACAGGGTTGCTTCCCGGATTTCGGGAATGTTGATGGGTTTACCTGAAACGTTGCTCTTAATCTCCATCCAGAGGGGGTTCTTGGTTCCCCCACCGATGGCATGGATCTCAGAAAACTGGACTCCCAAGACCCCTTCCATGGTGCGCAAAATCTGCGTCACTTCACAGGCCAAACCTTCGTGGATGCTCCGGATGAAGTCAGCCTTAGTGTGGAAGTCCCGCACTCCCACAAACCCCGCCTTGCTGTAGGGATCCCGCACCGGTGGGCTGCCGCCCCTGAGGTGCGGCACGAAGAACATCCCCTGGGCCCCTGCGGGGGAACGCTGGGCTTGCTCGATGAGGGTGGTATAGTCGCCGCCTGCCTCAAACCGCTCCCGGTACCACTCAAAGCTGATGCCGCCCGAGTCTACGCCGCCGTGAATGTAGTGGCAGCCCGGCACCACGTGGCACCCTACGTTAAAGCCCCGCATGGATGACATATCCACATTAGGATCCATTGCAAATGCCGCCACCAAGCTTTCGGAAGTGCCCATGGAATCCAGCACCTTACCGGGCTCAATCACTCCCGCCGCGAAAGCGCCGCAGATATGGTCGTGGCCCCCTGCCGCTACAGGGATGCCTGGAGCAAGCCCCGTTTCTTCCGCCGCCTGCCTCGTCACTTCTCCAATGACGGTGCCGCTCTGGTGGGGTGTGGGAAGGAGATCTGCATCAATTCCCGCCACATCCAAGAGCTCTTCGGACCACTGCTTCTTGTGGACATCAAAGAGCATGGTGCGGGAGGCGATAGAATAGTCTGTGGCGTGCTCCCCTGTAAGGCGGTAGTATATGTAATCTGGTACACAAAGCCACTTCTTGCCCTTGGCAAAGGCTTCCGGCTCGTGCTTCTTAAACCATACGATCTTGTAGGCCGAATAGATGTAGTTGTAGTTCAGGCCTGTAATCTGGAAGCACTCTTCTGGAGGGATGGTGGCGTACCATTCTTCCATCATTTCCTTACCCCGGATATCAAACCAGGTCATAATGGGCGTGACCGGCTCCCCATCTTCCCCTAAGAACAGCCCTGCCTCTCCCATACTTGCCACCGATATGGAAAGGATCCTATCGTCCTTCCCCAGCTGGCTGGTGGTGCGGCGCAAGAGTTCCTTAACGCTCTCCCACAGCTTGTGGGGGTCGTAAATGGCTGACCCGGACCCAAGGGAAATGGTTTGGTTGCGGATGAGTTCCTCTGTACGAACAGCTCCATCAAGGGTAAATGTTGCTGCCTTAATGTGGGTGGTGCCCATATCTAGTGCCAGCAGTAAATCCATTACCTCACCTCGTTTACGCCCGGCCTTGCGCGCCGAATACGCGAATGCGGTCTCGAATGATTTCCTTCATCTTGCTCTTAGCATAGGTCATTACTTCTCGCACATCTAAATCTGGATCCTTGCCTGCCTCCACCACTGCGGCCACAAAGGCCCTGCGCACATCAGTGCCTACGTTGATCTTGCACACCCCTAGTTCGATGGCTCGCTTAAGGTCCGGGTCAGGTGTGCCCGAACCGCCGTGGAGGACCAAGGGGATATCCACTCCTCTTGCGATGGCGCTGAGCCGATCGAAGTCCAGCTTCGGCAGGCTTGTGTATACTCCGTGGGCAGTCCCGATTGCAACAGCCAAGGCATGCACGCCTGTAGCCTCCACAAAGGGAGGCACCATTGCTGGGTCTGTCAACAGCCCATCGGTAGGCGCTCCATCCCCTTCCGCACCTGCCAGGGCCACATGCCCCAGCTCCGCTTCCACCGAAACACCCCTCTCCTCTGCCCAGCTCACAACCTGCCCAGTGAGGCGGATGTTCTCTTCGAAAGAAAGCTGGGAGCCGTCAAACATTACGGAAGAGAAGCCTGCCCCAATGCCTCGCTTAAGAAGCTCCATATCCCGGCCGTGATCAAGGTGGAAAGCCACGGGAACCTCTGCCACAGCCAGGGCAGCCTCGGCCATCTTTACCATGAACTCCACGCCCGCATGTAAGAGATCCCGCTGTTCAGCCATGATGATAATGGGCGCCTGCTCTTCATTGGCCGTTTCCACAACTGCCTGGATGCTTTCCATATTGAACACATTAATGGCAGGAACGGCGTAGCCTCCCCTTTTTGCCCTGTGCAGCAAGGTATGCATCGGTTCAAACTTCATCGCCTACTACCTCCCTTAACTTTGGCACAGTCTCTCGGCTGTTGCGCTATCTGTAACTAAGACATCCACATATCCTGCTTTAAGTGCTGCCTGGATAGCTGCGAACTTGCCGCCCCCGCCGGCAACGGCCACAACTAAGGAGCAGGCACGGATCTGTTCTAAGGTAACTGCGATGAGGCGCTCATTGATGTCCCAGCGGCAGAGCTGGCCTTGGTCATCGAAGAACCGGGAGCAGATGTCCCCTGAAATCCGCTGACGCTGCAGCTCCACAAGGTGCTGAGGTGTGAAATAGGGGCTGTTTAGGAGTGGCGAGCGGGTCAAGTTTACTCCCACGCCCACAACAGCCATGTCCATCTGATCCCAAAGAGCGATAGTCTCTGCTAGGACTTGGTCAGAGAGGATAGCTCGCTTAATGTCAGGCCGTTCCACAAGGTAAGGCGCGTGCAGGGGCCTTACCTCTCCCCCGATCTGTTCTGCAAACCGGGATGCGAGCCAGTTAATCTGGAAGTGGGTGGAGGTGTCCCCCAACCCCCCGATGAGGGGCACCACTATGGGCGGAAACCCGTTCCTGTCACTGCTGTGCATGGCCCGCACGCACTCGTAGACCGATGTGCCCCAGCCGATGCCAATTGTACGCACGCTGCCTAGCAAACGCCTGATGGCCGCGGCCCCAGCCCTGCCAAGCTCAGGGGAAAAACGGGGTGAGGTATCATCTGTTTCCAGAGAGATTTCCGCATCTTTCAGGCCGTAGGCCTTAATCAAGGCTTCCCGCAGATGGGCGTGGGACTCCAGGGGATTAACGATCTTAAACTGCACGATCCCTGCCTGCTTTGCTTCTTGCAGGAGTTTGTTCACCCGAAGCCTTGTGATGCCGAGTTCCTTCCCGATCTGCTCCTGGGTTAAGCCGCTGGTATAATACAATGTTGCAATTTGCACCATTAACCGAATCTTGTCCGTGGATTGTTCCACACTCATACCCCGCTGTCGATACATTTGTAAATTACATTTGTCTAGCTACGCCATACTTCGCCAGTAATCCGCAAAAACCTCCTAAGCCTGTAATATTTTTCTGTTTTGGTGCGGATAAATTTTTCCTTTGCCTAACAGGCCTGTTAAAAGGCGTTCTTAGGCAAAAAAACCACCCGGTGTCAACACACCGGGTGGGATTGGGAGATTGCTTACTTCTTAAGCTCCCAGTAGCAGCGCTTGGGAGAGACAATCTTCTCTTCCTTCTTGAGCTGGTTCATGGCCTTTTCCACTTCTTTTTTGTCCAGGCCTGTAGCTTCCACGATGTCCCCAGTCCGTGCAGGGGCATCTGCCTTCTCAAAGAAGTCTAATACCTTTTCGTAGCTGTCCATGGAAACGCTCCTCTCTATTACTTACTGCATAAACTTATTTTATCCGATCTTGCCGGGCTCGTCCAGGGTTTGTGGAGAGTTCACCTATCCCTATCGCCCGCAGCACTTCTTGTACTTAAGCCCGCTCCTGCAGGGGCACGGATCGTTCCGGGAAACATCCCACGTTTCCCTTAAGAGCTTGGTCAAGGCGGCCATTGCTTGCTCTGCGGTTTTACCTTGCTGTAAGGTGTGGAGAATTACCCTGGCAAAGGGCGCGACGTAGATGAAGAACTGCTTGTAGCCTGCACACAGCCAGTTCAGCCCCAAGCCCTCTTCGCCCCTATGGCGGTTCTTCGGGCATCCTCCGTTACAAAGGCTAACCACAGGGCACTCAAGACACTCCGCTGGGAGACTGGCCTTTTCCCTCCCAAACTCCAGCTGCGCTTTACTGTTGACTAAATCCAGCAGAGGAGCTTCTAAGATGTTCCCCAGGCGGTATTCGGGGGCCACAAAATGGTCGCACCCGTAGAGGTCGCCGTTGTGTTCCATTACCAGCTGCCGCCCGCATTCAGGAAGGAACACGCACAGCCCTCCAGGAAGCCCCGCAGCAACGCTAAGCACCGTCTCAAAAATCTGGACAAACACCTGTCCCAGGTCAGCCTGGACCCACTCGTTGAAGATCTCAATCAAGAACTTCCCGTAGAGGGGGCCCGTTAGGCTTCTATGGCTCACTTCCCCATTCTCAAGCCATTCAACCAAGGGAATAAACTGCACGTACTCCGCGCCCAGTTCCTTAAGGAACTGGTACAATTCCTTAGGGCGAGCACCATTTTCCCGATTTACAACGCAGAGCACATTTACGGAAACGCCGTAGCGCTGCAGCGTTCTAAAGCCTTCCACAACCCTTCCCCATGTGCCTAGGCCCGAGCGGTCTTTACGGTACATGTCGTGGACGGGTTCTGGGCCATCGAGGCTGATTCCCACCAGGAACCCCTCTTCCTTGAGGAATCTGGCCCACTCGTGGTCTATTAGTGTCCCGTTTGTTTGCAGGGAATTGGTATAATGCCAGCCTTCAGGGATGTACTCCTTTTGCAACCGGACCACCTTACGAAAGAAATCCAACCCCATAAGGGTTGGCTCTCCCCCCTGCCAGGCAAAGGGCACCACTGGCCCCGGCTGGCTGTGAATATACTCTTTGATAAACCGCTCTAAGACTATGTCGCTCATCTGGAAGTGCGCAGAATCTGGGAAGAAATCTTTCTTATGCAAGTAGAAACAGTACTCGCAGTGAAGGTTGCATATGGGCCCGATAGGCTTCACCATGATGTGAAAGGGCTGCTTAACTATCTTTCTCGCTCCTCTTTACGCCCGCGGGGGCCACTCCCGCGTTTTTCTTATCGGAAACTGTATGTGAAGGCTTTCCAAGGTATGTTTACTGGCTTACCTTGGCTGATAATCTCATCAACATGCATTAACAGGGGGAAGTCCCCGAGCCTCAGCAAACCTTGTTGTGCTTGTGTGCGCACTGCCTTGGCCACAACCTTAGTTATAGCAACTGATTCCAGGGTTACCCCTTCCAGTTCTGCTAGGGCCTCCTCAAAGGATAATCCTCTCCCCAGGAGAGTGCCTAACCGGCGGGTCCGGCCGCCGAAAATGGTCACATAGAGGTCCCCTACGCCAAAGGCTACGCTCTCTTCCCTGCCCCCTAAGAGATGGACTAGTGCAGCCATTTCCCGCATGGCCTGGCCAAAGAGTGCGGCCTGGGGGTTGTACGCCTCCTGGCAGCCAACTCCTTCTTCCCGCTCGATGAGGCCAATTGCTAGGCTCACACTTAAGGCATAGGCGTTCTTAAGCGCGACAGCAGCTTCCACCCCCATCACATCTGTGGAGGTGCTGATGTGGTAGTACGCTGTTTCCAGCATACCCTTCAGCCTTTCCAGGATTTCGCTGTCCTCGCCGCAAAAACACACAGCTGAATGGCGGCGATCAGCCAGTTCATAGCTGGTGCAAGGCCCGCCAATGGCATTTAGGGAAAGGCTCTTCCCCTGCCCAAGTTTAGCCTGCATATAGTGGGGAAAAGGCACAAGCCTTCCCCCAGGCCCTTCCGCAAGGCCCTTGGTGACAGACAAAACAGGAAGATGGCTGGGGATCTTGGGCAATACGTGTTGTGTGAACCACTCTACCCCAAAACTGCTCACACCGCCGATCACTAGGTCCGCACCCTCAAGGGCTGCCTCCAGCTCCTCAATCTGAAATGCCTCCACCCCTGGTGGAAGCTGCCGCTTAAGGGTGGGGTGAAAACCACACTCCTTAATGCTGGCGATGATTTCCCGGTCAAGGTGGGTGCCTACGAGCCTGACTGTGTGGCCGTTATCATGGGCGGGCATACTTAAGGCAGAACCCATCATGCCCGCGCCAACCACTGTAATTATGCTCACTTACTAGCCCTCCAAACCTGCACAGTTTTACAGCACAAGGCTGCCTTCGGCCCCTAAGAGCTCCTGCACCTCAGCTAAGGTGGGGAGCGAGGGAATAGCACCGTGCTTTGTCACCGCTAAGGCCCCAACTGCGCTAGCAAACCGCACAGCCTCAGGCAGGGGGTTGCCCTGGGTGAGGGCCACGGCCAGGCCTGCGTTAAAGGCGTCCCCCGCAGCCACCGTATCCACCACTTCCACAGAGAAGGCCGGCACATGGCCCATTACTGCTTGGCCAGCATAGACCGCTCCCTGTTCACCGAGGGTGATCACCACATGCCCAACGCCCATCTCTAAAAGCCTTGCAGCAGCTTGTCTTGCAGTATCTAAGCCAGTAATATGTACGCCGCTCAACAGCCCGGCTTCCTTTTCATTGGGTGTAAGATAACTCACGCCCCGGAGTATCTCAGGGGACAGGGGCTGAGCAGGCGCGGGGTTTAAGATAACAGGCACATTGTGTTCCGCGGCCAAGTTCACCGCGGCAGCCACAGTCTCCAAGGGGATCTCTAGCTGCAAAAGGAGAATATCTGCAGCCTTGATTTCCCCTTCTATCTGCTTTAGATCGTCTACAGTATACTTCAAGTTCGCTCCGGGGACCACCACAATCCGGTTATAACCATGAGCATCAAGGGTAATAGAGCCGATGCCAGTGGCTTCAGCTGCGTCCCGCAGGACGTGCTGCACATCCACGCCATGACTCTCGAGGGCACTCAGCATCTGGTCGCCAAAGGGATCGGCTCCAACTTTGCCCGCCATTCTAACCTGAGCCCCCAGCTTGGCAGCGGCCGCGGCTTGGTTTGCGCCCTTGCCTCCTGGAAATCGCTGAAAACTTGTGCCGATAATGGTCTCACCGGTCTCCGGCATCCGGGGAGTGCGCACCACGAGGTCCATCATAAAACTCCCCACAACCAGCACGTAAGCTTGTTCATTATTCCGCATGGCCACTCTCCTCATCCACCGCGCTGTCTTTCCTGTCAAGCATAGTACTGAGCCTCTCACCAAGACTTCCACCAGGATGGTACAGATGGAATGAGCTCTGATCAAAGCCTTTTAGGATGGAGAGGGTACAGGCCAAGGCATCTCCTATGGCCATTGTTAAGATGGCGCTAGTTGTTGGGGCAAGGTTGAGATGATCCGCCTCCCGCTCATAGCTGTACACCAAGGCTATATCGCACACCCGTGCCAGAGTGGAATCTCGCCCAGAGGTAAGAGCGATTGTCTTGCAGCCGATCTGCTCTAGGATAGGCAGCACGTTTAGGACTTCCCGGGTTTCTCCACTGTTGGAGATGAGAATTACCACATCATCGGGCTCAACTGTACCCGAATCGCCGTGCACCGCTTCGCAGGCATGCATGAAGTAGGCAGGGGTACCAGTACTGGAAAGGGATGCAGCCATTTTCCTCCCTACAATCCCTGATTTCCCCACGCCTGTCACTATCACCTTGCCCTTGCAGCTGTGCATGCACTCCACTGCAGCTGCGAACTCTTCATCTACCTGCTCCGCGAAACGGCCCACAGCTTCTGCTTCGGTGGTGATAAAGCTGCGCATCAGGTCAAGTACGTCCACCAGTCTTCCTCCAATCAGTCATTCTGGTCTGTCCATTCTCAGCTTCTGCTGCATAACGTGCCATATGTGACCTTGCTTGCTAGAAACCAACCGCTCCCGCACCACTTCACCCACCCGCTCACCGAGCTCGCGAGGGTTTTGGTCCACATAGGTTATGGAAAAGGGCAAGAGGGGTGCGGCATCTACTGCGCCGTAAGACCCCAGCAAGACATCTTCCCCGATCCTCAGCTTGTGCTTGCTCAGCTCCAGGATGGCGCCCCACGCCATGGAGTTGTTGAGGGCTAGGACCGCATCGGGAAGTTCCCCTTGGAGGAATAATCGCACAGCGGCCTGGCCAGACGCTTGCGAGAAGTCCCCGTGATACTCCACAATCCTTTCTGGAGGGACCTTCCCTTCGGCCAAGGCAGCCCGGCAGCCGAAGGCCCGTTCCAGGGCTGTAGTAGCACTCATAGGGCCGTGGATCAGCCCAAAGGAGCGGGCGCCTTGCTCGAGAAAGTGGTGAACTAACTGGTACGCGGAAGAGTGGTTGTCCTCCACCACATAGTCCAGCTCCCCAGCTAATACTGGAGGGAGGCGGTCTACTAATACAACAGGCAGTCCGCCCCCATTGATGTCCTTGAGCAGTTCGTCATTGCCGCCCGCGGTGGCCACAACAAGGCAGTCCACCCGGTATTCAGACAAAACCCGCAAGAGCTTTGCTTCCTTCCGGCTGTCTTCATCAGAACTGGCGAAGATCAGGCTGAACCCATGGGGTGCTAAGACGTCTTCAAGCCCCTTAGAAATCTGCATGAAGTACGGGTTGGAGATATCAGGCACCAAGACGCCAATGGTGTTCGTCTTCTTTGTCTTTAGGCTGCGGGCTGCGGCATTGCGCCTGTACCCCAGCTCGGCAATGGCCTCCCGCACCCGGCTGGCCAGGTGCTCTTGGACATAGGGGCTGCCGTTCAAAACCCGAGACACTGTAGCAGTGGACACGCCTGCCCGTTTAGCTACATCTTTAATGGTAACATCCACCGGGGTGCACCTCCTCGCCGCATGAAAGGGGGACGCCAATCCCTTCCCGCTGCGGCGGAAAGACTCAAAGTAAACGTTTACAGAAAAAGAATCATTAAAACGAGTACCGTGCGGTACGCGCAACTTTATCTTAACTGAAAATGGGCCGCCTGTCAACAATTGAAATAGCCTTGTCAGTATTCCCCAGCACTGACAAGGCTCTTACCTAACCCTTGATTCCAGTCATAACGATGCCCCGCACGAAGTGTTTCTGCATGAAGACAAACAGGATGAGGATGGGGAGCAAGGCCATCACAGAGGCGGCCATCAAGAGGTTGTCTTTGGGCACCCCGCCGATCCCCGCTACAGACTGAAACATCCTTAAGCCCAGGGACACGGTGAAGTTTTCCCTGCTCTGCAAGTAGATCAGCGGGCTGATGAAGTCGTTCCAGTGCCACTGGAAACTCAAGATCGAAGCAGTTGCCAGTACTGGCTTAGACAAGGGAAGGATAATACTCCAAAAAGTCCTGAAGGCACCAGCACCATCGATCTTAGCAGCTTCATCCAAAGTGGTAGGGACGCTCATAAAGAACTGCCGCATGAGGAAGATGGTAAAAGGGCCGCCGCCGAAATAATACGGGACAACTAACGGCTTGAACGTATCTACCCATTTCAGGTTATTGTACAGAATGAACTGGGGCACGAGCAACACTTCCCGGGGAATCATCATGGTCCCCAAGAGCACCATAAACAGCACTCTCCGCCCGGGAAACTTGAACCGGGCAAAGCCATACCCCACAATCGCGGCTGTGAGGACTTGGCCGGCGCCGGCAAGGATTGTGATCCACAGGGTGTTCTTGAAGAACAGGGCACAAGGTATCTCCTGCAAGACCCGGGCGTAGTTTTCCCACTGAATGGGGTTGGGAATCCAGACAGGCGGGAAAATGTACATCTGAGGGTTGCTTTTCAGGGAAGAAGATACTGTCCACACCAGAGGAATCACGAACATTACAGCAAGGGCTGTGACGATCACATAGGTAAGGGCACGGTCAAACATCTCACGGCGCTGCTTGCTGGTATACCAGGCCTGGACCTTACTCGCTTTCATAGTACACCCACCTCTTGGACAAAACGAACTGGAGTACGGTAACTGCAAAAACTACGATGAACAAAAGCCACGCTAGGGCCGAAGCGTAGCCCATTTGGAACCATTCGAAGGCATTCTTGAAAAGGTATAAGACATAAAACAAGGTGGCGTTCGCGGGCCCGCCCTTAGTTGCGATGAAGGCCGTTGTGAACACATTGAAGGATGAAATAATGCTTATGATCAAGTTAAACAGTAAGGTCGGGGAGAGCATGGGCAGCGTAATATGAAAGAACTTCTGCAAGACGCTCCCGCCATCGATATCTGCCGCTTCATACAACTCTTGGTTGATCCCCTGGAGCCCCGCGAGGAAGATGAGCATGCGCTGCCCCCCGATCTCCCACAGACTGATCAAAACCAGGGAAGGAATCGCCCAGCGAGTGCTGGATAGCCAAGGAACAGCAGGTAGGCCAATTTTCTCAAGCATCATGTTGAGAAGCCCGAAGTCACTGCGGAGGATCCAGACCCAGATCAGCGTGGTTGCCACCACCGGGGTAATTGACGGGATGTAAAACATTGTACGATACACAGTCTTGCCCCGGATATTCTGGTTGAGCAGCATGGCAAGGAGAAGGGATCCAATGATGCTTAGAGGTACGTTCAAGGCTACAAAATAGAGGGTGTTCTTCAGGGATTTCCAGAAAAGGGGTTCCTCGAACAGAGCCCGCTGGTAGTTATCTAACCCCGTCCAATAGGGACTCCCAAACAAGCTGTACTCAGAAAAGCTGACATACAGCGAATACAGCAGCGGCCCAAGGGTGAACACCAAAAAGCCAATGAGCCAGGGGCTGATAAACAGATATCCTTGGAGGGCCTGACGACGGCTTGCTTTCATTCAGTTTCTCTCCTTATCTGCGGGTTAAGAGAGACACCGGATTGGATCCGGTGCTCTCTTAGGGCATATGTGTGAGGGTGTTGGCTCTTAGGGACGATCAAGTACTCTTTGGACGGCGGCATCAATCTGCTTTACCCCGTCACTGACTGGAACATCGCCCAGCAAGATTGCTTCCAAGCCAGAGATGACCGCAGAGCGCAGCTCCCCTGCCCTGAAGTTTGCAGGCATGGGGGTTGGGATATAGTTACCCTCATCCAAGGACTTGATGAAAGTGGTGTGGCCTTTGAGGCCCTGGAAATCTGGATGAGAGTTGATTTCCCCGTTTGTGGTGGGGTTAAGGCCGCTGGCCACATAGTCATAGAGCCGCTCGTCGCCAAGCATGTACTTAATCAGTTTCCACGCTGCTTCTTTGTTCTTGGAGGCAGCTGGAATCGCGTAGCCGTCAAAGGAGGAAGGCCCGGTAATTACGCCTGCAGGGCCAGCTGGTGCAGTAACCACTTCCCACTCCATGCCTTCTTGCATTAGGTTGGCAGTGCCAGCCACATCCCAGTACCCGCCCAGCATGGTGGCAACTTGCCCTGTAGCGAAAGGTGATGCTACCATCTCGGAAGACCAGGGCGAGACCTTGTGCTTCAGGAACAGATCAGCCATCCATTGAATGGCGTCCACGGATGCTTCGGTGTTCAGGGCTGACTTAGTGCCAGTCTCATCGATCCAGCCGCCGCCAAAGGAATGGAATACTGTCATGATGGACGGCCATGTGATGGGTGCCTGCATACCGTATTGGTCAATTTTGCCGTCGCCGTTGGTATCAAGGGTCAAGGCCTTTGCAGCAGCGAGCCAATCATCGTAGGTCCAATCTGCTGTGGGCAGTTCCACGCCGGCCTTTTCAAAGAGGGTCTTGTTGTAGAACAGTGCGGACACGCCTGGATGGATACTGAAAGGAATCATGTAGAGCGTGCCGTTAATCCGCGCGGCATCCAGGGCCGTTGGGTAGAAAGGTGAGAGATCAAAACCATCTTGGGCGATGAACGGTTCCAGATCAGTCCACAGCCCTTCCTTGGCGAAGTAGCCGTAGTTGTAGCTGGGGTTCATCTCCACCAAGTCGCCGATTGTCCCGGAGGCAAAGAGCACCTGCAACTTCTGGAGGTACTCGCCTGTGGGAATCCAGATAAACTCTACTTCGATATCAGGGTTCTCCGCGTAGAAACCTTCTAGGTGACGCTGTACCCACTCTTCGTGGATCACAGCCCTGTGAATGACCTGCAGCTTAGTCTTGCTTGCGTATGCAGGGAATGCGCAAACCAGGATGAGCAATACTACGGCCAGTGATGTAAGTCTTGGTAACCTCTTTTTCACTTAAATCCTCCTTAGTCTGTCTGTAATGCGCTTAAGAACAGTCCTTCAAGCAACCGCCAACTGAGCTTATCCAGTACCACCCCACTATCCTTGAGATTTCCTTACTTAACCTAAAAGCTCTTGAACAGCAGCGTAATTGACATCTTGGGGTGCAATGCCTTCCTTGACACTCAATGCTGCGAGGACGCCAGCAGCTTCCCCGATTTGCACCGCATTGCCCACCACCCGATAGCTGGAATGGGAGAGGAAATCTCCACTGATGCAGCGCCCGGAGAGGATAAGGTTTTCCATGTCCTGCGCAATAAGCGCCCGGAGAGGTACGCCATAGGGCCTGGCAGCAAACCCCTCGTTTCCCGCACCCTTGTTGCGATCAGGGTCGGGAGAGTGCACATCCACGCCAAAGGAGACCTTGCAGATATCGTCGTAGTGCTCCCGCCCTGCTAAGAGGTCATCAATGGTTATGTAGTATAGGCCACGGATGCGCCTGCCCTCCCTGATCCCTAGGAAATCACTGGTCCACAGGAGCCTAAGGCCGCTCCAAATGCCGCCTAGACTGCGCAGGCACTCCACTGCCCTGTGGAGTTCCTCCCTGGCCAACAGCGTTGCCTGGGATATCCCATCTGCATCATCTGCCTGGACGAAGTATTGGTGATTGATGTGCAGTGCGAAGAGATCCTCGCGAATGTGGAAGATAATGGGCTTGGAATAGGATGGGCTGTGGCCTGCCCGCTCCAGCTCCCGCAAGAGATTCTGCTTCGCGGGTTCAGGCCCGCATGGCCCGTTGCAGAGGTATTCTGAAACGTCCTCAGGGGAAATCCCCGTGATTAGTGCTTCCAGGCTCGCTGGCTGGACTTCCCTGTTTCCTCTGCCAACCTCAAAGCTGCAGCCTGCCAAGGCGCCCAGGTCCCCGTCGCCAGTGCCGTCAACAAAGACTGTGCCTGGCCACTTTTCCCTGCCCGACTTGGACTCTGTGACAACCGCTGCTATGCGGTTGCCAACTGTTTCTACTCCCACCAGCTGAGTATGGTACCTAATCTCCACACCCGCTTCCAGGCACATTCTTTCCAGGGCGTACTTGGTTACTTCCGGGTCAAAGACATAATCAGGCCCAAGGGCATTGGCGTTCTGGGCGTGAGCAACGAGCTCGCTCATGATGCCGCCCTTGTTCTCTGCATCTAGCACCTTGCAGAGCAGCCCGTTAGTCCAGGTTCCACCTAGAGAACCTGACCTTTCAATCAAGTAAGTCTTCACACCCTGCCTCGCGGCGGCAATGGCTGCAGCTGTCCCTGAAGGGCCTGCACCGCAGATGATTACTCCGTCACTAGCTCTCAATACTGTCATTTCTTGTCCTCCCGCAAGATCTGTGATGTTTACAGGTAATCAGTGGTAAGGCCTGCAATGGCCTCCGAAGCCCGCTTCCCATACTTGGTGAGCACTTCCACCAAACGGCCCAAGGTCTCTTCAGTCACTCTCACCGTGGGGATGCCCAGCCCGATGATGGCCATAAGCTTACCATCCCCTGCGAAGACGCCCACTGCGACTCCGCTGGCCCCAAGGTGCTGCTCATCAATGCAGGTCGCCACAAATCCGTTCTCCCGAATTTCGCGGATCTGGCTTATCAGGGTAGCCTTGTCCATGATGGAATTAGGGCCCCGCTTTTCGAACTTGTATGATTGCATCAGCTTCTCTAGCTCATCATCTGCGAGACTTGCCAGGAACACTTTCCCCCGTGCCCAGCAGTGAAACTGGCCACAAACTCCCGCCCCAGGGTCCGCTTGCACAGTGAGCACATGGCTCCCCTTAATATGGGTGAGTTCCTCTAGCTTGCCGTTAAAGACATAACTGCAAAAGACCGCCTCTCCCCCTGACTCTCGGTGGAGCTCTAACAAGATGGGATCGAGGAGTTTTTGGAGGCGCGCCCTGGTTTTCGCATGTGTCCCCTGGAGCATAAAGGCTGGCCCTAAAGTCCATTTGCCCCGGGCCGCCTTCTGTTCCACATACCCGCGGACTGCCAGGGTATTGAGGAGCCCACTCACAGTGTTCACGTTGTAGCCTAAGCCCTCCCCGATCTCCGTCAAAGTGAGGCCGTCCTCGTATTTGGCTAAGAGTTCCAGAATGTCCAGAGCCCGATTAACCGACTGAATCGTTTTGCGTTTTGCTTCCATACCACACCTCTTTATTACGACATTGTCGTAATCGAATACGACACTGACAAGATCTTCATTCTCCCAAACCCCGACTAATCCTCCCTTGTTTTGCAAAAAAGTTTTCACCGGCAAAATAAAAAAGACCGCTTGTGGCGATCCCTTTAAACAGGAGTTCAGATCATACCCGTGGAAAGTTTGTAGGATGTTTTTCAGCAGGGGAGGATCGGAGACAGTGAAATGTGGAGTGGTTCTCGCCGCGGCCCTTGTGGCTATTCTGAGCCTGGGCAGCATTGCGGCAGCTGATTTAAGAATTTCTCCAGAAATGGAGCTTCTAGCAGGAGTGTTAACCCAGACTAGCTGGATGGACAACCGGGGGCCTCAGGGGCCTGGCAATGAGTATTTCCGAGCGCTAAAGGCATTCTTTGCAGGCTACAAGGAGCACAAGGCCGTAGCCATCGCCGAAGAGTTCAGCAAGACAGGCTTCACCTTTGATGCTCCGCCCGCCTTCATCTGCCACCTTGGGCCCTTACCTGGACTTGAGCTCGCCTATGAATACAGCGATTACTTGATTGGCAGGGCCGGCGGGCGGGAGAAACTAGAAGAGTTCCGCCTGGCACTCATCGGCCTGGCCAGGGAATCCAACTTCTTAGAGTTCTTCGCCCAGTGGGAACCCTACTTAGACGAAAGCCTGGCACCATCCCGGGAAGGTTTCCGGGAAGATGTCCTTACAGAGTGGCTGCAGGAGTTCTTCGGGTGGTCCGCAGGGGAGTTCCACCTCATTATGGCGCCCAGCATGTTCCCTGGCGGCGGATATGGGGCTAATGCCACTGATCAAGATGGCCGCATGGTGGTGTTCCAGATCATACGTGAAAACGGGAGCAGCTCTGATCGCCCAGAATTTCCCACCAGTACCAACCTAGAGCTCCTCACCATCCATGAGCTTGGCCATTCCTTCGTAAACCCAAGCTTGGAGGCCTATCCCGAGCGTGCAAAGGCGGTAAAGCCTCTCATGTGGCCGGTGCGGGAGATCATGAAGCAGCAAGCTTACCCCACCGTTTCCATTTTCCTGAATGAACAGGTGCTCAGGGGGGTGGAGGTCATTGCCGCACGGGAGCTCTACGGCCCAGAAATGGAAGCATGGGTCATTGCCAACAACGAAGAGTGGGGATTTTACCTTACCCGTTTTGTCGCGGAACAGCTGCAATTCTACCAAGCAAATAGGGACGTATACCCCACCTTTAGAGAGTTTGTGCCTCACCTTTTCGATCAGCTAGAAGCCTACCAGGCTGAGCACAGCAGGTGGGATGCACGCCTTTTCGGTAGGTTTCTCCGCTAGCCCACCCTTGGCTAGGATGATGACAAAAGCCGCCTGCAGGCGGCTTTTCTAGATCCTACTTCAAGATGAACTTGAAACCTTGAGTGAAATGCTTGCTGAAAACCAGGAAGATGAGAATAATGGGCACAGTCAAGATCACGCTTGCTGCGTACAGCGGGCCTGGATAGGATGCGTACGGCCCACTCATGGTGGCGATCATGACGTTTAGGGTCATCATGGGGTATTCTTGCACTACAATCAGGTCCCAGAGGAGTTCCACCCACCGCTCCATGAAGAGGAACAACCCGATTACCGCAGTGATGGAACGGGAGAGGGGAATAACAATCCTAAACAGCACCTGCGTTTCAGAGGCACCATCGATCCGAGCCGCTTCCAGCATGGCAGGGTTGACGGACTTAAAGAAGGATACATACATGAAGATGGCCCAGATGTTTACCGCCCGGGGGATGATCATCCCCGCGTAGGTGTTGTACAGGCCTAGGTACCGCACAATCAAGAATTGGGGCACCAGCAGGATGATGGCTGGGTAGAACATCTGGAACAGGATGAACTTGTAGATCCCTTCCCGCCCTCTAAACCTGAGCCGGGCCAAGGCATACCCAGCAAGCATTGCCACTACAAGCATGCACAAGGTAGAAAGGCTAGTAACCAGAACGCTGTTGCCGAATCCCCTGAGCCACGGCCGGGCCACCGCTGTGGCTGAGCCTTGCAAAAGCCATTCATAGGAACGAGTGGTTAGAGATGAGGGGATTAAGCGCCGGTTTACCTCCCGCCACGGTGCCAAGGATTGGAGAATCATGTACAGGTATGGGGCTGTGGCAAAGCCGATTCCCACTAAGGCAAGGGCCCAGCGGAGGATCATAACGCCGTACTTATCTGCCAGCCGCACAAACCGGGGCCACGTTAGCTTCTGTCTCTCCATGATCAATCCTCCCATCCGTGGGCCCGGCCCCAAGCCTGCATGATCCGGCGGACAATACCCACCACAATAAACACTGCAATGGCATTGTACAAGGCAATACTAGAAGCGTAGCCAGCACGCAGAGTGCTAAACGCCTGGTAGTAGATTTCCAAGTACCAGGTGTGGGTGGCGAGGTTGGGCCCGCCGCCAGTGAGCATGTATGGTTCTGTAAACACGCCGAACATGAGCCCCACCGCGAGAATTAGCACAGAATACAAAGCAGGATACAGCTGGGGCAAGGTTATCTTGAAAAAACTCTTAATGCGGCCTGCGCCGTCGATCTGGGCAGCTTCATAGAGCTCGCCGGGGATGCTCTGGAGGCCGGATAAAAAGATCAGAGCATAATAACCAGAAAAGCGCCAGGCGATCATCAGTGCAATCACCAAGATGGCCAGGGACGGTGTTCCAAGCCAGTCAGGTACGAATCCGATAATGTTAGATATGACTTTGTTCACTGGGCTAGTGTAGGACACAACTCCCTTGACCACCAAAGACATGGACACTCCAGAGGCCAGATAGGGCAGGAAAAAGGCCACGGCTAAGAGGCCTTGCCGCTTCTTGAAGCTGTTGATCAAGACGGCAATGCCCAGGGACATGATGAGGACCGCGGGGAGAAAAAGGGCCATGATTTTAAACGGAGTCAGGGCCGCCGCGTGCACCCTGCGGCTCTGGAGGGCTTCCAACAGGTTTCCCAACCCCACAAACTCCCGCACTGGGGAAATGAGGTTCCATTCAGAGACAAGCAGCAAAAGCCCCCACAGGAAGGGCAGGACAAAGAAGATAATTGTATAGGCGAGGTACGGGATGGTGAACAGCCATCCCGTAACCCCCTCGCCTCGTGAAAGGCGCTTCATCACAGTCACTCCTACCGGTTGAGAATCCCGTTGATAGCAGCCTTGGCATCTTCCCATGCCTGCTCAGGGCTCTTGGTTCCCCGCACAACAGGAATCAAGCCTTCCTCACTGAGGACAGTCTGGATATCTGCGAAATCGCTGTGAGTGAAGGGCGGTACTGCGAATGCTAGGCTTTCCGCATAGGGAACCAGTTCTGGAGCCTTTGCCAGGTACTCAGCGAATACTGGGTTATCAGCAAGGTCATCCCGGACCGGCGGCAGTGAAGTGGCCTCCATCCAGAGCAGATCGTGGGCAGGGTCTGCAAATACCCAGCGAATGAAGTCCCACACTGCTTGCTTTGCTTCCTCAGAGGCTTGCGCGTAGAGGACTAAGCCCTTGGCATCGGCAAAGGTGTTGCCCGCAGCGTCATCTTTGTGATGCTCCGGAATGGGCGGCATGGTCAAAGCGAAGGTTTCGCCGTAGACCATTTCTGGATACTGCTCTTTCCACCCAGGGAACGTCCAGGGGCCCAGCTCCGACCAGATCGCGTTGTCGGTAGCAAAGGCATCGGGAATGTCCTGTGTCAGGATGAGCTTCTCCTTGGCAAGATCTGCGTAGAACTTGAACACGTCGATGACAGCCTCATCATCAGCGGTAATCTCGCTGCCTGTAATAAACGGTACATCGCCGCTAATGGCATTGTAGAGGGTGAAGAAGTCAAACCAGCGCTCCCACCAGGTTGGCATGCCCAGAGCGGGACGGACCATGAGGAACAAGCCCTCTTTCTGCGCCAGCCTTGCTACCTCGATGATCTCCTCATAGGTTTCAGGGATGCGATCAACACCCAGTTCCTCAAGGATGTCGATGCGCCAGCCGTAAAGGATGGGGTTGCTGTAAATCGGGAGAATGTAGTAGTGGCCATCGGGGAAAGCCCAGCCCTTAATGGCTCCTTCCATGTTGCGGGCCGCGATGAGCTCATCCCAGCCTTCCAAGGTGTCTAGGGGAACCAGCGCGGCGCTCTCATAGAGCTCTGCCCCAAAGCCGATAAAAATGTTCTCGGACGCTGCTGGGGCAGTACCCCCCGCGATGGCTGTGAGAATGGTTGCCTCAGAACTTGGCGCCTCAGCCATGGGGAAAACCTGAATGTTGTACTCAGGATTCTCAGCCATGAAGCGCTTTGCCATCTCCGTCCAGAAAACCTCTTGTGGCGGGTTAGGCGCAGTCCAGAAGATAGCCGAGTTTGCCCAAGCGGCCGCGCCTGTGGTCAGTACCAACGCAAAAACCAACACGAGTGTCAACAACCGTTTTTTCGTCAGCATGAAAACACCTCCAGTGTAATGTCGCTTTGTACTTTCCCAGGTCATCACCAAGTTATCCTCATACCGTTTACGTACTCCCTCATCTCACCCCCTTTAAGGCCAGGACGGTGTGGCGGATGCTAGAATGCGATTTTATCCAGTTCAACTCCGGCCACGCCAATCACCTGGTCCGCGCCACCGTAGTACACGTAGAGGAAACCATCTTTCACCACTTGGCCGCAGCTAAATACGACGTTGGGGACGTGCCCCGCCTTCTCCCAGGGCATCTCCGGCTCTAGGATAGGTTCGGGCAGGCGCCGCACCACCTTGGAGGGGTCCTCCCCATCCAGGAGCGCAGCCCCCAGGCGGTAAACCTTGTTGCGATCCACAGCGTGGTAGATGAGTAGATATCCCTGAGGGATGCGAATAGGCTGGCCTGCAATGCCGATTTTCGCCTCTTCCCAACCGCCAGGGATGGCCTCCATGACGATTCGGTGCCCCTCCCAGGTGCGCAAATCTGTGGAAAAAGCAGCCCAGATGTGGGGCATCCGGCGATGGAACAACATGAACTTCCCATCCACTTTGTCCTCTAAAAGGCCGCCGTCTTTGTTGGGCTCATCCAGAAGCACTCCGTGGCGTTCCCAGGTACGAAGGTCCTTGGAGGTTGCCAGGGAGATGCGGTGGTTATCCCAGCGCTTGCCCCCAAAGCCAGTGTAGATCATGTAGAACGTATCCCCAATCTTGCTGATCCGGGGATCTTCCACTCCCCACGCCTCCTGTTCCCCTTCCCCTACAAAGACAGGCTCTTTCTCTCTTTCGAAGTTGATGCCATCCTCGCTCACTGCATAGCCCAGGGTAGAAACGAACTTGTACTCCTCCAAGGGCTCGGGGTGAAGGAGTGCTGAGAAATCCCGATCTGCTGCCCGGTAAAGCATGTGGATTTTGCCCTCATGCAGGACAACACCGCAGTTAAACACTGCCTCCCGCTCGAAAACATGCTCGGCAATGGGTTCTAGGATTGGCCTATCGGATAGACGACGCAGTTTGAACATGAACTCTCCTCCTGTTATTTCTGCAGTTGCTGCACAGATGCCCGGATAACCAGCTCGGTCCCAAGCCTAATGCGCAGCGGCACATGGGCATCTTCGCCTTGAATCAGCTCATGGAGGCGCCGGGCGGCAATTTTCCCCATGTGATGTTTGTGAATGTGAACGGTAGTCAAGGGGGGATTTACGTGTTCACTGAGCTCCACGTTATCAAAGCCCACTAAAGACAAGTCCTCCGGGACGCGAATCCCCGCCGCACCGCAACCGTGGAGTACCCCAAGGGCTGTGTTGTCGTTATCTGTAATCACCGCGGTAACGGGCAGCCCCCGCTCCAGGAGGGCTTCAATGCCTTCCTTCCCCTTGCTTACTTGCGGCCCAGGGGCGGTATGCAGCCAACACCAGTCGCTGTTTGGCTGAATGCCGTTGGCCACCAGCGCCGCTTGGTAAGCCTCATAGCGCTCCTGTAAAGAGCTGTGGGAAAGGGGGCCTCCAATGAAGCCGATTCGCTCGTGCCCCTGGCTTACCAGGTAGTTGACGAGCTGGATAATCCCGCCCCGGTTATCGGTGACCACACAGTCTACATGTAGGTTAGGGAGCCAGTTATCCACCAGCACTACGGGAATGCCTCTCCGCTTCGCTTCTTCTACGATGCTAGGGTAAATATCCGCCCCTACTAAGATCATGCCATCCAGCTGTTCCCTGCCGTGGAGGTCCCAGAGGCTGGCATCATCCCCTTGGGATACTGTCTGGAAAAACACGTTGGAGCCGTGCTTCTGGCACTCGTTCTCTACCCCTACCATCACGGTGCCGTAAAAAGCATCCGCGGGGAGGGGGTGGAGCCGGGAATTGATCACGATGCAGATCCGCTTGCGGCTCGTTTCCCCTTGGGGCTGAGAGTTAAGATCGTAGCCCAGTTCCGCCGCTTTCTTCCGCACTTCTTCCCGGGTTGCATCGCTAATTCTCCCTCGCCCGTTCAGGGCTCGAGATACTGTGGTTATGGAAACTCCCAATTGATCTGCGATATCTTTTAGGGTTACTGCCATGTTCATATCTCCTTGGAGCCCATCCCGCCCACGGGACAGAAGGGATCGGGTATTAGAATGCGGCCCGCTTCCGCATCACTTAGGCCTGCATAAAGCCAAGCTGTACCATCTAACTGGCGCACAAGGCCGCCTGTAAAGACCACGTCTTTCAGGTTAGGGCGCTTGCTTTCCCCAGGGGGAAAGTCATCCCGGGTAGCGATGATCTCCATGGGCCCCGCCTCGCGGCTTTCCGGATCGAAGATGAAGGCCATGGCATAGTAATGGCGGTTGCCTTCCGTGTCAAAGCGGGCAATGTGGCCTAGGACGCCTAGCTTGCCGTCTTTTAGGACGTGGATTTCATTGGCGCCGCCCCACTCCTCTGGGATAAACTGCTCAAGAAGCACCGCTTGTGCTATGCTCCCAGCGGTCAGCTGGCCCAGGCTGGAAATCTCCATGTAGCCAATTGTACCCCTGCCCCCCACTTCCCCTTGCGGCCGGGTGAAGACAGCAATGGAGCCATTAGGTAGTTCTGCTAAACGGATATCTTTCATTCCATCGGGCCCGCTCGCGAAGTGCTGGAGCTGGGTTAAGCTTTTACCCCGGTAGAACTTCGTCCGCCACCCCAAGGCCTGTGGTATGGTGGGATGGGGAAAGACTTCCACGCCTCCGAGGATGATCTCCCCGCCGATCCGAGTCCAAAAGGGATCCTGGAGGTTCAAAGGGGGGATGTCCTCCGCTAAAGCCCATTCCTTCCCCTGCTCCCGGAAGAACATCACCTGGGAATACTCTGTTTCCCTGGGCTCCACCCGGGCGGGGATAAACCATTCCCCTTCATGGAAGATGGGCGCGGCAATATTGTACACATCAACGCCAGTAATCCCTGTAAAGGTTAGCTTCTCCCCATGGAAAACCGGCTTGGTTTGATAGTCTCGAAGCAGTTCTGCACAGGTCTGAACCATAGTTGCCCCCTCATCTTTGCGCACTTTGCGCAAAGGCGTAACGCACTTATTGTCCGCGTTATAGTTCCACAACATGGGCGTAAGTTCCTCCTTTTACCTTGCAAAAATCGCGCATCTTTGTCCATTCTTGTCCGAGATATTGCGCAATCTTTGCGCAAAGTGGCCAAAAAAAACCTGCCCCAGGGGCAGGAAACTATGGTCAAACACCGGCCATTGCAATTAAGAGCAAAATCGCTCCAATGACGATCCCAGCCACCATGAGGGTGGAACTGAGAAGCGCGCCAATGCCAATGAACTTGCCGTTGTGCGTTAAGGCACGCATGATGAAAAAGCCTGAGGGAATAGTCACTGGAGCAGCGACTCCTGTAAAAGTGAGAATGAACGCAGCAAAGAGCAGCAGTCCCAGGAAACCCGTTTTGAGCCTGGCGCCGAAATCAAACTGCTCTTCTGCAAAGGCCTTCTCGCCCTTCCAGATTACTCTGCCTGCTCCCACCAGCAGGTTGAGAATCTCTTCCAAGCCCTTCTGTACCAGGTCTTCTGCTGTTCTGCGAGCTTCTTCCCTCGCTCGATAGAACTCATCGCTGCTGCGGGTGTGCGCCGTGCTTGGCCCAGCTTGGCGGTGCTGCTGGCTTCGGTGGTAGTCATACTGCCTGCGGGTCTCTGGATTGCTGAGGATCTCATGAGCTTCGATGATCTTGATGCTTTGCTCGTGAGCATTGGGCTTCTTGCACACATCGGGGTGCCATTCCCTGATCAACCTGCGATAGGCGCTTTTGATTTCCTCCACCGTTGCACCGGGCGAGACCCCTAAGACTGCATAATAATCTTCCAACGTGCTTCTACTCCTCTCCGTAGGGCTCCTGGCCTAGCCTAGCTCTTCTTCCTACAGTATTTGATACTGGAAATATGCGGTAATCCCTTCCGTGAGCAGGTGGTTTCTTCTAAGATGCCGCGCCCAGGGCTGGGAGAGGATTTGAGGTAACCTAAGTGGAACTCCTATGCGACTGCAAATCGAAAAGGAGGCACCTTATGGCACCCCCTCATGATTTTAAGAAGGCAGAGAAGCACCTCTACCAACCAAAAACGGACCCTGTGATAATTGATGTTCCAGAAATGCTGTTCATCGCCGTGGACGGCGTGGGCGATCCCAACACCTCCCCTGAATACGAGAAGGCAGTGCAGGTTTTGTACGGCCTTTCCTACACCATCAAAATGAGCCACAAAAGCGGCGACGCGCCGCAAGGTTACTTCGATTACGTAGTCCCGCCCCTGGAAGGACTGTGGTGGGGCGGAAGCATTGACCTAGAAACCATGACCATCACTGACAAAAGCACCTTTTCGTGGACGATGCTCATCCGCCAGCCAGAGTTCGTTACCGATGAAGTCTTTGCTTGGGCCCAGGAAGCTTTGGCCAAGAAGAAGCGGGAACTGGACCCTTCCACAGCCCGGCTGTGGAGGTATAGGGAAGGGCTGTGTGTTCAGGTTCTCCACATAGGCCCCTATGACACCGAACCGGAAAGCATCCGCAAGATGAATGAGTTCATCGCCAAGGAGGGGTTCCGCGCGGATATGTCCCCTGCCCGGCGCCACCACGAAATCTACCTGAGCGATCCCCGGAAGACTGCTCCGGAGAAACTCAAGACCGTTGTCCGCCATCCCATTGCCAAGCTGTAAGCCCTACACTCCCGCCATTGCTGGCTGGAGTTTGCCCCTGTACTTCTGGGAGGCAATGTGATCCGCGGTCCGGGCGGCAATGGCCATCACAGTCTCCGTAGGGTTGCATCCCCCAGAGGTCACAAACACGCTGGCATCGCAGATAAAGAGGTTGGGGATATCATGGCTCTGGCAGAACTGGTTCACAACGGATCGGGCTGGGCCTTTACCCATGCGGCAGCCTCCGTGGAGGTGAGCGGAGTCGGGAATAACAAAGGCCCGCTTTCCCCCTGCTGCCTCTAGGATCTTGTAACACGTTTCTACGCCGTGGGCAATAAGCTTGTTGTCGTTTTCCCCGTAGCTGAAGTGAACCAACGCCCGAGGTATCCCGTACTCGTCCTTTTCGTCGCTTAAGGCAACGTAGTTCCCGAGGGACGGCAGGACCTCCCCCACCATGGTGATGCGGGCGTAGTAGTTCCACTCCAACATGATATCCCTGAGTTCTTTGCCCCAAATCCCAGCGTTCAGCGCCAAACTGCTGGCTAGGGCCACCGGGCGGCTGCCGTGGGCGTTCAAGGTATAGCCCCGGGCGAAGCCCCGAGTTGGATCCGTTTCATAGAAATCCTGGCTGACGGCCATCACTGGCGTGCCCTTATACAGACGGATCTCGTTATGGAACTTGGCGAACACATCGTGGCCGCTGTGGGGCATGATGTATTTCCCCACGAGCCCGCTGCTGTTTGCCAGGCCATCGGGGAACTGTTTACAGGCAGAGTTGAGGAGGAGGCGGGGTGTTTCCACCACAAAAGCAGAGACGATCACCATTTTCGTATCCTGCTTGTATGTACTCCCGTTGTGGACAAATTCCACCCCCGTCACCCGTCCGTCTTTGCCCACGAGAATGCGGGTAACCATGGAATCGGACAGCACCTCTGCCCCGTAAGAAAGAGCCTGAGGAACATGCTGAATCAAGGTGCTGAACTTCGCATTCGGGAGGCAGCCTTGGTTGCAGAATCCCCTGTTGATGCAGGGCGGGCGCCCGTCATAGGGAGCGGATAAGATGGCCAGGGGGGCAACTGCGCTGCGAATGCCCAGCGCCTCACAGCCTTCCCGGAAAATCTGGGCGTTGCCGCTGATTGGCTCCCGCACTGGATAGGGATAGGGGCCGTGAAACGCTCCCCACGGGAATTCCCGTGGCCCGCTCACCTTGATTTCCTGCTCAAGCTTGGTGTAATAAGCCCACGAGGAAGTTGTGCATGCGGTAACCATCCACCCGCTGCCCCACACCGCGAAAATGCTTGTAAAACCCGATTAAGCCTGCGACAATCCCGAAATAGGCAAGGGCAATGAGTACCCAGCGGGCCCCTTCCCCGTTCCACACCGCGACAACCAGCGCGGCTAAAGCCAGGATAGGCAAGGCAATTACCGGTATCCACTGGCTGAAATCGCGGAAGTTCTGCCTGTAATGGTTAAGCGTTACTTGGATAAAGGTCAATAGGAAGGCTGCGGCCCCAAATACCAACGCCACCCTGGTGAACGGCCAGCCGTCCCATCCCATAAAATCACCCCGATTGTAGTTGTTCCTCAGGGAGAGATGGGCTATCCTCACAGGAATCATCAGGGGAAAGGCGAAATAGTGTAAACAAGTGAAAACTGGGAGGTTGAGAGATGATCGTCACTACAACGCCCAACGTTGAGGGGCGGAGAATCACGCAGTATTATGGGATCGTCGCTGGGGAAGCAATCATGGGAGCCAACATTGTGCGGGACTTTATGGCCAGCATAACTGATGTGATTGGCGGGCGCAGCGCAGCCTATGAGGATCAGCTCATTAAGGCCAGGGAGATGGCGGTTCAGGAAATGTCTGACAGAGCAGCTCGGCTGGGGGCCAATGCGGTCGTGGGAGTGGATATTGACTACGAGGTGCTGGGCTCAAACAACGGCATGCTCATGGTATCCGCATCAGGGACTGCGGTTAGAGTAGAGTAATGGGAAAACGCTGGGGACAGGCCCCAGCGTTCTTTCGTTTAGAATGCTCATCCCCGCCAGTTTCGGCGGAACATCTCTGGAGATATGCCTTGATCCCGGCAGCCGCCCCCTTTCCGCCGGAGTTGAGGCAAGACTCTCTGCTGCAGAAACCGCAGCGCTTCCACAGCATTGTGGCTGCGGCAGATCTGTTCGATTTGGGCTCGATCTTCCTGGTAAACTACGAAAAACTGCTTGCCCGTGCTCACCTTCTCGTTTACCCCCTCGCAATGACTTCCACAACCTCCAGGACTGCGTCAATTTGCTCTTTGGTGTTGAAGTACCCGATGCTGAAGCGGACCGCTCCTTGATCTAGCGTCCCTAAAGCGCGGTGGGCTTGGGGGGCACAGTGCAGCCCTGCCCGGACTTGGATGTCATACACCTCATCTAGGACGTAGGCCACTTCCTCCGAATCCACCCCGCCCACGTTGCAGCTCACTATAGGGACTTTAGCCGCTGGATCCGCCGGGCCGTACACCGTTACGCCGGGAATCTCTGCCAGGCCCTGCTGCAGCATGGCCGCGAGCTCCAGTTCATGCCTGCGGATCTGCTCCAATCCTTCCGCAATGATGAACTTCACTGCCGCCCTGAGCCCCGCAATGCCCGGGCCGTTGGGAGTGCCCGCCTCAAACCGGTCTGGCAGCCAGGCAGGCATCTCATGGGGCAGTGAAGCAGAACCGGTACCGCCGTACTTCAAAGGCTTTAGCTCAAGCTCAGGGCCGATATACAGCCCTCCAGTCCCCTGGGGGCCCATGAGGCCTTTGTGCCCTGTAAAGGCCAGCAGGCTGATGTTCCACCCATCCACATCAATGGGGTACACGCCCCCAGTTTGTGCTCCGTCGACCAACAGGGGGATACCTGCCTCCCGGCAAATCTGTCCGATTTGGGGAATGGGCTGGATTGCCCCTGTCACATTTGAGGCGTGGGTTACGGCAACTAAAGCCGTATTGTCCCGGAGAGCGTTGGCCAGTTCCTCAGGGTCCAGGGCGTGCCCTTCGGGGCAGGGAATCACCGAGAGTTCAACGATGCCTTCCCGCTCCAGCATCTTCAGGGGCCGCCACAAGGCGTTGTGTTCTATCCCGCTGGTGATCACGTGGCTGCCAGGCTTAAGAAGGCCTTGCACTGCGGTGTTGAGCGCTTCTGTAGCACCGCTGGCAAAGACAATCCTGTTGATGTGCTCCGGCTTCACGTTGAACAGTTCTCCCAGGAGGCTCCTGGTCTCCAGGAACATCTCCTCCACCTGGACAGCCCCTCGGTGGCTGCCCCGGGACAGGCTCGCGCAGGCTGTTTTCAGGTACTCCGCTACGCCTTGGCACACAGGCTCTGGCTTTGGAAACGAGGTTGCCGCATTGTCTAGGTAGATGCCCAGTGGAACCACTCCCTCCCCTGCGTCGATCTATCTTTATGTAGGTGGGAGTAAAATGCCACAGGGGAAGGGGTGGCTACTGCAAATCTCCCGCAAGGCCAATAGCCTCAGCGCATTTCTGCATTCCCTTGATAGTCTCCTGAATCACCTCATCAAGCTCCATCCCCAGACGTTCGCAGCCCTTGCGGATCACGTCCCGGTCAACCCCGGCGGCAAAGGAAGGCTGCTTGAATTTCTTCTTCACTGACTTTACTTCCAGGTCTAAAACGCTCTTCGAGGGGCGCATCAGGCACACCGCGTTGATCAAGCCCGTGAGTTCATCAATGGCGTAAAGGGTCTTCTCCATGAGCGTTAAGGGTTCCACATCTGTACAGATCTCATACCCGTGGCTCATGATCGCCCGGATAAACTCTGGATCCACGTCCCGGGCAGCCAAGATTTCCCCTGTCTTGTGACAGTGCTCCTCAGGATACTGCTGGTAATCCAGGTCGTGCAGGAGTCCCACTGCTCCCCACTCCTCAGGATCTTCCCCAAAGAGCTCAGCGAAGTGGCGCATCACTCCTTCCACCGCGAGGGCATGCTTTAGAAGCGCCTCCGACTGAGTGTACTCTGTGAGGATTTCCCATGCTTGTTCCCGGTTTGGTTTGAATGCCATAATCATTCCCTCCCAGCTGCATATAACTGGATTATAACACAGCATCGGCCTAAAGGCGGAGGCGCTTTCAACCCCCCGTGGGATTGGCACGGACACATTATTTGGTAGAATGATAGTGAAAGGAGTGAGCTTCGTGCGTGAAGATAACTTGATACCCATTCTAATCATTGGTTTAGGCAGTTTCTTGCTGCTGCGAAACCTAGGCCTGATCCCCGTCATCAGCTGGGGCGTGATCTGGCCCTTAGCCTTAATCGCACTGGGCATCTGGGTGCTTGCCAAAGGCGTCCATGGTCCCCGGGAGAAAGAAGTCATTGTGGACGGTAAACGTGTAATAACTGTGGAGGAGGAGCCAGCCGTGCTGAAGCTTATTGCAGGGATAGTAGTAGCTGTCACCTTTGGGTTGGTAGCACTAATCATCTTCGGGTTTGTTGCGCCCTTTGCCCTTTTCTTGATTCCCCTTTTGCCTTTGGTGCTGTTTTTCCGCCTAGGCGTTGCGTTCTTGAAGTTGTTGTTTTCCTTTACCCTCTTTGGCGCACCCATCCTCTTGATTCTGCTGATCTTAGGTTTGCTGCTTTAAAGGAAACAAAGGGAAAAGCTGGGAACCGCCGAATAATACAGTATCACATTGAAGGAGATGGATGCTTTGGCGAATGTCCCACTTCCCCGCACTAGTCCTGAAAGCCAGGGACTTTGTTCCCAGGCCGTCTTGGACTTTCTAGATGATATTGCCCAACAAGAACTGGAGCTCCACAGCCTCATGATTCTCCGCAATGGTAATGTAATCGCGGAAGGCTGGTGGAGCCCCTACGCGCCTCATCTGAATCACAGCCTGTATTCCTTGAGCAAGAGCTTTACCGCCACCGCCATCGGAATGGCAGTGGACGAAGGCCTTCTCAGCATTGACGACCGGGTCATTGACTACTTCCCCGAAAAGCTCCCTGCCCATCTCGATGAACGTTGGCGCAGCCTGACCATCAAACACCTGCTCACCATGACTACGGGCCACAGCGAGGATCCCACTAACGAGGTGTTGAGCACCCCCCATGGGGATTGGGTAAGGGCGTTCTTCGCCTGCCCCTTGGAAAAGGAACCTGGCAGCATCTTTGTCTACAACACTGCCGCAACCTACATGCTCTCTGCTATCCTCCAGAAGATCACAGGGGAAAAACTCATCGACTACCTCCGTCCCCGCCTGTTCCAACCCTTAGGAATTGCCAACCCCACTTGGTGGGAGTGCCCCCAGGGAATAAGCACTGGCGGCTTTGGACTAAACATCACCACCGAGGATATTGCGAAGTTTGGACTCTTGTTCCTGAACAAAGGCAAGTGGAACGGGGCTCAACTAGTTAGTGCAGAATGGGTGGAGCAAGCCTCCAGCCCCCAGGTGTCTAACTTCGTGGATGATCCCGCATCGGACTGGCAGCAAGGTTACGGCTACCAGATGTGGATGTGCCGCCACGGTGCCTACCGGGGCGATGGGGCCTTTGGCCAGTACTGTGTGGTAATGCCAGAGCAACAGGCAGTAATTGCCATTACCGCAGGTATCGGGGAGATGCAGCCGGTGCTCACAAGTCTTTGGGAGCATATCCTGCCCCAGTTCGGCGAGGTGCTTCCAGAGGATCCGGAGCTGCATCAAAGGCTTAAGGAGCGCCTGGAAAACCTCAGCTTGCCCATGCTGCCCGGCGTGTGGAACGAAGCGGCAGCAGCGCAGATCTCTGGCAAGTGCTACGAGATGGAGCCCAATGACCTGGGTCTCACTAGTTTAGAGTTTGCTGCGGAGGATAGAGAAATCCGCATCACCGCATATCTTGAAGGGGCACCCATTCAGCTAAGAGGAGGATTCGGAAGCTACATCCCGCAGGACGTGGCCACTAAGGGATCAGGGGAGGCCATAGCATGGCGTTTAGGCGGCCAAGGCCCGTGCCTGATCTGTGCCACCTGGGAAGATGATCAGAAGCTAGTTGTCCTGTCCCGCTTTGTGGAAACACCTTTCTCCCGGACCGCAATCCTGAAGTTTGCCGGTGATGAGCTCACCCTTGAGCTTTCACAAAACTGCAGTTTCGGCCCGACGGAGCATCCGCCCATCAAGGGCCGCCTAAGGAGGAGTTGATGTGCTGGAGAACTTGGTGGAAAAGAGCCGCAGTTTTCGGAGGTTCGACCAGGCCGACCGTGTTCCTCCAGAGCTGCTCAGGTACTTAGTGGGCCTTGCCCGCCTCACCCCATCAGCCAGCAATCGCCAGCCTCTCCGCTATATCCTAGTATCCAGCCCAGAGGCCTGCGCCAAGGTTTTTCCCTGCCTCGCCTGGGCAGGCTTCCTTACCGATTGGCCAGGGCCCAGCGAAGGGGAACGCCCCACAGGCTACATCGTAATTTTGAGCGACATCTCCCTTAACCCTAAAGCTGATGTGGATGTGGGAATCGCGGCCCAAACCATGCTCTTAGGCGCCGCGGAAAAGGGCTATGGGGGATGCATGATTGGGTCCATCAAGCGGCAGTGCCTCCGGGGAGCCTTGGAGATCCCAGAAAACCACGACATTGAACTGGTCATTGCCCTGGGCAAGCCTCAGGAAAGGGTGCGTATTGAGGAAGTAGGCCCAGAAGGGGATACCCGCTACTGGCGGGATAAGGACGGGGTCCACTACGTCCCCAAGCGCAGCATCGAACAGCTTATTATCTCCGAAGTATAAAACAAACAAAGCCGGGCAAACCCTTGGGGTCTGCCCGGCTTTCTTTGCAGCTTAGACTTCCTCTGTCCAGCCAAACTCATCGGTAAGGCGCCCTGTCTGAATACCAGTGAGGGTATCATAGAGCTTTCGCGACAGCTCACCGATCTCGTTGGCGTTGATGGTAATGGCCCGGTCTCCCCACGCGAGTTGCCCTATAGGGGAGATTACTGCGGCGGTGCCGGTGCCGAAAGCTTCCTTTAGGGTGCCTTCCGAGTGGGCATGAAACACCTCATTGATAGTAATCTTCCGCTCCGTTACCCGCACTCCCCAACTCTGGAGCAGTTCCAACACGGAACGGCGAGTGATGCCTGGAAGGATCGAGCCGCTCAGCTCAGGAGTTGCCACCTCGTCACCGAAGTGGAAGAAGACGTTCATAGCCCCAACCTCTTCCACATAGCGCCGCTCAAGAGCATCTAGCCACAGTACTTGGGCGTGCCCACCCGCCTGGGCAGCTCGCTGCGCCTTAAGCCCAGAGGCATAGTTCCCCGCAGCCTTGGCTTCCCCAGTGCCGCCCCGCACAGCCCGCACATATTCCGGCTCCACATAGATGCTTACCGGATTGATGCCTTGGGGATAGTAAGATCCCACTGGCGACAGGATAATCAAGAACTTGTACGTCCGGGCAGGATGCACCCCTAAGATGGTATCTGTGGCAAAGATAAAGGGACGAATGTATAGGGATGTCCCTGGGGCGCTCGGGACCCAGTCACGCTCCACATCTACCAGCTGCTTCATGGCCTTTAACACAAACTCCGGGTCAACCTTGGGGATGCACATCCGTTCATTGCTGCGGTTGAGGCGTTCCAGATTGAGCCAAGGGCGGAACAGAAGTACCCGTCCATCCACGGCCCGGAAGGCCTTCATCCCCTCAAACACAGCCTGAGCGTAGTGGAACACTGCAGTGGCCGGGTCTAATTCGAGCGGCCCATATGGCACGATGCAGGGGTTGTGCCAGCCCTGTTCTGGATTGTAGTCCATCATAAACATGTGGTCTGTGAATACTTGGCCGAATCCCAGCTTGGTGCCATCAGGCTTAGCTTTGGGTGCCGTCGTGAGCCGAACGGCGATCTCCATAGGCGGATTCCCCCTCCGCGTTTGTGAATTTTTTCTTAATACCTTATTGAGTTACCGCGAATATAATAATTCGTGTTGATGTATGCATTTCCTGCTTTCCTCTGGAAAAAGCCGCGGTGAGCATCCACCAAAACCCCTAACTAGAGGGTGCTGTAAGCTAGGCTTTCCTGGAGTGCCCTTCCCAGGCGGGCAGGCCAGTCGCCTATAGGTGCCAAACGCCCCAGGAAAAACCGCAAAGTCTCAGGCTCCTCCACAAACTCCAAGCCCTCCACCAGGCCGCGGTTTTCATACAGCCAGGCGATGCGGTCAACCGCGTACTTCACTTGCGAGAGGGTAAACACTCGCCGAGGCAGGGCTAAGCGCAAGAGCTCCATATCCGCTAGAGGCTCGGTCCCATCAGGATGACGCTGCTCCGACATGGTCCCCCGCTCCATCCCTCGAATGCCGCTCACAATGTACAACGCCGCTGCAAGGGCGCCAGCAGGGTAGTGGTTTTGGGGCACATGATCCAGGAAACGCCGGGCATCAAGGTGACAGCCAAGCCCCCCTGGGGGAGTGACAACAGGCACTCCCCGTTTCTGCAGCTCCTCCACCATGTAGGCGATAAAGAGGGGCCCCTGGCTGATCATATCCTCATCCAGCGTTTCCTCAAGGCCCACCCGAAGGGCCTCCATCTCCCGAACACTCATCCCGCCATAAGTTAAGAACCCTTCAAAGAGGGGCAGCATTTCCTTGAGGCCCGCTGCCACCTTGCCTTCGCTGGTACAGATCCCACCGCCTCTGGCGCAGCCCAGCTTGCGCGCGGAGAAGTAGATTACATCGCTGCTTTGCGCGATTCTCCCCACGATCTCCCCGATGGACATGTCTCGGCATGCCTCTTCCCGCACCTTTATGAAGTAGAGGTTATCTGCAAGGAGGCTGGCATCCAGGACTAACAGTACGCCAAACTCCCGGCACAGATGATGCACCGCTTCCAGGTTAGCGAGGCTAAAAGGCTGCCCGCCGATGAGGTTCGTCCCTGCCTCCATGCGCACGAAGGCGATGTTCTCCGCTCCCTTGTCCTCCAAGAGCCTCCGGAGAGCTTCCACATCCATATTCCCCTTAAAGGGGCAGGTGCTTTCAGGGTCCAGCGCTTCCTCGTGGGGAAGTTCCACTACTACGCCGCCCATGCGCACGATGTGCGCCTTGGTTGTGGTAAAGTGATAATTCATCGGCACCAGCTGCCCCGGCCGAACCAAGAGCTGTGCCAAGAGATGTTCGCAGGCCCGCCCTTGGTGTGCGGGGATGAAGTGATCCTTATGGAATATCTTTCCGCAAGTTTCCTCTAACCTTGTGAAGGTGGCGGAACCTGCGTAACTGTCATCAGCCACCATCATGGCAGCGAGCTGATGGTCGCTCATCGCGTTGGTGCCACTGTCCGTGAGCATATCCAAGAACACTTGGGAGTTATTCAGTAAGAAAGTGTTGTAGCCCGCGGACGCAATCGCCGCCAAGCGCTCATCGAGGGGCGGCAGGTGGAGCTTCTGGAGAATCTTCACCTTGTGCATTTCCACGGGGATCTGTTCCCCTGAGAAAAACTGAATGTTAGTCATGGGTATCCCTCCATTTTTTTGAATAAAAAAAAGCCGCCCTGCTGCACAGGACGACTAATAGCCGCGGTACCACCTGAGTTGATTCCATAAGGAACCCTCTCTTAGGGAGCCATCACTCCCGCAGCCGTTAACGCCGGCATACGGCAAGGCCTACTGTAAGTTCAGCCCGCAACTCAAGGGTGTATTTCCACCGCTCTTGGCTGCCAAGTCCCACCACCCCTTGGCTCTCTGTAAGCCGCTGATCGGCGTACTTCTCCCTGTCATCGTCTTTCAGTCAAATATATTGCTTCTATTCTACATCTCCGCAAAGGAAATGTCAAAGGAAATTTATCCAAAGTAGATAGGATTTGTAATCAGCACCGGAGCCGCATCGGGAGTACTGCGGTGCACCTGTACCCTGAGCCAATCTAGGTGTGCGGGGATGGGAATCACCTTCTCCTCTCCCCGGTATCCCAGCGTCCGCTGGACGACTGTCCCGTTGCCGATCAGGCGCAGTTCATACCCATCGCTGCCCAATCCGTCCACGCTGATCACCAGTTCCCGCTGTTCCCCTTCATAGAGAGGCACTGTTTCCCCGATAGTGTATGCGCTTCCCCGCGCGGTCCTCACCTTCAGCTCTGCCAAGGGGCCTATGGAAACCTGCACCGCCCCACGCTTGAGGGCTGCGAGTATTTCCTTTTCGGAACATGCCCGGGCACAGACATAGGTGTTAGGCGCATCGGCCTCATCCAGCTGCTCTAAGCGGTGGAGATCCCGGGCGCCAACCCCGGTGATGCGGTAACCCTTGTTCAACAGCTCATCCCACCATGTGAGGGCCCGCCAGTTAGGAATAGCTGTCTTCTGCCACGAACCTGACCAGATTTCTAAAAGGTCGACCTGGGAAAGATCCGCATTGGCGTACTCCCACTCACAGCCGGTACAGAAGGGGTCCCCCACTGTAAAGGGGTGAGCTATGCTCACAAGTCCCCCCTGCCTGTGGACGGCTGCTATTTTTTCCTTGAGGTTATCTTCTCTTTTCGCCCGCCAGTCCACGTACTCCCGGATGCCTACGGCCACGGCATGGCCGTGAAAGGTGGTCCACTCCAGGCCAGGGATGACCAGGGGGTTGAAGTTTTCCCGAGGTATATCGCTGTGGGCTGCGATGGTGTTGTGGTCAGAGAGCACCATGAAGTCTAGCCGCCTCTCCTTGATTGCCTCCCGTACTTCCGCAAGGGACGCCCTCCCATCGCTGTGGTTCGTGTGGGAATGCATTTCCCCAGCAAACCACTGGGGGCTTTCGCTGCCCAACACTTCCACTTCCAAGACCGCCTCTACCTCTTTGGAGAGGAGGGCATGGACCTCCAACTCGATGGTCCACTGGCCCGGCTCCAGCCCGCCCCCGAGGAAGCCTCTGCTCAGGCTGCCTCCAACTTCCGTCCACTTCCCAAAGTACTGCGGGGAATCCCACCGTCCCCGGAAGGCACCAGCAGGGTCGTAGAGGGAGAAGTTTAGCAAGTTGCGAAGGGGCAAGAAACGCTCCACATCCTGGGCAACTTCCATCCAAAACGCCTTAACCGCTGGGGGAATACTAGGATCGCCTTCGCAGTCCTGCGCGTAAGATGCGATCTTCGCCCGCATCAGCTCCCGCCCAAGCTCCAAATCGTCCACCTTCATGGGGGAGTAGGTAAACCGCATCCGCAGAGATGCGGCCCCAGGTGGCACCTCGATGGGAATGGGGATCAGGGTTTTGGTGTCGCTAGGATGAAGTTTGATCACCTTTTGGAATTCCCGGCGCATGGTGTTGCCTCCTTGCCTATCCTTCCTTCACATAGGGTTCGCCGGAAGCCTTCGGAGCCACTGCCCGCCCAATGAGGCCCACGAGAGCCACCATGGTAAGGATATACGGCAGCATTTGCACGAACTGGGTTGGTATCCCGATTTCCTGGAGGCGCATCTGCAAGGCGTCCGCGTAGCCGAAGAACAGGCACGCGCCAAGAGCCCCAAGGGGATTCCACTTCCCAAAGATCATCGCGGCAAGGGCAATAAACCCCCGCCCCGCAGTCATGCCTTCTACGAATCGGCTGAGGTGGGCAACGGACAAATACGCTCCTCCGACTCCTGCTAAGGCACCGCTGAGGGTCACTGCAACGTAGCGAGTCTTGTAGACGTTAATCCCTACGCTGTCTGCGGCCCCGGGATGTTCTCCCACAGACCGGAGCCTGAGCCCCCACACGGTTTTAAAGATCACGATATGGGCCCCCACCACAATCAGCAAAGCCAAGTAGACCATGGGGTTTTGCTTGCCGATGACAGGCCCAATCAGGGGAATCTTGGAAATCAGGGGCAACTCCACATCGGCGATGCGGGGTACCGCAGGGGATACTCCCGCCATGTTGAAAATGAGGCGCTGCAGGTATACAGTGAGGCCGCCCGCGAAAATGTTAATCGCGGTACCGCTCACCACTTGATTTGCCCTGTACTTAATGGATGCGATGCCGTGGATAAATCCCATCAAAGCACCGGCAAGCAAAGCACCCAAAACCCCAAGCCAAGCAGACCCCGTAGAGTAAGAGACTGCCACTGCGGTAAAGGCACCGATGAGCATCATGCCTTCCAACCCGATATTTACCACACCGCTCCGTTCGGAAAAGATACCTCCCACCGCGGTAAAGAGCAGGGGGGTGGCCATGCGGAGGGTAGCCGCCAATACAGTGGTGTTTACAAGCAGTTTAATGATGTCCCACATTTACGCTTCCCCCTTTGACTTCATAAAGCGGGTGAAGAGATACTCCGCGGCTACGAAGAAGATGATTACGCCCTGTAAGATGGTAATCAGTTCCCGGGGAACGCTGGTCAAACGGTCCATTGCTGCCGCTCCCGTCTGCAAGGCACCGAACAGCACCGCGGCAAGGATGATCCCTACAGGGTGGTTTTTGCCCAACAGGGCAACAGCGACGCCCATAAACCCCAGATCTGGGGAGAACCGCTGGATAAACCGGTTGTTAAGTCCTAAAATCTGTTCCGTCCCCGCAAGGCCCGCAAGGGCACCGCTGATGGCCATGGCTGCAACGGTAATCTTGGCCACGTTAATGCCGCCATACTCTGCAGCCGTGGGGTTTAGCCCCACAGCCCTGATCTCATAGCCCAGTTTAGTGCGCCACATAAGGAAATACATAACAGCAGCCGCGGCAAAGGCAATGTACAAGGCGGTTGTGAGCCGTGTGGGAGGCATGAGCCTGCTCAGGGTAGCACTGGCAGCAACCCGCTTGGTTTCTGGGATCATGGTGCTGCCTTGAAATGGGCCAGTTACCAGCCAGTCCGTGAGGAAATAGGCGATATAGTTCATCATAATGGAGTTGATCACTTCGTGAATCCCGAACTTGGCTTTTAACAGGCCTGGCACTGCCGCCCAAATAGCTCCGCCAATCATTCCCGCCATCACTGCCAAGGGCAGGTGGATGATCTTAGGCAGCCCGGTGAAGGTAAAGCCTACCCACGCTGCAGCAAAGGCGCCAATGTACAGCTGGCCTTCAGCCCCAATGTTAAACAGGCCGGCCCGGAACGCAAAGGCCACAGCAAGCCCAGTAAACATCAGGGGAGTGGCCCGCTGGAGCGTGGTGGCAAATCCTCGCATGGAGCCAAAGGACTCCTGCAGCAGTACTTTGTAAGCACTAAAGGGGCTTTCCCCAACTGTTAAGATGAAAGCCGATCCCACGATTAAGGCAAGCAAAACAGCTAAGACTGGAGCTAAGACTACGGCTACCGGTATGCGCTTCGCTTTATCCAGCAACGTTGTTCCCTCCCCCAGCTTTGTAATCCTCTAAGCGTCCGCCCAGCATTAAGAATCCCAGTTTATGCTCATCAGCCTCTTCCCTGGGCAATACCGCCACGATCTTGCCGTTGTACATCACAGCAATCCGGTCGCTGAGGGACAGTATCTCATCTAGCTCTGCGGAAACGAGCAGTACTGCGGCACCCCGATCCCGCTGGGCTACCACCTGCTGGTGGATAAACTCAATGGCACCAATGTCCACGCCCCGGGTAGGCTGAGCGCAGATCAAGAGCTCAGGATTGCGGTCAAACTCCCGCGCCACAACTACCTTCTGCTGGTTCCCACCTGAAAGCTTGCGGGCTGGTTGATGAGGGTAGGGCGGGCGAATATCGAATGCTTCCACCAGCTTGCCCGCGTTGTCCCGAATCGCCTTGAAGTCCTGCACGCCAAACCTCTTCCTAAAGGGGGCCTCCGTATGGAGCCCTAAGATGAGGTTATCGGCGATGGAGTAGTCAAGGACCAGGCCCCTTCTGTGGCGGTCTTCAGGAACGTATCCCAATCCAGCCTGCTTAATGCGGAGCGGCGGCCAGTCTGTGATATCCTTGCCGCCCAAGAAGACCTGCCCCGATTCAGGGTGAATCAGCCCTGCAAGGCATTCCACGAGTTCTGTTTGGCCGTTCCCTTCCACGCCCGCGATGCCCAAAATCTCGCCTCGGCGAACTGTAAGGCTGACGCCGTTCACCTTGTAAGCACCCCGGCTATCCTTCACCACCAGGTCCCGGACTTCGAGGACATCTTCACCAGGTTTGGCCTCATCCTTCTCTACCTGCAGGAGGACTTCCCGGCCCACCATCATTTCCGCCAGGTCTTGAGGGTTAGTGTCCGCGGTCGCCTTAGTGCCAACCTTCTTGCCCCGCCGCAGGACTGTCACCCGATCGGAAATGGCCAAGACTTCCCTGATCTTGTGGGTAATAAAAATGATACTAGTGCCTTTCGCACGCAAGTTATGCATAACTTCCATTAAATCATCGACTTCCTGTGGGGTGAGGACCGCGGTGGGTTCATCAAGGATTAAGATCTCTGCTCCCCGGTACAGGGCTTTTAAAATTTCCACCCGCTGCTGCAGGCCCACGGATAGATCTTGAATCTTGGCGCGAGGATCAATTTTCAGACCATAGCTTTCAGACAGGCGCTCAACTTCCGCCACAGCCCGGTCGTAATCGAGGAAGGGTCCCCGCTTGATCTCAGATCCCAGGACGATGTTCTCTGCCACAGTGAGCGGTTCTACCAGCATAAAATGCTGAAAAACCATGCCGATCTTGAGATTAATTGCGTCGCGAGGTTCATTGATCTGCACCCGTTGGCCCCGCACATGAATCTCACCAGCATCGGCACGGTACAAGCCGTACAAAATACTCATTAAGGTTGACTTGCCTGAACCGTTCTCACCCACCAGTGCGTGGATTTCCCCTTCTTCTACATCAAAGGAAATCCGGTCGTTGGCTAACACCCCAGGAAACTGCTTGGTGATGCCCTTCATTTCCAGGACTATTGCCATGGGTAAGCCTCCTTTATCGGAAAAAAGGGAGCAATGACTGCTCCCTTTTCTACTGTACCATTTTTACTTCTTGAGCTCAATTGCTATTTGGTTGGGTCAGTAACTACGATTTCACCAGAGATAATCTTGGCTCTTGCATCTTCTACTGCTTCCAGTACGGAGGCTGGTACAATGTGCTTGGTGAAGGTGAATGGGCTGGTGCCTACACCGCCGTCGGCAACGCCGAAGCTGCGCACGCCTGCCTCAAACTTGCCCTCGAGAACGTCCTTGATGGTTTCATACACAGCCAAGTCAACGCGCTTTACCATACTGGTCAAGACTGTTCCAGGAGCCAGGTGGTCTTGATCAGAGTCAACGCCGATGGCATAGAAACCATTGTCAGAAGCTGCTTCGATTACGCCAAGCCCAGTACCGCCTGCAGCGTGGTAAATAACGTCGGCGCCCCGCTCATACTGGCTGATAGCCATTTCCTTGCCCCGGCCTGGGTCGTTGAAGTCGCCTACGTAGCCAGAAAAGACTTCCGCATTGGGGTTAACGTACTTTACGCCCTCAATAAAGCCCACTTCAAACTTACGGATGAGGGGTACTTCCATGCCGCCAACAAAGCCCACTTTGTTGGACTTGGTCATCAGGCCAGCCACCACACCCACTAAGAAGGAGCCTTCATGCTCTTCAAACACCAGGGATGCGACGTTGGGCATATCCACAACGGTGTCAACAATGGCAAACTTGGTGTCGGGGTAGTCTGCGGAAACGGAGTACATTGCGCTCTCATGTGTAAAGCCGATTGCGATTACCAGATCCATGCCCGCATCAGCAAAGAAACGCTGATGGTCTTCCATTTCAGAGATATCGAAGGGTTCTACATAGCTGAAGTAAATGCCCAGTTCATCTCTGGCCCGCAAGAGTCCGCGGAAAGCCGCATCGTTAAAGGACTGGTCACCTAACCCACCTTCAGAGAGAACCAGGCCAACCCGGATCTGCTGAGCAAAGGCTGAACCGGTGAGTAGGCCGAAAACTAACGCGACAACCACAAATAGACTAAATCTTTTTGCCATGCCATGACCTCCTGTATAGTTAATGTTTCACCTCTATTTTTCGCTGTGGCTTGAGAAACTCCTTCCGCGCTTGGCACCAGTTTCAGCTGATGATAGAAAGGAAAAAAGGACCTTGCTGGAAGAACGCAGAATAATGGCGTATAAACCAGGAAAATCTTTCTAGAAAGGTGATACCCATGTCCGCTGCCAAACCGGCTCGCTTAACCCGAGCAGAAGTCCCTGTGGAACAAACGTGGCGTTTAGAAGACCTGTTTCCCGCTCCTGAGGACTGGGAAAAGGAACTGCAAGCTGTTGAAGGAGATCTTGTCACTGTTACTCAGTACAAGGACCGCCTAGGAGAAGGAGCCGGGGTCCTCTTAGACTGCCTTGCCGCGTGGGAAAAACTAGCGGTGCGCCTCACCCGCGTATATACGTACGCCAGCCTGCACCTAGAGGCAGATGGAACAAGCCCCACCTACCAAGAGTGGGCCCAACGGGCCGCGGCCCTCATCGCAAAAGTCCAGGCAGCCTTGTCCTTTGTGGAATCGGAGATCATTGCGCTGGAAGAGGGGCGTCTCGAAGAATACCTTGCCCAAAACCAGGGTTTGGCAGTGTATGCCAGGCACCTCAAGGACCTAGTGGAGACAAAGCCCTATCGGCTCCATCCAGAAACGGAAGAAGCCCTCGCGGCTCTAGGAGAAGTCTTGAACGCCCCGAGCGTGATCTACAACCGCTCCAAGTCCGCGGACATGCAGTTCGATCCGGTGGTGGACAAAACCGGGCAAGAACTGCCTAACTCCTTCGCCCTGTATGAAGAGAAGTATGAAAGCTCCCCTGATACAGAACTCAGGCGCAATGCCTTTGCGTCCTTCACCCGCACCCTAAAGCAGTACAAACACACCTATGCTGCTGTTTACGGGACTGAGGTGAAGCGCCAAGTGACGCTTGCTAGGCTGAGAGGCTACGGTTCCGTTACGGAAATGCTTCTCCACCCGCAGCACGTCACCTTAGAGATGTACCACAACCTCCACGACATCATCCAGAAGGAACTAGCCCCCCATATGCGCCGCCTGGCAAGGCTCAAGAAGCGCATCTTGGGCCTGGATGAAATGCGGTTCTGCGACCTAAAGGCGCCCCTGGACCCAGAATTCCAGCCCCCCACCACCTATGAAAAGGCCAGCGGGGTCATTTTAGATGCTCTGTCCATCCTCGGCGATGAGTATATTGAGATCATGCGCCAAGCCCTCACAGACCGCTGGGTGGATCGGGCAGATAACGTCGGGAAGTCGACGGGGGCATTCTGCTCCAGCCCCTATGGAGTCCATCCTTTCATCTTGGTTACCTGGACCGACGACATGCGGAGCGCCTTTACCCTCGCCCACGAACTAGGGCATGCAGGCCACTTCGCCCTTGCCGGCAAACATCAGAGGTATGTCAATATCCGGCCCTCTCTCTACTTCGTGGAGGCCCCCAGCACCATGAACGAGCGCATCCTCGCACACCATCTCTTGGCACGTGCAGAGGATCCCCGCATGCGCCGCTGGGTAATTCTCCAAAGCTTAGAAACTTACTACCACAACTACGTCACCCACATGCTAGAAGCAGAGCTTCAGCGCCGGGTGTATAAGCTCGCTGAGCAAGGCCGGCCCATCACCGCCAACCTGCTGTGCGATCTCAAGGGCAGTGTCTTGGATGAGTTCTGGGGAGGCGAAGTGGTCATCGATGAAGGGGCCACCCTCACCTGGATGCGCCAGCCTCACTACTACATGGGCCTGTACCCATACACCTACTCTGCGGGCCTTACCGTTTCCACTGTATGTGCCCAGCGGTTCGAAGAAGAAGGCCCCGCGGCGGTGGAGCGCTGGCTGGAAGCCCTCCGAGCTGGCGGTACGCTCAGGCCCTTGGAAATCACTAAGCTGGCAGGGGTAGACATGGAAAAACCGGATCCCATCAAAGAGGCGGTAGCCTACGTAGGATCCCTCATTCGAGAATTGGAGGCAAGCTTCTAACGACAAAAGCCCCGGAAAACCCGGGGCTTTCTCATGCCTATCTGGCCTAGAACAAGGAGAACAGGGCAAAGAGCCCTACGGCCAGTGAAGCTACAAGGGACACCACAGTGATCTGGGTATTGATGGACGGGCCCGCCGTATCTTTGCACGGGTCGCCAACGGTATCGCCGATCACAGCGGCCTTATGGGCAAGTGAACCCTTGCCGCCGAAACTGCCCGATTCCACAAGTTTCTTCGCGTTGTCCCATAGCCCGCCCGCGTTGCTCATGAACAGGGCCAGAAGGAGGCCAGAGACGATGTTACCAGCGAGGAAGCCCCCTACTGCAGGAATGCCGCCGATGAAGCCAACGGCAAAGGTGGTGATGATCGCCAGCAGGCCAGCAGGGATAAGCTCCTTCAAGGCTCCTTCTGTAGCAATGGTGATGCAGCGGTCGTACTCTGGATCGGCCTTCCCTTCACGCAGGCCCTTGATCTCCTTGAACTGGCGGTGGATTTCATCCACCAGCCGCTCCGCATTGCGGTTCACGCCCAGCATAAGCATGGCAGAGAACACCGCGGGAACAGCAGACCCGGCCAAAAGGCCGAAGAATACACGGGGGTTCATCACGTCAAAGCCTTCGATCAAGGCCATCGCATGGGAGCCAAGGACATCGTTGGCTTCCGCAAGGAAGGCTCCTAGAAGGGAAATAACCGTGAGCCCTGCGGCCCCGATGGCAAAGCCTTTAGTGATGGCTTTTACCGTATTACCTGCACTGTCCAGCTCGTCTGTGATGTCCAGGGCCTGATCCCCGAGGCTGGCCATTTCCACCAGACCACGGGCATTGTCGACGATAGGCCCATAGGCGTCATTGGAGATGACCATACCTACGATGGAGAGCATCCCCACCGCGGCCATCGCAATTCCAAAGAGGGCATCGGCAATGGTGCCATCCACGATGCCGTTGGTCATAGTAAAGGACAGCAGTGCGGCCACGCCGATTCCAATCAGGGCAGGAAACACACTAGCCAGCCCGTAGCTCATGCCGGAGATAATGGTAAAGGCAGGACCCGACTGAGAAACACTGGCCACCCGTTCCACAGGTTTGCGCCTGTCATTGGTGAAGTAGTCGGAGGAAATCCCGATGATGGTACCAACGGCCAAGCCCACCATGGTGGCACCCCAGTACAGCCAGTTGAAGCCGCCAAGGGCAGTAATGACTCCGCTGAGCACAACGTAGAGGCCGGTGGTAACATATGTTGAACTGTTCAGTGCGGTAGTAGGGTCGCCCTTCTCATTGATCCGGGCTGCAACCACCCCGATGATAGAAGCGATCAGGCCCGCTGCGGCAAAGGCAAACACCATGGAAACGTTCTTGCCCAAGCCGCCGTCTAGAGCGGCAGCCAGCACCAAGGCTGCAGAGAGAGAGGCCACATGAGAGTCAAAGAGGTCTGCACCCATGCCTGCAACGTCCCCAACGTTGTCGCCCACGTTGTCGGCGATTACCGCGGGGTTGCGGGGATCGTCTTCAGGGATATCCAGTTCCACTTTGCCTACTAAGTCAGCGGCGATGTCTGCAGTCTTAGTAAAAATACCGCCGCCGGCCTTGGCAAACAAGGCGAGTGACGATGCTCCCAAGCTGAAGCCTAGAGTGATGCCGGGGTCTTTAGTAATGAAGATAACCGCTGTCACGCCCAGGAGGCTTGCGCCTACCACGGCCATGCCCATCACTGCGCCGCCCCGGAAACCGGTCAAGAATGCAGGGGCTTTACCCCTAGTTGCCGCTTGGGCTGTGCGGGTATTAGCCATTGTGGCCACGGCCATGCCTACATAGCCAGCGAACCCCGAAAAGAAGGCACCGGCAATGTAAGCTCCAGCGAGCCAAAGATTGTCTCTGATACTTCCCTGCCAGAAAGGCCGGGGCAGGAAAAGGGTTATTAGCAGGCTGGCGCCCAGGACAAACCATCCTAAGAGAGTGTATTCACGCCTTAGAAATGTCCGGGCGCCCCGCTGAATAAGCGCGCCTATCCCCTCAACTTCCTTGCTTCCTGGCGGCTGCTGCCGCACCCAACTGTACAGCCAAGCCGCAAGTGCCCAGGCAAGCAGTGCGGCCCCGCCGGCAAATCCATAGTACACCATGCACCCTACTCCCCCTTTTGATCAACTCCCACCATCATATGCCGCTCCTCTACGGGCAGCACCTTGCATAAAGTTTGCAGTTTTTCCAAATATATCGTTGACAGATATATCGACCGGCGATATACTTATATCGTCACACGATATATCGTAAGACGATGTACTTAGGAAGGAGTCTATGGAATGGCTGAGGACCAAGGATACGTTGCGCTAACTGAAGGGGTGTACTACATTCTCCTGGCGCTCCACAGCCCCCTGCACGGCTATGGAATCATGCAGTGGGTGCGGGAGGTTACAAACGAGAGGGTGAACTTGGCACCAGGGACCCTATACGGCGCGCTGAACAATCTCCTGGAACGGGGATGGATTCGGGCCGCAGATCACTCAGGTGACAAAACCCGCAAAGAATACTGTATCACACAGGAAGGAAAGCAGGCACTAATGGAGGAAATAAGGCGCCTGGAAGAGCTGGTGCAAAATGGCCGCCGTATTATGGGAGGGATGAACTGATGCGCCGCAGCATCATCAAACTGTTTATGGATTACGAGAAGGAAGAAAAATGGCTGAACAGTCTGTCAGCCAAGGGACTTCAACTTGTGCACTACTCGTTTCCAAGATACGTTTTCGATGAGGGCGAGCCCGGGGAATACATCTACCGCATACAGCTCCTGGAGAACTTACCTACGCATGCAGAGAGTCAAGCATATATCCGCTTCCTTGAGGACTTAGGCGTAGAAATGGTAGGTTCTTATGTTCGCTGGGCATATTTCCGCAAGAAAGCTGCGGACGGCCCCTTCGAGCTCTATTCCGATTTAGAGTCGAGAATCCGCCACTACAGCCAGATCTGCCTCATGATTGGCGTGGTGGGCGGGATCAACCTAGTGGTCGGCATCACCAACCTCATCAACTTGGGCACTCCCATCGCGTGGCTGAACGTTCTTGCTGCGGGCCTGGCAGCCATCCCTTTCACCTTCTACGGCAGGCGGATGCTGAAGCTCAAGCGCTCCCAGCAGATCTATGAGTAGGACAGGTGCGGCTCCGTGCCGCACCTAGTTTTTTTCCCCATCCAGCCGGCAGAGGATATAAACAAGCCCCAGACCCCAGATAAGGCCACCTATGTGATTGTTGAGGACGGTGGGTAGATCCAAAACCGTCAGTTCGGGCAGCTGGAACAAGACAGGAACTGCATAGCTCAGCAGGCCACTCACCATGCTGAAGAAAACTCCTTTGCCAAGCAGTCCTTGGGAAGAAATCTGGGGGATGAGGAAAGCAAATACCACGCCTAGAAAGCCAACCCAGATAAGCTGAACCACCTGAGCATAGGCCTGCTGGGCAAAGCTCTGGGGCAGCGATCCAAAAATGATCACCCCCGCCCAATCCAAGAGACGCAGTTGGCCAAACCCTAGGGCGTAGGCAGCGTTGCTCCACAGGTTCATGGGGATGCCCGCGCCCACACCGGCGGTGAGGCCTCTGTAAAACCTATCCATGCCTCTTACCCCCTCCCCACTCATTCTTCCCCAAGGGAGTGGAGGTTAACCACGGAGGTTAAAAAAGGAACCTTCGCCAAATCCCCAATCACCGCTGCGTCCAAGAGAGGGCGCATATAGCGATCAATATCAGCGCTGGTAAAGGGAATGGGCATGTTTTGCAGCTTCATGGCAAGCTGGAGGTCTGCCGCGGCTGCCAAGGCCTGTTCCACAAAGCGGTAGTCAAAGCCAGGCAGTTCTTGAAGGCTGGTGGGATAGCCTAAGGATTCCAAGAAACTCAGCATCCCATGGGCCACCGCCAGCCCCAGATCCCGGCCTGTAAGCCCCTGCACATCGCTACTGAGATAACCAGCTTCCTCAAATATCCTCGCCACCAAGCGCAGCTGCGGGCCAATAGCGGGGGCAAAGAAAGCGGCATAGTACGGGCCTAGAATCGCGCACGCCCTTCCATGGCTGGCCAAGTCTACTAACGAAAAGCTGTTGAGGTGGGGGCCGTTAGTACCGCCGATCATGATGGCATAGGCCCCGAGATCCGCGGCCAATCCCAGCTCTGTCCTGGTTTGGGAGTCACTGAGCCCCTCCAAGAGGCGGGGCGCAGCGCGGAGAATCAAGGGAAGGCCCACTTCCACCAGCTCCCCGGCGCGCTCTCGGCCCCCTTCCCCAATGCCGAAGAATACCTCCACGAGGTGGCTCATGCTGTCCAAGGCCCCATCGAGGCTCACGTCCAGAGGCACCGTCATGGTAACATCGTAGTCAAAGACGGCCCGCCGCGGCACCAGCGCCTCATCTACCATGAGCTTTTTTTGGCCTGCCTCAACAAAAGTCACATTGGCATACTTGGTAAGGTGGGCCCCGGATCCCGCCGCTGTCTGGACGGCCAGCAAAGGCAGAATGCGCTTATTGGATCTTTCAAGGGCCTTGGTGACCTGGTTAGTGCCGAAGTAGTCAGTGAGTTCACCGCCGAGGGCTGACCATGCAGCTGCGGCTTTCACAGCATCGATGGTGCTTCCCCCACCTACCGCGATAACAAAGTCAGGTGCATGAGTGAGCACTGCGTCCCGGATGCGGGCCACATCGGAGACGGGGGTATTAGCCCCCGCCCCAGGAATTGGCTCACCACCAGCGATTTCCACGTCGTGCGCTGCGAGCTCCCCTTCCATCTGGGCAAAGACCCCTTCCAAATGGGCGCGGTTTCCCACCACCAGGGCTCTTTCCCCAAGCTCCCGGGCAGCAGCGCCCACTCCTTCAAGGGCACCAGCTCCATAGCGGTAGCGCCCCTTCCCAAACTCCTCCAGCAGATGCCTGGCTCTTGCCCAAAGTTCCACAGCAATCCTCCTTATCAAGTCCGCACCAAGCGGGGGATAAAGCAGCCCAGATCACCCTCCCAACCTCTTGCCATCAGAACTGAATCTGGATCTGAGCTCGGTTCAGTCTCCCAGCGGCTATCCAGCCGATCAGGGCGGAAGCCAAAGGTGACTCTCTCCACCCCTTCTCCTTGAATGTAGGGAAGGAGGCATTCAAAGCTGACTTTCTGCGGAGCAGCCACATCGTGGAGGAAAACCTCACTGCCCCGCTCTTCCATAACTAGCATAACACCAAGCTCCGGCACGTGGTAGAGGTTGTCCTGGAACTGGTAAACGAGGTGAAACCAGTTCAGGGCCTCTTGGTTTACGCAGTCCAAGCAGGGCGAAAAACACCCCCGAGACTCCAAGTACTCTCCCACCTCCGGATAGATGAGTTCCAGCCGTTCCAGTCCGGGCTTGCGGGGCCCAGGCCTTACCGTGACAAACGGCTGCCTTTCCTCTTGGGGGACAAAGCCCAGCTTTGTATAAAAGAGCTTCGCATCCAGATTGGCATACAGAAAGGCAGGCACGTCCGGATACTCTCCCAAAGCCTGCTCCATCACCAGCCGCCCCAGCCCCTTTCCTCGGTAAGCGGGGTGCACCGCGACAGCTCCGAACTGCAAGAACTCCTGCTTGATGCCGTCCACCACCATCTGCATGTGATAGGCCCCGCAGTTCGCGACCATTTTGCTTTCATCCATCACGCTAAAGTACTCATACTGTTCATCCCAAACTCCCAGGGCTTGAAAGCGGGCAAAGGAAAAGCCGAATACGTCCTCCATGAGTCCGTTTAATGCTCTGTTGAACCGTGCTGTTGTGGTCTTGCCGTTCACGCGAATTAATTCCATAACCTGGCTCCTACCTTTCCCTAGTTTGAAAGGAGTTTTTGTGCTGCTGTCCAAGACTTCATTAATGAGGTCTACCATCCTCCCCACGGCAACTCCTGCCTGGGAAGCTTTGGAGGGAGCATATGACTGACACCAGCTTCATTCTCTGGGTCCAGCAGTTTGCCCAGCCCTGGCTGACCAACTTCTTCTTAGCTGTTACGGCCCTAGGCGCCATGGAATACTACATGGTGGCCATTCCTATCGTGTACTGGCTCATCGACAAACATTTAGGCTTTCGCTTTGCGGTGTTCTTTACCTTTTCCGCCTACGCCAACTCTGGGCTGAAGTATCTCTTCGCGGTGCCCCGGCCCCCTTATGAGGTGAGGCTCACTGTGCAGGAAGGTTACTCCTTCCCCAGCGGCCACGCTCAGGGGAGCACCGCGTTCTGGGGGTTTTTGGCCCTCCACCTGAGGCAACGCTGGGCATGGGCTGGTGCGGCAGTGCTGATTGCCTTGATCTGCTTCTCCCGCATCTATCTTGGCGTACACTATCCCCTGGACATCCTCGGCGGAATCGCGATGGGGGCCCTCCTCCTTGGCGGATACCAACTGCTTCACACCCGCGTTTCACCGGACAAGGTGCCCCTCAAGGGGTGGTTCTGGACGAGCATTGGGATTGCCCTGGCGCTTTACCTTTTCCATCCCCATGGAGATGGCCCTGTCACTGCCGGTTTCATCCTAGGCGCGCTCTTGGGATATGCTCTCGAAATGCACACCGTTGACTTCTCTCCAAAAGGCCGCGTGGGGCAAAACATCCTCAGGCTCCTTCTGGGCATTGGAACACTGTTCGTGCTACGCATCTCCCTAAAGCCCCTAACCAATCTCTTCCCAGGCACAACGGGAGATTTGGCAAGGTACACCCTTCTAGGCTTGTGGGCATCCTTGGGGGCACCCTGGCTTTTTGTCCGCCTAGGCCTAGCGCAATCGAGCAAACTCAAAAAGCAAACAACCAGCTTACCTTAAGGAGGTTCCCATGCTGCATCATAGGTACTACACAGACCCGTTTCTTACCCAACTTAGTGCTGAAGTGGTGGATGCCCGGCCCATGGGCGATACTTACCATGTCGTCTTAACAGATACCATCTTCTACCCCACCGGGGGAGGGCAACCCCACGATACAGGCTGGATCGATGCTGCTAATGTCCTAGATGTGTTCGAAGAGGGCGGCCAGGTTATCCACGTGGTGGACAAACCAGTGCCCCCTGGCCCTGTCACGCTCCGCCTAAACTGGGAGCGGCGCTTCTACCACATGCAGCACCACACCGGCCAACACTTGCTTTCCGCGGTTTTCGCCAATGAATACGGGTGGGCCACCGCAGGGTTCCACCTAGGGGAGAACTATACCACCATCGACATTACCACCCCTCACGCAGAAGAGCATGTCTTAGCCCAAGTGGAACAAGCAGTGAATGGGGCCATCTACAAGGACCTCCCGATAAAGGTATACACCGCGGAACGGGAGGAAGCGGCTGCGCTGCCCTTACGGAAGATGCCCACTGTTGATACGGGAATCCGCATCGTGGAGATCCTGGGCTATGACTATTCCCCCTGCGGCGGGACTCACCTTGAGAGCACAGGGCAGATTGGGCTGCTGAAGATTATCAAGGCGGAGAAGTATAAGGGCATGACCAGGGTTTACTTCCTCTGTGGCGAGCGGGCCTTTGCAGACTACAGCCTCAAGCACAAGTTGGTGCAGGACCTGAGCAACACCTTCTCCACGGCTGTGCCCGAGCTAGCCGCCAAGGTTCAGGGGGAAGTGGATCTGCGCCGCGGCTTGGAGGCGGAGGTTCAAAACCTACAAAACCGGGTCTTCCACTATGTTGCTAAGGAACTCACCGCAAAGGCCAGGGGCAAGTTTATCCACCACGTCCTGGAGAGCGATTCCGTTGATGAAGCCCAGTCCCTGGCCCGTCACATTACCGCCCAGGGAGAGTACTTCGCCGCGATTGAGGCGGGCAGCCGGGTCGTACTGGCCCACAGCCTGGAGAACGAGCTCCACGTGGGCAAGCTTGTCCAGGAATATGCCCGGCCCTTAGGGGGCAAGGGTGGGGGCAGCCCCCAAATGGCCCAAGTGTTCTTTAATGATCCAGATAATCTGAGAAAATTCCGCCTCTTTCTGCAGGATTACGGGGAACAGTTCTAGAAAACAATCCCTAACCCTAAAAACTAACCAAGGCAGAATATAATGCATTGGAAGGACGGCAAGCCATGGACGTGAGGCCCAAACGTTTCTGGACGCTAATTGCCTGTATTGCAGCTCTCCCCCTGTTTTATGCCCTGGTTTGGGTCACAGGCGGCACGCACAACGCCTGGACCCACCTCTTCTATCTACCCATTATCTTTGCAGCGCTTGCTATCAACTGGCACACCTCCGCCCTCATTGCGGTCGCCAGTGGGCTCTTGCTTTCAGGGTGGCTCATCCCCCGAGATACGGTGGAAATGATCCCCCAGCTCACCTCCGCGTGGGTCATCCGCTTGGCCATGTTTGTTGCGGTATCCCTGTGGACTTCGGTGGTAGTAGACTACCTGCGCGGCCGGGCGGACCAGCTCTACCACGAAACGGTAGAACTCACCAGGGTCCAGCACGCGGCTGTGGGAGCCCTGGCAGATCTCGCGGAGATGCGAGACAGGGAGTATACTGGCTACCACTCCCGCCGGCTCGGACACTATGCTGATGTGCTCTGCACCCAGCTCCAGGTAGAGCCCAATCTGCACCGGAACATTGTGGACACCATTGCCCTCCACGATATCGGCAAAGTTGCCATCCCTGATGCAGTGCTCATGAAGCCGGGCAAGCTTGAGCCCCACGAATGGGATGTGGTGAAGCGCCACCCGGCCATCGGCGAGCAAATCCTTGACTCTATCTGCCGCCATGCGGAGGCCACCTCAGAATCAGTGCTCAGCTTCCTCAGCACCGCCCGGGAAATTGTAGGTGGCCACCACGAAAGATACGACGGCACTGGTTACCCCAACGGGCTGAAAGGGGACCAGATCCCCTTAAGCGCCCGCATTGCCGCTGTCTGCGATGTGTATGATTCACTGCGCAGTAAACGCCCGTACAAGAAGCGTTTCTGCCATGAGACCGCTGTGCAGATGATTACCAAGGGCAGGGGCACCCACTTCGACCCCAAGGTGGTGGATGCCTTTCTCGCAGTGCAGGAGAAGTTCGCGGCTATCTGGGAGCAGCTTAAGGAGGAAGAGGCTACTGTCCAAACGGCTTATGCTCAGCGCCGGGGAACTAGGCAGTCAGGAGCCTTAAAGATCGTCCTGGGGGGTACTACTCCCCGCACCGATGACAGAGGATAGATGATGCTCTCTCTACCTACCACTGTGCCTGGGTTGAGAACCGCATTGCAGCCCACTTCGGCCCGATCCCCTATTAAGGCTCCGAACTTGCGCAATCCCGTTGAGATCACCTCTGCGCCGATGCGCACTTTCACAGGTTCCTTAGTAGATTTGAAGTTGGAGCAGATGGCCCCTGCGCCCAAGTGGGCACGGGCTCCTAGAATAGAATCGCCCACATAGTTGAAGTGGGGCACCTCCACGCCGTTGAACAAAATGGCGTTTTTTATTTCCGTGGAGTTCCCGATCACCACGCCGTCACCGGCAATCACATTCTCTCGAATATATGCTCCTGGCCGGATTTGGCAGTCCCTGCCGAACACAGCGGGCCCAACTAGCACCGCGGTAGGATGGATGGTTGTCCCCTTCCCTACCCACACGTGTTCAGCTACTTTCGTGTAGTCGTCCCCCAGCTTCGCCCCAAGTTCCTTCACCAAACGGCCGATCTCCGGCAGCACTTCCCAAGGATAGTCCTTCCCGTCAAACGCCCAAGGGACGGGGCATTCACTTAGGTCGAAGAGTTCCGCTGCCGTAACACGAATTGCCATAAAAATCCACCCCCTCATTCGATTATACCTTACATGGTATTCCCGAGAAAAGCGAAAGCTGCCCTTACCGGACAGCTTCCACAACTTAGTTTGCTTTACTCTTACTTGTTTTTGCCTGCCGCTACCCACTCTGCTACCTGAACCACTCGCTTGGTCTGATGGGCCACCGCATCGAAAACATCTTCCACCATTTTGCCCTCTTGGTCAACAGTGACCGATGTGCCGTAGGGATTGCCCCCCGCCTTCATGATGGAGGCATCAGTGTACCCTGGCGTCACCACAATTGCACCCCAGTGGTACATGGTTGTATAGAGGGAAAGGATGGTGGCTTCCTGCCCGCCGTGGGGGTTCTGGGCTGAGGTCATAGCGCTTACTACTTTATTGACTGTATGCCCCTTTGCCCAGATCGGCCCGAGAGTGTCGATGAAGGCCCTAATCTGGGAAGTGGCAACTCCAAATCTGGTGGGTGTGCTGAAAATAATGGCATCAGCCCAGACGATATCATCGGGCGTGGCCTCAGGAATGTGTGCGGTCGCTTCCGCATGGGCCTTCCAAGCTGGGACAGATTCTACCACGGACTGGGGTGCGGTTTCCTTGACCTTCAATAATCTAACTTCTGCGCCCAGCTGTTCCCCGGCCTCCGCAGCCTTTTTCGCCAACTGGTAATTGGTCCCGTACGAGCTGTAGTAAATTACAGCTAACTTTACCGCCAAATGCAGCACCTCCATGCTAATGATATGCATTATCATTCTTCTTGTTACCACTAAAATCCTTCCTGGGATTTGCAAATGTTTCCAATTTGATGTGGTGAATTCCGAAATAATTATTGATTATTGCTAAGTGGATAGAAGGATATTTAAACAATTCGGAGAATGATCTCACTAATAAGTTAGGATAACTAATAAAGGACCGGACCCCATGCGTCACCATGGAATGAACTCCCAGGACAACCGAGATCACAACCGGGCTGCTTTGCTTTCCCTTGTGCGCAGCCACGGACCGATCTCCCGTTCCGAACTTGCCCGGCGGAGCGGGCTGAGCAAGCCCGTTGTTACTGAGATCGTGGACTCTTTGATCAACGCTAACTTGATCTACGAAAGCTATAAAGCCAAGTCAGGGGTGGGCAGGCGCCCTGTTATGCTGGAGATCAACCAGGACAGCCTCCACATGCTTGGCATTGACCTAGCCCGCACCCACGTGGAATTCATGGTCACCGATCTTACTGGCAACTCCCTGAAGACCGTTCGGCGCCCCCTAAACACAGAAAGTGACGAGTTCTCCACCCTAGAGTTAACACGCCTCCTCGCAGCGACCACCAAAAAGCTCATGGCAGAATATGACATTATCGGAATTGGGATCGCCCATCCCCGTCCCTTAAGCAGCCGAAAACGGATCGTTGTTGGCTCAGAAGGACAGCCAGGATGGATAGCCTTGGACGTCCAGCCAGCTCTCTCTCAGGAGACTAATGTACCCATTTTCGTGGGAAATGATGCGGATGTGGCGGGACTGTACGAGAAATGGTTTGGCGCTGCCCGAGACCTGCACGATTTTATCTACGTTATGGTAGGAGAAGGGGTGGGGGCTGGGATCTTTTGCGCAGGAGCCCTCCTCCTGGGAAGCCGGGGCATGGCTGGAGAGTTCGGCCACATTAAAATCAAGTCAGGGGAAAGGGAGTGCCTGTGCGGCGGCCGGGGATGTTTGGAAACGGAGCTTGCCCTCCCTGTCTTGCTGGAAAAGGCCTCAGAGGCCCTGGGGCGCCCCCTCGAGTCAGTGGAACAACTCAGCGCAGCACTGGAGGAAGGCAGTGGCCTGGTGAAAGAAGTTTTCCATGGCTACGCCCGTACTATGGCAATTCATGTGGGCAATCTGATCAACATTTTTGATCCCGCGGGAGTAATTATGGGCGGAGAAATTGCCCATTTAGGTAAGTATCTTGAGGAAAGGCTCCACCAAGAGCTGGGCGAGGTCGTTCACCCGCTGTTGCGAGACGGCTTCACCCTGCGGTTTTCCGCCGCGGCGGATAACATGGTGGCCAAAGGGGCCTCCATCTTGGTGCAGGAACACTTTTTTGCCTATCCTCACAAGTACATTGCTGAATTTAGGGGGTGATCGCTCAAGGAAAACCTACTGTGTTGCCTGATGCCTAGTGGAAAATGAAAAGGGAGGTAATTGCATGCGCAATCGGATGATCCTCTGGCTCTCACTCATTCTGGTAGCGGTGCTCATCGCGGCACCTGTGGCTAGCGCCGCAAAGCTACGGATTGTGAGCAGCATTTCCGGTGGCAAAGACCCTGAAGAAGTGGAACTCTTTGCTAAGGAAGTAAGTGAACACATTGGGATAGAAGTGGAGTGGATTCGCCCCTCCGGCGATGACTTCCTCCAAACCGCCCTGCGGGCCGGTGAGCGCTTTGACTTGATTTACCTCAACACACCCTTTATGGATGTACTAGTGGCAGAAGGCGCCCTCACGCCTCTCACCGACTTCATCAAGAACTCGCCCATCCTGTCGGATCCAGATGTGATCCCACCAGAAGAATGGGAGATGCTCCGCTATCCTGATGGAGAGATCTATTCGGTGTTTAATAAGTACGAAGGCGGCACCATGCCCATCGTACGGGCTGACTGGCTTGAAAAACTGGGCTTGGATATCCCCGAAACCTTAGACGACTTCTACAATGTCCTAAAGGCTTTCGTGGAACAAGACCCCGATGGCAACGGCATTGACGATACCTACGGCCTAAGCACCGCGGGCCTTTACGACATCCAGCCCTTTATGGGTGCCTTTGGTGTCAAACAAAGGTACGTCATCGATGAAGATGGCCGCCGCACCATTCCCTATGCTAGCGATGCAGCCATCCCCGGCTTCGAATGGCTGAAACGTCTCTACGATGAAGGTATCCTCGATCCCAACTTCGTCACCAACACTACCGCAGATATGCGCAACCTCTTCCTCGCGGATAAGCTTGGGATGAACACATACTGGGATATGTGGGTAGGCCTCTACAACAACACCCGCTTGAACGAGGATCCCAACACTGAGTTTAGGGCAATGGGTATTGCTGGGCCTGTGGGGCCAAATGGGGAACGCATCCTCCGCCGGGGCGACCCCAGTATCTGGGCTATCCCCATCAATGCCCAGAACCCTGAGGGAGCTAAGAAGTTCCTCGAGTTTTGGCATACAGAAGCAGGCATCCGCATGGGCTCCATCGGTGTCAAGGGCCACGACTACATCGAACATCCTGATGGCACACTGGAGCTCACCGAGGTGGGCAAACTGCATAACATGGACCACGGTGTACCTCGCTGGTACAACAAGAACGTGATCAACCCCTTCGGCGACCTTCCTGGCGTGAAGGACGCGGAGGCCATCATTAACCAGTACGCCACTCTGGAAATCTCCACCGCTGATTGGCCCAGGGCAGAACCGATTGTGAACGAATATGCCTTTATGGCTATCACGGGCAAGATGCCTGTGGCTGATGCAGTGCGCCAGATGCGCAAAGAACTGCTTGATGCCGGGCTGATCGACTACTAAAGCGTCTCCCAGGTGCGGCCCCCAAAACCTTTTGGGGGCGCACCTCTCCCCATGGACCTTTGAGAGGAGGTTGCGGCATGGGCAAACTGCGGCTCCGCAAATACGCCCAGCTTTACTTGATGGTGCTCCCCACAATCGCCTACTTCTTGATCTTTTCCATCTATCCCATCATCCAAGGCGTGATTACCAGCACACAAAAGCCAAGGCTGTTGGGGGGCGGAGAGTATGTGGGGTTAGCTAACTACCGCGATGTACTTCAGGACCGGACGTTTTGGCAAGCACTCACTAACACCCTTGTCCTGAGCGGCGGCATGATCGCCTTAGGAGTGATTATCCCCTTTATTGTGGCCATCGCCCTGCACGAAGTACCCTTTGCACCCTTGCGCAAGCTGACCCAAACCATTATCTACACGCCCCACCTCTTCTCATGGGTGGTTGTGGGAGGCATCTGGATTCAAGTGCTCTCTCCCACTAGAGGGTTGGTAAACGAAGTGATTAAGCTCTTTGGTGCCCAGCCCATTCATTTCCTCGCGGATACAGGGTGGATCAGGCCCACGCTCATCCTGCTTAACTCGTGGAAGGGTACTGGGTACAATGCGGTAATCTACTATGCCGCCTTAAGCTCATTGGATCCCCAAATCTACGAAGCGGCAACAGTGGATGGCGCCAGCCGCTGGCAGAAGATCACCAAGCTCACCGTACCCCTTCTCCTGCCTACTGTGGGAGTAGTATTCATGCTCTCTGCGGTGGGGGCACTGCGCATCTTTGATCAGGTGTTTATTCTCCGCAATGCCGCCACTACCCGCACCATCAATGTGCTCATGACATACGTCTATGACCTGGGCATGGTCCAGTTTAGGCTGGGAATGTCCACAGCAGCTTCGTTCTTAGTCACTCTGGTCGGTTTGTTCACCGTGGGCTTCTTGCGTAAGGCCATGCGGGTGGACCAAACGGACTTAGCGTAAGGAGGGGCCAATATGCGCACTAGGCTCACGATCGCGGATTGGATCTTATCCCTTATTATGGTGTGCCTGATTCTGGTCACCGTGGTGCCGCTCCTGAATGCCTTAGCCCTATCCTTTTCCAGCAACCTTGCGGCAGTTGAGCCAGGAATCCACCTCTGGCCCAAGGAGTTCAGTATAGTCGGGTACCAGACTGCCTGGCGCAAGCTGCAGTTTTGGCGCCCCTTCATGAACAGCGTCTATGTAACTGCGGTGGGTTCCTTCCTGCACATGGCCGCAAGCTCTATGGCAGCCTACGCTTTGCTGCAGCGGGACTTTCCCCTCCGCAAGCCCGTTATCTGGTTGATGCTCCTGTCCATGACGGTGCCAGGAGAGGCAATTATGGTGCCCTTGTACATTGTCAACCGGGAGCTGGGCCTCTTAAACACCTACACTTCCCTGATTATTGCGGGGATGGTGTCGGGCTTTACCATTTTGCTGCTGTTTAACTACTTCCGCAGTGTGCCCCTTTCCCTGATGGAGGCAGCTCGCTTGGATGGTGCGGGCGATTTCACCATCTTTACCCGGGTCTTCCTCCCTGTGAGCAAGCCTGGCCTTGCCGCAGTGGGCCTCTTTCAGGTCGTAGGGCGTTGGAACCAATTCCGGGAACCTCTGCTCTACATTACAAACAAAGCCAAGAGCACGATCCAAATCGCCCTGCGGGAGGTGTCTATGCTCAGCGATGCCACCAGCGGCACTGATGTGGTGCTTGCCAACACCCGCATGGCCGCTGTAGTGATCGGCGTGAGCGTCCTCGTTTTGGTGTTCCCGTTCGTTCAGAAGCACTTTATCCAAGGGATTGTCTTGGGGGCCACCAAGGAATAACGAGCATACCGAAAAAGCAGCCAGCCGGGCCTAAGAGGCTCGGCTGGCTTTGTGTTGCCACTCTTTACACCTGCTATGCAAAGGAAATCTCCTGATGCTGTTCTGCTGAGTCGTAGATAGCCTGCATAATCTTGGCAGTGATAATCACCGTGTCGATATGGGAAGGCAGTTTTTCTCCTGTTTCGATGCAGTTGATAAAGGCATCGATCTCGTTCTGGAACATGTCTTCCATCGTGAAGTCCGGCTTGTACTGGACTAATGCACCGTTTTCTGCGGTGTAGACTGTGAAATCCTTGCCGTACTGCAGGCGGATGCCCGCTTTGTCACCCATGAAGTCGATGAACATTTCCTCTTCACCGATGTTCTGAGCCCAGGCTCCGTTGAGGGTGATCACAGGCCCATCGGTGCGGATCATGCCCGTGACCGAATCCTCCACATCGTAAACCCCATCGTACTTCGGCGGCCCTGCCCACATGTTTTTATATGCATAGGCCTTCATGTCTTTCCCCAGCTTGCAGAAGATTTCCCCTGTAACTGTCCGGGGCGTAGGATCGCCGCAGCAGTACATCACGATGTCCAGGAAGTGCACACCCCAGTCGATAAGGGCGCCGCCCCCTGCAACGGCCTTGGTGGTGAAATCCCCGCCCAGCCCAGGGATGGAGCGGTGGGAACGGAAGCTCACGTAAACGTGGAAGATTTCCCCGAGCTTGCCGTCGTCGATGTACTGTTTAATCAGGTTCACAGCTGTGTTGAAGCGGTTGACCACTCCGATGTTCAGCACTTTGCCGCTCTCATGCTGAGCAGCCTGCATCTCCAGGGCTTCTTCATACGTCCGGGCCGCGGGCTTCTCGCAGAGGACGTGCTTGCCTGCTTTGAGGCAGTCGATGGTGATGGGTGCGTGGACGTTGTTGGGAGTACAGACAGAAACCGCTTCCACTTCTGGGTCCTCAAGGATTTCTCTGTAATCGGTGATTGCGATCCCGCAGCCGTACTTCTCTACCGCCGCTTGTGCCCTTTCGGGGATGATGTCGCAGAAGTACTTGATTTCTGCTTTCTCGTTCTTCATATAAGCTGGGATATGAGCTGCGTTAGCAATAGTCCCGCAGCCAATGATTGCCACTTTCATTGATCTTGCCTCCCTTTCAGAGTGTGTTCGTCTCTACCCTTATCCCGCTAACGCCACAGGCCGCTTGTTGCTAGTTCCTTCGCGATGGTGGTCCAGATGGTGAACCTCTCGGGATGGTTATCGCAGGTGTGGGTGTCCTTCAAAACGATATCCATTGTACATCCCCTAGAGGCGATTATCGCATCTCTAATGTACTGGCGGATGTAATCTGGATCAAAATCCCCCACAATTGTCCCAGGATGGGGCTTCCAAGAGAGGATAAACCGCCCTTGGATCTGTTCCGCGCACTTGGGGACATCGGCCCAAGGAGAGACAGAAATCCGCCGCAAGTTGGGGATGGTCATCACTGTCTCCAGCTTCCTGGTGAGGTCCTCACAGCAGCCATACCCAGTGAGGCCGAACTGTTCCAAGAGCTTAAGCTCGTAGGGGAAGACAAACTCTTTAAACATAGCAGGAGAAATGTGGGTCATGTCCTGAGCCTCTGCAGAGCCCCACATATCGATGGTGCGCACCCGCTCCGGGTTGAAATCTGCCTGGGGCAAATCGTTTGTGTAGGTTGGGCCGGAGCAGGAAAAGCCCACATCCCCTGCAAGGTGGTAGTAATCCTCATTGTTCGGGCTGAGAAGGTTCAAGGCAGCGTATTGATCAATGATTGACTGGTGGCCTTCTTGGAGAATACGCATGGTCGCGTGGACCATATCTGGGTGATCGTACATGTCCAGCATTACCTGGTCCAAGCCCCTCAGCTTGCAGTACTGGTTCATGAGATGAAACTCGATATTGTTCACGCCGTAGGTTACCACATTCAGAATACCATCAAACAGCTCGTGAGCCAGGGCTTCCCTGCGGCGGGTCTCTTCCTCATCGTGTTCCACCTTGGGCGGCACCAGCTTTTCCAGATCGTCGTAGTTTATGAGCACCGGGTCGAACCCCCACGCCCCCGTGGTAGAGCTGGGCCTAAACTTAGGCTCCAAACCCCAGCTGGTGTGGTTGATAGCTTTATACACCACCCACACCTTCTCGATCACCCGGTCATCGTTGAAGTGCTCGTACATGTAGATCCGGGTACGGAGGTTGTACTCAATGCGCCGGGCTTCCTCATCACTGCACTCCAGGGTATCCTGGGGCAGAAGCTCGCGCCACGACCCTTCCGCGGACACATACACCATGGGCCTCTCTGACTGCAGGCTGTTGTGCTTCTTCCACAGCCGCCGCCGCTCTGCCATGATGGGCAGTTCAGCGATTTCCGCAACTCGTTTCGCCAATTCCCTGATGATTTGCTTGTCCTTTGCGTTCATCTACGCTGCTCCTCTGCTGTAGTTTATCCCTTGATACCGGTTAAAGCGATTCCTCGGATAAAGGTCTTCTGTGTTGCAAAGAAGAGAGTAATAATCGGTATGGTCATCAGTGTGGAGGCTGCCATGAGCAGCGCCCACTCTGCGCCGTACTGCCGCTGGAACTGCTGAAGGCCTAGGGCCAGCGGGAACTTGGAGTTGGTATTGATGTAAATCAGGGGCATGAGAAACTCATTCCAGTTCCCGATGAATGTCAAGAGCGCGGTTGTTGCCAAGGCCGGCTTGGTCAAAGGCAGCATGATCTGCCAATAAATACGCAGTTCAGAACAGCCATCGATCCGGGCCGCATCCTGCAAGTCCATGGGTAAAGACATCAAGAATTGCCGGATCAGGAAGATGTAGAATGCTCCCCCGAACAGAGTGGGAACCACCAGGGGTTTGTAGGTATCAATCCAGCCCAAGTTCTTAAACACTACAAACAGCGGCACCATGGTCACTTGATACGGAAGCATCATTGTGGAAACCAAGATCATGAACACAATATCTCTACCGGGCCACTTTACCCTAGAAAAGCCGTAAGCCACAAAGGACGATGACAAAGTGGTAAAGATGGTGGCAGGCACCGCGATGGTCAAGGTGTTCTTCAAGTACGTGAAAAACGGGATGTACTGCACAGCTTCAACGTAGTTGGACCACATGGGCGGCCGAGGGATCCACACCACTGGGACCCTAAAGAGCAGGTTTTCTGGCTTAAGGCTGGTGCTGATCAGCCAGAAGAAGGGTACAGCCACCGCGAAACCGAGGAGGGCTCTGAGGAGCGTTACAAACACTACTAGAGCGGTTTCTTGCACCTTCTTGCTGCGCCATCCTTTCGAGCGCTGAGTACTAAGAGTCATAATGCACCCACCTTCCTGAGCTGCGGAATAACAGCAGGGTAAAGACTAGGATAACGATGAACAACAACCACGCCATCGCCGCGGCATACCCCATGCGCAGGTAAGAAAAGGCGTTCTGGTACAGGTAAATGGCGTAAAACAGCGTTGAGCCTAAAGGACCGCCTGGCGGGACGTTAGAGCCTGCCCCCCGGCTGATCACGAAGGCTTGGGTAAAATACTGGAAGGTGGAGATCATGCCCATAATCAGGTTAAAGAAAATGGTGGGTGTCAAGATGGGCAGAGTAATGTGGCGAAGCTTTCGCCACCAGCCCGCCCCGTCCAGTTCAGCGGACTCGTATAAAGCCTCTGGCACGTTTTGCAGGCCCGCGAGGAAGATGATCATAGTTCCCCCCGTGGCCCACGCTCCCATCAAGATGAGCCCCGGTTTACTCCATGTGGGATCAGTAAACCACCCTGGCCCGCTAAAGCCCATGGATTTGAGCAAGGTGTTCACGATTCCGTACTGGGGGTTAAGGACCCACATCCAAAGGACCGAAGCGGCCACCGTAGGAACGACTGACGGTAGATAGAAAAGAGTGCGGAAAAACGTAGTGAGCTTGCCTTTTTCATTGAGCAGTACCGCCATAACTAGGGCCACAAACAGCCAGATAGGCAACCCCACAATCACCATATACATGGTATTGCTGATGGCCGTCTTGAACTGGGGGTCCATTTGCAGGAGGCGGATGTAGTTTTTCCAGCCGATGTACTGCGGTTCATTGACTAGATTGTAGTTGGTCAAGCTGTAATAAGCGGACATGATCATAGGGTATAAAGTAAAGCCTAAAAAGCCGATTATCCACGGACCGATAAAAAACAGCCCCACCGCCAACTTCCTCAGTGTGCTGCGGCGCATATGCATCCCTCCCCTAAAGGGGAGAAGGGGAGTTTTCCCCTTCTCCCTGTGTTTCTTTAGAATGCCATCATCTCATACTCGAACTGCACGAGCTGCTGAGCTTGATTGAGGGCTTCTTCAGGTGTCAGCTGTCCGTAGAGTGCTTGTTCAGCGAATTGGCCGAGAGTGTCGAGGAAGAACTGGTCAATTGTTGTGAGCGGGCCGCTGGAAGATGCATTGGGGCTCTCCAAAGCGTGCAGGCCGAAAGCGAGAACAGGCATCTCATCTACGAGCTTCTCTGCTACAGAGCGGCGAGGAGGCATGTTGGTCAAGAGCCTTGCCATTGCTTCGCTGCCCTTCGGTCCAGAGATGTACTCGATAAAGCGCCATGCAGCTTCAGGGTTCTTCGCACCGGTGGGGATGCAGAACATGCTGCCGCCAACACTTGTCCAGCCCTCGATACCGCCTTCAGGGGCTGGGAAGGCCATGATACCGTATTCGATTGGGCCGTAGCGAAGGTTAAAGGACTCGATCCACTCACCGAAGCCAGCCATTGCCACCTGTCCGGCAAAGAGCGGGTTCTGCGGGCTCCAGTAGTTGCCCAATCCGGAAACGAACTCTTGCACAACCTGCATTCCGCCGTAGCGGTTTACATAGTCTACCATCCAGGTGAGAGCCTTGACAATCTCAGGAGAATTGATGGTGAATACATCGTTTTCTTCGTCAAAGAACTTCCCGCCAAAGACATGTCCCCAGACCCACAAGCCAGAACCGGCTGCGTCATAGCCTAAGCGGACGATGTTGCCGTTTTCATCCCGCTTGGTCAGAAGGTCTGCTGCGTGGACCAACTCTTCAATGGTGCGAGGAGGATTCTCTGGGTCAAGCCCAACTTCCCGGAACGCCTCTTTGTTGTACACGATGAAAGAGGTGTTGGTGGTTGCAGGAATGCCGTAGAGGCTCCCTTTGTACAGGGACTGACGATAGTTTGCTGGGTAGAAATCATCGGGATCATAGAGCTCAGACTTGGCTGCGAACTCATCCAGGTTCATAAGCGCTCCCCGCTCAGCCAAACCAGGGATCTGAGTTTCCCATACTGCAGACACTACATCAGGAGGTGTGCCAGCTGCAATTGCAGTGAGCAATTTGTCGTAGGAGCCAAAAATGGTGGATGTTTCCACAATGATATCTGGATTTTCTTTCATGAACTCGTCGATCACGTATTTTTGGATATCATCGAGTTCTTCGCCGCCCCAACCAGTCCAGTATTCAATCTTCACCGGCTCTGCAAAAGCAACTGCTGAAACCAGCAAGACCAGCAGCATTGCTAATACTGTGCGCTTCATTCACTCTCAACTCCTTAGTCTAGATAGTTTTGCCAAGCCACTTCCACTCCTAGCGTGTTCTTCTCGCCACCACCTCCAACCTTGTCTTACAGGATTTCCACTAATGCCTTAAGGCTATCTTCAGTGCCCTTTTGGGGGTCACCTGGGCCTTCGTATTCCAGAGACAGCCAGCCGCTGTAGCCTGCAGCTTTCAGGTCAGCGAAAATGCTCTTCAGGTCCACATCGCCCTCGAGGGCAACAGTTCCAACAAACCGCCGCTGGTCAATGGCTGTATATGTCTGGCCGGTGTAGGATGGGTCAACTTCCGCGAAGTCCTTTACGTGGACGTGTTTCACCATGTTCACAAGGCTCTTGATGGCCTTAGTGGGCTCATCGTTCACCAAGAGGAAGTTGCCTGTATCAAAGGTGCTTCCGAAGTACGGACTGTCAATCTCCTTAATGATTTCCTCGATTTGCTCTCCCCTGCCTGCAAAGAGCCCGTGGTTTTCCAAAGCCAGTGTGATGCCGTGCTCTGCGGCGTAGGCTGCCCCTTCTTTGAGGCCAGAGACAATCCACTCCCGGGCTGTTTCAAAATCTACGCCCTCTACAGCGTCGCCAGAGAACACCCGCACTACCTTGGTGTTCAAGCGCTTGGCAACGTCCACTGCGTCCTTCACCTTCTGCACTTCCGCCTCCCGAGCGCTGGGGTCGGTGTTGACGAAGTTGTTGCCGATGGCATAGCAAGCCACTTGGAGCCCGTGCTTTTTGGTGAGTTCATTTGCCTGCTCAATTTCCTTGTCCATATCTTTCCAGAAGCAATCCAGAAGCTCCACTCCCTGTACGGGTAAAGTGGCAGCATAGTTAATGAAGCCTGCCACGTCCATCTTGCCACCAAAGGCGAGGGCGTGGACACTCCACATGCTAACAGCTAATTTCATGACTCCACCTCTCTTGCTTTTTCTTAATCAAACTGTATTGTTTTAACCTTAAAGCCATGTTAAGGTTATTCTACAGGTTAATCGATTATCCTTCCAAAGGCGGAAATTTTCTTTAAGAGAAAAGGGCTTATTGTGAACAGCTGTTACTGTATCTACCGTAGCGTTTACCTGCTTCATACATTGCCGCGAGATTCTCCAGTGGAGTGTGAGGTACGATGTTATGCCCATCACACAGCAAAAAGCGTCTCCCCTCAGTAACGCCTGATTCTAATAGAGTTTTCGCAGCCTCTACGATGGCTTCCGGCGATCCTGAATAGAGCAGCATGGGGCTGATGTTTCCCTGCAGCTCCACATCGGGCCCCAAGTCCTTGCGGAGTTTGCCCATATCTGTGGGATAGCCTAGGTTAAAGAGGTCAATATCCAGCTCGTCCCGGACCGTGGGCAGCAAGTGCTGGACTTTGCCGCACAAGTGGATTTTGTTCTTGCCCCTAGACAGTGCCTCTACCAGCCGTTTGTGGTAGGGCAGGACAAACTCCCGGTAGTGGCCGAGGGAGAGATACTGAATGCAGTCATCGGCAAAATACCAGCCCTCAACAGGGTAGGAGTGGCCAGTAGCCTTACCCCATGCGAGGATCCGCCTGATGGTCTGGGTGGTGATGAAGTCTAGCAAATCGTGGACAAAGCCTGGATCTTCGTACAGGTCCATGCAGACCTCCGTTGCACCCCGCATCTGCACTGCCACAGTAAAGGGGCCATCAGTGCCCGCAAAGGGCGACGCCACATCACTTAAAGCTGCTCCCTCATACTCCCAGCCCTGCGCCACTCTCCCATTGATGTGCTGGTACGCTTCCCAGATCTGGGGACAGCGCCCAAGGATGGGGTCCTCAATTTCTAAGTGCAGCAGTTCTCTCTTGTCTTGCAGGAATGGAACGCACCTGGGCATCCCACCGGTGAAGTCGATATCACAGCCAAACCACGCGCCTTCCCCGGTGTTTTGGTAATCGACTACAACAACGTCCCACCTATCTTTGGGCAAGCCCATTTCCCAATCAGCCCAGACACTCAGCCGCCGCCACTTGTGAAACCGCAATTGTGTTTCGAGCATGATCTGGGGATCGGCGAAGTAATCTGCAAAGGACACTCCTTCGCTCATGGCCGGATCCATAAGGAGCAGCCTGGGATTCATCATAAACAGCACCGGAACACGGCTGGGGTTGCCCCTGTGAAATTCTTCCCACAAGTACTGAACATCTTCGTTATGCCGTTGCACGTCAGTTTGCTGCACCGAATATGTACCCCTTTCTCTTCAGCGGTGTTGCTTTTCTCTTAAACTCATGCTAACTTAATACTACAGGTTAATCGTTTATCCTTCTAAGCACAGCACAATTTTTAAGCAGTAGTTATAGAAAAGGGTTCGGTTTACACTTAGGGAGGAAAAAACGCCTGACCCTCGTAGATAATAGAAGGTTGGGGATAAGATGGAGGGTTGTTCATGAAGGTTACACTGGCAGATGTGGCAAAAAGGGCGAATGTGTCAACGTGTACAGTCTCCCGCGTCTTAAACAACAAGCACCGCAACAAAGTAGGCGAGGAGACCCGCCAGCGCGTCCTCAAGGCCGCGGCGGAACTGCAGTACCGTCCGAACATCATTGCCCGGGGGCTGAGAAAGCAGCAGAGTACCTTCATCGGCCTCCTCCTCTCGGAGCTCGCGGGATCATTCATCGCTGAGATGGTGCAGGGCATTCAAGATGCCAGTGAAAAGCTGGGCTTTAGCACCATCCTTTACACTCACCAGCGGGATGAAGCCAATGTGGAGTATTACCTCAACCTGATGTGGGACAAGCAGGTAGATGGCCTGCTCCTCTACGAACCTTTTGATCCCAGCTATCTGCCGCTCCTGGAGCGGTTTATGGAGAGCAATATTCCCATTGTCTCCCTGTTGTTCTCCATTGAGGCTCTAGAGCTGCCCGCGGTCCTGGTGGATCAAAAAAAGGGTGCCCACCTAGCCACCCAGTACTTGCTGGATCTAGGGCACCGCAATCTGCTCCACCTCAGCGCAAGCACAGCGGACCGCCACGGTCAGGAGCGGGAAATTGGCTTTCGAGAGATTGTGGAAGGGAGAAAGGATGTCACCAGCCGCATCCTCGATGTAGATTGGGAGTGGAAGAGCGCTCAAGAGGCGGTCTACCAGCTGTATTCCACCGTTTCGCCGGAAGAGCGGCCCACGGCCATTTTTGCGTGCAGTGATGCCGCAGCCCTGGGAGCTATCAAGGCCCTCCACGCCCTGGAACTTAAGGTTCCACAGGATGTATCGGTAATTGGCTTTGACGACCTGGTTTATGCGGAACTCAGCTCACCAGGGCTGACGACTGTGGCGCAGCCCAAGTACCAGGTAGGAAAGGTCAGTATGGAACTCCTCCTGGACAAGATCCGGGGCAAGGATATCACAACCGTTGTGCTCGAACCGGTGCTTGTGGTCAGGGAGTCCTGCGCCCCGATTCCGTCAGGACTACCCTAGGTCTGCCAGTTCTTTCAAGCTCTCTCTGTCCAAGATCTCAATCCCCCGCTGGCCTGTTTGCCTGATGAGGCCCTGCACCTGCCAGGCGGAGAGCTTCCGGCTGAGGGTTTCTTGCGTCATGCCAAGGCTAGCAGCTAAGTCCCCCTTGCTGATGGGCAGTTCAAACTGATCCGCGCCGTACTGCAGCAGGGCTTGGGCGATGCGCTGGTCAACGCTGTGCAGTGCGAGGCTCTCGATCATATTCTCCGCGGTTTCCAGGCGGGCACTGAGCTCTTCCATGACCTTCAGCGCGATGTGAGGATACTTCTCTAAAAGGCCCTTGAGGCGCTCACCGTCAATCACGCACATCACCAAATCGTCCATGGCCTGGGCCTGAGTGGAAGCGGGCAACCTGCTGAACAATGCCAGTTCCCCAAAGAAGTCCCCAGGCCCCGCAATCCGCAAAATCTGCTCTTTCCCCGATTCACTTAGGCGGGACAGCTTCACCTTACCCTTGTGGATCACGTAGAGATTGTGGTTTTCGTCTCCAGGGGTGAAGATTAGCTGGCCTTTTTGAAACTGGCGTTCTGTAGTGATCTGCCCGATCTCCCGCTGTTCCCTTTCAGAAAGGCCGCGAAAAATCGGGACGCTCTCCAAACAGCTCTTTCCGCTGCCTATCTCGCACCGGCACCCCATATTCTCAACTCCCCTATGGAACCATCGGCCCATCTCTTAACTTCAGCCTTGCTCCCTTGTGGCAGGGGAACGGGCCTTCATGGCGAACATGTTAAGGACAACATGGAGAAAGGCTGAGCCAGAAAATGCACCGGATTCGTACATTCCTTCTTGATCTAGATGGCACTTTTTATCTAGGCGACAAGATTTTCCCTTGGTCGCTGGACTTTGTGGATACAGTCCGATCCCAGGGCAAAAACTTCATTTTCGTTACCAACAACTCGTCCCGCCACGGCAGGTACTATGTGGAAAAGATCCGGAAGATGGGCGTGGACATCTCCGACGACCAAGTGTTCACTTCCGGGGAAGCCACAATTTACCACCTACTGAAGTACAACTACCCGAAAAAGGTCTTCCTGATGGGCACCCCTGATCTGGAAGAAGAATTCCAGGAAGCAGGCTTTGAGCTCACTGCCGATGAGGCGGAACTGGTGGTGCTAGGCTTTGACATGACTCTCACTTACGAAAAGCTGCGCACCGCCTGCGACCTACTGCGCAAGGGCATCCCCTTTATCGCGACCCACCCTGATATCAACTGCCCGACCCCAACAGGGCCCATTCCCGATGCAGGGTCTATGATCGCCCTGATTAAAGCTTCCACAGGGTTGGAACCGAAGATTATCGGTAAGCCTTACCCCGAGATGGTAGAAGCTCTCAGGGCCAAGTACGGCCTGGAAGACCCAGAAACAGTAGCCATGGTGGGCGACAGGCTTTACACAGATATTGCCATGGGCAAAGCCGCAGGCATCAAGAGCATCCTGGTACTGAGTGGCGAAACCCAGCTCTCTGACTTAGAAGGCTCCACGTTCCAACCAGACTTTGTTGTGGACAACCTGGGAAGTATCGCCGAGCGAATCCGCTCCTGATAAGCTGCCCCTCCCCATCACGGGAGGGGCTTTCTGCTATCTGCTTACTTCTTTTAGCCTACTTTCCGCAAGCTGGCAATACTCCCGGGAGATATCGTACCCCACATAGGGGCGGCCCGTTCTGGCCGCTGCCACGCAGGTGGTCCCAGAGCCTGCAAAGGGGTCCAAGATTACGTCAGAGGTGTAGGAATAAAGCTTGATCACCCGCTCCGCGAGTTCCACAGGGAACGGCGCGGGGTGCCCAACTTTTCGGGCAGATTCTGGGGAGATCTCCCACACCGACAAAGTGCTCTCCATAAACTCTTCCCGGCCGATGTCCGATTCGCCCCGATCTGCCCGGCTGAACTCCCCTTTAACGAACACTAAGAGGTACTCGTGGATATCCCGCAGCCGCGGGGCCTTAGCAGACATCCATGACCCCCACGCGCAGCTGCCGTTCATCCCTCTCCCCTTTTGCCAGATCACTTCCCCCGCAGGCTGAAAGCCCACCAAGCTGTGGATGAGGTAGAAGTAGGCGTGGAGGGGAATATAAGGTTTCCGCCCGAGGTTCGCGATGTTCACCACGTAGCGCCCTCCTGGCTTTAGCACCCGGTACACTTCCTGCCCTACCCTGCGAATCAGGGCCAGGTATTCTCCCATGCTTAGGTCAAGGTCATACTCCTTCCCCGCATTGTACGGGGGTGAAGTAAAGGCCAAGCCCACACTGGCATCAGGAACAGCATCCATTGCCTCTGAGGAGGCACAGTAGATCCGATCTGCCCATTCCTCTAGGGGCCGAGGGGGAACGGCGCGCTCTTGAGGCGGCTCCGCGGCTAAGATTTCCTCCATAAGCTTCCGCAAATCGTTTTCGTAAATGCTCAATCCATAGAAACGGGCCGCATCGTGTGATTCCCGCTTGCCTGAGCCAAACTTGGACGTGGTTGTGGCCACTGCCTTCCCTCCCATACATGCCTGTAGCCCTTGCTTAAGCTGGGCACTGTGCCTAATAAGTTCGTGATAACCCCTCACTTACCTGCCTAGCCCCAGGCAGTCTGACCTTGTTTGACCTTAAAAACGCACGCCTCAGGGCATGCGGGGCAGAAAACTGGGGAAAACTAGGCTGTGAAGCCGAATCAGCGCCTGTAACGGGGTTTGACTTTCCCTGACCTTAACGCTAAGATGAAGTTGCAGTAACGAGGAAACAGCGTAATGGAGGTGGATACTGTGTTTCACGTAAGTCCCTTTAGAGGTCGGAGAGGCAACTTTCCAGCGTGGTTTGGCTTTTCTTGGCCAGAGCCCATCTTCCAGTCTTGGCAGGCATTCAACGTTGACATTAAAGATGCAGGAGATACCTACGAAATCACCGCGGAATTGCCTGGTGTCCCTAAGGAAAACATTTCCCTGGATCTAAACGACGGCTACCTTACCATCGCCGTTAAGCAGGAAGCGTACCAGGAAGAGGATGGCCAGCACTACCTCCGCCGGGAGCGGCGGCAGATGGCCAGCCAGCGCAGTTTCTACGTAGGCAATGTGGACCCCAGTGAAGTGAAAGCTCAATACCGCCACGGGGTACTGGAAATCACCTTGCCGAAGCCTTCTCCCGATCAACCAAACCGCCGGCAGATTCCAATTCAGTAAACCCTTCAGGTGGGAGCATCGCTCCCACCTTCTTTTTTGCCCATAGACCCGCCTTGTCCTCCACTGGCCCCCAGCTGATGATATAATAGATCAGCAGCCCTATTTAGGAAAGGCGGGTTTTAGAGTGCAGTTTGATGCCCAGGCCATCTTTGGCCCCGCTGGCCTTTTGGCCCAGCACTTGCCCGGCTATGAGTTCCGCCAGGAACAGGTGGACATGGCCGAACACATCTACGGTGCCCTAGTAAATAAGGGCCACGCCTTGGTAGAAGCAGGGACGGGCGTAGGCAAGAGCCTGGCCTACTTAGTTCCCCTGATTTACTATACGGTAAATGAGGGGAAGCGGGCCATTGTGGCCACCCACACCATCACCCTCCAAGAACAGCTCTTCACCAAGGATCTGCCGTTCTTAGCTGAGGCCCTGCCCTTAGAGTTTACCGCGGAGGTATTTAAAGGTAGGCGCAACTACCTCTGCCTCGCGCGCCTTTACGAGCAGACCCAAAAGGATCTCCTCAGCCTAACGGACCCAAGCTGGCGCCTGCTTTTGGACTGGGCTAAAACTACCACCACGGGAGATCGGAGTGAAGCACCCAATGTCCCAGGAGCCCTTTGGAACATGATCTGCTGTGAGAAGGAAACCTGCCCAGAGGAGCTTTGCCCCCATTTCGGGCAGTGCTTTTACTGGAGCCTCCGGCACAAGCTGAGCCGGGCCCAGATAATTGTGGTAAACCAAGCGCTGTTCCTGGCGGACCTCCAGACCGGCGGGAGTGTCCTGCTAAAATACGATGCGGTGGTCATCGACGAGGCCCACAACTTGGAGGATGTGGCAACTAACTGCTTCAGCCAAGAGCTGAGCCGGGAAAGCTTCCTCGCTCTCCACCGTACAGGCGTAGGCCTCGTGGGCAAGCTAGAAGGGCTGGTGCCCGCAGTCGCGCTAAACGACGCCCGCCTCACCTTAGATCAGGTGACACTGGAGGCCGCCCGTTACTTTGACGGGCTGCTCCCTTTGATTACCGAGCCCACTACCACTATTGATGAAGCAAACTACCAGGACTTCGCCAGGACAGAGCTCCCCCGCCTTTTGGAGGAGCTGGTTCAGGCCCTGGATTTCGGCGAGCTAGAAGACGGTGAAGCATCTGCCCTCATCGGGCAGATGCGAGACTTCGCCCAAAACGTCCTGGGAGCCGTTAATCTCATTCTATCTGGAAGCGACCCTGCGTACGTTTACTGGGCGGAGATCATAGGCGGAGAAGCCCACCTCATTGCCGCGCCCATTCAGGTCCACGATGACCTGGGAGAGAAGCTGTTTAGGCAGGTGCCCTCAGCGATCCTTACCTCTGCCACTCTAAGCACCGCCGGGTCCTTCGCCTATGTCAAGAACCGCGTCGGCCTTTCTGAGGCGGCAGAACTCATCTTAGGCTCACCCTTCGATTTTCAAAGCCAAGCGGTGCTCTGCGTACCACAAGAGGCCAAGCATCCCCGCCATCCCCTGTATGCCAAGTACACTGCGTATCTCATCCTTCACACGGCCGCGGCGGCGCAAGGCGGGACCCTAGCCCTGTTTACCAGCTACCGGCTTATGGATGAAGTGGCAGGCCTGGTCGAGGATAAGCTAGCCCAGGAAGGCTATACACTCTTGGTACAGGGGGATGGCCCCCGTGGGCAGCTCTTGGAGGAGTTCCGCACCACTCAAAAAGCGGTGCTGTTTGGGACCAACAGCTTTTGGGAAGGGGTGGATGTGGCAGGGGATGCCCTACGTGCAGTGGTCATAACTCGCCTTCCCTTTGCAGTGCCCGATCGGCCTGTGATCGCGGCGCGCCTTAGGGCAATTGAAAGAGCCGGAGGCAACGCCTTTCTGGAATACAGTGTCCCTCAGGCAGTCCTCCGGCTCAAGCAAGGTTTTGGCCGCTTGATCCGCACACGTCGAGATAGAGGTGCAGTAGTGATTCTCGATGATCGGATTGTTAGTTCGAGCTACGGCAGTCAGTTCCTAGACTCCCTGCCCCCAGCTCACTTCACCCGTGACATCACGGCCCTACGTTCGGTGTTCAGCGAAAAGGCCACCACTTGACTCTGCGGCGGGGCTTTAGGCCAACTTTGACATACAAATCGCCGCTTTCCTCTTGAAAAAACCGTACACCGATGTACTTCAAGGGAGTCCAAATCTCCTTGAATACATAATATGGCATTTCCCCGTCCCCCAATACCATATGAGATTGGTGGGAACATTCGCCACATCATGTACAAAGTCCTGCATTTCGAAAAAACACGCGCTTTGTCAACGGTTAATCGTAAGCGTTTCTGGAGAGATTTCTTCCACATCGTACAAAGGCCCGTGCTTGCGCACTTTGACGTGCTTGACCCCATCCCCTACCTTAACTGGGGTTGGGCTGAGTTTGCGCGTCACTTGATAGAGGGTGGAGCGGATGGTTGATTCATTCACATCCCCCCGGCGCTGTGTGAAGGCTTCCACGACCTCCCGCGCGGGCACCCCGGCGTCTCTATCCTGCACAAGGTTGTACAGCACTGTGACGATCTCTTGCGTCAGCGATGTGCGCTCCCCCGCGGGCTGGGGCTCCCGCAAGAACGCCTGCAGCCGTTTGAGGCTAGCCTCTTTATGTTCGAGCTGACGCCGGAGATCCGCGATTTCCGCCTCTAAGAGGTCCCGCGCCTGGCGCAAAACCTGTTGATAACCCATGGGGAGTCCCCCTTCTGTAGCGCTATATATCACCTAGTATGATCATTTTCCCTAGGCAATATTACAGCTCAGTCCACTTGCCGCCGGGGAAGCCGGGCATAGCGGACTACCTGGTAGGAAAGGAGCAAGCCCCCCACCAGGACGGGGATATAGAGAGAAACTGTCCGCCAGAGCACGATAAACGTGCCTAAGGCATCCAAGGGCAGGCTCTCATCGAGCATGTGGTAGGCTACAAATTCCGCAGCTCCAGCACCTCCAGGAATGGGAGAGATGATCGGCGCCACGCCAAGGAGCACTGACAGCACATAGCGCCGTAGGCCCTGAGACACTCCAAAACCGCTGAGGATCATATAGCCTGCGCCATAATTGAGGCCGAAATAGGCGATGCTCGCGAGAAACGCTCTGAGGAAATGCCTGCCCCTAGGCTGGAACAGCCTGCGGTATACTGCCTGAAACTCTGCCATCCACGTCTCTGCCACTTCTCTGCGGATTACCAGCTGCTGCACCCGCTGGCCTTGGTAAGCCAGCACTGTGACCGCTACGACGATAGCGAGATATGCGGCAAAGCCCACGCGGACGTAGATCACATACTTCGCCACCTCAGAAGGGACTGCTCCCACCGCGGCAAGGACCACCGAGGCCAGTACCGCCAACCCTGATTGCGCGGCAAACCCGCCTGCGGCAACTACGGCAGTGGCATGGGGCACACTCCGCCCCCGCCGGTAAAGGGCGTAGACCACATAGGGGCCGCCCCCCGCGGCAAAGGGAGTTACTAGTGTAATGAAGTTAGAGGCAATAAGGACAAGGACCAGCTCCCACCAAGGGGCTGGCTGTCCTGCGCCAATGGTAAGGCTGCGCATGCGCACCCCATCCAGAGCCCACGCACCCATTATGCATGCTAGGGCACCGAAGAAATAGCGCAGGGGATAGTTTTGCAGTTCCGCTAAGATCACCTTAGGATGAGCCACATTCGCGAACACTAAGATAAGGGCCAGGGTGCCGGCGACGATCCCAAACACTATACCCTTCCAAGGGACTTTCCACTCCGTTGATTCTGTCTGGTTCATCTGTCACTACCTCTTCTTGCTCTCTGTGTACAAGACCAAGTGCCTATCTGGATAGTACCTTTGCAGGATCTCCACGAAAGAGCGGCCGTTATCAGCCATCTGCTTGGCTCCCCACTGGCTCATCCCTTGCCCGTGGCCGCTGCCGCCTCCTGAGACCTTAATTGAGCTTATTCTGCCCTCGCCATCGCGAGTGATATCCAAGCTGAAATACGCACTGGGCAGCAGGGCTTGATTGAGCACCGCGCCACCGCTGCGCTCCATCACCACATCGCCGCCTCCGGTATACTGTTTAGCTGGGCGCAGGACAGAACGGACGTTCAGTTCCCCTCTAACCTCCACTTTCCCCTCTGTACCGTACACCGCAAGGCATGTGACCTGGCCCGAGCTATCCTGGGCCGCAATCCGAACGTCGGTGACGGTACCTACTTTTTGGGGCAGGGTCCGGTTGAGCATCGCACTAAGCTCCGCTCCTGAGAGGGAAAAACTCCATTTATACCAAGGAGCCGCGGCATCCTCAGGGGAACTGGCATAAAAGTAGGTAGAGCCGATGGTGCCATCCCCGTGCTGCAGAATCTGCCCAAAGGTCTCATCAATGGCCCTAGTTGTCCTCTCTGCTTCCCGCTGGTTATTATACACCTGAGAACTGGTGCTGTCATCTACATGATACCCCCGATGCCCGTTGCGGGAGTTTATCGCTTGGGCGACAGCGTAGGTCCGAGCGGCAACAGCCTGAGCTTTCAGGGCCTCTAGGGGCCATGAGATGGGCATCTCGCTGGGGACAACCTGGTAGAGGTATTCCTCCAAGCTCACTTCATTGATAACCTGGAACTTATCTTCAGGCCGCACGGTGAGCTCAAACTTCCCCCTGTACTGGGGGTGAAACCGGGGGGAAACACCACGCTGGAAACTATCAATTTGGATCATGCCCCCAGGCCAAGGGGTGATGTACACTCTGTTGGCAAACTCCCAAATAGTCCCGTGGGGGTCTCGGATGAGCAGCGTTTCTCCTTTAGCCCGCACCTCAATCTGCTCCCCAGGGGATGCGGTGAATCCCCGTCCCGTGCGCCGTTCTTCTACGAAAAACCCCGCGTTCACAGGGCTGAGCCGCAGCACGGTATGCTCTGTCCGTGCAAACTGATCCGTGGTAATCAGGACTCGCATCTTGTCGATCACCTGGGGCGTGAGGATGTCAATGCGGACAATCTCTCCTTGAAAAACCGTGGCCTGCACATCCTGGGCCCCCACGATGAACTTGGAAAACTCAATGGGCCTAGCCCCGTCGGGGAAGTATTCGTAAACAGGAGCTGTGGGGGATATGGGGTACTCCCCGTGAAACTCAAACTCCAGCCTGTCCTTACTCACCATCATCACTCGGTCTGGGGGAAGGGTTATGGGCTGGTCAACTACATACACCCGCACCCGTTCAAGTTCACGCCATGCACCAGCCCCTTCCTGCAAGGCGATAGCAACCTCCACCTGAGCGGACACCCGATCCAGCATGTGTAAGGGAGAGCGGAAGCGCACGGTCCCTTCGCTAACTTCCCCCAGCCCTTCCACCTCCATGAGAAGGGTGCCTTGATCAAAGACCTTTAGGCCTACCTGGGGAGGCTCTCCAGGCCAGTCCTCCTCAAGCTCTAACACAGCCTCTAGGAAGAAAGGCTGGCGCGGCCGAATATACCCTTGGGGAGCCCTATCTTGATCGAGTATGCGAAGGCGCGCCTCAAGAGCAAGCTCCGCCCCTTCCCCGAGGTTGGGAAACAGGACGGCTAGGATAGTCAAGACAAACACAACTCTGGTCATGGCAGCCACCTTAAGCCAGGGCCTGGCTGTGCTCAGCCTTGGCCTCGCGGAGAAGTCCTTCATCGGTGAAAAGATCATAGGCGGTGAGGGCTAGGGCTTTCGCAGCCACTACCGCAACCTCCAAGCCCTGCGGGCTTAGGCAGGCCTGGGCAAACTCTGGTGTGTGGCTTACCAGCTTTTCCCCAACAGACAAGTAAGGGTGAATCGCGGGCACCACGTGGGAGACATTGCCCATATCTGATGAACCCCCGGTTGCCTCGTACTCTTGGACATCAGTGACACCTAAAAGCTCCAAGTTGGCCCCAAAGGCCCTGGCTAGGGCTGAGTTGGATATGAGGTTGTCATTAGAGAGCTCGAACTGCCTCCACTCCACCGCTGTGCCCGTCATCAGGGCAGCACCTCGAGCAGCTTGCAGGATTCTCTCCCGAACTTCGTCGAGGTAAGCCCGGCTGGCTGCCCGGAAGTAAAACCTGGCCACTGCCCGCTCTGGCACCACATTGGGGGCAGTTCCCCCTTCACTAATGATGCCGTGGATGCGCACATCGTCCTTTAGATGCTGCCTGAGCGCGTTGATGCCGTTGAACAGCTGAATCACGCCGTCCAGGGCGTTTACTCCTTCTTCTGGCGCGGCAGCGGCATGGGCCGCCTTACCTTTAAACACAAACTCATAGGCATCCAAAGCATTGGAACTGCTCCTGAGCAGATTCACCGCGGATGGGTGAAACATCATGGCTGCATCGATGGTTTGGAACACCCCTGCCTCCACCAGCTTCACCTTGCCGCCCCCGGTTTCTTCCGCAGGGGCACCTAGGACCACCAACGTCCCTGTGATCTCGGTTATACACTTCGCTAACGCCAGGGCGGCCCCGACGCTCGCTGCTCCAATTAAGTTGTGCCCGCAGGCGTGGCCCAACTCTGGCAGGGCATCGTACTCGCAGAGCAGGGCAATCTTGGGGCTCCCCTCCCCGAGCTGTGCATGAAAGGCTGTTTCCATGCCTGCAGTGCCGTAGCTTACCTCAAAACCTGCATCCTGCAGGGCAGAACCCAGCCACTTAGCAGCCTTGTATTCCTGAAAACCAAGCTCAGGATGTTCGCCGATGTTCCTAGCCAGAGCCTTGATCTCCTGGGCATATTCATCTACCGCGGCCAAAACCGCCTCCTTGCCTCTTGCTTCAACCATGAGTGCACCTTCCTTACCCAAAGGGGCCGAGTATGTTATAATGAGTATTAAGTGTTCTGCAAAGGAGAAGTATCTTGACTAAACAACCACCTCTGCCCAAGACATGCCTGGTTCTGGACTGCTTTGCCCTGACTTACCGAGCGTATTTTGGCCTACCCAGTACTATCCGGACCCGCTCGGGCCAGGCAATTAACGCAGTCTTGGGCTTTTACAATACCGTCTTTTCCCTCATCCAGCAATTCCGCCCAGAATACATAGTGGTGGCTTCAGATCACCCCGAACCCACCTTCCGGCATGATCTGTATTCGCAGTACAAGGCGCAAAGACCTCCCATGCCAGAAGACCTAAAGAACCAACTCCCCCTGATCAGGGAAGTGATTGACAGCATGGAGCTGCCCCTCTTGAAAGCCCCAGGCTTTGAGGCTGATGACGTGATCGGGACCATTACCAAGCGCTTGCCCCCAGAGACCCACTGCTACGTTATTACAACGGACCGGGATGCCCTCCAGCTTGCCCAAGACACAGTCACCATTGTGTCACCGAACAGCCGAGCCAACAAGGTGTACACTCCGGAAATCGTGGAGTACGAGTGGGGTGTGCCCCCAGAGGGAATCCCAGATATGAAGGCCTTGATGGGAGATGGCAGTGACAACATCCCAGGAGTGTCCTTGGTGGGCCCCAAGACGGCGAGGCGTTGGTTGAAGGAGTACGGTACTTTGGAAAACCTTCTCGAGCACACTCATGAACTTAAAGGAAAAGCCGCGCAGAATCTCGCGGCTTCCAAACAAGATGTGATACTGTATAAGCACTTGGCCACAATCCACTGCGATGTGCCCACAGTGGTGTGCTGGCGCCAAGCCCGCCTGAGTTTTGACCCCGCTGTCCTTCGGGAAACCTTAGGCAGCATCGGGATCAGGGCGGCTGTGCCTCACGTAGGCTAGCTAAACAAGGGTTACAGGCAAACGCCCCTTCGCCTCGCGCTTCCCCAAAAGCACCTCTGCGCAGGCCCGTAAGGCTTCGGGGCGGCTGGAATAGGCTGCAAGGTAGTTTCTAACTTGAGGCAGATCCCCTAGCTCATATGGGGTCCGGGTGCCTATAAAAACGTGTTCCGGGCAGCGTTCCGCTACCAGCCTCGCGAGTTCTGCCTGGCGGGCACAGCGATGAGCATTTTGGGTTACCATGATCACTAGGCCACAGCGCTCCACGAGCTCTGTGGTTTTCTCATATTCTTCACTGGTAACTTCAGGGGTAATATAGTACGCTGCTACTTCTGCCCCTAGGTCTGCCAAGGCCTGAGCTAAAGTAGCCCCGCTGGGGCTCCCCTCCTCTGCCAGAGAGGCCGCATGGGGAAGGGTTTCAATGACTACAACTGGACGGTTGGGGAGCGGTATGAGGCCGCTGTTCCGCACCACCGTCATACTGTCTCCATAGGCTTCTGCCATCACGCGGCTATGCTCGTCCGAAGCAACCTTCCCTTCGGGGAAGGGCCATTTCACATATTTCTCCTTCGCCCGGGCGATGCGTTCGAGGGACTGGTCGATGCGTTTTTCAGCGATCCGCCCACTTCGAACCGCCTCAACTACTGTTCGGAACGCCTCTTCCTGCAGCTTAGGGGTGTGGCTTACTAAGACCATGTCACTACCCGCTTCTATCGCGAGGACTGCTGCCTCGCCCATGGGATAGTGCCCGGTCACCGCCTGCATCTCCATGCAGTCGGTGAGCACCAAGCCGTCAAAACCCAACTCTTCCCGAAGAAGGCCTGTTAGGACGGGGTATGACAGAGAGCTGGGCCTGCCAGGGATAGGTTCCAACGCGGGAAAGGCTACGTGGGCTGCGAGGATGGCGTCCACTCCCGCAGCGATGGCTTTCTGGAAAGGTACCAGCTCAACCTCTCGCAAGCGCTCCCGGCTGTGAGAGATCATAGGCATCCCTAAGTGGGAGTCTACAGCTGTATCCCCGTGTCCGGGAAAGTGCTTGGCTGTGGCAATCACTGATTCCTGCAGCCCCCGGATAACGGCGGACCCTAGTTCGCCCACTATTTCCGGGTCTTCCCCAAAGCTTCTTACACCGATCACGGGGTTGTGCGGATTGCTGTTCACATCCAGGCAGGGGGCGAGGTTCATGGAAAACCCCAGTGCAGCAAGTTCTTCCCCTACAATCTTCCCGATTTGGCCTGCTAGTGCCGGAGAACCTAGGGCACCCATGGCCATCTGCGCGGGGGCCACGCTTACCCCTTCGGAGATGCGGGCCACCTGACCCCCTTCTTGATCCACAGCAATAAACAACCCAACTCCAAAGGGGCTTCCCAAAGCCAACTGCTGCAGCCCAGCATTGAGTTGGGTGATCTGCCTCGGATTCTCTACATTCCGAGAAAAGATAATGATTCCCCCGAGGTTGTACTGGTGGATGAAAGTGCGGATCTGCTCGGGCACTTTCGTCCCGGCAAAGCCGAACATCATCATCTGCCCGACTTTTGCCTCTAGGGGCCAGTTATGCATTGCGCCGCCTCTCCTTTAGTGATCCCTCTATGGAGGGAAGGATTTCAGCTGGGGCAATACCCAGTTTCCCGTACGCCACCAGCAAGGCCCCGACTACCGGGGCAAAATCAGGCAGAGTTACTTGGGCATTGGGTGCTTTCTCTGCCAGGGCTCTTTGCATGGGCTCTAGGATTACGCTACCCGCGGAGAACACACCGCCACACGCTCCTACTCGGCAGAATTCTCCCTGAGTATCCAGCTGTCTCACCACGGCACCGGCAAGGTAGCCCAGTTCTTGCCCTGCCTCCGCGATAATGGCCTCACAGGTGGAGTTGCCTTCCTTGGCTAAGCGGACGACCACAGGCGTAAGGCTGCCCAGGTACCCCCGATTGATGGGGACATCATAGACGACCTTGATCAGTTCATCAATGCGTTCCATGTGGAAGTGTTCCAAGGCCGCCTGCTCCAATGCCATGTCCCGGGGCGCAATGCCGTCCCTGCCCTGGAGCAGCCGGCGCAAAACTTCCCGGGTAATCCAAAAGGAACTGCCCTCATCTCCCAGGATATAGCCCCAGCCGCCCACCTGCACACTGCGCCCTTTCCACTGACCCAGGCCGATTGAACCAGTGCCCGAAATGACAATCGCCCCATCCCCACCGGACAAGGCGCCAACCAGGGCAATCAGGGCATCGAGGCTGACGGCCACTGTTTGAAAACCAGCCTCCTGCCAACCCTTTTCCAGTTTGGCAATGGCCCCAGGGATACTTGTGCCCGAAACGCCCGCGGCCAAGGCCGCGCCTTGGGCGAGCATTTCATCCCACGTCAGTCCCCCTTGAGCCAAGGCCTCTGCGGTTGCCTCCCGAACTGCCAGCATTACTCCATCGTATCCATCAATGGCGTAGTTTCCAGGCCCGCTCTTGCCGCGGCCTACGATCTCGCCAGAACGTTTTGCAACCAAGACAGTTGTGGAAGTTCCACCACAATCTGCACCAACGATATACATTGCCACTCTCGTTTATGCCTCCCGTCGCGCTTCAATCGCTTTTCTCGTCTTAGTGATACATGCTTGGAACCTGTCGAAGTCTTGGAGAACGGTGCTAATAAACAAAGCATCTATAGCACTGAGCTGCGCGATGCGGGACGAGATGGCCCCGGAACGGAAAACGTGCTCCCTGGAGGCGGTGAGGAGGACTATATCACACAGCTGGGCAAGGCGAGATTTGGAGAAGTTAGTAATGCAGATCGTGACAGCCCCTGCCTCTTTAGCCAACTCGATGGCATGGGAGATTTCATAGGTATCTCCTGAGTAAGAGATTCCCACAGCAACATCCCCAGGGTTGAGCAGCACTGCCCGGGTAATCTGCATATGGGCATCCACGAAGGACCTGGCAGGAAGGCCGATACGCGCGAACTTCTGCTCCGCATCTTGTGCGACTAAGCCGCTTGCCCCAATCCCGTAAAAGTGAATCTCCCGGGCACTAAGAATCGCGTGGACCGCCTCTTCAAGGGCTGATTCGGACAGTGTCAAGGCCGTATCCTGCAGAGCTTGAATGTTGCTTTGGAAGATCTTATCTTTGACTGTGCCTAAAGAATCAGCAGGTTCGATTTCGCCGTAAACTGGTTGGGGCTTGGTAACCACATCCTGGGCGAGAAGAATCTTGAACTCCTGGAAACCCTTGTACCCCAGGCGCTTGCAGAACTTCACTACTGTAGCATCGCTCACCTGAGCGCGGCGCCCCAGCTCGCTGATGGTCATATGCACCGCCTGTTGGGGATTTTCCAGGATTTCGTTGGCAACTCGCTGTTCTGCAGGGCGCAGTGACGGCAAGACCCCGCGAATATGCAGTAATGTGTTTGCTTGGCCCATGTTCTCTCCCCCATTCTCTCCGGCGAATCAGACACCAGCAAGTTCCAGCGCCCGGCCCACAACTCCTTCGCCCTTATCCAGCAGGTCTAAGGCTCGTTCTATGGTGCAGTTAGCCTGCGCCATGACAATTGCGGCCTTGATATTCCACTGGGCGGCCTCTAGGTACTCCCAGGCCTTCTCCTGCGACACACCAGTTGTTTCTACCACGATATGCTGGGCCCTCTTCTTGAGTTTCATGTTGGTGGGAATCATATCCACCATGAAGTTCTGGTAAACCTTCCCCAATTTGATCATCACCGTGGTGCTGAGCATGTTGAGCACCATCTTCTGCGCTGTTCCTGCCTTCATGCGGGTAGAACCTGCAATAATCTCTGGTCCCACGATCACAGCGATGGCCACTTGGGCAGCCCCTTCCATGGCACTGGGCGAGTTGCACACTAGGGCAATGGTGGAGGCCCCTGCTTTCTCGGCCCCATGGAGGGTACCGAGGACGTATGGAGTCCGCCCGCTTGCGGATATCCCTACCACAACGTCCTTACTGTTAAGGCCTACTGCTTCCACATCCTTGATCCCTGCTTCGTAGTCATCCTCTGCCTTCTCCACGGGGGAGAAAACGGCAGCCCGCCCGCCGGCGATGATTGCCTTTACCTTGTCGTCGCCCACACCAAAGGTGGGAAGAAGTTCTGCCGCATCGAGAATGCCCAGCCGGCCACTGGTTCCAGAACCTGTGTAGATCAGGCGCCCCCCGCGCTTAAAGGCGGCAGTGATAAGGTCAGCGGCCTGGACGATCTGGGGGACAGCTTGAGCCACTGCCTCAACCACTTTGCTGTCCTCGGCAGCAATCAAGCGGACGATCTCCTCTGTAGATAATCTGTCAATGTTATTAGAAGCAGCATTGCGCTGTTCGGTAGTTAAGACAGTAAGCTGATCCAGATCATATTCCAGTCCCATGGGGCACAACCTTTCTACAACATTCTTCACCATAAGTTATTCGCAGTTCAAGTAAAAAATCCTTCCTGAACACCGTCTGGTGGCGCAACGAACTAACTATGGCAATCCATAGGACTGAGGTTGACAATTATCTGACTTTTTTATATAATTCCTACAAAGGTTGGTGATCATATGTGGCTCGTCCTTGCCCTTACCCTACTGGCCCACAGTGCTCCGTGGCTGGAGTTGACATACAGCGGCATAACTCCCCAGTTGTATGAGTGGGACTGCGCCCCGGCCTGTGCTGATACGCTCCTGAGCTGGTCCCAAATCCCTGTTCAGGATGGAATCTGGGAAGAAGTCACAGAGCCCGGGAAGCCCATCTCCTTCAGGCACCTGCAGCACTACTTCGCGGCATACAGCCTGGAGGCTGCAGGGTACCGCCTAGATTGGGATGCCTTCAGCAGCTTTCTGGAGGGAAACAGGGGCACCCCCCTCCTAGTCCACTTTACTGAAGGCAAGGGCCATTTTGCCCTGGTGTGGGATTTGGCCCCAGAGGGAGTGCTCACTGGCGATCCGGCCCACGGTGTCCAGTTCATCCCTGAGCGCCACTTTCGGTACCTATGGTCTGGAGCCGTCCTCCATTTTCCAGATCTCCACCGGCTCTCTGATGCCCTCGCGGTATCCGATGCAGCCCGCGGCCGAGCCCAGCTCCTGCAAGCTGTAGGAATGATAAGGCCATAGTTGTGAAAGGATGAGAGAATGAAGCGATGTGCTGTTTCCCTAATGCTAATACTGCTGCTCGCCGTCATGGCCCTCCCCACCAAGGCCCAGTGGGTGGTTGAAACCAGCCTCACCACCGTAGTCTACCAGCTCCCGAGGGAGAACATCGTCCAGCGCTTTGGCGTCCTTGAGCTGGGCCGCATGTGGCGCTGGGGAGAAAAAACCTCCATGCAGGTCTCTCTCCCCACAGGGCTTGCCAACCCTGGAGGTGAGTTCCAGGCCACTGTGGGATGGCCCCGGGTGAAGTTGCAGGCAGCAGCTCCAACCCTGTGGGGGCCCCATGCACGGATCCAGCTCGAATGGGATCCGAACGGGCCCCAGGCCAGTGCTGAACTGGGCCTTGAGGCCACATGGGACCCGCTGTTAACCTACGCATCTTGTGCTTTCGCCCCCGGGGGCTGGGGGCTGAAAGGCGGGGTGGTGTTTGCCGCTAACCGCAGCTGGGCCCTGGGAGCTCACCTAACCTACCAAGGGCTTTCACAGCACAACCCCGCATCCAGTTTGACTTATCAGGTGTATTACCAACCGCCCTCTGGGCCAGCGATGGAACTCACCTATACGTACCACCTACATCTAGCCCAACAGCGCTTAGGAATTAAGATGCTCTTTTGACAGCTCTTCCAGCTCCGCCAAGAGCTCGCCAAAGACCTGCATGGCAGAGGTGATGGGCTGTGGAGAAGTCATATCCACCCCCGCGTTCTTCAGGAGTTCGATGGGGTAGTCGGAGCCGCCGCTGCCTAAGAAGGCTAGATAACGCTGGCGAGCTGGTTCGCCCTCTGTGAGGATCTGCTCCGCCAGGGCAATGGCTGCGGAAAAGCCAGTTGCATATTGATACACATAGAACGGACGGTAGAAGTGGGGGATCCGAGCCCATTCTAGGGCGATCAGGGGATCAACCACAATATCCTTGCCGTAGTACTTTTTGTTCAACCCATAGTAGATCTCGGAGAGCTGATCAGCAGTGAGGGATTCCCCCTTGTTCACCTTGTCGTGCACGATGAGTTCGAACTCAGCAAACATGGTCTGCCGGAACACTGTACCCCGGAACTGCTCCAGGAAGTGGTTGAGCAAGTACATCCGTTGCTTGGGAGACTCGGTCTTGCTCAAGAGGTGACGCATGACCAAGGCCTCATTCACCGTTGAAGCCACTTCCGCCACAAAGATGCTGTACTGGGCGTTGACAAAGGGCTGGTTTTTGTCGGAGTAGTACGAGTGCATCGCGTGCCCAAGTTCGTGGGCGAGAGTAAACATATTATCCAGGTTATCCTGGTAGTTCATCAAGACATAGGGGTGCACCCCATATGTCCCCCACGAGTAAGCCCCACTGGTCTTGCCCCGATTCTCCAACCAGTCAATCCAACCATCGGTGAACGCTTGCTTGAGGTCATTAAGGTAAGTGGGGCCCAGGGCCTCCAAGCCTTCCTGCACCATAGCGGCCGCGGCTTCCCTAGGTATGGTTTGCTGTTCGTCGTGGACCATGGGCACGTACAGGTCGTACATGTGGAGTTCATCCACTCCCAGAAGCTCCTTTCGCAGAGCCACATACTTGTGGAGGAGCTCCAGGTTGCCCTCGATGGCCTGGATCAGGTTGTGGTATACCTCAGGCTGGACATTGTCGCTGTCCAGGGCTGCTTCCAAGGCAGAGTTGTACCGCCTTGTCTTGGCAAAAAACCGCGCCTGCTTCAGCTCAGAGGTATACATCGCGCCTAAGGTGTTCTTCCACTTCTCGTATGTGGTATAAAGCGCGGTAAAGGCCTCTTCCCGCACGCGGCGATCCCGAGATTCCAGGAACTGAATGTACCGCCCGTGGGTCAGCTCCACCTTTTCCCCTTCCTCGTTGGTTATCTCCGGGAACTTCAGATCTGCATCATTGAACATCCCGAAGATAACGCCTGGTGCCGAACCTAGCTCCCCTGCTCCTGCCAAGAGCTCTTCCTGTTCCGCAGAGAGGGTATGGGCTTTTCGGCGAAGGATGTTGTGGAGAAAATGGCGGTAGGCTTCAAGCTCGGGCTCAGCCTCAACCCATTCCCACACCACGGCACTGTCCAGGCTTAAGATCTCCGGTTCGAGGAAAGCGGAAGCACTGTTGGCCATGACCATCAGGCTCAGGGCCTGGTCAGCGTAGGCTTGGTATTTGCTGTTGCTGTTGTCCTCATCGCGCCGCATATACGCATAGGCGAAGATGCGATCTATCAGCATGGCCAGTTCATCCCTGCGCCTTAGGGCATGCAACAGCCTCTCCTTGGAAGTAATGGTTCCCCTAAGTTCCCCGACCCCGGCGAGGCTGTCTTTGGCCTTCGCAAGGTCCTGTTCAAACAGTTCATCAGAAGCGTAAATATCCTCCAAACGCCACTTAAGTTCCGCAGGCACCTCGTGCCTTGCCAATACCTTACTCATTGCTCATTCCTCCTAAAACAAGGGAAACGTCCCCTGGGACGTTCCCTCAGCGTCTATGTGTGATCCCTTGTTCTGCAGCCAGTTCGTAGCAATATAGTTCGCCGCCGCGGTCAGTTCGCTCAACCAAACCCAACCGCCACAGAAAGTCCAGGTCTGCTGCGAAAGAGTTCTCATACGGGAACTCTTTCAACACGAGTATCCGCCCTTCTTCCATTAGTTTGAATATGACCTGCCGCCGAGGAGGTTTTAGGTAGGCCAGAAGCTTCCGCTGCCACTTCCGTTCAAAGCAGGAAGCCAGTGTTTCTACTTCCTCACCCATGGGGCCATCTCTGTTCTCTGCAAGCTCTTCCAGTTCTTCCACTGTCAAGTTTGCAAAATCAGCCAAGTCCTCGAGAAGGGACCTGTCCCCACTGTAGGCTTGAACGGCAAAGCAAGCCATGAATGAACGGTCATGCCCGCAAGTTACTTTCACCAGAGCGAGCGCAGATGTCGCCTGTAGGCGTTGAACCACATCTTCAAAGGACTGAACCCTATGGTTCACGGTTAACAGCAATTATTCAGTGGCCTCCTTACGGACTGCCCTGGACGCACATCAAGTGATTAGGTTATTCGCTGCTATTTGGGAAAATCCTTCTAAACCTGGCTGTTTTGTCAGAAAATATCTATTTCACCCAATAGTTCTTTGTCTCGGTTGACAAATCGGATTGTTTCCACGCCTTCCAAATGTTCCTTGGGTAGTGTAATCATGTCCTTTGGGTAGGTGAACGCCATAGTGACCATTGCACCAGGTGCAGGACTTCTCCGGCTCACTTGCACCACCAAAACCCGCCCCACCGCATGGACTCCATCGATTTGCACCGCATAGCCCCCGGTGGGATGCTCCCCGAGATAAACTAGGATGGGGAACTCCTGCTCCCAATCTACCTCAGGCAGGTTGGGGGGCATAGGTTCTAACTGGGCCAGCTGCCGCTCCCACTCCTCTTGCGTCCCAGCTGCGGCAAACTGAAGTGGCCGGTTGCCTTCATACGCCCAGCTTGCTGTATCCCGGGGATTCTCATACAGTACCACTTCATTCGCCCCCAAAAGTATAAACCCCACCAACAGCGCGAAAATCAGCCTGTACATGTCTTCGCCCCTAATCTCTACTCCTCAGGATTATCCGGTATCACCAAGACTTGGCCGGTACGGAGCCTGGAAGGATTAGAGATATTATTCGCCTCTGCAATCAGTCTATACAAACGAGCATCGCCGTAGACCTTCTCAGCAATGGTCCACAGGCTGTCCCCTCTAGCTACAACGTACTCCCGGGGCTTAGGCGGCTCCGGTCGCTGCTCCGCCGATTGAGATTGAGTTACGGATGGAGGAGCGGGAGTGACCGTCACCACCGACTCCTGGCCCGAAGGTACCGGAACGGGTTCCGTATTCTGCGCCACTTGAGAAGGGGACGGCTCTATATAGCGGCTGCTAACCCACTGATACCCCAGCACCCCGGCGCATACTAAGAGAATGAACAGCAACAGCGATGCCACTCTTCGGGGCCAGCGAGCACCTCTTCCCCGATCACCCGATGGGCCGTATTCACTCCGCAAGATGTAGTAGCCAGGCAATTCACGCCAGGCATGATCCACGCAGTGGTACAGCGCCCGTTCCCCCAACTGGGCATCGATAACGTAAGCGATCTGCCACGGGCGGTTAAACAGCCGCTCGTGCTGCTGTTTATCAAAGGCAGAGAGGAAAACGCCAAATCCCGGATGGCTGTGCATCCAACCCACAATCCGCAGGTTGCTGCCGCTGCTCTGTAAGGAGCGCTGCACCGCTTGGTAGTGGTCTTTTGTCAGGGCAAACCGCGATGCGCCTCCCCGGGCCTGAGCCAAGGGGACAAACTGGTCCACTACAATTTCATACTCCTCAAGGCTCTTGAGGTTGCGCTTTCTTCCCACCAAAAAACCGCCGCTTTCGCCTGAGGGATGCTCCTGGGCAAACTGGTCCATCTGGGCGAAGACTTCCTCTCGGAAAACGACGCGGGGAAAGGGTCCGGCTTGGCCCACCAAGAATCGTCTTACACCTACAACCCTGGGATCCCCATTCATGGCGTTCTCTCCCTTTAGAAAATGCTCAGATCCAGCCGGCGGGATAGGTCACACAGTATCCTGAAGCCCACCACACTGTTGCCCTTACTGTCCAGGGCCGGGCCAAAGGTGCCAATGCCAAACTGGCCGGGAACTGCTGCTAAGATGCCGCCGGCCACGCCGCTCTTGGCTGGAATGCCTGCTTTGATGGCGAACTCACCGGAAGCATTGTACATTCCACACGTTACCATAAAGGTCGTAACCAAGCGGACAATACTCGGGGGTAGCAGGCGTTTGCCTGTCAAAGCCACTCCTTTGGTGGCTAGGAAAAAGCCAATTCGGGCTAGTTCCTCACAGGTGACAAGTATAGAACATTGACGAAAATAGAGGTCAACTACCTCTTCTACATCCCCCTCCAGCACTCCTGTGTCCTTTAGAAAATATGCCAGAGCCCGGTTGCGGTGGCCTGTGGCTTTCTCCGATTGATACACCTGCTCGTCGATGAAAACCTCCCGCCCTAAGATCTCAGCCAGGAGGCTGGTGACATGGGCGAAGCGCTCTTCCACTGTGTTCCCTATTAAAAGGCTGCACACTGCAATTGCCCCTGCGTTGATCATGGGATTTAAGGGGCGCCGCTCGGAGATCTCCAGTTTCAAGATACTGTTAAAGGGGTCTCCAGTGGGCTCTGGGCCCACCCGGGAGAACACCTCTGCTTCACCCCGTTGTTCCAGCACCACCATCAAGGTGATGATCTTCGAAATGCTTTGCAGGGTAAAGGGGACCTGCGTGTCTCCGGCAGCCACCAGGCCATCAGGGCCCCAAACCGCGATTCCCGCCAGGGCCGGGTTGCCCTTCTTCAACTCAGGAATATATGATGCCACTTCTCCTTCTGTATACGCACTGCGGTGTTGATCTATTAGGCTTTCCAGAATCTCGTGAAGATGAGCCTGACCCACCAGTATCGCTCCCTTCCACCGGGCAAGGTACTGCAGTAAAAAAAAAGCCCGCAGGGGGCAATTAGACAGAGTGAACGACAGCACTTTCACCCCAGGAATGACAGCAGTCCTTTCCAGACCGCTTCGCTTCGTACATGGCCTGATCTGCCAATCCTAAGAGGTGATGCTTGTCCTTGGTATCCTCAGGGCAAGCGGCGATCCCTATGGAGACAGTGAGGGATTGATCCCGCCGGGGGAAGCGCACATTCTTGAGGGACGTTTGAATGCGCCTCGCCACCCGCTTTGCACCGGCCCGGGTCATATTCGGGAGAAGGACAACGAACTCTTCACCGCCGTACCGGATCACAGCATCATCGGCCCGGATTACGCTTTTAATGAGGTTGGCGAGGGTAATCAGAGCTTCATCCCCAGCTGCGTGTCCATGGCGGTCGTTAAAGGCTTTGAAATCATCGATGTCAATAAACAGTACTGCCGTTGGATCCACTGCCGGATCAGCCAGCCATTCCGTCAGATAGCGGAAGTTGTACACTCCCGTTTTGGAATCAATAAGCAGTTCCCGCTCGAGCTCTTGGCGCATGCCCCGCTCAACACTCATCTTCACGCCCATTTCGATAAACCGCGAAAACTGGGCAAAGACCATGCCTAGCAGGATAATGCCCCAGGTGGAGTATTCAGCCACAAACAAGGTGAACACCACGCCCCAAAAGCCTGCACTAAAGTCCTTGTCCATGGTGCGCAGCAAACCCCGGAGGCGAGAACGGACTGCCCTGCCCAGGGCCATTGCGCTGAGGCTCACCACCAGAGACACATTGATGACAATGTAGACGAAGCCTGCGATGAGCAGGGGCCAGATGTCAGCCAAGGACACCGCGTAGCCAAAAGTACCCCCGAGCCTTCCGTAGACCGTGCCGCACACCACCGCACTCAAAGACAGCTGGGCCGCATTGAACAGCATCCGGTCTACAGTCTTCTTGTGGGCAACGGAATCGACCACCGCAGCCAAGGTGGTAACGATCATGGCCGCACCTACTCCGTAGATGTAGAGCACAGGGAAAAACACCGCGGTGCCCAAAGAATAGTTCATCCGGTTCTCTACTTTGACTGTGCGAGCATGCAAATAGATGGTGAGCGCGCTAAAGAGCGCCAACTGCGGCCAGCTGTCCCAAGGTATAGTTGGAAGATAGCGGACTGCAGCCGCGCCTGCGCAAGCCACAGACAAAGCAATGGCAGAATTGTACAACACCCTCGAGCCCCCGTTAACCATTAGATTCCCTCTTGGCTTTACCAGTAATTTAGAGAGTTATTCGCCAATTCCGCTACTTCTCCTGCTTCCACTAACGAAATTTGCTATTTCCTGCCAGATGGCCTCTGCCCCATGCCCGGTTTCCGCGGAAAAAGGAAGAGCCTCCACCCCCAAGGTTTCCCGGATCACCTTCAGATGGCGGGCCCACTGGCCCCTGCTCACCTTGTCCGCTTTCGTTGCAACTACGAGGAAAGGCTTGTCCAGAGCCTTAAGCCAGTCGCACATCAGGCAATCATCTTCGGTAGGCTTATGGCGAATATCCACCAGCTGAATGATGCCTTTCAGGTTTGGCCTCTTGGTTAGGTAACTCTCTATCATTGGGCCCCAGTTTTCCCGGATCTTCCGGGGTACCTGGGCAAACCCATAGCCCGGTAGATCCACTAGGACGAGGCGGTCCACCCGGTAAAAATTCAGAGTTTGGGTCATGCCGGGCCTGCTGGAGGTGCGGGCGAACTTCCTGCGCCGCACCAATGTGTTAATTAAAGAGGACTTCCCTACGTTGGAGCGGCCCACGAGTGCCACCTCTGGCAACTCGTGGGCAGGATAATGACTCTCGTGGACAGCGCTGAGCATAAACTCACTGTTGTGCAGGTTCAGCTTCACTGCTGATCACCAACCCATGTCTCGGAAGGTGCCTCCGAGCCCGGGATAAAGGCTAAATCGGGCACTTCCCCATCCCCTTCCTCTTCCTTAGGAAGGAGTGCCTTAGCCATCACTTCATCCATGTGCTCCACAAACTCCACATTCAGCTTGCGGAGAATGTTCTCGGGCACATCCTGCAGATCCCGGGCATTTTCCTCCGGCAGGAGGACTGTATAAATCCCAGCTCGATGGGCGGCAAGCAGCTTCTCCTTCACCCCGCCGATGGGTAGTACCCTCCCCCGGAGGGTGATTTCTCCTGTCATTGAGAGGTCGTGCCGCACAGGGCGCTCCGTCAGTGCGCTGGCCAAGGCTACTGCGATAGTGATCCCGGCACTAGGACCATCTTTGGGAACAGCGCCTTCAGGAATGTGCATATGGATGTCGTACTTCTCATGAAACTGCGGGTCAATGCCCCAATCCAGGGCACGGGAGCGCAGGTAGCTGAGGGCAGCCTGAGCCGATTCCCGCATCACTTCCCCAAGCTTGCCTGTGAGGGTGATCTTGCCCTTCCCAGGCACGACGGTTACTTCGATTGGCATAATCTCGCCGCCAAATTGGGTGTAAGCCAACCCGTTGGCCACCCCTACCCGGTCTTCCAACTCTGCCAGGGTGTGACGGTAGCGTGGGGTGCCCAAGAACTTGCTCACGTTATTCTGGGTAACCCGGACGCCTTTGGCATTCCCCCGCACCACTTCAGCCGCGACTTTCCGGCAAATAGTGCCTAGCATGCGCTCGAGATTGCGCACCCCTGCCTCCCGAGTGTATTCCGAGATCACCTTCAGGATGGCGTTATCGGAAATGCGCACCTGTTCTGCGCTGAGCCCGTGGTTCTTCAGTTGTTTTGGCCAGAGATAGCCCTTGGCAATCTGGAGTTTTTCATCATCAGTGTAGCCAGGAATCTCAATTACTTCCATCCGGTCCCTGAGAGGCCCTGGGATGGTGTAGAGTACATTTGCAGTTGTAATGAACAAGACCTCAGATAGGTCAAAGGGCACCTCAATGTAGTGATCGCCAAACTTGTTGTTCTGTTCTGGGTCGAGCACTTCCAAGAGTGCGGAGGCAGGGTCACCCCGGAAATCAGCACCGAGTTTATCCACTTCATCCAAGAGAATAACGGGGTTCTTGGTGCCTCCATTCTTCATTGCCTGGATGATTTTCCCTGGCATGGAGCCGATGTAAGTACGGCGGTGGCCGCGGATTTCTGCTTCATCCCGCACGCCCCCCAAGCTTAGGCGGACAAACTCCCGGCCCAGGGCTTCTGCCACCGATGAGGCCAGAGAGGTTTTGCCCACCCCTGGCGGCCCTACCAAGCACAAGATCGGGGCCTTGAGGTTCCCTGCCAGCTTGCGCACGGCCAGGAACTCCAGGATGCGCTCTTTCACCTTTGCCAGGCCGTAGTGATCCCGCTCCAAGATGCGTTCTGCTTCCTCCAGGTCCAAGCGGTCCGTGGTCCGCTTCGACCAAGGCAAGCTCAGCATCCAATCCACATAGGTCCGGATAACCCCCGACTCCGCAGCCATGGGAGGCATCTTCTCCAGCCTGCGAATCTCGTGGAGTACCTTGGCGCGTGCCTCTTTTGGCAGTTTCGCCTTTACTAGCTTCTGCCGAAGCTCATCGGCCTCAGAGGCTCGGTCATCCCCTTCCCCTAGTTCCTGTTGGATGGCCCTGATCTGTTCCCGCAGGTAGTATTCACGCTGGGCCTTGTCCATCTGTTTTCTAACCCTTTGCTGAATGGTCTTCTCCAGGGAGACAATCTCCAGTTCCCGGTAAAGCACCTCCAGCACCCGCTCTAAGCGGGCAAAGGGTGAAAAGATTTCTAGTACTTGCTGTTTCTCTGCTAGTTCCACGTTAAGCTGCCCAATCACTGTATCTGCCAGTCGCCCCGGGTCAGCAATGGATTTGATTGCATTCATCACTTCCGCGGGGATCTTCTTGCTTACCCGGACGTATTCCTGAAAACGGTCGTGCACAGTTCGCACTAGGGCAGCCCCTTCGCTTTCGGGGCGTTCATCCATCTCGTCCACTTCTGGTACGGTAATGGTAGCTTCGTAGTATCCTTCTTTGTCCGCTAAACCGTGCACTACCACCCGTTCAAGGCCTTCCACCAAGATGCGGAGCTGGCCCTCGGGCATTTTCAGAATCTGCTTGATTTCACACAGTGTGCCAATGGTATAAATATCATCGGGCGTAGGTTCTTCCACCGCCGCCTGATGCTGGGCAGCTAAAACAATACGCCGATCACCTAGCAAGGCCTGTTCCACCGCTTGGATGGAACGCTCCCTTCCCACTTCAAAGGGAGTAACCATGTGAGGAAAGACCAGCGTACCACGGAGAGGCAGTAATGGAACCTTGTAAGAAGCAGTCTTCTTCGTCATCTGCCTGCACCCCCAATTCTTCTGGTGAATTCATTATAACACAGTTTAGGAATTCTTGGTACGATTAGGGGGTCAGGCTGGCATTGGACGCGGAAAGGAGGCCCCCTTCTGGCACTCCTCTGGAAATGTGGGACAGGGGCTCTCGACTTCCCACTACAGCGTGGCGCAGTGCTTCGCTTACATGCCGGATGGGGATCACTTCGATCCCAGAAAGCCCAGTGAAGAGCTCCTGCCAGTTGTCCTTTGGGATAAGCACGCGCTTGGCCCCCGCTTCCCGGGCAGCATTCACTTTGGCGACGATCCCCCCTACGCCCTGGACTTGGCCGTGGATGGTCACTTCCCCGGTCATAGCCACCGTATTGTCCACCGCTTTGCCGGAAATAGCTGAGTAGATCGCGATGACCATGGTCACCCCTGCACTAGGCCCATCGATGGGAACACCACCTGGGAAGTTCACATGGATGTGGAAGTCTTCGGGGGAAAGGCCCAAGACTGCTTTAAGGACTGTAAGGACGTTGTCCACAGAGTTCCGTGCCTGGGAACGCCCGCGCATGGTCCGCCCCACGCCTCCGATTTCTTCCTCATCCATCACTCCTGTCACCTTGATAGACCCCTGCCCAGGAGCCACCGGAATGGCAGCGGCCTCAGCGGTGATCAACATCCCCATATTGGGGCCGTACACGGCCAGGCCGTTGACCAAACCCACTGCAGGCTCTTTCGGGATGCGCCGCTGCAGGCGAGGGGAGTACTGCCCGCTGTTTACCACCCATTCAATATCCCCTTGAGCAATCTCCCTGCGCTTATCCATCTGCACGATCCCCGCGGCGATCTGCACCATGTTCACCGCATCACGGCCGTTTGAGGCGTAGCGCTGCAAGACTTCCAGGGCAGCAGGGGTCAGAGGAATCCCGATCCTCTCCCCTGCGTGCTGTGCGATGGTGCCGATTTCCTCTGGGCTTAAGGGGCGGAAGAAGATCTCTAGGCAGCGAGACCGCAAGGCAGGAGGAAGTTCATGGGGCATGCGTGTTGTAGCTCCCACCAAACGGAAATCTGCTGGGAGCCCCTTTTGGAAGATTTCGTGGATGTGCGCGGGGATGTTTGTGTCTTCAGAGGAGTAGTAGGCACTTTCCAGAAACACTTTGCGGTCTTCTAGCACCTTAAGAAGTTTGTTCATCTGGATGGGGTGCAGTTCGCCGATCTCATCGATGAAGAGGATGCCGCCATGAGCCTTGGTAACCGCACCTGGTTTAGGCTGCGGTATGCCCGCGATCCCAAGGGGCCCTGCCCCCTGGTAGATAGGATCATGGACTGATCCCATCAAGGGATCCGCAATGCCCCGTTCATCAAAGCGGGATGTGGTGGCATCCACCTCCACGAACTTGGCATCATCCGCAAAAGGAGAGAGGGGGTTCTTCTTAGCCTCTTCCAGCACTACTCGGGCCGCGGCGGTCTTCCCCACTCCTGGAGGCCCGTAGATGATAACATGCTGCGGGTTAGGCCCGCACAGCGCGGCCCGCAGGGCTTTGAGCCCATCATCCTGGCCAATGATCTCCCCCATGGCTTGGGGCCGGGTTCTCTCTGACAGGGGTTCTGTCAAGGAAATGGCCTTCAGCCGGTTGAGTTTGTCCAGTTCCTTGCGGCTTTCCCGGTCTACAGCGAACTTACTAGACTGCTGTTGGCGGTAAAGATTCCAAAAATACAGGCCGATCACAATTGCGAAGAACAAGTTGATCAGCCCTAGGATGCCCATCATAGGATCACTCTCCCCCTGCACGCTGCTCCCTTTAGTATGCCCGGGGAGAATAAAAAAATGAGGTGGGGTATCCCACCTCATGGCGTTTGCTATGCGCTTTCTTCTTGGCCAGCCTCATCCACCCGAATCAGCCGGGGTGGCTCTGCGCCCTCTACACAAGCTTGGGTTATTACGCACTTCTTGATGTTTTCCTGGGACGGAAGTTCAAACATGACATCCATCATCAGGTTTTCTACAATAGTGCGGAGACCCCTAGCCCCTGTCTTTTGCTCCATGGCCTTTTGGGCAATGCGGCGCAGGGCGTCCTCTTGAAATTCTAGCTCTGTGCCGTCCATGTTCAGCAAGGCCTTAAACTGCTTCACAAGGGCATTCTTTGGCTGGGTAAGGATGGACACCAAGGCCTCTTCATCCAAGGCATCCAGGGTGCAAACTACGGGCACCCGTCCCACGAACTCTGGAATCAAGCCGTACTTCAAGAGATCTTCCGGCATGATCTGGCGCAGGACATCGCCTATCTGTTTTTCCTCCCGCTTGCGGATATCTGCGCCAAACCCAATGGTTTTCTGGCCCACACGCCGCTCGATGATCTTCTCCAGGCCATCGAAGGCACCTCCGCAGATGAAGAGGATGTTCGTGGTGTCAATCTGAATGAACTCCTGATGAGGGTGCTTCCGCCCGCCCTGCGGCGGTACGCTGGCAATGGTTCCCTCCAGGATCTTCAAAAGGGCCTGCTGCACTCCTTCGCCGGATACATCACGGGTAATAGAAGGGTTCTCCGATTTCCGGGCAATCTTATCGATTTCATCGATATAGACGATCCCCTTCTCTGCCCTTTCCACATCGTAATCTGCCGCTTGGATGAGCTTGAGGAGGATGTTCTCCACGTCTTCGCCCACATAACCTGCTTCCGTGAGGCTCGTGGCATCGGCGATGGCAAAGGGTACGTTCAGGATCCGGGCCAAGGTCTGTGCAAGCAGAGTTTTCCCACTACCGGTGGGCCCTAGCATGAGAATGTTGCTCTTCTGCAGCTCCACATCGGCATTGCGTGTATTTGAGTTGATCCGTTTGTAGTGATTGTACACCGCAACGGACAAGGCCTTCTTCGCTTCTTCCTGACCGATGACGTACTCATCGAGAATTGCCTTGATTTCCTTGGGTTTGAGAATGTTATCTAGCTGGACATCTTGGTCTTCAGTGAACTCTTCTTCGATGATCTCGTTGCAGAGTTCAATGCACTCGTCGCAGATGTAGACCCCTGGTCCGGCGATGAGCTTTTTGACCTGTTCCTGAGCTTTGCCGCAGAAGGAACATTTCAGCTGCCCTTTTTCATCGCCAAATTTGAACATCTTATCACCTCTTTGACCCTACCTGGGATCTGGCTTCCTGGTCAGCACGCCGTCGATGATGCCGTATGCTACTGCCTCTTCCGCGGACATGTAGAAGTCCCGGTCGGTGTCACGTTCAATGCGTTCGTAAGGCTGTCCAGTGTGCTTGCTTAAGATTTCATTTCCCAGCCGCTTCAAGTAGAGAATTTCCTTGGCTTCAATTTCAATCTGGCTCGCCTGTCCCCTAGCGCCGCCCATGGGTTGGTGAATCATAACCCGGGATGCAGGGAGAGCAAAACGCTTGCCCTTCGCCCCTGCGGCGAGGAGCAGTGCGGCCATGCTGGCAGCCATGCCCACACAAATGGTGGAAACATCTGCCCGAATATATTGGATTGTGTCGTAGATTGCCAATCCTGAATAGACTACCCCGCCGGGGCTGTTGATATACAGGTGAATGTCTTTCTCTGGGTCTTCCGACTCAAGGAACAACAGCTGCGCAATAACTAAGTTGGCCACGTGGTCGTCAATGGGGCCGCCCAGGAAAATGATGCGGTCCTTCAGCAAGCGGGAATAGATGTCAAATGCCCGCTCTCCCCGACTCGTCTGTTCAATGACCATTGGAATCAAAGCACTCATCCTGATCCCTTCCTTTCCCCCATAGTTATACGCCAAATCACTCGTTATCTTGGGGTACATCCTCCTGCTCAGGTTCGGCTCCTGCTTCGACTTCAGTGATTTGTGCGTGCTCCACAATAGCTTCTATGGTCTTCTGCCGTTCAAGCATCAGCCGCAGCGACTCTTTTTGGCTTTCAAAGTACTTGCGAGCTTCCTCTTCCCGGCCTTCATTTTCTGCAACCCGCCGATCGATCTCAGCAGCAACTTCGTCATCGGAGACTTCGATCCCTTCCGCCTTTGCTACCGCTTCCAGGATGAGGTCGTTCCGGAGACGCCGAGCAGCTTCCCCTTCAAACTGGGTCACCAGCTGTTCTTCTGTTTGGTTGGTGATCTCCAGGTACCGCTCCCGGGAAATCCCTTGGTAGAGCATGTTCATAAAGAAGTCATCCACAAGGTGCTCTGCCTGATGCCGCACCATGGACTGGGGCAGCTCGATCTTGCTGTTTTCCCCAATCTTATCTAACAGTTTATTCTCCAGCGCGACAGTAGTTCGCCGCTCTGCCTCTTCTTCTAAGTTTTTCCGGATTTCTTCCCGTAATTCAGCCAAGGTGGAAGCGCTCTCGCTGATGTCCTTGGCGAAGTCATCATCTAGCTCGGCAACGATGCGCTCTTTCAGTTCCTTGATGGTCACCTTAAAGGTAGCCTCTTTGCCAGCCAGGTGCTCAGCGTGGTAGTCTTCGGGGAAGGTGACCACAACGTCCTTAGTTTCCCCAACATTCATCCCCACTAACTGCTCTTCGAAGCCGGGAATAAATTGCCCTGAACCCACTTGCAGCATGTGGTCTTGGGCTGCGCCGCCGCTGAAGGGTTCGCCGTCGATGTACCCGGCGAAATCGATAATAGCGTAGTCCCCTTCCTGCACGTCGGTGCGGCTATCTACTACAATCAGCTCTGCTGAGCGGTTCTGGTAGTCGCGCAAAATCCGGTCAACGTCCTCTTCTGTGACGTTCACCTTTTCCTTTTCTGCCTCTAGGCCAAAGTATGTACCCAATTCTACCTCTGGGTAAACATCTACCTCGATCTTGAAAGTAACACCGGTACCGAGGTCAATCTCCTCGATGTCCACATCTGGTTGATCCACTGCCTGGATGCCCGTTTCATCCAAAGCCTGCTTGTATGCTTTCGGGAAGAGGATGTCCACCGCATCTTCAAAAAACACTTCGGGGCCGTAGTTGAGCTCAATCAACTTCCGGGGAGCCCGCCCCTTGCGGAAACCTGGGATGGTAATGCGCTTGGCTACCCGCCGATAGGCACCCTGAATGGCTTCCTCTAGAGCCTCAGCATCGCACTCTACTGTCAGGCGTACGCGGCTGTTTTCCAGCCGTTCCATAGTTGTCTTCATACTGTTCCCCTTTCAGCTCCCTCCACGGGAAAAAAGAATATTCTCCGGTGAATTGCAAATATTCGGGAGATCTAAGTAATAAAATGGTGCAGGCGGAGAGACTCGAACTCTCACGGGGATCGCCCACTAGATCCTAAGTCTAGCGCGTCTGCCAATTCCGCCACGCCTGCACAGAGTTTACATAAATGGCAAAAAGAAATGGTGAGCCATCCGCGACTCGAACGCGGGACACCCGGATTAAAAGTCCGGTGCTCTACCGACTGAGCTAATGGCTCATCACCGCTATGATATTATAACAGAGTGGTTTTCCTCGGTCAACTCCCATTTATGGTAGTATGTCCGGCCTAGAAAGAGTATAATAGAGTCAGCAGTTTTGGGAGTGAACTAAGATGGAAGTCCCTCGTCGTTACTGGCGTTACCTTGACTGGCCCCTCATTCTCGCGGTGGCGGCACTGATTGCCATCGGCTTTGTTGTGATCTACTCCGCCTCCTATTCTCAGCTGGTGCAAGCGGGCATCAGCCCCTTTTACTATGTAACTCGGCAGTTCCTCGGACTCATTCTAGGCCTTGCAGCAGTGATCGTAATTATCAGCATTGATTACCGGGCATGGAAGCGCTGGACCCGCCTGATATACTTCGTGAGCATCGGCATGTTAGCTGTACTCTTGGTGCTAGGCACCGTGGTCTTCGGGTCCCAGAGGTGGTTCCGAATCGGCCCCTTGAGCATTCAGCCTTCCGAACTTGCCAAGCTTGCCCTAGTCCTCGTGCTCGCGAAGCACCTGGAAGTGCGGGAACATGTGGCCGGGTGGAACCTGTGGACAACCTTTGCTTTGACTGCCGTTCCCGCGGGGCTGATCGTCATCCAACCGGACCTAGGCACCTCAGCGATTTTCATCGGCCTGGCTTTTGCAATGCTGTTCTTCGCGGGCGCCGATGTGAAAAAGCTGGGGATATGTGCCGCTGGCTTAGCCTTAGTGGCCTTTACCGCGATCTTTGTGTCCTGGAAGGGCTGGATTTCGATTATCAAACCGTATCAGCTCAGCCGCTTGCTGGTGTTTCTCGACCCCTATGCGGACCGCAACAACGCAGGGTGGAACATCATTCAATCTATCATTGCCATCGGCTCGGGAGGCTTTACAGGGAAGGGTATTCTCAGCGGCACCCAAAGCCAGCTCCACTTCCTTCCCGCAAACCACACAGACTTCGTGTTTTCCGTCATTGCGGAAGAGTTCGGCTTCCTTGGCACCTTGGTGGTCCTCATTCTCTACGCATTGGTCATCTGGCGGGGGCTGCGCATTGCCATCCTGGCAAAAGACACATACGGAATGCTGCTAGCCAGCGGTGCGGTAAGCATCTTCTTCTTCCACCTCATCATTAATGTAGGCATGACCTTGGGCATGATGCCCATTACCGGGTTACCCCTTCCCTTTATTACTGCAGGGGGAAGTACCCTACTCACTAGCCTAATGGCCATCGGTATCATCCTCAACGTGGGCCTTAGGCGGCAGAAGATCATGTTTTAGCAGGCGGTAATCTAACGCCAGCACCGCCATGGTGGTGGCAGCGAAGAACACACATGTGGCCGCAGCCACAACTCCAGAATCATTAAATACTAACGCGGCAGTACCTGCCACAACTGTCCCCCAGAGGCCCTTGGCGAGCTGGGGGTATTTTTCTTTAAGCCACACCATGAAGCGGGACGGCCTAATGAAGCTAGCTCCCATGATCCCCAAAGCCATAATCCACGCCCGGCTCCAGATGCTGTAGCGAATCAGGCGGAGGTTCATGGACAGCTTGCGCTGGATAATATTGTACACCGCAATCGCCCCGTCCCCAGCAATAAGCTGGACAGTGCGGCCAATGTGGGACTGCTCTTCCAAGGGGCGGCTCGAGTCAATCAGCATGAAAATCCCCAGCACTATGCAGAGTGAGAGAGTCAACGCCCCCGCAGCGCGCCATGATAGCCTGACCTCACAGAGAGCACCTAAGGTGACTCCAAAGCCCAAGACCGCAGTGATGGCACCGCCAACATTCGTGCCCCACCAGGGCGCAGCCACCAAGGCTGTGGCAGCCAGAAACAGTGGGATGGCTCCCGCTGCAGCAGCCCCCTTGGTGAGCTTCAGGAGCTCTGCAAGGCACACCCACCCCATAATTAAGGCCCCAATCATGATGCCCATATATTCGTTCCCCAAACCGTAAAACCGGGCACCCCCAATTGGATCATACCCCAAAAAGGAAAAGCGCATCAAGGAACTCCCGGTCAAGGTATCAAGGCCTACTAACAGGGCAGTGATCAACCCAACCCCTGCCACCATCCACAGGAAAGCTCTGCTTATGAGCTTCACAAGGACGAGGGCCCCCGTTAAGACAAGTGCTGCCCACACCCCTAAGGGCATGACCAAAAGATAGGCGGGTACTGCGAGGGCGAGGATTAATAGAAGTTGGATCAAGCTCACCAGGCCCCCGGGAAGTTTGGTATCTAAGGTCATTGCGGCTAGCGCGGCCAGGTACACCCCAATCTGAGTCCCGACCAGGCCCCGAAGTACCGGCCCCCGGTAGGCAGAGAGCCAGAGGAGTTTCTGTTCTAGCTGCTCCACGTGCCCTTGAGCTGATCCAAGAGGCATGGGGAGGACACTTGCTCCGCTCCCGATCATAAACAGGGGTGGGTTCAGCCCTAGAAGCTCGAGGACAGTAGGGGCAATATCCATGTTTGTGATAATCCCCGGCCACTTGGTGGTAGGGGATGTCAAAAGGCCCGTTTCCTCCCCAAACAGGACGACAGGGGCGAGCCAGAGGCTTTGGCTGGCTCTGGTTCGTCCGGGATGGGGGCTTACCACCAAGACCGCTGAGCTGTCCGGAAGCTCCTGGAGGATCCTAAGTATAAACCCCCTAGCTTCTGCCACCATTTCTTCCCTCAGGCGCTGGTATTGGCTGGGGAGAAAGCTTGAGGCTGCTTCGTCAAAACGGTAGGGATCGCCCAGATCTACCGCTATAAAGTGAGCACTGCTCCCTAACACAAGCTCCAGTAGACGATCATAATCTGTGCCCACGCCAAAGGGGCGTATCTCATCGCTCACCAGGAGCCCCCTGCCCACAGTGCCTTCAGGAACGCGCCCCAGTTCGTCCCCTGCTATGGCCCCAGCCCACCTCGCCAACCGATCGGTGTCACTATTGCCAAAGGCCGCAGCGCTGAGGCCGCCTTCCGCGAGGGCCGTGCCCAGGGCTCCAGGACGGACGGTGTAGGTTGTATTCTGCCCCTGTCTTATCCGCCACACCTCCGGTTGGACTACGGCCCAAGGCTCCAGGCCCGTATTCAGGGTATAGGTGTGATCTTCGTCTTGGTTAAAGGCCGCTCCCGCACCAGCAACTCCCACAGCCCGGGCGCCGCTGGAGATGCTGAGATAGGCCCCTTCTACCCCTGCACCGCCCCCTGTTCGGGTATTCATAAGGCCCCAAGCCTGGGGCATGTGGGGGGCAATCTCCAAGAGATCATGCACCTCTGCCCCGTGCCAGAGGACCATTATAACTTGGCTGTACTGGGCCTTAGCTGGGCACGCCCCCACTGCTACTGCCAACAGTAAAACCAGCACCAGGGCTGACCTCAAGAGTGATTCAACCCTTCATATACTGCACGGGTACAGGCAATCATCTGTTCCTGGCCAAACAGTGCGGCCGCCCGCTCCCGGTTAAACTCACCCATCTGCCTTGCCCGCCGAGGGTCCCGGAGGACATTGAGGATAGCCGCGGCCAGTTCTGGTGCATCCCCTGGTTTGGTCAAGTAGCCACTCTTCCCCACTACGACAGCCTCCCGCATCGAGTCTAGATCGGAGACCACCACTGGCAGGCCTGAGGCCATGGCCTCCAGAACGCTTAAGCTGAATCCCTCACTGGAACTGGGAAGAATGAACACATCCCACCCAGCCATGAGCCGCGGCACATCTTCCCGCCAGCCCAGGAAATGCACCCGTTTGGCAAGGCCCAAGGCCTCTCCGTAGCTTTCGAACTTACCCCGCTCTGGCCCATCCCCCACCACCACAAAGTGGAGGTCTGGGACAATCCGGGTGAGGAGGGATACCGCCTCCAAAGCCGTGGTAATCCCCTTGCCCGCGATGAGGCGGGCGGTCATCCCTACGATCTTGGCCGTTTCGGGAATCTCAAGCTCGGCCCGGACAGCTGCTCGGGGGTAACCCCGGAAGCGTTCCACAGGAATGCCGTTGCGGATGGTGATCACTCGATCAGGTGCAGCGTATTCCACCAATCGGTCCCGGAGAGCCTCTGAAACAGTGATGACCATATCCATAAGGCGGAACATGCGCCGGAGAGCCACCCCATAAGCCATCTGAGAGATCACCGCCTTAGGCTGGGGGAGATTGTTGTGCACTGTGAAAACCAGGCGGGGCCGCTTGGGATACAGGCTGAGGGCAGCCGCGGTCACAAGTGCGGCCTTGAGGCCATGGCTGTGGACCAGCTGAGGCTGTAAGCTGCGGACTAAGCGGCGCAGCTCTCCCGCGGCCCTAAGATCAGCTCTCAGGCTCAAGCCATCGCCGATTTCCACAGGAAAAAACCGCCGGCCCTTTGCCAAATCCTCCAGGGACCTGGGTGCGGCGATAAGGATTTCCTGATCCGCCAGCCCCACAAGGAGTTGACTGATGTGGCTCAGCATCCCTCCCTCTGCGGGGCGGATTACCCACATGATTCTCATAGGCTACCTCCTCCTTTCCCTCTAAATTATTGTGAACCAATCTTCTCAATCAATACGGGGAATACTGATCGGGGAAAGGAGGTCACACAGTGCGCAGACAAATCTTCATCACCCTCGTGCTCTTGGGAGTTGTGGCCCTCGCCGCCTTACAGCTAACGGGGAACCTCTCCGGGCCGCAGGATGAGGGTAATGTACGGAACGTACGCTTCACCGATTTTGCCCCCTTAAGCCCGCCCACCGCTCCCAACACCGCTAGCCTCCAGACATCTCTCGACCGCATTTCCCGCACTGCCCTAGACGGACAGTGGGCCGCGGCAGTACATGAAGTGCACCGCCTGGAAGACCTGTGGAGAACCATTGGGGCTGATTCCGGCGGATCACTGCAGATTGAACAAGCCATCTCCCGGGGCATAGAAACCCTGCACGTCCGCGTCCTTGCCCGGGACGCACAGGGTGTGCTGGAGACAGCGGAAGAACTCACGGGATATTTTGGCCAGCTGCGGTCGTGATGAGATCACAAAGGGGAGTGGAAAACACTCCCCCTTCACGTTAACTTTGCTTTTCTGGCTTCGGCCTTTTCTGGCTCTGCATCTGCTGGCCATCTTGCTGCTTTTGGTACTGCTGCTGCCTGCCTAGTTCTTCTCCAGTCTCATAGAGATTCCCCGCATTGGGCATAGCACCCATCTGCTGCTTTTGTGTGCGGCGCGCCTTCTTGCCCTCGTTGCGTTTGTCTTTGGGCACCCGTTGCCACCTCCTTCATCCGTTATTATGGACGAAGGGGATTTCTTTTATGATGGCGAAATAAGCTGAGGAGATGCTAACAGGAGGTTGGCCTATGAGTCTAGCCATTATCGCCAACCCCGCGGCTGGGCGTGGCCGAGGCCAGCGGGTTGCCCATTTAGTCGAAGATATGCTTAAGGATAGGGCAGTGGATTTTGAAATACTCTACACCAAGAAGCACCGCCACGGTATCGAACTGGCGGAGAAGGCAAGCAGGAACCATGAAATTGTGGCAGCCATAGGCGGTGATGGCACAATCGGCGAGGTTCTGGAGGGGATCCTGCACTCCAACAGTATTCTGGGGATCATCCCTGGGGGCACCGGCAATGACTACTCCCGGGGGCTGGGGCTGCCCCGGCAAACTGAGGCGGCGCTGGACGTCATCCTCGGGGGAAATCCCACCCGCATTGATGTGGGTGTAGAAACAGATAAAGTCTTCGGAGTACTGGCCTCCATTGGTTTTCCCGTTACCGTCATCGAACATACCAATGAACACCGGGATGGCCCTTTGAAAGGGTCTTTAGCTATTTTGGCCAGCGTTGCCTACACGTTGAGAAACCTCCGCACCTACCCCGTGGAGATCACCCTGGATAACCAGGTGATTGTAGAGGACGTAGTGGGGATTATGGTCATGAACATGCCTTACGGAGGTGGGGGACTGAAGTTCGCTCCTGATGCCCGCTACGATGACGGCCACTTTACCGTGGTTATCATCGGCCGAGTGGGAAAACTGGAGCTTGCTACTACTCTGCCGAAAGTCTACTCTGGCGGCCACGTAGGGCATCCCAAGGTGACCATGATCCGGGCCCAACGGGTTAAGATCGAATGTGAACCCCTGCCAAAGATGTTTGACGGCGACCTCTGCTCCGCGACTCCCTTCAATGCTCACATCCGCCCCCAAGCGGCAAGAGTTATGATGCCGAAAAAGCCCTGACCGTAAGGTCAGGGCTTCATCTTTAAATTAACTTCAGCTCTCGCCCGACTTTGGCGAATGCATCTAGAGCAAACTGGAGATCCTCTTCACTGTGGGCTGCGGTGATAATGGTGCGCACCCGTGCTTTACCCCTAGGTACTGTGGGGAAAGCGATTCCCTGGGCAAAGACCCCTGCTTCAAACAGTCCGTCCGCGAGCTGCATAGTTTTGCGCTCATCTCCCACAATCACTGGGATGATGGGGGTGGCGCTGTTCCCCGTGTCAAAGCCCAGCTCCTGGAGGCCTTTCCGGAAGAAGTTGGTGTTATCCCACAGCTTATCGATGAGCTCTGGCTCTTCCTGGATAAGGTCAATGGCTTCCATGGCTGCGGCGATTACTCCCGGCGGATGGGAAGTGCTAAACAGGAAGGGCCGAGCCCGCTGCACCAAGTAATCAATGAGTTTCTGTGGGCCTGCAACGTATCCCCCAAGGCCTCCCAGGGCCTTAGAGAGCGTCCCTACCTGGATATCTACTCGGCCGTGAAGGTCATAGTGATCCACAGTCCCCCTGCCGCACCGTCCTAAGACGCCGCTGGCATGGGCATCATCTACCATGAGGATGGCGCCGTACTCCTCAGCGAGATCCGCGATTTCCGGCAGCTTGGCGATGTCCCCGTCCATGGAGAACACGCCGTCAGTCACGACCAGTGTGCGGCGCCCTTGGGACGTCTCCAGGGCTTCCCGAAGGGCATCCATATCCCCGTGTGGATAAACCACGATCTGTGCCCGGCTGAGGCGGGATCCATCGATGATGCTCGCGTGGTTGAGCTCGTCGCTGATGATCACATCTTCCCTGCCCAAGATACAGCTGACGGTCCCAGAGTTCGCGGTAAAGCCTGACTGGAACACCAGGCACGCTTCCACATTCTTGAACTTTGCCAGCTTTTCCTCGAACTCCCGGTGAATGTCCATTGTCCCCGCGATGGTGCGCACCGCGCCTGAACCTACGCCCAGCTTTTCTGTGGCCTTAATGGCCGCTTCTTTCAGGCGAGGATGGTTGGCCAGCCCCAGGTAGTTGTTGGAGGAGAGGTTGATAACCCGCCGCCCGTCGTAGTACGACACAGCCTGCTGTTCTCCGCTGAGCACCCGGGGGATGCGGTACACCCCTTGGTCTTTCAGATTTTGGATTTCCTGATCCAAGAAGCTGAGGGCATCCACTATTTATCACTCCCATTCGGATATATTACAATCTTGCCGCATTGGCCCGTTCTCATGAGCTCCATGGCTTGATCCATCTGGGTAAAGTCGAAACGGTGAGTAATTAGGGACTTTAGGTCCAGGCCCTTCTCAATGAGAGCCTGCCCCTGGTACCAGGTTTCAAACATCTTCCTGCCGTTAATGCCGTACAGCCTTGCCCCTTTGAAAATAACGCCGTCCGCGAGGTCTAGGGTTACCCGCCGGGACGGAATGCCAAGGAGGGACACTTCACCACCCTTGGCAAGGCATGCCAGCCCGCCGTTGATGGCAGATTCATTGCCAGACATCTCCAGGATAACATCAACGCCCCAGCCAGAGGTAGCTTCCATGATAGCCTCTTTCATGTCCACTTCCCCCACGTTTATGGCACTATCCGCGCCTAGCTTGCACGCGAGGTTCAAGCGGTAAGCGCTCACATCAGTGCAGATTACTTGGAAAGCGCCTGCAGCCTTCGCAATGAGAATGGCGGCGAGGCCGATGGGGCCCACTCCAGTAATCAAGACCCTTTTGCCCACAAGGTCACACTCTAGAGCGGTGTGCACTGCGTTGCCATAAGGGTCTTGAATAGCAGCGATCTCCGGATCTACCTCTGTCTTCCACACCCAGAGGTTCTCCGCGGGGACGGTGACGTATTCCGCAAAACACCCATCCCGATCAACGCCGACGATCTTCACGTCTTCACATATGTGGCCCCGGCCTGTCCGGCAGTAGCGGCAGATCCCGCAGGTAAAATGGGTTTCCACCGAAACATAATCGCCTACAGCAGCGCCTTTCACGCCTGGGCCCAATTCTACAACAGTACCGCAAAACTCATGTCCGAAAATCAGAGGCGGGTTGATCCGCGACTGGGCCCATTGGTCCCAGCTGTAGATGTGGACATCGGTTCCGCAGATAGCAGCTACCTTAACTTTGACCAGCACTTCACCTGGGCCAGGTGTGGGAATAGGAGCTTCGATAATCTCCGCTCCCGGCCGGGCCCCCACCTTTGCAACAGCTCTCATTGTACCTGTCATAGACATCCCTTTCGCACCTATAGAGGTTGTTCTAACAAGGTATTCTTCAATTATTTATTGGGGGAATCCTGCCTCATAGACAGGAATAATGCGGGGCCCACAGAAAGTAATTCAGCTAAAGGAGTGATTTTTTATATGAACCAAGTTGGTATTGTTGGCGGCGGCAAGGGCGGGGCTTCCCTGCTCAGCTGCATGCTCCAAACTCCAGGCATCAAGGTCCTGGGCATCGCGGACACCAACCTAGGAAGCCCAGGAATACAGCTTGCGAAGGCACACGGCATTTTTACCACCACCGATTTTCGCGACTTGCTTGCCCTGCCCGGCAAAAAGACAATTATCGATGCTACAGGTGTGCCTGAAGTCGCCAGGGCTTTGAAGGAGATGGATGGGGACAACCTCCAGGTAGTCTCCCCGGAGGTGGCAGAGCTCTTGTGGACGATCATTGAAGACCGGGAATCAACTAACCGGGTGCTAATGCAGGAGTCTTCCAGCCTGCTGTCCTTTATCCAGACCGGCATCGTCCAGCTCGAGGAGATGAACGACGAATCGGAAGCAGCTTTAGGCGCTGCAGCCCACCGCATTCAATCCCTCGCTGAACTCACCGCCAACAGCCACGAACTCCTGCAGCACACAGAGGCCATCATTAAGATCGTCCGCAACGTGGCTGACAAGAGCCGCATCTTAGGCATCAATGCTGCCATCGAAAGCGCCCGGGCGGGAGAGCAAGGGAGAGGCTTCGGTGTGGTAGCCGATGCTATTCACGAGCTGGCTGCCCACTCAGTGGAGTCGGTTCAGTCTGTCACGGGTACCATTAAGGAGATCTATACGACCCTCGCCTCCATTCGAGAACAGGTCGAGATTGCACTTCAGGACATCCACCGTTTGGAGGAAAAACAAAGCGCCCTCACCCAGGAACTCCACGCTGCCTTCGAGGAAATGGGCACCAGCGCAGAGAACCTTCGCAAGTTAAGCGAAGCAAAAAAGTGACTCTAGAGAGTCACTTTTTGCATACAAGAAAGGACCCAGCAATAGCTGAGCCCCTTTGAGTACATATGGGGTGAGTAACCGGATTCGAACCGGCGACCTCCAGGGCCACAACCTGGCGCTCTAACCAGCTGAGCTATACCCACCACGACTATGGCGCGCCTGGCAGGAATCGAACCTGCGGCACTCGGATTAGAAGTCCGATGCTCTATCCCCTGAGCTACAGGCGCCTGCCTTCGCGAAAAAATAGGGATGGAGCGGGTGATGAGAATCGAACTCACACTGCCGGCTTGGAAGGCCGGTGCTCTACCATTGAGCTACACCCGCATTAAATGGTCGGGGCGAGAGGATTTGAACCTCCGGCCTCCTGCTCCCAAGGCAGGCGCGCTAGCCAAACTGCGCTACGCCCCGTTGACTGACATCATCAATGTTACCATACAATTCGATGGGATGTCAATATCCTTCTAGGGATTTTGGTACTGCTCCAAGAGCTGCTTAAGCCCTGCCAAGGCCCGGGCCCGGTGGCTGATCCCGTTTTTCAGCTCCGGCCCTAGCTCGGCAAAGGTCTTGCCCAGTTCCGGCACTATGAAAAGGGGATCATACCCGAAGCCCTGGCTCCCCCGGGGCTCAAAGCCGATTGTTCCCCGGCAGATCCCTTCCGCGAAGTGGACAGGCCCCTCCGGCACCGCCAAAGCTATGACACAGCGGAACTGGGCGCCCCGCTTCTCAGGGGGCACATCCGCTAATAGCCGCAGTAGTTTGGCGTTGTTGGCCTCATCAGTGCTGCGCTTTCCTTCCTCAGCAGCAAAGCGGGCAGAGTGGACTCCTGGAGCGCCGTCCAAGGCATCCACCTCCAACCCTGAATCATCTGCCACCACCAGCTCCTTAACCCACGTCATGGCCTGCACTGCCTTCTTGCGGGCATTATCGGTAAAGGTCTCCCCATCTTCCACCACTTCAGGGAAGTCCCCTAGTTCCCCAATGGATATCACCTGAAAGGGAAGATCCTGGAGGATTGCTTGAATCTCCTCGATCTTCTTGTGGTTGCGGGAAGCCACTACCAGCAAGCGCTTCCGTTGAGCCATGCTACTGCCCTCCAAACTTGGCAGCGAGGTCTTCTGTGAACAGCTGTTGCTGTATGGCGATGAGTTCCTGGATACCCCCCTCGGCCAAGTCCAGCAGGGCGATGAGTTCTTCCCTGCTGAAGGGGCTTTCTTCCCCAGTCCCCTGTACTTCCACGATTTTGCCGCGCCCCGTCATAACTACGTTGAAGTCTACCTGGGCTGCGGAGTCCTCACTGTAGTCTAAATCGAGCAAGGGAACGCCGTCCACGATCCCAACGCTTACCGCAGCGAGGTAGTCGTTGATCCCTGTGGAGCTGCTGTTAGTAAGCTGCTGCAGCTTGCGCAGGGCATCCATCAAAGCCACAAAGGACCCCGTGATGGAAGCAGTCCTGGTTCCCCCATCAGCTGTAATTACATCGCAGTCAATCCAGATGGTCCGTTCACCTAGAACCTTCAGATCCACCACAGACCGGAGGGCCCGGCCGATAAGGCGTTGGATTTCGTGGGTCCTTCCTCCCAGCCTTCCTTTGGCTGCTTCCCGCACATTCCGGACTTCCGTGGCCCGGGGAATCATAGAGTATTCCGCGGTAATCCAGCCTGTACCCTGGCCCCGCAAAAATGGAGGAACCTTATCCTCAATGCTCGCGGTGCAGATCACCTTGGTGTTCCCCATTTCAATTAGTACTGAGCCTTCAGCATGGGGAATGAATCCCCGGGTGATTTTGACAGGGCGCAGCTGTGCCGCTGTCCGGCCGTCCCTGCGTAGGTTAGTCATCTGAACGCCTCCTCAAGGCTGGGATCCCGATACTGGGCGGAACCCGAAGTAAAAATGTTGCCGCCGTGACTGTCAATGGCCACAATCAAAGGCAAGTCCTTCACTACCATGCGGTGCACTGCCTCTGGGCCTAACTCAGGATAGGCCACTACCTCAACTTCCTTGATGCACTGGGCAATGTAAGCCCCCGCTCCCCCCACGGCAGCAAAATACACTGCGCCGTGCCGAGCGATGGCATCCTGAACCTCTTTGCTGCGGCCCCCTTTGCCGATCATGCCCTTCAGGCCCTGTTCCAAGAGGGGAATGGTGAGGCTGTCCATGCGCGTTGCAGTGGTGGGGCCTGCAGAGCCAATCACTTCCCCAGGCGGTGCAGGACAGGGCCCCACATAGTAGATCACTGATCCAGAAAGGGGTATGGGAAGCTCCTTACCCTCAGCTATTAACTTAACCAACCGCTGATGTGCGGCGTCCCGGGCCGTATAGATCACTCCCGAGAGCTTCACTTCATCTCCAGCATGGAGGAAACTCAGATCCTCCAGTGGAGTTGTCAAAATATGCATAACTCAGTCCTCCTGTAAGAACTCCTGCACGAGCCGGCGAAAATGGGCCCCCCGCTCCGCAAAGTTACTGTACATCCCGTAGCTGGCGCAGCCTGGAGACAAGAGCACCACATCGCCGGGAACGGCCAAGGAACGACTGATGGCAACGGCTTCCTCCATGCCCTCAGCCATATATACGGGGAAATCTCCTAAGGCAAGGACCGCTTGGGCAATCTGCTGCGCGGTATCCCCAAAGAGCACCACCGCCTTAGCCCGAGCATGGATTTCCTCCGCCAACTGACTAAAAGAGAGCCGCTTGTCGTAGCCCCCTGCTAACAGGATCACAGGGCCGGGGAAAGTCTTCAGCCCTGCAATCGCCCTCGCGGGAGTGGTGGCGATGGAATCGTTGTAAAACCGCACCCCAGCCCTTTCCCCCACGAGCTCCAAGCGGTGTTCTACTCCGGGAAAGGTGCGGCACACCTCGGTGATAGCTGGCCACGGGGCTCCGCCCAGATGGGCTAATGCTGCCGCCGCCAAAACATTCTCCAAGTTGTGTTCCCCAGGGAGTTTGATGTCGCTGACATGTGCAAAAACCCTCTCTTCTTCCCCGTCCCGCCACACTAACTGCGCTCCCCTCAGGAAAGCGCCTTGCTCTAGCTCTTGCTTCCGGCTGAAGTAATAAACCCTGCCCCTTGCCTGGGCAGACATCTCCACCGTTACCGGATCGTCCCAGTTGAACACCGCCACATCGTCGGTGGTTTGGAAGCGGTAAATCTGCCTTTTGGCCGCAGTGTAGCTTGCCATAGTACCGTGGACGTCTAGGTGATTCTCACTTATGTTGGTTACAAGGGCATATTCTGGGCTCATGGTAAGCTGTTCCAGCTGAAAACTGGAGAGTTCCAAGACTACCCGTGCCTCAGGGGGGACGTCCAGAACCTGCTCAATAAGGGGAGTGCCAATGTTCCCCCCAACGTAAGTTTGGAATCCGCCTTTCCGGAACATCTCTCCTACCAAGGTGGTGGTGGTGGTCTTGCCGCTGCTTCCGGTGATGCCGAAAATCGGTGCTGGGCAGTAGCGCATTACTAATGCTATCTCACTGGAAAGCTCGACCTTCCCCAAAAGAGCCTCTAGCTGGGGAAGGTTCTTAGGGACGCCAGGGCTGAGGAACACCACATCATAGTCTTCCAGCCCCTCTAGATATCCATCGCCCAACACCAGTTCTACTCCCAGCTGGGACAGGCCCGCTGCCCGTTCTCCCAAAGCCTCCCTAGTGGCCATATCTCGGCCAGAAACCTTGGCGCCAAATCGGCGCAAAAAACGAATTAAGGGGACATTGCTGACCCCTAAGCCGATTACGGCTGTTGATTTTCCCTGCCATTCATGGCGAAGCCGTTCTTCCATTACATCCCTTCTCCAGATGGACGATACCTCTGCACAGCGGGGATATCCAATCCCGTAAAGGCCCTAGCCAGGTGCCGGAACTTCCACGGATCACCGCTGACCCAAAACTCCGATTTGCACTCCCCGGGCTGGCACTCTCCTTTTCCCTGAAGGAAGTCCTCCACTACAACGCGAATCTGCTGAGCTGGATCTAAGATGGGCATGTGGGGGCCGACTATCCTTCTGATCTCAGGCAAGACAAAGGGGTAGTGAGTACAGCCGAGGATGATTGTATCCACTTCTGCCTCTAAGAGAGGCACCACATATTCTTTCACCGCTTGTTCGATGATGGAGCCCGTGCGATACCCTGCTTCGATGAAGGGCACAAGCTTAGGACAGGCCTGGACCACCACTTCCACGCTGGGATCCACCCCATGGAATGCCCGAGGGTAAGCGCGGCTTTCCGTGGTAGCCCTGGTGGCAAGCACCCCAATACGGCCTTTAGTCACAGTGAGGGCTTGAGTCACTGCGGCATCAATGATGTTGATCAGGGGTACGGGAGGTTCTTTGATGCGAGGCATAACCACTGCGCTCATAGTGTTACACGCCATCACTACTGCGCTCACCTGCCTCTGCACAAAAAACGCCATGATCCTCTGAAAGTACCCAAACAGCTCATCGGGGGTTTTATCCCCGTAGGGCACGTGGATCGTATCGCCGAAGTATATGATATGCTGTGTGGCTGTGGGCTGCAAGGCCTGCCACACCGTTAAGCCGCCGACACCCGAGTCAAAAATCCCCAATGCCATGTGCAAATCCCCCCTTAGTATATGCACCCAGGCCAGATCTTAGATCAAAGAGGCACCGGCTAAGGCGTAATCAGGCGAAAGAGGTTCCAACGTGGAGACGTGGCCCGCGATTGTTTCTACCCGGCGGCCTTCCACCCAGATCTGCACCTTCTCTGCCCCATGGGCATTCACCAATGTGTTCACAATGCCATACACAGTAACCAGCTCTCCAGAGCTCCCACCTGGATGGGCGCTCAGGAGCTCCCTGCTGAAATTGACGTGCACAACAGCACCCATTTGCCGGGCTCCCAAGATCTTGGTTCCCTCGGGCAAGACCTGCAGCAGCCCTGGGGTTTGGGGGCCCGCAGCTAAGAGTGTAAGGAGTTCTTCCAAGGTTGGCTGTCCAAAGTGGATTTCCGGTTCAAGCTGAACGTCCGCAGAACTCGCAAAGTACACGCCAAAGGCCGGGCCCTGCAGCGAGCCTACAACGGCCATCGTGTCATCCCTTACGAGTATGCGCACCCCGAGAGCGATCATGACCATGCCCAGGAGTACTGCGATCAGCCGTTCCCGCCCCATACTTATTCCTCCTCGGGGAACTCTTCAGCGAAATACCTTTCGATCCCGTTAAAGATGCCCTGGGCCGCCGCGGCTTGAAAACCTGGAGCCCTCAGCAAGACTTCTTCATCTGGATGGTTGATGAAAGCCACTTCCACCAAGGCTGTGGGGATCGTGGAGCCGTTGAGGACGGCCAAATCGGTACGCTGCCTGAGCCCCCTGTCGTAAAGCTGGAGCTCCTTGACGATTTCTGTCTGAAGATACTGGGCTAACACCTTGTTCTGCCCATTGCCTGGATTGTACAGGGTCTCTGTGCCCCGGGCAATGCGGTCATCGAGGTATGCGTTGGCGTGCACGGACACCATGATTTCTGCCCCTGCATCTCTAGCCATCTGCGGGCGCTCGAAAATGGAAACATACACATCTTCTGCCCGTGTGTAGTGCACCACCGCCCCTGCCTCTTCCAATAAGGCTCCCAAGAAGAGGGCAATGGCCAGGTTCACTTCTTTTTCAAAGGTGCCGTAGGGCCCAATGGCCCCAGGATCAGACCCGCCGTGGCCTGGATCGATCATTACAACTCTGCCTGCTAGGGGGCCCTCTCCCCGAGGTTCACCATCTGGAGCAGGATCCTTCCTCTGCTGAGCCTGAGCCAGCTCTTGGGCCCTTTGGCGGGCTTCCCGCTCCCGGGCCTCTCTTTCCAAGGCTTCTCGCTTAGCTTGGGCCTGGGCGTAGGTCCCCTCAAAGAGGGTCAAGGCATAGCGCCCACCACTGCCCGTTACCTCCCATAGGGTTGCCGGCTCGTTAAGCTCCAAGACAATGCGGGCCACTTGGGGCGTGTTCTGGTTTACTCTAACCCGCCTGACCACAGGATCATCCACGGCAAACTCTACAGCGCTGCCGATGAGCGAAGTGTTTTGGAGGTCAAGCACGAGCCGCGCGGGATTCTCCAGGTGGATCACCTCCACTTGGGGCTGATCAGTAACATCAAGGATCAGCTGGGGCCCTCCATCTCCCCGCTCAAACCCGACCTTCATGAGCTGGTAGTTAAACTCTACTTCCAGCCCCCCCTCAGGCCAGGGCGTGATCTTATAGCCAGTAGCTGCGTTGAGGTCAAACACGATTCTGATGGTGTTGCCGTCAAAGAGGCTCGTCCGGATCTGCCGCACTATCAGGCCGCCTACTGCCTGATCCGGGAGAGGTGCCCCGGAGACGCCGAACAAATCCAGTACTAGCCGGTCAGGATTGACAAGCAGCATTGTCTGGTAGCCGCTGTAGTCCGACACATCCACAAACACACGGGAGCGAGGCCCCCCAATGTACACAATCTCTTTTAGGCTTGGTTCAGGCCCCGGAACTTCACCTGGTTGTGTGGGGCTTTCCCCCACTTCCGCGAATTCCCCGCCTGTAACTTTCAGAGCCCCGATTTTGTCATCGAAGCCCAGCTTCAGGCCGAGATGATCGACAATAAAACGCAGGGGTACCATCAGATCACCCTGACTGAACTCCACGGGTACGTCCAGACGATACGAGGTGCCATTTACCAGTGCACTTTCCTGCCCAACATGCATAGTTATGGTTAGATTGTCAAATGCCAGTTCAACCTTTTGCCCCTTTGCGGACCAGGTCACCTGCCCGCCAAGGTAATCCGCTACCACCTGCAGCGGTACCAATATGCTGCCGTTTACAATGCTAACAGGCTGGCTAAGCCTGGCTTCTTGCTCCCCAAAATACAGGCCCAGGCTGGCGTATGTAGAGGCCGCCCCAAACCAGGCGGTAAGTAGGACAAAAAATAAAAGTATGAGTGCAGGTTTCTTCATGCCTTCTCCTCCTGTTAATGTCACTTGCACAGTTTCGCTATCCCCGGAGGGTTATCCTGCATCCCAAGGAGGAAACTAGCAGTGTTTAGGCGCTCCTGGAAAGGCGTTGTTTATGCAGTATCGGTAGTAGTCGCGCTGTACGGCATTGCCGTTGGCAGCCTCTTGATCACTACTATTATTCGCAATGAGCTCCAGATTTGGGGCGGACGGGAAGTGCCAGCCCTAGCCGGGCCTGAGGGCTCAGCCCACCTCCATATGTACGTCCGGAACGTGTTTGGCGATCCCCTGCCTTACGCAGTGATTTATGTGGCTGGGCGGGTGGCCCAAGCAGATAGCACGGGCTTTGTGGAACTTGCAGGCCTTAAGCCAGGGCGCTATGAGATGGCGGTGTTTGCCGGCGGATACCAGCCCCTCACCTTGGAAGTCCACTTGGAGCCAGGGAGAAACAGCCCCGTTATCAAGTACGATACGGGCCTGTGGCCGGAAGACTTCCTGGTGGATTTTCACCTCTACCACAGCAGTGACCAGCGCCTCATGGGAATGCTCGGATTCGCCAACGGATCTGCCGAACCGATCTATATCCACCGGGCCGCACTCCTTTCTCCCCAGGGCGGCCTAATCACTGATTTCCTCCACGATGGCGATGGCTTTGCTTATTTTGCAGGCCTTTCCACCAAGATTACGGTGGTAGAGGAACCCCAAAGGGCCCTGGTGTGGCCGCCCCGCACCTGGCAGCCGGGAGAATTCCCGCCCATCCCCGGTTCTTTCCAGGCAGGCACCTACACTTTGGAGATCCACTACGGCAGTGAAGGGGAGCATCAGGCGGGAGAATACCGCACCCTCCGCATCAATAACCACCTCTACTATGACCTCACAGGAAATCCCCATTCTGGCAATGGCTATTGAGTACGGGCCAGCTGTTTGCTATACTTAAGTGCAGGAGGGATTGCTGTGGCTGACAAATACCAGCGGATTGCGGAAAACCGCAAAGCGCGCCATGATTTCCACATTGAAGAGACCATCGAAGCAGGCATTGCCCTCCAAGGGACGGAGGTTAAATCGCTCCGCTTAGGGCGGGTCAATCTGCGGGACAGCTTCGCCAAGGTGGAAAAGGGTGAAGTGTTCTTGCACGGCTTGCACATCAGCCCGTATGAGCAAGGAAACCGCTTCAACCACGACCCGCTTCGGGTTCGGAAACTGCTCCTCCATAGGCGGGAGATCCGACGCCTCATTGGCAAGACAAGGGAAGAAGGCTACACCCTTGTCCCCACTAAGCTCTACTTCAAGAACGGCAAGTGCAAGGTGGAACTGGCGCTGGCTAAGGGTAAGAAGCTGTACGACAAGCGGGACACCATCGCCAAGCGGGATGCAGAGCGCCGAGCCCGCCAGGCCACAGCTCGACAAGCTTGACGAGGAAGCCCGTTCTGTGGTATTCTTGATGTACCACGGGGGGTGAATTAGTTTCGACGTGGATCGGGAGTGCATCAGCAGCGAGCCGAGGTCCCCAATCCCTCGTTAAACCTGGGACCCTAAAGTAACTGCAAACAATAACTACGCTTTAGCTGCTTAAGTTCAGCTAACACCGCTTAGTTCGATGCCTGTTCGAACTAAATCGGTGTCATAATACAGGCTACCTTGAGCGGTTTGCCTGGTCCGCTTAAGGGAAATCTCACAGGCTGGCTCGCCTGACAGCTTGCTGTAGAGCAGTTGGGCAAGCGAGAATGAAACTGCAGCTGCGCTCGGAGAGGCTGGTGTTGGCCCATTCGCGGACAGCGGTGCAACTCCGCTCACCTCCACCATAATTTCATTGTCACAAAAGAAACCGGGAACCTGAGTGGGTTCCCGGTTTTTGTACATGAAAAAACCCCTGTCCGGAGACAGAGGGTAAAAACTTCTTTCGCCTTAATCTAGAACCAAATTGCCAGAACTACCGACAGGACCAAGAATCCCACGGCAAGATAGGTGGTGGCAGTCTCGAGCAGCTGCTCCATGCCTTTGCGCTTGCTGAAGAACAGAGTGCTCCCCCCACCCACCGAACCTAAACCTTCGCCTTTACTTTCCTGAAGGACCACGACGACGATCAAACCGATGGAGACGAGGAATTGGATAATCATTAGAAAGGTTCCCATGCCTGAAGACACCTCCCTGCCGGCTAGTTGTTGTCACACTACGGTATTTTACCATATAGTTGGGCCTAGAGGCAAGATGTAAATCTGGGCCCCGTAGGGCCCAGGTTACCGCTTGAGGTTGTAGAACGTCTTGATGCCTGGATAAGCCGCATTTTCATCCAGCTGCTCTTCGATTCTCAGGAGCTGGTTGTACTTGGCTACCCGGTCAGTACGGCTGGGAGCGCCAGTTTTGATCTGGCCCGCATTAACGGCTACTACCAGATCAGCGATGGTGGTATCCTCAGATTCGCCAGAGCGGTGGGACACTACAGCAGTGTAGCCTGCCCGCTTGGCCATCTCGATGGCATTCAAGGTTTCGGTGAGGGTACCAATTTGGTTCACCTTAATCAGGATGGAGTTGGCCACGCCTTCGGCAATACCCTTGCGCAAGCGCTCGGTGTTGGTGACGAACAGATCGTCCCCGACCAGCTGTACCCGATCGCCGGTGGCATCGGTTAGCTTCTTCCAAGCATCCCACTCATCTTCACTCAAAGCATCTTCAATGGAGATGATGGGGTACTTGTTTACCAGGTTCTCGTAGAAGGCAATCATGCCATCTGTATCCAGGACCTTGCCTTCCCCTTCTAGGTGGTACTTGCCGTCCTTGAAGAGTTCGGTGGAGGCAACATCAAGGGCTAGGCACACATCTTCCCCAGGCTTGTAGCCGGCCTGCTCAATGGCTTCCATGATAACTTGGATGGCTTCTTCGTTGGAGCCCAGGTTAGGGGCAAAGCCGCCTTCATCGCCCACAGCGGTGTTCAGTCCCTTGGAGCTGAGGACTTTCTTCAGGTTGTGGAAAACCTCTGCACCCATGCGCAGGGCTTCCCGGAAGGACTTGGCCCCAACAGGCATGATCATGAACTCTTGGATGTCCACGTTATTATCTGCGTGGGCACCGCCGTTCAGGATGTTCATCATGGGAACGGGAAGTTGGTAGGCGTTGACGCCGCCGATGTACCGATACAGGGGCATCCCCAGGGACTGAGCAGCAGCCCTGGCCACAGCCAAGGAAACACCAAGGATGGCATTGGCACCGAGTTTGCCCTTGTTAGGGGTCCCATCGAGCTCAATCATGAGGTTATCGATGGCGATCTGGTCGGTGGCATCCATGCCGATGAGCTCAGGTGCGATGATTTCTTCTACGTTTTCAACAGCTTTGAGGACGCCTTTACCCAGGAAGCGGCCTTTATCGCCATCTCTGAGTTCCACTGCCTCAAAGGCACCTGTGGACGCACCGGAAGGGACAATTGCCCGCCCCACAGAGCCATCTGCAAGATAGACTTCAACTTCAACTGTGGGGTTGCCTCTTGAGTCTAGGACCTCGCGGGCAACTACATCTTCAATGAACATTTATTCTGCCTCCTTCACGATAATGCTCTTGCCTGTCATCTCTGCAGGCTTGGGGATCCCCATGAGATCAAGCACTGTGGGCGCCATATCCGCCAAGATCCCCGATGTGATTTTATCATATTTGGAATTAAACAACCAGACAGGCACAAGGTTTGTGGTATGCGCGGTGTACGGCTCGCCAGTCTCTGGATCGACCATGCGCTCCGCATTGCCGTGATCTGCGGTGATGATGGCCTGGCCGTTATTGCGCTTGATAGCCTCCAAAACCTGCGCCAGCCCGGCGTCCACTGTTTCCACGGCTCGAACAGCGGCCTCCATTACGCCTGTGTGCCCCACCATGTCGCAGTTTGCGTAGTTGAGCACAATCAGGTCGTAGATGCCCTTGTCGATTTCCTCCACTACCCGCCGGGTTACTTCTGGGGCACTCATTTCCGGCTGGAGATCATAAGTGGCCACCTTCGGAGAGGGGACAAGCACTCGCTCTTCTCCAGGGAAAGGCTGCTCAACCCCGCCATTGAAGAAGAACGTTACGTGGGCATACTTCTCGGTTTCCGCAATGCGCAGCTGCGTTTTGCCCAGCTTGGAGAGGTATTCCCCCAGGGTGTTGCTGAGATCCTGCGGCGTAAAGGCGTATGGCGCGTTGAGCTTGATGTCGTACTGTGTCATGGTGGCATAGTGTACGTTCAATTTCTCGCCCCGGTCGAAGCCTGTAAACTCTTCGTCTACAAAGACGTAAGACAGCTGGCGAGCCCGATCAGCCCGGAAGTTGAAGAACAGCACCGCATCGTTGTCCTTGATGGGCCCAACTGGCTTGCCGTCCCTCACGATTACTGTAGGGATGACGAACTCATCGGTTTCACCGTGGGTGTAAGCATATTGAATGGCTTCCCTGCTGCTTTCTGCTGTCCGCCCTTCGCCCAGGAGAGCGCGGTAAGCTTTTTCCGTCCGCTCCCAGCGCCGGTCCCGATCCATCGCGTAGTATCTCCCAGAGATGGTGGCAACTTGGCCTACCCCGATCTCCTTAATGGCTTCTTCTAGATCTTCTAGATACTGGGCCGCGCTGGAAGGGGGCACGTCCCGGCCGTCTAAAAATGCGTGGACGTATACCTCAGATAAGCCTTCCTGCTTTGCCATGCGCAAAAGCGCATACAGATGTTCCGAATGGCTGTGTACTCCACCGGGGGAAACGAGCCCCATCAAGTGGAGCGCGCTGTTTTGCCCTTTGGCGTGGCGCATGGCCCCCAAAAGGACAGGATTTTCAAAGAAACTGCCATCTTCGATGGTCTTGGAAATCCGCACCACGTCTTGGTAGACAATCCGCCCAGCTCCAAGGTTCAGATGGCCCACATTGGAGTCGCCCATCTGGCCATCCATCAGGCCCACACTGCCCCCAGATGCGGAGAGAGTGCTGTTGGGTGTATTGGCGTAGAGCCAATCCATGGTGGGTGTTTTGGCAGCACGTACAGCGTTGCCGTTGATGCTGTTATCGAGGCCGCATCCATCGAGGATAATTAGGGCAACAGGCCTTTTTTTCTCCAACCTAACCCCTCCATCTACTTATACTGCACGATATTGATGAAATCGTCAGCGGCCAGGCTTGCGCCCCCTACCAACGCTCCATCGATCTCTGGTTGGTTCATGAACTCGGAAATGTTCTCCGGTTTGACACTGCCGCCATATTGAATTCTGACTTGGCCGGCTTTTTCCTCCCCGAAGAGTTCTGCAATTGTGGCACGAATGGTGCCGATTACTTCGTTGGCATCATCGCCAGTGGAGGTCTCCCCGGTGCCGATTGCCCAGATGGGTTCATAGGCAATTACCACATCGGTAACCTGGTCAGGCTGCACCTTCGCCAGAGCGCCCTTGGTCTGGCTCACAACCACCTCAGCAGTCTGGCCGGCGCGGCGCTGGTCAATGGACTCACCTACGCAGATAATGGGCTTAATGCCGTATTCCAAAGCCTTGGCTGCCTTAGCCGCGACCAGCTCATCATCTTCTTTGAAGTACTGCCGCCGCTCAGAGTGCCCTAGAATTACGTACTGGCAGCCCACATCCTTGAGCATCACAGGGGAGATTTCACCTGTGTAAGCTCCTTTGTCCGCGTGGTACATGTTCTGGGCGCCCAGCTTCACCTTGGTAAGCCCCAAAGCAAAGACCGCAGACAGGGCCGTAAAGGGCGGGCAGACAACAACTTCCACCGGGCTGTCCTGGAGAGCCGACTCGAGCTTGCGGCAGAGTTCTACCGCTTGGCTCACTGTCTTGTTCATCTTCCAGTTGCCAGCGATAATCGGTGTGCGCATCTTTGTCACCTCGTTATTTATCATTTAAAGCGGCTACACCTGGGAGTTCCTTGCCTTCCAAGAACTCAAGGGAGGCGCCTCCGCCGGTGGAAACGTGGGTCATTTTTTCTGCAAGGCCCGCTTGTTCTACAGCAGCTGCAGAGTCGCCGCCGCCAATGACGGTAATGGCCTGAGATTCAGCCAGAGCCTGGGCAACAGCATTGGTACCCTTAGCGAAGGCCTCAAACTCGAATACACCCATGGGGCCGTTCCAAACAACGGTAGCCGCATCTTTAACAGCATTCTTAAACAGCTCAATGGTCTTGGGCCCAATATCCAGGCCTTCCCAATCAGCAGGGATTGCAGTGGCGTCAACCACTTTGTGCTCGGCATCCGCTGCGAACTCCTTTGCTACCACCACGTCCACAGGAAGGAGCAGCTTTACGCCTGCCTTTTCGGCCTTATCCAAGATGTCCCTGCAAAAGTCCAGGCGTTCCTCATCGAGGAGGGAGTTGCCGATCTCATAGCCTTGAGCCTTCAAGAAAGTATACGCCATTCCGCCCCCGATGATCAAGGTGTCAACTTTCTCAAGGAGGGACTCGATGACTTTGATCTTATCCTTTACTTTAGCGCCGCCGAGGATAGCCACAAAGGGACGCTTAGGGTCGTTCACAGCTCCGCCCAAGAATTCCAGCTCTTTCTCCATGAGGAAGCCAGAGACTGCAGGCAAGTACTTGGCCACGCCTTCTGTGGATGCGTGGGCCCGGTGGGCAGTGCCGAAAGCATCATTCACGTAGATGTCGCCTAGATCCGCGAGCTTCTTCGCGAACTCAGGATCGTTCTTCTCTTCTTCTGCATAGAAGCGGACATTTTCCAAGAGGATGACGTCCCCAGGCTGCATCTTGTTCACCGCATCTTGAGGCTCGTCGCCGATGCAGTCATTTACCTTGGTAACAGGGGTGCCTAACAGCTCACTTAAGCGCGCTGCTATGGGGTCAAGGCGAAACTCATCCACAGCTTTCCCCTTGGGACGGCCAAAGTGGGACATGAGGATAACCTTGGCGCCTTTCTCCCGCAGGTACTCGATGGTGGGCAGTGCAGCCCGGATGCGCTTGTCATCAGTGATTTCCCCATCACGCATGGGTACGTTGAAATCAGCCCGCATCAATACTCGCTTGTTGTAGACATCAACATCACGAACTGTCAGTTTAGCCATTTTTCTAACCTCCAATTCAACAAGGGGGGTATGGATGCCCCCCTGTCATTATTTCGATGCCATATACTTGATGAGGTCCACAACCCGCATGGAGTAACCCCACTCGTTGTCGTACCAGGATACGACTTTCGCCAGGTTGCCGTCCATAACAGTGGTGAGGGCGGCGTCCACAATGGAGGAACGGGGATCAGTTTTGTAGTCGATGGAAACCAGTGGGCGCTCTTCTACACCGAGGATACCCTTCATTGGCCCTTCTGCGGCTGCCTTGAGGGCGTTGTTGATCTCCTCAGCTGTTGCGTCCTTCTCCAGTTCTGCAACGAGGTCCACAACGCTGACAGTAGGTGTGGGAACCCGCAGAGCAAAGCCGTCCAGCTTGCCCTTGAGTTCAGGGAGTACCAGCCCTACAGCCGCGGCAGCACCGGTGGTGGTAGGAATGATGCTCATCGCGGCAGCCCGTGCCCGGCGGAGATCGGAGTGGGGCAGGTCCAGAATTCTCTGGTCATTGGTGTAGGAGTGGACGGTGGTCATAAGGCCCTTCTTGATACCAAAGGTATCGTGGAGAACCTTGGCAAAGGGGGCCAAGCAGTTGGTGGTGCAGGATGCGTTGGAAATCACATGATGGTTTGCTGGATCGTACTTGTCTTCGTTTACCCCCATCACAATGGTGATGTCTTCGTTCTTAGCTGGAGCGGTAATGATAACCTTCTTCGCGCCTGCGTCGATGTGCCACTGGGCTTGATCCCGCTTGCGCCAGATACCGGTGGATTCTACCACGTAGTCTACACCCAGGTCGCCCCAAGGAAGGTTCTTGGGATCCCGCTCAGCCATAACCTTAATCTTCTTGCCATCTACAACCAGGTTGTCACCATCTACACTGACTTCACCTTGGAAGATCCCATGGTTGGAGTCATACTTCAAGAGGTGAGCTAAGGTTTCAGCATCAGTCAAGTCGTTAATGGCCACGATCTCCAGGTTCGGGTCTCCCCAGGCTCCCCGGAATACCAGCCGTCCAATACGGCCAAATCCATTAATCCCAATCTTGATGGTCATCTGTTACTCCTCCTTCAGTCTTTGTGCTTTCTTTTAACCTCATCACACGACGGGCAGCGCCTTCGTCGGTGATGCAAACATGACAGCGTCCTGTGGACAGCACCGCCAAGATGGCCCAGGCCTTGCTGCGGCCCCCAGCAACGGCCACCACCTTGCTGATGTTCTCCAGGTCATGGAGGCGAAGGCCAACTGAACTTGTGCTGTACACAATTTCTCCCTTGGCGTTGAAGTAGTAGCCAAAGGCCTCACCCACTGCTCCCCTGGCGATGAGCCCCATGGTGGTATCATCGTCCAGTCCCCGCCGCCGCGCCATCTCCTCCGCGGTGCCAATGCCGTGCAGAAGCACTTTGGCCCTCTTGCTGAGGGCAATTACATCCCGGATGCGAGGTTCCCGCAAGATCTGCTCCACATAACATGGGAGCACATCTTCAGGGGCATGCAGCAGCCGGTAGCTTCCCCCAAGCTTCTCAGCGAGGCGAACAGCAATAGTGTTGGCTTGGATGCGGATATCCTCGCCCAAGCCGCCCCGCGCGGGTACGACTGTGACCCGCCTGTTAAAGCTCTCCCCCGGGAAGCACTCTGCCACTTGGGCCAGGGTAGTCCCCCCGGTCACCGCGAGGATGTCTCCATCCCGGAGAATGCTCCTGAGATATTCTCCCGCGACTTGGACCATGTCCCGCTTCACTGACGGATCTGAATCAGAATCGCCAGGTACCACTATGACCCGTTGGAGACCAAAGATCTCCCCGAGGGCTGCCTCTAGGCCTGCCACATCGTGGAGCTTCCGGGCCATCTCGTCCAGGCGGGCAAGAACCACTTCCCCTTCTGGGGAAAGCAAGACACCTTCGCTGCTGGCCAGCACCAACCCTTGGGCGCGCAGAATGTCCAAGTCTGACCGGACAGTCCGCTCCGACAGGCCCAGCTCGTGGGTGAGGTTGCGGCGGCCCACTGGGCCCAGGGTCCGAACGGCCCTGAGGATCGTATAGCGCCGCTCTAGCACATCCTTGAGTTCTGGCACGACTTTCTGCATTACCGTTAGAGTATCCATTTGGGTCCTTCTCCAGCAGTGGGACATTTTCTGTCCCGCTAGGTTATTCTGTGTCCCGCTCGTGGTATGTTATTCTTTTCGTGGCAGGGGTTTCCTGCCAAAGTGATGTTAAATCTATTTGTAAAGGCGCGCGATTTCCGCGGCCTTCTCCCTTAGCTGGCGGATCCGGTAATTGACCCCTGATTTGCTCATAGGAGGGACGCACATGTCCCCCAACTCTTTCAGGGACGCATAGGGGTTCTCCAAGCGGAGTTTGGCCACTTGCCGCAGCTTGGCCGGGAGTTCATCCAAACCCATGTGCTCTTCGATAAGGCGAATATCTTCCACTTGGGACATAGCTGCCTTTATAGTCTTGTCCACATTCGCGGTTTCACAGTTTACCAGGCGGTTCACCTGATTGCGCATCTCCTTTAAGACCCGTACGTTCTCAAACTGCAGGAGGGCTTGGTGAGCACCCATGAGATTGAGAAGGGTGACAATGTCTTCTCCGTCCTTGACATAGATGACTAAGCTCCCTTTACGCTGAGTGACACCTGCGTTGATGTGGAATGATTTGATGGAAGCCAAGACCCGTTCTGCCGCTTGGGAGTGGTCTGTGGAAATCTCCAAGTGGTAGGTGCGCTCTGGATTAGTAATGGAACCGTGGCTTAAAAACGCGCCCCGGATGTAGGCACGGCGGCAGCACTTTTTCCGCAAATACCGGCCTTTAGCCGCGTAGTTCTGACTGCGCATCTCCTCATAGACTGCCAGGGCTTCCTGGGTGTCTAAGATTCGCACAGTACAGTTTTGGGTGCGGCGAGAGCGGGAGCGCCTCACTAGTACCTGGGCAGAGATCTCTGGGTACAAGCTCCGCAGGAGGGTCAATACTTTCCTGGCCACAACTGGGGCAGAGGTGGTGAAGTCTAGATACTGGTTGGCAGTGCCCATGAGCATGCCATCTAGGTCATAAAAGGCGCTGAGTTCCGCCAGCCTGCAGCAGCGGGCAGAGGGAATCACCCGGGCCAGTTCATTTCGAGTCTCATCGGAAAATGCCATGTTAGTCATTCCTCCCCACAATCCAAACCCGCACGCGCCAACCTTGAATGCCTGCTCTGACGATCACTGGATGCTCTGTATTATTGCGGAACTTAAAGTCGGTATGTGGCCAAGCTACCGTTGCATCCCTACCGTGCTGAATGTAGCTAGGGGCTATGGAATGGATGCGCCGCTCTACCACTTCCAGCCCGGCGGCCCGCACCGCATTGTACAAAGTAGTGGAGGTCTGGCAGATCCCTCCGCCCACCCCGGGTACTACCGCTTCACCCAGGATAATGGGCGCGTTGCGGTACCCCTTTTCTGGTGTTCTTTCCCCCACCACGCCGTTGAAGGAAAAGACCTCACCAGGGAGGACTAAGGTGTTGTTGATGGCCGCGAGGGACAGGCGAATATTGTTCACCCGCGCGGGGCTGCCCATCACAGGCGTGGAAAAGTCCCCTAACACCTTGGTAAGCTCCGCAAGGTGCTCTGTGCGGAGCTGGGGCACAATTTCCACCCTTTCCACTTTAAGCTCTGTGCCCCCAGTGGCCTGGAGGACTTGGTGGACTGTAGCATCGATGTCCACGTAGATGCCATTTGCATGGGGGATGATCTCCCCTGTTTCCTTATGGATGGCCGCAGGGCGGGGCGGCCTTTGAATGCTTCGAGCCAGCTCTTCCACGACCACCCATACTTCTCGCCCGTAGTAGCCTTCCATGCGCCGCCCTTCCAAGGTCACCCCTGGCCTGACGCCAAAAAACCGCCTGTGAACTGCCCTGAGCGTAAGGGGAATCCCCATGCTGAAAAGGGACACTATCAGTACTGCCGTCAGGATGCGCCGCACAATAACCCCTCCCCCAACAGATCTATTCCGTTGGGGAAGGAATTAACCCAGATCACTTGCGGGCATCTAAGATATCCAGCAGTGCCTCCGCGAGCCGGATGCTGTTGTGGCGTACCAGATGGTTGTGATCGATGAAATCTCCGCTGACCACATCTAAGCCCATGGCCTCCAAGCGCGCCTTGTCCACTTTCACAGGAAAAGCCTTTTGCTCTGCGTATTTTTCCTCCTGCCAGGGAGAGATGGGGCCACTGTTCACCACCACAGTATCTACGATCCGGCGGTTATCCCCGTGTTTCAACAGAGCCTCCACATGATCTCCAGCGGTGAAGCCGTCCGTTTCCCCTGGCTGGGTCATAACATTGCATACATATACCCTGGGTGCTGTGGCCTGCTCCAAGGCGGCCACGATGGGATCCACCAAAAGGTTGGGGATGACGCTGGTGAACAGCGAGCCTGGCCCGAGAACGATCAGGTCTGCGGAGGCAATGGCTTCCAAGGCATCTGGAAGGGCTGGGGCGTATTCGGGGCTGAGATAGATCCGCTCAATTGCCCGTCCTGGTTGAGGGATGCTTTCCTCACCAACAACCTCGCCCCCATCCTGGTAGCGAGCTTTAAGCTGAACCGTTTCCAGGGTAGAGGGGATGACCTTCCCCCGCACAGCCAAGACCTTGCTGAATTCTTGAATGGACTCTTCAAAGTCTCCGGTGATATCGGCCATAGCCGCTAAGAATAGGTTGCCAAAACTGTGCCCTTTCAACCCCTCGCCCCAGGAAAAGCGGTATTGGAAAAGCTTTTCCATGAGGGGCTCTGTGTCGGCCAGAGCGATCAAGGTGTTGCGGATATCCCCTGGCGGAAGGATGCCTAGTTCATCTCTGATGCGGCCAGAACTGCCTCCGTTGTCTGTGACAGTGACGATTGCAGTAATGTTGCCGGTGTAGTGCTTCAATCCCCGCAACATTGTGGAAAGGCCGGTGCCGCCTCCAATGACCACAATGTGGGGCCCCTTTTCTAGGTTGCGCTGTTTATACACTTCGCTGGCAAGCTCAGAGGTGGCTTGAGGCCTAATGGCCCGGATCACTGAGTCCAAGCCAAAGCGGATGCCTACGGCAATGCACACCATCCCCATCAATACCAGCCCTGTACCGTAAAACGGCGAATAGGAACCGCCGAACCAGTCTAAGAGCTGCTGTTCCACAGAACTCATCCAAGGCAGGTTTAACAGCACCGCGACCCCTACCGCGATGCCGAACACTCCCATGATAATGAGCGCGAGCCAGCGCTTGACTCGCATCCCAGGATAGAGCCATTTTAACTTCTCCATAACTGGAACCTCGCAATCACAGCGCACGTGCGTTGATAATCTGCTCAGGGCTCAGGCCTGCTGCCTTCGCCAGCCTTATACCCTTCGCAAAATCCCCTACCCGTTCTGGGGAGTGGGCATCACTGCCAATGACGAACTGCACTCCTTCCTCCGCAGCAATGCGCAGGTACTCCACTGTTGTATGATCGTGGCCGCAGTTAATCTCCATGGCAGTGCCCCGTTCCCGGCAAGCTTTAGCCACCGCCCGGGTGTCGATGTTAAAACGGTGCCCAGGGTGGGTGATGATGTGGATGCGATTTTTATACACCGCATTCACCACAGCCTCTGTGTTGTAGAACCGGGACCTTTTGGACCACGGCTCCCACAGCTTGCCCAGATAGTGCCACCCATAGATCCTGCCAAAATCGCGGGCGCTGGCTAAGCGGACTGAAGCGTGGAGCCCCGCCTGGACCAGGTCAACTAAGTGGGCCCGCTCAGGGGGAAGGTCAAGATCGCCGTCGGTGCTGATGATGTTAGCCTCAATGCTCACCAAACCCTTAACCTGGGGGAACTCTGCACAGGCCGCCTTAAGGTCCTCCCTGATGCGGGACAGCACCGTAAGATCCTTTATGCCGAACAAGGAGAGGTGATTGGGCCCGTGGTCGCTGATGGCGATCTCTTCCAATCCCTTACGAGCTGCTGCCTCCACATTGTCCCGCACGCTGCCTTTGCCGTGACTGTAGTAGGTATGGGTGTGGTAGTCAGCAAAGCAGATCATCTAGAGCAGCCTTCCCGCCGCCTCATCAATGATGAACTGGACATTTGGGTGGAGCTGGAGTACAGAAGCAGGCAGTTCAGGGGTAATGGGCCCTTTCACTGCAGCTGCCACTGCTTCCGCCTTGTGCTCCCCATTCGCGAGGAGAATAATCCGCCGCGCGTGCATGATGGACTTAATTCCCATGGAAATTGCGTGCGTGGGCACCTCGTCCATAGAGCTGAAGAAGCGGGCATTGGCCTCCCTTGTGCTCTCTGTAAGTTCCGCAACATGGGTTAGAGTGTTAAAGGGAGTGCCTGGTTCGTTAAAGCCGATGTGGCCGTTGATCCCGATGCCTAGGACCTGGAGGTCAATACCGCCTGCCTTGCGGATGCGCTCTTCATAGGCCTGGCACTCCTCATCAGGATTCTCAGCCATGCCGTTGGGGACATGGATGCTGCCTTTGGGGACATTTACTTTCCCGAAGAGGTGCTCTTCCATGAAGTAGCGGTAACTCGCGGGGTGATCTCCCGCAAGGCCAATGTACTCATCTAGGTTGAAAGTGGTGACCTTCGAAAAATCTAAGCCAGCCTCATGATATTTGATCAGCCATTCATACATCCCCAAGGGCGTACTCCCCGTGGCAAAACCCAGCACAGTCTGGGGCTGCTTCTCCATGTGCTCCTTGTAGATGTCCGCGGCCTTCTTGCTTACTTCCTCATAGTTCTTAGTGATGATAATCTCCATTATTGCCCTCCTTCGCCTTTCTTTCCATCATACGCGACAGCGCCTCCTATGATGGTCATCTTCAGTTCCAAATCAGGAGAAAGGACTAACAGGTCAGCATCGTAGCCTTCCCGAATCCAGCCTTTATCTTTCAATCCCACTGCTTCAGCTGGGTTCCTACTGGCCATTTGGAAAACTTCTTCCATGGGCAGGCCCAAGACTTCGATCATGTTCCGTACGGCCTTGAGAAGGGAGAGGGTACTTCCTGCAAGGTTACCTTCCGCAAGGCGCGCCGCGCCGTCCTTGACAAAGATGCGCTGATCCCCTAAGACGTACTCTCCATCGGGAAGGCCTGTAGCCTGCACCGCATCAGTGATCAAGAGCACCCGCTCGAGGGGCTTGCATGCCAAAGCAACCTTGATTGCCCCTGGGTGGATGTGGATCATATCAGCGATAATCTGCACATAAGCATCAGGTTCAGCAAGGAGCGCGCCTACCACGCCCGGCTCCCGGTGGTGCAGGCCCCGCATGCCATTGTAGAGATGGGTGCCGTGGTTAGCTCCCCGCCTAATTGCCGCGGTGGCCTCCTCATAGGTCGCAGCAGAATGGCCAATGGCCACAGGAATGTCCCGCTCCACGAGCCAATCAATGGCTCCCATGGCACCAGGTGTTTCCGGGGCCAGTGTCACCAGTCGCATCTTGTCCCCGAGGATGCTGAAGAGGGACTTCAGTTCCTCCAAGTCTGCCTCTCGGATGGCAGGCCCGTACTGGGCGCCCTTATACTCTGCATTGATGTACGGCCCCTCCAAGTGGATACCTAGCACATCAGCTTCATCTGGTTCCCGCTTGAAGGATGCCACAAGCTCCGCGACCCTCCTGGTGTTCTCCTTGGAGGCCGTGACAGTGCTGGGGAGGAAACCCACAGTACCCGTGCTCGCCAGGTAGCGGGCAAATGTGTGCAGCGCCTCATCAGTGCCGTCCATCAGATCCACGCCTGCAGATCCGTGGATGTGGATATCAATCAAGCCAGGGGCAATGTATCCCCCTTGAGCATCAATTATCTGAAACACCGACCGATCAGCTGCCTTGAGGAGCAGTCGGCTATCCCGTTCATCGCCTACGAAGAGAATCTTGTTGCCGATAATAACCACTGCCCCGCCAGGAATCAAGCGGTCGCCGATCACTGTACCATTGGTGATGATCAGATTCATATTTATCAACCTCCCAAATCTTGTAATTCTAGGAATTAGGAGGGTATCCTCCCTTTTTAACAAGGAATAAATATAGATGCAACTTGCATATTCTTGCATAGTGCTTTATAATGATACACATGAATACAATCCCGCATTTAAGGACGGTGTCGTACATGAAGAAGCTAATGGGACTGATGCTGTGTGCTGTGTTGCTGGTTGTCTTGGCCCAAGGGGCACTGGCCCAGGGGAAGCTGAAAGTGGCAACTGAAGCAGGGTTTATGCCCTTCGAGTTTGTTGCGGAAGACGGCAGCCTCATGGGTTTTGACATGGACCTCATGAAGGCAATCGCAGATAAGCTCGACATGGAACTAACGATCGACAACATCAGCTGGGATGGCTTAATCCCCGCCCTCCAGAACGGCAACTACGATGCAATCATGGCTGGAATTACTATCACCCCTGAACGGGCCCAGTCGGTAGCATTCTCAGAACCATACTTTGAATCGGTCCTCACCATCGTGGTCCGCTCTAATAACAATGATATCACTGATCTAGATTCCCTCAAGGGGAAGACTGTGGCGGTCCAGATCAGCACTACCGGTGACTACGCTGCAGAAGAGATCGAAGGCATCGGCGGCCTCTTGCGCTACAACACAGTGCCAGAAGCCATGCAAAACGTGATCATGGGGACTGCCCATGCAATGGTCATCGATCTACCTGTGGCAGAAGCCTACTTGGCTGCCAATCCCAATGCTCCCTTAAAGCATGTGGGCCCGGTAGCAGATAACGAGTTTTTCGGCATTGCAGTGCATAAGGAGAACACTGAGCTCCTAGCCAAGATTAACTGGGCCCTGGCTCAGCTCCACGCAGATGGCACTTACGATGCAATCTATAATACATGGTTTGGCGTGCAAGAATAAGTTTAGCTCAAGTTAATACGGATACCGGTGCAGCACCCTTAGGGGTGCTGCACACTGTGTTAGGACGAGAAGGTGAGGAGGAACATCCATGGATTTTCGCTGGGACCTAGTGTGGTCATCCATGCCGCTGCTGCTTGAGGGCACTCGGCTTACGGTCCAGCTGACGGCGATTGCCGTCTTTTTTGGGGTTATCATTGGTACGGTTGCAGGCATGGCCCGCCTTTCTCGGGGGCCGCAGCGGTACATTGCCGCAGTGTATATCGATTTTATCCGGGGCACGCCCCTCCTCGTGCAGACATTTATCGTATTCTATGGCCTGCCAGGACTTATCGGGCAGCCTATTCCCGCGTACTGGGCAGCAGTCTTAGCCCTGAGCATCAACAGCGGCGCGTACGTCGCGGAGATCGTTCGGTCGGGAATCCAGTCCATCGACAAAGGACAAGGAGAGGCCGCTGTGTCCTTGGGGATGACTGGGCCCCAGACCATGCGCCATATCATTCTCCCCCAAGCCTTCCGCCGGATCATCCCCCCGTTGGGCAACGAGTTTATTGCCCTGCTCAAGGACTCTTCGCTGGTTTCTGTTATCGCCTTGGAGGAGTTGGTACGCAAGGGACAGATTATTATTGGCCGTACATTCCGCCCCTTTGAAGTATGGCTGGCGGTGGCTTTGATTTACTTAGCAATGACTTTCGCAGTGTCCCGCCTTGTGAGCATTGCGGAAAAAAGGATGAAGACAGATGCATAAACAGCCAATGATCGAAGTGCGCAGCTTGTATAAAAACTACGGCAGCCTTGAGGTACTGCGGGGCGTATCCCTAACAGTTTCCCGGGGCGAAGTGGTGGTGATTATCGGCCCCTCAGGCAGCGGCAAGAGTACCTTCCTCCGCTGCCTCAATTACCTGGAAACCCCCACTAGCGGGGAGATTTTCCTCGACGGCGTGCAAGTGGATCCTAAGCGCAACCTCAGGCAGGTGCGGCAGGAAATGGGCATGGTCTTCCAAAACTTTAACCTTTTCCCTCACATGAAGGTCCTGGACAACCTCACCTTGGCCCCCAAGAAAGTCCTGGGGCTTGAGGCTAAGGCCGCGGAGGAAAGGGCCCGGAAGCTCCTGGGCAAGGTAGGCTTGGCAGACAAGGCAGAAAGCTACCCTGATGCCCTCTCTGGCGGCCAGCGCCAGCGGGTGGCCATCGCGCGGGCCCTTGCCATGGAGCCTCAAGTGATGCTCTTCGACGAGCCCACCTCTGCCCTTGATCCTGAAATGATTGGGGAAGTATTGGACGTCATGAAGCAGCTTGCCCAGGAAGGCCGCACCATGCTGGTGGTCACTCACGAGATGGGTTTTGCCCGGGAAGTGGGAGATCGGGTGGTGTTTATGGATGAGGGCCTGATTGTCGAACAAGGCCCCCCGCAGGAGGTCTTTTCCCACCCGCAGGAGGCCCGTACGAAGGAGTTCTTGAGCAAGATTTTGTAGGTATAGCGAATATGTCAATATCCGTACCGCTGGAGGCGGTAGTCAGGCCCATGGAGCACTAGGGCCACGTTATGCCCTAAGATCCGGGAAGCCAGGCGCATCCCTAGGCGCTTATCTAAGTCTGCCGCCTCGTAGTTGGTAGTATAGATGGTGGGCCGGCCGTGCACGAGCCGCCCCTCTACGATAATCAACAGCCGCTCTGTGGTCCAGGGGGATTCCCGCTCACTGCCAATATCGTCTAAAATAAGGAGCTGGGCATTAACCAGTGCCTCCAGGTCAACACTGCCGCTCCGCATTTTCTCCAGAAGAGTGGGCACATGGGCGAACCGGACTACATACCTCTCCTTTAAGGCATTGGCCACGGCACAGGCTAAGTGGGTCTTGCCCGTCCCCGATTTCCCCGTCAAAATCAGGCCCTGCCCGTTCTTCAGCTCTCCAAAGCGCTCCACATAAGCAGAGCAAATCCTATAGGGCTCTTCGTTGTATGGGGCCACCTTGAAATTGTCGAAGGCATGGCTTTGAAGCGCTGGTGGAAGAGGATCCACCGGCTTAATCTCAATCAGCTCTCGCCAGGCACTCCGCTGGGCCCGGCGTGCTGCCGTGATGCACTGGCAGTCCCCTAAAAACCACTGCCCCCTGCCGTAGGGGCCCGGAAGAGGAAAGGGATGAAAGCGGTACACTTTGCGCCGGACAACGCCGCATGAGGGGCATGCCTCACCGCCCTTAAGGTGGCGGCGGATACCCCATCGCTTAATCCAGGAACGGGAAGAGCTCTTTATTTGGCTTGGGCGGAGCTTTGTATGTGAAGTCTGCCCGGGTAAACTTCCCCTTGCCAGCCTGTACATGTGCATCCCCCCGCTTTCCTTGTGACTGCTTGTCCTCACTCACTGCTTGCCAATAAGCCATGAATGCTTCATCTGTAGTAATGCCATGATTCAGCCAATCCTCAATAATGCGGTAGATATAGTTGAAGGAAATGTGCTTCTGCTTTCCCTTGAGAAGGTTTAGGCGCTGCTCCTGTTTGGCCCGCAAAATCGCGCAGCCGATGACAAAGGGAGACATGCCCTCGTCACGGGCAGCCAAGAGCTTCTCCTTTTGCGCGCTAGACAGGAGAGCCACTTTCCGCTGGTATAAACGGAACACATCTTCCATAGTTACCTCTTCTGCTTCAGGCATGCTTCCACCTCCGCCCATCAAGTGTAAACCCGCTCCACCCGGCTGCTGATTAAACACGTCACTTCATAGTTGATGGTATCCATCCACCGAGCCCAATCATCTGCAGTTATCTTGGTCTGGCCCGAACTGCCTATGAGCACCACCTCATCCCCAACGGAGACAGGTAGGTGATCCACATCTACGATAGTGTGGTCCATGGTCACCTTCCCCACAATGGGGCAGGGCTGGCCTGCAATGAGCACGTGGCCTATGTTGCTGAGCTTGCGGGAAAGCCCATCTGCGTAACCAATGGGCAAGACTGCGAGAGTAGTGTCCTTCCAGGTGACATATGTACAGCCATAGCTTACCGGGGTACCCGCGGGAACGCGCTTTAGCGCGGCGATGCGAGTCTTAAGGGACAGCGCGGGCTTCAGGGGTATGGAACTGCGGCCATTGGGGTACATGCCATAAAGCCCCAGCCCTACCCGGACCATATCTAGGTGTGACTCAGGGAAGAACAATGTGGCGGCAGTGTTGGCCGCATGGCAGCATGGAATGTGCACCCCATCCCGCTTCAGGGTGGCGATCACCCGCTCAAAGCGCTGCCACTGCCAGTGGAGGTATTCCTGGTTGGGATTCTCCGCATCGGCGAAGTGGGTAAATACGCCCTGCACTTCAATCCCCGGTAGCCGGGCCACACTGCGGATGAACTCTACAGCGGCCCCATCGGGTATCCCCAAGCGGCTCATTCCCGTATCCACCTTGATGTGGACTTTTGCTGCCTTCTGGAGCTTACGAGCAGTGTTGGCCAAGATGCGGGCAATCTGCGGCTCATATAAAGTGACCGCCAAATCCTTCGCAACGCAAACCTCTACCTCTTCTGGGCCCACTGCACCTAGCACTAATATGGGCGCAGCAATGCCTGCCCTGCGCAGGCGCACCCCTTCTTCTGGAATCGCGACCGCCAACCAGCTGGCACCGTTGGCCAGGACTGTATGGGCAACTTCCAAAGCGCCGTGGCCGTAGGCGTTTGCCTTTACCACTGCCATCAACTGGCTGTCTCCGATCAGTCTGCGGATCTGCTGTGTGTTAAAGGCAATGTCTTGGAGGTTAACTTCGGCCCAGACTGATCTAGTAAGCTTACTCATGGGTTACACTCCAATTTCAATCTAGAATCAACTGCACAGCCGCGAGGCAATCACTCGCGGTAAGGCCCCGCTTGCCCTTTTCGCCAGCAGCATCTCCGGCCAGCCCATGTACATAGGCCCCTAGGGCTGCAGCCTCTAAGGGCTCCATCCCCTGACCGATGAACGCGGCGATCACGCCGGTGAGCACATCGCCCATCCCAGCGGAGCCCATACCAGAGTTTCCGGCTGTACTAATATATATTCGGCCTGGCCCGCTTATTACCGTAGGTGCCCCCTTGAGAAGTACCGTCACTCCCCAGCGGGAAGCAAGCTCTTGCCCAACCGTTCCCCTGTGGGCATTGACCCACTGGGGCGGCCTGTCAATCAAGCGCCCCATCTCCCCAGGGTGGGGTGTAAGCACCCAGCCCCGGCGCTGCTCGGGGGTGAGAGACATGACAAACTCGTCAGCGAGTACGTTCAGCCCGTCCGCATCGATTACTGCTGGCCCTGTCCAAGACCGGAGGAGGTATTCTACTACCTGTTTTACCTCAGGCCTGTTCGACAAGCCCGGCCCTACCGCGAGGACATCCTTCCCCTTCAGAAGTTCTCGTAGTGACTCAATGCTGGGGCTCCCTAGCGTGCCTTCTGGGGTATCTGGAATTGGCTTTACGATGACTTCATCTGGAGAGAAGCGCTGAACGATAGAGGCAGGGACAGCCAAGGTCACCATGCCCCCTCCACCCCGATACACGGCCTTGGCGCATAGGGCCGCTGCCCCAGCCATGCCCACTGAACCGGCAACTACCAAAGTATGGCCGAAGGTGCCCTTGTGCCCCCATGGAGGCCGGGGCGGCAGCTTGGCCAGGTCATCACGGTCTAAAAGAAACCGCTGAATGCCCTGAGCAAGCTTAACGGGAATACCGATATCCAGCACTGCGTATTCCCCTACATAGCTGCGGCCGGGGTAGAACAAACAACCCTGTTTGAGAAACCCTAAAGCCACAGTGAAATCCGCCTCCACTGCGGGGCCTGCCACCTCCCCGGTGGTGGCGTCCACTCCTGTGGGGACATCGATTGCCACCACAGGGCGCCGCACTTCATTCACAACCGAGACAATCTCCCCTAAGGTGCCCTTGAGGGGCCCTTGCGCGCCTGTGCCCAAGATGGCGTCCACAATCACATCTGCAAAGGAAAGGCTAAACTTGAGGTTGCGCCGTTGTGATGTGTCTAAGGATACAACTTCCCCATCCAAGCGGCGGAAAATCTCCAAGTTAACCTGGCACTCCTGGGAACACTTATCCTCTGGGTGGGTAAGGTACACCTTAGGCCTTGCTCCCAAGTTGAGCAGGTGGCGAGCTACCACCAACCCGTCCCCGCCGTTGTTGCCCGGGCCCACCAAAATATGTACCCGCTTGTCCTTTAAGGGCCCAAACTTGTCCACGAGAAAGCGCACGGCCTGCGCGCCTGCGTTTTCCATCAAGGCCAAGCTGGCAATGCCGATCTTGTGAATGGCTTCCTCATCGAGTCTCCGCATCTCCAAAGCAGTCACGACTTGCATATCACATCTCCTCACCTACTGCCACCGCAAAGGCGACGGCATAATCGCGGCTGTGCGAAATGCTCACGAAGATTTCCTTCACACCAAGTGTTCGGCTGATTTCCAGGGCTGTGCCGGAGAGTTTGACTATAGGGCGGCCTGTCTCTAGGGTAAGGATCTCAATCTGCCCGAAGCCAACTCCCCGGCTCCAGCCTGTGCCAATGGCTTTCATCACCGCCTCTTTAGCGGCAAAGCGCCCCGCCCACGACTGCGTCCCCTTACCCGCAAGCTGTTCCCGTTCAGCCTGGGAGAAAACTCGCTCCTGGAACCGGGTTCTAGCCACGGCCTTGGCGATCCGTTCAGTTTCCACAATGTCCACGCCGCAGCCTAGAATACTCATCAGTCCATCCCCAAGCAGATTTGAATGCATTCTGCCACCTTTTGCACAGTAGAGTTGACCAACTCACCGTTGGGATGCTCACCCATGATGCGGATCACCGGTTCGGTCCCAGAAGGCCGGATGAAAATCCGCCCCTCTGGGGCGAGGGCTTGCTTCGCTTCTTCCACTGTAGCAGCGATTTCTGGGGTGCTGTCCCAGCCATTCTTATCCCTGACTCGCACATTAACTAGGGCTTGAGGGAATACAGGCATAACCTTTGCCAATTCTGCCAGAGGCTTTCCAGTCCGGGCCATAACCTCCAGGAGCTTCAGCGCGCTAAGGATGCCGTCCCCGGTAGTGCTGTCTCGCAGGAAGATGATGTGCCCCGACTGCTCGCCTCCCAGCACTAAGCCTTCCTTCAGCATAGCCTCGAGGACATACCGGTCCCCCGCCTGCGTAATTACCACATCTCCCCCTGCATCCCTGAAGGCCTTGATGAGCCCGCCGTTGGAATAAGCAGTAGCAGCGATTTTACCCTGAGCCAGCTCTCCTCGGCTAAGGAGATCAAGCCCGCAGATGGACAAGATCCTGTCCCCGTCCACAAGTGCTCCCGTATGATCCACCGCGATCACTCGGTCCGCATCACCATCGTGCGCTATCCCCAGATCAGCCCCAACCGCCTGTACTAAGGCCTGCACGCTTTCAGGGTGGGTAGAACCGCATTCTAAGTTAATATTAGTCCCATCAGGATCGTTGTGGATCACAGTCACCCGGGCCCCTAGGCGGCGCAATACTTCCGGGGCGCACGCGGATGCCGCGCCGTTGGCACAGTCCAAAGCCACGTGAATCCCTTTTAGATCAACAGGTACTGCCTGGCAGAGATAGGCGATGTACCTCCGCAGGCCGTCCTCGCAGCGAATTACCCTGCCCACCTCAGCTCCAATGGGCCGGGGGCCGTTGGGCGGGTTGTGTACCAAGGCTTCGATTTCATCCTCCAGCTCATCTGGGAGCTTAAAACCGTTGGCCGCGAAGAACTTAATGCCATTATCTTCTACCGGATTGTGGGAAGCGGAGATCACTACCCCTGCATCACACTTCAGCTCCTGGGTAAGAAAGGCCACTGCTGGGGTGGGCATGACCCCTACCAGCACCGCATCAGCCCCAGCGGAGGTGACTCCTGCCACCAGGGCCGCTTCCAGCATTTCTCCGGAGATGCGCGTATCCCGGCCGATCAACACTTTGGCCTTCCCACTCTCACTGCTCCGGCCCCTAGACAGCACCAAGGCCCCTGCTCGTCCTAGAGCGAAAGCTATCTCTGGGGTTAACTCTTCGTTGGCAACCCCCCGTACTCCATCGGTACCAAACATACGCTTCATCAAGATTCCCCCTCTGGCTCCTCTGCATAGACTTGCTCGATTGTGAGAGTAATCTCCTGTGGATTGATTTGAACGTTTTGAACAGGCCTACCTGCCTGATCAATGGCTGTTAAGGGCACTACAGCGGTTAGGTCATCGGCAATTTCATCCACACTAATATATGCCACTACCTGATCCACCTGCGCCACAATACTGCGGGGAGCCGTCACCAAAACTTCCGCAGGATTAGGTTTCACCTGGAAAGTTAAGGCACGGGGATATACATCTAGCAAACCTACCCGCACAGGGAACGCATCTGCCAAGACCTGCTCAGTCCGGACAGTAACCCGCGCGGGGGCGATGCTCACAACCTCCACCCCTACAGGGGCCGGGACTTCCACTTCATAACTGCTGCGGCCTTCCTCTGCCCCAGATAAGTCAATGAACGCCTGCAGGTCATCTTCCACTAAGGCCAAGATGGGGCTGAGCCCCCGCAGCCTAACCCGGGCAACAGGTAGGGGATCAATGAGGGCTTGATCCGCGGGCAGGTTCCGGGCAGTAAGTGGTAGGGAAAACACCCGCTCCGTGCCGCCTAAGTCGCCTTCCCCCGCGGCTAACAGCCAAAGGATCACTGCCAGGGCAAGGGAAAACAGGCGCCAGTAAATGTGTGGTTCGGTGAGGTGAGTCCAAAGATTACGCAGCCTGCGCACCTAGTAATCACCTCCAAAGGTAAAGCGCCGTTCACCTTTGTTTTGCAGGTGATACTCTAAGCGCTCTCTTAGACGGGCTTCGTTGAAGTAGCGCTGAAGCCGCCCGCCAACGGCCAGGGAAATAATTCCCGTCTCCTCTGAAACCACTACCACAACCGCATCAGATTGCTCTGCTAGTCCTACTGCAGCCCTATGCCTCGTTCCTACCCCGCTCCCAAGGTCGCCGCTGGTGAGGGGCAAGACGCACCGGGCACTTCTGATCCGGTTGCCTTGGATGATCACCGCCCCATCGTGGAGGGGGCTGCGCGGTTCAAAGATGTTCCGCAGTAGTTCCTCGCTGACCAACGCATCCAAGGCGATCCCTGAATCGATGTACTCTTTTAAGCCCAGCTCCCGCTGGAGGACAATCAGCGCTCCAATGCGCTGCGCGCTTAGAGCCGCGGCAGCCCGGGCCACAACTCCGCTTACCTCCGCATAGGGAGAGGCAGAGCCGCTCCGCCATCTGGCCAGGAACTGTCCTCGGCCGATTTCTTCCAAGGTGCGGCGCAATTCAGGATAAAACACCACTGGCAGAGCTACAATCACTGCAGTGGTCACATTATCCAAAAGCCAAGTAATAGTGCGCAGCTTCAAGGCGCGGGCTACCACACTGCTGGCAAAGACTACTGCCAGCCCCTTGACTAACGTGATGGCGCGAGTGCCTTGGATGGCGTAAATGACCCGGTAGATCACATATGCCACTACCAAAATGTCGACTGCGTCACGAACTGTAAAGCGCACTAGGCTTCCTCCTATTGGGCCTGTTTCCAGACTCTCTCTGCCGCACTGGTGGCCGCGCCTGGCATATCCAGGCTCATCTCTAACACCGCCAGGCTGGTAAGCATGTCTAAGGGAGTCGCGTACCCCATGTGGCCGATGCGGAAAATCTTCCCCGCAAAGGGGCCTTGCCCTCCAGCAAACTCCACTCCATATTTTTCCCGAATCTCCGCCCGGAAAGCATCTGCATGGGCAAGCTTTACCCCCGTAACTGTGGGAGAAGCACATTTATCTTCCGTTAACGGTTCCAGTCCTAAGGCCCGTACTCCAGCGCGCACCATATCCCGCATCAACAGGTGCCGAGCAAAGGCCCGTTCCAGCCCCTCTGCTTCCAGGATATTTAAGGCCTCGTCCAAGGCGAAACACAGGGAAACACTAGGCGTATAAGGGGGCTCCTGCCTCTGGAAGTAGGCATCGTAGATTTCCAGGTCGAAGTAGTAGCGGCTCCCCGAACTTGCCCTGGCCTTTTCCCTGGCCCGCTTTGAGAAGCATACAAAGGCAAGCCCAGGCGGGGCCATGAGACACTTCTGCGAAGCGGTCACCACCACGTCCACACCCCATTCGTCCATGGCAAAGGGCACTCCACCCAAGGAGCTGACCGCATCCACCACTAAGAGGGCTTGGTGGCTGCCACGGGCCTCTGCCAGGGCCTGGATATCATTGATTACTGTTGTGGAAGATTCATTGTGTGTGGCAAACACCACTTCGATCTCTGGATGGCTGAGGAGATACTCCCGAACCTGATCGGGGCTGGCCGCGGTATCCCACGGATAGGAAAGCTCATGCACTTCCCCACCATACGCCCTGCACATTTTGGCCCACCGTTCGCCAAAGAAACCGCCCACTAGGCACAGCACAGGGGTTCCTGGGGAAACAAGGTTGGCAACGGCCATCTCCATCCCGGCAGTACCTGAACCGGTTACCATATAAACTTGCTCTGTGGTGCCGAACAGCGGCTGCAGCCGCCTGAGGATTTGAGGCAGTTTTTCCTTGAATACACTGCCCCGGTGGTTGATCATGGGAGAGCTGGCTTTAGCCAGGACTTGGGGGGGTACTGGCGTGGGCCCAGGTATGCGCAATTCCTGCTTAAACCGAAACATATATAACCTCCCTCGGTTAGATGTATAGAAAAAGAAACGCCGACTCCCGTAAGAACGGAAGCGGCTTCTTTTGCTCCTGCTACCGGGCTGTACTTGCTAAGCGCTGTGCCGCACTTTGGGCGTCCGCTGGAGAGCTTAGCGTACTGAAGTAGTCAACGATCATGCCCTGCCTTTCCATGAGGCTCATTAGGAGTCTGAGGGCTTTGGTGGAGCCCAGTTTCGCTGGGACAAAGGCTGCACCCTTCTTCCCTTCTAAGCGGGTACACCGCTTCAGAATATTGTCTATCTCCACAGGCACTTTCGGCTTAAACAGTCCGCTGAAGGAACTGAGCAGGCAAACTAGATCGTATGGTGCACTGCTGATCGGGGTACTCCCTTCAGCGGCTGAGACTAGGTCGGCTCTACTGCCTTCTTTCTCAAAAGACCGCTGCAGGGACTGTGCCAAATCCGCAATTTTGCCCTCGCCGGAGTGCATAATTAAAACACGCACCTTAACATACCCCCATCCGTCACTCGCTGCCTATCAAATGATCTTTCGCTAAGTTGGGTGCAAATCCTGTTTATTAGCCTATAATTCTTCCCGCGGTGTGGAACTTGCACTCATAGGCGTACGAAGAGGAGGAGATGGTATCACCCATACCCACCGTGCTCACAGGATTGGGGACCACGTGGGCAGGCACCACTAAGAGATAGTGATCTCCCATGTCCGCAATGCCCGTGGTTTCGAAGTCTTCGGGGAGCTCAATGCCCATACTCCGCATTTCCACGCCGCAGAGGCGAAGCTGCTCTAAGCCAATGTCGGAAAGGGGGATTTCCCCTGCTTCTGCCAGCTGTTCGGCCTTCACATATCCGCCGTATTTGGCCTTAATGGCATTCACGGAGGAAGCAAACAAGCAGGCGTCACGGACCAGTTCTGGATCAATTGCATACGGCTTTTTCAGCACCAAGACATAGTACCCTAAGTTGTGGAGCTGAATGCGCTCAAAGCCCAGGGCCTTAGAGAGGCACAGTACGCCGCGGTATAGGCAGAAGGCCCGCTCGTCAGAGGCAATCGCCTCGCACTCCCCTTGGAAGCCGAACTCGCTCAATACGCGCTTGATCTCGTTTTCATTGATCCCGAACGACTGAATCTCTTGAGCAATAGTCTTGAGCACGGTCTTCTCCGCGTTCTCATCGCTCATGGGAACGTACTCATAGTGGAGGCGCAGTTTAGGGTTAGCCTCTTTCAAGCTGTGTACGCTGGCCATGCTCTCTTTCAGGTACGCATTGAGGCTTTCGGGATCTGGGGACGCGTAGTGGTAACCCGCTAAGAAAGCCACATCAATCTTCTGGCCTAACTCTGGGAGGTGAGGGGCGATTTCATCGGAGAAACCCATGACTACGCCCGCGGGGCGTGTGGCCACGATCACCCGGTTTGCCCGGGGTGTTCTTACAGTCTCGCCGCAGAAGTCGTACTCAGCATTCTTAGGATACTCAAAAATCCAGTTGACCTTCGTCTGATGAGAAGGGTTTACTGCCTCGCCCACAGGCACGACCTTTAGGCCGTTGTCCACCACAGGGACCTGGACCGCGGGGAAGAACATATCCACCTGTTTCTGAGAGAGCAAAGAGGTGTAGACCAGCGACCTAGCACCAAGTGCGGCCATCTGGTTGGCAATAACTCCAGCCTGGCCCCCCATGCTTGCCCTGCGGCTGGGGAACTTCTCATCGAGCCAGTCGAGAAGCTCATGATTGCGGAGAATAACATATGAAGATTTGCCGTAACCTAGAGCACCCTTCAGCACTGCCACAAACTCGTTGGCGGTATGGATCTCTAGGATATCATCGCTGGCAATCTTGTTCACTTCGTCCAAGCTAACCTGAGGATCCTGGCAAAGCTCAGCAACGTGTTCATTGGTGAGGTGAACCACCGCATCCACGTTTGTGTTAAACGCGGCCAACGTGGTCACGGAAAGCTCGTGGTTGACTATTTCTCTAACTCTTTCCTGCCATCTATGCACTAATATTACCTCCTACACTACATGGTCCTTAAATATACTATCATAGGATTTCCTTCACGGCAATGTTAACGAAATGCCTCTTTTATAACATACGGAGAGGTACAAAGTGCGAGGAGGGCCCAATAGTCTACGGCGAAGGCCAGCACGCTGCCTACCTCTACGTGAGGGCCCCCGGTGACATCCACCACCGCGTGATCGCTGGTAATCCCTTTCACTTCCATACCTTCCTGGATGGGCCTGATGCTCCCTGTTCCCAGATCTTGCTTGCCCAGGGCCACCAATGCCCGGCGCCGCAGGCCCTGGGGCGTTGGTTTATCCTGCACTTCAATTACTTCCCCCAGCAGGCGGCACACATCTTGGTAGCAGCCTGGGAGGGGTGTCTGATCAATAATATCCCATCCGAGAAAGGCGCTTTCCCCGATGCGAAGATTGCTGACATGGCTTGTCCACTCCCCAGGCCACAGGCCCTGCCTGATGATGTGCAGCGTACTTGAGTTGCCTCCAGATATCACCAAGCTGGGATCCCCGCAGGCCTGAGCCAGCTCTGCTAAGCGCTGGTACTGCCCTCGCCACGGCGGAGATCCGTTTAAGCAGGCAAAATTCGCGCCCAACCCCCATACCTCGATGCCCGGCAGCTTTCTAGCATAGGCGTATAAGTCCAACAGCTTGTCGTCCCATACCCCTTCCCGCATATCCCCCAAGTCCACCATGAGAAGAACTTGGTGCACCACTCCCCGGGCCGCTGCTGCATCGCTCAGGGCTTTGAGCACAGCCTTTTCCGAGTTCAGGCTGATCTGCGCGGTTTCTACAACTTCCTCCACCTCACTTAGGGCTGGGCTGCGGAGGAGCATTAACGGGGAGAGCCCTGCCTCTTTGAGGCGCCTGAGATTGCGAAGGCGGGAGTCGGCCAAGCCAATGGCTCCACCTTCTAGAAGAGCCTGTCCCACTTCTGGCCAGCCCAAGCACACCTTCGTAACGCCAAAGCTGGATATGCCAAAAGGCCGGCACATCTCCACTATGGCAGCCATATTGTGCTGCAGTTTAGCTAAATCCACTGTAAGTTTCGGATACACAGACATCCCTCAACTATAAACCTAAATACCGCAAAATGCCGCTGTAAATCGCTGCTGCCACCCGGGATTGGTAGTTGCGATCCCCCAAAAGGGCGGCTTCCCTCGGGTTGGAGAGGAACCCTACCTCCACCAAAGCAGCGGGCATGGACGTATCCCGGAGGACCCTGAAGTTTCCCGGGCGAGCCAGGCGTTTGTTGGGGCCCAGGGCCTGTACAAGCTCGGCTTGGATCGCCTCTGCCAAACGCTTGCTCTCGCCCTGTCCCTCATAGTAGAAGGTCTGGGCCCCTGACCAAACGGAGGATGGGAAGTAGTTTGCGTGGATAGCGATGTAGAGGCCCGCATTGCTGTCCTCTGCCAGCTCTACCCGGCGCTGCAAATCTTGGCGCTTGCGCTCCAAGAGGTTTTGCTGGACGTTGTCGGCCAGGTCATAGTCGCCCCGGCGCGTCATGACCGTCTTAATATCCGCCTTGTTCAGGAGCACCTCCAGCTCCCGGGCAATGGCCAGCACAATGTCCTTTTCTAAGAGGCCGCCGCTGCTGACTGCTCCCGGGTCAATGCCTCCGTGGCCTGGATCAATCACGATTGTCAGCCCAGAAGCCTGGTTTGGAGCATAGCTTGCCGCAGGGATGTAGCCTCCAGAAAAGACTCCCGCAACCATGCCCACCGCAAGGGAGGAGAACACCCACCACAGCACCGTGCCCAGGCGGACAACGTAGACACGCATACAAACACCCCCATGCTCCTAAGAACATATTCAGGAGTGGAGGTGTTTACGACAGAAAAAAACCCGAAATCCAGAACCCCGGGCGATGGTCTCACATCCCCCAAAGAGTGCTGTAAGGTGTTTTTCCAGGCTCGCGGCTCCTTGTTTGGTGCGGATCACAACCATCAGCCCTCCGCCAGGTTTGAGGCGGTTGTAAGCTTCGTCCATTAAGCCGTACACCACGGCCTTACCTGCCCGGATGGGCGGGTTGGTTACGATCCAATCTACATCCTCTGGGGGCCAAACCGTCTCTTCCTCGCCCCCAAGGACTGTAGCGTTGGTAATGTGATTCAAGCGGAGGTTTTGCCGCGCAAGGCCCACTGCCCTCTGATTCACGTCTGTGAGGTAAACATGGCCCGTGGGGCCAACCAAATCTGCTGCGGCGATGCCGATAGGGCCGTACCCGCAGCCAAGATCAAGGACTGTGTCCCCAGGCCTGCACCGCAAAGCTTCGATAAGCAGGGCTGTCCCTTTATCGATCCCTTGCCGGGAAAAGACCCCTGCATCAGTCTGGAAGCGGTACTCCTTTCCTCTGAGTACTGCCTGAAACTCCCCGACGTCATGCTGGGAACTGGGGGACTGGGTGTAATAGTGGTCAGTCATGGAACCGTCAATCACCCTCCAATGCATGATACACCATTTCTAGGTGAAGCTCAATCTCCCCGCGGCTCTCTGCGCTGACAGATTCATCCACGGCAGCCAGGGCTTCTTCCAAGATTGCCTGTGCGAGATCATACTGCCCTAACAGGAAATAACCATACCCGAGCGTATCCAGGTAGACAGCCCGCCGGCTCTGGGCTACCGCTTGTTCTGCCATCCTCACCGCTTCCCCCAGGTTAACGCGGCGCTCCATGTAGATGTAGGCCAAGTTGTTCAGGAGAAGGGCATTATCTGGCTGGAGCATCAGCCCCTGCTGGAGGTTTTCTACTGCCCCGAAGTAGTTGTCCATAAAGTAGAACGCATGTGCTAGGAAGAAGTAACCAGGCAGGTAATAGGGGTCAATGTCCACCACTTTGGAAAACGAAGCGATGACATCTTCCCACTGCCCCAAGTTGTATGCAGTTTCTCCCAAACTGATTTCCCATTCCAGAGTCTTGAGGATGGACAGATCGCCCACCTGATCAGTATGCAGTTCCCAGTTTCGGAATGTCAAGGTGTTGGTCAAGTTTCCCTCTGTGATCACCATCTCCACAGGAACCCACGCGGCAAAATCCCCCCACCACAGGGTGAGTTTGCCAGAAACCCCCTCTCCGCCTAACTCCAGCTCCACGTAGCGGTACTGCTGCGTATCCCCAGAGTCAAAGCGGTAGTTTGTCACCGAGAGGCTCGCCTGCTCCCCTTCCATGATCAAGAGGGGGATATTGGTCTGCTGATCGATCCACACAACCTTCCTGGGGTCTGACTCTAGATAATAGCGGTCCACATCCCTGTGAGCTAGCCGCTCCGCAGCCACAAACACCAGGGGCTCCTGATGGATCTGGGTTAGGGGCCAAAAGTACGCCTTCCACAGCTCAAAGAGGGGATATCCACCGTAGCCGTAGGCAGTTTGCGCTTGGAACTGGGTGGCAGTGAAGTTTCGGTATCCCCTGATGCGCCTCAGGGACAGGTTTGACTCTTGATAGGCAAAGGAGAACTCCTCAGGTGCCCGCAGGGAAAAGGTGCCGGAGAGCTCGCTCCGAAACTCTCCTTGTTCTGCAACCCAGGTCAGGTCGGCAATGGCCCGGTCATAAGTAACCCAGGCACCTGGCTGTTTCGCTTGCACGGCCTGCCCATGCCACAGGCTCAGAGCCAGGCACGCAGCGAACAGCGCCACATAGATAGATCTACGGGCCATCTAGTATTCACCTGCACCTTCCACGCCTCTGATGATGGCTGTCCCAGAACTGGTCCCGATCCTGGTGGCACCGGCCCGAATCATGGCCACTGCTGTTTCGTAGTCCCGCACACCCCCTGACGCTTTCACGCCAAAGTCGGGCCCCACCACAGCCCGCATAATCCGAATGTCCTCTACGGTTGCTCCCCCAGGGCCAAAGCCGGTGCTCGTCTTGACAAAGTCTGCCCCAGCCATCTTAACCAAAATGGAACCTCGCACAATATGCTCTTTTGTTAGGAGGCCTGTTTCGAGAATGACCTTTAACACCACCCCTGGGGCTGCATCCCGCACAGCCTTAATGTCGCTTAACACAGCGGCATAATCCCCTTCAACCAAGGCACCCACATTCAGGACCATATCCAGTTCCTGGGCACCGTTTGCGATGGCATCCCGGGCTTCCATGACTTTCGTCAAAGTAGTGGAGGCTCCTAAGGGGAAGCCGATAACCGTGCATGGCCGTACCGCAGTGCCCTGGAGCAGTTCAGCAACATAGGGGATATGCACTGGGTTTACACACACGGACCGGAACTGATACTCCCGGGCCTCTTCACAAATCTGCTTCACTGCCAAGCGGCTCGCATCTGGCTTGAGCAGCGTATGGTCAATGAACCTTGCCAGGTTGAGCTTGCCTTCAGGGACCTCCGCCACCTGGGGAGGCTGGCGATCCACCACCATGGGCACGCTGCCCCGAAAACCTTGCTCGGCAAGGGCTAGTTCCAGCTCTTGGGTCTGCTCTCTCAGCCACTTCTGGTCCATCCCTACGACTCCTTTCTATAACTCCACAACCTCATTTGACTAGTAGACACAGCTACCACCGGTGTCTTCAGCACCATGTCTAACTCTTCAGGGGTTTCCACCAACCCCCCAGCGATGATCGGCGGCAGTTTTTGGGGAAGCCGGCTCGCAATATATGGGAGGATGGGCGCGGGCAGCAGCTCCACCGCATCGGGATGGGATACCTGGATCATTTTCAGCCCCGTCTGCAGCGCCTCAGAATCTAACATGAATAGGCGTTGGATCCCCAGCAGCCCAGCTTTCTGGGCTGCTGTTATGAGGTGGCTGCGGGTGGTGAGCACCCCATCAACTTGGAGTTCATCAGCAAGCATCATCATACCGTGACTGTCTTTCGCGATCCCGTTTATCAGGTCCACATGGGCAAAGATCATCTGCCCGTTGGCCCGGCAGACCTTGGCCAGCTCCCTGAGGTCGAAGATGTTCCCTGTTAGGTAAAAGCAGGCCAAAATGCCGTGATCAGCAGCAGCCTGCACGTGTTCAATGCCCTTAAGGCCCGCAATCACCGGTTTTTTGGCCAAGGCAGCGCGAAAGCGCAAGAGTTTTTCGTCACGGAGTCTGTCAGTCTTGGTCATGGATATCCCAACCTCTGGACCGCTCTACGGCCCGTTTCCAACCGCGGTAGAGCACTGTTTGGCGCACCCGATCCCCCGCTGGCTGGTATTCCTGGTCACAGCGCCAGTTATCTGCAATAGCCTGTTGGTCTGGCCACAAGCCCACCGCAAGGCCTGCAAGGTACGCGGCACCCAGGGCCGTGGTCTCAAAAGTCTCAGGCCTGCACACTCGCGTGCTGGTTTGATCCGCTAGGAACTGGCAGATAAAGTTGTTCACAGAGGCACCGCCGTCCACCTTCATCTCAACAATGGGCAGCGCCGCATCTTCCGCCATTAACTCCACCACGTCCCTGGTTTGGTAGACAATGGATTCCAGGGCCGCCCGGACAATGTGGGCTCGATTCGTGCCTCTGGTCATACCCAGGATGGTCCCTCTGGCGTAAGGATCCCAATAGGGAGCTCCTAGGCCCACAAAGGCGGGGACTAGATAGACGCCGTTAGTTGTTGGCACAGACAGGGCAAGCCCCTCCGTCTCTGAGGACTTCTCAATGATCTTCAGTTCATCCCGGAGCCACTGCACGGCGGCACCAGCCACGAACACGCTCCCCTCCAAGGCGTACTCCACTTTTCCCTGAAGCCCCCAGGCGATGGTGGTGAGCAGCCCCCGCTCTGAAGAGACTAGGTTCTCACCGGTGTTCATAAGGATAAATGCCCCTGTGCCGAAAGTGGCCTTTACCATGCCAGGGCTAAAGCATGCTTGTCCAAAGAGGGCTGCCTGTTGGTCCCCTGCTGCTCCTGCAACGGGTATACCCGCGGGAAAACAGCCAATAGCTGCCGTTCGGCCGTAAACCTCGCTGGAGGATCGCACCTCTGGAAGGACCGCTGGAGGGATATCCAAGATCTCCAGCAGCTCTTGGTCCCACTTCAGCTCCTCGATGTTGAAGAGCAGAGTTCGGGAGGCGTTCGAATAATCGGTAACATGCACTTCGCCCCCGGTGAGGTTGTAGATCAGCCACGAATCCATGGTGCCAAAGGCAAGCTCCCCCCGGGCCGCCCGGGCCCGCAGGTGAGGATCGCTGTCTAACAGCCACTTCAGCTTCGTTCCAGAAAAATATGCGTCCAAGACCAGCCCGGTCTTGGCGCGAAAAACCGGGGCCAATCCCCGTTCCCGCAGCTCATCGCAGAGCGGAGCTGTCCGCCGGCACTGCCAGACAATGGCAGGAGCCACAGGTTTGCCGGTGGCCCGATCCCACAAGACAACTGTCTCACGCTGGTTGGTGATGCCAATCCCCGCAATCTGCTGCGGTTTGATCCCTGTCTGGGCCACAATCTCGTCCAGCAACGCGCAGCAATCCCGCCAGATCTCCTCTGCATCATGTTCCACCCAACCTGGACGGGGATAATGCTGGGTGAACTCCTTATAGACGCGCCCCTTCACTTTTCCCCAGGCATCAAAGAGCATCACGGTGTTGCCAGTCGTTCCTTGGTCAATTGCGAGAATGAAGTTATCCTCCACACGCATACCCCCTTCTGTTAAGGGGTTATTTCTTCAGAGGGAAACTGTTTCCTCCTTATGCCAAGCTCGGTGCAGAGGTACTCCACAGGCACATCCCAGGGCTCCACAGGCAAGGGCTGGATGAACTGGCTGTAGCACACCCCAACGCTCACTCCCCCTGCCTGGGGCAAAAAGCGGTCGTAGTACCCGCCGCCAAAGCCAATGCGGTACCCCTCTGGGGAAAAAGCCAATCCTGGCACAATCACCAAGTCAAGTTCGCCAGGATGGAGCTCTGGGCTGTCCACAGGCTCTTCCATGCCAAAAGGGGCCTTAGCAAGCTTAGTGTCCGGCCCAAACAACAGCGGGACAAGCCTGCGGCCAGGCCTAGTAACGGGCACATACACTTCCTTCCCATCCTTCCACATGCGCTTTACCAAGGGCCAGGTGTTAATCTCCCAAGCGAAAGCCAAGTAGGTCATGCAGCGCTTGGCCTCACGGTAAACCTCCCACCCAGTGAGGTGTTCACACAGGGCCTGGTCCCATTCTTCCCGCAAAGCTTCAGGCACTGCCCGCCGTTCCTGCTTGAGCCGGCGGCGCAGTTCATCCTTGGCCATGTCCTTCCCCCTCCGTGGGCAGCAAGACGGAGACAGCAGAGTTCTCCAGATCCAGATAGTTCACGGCCGCTTCCTGCACCTCTTGTGCGGTGATGGATTGCAGGATGGAGAGGTACCTAAGGTAGGGCGTGCCGTTGAAGTAGTGGGCGATATAACTGTTCGCGGTGTACTCTAGGGAATCGAAGGACGCAATAAACCCGCCGTAAAGCTGGCGCTTAAGGCGCTCCACATCCGCTTCAGGAACAGGCCCACCCTGGACTTCCCTTACAATTGCCTTAATCTCCTCGACAAACCGCTCTGGATCGTCCGTTTGAGAAGTGACCACGGAGTAGCTGTAATAGGGAGTTGTGCTGAAGCTGGCCCCAAAAGAGTCATCGATGAGCCCTGCATTATACAGCCGCTCAAAGTGGGGTGAACTGCGGGCAGCGATCAAGCGCCACGCAATACCCATGGTGAGGTAGCGCCGCAAGCTCTCTTCCCCATCGCTGGTGGGCACGTTCTTAAAGCCCACCGCACACCGAGGCCGGGAGATGCTGAGCCGGTCCTCAACCCAAGCCTGATTGATGTGGGGCGGCTCCTCTGGATAAACCCGCTCGCCCACGGGCTGGGCAGCCCCATTGGGGAAATGTTCTTGAACCACATCGAGAACGCCCTCAGGACTTACATCCCCCACCACAAACAGGGCCATGTTGGTAGGCTGGTAAAAAGTGCGATAGCATTTCATAAGCCAGTCCACAGTGATACGGTTCACTGATTCAGGAGTGCCACCAATATCCAGACGGATGTGATTCTCGTGGTAGAGGGCATTTAAGAGGTTGCGGTGCAAGCGCCGATCAGGGTGGTCTTCATACATGCGCAGCTCCTGCACGATGATGCCTTTTTCTTTTTCCACGTTTTCTTCCGTAAGATATGGGTGGGTCACGAAGTCAACTAGCTGGGCTAAGGCCTCAGAGAGGTAGTCTACTGTGGAAAACAAGTACGCCGTTTGAGTGTAGCTTGTAAAAGCGTTTACCGACGCTCCCAACTGTGCAAAGCGATCGAACACATTCCCTTCTGGCTCTTCAAAAAGCTTGTGTTCAAGGAAATGAGCGATGCCATCGGGCACTTCCACAATGCCCTCTCCGGGAACTTCGAATTTTGAGTCCAGGGAGCCGTACTTCGTTGCCAAGACCGCATACTTTTTCACAAAACCCCGTTTCGGCAAAATGCCATAGTGCAGGCCGTTGGGGAGATAGCCAGTGAGCAAATCCTCACCTGTTGGCGTTTTCAGCTTTTCCACCGTGCCTCACTCCTTCTCCAGGCTGCCCCGCAAGACGTAGATGGTATCTAGCTTGAGGGCCTTCGCCGCCCTTTGCACATCCTCCGCGGTGACGCTTCGGATAGCGCCTAGCACATCGTCAAAACTACGCATTTCCCCATTGACCAAGCCCACCAAGTTCCGGTCGATGATAGAACCAGGGTCATCGGCCATGGAAGCGATGCTGCTGCACAGCCCAATCTTGGTCAGCTCCAGCTCTTCTTCGGTAATATCCCCCTGCTGGACTGCTTCAACCTGTTCCTTAATGATCCGCACTGCATCCTCAACCTTTGCAGCGCTGACCCCCCCGTTCACCATGAGGATGCCCTTGGTGCCGTCGACGAAAGATCCTATGTAGTAGGCGAGGCTGGCCCGCTCTCGGACGTTCACAAACAGCTTGGAATGGGGGAAGCCCCCTAAGATGCCGTTCATCACCACGAGCCCGTAGTAGCCCGGGCCCATGTAGCGTAAGTTGGTGCGATATCCCAAGACTAAGACAGACTGCTGGGCAGGGAGCTCCTCTATGTGCCAGCGTTCCTCCGCTGCTTCCCGCAGCACAGGCGGTTCCAGCTGCGCCGTGCCGTTCCGGGGAAACTCAAGGCGGGCGATTTCATTGGCTATCAAGTCCAGGTTCCGGCCCACGAGGAAGATGTCCATGGGGCGTGTGGCTAAGAGCTCCTGGTAGTAGCGGTACTCTGCACCGTTTTCCAAGGCCTCGATTGCCGGCACACTGCCGTATCGGTAAACCCCGTAAGGTTCTTCACTGCACATTAACTCCACTGCCCGGGCCAAAGCGTAGCCCCGCTTGTCGTTGATTAAGCCCTCCACTTCCCGCCGGAGGTTCAGCTTTTCCTGATCAAAGTATTCTGAGACAAAGGCGCCGTCCTGAGTTACTGGATGGAAGGCAATATCCCAAAAGGTGGCCAATCCCCGCTTCCAGTTCTCGTCCCCATCGGGAAGGAGGGTGGGGTCAATCATATCGAAGTAGAACTCTAGGAGCTGGCGCTCGCCGATCTTGAGCACGTCCGCGCTGAAGCTGGCCGCGTGGAGGTATTCCAGTTCCCTGGCAATCTGCCGCGTTGAGGGAAACTTCTGGGACCCCCGCTTCAAAATGGCAGGAATTAAGGCTGTAGCTGCCGCGGTCTCTGAGGCGAGGTTTTGCTGAACAAACAGCTTGCAGGTGACTGTGTTGAACTTGTCTGTTTCGCAGAGGTGCAGGCGCACCCCAGCGCCAAGGCTGCAGTGGGTAAAATCCAAGGTCATTCCTCCCATTCCCCACACTCGCTGCAATGGGGACTCCTGGGGAACCCAGCTATCCCATGCTGTTCCCCGGCGATAATACTCTCACAGGCATGGAGCAGATCCGCTTCCACCGCATTCAAATCAAGGGCCGGCCCATCTAGGGCAAACACGCTGTTGGGTATGAGAAAGTAGGCCTGAGAGCGAATCACTGGGCGGCCAAAAAGCTTCGCCGCGGCCCAGGCGTACGCCCGGAGCTGCCAGCGGTATCTCTCCCCTTCCTGGGGTACCTCTTCTGGGCGGATCCAGTTTGACTTAAAGTCCACGATTTCCAGCTCATCGTCTAAGAAAACCTGGTCAATGGTGCCATTTATTACAAACCTAGTGCCTAAAGGAACGGCAAAGTCGTATTCTCGGTGAATCTCCGTTTCGCCCCGCTGGACCTTCTTAAAGAAGGGACTCTCCAAGTATGGCTGCACAGTGCTGGCAATGTCCCGCACCTGGGAGGGGCTCAACACTACACCTTCCAGGGCCGCTGCAAAGGTAATTAACTCCGTAAGCTCAGCTGGGTCAGAAATGCGCTCGCACACCCGGTGTACGATGTTCCCCCGCTCCAATCCTGTCAAGCGAGTGGAAGGCGCCTTCACCTGCCCATCTGACCCCAGGCCCCGAATCTGCTCTGGGATACCCAGAATGTAGCGGAGGTAATAACACCGGGGGCAGCGGGCATAGGTCATGAGGGCTGTGACGGAAAAAGCCACCTGGGTGTAGCTTGGGGCCGGCGGGCCAAGGAGCTCTTCCCCTGCCGCGGTTTCCTCCCGGCCCACTTCCACTAGGGCCGCGGGTGGCGCCTCCGCGGGAGAGGCAAAATCGTAGAGCTCGCCCGGGACCACGGGGAGAATCTCGCTGATCCACTGCCACCAGCTTTTCGAAGTGGCCGCCCCCGTAATGCCGCAGAGGTACAGCTCTTCCTCTGCCCTGGTCACGGCAACATACAAGAGGCGCCGGGCTTCACTGAGTTCCTCTGCTTCGTGGAGCTCCTTTGCCCTTTCATAGGCGGTGGTGCCCTTGTATGCCAATCCCACTTGGGGATGGTAGACTACTTGTGCGCCCATGCTCTTGGTAAGGCGTCCGCTGGTATCTGGGACAAAGACCACTGGAAACTCCAAGCCCTTGGATCCGTGCACGGTGCGGATCACCACCACATCCGCGTGCTCCGCATCGAGCTGAGCTTCACTTTCATCATCACTGCCCCTGCGCACAATGGAGATGTACTGCAGCTGATCCGCGCAGGAGATGTGCCCCCGGGTAAACAAGTCCCAGCTCTGCTGGAGGAGCTTCTCCACGTTCGCAGCCTTCTGCTCGCCAAAGGGCAAGCGGGAGGTTGTACTAATATAGTCTGTCCGTTCCAGCATCTCCTGCATAACATAGGGGGCTGGCCGGGTTCTTACAAATTTCACCAAATGCTCACGATCCCGGTGGGCCTGCTCAACCCCTGCCCGATCCTCAGGTGACATATGTTCTCGCTTGCCCTGCTGTTCCCAGTACAGCCCTTCATCAGAGACATTGTAAAAGGGTGAGCGAAGCACCGCGAGCTTGGCCACATAATCGTCAGGATCTTCCAGCCAGGCAAAGTAGTTCAGGATGTCCTGGACTTCTTGACGGGAGTAAAAACCTCGGCCGCTTAAGTTCACATAGGGGATACCCGCTGCCTGCAAAGCCCGTTCGTAGATGCGCATATAGGTACGAGTGCGGAATAGCAAGGTGATTTGCTTGTAAGCATAGCGCCCACTGTCTACCAGTTCCCGAATCTGCCAGGCAATGCGTTCCGCTTCCAGCTCACGGCCTTCCCCCAGGCTGGCGTTCTCTCCATCGATCTCCAAAACATGAACCAAGGGCCGCCCCGCGGCTTCTTTGTCATACTGGCTCTTTTCGTAGCCGATGGGATCGCCCTCCATGAGTTCTTTAAAAAAGGCATTGGTGAACTTAATGATCTCGGGGCGAGAGCGGAAGTTAGTGTCCAAGGGAACATGTTGGCCAGAAACTGTGATATCCTCCCGGGCTTTAGCAAATACCTTCACTTCTGCGCCCCGGAAGCGGTAGATGGACTGTTTGGGATCGCCCACGATAAACAGCTTCGCGCCTTGACTGCACAGCCCCTGGACGATTTGCATCTGCACCGGGTTTGTGTCTTGGAACTCGTCCACCATGACGTGGCGGAAGTCGTAGTCCCGCACCACGTTGGGATCTTTAAGAAGCTCCGCTGCGGTGAGTTCTAAGTCGCCAAAATCGATTATGCCCAGGTTGCGCTTGGCAGCTCGGTATCTCTGGTGGACTTGTTCAAGGAGATCCCCTAACTGAGTGAGGACTAACGCTGCCTGGCTCTCCCGCAACGCGAGGCGCACCGCGCCCGCTGCTTCCTTCACTTCACCCACCACTGGTTTCAGCTTGCCCCAATTTCCCCCCAGGAAATCCTCAAGGGCTTCTAGGCCATCCTCCACAAAAACCCCTCCCCCAGATTGGAGATCTACTTTAATCTGGGGCCACCTTGCCTCAAGCCGGCTTATGACCACTCCCTGCCGCTGTGTAAGGGTAGTTCTCCCCATCTCCCGGAGGAAGCTTTCCACTACCTGGCACAGCTCCTCCACAGCCCCCTCCACGTCCACAGCGGGATAATGCTTTCGAAAGGAAGTATCTCCCCGGCGGAGCATCTCTTTGTACAGGGTGTAGATGAGCTCAACGGCATCTGTCGTGGTGCGGTACTCCCCCTCTAGTTCCACGCTCTGGACCAGCTCGGTTATTACCTGAACGAGGATGGCATCTGCCTCCCATTCTTCCACCACCCGGCAGCGGGGGTCGATGCCCGCCTCCCGAGGATGCTCCAAGATGATGCGTTGGCACAGGCTGTGGATGGTGGAAATCTGAGCTGTTTCCACCAAATCCTCCATATGGGGCAGGGCGTGGCGGATGCGGTCCTTCATCTCTTGAGCAGCTTTTTTGGTAAAGGTAATCGCGGCGATCTGGTCCATGGTAAAGCCATTCTCCAGGAGATAGATAAACCGCTCCACCAAGACCTTGGTCTTTCCCGAACCTGCACCCGCGGTCACCACCGTGTCTTGAGCAATGCTCTGAATTGCTGCAAGCTGCTGCGGTGTTGGGTCAAAACTCATCCGATCCCCACCTCCCTACGGCTGATCCCTTGATAAGGGCAGTAACTGCACACCTGGCTAGAACTGGGTTCTGCAGGGAACTTCCCTGCAAAAATGCCCCCTAGCAGACTGCTGATGGTTTCCTGAAAGAACCCCAGCTGGGCTAGGAAGTCCTCCTTGGCCAGGCAGTTGTCGCCCCGGCGAAGGAGGAGGGGCTCAGTCCAATCTTCCTGGAAAATCCCCACCCGTTTGGCGGTAGTCGTGAGGTAGTAGCCCACCCCCACGTTTTCTGCAGCAGGCAGGAGTTCTTGGGCCGCTAACAGGTAGGCGGCAATTTGCACATCTTTTCCCAAACGCACCTCTGTTGCTGTAGGGGCGCTGCCTGTCTTGTAGTCGTACAGCACATAACTGCCATCAGGGGCAAGGTCAATGCGGTCGATGACCCCCCTAAGCTCCACCTGGTACTCGCTGCCATCCGCCAAAACCACTGGGATCATGAGGCCCCGGAACCTCCGCTCTAGGAAGGTGGGCCGCCAGCCCTGGGAAGCCAGGCCCAGGTCATACCGGATAAACCTTCTCAGCATCCTCAGCAGACGGGGGGGCGCAGGCATCCCCAGCTCGGCATAGTGCTCCTGGAGAAGCCCCTCAACCTCCCCCTGGCCTTGGGAAATGGTGGGCAGGGGACCTTCTGAGTGGTTCTCCCAGAACTTCTGCAGTACGCTGTGGACAATCCGCCCCTCATCCAGGGCAGTTGGCTCTAGAGACTCCTCTTCTAAGGGGTCCAGCTTCAGGACAAAGGCGCAGAAAAAGTGGTACGGGCAGCGGGCATAGCGGTTCAGCTGAGAGACGCTCAACCCTTCTGCCAGAATCCGGGCGCGGATTTCCTCCACCACTTTCGGGTCTGCCAGGCTCGTAAATTCGGGCTGAGGCCGCCAAATGGGAAGCCTATCCCCCCCTGATGCCCGGCGCTCCTCATCCACTCGGGAAATAACGGTGGAGGGCAGGTTCAGCTTCCCTTCGTGATCTGTTTGAGGATAGTACAGGAAGACATCTTCCCCAGCCGATAGGATCAGCTTATACATGGCATGGGCGTCCTCACTAGCCTTCAAGCGAGTGAGCCAGTGCCTCCGGCTGTTCCGGGGGAAATCCCCTTGCACAAGGCCCCCAACGTGCAGTGCCTTGAGCCTGGCCGCCCCCAGCTCGCTGATGGGCAGCACCGCGATGCGGTCCGCGAGGGTGCGAGGGGGATTAACTCCGTAGTTTTGCATAATAGACCTCACGAGGAGCGCAAACCGCTCCAGGCTCACTACTGTCTCTGCGAGTTTAAGATCATCGAGGATCAGCTGGAGGGCGTCCCAGCTCTTGAGAAGCTCTGCCTTGGCAAGCAGGTCCCCAACCTGCCAGCGCTCTGGAGGGAAGTGGCCTAACAGCTTCTGAAGGCTGCGGGCGTGGGCCGCTAAGGGCTGGGCTGGGAACCCTTGGCTTACTTGTCGAACGAGCGTAAGTGCCCCTTCCCAACCAGGGAACGAGCCTAAATACTCCACCCAGGCCGGGAGCCCTTCCAAGGGCGGAGCTAGCCGCAAGGCGCGCCGCTCCTCTTCTGTAAGGGAGAAGGGCAAACCCCAGCCCGGTGCTGTGAGAAGCTGAAGGTGGCTCTTGTGCCACCCTGCAATCTCTCCTGTAAGAAAAGCGGATACAGCTCTCCCTAACGGGAGGTCCGCGAGGCTCTGTCCAGGCATGTTCCACGGAATGCCGTACTTTTCAAATATGGGCAGGAGAAGAGATGCGTAGTTCCGAGGTTCTGGAAAAGCCACCCCAATCTGGCGGGGGCTAAGGCCGTCCTCAAGCTGCCTTCGGACGGCCTTGGCAATTTCCTCGATTTCTGCCGCAGGGTCCAGCGCTGCGGTAATGCTGGGCTCACCTTCCCCTGGTTCGGGCTGAGCAAGCCGTAAAACCCGCCCCCGGGTTAGTTCCCGGATAAACTCCCCCTCCAAGGGGGTGAGTTCAGGCAGCCCCACAAGCTCCACTTGCTGAAAACCCTGCAGAAACGCTGGGGGTGTATGCTGCAGAGAGATCAGGGCGCGCCGCAACTGGCCTGGGCCATCCAGCACGCCGTAGGCCTCCAAACGGGCATGATAGGCTCGGTGCAATTTCTCCACTTCAGGGCGGGCTGCACTAGGCAGCTCGTCCAACTTTAGCTCGCCGTAATCCACCTGGTGGAGCAGCCAGCGCACTTCATCCACGAACCCGGGGTAATGGGCAATTGGGGCGAAGTATTCCAAATCAGGGAGGAGCTGTTCCACCGCCTCCCACACAGCGACAGTCTCCAGCACCCAATCCTCCCGGTAAACCACTCCCCGCTCCTTCAGAATGCGGGATGCGAGCCCCTGAATGGTCAGGGGCTGGAGGCGGCCTTGGCTGTAAACGGCCTGCCAGCGCAGCTCCTGGAAGAACTTAGGCGGGACAATCTGGAGAACTTTCATGCAATCACTCCTTAGAGCCAGATGGAAACTTCGTCCCGATCCATCTTGGCGATGCACTCCTTGAGCTTGCCGCTCAAGATGGGATCATCCTCCAGCACGGCGTTGCGTACCTGCCGCAAGAGATCAATCCCCCGGCGGAAGCTGAACACCAAGTCCCCCTCGTCAATGGGGGAATCCTGCAGGATATCTCCAAAGCTTTCCCCTTGGGTCCAGCGGTAAGCAAGGGCGGCAACGTGATCGTTGAACTGCACTGTGCTGTAGCCCAAGAAACGCTCTTCCATCTTGGTGAGGAAATGGTAGATCTTCTGGACGGGGCCCATGTCAATGCGGTGCTTTAAACGGACCTCGTTCTTCCGGGGTTCGTAGCCAATCGACACACACAACGCATTAAGCTCCGCAGGTGAGTAGGAATGGAACAGCCCTTCCATGAACATTTCCACCACCAAGAGCTCGTGGCCGTGAATCCTGCCGGCAAGCTCCCCTGCGGCGGTGAGGCGATCCCCCTCCAGGTAGCCCAAGGCGCTAAGCAGGGCCTGTTTATCGTGGAACTCTTGGATATAGCGGTCCCTAGGGTCAAGTCCCCGTTCCCGCTCTAAGAGGCGCTCAAACCGCCTCAAGAGCCTCCGGAAAATGCGCAGCTCCTTCCTGCAGGTGCGAGGGTCCTTGCCTGTGCAAAACTCTTGCTCCAGCCTATCGAAGCGCTTTTCGAGTGAGCGGAGTTGAGACTTGAGGCGCCGCTTCCCTTTGCCGTGGCGCTCAGCTGCCAGGCGGATTTCTAGGTCCTGCTTCTTCCGGAGCAGGCTGTCAAATACTGGGGGCCCATAGCGGGCAAGCTCTTCTAGGACCATCTCCATCTGGATCTGGATAGCATCCCGCTCCGCAAAAGCCTGGTAAGTGGCGAAGTTCTGCCCCAAGATGCGGTAAATGGTCTCTTGATCGTAGTTGCGAATGAGGTTGACCACAGAGTTGTAGGTGAGGGAAAACTGGCTCTGGAGCGGCTCGATTTCATTCTCATTCATGCTGGGGAACTGGGTGGGGTCGAAATAGCTCAGGTCAGCAATGGTGAAGACATAACCTACCGTGTCAATTCCCCGGCGCCCTGCCCGCCCTGCCATCTGGAAGTACTCACGGTTTGTGAGGGGGCGGAAGCTCACCCCGTCCCACTTAGTGCTGGAATCAAAGCAGACGGTGCGGCAGGGGAAGTTCAGGCCCACCGCAAAGGTTTCGGTGCAGTAGAGCACTTGGATCAGGCGCTTGGTGAACAGCTCCTCCACGATGTCCTTCAGTACGGGGAGCATGCCCGCGTGATGGTAGGCAATCCCCCTCAGGAGAAGCCTGCGCAGAGCGGGCCAGCGTTCGCTCTCAATGGAGGGGTAACGCTGGGCCACTTCCGTGATCACAGCTTGTACCTCTTGGGCCTGCTCTTCGTCGAGGAAATTGAAGTTATCCCCCAGTTCCAACGCACTAGCCTCGCACTTCCGCCTGCTGAAAGTGAAGAACAAGCAAGGCAGATATCCATCTTTGATCCGTTCGATTAGGTCAAGGTGGGTAGTGGGAGAAACGGTGTCAGAAGTTCGCTGCAAATGGCGGGGCAGCGCAAGGAAACTGCTGTACTTCCGCTTAATCTTGCCGATGGTGGTAAAGCCCAAGGAGCGCTCGAAGAGGGAGTGCTTAAGAGGCACCACCCGCTCATAGTGCTTGATCACTGCCACGGGCCGGCCTTGGACACTTTCAATCCATCCCGCCAGCTGATCTACGTTGGGGATGGTAGCGCTCAGGCCCAAGAAGCGCATGAAGCCCGGCATAAAGATCAGGCTTTCTTCCCACACGCTTCCCCGCTGAGGGTCATCAATATAGTGGATTTCATCAAAGATCACATAGCGGACGTCTTTCACCCGCTCCACATCTTCTTGGAGCATGTTGCGGAAGATCTCCGTTGTCATAATCAAGATGGGAGCATCAGGGTTGATAACCACGTCCCCTGTAAGGATGCCCACGGCCTCTTCCCCTACATGGGCTTTGAACTCCTTAAACTTCTGGTTGCTCAGAGCCTTAATGGGGGCGGTGTAAATCACCCTGCCCCCTGATTTGTAAATTTTCTCGATGACATAATCGGCCACAAGCGTTTTACCTACACCGGTTGGAGCAGCAACCAATACCGACATGTTTTCATCGATTTTGGCCACCGCTTCTTGTTGAAAGGGATCGAGCACAAACCCACGGTAAGTTTGGTGAAGCTGGTGTCTTGTCAACGCGGCCCTCCTATTCCTAGGGATACTTCAGCGGCAAAGGCTGAGGAGGAAATGGTATCACCCATACCCACGGTGCTCACAGGATTGGGTACGATATGGGCTGGCGTGAGAATGCAGATGTGATCTTCCCTCTCCATTATCCCCGTGGAAGTGAATTCACTGGTTATAGGATATCCAACCTGGCGTGCTTCTTCCGCAAAAGCCTCCAGTTGAGACATTCCTACCTCAGAAAGGGGCACGTTAGCCATCTGGCCCACTGCCTCCCAGGGAACAGCGCCCCCTTGCTTGGCCTTTACCCCATTTACTGCAGAAGCAAACAAGCAGGCCTGGCGCACTTTCTCTGGGCTGACAGGATAGGGCTTGCGGATCAGCACAATATAATAACCGAGGTTGTGCAGGTGCAGCCTAGGGAGGCCGAACTCCCTAAAGAGCCGGAGAGCCCCTTGATAAAGGCTGAAACTCCGCTCATCCCGAGCGATCTCCCCTGCCTCTTCCGCAAAGCCCAAGCAGTCCAACGCCCGCATGATTTCCGCTTCATTGATCCCGAAGCTGTGGAAGCGGGGAATGAGAGCCTTAAGAAGCACAGACTCTTGCTCTGGGTTAGACATGGGCAGGTACTCGCAGTGCAGCCTAAGGTTGGGGTTCCCCGAGCGCAAGGCTGTGAGCTGCCTGAGACTGAGCTGGATAAACTCCTCTAAGGTCTCTGCCCGCCCCTCAATCCGCCCGTGATGATAACCTGCCATAAACCCGCAGTCCACTGCGGCACCCACTTCTGGGAGGAACGCCTCCATCTCTTCGGAAAAGCCCATTGCGGCCAAGGGATTACGGGTCCCTAGGATGATGCGGTTGGCCCGGACGGTGGTGACCACCCGATCCCCAAAGACATAGGACGTATCTTTGGGGTATTCAAAGATATAGTTTATCTTTGTCCAATCGCTGTTTACTCCATCCCGAATGGGCACCCAGTTGAGAGCCCCCTCGATGGTTACAGGGAACTTCACCCGGCTGTCGTACATCTCTGCCTGAAGCTTAGACAGGACGGGGTTGTAAACATAGGCATCCCCGCCCAAGGCGGCCATCTGATTGGCAATAATCCCCGCTTGGCCACCCATGGCTTCGGTATGCTCGGGGAAGTACTGCAAGAACCACTCCCCAAGCTCAGCCTGGACGATGTCGTAATAGGACTTCCCCGCAGCCAAGCATTCTTCTAGCAGGGCAAGGAAATGTCCGGGCGTGGACACTGGGCGGCCTGGGAGGCGGCTGTGATCGCCTGCCAAGAGCTCGGGATGATCCCGGCAGATAGCAGCCACATCCTCTGGACGCACACTGATCACCATATCCACATTGGCATTAAAGGCGGAAAACACTCGGCAGTCGATGGTTGTGGCCACCGCTTCCCGAAGATAGGCGTTCCAACTCATGGCTTTATGACTCCTTTAGGAATGCTAATACTTCCGCGCGGGTGGGAACGGAGGGCTGGGCTCCAGGCCGGGTTACCGCGATAGCCGCGGCGGCGTTTGCATATTGGGCCGCTTCCTCTAAGGACTTCCCTTCCCCGAGCATCACCGCAAGGGCTCCGGTGAATGTATCTCCAGCAGCCACCGTATCAACAACCTCTACTTTATGAGCGGGGATGTGGAACTCCCCTTGAGAACTGAGGCCGTAAACACCCCGAGCTCCTAAGGTAATGATTACCTGGCCTACACCCTTGCCCCGGAGAATCTCCGCTGCCTGGCGGGCGCTGTCCACATCACTTACTTCGACCCCGGTAAGGAGAGCCGCTTCTGTTTCGTTAGGAGTGATGACGGAAACATGCCGGAACAGCTCAGCAGGGAGCTCCGCGGCTGGGGCCGGATTAAGGACAGTAAGTTTCCCCAGTTCCCACCCGACCTTTAGGGCGCGGGCAACGGCATCCAAGGGCGTTTCCAGCTGTACCACCAGGGCATCGGCTTCCTCAATTAGGGGACGGATGTTTTCCACATCCTCTGGGGTATAGGCGCCGTTGGCACCAGGGACCACAATAATGCGATTGCTGCCCCGCTCATCTAAAATGATGGACGCGATCCCTGTGGGGTGCTCCTTGTCGATGATTATCCCTTCTGTGGAAATCCCCTGTTCTGCTAAACTGCGCACCTGGTCCTGGCCAAAAAGGTCATCCCCGACCCTGCCTGCCATGACCGTATGGGCGCCCTGCTTGCAGGCGGCAACGGCTTGGTTGGCCCCTTTGCCCCCAAAAAACCGGCTAAATTCCTTGCCCACGATTGTTTCCCCATCTTGCGGGACCCTGGGCGTCCGCACCACCAGGTCCACATTTAAGCTGCCTACTACTACGATTTTTACTGGTTCCATATTTGCTAACCTCCACCCTCAAGGAAAAGGGCAATCTCGCCCACTGTAATTTTCTAAAGGCAGTCCCAATCTTCCTGCAAAAGAAAGGGTTTCCCCAACCCCGCTGTTGTAAACGACAAATAGAAGGTGTATACTAATAAATAACTGAATAGGCAAGGAGGTGTCTGGCGTGAAAGAACGCGTTGAAGCGGTTTTGGATAGAATTCGTCCTGCGATTCAGGCCGATGGAGGCAACGTTGAACTTGTTGATGTGAATGAGGACACCAAAGTTGTTACGGTGAAGCTGACGGGTGCATGCGTTGGCTGCCCAATGTCTCAACTGACGTTGAAGGCTGGTATAGAGAGAATTATTAAGCATGAAATCCCCGAAATTGTGTCGGTGGAATCTGCTAACTAGGTGTACGGGGGAGGACAGTGTTCTCCCCTTTTTCGTTACCAGAAAAGGATGGTGCTCCGTGGACAGGCTCCGCCAAGCGGCTTACCGGGCAGGGTTGGATGGGATAGCTGTTACCCATGCCCGGCCCTTGACCTATATAGAGAGCTTTCTCCGGGAGGCCCAGGCGGAAGGGCGCTATGCCCAGTTTGCTCATGAAGACATAGGCCTTCGCCTGGACCCTAAGAACGTCTTCCACGCAGCTAAGTCGGTAATCAGCGGGGCTGTAGCTTACAAAACCGTTGAGCCCGGCCCGGCAGCCCCCCTTACAGGGCGGATTTCCCGCTCAGCTTGGGGCAAAGACTACCACAAAGTGGTAAGAGAAGCCTTGGAGCGGCTCGTCCCCTTCCTACAGGCGGAATACGGGGTAAAACAGTGGCACATTGCTGTCGATGATACCCCATTGATAGAACGGGCGTTAGCAGGCCAGAGCAAGCTAGCAGCCATAGGCGCGAACTGCGCTGCCTACGTCCCTCCCTTTGGATCTTGGGTTTTCCTTGGGGAAATCGTGGTGGACGTCGAGCTCCCTACCTTTCCTGAGACGGCACCGAGCCTGCCTTGCGAGGAATGCGGGGAGCGCTGCGTGAAAGCTTGCCCCACCGGTGCCCTTATGGCACCTGGAAAAATCGATGCTAAGCGCTGCCTCTCATTCCTTACCCAGAAGACCGGCGCGATTCCCCCAGAATTCAGGAAAAAACTGGGCAATCGGCTGTGGGGCTGTGACACGTGCCAAGAAGCATGCCCCATCAACCAGCGCGCTAAAAGGGCGCCGCGGGAAGAGTTTTCGCCGATAATTGGCCCCCACTATCCTCTCTTGGAACTCCTCGCCATGGGCAAAGCCCAAATTGCCCAGGCCTTTGGGGAGACAAGCATGGCCTGGCGGGGGAAAAACGTCCTGCAGCGAAACGCCTGCCTGATCCTGGGCAACCAAAAAGCTGCTGCTGCCTTGCCCGTGCTGAAAGACACTGCGGATCACCATCCCAGCCCTACAGTGAGGGAAGCGGCAGCCTGGGCCGTGGCTGAAATCGAGGGTGCTTAGAAGCCTTGCCCCATAATCCTTCCGGTGGCATCAATTACCGCTTCCACATGGGCATCGCTGATCTGGTAGTGGGTCACCAGCCGAATCCTTCTTGGGGATACGGCGTTTGCGAGGATCCCCTCATCCCGCCAGGCCTTGACCAAGCGGGCACTGTCCCACTGGGAAGCGCGGACTTCCAGGATCACGATGTTGGTTTGGACTTCGCCCACAACCTGCAAACCAGGAATAGACTTGAGTCCCTCGCCCAGGCGCCTCGCCCGGGCGTGGTCTTCTTTGAGCCTCGCAGGCATCTCTGTGAGGGCGATTAAGCCTGCTGCCGCAAGTACCCCTGCCTGCCGCATGCCCCCACCCAAAAGCTTCCGGGCTCTCCTTGCCCGGTCAATAAACTCCCTGCTGCCCACTAACACCGAGCCCACCGGCGCGGCCAAGCCTTTGGAAAGGCAGAGCATCACTGAGTCGAATGGCTGCGCAAGGCGCGCTGGCGGTAAGCCTTGGTAAACCGCGGCGTTCATGAGGCGAGCCCCATCGAGGTGAGCCTTAAGCCCAAGCTCTTTGGCCCTGCTCACCACCGCATCCACTGCCTCTTGGGGAAGGACTACTCCCCCGGCGCGGTTGTGGGTGTTCTCCAAACAGAACAGGGATGCAGGGGGAAAATGTATATCCCACGGCCGCACTGCCTGGTCCAACTGTTCTGGAGTGATGCACCCATCGGCAGTTTCGATTAAGCGGGGAATGAGCCCTGCGATTCGGGCTAGTCCACCGGCTTCGTAAAAATAAATGTGAGCGTTGGCATCCAAGATCACTTCGTCACCTGGGCGGGTGTGGGCCAGCAGGGCCACAAGGTTTCCCATGGTCCCACTGCTCACCAAGAGTCCCGCTTCCTTCCCCAAGAGCTGGGCCGCTGTTTCTTCTAGGCGCTTGACTGTGGGGTCTTCCCCGTAAACATCATCCCCCACTTCCGCAGCGGCCATCGCCCGGCGCATACCCTCCGTAGGTTGTGTTACCGTATCACTGCGCAGATCAATTAGGTGCCTTTCCATTCTCCATTCCCCGCTCTCTAAGATACTGCACAGCCCGCTCTAAATAGGGTTGGTACTGCCGCTCAGGTTCAGAGAGGCTAGCTATGGTCTCCTGGAGGAGAGCTTCGGCCTCTGGCCCGCCAAACCGTGCCACGGCCATGGCCACTTCTTCCTTGCCGTGGCCCCACTGGATCTCTTGAAAAATGTCTGATAATAGGGCGAGCTTCCTTTTGCCCTTGGATCCCCGGGAGAGGAGATCGGCAAAAACCACAGCTAACCCTGTGTTTTTATAGTTTTTCAGATGCCGGCGCATGGCAGAAACGGCCTTGCCATCTAAGGAACGGAGCAAGTCCAGCACCACTTGGAATTCTGGATCCCAAGGGTCCAACTTCTCCAAGAGCCTGACAGCCACTTGTGCCGCTTCACGTACCTTCCACTTCGCGAGGACCGCCGCGGCTTGCTCCAGGAACACTTCGTCCAAATCTGGAGTGACAAGGCGGGCTTCTAAGACCGCGAGCAGGATGTTTACCACGGTGGGATCGGGATCAGGCTGGATCTCAGGGAGCTTGCCGTCACGATAGCGGACAAAGAGCTCTTCGAAGAAGCGGTCGTATTCATCCTGGTCCAAGACGATCCTCAGATCGGTGTAGCCTGTGATGGCTCGGCGGAAATTGCGGAACGCCCCCAGATCTACCACCACGTTGTTCCCGACCTTGGTGCGCTTCTGGCGCTCCGTAGCAATATCCTCAAAGGGGAAACCGAAATAGGGAGCGACTTTGAAGTTATTAACCATGGTCTGCATCCCCGAAAGGACGATCCGAATGCGTGGATGAGTAATATGGAGCCAGATGGGGCGAAGATGCTCACCCCTAAGCATCCGGGCCCCCACCAGGCCCAGGATATGATCAATGGCCGAATCCGACGTCCCGTACAAGCGCTGTTGCCCTTCCCGGAGCAAATCGTCAATGGACGAGTAAGCCTCGTAAATCCCACTGCGGTAATACTCCATCATCTTCCCGTACACCGGCAGGCGCATCTGGGCAGCATAGGCCGCCCCCCGCACGTAGTGTTCACCCAAGTATTGGATATCCAAAGGGAGGAGGGTGTTGTGCAGCGACTCAATCAAGCCCCTCAGGGCACTGCTCAGCTCTTCGTAAACCTCTTCTGCACAGTCGTCCCCTTCCAAACTCGCAATAAAGAGCGCGCCGATAGTGAGGAGCTCTACGGACGCACCGTAAGCCGCCAGCACTAAGTCTCGCTCGTAGAAGAACATGCTTTCTTTGATTTCGAGGCATGCCGCAATAAAACCGTCAAGGGACGTAATCTCCTTGACCTCTTGCACCATTTCTCGGTAGTTCCGGTTCACATGCATACTCCCTTCAGTTCATCCCCTTGCGAATGGCCGCCCGGGCCAACTCGTCACAGTGGTTGTTCCACTTGTTATCGCTGTGTCCCTTCACCTTAATCCACTGGATGGAGTGTTTCTGGGAAAGCTCCACCAACGCTCTCCACAAGTCAGCATTGCTTACTGGGGCCCCCCGGGAGTTCCGCCAGCCATTCTTCTGCCAATTGTCAATCCAACCCAGTGTGAACCCGTTGATCAGGTAGGCGCTATCTGAGTATAGTTTAACGTTACAAGGCTCCTTCAGCTGCTGAAGGCCTTTAACGGCGGCGGTGAGCTCCATCCGTTGGTTGGTGGTGTGCGGTTCGAAACCGGAGAACTCCCGCACGTGGGGCCCGTGGAGCAGGACAGCTCCCCACCCACCCGGGCCAGGGTTGTTGCTGCACGCGCCGTCGGTGTAAATCTCCACTAGCTTCTTGCCATCTTTCGCCACTGCTCAAGCCCCTTCTAATAGTATTGGCACCCGTCCACGAATTGTGTTATGTTTAATATAATACCACATTCTATCAAAGAAAGTCGGGGGAGGTCACCATGGAAGAAAAACTTGAAGTGCTCGCATCAGATTCCCCACAAGTGGGCCGTCCCTGCAACCACTGCGCCCAGGAGTTCGCTCCCGGAGATGAAGTGGTTGAATGCCCCCGCTGTCACAAGTACCACCATGCGGCCTGCTGGAAAGAGAAGGGCGGGTGCGCGACAAGGGGTTGTCCCCAAGTGGCCCAAGCGGTGGTGGGGGAAAAGCCCCGTGGTGATGGGCCGCCGCCCCCCATGCCCAAGTGGTACTTCGCGGTTGGTGGTTTGGTTATTCTTGGCCTGATTATGCTTTCTATCTTCTGGCCCAAACCGCCGGATCCCGCTGCGGGGCGGACGAAAATTACAGTAATGGACACGTCATACCTGGAGGCACAAGAAACCTTGGTGCCCGCAGTAGAACAGTTTAACGCGGAGAGCACCACCACCTATATTGACCTGCAGCTCTTACCCAGCGTGGGCCTCAACCAGAAGCTGATTGTGCTCATCGCTGCCGGGGAAGCCCCGGATATTTTCGCCCTAGATGAGGATCAATTTGCCCAATTTGCCCGGGAAGGGATCTTGCTAGAGCTGGGGCAGACGCCGGAAGGCGAGCCCATCTACGGGGTACAGCACCCCGGGCGCCTGGCTAAGCTTGTGATTTGGGGCCAAACCAAAAGCCCTGAGGTTGCCCAGGAAGTCTTAGCCTTTCTCCTAGAGCACATTCCACCAGTTGATCTAGACAAACTGCGGGAACTCCAATCTGGGCAGGGCTTGCCGTTCATCGGTTTTTGAGGAGGCCGCTATGAAAATCGCGTTTTTCACAGACAGTTATGCACCGTATGTCAGCGGTGTGGTCCGCTCTTTGCAGCGGTTTACAAAGGGCTTAGTCCAGGAAGGGCATGAAGTCTATATTTTCGCGCCCTTCTATTACGGCAAGAAGTTCAGAGGGGAAATCGCGCAGCAGTCCGATCCGTATGCTACCAAAGTCTTTCGGTTCTATTCAGTGCCCGCGCCCACATGCCCTGACTACTTCCTTCCCATTCCCATCTCCATCAGGGCATTCAAAGTACTGCGGGAACTTGACGTGGATATAATCCACACCCATGCGCCGTTCCTCTCGGGCCAGCTAGGAGCTAATCTAGCCAGGAAGCTGGGTGTGCCCTTGTTCTTTACGCACCATACAGTGTACCAGGAGTATGTCCACTATGTGCCCGCACCCCAAAAGGCCACCAAGGCGGTGGTAATCAACTTCCTAAAGTGGTACTGCCGCCAATGCGATCACATCATTGCTCCTACAGAGATGACCCGGGAGATGATCTTAGACCTGTATAAGCTCCCCACCCCAGTCACGACTCTGCCTACAGGGGTGGATTTGGATCCCTACGATGATGCGGATCCCACTTGGCTCAGAGCCTCCCTGGGAATCCCTCAGGAGCAGCCAGTCATCTTGTCCCTAGGGCGGCTGAGCAAGGAAAAGAGCCCTGGGATGCTGCTCCAGGCCTTCAGCATCATCCGGGAACGCCTGCCGGAAGCGGTTTTCGTCTTTGCTGGGGGCGGCCCCATACGGGAAGCCCTAGAGCAGGATGCCCAGCGGATGGGCTTGGGATCTCACACCTACTTCACCGGGCCCCTGGATGCAGACCAAGTGGCCGCGGCTTACATGGGGGCAGACTTGTTCATGTTTGCCTCCCAGACTGAAACCCAAGGATTGGTCTCCTTGGAAGCCATGGCAGGGGGCCTGCCCATCGTTGCCGTTGATGCTAGCGGCACCAACGCTGTGGTGGTTCACGGCAAGACAGGGTTCTTAACACCCCCAGACCCAGAGGCCCTTGCAGAAAAAGCACTGCAAGTCCTCCAATCCCCTGAGCTAATGGCAGAATTCAGTGCCCAAGCGCGCAAGCAGGCGGAGCAGTATAGTGTAACTGCCACCGCCAGCCGCCTGGTTAAGCTGTATGAATCTGTGTTAAACCAGAGCTAAAACCCTACTCGAGGGACTTCCTGGGCCCCTGGGGATGCCTGGAAGAAAGCCCGGGCCTCTTTGCCAAACATGTTGGCAAGCAACACTGTGGGGAAACGCCGAATAGTCTTGTTCCATACCTCTACCGCATCGTTGTACCGCCTCCGGGCAGTGGCGATGCGGTTTTCTGTTCCCGCGAGCTCATCCTGGAACCTGATGAAGCTGGCATCGGCCTTCAGCTCTGGATAGCTCTCACTAATGGCGAGCAGCCGCCCAAGGGCAGAGTCCAAGCTGTTGTTTGCGTCCATCTGGTCTGTGGGGCTTTGAGCCGCAAGCAGCCTGCTGCGGGCATCGGCAATTTCTGTGAAGACCCGCTCCTCATGGGCTGCGTAGCCCTTGACCGTTTCCATCAAGTTGTAGATGAGGTCGGCCCGCCGCTGGAGCTGGTTTTCCACTTCCGCCCAGCCTGAGTCTACTGAAGTCTCCAGATCCACCAAGGAGTTGTAACCACGCACAATCCCTAGGCCCACAATCAGCACGAGCAATCCCAATACTAGTAATACTGCCACCGATTTCTTCATAGTTCTTCCTCCTTCCCGTATCAAAACCGCCTGCCTGCTCCACCGCCGCCGCTGCGCCCACCCCCGAAACCGCCAAACCCGCCCCCTCGGCCGCCAAAACCGCCCTGCGGGGGCCTAGGTATGCCGGTTGGAATGAATACCGTGGGCCGGCGTGAACCAGAACCGCCTCCCATTCCGCCGGGCGGGTAGTGCTTTCCCCGGCGCATGAGGACTGCAATCAGCAGAAAGATGCCAAGGGCGATGAGCCAATCACCGGCAGATTCTGAGCGCTTATCCTCACCGGGGTCGAACTCTTCCCCTGCCAATTCTTTCTGAAACGCTTGCGCGAGGTATGAGAGCCCCGGCCCAAACTCGTTTTGGGCAAAATAGCGGTTCACCGCTTGATCCAAATAGGCACCGACCTTCCCATCTGGCAGCACCCCTTCCAAGCCGTATCCCGTTTCCACCTCTATGGCCCGTTCCTCCATGGCAAGGAGGATTAAAAGGCCGCTGTCTTCAGGCCCGCCAATCCCCCACTCCTCAAAGAGGCGAGTACGGTATTCGGTGGGATCGTAAGGATCAGTGGTTTGGATGGTTACCACTGCAAGCTCGATGCCCTGCTCTTTCTTTAACTGGGCCGCAACCACTTCCAGCTCCGCGCGGCTGCGCTGGTCAATCACCTTGGCAAAATCGTTGACGTACCCTTGGGGAGCGGGAAACTGTGCGGACGCCAGCTGCGCCCAGAGAACCACTAATACTAAGGCCAGTACAATCCCGGCACTTTTTCGCATATATGCACTCCTTCCCAACTTACGGGCCTACAGGCACTGGATGGTAGAACTGGCCTTCTACTGACCATAGGAAGTTTCCTGCGGTAATGTCCCTGATCAGATCCTCCGCCCGCTGTTCCTCACCTTCTAATAAGCGCAGGTCAAAGGTGACATCAGTCAAATATTCTGTACCGCTGATGGCAATCCCTGCAGCTAGCAGTTCGTTTTGAACTTTCCCAGCTGTGGCGTAATCTACCGTCACTTTCACCTGGGTGGCTGGGAGCATGCGCACAATTCCCGCATTGAGCAGCGCCGCTTTCGCAGCCCCGCCATATGCTCTGATTAGGCCGCCTCGGCCGAGGAGAGTTCCCCCAAAGTAGCGGGTCACCACGATCACCGCATCCACAACTTCATGGGCCTTCATGATTTCCAAAATGGGCAAACCAGCAGTGCCGCTCGGTTCCCCATCATCGCTGAACTTCTGGATGTTCTGGTTAATCCCAATGATGTAAGCTGGCACATTGTGGGTGGCGTTCCAGTGTTCCTTGCGCACCGCTTCCACAAAGGCTTCAGCTTCCTCCGCGCTCGTTACAGGCCGCACCTGGGCAATGAACTTGGACTTCTTCTCGATGAGTACGGCTTCGCCGGGGCCAGCCACCGTTGTGTACTCCACCAGCATAGTCTAATCACCTCGACTAAGAGTGGTTCCACATTGGGGGGATTGTTCCTTCTCCTTGCATGGAAAGCTGTGCTTCTGCTATCCTAGTGAGGTAGGAGGCAGAACATGGATATCATAAAAAAACTTGCCCAAGAACTATCCCTAAGGGAACATCAAGTGCAGCAAACCGTCACCCTCTTGGATCAGGGGAACACCATTCCCTTCATCGCCCGCTACCGTAAGGAAGCCACTGGCGAACTGGATGAGGTGCAGATCAGGGCCCTTTCTGAGCGCCTCGCGTACCTCAGGGGCCTAGAAAGCCGCAAAGCAGAAGTCCTGCGCCTCATTGGCGAACAGGGCAAACTCACAGCTGAAATTGAACAAGCGGTGAGAGGCGCGAGTTCTCTCCAGGAAGTGGAAGACCTCTACCAGCCCTTCCGGCCGAAGCGGAAAACCCGGGCTTCCGCGGCCAAGGAAAAGGGCCTCGAACCGTTGGCAGAGCAGATCCTGAAACAGGAAAAGGGGGACCCCGCATCCTGGGCAGGAGCGTTTCTATCAGAAGAAGTCCCCTCGCCTGAGGAGGCCTTAAGCGGGGCACAGGATATTATTGCAGAGTATCTCACCGATCTCCCGGAAATCAGGCAGCTGGTGCGGAAGTACACCTATGAAACGGGGATAATCAGTGCGTCCCTTGCTGTCAGCCCAGAGGAAGCCAACGCCAAAGAATTCCAGATGTATTGGGATTATGCGGAAGAAGTGCGGAAAATTCCTCCCCACCGCATTCTGGCCCTAAACCGGGGGGAGCGCTTGGGAGTGCTCCAGGTCAAGATTGCTGTAGACGAACAAAAAGCCCTGGCTAAGCTGTCTCAAAAAGCCATCACCAACCCCCACTCTCCCTCGGCTCCCATAATTGAAGCCGCCCTCGCGGACGGCTACAAGCGCCTCCTCGCGCCTAGCATTGAACGGGATATCCGCCGGGGGCTCACTGAAACAGCAGAAGCCCAGGCCATCGAGATTTTTGCCACCAACCTCCGCAGCCTGCTCATGCAGCCCCCAGTGCGGTGCCAGAATGTGCTGGGGATCGACCCTGCGTTCCGCACAGGCTGTAAAGTGGTGGCAGTGGACCAGTACGGAGTGCTCCTCGACTACACTACTATCTACCCCCATGAGCCCCACAAACGCCGGGCTGAAGCCCTGAATGCCTTAAGCCGCATGGTGGAACAGTACAAGATCTCCTTGATCGTGATCGGCAACGGCACTGCCAGCCGGGAAACGGAGCAGTTAGTTGCAGAGCTAATTAAATCTCAAGGAAAAAGCTTGAGGTACTTGGTAATAAACGAAGCAGGGGCTTCAGTGTACTCTGCTTCAGAAGTCGCCCGGGAAGAGTTCCCCCAGCTGGATGTGGCCATGCGAGGAGCTGTTTCCATTGCCCGGCGGGTCCAAGACCCCCTGGCAGAGCTGGTGAAGATTGACCCTAAGTCCATTGGTGTAGGGCAGTACCAGCACGACGTGAACCAAAAGGAGCTGAGCCGCACCCTAGATGCGGTGGTGGAAAGCTGCGTGAACTACGTAGGGGTAGAGCTGAACTCCGCCTCCCAGGCCCTGCTGGGTTATGTCGCGGGGCTCTCGAAAAGCGTGGCTAACCAGATCGTGGAGCACCGGGTAGCCAATGGGCCCTTCCGCCGCCGGAGTGAGCTGAAAAAAGTGAAAGGTTTAGGCCCGAAAACCTTCGAACAAGCTGCAGGATTTCTCCGCATCGCTGGGGGCGAGGAGCCATTGGATAACACCGCGGTTCATCCAGAATCATATGACACAGCCAGGGAGATTCTGGTTCAGATTGGATTTCAACCGCAAGATATGGCCATTCCAGACAGGCTCAAAGAAATCCGCAGCGGGCTGAAGGCCCTAGATCCGGCCCAAACTGCCCGGGCCTTGGGCGCGGGAGAGCCTACGGTGCGGGATATCATTGCCGCCCTGGGCCAACCAGGGAGAGATCCCCGGGATGAGCTGCCCCCACCTCACTTCCGCGCGGATGTGCTGAAGATTGAAGACCTGCAGCCTGGCATGATCCTGACAGGGACTGTCCAAAACGTGGTGGATTTCGGCGCCTTTGTGGATATTGGCGTGGGTAAGAGCGGCTTGGTGCACATCTCTGAGCTCAGCACGGAGTACGTCCGCCACCCCACCGATGTGGTGCAGGTGGGCGATGTAGTGAGCGTCCAAGTCTTAAAGGCAGATCCGGAGCTAGGGCGCATCAGTTTGACGATGAAAATAAGCTAGGCCGAAGCCTAGCTTAGGTATGCCATTCAACACGCTCTGCACTACGACTTAGCTTTAGCCAACCGGATTACATTCCACGAAGCCTTGCTTAACTTAGCCTTGACCTGCCCATCTTCTACTACCCCATCTCCCCGAGTGTGAGGCACCACGTTGTGGGGATTGTCAGCGGTGTTTACTGCCTTCAGGTCTTGATGTTCCAGCACAATGTGCTCTTGAACGGCAAAACCCTCAAACCCCCTGAGCTCGCATGTAAGATCCATGCTCTGCTCTAGATCCCGGTTCACCGCGAAGATGGTAAGTTCATCCTCTTCTCGGCTCAGGACCGCCATGGCATCGAGGTAGGGTACGTCAGTGAAATCCTTGCTGTCGTACTTATCTGCCCGGATGATGGGTAATAGCGCGGTGCCTCTGCCATAGAGGGATGCGTGCATAAAGGGGTAAAAGATGGTCTGGCGCCAGGCCCGGCCTCCTGTTTCTGTCATGATGGGTGCGATTACGTTAATCAGCTGGGCCAAGCACCCAATCTTCACCCGATCTGCCCGCCGCATGAGGCTCATGAGCATGCTCCCCACCAGCAGGGCATCTTCCATAGTGTAGATGTCCTCCAGTTGGGGCGGGGCAATGCTCCATGGGTCGATCCGTCGATCTGCTTCGTTAGAATGGTACCACACGTTCCATTCATCAAAGGAAAGGTTAATTGTCTTCTTGCTGCGCTTTTTCGCCTTGATATAGTCGCATATGGCAATCACGGAATGTATGAAGCGATCCATATCAAGGGATCGAGCCAGGAAGTTGGGTGTGTCATCATCCCGGTTGCCGTAATAGGTGTGGAGTGACAGGTAATCCACATGCTCGTATGTCAAATCAAGGACTGTGGCTTCCCATTCAGCAAAGGTAGGCATCCCGCTGCCAGAACTCCCGCAGATCACCAGCTCAAGGCTGGGGTCCACCCACCGCATCACCTTGGCAGCCTCCAAGGCTGTCCGGCCATACTCGTACGCTGTCTTGGCCCCTATCTGCCAGGGGCCGTCCATCTCATTCCCCAGGCACCAAACTTTGAACTTGTGGGGTTCCTCAAAGCCGTGGGAGCGGCGGAGATCGCTGTAGTACGAGCCGCTAGGATGGTTGCAGTACTCAACTAGGTTACGGGCAGCATCAATCCCTCGAGAACCTAGGTTGATGGCCATCATGACTTCGGTGTTAACCTTCTTGGCCCACTGGGCAAACTCGTTTACACCCACCTCATTGGTCTCAACGGTCCGCCATGCCAGCTCTAGCCGGCGCGGGCGCTTTTCCCTGGGCCCAACGCCGTCTTCCCAGTTGTAGCCAGAGACGAAGTTGCCTCCGGGGTAGCGTACTATGGGGACATTTAGCTCTCGGACCAGCTCAGCCACATCTTCACGGAAGCAGTCTGAATCTGCAGTAGGGTGTCCGGGCTCGTACACTCCCCCATAGATGGCCCGCCCTAGATGCTCCACAAAGGCACCGTAGAGGCGATCATCAATCTCGCTGATGCGGTAGTCTTTCTCAAGTATTACCGTTCCCCTGCGGGTTGGTGCCATTTAAGACCCTCCTAGATTCCGATACCTTGGGCAATGTGGTAGTAGATCTCGTTCCAGCGCAGTTCCTTCTTGAACTGGGCCAGATCTGTGTGTTCATCGATGAGCACCATTTCGATATCTGCTATCTCGCAGTAGTCCTCAATGTATTCTGCGGTAAGGGCTTGGCTGTACACTGTATGGTGGGCGCCGCCAGCTAGAATCCACGCTGCGGCCGCGACCTTCAGATTAGGCTTGGGATCCCACAGAATCCGCGCCACAGGGAGCTTGGGCAGATCCGCGGGTGGAGCGGCTGCTTCCACTTTGTTCACCAACATGCGGAAGCGGTTTCCTAGATCAATTAAGGACGCATTGATGGCTGGCCCAGGAGCCCCGACGAAGATTAGGCGAGCAGGGTCATCCTTGCCGCCGATGCTGAGGGGCTGCACGTCAAGGACCGGCTTTTCACCAGCCACCGACTCGCAGACTTCCAGCATATGTGCGCCAAGGACCCGCATCCCCTGGGGATCAAAGTGGTAGACATAGTCCTCCATGAAGGATGTCCCTTGGGGCATGCCCGCGGCCATCACCTTGGCAGCCCTGAGGAATGCGGCTGTTTTCCAATCCCCCTCCGCACCGAAACCATAGCCCTCTTTCATCAGGCGCTGGCAGGCCAGGCCGGGAATCTGAGCAATGCCAGGGAGATCCTGGAAGCTGGTGGTGAATCCCTTAAAATCACCGTCTTTGAGGAACTTACGAAGGCCTAGCTCGATCCGGGCTGCCTCCAACAGGGAATCCCGCGCGGGGCCACCTTGTTTAACCCGATCTGTTAAGGTATACGACTCTTCGTACTCCTCCACTAACCCCCGCACCTCTTGGTCTGTAACCCTATTTACATACGCCGCCAAATCACCTAAGGAGTAGCCGTTCACTTCATAGCCGAAGCGGATCTGGGCCGCGACCTTATCCCCTTCCGTTACCGCCACATCACGCATGTTGTCACCAAAGCGGGCGATCTTAGCCCCTTGCCCATCGTGCCAAGCTGCTGCGGCCCTGAGCCATACATTCAGCCTTTCCAAGACTTCTTTGTCCTGCCAGTGGCCTACAATGACTTTGCGGGCCTTGCGCATGCGTGTGTTGATAAACCCAAATTCCCGGTCACCGTGGGCAGACTGGTTGAGGTTCATGTAGTCCATGTCGATCTCAGACCAAGGGATATCCCGGCTGAACTGGGTGTGGAGGTGTACATAGGGTTTTCTCAGCATGTTCAGGCCGGCAATCCACATCCGAGCTGGGGAGAAGGTGTGCATCCACATGATCAGGCCAATACAGCGCTGATCCGCATTTGCTTGGGCAACCAGATCCCTGATCGCGGCAGCGCTGGTGAGCACTGGTTTGTAGACCACCGTTACGGGGATCTCCGGTTGCTCGTTAATGGCCAGGGCAATTTGCTTGGCTTGCTCCTCTACCTGCCGCAGCGTCTCTTCGCCGTAGAGATCCTGACTTCCGGCAACGAACCACACTTCCAACTTCTTGAGATTAATCTCCATGCCAAAACCTCCCTCACATCTTTATTTTTGGCCGTAATAGGCATTAGGGCCGTGCTTGCGCATGTAGTGTTTATCCGCGACATGCGTAGAGATGGGTTTAACCTCACCAACCAGTGCTACCGTGTGGTAGGCCATCATGGCAAGCTGCTCCATGACTACGCTGTTGTACACAGCCTCCTCTGGATCTTTACCCCATGTAAAGGGGCCGTGTTCTGCTACCAGGACGCCAGGCACGTGCTTGTAGTTCTTCTCCTGGAACACTTCCCCGATGACCCGCCCCGTGTTCAGTTCATAGTCCTCCTCCACCTCTGCCTTGGTCAGAGGCCTGGTGCAGGGGATTTCTCCATAAAAGTAATCTGCATGAGTGGTGCCTAGGCAGGGGATGGGCTTCCCAGCCTGTGCCCAAATGGTTGCCCACGATGAATGGGTATGGACGATTCCCCCCGCCTCTGGAAAGCGGCGGTAGAGCTCGAGGTGGGTGGGGGTGTCAGAGGACGGCCTAAGGCTCCCTTCCACCACATTCCCTTCTAAATCCAAGACGACCATATTATCTGGGGCAAGGTCCTCATAGGGGACTCCGCTAGGCTTGATGACCACCAAGCCTTCGTCCCGAAGGATGCCGCTCACATTTCCCCAAGTGTAGATCACAAGGCCACGGCGCTCTAGTTCACGGTTGGCCTCCACAACTCGCTCTTTAAGTTTCTGCAGCATTGGTGCACCTCCCCCAGCCTAAAGCTGCCGCAGAGTATCGCCGAGGAGTTCTCCTGCCTGGTGATACTTCGCATACAGCCGGTCATAGTGTTCCTTAAACTCTGGGCGGGGCTGGTATTCTTTGGCAAATCCACTGTTCATAGCTGCTTGCGCCGCCGCGATATCTGGGAAGAGCCCGGCCACTACCGCGCCAAACATGGCCGCGCCTAAGGCCGTAGCTTGGGTGGAGCGTACGACCTTGATGGGCATCCCCAAGATATCCGCGGTGACCTGCATGACAAACTCGTTTTTCCCCGGTATGCCGCCCTGGGCATTTACCTGGTCAATTTGGAGCCCTTCCTCCCGGAAACGTTCCACGATGGCTCGGGCACCAAAGGCCGTTGCTTCTACCAGGGCTCGGAAGATCCGGGGCGCATCTGTTCCTAGAGTGAGCCCCAACAGAGCACCCTTCAGCTTCTGGTCCGCATCAGGAGTGCGGCGGCCGTTCAGCCAATCCAGGGCCAGCACTGTGGTTTCCTCTGGATCGATTTGCGCCGCGGCCTCTGTCAACTTGACCAGGATCCGGTCCTTAATCATAGATTGCTGCTCGGGGGTGAGCCCTGCCTCCGGCCCGATAGCATCAATGGGCCAGCTCAGGACAGACCTGAGCCACGCATAGACATCGCCAAAGGCTGATTGGCCCGCTTCTAGCCCGATCATCCCGGGGATGACGGAGCCATCAACTTGCCCGCAAATTCCTGCAACGGTTTTTGCGGAAATCTCTTCGTAAGAGCCCACCATCACATCGCATGTGGATGTGCCCATGATTTTCACCAGGGTGTTCGCGGCAATCCCACCCCCGACCGCGCCCATGTGCGCGTCGAAGGCGCCAACTGCCACGGGGATCCCCGCAGGCAATCCCAGCTTCTCAGCCCATTCGGGAGTCAAATCGCCCGCCTTTTGATCAGAAGTGTGTGTGTCCTCATACAGCCTCTCCCTCAGGCCCCCAAGGAGGGGATCAAGCTTCACCAAGAACTCCTCTGAAGGCAGGCCGCCCCATTCCCCATGCCACATGGCCTTGTGGCCCGCCGCGCAGCGGCTACGCTTCATGGCCTGTGGATTTTCTGTACCTGTGAGGACAGCAGGGATCCAGTCGCAGATTTCCACCCAGGAGTAGGCTGCTTCCCGCACCGTGGGGTCTTTCCGCAAGATGTGAAGGACCTTCGCCCAGAACCATTCTGAGGAGTAAATGCCCCCTTCATACTTGGTGTAGTCCGGGCCGCCCCAGGTTTTGGCCAACTGGTTGATCTCATCGGCCTCCGCCACTGCAGTGTGGTCTTTCCACAGCACAAACATGGCGTTAGGGTTATCCTTAAACTCCGGCAAAAGGGCCAAGGGGGTCCCCTCTTCATTTACAGGCCCTGGTGTGGAACCGGTGGTGTCGATCCCGATTCCCACTACGTTCTGGGCCACTTCTGGGCCCAACTTGCCCAGAGCACCGATAATGCATGCTTCCAATCCTTCTAAATAGTCCAGCGGATGCTGGCGGAACTGATTGGCCGCGGGATCGCAGTAAAGCCCCTTGCTCCATCTGCTATACAGCGCGACATCATCTGCTAGTTCCTCACCGGTGCGGGCATCTACTACGAGTGCGCGCACAGAGTCACTCCCAAAGTCAACTCCGATAACATACTTTGAGGTGTCAACTACCAACCTCTATTCCCCCCCAAAACATAGAACTTAATACATATCTTTCGCCTCTAGCCAGTTTTAACCTTCTCTTCCTTAGTGTAAAACGGGGCTCGCGCCCCGTTTTATTGTTCATTGATCCACACTCGCATTTCTCCCGGCTGCCTATTGTTCCACGCGAAGTAGGGCACAGCTGTTACAGGAACCGCCTCGTCCTGCGGCCCGGTAGTAGTGTAGAGACTCTCGGTCCCTTGCCGGCGCAGTCCTGTGCCCACGAGGACAGGCAGGCCTAAAGACGGGTCTTCCTCCACCTGAAACTCACTCTCCCGGGGGATAAACAGTGCTGCCAGGTGGGGCCCGTTATCCACTTCTTCAAAGCAATATACGATGGGCCCGCGCTGTAGGGCGACTTTCCCCACATTTTCCTCGACCTGCGGGTTTGCCCAAACCCGCTCTACGGGCATGAAGAGGGTGAGGGTTACGGTGTCTCCCGGGGCCCACACCCGCTTCAGGCGCAGGTAACCGTCGTGCACTTCCAAAGAACTCAGCTCCTCATCCCCCACCTTCACCCTATGCTGGGTGCACCATCCTGGGATGCGAAGGTTAAGGGAAAACTCCTGGGCCCTTTGCATATTCAAGGTAAACTGCACCGTCCCATCCCAGGGGTACTCCGTCTTCTGTACTACTTCCACCTGACCTGAACTAAGCTGGATAGTGGCAGTGCTCCCTGCATAGAGGTGGACAAAGAGTTCTGCTCCGCCAGCACTGTAGATATAGCTGTGGATGGAAGCCAAGAGCCGAGCGATATTTGGCGGGCAGCACGCGCACCCGAACCATTCCTGGCGCACGGGATTGACGTGGCGCAGATCGTGGCGGGCAGCGCACACCTTAGGGTCTACCGCAAGCGGGTTAACATAAAAGAACTTCGTCCCTTCCATGGACATACCGCTTAGCACCCCGTTGTAAAGGGCCCGTTCCATCACATCTGCATACTCAGCCTTGGGTGCGAGAGCCAGCATACGCTGGGCAAAAAAGACCAGCCCAATGGCGGCACAGGTCTCTGCATAGGCCGTGTCATTGGGGAGATCGTAATCGATGGTAAAGCCCTCGTGGTAATCTTGGGAACCGATGCCTCCGGTAATGTACATGCGCCGCTGGACCGTGTTATGCCACAGCCGCTCACACACCTGAACCAGTTCAGGATCGTCTTTCTCCAGGGCAAGTTCTGCAACGGCTGCGAGAAGGTACATGGCCCGCACAGCATGGCCTTCCACAGTGTCCTGCTCCCGCACGGGCAGGTGGGACTGGCTGTAAGAATAGTCAAAGCGATAGGCAGCAGGATCTTCCCCCCGGGCTTTCGCCTCTGCGTCAAAATAGTGGGGCTGCTTCCCCCGTTCCTCGATGAAAAACTCCGCGAGTTTCAGGTGCGCGGGGTTATTGGTGACCCTGTACAACTTGAGCAAAGCCAGCTCAATCTCTTCGTGCCCGGGGTAGCCCCGCTTTTGGCCCTCTCCTGGGCCGAAGACTTCCCCGATGTGATCTACCATCCGGCACACGATTTGCAGCAGCTGGTCTTTCCCCGTCGCTTGGTAATACGCCACAGCAGCTTCAATAAGGTGCCCTGCGCAATACAGTTCATGGTGGTCCCTGAGGTTGGTCCAGCGGCGCTCAAGACCTGTGATGGTGTAATATGAGTTAAGGTACCCGTCCCTTTGTTGGGCCCGGCCGAGAAGGCCGATCACTTCATCTGCATGAGCCTCCCACTCTGGGTTAGATTCTGCCATCAAGCTGTAGGAGACAGCCTCTAGCCACTTTGCCAGATCACTGTCTTGGAACACCCACCCCCGGTGCTGGCCATCTTTTTCCCCCGCGGCAATGCGCAGGTTCTCAATCGCGTGACTGGGGGCAGCTCCAGGGATGCTGTCGTTGAGAGCCCTCCACTGATAAGGAATCACTTTGTCCCGTACTGCCTGTGCCCGCTCCCCAAGTAGGCCTTCTGTTAAGCGCACATCCCAACAGAACTGTGTCGCTGGATTTCCCATTTTGATCCTCCCCGCCTCTGAAATCGATCCCAGGATTCCGAACATAGTAATATTACCAGTGATTACCAGCTTAACATAGGAAAAGACGCCGGTCAACATGTAACGCATCCCTGGGTTTATGTTTATTTTAGCAGTGATATGTGCAGGATTAGTGGAACGGGTGTAATATATTAATAATTGTGTTGTGCATTTTTTACGGGTGTGCGGGAGGTGATGGGGAAAAGCTTGGTGGATTTGAGTGCAACGATGGTCAGTCTACTAAATCTTCAAAAGGGGGTTTTTTTGTGAACCGGAAGTTGTTAGTGCTGTCACTCACACTCATGCTGATCTTTGCCGCGGCTGTGACCGCTTCGGCTCAGAAAAAGCAGCTTGACTTTGTTGTGATTACCCACAGCGCCACTATTGATTTCTGGATTCCGCTGGTGAAGGGTGCACAAGATGCCGCAGCTATGATCAATGCCTTTGACCCGGAAGTGGAAATCACCGTGCGCCACACTGGCCCAAGCTTGTTCAACGTTGCAGAGCAAGTGAACATTATGGAGAACGTCATCCAAGCTGGTGTGCATGGCATCATCTCCACCATGCCAGACCCCACCGCTTTTGACGCTCCTGTACAGCGGGCACTGGATGCAGGCATCCCTGTAATTGCCACCAACGCTGATGCAGGCCCTGATAACCCCAGAATGGCTTATGTAGGCCAAAGCGACTTCTCCGCAGGCCAAACCTTGGCCCGCAACCTCATCGGCCTCATCGGCACCAGCGGCAAGATCGCCATCGGCATCGAAGACCTGGGACACACCTCCTTGCAGCAGCGCCTCGCTGGTGTACTCGACATCCTGGATCAAACTGACATCGACTACACAATCCTCCAGACCACTGCTGACCTCACCATCGGTGCCAGCATGTTCGAGACCTACCTCATCGGAAACGCCGATGCGAAGGCGATCATTAGTGTTGATGCCAACACCCAAGCCCACGGCGTAGTTATCCGCAACCTCGGCCTCGAAGGCAAGGTCATCTCCGCCGGTTGGGACCTCGTGCCAACCACCCTGGATAACATCCGTGATGGCCTCACCGCCTTTACCATTGACCAACAACCATATGTACAAGGTTTCTATCCTGTAATGGCTCTCTATCTCTACCACAAGTATGCCATCGCTCCCGCGGATATGGACTCTGGTGCGGGCGTTGTTAACATCGACAACATCGCGGAAGTCCTCGAGCTGGCCGAAAAGGGATATCGTTAAGCATAGGATGCAAGAATAGGAGCGTGCTGCCGAAGCGGCACGCTCCCCACTCCTCTATAGGGGGGACTTTTTTATGGAAAACAACGTGCTCATAAGTTACCAGTCCATCAGCAAGCGGTTTGGTGGAGTGCAAGCACTGCAGGAAGTGTCCTTTGCCGTCAATAGAGGGCAGATCCACGGCCTCGTGGGGGAGAATGGCGCGGGGAAGTCCACCTTGATTAAGATCACAGGTGGGATCTACATTCGGGACTCAGGAACGATACTCTGGGAAGGCAATCCAATCGAGGTCCACAGCCCTCTGGAAGCGGAGCGGTACGGGATTTCCATTGTCCACCAAGAAATACCCCTGTGCAATAATCTCACTGTTGCCCAAAATGTGTTCCTGGGCAAGCTCATCACAAACCGCTTCGGCCAGCCAGATTGGGGCTTAATGGAAGAAAGGACTGTGGAGGTCTTCCGCCAGATCGGCCAGGACATTGACCCCAGGGCTAAGGTAGGGGAGCTAAGCGTAGCTTTGAAGCAGCTCACCGCAATCGCCCAGTGCCTGAACCGCAAGAGTAAGTTCATTATTATGGACGAACCCACCTCCGCGCTGACCCCTGGCGAAGTGGGCACTCTCTTTGAGGTACTCCGCCGGCTCAAGGCGGAAGGTACCACCATCATGATTGTGAGCCATATTCTCAGCGAATTGATGGAAATCACCGACCGCTTAACGGTACTGCGCAACGGCCAGCATGTAGCCACCATGGATACAAAAGACACCTCCATTGATGGTATCGTCCACATGATGGTTGGGGGAATTACTCTTCCGCCGCCCCTCGATGCCAGTTCAGTGAAGGACGAAGTTGTCCTGCGGGTGCGCAATCTCAGCCAAACCAGGCTGCGCCTAAAGGACATAAATTTCGACCTGCGCAAGCAGGAAATCTTGGGCATCGCGGGTATTCAAGGGGCTGGCCGCACAGAACTTGCCACCACCCTCTTTGGCGTGCATCAACCCAGCGAGGGGACTATTGAACTGGAAGGACGGCCAGTGCGCATCCGGTCGCCGCGGGACGCGATTAACCTGGGGCTAGGTTACCTCACAGAAGACCGCCGGAACTTAGGCGTGTTCTGGGATATGTCCGTGTGGCAGAACATGAGCAGTACAATTATTGACCAGCTCACAAACTTGCGCGGGGTTCTGGACAACAACCGCATTCGGGAAACGGCCACCGGGGCCATTGACCAGCTCCAAATCAAGACGCCCAGTATCCATCAGTTGATCCGCTACCTCAGCGGCGGCAACCAGCAGAAAGTCTTGCTAGCCCGCTGGCTCAATGCTCGGCCCAAAGTCCTAATTCTGGATGAACCCACCCGAGGCGTCGATGTGGGGGCAAAAGCGGAGATCCGCCGGGTAATCCAGGAACTGGCCCAGCAGGGCATCTCCGTGATCGTGATCTCTTCTGACCTGGAGGAGCTCTTGGCCATCAGCCACCGAGTAATGGTGATGGCAAACGGGTCGGTGAAGGGTGAGTTCCTCGCAAAAGACGTTTCTACGGACGAGGTTATGGCCCTCGCTGTACAAAAGTAGGCAGGAGGTTTGGGAGTGATGCATTTACTCAATACATTGAGATCGCGCAGAGAAATTGGAGTCTTGGCAGCCTTGGTAGTATTGTGCATCTTCTTTACTGTAGTAACGAATACATTCCTCACGGTGCCAAACATCCTGAACATTCTCCGCCAAGTCTCCATTACCGGTCTGATCGTGATGTTCATGACCATGCTCGTCATCGGTAACGACATTGATCTGTCTGTGGGCTCTAACTTCGCCACAGTGGGGATGATCGTGGCCCTGCTCTTTCAAAATGGGACAAATATCTGGCTGGCCAGCCTCATCGGGTTAATTGTAGGGGGATTGCTTGGTTTGGCCAACGGCCTTATCACAGTCAAGGCTGCCCTGCCGCCGTTCATTGTTACCCTAGGAACCCAGATGATCTACCGGGGCCTCGCGCTGGTCATCTCAGGGGGTGCCCCAGCATCTGTTCGCCTGCCTGCTGCATTCTACAACATCACTGGGGCCCGGACATTCTGGAACCTGCCAGTCCCGGCCCTGTGGTTTATTGGAATCACAATACTGGCTGCGTTCCTCCTTCACAAGACCAGCTATGGGTTTAAGGTGTATGCCACTGGAGGGAACGAAGAAGCGGCTCGCCTGTCGGGAATTAACACGTCCCGGGTGCGCATCATCAACTTTGTGCTCGTAGGTATGTCCGCTGCCCTCGCGGGCATCATTCAGATGGCATACTTGCGAGGTGTGACCCCCACCGCTGGGCAGGGAATGGAACTGATGGCAATTGCCTCTACAGTTATAGGCGGCACATCCATGTTCGGCGGAGTGGGAACCATCGGAGGCGCGTTTATCGGTGCCATCTTCATGGGAGTGGTCCGGAACGGCCTGGTGCTCATGGGTACCAACGCCTACCTGATTGACTTGATCATTGGTGCGGTCTTGATTTCCGCAGTATGGTTTAGCACCTTCTCCACCCGGGAACGGCGCTGACCGCTGGGCACAGCATGCCCATGCCGCGACTAAGGGGTTAGCCTTGAGCTAACCCCTTAGTTTTGCGGTATAAGCCTTGATGCAGTCCCGGAGAAACTCCGCTGCTCCCGGCCGGTACTGGTCATAGTAGGCAGTAAACCGCTCATCTGCCACGTACATCTCACCCAGCCCCACATGGGCCTCTGGAGAGTATGTGCTCCAGGTGCAGCCCAGCCATTGTCGGTGAAGCTCTCCAACCTTCAGGCCCAGCTCACTTTCGGGGCTGCCCTGTTCCATGGCCTCTAGGAGAGTGCGGATAACCTCCTCACCTAAGGCGCTAAAGCGCTTCCATTCTTCCTCAGACATGCCGAGGAGCTTGGCATTGGACGCATCCACCGCAGCGTCGCCGTACTTCTCCCGGGCTTCCTGGCCATACTTCTCCTCGTTTTCCGCAATCAACTGCTTTTTGAAGCCTTCAAACTTTTCCTTGTCGCTCATCTTAATTCTCCCTTCTAGCCCAGCCAAGGATCGCTCCACTGTCTCTAGGAGCTGGTCCAGGCGGTTTCGTTTTCGCAGAAGGCTGTCTCTGTGGGAAAGCAATGCTTCTTTGAGATCAAAATCAGGGGAATTGACGATCTCCCGGATCTGCTCTAGCTCCATCCCCATTTCTCGGTAAAACAGAATTTGCTGGAGCCGATCCACTTCTACGGCGCCGTATAATCTGTAGCCTGCCTCAGTGGTACCCGCGGGTTTGAGTAGGCCTATCTGATCGTAGTACCGAAGCGTCCTGGTGCTGACCCCTGCCAGATCTGCTAGCTGTTTCACTGTATACTCCATGTTCTCACCTCCTGCACTTTAATCATAAACCTTGACGTTGCGTCAAGGTCAAGGGTTTAAAATTGACTTTTTTTCGTTGGCGGAGTATACTCATCTAGTAAACTACTAAATTACTACCTCACGAGAAAGTAGGTGACTACAATGGAACAACGGAAAAAGGAACTGAAAGAGCAGTACAAACAAATGAAGCCCGAGATGGGCATTTTGATGGTGACTTCCCTTGCGAACAACAAGCACTTCCTCATCGCGGCCCCCAACCTGAGGGGCATGGAGAACCGCATCAAGTTCCAGCTGAGCATGGGATCATTCCCCAACCGCACCCTGCAGCAAGATTGGGACGCCTACGGTGAAGGGAACTTTAAAATCGAGACCCTGGATACCCTGGAGTACTCCAAAGACGAAACAAAAACCGATCACAGGGAGGACCTGGAGGAGCTCCGGGAGATTTGGATAGAAAGGTTCCGAGAGGAGCAAAAAGAGCTATACTAAGATTCCCCGGGCCCGGCCTTCGCCAGAAACTCTAAAACCCTTGCCATTACCTGTTCATCAAGGATCCAGCCACCGCACATGAACACCTGCCTCTCTATCCTCCGGCAGGGAAACCCTACCATCTGCCGAAACATTCCTTTGGAGAACTTTTAAAAAGAATTAGCGCAAAGGATGTGAGCTGTATGCTGAAGTTCGCCATGCTTAGTGCTTGGCACGTGCACGCGGAGGGCTACGCCCACGAGATTAACGCACATCCAGAGACGGAAGTGGCTCTGGTGTGGGACGACGATCCAGTGCGGGGGGAAGCGTTCGCCCGCAAGCTCGGGGTCCCCTTCGAACCCAGCCTGGAAAAGGCCCTCCAAGATGAGAATATTGATGCAGTCTGTGTAAACACAGCTACAACCATGCACCTGGAGGTTATTACTGCCGCGGCCAGGGCAGGCAAACACATTTTCACAGAAAAGGTGCTGGCCACAACCAGTGAAGAAGCTTATGCCATCGCTAAGGCAGTGGAGGAAGCAGGTGTCAAGTTCGTGATCTCCTTCCCCCATCGGGCCAAACCTCACAACCTCTTTGCCAAAGAAGTAGTGGAGAAGGGGCTCCTGGGGGATATCTCCCTCTTACGAATCCGCAACGCCCACAATGGGGCATCTGCAGGCTGGCTGCCGCCCCACTTCTACAGTATGGCAGATTGCGGCGGCGGCGCGATGATGGACCTTGGTGCCCACGGGATGTATCTGGCCGCCTGGATTTTAGGCAAGCCAAAACGGATTTCAGCAGTCTTCAGCCACATCACTGGGAAAGAAGTGGAAGATAACGCAGTGGCGGTCATGGAGTTTGAAAGTGGGGCCACTGCCATCAACGAGACTTCATTCCTCTCCTCCAACAGCCCCTTCGCGCTGGAACTGTACGGCACTGAAGGAAGCCTCTTAATTGGCGGCCCTGGCCCGACCATCCAGCTCAACTCCAATTTGGTTGAGAGCAAGGTCAAAGGCTGGATTCAGCCCACTAATCTGCCTAAGCCTCTCCCCAGCGCTCTGGAACAGTTGGTTGGTGCCATCCTCCGGGACGAACCTGTCCACTTCACCATGGATGATGCCATCGTCCTCACAGAGCTCATGGACGGAGCGTACCGCTCCCACAAGCTTGGCAGCCACGTAACCTATCCCCTGAGTTAAACGCATGGAGCTGGGTCTAACCCAGCTCCATTTTTCTGCTTCGCACCATCCTGTAAATATACTGCCACAGATTGGGCTTAGGTGGGATGGGCAAAATCTTTCCCGTGATCTGGTTTTCCAGGAGTTCATCGAAGTATGGTGTCCCTGGTGCGGGGAACGTCTCCGCTCCCTGTACTTGAGAGAACAACAAGCGGCGGTTCTCTGCGGGGCTGTTGGTGCCGGCAAGCCCCTTGGCCCGCAGCATTCGTTCGGCAACCTCGTAGCCGCGGGCGATCATCTGAGGAATATACTCCACCTCGAAGGTCCCCACATCGTAAATTAGGGGGTTGATGGTTACAATGGAGCAGCGCCGCACATCTGCATCGCCTAGAATATCCCGGTATTGCCCCTTCATCATAATGTCCAGGGACTGGCTCAATACCTCAAAGGGGCCGCTCCTGCAAACCGCTTCCCGGCGCATCCCAGCATAGCCCAAGTTTACGCCGATGATCTGCCTGGCCCCTCCCAGCTTTGCCGCAACTGCCACGGGATACCCGTTCCGCACTCCTCCATCCACATAACAGTCTCCAGGGCTCTCCTTGGGAAAAGCGGCAGGGACAAATATCCCGGGAATGCTGATGCTGGCCCGCACCGCTTGGGCAATACTGAGGCTATCCCTCACCTGGAAGTTAGCGTATTCCCCTTCTTCGAGAGGAATCCCCAAGCGGCGGTGGTCGCAAAATACCACCTGCTGGCCGGTGTTCAAGTTCACAGTGGGAATTAGAAGCTGAACTCTCCCCAGCTGGGAGAAGTGCTGCACATCCCCAAGGTGCTCTCTTATAAGGCGCTCCAAGGCCCAGCCGCGTACCAGGCCCGAAATGCGCTTGAAGTTCAAGGTAAGGAGCGCTCCTAAGAATCCTGGCCAGTTCAGGTCAACCAGCTTTCTCCTGGCCGTGCGGTACTCCAGGAAAACCTCCTCGAGCTGCCACGGGGTCAATCCTGCGGCATACAGCGCAGCCACAATGGCTCCTCCAGAAGAACCTACCACCATGTCAGGCTGAATACTGTAGGCAGCGAGGGCTTTTAAGACTCCCACATGGGCAGCAGCCCGCACACTCCCTCCAGATAACACCACAGCCAATTGTTGATCCAAAAATACTCCCTCCCATGCATGAGCGCACGCTCCCTTGGGCGAGAGTACTGCACTAATTCTGCGCGAAGCTCTGCACTCCTGCAAAAAAATCCCAACCAGGTTGCTGGTTGGGATTAAGTATTAGCAGATACTACAGGTTGGCAAAGACCTCGGGCCTCTGCATAACTTCCATTTCCATTAAGGGCCAATAACGCCAAATGGCCCTACCAATAATATTCTCCTTCGGCACAAACCCCACTCCACTGAAGCGGCTGTCTTCACTGTTGTTGCGGTTGTCACCTAAGACAAAGTAGGTGCCCTCTGGAACTCGCTGTTCCCTAAAGCCGATGCGAGGGGGGGCACTGATGTAATCTTCCTCCAAGGCAACGCCGTTAACGTACACCGTACCGCTGCGGATGGAAACAACATCTCCCGGAACACCGATAATGCGCTTGATGAACTGTTCCTTGGGGTTGGCAGGGTATCTAAATACCACAATATCCCCCCGGGCAGGTTCTATAAACCGATACGAGATTTTATCTACTAAGAGGCGTTCTCCGTGGTGCAGGGTGGGAAGCATTGATTCCCCATTTACGGTATAAGCCCGGGCCACGAAAGTCATAATTAAAGCGGCCATAATTCCCGCCATGATAAGTGTTTCCACTAGTTCGCGAATGCTGCTTTTTTCCTTGTGGTGGACAACTGTGCGCAACATGACAACCTCCATCAATGGGTTGTATAAAGGTTCCACAATCGGAAGGTAAAATCCTGCTCCCTGTCCACCTTAAGATAACCTCCAAAAACACGAGCGGCACACCTGTTTGTACAGGGCAACCTTTTCCCGGAAAAGCTCCTCATTCCGGGCCTTGAGAGCTTCATCGATTTCATGCCTTAAGGTGATGCCCAAGAGGGCCAAATCGATCTGATCCCGGATGAACGCGGCAAATCCCGGCATCAACGGGGGAGTGCGGGGCGCAGGGGCCACAACTTGCCCCTGATACCAGCTGGGAACTTCCCCCACGAAGGCAAACTGTACGTGAAGCGTGCCTTTAAAAGTGTGCAGCACTTCTGCTGCTTCCACCGGATCACACGTCCAAATCTTGCGGTTCTTGCGCTTCTCCTTCACCAAGCGGTCGTTCACAATTGAAATATGTTCCGTCTCCACAACACCCAGCTCAAGCTCGAATCCCATCCCCTCCACGCCTGCCTGCGCAATGTACATTGTGTTGGGCAGGTTTGCTCTGTCTAGGACAAATACAATCCGCTCGAGGAGGCCTTCATCCCCGAGGATTTTCTCTAAGAGATAGCGGCTCATGCAGTGCTTGAGAGGGGTTTTGCTGAACTGGCGCACAACGTATTCGGTAGTGTACATGATCTCCTCCCCTACTGGCAGAAAATGAGGGTCATTACACTATATGCCGACTGTTATGCTGAATGACCGGAGATGCGTTTTTCAATCCACCGTTATGCGAAGGCCGTCAAAGGCCAGCTCTACCCCTGGAGGCAGACTCCGGTTTACCTCATCGTGGTCCAAAAGGTGCGAGAGGTGGGTAAAGAATGTCCGCTTAGGGCGGAGCCTTTCCACGAGCTTAAGGGCCTGCTCCACGTGCATATGGGTGGAGTGGGGCTCATACCGGACTACTCCGAGGATTAACACATCTAAGCCATCTAGAAGGGCCAAGGACTCCCGGGGCATGCGGCTGCAATCAGTGACATAGGCCATTTTGCCGATTCGGTAGCCAAAGATGGGCAGTTCGCCGTGGAAAACGGGGATGGGAGTGATCTCTACTCCTTGAAAGACAAAGGGGCCGTCCACAGCAATGGTCTCCACTTGCGGCTTCCCACCCCCCTCTTGGGTTTTGCGAAAGGCGTAGGAAAACACGCTCCGTAGTTCCCCAATGGTGGGTTCGTTGCCATATACCGGCACCGGCTGCTGCTGCCTATAACCGAACACTCTGAGGTCATCAAAGCCAAAGACGTGATCCGCATGGCAGTGGGTATACAGCACCCCATCTACCCGCTCAATTTGGTTGGCCAGTGCTTGGAGGCGAAATTCGGTGGCTGTATCAATTAGGAGATGGACGCCCTGCTGCTTAAGAAAAATGGAACTGCGAGTCCGCTTGTTTTTTGGGTTGGGGCTGGTGCAGACACTGCACGGGCACCCGATCACGGGAATGCCGTGGGATGTGCCTGTTCCTAGAAAAGTAAGCTCCACTGTTCCCATCCTTTCCCAACTTGACTAGAACATATGTTCTGCATATAATGGGTATAGAACATTTGTTCGTAGAGGAGGCTCATTATGATTGTGTACTGCGGTATCCGCCACTTTTACATCCAGCATTTTCAGGGGCAAGATGGCAGTCCCCAGCAGGATGAGCCTTTATATATCTTAACACATGCCGGCCAAACCTGGGACTTTTCCCCAGAACTTAAGCAGCTAGGGTTTTCCACGAAAACGCCTCTGAACACAATCCACCACTTGGGCCGGCCCGTGCAGGTGCAAGCCATTGACCTGGAAGATTTCTACCCCTACACAGAGGAATGGCTGGAATTCCCCAGGCAATACAGCTCAGAAATTGAGGTGGAATACCCCCATGCTTGGTATGTAAGGCTGCCCAGTGAAAAAATGGCCCAGTACTTCTGCGCCGACTTTGCCCACTACCTTGCCCAACGGGAAGCCTCTGCTATCTGGGGCGGGGGAGAAAGTAAAATCGTGGCCAAATTCGCCGCCCACAACCTTGCCCTGCACCAATCGGGGCAAATTGTCCCGCCAGGGAAAACTGAGGAGTTCTTAGCTAAAATCCCCATCGGCCGCCTTCCCCTCCCGGAAGCAGATATCTTGGGAAAACTGGGCATTACCTCCTTGGGGGAGCTGGGTAAGTTCCCCCTGCAAGATCTCATGGGCCATTTCGGCTCCCGGGCAGAGGTTTTGCTGGAAATCGCCCGGGGCAAAGACCCAGTCCCCTTTCAGCCCCAGCACAGGCTGGAGTTTAGCTGGAACAAAGACTTTACCACTACGCCTGATTTGTATCAGGCTATCGCAGGCCCACTCTTCCAGCCCTATCTAGCTGAGGCAGGGAGATTTCTCGCCCAAAAGCTTCAGTCCGCTGGGAAAGTCGGGGGAAAACTGGTGCTGAGCTGGGGAGAGGAAGGCTGTCCTGAAGTTACCGCCCAGCGGAAGTTAAAAACTCCAACTGCTGATGCTAAAACCTTGGTGCGGAACATGGCTCATCTCTTGCCACGAACCCCTATCACCCACCTTAAAGTCACAGTACAGGACCTTGAGCCCGCCCCAGCAGACCAATTAGAGCTTTTCCAGGCCGCAGAAAAGAAAAGGGAGTTGCCGCAAACGCTCTTGCAAAAACTCCCTGCTCAAAAGGGCCTCACTGTTTCTCGGCGGGAACTGGTTTTAGAAATGTGGAGAGAACTGGTGTTGTAAATGAGCAAGCTCGTGAATCAACCAGTGGAAGTTGTGCTGGAAAATGGTTTCCCTCGGCGGTTTTTCTTTCAAAAACCGTTTTTTATTCACCATGTCCAAGAGTGCTGGCATGAAGTGGGCGAATGGTGGCTGGGGGAGTCAGAGCGCATTATTTACCTGGTGGTGACCGATTACGGCTTGCATGAACTTCACTATATACCTCACGATGACTGCTGGCTGCTCTACCGGCTTTAAGGCTAAGGAGGAATTGAGTTGTTTGTCCACCTGCACGTCCACTCCCAATATTCCATGCTAGATGGGGCATCGTCAATTTCCGCTTATCTAGAGGAAGCGGCCCGCCTGGAGATGCCTGCCTTGGCCCTGACGGATCACAATAATGTGAGCGGAGCGGTGGAGTTCCATCAAACAGCGGTAAAGCTCGGCATCAAACCGATCCAAGGAGTAGAAATTACCACCACTGACGGCACTCACCTCACTCTTCTCGCGGAAGACAACACGGGATACGCAAGTATCTGCCGCATCCTTACCGCGGGGCACACTCAAAATCCCCGGGGGAACTGCCAAATTTCCTGGGAAATCCTGGCAAACAATAGTAAAGGGCTAATTGTACTCAGCGGCTGCCGCCGTTCGGGGGTCAGCCAAGCTGTCCTGCGGCGTAATTTAGATCAAGCCAAGGCCGAACTCTACCGCCTCATCGAGATCTTCGGCAAGGATCAAGTCTATCTGGAAATGGTTCACTCGCACCTGCCCCAAACCAAGCACCTCTTGGAGGGGTTGTTTGCCCTTCACGAAAGCATGCAAATCCCTCTTGTGGCCACAAATAACGTCCACTACCTAGATAAAGAGGCTTTTCCCGTACACGATCTCTTGGTCTGCACTAGGACCCAAACCAAGCTCCATGATATCCACCCGGAGCGGCCCTTAAATGGGGAAAACTACTTTGCCTGCCCAAAGGAAATGGCCCGGCGGTTTGCCCCCTATCCCCAGGCACTGACAGCCACCTTAGAAATTGCCCAGCGGTGCACCCCAGCTTTGGAGCTGGGGAAAAACCACTTTCCCCGTTTCCTCCCAGGGCAAGGCCAGGAAGCCGCGGCGCAGCTTCTCACCGAGCTGACCTGGTCTGGGGCTAGAGAGCGCTACGGCAAGATCACTTCTGGCCTGCAGGAACGGATTGAACATGAGCTTAGGATTATTACCACCCTTGATGTGGCCGATTACTTCTTGGTGGTGTGGGATATCGTGCAGTATGCACATCAAAAGGGAATCCGCTGCGCAGGAAGGGGGTCCGCCGCAGACTCTGTTGTAGCTTACTGTTTGGGCATCACCAATGTGGACGCCTACGCGCGGGGGCTCCTCTTTGAGCGCTTTCTAAGCTTGGAGCGAGCCCAAAAACCTGATATTGACATCGACTTTGATGCCCGTTTCCGAGATGATATAGCAGATTACGTCTATCAGCGCTATGGCGAAGAGCATGTGGCTTCTGTTTGCATGTTCCAAACCTACCACGCCCGCTCTGCCCTGCGGGACTTCGGGCGGGCCTTTGGCTATTCTCAAGCAGAACTGTCGCAGCTCACCAAGAACATCACCCACTGCCACGCGGATGGGATCCGTTCCCTCCTTAAGCGCCTCCCAGAACTTAGGCGGCATCCGTTAAACCAGCCGAAATACGCTAAACTCCTAGATTACTGTGGGGCAGTGGCAGGCTTCCCCCGCCATATTGGCACCCACCTTGGTGGGTTGGTAATCAGTGCCCGGCCCCTCACAGCGGTTACTCCTCTCCAACCCTCTGCTAAAGGGGTGCTCATCACCCAGTTCGATAAGAACACCATCGAAGATCTGGGGCTGATCAAGATCGACCTTCTCTCCCTCCGCACTTTAGCGGCGGTCTCTGATGTGGAGCAGATACTCAAGCCCAGGGGATTTTCCTATGATCGCATTCCCCACGATGATCCCCAAACTTATGCCCGCCTCCGCACGGGGGAAACTGTAGGAGTGTTCCAGCTAGAAAGCCCTGCCCAGCGATCCCTCCAGTCCCGCCTAGGTTCGGAAGCCTTCGAAGATTTAGTGGCTAGTGTGGCCCTGATCCGCCCAGGCCCCATTAAGGGAGATATGGTGGAACCTTTTATTGCCCGGCGGCGGGGCTTGGAGGAAGTCACCTATATCCACCCCAAACTGCGAAAAATCTTGGAAAAGACCTATGGCGTGGTTCTTTACCAAGAGCAAGTGATCGAAATCGCCACTGAAATTGCTGGGTTCACCCCAGGAGAGTCGGACCGCCTGCGGAAAGTAATGACTCGCTTCCGCTCTCACAAGGAAATGGAGAGCATCGGCGAAGAGTTTATCGCCAAGGCAGTGGCAAACGGCGTAGAACGGGAAGTTGCAGAGGTTATCTTCTCCTACATCGTAGGCTATGCGGGCTATGGCTTCTGTGAGGCCCATGCAGCTGCTTTTGCAGATACAGCCTACCGCACAGCATATCTTTTAGAACACCACCCCGCTCAATTCTACGCGGCCCTTCTCAATCAGCAGCCCATGGGGTTTTACCCCCCCAACACGCTCTGCGTCCAAGCTAGGCAGCGAGGGATTAAGATTCTACCCCTGGATATCAACTGCAGTGAAGTGGATTATACCGCGGACGAACACACCATCCGCATCGGCCTCAAACAGGTGAAAGGGATGGAACAGGGGTTTTTAGAGTCTATCACCGGGGAACGCCGCAAGGCAAAGTTTACTTCGCTGGAAGACTTTATTTACCGCACCAACGTAAGCCGGGACGTTGCAGAGAACCTGATCCTCGGGGGAGCCTTTGACTGGTTTTCCACCAACCGCCGCCAGCTGCTGTGGTGCGTCCCTACGTATTACCAAAACAAACAGGGGAGCCTCTTCATGGAATCCCCTGTTCAAGTTCAAGTTCCAGATTTTCCCCCGTTAGAGCGCTGGCTGCGGGAGTACAGCGTGCTCTCTCTGTCCGCGGACCGCCATGTAATGGAGTTTTTCCGCCCCAAACTCCCAAAGGCGGTTTTGAGCAGCCGCGCAGTGAGCCAGCGGAAACAGGGCCCGGTACAAGTTGCTGGGCTGGTCATTCGCCCTCACCGGCCCCCAACCAGAAGCGGAAAAACCGTTGTATTCCTCACCTTGGAGGATGAGTTCGGCTTAGTGGATGTGACCATCTTTGAAAACACATATAAGCGGTACGGCGAGGTGCTGTTTAACTCTCCCCTTTTAGTGATCACAGGGGAGATATCTGAGCGGGATCCGAACCAAATCACCACCGTGGTCGCTAACCGCATCACTTCTCTTGTATCTTAAAAGAACTCAGGGGAACTCACCTGCACAATCTCTTCTTCCACCCCTGACTGATCATTAATATAGACTAAGTAATAGTCATCACCTACCTGCACGCCGAGACGGTGTGTGAGCACAGTTTCATCCAAGTGATTGGGAACGAGGGCCAGCTTGTGGTCGAGCACTACCGCTTCACCGCTTACCCGCTGTTCCGCTTCTTCCCTTTCCATAGCAATTTGGGGCTCATCTTCCCCTGCATCGCTTTGAGGGGAGCGCCCCTGCGCGAGGTAGTATAAGATCCCCTGAAAACCGATAATTTCCCCGTCAGCGGCGCTCACCTGCACCTTGAGGGGCTCTGCATAGCGCAAGACGCCCCCCACCACAGGGACAAAGGTAATGGTGGCCCGGTTTTGCAGGATCTGCACATCGGTCATATGCACTGTGGGGAAATCCCGTTCTGCCAAGAACTGCCGGGCGATTTCCACCATCTCCCCTGCCTCTAGCTCCCGGCTTCTTACTGCCCGGGAGCTGATCATCCACAGCACCAATCCACCTTGCTGGGAGACTTCCACAGTGATGGACTCACCGTCCCTTCCCTTCGCTTCTACCGTGTAGGCAGGGATATCTCCTTCTGTTTCGTTGATCACCTCGAACTTCAGATCACTTCGGCCGCTGAAAGCCTGTGCGATCTCCCTAGCTTGTTCTGGTCTGATTTCATCGCCGGTGATCATCCCTGAGGCCCGCCGCGGCAGTGCTCCCAGCTCTTCGTCAAGCTCTTCCAGGCTGGAGTTGATCTGGGTGAGGGCCGCGGTGAGGGAATCGGAAAGCACCAATGAGGTGGTGAAATAGCGGTTCCAGGACACCCACGGAGACTCCACTTCCTTTTCCGCGAGAAAGGCCTGAACCTCTTGACTGAGGCGGCTGACCTGCTCGTAGAGGGCCTGCAAAGCCCCGCTGGATAGCTGGCCTGCCCCGTAGGCATACGCCGAGCGGTAGCACTGCCAGAGCATCCCCTCCACCTTGCCCAGGTCTACCTCTCCTAGGGGAAGCTGCCCTAAGCTTGCCTGGGCCCCTTGCACACTGCTCCGCATGCTTGCAGCTAAGGCCCCCATCTGCTCAGGCGCGGCCACAACCCGCGCCTTGCCCAAGTCTTGGCTGAGGGCGGCTACGTGCACCGCAAACTCCCGCATGGCCCGCCTGTAGCTAGCCTCCATCTGCTGTTGGTAAGCCTTCTGGAGGTAATACTGGCCCACGGCGAACCCCAGAACAAGCAGGGCTGTTGCGAATACTATGCCTGAAAAATTCTGTGCAAGCCAGCGTTTCACCGCTATCACCCTTTAGGTGGCAAAAACATGCTTGCCGATGGTTTTCGTTACCGGCCGCCTGCGAATCCATGCGTTGGCGGTCTTGGTGGGGTTAAAGAAATAGATGGCGCCCCCTGTGGGATCAAACCCGTTCAGGGCATCATGGGCGGCGCGAATCGCTGATTCACCTGCAGGCTTGTTCACCGTGCCGTTGGCCACCACCTGAAAAGCTAAGGGTTCGTACACCACCCCGGAGATGGTGTTGGGAAACTCAGGGTGCTGTACCCGGTTGATAATCACCGCGGCCACAGCTACTTGCCCTTCGTAGGGTTCTCCCTTAGCTTCCGCGTGGACAACCCGGGCCAAAAGGTCCAGTTCCGCCTCACTCAAGGAAATCCGCCACGACTCGGTTTGCTTTACAAGTTCTTGCTCTTGGGCATGGTGTTGTAGCTGCCTGAGATGCAGCCACAGCCCGGAGGCTGCGGCTGCTACAATCACCAATGCCAAGATGCCATAGGGCACGTACTTTCGCCAGTTCTGCATGGAATCACCTTGTTTTCCCCACAGAAATACGGGAAGGAGAACGTTCCACCATAGAGAAGTTTCTAGTTTGGACTTGCTACCTAGGAGGCACTACTAAATGAATTTATCCAGCACTGCTGTTCGGCGGCCCGTGGCCGTCACTGTTTGCGTAATTATCGCATTGCTTTTTGGTATAGTTTCTCTCCAACGCATCGGCATTGACTTACTCCCTAACATGAGCTTGCCTTATGCAGTTGTGGTCACGACCTATGCTGGTGCATCTGCCGAGGTAGTTGAACACGATGTCACCATTCCCCTAGAGGCGCATCTCGCGGGAGTAAGCGGCGTAAGGCGCCAGGATTCATACAGCATGGAGAATTTTTCCGTCATCATGCTCGAGTTTGAATGGGGCACAGATATGCTCTCTGCCCTCGACGATATCCGCAACAACCTGGCCCAGGCTGCCCTTAGCCTCCCCAGTGAAGCGTCAAGCCCGGTGGTTGCACGGATCGACCCCAATACCCTGCCTCTCATGCTAGTGGCAGTGAGCGCACAGGATCTCACCGAACTGGAGCTCTCGCAACAGCTGGCCAAGATAAAACCAGGAATTGAACAGCTCCCAGGGGTGGCCTCCGTGAGTTTGCTCGGCACCACTTCAGAGGAAATTCAGGTGCTCTACGATGCGAAGCAGCTCAGTGAAGCGGGCCTCTCCCCCGCGATTTTACAGCAGCTGATCATGTACCAGAACATCATCGTTCCCAGCGGTACGGTAACCGAAGGGGATCTGCGCTACTCCACCCGCACAGGGCGCCGCATCAGCAGCCTCGATGACCTTAAGGACTTAATCATCGGCATGAAGCAAGGCTCAGGCATCCTGGGCCTGGGAGGGCTGGTTCCCTCCCTCACCTACCTGTCGGATCTCGCAGAGATCAGCATTGCCGCCACTAAACCCGAAGGAATCACTCGCTACAATGGTGAGGACACGGTGATTATCAAGGTGATGCGGCAAAGCGGCGCCAACACGGTCCGAGTGGCCGAGTCGGTAAAGAAGGCGCTCCGCCAGATCGAAGAATCCAATCCCAACCTGCAGTTCGCAGTGGTCAGCGACCAATCTGCCTTCATCACCAGTTCCATCTCTAACCTCATGTCCAGTCTGGTCTTGGGGGGAATTCTCGCGGTAGCGGTGCTGTGGTTCTTCCTCCGAAACCTTGGCAGTATGGTGGTTATCGGGCTCTCCATCCCTATTTCAATTATCACCAGCTTTGTCTTGGTTTATTTGTCGGACCTATCCTTGAACCTCATGACGTTAGGTGGATTAGCCCTAGGCGTGGGCATGCTGGTGGATACTTCCATTGTGGTCCTGGAGAATATCTACAGGTACCGTTCCCTGGGGTTCAGCCCTCTGGAAGCCGCGGAAAAAGGAACCCGTGAGATTACCGGGGCGATTATAGCTTCCACAACCACTACCGTGGTGGTATTCCTCCCCGTAATTTTCCTGGAAAGCTTAGCAGGCCAGCTTCTGAAAGAGTTGGGGCTTACAGTCTCATACTCGCTCCTTGCATCGTTAGTGGTGGGCCTCACCGTCCTTCCCACCCTCGCGGCCAGGCTGTTACGGAGAGAAACCAAATCGCAGAAAGCCCAGGCTGAGCCAAGCAAGCTGCAGCGCGGTTACCTGCGTCTTCTTGATGCTGCCCTGAAGCGCAAGTGGCTTGCCCTCGGGGTAGTTATTGCAGTTGTGCTGCTGGCCGTGGCCATCTTCCCCACCATTGGGGAAGAATTCCTACCCAATTTTGATGAGGGCTTCCTCAACTTGACCTTTACCTTGCCCGCTGGACGCACCATCGACATGGTAAAGGAGGAAGTTGCTGCTATCGAAGGGGCCATCTTGGCTGTGCCGGGAGTCGCGGGAGTATCAAGCCAAGCTGGTGATCAGGGGGACACTGACATCTCCAGCCTGATTACAGGAACAGGCAACAACGTGGTGGTCATGTCCGTTCGGCTTGAGCCCGCGAATAAACGAAGTCGTTCCAGCTCTGAGATCGCCAATGAAGTTCGGCAGGTCTTGTTTGATGCTAATGTGATCCGCTCTGTTGTAGTGGAGTCGTCCCTGTTCGGCACATCGGCCTCAAGCATTCTCTCGCCCCGGTTAGTGATCGAAACAAGGGGTGACAGCATGGAACCCCTGAAAGAGGTCGCCGAACAGATCAAAGCAGAACTGCACAAAATTCCCGGTTTGCTGGAGATCGATGACAGCTGGGCCCAGGCCAATGAAGGGCTCTTCCTTGAAGTAGATACAGCCCGGAGTATTCTTGGAGGATTTACCGCAGGGCAAGTCGGGCTGGGAGTCCACTACGCCACCTCCGGCCTGAAGGCCACAGATGTCACCATTGACGGGCGGACTCTCCCGGTAATGCTCAGGCCCAGGCAGGTCTTTGAATCGGTGGAAGACCTCTTGGCAGCGGAAGTCTTCTCTCCTGTTTCCATCGCGGGCTTTGGCGAGAACCCCATTGTCTTGGGGGAAGTGGCAGAGGCCAAAACGGAGCTGATTCCGCCTACCATCCAGCGGACCGACCGGATGTATACTTTGAACATCAGCGCCAACCTAGGGGATAACGACCTGTCCTGGGTTACCGCTCAGGCAGAAAAGCTTATCGCCGGGCTTGGCCTTCCGGAAAATGTCCAAGTGCGTATCGGCGGGCTTCAAGAGGTGATCGATGAGTCCCTCAGCGAGCTGTACTTCGCTGTAGGCCTCGCAGTTATCTTGGTCTTCCTAGTAATGGCCGCCCAGTTTGAGTCTTTTGCCCAGCCCCTGATCATCATGGTGGCCATTCCCTTAGCCCTCATCGGGTCCATTTTTGGCCTGTGGATCACTGATAACAACATCGGGATTATCTCCATGATCGGTATGATCGTGCTGGTGGGTATCGTGGTGAACAACACCATCGTCTTGGTGGACTTCATAAACCAGCGGCGGCGGGAAGGATCCACAGTACGCGATGCCGTTCGGGAAGCCTGCGTAGTAAGGCTGCGGCCCATTCTCATGACCACCATCACCACCGTCTTGGGCATGGTGCCTCTGGCCATGGGTTGGGGCGAGGGCGCGGAGTTCCAGCGGGCCCTGGCCGTTACCGTCATTGGAGGGCTTACGAGCTCTACAATTCTTATCCTGTTTGTCGTGCCCATCGTGTACAGCTTGATCCAGCGGGATAAGCCGCTGCAGTCGAACCAGTAAACAGCAAATAATAAACAAGGCCGTGCATTGGCTCCTGGAGCCCTTGCACGGCCTCTTTTTCGCGCTTTATCTTTCGTACACGCATTCTCCCTCCACGAACGTTGCTGCAACACGAGTTTCCTTGAGAATCTCTGGGCTGCCCGCGGCTAAAATATCCTGGGTAAGGACGGTGAAGTCTGCAAGCATCCCCGGGGCGAGCACCCCGCGATAGTCCTCTTCGCCAGCGGCGTAAGCTCCACCATAGGTGAAAGCTCGGAGGGCATCCCACATGGAGACTGCTTCCTCCCCATACCAAGGCTCCGTCTCCGGTTCATCCCAGCGCTTTCGAGCAACTGCGCTGTACATCCCTTTGAGGACGTCCGCTTCCTCCACCGGTGCATCAGAGCCAAAGGCGAGGTGAGTACCTTGCCTGAGGAGGCTTTGGAAGGGATAGGCCCAGCGGGAGCGGCCTCCCCAGTACCTATCAGCCATATAGCGGTCCTGGGGGCACTGAATGGGCTGCATTGAGGCAACGATGTTGAGTTCCGCGAGGCGGGGGATGTCTGCGCTGTTTAGCAGCTGAACATGTTCGATGCGGTTACGGAGGCCCTTGTCCCCGTGCGCGGCCAAGGCATCTAGAACTGCCCGGTTCCCGGCATCCCCAATCGCGTGCACCGCCACGGGAAGGCCCCATCTATTTGCTTCCCTGACCAAGGCTGAGAGCTCCTCTAGGGACAAGGTAGGCAAGCCATACCCACCCTCCCCCTCATAGGGATCCAGCATCCACGCTGTGCGGGCCCCTAAGGCCCCATCGGCAAAATCCTTTACCGCGCCCACTCTTAAGAAGCGGTCGCCGAAGCCGCCCCTTATCCCCATTCCTTTGGCGTGGGAGAGGCTCGCAGCTGGGATGGCCAGCCAGACCTTGAGAGTCAGATCCCGCCCTTCTCTGTACTGCTGGAGAGCAGAGAGGGCGTGTTCATCGCCCATATCGTGCACTGCCACAATCCCATAGCTGTGGAAGAGATCCACTGCATCTTTAATGGCCTTCTCCCGGAGCTTAGGGCTGGGAGGGGGTATCTTACCCGCCACTAGGGAGATGGCATTTTCCATCAACAGCCCTGTAGTCTCACCAGAGCTATCCCGCTCAATCAGGCCGTGTTTGGGATTTGGCGTCTCGCTGGTAATTCCGCATGCTTGCAGAGCAGCGCTGTTTACCCACATTAGGTGCCCGTCCTTGGCTGTTAGGGCCACCGGGGCCAAAGGCGCAACCTCGTCCAGCCACGCCTTGTGGGGCCTTCCCTCCGGCCAGTTGTTGAAGTTGAAACCCCGCCCTATGATCCAAGAACCAGCCGGGGCTTGTTCAGCGCTGGCCTTTACTTTCCCCAAGACCTCAGCCAGTGATAAGCCCTGCAGCTGCAGGCTCTGCAGTTGCAACCCTAAGCCTATAAGGTGCACATGGGCGTCAGTAAATCCAGGATAGGTGAAGTTCCCCCCAAGGTCAATGTATCTTGGGCGGTACGCCACTGCTTCTAGACTGTCACGGGTGCCCAGGGCAGCTATTCTCCCATCCCTTACCAGGAACGCGGAAGCCCATGCCCCCGGCTCAGCGAGGGTATACACACGGGTGTTGTAGAAGATTTTGTCCACAAGCGGTCCCCCGTTTCTCTACCGGATCTACAAAAAGGGCCCTGAGCAATGCCCAGAGCCAGATTTACAAGCCGCCTTAGGCGGTCACTTCATCCAAGAGTTCTGTATAGCGTGCCTTTGGCTGGACCCCCACGATGGTTTCCACAGGGTCTCCGTCACTAAACAGCATGATGGTGGGGATGCTCATGATACTGTACCGTCCCACGACCTCAGTTACTTGGTCAACGTTGATTTTCGCAAACTTCACTTTGTCCCCATATTCCTCGGCTAATTCTTCAAACACAGGTGCGATCATGCGGCACGGCCCGCACCACACGGCCCAAAAGTCCACTAAGACAGGAACATCGCTTTCCAAAACTTCCTGTTCGAAGTTGCTGTCATCCACTTCAATGATGTGCGCCATTTCCATCCCTCCTCATTGTGAAACACTTAAATTATAGCCCATGTTGGAAAGGGTTGTCAAAATCTATCCCTCAGCTGCTTGAGCTTTTCTGCGGCAAAGATGGCCCCCAACGCACCTCCCAGAAAGAGCTGAACTTGACCCAAGGGGCTACAGCGGAGTACAGCCCCGCCGGCGCTTATGAGCGCTGCCGCGGCGAAGCAGTTCAGCCACAATCCTACCCCTGCCCGTGCTCCGATATACAAGCAAATACTTAGGATGAGCCACATCTGCCACCATTCCACCTTTTACCACCTCCTACCTGCTTGTAGGGTATGCGCATGCAGGCATCCCTATGCGCAGATACTACATTAAGAGGAGGCAGTCATATGTGGAACTTCATTCGGCGCCGATGGTATCTGATTCTAGCAGCCTTAGTTTTGCTGCTTGCCATTCCCACTGCAATCCTTTTTACCCGCAGCATGCGCATGGTCCGGGAGCATGCTGCAACCCGCACCTTGGAGCCCGCGGTCATCTATGACCGCAACGGAGAGCTCATCGAGCGCCTGGGCCAGCAGGGGGAGATAGTTAGGCTTGAAGAGGTGCCGGAACACCTCAAAGAGGCAGTTGTGGCTGTGGAAGACGCCCGATTTTACCGCCACCGGGGCGTGGATGTGGTGGGCGTCTTGCGCGCCTTTTGGGCCAACCTCCGATCCGGGCGCAAGGCTCAAGGGGCCAGCACCATTACCATGCAGCTTGCCCGGAACATCTTCCTTTACCCGGATAAAACCTGGAGCCGCAAGATTCAAGAAGCGTTCTTAGCCGTGGCCCTAGAGTCACAGTACTCCAAGGATGAAATCTTAGAAATGTACCTCAACCAGACCTATTTCGGAGAGGGAGCCTATGGCGTGGCTGCCGCGGCTCGTATCTATTTCAACAAACCCGTATCGGAGCTGGATCTCGCGGAGAGCGCCCTTATTGCTGGCCTGCCCCAGGCCCCTTCCCGGTACTCGCCTTATGCTCACCTAGAGGAAGCCCGGGAGCGGCGCAGCGTAGTGCTGCAGCGCATGGTATCGGTCGGGGCCATCAGCCAAGAAGAGGCCGAGCGTGCAGAGAACCAGCGCATTTCCCTTCAGCGCCGCACCGGCGGCAGGGCCAGGTACTTCGTTGACTGGCTCACTAATGTGCTCATTGCTGAGCTTGGGGAAACCGCGGTTTTTCAAGGCGGGTTAAAAGTACACACCACCTTAAGTCTGGACTACCAAGCCGCGGCGGAAGCTGCCTTGGGTAATCAGAACAACCAAGGGGCGTTAGTGGCCCTCGATCCCAAGACAGGTGGTATCTTAGCCATGGTAGGAGGGCGGGATTACCGGCAAAGCCAGTTTAACCGAGCTACGCAAGCCCGGCGCCAACCAGGGTCTGCAATGAAACCGATCATCTACGCGGCCGCGTTAAAAGACGGATGGAAGGTAAACACGCTGGTAGATGATACCCGCCGCAGCTACTCAGGGTATGAACCAAAGAACTACAATGACCAATACTGGGGGCGGCTCACCATGAAGCACGCCCTGGCCATGTCCCTCAACAGCGCCGCGGTGTGGACCCTCAATGAGATCGGCGTGGATAAAGCTATTCAGTTCGCTCAGGACGTGGGTTTGAGCCTCCACCAGGATGACCGCAACCTTGCCCTTGCCTTGGGCGGGCTAACTCACGGCGTCTCTCCACTGGCCCTTGCAGGAGCCTACAGCATCTTCCCCAGCGGCGGGACCTTCTACGAGCCAAATGCCATTCTCAACGTTATTGACAATGAGGGCAAGGAAGTGCTCCGCCAGCCAACCACGGGCAAGCAAGTGCTCACCGAGGAACAGGCCTATCTCATGACAGACATGCTCCGCGCGGTGATGGAATACGGTACGGGGCGGTCCATAGAAGCTGCAGTACCTGCGGCAGGAAAGACGGGGACTACGAATGACAATGTAGATCTGTGGTTTGTAGGCTACACGCCCGAGATTGTGTGTGCGGTGTATGTAGGAAACGATGACCGGACTCCCGTTGAAGGCAGCGGATCGGAAACGGCTGGTGCCATCTGGTGGGACTTCCTAGAGCAGGTGGTAGATCTGGAAGAACCCCCAGACTTCCCTGTCCCAGGGAACGTTGACACGGGGATCATGATTGAAATCTTTTCAGGGCTCCTGGCCACCGAGCGCTGCCGAAACATCGAATACGATGCCTTTATCAAAGGCACCGCACCAACAGAATACGCACCCTGTGCCTTCCCGCCAGCCCCGGAAGCAGGAGAAGAGCCCGAAGAAGAGCCTCTGGAACCTGAAGTGCCTGAGGAACCTCTAGAACCTGAGCCTGAGCCTGAGCCAGAACCTGAACCTGAGCCACAACCTGAACCAGAACCTGAACCAGAACCTGAACCAGAACCGCCCGAAGAAGAGGAACCCATACTTCCAGTAGAGCCGGCGCCCCCTGAGGCGCCGGCGGAACCTGTAGAGCCTCCACCTGAGGCTCCTGAAGTGCCTATCGAGCCGGAAGCACCCGCCCAACCCGAACAGCCCCCAGAAACCCCGCCGGAGACTCCACCCACGCCCGTACAGCCCACAGAGCCCGTAGGACCTATAGAGCCCATGGAGCCTTCTGAAGCCGCGTAAAAAGAAAAAACCCGGGAGTTCCCGGGTTCGTTTGCTTGCAGTTTAACGCTTGGAGAATTGAGGCGCTCTGCGGGCTTTCTTCAAGCCGTACTTCTTCCGCTCCTTCATCCGCGGGTCGCGGGTTAAGTAGCCAGCTTTCTTCAGAGGAGCACGCAGTTCGTTGTCAACGGTCAAAAGCGCACGGGCAATACCATGGCGGATCGCGCCTGCTTGTCCAGTGGTACCGCCACCGTGGACGTTGACGATAACGTCATACTTATTCTCTGTATTGGTGAGGACTAGAGGCTGGCGGACGATAGTGCGCAGTACCTCTCTCCCGAAATACTCGTCGATACTCCTCTTGTTAATGGTGATGTTGCCATTACCTGGGAGAATCCGTACACGAGCGACTGCCTTCTTCCTGCGGCCGGTGCCGTTATGCGCTTCTCTCTTTGGAATAACGTCCATCTAGTCTCCCTCCCTTCGCATTGGGATTATCTCGCAATCAATATTTAAGTTCTAACGTTTCAGGTTGTTGTGCCGCATGTGGATGCTGATCACCAGCATAGATCTTCAACTTCTTGATCAACTTGCGGCCCAAGCGGTTGTGAGGAAGCATACCCCAGACAGCTGCTCGAATGACGCGCTCTGGATGGCGCCGCAACAGGTCGCCTGCGGTAATCTCCTTAATTCCACCTGGATACCCACTGTGCCGGTAGTATTTCTTATCCTGAAGTTTCTTGCCTGTCAAGTGGATCTTCTCTGCGTTGATGATGATCACGTGATGGCCTGTGTCTACATGTGGTGTATACGTAGGTAAGTGCTTACCCTTCAGGATAGCAGCAACCTGAGAGGCTAACCGGCCCAATGTTTGATCTTTGGCATCGATAACGTACCACTGACGTGTTACTTCACTGGGTTTTGCCATATAGGTCTTCATGTGGGATTCCCCCCTTTGCTTCAACAGTTCATCTAGTAAACCAGATTAGGAAACGAAACGGGGCAATCGTATCCTTCTCAGGCTGTTACAAGCAAAATCGCCAACTATCATTTTACAGCACCCGTGGGTGCGTGTCAAGTTCATATTCCACTCTTTCCAGTACTAACCCCACTGCTGGCGCGGTTGGCCCAGCCAGGCTTCGCTCCCCAGTTTGGAGCACTTCGGCCACGGACTCGATGGGCCGCCTGCCTAAGCCGATTTCCAGCAAAGTGCCTACAATGCTCCGCACCATGTTGTAGAGAAAACCATCGGCGGTAAAGCGCATGGCCTTCACCCGGCTGGAGGTATCAAGTTCAACACTGAACATGGTACGGACCGTGGTTTTCACGCTGCTCCCAGTAGAGGCAAACCCTGCGAAATCATGGGTGCCCACTAAGAGAGCGGCTGCTTTTTCCACCAAGCCCCACTCTAAGGGTTCTGGGACCCAGAAGGCAAAGCGCCTCAAGAAGACATCAGTAGTGGGCCCATGGTAGATCTGGTACCGATAGGTCTTCCGCACCGCACTGTAGCGAGCGTGAAAGTCGCTGGGAACCAGCTCCGCCCCAATAACCCTAATGCTTGGGGGGAGAAGGCTGTTCATGGCCACAGGAATGCGGGGCACAGGTACTGTGAGGCAGTCTGTCTTAAAGCTGACTACCTGTCCTTCAGCGTGCACGCCAGCATCTGTCCGGCCTGCCCCAACAATCCGGACAGGGCCCCTGGTCAGTACCTCTAAGGCGCTCTCCAGCTCCCCCTGCACGGTGGGAAGGCCGGGCTGGACTTGAAACCCTGCGAAATCGGTGCCGTCGTACTGCACCGTGAGGCGGAAGTTTTTCACTTCACCACCCCCCTTAAAACAGCACACCCACCAGGACAACAAATGCGATAGACACCCCTAGGGCAATGGCATCTGCCTGGCCAAAATGGAGCTCCTTAAACTTAGTCCGCCCTTCACCGCCTCGATAGCCCCTAGCTTCCATAGCGATGGCCAGGTCGTCGGCGCGGCGGAAGGCATTCACGAACAGCGGTACCAACAGAGGAATAAGGCTCTTAGCCCGCTGCATCAGCCCGCCGCTTTGGAAATCTGCACCCCTCGCCATTTGGGCCTTCATGATCTTCTCCGCCTCTTCAAGAAGGGTGGGAATGAACCGCAGGGCGATGGTCATCATCATAGCCAGTTCATGCGCGGGAACACCGATACGCTTTCCCGGTTTGAGCAAGCTCTCAATGCCGTCCGTAAGGTTGATGGGCGAAGTGGTCAAGGTGAGAAGCGAAGTCCCCATGACCAGAAGAGCCAGCCTCACCCCCATCATAACTCCTCGGAACAGGCCCTCCCAGGTCACCTCGATGAACCAAATCCGGAAAATGGGAGTGCCCTCAGTCATAAACAGGTGCAGCGACACAGTGAGGAGGAGGATCACAAACAGCGGACGAAGCCCCCTCAGGATGATCCGCCAGGGAATCTCAGAGAGCTGCACAATCCCGAAAATGGCCACTGCGGCTAGGGCGTAACCTAGAAACGAGTCCACCATAAACAGTAGGACGATTAGCAGCACCGTACCAATGATCTTGGTGCGGGGATCCAGCCGATGGATGGCGGAGTTTCCGGGAATGTACTGACCGATGGTAATATTCTTAAACAGTGCCATGGCGTTTCAACTCCAATACGCGAACTAACTCCGCCTCTGCTTCCTCTAGGGTCAAAATGTTCGTTTGCACTGGGAGCCCCTTGCCCTTGAGCTCGTGCATGAGTTCTGTAACCTGGGGGACACCAAGCCCCATCTCTTTAAGGAGCTCCACCTGGGTAAAGACTTCCCGGGGCGCCCCGTCAAACACAATGCCCCCCTGCTCCATCACAACCAGCCTAGTGCTCATCCGGGCCACATCTTCCATGCTGTGGGTCACCATAATCACCGTGACTTTACCCGCTCCGTGAAGGGCTTGAATCTTGCTGAGAATATCTGCAGAGCCCTCGGGATCAAGTCCCGCAGTAGGTTCATCGAGGATAAGCACTGCAGGCTTCATTGCCAGGACGCCGGCAATTGCCACCCGGCGCTTTTGGCCCCCTGAGAGCTCAAAGGGTGAGTGATCCTTCAAGGCACTGTAGTCCAGGCCCACCATCTCTAGGGCCTCTTTCACCCGTGCCTCCACTTCCCTTTCCTCCAACCCGGCATTGCGGGGCCCGAAGGCCACATCTTCAAAGACAGTCTCCCCAAACAACTGGTGCTCGGGGTACTGGAACACCATTCCCACTTTTTGGCGGATCGCCCGAAGGCTCGTGTGTTTATCTGTCAGGTCAACCCCATCCACATATACTCGGCCAGAAGTAGGCATGAGCAAGCCGTTGAAATGCTGAACCAGGGTAGATTTTCCCGAGCCCGTGTGGCCAATCAGGCCCACAAACTCACCGTCTTCAATAGTGAGGCTCACATCCCGCAGGGCCACCTTGGCCATGGGCGTGCCTTCCATGTAAATGTGTGATACACGTTCAACTACGATTGGCATAGGCACTCCACCAACTCATCTACAGTGATTATCCCATCAGGAAGGTTCAGCCCGCGGCTGCGCAGGCGGTGAGATAGGGCGGTCACCTGAGGGACGTCCAAGTGCAGGCTGCGAAGGAGCTCCACATTGGAGAACACGTCCTTCGGTGTACCTTGCAGGGCAATCTTGCCGTCGGTCATAATTACTACCCGATCCGCATTGATCACCTCATCCATGTGATGGGTGATGTGGACAATGGTGATTTTCTCAGTTTCGTTGAGGCGGTGGATGGTGTGCATGACTTCCCGCCGGCCTTCTGGATCCAGCATGGCAGTGGGCTCATCCAAGACGATGCACCGGGGGCGCATACTGATCATGCCAGCGATGGCCACCCGCTGTTTCTGGCCCCCTGACAGCTGATGGGGCGAGTGTAGGCGATATGCTTCCATTCCTACCGCCCGCAATGCCTCATCAACCCGAGCTTGGATCTCCTTAGAGGGAATGCCGAGATTCTCTGGGCCGAAAGCGACGTCCTCTTCCACAGTGGTTGCTACCAACTGGTTGTCGGGGTTTTGAAAGACCATGCCAATGGTTTGGCGGATCTGCCAAACCGCAGCATCATCCTTGGTATCAAGCCCGTCCACCAACACCCTGCCGCTAGAAGGGACCAGCAGGGCATTGCAATGCTTCGCCAGCGTTGACTTCCCCGATCCATTGTGACCTAAGACGGCCACGAACTCCCCTGGATAAATGTCTAGATCGATGCCTTGTAGTGCAGCCCATTCCCGCTCTGTGCCAGGATTGTAGCGAAAATGCACGCCCTCAAAACGAATCAGCGGCTTGGCCACAACAACACCTCCACTCCCCACAACCTACTCATTCTGCCGAAAAGTAGAGAACGCAGAGGGGTAACCTCTGCGACCTCACCGGCAGCTAATTCCCTACACCCACTCGATGACCGCCATGGGTGCTGCATCGCCGCGGCGGAAGCCGGTCTTAATCACCCTTGTGTAACCGCCATTCCGTTCCGCGTACTTGGGAGCAATCTCATTGAACAACTTCTGCACAGCCTTGGGATCGAGCAGATAGGCTGCGGCCTGTCTGCGGGCGTGCAAGTCGCCCCGCTTGCCAAGGGTAACCATCTTGTCCACCAGCGGCTTGATGGTCTTCGCTTTTGCTTCGGTAGTCTCGATTCTATCGTGTAGGATTAAGGATGTTACCTGGTTGCGCAGGAGCATCCGTCTGTGATCAGATCTTCTTCCCAGTTTTCTGAGTTTCACCCTAACTCACCTACCTTATTCATCAGATTTCCGCAAGGAGAGCCCCAATTCTGCGAGTTTCTCTTTGACTTCCTGGAGTGATTTCTTCCCGAGATTGCGCACCTTCATCATATCTTCCTCTGTTCTCCTGGTCAGCTCTTCCACCGTATTAATACCGGCGCGCTTGAGGCAGTTGTAGGAGCGCACAGAAAGGTCCAGTTCCTCTACGGTCATCTCCATGAGGCGGTCGATGGACTCCTCTTCCTTTTCCACCATAATCTCAACGTCGTCCACACTTTCGGTGAGGTCGGTGAAGAGTTTCAGGTGTTCCACCATGATTTTCGCCGCCCAACTCACAGCTTCATCTGGGGCGATGGTCCGATCGGTCCAAACCTCTAGGACGAGGCGGTCATAGTCGGTAATCTGCCCTACACGAGTATCTTCCACTGTGTAGTTGACCTTCGTTACTGGGGTGAATATGGAATCCACTGGAATCAAACCGATGGGATGATCAGGGCGCTTGTTTTTCTCAGCACTGACGTACCCGCGCCCTTTGGCCACGGTGATCTCCATTTCCAGCTTTCCGCCCTCTTGAATCGTAGCTATGTGAAGTTCTGGATTAAGGATCTCCACACTGGGATCCGCCACAAAATCACCCGCGAGAAGTTCCCCGGGTTCGGTGGCCTCCACGTGGATGGTCACAGGTTCGTCCACATGCAGCTTGACCAAGAGCTTCTTCAAGTTCAGGACTATATCTGTTGTATCCTCTACAACTCCAGGAATGGTGGAGAACTCATGGAGGATGCCATCGATGCGAACGGAGGTCACAGCTGTTCCGGGCAGGGAGGAGAGAAGGATTCTCCGCAGGCTGTTCCCAAGTGTGATGCCGTATCCCCGCTCCAGTGGTTCAACCACAAACTTGCCATAGTCCTCTGTTAACTCAACCTGTTCGATCTTAGGCTTTTCAATTTCGATCATAACTCTGGTACACCCTCCTTCTTACGCACACTGTGCGGGAAACCCCGCACTGGGCCAAATGTCTGAAAGGGCATCCAATCAGACTCTCCGCCTCTTGGGAGGGCGGCATCCGTTGTAAGGGATCGGTGTGACGTCTTTGATCGTGGTTACTTCCATTCCAGCAGCCTGCAAGGAGCGAATTGCCGCTTCACGGCCTGCACCTGGGCCCTTCACGTACACGCTGACTTCCCGCATGCCGTGTTCCATAGCAATGCGAGCAGCTTGTTCCGCTGCCATACCGGCGGCGAAGGGAGTGCCCTTCCGGGAACCTTTGAATCCCATGTGGCCTGCACTGGCCCACGAGATTACATTCCCCTGCTGATCACTGATGGTCACAATTGTATTGTTAAACGTGGAGCGAATATGGGCAATGCCAACCGGGATATTTTTGCGTTCCCTCCGGCGCGGGCGTTGCCCTTTTGAACGCGGTCTTGCCATTTTGATGTCCTCCTTTCAGTCAGCCTATCTCTTCTTACCAGCGATGCGCTTGGGACCTTTGCGCGTTCTGGCATTGGTCTTGGTCCGCTGGCCTCGAACAGGTAAGCCGCGGCGGTGACGTATCCCACGGTAGCAGCCGATGTCTCTCAGCCGCTTGATATTCATATTTACTTCACGCCGAAGGTCGCCTTCTACGATAAACTGCTTCTCAATGATCTCCCGGAGGCGGTTTGCCTCATCTTCGGTCAGATCACGCACCCGTGTGTTCGGGTCTAATCCGCAGATCTCAACAATTTTCTGTGCTGTGCTTCGGCCGATACCATAGATATAAGTCAAGCCGATCACTATCCGCTTGTCGCGGGGCAAATCTACACCTGCTATGCGTGCCATCTATCTGGACACCCCCTTATAACTGCTATCCTTGTTTTTGTTTGTGCTTCGGATTCTCGCAAATGATCATGACCCGCCCTTTGCGGCGGATGATCTTGCATTTTTCGCAAATCGGCTTTACAGAAGGTCTCACCTTCATCGTTTTGCGCCCCCTTTAGCCGCTAGACTATTTTTTCCGGTACGTTATCCTTCCGCGAGTCAGGTCATAGGGGGACAGCTCCACCGTAACCCTGTCACCGGGAAGAATCCGGATAAAGTGCATCCGCATCTTGCCTGAGATATGAGCCAAAACTTTATGCCCATTCTCTAATTCCACACGGAACATCGCATTTGGAAGTGGTTCTATGACTGTACCTTCAACTTCAATAGCATCATCTTTCGCCATGAACAGTTGAACCCTCCTCTCCTTCATTCTCCGCTGGGGAGTGGCTCTCGATAAAGTACCGGATTTCGCCGTTGGACAGGGAATCGCTTACCAGCACTGCCTCGTGGGCAATCAAATGCTTTGTGTTCTTCCGCTTTGGCCGGCTGAGCTTCCTAATGTGCCCATCGGCCACCAACACGTATCCTGACTCATCAAAGCCAACCACCACATATTTTCTCCCAGAGTCTCTTCCTGCTCTTGAGGTCACTAACTGTCCTACGCTTAAGAGTCCCATTCAATCACTCCTGCAGACTTGTGAGGATCCGCGGGCCATCATCGGTTATCGCTACAGTGTGCTCGAAATGCACCGACCAGCTCCCGTCTCGGGTAACCACAGTCCAGTTGTCCTGGAGCACCTCCACGTGGTAGCCGCCGGCGTTGATCATCGGCTCGATGGCCAACGTCATTCCCACCTTCAGCCGCGGTCCCCGCCCAGGAGGGCCGAAGTTTGGGATCTGAGGCTCTTCATGCATTTCCCGGCCTATGCCGTGCCCCACAAAATCCCGCACCACAGAGAACCCGTAACTTTCAGCATATTGTTGGACAGCATGAGATATATCAGAGAGGCGGTTCCCCTCAACTGCCTGAGCGATGCCGCGGTAAAGTGCCTCTTCGCCTACCTGCAGCAAAGCATGGACATTCCCGTTCACTTCCCCCACAGGGTATGTCCAGGCACTGTCACCACAGAAACCATCGACAAACGCCCCGATATCCACTGCCACAATGGATCCCTCTTCTAAAACCTCTTCGGCTGAGGGGATCCCGTGCACAACCACCTCGTTGACGGAAGCACAAATGGTGGCAGGGTAACCGTGGTAGCCTTTGAACGCTGGAATCGCACCTTCTTTCCGGAGGAACTCTTCCACCGCTTGGTCGATCTGGAGAGTTGTCACTCCGGGGCGGATCATTTCCCGAACGAGTTCGTGAGCTCTGGCCACCACCAAACCTGCCTTGCGCATTGCCCGCAGCTCATCGGCGGATTTGCGGATAATCACCGGGCACCACCTACAGATTCTTCGGCGGTAGGCTCAGCAAACCGGGAAATCAGGCTATCCACATCAGCAAACACATCTTTAATGGCCGCTTCCCCATCCACGCTGTACAACCGGCCGCTCTGGGCATAGTAATGCACCACTGGATGGGTCTGCACCATGTAGACATCCAAACGATTCCGGGCGGTTTCCACCGTATCATCTGAACGTTGGATTAAATCACCGCCGCATTTGTCACAAACTCCCTTGCCCTTTGCCCGGTAGTAAGTGAGATGATAAACAGCACCGCACTGACTGCACACACGCCGCTGGGAAATCCTGCGAACTGCCTCCTCAGGAGTGATGCGGATATCCAGGGCGATCTGCACTCCAGAGTTGCTCAGGGCAAGCTGTTCATCAAGGAAGACTGCTTGCCTAACCGTCCTGGGAAAGCCATCCAAGATCCACCCGCCTGCGCAATCTGGCGCCTGCAAGCGTTCATGGATAATCCTAATGGCCAGTTCATCGGGGACGAGGTTTCCTTTGGAGATGTAGCCGTTGGCTTCCTGACCCAGCGGCGAACCAGAGGCCACCGCCTCCCGAATAAGGCTTCCCGTGGAAATGTGCGGGATACCGTATTTCTCAGTAATGTGTTCTCCCTGAGTGCCCTTTCCCGCACCCGGTAGGCCTAGCAATACCAAGCGCATTGTCAAATTTCCTCCTTCTACTTCAGGAACCCTTCATAATGCCGCATCAGCAGGTGGGCTTCGATCTGCTGCATCGTCTCGAGCGCAACGCCAACCATGATCAGAATGCCAGTTCCTCCGAAATAGAGAAGGTTGGTGGGTACCCGGGTAATGATAGCCACAAGTGATGGCAGCACCGCAACGAACGCCAAGAAAATGGCACCGGGCAGAGTAATGCGGGTCAACACCCGATCCAAGTAATCTGCCGTTGGCCTGCCTGGACGAAGGCCTGGTATATAGCCTCCGTTCTTCTTCATGTTGTCAGCGACTTCAATGGGGTTGAAAGTCACTGCAGTATAGAAGTACGTGAAGAAAATGACCAATAGCACAAAAATCACGTTGTAGCCAAAACTGCCGTATCCCAACCACTTGTTAATGAAATCCAGCGCTGGCACAAACTGCGTCAGCGTCAGCGGGAAGGTTAAGACAGACGAGGCGAAGATCACTGGAATCACGCCAGCCTGGTTCACCTTCAAGGGAATGTGCGTAGACTGCCCGCCGTAAACCTTCCGCCCCACGATGCGCTTGGCATACTGGACGGGGATGCGGCGTTGGCCTTGAGTGACCATGACTACTGCTGCAATGATGGCAACGGTGATGATGAGATACAGAATTAGGCTCAAAGCACTTACTCCACCCTCGCCGACGGCTCTGATGGAGTTTACCACCATGGTGGGCAGCTCAGCTATGATTCCGATAAAGATCAGCATGGAAATACCGTTGCCGATCCCTTTTTCCGAAATCTTGTCGCCGATCCACATGAGGAAAGACGTGCCTGCAACCAAAGTGATGGTGATGAGCGCCAAACCAAAGAACCCAGGGTTAGTGGTTACGCCCCACGCCCGAGCCATCAGTGTGGTTGCCAATGCTTGAACCAAGGCAAGGACCACTGTGGCATAACGCGTGTACTGGGAGATAATTTTCCGCCCCTCTGGGCCTTCTTTCGACAGCTCTTCCAGCTTAGGAATGACGATCGTCAAGAGGTTTAGCACAATGGAGGCAGTAATGTACGGGCTTACTCCAAGGGCAAACACCGTAAAACGAGCCAACGCACCACCTGTAAACAGGTTGAGGAAACCGAAGATGTTCCCCCCGTCAATGCCAAGCTCCTGTGCCAATGCGGCAGCATTTACGCCTGGAACGGGAATGAACGACCCGACCCGGTAGATGGCCAGCATAGCCGCTGTGTAGATGATCTTCCGGCGCAGGTCAGGAATGCGCATGGCGTTTCTTAAAGCGTCCAGCAACTAGATCACCTCAACTTGGCCGCCAGCCTCTTGGATTTTGGCTGCCGCCGATTTTGTAAAACCATGAGCCTGCACCGTCAGTGCATGCTTGATCTCACCGCTGCCAAGAATCTTGATACCATCCTTAACGCTTTTAATTAGCCCTGACTCCTGCAAGAGTTGGGGAGTGACCACAGTTCCAGGTGCAAACCGGTTCAAGTCACCCACGTTTACCTCAGCAAATTGCCGTTGGAATATATTAGTGAATCCCCGCTTGGGCAGGCGCCGTACCAGGGGCATTTGACCGCCTTCAAAGTAAGGGCCCTTGCCACCGCCAGAACGGGAACGCTGTCCCTTCTGGCCCCTGCCAGATGTCTTGCCTAGTCCTGAACCGATACCGCGACCGACCCGCTTCCGTGCAGTGCGGCTGTTTTCAGCAGGCTGCAGTTCATGAATCCGCACGTTTACACCCCCTCTAGCTGTTTACTTCTTCTACTTCAACAAGATGGCGTACTTTTCGCACCATGCCCCGGATGGCAGGGGTGTCTTCATGAACTACCTCACTGCCCAGCTTGGAAAGGCCCAAAGCGGCAATGGTGTCTTTTTGGTCTTTTGCATAGCCAATGGCGCTTTTCGCGTACTTGATTTTCAATTTTGCCACAACATTCGCCCCCTAACCCAAGATTTCTCCGGGATTCTTACCACGAAGGCGGGCCACATCTGCTACTGTCCGCAGACTCTCGATACCTTTGAGAGTTGCGCGTACCACGTTGATGGGGTTGGCAGAACCAAGGGACTTTGTCAAGATGTCCTGTACCCCTGCGCACTCTAAAACGGCGCGCACGGGACCGCCCGCAATAACTCCAGTACCTTCCGAAGCTGGTTTCAGCATAACCTTCGCTCCAGAGAACTTCTCGGTAACTGGATGCGGGATGGTGGTACCAACGATGGGCACTTCAATCATATTCCGCTTCGCGGCTTCAGTTGCTTTCCGAATAGCCTCCGAAACTTCCCGGGCCTTGCCAAGTCCCGCTCCGACTCGGCCGTTGCGGTCACCCACAACCACAAGGGCGCTGAAAGAACGTTTCCTGCCGCCTTTAACAGTCTTAGAAACAGGATTGATGCTCACCAAACGCTCTTCGAGTTCTACTCCACTTGCTTCAATTCGTTTTGCCAAGCTTACTTCCCTCCCTCGCTGTTAAAATTCCAGGCCGCCCTCACGTGCTCCCTCAGCGAGAGCCGCGATTCTACCGTGATAAATATATCCGCCCCGATCAAACACAACCTTGCTGATGTCCTTTTCCTTGGCCCGCTGGGCAAGTACAAGGCCCACCTGTTTTGCGGCTTCTTTGTTACCGCCAATTGCCAGCTTCCCTTTCAGCTCAGGCTCGGCGGAAGAAGCGGCAACTAGTGTGTGACCAGTCGTGTCATCAATAATCTGTGCATGAATATGGCGCAGGCTGCGATACACCGACAAACGGGGACGCTGCGCGGTTCCGCTGATCTTCTTGCGGAGGCGAAGGTGCCGCCGTTTCCGTGCCAGCTCCCGATTAAACTTGGCCATCTATCTCACCATCCTTATTCCCAAACTAGTTACCCTATACCCTACCAGCCTTACCAGCTTTCCGGCGGATCCGTTCTCCTTCATAGCGGATACCCTTCCCGAGATACGGCTCAGGCCGGCGGAAGTCACGAATGTTAGCTGCTGTCTGACCCACTAGTTCCTTATCGATACCCCGGACAGTGATCCTAGTGGGGGTAGGTACATCTATCTCGATACCCGGCGCCGGCTCCACCTCGATGGGATGGGAGTAGCCGAGTGACAAGACCAACTTGCTGCCCTGCTTAGAGGCCCTGTAACCCACACCCACAATCTCCAGGTTGCGGGAGAAGCCCTGAGTTACGCCTTGCACCATGTTAGCAACCAGGGTCCGGGTAAGGCCGTGCAGAGAACGGTGCTCCTTCTCATCGCTTGGACGCTTGACCACAATGGCGCCGTCCTCTTGCTCTACGATCATGGCAGGATGAAGTTCCTTTGTCAGCTCGCCCTTAGGCCCTTTGACGCTGATGGTGTTGCCATCGATCTTAACTTCGACCCCTGCTGGGATGGCGATTGGCAGCTTCCCAATTCTAGACATGTCTTTCCCCCCTTACCATACGTAGCAGATTACTTCTCCGCCCACGCCCTGCTTGCGGGCTTCTCTATCTGTGATAACTCCCTGCGAAGTGGACAAAATGGCGATGCCAAGGCCGCCTAAGACACGGGGAATCTCGTCTTTGTTCGCGTAAACCCGCAGTCCAGGCTTGCTGATCCGCTTCAGCCCTTGGATTACCTGTCCCTTTTGAGGTGTGTACTTGAGGTACACCCGCAGGATCCCTTGCTTTCCATCATCTATAACCTTATATTCCCGAATGAATCCTTCATCCTTTAAGATTCGGGCCAACTCCACCTTCAGTTTGGAACCGGGAATATCCACCGAGTCATGTTTCACGGAATTGGCGTTCCGAATGCGAGTGAGCATATCGGCGATTGGATCGGTCATTACCATACTGGAAACCTCCTTTCGGATGAAACGTTTCTACCAGCTGGCCTTGGTTACTCCTGGAATTTGGCCTTCGTTGGCTAACTTCCTGAAGCACACACGGCACATCTGAAAGCGGCGCATATAGCCGCGGGGGCGACCGCAAATCCGGCAGCGGTTAACCTGGCGCACCTTGAACTTGGGCGCACGCTGCGCTTTGAGGATCTTCGATGTCTTCGCCACACTATCTCTCCTTTCAGCTTCTAAACGGCATTCCCATGAGCTTCAAGAGTTCATATGCCTCTTCGTCGGTCTTAGCTGTGGTGACAACCACAACTTCCAAGCCCCGCACTTTGTCAATCTTGTCGTACTCGATTTCTGGGAAAACCAGCTGTTCCCTAAGGCCGAGGCTGTAATTGCCGCGCCCGTCGAACGATTTAGAAGAGACTCCTCTGAAGTCACGGATCCGCGGCAGAGTGACGCTGATCAGCCGATCGAGGAACTCAAACATTCTGTCACCACGGATGTCCACCTTGCACCCAATCGCCATGCCTTCACGAATCTTAAATGCGGCAACGGACTTTTTCGCCCGGGTGATGATTGGCTTCTGTCCAGCAATGGCTTCTAGGTCCCGCACAGCACCTTCCAGGGCTTTCGGGTCGCCAACGGCGTCTCCACAGCCGATGTTCAATACAATTTTCTCAAAACGAGGTACCTCCATGACGTTCTTGTAACCGAACCGTTCCATCATGGCAGGCACCACTTCTGTTCTGTACTTTTCTTTGAAGCGTACCAAGAGCTACTCCCCCCTTCACCAACGGAGTCTAGTCGATGGACTTTCCACAGCGCTTGCATTGACGTGTAAGCTTGCCGCTCTCCGACCGCACATTGCTCACACGAGTAGGCTTATTACAACTTGGGCAGACCAAAGCAACGTTGGAAGCGTCAATCGGGCCAGGCTTCTCCACAATGCCACCCTGAGGATTCGTTTGAGTCGGACGAGTATGCTTCTTTTGGATGTTTACCCCATCCACAATGACTTTCCCAGAGCGGGGTAAAACTTCCAAAATCTTGCCGCGCTTACCTGCGTCATCCCCGGCGAGAACGAAAACCCGATCGCCGCTTTTCACATGGACTTTGCTCATTTCCCATCCTCCTTTCTTCTACAGAACCTCAGGAGCTAAAGAGACAATCTTCATGAAGTCCTTCTCCCGCAGTTCCCGGGCAACTGGCCCGAAGATACGGGTGCCTCGCGGATTGTTCTGATCGTTTATAATCACAGCTGCATTTTCATCGAACCGAATAAATGAGCCATCTGGACGGTTGTACTGCTTCTTGGTGCGGACAACCACGGCCCGGACGATATCGCCCTTCTTGACTACGCCGCCTGGTACTGCGCTCTTTACGGTAGCAATGATTACATCACCAACACCGGCGTAGCGCCGTTTCGATCCACCAAGCACTCGAATGCAAAGAATCTCGCGTGCTCCGGTATTGTCTGCGACCTTTAGCCGACTCTCTTGTTGGATCACTACAGCTCCTCCTTCCCTTCACCAGACTCAGGTTTATGCTAGCGAGCTTTCTCCACGATTTCCATGACCCGCCACCGCTTATCCTTGCTGAGGGGCCTGGTCTCCATAATGCGCACCCGATCCCCGATGCTGCACTCGTTGTTCTCGTCGTGCGCCTTAAACTTCACTGTTTGGCGCATCGTCTTGCCGTACAGGGGATGGCGGATTACACGCTCAACGCTCACTACAACGGTCTTATCCATTTTATCGCTAACGACAGTGCCCACACGGGTCCGTCTATTGCGTCTCTCTTCGCTCACTCTTGCTCCTCCCTTCGCAGTTCCTCAAGGGTTTCTTAAGCCCGCCTAATGTTTAACTCCCGTTCCCGGATAAGTGTCTTTACCCGAGCAATGTCCCGGCGCACATCGCGGATGCGCATGGGATTGTCTAGCTGGCCTGTTGCCAGTTGAAACCGCAGGTTAAAGAGCTCTTCCTTCAACTCCGCGAGCTTTTGTTCCAACTCACTGACTGATAAGTTGCGCATCTCTTTAGCCTTCATTCGCATCACCACCTGCCATCGCACGAGATACGAACTTGCACTTGACTGGGAGCTTGTGGGCTGCCAACTCCATGGCTTCCCGAGCTAACTCTTCACTTACGCCGCCGATTTCGAACATGATTCTTCCGGGCTTAACTACGGCTACCCAAAACTCGGGAGCGCCCTTTCCAGAACCCATCCGTGTTTCCGCGGGCTTCTTGGTGACTGGCTTGTCAGGGAAGATCCGAATCCAGACCTTTCCGCCCCTGCGAATGTGACGAGTCATTGCAACACGAGCTGCTTCAATTTGTGTATTCTTAATCCAACCTGGCTCTAGAGCTTGCAGGCCGTATTCCCCGAACGTTACAGTGGACCCACGCTGAGCTTTGCCTGTCATGCGGCCACGGTGGACTCGGCGATACTTGACGCGTTTTGGAATCAGCATCAGTTAATTGCCCCCCTTAGCCTTCTTATCTACTCTTTCTGGGAGAATCTCGCCCCGGTAGATCCATACTTTGACACCGATCTGACCGAATGTGGTCTTTGCCTCGGCGAAACCGTAGTCAATATCTGCTCTCAGGGTGTGAAGGGGAACCGAACCCTCTGGGTTCCATTCTGTCCGGGCAATTTCTGCACCGCCTAAACGGCCAGAGACTGCTACCTTAATACCCTTCGCACCTAACCGAATGGCCCGTTGTTGAGCCTGGCGCATTGCCCTTCTGAAGGAAATCCGCCGCTCTAACTGGAAGGCGATGTTCTCCGCCACCAACTGAGCATCGAGTTCAGGATGCTTAATTTCCACAATATTGACTTGGATCTGCCTACCGGTGATGCTCTCCAGATCCTTGCGAAGTTTATCTACTTCAGAACCGCCCTTCCCGATAACCATACCGGGCCGGCCAGTGTGGATGGTGATCTTAGCACGGTTTGCCGCGCGCTCGATTTCGATCCTGGAAACACCTGCGGTATAGAAGCGCTGCTTGATCAGGCGCCGAACTTTCAGGTCTTCATGGAGCAAATCGGCGTATTCACGCTTGTTGGCGTACCACTTGCTTTCCCATTCCTTGACTATGCCAAGTCTAAACCCTACCGGGTGTACTTTTTGACCCACGCACCTACTCCTCCTTTTCCCGCAAAATCACTGTAATGTGACTTGTACGCTTCCGAATCCTGTCTGCCATTCCCCTGGCCCGGGGCCGAATCCGCTTTAAGATAGGGCCTTGGTCAACATAGCAATCGGAGACATACAGTGAATCCACATCCATCTCATGGTTGTTCTCAGCATTGGCCATGGCACTGCGCACCACCTTGGCAATAATGGGAGAAGCAGCCTTTGGTGTAAAGCGCAGGATAGTCAGTGCCTCTTGCACGTCTTTACCCCGGATCAAGTCGATTACTTGGCGTGCCTTGCGTGGCGAAATCCGGACATGCCTAGCAATCGCTTTGGCTTTCCTTTCCTCAATCATGTTCTATCCCCCGTTCTACTTATCTACGCGAAGACTTCTCGCTGCCTGCGTGCCCCCGGAAGGTCCTGGTGGGAACAAACTCGCCTAACTTGTGCCCAACCATTTCCTCGGTGATATAAATCGGCACGTGCCTGCGTCCGTCATGAACGGCAATAGTATGGCCGACCATTTCAGGGAAAATGGTGGACCGCCGCGACCAAGTCTTGATAACCTTTTTGTCGTCCTTTTCGTTCATCTCACGAACTTTGTTCAGCAAGTGAGCGTCGGCGAAAGGACCCTTTTTCAGTGATCTACCCATTTCTACACCTCCTCGTAGAGAACCGTTCTTACCGTTTGCGCCGCCTTACGATCAGACGATCGCTGAGCTTCTTCTTACGAGTCCGTCTACCAAGTGCAGGCTTACCCCAAGGTGTAACAGGTCCTGGCATACCAACAGGAGCTCTGCCTTCTCCACCGCCGTGGGGGTGGTCCACTGGGTTCATAGCAACGCCGCGGACGTGGGGCCTCTTGCCCAGGTACCGAGACCGGCCTGCCTTACCAATCACGATGTTCTCGTGCTCAACGTTCCCCACTTGGCCAACGGTAGCACGGCACCGCAGCAGAACCATGCGGAATTCTCCTGAAGGAAGCCGGAGGGTAGCATAGTTTCCGCTCTTACCCATCAACTGAGCCGAGCCGCCTGCTGAGCGAACCAGCTGGCCGCCTTTGCCTGGTTGAAGTTCGATGTTGTGAACGATGGTTCCAACAGGGATGTTCTCCAGAGGCAGAGCGTTGCCAGGCTTGATGTCCGCTTGCGGGCCAGATTCAACCATGTCTCCAACGCTAAGGCCCACAGGAGCGAGAATGTAGCGCTTTTCCCCATCCAGATAGTGCAGGAGGGCAATGCGGGCAGTGCGGTTGGGATCGTATTCAATAGCTGCAACTTTAGCTGGAACGCCATCTTTGTTGCGCTTAAAGTCGATGATACGGTACTTCCGCTTATGGCCGCCGCCCCGGTGGCGAGTGGTAATCCGGCCTTGGGCATTGCGGCCACCGCTGCTGGTTAGACTAACAACCAACGACTTCTCCGGCTCTTTCTTGGTAATCTCTTCAAAAGTTGACACAGTCATGCTGCGCCGGCCCGGAGTGGTCGGTTTATACTTCTTAACTGCCATGTTTCCGTACCTCCCTATAGTCCTTCAAAGACCTCAATGGTGTGGCCGGGCTCAAGGGTAACAACAGCCTTTTTCCAATCTGGCTTCCGACCTTGAGTCATACCCATCCGGCGCATCTTGCCGCGCACACGTGAGGTGTTTACCTTGCGGACCTTAACTTTGAAGAGTTCTTCCACTGCTTCCTTGATTTGGGTCTTGTTAGCCCTCAAGTCAACTTGGAAGGTGTACTTATTCTGCGTCGCCATGATATCGGTGCTTTTCTCAGTGATGATCGGCCTAATCACAATATCCCGGGCATCCATTATGCAAGCACCTCCTCTAGCTTGAGTACAGCGTCCTTCGTAATCACCATCTTGTGTGCGTTGAGCACATCATACACGTTCAAACCCATGGACTTGGCCACTACGGCGCCAGGGATATTCCGAGTGGAAAGCTCCACGTTCTTATCCCATTCGCTGGTCACCACGAGGGGCTTCCGCGCGGCACCCAGGTTACTTAAGATACCCGCCATGACCTTGGTCTTGGGCTCGTTTACTGCCAGCCGATCCACGACCACGAAATCGCCGGCCTGGACCTTTGCTGTCAAGGCAGACTTTAACGCGGCCCGGCGTGCTTTTTTCGGCAGATAAAAAGCGAAATCACGGGGAGTTGGCCCGAAGACTACGCCGCCGCCCACCCACTGGGGTGACCGAATGCTGCCTTGCCGTGCCCGGCCTGTACCCTTCTGCCGCCAAGGCTTGCGCCCGCCGCCTCGAACCAGCCCTCTACTCTTTGTGGCCACAGTACCCTGCCGGCGATTGGCTAATTGCCTAAGAACGGCCTTGTGCAGGAGTTCTTGGTTAATCTCGACTCCAAAAACAGCATCGTTTAGTTCAAGCTCACCAACTTGCTTGCCTTCAATATTATAAACGGCCACTTTCGGCATGATTGCAGCCTCCTCTCTTCATCTAGTCTTTAGTTCTTCACAGCACTGCGTACAATCACGAGGCTTCCCTTTACTCCAGGTACCGCACCCTTCACCAGAAGCAGATTGCGGTCTGCATCGACCTTAACTACTTCCAGGCTCTGAACGGTTCTCCGTTGCCCGCCCATCCGGCCTGGTAGTTTCCGCCCCTTAAAGACCCGGGCTGGGTCAATGGACCCTAAGGAACCAACGCCCCGGTGATACTTAGAACCGTGGCTCATCGGGCCTCGGCCTTGGCCGTGGCGCTTAATGGGACCCTGGAAACCCTTACCTTTGGTCTTCCCGGTTACATCTACCTTTTCCCCTTCGGAAAAGATATCTACCCGCACTTCGTCGCCCACATTCAGCTTGGCGAAATCTTCATCAGATTCAAATCTAATCTCTTTGAGATAACGCTTCGGCTTCACACCTGCTTTCGCAAAGTGCCCCTTCTGCGGTTGGTTGAAGAGCCTCTCTCTTTTATCGCCAAAACCGAGCTGAACTGCATTATAGCTGTCAGTTTCCTCAGTTTTCTTCTGAACTACGGTACATGGGCCAGCTTCGATGACAGTGACAGGAATTAAGAAACCGTCTGCATTGAAAATCTGGGTCATGCCCAATTTCTTGCCAAGAATACCTTTGGCCATCATAACGCACCCCCTAAAATCGATCCAGCTGGCTAGTTGTCCTGAATCTTCAGTTGAATGTCCACACCAGCAGGCAGATCTAACCGCATCAAAGCGTCAACCGTCTTAGGATTAGGATCCAAAATGTCGATCAGCCGCTTGTGCGTGCGCATTTCGAACTGCTCACGCGAGTCTTTGTGCACGTGGACAGAACGCAAAACTGTATAAATGTTCTTTTCCGTTGGTAAGGGGATGGGTCCTGAGACCTTGGCCCCAGTCCTTTTCGCAGTGTCCACAATCTTCTGTGCAGAACTATCTAGGATTTTGTGATCAAACGCAGTCAGCCTAATCCGAACCTTTTGCTTAGCCATGCTGAGTTTTCCTCCCTCACGCTCGATTAACGAACATACTCCGTAGAAATTCCCTGAACTGCCAAGAGCGTTCAGCAACCTCCTACTTCATCGCACATCCCTTTTGTATTTGAAATTCACTCTAAACAGCCGAATAGGAAAAGCAATCCTTGCCCGGACTGCTTTTCCCGGCCATCACACACTACTGCAGAATCTTGGTTACAACGCCAGCGCCTACGGTGCGCCCGCCTTCACGAATAGCAAAGCGCAGGCCTTCCTCCATCGCGATTGGAGTGATGAGCGATACGCTGAGGCGGGTGTTGTCGCCAGGCATAACCATTTCGGTGCCCTCGGGGAGCTCCACGATACCGGTTACGTCAGTGGTCCGGAAGTAAAACTGAGGCCGGTAGCCTTGGAAGAATGGGGTGTGCCGGCCGCCTTCATCCTTGGTCAGGACGTATACTTCGCACTCAAACTTGGTGTGCGGAGTAATGGAACCGGGCTTGGCCAGAACTTGGCCCCGCTCAACTTCATCACGGGTAATACCGCGGAGCAGAACACCAATGTTGTCACCAGCTTGAGCTTGGTCAAGGAGCTTGCGGAACATCTCTACGCCGGTAGCAACGGTCTTCCGGGACTCGTCTTGCAGGCCAACGATGGAGACTTCGTCGCCAACCTTGATTACGCCACGCTCTACACGGCCAGTTGCAACGGTACCGCGGCCGGTGATGGTGAAAACGTCCTCAACAGGCATGAGGAAAGGCTTGTCAACGTCCCGCTCTGGGGTTGGGATGTACTCATCAACTGCATCCATGAGCTTTTGCAGCTGAGCGCATGCTTCCCCAGGAGCACCAGCCTGGAGTTCTTCCAGAGCCTTCAGGGAGCTGCCAGCTAGCACAGGAATGTCGTCGCCAGGGAACTCGTACTCGCTGAGGAGTTCACGGACTTCCATCTCAACCAGTTCCAGAAGCTCGGGGTCGTCCACCATATCAGCTTTGTTCAGCCATACAACAATGGCGGGCACGCCTACCTGGCGGGCAAGGAGAATGTGTTCCCGAGTTTGAGGCATGGGGCCGTCAGCGGCGGAAACAACCAGGATTGCACCGTCCATTTGGGCGGCTCCGGTGATCATGTTTTTCACATAGTCAGCGTGGCCTGGGCAGTCTACGTGAGCGTAGTGCCGCTTCTCTGTTTCATACTCCACGTGGGAAGTATTAATGGTAATACCGCGTTCCCTTTCCTCGGGAGCGTTGTCGATTTCTTCGAACTTCTTGACCTTGCTGGTGTCGCCATGGGCGAGCAGCATGGTAATCGCAGCAGTAGTTGTGGTCTTGCCGTGGTCAACGTGACCAATGGTGCCCACGTTTACGTGCGGCTTAGTTCTTTCAAACTTTTGCTTTGCCATTATTGTTCCTCCTCGTCATGAGACTTGTTGGTAATAGTTACAGACCAGCCTTTTCTTTGATTTCCTGAGCTAAATTAGCCGGAACCTGCTCGTATCGTCCAAAATGCATTGAGTACTGTGCCCGCCCTTGCGTCAAAGAACGCAGGTCGGTGGCGTACCCGAACATTTCCCCTAGAGGCACATAGCCCCGCACCACTTGAGTATTTCCCCGGTGCTCCATGCCTTCGATCCGTCCCCGCCTGGAGTTCATATCTCCGATTACATCACCGAGGAATTCCTCAGGAGTTGTCACTTCTAGGCGCATGATAGGTTCCAAGAGGACTGGGTCAGCTTTAGCCGCGGCTTCCTTGAAGCCAATGGAGCCGGCAATCTTAAAGGCCATTTCCGATGAGTCAACCTCGTGGTATGAGCCATCAACCAATGCAACTTTCACATCAACGACGGGATAACCGGCCACCACGCCATTGAGCAGGGCTTCTTTCACGCCTTGCTCCACAGAGCTCCAGTACTCCCTGGGAACCGTTCCGCCGACGATCTTACTTTCAAAGGCGAATCCGGCGCCTGGTTCATTGGGCTCTACCTCAAGCACAACGTGGCCGTACTGGCCCCGTCCACCCGACTGGCGGACGAACTTGCCCTCGGCCTTGACAGCCTTGGTGATGGTCTCTCTGTACGCCACTTGAGGTTTGCCGATGTTGGCCTCCACTTTAAACTCCCGGAGGAGGCGGTCCACAATGATCTCCAGGTGAAGCTCACCCATGCCGGAAATGATGGTTTGACCCGTTTCTTCATCGGTATGGACCTGGAACGTAGGATCTTCTTCCGCTAAGCGCTGCAAAGCTAAGGTTAGCTTATCTTGATCTGCTTTGGACTTCGGTTCAACCGCAAGATCAATGACTGGCGCTGGAAATTCAAGTGCTTCAAGTAAAATAGGATGGTCTTCGGCTGCAAGAGTATCTCCTGTGGATGTATCTTTCAAACCAACGAACGCCACAATCTCACCGGAATCAGCTTGTTCTGCCTCTTCCCGATGGTTTGCATGCATTCGCAGAATGCGCCCAACACGCTCTTTGCGGCCCCGGGTTACGTTGTACACGTAACTACCTGCCTTAAGAGTTCCTGAATACACTCGGAAAAAGGTCAGCTTACCTACATATGGATCTGTCATGATCTTGAAGGCCAATCCAGCAAAGGGCTGGTTATCGTTGAGCTCCCGCACTTCTTCCGCCCCTGTGCGAGGATTGATGCCTGTCACTGCAGGCAAATCGCTCGGTGAAGGCAGATAGTCGCAGATGGCATCCAAGAGGAGCTGAACTCCCTTGTTCTTAAAGGACGAGCCGCACAAAACGGGGATTAGTTCCACATTCAAGCAGGCTCGCCGCAGTGCCGCCTTCAGCTCTGCGGTGCTGATTTCCTCACCCTCAAGATACTTCATGGTCAATTCTTCATCTGTTTCCGCAATTTTTTCGAGCATGAGCTCGCGAGCGGCCATCACTTCATCTTTAATCTCTTCTGGAATCTCGATCTCTTCATCGATGTTCCCCAGGTCATCCACGTACACGTGAGCCTTCATTTCCACCAAGTCCACAATTCCACGGAACGTATCTTCAGCCCCGATGGGCCATTGAATAGGCACTGGGTTGGCAGCCAGTCTTTCCCGAATCATGTCAATTCCACGCTGGAAATTGGCGCCAACACGGTCCATCTTGTTGATGTACGCAATCCGGGGGACATGGTACTTATCGGCTTGACGCCACACCGTCTCAGACTGGGGTTCTACCCCGCCTACCGAGCAGAAAACTGCTACTGCTCCGTCCAAGACTCTCAGTGAACGCTCCACTTCTACAGTGAAGTCCACGTGTCCGGGCGTATCGATAATGTTGATGCGATGTCCTTTCCAATGGCACGTCGTAGCAGCGGAGGTAATAGTGATACCCCGCTCCTTCTCCTGCGCCATCCAGTCCATGGTTGCGCCGCCCTCATGTGTTTCTCCTAGCTTGTGAACTCTCCCGGTGTAAAAGAGGATTCTCTCGGTGGTTGTGGTTTTCCCTGCGTCGATGTGAGCCATGATTCCAATGTTGCGCACTTTGTCTATAGAGAAATCTCTACCCACTTTATACTCCCCCTAGCCGAGTAAACCCATTGTGTGACACCGAGGTGCACACTACCAGCGATAGTGGGCAAACGCTTTGTTTGCTTCCGCCATCCGATGGGTATCTTCCTTCTTCCGTACAGCTCCGCCCTGGTTGTTGACGGCATCCATCAACTCACCGGCGAGCTTTTCTATCATTGTCTTTTCCCCACGGAGCCTGGCGTATTGAACCAGCCACCGTATGGCCAGAGCCTGACGGCGATTGGCACGCACTTCTACAGGTACCTGATATGTGGCACCACCGACCCGGCGAGGCTTAACCTCCAGAACAGGCATGACATTATTCATGGCCTCGTTGAGGACCTCTACAGGCTGTTTGCCGAGTTTCTCCGCGGCTAATTCTAAAGCACCATACATGATGGCTTCCGCGGTACCCCGCTTGCCATCATACATGATGGCGTTGATGAACTTGGTCACCAGTTCATTGCCGTATACTGGATCGGGAATAACTTGTCTCTTGGGAACACTACCCTTTCTTGGCACGATTTCACCCCTTTTCTGTAGCGGTGGAAATGTTACTTAGGCCGCTTGGTCCCGTACTTGGAACGGGCTTGGCGACGGTTGGCAACACCAGCAGTGTCCAATGTACCCCGCACGATGTGGTAACGCACACCTGGCAGGTCCTTCACCCTACCACCGCGGATCAAGACCACACTGTGCTCCTGCAGGTTATGGCCCTCTCCGGGAATGTAGGAAGTCACCTCAATACCATTGGTTAGGCGCACACGAGCCACTTTCCGCAGAGCCGAGTTTGGCTTCTTAGGGGTAGCAGTGTATACCCTGGTACAAACACCCCGTTTTTGCGGAGAACCCTCTGCGTTAAACAGAACTTCGTTGCGGAGCGTGTTTTGGTTGTACAACAGTGCAGGTGCACCGCTCTTCCCTTTCTGCTTGCTCCGCCCCTTTTTCACCAATTGGTTGATAGTCGGCACTATGGATAACCTCCCTTCCTTCTTCCTTAGTTGTCTTCAATGATTGCTGCAACAGCAGCCCCCACTTCAATGGAACAGGCTTTTCCCAGCTCGGCCATTGAATCCACTTCGATGATCCGCACGCCGTTTTGGTTGCATAAGTCCAGAATTGGCCGGATCACTCGTTCATCGGCATCTCGGGCCACAAAGACCTCTTTTGCCTGACCACCCTGTACAGCCTTAAGGGTCTGCTTAGCGCCTACAATGCGCTGTGCAGTCTTGAGTCTGTGCGGCACTGTGGTCTCTCTCCTTTACTTACAGATCCCGCAGGGAAGGACTCCCTGCGGGTCGACACACTTACGTATTGTACCACCGCCGTAGGGCTCTGTCAATAAATTTCGGCGGGATGGGCCTCTATTGGGAGACAAGTTCTACAGAGGCTTCATCGGTATCTCCAGCTATGGAACGGCCTTCCAGCTCTTCCTCGCCGTCCAGTTCCAACTCATCTACGTTGATCTGCACATTACGGTAGCGAGACATACCTGTACCAGCTGGAATCAGTTTGCCGATGATCACGTTTTCCTTGAGGCCTAAGAGGCGGTCTGTCCTCCCTTTAATGGCCGCTTCCGTAAGGACTCTAGTGGTCTCTTGGAAGGAGGCTGCGGACAAGAAGCTCTCTGTGGCAAGGGAAGCCTTGGTGATTCCCAACAGAACCGGTTTGGCTTCTGCAGGTTCCCCGTCTTCCGCCTTAGCCCTGCGGTTTTCTTCTTCCAGCTCAGCTACATCGATCAAGGCGCCAGGGAGAAGTCTGGTATCCCCTGCCTTTTCCACCTTGTACTTCCGCAGCATCTGCCGGACAATCACTTCGATGTGCTTGTCGTTAATATGCACACCTTGAGAGCGGTATACTTCCTGTACTTCCTGGACCAGGTAGCGCTGGACTGCAGGCACTCCTTGCACAATCAAGATGTCGTGGGGATTTACAGGCCCTTCTGTGATGCGGTCCCCCGCTTCTAGCTGGTCCCCATCCTGTGCCCTCAAGCGAGCGCCATAGGGGATGGTGTAGGACTTTTCCTCTCCATCCAATCCGGTTACTACAGCCTTCCGCACTCCCTTGCTCTCTACGAAACGGACGGTGCCCGCGATTTCTGTGATAATCGCCTGGCCCTTGGGCTTGCGGGCTTCAAAGAGCTCCTCCACCCGGGGAAGGCCGGCGGTGATGTCATCGCCCGCAACTCCACCAGTGTGGAACGTTCTCATGGTGAGCTGTGTACCTGGTTCGCCAATGGACTGGGCTGCTACGATACCTACCGCTTCACCCACATCTACGAGGCCGCCAGTGGCCAAGTTGCGGCCGTAGCACTTCACGCACACGCCGTAGCGGGTGTGGCAGCCCAGGACGGACCTGATCTTAACCTTTTCAATACCCGCTTCCTCGATGGCCTTTGCCGCATCATCGCTGATCATCTCATCAGCCTTGGCCAAGGTCTCACCTGTCTCAGGATGAACTACATCCTCCAGGGCTACTCGGCCTGCAACGCGCTCCCACAAAGACTCAATCACGGCAACGTGTTCACCAGATACTTCCTTGATGGCGGCCACTTCGATGCCTTCGTTTGTGCCGCAGTCGTGCTCCCGGACTATGACGTCCTGGGCCACATCGACCAGGCGGCGAGTAAGGTAACCGGAGTCAGCAGTTCGAAGCGCGGTGTCCGCCAACCCTTTGCGGGTACCGTGGCTGGAAATAAAGTACTCCAGCACCGTGAGGCCTTCACGGAAGTTTGACTTAATAGGAATTTCAAAGGTCTTACCGGTGGGGTCTGCCACCAGGCCCCGCATCCCTGCGAGCTGACTGATCTGGGACTCGTTACCACGGGCACCAGAGATGGCCATCATATACACCGGGTTGAAGCGGTCAAACCTATCCAGCATCTCCTTGGTGATGGCTTCTTTCGCCCGAGTCCAGACTTCACATACCCGCTGGTAGCGCTCTTCTGGGGTGAGAAGCCCTCTTCTGAACTGGCTCTCGATCTGGTCAACCTCAGCCTCCGCCTGGTGTACCCGTTCGTGCTTACTCGCAGGAACAGAGATGTCTTCCACAGAGACGGTGGTGCCAGAGCGGGTGCTGTAGTAGAAACCTAGGCGCATGATTTGGTCCAAAGTCTTAGCGGTTTCCGAGGCGCCTGTTCGGCTGTAAAGCACTTCTACTAGGTTCCCCAGCTTCTTCTTATCAATAACATCATTTATATACTGGAAGCCTTCAGGCATGATTTCGTTGAAGAACAATCTGCCTGGAGTGGTTTCTAACCGGCTCCCATCGGGCTGGCGCAAGATGATCTGTGCGTGCAGGCTCACTGCCCCCGCATCATAGGCATGGCGCACTTCGTCAATGGAGTTGAAGTACTTCCCTTCACCTAAGGCACCAGGCCGCTGAGACGTGAGATAGTAGATGCCGATGACCATATCCTGGGTTGGGGTCACGATGGGCCTGCCGCTAGACGGCACCAGGATGTTGTTGGTGGACATCATGAGCAGCCTGGCCTCGGCTTGCGCCTCCGCAGACAAGGGAACGTGCACAGCCATCTGGTCGCCGTCAAAGTCCGCGTTGTAAGCTGTACACACCAGCGGGTGGATCTGAATAGCCCGGCCTTCAACGAGCACCGGCTCAAAGGCCTGAATACCCAAGCGGTGCAGGGTTGGGGCCCGGTTGAGCAGGACAGGGTGTTCCTTAATGACGTCTTCCACCACGTCCCACACTTCAGGGCGGACCCGCTCCACCATCTTCTTGGCGCTCTTGATGTTATGTGCAAGATTCCTGGCCACCAGTTCCTTCATGACGAAGGGCTTAAAGAGCTCCAAAGCCATTTCCTTGGGCAGCCCGCACTGGTACATCTTCAACTTGGGGCCTACCACAATTACGGAGCGGCCTGAATAGTCAACCCTCTTACCCAAGAGGTTCTGGCGGAAGCGGCCCTGCTTACCCTTGAGCATATCGCTCAAAGACTTCAAGGGACGGTTGCCAGGGCCCGTTACAGGCCTTCCCCGGCGGCCGTTGTCGATGAGAGCATCTACCGCTTCCTGCAGCATGCGCTTTTCATTCCGCACGATAATATCTGGGGCACCTAGCTCCAGAAGACGCTTCAGGCGGTTGTTCCTGTTGATTACCCGCCGGTAAAGGTCATTGAGGTCAGAGGTGGCAAACCTGCCGCCATCCAGCTGCACCATGGGGCGCAGTTCTGGAGGGATTACTGGGATTACGTCCATGATCATCCAGGACGGCTTGTTCCCAGATGCGCGGAAGGCTTCCACTACTTCCAACCGGCGCACAGCACGCACCCGCCGCTGGCCGGTGCTATCCCGAATCTCCTTGCGGAGTTCAGAGCTGAGTTCATCAAGGTCGATTTCGTCCAGAAGTTTCTTAATGGCTTCTGCTCCGATCCCAGCCTTGAAGCGGGCACCAAACTTCTCGCCGTATTCCCGATACTCCGCTTCGCTGAGGAGCTGGTACTTGGCTAACGTGGTTTCGCCGGGATCGATGACAATGTACGATGCAAAGTATAATACTTTCTCCAGTGTCCTGGGAGATAAGTCAAGCAAGAGGCCCATGCGGCTCGGGATCCCTTTAAAGAACCAGATGTGGGATACAGGTGCCGCGAGTTCAATATGGCCCATGCGCTCACGGCGCACTTTGGACCTGGTTACTTCCACTCCGCAGCGGTCACAAACGATTCCCTTGTACCTTACCCTTTTGTACTTGCCGCAGTGACATTCCCAGTCCCGGGTTGGCCCAAAGATCTTCTCGCAGAACAGGCCTTCCCGCTCCGGTTTGAGGGTGCGGTAGTTAATCGTCTCCGGCTTTTTCACTTCGCCGCTTGACCAAGCCCGAATCTGTTCAGGCGAGGCGAGCCCGATTCTAATTCGATCAAAGAAATTGACATCCAGCAAGGGCAGTCCCTCCTTTTGTCTAACGCCCACTCCTACTCCGCAATGTCGTCATCGCTGGCAAGCACATGGATATCCTCGAGTGCTAGGTCCTCATCTTCATCTAAATCGATAACATCCAGGTCTTCCACATCGAGGTCCACATCTAGGTCATCGCTGTCCAGGTCTAGATCGCCGTCCTCATCGCCGAGTTCTTCTTCGCCCTCGCTGTCTGATGGATCCAGCGCATCGTCGTCCTCGTCCTGGCCTTCGTCCTCATCATCGTCCTGCTTCCGACCACTGCGGTTGGCTCCAAGTGCGGTGCGCTCTACGCGCTGCACCGTCTTGCCTTGGATGTCTATCCCCAGCTCTTTCGCCATCTCGCTGATGTCCTCGTCCTCGTCGCGGATTTCGATCTCCTGCTCTTCTTCACTGAGCACTCGTACATCCAGCCCCAGGCTCTGCAGTTCCTTAATGAGTACCCGGAAGGATTCAGGAACACCAGGTTCGGGGATGTTTTCCCCTTTGACAATGGCTTCGTAGGTTTTCACACGGCCCACCACATCGTCGGACTTGACAGTAAGGATTTCTTGGAGCGTATAGGCCGCACCGTAAGCTTCCAGGGCCCACACTTCCATTTCTCCAAACCGCTGTCCTCCGAACTGGGCCTTGCCACCCAAGGGCTGTTGGGTAACGAGGGAGTAAGGCCCTGTGGAACGGGCATGGATCTTGTCATCAACAAGGTGGGCCAGCTTGATCATATAGATGATGCCCACAGTAACAGGGTTATCGAAAGGTTCGCCGGTCCTGCCGTCGTAAAGCACGGTCTTGCCATCCCGGCGCATACCTGCTTCTTCCATGGTATCCATGACTTCGATTTCTGTAGCACCATCGAAGACAGGCGTTGCTACATGGAAGCCCAGGAGCTTGGCAGCCATACCCAAGTGTGTCTCGAGAACCTGCCCAATGTTCATCCGGGATGGCACGCCCAACGGGTTGAGGACGATTTGCACCGGCGTCCCATCAGGGAGGAAAGGCATATCCTCTACGGGCATAATCCGGGAGATAACACCCTTGTTCCCGTGGCGCCCGGCCATCTTGTCGCCTTCAGAAATCTTTCGCTTCTGGGCAATGTAGACCCGGACCAGCTTGTTCACGCCTGGCGACAGCTCATCGCCGTTCTCACGAGAGAACACCTTCACATCGACGATGATGCCGCCTTCTCCGTGGGGCACTCTAAGGGAAGTATCCCGCACTTCCCGTGCCTTTTCGCCGAAAATAGCTCGCAGCAGGCGCTCCTCCGCGGTGAGCTCCGTCTCGCCCTTGGGCGTTACCTTGCCAACCAAGATATCGCCTGGCTTTACTTCCGCACCAATGCGGATGATGCCGTCTTCATCAAGGTTCTTCAGGCTGTCCTCGCCCACGTTGGGAATATCTCGGGTGATTTCCTCGGGGCCAAGCTTAGTGTCACGAGCCTGAGCTTCATACTCTTCAATGTGAATGGATGTGAAGACATCGTCTTTAACCAGTTCTTCGCTGATTAAGATAGCATCTTCGTAGTTGTAGCCTTCCCAAGGCATAAAGGCAACCAGAACGTTCTTGCCCAAAGCCAGTTCGCCCATATCGGTTGAGGGGCCATCGGCCAAAACGTCACCGGGGACAACTTCCTGGCCCACGAAACAGCGGGGCTTTTGGTTTACGCAGGTCCCTTGGTTAGAGCGCTTGAATTTGAGAAGGGGATAATAGTCCCGCTTGCCACTTGGGCGCTCCACCACGATTTCGCTGCCTGTGACCCGCTTAACGGTCCCAGCATGCTTTGCAAGGACTACCGCGCCAGAGTCCACAGCGGCCTTGTATTCCATCCCCGTTCCCACTAAAGGAGCTTCTGCTTCCAAGAGGGGCACAGCTTGGCGCTGCATGTTAGCACCCATCAGGGCCCGGGCGCCGTCGTCGTTTTCAAGGAACGGAATCAAAGCGGTGGCGATACTCACGATCTGCTTGGGGGAAACGTCCATGTACTCAACTTGCTCTGCAGGGACGATACGGATCTGATCCCGATCACGTACGGTCACCCGAGAGTTCACAAAGCGGTTATCATCATCCACCGGCTCGTTGGCCTGGGCGATGACGTAGTTATCTTCCTCGTCGGCCGTGAGATAATCAATCTCCTCGCTGACCACACCGTTCTCAACCCGCCGATAGGGCGTTTCGATAAAGCCATATTCGTTAATCCGCGCATAAGTACACAGTGCGGTGATCAGGCCTATGTTTGGGCCTTCAGGCGTCTCAATGGGACACATCCGGCCGTAGTGGGAATGGTGCACGTCCCGTACTTCAAAGCCTGCCCGGTCCCGAGAAAGGCCGCCAGGGCCCAAGGCGCTGAGGCGCCGCTTGTGGGTAAGCTCTGCCAAGGGATTTGTCTGGTCCATGAACTGGGACAGCTGGCTGGACCCGAAAAACTCCTTAATAGCAGCTACCACAGGGCGGATGTTGATCAGGGCTTGGGGAGTGATGATCTCCACGTCCTGAATGGTCATGCGCTCCCGTACAACCCGCTCCATCCTGCTGAGGCCGATCCTGAACTGGTTCTGTAGAAGCTCGCCCACGCTCTTTAAGCGGCGGTTGCCTAGGTGGTCGATGTCATCCACCGTGCCCAGATCGTAAGCCAGGTTTACCAGGTAGTTAATGGACGCCAAAATGTCGTCGGGGGTGATGGTGGTTACACCAGGATCTGGCTGATGGTTAGAGAAGAGGCGGACTTCATCCCCTTCCTTGGTGAGAAGAATGACAGAATTAATGCCCGCGGCGGTAATCTCTTCAGCACGCCGGCGGGTAATCCGTTCTCCCTTTTCCACCAGCAGCTCGCCGGTCTCTGGATCAACGATGTTCTCCCCGGCGACGCGATTAACAAGCCGCTCCGTCAGGCGCAGCTTTTTGTTGATCTTGTACCGCCCTACACCGGCCAGATCATATCGTTTTGGCTCATAAAAAAGGGTCTCAAACAACCCCCGGGCGCTTTCCTCTGTGGGCGGTTCACCTGGGCGCAGCCTCTTGTAAATCTCGATTAGGGCTTCATACTCATTGCTGGTGTTGTCTTTCTCGAGAGTGGCGCGAATTTGGGGAGCATCGTTGAACTCAGCCAGAATCTTCGCATCGGTAGCCAAGCCGAGAGCCCGAATCAATACGGTGACCGGAAGCTTACGAGTCCGATCGATCCGCACGTAAATCACGTCATTGGAATCAGTCTCAAACTCCAGCCAGGCTCCGCGATTGGGAATAATATTTGCGGAAAACAGGCGCTTTCCGCTTGTATCTAAAGTATAATTAAAGTACACACCAGGAGAGCGAACCAGTTGGCTGACGATTACGCGTTCTGCGCCGTTGATTACGAAGGTCCCCTGCTCAGTCATGAGGGGGAAATCCCCCATGAAGACTTCCTGTTCCTTGACTTCGCCGGTTTCCTTGTTGATCAGGCGCACTCGCACCCTCAGCGGAGCAGCGTAGGTAGCATCACGTTCTTTGCATTCCTCTACGCCGTACTTCGGGTCCCCAAAACTGAAATCAATGAACTCCAATACTAGGTTGCCGGTAAAATCCTGAATTGGAGATATGTCCTTGAATACTTCCATGAGGCCCTCATTAAGGAACCACTCATAGGACTTCCGCTGAATGTCGATGAGATTGGGCATATCCAGGATCTCTTTGATCTTCCCGTAGTTGACCCGCTTTCGTTTTCCTTGATACATGGCTACTGCCAAAGGCCCTCACCTCTCCTTTTGGTTTCCCAAGAAACAACACGAAAAGCAAGGGCTGTTCTTCCCTCGCTTCTACTATGTTCATTGCGCAAATTCCGTTATCTACCCCCCAAAAAAACTTTCCAAGGACAGCAGGAATTTGAATGAGAGTGTTGAATTATTTCTAAACGGGAGTAATATCCCCATTTTGGCACTAACTGATCATAACACAGGGGTTATTTGTTGTCAAGCCCCTGTGTTCCTTGCTTCATATCGAGCTAGTTTTAAGGGACCTTCTGCCAGAAGGTCCCTTTGTTGTTTTGCAGTCTTGTACTACTTTACTTCGATTGTAGCGCCGACTTCCTCGAGCTTGGCCTTGATCTGTTCGGCTTCGTCCTTGGAGATGCCTTCCTTGATTGGCTTCGGAGCGCCATCTACCAGGTCCTTGGCTTCCTTGAGGCCCAGGCCGGTGAGCTCACGGACGACCTTAATGACGTTGATCTTCTTGTCGCCCACAGCGGCGAGGATAACGTCGAATTCGGTCTTCTCTTCCACAGCAGCTTCAGCGCCGCCAGCTGCAGGAGCAGCTGCGAATGCCACGGGAGCAGCAGCGGATACGCCGAACTTCTCTTCCATAGCCTTCACGAGTTCGCTCAGTTCGAGCACAGTCATATTTTCAATAGCTTGCAGAATTTCATCTCTGGTCATTTATTTACCCTCCTAAGAATATGCAAATTTTACTAAGCGCCAGCTTCTTCCTTCTTTTTCCGCACTGCTTCCAGCGCATAAACGAAGTTGCGGATGTTGCCCTGCAGTACGTTGACCATACCAGCAATTGGGCCTTGCATTGCCCGGAGAACCATGGACAAGAGTACCTCTCTGCTGGGGAGATCAGCAAGGGCTTTCACTTCCTCGGGCCCTAAGGCCTTGCCTTCCACCAATCCGCCTTTGATTTCCAGATCCTTGTTCTTCTTTGCGAAGTCACTGATAATCTTCGCAGCTACAACTGGGTCATCATAACCAAAGGCAATGGCAGTTGGGCCAGCGAGGTAAGGCTCAATGGCTTCTACCCCAGCCTCCCGTGCTGCCAAGATGGTTAAGGTGTTCTTGAGAACCTTAAACTCAACGCCCGCTTCCCTAAGCTGTTTCCGGAGTTCAGTAATCTCTCCTACATCTAGTCCCCGGTAGTCAGCGATTACCGCTCCCTGCACACGACTGAGGCGGTCGCGAATTTCCTGAACCTTTGCAACCTTTTCCGGTTTGGGCATCCTTTCACCTCCCTTTTCTACAACAAAAAAGACCTCCGCAGACAGGGCGGAGATCTCAAATAAGCTGAACATGGAGGCTGACTGGTTCGGCAGCGAACACAGTCATCTCTACTCTTCTCCGACCTCGGCGGGCGAGATTGCTCTCCTTCGGTACTAGTGTACACCTGCTGTCTACGGCCTCTGTGCTATTCTGTTGTCAATCAACGGCGATAGTATATCACGTTGGTTTCTACTAGTCAACAACCTTAGCGAGAGATATCTTGGGTATTTACCCTGAGTCCAGGGCCCATTGTGGACGACAGTGACAGCTTGCGCAGGTAGGTACCGCGGGCTGCTGCTGGCTTAGCCTTAATGATGGCGTCCATCAAGGTCTTGAGGTTTTCCATCAGCTGCTCGTCAGTGAAGGAAACCTTGCCGATGGGCACGTGCATGCCCGCTTCTTTGTTAACCCTGAATTCGACCTTACCAGCTTTAGAGTCGTGCACCGCTTTGGCCACGTCAAAGGTGACTGTGCCTGTCTTCGGGTTGGGCATGAGGCCCCGTGGGCCAAGGATACGCCCGAGCTTACCAACTACGCCCATCATGTCAGGGGTGGCGATGGCCACATCAAAGTCTGTCCAGCCGCCTTGGATCTTAGCAGCCAGATCTTCGTCGCCTACAAAATCTGCCCCTGCATCCCGTGCTTCTTGGGCTTTCTCGCCCTTTGCAAACACGAGCACCCGCACATCACGGCCGGTACCGTGGGGAAGTACAACTGTACCCCGGACTTGTTGGTCCGCGTGCCGGGGGTCGACACCCAGCTTCATAGCCACTTCCACCGTTTCGTTGAACTTGGCTGTGGCACACTTCTTTACCAAAGCAATGGCTTCTTCTGGCGTATAATATTTTCCCGGTTCAATCAGCTTCATGGCTTCCTGAAGCCGCTTACCACGTTTTGCCATGGTCTGTTCCTCCTTTGTGGTGCAGACGGAACGTAGTTCCTCCCACGTTTTTCAATCTATTCCCAGCGTGTTCCCTAGTCTTCGACAACAACGCCCATGCTCCGGGCAGTGCCTTCCACCATCCGCATGGCTGCTTCCACAGAGGCAGCGTTCAGATCAGGCATTTTCAGCTCCGCAATCTCACGGACCCTATCCCGCTTGATGGTGCCCACTTTTTCCCGATTGGGAACTCCGGAACCACGCTCGATATTCATAGCCTTCTTGATTAAGACCGCCGCGGGCGGAGTCTTGGTGATGAATGTGAATGACCGGTCTTCATAGACGGTAATCACTACTGGAATAATCATTCCAGCTTGGTTTGCGGTCCTTTCGTTAAAGGACTTGCAAAACTCCATAATGTTGACACCATGTTGTCCTAGTGCCGGACCTACCGGCGGCGCCGGGTTTGCCTTACCTGCAGGGACCTGCAGCTTAATCAAGGCTGATACTTTCTTTGCCACGGCGCATACACCCCCTTAAGATTAATGTGGTAATGGCGGATTATTCATCCTCCCACTAAAAAGAGCGCAACCCTTATAGTTTGGCCACTTGACTGAAATCCAATTCTACAGGGGTTTCGCGTCCAAACATTGAAACATTGACCCGCAGTTTGCCCTTCTCAGGGCTGATTTCGCTGATCGTACCGGAAAAGTTGACGAAGGGCCCAGCCACAACGCGCACCGTTTCCCCAACGGAAAAGTCGCTTTTCGGAGCCCCTTCAAAGCCCATACCCCTTAGTATAGTATGAACTTCGTGTTCTGCCAAGGGGATCGGCTTCACACCAGAGCCTACAAACCCTGTTACGCCCGGCGTGTTACGCACCACATACCAGGAATCGTCAGTGATGATCATCTCCACCATGACGTATCCTGGGAAAATCTTCTTGGGCGTCACCTTCCGCTTGCCGTCTTTGTACTCCACCACTTCTTCAGTGGGGACCACAACGCGGAAGATCTTGTCTTCCATTCCCATGGATTCTACACGCCGCTCTAGGTTTGCCTTTACCTTATTCTCATACCCAGAATAAGTATGGATGACATACCACTGCTTGTTTGGGTGATCCTTTTCGCTCATGCCGCAGGGCTTTAGCCCTTACCCTCCTAACCTACGAAGTAGGTTCAGTGCTCCGGTGGCTAGAACGTCGACTAATCCACTGAATATTGCGACCACGACGACCGTGACGACAACCACGATGGTATATGTGATCAGCTCTTTACGGTTTGGCCAGGATACCTTGCGGAGTTCACTGCGAGCTTCCCGCAGGTACTTGGTAAATCTGGCCCAAACTGTAGGTTTGCTCTGCACTGCTGCCACAATCCTCACATCCTTCTCGTCAAACCCTAGCGGGTTTCTTTGTGCACGGTATGAGTTCTACAGGTCTTGCAATACTTCTTCAGCTCGATGCGATCCGGGTCGTTCTTCCTATTCTTCATAGTACGGTAATTCCGGTTCTTGCAATCGACGCATTCCAACGTGATACCGACACGCACGCCTGCCACCTCCAGTAGGTCAAAATACCTTTTAGAATTTAACACATTTCAGGATCGCTGTCAATACTGAGCCAAAGTGGAAAAACAGGCGAGGCAGAGAGCTGTCCTCGCCTGTGTAACTCACTTCTTCCTACTCTAAAATCTTGGTTACAACGCCAGCACCCACAGTGCGGCCGCCTTCACGAATAGCAAAGCGCAGGCCTTCCTCCATCGCGATTGGAGTGATAAGCGATACGCTGAGGCGGGTGTTGTCGCCAGGCATAACCATTTCGGTGCCCTCGGGGAGCTCCACGATACCGGTTACGTCAGTGGTCCGGAAGTAAAACTGAGGCCGGTAGCCTTGGAAGAATGGGGTGTGCCGGCCGCCTTCATCCTTGGTCAGGACGTATACTTCGCACTCAAACTTGGTGTGCGGAGTAATAGAACCGGGCTTGGCCAGAACTTGGCCCCGCTCAACTTCATCACGGGTAATACCGCGGAGCAGAACACCAATGTTGTCACCAGCTTGAGCTTGGTCAAGGAGCTTGCGGAACATCTCTACGCCGGTAGCAACGGTCTTCCGGGACTCGTCTTGCAGGCCAACGATGGAAACTTCGTCGCCAACCTTGATTACGCCACGCTCTACACGGCCAGTTGCAACTGTACCGCGGCCGGTGATGGTGAAGACGTCCTCAACAGGCATGAGGAAAGGCTTGTCAACGTCCCGCTCTGGGGTTGGGATGTACTCATCAACTGCATCCATGAGCTTCTGCAGCTGAGCACATGCTTCCCCAGGAGCACCAGCCTGGAGTTCTTCCAGAGCCTTCAGGGCGCTGCCTGCAACTACGGGGATGTCGTCGCCAGGGAACTCGTACTCGCTGAGGAGTTCACGGACTTCCATCTCAACCAGTTCCAGAAGCTCAGGATCGTCCACCATATCAGCTTTGTTCAGCCATACAACGATGGCAGGCACGCCAACCTGGCGGGCAAGGAGAATGTGTTCCCGAGTTTGAGGCATGGGGCCGTCAGCGGCGGAAACAACCAGAATTGCACCGTCCATTTGGGCGGCTCCGGTGATCATGTTTTTCACATAGTCAGCGTGGCCTGGGCAGTCTACGTGAGCGTAGTGCCGCTTCTCCGTTTCATACTCCACGTGGGACGTATTGATGGTAATGCCCCGCTCCCTCTCTTCAGGAGCATTGTCGATTTCCTCGAACTTCTTTACCTTGCTGGTGTCGCCATGGGCGAGCAGCATGGTAATCGCAGCAGTAGTTGTGGTCTTGCCGTGGTCAACGTGACCAATGGTGCCCACGTTCACGTGCGGCTTAGTTCTTTCAAACTTTTGCTTTGCCATTTTTCCTCCACTCCTCCCTAATGAACGGGTTATCTGATCGATATACAATTCTCTCCACGACTAGAAAGTCCTGCTTTTACAGAACTGCATAATACAGTGGGAGAAATGAACCAACCATGAACCAGGTGAGGTCGAAGGAGGCACTTTCCTCAAGCCGTTCCGACCACAACCCCCCGAGAAGTACGGCAGTGGGCCAGCTGAGCCACACCGGGAGCACCAAGAGGTGCACCGCCGTTATTAAGCTTCCCAGGATCAAACTGATTAAACCATTCCGCACTCCCATAAGCGGCCCCCCTTTGCAGGTACTTCATCTTATGGGAACGGGAATCTTGAGGCAACAAAAAACCATCAGCAGAAACTGACGGTCTTGATTTGCAATTGGTTGCGGGGGCCGGATTTGAACCGACAACCTTCGGGTTATGAGCCCGACGAGCTACCAGACTGCTCCACCCCGCGATGTTTATAAATGGTGGAGGGGACAGGATTCGAACCTGTGAAGGCGTCAGCCAACAGATTTACAGTCTGCCCCCTTTGGCCAGCTTGGGTACCCCTCCACGATATTACTTCCTACTGGAGCCGGTGGAGGAACTCGAATCCACAACCTCTCGATTACAAGTCGAGTGCTCTACCAATTGAGCTACACCGGCTTAGCGACATTTTAGAGTATAGCAGGCTCCGCCGAAATTGTCAACTCCCAACCGGCGGTTTTTTATTCCACCGTTTCCCGCTTCTCTAGATAACGCTCCAGCTTGCGTTTGACACGCTGCAAGGCGTTGTCAATAGACTTCACGTGACGGTTGAGGTCATCAGCGATCTCCTGATAGCTCTTCCCTTCCAGGTAGTACATGAGGACCTTCCATTCTAGATCACTTAAGAACTCACCCATCTTGCTTTCAATGTCCACGAACTCTTCCCTGCTGATAACCAGTTCCTCTGGATCGGTTACTCGAGAGCCAGAGATGACATCAAGGAGCGTCCTGTCTGATTCTTCATCATAGATTGGCTTGTTCAGGGATACATAGGAGTTGAGGGGAATGTGCTTCTGCCGAGTGGCGGTCTTAATCGCTGTAATGATCTGCCTGGTGATACACAGCTCCGCGAAGGCCCGAAACGAGGCTAGTTTGTCAGCGCGGAAGTCGCGGATGGCCTTGTAAAGGCCAATCATGCCCTCTTGGATGATATCTTCCCTATCGGCCCCAATCAAGAAGTATGACCGGGCCTTAGCACGGACGAAATTCTTATACTTATTGATCAAGAACTCGAGGGCGACTGTGTCGTTCTCCCGGGCCAGTTCAACGATATCTTCGTCGCTCAGACTCTCATACACTTCATAGTACCTCTTCGGAGCATTTACACCCACCAAGTATCCCCTCCAGCGCAGTTCTGGGAAGCCCGAACAGAACGAGTTTGTCCAAAATTCATGGCTCTATTATACACCAACTGTAAAGAGGGGGTCAAGCAAGCTAGTGGCCACGATGGCTTTGGGTGCGCTGCCGCACTACCTCAAACATGAGCAAGGCGCCTGCCACACCTGCATTCAGGGAGTTGATCTGCCCCAGCATGGGGATGCGGGCCAGGAAGTCGCACTTCTCCTTCACTAAGCGGCTAAGGCCTTCTCCTTCCCCGCCCACCACCAATGCAATTGGGCCTGTGAGGTCTTGCTCATAGCAGAGCTCCCCGTCCATATCCGCTCCGACAATCCAGTAACCGGCCTCCTTCAGATCATCGATGGCCCGGGGAATATTTACCACCCGAGCAACAGGCACATAGCTGAGGGCACCCGCGGAAACCTTTGCCACTACTGGTGTTACCCCTACCGCACGCCGCTTAGGGATGATTACCCCCCCTACTTTAGCCGCTTCTGCGCTGCGCAAGAGGGAGCCTAAGTTGTGGGGATCCTGCAGCCCGTCCAATACCAGGAGAAAGGGGGGCCATGCTGGGTCTTGAGGCTTGGATATAAGTTCCTCTAGCTCTGCGTATTCAACAGCCGCAATCTGGGCCGCGACTCCCTGGTGCCTGCCAGTGGCGCTAATCTTGTCCAGGTAGCGGCGATCCACCTCTTGAATGATGATACCCTTCTCCTTGGCTAGTGCGACAATGCGCTGCATCTGCCGGTCTCTGCTATCCTTCACTACCAGCAGTTTGTTAACGGCTTGGCCTGCTTTGAGAAACTCCAAGACAGGCTGGCGACCTTCAATCCAGTCGTATTCTGCCATCTTCATCCCTCAGATCTACATGTAAATGGGAAAGAAGTTCCAACAGGCGCTCTTCCTGGCGGGAGAGATACAGGTATCCAAGGAGCGCCTCGAACCCCGTACTGTACTTGTAATCTGCTACCGCCGCACTCCGGGGCGGAGTGGAGCGGGCATTGCGCCCCCGCCGCACAATTACCTTCTCTTCCTCAGTAAGGAGCGGCTCCCACTGGTGGACTATTTCCGCTTGCGATTTGGCCTGCACGTAGTGGACCGCAGCCTTGTGCAGTTCGTGGATGCGGCCTCGCTGCGCGGCCAGCTGGGTTCGGATGTAAAGCTCGAACACAGCATCCCCCACATACGCCAAAACCAATGGGGAAAGCTGTTTCGGATCGCCCTCAAAGCTCTGCATCACTGGAAACACCTTCTATCTTCCACCGAGGCCCCCGCGGGGTATCTTCCACCGTTACGCCCATCTCTTGCAGGCGGTCCCGGATCTTGTCGGCCAGTGCGAAATTCTTACTTGCCCTAAGCTCTTGGCGGATCTCCAACATCAAGCCCATGAGCGGCTCAACAAGGCTCGATTCGCCGCTGGCAGCCTTCCCTTGGACGATCCCTAAGATATCTCTGGCGTACTTCTGGAAAACGGCCTCCGCCTTCTCAAGCACGATTTGGCTGGGCTGGATATCCTGGTTGCTGTAGGCATTTACCTCCCGCACCAAGTCAAACAAAAGGCCTAGGGCTTGCGCAGTGTTGAAGTCATCAGCTAGCGCCTGGACAATGCCTTCCTGGATTTCCCCGATTCGGGCCAGGGCTTTCTCATCTTCTGCAGAAACATCCCTGCGCAAATCAGGGCTGCGCAGCAGGGCCTCAAGGTTAGTTACAGCCTGGTTCAGCCGTTTCCAGCCCCGGCTCATCTCCTCTAGCTTACCCTCATAGTATTCCAGCTCTGAGCGGTAGTGGGTAGAGAGGATGTAGTACCTGAGAAGTTCTTTAGGGTAGCGCTTGGCCAGATCTTGGACAGTGACAAAGTTCCCCAGGGATTTGGACATCTTCTCGTCCTGGAAGTTGAGCATGCCGTTGTGCACCCAGAACCGGGCTAATTGCTCGCCAGTAGCTGCCTCGGATTGGGCGATCTCGTTCTCGTGATGTGGGAAAATGAGATCGCTGCCGCCTCCGTGGAAATCAAAGGCGCAGCCTAAATACTTGTGGGACATGGCAGAGCACTCAATGTGCCACCCAGGCCGCCCAGGTCCCCAAGGGCTGTCCCACGCGGGTTCTCCACGCTTGGCCGCCTTCCACAAGGCAAAGTCGGCCGCATCGCGCTTAGCAGGATCTACCTCAAAACGGGTCCCTTCCAATAGCTCATCCCGCTTCTGATTGCTTAGTTTGCCGTATCCAGGAAAGGACGATACGTCAAAAAATACGCTCCCGTTCGCGGCATAAGCGTACCCCTTAGCTACCAGCTCTTCCACCAAAGCGATAATCTCCGGAATATGCTGGCTTACCCTGGGATAGACATCTGCCCGCTCCACGCCTAGTGCGTCCATACTGGCTAAATACTCGTCAATGAACTCCTGCGCGAGCTCCAATGGAGCCACGCCCTGTTCATTTGCGCGGGCGATGATTTTATCATCAATATCTGTGAAGTTCTGCACGTGATAGGTCTCGTAGCCTTGACTGCGCAGGAACTTCTTCACCACATCCCAGATCACGTTAGGCCGGGCATGGCCAAGATGGGTGTGGGAATAGGGTGTGACGCCGCACACGTAGATCCCAATGCGGTTCCCATCCCTTGGGACAAACTCCTCTTTCTGCCTGGTCATGGTATTGTAGACTTTAATCGCGGCTCGCTCCATGCTCAGCCCCCCAAACAGCCTGTTTTTCTCTTTCAAGGCGCTCAATGCGCTCCTCTAGTTTAGCAATCTGCTCCCTAAACTCCCCAATACATTTGCCAATGGGATCGGGCAGCTGATCATGGCAGAGGGGATCAACCCTTTGCCCATTAAGGCGCACCACCCGGGCAGGCACCCCGACGGCAGTGGAGTTAGGCGGAATCTCCTGCAGGACCACTGCACCAGCGCCGATCCGGGAGTTTGCGCCCACCGTAAAGGAACCGAGGACCATAGCCCCTGCGGCCAGCACCACGTTTTCCTCAATGGTGGGGTGGCGCTTACCCTTCTCTTTGCCCGTGCCCCCTAAGACCACCCCTTGATACAAGGTGACGTTATCCTTCACAACGGCAGTCTCACCGATGACTACGCCTGCGCCGTGATCTATAAAGACCCCTGCGCCAATCTGCGCGCCAGGGTGAATCTCCACCCCTGTGAAAAACCGGGCAATCTGACTGATGAGCCGGGCCAAGACGTAGAACTTGTGTTTATAGAGAAAGTGGGCTACACGGTGAGCTTGGATGGCATGGAAGCCGGGATAAGCAAACAGAATCTCCCAACTGCTCTTCAGGGCCGGATCCCGTTCCCTAATGGCTTGAATATCACGCTTCAGCCGCTCCCAAACGGTCATAGCTAACCTCCTATTGATCATCAAACACGGCCCACATCTCAGACAGAGACGAGGGCCGCGGTTCCACTCTGCTTCCTGCCCGGCGCCACAAAGCCCGGGACAAGCACTTTTGCGCACGCTAACGGGTGCTCCCGTCCAAACCTACCCCACGAGGAGTGGATCGGATTGGAGGATCAAGGGTGCACTTCAGCTGCTTTCTACCTAGGATGGTCACAGCCAAGCCATCCACTCTCTGCAAGGCGAACGACAGCCTACTCTCCCTCTCATTTCCATATCTATTGAGATGTAATCTTATTATACGCAAAGGGTGATCCTCCGTCAAACCTTAATTAGGGAAACGACGGCATGGGCAGCAATCCCCTCACCCCGGCCAGTGAATCCTAGGCCTTCGGTGGTGGTGAACTTTAGCCCCACCCGGCTTTCAGGAAGGCCCAGCACCTTTCCGAGGCCCCTCCGCATTTTGTCTTTCCAGGGGCTGAGTTTAGGTTTTTGGGCAACGATCGTAAGGTCCACATTCCAAGGCCTAAGCCCGTGTTCGTTCAGGAGCTGTACCACTTCCCCCAAGAGCACCATGCTGTCCGCACCAGCGTACTTCGGATCGGTATCGGGGAACAAGTCGCCGATATCACCCAAACCGGCTGCGCCCAAGAGGGCGTCGCTTACCGCATGGGCCGCGACATCTGCATCGGAATGGCCCAAAAGCCCCAGTTCATATGGGATCTCTACTCCAGCCAATACCAGCCGCCGTCCAGTAACCATCCGATGCACATCAAAGCCGTATCCAATAAGTGGCGCCGCCACTTTTCCTCCCCCTCGCCCTAAGTCTGCTGCGGTTGTGATCTTAATGTTGCTGTAGTCCCCTGAGACCACTACCACTCTGCCCCCGAAGCGCTCCACGAGAGCGCAGTCATCAGTGACGATGACCCCCTCCGCGGCAGCCGACTGATGTGCAGAAACCAGCAATTCCCGCAGAAACGCTTGAGGCGTCTGCACTGCCCAGAGCTTGTCCCGGGGGAGGGTCTTTTGGACAAGGTCTCCTTCCACCACCTTAATCGTATCTGTAACAGGCACTGCTACAGTGGCCGCACTGTGTTCTTTGCACGCGGCAAGCACGTTTTCGATCATCTCTTGCGTTACAAAGGGTCGGGCTGCATCGTGGACCAGGACCCACTCAATGTCAGGCCCCAATGCCTGCAGGCCTAGGTAGACACTCTCTTGCCGCTCCCTTCCGCCCTCTACCACAGAGACTTTCTTGCCCCATTCCTGGGCCAAGCCTTCCACCGCGGCCATATCTTCCCTCCGGGCGACAATCACGATCTGTGCCACGAAGGGGCACTGGGCAAAGGTGCTAAGGCTGTAAGCCAAAATGGGCGTGCCCTCCAGCGGTAGGAGGATCTTATTCGTCCCTCCGCCCATGCGCTGGGATGAGCCTGCCGCCGCCAATACTACCCCCACTCCCATGGAACAACCTCCCCATAATTCCCACAAAAAGAGCCCGGAACCCGGGCTCTTACTCTCAGTATTTGGTTATAATGCCCTTTCCATCACTTTCGGCTTGGCAAAAATCATTCGGCCAGCTGCTGTCTGCAGCACACTGGTTACCAAGACTCCAATGGTTTCGCCAATAAACCGCCGGCCCCCATCCACAACTATCATGGTACCGTCGTCTAGATAGGCTACGCCTTGCCCTTGCTCCTTGCCATCTTTGATCACATGTACCCTCAATTCCTCACCGGGGAGCACCACCGGCTTGACGGCATTGGCCAGTTCATTGATGTTAAGTACAGGCACGCCGTGCAGCTCACACACTTTGTTGAGGTTAAAGTCGTTGGTGACAACTTTCCCTTCCAAGTCCTTTGCGAGACGCACCAGTTTAGTGTCTACTTCTGTAATGTCTTCGTAGTCCCGATCCAAGATCTCCACTGTGACGTAGGGTTCCTTTTGAATCTTGTTGAGGATATCCAGCCCCCGCCGCCCCCGGTTGCGCTTCAGCACATCGGACGAGTCAGCAATGTGCTGCAGTTCCTCTAACACAAACCCCGGAACAATGAGTGGACCTTCTAGAAAACCTGATTTGGTTATGTCGGAAATACGCCCGTCAATAATTACGCTTGTATCGAGAATCTTCGGGCTTGCCCCCGACCGCCCTCCCAGTTTGTACGGTTTGTCGCCAGAACGGTGAAAAACACTAAGCAGTTCATCCTTCTTGCGTACACCGACGGCGAGGCCGACATAACCAAAGATGAGACCCGTAATGATAGGAAGGAAGACGCCAATAATGGGAATTTCTCTCGGCAAAGGTATGGTGATAAGAATAGCGATAATCAATCCGATGACAAGGCCAAGTGTGCCGCCTACCAGTTCGCTGGCGGGTGTCCGGTGTAGGGCTTGAATGATAGCGCACAGCCAGTTGACAATCATCGGCCCAATAAATACACCGGCCACTACACAGCCTCCGATCAAGATGCCCATGATGTAACGGGGATCAATGATCGCTGAGATACCATTGACAGTCAATAGGACCACTGCACCCTGATATCCCAGAAGCGCCCCAAGCGCGCCAGAAATGATCCGTGCGAACTTCACCAAACTCTGCTTCACCTCCTGGGATGCAGCTTACTGTCCCTATTATTTCCCTCTCTCAGTTCCTTATGCACCTCACTGTCCAGGCACATCACTCCCCTCTAAGACAATAGCTCAGCTATTTTAGCATTCACCTCATCTTCGGTGCTGCCGGAAGCCACCACCAGCTCACTGATGAGGATCTGCCTCGCTGTCTCCAGCATTTTGCGCTCGCCTGTGGAAAGGCCCTTGTCTTGATCCCTGAGTGTAAGATTGCGGACCACCTCTGCCACAGCAAAGACATCTCCGCTCTTGATCTTCTCCATATTAGCACGATAGCGGCGATTCCAGTTCGACGACATGGTCGTCTTTTCGCCGCCCAAAATCTCGTATACGCGCCGAACGCCTTCGTCATCAATAACTTGACGAAGGCCAACTTCCTCAACCGAATCCATGGGGATCATAACTTTCATGTCACCGATGGGCAGAGCCATGATGTAGTACTTCTGGCGCTCACCGAGGACTTCCCGCTCCTCGATGGCCTCAATCACCCCCGCCCCATGCATCGGGTAAACAACATTATCTCCAACATTGTACACGCGGAGAAACCTCCTTTCAGGTTCCCACTACTAACTTTATCACTTTTTGTGTGAAAAGTCAATCAACGTTCAGATTTCCCAACTCTCCCCATACCTTGACAACCGATTTTCGGAAGACATATAATGGGACCAGAGTTAGGCTCGACCTTCGGAGGAGGAGTGACCAGAATGGCTAAGTCTGACACCACGTGCAGTGATTTTCAAGCAATCGTCCAAGAGAATCTGGTCCGGCATTACAGCATCCTAGACCTTGTTTCTAAGTTCCAGGAGTCTAACGCCCGAGTAAACCGTGCAATCTTCCGCGCCGTAACTGACTGCGGCTGCATCGAGATTCGCTCCACAAAACAGACACTCCCCAGCGACTGCTCCTTTACAGATATTAAACAGTACTTGAAATCCCACGTAGAAGGGAATCTGTGTGAAAACTGCCGGGAGATAGTGGAAGCGGAGATGGGTCAGAACATCTTCTACCTCACCGGCATCTGCAATGCCCTCGGACTTAGGCTGGAGGAAGTAATCGGCAAAGAAGGAAAGCGTGTCGAAACGCTTGGCATGTTTCACCTACGCTGATTACAGCTGGCGATCAACTAATACCTGTTCTCTGAGGCGGCGTAAGCCTTCTTTGATGGCTTTAGCCCGCACCTCACCAATACCTTCCACATCATCTAGTTCCTCAATAGATGCTTCCATAACCGCTGGCAAACTGGAGAACTCTCGCACCAGGTTTTCAATTACGGGCATGGGAAGCCGTGGGATCTTCGACAGGATTCTATAGCCCCTGGGTACTACAGGCTGTTCAAAGCTACTAATGCTAGAGCTGTACCCGAGGGCTTTGTTCATAAGAGGCATATTGAGCAAGTCTTCCGAGTCCCAACCCTCAATGTCCGCCCAAGCTTCCACTGGGTTTACATCTGGCTGCTGCAGATAGTCCTTGAACACCAAAAGCCCTTCGTCTTTGATATCCACCATTAGTTCTTCCAACTGCATATGTACTAGCCGGCCCTCAGACCCAAGCTGCAAGACATACCGGGAGATCTCCCCTGCAATGCGGTTCACCATCTGGCTGCGCTGCAGCACAGTCGTGACATCCCCCAACGTTACCAGGTCCTCGAACTCTAGGGCGCTTAAGTTGGTAAGAGACTGCTGGAAAACGCTCTTATACTTCTCCAAAGTGGCCAGCGCTTGGTTGGCCTTGGCCAAAACCACACTGACATCCCGCAAAATGTACTTCCAGTTGCCTTTGTAGACTGTAATCACGTTGCGCCGCTGGGAAATGGCTATCACAAGCTGCCCCGTCTGCCGGGCCACCCGTTCCGCGGTGCGGTGGCGCGTGCCTGTTTCATGGCTGGGAATCATGGGATCAGGAGTAAGCATGGTATTCGCAGCCAAGATCCGCTTGGCATCTCCAGATAAAATGATGGCGCCGTCCATTTTCGCCAGTTCGTACAGTGCCGCGGGATGAATCTCCGCATCAATCTTAAACCCGCCATTTACCAGTGCCATAACTTCCGGGGTATCACCTACTACAATAAGACCACCGGTCCTCGCCCGGAGAATGTTCTCGAGCCCCTCGTAGAGCAGGGTCCCAGGCGCTACCAAGCTTAGTTCTTGATAGTGCTGCTCGAATTCTGGCATACCTTCACCTCCTAGATCCAAGGGCCTGGCTGAGCGCCTCCTGAATGGTGCTCACGCCCGCAACTTCCAAAGGTTCACTACCTGTTATGTTTGGCTTGGGAATAATGCACTTCTTAAAGCCTAAGCGGGCCAGTTCGTGCAGGCGCTGGCTGATGCCCCGCACAGCCCTAATTTCCCCAGAAAGGCCTATCTCCCCAATAACAGCGCAATATGGATCAATGCTGCAGTTCTTATCGCTGCTGGCCACCGCTACCGCGATCCCTAAATCCACCGCTGGTTCTTCTAGGCGGATGCCCCCTGCAACGTTTACAAACACATCTTGTGTTTGGAGGGCGTAACCGCACCGCTTCTCCAAGACTGCTAAAATGATGGAGAACCGCTGGTAGTCAACTCCGGTGGTTTGGCGGCGAGGAGGCCCGCCAAAGTGGGCAGGGGCGACTAAGGCTTGTACTTCCACCAAGAGAGGGCGTGTACCCTCAAGGCAGGGGACTACAACCGAACCAGAGCTGTTCGTGGGCCGCTGGGCAAGGAGCATCTGCGAGGGGTTGCTTACCTCCTGCAAGCCCGCCTCTGTCATTTCAAAGATCCCCACCTCATGGGTGGAGCCAAAGCGGTTTTTTACAGAGCGGATAATCCGGAAAGAAGTATGGCTCTCCCCTTCGAAATACAGGACGAAGTCAACGGCATGTTCAAGCACCTTTGGCCCAGCTAAGCTGCCCCCCTTGGTCACGTGGCCTACGAGGAGGACTGCGGTACCTGTACCCTTAGCCGCTTGCAAAAACCGCCCAGTAGATTCTCGGACTTGTCCTACACTCCCTGGCGGCGAGGGCACTTCATCCACAAACATGGTCTGTATGGAATCCACAATCACTAACTTCGGACGTTCTTCTTCGATGAGACTGCAGATGTGGCCCGTGTGGGATTCACTCACCACCGTAAGATCTCGTGCGGCGATCCCCAACCTCTCGGCGCGCAGTTTCAGCTGAGTGAGGGATTCTTCCCCGGTAACATAGAGGACTGATCCAGTATGCTGGGCAACGCTTCCTGCCACCTGCAGAAGCAAGGTGGACTTGCCGATCCCTGGATCGCCGCCGATCAGCCCTAAGCATCCGGGAACAAGGCCGCCCCCGAGTACCCGATCCAGCTCCTTGCTTCCTGTGGAAAACCGAGGCTCATCCACAGTGGAGATCTCTGTCAAGGGCAAAGGAGTGGAGCGCTTAACCCATGCTCCCTTGTATTTTTCCTGTTTAGAGACGGTTTCTTCCACTAAAGTGTTCCACTCACCGCAGTTGGCACACTTTCCCATCCAACGGAGACTCTCCGCCCCGCAGTTTTGACATATGTAGCGGATTGTCGTCTTAGCCACAGCTCGATCCTTTCTAAAACCGCACTAACTCGATATATTTATTATAACATTGGAAAAAGGGGCGTACAACTAGAGTTCCTCTAGCGTATGCCCCAAATTTCCAAATTCTAGCGGAAGATCAGTTCCCCATCCCCCACATCGACAGTGACTTGTCCGCCTTCCTTGAACCGGCCCTTGAGCATCTCCTCAGACAGGGGGTTTTCAATATACCTTTGAATAGCTCTCCGCAGTGGGCGAGCCCCGAAATCTGGATCGAACCCTTTGTCTGCGAGGAAGTCCTTGGCCGCTGGAGTGATCACCAGCTCTAAGTCCATCTCCTTCATCTGCTGGCGCAGTTCTGCAAGCATGATGTCGGTGATTTCCTTGATGTGTTCCTTGTTGAGGGCGTGGAAGACAATGATCTCGTCAATCCTGTTCAGGAACTCAGGGCGGAATGTCCGCTTCAGCTCATCTGTAACCTTTTCCTTCATGGACTCGTACTCGCTGCGCTCGTCCACAACGATGCGGAACCCGATGCTGCTTTCCCGCTGGATCTGCCGGGCGCCCACATTGGAGGTCATGATGAGCACCGTGTTCCGAAAGTCCACCGTGCGCCCCTTGGAATCGGTTAAACGCCCGTCTTCTAGCACCTGCAAGAGGACGTTGAACACTTCGGGGTGAGCCTTTTCCACCTCGTCAAGGAGGACCACAGAGTATGGGCGCTGCCGCACCGCATCGGTGAGCTGGCCGCCTTCGTCATACCCTACGTATCCAGGAGGAGCCCCAATCAGGCGGGAAACCGCGTGGCGTTCCATGTACTCGGACATGTCAATGCGGATCATGGCATCGTCATCACCGAACAGCGCGTTGGCCAGAGCCCGGGCCAGTTCGGTCTTCCCTACGCCGGTGGGGCCGAGGAAGAGGAAGGAGCCAATAGGCCTGCTCGGATCCTTCAGCCCAGCACGGGCACGGCGCACAGCCTTTGACACCGCTTCGATGGCTTCTTCCTGGGCAATCACCCGCTCGTGGAGGATCTTCTCCAGCTCCAAGAGGCGCACAGACTCTTCTTCTGCCAGGCGGGTCACGGGAATCCCCGTCCAGCTAGACACGATATCTGCGATGGCATTCTCATCCACTACCGCATCGCTCCGCCCCCTGTTGCTCTTCCAGTCGGAACGCTTTGCTTCCAACTCATCCCGGAGCTGCTGCTCCCGGTCCCGGAGGCTCGCAGCCTTCTCGAACTCCTCGTTCTTAATGGCCGATTCCTTCTCTATCCTAATCTCCTCAATCTGTGCCTCCAGCTCCTTTAAAGCGGGAGGAGTGACTAAACCGCTAAGCCTCACCTTTGAGCCTGCCTCATCGATGAGGTCAATGGCCTTATCTGGGAGATACCGGTCGCTAATATAGCGATCGCTGAGTCGGGCCGCGGCTACAAGCGCTTCATCGCTGATCTTTACTCGGTGATGGGCTTCATAGCGGTCCCGAAGTCCTTTCAGGATCTCGATGGTCTCTTCAACGGTGGGCTCATCCACCATGACGGGCTGGAAGCGCCTCTCTAGAGCTGCGTCTTTCTCTACGTACTTGCGGTACTCATCCAAGGTGGTTGCCCCGATGGCCTGGAGTTCACCCCTTGCGAGGGCGGGCTTCAGGATGTTAGAAGCATCAATGGCACCTTCAGCAGCGCCCGCACCGATGATGGTGTGCATCTCATCGACAAACATGATGACATCCCCCGATGAGCGGATCTCTTCCATCACCTTCTTAAGGCGCTCCTCAAACTCGCCTCTAAACTTAGAACCCGCGACCATGGCCCCTAAGTCTAAGGAGACTACCCGCTTACTGGAGAGGTTCTCGGGAACATTGTTATCCACAATCTTCTGTGCCAGGCCTTCCGCAATAGCGGTCTTGCCCACCCCAGGCTCGCCGATGAGGACGGGGTTGTTCTTAGTGCGGCGGGAGAGCACCTGAATCACCCGCTCGATTTCCTTATCCCGGCCAATGACAGGGTCCAGTTTACCTTCCCGGGCCATCTCTGTAAGATCCCGGCCAAACTGATCCAAGGTCGGGGTCTTTGTTTTCCGCGGAGCCCGCTGCCCCTGCTTGGAGGCACCCCCTAACAGTTCGGTTACCTGCCGCCGGACTTTATCCAGGTCCGCACCAAGGTTGATGAGTACCTGAGCAGCAACTCCTTCCCCTTCCCTGATTAAGCCCAGTAGAATGTGCTCTGTCCCGATATAGCTGTGGCCGAGCTGACGGGCTTCATCAAAGGCCAACTCTAAGACCCGCTTGGTACGGGGGGTAAACCCACTGGGGCCAGTAGGCGCGGCTTCGCCCCTTCCGATAACTCGCTCAATTTCTGCACGCACATCATCGATGCTAATGCCGAGGGTTTGGAGGGCCCGGGCTGCAACACCTTCACCTTCTGCAATAAGTCCTAGCAAGAGGTGCTCGGTCCCCACCACATTGTGCCCTAAGCGCCTGGCTTCTTCCTGCGCAAGGACGATTACTCTTTGGGCCCGCTCCGTAAAACGGCCAAACATTTCTCCACCTTCTTTCCTGGTTTCTAGGTTATTTTAATGTATCCCGAATGAGGCTGGCTCGCAAGCGATCCCGCTCTTCCGGGGGAAGCTCCTGCCCCATCACTTTTTGAAGATGGGCAGGCCTCGTTAAGACGATTAGCTGTTTTAAGAGATTTGCATCTACATTGGTAATTATGCCTAGTTCCACTCCCAGTTTCACATCGGACAGCAGTGCCATGGCTTCTTGGCCAGAAATGGAACGGGCATTGGTAAGGATGCCATATGATCTGTATAGGCGATCTTCTGTGGCCAGCCGGTTCTGAGGGCTTAGGAGATACTCCCGTGCCTGCCGTTCCCCTTCGAGGATCTGGTTCGTCAGGCGGTTGAGCCGCTCGATAATCCCCTCTTCGCTCATGCCTAGGGTAGCCTGGTTAGAAAGCTGGTAGATGCTAGCCTGGGTGTCGCTGCCCTCACCATACAACCCCCGCACCGCAAGGCCGAACTTAGTCACAGCACCTAAGATGTGTGTCACTTGGTTCACTAGCTTCAGCGCAGGGAGATGGAGCATCACTGAGGCCCGCATGCCTGTGCCCACGTTGGTAGGGCAGGCGGTGAGGTAACCCCGCTCCTGGTCGAAGGCGTAATCTAGCTGGGCCTCGATGGCATCATCAACGGTGTCCGCCAAGCGCCACGCCCCGTCCAGCTGCAGCCCTGGATGAAACACTTGAATGCGGAAGTGATCTTCTTCGTTGATCATGACACTAACTTCATCCTGTTTGGCCAGGATCACTCCCTTAGCATGAGTATTCTTGGTGTGTTCTGGGCTGATTAAGTGCTCCTCCACTAACAGCTGGCGCTCTAGGACCTCAACCTCCGCCATGCGCAAGAGCCTTACAGGAGCAAAACTGTTCATGGCCGGGGGAATAGACTCTGCAATCTGGAGTACATGCTTCAGTTGTTCCCGGGTAGCGGCCCCTGGAAACGGGATGCCCTTTAGGTTCCTAGCTAAGCGAATGCGGGATCCGAGGACAATATCTCCTTCAGGGCCCGTGCCTCGCATCCAGCCGCTTAGGGATTGACTAACGTCCCTCATTTCCCACTCTCTCCTTCCGCCGCAAGGAGCCTTTCCAACTCCCGCACCTGATCTCGCAGTTCCGCTGCTTTTTCAAACCGCTCTGCCCGTACACACTCCTCCAACTCCCGGCGTTTGTCCTCAATTTCCCGCTGGATGCGGAACTTTGTGTAGCCAGTGACAGGGATCTTTCCCACATGCTGATTGGTAGAGTGAATGCGGCGCAAAATCCCATCGATCTCAGGTTGGAAAATAGTGTAGCAGTCACTGCATCCCAGCTGGGCACGTTTTTGAATGTCCCCCAGGCTGGAACCACAAGTGGGGCAACGGCGCTGATCAGGCGGGGCAACCTTCCCCCATACCTGCGGCGCATCAAAGAGGTTCGCCAAGATGTTTTGGATATTAAACCCCGCGGCGAAACCACTGCTGTAACCTTGAGCACAGCTTTGGCAGAGATTTACTTCAGTCTTATGGCCGTTTTCCACTTTGACAAACCGGACAGTGGCTTGATTCTGCCCGCATTTTTCACACAGCATTTCTATTCCCCCCTAAGCGCGCTGCTCCATTATGAGCAGAAGCATAGCCCTGATGAGGCTAGCCCTGAGGACGTCCTTCCCTTCTTCGACCCCCGTCGTCTCCTGTTGGACAATACCCCGCATAAGTTGCGCCTCTCTCCTGTTGATTACCCGAAAATCTGTCAGTCTGGCCAAGAGATCGTCCATCTCCCGCTCTGTGAGGCGCCGGCCGATTTGGCCAAGGAGCTCCAGGGCGTCTTGCCTCACATCCTTAACCTGCACCCGCCCGATGCGGATGTAGCCCCCGCCTCCCCGTCGGCTTTCTACAATATAACCGCGCTCTAGGGAAAAGCGGGTTGCCAGGACGTAGTTGATCTGAGAGGGAACACAGGCGAAAACGTCCGCGAGCTGCGCCCGGCTTAGTTCAATGGCTCGGCCTTGATTTTCCCGGAGCATCTGCTTGATGTAAGCTTCGATGTGGTCCGCAAGTGTGCCCACCAATCCACCCCCTTTGACCATTCCTGACCTTGCCTTAATTATAGCATATCCCCATGGAGTCTCTGCAACTCCCAATTCTCTACGTCAGGGAACGTCAGGGGGCTGTGGAGGGCCCCTGTTGGCCCGTAAGCGCCCTAGATGACATTCCTGCACTAAAAATGAGCCCCTTCCGCATAGAGATTACTGGAAAGGAAGGTTACCCATGATCAACTACCTGTGGTTTCTCATGATTGCCAGCGGCATCGCGGTGGCTGCTCTCAACGGGCGCATTGAAGTGATTACAGAAGCCATCGTCAAAGGGGCGGAGCAAGCTGTGGCCATTTCCATCGGCCTCGCAGGGCTAATCGCCTTCTGGTCGGGTATGATGGAGATTGCCCAAGCTAGCGGTATGATGGCCCTGCTCGCGAGGCTTATGCGTCCCATCGCGAAAAAGCTGTTCCCTGAAGTCCCCTCTGGACATCCTGCCATGGGCGCCCTGCTCCTAGCCATGTCCGCGAATATCCTCGGGCTAGGCAATGCCTGCACTCCTTTAGGAATCAAAGCCATGGAAGAGCTGCAAAAGCTCAACAGGGAAAAGGATACAGCCAGCAATAGTATGTGTACTTTTCTCGTCATCACAGCTTCCAGTTTGACCATCATCCCAGGGACCATCATTGCCCTTCGGGCTGCCCAGGGTTCCTCCGCCCCAGCTGAGGTGGTGGGCCCCATTATCTTCGCAACCACGTGTTCCACACTGGCCGCCATAGTCTTGGACCGCATACTCCGCCGCTACTGGTAGGAAGGAGAGATAAGATGCTCCATACCCTCACCCAGGTTTCCCGCCTGGCAGTGCCTCTCACGTTCCTTACCATCATCTCCCTGGGCATAAGAAGCAAAGTGGCGGTCTATGAGGCCTTTGTCACAGGTGCGAAAGCTGGCCTCTACACCACTTTCCGCCTTGTACCCAATCTCATTGCCATGCTGGTTGCCGTTCAAATCTTCCGCCTCTCTGGGGCATTGGAGCTAGTCATCACCGCCTTGCGCCCTGTGACCAGCCTTTTTGGAGTTCCCGAAGAGGTCCTACCGCTGATGCTGGTCCGCCCCCTATCTGGCTCAGGTGCCTTGGGAGTAATGGCTCAGCTCTTCGCAGACTATGGGCCTGATTCTTTCGTCGGGCGGCTCGCCAGCGCTGTCATGGGCACCACGGAAACCACTTTCTATGTCCTCACAGTGTATACAGGGGCAGTGGGGATTAAGCGCATCCGCCACACCCTCACGGTCAGCCTGCTTACAGATTTAGTGGGCTTTATCGCAGCGGTTTTTATCACTTTCGCCCTGTTTGGATGAAGCTTCTTCCTCTGGGAACCTAAGGCTCACTTCCTCAGGGAAAACTGCCTCCAAAAGCCCGCCCACCGCCTCCACCAAGAGACTGCCATCGGGCAAGACTTCACGCGCGGTCGCGAGCCGCTCCTCGCCGCTGGAGATAAGGCAGATAGGACGGTTCAGGAAGTTACCGTACAGCCCAAACCCTTCGCGGAGATCAAGTTCACCTGCCCAGAGCTGTGCCAAGCAGTCATTGGCCCCCTTGAGGGCTCTGCTTAGAACCTCAAAGCGGGCCAGGGGATATCCGCAGCACTCCTCTAAGGAAGCCCTGGGCAGCTGGACTTGCCCTTGGCTCCGGTTCACGTTAATCCCCACCCCAGCCACCACCCACACGCCTTGGGGGGTTTTTATGCTCTCGCAGAGGATCCCTCCTAGTTTGTGCCGCCCCACCCACAGATCGTTTGGCCATTTGACCTTGATGGCTGAAGAGTAGGCCTGCAGTTCCCGGGCGATGCCTAAGCCGAGGGCTAAAGGAAGCAGCCCAGTTTTGGTATAGTCTGGGAACCGCCAGATTATGCTAAAGGTTAGCGAAGTATTGTCAGAAAACCAAGGCCGGCCACGGCGGCCACGGCCCGCGGTCTGCTCTAGAGCCCAAATCACAGTGCCGTGTGCAGAGCCTGCCCTGATCTGAGCCTTGGCGAAATCATTAGTAGAAGGGAGCGTTTCATAGAGTTGGATAGTCTGAATGTGGGGTAAATCCCACCCCAGTACAGTACAGATAGTTTCCATTTTATGTAAACCCCCTTGCAATGGGAAAAACACAGCAGTATAATTTACCCGAAAGGTAATCATTCAAGAAGGAGGATCTATATGCGCTTTAAGAAGCTCTCTACAACAGTTCTTTTTGTGCTCATTGCCTTCTTAGCTGCCAGTGCCATGTTCGACATTCTGCCGTATAACAGCGTGTCCAACGCGCAAGCGGAACCGGCAGAGGTTGAGCAGGTTGAGCCGCGGGCCGCGGTACCCACCACTGCAACACTGTTGGGTAACCCATATCTCATTGCAGATATTGCGGAAGTGGCAAGCCCGGCGACGGTCTTCCTTGCCGTGGAATGGCCTGCACCGGAAGCACCGAACCGGGGAACCATGCCCCGCTATCGGGATCCCTTTGGCTTCTTTGATTTCTTTTTTGACCCCTGGTATTACACTGAGCCTCGGCAGCAAACCAGTCAGGGCACAGGATTCTTCATCGATGAATCGGGGATTATCCTCACCAACCAGCATGTGGTGGGCAACAAGGGCGAAGGCCAGACCATCACTGTCGCGGTGGACGTCCCCGGCCTGAAGGAAGAGTACAAGGCGGAAATCGTGGGTTCGGATGCTACCCTAGACCTTGCTGTCCTCAAGATTATTGATGCGGAAGAGGGCACACTCTTCCCCCGCTTAGAGCTGGGTGATTCAGATGCTACCCGCCCAGGGGAGTGGGTAATTGCTATCGGCAATCCCTACGGCCAAGCCTTCGACCATACGGTCACCATCGGCGTGCTCAGTGCCAAGGGGCGTGCCATCAGTGTACGGGGCTCGGACGGAAGGGTTCAACAGTATGAGAACCTGATGCAGACTGATGCCTCCATCAACCCTGGGAACTCTGGTGGGCCCTTACTTAACGTTGAGGGCAAGGTAATCGGCATTAACACCGCTGTGCACGCCTCAGCCCAGGGCATCGGGTTTGCGATCCCGATTAATGTGGCCAAGGATGTGCTGGAAGAGCTGATCGAAACAGGCGGCGTAAAGCATGAACTGCCTCCCAAAGCGTGGCTCGGCATTTATTACCGGGAGATTACAGAGGACCTTGCCCGCCAGCTCCGCTTGCTGGACACCAAAGGCGTGTTGGTCCTAGATGTGATCAGTGGTTCCCCTGCAGAAGCAGCAGGACTCAAGCCTTGGGATGTGATCCGCCGGATTGACGATCGGGACATCTTCACCACTGCAGACGTGGCGGAGGCCATCGCAGAGCTCCAGCCAGGCGATGAAATCCTGGTGACTGTCTCACGGGGTGGCGTGGCAGATTTGTTCACTGTAACCCTTGGTGATATGCCCGCTGAACTCCGAACAGAGTAAAGCTTGAGATTGAATGTCTAAAACCCCTTGCACCGCAGTGCAAGGGGTTTTCGATGTTCTTCAACTTAGGGCGTGCGGGTGATCTCCACTTCCAAGTAATCCATGATGCCCCCTACGGGGACAAAGGGCTTCCGAATCCGCACGACCACTTTTTCCACATCGTAAGCGTGGAGGATTTCCTCGGCAATGGTTTCTGCCAGGACCTCAGGGAGGAGAAACTCCCGTTCTTCCACAATGTCCTTGATTAACGTGTAGGCGTCCACATAGCTGAAAGCCAATTCCGGATCGTCACTGCCGTAGCGGAGATCGGTGTAGACTTCTAGATCCACCTCGAAGCGCTGCCCCATCTCTTTCTCTGCGGCATAAGCACCGTGATACCCATAGAACACCATATTCTTGAGCGTCAATCGATCAGACATCGTGTAAGCCCCCCTCGCTACTCCATGCCTATAACCGGTTCGCCTGTAGGCGCTACGCCCCGTTCCCGAAGGCGGTTTACCTCTTTCCCTTTATATGCATCAGGTTGGGGGTCGGTGACTGGAACTTCCGTTGCCTCCAAGCTCTCCAGTTCCCGCCCTGCCATGATGGCCTCAAACTCTTCCCTTGTCAAGGTCTCCCTATCCAAGAGAGCGTCGGCTACTGCATCGAGCTTCGCCCGGTGCTCGGTCAGGATTTCCACCGCTCGCTGGTAACTGCTTTCCACGATTTCCCGCACTTCTTGGTCAATGGCAGCTGCCACTTCTTCGCTGTAGTTGCGATCCCGGGAGATATCCCGGCCGAGGAAGACCAGGTCTTCCCCGCTAGGCCGCCCAAAGGTGAGAGGGCCAAGCTTTTCACTCATGCCCCACTCCATCACCATCTTGCGGGCCGTCTTGGTTACCCGCTCCAGATCGTTATGGGCACCAGTACTGATCTCGCCCAGGGCGATCTCCTCTGCTGCCCGCCCCGCTAGGAGCGATACCAGATCATCGTAGAGCTTTGACCGGCTGGTAACAAACCGCTCCTCTTCGGGGAGCATCATGGTATAGCCGCCGGCCATACCCCGCCCGATAATGGTCACTTTGTGGACTGGGTCGCCGTGGGGCAGGAAGTACGCTGCAACGGCGTGCCCTGCCTCGTGATAAGCAAAGACCTTGCGGTCTACTTCAGTGAGGACTCGGTTCTTCTTCGCTGGGCCCATGAGCACCCGGTCGATGGCCTCTTCCATGTCTGACATAAGGATCTGCCTGCGGCTTGCCCGGGCAGCCAGAATAGCTGCTTCATTGAGAAGGTTTTCCAGGTCAGCCCCGGCAAAACCAGGGGTGCGGCGGGCGAGGACGTTGAGATCCACGTCTGGAGCTAACGGCTTGTTGCGGCTGTGAATCTTCAAGATAGCTTTCCGCCCTTCCAGGTCGGGGCGGTCCACGATAATCTTCCGGTCAAAGCGGCCTGGGCGCAAAAGCGCTGGGTCCAGCACGTCCGCCCGGTTGGTAGCTGCCATCACAATAATGCCGCTGTTGGTCTCAAAACCGTCCATCTCCACAAGCATCTGGTTGAGTGTCTGCTCCCGCTCATCGTGGCCGCCACCAAGGCCTGCGCCCCGCTGACGCCCTACTGCATCGAGCTCATCGATGAACACCAGGCAAGGAGCGTTCTTCTTCGCTTGGTCAAACAGGTCCCGCACCCGGGAAGCACCGACACCAACGAACATTTCCACGAATTCAGAGCCGCTGATACTGAAGAAGGGTACGCCCGCTTCGCCAGCAACAGCCCGGGCCAAGAGGGTTTTACCCGTTCCAGGAGGCCCTACCAAGAGGACGCCCTTGGGAATCTTGGCACCCACCTCCTGAAAGCGCTTGGGATGCTTGAGGAATTCCACGATCTCCTGCAGTTCCTGCTTGGCTTCATCCACACCCGCGACATCGTTAAACCCGACTCGGGGTTTGTCCTCTGTGATGAGCCGCGCCCGGCTCTTGCCAAAGGACAGGGCCCGGTTATTGCCCCCTTGCATCTGGTTCATGATAAAGAGCCAGATCAAAGCCAGGACAACCACGAAGATCAAATTAGGAAGCAAAGCCACCCACCAGGGCGTGGTCGGGGGCGGTTCAGCGGCAATCTGCACACCAGCATCAGTGAGCAGCTTGGTAATATCAGGCATCGTACCCATGGGTACAAGGGAAACAAAAGGCGTCCCGTCCCTCAGGACACCGCTGATCTGCTGTTCACCAACCATCCGCACTGATGCCACTTGGTTTTGATCTATAAGCCGAAGCAGTTCCGAATAAAACAGTTCCCGTTCGAAACTCCGGGGTGAGTACAAACTGCTGGCGAGGGAGACCACGATGATAGCGATCAGCAAATAGAGGCTGATGCCTCGCAAGAATTTGTTCAAATCTATCCTCCCCTCCATAGTTGGAGCGCACCAGTATGCAAATTCAGATACTCATGCATTGTTTAATTATAGCACAGGGGTATGCATGTGACAATGATTATCGCCACGATTGACCCGGCACGCAGGTGAGGCGGACAACGTCCTTGGTACCGTGGGAAAGGCGCCCTTTTTCTCCCCGCCTTACCTCAGGGATCCACAGGATGTCCTGCTGGTCAGCGACTAAGGGCAAAGTGCACCGCAGGCCCCGAGGCACGTGCGCTTCCAGCATCAGGCGGCTCACTTTTTTCAGGGAACTGCTGCCAAAGGGCTGCATGCGGTCCCCGTCCTGCCTGGGGCGCACTATCAAGGGTAAGGCCAAAGCTTGGAGGTCGAAGTCTTCACTGTGTTCTCCGGGAGGCGGGAGGGTATCCAAGGTGAAAAGCTCGGCCCGAATGGCCCAGCCCCCCACTCTTACTTCGCCAGGGATCGACAGTATCATGCTTTCCCACACAGCCTGAGGAAACTCCCCTACATAGATATAGTTCGCTGTCCCAGCCACAGTTGTTTGGGGCAGTTCCAACTCAAAGGAACCGCCTGCCAAGATCAGCCCCCGCCACTTTTCCACGTGTTCGTACCCGATGCGCCGCAGATCTCCTTTGTGCTCCGCCAAGAGGCTGCGCAAGACCCGCCGCTGCATGGCCGGTGAGAGCGCTGTAAAGGTTCTCCGGGGAAAGGCCGCTTGCGCCCCGGAGATGCGCATGTGGCGATGGAGGATTTCCCGGGCTATCCCCTCAAGTTCTTCATCTTCAGCCCGCACCACTTCGCTGAGATTAACAAGGTGCTGCCTGAGGCCTCGATTGTACTCCCTCTCCAGTAGGGGAATCAGTTCATGGCGCACTTTGTTCCGAAAGTAAACGGGGTCAGCATTGGACTCATCTTCTGCGAAGGGGATGCCCCGGGTAAGGCAGTAATCCACCAGCGCAGCCTTACTCATTGTGAGGAGGGGCCGGATGTATATCCCTCGCTTCGGCAGCATCCCCTTGAGCCCAGATAGCCCGCTTCCTCGCAAAAGGTGCATGAGGACTGTCTCGGCCTGATCATCAGAATGGTGCCCTAAGGCAATCCTGCTGTATCCCCGGGCGCGCGCGTACTCTTCCAACAGCTTATAGCGGATGCGCCGGGCTCCTTGCTGTTTTGAGTCCCCGGTGTCTTTAATAAAGCGCATCACATCATAGGTGCAGATCTCAACAGGGACGCCTTGCTCCTCACAGTAGCGGCGCACCATCTCTGCCTCAGCCGCGGCGGACTCCCTAAAACCGTGATTGAGGTGCCACACGCCAATCCGCTTGGAATTCCAGCGTAAAAAAAGATGAAGGAGAGCCATAGAATCAGGCCCCCCACTCACTGCAAGCAAAACCTTCTGGTTGTCCTCAACCATACGGTACTCTTCAACGTTATGGAGAAACTCCGGAAAGAGGTCTTGGTCCAATGTCACGCTAGGATATCCTCCTGTAGGCTTCAATCTCCTCTACAACTCGCGCTAGTTTGACCGCAACCACCATCATATCATCTTCTACGCGGCCGTGGGCCGCGGCGATACTGCGGCTGAGAACCTGCTGAGCAAGTTCTTTAAGGTCCTGGCTGTGGTCAATGCGCTGCAGCATACGGGAAACCCATTCTTCCTTGCGCTCTAAGTGGCGGCGGGCTTCGAGAACGCCGTCTGTTACCATAATTAATACTTCGCCCTCTTTCAGTATTCTCCTATCAGTCTCCACATCAACTTGGGATAGTATACCCACAGGCAGGCACTGATTGTGGATAATCTCCACCTCCCGTCCCCGCTTAATGAAGCTGGGCGCAGCGCCAATTTTCACAAAATCCAACCGCCCTGTATGGAGATCAACCACGACCAAATCGATAGTAACGAAGATTTCATCCTGACTGCGGAGGAGAAGGACCTTGTTAACTAAGGAGATGGCTACTTCCACGTTGTAGCCTGCAGTGATCATGCGCTGGAGCAAGCGGATTGCCACCTGGCTTTCCATATGGGCCCGGGCACCCACTCCCATGCCGTCGCTGAGCACCACCGCGATCTTACTCTTGGAAAGGGGGAACACCATCTCGTTATCCCCAGAAACGCCGCTCCGGGCTCGCATGGCTGTTTCCACCTGCAGGAGGTACTTGGGGCTGGGCCCCACTGTAAAGCCGCACATCATCCGGGATGGGACGCACCGCCGGCTGATGACTGCATACTGCTTACCATTCAGCCGAGAACAGAGTCTGGCCACTTCTGTACAGAACTTCTGATCTGAACAACAGCGGGCCCGCTGGCCGCTGACCTCAAAACCATCACTTGTATACAGCGCTGTCACGGAGCGGAAATCCGCATCGGGAAAGGCACGGAGTATCTGATCCTCTACATTCCCAGTGAGACGCACCCCTGGGGAAAACTCTTTGGACATAGTCCGGATTACATCTGCCATTGCCTGGACTTGGGTGGCCAGAATTTGCTCATGGCAGTCTTTGAGGGTCTGGGCCAACTCCTCGAACACTGTGAGCTGATGGCTCATGCGTTCACTCATGATCTCCCTCAGCCGCTCAGTATAGCTAGCCTGCCGCTGGTGAAAAGATGGGGTCCCAGGGATAATCCGGGCGAGATGACGCAAATACCGGGCAGGGATAATGCTCGCACCGGCACCAGCCGCGAGGCCTGCCGCGGCCAGTTTGACGGTGGCCCCATCGATGAGGCCTCCCCGGGAAAGGAGAGCTCCCAGAGCCGGCCCGAGGATAAGGCCAAACTTCATTCCCCCGAGCACCCCTGTCAAACTGGCGCACAGGACTGCCAATACTACATATTCCCCAGGCTCACCAAGAAGCAGGCCCGCAAGGCCCAAGCCCGATCCCATCAAAACCGCAAGGGGTAGCGCCCCGAGGCGCGCCGCCCCAGCGATCAAGAAGAACGATAAAAACAGGCGGATGGAAATCCCCCACAATACTCCGTCAAAGGCTGCGGTGGCGGCCAGGATCACTAACAGCCACTGCGTTTCCCGGTAGGCCAAGTCCCGCTCCGCTTGCCCATCCAAAAGGGGGTAGAGCAAGGCATAGGCCAGCGCGCCCACCACTGCTTCTGTGACACCGCTGAGCAAGATTCCCACTGTGGGCCGCATTAACAAAGCGAGCACAGTCTTGCCGGCAAAGGCGGTGAGGGCCGCCAGCAGCCAGATTTGCTTAGCTGTCCCACTCCGGGCACTCTTGATTGTAGCCAGGCTTAGGACAAGGATGGGGATAATGTACGGCACTGCTGCCCAGAAGCCAACCGTCCAGATAATGCTGAGCATCACCGCCGCCGCGGGAAGCGCCACACCCTCCCGGGGTCCAGATGCCCGTAAGGCAGCAATGTAAGGGATGCCTAGCGGCAAGAGTTCCCCAAAAACGGCCCCATTAGCCAAGAAAAGCCCCGCAGCCACCAAGGCCCACGGGACATCTGCGGGCAAAGCCAACTGTAGGGTCCATAAGCAAAGGCCACGAATTCTGCGGTTTTGCTCCACGGACAAGAGCTGTAAACGTCCCATGTGCATCTCTCCAGTGTTTGTCTTTGACTGTCTTTTTCATCTTAGCAAGGTGGGGAGCCCAGGATTGTCGATCGCCTTACCAGTTGATTCTCATTTTTCGCATTTAAGGTGACAAAAAAAGAAACCTCGCAAATAATTCGCAAGGTTTCTGCAAAATTCGATATATGGTAGCGGCGGCTGGATTTGAACCAGCGACACTGCGGGTATGAACCGCATGCTCTGACCATCTGAGCTACGCCGCCAAGCCAAGAATTATTATACCATGCCTGCTGCTAAAGTCAAGCCTTCTTGTTTGAAAAACTCGGCCAGCTTCAGGCCCCTCACTCTCCCTTAGCTGGGTGGATATTCGCTCCTCAGGCCCGCAAGTAGCGGACGATCTCCCGAAGGGTTGGGCGCTTACCATACAATAAGACCCCGATGCGGTAGACTCGCCCGGAAAACCACGCTCCGCCCGCAACTGCCAGGATCAAGAGCAGCACAGAAGCGGCCACCTGGCTAGGAGCAGGATTGCCCAGGGTTAAGCGGGCAAACATCACCATAGGCGAGGTAAAGGGGATCAGGGAAGTGATCACCGCAAGGCGCCCGTTGGGGTTGGTAAAGGACATAAAGGCTGCGATAAATCCTGCAGCGATTAGCATGGTCACAATGGTAACCACTTGGTTCACTTCCTCCACCCGGCTTACCACCGCTCCGCCAGCGGCATAGATGGATGCGTAGAAGAAAAAGCCAAGAATGAAGAAGATCACAAACCAAGCAAGTAAGGAGGGCTCAATGCTCCCCAGAGAGATACCCAAATCAAGGGAAGAGCCAAACCAACCAGCCCGGCGCACTGCGGAAGTAACCAATGCAGCAGCCACCCAGATAGCAAACTGCATGAGGCTCAAAGCCCCGATCCCCAAGATCTTCCCTGCCATGAGCTCCGTGGGCTTGACCTTGGCGATCATCACTTCCATAATACGGGAACTCTTTTCCTCAGCAACTCCTGAAGCAACCATGTTCCCGTAAAGGATGAGGCTCATATAGATCATAAACAACATGCAGTAGGCCAAGACAGCAGAAGAAGTGAAGTCTTCTGAACTAACCTCATCCCCGTTCCCACCGATTTGCCTTACCTGCAGATCAGCAGAGGAAAACAGCTGCGCCATTTCCTCAGCGCTTAGGCCTAAGTTCCGGGCATTCAGCCGGGTTAGGCTTTGGTTTACCAGGTTTTCCACCCAGGCGTTTTGCCCATAGTTTGCCGCATCAGGGGTGAGAAAGGCGAAATCGGGAAGATCCACAAGCAACAAGCCATTCATCCCTTCATCCAGCACCCGTTGGTACGCGGCGCTTTCTTCCTCAGGAGGTACTGCCTCGATGCGGATGCTCTGCCCTTCCCTCTCTGCAGCAACCTCAGCCATGGCCGGGTAAAACTCCCCAGAGTAATCCACCACCAAGAGTTCCAAGGAACCTTCAGAAAAAGCCGCAGCGAAGTACTGCATCACTAGCGGAGCAAACCCTAAGCCCACAAAGACCAATATCCCGATGATGGTGGTGATGATATAGGGCGCTCCCTTCACCCGGGAGGTAAAGTCTCGCTTAATCAAGATGGGTATCATCTTCACGCCCCTGCACCTACCCTTTCTACAAAGATCTGATCCAGGGAAGGCTCCGCTAGTTCAAAGCGGGTCACTTGTCCCGCGGCCATGGCCTCTTTGAGGACCATGTTGGGATCCACTCCCCTGCCCATGCGGAACTCGAGGTAATCAGGGCGCTCCGCAAGGAGGGTGAGGCCGGGAAGCCGTCTCCAGAAGTCTCGGGATCCCTCTACTCCCACTCGGAGAATCTGGCGGCCCATCCCGCTCTTAATGCTCTTCAGATTACCGCTGAGCACCAGCTCTCCCCGGTGGATAAGGACAATCTCTTCGCACAGTTCCTCCACCTGATCCATTCGGTGGCTAGAGAAGATCACGGTACACCCTGCCCGGCTCTGCTCCACCAGTACTTCCTTGAGCATCCCTGTGTTTACCGGATCAAGCCCGCTGAAGGGTTCATCAAGGATGAGGAGTTCGGGCTCATGGATGATGGCCCCCGCGACCTGGGCTTTCTGCTGATTACCCTTGGATAGCTCTTCGATGCGCTTCCGCCGGTATTCACCAAGCCTGAACCGGTCTATCCAGTGGGCAGCTCTGTCCCTAGCATCCCGGTGGCTCAGTCCGTTAATCCGCCCCAGGAAGATGAGATGCTCATCCAAGGGCATCTTCGGGTAAAGGCCCCGCTCCTCTGGAAGATAGCCAAAAAACTCTCGCCCCCAGTAGGCCAGGGGGCGGCCGTTCCAAGCCACCTCGCCCTCATCTGGCTGGATGATCCCCAAGATCACCCGCATGGTTGTGGTTTTACCTGCACCATTGGGCCCGAGGAAGCCCAAAATGCGGCCCCGTTCCACAGCAAAGCTGAGGCCGTTCACCGCGGTCACATCGCGAAATCGCTTGGTGATGTTCGCCACACGCAGTCCCATAGCTGCACCCCTAACTGCAAGCTCGCGCGCTGATATAAGGCTCTTTCATCTGATTTGCGATCTTCCTGGCCAAGGGCCGAGAGACCGCAGCCCCCACAAGCAGCCCCACAATCGCACCCAACCCTGCAACCGCATCAACCCCCACCAGGGCATAGGTAAGGCCATAGCCTGCAAACAGAGCGGCGAAGGGGACGCCATACAGCACTCCCACTGCCTTAAATGCTTCGTTGCCCGGTGTTTCCAAAAACACCCGATCTCCAGGTTGGTAAGCACCGGATGGGTCACTGAGCTTGAGGACCACCTCTTCCACGTTCTCCTTACCGCTCAGCCGCATACAGCCCTTGCAGTTGCCGCACTCTTTCGCTGGATTATCAAGCTTAACCCAAACCGCCTTATCTTCCCTGCGGATTACTTGGGCGAGTTGTCGCATTCCCATTCTCCTTTCCACAAAAATATCCAGCGGAACCCCCTTGTCTTTTTCCCCGGTTCCATGTATAATAACTCATGCATGGAGCCGTGGTGTAGTTGGTTAACACGCCGGCCTGTCACGCCGGAGATCGCGAGTTCGAGTCTCGTCGGTTCCGCCATATTGAGACGATCCACCGTTGGTGGGTCGTTTTTTATTGCTCCAATTGGTGCCTAGCCTTCAGCTCACGGTAAATCCGTTTACCGGTGGGCGTCCCAGCCAAGCCGCCAATGCTCGTCTCCCGTAAGGATTCGGGGAGAGCCTTGCCGATCCCTTTCATGGCCACTACCACTTCATCATAGGGAATAACTGCCGGAATCCCCGCGAGGGCCATGTTGGCAGCGGTGATTGCGTTCACTGCCGCGGAAGCGTTCCTGGTGACGCAGGGCACTTCCACTAAAGATGCCAGTGGATCGCAAACCAAGCCCAGCATGCTCTGGAGAGCGAGGGATGCCGCGTCAAAAACCTGTTCGTTGGAGCCGCCAGCCAGGTAGGCCACAGCTCCCGCCGCCATGGCAGAAGCTACGCCGCACTCCGCTTGACAGCCCCCTTCGGCACCACTAATCGGACCCTGGGCGGCACTTACTATCCCGACCCCCGCCATGACCAAGAGTGCATTGATCACATCCTCATCGCTGCAGCCAAGCTCTTCCGAGATGGGGAGCACTGCACCAGGTACCACCCCACAGCTTCCCGCAGTGGGGCAGGCCACAATCCGCCCCAGGCCTGCATTGTACTGGGCGACGGACAGTGCGTAGAGGATCACATCATTGAGAAGGGTCCCGCCCAAGAGCTGGCCCGCGGCTTTGGCTTGGAAAACCTTTTGGCCGTAGCCTTTGACCAAATGGGCATATTCCCCTTGGTCCGCAATGCCTCCCTGCACCGCCTCCCGCATCACCTGCAGGATTTCCCCCATGCGCTCCCGCACCGCTGCCGGGTTTGTCATGGAACGGAATGCTTCGTATTCTGCCACCACTTGGGGAATGCTTTTACCCTCGGACTCGCAAAGCTCTAGTAGTTGAGCTGCACAGGTGATTTCCATTTTCCCCCTCCTAGAAACTGGGCAAAACCCGAGCGGTGATGCCCTTCTGCAGGCTTTGCACTTGCTCCAAGACTTCCCTAGCGATGGGATCATCTGTTTCGGCCACAAGCAGAGCGGTGGAACCCCGCATTTTCCGGCTCACATTCATAAAAGCAATATTAATCCCAAAGTCTGCTAAAATGCGGGTCACCTCTGCTACCACGCCTGGCTGATCCTGGTACTTAGCTAAGAGAACCGTATACGTGCCCTCGATAGCCACTGGGAACTGGTCGATGGAGGTTATCAAGATGCGCCCTCCGCCGGTAGAAGCGCCGATCACCTCCGCTGAGCTGCGCTCTCCCTTGACTCGCATCTGCACAGAGTTGGGATGCACATCGCCTAGATCCACCGTCTGAAACCCGTACGTGAGGCCCGCTTTATCCGCGAGCTCCTCAGCGGCAGGAATGCGCGGATCATCCATGGCCATCCCTAAGAGCCCCGCGAGAATGGCCACATCTGTACGGTGGCCCCAATAGGTAGCAGCAAAGGAGCCGTGGAGCCCGATTTCCGCGCTCTTAACGGGCTCTCCCAAAATCTTCCGAGCCGCGAGCCCCAAGCGGACAGCTCCTGCAGTATGGGAACTCGAAGGGCCCACCATGATGGGCCCGACAACGTCAAACACTCCGATCTGAGGCATCCTATCCCTCCCCACTCCTATATCTTACACCCAAACTAATATTTTGACTAGCGCCTTACGTTTGATCAAGGCTGGTGAGTTGGTCGAGAAAGATGTCCAGCTCACACATTTCCTCATCGTTCACCCAGTGCTCACAACTCCCGCAGCTCCGCTCCACGTTTTCGCCCACCGCTTCGTAGGCAGAGCAGGACTCGCCTACCATGCGCATTTCTTCCCAGCTGGGCATGGATCCACCTCCTTTTCCACTGTACTGGAGGTAGTATTGCCCAGAGAAAAGGTGGGTATCAAAATCCCCATAAAAAAGGAGCTTCTCCCGATGAGAAGCTCCGACAAAGCGTTATTACATGCCTACTGCATCTTTCACCGCGTTCATCACGCCGCGGCTTGTGTATGTGGCTCCGCTCACCACATCTACCTCACTGCTTTGGTTAGCTACGATAGCCTTGGTCAAGGTCTCAATGGCACCATCGGCGATGAAGGGCGTGTCATTGTGATCCGTGACTTCCACAGCGGTGATCGCACCGCCGCCCATGGTCACGCTGACAGTGATAGGCCCGTTAAACCCATCTGCGCTGCCAATGTATTCGCCATCAGGGAGGTTGCCGCTAGCCTTATCCAGCGCTTGCTGGGCCGCGGCTTTAAAGCCCTGGCTGGTGTAGGTTGCCCCACTTACCGTATCCACCTCTGCGCTTTGGCTCTGGACTACCGCATTGGTCAAGGTTTCCAAAGCTGGATCCGCGATGAAGGGTGTATCGTTGTGGCTCACAACCTCAACTGCAGTGATGCTGCCATCGGCGATGGTCACAGCAATGACCATTTCACCATTAAACCCTTGGGCACGGCCGGTGAAGACGCCATCCCGCATGCTAGCATTTGTAGCAGAGGTCATGGACCAGAAGACCGCGGTAGTGAGCATTAGAGCAATAAACATCACTAGACTGACATTCCTGCGAAAACGATGAGTCAGCACGCAAAAACCCCATTTCTTCAAAAATTCCTGTTCTATTATACTACGGAATGCCTATATTAACAAGGCTCCTCTCATCCCTTCAGCAGCTGCAGCACTTGATCTGCATCTTTATCGCCCCGGCCAGAGAGGTTGACGATCACGACCTGATTCTTCGCCAGCTTTGGTGCGAGCTTGAGGGCATGAGCCACCGCATGAGCACTCTCTAGTGCAGGGATGATCCCCTCGGCCTTGGTGAGCACCTGGAAGGCATCGAGAGCTTCCTCATCGCTCACGGTGACATACTCAGCCCGCCCTGTGGCCCGGTAGAAGCTGTGTTCAGGGCCTGCCCCAGGGTAGTCTAGCCCCGCCGCGATAGAAGTGGTGGGAGCGGGCGTCCCATCTTCCCCAATTAAGGCATAACACTTAAAGCCGTGAATTATTGCTGGTACCCCGTATGTGAGGGCCGCAGCATTCTGCCCTAATGCTGAACCTGTCCCCCCAGGCTCGCACCCCACCATGCGTACCTCCGAGTCGCCGTAGAAAGGTGCAAACAACCCGATTGCGTTGCTGCCCCCGCCTACGCAGGCTACGAGGTAATCAGGGAGCTTCCCTGTTTTCTCTAGAATTTGGGCCCGGGCCTCCCGGCCAATGACCGATTGGAAATCCCGGACTATATCAGGATAGGGGTAGGGCCCTACTGCTGAGCCGAGGACGTAAAAGGTGGTGCGATAGTTTTGGGCAAAGTCTTCTAAGGCCGCATCCACCGCCTCTTTCAGGCGCTGGCCGCCAGTTGTTACCCGAACAACCTTGGCCCCGAGAAGTTCCATGCGAAAGACATTCAGGCGTTGGCGATCCGCATCGTGCGCCCCCATGTAAACGACGCACTCCATATCCAAGAGGGCGCAAGCAGTGGCAGTAGCTACACCGTGCTGGCCTGCTCCCGTTTCCGCGATGACCCTTTTGGCTCCCATGCGCTTGGCCATGAGGGCTTGCCCCAAGACATTGTTGATCTTGTGGGAACCAGTGTGGTTCAGGTCTTCCCGTTTGAGGAAAATCTGGGCGCCCCCCAGCTTCTGGCTGAGGCGCTCCGCGTGGTAGAGGGGCGTGGGCCGCCCTGAGTACTCCCGCAGGTAATAGCCTAGTTCGTCCTGAAAGCTTGGGTCACTCCGAAGTTCCTCATAGGCCTCCGCCACATGGTTGAGGGAAGCCTCTAGCTCCGGGGGAACGTACTGCCCGCCAAATTCGCCGAAAAAGCCTTTCTTTTCCACAGATAACTTAGTGCTCATCTCTTCTCTCCTCTACTCTGCTTTTCTCTGCTGTGTTAAAGGGACAGCACTCCCCTAAAACTCCACTTCTCCATGCTCGCTCCAGAGCTCAACAAAGCCCTTCAGCTCATCGAAGGAGGGGCTGTGCATGTTGCGCACATAGAACCCGGAGGTGGCGGTACCCAGCATGACACTTTGCTCCAGAGTAAGCCCGAGCAAGAGCCCCATGCAGAAGCCTGCGTTGAAGTTATCACCGGCGCCAGTTGTGAGGCGCGGTTTGGAAGTGTAAGGCCCAACTGTATAGGCATACTCCCCATCAATGACCGCGGCGGCCGCGTTGGTGGGGTGCACCATTAGACACCAGATGTTGAGGGCCTCCGCTAGAGCCCTGGTGATTTCCTCAAGAGAAACTTCCGCGGCTGGGGCGCTCAGCTCCAAGCCTAAGACCTCCGCAACTTCAGTGGCTTCTTTGCGGTTTAGTCCTAAAGCTACCCGGTAGATGGAGTTGAACTTACCGATGAGCTCCATGGCTTCCCGGATATCTTCCGCTTTGCGCTTCTCTGGGTCCGCAAGGTCCACAAACAGAATTGGCCTCGTAGGGCTGTCGCTTGCGGGAAGCACCTGCAAGAGGTTTTCCCAAATGTCGTTCATGTAAGGCATCATGGTCCAGTTTACCGTGGCTACTAGGTCGGAATTGGTGAAAAGCTCTTTGATCCGATTTTCGCCTAAGGCATCCACCAGGGCTTCCCAGGTCACCTCGTTGAGGGAAGTAATCTTCCCTAACATGACCTTGCCGTCGTTAAACTCCACCGCATCGGTAAGGCCCGGGGCTGCCAAAGAGACTACCTGCTCACAACCATCTGCAAGGCTTTGGAACACAGGGTTAATGGTGGGCTTGCCCAGAGCACCGATATAGGAAATCTTCACTCCCAAAGAGAGCATGGCATTGGCCATGATAGGGCCGTTGCCCCCTAGTTTTTGCCCCTTGGGCACAAACTCAATGTTGGTACTGAGTCCAGCAGCCCGGGAGATCCTCGCCCCGAACTCGGCAATTGTCTGGATGCGGGTGTAGTCAGCGAAGGAATGCCGCTTGTCTACTACTTCGATGATGGTATCAACGAAACCATCGAATCCAATTACGGCAGACAGTTCTTTATCAGTTACCTGATCTAGACTGCGCCTGAGATGCATTAACTTCTGCTTCAAATCACTCATTGGGGACGACCTCCATGATCAAGAATCTACTCATTATTCGGCTTGATTTAATGTTTTCCTGCCTTACTTAGTCGATGAGAAAGATCACCGCGTACCGGGCGAGAAAATCGTACTGCGACAATGCCTGCAAAATGCGCTCTGTGTCGGCCCTGCTGATGACAGCTGCGGTTCGGGCCGGCTCGATGGTGCCCACGGCCTTGACAGTCAGTGGTAGGGCATACCCGTACTCAGGATCCACCTGGATGCGTTTGATCAGTTCTGGGTCAAGTTCGGTGCCGTAGGCCACCACGCCTACATCTTGGACGAACTCTGAAGAAGCGAGAACCCCACCGTAAATCAGCTGGCCCGATTCAGAGTATACCCTTGGGCTGATGCCCCGGCGCACACCCAAACCCCGAGCATCCACCACTAGTCCGGTGTAAACAGCACCATGTTTGGCAAAGCGCTCTTCCCAGTACTCTTGGACTTCCCGGGATGTGCTGTGGATGCGCTGTACCGTCAGGCTGTCCCAGCGATAAAGGCCGGGAGTATCTGCCGTTAGAGCCAGCTCAGCTTTGCGCGGCTCTTGGGGCGCAGTGAACTCGAGGCCAAGAAGGGTCCACCGGCCTTCCGCACCTAAACCCCGGTCCGTAGAGATAAACTCCACAACCTCCCCACCGGCTCCTAAGAACTGAACTGTTAAGGTTACCTGGGCACTGGGCTCCCCACTCTGCACTGCAATGCTCACACTGTATTTTTCACCTGGCTCCAGCTCCAGGGCGTAGCGAAACTCCTCGCTTCCCCCCAGCACAACTTCTGCACCTAGATACGCGCTTCCTACAGCTGGCCAGGCTAGCAAGGCCAGAAGCAAACTCATGAATATGATTCTGCGGCCCATAACCTATCCCTCCAATAACCTGGTAATTCGCCGCTAGCCCACCTCTTCCTCCATGGCGATCTTTACCATTATTGCACACCCGTACCCGGCTCGGTAAAATATTGCTGTAATTGCCCAAGCTTAGGAGGAGATCAAACTGAGGAAAAGTGTCCGAGCAGTGGTGGGAGTTGCGGTACTCCTCATCCTGGCGGGATGCAGCCCCGCTGATCTGCGCCCTGGGGGGCAAGAGAGCCTTGTCCCCATTGCCGATGGCTTTGACTTCCCCGTTGGGGGCCCTAATGGGGAAGGGTGGGGCATCACCGGCTACGACTACCTGGAATGGAGTAATGTGAGCAACTCCTGGCACCCAGGGGAAGACTGGAATATTCCCGGCGCGGGGAACGGCGACCTGGGCGAGCCGGCCTATGCCATCGGCCACGGGCAAGTTGTCTTCTCCGGATGGAACACTGCCCTGGGAAATGTGGTCTTGATCAAGCACCGTTTGCCTGGGGATACTTACATCTGGTCCCAATATGCCCATCTTGATCGGCGCGATGTTCGGGCAGGGGAGATTGTACAGCGTCGGCAGGTAATCGGCACCGTGGGAAGGGGGCCCAACAACCGCTTCGCGGCCCATCTTCACTTTGAGATCCGCTGTGCGGACCTGCCATACAACGCGTGGCCACGCACCAACGGCGTTCCATGGGAAGCGTCACAGACAGCAGAATACTGGCTCCATCCCAGTGACTTCATTAGGCAAAATCGGAGCTATGTAAAACATTAAGGGCGGAGTCTCGCCCTTTTTGTGTTATAGTAATACTGTGAAAAGGAGGTTGGGCTGTGTTTGTCAGAAATTTTCCCTTGTCCGAGGCCACCTCATTAGGTGTGGGAGGCTGCGCTGATTATTTTGCACGCCCCACTACGGAAGAAGAATTGATATCCGCTTTACGGTTTGCAGAAGAACGGAACCTAGATGTGGTGGTCCTTGGCTACGGCACAAATGTGTTAGTGCGGAGCGGGGGCATTCGTGGCCTTGTCATTCAAATGGCGGACAATTTCGCCCACCACCGGGTGGACGGAACCACTATCACTGCCTCCGCGGGCTGCATGTTCAGTGCAGTGAGCAAACTGGCAGCACACCACTCCCTCACGGGCCTCGAGTTCGCGGTAGGCATCCCAGGGGGCATCGGTGGCGCGGTTTTCATGAACGCGGGCGCCTATGATGGTGAGATCGGGCCCTTGATTCGGCAGGTAAACTTCGTCACTGCTGCAGGCCCTGGATCGTGGCATGCGGACGAATTCACGTACTCTTACCGTCACAGCCGCGTTCAGCAAGAGCGGATTATCGTTACCAGCGTTGTGTTGGGCCTGCGTCCTGGGAGCAAAGACGATATTCTTGGGAAAATGCACGAACTGCAGGCAAAGCGCCAGGCACGGCAACCCCTGGAGTTCCCCAGTGCGGGGAGCACCTTTAAGCGGCCCGCGGGCCACTATGTGGGGCCCATGATCGAGGAAGCGGGCCTCAAAGGATACCGCATCGGCGGTGCGGAAGTTTCCACGAAACACGCGGGGTTTATCATCAACCGCGGTGGAGCCACCGCGGATGACTTCCTCCACTTGATTCAGTACATCCAGCGGGAGATCAAACAGCGCTTTAACGTAGATCTAGAGCCAGAAATCCGGATCTTAGGATCGCTGTGATGAATACTGGCGTTCCAGAATCTGCAGTACCGCTTCTGTCCGCTTAATGACAATGTCGATCTCTGGCATGCTGTCGCAATCAGGGTACTCCTGACGGACCAGGGCTAAAGCACTACGGATCTTCGCCTCATCAAACCGCTGTGTGTCTCGAGCCCTTGGTGTAAGGCCCTTGATATCCGCGGACATATGGTCTCGGAGCGCCTGTCTCACCAGGTCTCGACAGTAACCCACCGGGCAGTCCTTCCCCCGGCAGCCGCCGCAGTGATGTTCGCCCAAGCAAATATCGGAAACGGCTTGCTCGATTTCAGACAGATGCAGTTTGAGTTCCCGGGCCACCCGCTGCATCTGGCTGTATTCATCTTTCCCTTGGGCATGGCCCTTGCGCCAAAAGGGCGGCACCGTCAAGATGAGGACAAGAGCCCCGAGGGCAACGGCAAAGAGTGTTACGTTTGAAGGGGTGAGGTACTGTTGTGGTGCGGCCCGCCAGAGGCCGATTACCCCGAAGCCAATGAACACAAGGCCGGAAATGAGCTTCAAGGTGGCTTCTGGTACCTTCTCCCCAAGCTTAATCCCTACAAAGATCCCCACCAGGCTAGTGAGAATCATACCAGTGACAGTCCCCGCCAAAATCGCCCAATGGTACACCGCATTCGACGACAGGGCAATGGCACTTAGCTGCGTCTTATCCCCTAGCTCTCCGATGAAGAATGCAAGGGCCACAACTAGGACGGGGTGCCCCTGGGAAGGTGTATGTATGGAATCCTCTTCTCCCCCATTGGCTAGAGTCCACAAGCCAAAAGCCAAAAAACCGCAAGCAGCGATCAGGCGGATCAATTCCAAAGGCACTACGTGGGAGACATATGCACCCAAAGCCACTGCCAGGCCATGATTTAGTAAAGAACCTAAGGCCACTCCCCCCAGGACCTGCCCAATGGTGAACTGCAGGGCAAAGGCCATCGCGAGGAGCTGAGTTTTGTCCCCCATTTCTGCAGCAAAAATCAACAGCGCCGCCTGCACATATTCCCTGACCATTACTGTCTCTCCTAACTGACTTTACTGCTGCTCTTCCTAGTATTTCCCCTAGGGGCCGGTGATTACCTTGTTTTCCCAAGGGAATTCTCTGTCGAAAAAGGTTAACTCAGGCAGGATTTCCTTCCCTAAAACGGGTATTTAATAAGCAAATACCAAAGGGGGAATGCGCCGTGAATACCATGTTCCAAGTAGGAGATTTCTTCGTACGCTTGAGAGATAAAGGAGATCGCCCCAAACTAACAGTGTGGAATAGAGCGGGCAGTAAGATCGTCAGTGAGTTCATCAATATTGCCACACCTAGTTTCTGGGAGCAGATAGAGCAACTTACTTCTGCGGAAGTAGTTGAGCAAGTACGTGCCCTGGTCCAGCAAAGCGAATAGCCCATTTGAATAAACGAGCCTTACCATGTAGCCCGCTTGGTAAGGTTTGTTTTTTCTACTTTTTTCTGAGAAAGTCTCGATACCACAGGCCGCTATCCTTAATGGCCCGGGCTTGGCTTTGGTAATCTACAAAAACGATGCCAAACCGCTTGCTGTAGCCGAAGGCCCACTCGAAGTTATCCAGGAAAGACCACACATAGTATCCCCGCAAGGGTACGCCGCTGGCCACCGCTTCTGCCGCTTGGTGAAAGTGAGCTTCTAGGTATTCAACCCGGGCTGTGTCGTGCACTCGCCCTTCTTCCGCCTGATCTGGAAACGCCGCCCCGTTCTCAGTGATATACATGGGAATGGGGCCGTAATCTTTCGTGAGCCTGGTAAGGAGATCGTAAAGGCCCTGGGGGTAGATCTCCCAGCCCATATCTGTTACAGGAAACTCCGGTGGGTATTCCTTCACACAGCAGGGGTCTTCATCGCTGTGGCCCACAATGCCCCGAGTATAATAGTTAATTCCCAGGAAGTCAATGGGTTCAGCAATTATGGCTAAATCTTCCATGGGAAGATCAGGTAGGATCTGCCGTTCCTCAAACCACTCTGCCACATCAGCAGGATACTCACCCTTAAGCACAGGATCGAGGTACCAGCGGTTAGTCATCCCGTCCATCCGCCGGGCAATGCACACATCCTTTTCCTCATCGCTATACGGGTAATATGGAGTTAGGTTTAGGGTTATTCCGATCTGCCCAGCGATGCCTAGCTCGCGGAAGGCCTGCACCGCCAAGCCGTGGCCGTAGAGGAGATGATGGCCCGCGGTAAGTGCTGCTTTGAAATCCCTGATTCCAGGCGCGTGAGTGCCGTAACCGTAACCTAGCATAGCTGCTACCCAGGGCTCGTTGATGGTAACCACCCACGGAAGGCGCTCACCGATCTCCTCAAGGACATACGCGGCATAATCCTGGAAGTACAACGCGACGTCTCGGCTCACCCACCCGCCGTACTCTTCCTGCAGTGCCTGAGGCAGATCCCAATGATACAGCGTGGCCATGGGTTTGATGCCCACTTTGTCCAGTTCATCTAAGAGCCGCTTGTAGAAATCCAACCCCTTAGGGTTTGGCTTACCCTTCCCCGCTGGGAAAACCCGAGGCCAAGCAATGGAAAAACGGTACGAATCCACCCCCAGCTCCGCCATGAGGGCCACATCTTCCTGATACCGATGATAATGATCACAGGCAATATCCCCGCGATCGCCCCCTGCCACTCTTCCCGGCATCCGGCAGAAACGATCCCAAATGCTCTCCCCTCGGCCATCGGCAAAAACCGCTCCCTCAATCTGGTACGAGGCAGTTGCAACACCCCAGACAAAGTCCTTCGGGAACCTCTCTTTCACTTTAACCACCCTCCTCCGCGGTATATGCTAATAGTTTCGCAATAGAGCACCCTGTTCCTGCCCACTGGCAAGTTCGCGCGCGGAGTCACCAAGTTGACATCACTTGGCTGGTAACGTAATATTTTCCTAGGTACTAAGTTTCTTCACCGGAAAGAAGGTGCCCCATGATTCGTGTTATAAACGACAGCAAGCTTCCCCAATTTAACTTGGCTCTGGAGGAATATGTCCTTAACCACCTAGACCCCCGCCACCCATATGTGATCATCTGGCAAAACGAGCCCGCGGTGATTATCGGGCGCAACCAGAATACATTAGCGGAAGTGAACATGAAGTTTGTCAAAGAAAAGGGCATCCATGTGGTGCGGCGCCTCTCTGGCGGCGGTGCCGTCTACCACGATCTAGGGAACCTCAACTTTACGTTCATTGTGGATGGGGACAAAGGGGTAGTGAGCAACTTCGAGTTCTTTACCAGGCCCGTGATTAAGGCCCTGCACAGCTTGGGCGTACAAGCAGAGTTTTCAGGACGGAACGATATCACGATTGATGGTAAGAAGTTTTCTGGCAATGCCCAGTACTGGTCGAAAAACCGTCTCCTCCACCACGGCACAATCTTATTCAACTCAGATCTCGCGGTTGTGCAAGAAGCTCTGAATGTGAAAACGGACAAGCTGCAAGCCAAGGGGATCAAATCGGTACGCAGCCGGGTAACCAACATCTACCCGTACCTCAAGACACCAGTAACCATAGAGGAATTCAAAGAGATCCTGCTGAAGTTCATGCAAGAGGAGCAAACGGGCCCGGACATCGCCCTCACTCCGGAGCAAGTGACAGAAGTGGAAAGAATCAAGGCCGAGCGCTATGCCCGATGGGAATGGAACTTTGGGGAATCTCCTGAATGCGAAATCGTGAAAGAACAGCGTTTCGCCGGGGGCAAGCTTGAGCTCCACCTCAACATCAGGGAAGGCCGCATTAGTGACCTGCAAATCTTCGGCGACTTCTTCGGTACGCTTCCAGTGAGGGAACTCGCGGAAAGGATCAACGGCCGTCAGTACCGGGAAGAGGATGTGGCCGCCGCCTTAGCGGAGGTAGATTTCACTCAATACTTCTTAGGGATAAGTGAAGCAGAGTTCATAGAGTGTTTGTTCAGCTAACCAGAAGAAAACGCGCATCCCTGTTGTGGGAATGCGCGTTTTTGCATGCACTTAAAGGGCTCGGTTTTAGCGGTTCGCGACGTGGATAGGCATGCCCAGCCCTGCATGGGCAGCCTCCATCAAGGCCTCCGAGAGAGTGGGGTGAGGGTGAATGGTCTGAGCCAAGTCGCTTAAGGTGGCCTCCAGCTGGAGGGCATTTGCGGCCTCAGCAATGAGATCGGTGGCGTATGGGCCCACGATGTGGACGCCTAAGATTTCCCCGTACTGTCTGTCCGCAACGATCTTCACAAACCCATCCCGCTCACCTTCTGCAAGGGCCTTGCCGTTAGCGGCAAAGGGAAAGGTGCCCGTCTGCACATCATGTCCTCGTTCCCGGGCTGCCTCTTCTGTAAGGCCCACCACGGCGATCTCAGGGAAGGAATAGACACACGCAGGGATTTTGTGGTAATCAACTTGAGCGCTGCCACCCAGGATGTTCTCTACCGCAACAATTCCTTCTGCGGAAGCAGTGTGGGCCAGCATCTGTTTGCCGTTCACATCACCGATGGCGTACACCCCTGGCACACTGGTTTCCATCCGCTCGTTGGTCTTTATCCCCCGCCCTTCCAGTGCTAAGCCCAGGCTATCGGCGGCCTCTGTGTTGGGGATGCGCCCCAACGAGACCAAGACCGCATCACCTGTGAAGAGATGCACCTCGTCCCCAACCTTCACAACCACTGTGGAGCCTTCAAAGCGCTGTACATCTGCCTCTTCAAAGATCTGCACGCCTTCTCGTTTGAGGATACGCCGCATGAGATCTTGGACATCTTTGTCCAAGCCGTTTAGAATGCTGAACTTCTCCAGCACGATCACTTCCGAACCTAGGGCCTGGAAGAGAGCGGCAAACTCAATCCCAATCACACCGCCCCCCACTACGATAAAGCGCTTAGGGATCTGAGAGAGATTCAAAGCACCGGTGCTGTCCACAACTGCGCCGCTCGCGGCCGCCTCCTCCAAGCCCGGGATGGGCAGCATCATCGGCCGGGAACCTGTGGCAATGATCAGGTTGTTCGCGGTAACAGCCGTTCCCCCTACTTCAATAGTGTGCTTATCCTTAACGGTGCCCCGGCCGTTAATCACCTTGACGCCGTTGTGCTTCAAGAGCTGGGCCACCCCACCAGTAAGCTGCTTTACTACCTTATCCTTGCGGCCGAGGACCGCGGCCCAGTCCACCTTCACTTCCCCCTGGACAACAACGCCGAACCTGGCCGCTTGAACCACCTCTTGATAGGCCTGGGCGCTGCGGAGGAGGGTTTTGGTGGGGATGCAGCCTACATTCAGGCATACTCCCCCGAGGCTTTCTTCTTCAATCAAAACGGTCTTCGCGCCCTTTTGGGCGGCGCGGATGGCTGCAACATATCCTCCGGGGCCGCCCCCTAAGATCGCGATATCATACTGAGCCATTGCCTTCCTCCTTCTAGCTGAGCGTGAGCCGCATGGGATCGTGCAAGTATTCCTTTACCCTAGCCAGGAACCGCCCAGCAGTAGCTCCATCCACAAAGCGGTGGTCGAAGCTCACCGTCAACGGCATGATGTGGCGAATCGCGATGCTATCATCTTCGCCTACCACAGGTTGCTTTCGAATAGCTCCCACTCCCAGAATAGCTGCCTCAGGCGGGCGAATCACAGGGATGCCGGAACCAACCCCTACAGCTCCGTAATTTGTGACGGTGAAGGTCCCCTGCTGCAGGTCCTCCAGGGCCACGGTGCGGCTCCGGGTTGCCTCGATCAGTTCACTCATCCGCTTTGCCATGGGGAGAATCCCTATCTTATCTGCGTGCTTGATCACGGGGACCAAGAGGCCATCGGGAGTGTCCACAGCAATGCCGATGTTGAGATCATGCTTTATGACGATTTCCTGCGCCGCCTCATCAAAACTGGCGTTGAGCTTGGGGTATTCCTGCAGCGCCAAAGTGACTGCCTTGATGATAAAGGGCAGGTAGGTGAGCTTGATCCCTTGTGCCTCTGCTAGCTCCTTGACTTCAGAGCGGAAAACCACCAGGTCTGTTACATCCACATCGTCCATGACAGCAGCATGAGGGATTTCCCGCTTAGACTGGGCCATGTTCCGGGCAATGGTCCTTCCCAGAGCGGTGAGGGGGATACGCTCTTCGTTAGGCCCTGCAGGGAGTGGAGCTGCTTGGGCGGCCACTGAGGAGGCCGTAGGGGCCTCAGGGGTGGCAGCTGTTGGGCCTATCTGGGCGGCCCTGCGGATATCTTCCTTCATGACCCGACCTTGCGGGCCTGTGCCCTCCACCGTGGCAATGTCAACGCCCAAGTCCCGGGCGAGTTTGCGGGCTACTGGGGTTGCCAGCACCTTGCCCTTCCGGGCTTGTTCAGGGCCCTTAGAAGCAGCCTCGCCACTTGGTGCCAGCACCCGTGCGGAGCTTTCCAAGGCTCCCACCACTGCACCTGCATCTTCTTCATCGGACCCTTGGGCTGCTTCGGGAGCCGCGCCCTCGCCAGTGTCAATGTGGACCACAACCTGCCCCACGTGGATTGTGTCCCCCTCTTGAGCTAGGAGCGCCGCGATCTTCCCGCTCGCAGGCGATGGGATTTCAGCATTTACTTTATCTGTCTCCACCAGGAAGAGGGAGTCACCCTCTTTAACCTCCTGGCCTACCTCAACAAGCCACTTGAGAATGACACCCTCATGGATGCCTTCCCCGATATCTGCAAACCTAAATTCCAACACGAGGGGTCACCTCCTAGAAATTCACAACGTCCCGGATTCCAGCCGCGATGCGATCTGCATCCAGGAAGTAGTGGTGTTCACCCCTGGGAAGGGGAATGGTGATATCGAAGCCCGTAAGGCGTGTGGGCGGTGCTTCAAGGTACAGGAACGCCTTTTCGTTCACCAGGGCGATTAGCTCTGCCCCAGGGCCGAAGGTTTTCATCGCCTCATGCACTACCACAAACCTACCTGTCTTCTTCACAGACTCAACTATGGCAGCCCGATCAAACGGGGCAATCGTCCGCAAATCAATGACCTCCGCATCGATGCCCTCGGCGGCCAACTGTTCTGCCGCTTTCATCACATCGTGCACGTAAGCACCCCAGGTGACTACCGTGACTGCCTCCCCTTCCCGGACAATCTTAGCCTTGCCAATGGGAATGGTGTAGTCTTCCTCTGGCACTTCTTGGCGGAACGCCCGGTAGATCTTGGACGGCTCCAAGAAGAAGACCGGGTCATCATCTCGGATGGCAGAGAGCAGCAGCCCCTTGGCATCATAAGGTGTAGAAGGCACCACAATCTTCAGCCCAGGAATGTGCCCCAAAATGCTCTCTAAGCTTTCTGAATGATGCTCCAGAGCCTTAATGCCCCCACCATGGGGCATGCGGATAACCAGGGGAAGGGTGAGCCTGCCCCGAGTGCGGTTCCGCATCCGGGCCACGTGAGACACGATCTGATTGTACGCGGGGTACATAAACCCGGAAAACTGAATCTCCGCCACAGGCCGCAGGCCGTTGATAGCCATGCCTACCGCCATGCCTACAATTGCCCCTTCCGCAAGGGGAGTGTCAAAGCAGCGATCGGGGCCGTACTTCTTCTGCAGCCCTACTGTGGCCCGGAAGACGCCCCCTTCAACACCTACATCTTCCCCGAAGACTACTACCCGCTCATCCCGGGCCATTTCGTGATCGAGGGTATGGTTAACAGTGCTGACCAGATTCATCAAGGCCATGCTATTTCACCTTCCCTTCCAGGTACTGAACATACTCCTGGTACTGCTCCTTGAGATGTTCAGGCATGTCCCTATAGGTGTACTTGAAGAAGTCTTCCAGCTGAGGTTCTCCCGTCTCCTCAACTTTGCGGAAGACCTCCAAGGCGTAGGCTTCGTATTCTGCCACTTGCGCCTCATCTTGCTCCGCGCTCCACAAGCCTTGGGCTATGAGATACTCCTTGGTGCGCTTGATAGGATCCCGCGCCTGCCACACCAGCACTTCATCATCTTCACGGTACTTGGTAGGATCGTCAGAAGTGGTGTGAGCGCCTAAGCGGTACGTGTAAGCCTCAATCAACGTGGGGCCTTCTCCTGCCCGAGCTCGGTTAACTGCTTCCTCAACGGCAGCATACACCGCAAACAGGTCATTCCCATCTACTTGGATGCCGGGGATACCAGCAGCCACAGCTTTCTGAGCCAAAGTCGAGGCCTTGGTCTGCACCGCCCGCTTCACAGAGATCGCGTACTGGTTGTTCTGGATGAAGAACACCACCGGTGCAGAGAATACGCCTGCAAAGTTCAGAGCTTCGCTAAAGTCCCCAATAGAAGTGCCCCCATCACCCACATACCCGATGGTGACATCATCTTCGCCCTTGAGCTTGGACGCCATGGCAAGGCCTAAAGCGTGATTAAGCTGGGACGCGATGGGGATAGAAATAGGCAGCATCCGCACATTCTCCGGAAAATGGCTGCCCCACTCGTTACCGTACCAATATAAATAGATGTGTTCTAAACTTACTCCCTTAACCAGCCAAGCCCCCAACTCACGGAAGGCCGGGACTAGCCAGTCAGTCTCACGTAACACAGCAGCCGAGCCTACCTGTGCTGCTTCCTGGCCCGTATTAGGGGCATAGGTAAGCATCCGTCCCTGCCGCTGCAGCTGCAGGGCCTTGGTATCCGCCGCTCTTGTCAAGAGCATCACTTTATACAGCTCCAGAACTCTCTCATCACTGAGATCTGGCTTAAGCTCAGGGGCAACGATCCTTCCCTCAGCGTCCATAATCTGGAGCATTTCACCTTTTAGAGGGTCGAAACGCTTGGTAAGCATGGTTGACCACCCTTTCCATTGGTTGCTGCATGCTTACAATATCATATGTGAGAATGATTTTCAATCTCATTCCATAAATACTCTGTCAGGATTTGGTTATATATAAAAAAAAGACCGCCTATAGCGGTCTTCCTCTATTCAAAATGGTGGACCCAGACGGAATCGAACCGACGACCTCTTGAATGCCATTCAAGCGCTCTCCCAACTGAGCTATGGGCCCATATGGTACCCCCAACCGGATTTGAACCGGTGCCTTCGCCGTGAAAGGGCGGTGTCCTAGGCCGCTAGACGATGGGGGCACAAAAAATATGGTGGTTCCTGCTGGAGTCGAACCAGCGACCTCTGCCATGTCAAGGCAGCACTCTAACCAACTGAGCTAAGGAACCACATGGTGCCCAGAGCCGGAATCGAACCAGCGACACGGGGATTTTCAGTCCCCTGCTCTACCGACTGAGCTATCTGGGCAAGTGGCTGGGGTGCCTGGACTCGAACCAGGGAATGCAGGAGTCAAAGTCCTGTGCCTTACCGACTTGGCTACACCCCATTATGGCGGAACCGACGAGACTCGAACTCGCGATCTCCGGCGTGACAGGCCGGCGTGTTAACCAACTACACCACGGCTCCATGGTTTGAAAAATTATGGTGCGGAAGAAGGGACTTGAACCCTTACAGGATTAGCTCCTACAAGGCCCTCAACCTTGCGCGTCTGCCAATTCCGCCACTTCCGCAAGTTTGCTTTATGCTGTGTGATAAAAATGGAGCCGATGGCCGGAGTCGAACCGGCGACCCCTTCCTTACCATGGAAGTGCTCTGCCTGCTGAGCTACATCGGCTTTTTTGGACAAAAAGTGGAGCGGTAGACGAGACTCGAACTCGCAACCTTCGCGATGGCAACGCGATGCTCTACCAATTGAGCTACTACCGCATGGTGGGCGAAACAGGGCTCGAACCTGTGACCCCCTGCTTGTAAGGCAGGTGCTCTCCCAGCTGAGCTATTCGCCCTAGGCTTGAAGCTTTCAAGCTCCGGACAATTTAGAAGTATACCAGCTCTCTGCTGAGATGTCAACAGTCTCGAGACATTTTTATTTGCCAGTGTCCAAGACGCCGCATCCATCCGCATTTACCTATTCTATGCATGGAGCAAAATCCCTTCTCCTCACCGGGAAGTTCAGGAGGAATTTTTCGCGCCTCAGAGAACTACAGTAATTAGATAACAAGCGCCAAACATCAACTAAAGAAGGGGAGGCTGTGCGGTGAATAAACTGAGAACCATCTTGTTGGTCTGCTTAGTCAGTGTACTAGCTGTTGGGGCCGTTGTCAATGCGGAGATTAAGGGGTACCCAGTGGATATACCTGGTACGAACGTGAACTTCTTCCTGTATAGGTACACAGGCGATGAGGTCCCATATGATGCTATTGGCCAGATTTGGAAGAACCTGAGCGACGTTTTGGTTCAGTGGTCTTCCGAGGGGGCGAATCCATCTGCTCTTTCCCCCGCAGATGTGGAAGTCAAAATAGTAGGAGATGTGGTTGGGGTATACCTCAAAGGCCAGCTGATTGTTGAGGTCGATGAGTTCCACGCCACGGCAAATCATGCTACTCGGGTTCAGCTTGCCACCATGTGGGCAGAGAACCTCAAGAAAGGCGTGGAAGTCTTCGTCGAACTGAACCAACCTCGGTAGTATATGCGTTTTGCCCAGAAGAGACTTCCGGCATGTAGGTTATCCGGAAGTCTTTTGCTGTGCAACAGGAAAAACGCGGAGTGCGTAGAAGATATTTTAAAAGCTAGTACACCACCAGCAGCCTTGGGGGAGGGGGACACATGGCATCGACCGTGACGGAAACCATCCAGTCTGTTCAATATGTGAAGAACTGCCATGTGGTGGAAGAAAACGGCCAGATCGCCCAGGTTTTTGTAGAGGCCGAACTGCCTGAGGGGGACGAAGACGAGCGAACCCGAACCATCAAGAGTGTGGTCCGCTCCATTATCGGCGCGGTAGCCTTAAACCACGACCTACAGCTAGACTATAGGAAAATCAAAGTGGTAGAGTATAAACCTGCTGAAGAATCCGGGCTGGTGATCCACCCCAGGATCCAGATCGGTGCTGCGTTTTTGAGGCGATTCCCCCGGCGAGAGACGGTCGTAGAGCTGCATGTGCTGGGACGCACCGCAGTGGGCACCTGGCCAAGCACAGACAACCCTGCCCAAGATGCATATTACGCTTGCGTGAACGCCTTAGCAGGGCTGGGCTACACTGGTTTTGAGCTCGTCTATCTTGAGATTCTCCACAACGACTTTGCCAATGAGAAGATTGTCTTACTTAAGGTAAAATACGCCACTGTGCCAGGCGGAGAAGAAACGCTGTTGGGTGTAGCCGAGATTCAGGAAGACCTTCCCTTAGCGGTGGTCAAGGCTGTGCTCAACGCCATCAATCGCAGAATAGGTTTGCCTACCCGAACCTAACCGAACGCAACCTAACCGAACCCATGCAATCAGCAATTCAGCCTGGGGGAGGTTTGAAAATGAAGAAGCTTATCGCTTTCCTGTTGACAGCAGCCGCGTTCTTGACAGCTGCTGCCAGCGTACTGGCAGACACAGTAAGAGTTAAGTAGTTCTTCATCTCCTTAACGGGTAGGCATTCCTTTCTTGTTGGAGGTCTCGTCAATGCGCCAGAAGCTGTTCAAACCCTATCTTGTCGGCTGCGCCCTGGCCGCCGTTGTGTTTCTCGTTGCGGCCTTTGCCTACCAGGGATTCACGTTTGACCCCCGACTGATTGTGTTTCTTATCTTACTGCTACTCAACGCCCACTACCAGATTTTCAGCGTTGATGGAAGCCGCAGCTTTGCCATCACCTTTCCCATTTTGTTCCCCGTAGTAGCTCTTTTTGGGCCAGCTTGGGCCTGTGCCCTTGGCTTTCTAGGCACCGTATCCCTCGACGAGCTCGACCGGGATAAGCTTGTTCTGGCCTATAACCAGGGAGCCATCGGCCTATCAGCGGGCTTGAGCGCACTTGCCTTCCAAGCCACCGGCGGTATTCCCGCTTTAGTGGTGTCACTGCCCGTCGCCGTCTTAACGTATTCACTGCTTAATCACGGCTTGGCCATGCTCGTTTTTTACCTGCGGGCCGATCAGCCTGCGCTTAAGTGGACATTCATCCTTAACGTCTTCAAGACCCTCATACCTTCTGTGGCTTTATCTGCCTTTTTCTATTTTTGCTTTTACCACTACGATATTCTCGGCCTATTTGGGGCATACTTCCTTTTTGTGGTAGTTAGGTCAGGGGCGCTCTTAGGGCACTTAGAAACCAACTACCGCATTGCCCTCATCCGTTCGTTAATGAGAGCAGTCCACGCGAAGGATCCTTCCCTTATGGCTCACCTGGAAAATGTGGCAGATTACTCAAAACGGTTGGCCAAAGCATGCCGCTATCCCTTCTGGAAAATGCCCATCTTGATTGAGGCCGCCTATTTCCACGACATCGGGAAGCTGGAAATCAACGACTCGATTTTGAAGAAATCGGGCAGGCTGACCCCAGAAGAGTACAGCAGGATGCAGACCCACCCAACCCGGGGTGTTGAGTTCTTGAAGGAAGTACCCCTGCCTCCAGCCCATAAGCCCATTGTGGAAAATATTGCTGGATACCACCACGAGCGCTACGACGGAACGGGGTATCCTCGCGGGCTCAAGGGGGAAGAAATACCCCTAGAGGCCAGGATCGTGGCTGTTGCTGATACGTGGGATGCCATGGTGGGTGAGCGCTGTTACCGCAAGCCCATGCCTATCCCCGATGCCATTGCAGAACTGCGGCATGTCAAGGGGACCCAGCTCGATCCTGTGTTAGTTGAGCTGTTCATTGAGCTTATCGAGAACGACAACCGCAGTGTACACGCGGTCCGGAGTGTCACCCATAGGCCCATGCACGTCCTGTAAGGAGGACCATCTGTGCAGCTGCCCGCGAAGCACCCATACCTTAACCTAGTGTTCCCTGCTCCCCCTTCTGAGAGGCCCTACGTGGGGCTAAACATGGTGATGTCCGTTGACGGAAAGATCACCGTAGGCGGCCAGCTCAAGGCAGGTAGTCTTGGCAGCCCCTTCGATCGCTATACCATGTCGGTTTTGCGCCATCACTTCGGCGCGGTCATCTGCGGCGGCGAGACTATTCGCCGCCATCCTTATTATCTGGGTGTTAGCCCCGAACTAATCCCCTTCCGCAAGGCTCGCGGAATGGCATCCCAGCCTTTGACGGTGATTGTGACCAACTCAGGGAATCTCCCCTACCCCGCCCCTCTGTTTGAAGGGGCAGAGCGGCCCATCATCCTTACAAGCCAAGCTAGCTTCCAAAGGGTAACACAGTCTCTCGGGCCTGTGGCAGAGGTGCATGCCGTTGGTGAGCAGCGCGTTGAGGTTAGGGAGGCACTGGCTTTCCTGAGAGAACACTACCGCATCAGCCGCCTCCTCTTGGAGGGGGGCCCCCGCCTTAACTATCAGTTTTTCAAGGAAAGGGCCGTGGATGAGGTCTTCCTTACCATCGCTCCACGGCTTGTAGGCTCAGTCTCTGACTTGACCATGGTGATGGGGGAAGACGTTTTAGAAAACCTCCCCCGTCTGGAACTGATCTCCCATTTCCAACGGGATAATGAACTCTTCCTCCGCTATCAAGTTCCCCGAAATTAGAAGTTCCGGAAGAAGATAAATGCCAAGATCAGGCTGGCAAGAAGGTTGAAGCCCTGCCCGATCACATACAGCTTCACAGGCGCATTGCCACTAAAGGTGGCTTTGAGTTCGGAAAACTTGGTATCAAGGCCGATGGTGACAAAGGCTAAGGCAAACAGCCATCCCCGCAAGGCAGTTGTAACCGTTAGGATACTGTCTACCTTTTCCTGGCCAAACCCAGGCAGGAACAAAAAGGACATCACGAGGGAAGCGCCCATAAATCCCAAAACGAACTTGGGGAATCGGCGCCAAATCTCCATGGCAGAAGGCCGCTCGCCTCCCTCATCCCGCTGCACGACCGTTACCCAGTACACTGCCCAGACAAATGAAATGAGGCCGATTAAAGCGTTTTGCAGCATTTTCACAACGGCTGCCACTTCCATTGCCTCTTGGCCCACCATACTGCCGGCTACTACCACGGCCCCAGTACTATCCACTGTTCCCCCAATCCAGGCTCCCGCGACATTCGGGTTCATCCCCACTGCCTTAATCAGTATGGGCATACCTACCATCATTATCACGGTGAATATCACGGAGATAGAAATCGCGGCACTGATCTCCGCTTTCTTGGCCCGCACGGAGGCGCCAGTGGCAATGGCCGCCGAGACACCGCATACAGAAGTTGCCGTGGCGACCGTAGCCACCAGTTCCTTGCTCTTGATTTTCATCACCTTTGTACCCAGCCAGTAGATGAAAATGACAGCTAGGGGAGCGCCCAGCCAAGCCACTCCCAACCCCCTCACACCCAACACCAGCACGCGGTTAAAGAGGATTTCCGCTCCCAGCAGCACCAGGCCTGTCTCGATGAAGAGTTCTGTCCTCAAGGCAGGCTTAAGCCACTGGGGCTTCCCGAAGATGTTGCTGAAGAGCATCCCCAAGATGAGAGCCCAGATGATATCGTTCACTCCGTAGTGATTCAGGGTGGCGTGGTTCCCGATGGCGTAGGCCAAGACAGCCAGGAGGAACACAAAGGGGAACCCCGCTGCATAGCGCCCCACCCTGCCCTCCATGCTCCATACTGCAATGCCCGTGAGAACCAGAATCCCCAGTCCCAGCCCGAGTAGGGGCAGAATCAGGTTGCTTGGCAGGGCATCAGCAACATTGCCGTACCATTTCGGCAGTTTGGGCACACTACTTACCAGGCCCAGCGCAGCGCCGGCAATGATGATGGCCCCCAGCCAAATTGTCCACCAGTCCTCTCCCCTCCACCAGCTAAGCCGCTCGCCTTTTTCCATAAGACCGCCCTCCTAGTCCTGCAGTACTAAATCATGGTTCCATACTATGCAGGAGGAACGGGGTGGTGCGAGGCGGCACAAAAAAGAGCCCTGTGCAGTTTACAGGGCTCAAGGTGCGAAAGCTTTATCAGCCTACATTCTTCATCCGCGGGTCAAGAGCATCTCGTAAGCCGTCCCCCACCAAGTTAAGGCAAAGCACAGTGGTGAAAATGGCCAAACCTGGTATGGTAACAGCCCAATGGGAAACCCGGATAAAGGGCCGGGCCGCAGAGATCATGCTGCCCCATTCCGGCGTAGGCGGCTGCGCGCCCATCCCCAAGAAACTCAAGCCTGCAGCAGACAAAATAGCGCCTGCCAGAGACAGAGTTGCCATAACTATAATGGGGTTCAGGGAGTTGGGCAGAATGTGCCGGAAAATCATCCGTGCATCCGATGATCCAATGGCTTCTGCAGCGCTCACATAATCCAGTTCCCGAATGGTCAAAACAGACGAACGCATCAAGCGAGCGAACGATGGGATATACGAAATGCCGATGGCGATGATCACATTATCCAAGCCGGGGCCTAAGGCCGCCACAATAGCCAAGGCCAAGAGAAAGCCAGGGAGAGCCATGAGAATATCCACAAACCGCATGATGATGTTATCTAACAGGCCGCCGTAAAAGCCCGCAACAAGCCCCAGCAAGCATCCTACAACAATGGCGATCAAAATGGACGAAAAGCCAACCCGAAGAGAAAGGCGGGCGCCGTACACGACGCGCGTGTAAGTGTCCCGGCCAAATTGATCCGTGCCAAAAATATGCTCTCGGCTTGGGCCCTGGAGGCGGTTGCGGATGTTCTGCTTAACCGGGTCATAAGGGGTTACATAGGGGGCGAAGATCGCGAGGAATATGATGACAAAAAGGACGATGCCGCCTACGACCGCCCGGCGGTTTTTCAACAGCTGGCGCATGATGCGCTTGGTTTCGCTCTGGCGAATAGTGGTTTCTTCCACGATAACCCCTCCTTCCTAGTTGTAGCGTGCCCGCAGCCGGGGATCTAAGAACGCATACAACACATCAACGATTAAGTTTATCAAAGCGTACATGATGGCAAAGGTCATGATGGTCCCCTGGACCACTGGAAAGTCCTTGTTGTTAATGGCTTCCACCACCAGCCGGCCAATTCCCGGCCACGCGAAAATGGTCTCTGTAAGGACCGCACCGGCCATCAAGCCGCCAAACTGCAAGCCGATCATGGTAACCACAGGAATAAGTGCATTACGCAGGGCGTGCACAAAAACCACCTTGAACCGGGCCAAGCCCTTGGCGGTGGCTGTGCGGATGAAATCCTGCTGAAGCACTTCCAGCATAGATGAACGGGTCATCCGCGCGATGCTGGCCATGGACCGGGTCCCTAGGGTCAGAGCGGGAAGAATGTAGTACTCTAACCCGCCCATGCGGCCCGATGATGGGAACCAACCCAACCAGACGGAAAAGATCAGAATAAACATAATGCCCTGCCAAAAGGCAGGCATGCCAACCCCCGCAAGTGCCCCCAGCATTGCCACATTATCCAACAAAGAATTGGGCTTGCTTGCTGAAAGAATCCCCACTGGAATCCCCACAATCACAGAGATGGCCACGGCCAAAACGGCCAGTTCCGCCGTTGCCGGCAAGCGCTCCATGATTTCCGCGGTGACCACTTTCTTCGACCGGAGTGAACGGCCAAAATCTAAGCGAACGGCTTTCTTCAGCCAGTTAAAGTACTGCACAGGGAGCGGGTCATTCAGGCCCAGTTCTTCCCGGAGTGCTTCCAACTGATCAGCAGGAGCTGATTCTCCCAACATTAAGCGGGCCGGGTCACCAGGGGTGAGGTGCATGATTAAGAACACAAAAATAGAAATACCTATGAGTACCGGTATGACTAAGAGCAAACGCCTTATGATATATCCAGACATTTAAGTCCGCCATCCCCCTCGATGCCTGAACCCATTATAGGCGGGGTTCAGTGAACCCCGCCTATTTCAGGTCCGACAAACATTCTTGCTAAAACAGCTTACTTATTAACAGATACGCCACCGAGTACGTGATGTCCTGCTGGATGCGGCCAAAAACCTTCAACGTAGTCACGGAGGCCGTTAACAGCACTGGTGTTAATCAGGAATACCCATGGTGCATCCTCTACGATGGTCTCTTGAGCTTCCCAGTAGATGGCCATGCGCTTCTCAGGATCGGTTTCCCGACGGCCAGCATCCAAGAGCTCATCTACCCGTGGGTTAGTGTAGAAGGTGCGGTTGCCTGGGTCGCCGTGCATGCTGCTGTGGAACAGCGCATAGAGGCCGTAGTCAGCATCAGCGGTGACAGTACCCCAGCCGAGGATGAACATGTCATGCTTACCCAAAGCTGTGTCTTCCAGGTAGGTTGCCCAAGGCAGAATCTGAATTTCAACCTCCACACCAACGTCTGCGAGGTTGGCCTGGAACATTTCGGCAATCTGCATTCTCAGCGGGTTGTCGTTGGTCCAGATGGACAGCTTCAGGCCATCAGCATAACCGGCTTCGGCGAGGAGTTCACGAGCCTTGTCAGGATCGTAATAGTATCCCTCAACGTTAGGATTGAAGCCCCACGCTCCTGGAGGCAGCGGAGTGTTCGACTTGGCTGCAAGGCCGGTGTAGATGTAATCTACAACAGCATCCACGTCCAGAGCATAGTTGATGGCTTGCCGTACCAGTTTGTTGTCAAGGGGCGGCTTAAGGACGTTAAAGCCTACATAGCTGGTGGACAGCTCTTCGTACTTATCCAAAACGATACCTGGCTGGCCGGTCAGACGCAGCTCATCCATGGGCTCCAGGTTGTAAGCGATATCCACACCACCGGTCTCAAGCTCGATAGCCCGGACGGTACCTTCTGGGATACTCCGGATGATGAGTTCTTCTACCTTAGCGGGCTCGCCCCAATAATTCTCGTTCCGCACCAAGGTAACGTGGGAACCGGAAACCCATTCCTTGAAAACAAACGGGCCGGTGCCGATTGCTACGGAAGCGCCGAAGTCGTCCCCAGCTTCCTCCACAGAACGGCGGTTGACAATGGCGGTGGAAGGGTGAGCGAGGTGGTTGAGGATTGGCGCATATGGGTTAGCCATGCGGATCCGTACTGTGTAATCATCCACGACCTCAACTTCGGAAATTGCCTCAAGCAAGAACGCTACGGTGGCGGAATCCTTCACACGCTCGATGCTGTACTTCACATCTTCGGCGGTAAAGGCGTCACCATTGTGGAACTTCACGCCTTGACGGAGTTTGAATTCCAGCTCGTTCGGGGTAATGAACTCCCAGCTTTCGGCAAGGGCAGGAACGATGTTCAGATCCTTATCGAACTCGACCAACGTTTCATAGATCTGCACCCGTACACGGGCGGATGGCTGGTCATTCTGGCCTTGGGGATCCAAGGTGACAGGATCTGCGCCTTGTGCCACGATTAGTGTCTGGGCAGCTGCCAGAGATACCATCGAGAACACAAGAGCAAAGACGGCTACAACTACCAACAGCGACTTTCTCAATTCTCTTCTCCTCCTCAACGTTTTTTGAGCAAACAATCTGTCGCTCCAGCTTAGGGCTTTCGTAAGTATACGAGGCTCGCCTTCCGTTTTCCTTCATTTTCGGCTGAAAAATATTCGTTACTTTTATCCAAATATGGTTAACAGGTCCTTTGCAGGAGTTGGCCAGCTAAAGTCAAATAGAATGGTATAATCCGGGAAAGGATCTGGTATGATGCGCCCAGCCCAGCGGATCATCGCACTTACAGCCGCAGCCTTCACGCTGGTCTTAGTGCTTGCCCAAGCCCTGGCTCCTCCCCACTACCCCAGAAGCGTGACAGATCATGTAGGGCGATCTGTTCCTGTCCCTCACAAGATTGAGAAGGTCTACGCCACTACCGAATCGGGGAGCCTGTTAGTGTATGCCCTTGATCCTGAGCTTCTCCTAGGCTGGAACGTAGACCCTTCCCCCACCTGGGAATTTGTTTTGGGAAATAAGTCCAGGGCCCTCCCTATCCTGGGCAGCTGGGACAAGGTTTACAAAACGATCCACCTAGACCACATCGCCGCGCTGCAGCCGGATTTAGTCCTCCACGTGGCCGTACCTGATCTGCCTACATTGGATCTAGTAGAGCAAGTAGAACAAGAACTGGGCATTCCCACAATAGTTGTGGACGGTTCCCTGGAGGCGATTCCCAAGACCCTGCGCTGGCTAGGCAAGTTGCTAGGCCGGGACGTCCGGGGAGGTATTCTGGCCATGTACGCAGATAACACCCTGGCAAGGCTCACCAGTTTCCGGGAAGGCTTATCGGGGAGTCCTGCCCGCACCTATGTGGTTGGCAACACCGGCAAGGTTGACCTAGCTGATGCCTTCCGCTTGGCCGGGCTCCGGGAAGCGGGCCTAAACCAGAACCCCATCCACATGGTGCTCATCGTCCCTGACCCCATCTTGGACCTTCGCTGGGAGATGAGGAAAAACCCGCCACTAGAGATTTCCGGGCTGGTGGCCGAGGGTAAAGTGTACCAAATCCCCACGGTTCCCACGAACTGGCTCACACCTGGCTCCCTGTTCCGCCTGTTAGGAGTGGAGTGGCTCGCTCAGGCCGCCTACCCAGAGCTTTACACGGAGGATCTACCTGAGAAGTTCGCAGAGTTCATGGAAGTGTTTTACGAAGTCCGCCTGCCGGAAAAAGTGGCAGAGGCCACCCTAAAGGGGCCATAATTCCGCACATGAGTGCGAACCACTGTGATTAGTCAAGGGAGAAAGGATGAATTCTCATGACACACACAAGCAACAAGCGAGCTCAAACGTTTATCTTGTGTATGCTGCTTATCGCTCTTGTTGGGGCTTTACCCGCCTCCGCTCAAGAGCTGAGGCGCACATTCCTCTTGGAAGTGGGAGCCCGCTATGAAGTGAGCGTCCGCATCCGCACCAACCTGGAGAACGCCCCCACCTTGGCCTCTGTTTACATCCACACAGACCGAGGCCAGTACCTCCGTTCCACTCAGCTCAGCAGAGGCATTTCCGGGCCCAATCAGTGGCAGGACGTCTCCGTAGTGGTCACCGCACCGCCTAACGCCCACCAAGCTACGGTAGTCTTCTCCGTACCTGAAGGCGTTGAGCTGGAATGGGATGAGGTGAACATTAGAAGGGTAGAACTGGACATGGATGCGGAAGAGCTGATCCGCCAAGGGTTGGTCTACACAGGATTGATTGTTGATGCCCGGGGCCTAGGCCTCCAGCGGGGAATGAGCCCGAGAATCTACTCTGAATCAGGCCAGCTCATCTACGCGGGTGTCACCGCACCGCAGTCTTTCATACAAGAAGCGGGAATCGCCTCTTACGGCCAAGAACTCACGCCAGAACTATTGCGCCGCATCCAACCTGGGCAAGACCCCATAAAAGTATCTCCCCTGGTCATTAAAGCTCTCGAGGTCACTGACTCTACTGAAACGGGCGTAATTATCAGCGATGTAGATGCAGATGCGATTCTCTCCGCCCTCAACACCTACGACTTCCTGGCGCAGTACTCAGTGATTTTCCTAGTAGACTAGCACCCCAGTCAGGTACTGTCAACCCCACCTATCCGGTGGGGTTTTTTATTGACAACTCTTGCCTCCGGACATACAATATAACTGAACATATGAACAGATATTCATATATTCCTGAGGCGGTGAGATAGATTGGCCGAAAAACGGGCCCCCTATTGCGAGACAACGGTGATCCATGGGGAAGTAGTGGATCGGGTAAGCAAGATGCTCATGCCAGATCAGGTAACGGCAAGTATCGCTGAGTTTTTCAAAGTGTTTGGGGACCAAACCCGGATTCGAATTCTGCAGGTCCTTTTTGAAGAGGAAATGTGCGTGTGCGACATTGCTTATCTCCTCAATATGAGCCAGTCGGCCATTTCCCATCAGCTGCGGGTGCTCAAACAAGCAGGGATCGTGAAGTACCGCAAGGATGGGCGAGTAGTTTACTATTCCCTCGATGATGAACACATCCAGTCAATCTTTGAACAGGGATACCAACACGTCATGGAAGCGAAGGAGAAGAGGTGACAGCATGCCCCGAGCCAATCAAGACGAGCTGGTGCAGTGCGTTTACAAGCTAGAGGGGTTGCACTGCCCGAGCTGTGCAGCGAAAATCGAAGGGACCGCAGCCAAAGTGGAAGGCGTTGCGCAGGCATCTATCGACTTTGCCGCGGGCAGACTTACCGTTAATAGCCTAAAATCCAGACAAACGGAGATTAAAACAGAAATCGAGCGCCTCAGCCAGGAAATTGAGCCAGGCGTCAAGCTCAGGGAAGAGCATTCCCACGCCCACAACCACGAAGATGAACATGGACACGCCCACCACAGGGATTCCAGTGAAAGCCTGCTCGCCCTGGGCGCGGCTCTGGCCCTGTTTGCCGGGGGCTTGCTGCTCCCGCTACCCCAAGTGGGCAAGACTGTCCTGCTCTTGGCCAGTTACCTCTTGGCCGGCTTTCCTATACTGCGCTCGGCTTTGCTTAACCTGCGCCGGGGCCGAGTCTTTGACGAAAACTTCCTCATGACCGTGGCAACCCTGGGAGCCCTGGTTATCAGGGAAACACCGGAAGCTGCTGCTGTCATGTTGTTTTACCGGACAGGGGAGTACCTTCAGAATCTGGCGGTGGACCGGTCTCGGCGATCCATATCTGCGCTCATCGCAATCCGTCCTGATCAGGCCAGGGTAGTGCGGAATGGAACAGCACTGGAAGTCCCCGCTGGCGAAGTCATCCCCGGCGATGAACTCTTGGTTCAGCCTGGCGAAAGAATCCCTGTAGACGGCACCATCCTCACTGGGCTGTCCAGTTTGGATACCGCGGCCCTCACGGGCGAGTCCGTTCCCCGTGATGCCGGGGAGGGGGACCATGTACTCGCCGGCTTCATCAACCTCAGCGGAATGATTCGCATGCGGGCGGAAAGACCCGCATCGGACTCAGCCATATCCCGTATCCTTGACCTAGTAGAGAATGCCGCTGCGCGCAAGTCTCCCACAGAAGAGTTCATTACAAAGTTCGCCCGCTATTATACCCCCGCTGTAGTTGGCGTGGCGGCCCTTTTGGCCTTGCTCCCGCCCCTGTTCATCCCCGGGGCAGCATTCGCTGACTGGGTCTATAGAGCCCTTGTGTTTTTAGTCATTTCTTGTCCCTGCGCCTTGGTGGTCTCGATCCCCTTGGGATTCTTTGGCGGGATCGGGGCCGCATCCAAAGCTGGGGTCTTGGTGAAGGGGAGCAACTACCTCCAGGCCCTCCACGAAGTGGATACTGTGGTCTTTGACAAAACAGGCACTCTTACTTCAGGGGAGTTCACCGTCGACCACGTTGAAAGCGTACCAGGTGTTAAGGGAGAGTACGTATTGCAGATGGCGGCCTGGGCTGAGTCCATGAGCCGCCACCCCATTGCCCTGTCTATCGTTGAGGCCTGGGGCGGGGAATTTGACCCCACTGCCGTAGGGGACTTCCAGGAGATAACCGGCCTAGGGATCTCCGCGACGATCCAGGGGCACCAGATCGCGTGCGGTTCCCAACGCCTGATGCAGCACCTTGGCATCACGGGAGAGTTTTTCTCCCACCATGGCCAGGCGGTTCATGTGGCAGTTGATGGGAAGTACGTAGGAGCGGTCCTTCTCAGCGACACACCGAAACGGGATGCGGAAGCGGCCCTCACCCGCCTAAAGGAGCTTGGGGCGAAACAAGCGATCATGCTCACGGGAGACAGCGCCGCAGCTGCGGCCCAGGCTGGGGAAATGCTAGGCATTGCTGATGTGCGGAGCGAGCTCCTCCCAGGGGATAAGCTAACAGAGCTAGAGAAAATCTTGGCGGGGACCCGGAAAGGACGGGTCGCCTACGTGGGAGATGGTATCAACGATGCCCCAGTGCTCGCTAGAGCTGATGTGGGCATCGCTATGGGCGGCTTGGGGCAGGATGCAGCTATTGAAGCGGCAGATGTGGTGATCATGACCGATGAGCCCAGCAAGGTTGCGGATGCGGTGGCCATCGCCAGGCGGACGAACAAAATCGTGCGGCAGAACATCGTGCTGGCTGTTGGGGTGAAACTGCTCGTCTTAAGCCTGGGCGCCCTGGGCTTGACCACCCTCTGGTGGGCAGTCTTTGCAGACGTTGGCGTGACCGTCTTGGCGGTGCTAAACTCGATCCGGGCCACCCGCCTCCCCGCCAAGCAGTATCCCACAAACAGGACACTAACAGCGAAAGCTATAGCAAACTACTAACCAAGGGAGTGTGAGATATGCTTCGTAAAGCGCTGGGGTTGTTGATAGTTACTTTCATCCTCGCAAGTGCCGCGGGAGTGTATGCCGCAGAACCTGAAACTGCCAGTTTCACCATAAAGGTGCAGTCCAGCGGCGATGTGAGGGTTACGCCTGACATGGCCCAGATGTGGATTGGTGTCCAAACGGATGCAGAGACCGCTAGTGAAGCCCTTGCAGAAAACAACCGGATTGTGGGCCGTCTCACTGAGATTTTCGTGCAGTACACGCGGCCGGAGGTAGTGAAGACTTCAGAGTTTAACCTCTATCGCCGGGAGCGGTGGGACAGCGAAACCCAGCGTTCCGTACCTGATGGCTTTACCATCCGGCACGTCTTTGAAGTGGCTGTCTTCGATCTGGAGAAGGTAGCACAGCTCATGGACGACATTACTGCTGCTGGGGCAAACATCATCTACGGCCTCCAGTACGGCCTGCAAGAGCCAAGTACCGCCAGGGCTGAGGCTTACGCCAATGCGGTGGCAAAGGCAAAGGAGCAAGCTCAAGCTTTAGCTGAGGCAGCTGGGGGGACCACGCCCGTTCTAGAAAAGCTGGAGGAAACCTACTATTACGGGCCCGTCTATGCCGCAGAAGGGGGCGCGGGCGTTTCTGAGAACGCTACTGCCTTTATGCCGGGACAGCTGAAGGTATCGGTGTCCATTGAGGCCACGTTTCGCTCCCAGTTGACAGTGGACAACTAACCAGCTATAATCAACTATGTAAGCAAAACTGAATATTATGCCTCATCTAACCAGGTGAGGTAGAGGCGCGGTTATTATGAGTAACTGCAGGAAGCTGGGGAAGCTGATGAACTGCAGGGAAAGGAATGACCGCCGAAGTCAAGGTACTGTCCCCGGTACTTTAGGCTGGGTATGCATCGAATAGGTGCATAACTGTCACTGGCTGGACTCCCAACCGCCAGTGGAGAGCTATCGCACAGAAGGGAGGATTGAGGCTAGATTTCTGCTGTGAAACAGCCTGCGCCTTGTGCATGGGCTGTTTTTTGTGTATTATTTAACCACAATTTTCGAGGGGTGAATGTTCATTGGAATTTGGATTGGTTAGTGTAATCCCGCCGGCCCTTGCCATCCTATTGGCTCTGGTCACAAAGAGAGTGGTGCCTTCACTGTTAGCAGGCATCTTATCTGGTGCTCTCATCGTGTCGAGTTGGAATCCTGTAAGTGCTATTGGTTACACTGTACAGACCGTATGGTCGATGGTGTCCGACAGTTGGAATCTGTCTATCTTGGTGTTCCTGGTTCTATTGGGGGTACTAGTGTACCTTGTAACCCTCGCGGGAGGCTCAGCGCGATATGGCGAATGGGCAGCCCGGCGCATCAAGTCCAAGGCAGGCGCGCAGTTTGCCACCTTCATTCTGGGTGTGTTGATCTTCATCGATGACTACTTCAACTGCCTCACAGTGGGCACGGTCATGCGCCCGGTAACAAACAAGTTCAAAGTATCCCGAGCGAAACTTGCGTACATTATTGACTCCACTGCAGCTCCCATCTGTATTCTCGCTCCTGTGTCGAGCTGGATCGCGACTGTAATGACCATTATGGGCGTTAAGTTTGCTGCAGAAGGGATCGGCATGGACCCCTTTACCTCATTCATGCGGTTAATTCCCATGAACCTCTACGCGCTCCTGGCCCTTCTCCTTGTGGGGTTGGTCTCCCTGTTCGACCTTGACTTCGGGCCCATGGCTCACCACGAAACCATGGCACTCGCCGGCCGGGATCCTGGCGTTTTGGAACAAGCGGAAGCGGAAACAGAGTCGCTGGCTCCAAACCCAAAAGGTACCATTTGGGACCTGGTACTCCCCATTTCTGGGCTTGTGCTGTTTACCATCATTGCCATGGTTTACACTGGCGGCTATTTTGATGGGGGGATATCGGTAATTGATGCCATCAAGGACACCGATGCAGCGCTTTCCCTCTTGCTGGGCGGTATCGCAGCTGTCGTCTTTACGCTGGCGATCTTCCTCCCCAGGGGTGTGGTAGCTGTTTCCCAGCTTCCTGAGGCAGCTGTCAAAGGTTTCAAGAGCATGCTTCCTGCCATTACCATCCTGATTTTCGCCTGGACAATCGGAGGCGTTGTAAGCGAACTGCAGACCGGGCAGTACTTGGCCCACACGTTGGGCACCACCCTGCCTCCCTTCATGTATCCAGCCCTGATCTTTGCCCTTGCGGCACTAATAGCGTTCTCCACAGGCACATCCTGGGGGACCTTCGCGATTATGATTCCGATTGCAGTAGACTTCGCGCTGCTGTTCAGCGTAGAGTATGTCTTGCTCATGATCGGCGCTGTGCTGGCTGGTGCGGTATTCGGCGACCACTGCTCGCCCATCTCTGATACTACCATCCTGTCTTCCACTGGTGCCGCCTGCAACCATATTGATCACGTCACAACCCAGTTGCCCTATTCTCTCCTGGCCGCTGGAATCAGTTTTGTTGGGTATATTATAGCTGGGTGGTTTATCAGCGGCTTGGGGATGAATGCTGCTGGAGCAGGGATCCTGGCCCTTCTAGTTTCCATAATTGCTCTTATCACCGCAGTGCGCATCCTCCACGGCCGCTCGGAACAGGAAACAACGTTCCAAGCAAGAACGTAAGGGCAACGTCTTACATCCGGGGGCGATGAGCATCGACCGCATCAAGGTAGGACTAATATCAGATACCCACGGTCTCCTTCGTCCTGAAGCACTGGAGGCACTTCGCGGTTGCGACACTATTCTCCACGCGGGGGATGTTGGGGCAGGCGTACTGGAAAAACTCAAACGCACTTTCCACACGGTCGTCGCCGTCAGGGGAAATACTGATTGGGGGCCTTGGGGGCAAACACTGCGCTGGACGGAGCAGGTGGATGTCTCGGGGCTGAAGTTCTACATCGTCCACGACCTGTCCCGGAGCCCAGCTGTGCCCGAGGGCGTCCACGTTGTGGTGCACGGCCATACCCACCGCTGGAGCTGCGCGCAGGAGGGCGGCCTGTGGTACATCAACCCCGGAAGTATAGGGCCCCGCCGCTTTGACCTGCCCATCACTCTCGGAATAGCAGTTGTTGAGGGGCCCAACATTCAGCTTAAGCGCATTACAATAGAAGCCTGAACCGTTTGGTTCAGGCTTCTTTAAATTGATTCCAAGGATAACGCCTAGGAGGCTCTGCAGTAAACTCCATAGCAGTCTTGCGGGTGGGATGGATAAGCCGGAGCCGCCATGCCCACAGGGCAATGGGGAGTTTGGCCTCTCCTCTGCCGTAACGGGCATCACCTATCAGCGGGAATCCGGCATTGGCCAACTGAACTCTAATCTGGTGCGACCTCCCGGTGTGGATCTCCACCCGTACCAGGCTCAGACTTCCCCTGCTCTCCAGGACCTCGTAGGTAAGCCTTCCTAACTTAGCTTGGGGAGTGTTGGGGCCTACTACCCGCACCAGGTTGGTGCGGGGATCCTTGAGGAGGTAGTCCTGGAGAACCGCCGTGTCGTGCCTGGGAATACCGCTCACAACTGCAAGGTACACCCTCCCCATCTCCCGCTCGCGTATCTGCTGAGAGAGCCGGGCCGCGGCCTTGGAGGTCTTAGCGAAGACCATTACCCCGCCCACGGGGCGGTCCAAGCGGTGGACCAAACCGAGGTAAACATTCCCTGGTTTGTCGTATGTAACCTTGATATACTCCTTCATCAAGGTCAACAGATCCAAGTCTCCGGTGGAATCCCCCTGGGCCAGCATGTTAGGGGGCTTCACCACCACGAGGATGTGGTTATCCTCGTAGAGAATCCTCACTCCGCGATAGTCCATAGCCTCTCCTACTTAAACTTGGGCAGCCAATCCCCGTGGGCTTCAATGAGATCGTCACACATGGAGCGAATCTCATCCAGCGTTAGCTCTGAGGACGTATGAGGATCGAGGAAGGCCGCATGGTAGATGTGTTCTTTCTTCCCTGTGACAAAGGCCTCAATGGTGAGGAGCTGCACGTTAATGTTTGTGCGGTTCAGGGCCGCAAGCTGCTCAGGGAGGGCACCAACGTAGGTTGGAGTGACACCGCTTCGATCCGCTAAGCAGAGCACTTCCACGCATGCTTCCTGGGGTAGGTTCGTGATCAGCCCTGTGTTTAGCACATTGCCCCCAAACTTGAACGGCACATCAGTCTCCATAGCCTCCATAATGTATGACCCATACTCATGGGTGCGGGTATGGGTGAGGTCTGCATTCTCCACCAACTGCTTCCGCATGGTTTCCCACCCCTTAATCTGCTCTACACAGCGGCGGGGGTATTCATCTAACGGAATGTTAAAGCGCTCAATGAGTTCTGGGTAGCGGCTCTTGATAAAGTACGGCAAGTACTCCGCATTGTGCTCGCTAGATTCGGTGACATAGTACCCGAACTGCTTCATGATCTCGTAGCGGACCATGTCATTGTGTTTCCCCGTGCGAGCAGCAGCCCGGCGCTTAATTTCTGGATAGATGTCTTCGCCGTTACGGGTGATCTCCAACAGCCACGCCATGTGGTTAATGCCCGCGATCTTCCACTGGATATTGTCCGTGGGCATGTCAAGAGCTTTGAGGAGATCAGGCGCGCACCCCTGGACACTGTGGCAGAGGCCAACGGTTTTCACACCTGTAAAGCGCTGCATGTATCCGGTAAGGATGGCCATGGGATTCACGTAGTTGAGGAACCAGGCGTCAGGGCAGACTTCTTCCATATCCCGGGCAAAATCTTGAAAGACCGGGAGTGTCCGCAGGGCACGGAAAATCCCACCAATACCCAAGGTATCTCCGATAGTCTGACGCAAACCGTACTTCTTTGGAATTTCAAAGTCAATTACTGTACTAGGCTCGTATCCGCCGATCTGCACTGCACAGATGACATAATCGGCACCGCGCAAGGCAGCCTTCCGATCCGTATAGGCCACAACCTTGCCATGACCGCCGGTATTCTTGTTGAGATTGTTCAGCATCATCTCTGAATCTTTGAGACGCTGTGGATCGATATCAAACAGGGCAAACTCCGATTCCCGCAGCGCCTCGCTGAGAAGGCTGTCTCCGAGAATGTTGCGGGCAAACACCGTACTACCTGCTCCCAAAAACGCGATCTTGGGCATGTTCATCCTCCTGTCCTTAATAGGCTAGATATTCCGCAGCAAGGGGCATCCTCCGGCTGGCACCAAATGCGGTCTTGCTCACGCGAATGCCAGGGGCAGCCTGGTGCCGCTTGAACTCCGTCCGGTTTATAGCATTCACCACCCAAGCCGCAGTTTCCTTGTCATAGCCGCGGGCAGAAATCTCTCCGACGGATAATCCTTCCTCCACATAAGCATAAATGATAGGATCCAAGATGTTATACGGGGGCAGGCTGTCTTCATCTTTCTGATCTGGCCTCAGTTCTGCTGAAGGTGCCTTAGAGATTGTAGAGTGGGGGATGATCTCCCCAGACCTGTTGATATACTCCGCCAGAGCATAGACCTGGGTCTTGTATACGTCTGCGATGGGGGCTAACCCGCCTACCATATCTCCGTACATGGTGGCGTACCCCACCGCGGATTCGCTCTTATTGCTGGTGGCCAACACCATTCCCCCAAGTTTATTGGAAAAGGCCATAAGGAGATTACCGCGAATACGGGCTTGAATGTTCTCCTCCGTTACGTCAGAAGCCCGGTTGGCCAAGATCTCCTCCAGAGTATCGAGGTAGCTTTCATACAAAGAAGTGATGGGCAGCACGTGATGCTCCACTCCGAGGTTCTCCGCTAAGGCTTTCGCATCGGTGATGCTCCCTGGGCTGGAATAAGGCCCAGGCATAATGAGCCCCCGGACGTTCTCTGGACCCAGAGCATCTGCAGCCAGTGCACACACCACCGCGGAATCAATACCACCGGACAAACCTATGATTACCCGGCTCTGGTTGGCTGCCTTAAGGTAATCTACGAAGCCGCGCTTTAGGGCCGCGTAAATCCAAGCCGCTTCGCTGCTTGGAAGCTCAGCACTGGGGGGTGCTGGGGCTGCGGTGTCAATCAACACATGGCCATCCTCAAAGACGGGCAGGACCGCTACCCGCCCTGCTTTATCACAGAACATGCTGCCCCCGTCGAAGACCGTTTCCCCTTGGCCTCCTACTTGGTTCACAAACAACAGGGGGATCCTGGATTTCTCCCAGGTCTCTTCCATCATCCTTCGGCGCATCTCAGGCTTGCCCAAGTAAAAGGGCGAAGCAGAGATGTTGATCGCGAGAGTTGCTTCTCCTGTAAGCCCATCAAGGGCGCCTTCCCCAATAGAAACAGCCAACTTCTCATCCCCAAAGGAGATCACCTTGCCGCCCTCACCTGGGGCGAAGTAGAACTGTTCTGCAGAGCCGCCATCCTCGCTAAGGACAGCCTTATGCCCAACCCACTGCAGCTTGCCTCCGTGAAACAGCGCAGCAGAGCTGTACCATCTTCCCCCTGGAGCCAGTGAAGGCAAGCCGCAGAGGATCCCTACTTGCGGGTAGTCAGAGGACAGCGCAGTGAGGGAATCAACAGCCTCGTTTACCCTCCTAGCGAACCAGCTTTGCAGGAACAGATCTTTGGCAAGATAACCCGTGAGGAACATTTCGGGGAACGCTACCAGGTGAGCCCCGTATTCCACTCCTTGCTGAACTGCCAGTTTAACCTGGCCTACGTTCTTGCTCATGCCACCAACAGTTGAACTTATCTGGGCGATGTAGACTTTCATAGCATGCTCCTCTCGGCTGAATCTGAGAATTTTACCGCCCGACTAGTGCCGGTTCCCGGCCTGGGCCCAGTTCTTTCATTTCTCTAGCTAATAGCACTGCGGTTAACAGCGTTGACCCCACGTCCGCTGCGGGTAGGCTCACAAAAACGCCCATCAAACCCAGGAATCTGGGGAGAATCAACATAGCAGGTATAAGAAGCAGCAACTGACGGGAGAGGGATAGGAATGCGGCCCTTTTCGGCTTGCCCACAGCTTGAAAGTAGGATGCTCCCACCACCTGGAAGCCCACTAACGGAAAGACAAACAGGCCGATCCGCATTGCTGTGGCAGCCACATTCAGGAGCTGTTCATCTCCTCGCCCGAACAACGAGATAAGTTGGATAGGAAAGAGGCGGGTTGTAATCCACCCAAGTGTGACAATGCCAGTGGCTCCAAAAATGCCCAGCCGCAGGGCTTCTCTTACTCTGTCGTACTGCTGGGCGCCGAAGTTGTATCCGATTATGGGCTGTACGCCTTGGTTAATCCCGAAAATAGGCATCATGAAAATGGTGTTGATACTGTAGACGATGCCCATACCGGAGATCGCGACATCCCCCCCGTAATAGGCAAGGCTTCTAGTGAGAATAAGGTTGAGCAAACTGGCAGCCAGCTGCATTGCCCAGGGGGCAAAGCCGATGGAGACAATCTTAAGGAGCACAGGGAGTTCAACCCGGATGCCCTTTAGGCGGAACTTCACTACGCTTTGACCGCTTAGGAAGTAAGACAGCACCCATATGCACGAGACAACCTGGGATATGACGGTGGCAACCGCCGCGCCGGTTACGCCCCAGCCAAAGCCAAAAATGAAAATTGGGTCGAGGATAGTGTTTAGGATTGCTCCTATGAGCATGGTGCTCATAGCGCGCCGCGGGTTACCTTCCGCGCGGATGAAGTGGTTCATCCCGAAGGATACGCTCTGAAAGACCGTTCCGTAGAAAATAACGCTGAGGTATTCCCGGGCATAGGGCAGAATCTGATCGCTGGCACCAAGCAGCCTCAGGAGTGGATCGATAAAGGTAAGCCCCAGTGTGGATATAATCCCCGCAATTAAGGCCAGCATCAACGCAGCGGTAGACACGATCTGCTCCGCTTCTCGTTGCTTCCCTTCCCCTAGCCTGATGGAGATCAAGGCAGTGGCGCCCAGGCCAATTAGCATCGAGAAGGCCATGATCACCAGCATCACGGGGAATACCACTGTCAGTCCGGCGATGCCCTCTGGGCCTACACCGTGGCCTACGAAGATGCGGTCAACAACGTTGTAAAGTGCTTGAACAAGCATCCCGATAATGGCAGGAATGGAGAACCTAAGTAAGAGGGCCGGTACTCTTTCTCTGCCTAACTGCTCCGCGCGATCCATTGATTCACCTACCTACCTTTGCTTGGATCCATGTACTGCATACGGTAAGTATACTCTCTACCCCTGTCAAAGGCAAGGATAATGCCCTTGGTCACAAGGTGGGAGCCGCGGAGCGTTCCCGATGCCTAAGGCTTGCTGCAACGTCCAATTCCCTCAAGCGGCGATGCAAAGCAATGGCCACCGCCACAGAGCGGTGCTGGCCGCCTGTGCAGCCAATACCGATGGTGATCCGCGCTTTCCCTTCCCGGGCATAGCCAGGAATCAAAGTGGCAATCAAATCCGAAGCCTTGGCCAAAAACATCTCTGTAATGGGAAACTGCATGACGTAATCGTATACCCCTGCATCTTCTCCGGTAAGGGGACGCAGCTTGTCCACGTAATATGGGTTAGGAATGAACCGCACGTCAAAAACCATGTCCGCATCAATGGGGGTACCGAACTTGTATCCGAAGGAGAAGATGTCCACTGTGACAGATTTGTGCAAGGGCTTACCTTCATAGATTTCTAAGAGGCGCTGGCGCAGGTCCATGGGGCGCAGATCTGTGGTATCGATGATCACATCTGCGATGCTGCGGGCGTCCGACAAGAGGCGGCGTTCAGTGGCAATGGTAGCACCAATACTCTCTGGGGTCTCGAGGCTCTGATGCAGGGGATGGAGCCGGCGAGTTTCGCTAAACCGCCGAATTAAGACTGCATCACTGCAATCCAAGAACAACAGGAAATACTGGTGGCCGCTTTGATCCAACCAGCTGAGGGCCTTCCGCAAGTCTGAGAAGTACTCACGCACCCTGATGTCGATGGCAATCGCGTACTTGCGGTTTTGCCCGCTCTGAGCGTGCAGCTCAACAAGTTGGGGCAAGAGAGCCGGGGGGAGGTTGTCGATGCAAAAATACCCTAGATCCTCTAACACCTTCATCGCTTGTGTTTTTCCTGCTCCAGAGAGACCGGTAATAATGGTGAACCTGACTTCGTGCACCCACTTCCCCTCCCTTTCTCTGTGATTCGTTCCGCGGAAATCAACCTAAACCTCAGCCCAATCTATGCATCATTATATCATAGTCCGCTGCACCTATAGTGTGCCCCAAGGAGAAACCCGCCGTGAAGGGCGGGTTACGTGTTATCTCTGTACTCTTGTATCGTCCTTGGGGTCAGCAGCAGCGGTGCTTGTGAAGCGGAAGTTGCGGCCATAGACAAGTATGGTGGGGCCAGGTACTTCTTCCGCACCTCCCCGATAGCCGCTGTACTCCTTTGAGAGGCTGAAGGTGATTACTTCCAAGCCGTTGGTTTGAGGAGTGCGCATACTCAAAGCCATCTTTGGCGCGGTATACTCGATGCTGTTCCGGGATGGAACGTACCGCAATCCTCCCTCAACGCTCTCCACCTCAATAGGGCCGCGAGCGCGGGACCCAACTCCTTCGTAGAACTTGTCTACCACCAACCGATCCAACCTCGGCTCTCCAAGCATAAAACCAAGGTCGATATCGAAGGAAAGGCGAGTGTTGGCCGGTACCACAAAAGACTTGGCATTGAAGATGCTCCCGGCCTGAATAGGCACTTCTACAGACCGCCTAAACTCGCTGATCTTTACATTGATACTTTCTCCCCTCCGAGGCTCACTGGGCTTAATGGAGACGGCCACAATCGTCCGGCCAGGGACCGTTACTGTCCGTTCCGAGAACACCGGCCGCCAACGGCTGTCCCAAGTGTCGGTGGAAATGGTGATGGTGCTCCGAGTATTAGAGTTGTTGGCAAGAGCAACGTTCAGAGTACCCCCATCCATCCAGGCGATTGATGTGATGTCGCCCAGATAGGCCACCCGCGGCTGGATCGCGAACACGGGTACGCTAAACAGAACAACCAGCAATACCGCAATTAGCGCTTTACGCATGTTTTCTCCTCCTTAGTATCGGAATATTACAGCATCGGCAAAGTCGCCTTTTTTAATATCCGGCTTGTGAGATTTCGGGTCAGTCCAGTTCTCGTAGTACTTCCTCATCGCGTCGAAGACATAATCATATATCTCGTTAGCGGATACATCCCTGTCACCATAGTCATCAGCCAGTGCATAGCCGCCTTGGATCTTGAGCCCTTCAACCAAGAAATAGGTAAATACACTGTTACCTAGGTCCGGGTCGTACACCGCGCTTTCTCCCTCCTGGGCGGCTGCAATGACCGTGTACTTCGAATCCTCTTCTAGGGCAAAGGGCTCAAATGGGTTTCCATCAGCCATGGTCGAAGACTCCGAACCGTCAATGATTACCGTTACATCTCCAGGGAAGTCACCTAACCATTGCTCAAGTTCCCAGTCCGTTATGGCTGTGGCCCAAGCTTCACCATCATCATCATATGGAGAGAGATAATCCTGGCCGGAATAGCCGGAGAAATAAACCACGAGGAAATCGTTTGAGTCGGCAAAGTCAATGGCCCTTTCGATCCGGTTACGGATATTGCTCTTGGTGGCCTGACTATCAAGGAGTGTAAACCCAATGCCTGCCAACTGGTTGTCCCTGAAGAGGGTTTGTTGAACTAACTGTGCATCTTGACGCGGGCCCGGGGTGTCTTCTAAGTACTTGTAGTTACTGATTCCAATGATCACGTAGAATCCCAGGCTGGGGAACAGCTCCGAGTGAACCCAATTCGTTCCCGTTCTTACTGTCCAAGCTGTTTTCATGGTCTCCCAAGGCAGGCTTACATTGATAATGTGCGCACCTTGGTTGACACCGGGAAAGAAGAACTGGCCATCGTATCTCGTAGTAGCACCAATACTTGACTGAGTCGTAAGCCAAACATATGCTCCGTCCAGTGGCCGATAGCCGGCCGGGGGAGTAGGACTTGGGGAAATAACAGCACTAGAACCACTGGTTTGGACGTACACATAACCTGCCAAAGAAGTGGGCACATAACCGCCATTTGTGCACCCCACTGCCAATACCATCACCGCAAGCAGGGCCGCTAGAAATACCCGCTTTCTCATCACAGCACCCTTCTCTTTCCTTCTGTGCTTTGTTATACTATTCGCCGCCCTTCAATGATTTACGTAAGTAGGAATTCAGTCCTTGTATCGGCATTTTATCAGGTAGTATTGAGCGATCTCCAAGGCGGAGAAAAATTTAACCCAGGGGGAAATACCCCCCTGGGCCCTTAGTCAATTTTGAACGTCCTAATCTCGTAAGGCTTAAGCTCGAAGGCAAACTTCCGTCCGGAGAATGGCACAGGCGCTTCCACTTCTTCAAGGAGGTTACACTCGTGCACTGAGGTAATTTCACTGCTCAGCTCCACTTCCACCGGGCAGGTGCGGTTGCCAAACTCGTAGAACCGCAGGATGAGACTGGAATCAGCCTCACTCTTCTTCACCGTCTCCAGGATAGCGCTTTCTCCATGCACCTTGATAAAGCTCTCAGCACTGGGCAGCGATCCGCCAGGCGCATCAGCATAGGCAGCCCTGAGAGGATAGTTCAGCTCGTACGCTTCCCTGGCCGTATCCGCGGCATACCAGTCCCCTGCATGGGGCAGGAGGCTGTAGGTAAATTCGTGGTGCCCTTGGTCCGCATTGGGATCAGGCTCAATCCCTGATTTCAGAAGCGTAATCCGAATTACGTTGTCCTTCACGTCGTGGCCGTACTTGCAGTCGTTCAGCAAGCTCACTCCGTAATCACGCTGGGAGAGATCAACCCATTTATGGGCAACTGTCTCGAACTTGGCATAGTCCCAGCTGGTGTTCCAGTGGGTGGGCCGCTCAACGTTGCCGAACTGGATCTCATAGGTTGCCTTAGTGCTGCGCACTGCCACTGGGAAGGCGGCCTTGAGGAGCACTTGATGTTCGTGCCAATCAACTTCTGTTTTGAAGTCAATCCTGCGGCGGTTGGCGTACACGATCATCTGCTGCTTAATGGTAGACTGTAAGAACTGCCACTCAAAGGCAAGCACAACCCTGCTGGGGCCGCTTTCTAACACTTCCCACTGAGCTGGGTACTGCACTGCATAGGGCTTTTCCCGGTAATAGATGTCGATATCCCAAGCATCGAAGTTCATGGGTTTGTCTTCGAAGGCCTCGATGACATTGGCAGCCATGCCCGCGGGGACAACCTCCCGCCCTGCTTCCTTATCAAAGAGGGAAGTGATTTGCCCCGCTTTATTCAACACAATGCGGTAATACGGCGATTCGATAGTGTTCCCATCGATGCGGACAGACTCCGCTGGGTTGGTTGGCCCTTCCTTGGCCGCTGCTTTCTCCACAATCCTGAAAGCCTTATACCCCAAGCTGGGGATTTCCGGGACTTCTACCTCCAGGATTTTGTCGCTCGCTGTTTCCAGTACCCGGCAATCCAAGGCTGTGCCAGAGTCGTCGATAAAGGCCTTCCCTGCCAGCCTGTCATCCCAAGGCAGCCTTACGGCGCCGCCTCTAGCCCACGAGAGGGAGTTGAAGACCACGAGTTTTTCTCCGTCCAAGTCCACCTTGGCTGCGAGGGCAGTAAGGGCATCCCGGAGGTGCCCCTCACTGGAGGTCAGCACTTGAGCATACTCTGCTTCGCTGTCTTGGTAAACCTCGGTAATCGATGAGCCAGGGAGGATATCGTGGAACTGATTCCGCAGGACGGTCTTCCAGTTCCTGTTGATCTCATCCTGAGGATAGGCGTAACCTTCCAGCTTGTGCATGGCGAAGGCGTTGAAGAACTCCACATCATGGAGCATGATTTCGCTCAGGCGGTTATTCCGCTTTGTCCTGGCCTGGGACGTATAGGTACCCCGGTGGTATTCCAGGTAAAGCTCTCCATCAACCAGGGGCAACCTGGGGTTGCCCTTAACCCTTTCAGCTAGGCGGGCAAAGAAGGGTTCGGCCTTGCCGAATACGACCTTAGGCAGTCCAGGGATTTCCTGCATCCGCCGGCCTGTTTCGATCATCTCCTTGGTGGGGCCGCCGCCGCCATCGCCGTAGCCAAAGGCAAAGAGCAGTTCATCGTTAATCTCTTTCTGCTGATAATGCTGCCAGCTGTAAACGGCACTTTGGGGATTGAGCACCCCATTGTAGGTGTAAAACTTGGGTTCTGGCGTTTCAGTGGTGGTGATGAAATGGGTCAAGACCTCGGTGCCGTCAATGCCCCGCCACATGAACGTATCATAAGGCGGCCGGTTGTACTGGCTCCAGCTGATCTTGGTGGTCATGAAGTACTCGTGGCCGCTCTTCTTGATAATCTGCGGCAGAGCCCAAGAATACCCGAACACATCAGGAAGCCACAGGATCCGAGAGCGCACCCCAAACTCTTCTTCCATGAACTTCTGGCCAAGGAGGAACTGGCGCACTAAAGACTCTCCGGAAGTGACGTTGCAGTCTGCCTCAACCCACATTCCGCCTGTAAGTTCCCAGCGGCCGTCCTTGACCCGTTCCTTGATCTTGGCATAGATCTCCGGATAGTCTTCCTTTATGTAGTCGTACAGCTGGGGCTGGCTTTGCAGGAACTGGTACTCTGGGTACTGTTCCATGAGGTGATCAACGGTAGAAAAGGTGCGGCTCGACTTCTCCCGGGTGTGCTTGAGCCGCCAAAGCCAAGCAACGTCAATATGGGAATGGCCCACCGCCACAATTGTCGGTGCTTTCCCCGCTTCTTCCTGAAGCGCGGCAAGATCTGCCTTCAGCCCGGCATTTGCCTGCGCGATAGATCCGTAAAACTCTGGGGAACCAGGGCGCCGGAAGTCAGTGGCGTTTATAGCTTTATTCAGGGCATTGATAAGGTTAACCCGGTTTAGATCCGTTTCTGGCAACACCTTTATGGCCGCCAACACCGTGGCCGCCCGGAAGTAGAAGTCTTCTGCGTCCTCGTTGATGCGCACCAATGCGGCCTTCCTGAACCACCGCAGTTCGTTTTGCATCCCACTCCACGCCTTAATGGCAAGCTTGATCTGGCCAGCCTCCACCCATTCGGGCCTCAAGAGCAGCTCTGGGTGATTGGCATCTATTCCTTGAACGGGTTCACCGTTGACGAACGCGAGGGACTCAGCTCCCCTCAAGCCGCCTTGATCGCCAGAACCAACCACAAGGTAGAGAGCTGTTTTTTGCCCCTGCCACGCAGCGGGGATAGTAACAGTAGTGCGGAACCAATGAACTTCATCTCTGCCGCCCCACGAGCCCCCAACCTGAAACTCTTTCCAGGCACTATCATCAAACTCTGGCAGGTGAGCATCTGCACAGTCTTCCGGCCAGTGTTTTAGGCTGTCTAGGTGAAGCTCTTCCTCATAGATGTGGCGCGCCAGATCCTTAATGTATTTTTGCGCTTTCTCAATGGTAAAGTACATGAACCCACTCCTTCCAGAGGTTCTCATTGGAGATCAATTCCATTGTAGAAATTCTTAACAAATGCCGGAAACCCTTTCCTCTTGAGGAAATTTACAAACAAGGCCAGGCTGTGGGCCTGGCCTTGTAATGTCTCTTTGGTTGTCTAGTAAGCCTTAACTTCTGTCCAAATCCGATCGTAGTCCCGTAAGACTTCCCCAAGGCTCACGAAGACTTCAGCATTCACCAAATCTTCTTCATCAGGATAAGCCGCCTTGTTGTTGAGGATCTCTGGATCAAGCAGTTTGCGGGCCTCCGTGTGGGGAGTGGCGTACCCGGTATAATCTGCGTTACGGAAGGCGATTTCAGTGCGGCAGAGGAAGTCGATGAACTTCTCCGCGGCTTCCTTGTTCTTAGCACCCTTGGGGATAGCCATGCCGTCAAACCACAGGTTAGTACCTTCATCGGGAATGGCATAATCTAGGTCAGGGTTTTCATCCATGGCATAGAGAGCCTCCCCAGACCACACCAGGGCCAAGGCAGCTTCCCCAGCTACCATCTTATCCTTGGCCTCATCAAGAGCATAGGCCAGCACCAGGGGCTTTTGCTGTTTTAAGAGCTCTGCTGCTTCATTCAGCTGATCCACATCAGTGGTGTTGATGGAGTATCCTAGCCTCAGCAGGGCTACACCAATGGCTTCCCGCTGGCTGTCCAGCATAATGATCTGCTTGCTGTACTTAGGGTTCCAGAGAATATCCCAGCTGTCTACAGGATCATCCACCATGGTGGTGTTGTAAAGAATGCCCACTGTACCCCACATGTAGGGTACAGAGTACTCGTTCTTGGGATCGTAATCCTGCCCCTTAAAACGGTCATCGATGTACTTGAAGTTAGGGATATTGGCCAGGTTAATCTTCTCCAGCATCCCCTCGTCCCGCATGCGGGTGATCATGTAATCGGAGGGGAAGATCAGATCGTACTGACTGCCGCCGGACTTGATCTTCACGTACATGTCTTCGTTGGTGGCAAAGGTGTCGTATACGACTTTAATGCCTGTTTCCTTCTCAAACTCTCCAAGCACTGATTCGTCTATATAGTCGCCCCAGTTGTAGACGTAGAGGGTTTCCTTATTGCGACTGCACCCACTCAGAGTCAACACCAGCAGCATCAACGGTACCAATAATCCGAAAACCCTTTTCTTGCTCATTGTCCCTCCGTCCTTTCTTTTCTTCCCGGGCTTGCCGCAGGTTCACGATGAGGAGCAGCAGCAACACCGCGGTGAACATGATGGTGGAAAGTGCATTAAGTTTGGGGTTAATTCCCCGCCTTGCCATGGAGTACACCGTGATGGATAAGGTGGATACTCCAGAACCGGTGGTGAAAAAGCTTACCACGAAGTCGTCAATTGACAAGGTAAAGGCCAAAAGGAGCCCAGTGATCACTCCCGGCATGATTTCCGGAAGGATGACCCGCCAGAAGGCATACCAGGGTTCTGCCCCAAGGTCCAAGGCCGCCTCATAGAGATTGTTCTTGAGCTGCCTGAGTTTTGGCAGGACCGATAGGATCACGTACGGGATGTTAAAGGTAATGTGCGCAAGCAACAAGGTCAAGTAGCCAAACTGCACCTTGCTGAACACAAACAGGATCATCAAGGAAATCCCTGTTACAATCTCCGGATTGAGCACAGGAATGTAGGTGATGTTCATCACCAGCTTTTTCTGCCAGCCCCGGGAGTTATGGATTCCGATGGCTGCAGCTGTGCCGATCACAGTTGCAATCACCGCCGAGGTAATCCCAATCAGCAGCGTGGTGTAGAGGGAACTCATGATCACCCTGTCTTGGAACAGCTCCACATACCACTGGAGGGTAAACCCGCCCCACGTGCCCCGGGACCTAGATGCGTTAAATGACAGCACGATCAGCACGGCAATGGGTGCATACAAAAAGGCAAAGATGAGGTACACGTAAGTGCGCTGGAGGAATTTTACCATAGCGTGGCTCCCTCCTCACTTTTCTCAAAGAAAGACATGACCGCCATGCTGATGAGAATCAAGATGATCATCACCATGGAGATAGCTGAGCCAAAGCCCCAATCCCCCACAACCAAGAACTGCTGTTCAATGAGGTTGCCCACCAAAGTATACTGGCCGCCTCCCAGAAGCCTGGAAATGACAAAGGTCGTTAAGGCCGGCATAAACACCATGGTGATCCCGGAAACAACGCCGGGCAGGCTCAAGGGTAAGATTACTCGCATGAACACTACGAACTTGTTCGCGCCTAGATCGCTTGCAGCCTCAATTACTCCCTGGTCGATTTTACTCAACACTGAGTAGATGGGCAGAATCATAAAGGGCAAAAAGTTGTACACCATGCCTAAAACCACGGCATAATCGGTGTAGAGAATGTTTAGGGCCGGCAAGCCTATGCGAGTGAGAAGCTGGTTTAGAGCACCGTTACGCTCCAACAGGGTGAGCCAGGCGTAGGTCCGCAGCAAAAAGTTCATCCACATTGGAATCACAAACAGCAGCATGATGGTGCTCTTCCTGCTGAAGGCATTCCCCGCCATGACAAGGGCCACCGGGTAACCTAGAAGCAAGCAAATCACTGTACTGATCACCGCAAGCTTCAAGGAACGAGCTAATACCTTCAGGTAAATGGGCTGAAAGACCCGCTGAAAGTTGGCAAACGTGAGCTCTGCACCGTTAAAGCTTGTATGGGTAAAGGCATAGTAAACAACCAAGAACAACGGGACTACAATGAATAGGGCCATCCAGACCACGTATGGCAGCATTGCCTTTGAGCGAGTCATCCTGCTGCCACCTTCTTCATGATGTGGATGTCCATGGGCGTGACGTACAGCCCTACCTCAGCTCCTGGCGGTTCCATCAAAGTGCTGTGGACAAGCCAGTCAATCCCCGCAGCTTCCACGATCATCTCGTAGTGCACGCCAATGAAGGTAACAGAGCGGACGATCCCTTGAAGCTTTGCCTCTTCTGGGGCCACCAGCTTGATGTCTTCAGGGCGGATTACCACGTCCACCGGTTCTTGCGGGGCAAAGCCACCGTCCACGCAGTCAAAGAACTGCCCGGCGAACTCCACCAGTTTGTCTTGGTGCATTATCCCATCCACGATATTGCTTTCCCCGATAAAACCTGCTACAAAGGCGTTTTTTGGCTCATTGTAGATATCTTCGGGAGTGCCGATCTGCTGGATCTCCCCGTCCTTCATCACCGCAATGGTGTCAGACATGGACAAGGCCTCTTCCTGGTCGTGGGTTACAAATAGGAAGGTGATCCCCAGCTGCTTCTGCATGTTCTTCAGTTCATGCTGCATTTCTTTGCGCAGCTTCAGGTCAAGAGCGGCCAAGGGCTCGTCCAACAGCAAGACTTCCGGTTCGTTTACGAGAGCTCGGGCAATTGCCACCCGCTGCTGCTGGCCGCCGCTGAGGGAGTCAACGGACCGCTTTTCATAGCCTGCCAGGCCCACGAGTTCCAGCATCTTGCCAACCTTGGCCCTGATGGACTTCTCATCCATCTTCTTGATGCGCAAGCCGAAGGCGATGTTCTCAAACACGTTCATATGAGAAAAGAGGGCGTAGCGCTGAAAAACTGTATTCACTCGTCGTTTATACGGAGGAACTCCTGTGACATCTGTTCCTTCAAACAGAATCCTGCCAGTTGTCGGCTGTTCAAAACCCCCGATTAAGCGCAGAGTTGTGGTCTTGCCACAGCCGCTTGGGCCTAGGAGTGTCAAAAACTCATTGCGCCGTATATAGAGATCGATTCCTTTCAAAGCTGCTGTTCCGTCGTAGACCTTGGACACCCCGATCAAGTTAACCAACTGTTGATCTGTCATTGAGCTCCCCCTTTCCAGTACTAGAAACTAGGTGGGCTTGCCACCCATAGGACCTTCGCGGCTGTAGTGCCTGCATTAACAATGTAGTGTGAAGTAGAAGGCCTGAAATAGAACGATTCTCCCGAGCGGACCTTAAATTCTTCCGACCCGAGGTGCAGGATGATGCTCCCCCTGAGAACATAGCCAAACTCCTCCCCTTCATGGGGATCGTCTAGAGGAGTCCTGCCCCCAGCCTCGAGGACAACCACAATGGGTTCCATAACGTTTTTCTGCGCATTAGGAATGATCCAGTGTATTTCCGAACCTGACTCTGCATCGGTTTTGACGAAGACGTCCTTTTTAGAGAACACGATCTTCTCTTCCACGTCGTCATTGAAGAAGTCCCGCAGATTAGTGCCTAGTGACTCAAGAATGTCAACTAGCGTTGCGATGGAAGGGGAAGTGAGTTCCCGCTCAACCTGGGAGATAAAGCCCTTTGTCAGTTCACACCGATCTGCCAATTCTTCCTGCGTGAGGTTGTGTTTCATGCGCAGTCTTCTGATTTTCTCGCCGATTTTCATAGTATACCCCTGTTTCCTAGTGCTAAACTATGAGTTTAGGAACACTAAACAAGAGTATTCTAACCGCGCCCCCCCAGAATGTCAATAGAAAAAAGAGAAATTCTTGCCGCTAATGATCCTCTCGGGCAAAGACAAGCAAAAAGCCCCACCTGTCCCAGTTTGGAACAGGCAGGGCTGCGTTTGAATGGTGCTTTTATGAGGCACGGATCCCATGCGTTTCCCAGCGCTGAAACGCCTCCTCAAAGCGCTCCACCGGCAAGCAGAGGGAAATCCGGAAGTAGCCTTCACCGTATTGGCCGTACCCCACTCCTGGCGTGATAACCACACCCGTCTTTTCAAAGACTTCCTCGGCAAATTCAAGGGAAGTAAATCCCTGGGGTACGGGGGCCCAGATATAGATGGTGGCCTTGGGGGGCACTACGTTCCATCCCAGTCCGTTGAGGCGGTTAACAACTACATCCCGCCGCTCCTGATAAGCCCTGATCACGTCCTGAGAGGGGGGCTCGCTCAGAGCAGCCATAGCCGCATATTGGATAGGCTGAAAGACTCCAGAGTCCAGGTTGGTCTTAAGGCGCCGGAGAGCACCCACTGCCTGGGCATTGCCCGCGGCCCACCCGATACGCCAGCCCGTCATGTTATAGGTCTTGGACAGGGAGTGAAACTCCACCGCCACATCCTTCGCCTCTGGTATTTCCAATATGCTGGGTGATAAATAACCGTCGAAGGTTATTTCTGAATAGGCCGCATCGTGGCAGAGGAGACAGCCGTATTCTTTGGCAAGTGCCACCGCCTTGGCAAAGAAATCCTTAGAAGCCACTGCAGCAGTGGGGTTGTTGGGGTAGTTAAGCCACATAAGCTTTGCCCGGCCTAGTACCTCATGGGGAATGGAATCCAGGTCAGGGAGAAAACCGTTCTCCTCCAGCAAAGGCATCTTGTACACTTCCCCACCGGCAAGGAGAGTGCCTGTGGTGTACACTGGATACCCTGGGTCGGGCACTAGGGCAATATCCCCTGGGTCCAAGAAACACAGGGGCAGGTTGGCAATGCCTTCTTTAGTGCCGATTAGAGTAGTCACTTCTGTGCCCGGGTCCAGTTCAACCCCAAAGCGCCTACAACACCACTCTGCCGCGGCTTTCCGGAACTCAAACAGCCCCGCGGAAGAAGGATAGCGGTGGTTCTTGGGCAGCCGGGCTTGCTCTGCGAGAGCCTCCACCACCCGAGTAGGGGTGGGCAAATCTGGGTCGCCAATTCCCAAACTGATGATGTTTAGGCCCTTTTTCTCTGCCTGGGCAATGCGCTCTTCAATTTGGGCAAAAAGGTACGGTGGCAGTGCGCGAACTCGGCGCGATTCCTGCATAGAATCCCCCTCCGCAAATAAGTTTCTTTTAGTATACAGCCAATGGAGTTGATGCGCTACGCGTTTTTGAGTGCAGGGGGGGTTTGAATGAACTATGTACTGCTGGTTAGCTGCGTTGGTACTCTCGCCGGGATGTTGGGCACGGGCATTGGTGGGTTGATCATTTTGCTTTTGGGTAAACCCCGCGGGGATACGCTCGGCTTTCTCTTGGCCTTTTCCGGCGGCGTTATGCTCGGGGTGGTCATTTCTGGCCTTCTCCCAGAATCCTTCCAGTTGGGGAGCGCTCTAACTGCTGCAGGTGGCACATACGCAGGCGTTTTTGCCATGTTCGCCTTAAGCCGCCTTGCCTCCATCCCCCAAGCGGTCCGCATACGAGGGCCCCTCTTCCGTACAGGGTTCTTGATCGGCCTGGGCATAGCCATGCACAACTTCCCAGAGGGGCTAGCCATTGGGACCGGCTATGCCGCCTCAGACAGTCTCGGGCTTGAACTTGCCGTTGCCCTCGCCTTGCACAACATCCCTGAAGGCATGGCCATGGCAGGCCCCCTTGCCGCGGAAATGTCCCCCGCTTGGGCATTCTTATGGACTACACTAGCGGGGCTCCCTATGGGGCTGGGCGCCTTGCTAGGGGCCTTGCTTGGCACCGTCTCAAGGGCAGCTTTGTCCTTTGCTTTGGGATGTGCCGGTGGGGCCATGCTGTATCTTGTCTTTCAAGAACTCCTGCCCCAATCTTATGGCTTGGGCTCTCCTAGGATTGCCTCCCTTGGCGCACTGTTTGGAATCATGGTAGGACTTTTGATGTAGCAATAGGGCGGCGGGCACCTCTCAGGAACAGGAAACGCCGACAAAAAGGCGAATCAAGTACTGAAGTAAAGGCGGTCGGCTGGAGAGGATGACATGCATGATCAAATTTGGCACCGGCGGTTGGCGGGCAGTGATCGCTGAAGATTTTACTTTCAGCAACGTGCGCCGCGTCGCTAAGGGTGTGGCCCACTACCTAAGGGAAATCGGCCAAGCCCATAAGCCTGTGGTGATCGGCCATGACCTGCGGTTTTTATCAGGGCGGTTTGCACGGGCCTTTGCAGAGATATTAGTCCAGGAGCAAATACCCGTGTGGTTTATTGAGGACGTGGTGCCCACCCCCATGCTGATGTACGCTGTGGATCAGGAAGGCCTCGCCATGGGCATTATGATAACCGCTTCCCACAACCCACCGCAGTACAACGGCATCAAGGTGATCGTGGAAGGGGGTAAAGATGCTCCCAAAGAGGTTACAGACCGCTTAGAGGAACTTATTGCGCCCATCCCGCCCCTGCAAGCTCCTGAGGAGAGATTCGAAGAGCTGGCTAGGGAGGGCAAGATCAAGCTTTATTCCAACAAGAACGCTTACATAGACTCTTTGTTGAGCCAAATTGATACCCAAGCCGTGCAAAAGCTCAACTTGAAAGTACTGTTTAACCCCATGTTCGGTGTGGCAAAGGACATTATGGCCATGTGCCTGGCCTCACTGCGCTGCTCTGTGGATGTGATGAATGGGGGCCGTGATGCCATGTTCGGCCAAAGCGTCCCTTCTCCATCCCGAGACACCCTGCAAGATATGGAGTACCGCATGAAGCAGGGTAAGTACAACATTGGCATTGCCACCGATGGTGACTCAGATAGAATCGGCCTCTACGATGAACTGGGCAATTACATTGACGCCAACGAGATCTTGAAACTGCTCTACTATTACTTGAAGAAATACCGCAATGAACGGGGCGGTATCGTTCGCAACCTCACCACCACGCACATCTTGGACCGCATTGCCCATGCCTTTGGGGAACCAGCCTTTGAGGTGCCCGTAGGCTTTAAGTACATTTCCCACAAGATGGATGAAGAGGACCTTCTCATGGGCGGTGAAAGCAGCGGCGGGCTAAAGATCAGGGGGCATGTCAATGGCAAAGACGGCATTCTAGCTGCCCTCCTTGCCGTTGAGATGCTGGCCAAGACGGGGAAAACCCTCAGCCAGCTGCTGGATGAGATCAACCGCCAATTCGGCACCTTGTACTTCGATTCCATCAACATTCCCTATGAACCGGGAGAGCGGGCGCGCCTAGAGAACTTGCTGTTCCAAGAGAAGTACGTACCCACCTTCCATAAAGAAATCAGCGAAGTGTCGTATATGGACGGCGTGAAGTTCTACTTTGCTGACGAGTGTTGGCTGTCCATCCGGTTTTCTGGCACTGAACCGATCCTTAGGATTTTCATGGAAGCGGAAGACAAAGCAGATGCTGAGCAGTTTAAGCAAGCTGTGCTCAGAGATGCACAATTACACTTGGAAGTGAGGAATGATGTCTAAATGCTCGGAGTCATTTTGGCAGCTGGAAAAGGTACAAGGCTGAAGAGCCTTGGTAAGAACATCCCCAAGGGCCTGATGGAAGTAGGGGGCAAGACCTGCCTGGAACACATTATGCTGGGCATGAAAGAAGCGGGCATAACCCGCTTTGGTATCGTGATTGGGCACTTAGGGGAGCAAATTCAGGAGCGGTTCGGATCTGGAGAAGGCTTGGGTGTAGAGATCACGTATCTCGTGCAAGACTTGTCTGTCTACGGCACAGCTCGCGCCGCGATGCTCGCGCGGGACCTTGCCGGTGATGAACCCATCATGGTCTCATACGGAGATATTATCGTGCATCCTGACAACTACCCGGCCTTGGCCGCCCGGTCCGAAGGGGGCAAATACCCCACCAACTCGGTGAACTGGGTAGAGGACCCTTATGCGGGCGCGGCAGTCTACCTCAGGCCTGATGATACGGTGGAGCGCATTGAAGAAAAACCTCCTAAAGGGACGTCCACCACTAACTGGAACAACTCAGGCATCTATGTATATCCCCCCATCGTCTTCGACTACATCGACCGGATTGAGCAATCTGCCCGGGGAGAATACGAACTGAGCAATGCGCTGCGCCTCATGGTGGAGGATGGCCTAGAAGTGCGTTCCCATAAGATCTTTGGGTACTGGCGGGATATCGGCCGCCCAGAAGACTTGGAAGCCATCAATGAACTGTTGGCCAAGGAAGGGCAAAGCCAGAAAGGCAATTAGTGGCTGCGCTGGCGCTCTGCCTCCCGCATCATGCGAATGTACTTAAAGAGGGCAATGATGGTTTTCGCATCGTGAATCTCGCCCTCATCGATGAGCTGCTCTGCCTCTTTAAGGGGGATCCACCGCACCTTGATATCTTCCCCTTCATCAGGGTTGGGTGAACCAGGAGTGAGCCCTTCTCCTAAGAAGAGGTAGAGCACCTCATTGGTATACCCAGGGGTGGGATAAAGGTAACCCATGGGCTCGAGTTTTTCCACCTTGTATCCCGTCTCTTCCTCTAGTTCTCGGAGGGCACATTGGGCTGGGCTTTCGTCCCCATCGATCGATCCTGCGGGAATTTCCAGCATGTTGCGGTTCGCAGCGGGACGGTACTGCTCTACCATGAGCACCTTGCCGTCTTGCACAACCAAGGTGGCCGCGGCACCAGGATGTTCAACCATCTTAAACTGCCTGACCTGGCCGCCGATCCATGCGTCTTTGGTAATGAATCTAAACACGTTAATCACCTCGTAAATGCTATTCTTGCCCTGAACCAGAAGTCCTGTTGCAGATAGGAGAATGGGATATGATTTTGCAGTTTGGGATCGAGTTTAAAGAAGCCTATGAACTGCTGGTGAGTGCTTGGGCTGGAGCCTTTGCTAAACAGCCCGGAATGCTTGGCCTCAGCCGGGACTGGTTCAACTGGTGCACCACCAAGCTGTCTGCACAAAACCTGACCCTCCTGGAAGAGATCCGCAGAATGGAGCAAGCCATTCCCGTTGCTCTCGCCCTAAATTCGCCCAACCCCACTGCGGTTGGATTCATCAAATGGGTGAACTCCCTCAGCGGTTCCGACGCCTATGAAATCATCTACTCTTTTGATCCCAACGCCCAGCGGAAAACCCCCCAGGTACTGCGGAAGCTTTGCCAAACCCTGGGAAGGGGCCTGGGGATGTGGTACGACCAGTATTTCCACCGCATCGCCCCGAAAATCACCGCTGCCCTGGAAACCAGCGCTGCACAAGCCCATGCCCTGCTGGAAAGCTTTGATGAGCGGCCCCAAGACTTGATCAAGGAACTAACCCAGAGCCTAGTCTGGGAAGCCCTTGCCGTTACAGACATTACCATGATACCCCAGGCCCATCTCAGCCCGTGGCCTGTTTACCTCATCGGCGGCGATCACGGGGTGGTCTTCTACCCCGTTGCAGGTATCCTTCCTCAGGAAGACAAAAGCGCAGAGGTGGAGCGCCTTCTAAAGGCTCTCGCTGACCCGAGCAGGATGAATCTCCTTCGCTTGATCGGCAGCGATGTCGCGCGGTTCACCGATTTGGTTGAAAAGAGCGGACTCGCGAAGAGCACTGTTCATCACCACCTCGTTGCCCTGCGGCATGCGGGGCTTTTATGGCTGCATGTGGGAGATGATACCGCGGCGCGCTTTAGCGTCCGCTGGGAGGCGGTGCGCAGCTTAAGCAGTCAACTAGAAGGGGTGTTACTGGGAAAATGACGCCCTAGTCCTATGCGTTTCATCCCTGGTATGCATACACTGTTACCAGAGTTGAGACGAAAGGAGGCGTCCTAGTGATATTCCCAGCCCCACCCGCGAATTGCAGCGGTTTTTACTATACTGTCCGGCCAGGGGATAGCCTGTTTAGCATTGCACAGCGGTTTGGGGTGCCGCTCTCTGCTTTAATTGCCGCCAATCCCCAGATCCCTAACCCTAATCTGATTTTCCCCGGCCAGGTAATCTGTATCCCTGCATCCCAACCTGGGGTACCATCCGTGGAATGCGCTATGCTGCTTTTTAGGACGGCGAACATCCCGTTTAACCCCGCAGCTGAAGCCGGCGGAGTGGCCCGGGTATTCCAGCGCTCTGGGCAGTCAGGCAATGTCCTGGTTTCTGCCATCGGCCTGCCACCGCCTGGATCTTTAGGCGGGAACATTTATGTGGCCTGGATTCGGCGGACCAACGCACCTCCCATCCCAATCCAGCTGTTCCGAACCGCCCCAGTGGCCATTGAGCCTGGTGTTTACGTCGGAGCCTTTGTGTTCGGCCCTGGAGAGATAATCGCGCCTTTCCAAGATATGGTGGTCACCGCGGAGCTTGGGTTCCCAGTAACGACGCCCAACTTGAACCGCATCGCCCTGATCGGCCAGTTCAGCCAGTGCTGCCCAAGGTAATTCAGACAGAAATAACCCCGCCCGTAAAGCGGGGTTATTTTTTTCTGTTTCGGGTATTCTATGGAAAGATACGTGGCACAGGGAGGTTTTGGCAGTGGAGCTCATTCAGGCACTGTTTTACCCAGTCTTCGTCTTAGCTGTCACTGTGGCAATCATGATCTTCATTCCCAGGGATCAGCTCCGGGGATTGCTCCCCGCGGCCGCGGTCATCGGGGGGCTGGGAGATGTGATCGTGGTCTGGCTGTTCCAAGACGTCCTCAAGATCATCTGGTTCAAGAATCATGGTATCTGGGAGTGCGCCAACCAGCACTTCTTCTCTCCCATTGGCTGGACAATGGTGATGGTGCTTTACTTCTACTTCTTCCCCCGTCACCTTAGAATCCTGCGCTACCTTTACACTGCGGCCTGGGCGGCCCTCGCGGTGGGTTACGGCTTACTCGTGCGCAACGTTGAGCTCTACGACTTCCGCCCGTGGTTTTTCCCTGTTCCCATCTACCTCACATTCCTAGGCTGGTTTACCTTCGCGATTTGGGCTTATCACGCTCTGGGGGCTGCGCATTCGCCAGAACAGGCGGATAAGTGACATGCTTCCATAACTGCCACCACACCCATGCCGAACTCCCCTGGGATGAGGGGTGATTGTCCCGTGCGGATACAACTGGAGAAGTGTTCCACCTCAAGCTGGTAGGGATTGCTAGAAGGAAACTGGATCTCCTCCCGCACCGGGCCATTCTGGACCACGATGGCAACCTCTGCACGATCTGGGCGCCACGGCCGGTTGATGATAATCCTGCCGCCGGTTCCCACAATCTCTACCATCTGCCGATCTTCCATGACAAAACTGCTGTCAAACACCGCCATACGCCCGCCTGAATACTCCAAGATACCGCACATGGAAAGGTCAACATCAGGAGCTTCGGGCCGGTACACCCCAGTAGCTTTCACCTTCACGGGCAGCTCACCGTAAATCAGGTTCGAGAGATGAATGGGATAACAGCCTACATCCATCAGGCTGCCACCGCCAAGGCCCTGCACCATCCTGATGTTGGTTTCATCCTCCAGAATGAAGCTGAAGGTTCCCCTAATGAGTTTGACCTCGCCGATGCGCCCTTCCTGTATGAGCTCCTCTACTTTGAAGATCTGCGGGTGGAAGCGGTACATGAAGGCTTCCATGAAGATCATGCCCTCAGCACGGGCAACCTCTAGCATCTCCCGGCACTGCTCCACGTTCAAAGCCATAGGTTTCTCGCACAGCACATGCTTTTTTGCCTGCAGCGCTTTGACAGTCCACTCGTGGTGCAGGTTATTGGGCAGGGGAATGTAGACTGCTTCGATTTCCGGATCCGCAAGGAGTTCCTCATAGCTGCCGTAGGCCCGCTGCGCTCCCCACTCCGCCTTAAGCTCCTCCGCTCTCGCCTTACTGCGGCTGGCTACCCCGTACAGAACTGCGTTTCTTGCATCGGCCAAGCCCGGCACGAACTGGGCATGGGCAATGTGCGCGCCACCTAAGATACCCCATTTTACTGGAACGTCCACTTCTTTACACCGCCTTACGCACTTTTAATTGATTGTTCCCAACTTCTACCTAAATGAGCAGGATCCCTCTCGCCCTTGCAGAACAGGAACAACAAAAGCATTGTCGAGGTGGGACAGGATGGTTAAACGGCTGGGTGCAATGTTGGTCTTAATGTGTCTGGTTCTAACGTGCAGAGGTACCGCTGCCCTTTCCCCGGAAGACGCAGGAGATCTGGAGGCCTTCTTCGATGGCGTGTTCGCGATTCAACAGCGGCAGTACAAGGTGCCTGGCATCGCGGTTGCTGTAGTGAAGGATGGCGAGGTACTCTTTGCCAAAGGTTACGGCCACGGGGATTTAGAGGCTGGACAGGCCGTAGATCCCGCCTACACCCTCTTCCGGGCGGGCTCAAACACCAAGGTCCTGGTGTGGACCGCGGTGATGCAGTTAGTCGAAGCGGGGGAACTTGACCTCCATCGGGACATCAATGAGTACCTGGACTTCCAAATCCCCGGGCAGCTCCATTCGGGAGCTCAAGCACCCCCCATTACCCTGCACCATCTCTTGACTCACACTGCTGGATTTGAGGAAGTAATTTCAGAGACGTTCGTGCTCTCAGAAGAGGATCTTCGGCCTCTCGGGGAATACCTGCAGGTGCGCATGCCTGCTCGGGTTGCTCTACCAGGCACCATGCTGGCTTACTCCAACTATGGCTCAGCCCTGGCAGGCTACATTGTAGAGCGGGTTTCAGGCATGCCTTTCTACGAGTATGTTGAAGAACACATTTTCAAGCCCTTAGGGATGGAAAACAGCACTCTCAGGCAGCCCCTCCCAGCCCACTTAGCACCGTACCTATCCCAAGGCTACCGCTGGAGCGCTGGAAGGCACGTTGCAGGGGAATTTGAACTGGTGCAGGCCTATCCAGCGGGAAGCCTCACCAGCTCCACCCTGGACATGGCAAAGCTCATGATAGCCCACCTGCAGCTGGGCGCCTACGGGGAAGAACGCATCTTAGAGGAAGAAACAGCCCGGCTCATGCAGGCTCAACAGTACACTAACCACCCGGAGCTGCCGGGTATGGCGTATGGATTTATTGAGAACTATATCAACGGATACCGCATCCTGGAGCAAGGGGGAGATACGGGGCTGTTCCATACAGGCTTGTTCCTCATACCCGAAGAGCAGGCGGGTTTGTACGTCGCATATAACGCGCTGGAAGCGGCTCCAGCAAGGCAGGACCTGTTTGAAGCCTTTATGAACCGCTACTTCCCAGAAAAGGCGCAGGGAGAAATCACACCCCAGCCCATCGCCCCAGGAACTGGCTCTAACTATGCAGGCAACTACCATTCTACCCGGAGCAACTTCACCAAGCCAGAGGGCATCGTCCGCTTGTTCCAGGCTTACCGAGTAGATGTGGATGCGGAGGGTTACTTGGTCATCTCTGCCTTCGGCCGCACAAGCCGCTACGGAGAGATTGCCCCAGGGGTGTTCCGGAATCTTGAGACGGGGAGTAAAATTGCCCTTACATTCCGGGACGGCCGTGTGACCGCCATCCACCTCCCAGGCCCCTATTCCTTAATTAGGGCTCCATGGTACCAAACTCTGGGGGCCTTTGGTGCATTAGTTGGCGCTGCCGCCTTGTTTATGATCTTTACACTAATCGTGTGGCTGGTCCAGCTCGGAAGGCCCGCTCGGCGTAAGCCCCGGTTCACCCTGCCCAAACTTGTGGGCACCTTGTTTATCTTGGGCTCCTTCTCGCTGCTCTTCATCTTGATTGGAGCCGCCGCCGATATCCACCCAGATATGCAAGCGCCCCGCATGTTCTTCCAGCCCACCGGGACCTTGGACACCATTTCCAACCTGCCCAGGGCCCTGGGGATCCTCGCTAGCACCATGGTTATCTTGACGCTGGCCGCGTGGTTCAGGAGCATGGGCACTGCCTGGATGCGGGTTCATTTCACTCTCCTAACACTGTGTGCGACGGGCGTCACTTGGTTAATGTGGAGCCTAAACTTCCTGTAGTCTTCCAGTCCGAACGGACATGTTTTCCTTTTTCCCGCACGAGTATATAATATGTATGGGGAATGAAAACAAAAACTTAACCGAACAGGAGAAGTCAATGTCTATTATTGATCGGTTTCTGGAAGACTACAAAGCCCGCATGGACCGCTACGAGCGGGTAGCTCAGCTCTGTGCGATCCAGTGCGAGAGTGGTCTCAGGCGAAACGGGCTGCGGGCGTTGGTGACCTATCGGGCCAAGCGCCTGGACAGCCTCTTGGAAAAAGTAACGATCCGCCACGCAGAGAAAAACTACCAGACTTTAGACGAAATCTACGACGATATTGTGGACCTAGCAGGCGTACGCATCGCCCTGTACTTTCCCGGCGACCGCACGGAAGTAGATGCATTGGTACGTTCCCACTTCCTGGTGGAAAAAGTGAAAAACTTCCCGGAAGACATCGACTATTCTTATCCTTATCCGAAGCGGTTTTCAGGATACTCTGCCCGTCACTATCGTATTCGCCTTAGGCCATCCTCCCTCGCACACGAGGACCAGCACTTGGCAGAGCTGTTAGTCGAACTGCAGGTAGGTTCGGTCCTCATGCATTCCTGGGCGGAAGTGGAGCACGACCTAGTTTACAAGAACCGCTTGGGGCACTTATCCTACGATGAATATGCCATCTTAGACGAGTTAAACGGTTTGATGCACGCTGGGGAAGTGGCCCTGGAAAGGCTGCAAGAGGCAGTGAAGCGTCGGATTCAAACTGAATCCCAGCCCTTCTCAAACCACTATGAACTCGCGGCCTACCTCTACGACTACCTCCGCCAAACCACGCCCCACGGCACTGAACCGTTTATTGGGCGTGCAGACATCTTGTTCCGCTTCCTCCAGATTCTCGGGCTGGATACAGTGAAGAGCCTCGAGCCGTTCCTGGGGAAATGCAATCCTCGGATGCAGAGCAAGCCCATAACGGAGCAAATTGTAGACATCATCCTAGCTCAGAACGAAGAGTTCTATCAAGCGTACAATCGAGCGCGGCAAGAAGTAAGCCGCATTGACCCCTTCGGGGCACCCCACGAAGCCGTATCCTATTTTTCTGACAAGAGAGGCCTGGGTTTTTTTATGCGGCAGTGGATCGCGATGGAGACCATTCTAAGTGAGATCCTGGGCAACGTTTTGCTTAGTTCCGATAACTTCTCAACCTCACTGCAGAAGGCCCGCAACGGCCTCGATGATGAAAGCCTCGCGGAACTGGAGCACGTCCACCGCCTCCGGGATCAAATCCTCTATGGAGACAGCTGGCCCAGCGAAGAAGAACTAACCCGGGCCGGTAAATTTCTGCAGAAGCTTTTGCAGAACCTTTCCCACCATAGCCCAGATGTAGAGGAGATACTGCGTAAATACCTTCCTCCTGCCGAACCCCAGTAAAGCCCGCCAGCCCGTGCTGGCGGGTTTTTCCCGTAGCAGTGAAGGATTTAAACGCTCATCTTTAGAATGTGTAGGGGAGAACAAAGAAGGAGGGCATGCATCTTGGACGTATATCAAAAAGCATTAGAATGTCATCGTCAGTGGCAAGGTAAGCTGGACTATAGGAGCAAGGTGGAAATAAAGTCAGCAGCCGAGTTAAGCTTAGCCTATTCTCCAGGTGTGGCCGCACCGTGCCGTGAAATCGCAAAAGACAAGAGCAAGGTCTTTGAGTACACTGGCCGGGGAAACACCATTGCAGTCGTATCAGATGGCTCCGCGGTGTTAGGCTTAGGGAATATTGGACCAGAAGCAGCACTCCCAGTAATGGAGGGCAAGGCTATCCTCTTTAAGGAATTTGCCGACGTCAATGCACTGCCCATCGTGTTGAACACTCAAGATCCAGATGAGATCGTCCAGGTAGTGAAGGCGCTAGAACCCAGTATTGCGGGAGTTAACCTAGAGGACATCTCCGCACCTCGCTGTTTTGAGATTGAGGAGCGGCTTAAGAAAGAAACGGACATCTTCATTTTCCACGACGACCAACACGGGACTGCAGTAGTATGCTTAGCCGCCCTGATCAATGCTCTGAAAGTTGTGGGCAAGGATGAGTCGTGCACCATAGTGGTGAACGGCATCGGGGCCGCCGGAGCTGCCATCGTGCGCCTCTTGCAGGTTGCAGGCTTCACAAACCTTCGCACTTGCGGAAAACAGGGCCGTCTCATCCCGGGAGACCCCAATAACAACCCCGTCCAGGAACAAATCGCGCAAGTCACTAATCCCAACGGTGAGCGCCAGTCCCTAGCAGAAGCTCTGGTAGGTGCCGATGTGTTTATCGGGGTTTCCGCGGCCAACATCGTCACCGGGGACATGGTGAAGAACATGAACGATCAACCGGTGATTATGGCGCTAGCCAACCCTGAGCCAGAGATTTCAGTGGACGAGGCCAAGGCTGCAGGGGCAGCAGTCGTTGCCACAGGCCGATCTGACTATCCCAATCAAGTAAACAACGTTCTGGGCTTCCCAGGCATTTTCCGCGGCGCCTTGGATGTGCGGGCCACCGATATCAACGATGCGATGAAGATCGCAGCAGCAGAAGCTATCGCTAGCGTTGTGGAAGAACCTACAGCAGATATGATCATCCCCTCTCCCTTCGATAAGCGCGTAGCGGAGCGGGTAGCCGCAGCTGTGCGGGAAAAAGCTATTGAGACTGGAGTGGCCCGGGAGGGGAGATAATTGTCGTGTAGATTCGATGTAGTCACAGAGCGTACTGGGCTGAACTCTGTAAAATGGGACATGGCCCCGAAAGCTTACGGCTGTGACGACTTGATACCCATGTGGGTCGCGGACATGGACTTCCCCCCGCCCGATGCGGTAGTGGAAGCAGTAACAAAGCGGGCCCAGCTCAACTTTTATGGATACGAACACCTGCCTGAAAGCTATGTGGATTCCTTCTGCCGTTGGGTAGAGGATCGCCACCATTGGGCCATCTCCCGGGACTGGGTTACCCACAGCCCCGGCGTGGTGGCCGGACTATCCTTCGCAGTGCAAGCCTTTACCCGCCCGGGGGATCAGATTGTGATTCAACCCCCGGTCTATCACCCCTTCTTCTCCGTGGTGGAGCGAAACAACCGGGTGCTAGTGGAAAACGAGTTGGTAGTGGAAAACGGGCAGTACCAGATAGACTTTGGACACTTAGAAGAGGCATTCGCAGCGGGGGCTCGGGCCATGATCTTCTGCAGCCCACACAATCCGGTGGGTAGGGTGTGGGCCAAAGAAGAGTTAGAGCAGCTGGCAGAACTGGTATGCCGTTATGACGTATTGGTGCTGGCCGATGAGATCTGGTCCGACTTAACCCTTCCAGGGCATGAGCACCTGTCCCTCGCCGCGTTGGGCGAGGACATCGCCAGCCGGTGTATCACCTTTATGGCGCCAAGCAAGACCTTTAACGTTGCAGGCTTCCACTTATCCAACCTAGTCATCCCTAGCCAGGAGCTGCGGGAAACATACTGCCAGTTCCTGCAAAGGCTTTCCTGGGGGCTGACGAACACCTTTGCGGTGCAAGGAGCACAGGCGGCGTATCTCTATGGAGCAGAGTGGCTCGACGAACTCCGGGGATACCTCAAGGGGAATGTAGAGTATACCATGGGGGAACTCGCAAAAAGGATTCCGAGGATTAAGGTAATTCCCCCAGAAGGGACCTATTTGCTGTGGCTGGACTGCCGGGAGCTGCCCATTCCCCCAGCGGAACTGAACAGCTTCCTTGCGAAGGAAGCAGGGGTTGCCCTAAACGACGGCAAGATGTTCGGCAAGAACGGGTTAGGCTTCCAGCGCATGAACATAGCCTGTCCTCGCCAAACAATAGAAAAAGCCCTCCAGCGGATGGAAGAGGCTCTGAAAGGCCAACAAGCTTAATTGTTGGCCTTTTGTTTTTCTTGCACGAAAAAAGGCAGGAATATAGGACCGACTTTCCGCACCCTTGAACCTCATGGAAAAATAGTTTCTGCCCAGCAGGGATTTGTTAGAATTTCGCGAACTGTTCTCTATCCAAATATTGGAGGGAGAATCAGTGCAGGTCTCAGCCAAACACCCAGGCGCAGCTAATCTCATGGCTCACCTATGCAAGGAGCTCGACATAGCCAGGTTCATAAACCACATGGTTACCTGGGATGACAGACAATGGAAGGTATCTCCCGGCACGGTGATTACGGCTCTTGTTATCAACATCTTGGTTCACCGAAGGCCCCTCTACCGTGTGGAACGGTTCTATGAAGCCATGGACATGCCTCTGCTTTTTGAGGAGGATATTCAGGCTCAAGACCTCAACGATGACGCTCTAGGCCGGGCCCTTGATAGGCTAGCTGAGATCGACTGTCGGCAGCTGCTCGGAACTATCGCCTGCCGAGCGGCGAACATAGAAGATATGGAAATCCGCTCAGTACACGCCGATACCACCTCTTTTTCCGTCTACGGGTCGTATGAGAACGAAGACAGCAATGGAAGTTTTGAGAAACAGTTCATCGAGATCGTCTACGGCCACAGCAAAGACAAGCGAGATGATCTCAAGCAGCTCAAGTTCGGACTGATGGTTACCAATGACGGGTTTCCCATCGTGGGAACCGTTAACAGCGGCAACGAAAGCGACATGGTGTGGAGCCGGGATATACTCGATGAGTTCAAGGTCAGCTTTCTTGAGACCTGGAATGTGGCCTTTGTCGCTGACTCAGCCCTGATCACCATGGAGAACCTCAAAGCAATGGATGCCAAGAAGATCCGGTTCATCTCTGTTCTGCCCGGGCGATATTCTCTAGCCCAGGAGCTGCGGGACCGTGCTTGGGAAGAGGGAAGATGGCGTTATCGCGGCCCTATGTCCAAGGCCAAAGATGCGGCTCATTACTGGACACAGACTCTGCAGGCCGAGTTTGCCGGTAGAGTCTACCGCTTCATCGTAGTCCGCTCTTCTAAGCTGGATAACCGCAAGGAGAAGAAGCTGGAGAGAGTTCTGGAAACTGAGCAGAAGGACCTCGCCAAGCTCAAAAAGCAGCTGGAAAAGGAATCGTTCCAATGTGAACCAGATGCCAAAGCCAGGCTGGATGCAGTTTTGGCAGAGAACAAAACGCTCCATAGGCTGACAGGCCGTGTTGTTAGGCAGCAGAAAATCAAACGCCCTCCTGGAAGACCACGGAAAGATCGGCAGGAAGCTGTTCTGGAGACGATCACTACCTTTCGGCTGGAAATCGACATCCATCCTCCAACGGAAGAGGCTCTCACTGAATGGCGTCAGCGGGAAGCCACCTTTGTGCTGATAACCTCGGTGTCAGAGGATCTCTATGATGACTATGATGTCCTCAAAGAGTACAAGGGTCAGATCAACGTGGAAATGCGGTTTCGGTTCCTGAAGGATCCTATGTTTGTCAACGCCATCTACCTGAAGACCCCAAAGAGAGTCCAAGCACTGGGGTATGTGATCCTGCTGGCGGTTATGATAGCTTCCCTTCTGGAGATGAGGATCCGGGAGGCTATGGCCAAAGAGAAGGCAACGATCTCCACAGGCCCTCGTACTCTAGACCGCCCAACAGCCCGTGTACTGCTGGATATGCTCAACACGATTCAGGTTGTCTATCTGACCTATGATGACCATGTAGAGCGCCATCTGCCTCACGATATCCCACCGGATGTTCTGAGGCTGCTCAAGTTCGCCGGCTATGATGAACGGATCTACCTCGAAAATCCATTCAGAAAACCCACCTAATTCTCTGCCCAAGGGTGCGAAAAGCAGGATAGGAAGACTTGCCGAAATGTTAGGCGTAGGTTAATATCATGGAGGTGCATTGAATGTTTCAAAAGCGGAGTAAAAGCATTCTCATGGCCGCGCTCGTCCTTGTCCTAGCTCTCGGCGGGATCGCGACCGCACAAGCGCCAGTGACCGTAGAGTTCTGGCACAGCATGACAGGCTCTCGCCTGGAAGTGTTGAACAAGGTTGTTGCAGACTTTAACGCCCTCGACCCAACAATGCAGATTGAACCAGTCCTCGTTGGAACCTATGAAGAGTGCTTGACTCGGTTTAGGGCAGCATACCAAGCTCGCCAAGAACCAGGTATCGTTCAGATCTATGAAGTGGGGACCCAGACCATGCACGACAGCGGCATGATCATCCCGGCTTACCAGATTCCAGAAAGACTGGGCGAGACTTGGGACTTCGGCCAATACATTCGGCCTATCGTCCAATACTACTCCAAAGATGGCAACCTGTGGTCGTGGCCTTTCGCCTCTTCCACAGCCATGATCTACTACAACGCTGACCATCTCCGGGCCGCAGGCCTCGATCCTAACAAGCCGCCCACAACCTGGGAAGAGATGTATGAATACGGCAAGAAGCTGGTTGAGGCTGGAGTAGTAAAGCATGCCCTCTCCTACGGCTGGCCGGATTGGATGTTCGAAAATGCCCTATCCCTCCACGACCTGGAGTATGCCAACATGGGCAACGGCCGTCTAGGGCGCCCCACCGAGGTAAGCTGGCCCAACGAATTCACCGACGAGCTCCTTGACATCTGGGCGAAGATGGCCAAGGACAATGTCTGGATTTACGGTGGAGCGGAGTACAATGCTAACGCTGCTTTCCAAAGCGGTGAGATTACATTCCTGATGCAGTCTACTTCCTCCTTGGATGGAATCTTGAAGACCGTTGGGGACAGCTTCGAAGTCCGCACAACCTTCCTGCCGCGGCTTGCCAACCCCAAGTATGCCCGGGGCAACTCTCTCATCGGTGGCAACAGCTTGTACGTTTCCAACCGGGTGAGCGATGCTGAGCTTAAGGTAATCTTCGAGTTCTTCAAGTATCTCTCTCGGACCGACGTATCTGTCTACTGGCACAAGAACACCGGCTACTTCCCAGCAACCAACGCTGCTGTGAAGGCTCTTATGGACGAAGGCTGGTTCACCCAAAGCCCGAACCACTTGACTGCTTTCCTCCAAATCCTCAGCGGCAAGACAGATACAAATGCCTCTGCAGGCATGCGGATGGGCCCCTTCGCCCAGTCTCGGGAATGGGTCCGGACAGCCCTGGAGAAGATCGCCAACGGCGAAGATCCTAAGGCTGCTCTGAAATACTCTGCTGAGCAAGTGAATGCTCTCTTGGCTGAGTACAACGAGTTCTTTGAATAACAGTCTCCTTTTGAAGGAGGGCTAGGCCCGCCTAAAATCACCGGAGGAGCCTCTCCTCCGGTGATCTTTACGTTTTTAGGAGCACGAGGAGGTTTCGAATTGAACAGATTTCCTAATCACCGCATTCTCCCCTATGCCTTAGTCATGCCATCAATCGCGGTAATCGCCATCTTTCTGATTATCCCCTTTGGGCAGGCGGTTTACTTGTCTTTCCATCGGGTTTCGCCTTTTGGCGCCCTGCGCAATGTGGGCTGGCGAAACTATGTCGAGATGTTTGCTTCCGCAGAGTACCTGTTCAGTTTTAGAAACACCATGATCTTTTCAGCGCTAGTGATCGGCGTTGGCCTAACCATCGCGCTCTGCATCGCACTTCTTACCACCCAGAAAATCCGCGGTGCAGCCTTCTACCAAATTGCTTTTATCTGGACTTACGCGATGTCGCCCATCATTGCCGGTGTCATGTGGTCGTTGATCTTTGATCCCGCGATTGGAATCATGGCTCGTCTTATCGGCAGTGCCACCGGGTATTCTATTAACTACTTTACCGATCCAGTGGCGGCCTTTCTCTTAGTGACAGCGGCATCGGTGTGGATTATGCTAGGTTACAATATTTGCTTTTTCGTGGCTGGGCTCCAAAACGTCCCCCACGAACTGAAGGAAGCGGCCTGGATCGATGGGGCCACCACCTGGCAGACCTTTTGGGTTGTAACCTTCCCAATGCTCAGCCCCACAACAGCCTTCTTGGTGTTCGTCAATACTGTGTATGCCTTCTTCCAGTCCTTTGGCATGATCGATGTGGTCACCCAAGGGGGCCCCAACCGCTCTACCGAGTTCCTCATCTACAAGATCTACAGGGACGGATTCGGGCGGATGCAAGAAGGGCAGGCCGCAGCTCAATCTGTGTTCTTGTTCGTCTTGATCGCCATCGTGGGGGCGGTTCAGATCTACACATCTACGAAGAAGTCGGTCTACGACCGTTAGAAGGAGGGTGACAGTACATGAACAGGAAAACGCTGAATACTGTACTAACCCACGCGATATTGATCATCACCCTGATCGGGGTAGCCTTCCCCATGTATTACGCCTTCGTCATGGCTACCCATACCCATCAGGATGCCTATGCTTTTCCACCCATTCTCCGCCCCGGCAACCAACTGTGGAACAACATGAAAACGGCGTGGGACCGGGTCAATATGGGCACCCTTTTGAAGAACAGCGCTATCATTGCCGTTGTGGTGTCTGTGGGTAAGATCGCCTTCTCCATCATGGCGGCGTTTGCATTTACCCATTTCAAGTTCAGGGGCAGCTGGTTCTTGTTCCCCCTGTGTATGGTGACCCAGATGATGCCCCTGCCTGTGCGTGTCATTCCTCTGTACCGCATGATGGCCAGTTGGAACTGGCTGAACACGTACCGGGCTCTCACCATCCCCTATTTTGCCAGTACTACTGGGATTATCTTGTTCCGGCAGTTCTACCTGACCGTACCCCAGGAACTCGCGGATGCAGCCCGGGTCGATGGCGCAACCCCTATGCAGTATCTGTGGAATATCCTCCTGCCCTTGTCTTGGACCAACGTAGCAGCTCTACTCGTGATTGAGTTCGTCTATATGTGGAACGAGTACCTCTGGCCCAACATCGCCACAACGGACTCGGGGATGCGCGTGGCCCAGATTGGACTGCGCATGCTCTACACCTCCGAGCGGGGCGCTGCGGAGTGGAACATCATCATGGCTGGCTTGCTCATCATCATGCTGCCGCCCCTGCTTCTCTTGATAGTCTTCCGCAGGCAGTTCGCCCAAGGCATTGCCATGCAGACAACGAAATAGGGATGAATTAAGAAAACCGGCTACGGCCGGTTTCCTTGTTTTACACGCACATCAAGCTGTTCAAAGGGAATCTCAATGCCTGCTGCATCTAGCCCTTCCTTGATGTTCTCGTTGAGCTTGAAATAGCACGTCCAGTAGTCTTTCACAGGTGCCCACGCCCGAAGGTAGAACACCATGCCGTGCGGGCTAAAGTCACCTAAGGCAACAAACGGAGCAGGGTCGTCAAGGAGCCCAGGGACTGCCCTTGCTGCATTGAGCAGGACTTCTTTCACCTGCTGAATATCAGAATCAAAGGAGACTAACACCTTAATGTTAGCCCGGCGCGTTGGATTCGCCGAATAGTTCACTGTGGATGCATTCGAGAGGGTGGAATTGGGTAGAATCACCTTTTGGTTGTCAGGGGTATGCAGGATGGTGTAGAACACCTGGATTTCCCTTACTGTACCTGAATAGCCCCCTGCTTCGATGAAATCCCCTACCTTGAATGGTTTCAGGAGCAGAATCAGGACCCCACCCGCGAAGTTTGAGAGTGAACCCTGGAAAGCAAGGCCTATAGCTAAGCCTGCTGCCCCGATGAGGGCCACAAAGGACGTTACTTCTATTCCTGCGGTAGCTGCCACCGAAAGGAGTAGAAGTGCCTGCAGAGCCATGCTGAGCAGCGAAGACAAGAACGTATGCAGCGACTCCTCCACATGGAGCTTGGTCATGCGCCGCTCTGCCAGGTTGATAGCGACCTTCACTAGCTGGCGCCCAGCAAAGAAAACTATGGCAGCCAGTATGAGCCTGCCCGCATACTGCACAACAATCCCCCACAGATTAGACACGGTGGACATCGCGTCCATTACAACTTAACCTCCTGTCCTAGACGAGCTGAATTATAGATGCCGTTTAGGATTTTTTGGACAGCCATCCCATCTTCCAAAGTGGCGATGGGTTCCTGGTTGCCTTTGATGCAGTCAATGAAGTGGCGGATCTCGTTGAAAAATGCATCCTGTTGTTCCACAACGGGAGTGCTGTCCATGAGGTAACCCTCAACCTCATCGTAAATGCAGAAGGGTTCCAGGCTCGCCCCAGCTTTTGTACCGAAGATCTCGCTGTAGAAGCCCCGCTCCTTGCCGTTAATTGCCCAGCTCACATCAACAGTCATTGCCGAGCCGTCCCTAAAGCGAATCAGTGCTGCAGCAGAGTCTTCTGTTTCAAAGACAAGCTCATCTGTATCCAAGGCTTCCCAGCGGCTCACACCCTTGGTCTTGTAGTCCCCGATTTTGGAGTACGTCACCGCGCTGACACTCACCGGATCAGGCTTGCCCATGAAATACCATGTCAAATCAATGATATGCACTCCAATATCGATCACGGGGCCTCCGCCCGCCTTGCTTAGGTCAGTAAACCAACCTAGAGGAGTACCCCGGCGGCGGATAAACCCGCACTTAGCGTAGTAGATGTCCCCGAACCTGCCCGCCTCTGCCAGCTCCTTAATAACCTTGCTGTCTGACCGGAAGCGGGAAACAAAGCCCATCATGAAAGTGACCTGGTTCTTGCGCACCGCTTCCGCCATAGCCTCTGTCTCTGCAACTGTCATGGCCATAGGTTTCTCGCACAGAATGTGTTTCCCTGCATTGGCCGCGGCGATCACTGCTTCCATGTGGCCGTTATTCCAGGTGCACACGCTTATCCCGTCCAGCTCATCCATACCCACAAGTTCCTCTAGGCTTTTGGCAGCATACTTAAAGCCGTACTTCTCTGCCACTTCCCGGGCACGGGATTCCTTGATGTCGTACACTGCGTAAAGCTCCACATCCTTCTGGGCAAGGTACGCGGGGATGTGAGCAGATTGGGCGATGTTCCCAGCTCCAATAATCCCGATACGGACTTTATCAGCCATAGGCATCTTCCTCCATCTAAAATTTGTTATACGACACTATTTCTGCGAAGGGGCGCCGGGGCCGCGGGGCCGGCTCCTCTTCAGGATAGCCCACAGCCATAAGCTGCACGATTTGGTGTTCCTCCGGTATCCCCAGAAGCTGCCTCATTTCCTCTTGGGGGAATCCCCCAATCCAGCACGTCCCCAAACCCATCTCTACCGCTAGCAAGGATACCTGCGTAAGGGCGATTGTCACATCCACAATATAAGGGGGTATTCCGCAGCGCATCACCCGCGTTGGCTCTAGCCCCACTCCCGCAATTACCATGGGCGCTCCCCCAAGAAAATCCTGACCTGAAATCTGGGCAACCTTTTGGATAAGCTCCTTTTCTGTGACAGCAATAAACCTCCACTCCTGGCGGTTGCGGGCCGAGGGTGCAAGCTGCGCAGCGGTGAGGAGGAGATCCACTTCCTCTCGAGTCAACTCCCGGCTCGCATACTTCCGAATGCTGCGCCGCTTTTCGATGGCTGTGCGAACGTCCACTGTATCTTTCACTCCTTTCGGTCTTTACACTACTAATATTTGCCACCTGAAACCGTAAATCCTGTGCCGCAACAGAAAAGCGCGTGTCCAGGGGAATGCCCTGTACACGCGCCTTTTTGCGTTGTTTCTGTTAATCCTTTTGTCGTTGTTGGAACTCGTACTCGTCCCGAATCTCTTCCCGCTTCCCCGCAATGGCCTCTTCCCGTCGGCGGTTCTTGGCGATGATCCGCTCCCGCTGTTCCGGGGGAAGATCAGGGTTCCGGAGAGTCTCGTGAGCTTCCTCCAGATTCTCAATGGTGTTTACCACTTGCTCTTGGAGGCGGTCAACATTGTCGCTCCGGTCGTCCGGCTTAGGACGTTTGCGCACAGCTTCTCCACCTTTCTGCAAGATGTCCTGCTTAGTGTGCGCACCTCAAAGGCAGGCATGCCGGATTTTACCTTCCGCTTCCTGCAAGTCTCACCAGGAAAAGCCGGACGATCCATCGAACTTCCATTCGAGGGAGATGATAGCTTGAAAAGAAGAAGTTTGCTTATTACCGCTCTCTGTGCAGTCGTAGTTTTATTCACAGTAGCCAACCTGGCACTAGCCGCAGCCCCGCCCAAGGTGGGGCTTGTGTTGGGAGGAGGCGCGGCCCGAGGCTTTAGCCACATTGGACTGATTAAAGCCTTAGAAGAGCAGGGCATACCCATTGACATCCTTGTGGGGACGAGCATGGGAAGTATTGTGGCCAGCCTCTACGCTGCAGGGTACTCAGTGGAAAACATGGAGATGCTCATCGCCAGCCTGGATCTAAGCCAACTGGTGCAGATCCTTATACCTCCCCAGGGTGGCATAGTGGACACCACGAGGTTTGAGCGCTACTTAGATGTCCTACTCCACGGGCAGAGCATCAGCGAACTAGGCATCCCCTTCTACCCAGTGATTACCGAACTGCTCACAGGAGAAGAGGTTGCTTTAGGGCAAGGCTCCGCTGCCACAGGAGTGAGGGCCAGCATGTCCATTCCTGGGCTTTTCCCGCCAGTAGAAATCCAGGGGAAGTACTACGTGGATGGGGGCATGAAAAACGCTGTCCCCGCGAATGTAGCTGAGGACAAGGGAGCGGATGTGATCATTGCGGTGGATGTGAAGAAGGAACTCCCCGAAGTGGATTTCAACAACATCCTGAATAACGTCCAGCTTACCATGTGGTTTATGATCGATGGCTACGTCCAGCTCAACACGGAAGGGGCCGATGTTATCATTGTCCCAGAAGTGAAGTTTGACTCCTACATGGATTTCCAGCGGGCAGATTACTTTATTGAGCAGGGATATGCTTCCGGTTTGGCCTATATGGAGGAGATCAAGAGGGCTATCCTGGCGGAAGACCCAGATTTTCAGTTTGTCCCCTACGAGCAAGAAGGATTTTCTGACGAGGAAATGCTGAAAATCATCACCGCGGCAAAACAGGCGGCAGCACAGGTTAAACCTAGGTTCTCCATTAAGCCCGGGCTGGAACTGGAGAGCCCGTATGGAATAGGTTTGGAAGTTAGCGGTGGGCCCTTGGGGTGGCTGAGCGCAGGCTACCGCTACTGGCTGGGAGATAGGGGCCACGAGGGCTATGTGGGCCTAACCCAACCTGGGGTAGGCAAAATCAGCCTGGGGCTGCGCACAAGCTCCACATGGGATGGGATTGGCTATCGCCTGCAGGCGGAGAGTGTTCCCTTCTGGGGAAGCACAACTCTGAAGGCTTCCTACCAGACCAAGGGGGAAGACTGGTGGAAGGTGAGCCTACACAATCCCAAGCTGCTGGCTAGCACATCCCTGGCCTTAGGATTAGATGTGGGGGCGGGTCAACGGCGCCTTCCGGCGCAGGAGTCGTTTGTTCAGGTGGCGCCTCTTGCGCGGATCTACCCCACCAGTGGCTTCACTCCCGTGGCAGAAGCAGCCTTAGTCCGGCCGTACTTTTTCGCTGGAGTAGACATCGAGCATACCTTGGGTGCGGACACAGCCTTTGATGTACATGGGGGAATCGGAAGCGAAGTGCGCCTTTTTGGCCTCTATCCCATTGATGTACAGGCTGGGCTTAAGCGGGCCCATACCCAAGAGCTAGAGTTTAGGTTTGCAGTGATTGGAGGACGCTTCTAATGAGCTATCGCCGAGTTGTCATGCTCCTTGCGTTGGTGGTGGTGCTGGCTGTGCCAGTGCGTGCGGAAGGACACTCAGTGATGATCTGGTACCTGCCCCATCCAGACGATGAAACCATCGGCATGGCCGATGCCATCCACCAATCGGTCTTGGCATGCAACACCAACTACTTCATCTTTTTTACTAAGGGAGAAAACTCACTAGCTCGCCATGGGCTGAAGGGGCCCGATGGCACATCGTACCAGCTCAGCCCTGGGGAGTTTGGACAAGCGAGAGTCAATGAAACCTTAGCCGCTCTACAGGTCCTGGGGGTCGGGCCAGAAAACGTAATCTTTTTCGACTATCCCGACGGGGCCATTCCCCAGGAGGCGGTGGAGAGAACGATTGAGTTCTTTGCCACCCTTTACCCAGGCGCGGTGCATAATACAGTGAGTATTTACGATGACCATGAAGATCACCAGACCCTGGCCCGGGCCCTTGCATCAGCAACTAACCGGTTTGAGCCGGAGCTAAACACACGGTATTACAGTGTATATATCTACCGCAATCCCACTCTACTCGATTCTGATGTGGTGGAAAAGCACCCCGTTGCGAACCCCTCTGCGAAGTCTGATGCCCTCGCCCAGTTCACCCACTGGGATCCGGCAGCTGGGCGGTATGCCATCGCAGGATTCTCCACGCCCGATCTAGTGGCTGCGGCCGCTGCAAGCCCCTACGAGTATGTCCAATCCGCCTCAGGGGCTGCCAAGCACTGGCCTCGTCCCAAACCCTTTCTGAAGCTGTCCAACCTTGGACTGGAGCTGGGGCTGCCCATCCAGGATAGAGTAAGCATTGCCGGGATGTTCGATTTCACCAAGGCTTCCCTGGGCAGTGAAGTCGCTCTGAGGCTCCAAGATGATATACCCCTGATCCAACTTGTGGCCAGCCTTGGATACCACTTTGGGGAAGGCAAGCCGTACTTAGGTTTCTCCGCTGAGTTTGGCCGCCATTACTTTGTCACTGTCCGGCATATATGGAAGGCCGACACCCAACTGGGCATCGGCCTGAAGGCAAACACATTTTAGGCTAGAAGCGATATCCAACTGAGAGGCGGACTTGATCTGGGACAAGGTCAAGTTCGCCTTCTCCATCGCCAAGGTTCTTAAGAAGTGTACCCTTGAGCTCCACCCCTTGGGGCAGCCGGTAGGTGAACCCAGGCAAGAGGAGTGCGCTGCCATCTTCCATGCTGTAGAGGGCAGTAAGCTCAACGCTGTCTTCCAAGGTGAAGTTATACGACAGGCGGCCCATGAGGTAGTGGGCTGGCTCTGGCTCGGCCCCCGGCTCCCCGGCCGGTTCCTGATAGGGGCTGAACAAACTACCGCTCCCTGCGTAAATATACTGCCCTTGGATAAGGAGGCCGCTGCCTACGGGCACCATGTACTCCAGTGCCACCGTCCCCTCCCAGGCTTTCTTGTTCTGAGAGAGCGGCGCAACCAAGGCCTCGCCCTCGCCCTGAGCGAAAGGCGCAGGCCCACCATATGCCACTTCTCCTTTGATCCCTAAATCACCCACAAAACCTGCCACTGCACCGCCCACATACCATTGACGGCGGTACTCCGCCTTGGGGATGGGCATGAGTATGTCAGATGTAGTCATTCCCATAGGGGCAACAAGTTGGATTCCGGGCAAAGGTTCAAAACCGCTGTACGCGCTCAGCTGAACGTCCCACCCTTTCAGGTTGGTTTCTACCCGGGCGCCCCATTCCATGTTGACTAGGGAACGCTCAGGGACTTCTGCTGACTCAATCACCGCCAAGATCATGTTCCCACTAGGCTCTTTCAGGAGCGCCTCCCGCATCATGGGGCTCAGCTGCTGGGGGGAGAAGATGGGGAGAACTACGCCTGTGGCGGACCAGTTAGGGCTGTAGTACGCAACTTGCACTCCTGTAACAGGTTCACCGGTGATGGAACCTTGCAGGAGGGCAGCTTCGCTCAGCCGCGCGAAGTAGTTGGTGGGGCCAAAGGCATCTATAGTGCCCCAACTGATAACCTTTCGCCCTATAGTCAGATCCACGTCCCCAAGGTAAGCCGCACCATAGGCTTCCCCCAGTGCGAGGTTGTTTGCCTCACTCACTGGATCAAACGTCCCCTTTAGTTCCAGGTACAGCTTCCCTTTCCCTTGGAGGTCATCGCTGAAAGCCACTTTAGCCTGGAGAGGCATAGCAGCAATCCCCTCCTCAAGCTCGTACACAACACTAGCCGTCAGTTCACCCCCCACCGAAGTTGCCCATGCTGTGGCACTCCACACCAATACCACGACTAAAGCTAGCGCGCTTAGCCCTCTACGCATGATTCTCGCCCTCCTTAAGTGTTAGCGCCTGAGATAACGCAAGGAGAAAATGTCCTCGGCCACGCCCTCTGAACTGATCTCCGACAGCTTTATGATGGTGCGGGTTTTTGCCAACTCGTCCCGCATCTCCAAGTAGTGAGGGATCATCTCACCCTCCACTTCGCGGAAATCCCCCAGTTGCAGCGTCTTGGACGGCTCAGCCGTTCCGTGCCCGAAGAGTTCCAACCTCATAGGGAGCATGCCCTCATGCCTTACCCACATTTTTACCCGCTCATAGGGAGCATCTGCGCCGGGCTCTAAGTCCAGGACGTACACCCCGTACCCATCCACAGTTTCATCAGGGAGGCGCGCTGCTGAATACTGCTCCTCGTAATCAAAATCCCCCGCGATTTCCTCATAGGTAAAGTCCGTTCCCATGAACTTATCGCCGGTCATGTTCGCGGCAATCCGCCTTTCCCGGCCTAGGGCAGGCATATACAGCCACATCTGGCTGGGGCCATCCCCTTCCTTAATTGACAAGAACTTCGTGCCCCGCACGTCCGCAGGGGCGAGGTACTCTAGCAGCTGCTTCTCCCCAGTCTCATCCTGCATGCGGTAAATCCGCAGAGTATAGCTTCTTTGGGCCCCGTTAGGATTCTCTGTGATCATCTCCAGCTCTGCGGTTCCTGAACCTGCCAGGAGATTCCCCAGCTCGATCTGGCTGAGAATATCATCTCCAGAGAGGTCCACAGCCCAGGCAGCGCTAGATATGCCAAGCACAAGAGCTACAAACAATACTGCCATCCTTCTCATTCTTCTACCCCTTTCCAGCTTACGATTTTCATAGAAACGCAGGAGCACCGGGATAATTGCCAAAGTGGCGAGGCTGCTGATCACCATGGTCAAAGCCATTAAGTAACCAAAGATGGCAATGGCCTGGAAGTACCTGGAGAAAGCGAGTACCAAAAAGCCTACGATTAATGCCGCTGAGTTGAAAAAGATTGCGCGCCCGGAGGTGGTTCCAGCGGCCAGGACGGCCTGGTCAAAGCTTTTGCCCGCTTCCCGCTCCAAGCGGTAGCGGCTTACATAGTGAATGGCATAGTCGATACCCAGGCCAATGGCGAGGCTGGCAATGATTGAGGTAACCGCATCCAGGGGAACGCCCACGAAACCCATGGCGCCAAAGTTCACTACCACGGTGAAGAGCAGAGGCACTAGGCACAGGAGCCCCAAGGCAGCTGATCCCATGAGGAGTACCACGATTAACCCTACCCCTACAGATGATGTAACCAAACTGGAAATCTGGGTCTGCACATAGCGATCCATGAGCCGCATCATCACCTTGGGCGTCCCAGTCACCGTTACGGTAAGGCTTGGGTCACCGCCAAATTCGGCCTCCACGTAATCTTCCACTGCCCGGATCACCGCTGCGAGTTCCCCCGCATCTAAGGTTTTCATTTGGGCATTGATCAGGGCCTGTTGGTAGTCATAGCTCACCATAGAATCTAGGCCTGAGCCCCCCTGCATGGTAAAAAGCAGGAGCTGCTGAGCCACGGCCTCTCGGCTCTCAGGTATGGTATAGAAGGACGGATCACCGTCCCACAAGGCCTGGTTCAGGAGTTTCAGCACATCCACGATGGAAGTAGGGTGATTGATGGTGGAGAAGGAGTTGAGGTACTCTTGAGTCTTGGCTATTCTGCCCAGGACCTCTGGATCTTTGATCCCGTCAGGCTCGCCTGTATCGAAGACCACTGCCAGCTGCATGCTGCCTCCAAAGACCTCTTCTACCGTAGCCGTCGCTTGCCGAATGGGCGTACGCTCATCGAAGTAGTTTACAATGTTGCTCTCCAGCTGAATCCTGCTACCCCCCACGGCCATCACCACAAGTAGGCCGGCTCCCACCGCCAGTACCAGGGTGCCGCGGCTGAGAGCCAGGCGTGCCACCCGCTGCAGCCCACGACCAAGCAGTGTCTTTGAGGCTCCTTCTTTCTCCCCCTTTACTGGCGGTGGGTTCACCAAGGAGAGCACTGCAGGAACAAGGGTGAGGGACAGCCCCATGGCAGCGGCTACTCCAAAGGCAGTAAAAATGCCAAACTCCCTAATGGGGCGGACGAAAGCCGTCACCAGCGAGGCAAAGCCTGCTGATGTGGTTAGGGCCGCCATCACCACCGGTGAGGTGATCTCTCTAAAGGTACGCTCTAGAGCCGCGCTCTTCTCCAAGCCCTGCCCCAACAGTTCTTGATACTTGTTGAGGATATGAATGCCTGAAGCGATCCCCAGCGTCATAAGAATCATGGGCAAGACCATAGAGATGATGGAAATGGGCACCTCAAAGAGGGCCATAAGTCCCAGGGTCCACACTAAGCTTATGGTGACAGTCAACAGGGGTATGAACACGCCCAAGAACGAGCGAAATGTCCAGTACAGCACCGCGATGATCACGATAGCCACGAAGGGGACCAACCTAAATAGGTCTCGCTGCATCGCGTATTCTGTGTAATGGAAGATGTAGAGGTCCCCGACCACCGAAATCTCTTCGGGCCCTTCGTAGCGCTGGGCGATCCTCTCGATTTCCTCTACCACCGCCCGCTTCTCATCCTCACCCCACGGCTCAAACTTGACCAAAAGCATTGCGCCCCGCCCATCAGTAGTGATCAGGCGCCCCGCGTAGGGGGTGTGGGTGAAATCCGCTCGAAAAGCCTCGATCTCCTCAGGGGACTGGGGGACACCGTCGGCCACCGGGCGAATGTCTATCCCGAAGAAACCACTCTCGATCATCTGAGCGCTCAAGGGGCTATCTACTTGGCTGACCCCAGGCAAGGCTTCAATCTCCTGTGCTAGCCTATGGATCTTCTGGAGGACTGCTGGGGTATAGACATCTTCTGCCCGCAGCGCCACTGCAAACAGTTCTTGGGAACCGAATTCCTCAGTGACTTCCAGCAGTTCTGCCAGTACTGGATCATCATCGGGGATCATGGACGTGATACTGGCATCAAACTGCAGCCTAGGAATAAGAGATGCCGTAATCAGAGTTAAGACTGCGGCCAGGGCTACATAGAGCCACGGCCACCGCAGGACAGACTTTCTCAGCCAAGTCATAGGTACCACCTCTCTGTACTACCTGAAGAAACGGACAAGCATGTCAAGGGAATCGAGAATAGCAGGGTCTTCTGGTTCCAGGAGATACTGAATCGCGGTCCCTAAGACTACTCCAAACATCAAGCGGGACATGGGCGCGGCCTCCGCTGGGTCGGCAACCGCATGTTGAACCTCCTCCACGATTTGCCGCCTGATGCCGGCAAACACCTCTTGCATCTTTTCTCGAAACGTGTCGGAAAACAAAGCTAGGCCAGCGGAATCATAGATCACTCTAAAGACCGCCGAATCCTTGATGAGGGCCTCTTTGAGCAGACTGATAAGACGTTCCCCTTTCTCCTCAGGGGACTGATACTCCGCGATAGTTGCCTGCATGAGGTGGTGATACTTGTGGGCTGCCTGGGCAATGACCGCGAGGAGCAGCCCTTCTTTGTTCTTGAAATGATAGCTTATCTGGCTCACTGCTACCCCTGCCTCTTGGGCAATCTGCCGGAGGCTGATGTTTCCGTAGCCTTCCCGGGAGATGCAGGTGTATGCTGCTGCCAAGATTTGCTCTTCCTGGGTGGTGTTCATAGGCATTAACTCCTTTATCTCAATCGGTCGTTCGTTCGAATCTTTGCTTGCGTTAATTATACCTTATGTGGTGCCCCACAGCAACAGAACTTTACTCCGGGAAGAACCGCCTTTCGATTTCCGCGCAGATGTAGTGGTAGATGGCCTGCTGAAGCTCTTGCACATGGGCAGTTTCCTTGTCTGGGGCCGCAATGAGGCAGTGGCTCAGTTGACCCACTTTTCCCCCACCCTCGCCTGTAAACCCGATAACCGTTAGGCCCAGAGCCCGGGCTACAAGGCAGGCATGTACCACATTGCGGGAGTTGCCTGAGGTGGTAATGGCCAGGAGTACATCGCCGGGCTGGCCGTAACCTAAGACTTGCTGTGCAAAAGCATATTCATAGCCTGTGTCGTTGCCCACCGCACTTATGAGCGAGGTGTGACTGCTCAAGGATATGGCTGGCAGAGCCTCCTGGAGGTGCTCTGCTAGCACCGCGCCCTCACTCCCGGCGAGCCCTTCAAGGCGCTCCCTTAACCCTTCTCCCACTGGCCGCCTTCTTATAAACCCCTTCATCAGCTCGCCCACAATGTGCTCGCTATCGGCAGCGCTGCCTCCATTGCCGCACACCAAGAGCTTCTTACCATCGCGAAAAGCCCGTTCCAACAGATCGCAGGCCTCTCTAATTTCCGGTATAATGGACATAAGCATTGGGTAGCGGTGAGTTAAGGTGCGTTCATCAATTGGCATAGTATTACCTCCCATGAAAGGATGCTGGATATGGAGAGTTTTTTCATCGGCATCGCCCTTCCGCCCACGCTGGAGAAGGAAATTGAAGCTTGGCGGCGCCGGTTCCGAGCCCCTCGCACAGCGCCCCACATCACCCTGATTCCGCCATTCCAGTGGGCCAATGGTTACCACAAGCTGTATGCCATTGTCCAAGGAGTAACGGCTAAGTGCGGTGAGTTTCCCATCCGGGGCGAGGGTATCGGCAATTTCGGCAAAGCGGTGCTGTTCGTCAATGTTGAACCCACTCCGGAGCTCGTGGCCTACCAAAGGGAGCTGGCCCAAGCCTTGGCTCAGTTTGGCGTTCCCGTAGAGTCCAGGCCCTACCATCCCCATATTACCCTAGCCACAAGGCTATTGCCACCCCGCTTTGCAGCATTTCGCCAGGAACTTGCTGATTACAGCCCTTCCTACGAGTTCTTCTTCCGCGGGCCTTGTATTTTCCAGCTCGTAGAAGAGGGTAAGGGAAAGCGCTGGCAGATGATCTAACTGTGCGCGAAAAAAACCAGCCCCCTGGGTAGTGGGGGCTGGCTGAAGTGATATGCTTTACTTCCTGAGGAATGCATCCAGCATCCAGACTTGCTTTTCCAGATTGCTGAGTGCGCCAATCATCATGTCTACGGTGACCTCGTCGCCCACTTCTTGAGCGGTCTCGATGCCTTCGCGCAGGCTGTTAATCATGGCTTGGAAATCGGCGAGCAAGATCTCGATGAGTTCCTTGCCTTGAATGCCTTCGCTTGGAGCTTCCTTGAGGTCAGCTACCTTTAGGTAATCTGCCAGAGAAGCCAAGGGGCGCTCGCCGAGCATAAGGATTCTTTCTGCTACCGCATCGATTTCTTCGTTAACGCCATCATAGATCTCTTCCAGTTTGGCATGGATGGTGAAGAAACCCTGGCCCTCTACGTTCCAATGATAGTTGTGGAGCTTGGTGTAGAGTACGTGCAAGTTTGCGAGATACTTGTTGAGGTGTTCTACCACCCGTTTGCTTCCGTCCACTGGCAGTCCAACTAAGTTCTTACTCATGTGTCAGCCTCCTCATTGCTAATATCATCCATCTGTCAGTATTGATAATACCTCTTATTAAGCGAAATGTCAAGCCCTTTTCTTCGCCCTCTTCCTCCTTCCTCAGTCTCTCCCGTGACTTACCCTGCAATACCCATATACGCTAGATCCCTTCTGGGTACCTCCTTTCATTTCCTGAACCGATTTTGGGCAGACTAGGTTTAGGACTAGAGAAAGGAGCAATCACCGTGAAAATCCAGCGGTTTATCCCCTTCCTGGTTGTTGCCGTCATCGCAGGAGCCCTGGCCTACGGGCAAGGCTGGCTTCAGCCCAAACAGAGCCCTAAGACAGGGGAAGAGATCCGCTCTCAAGTGGCCACCCCTGGCAACCGCCTAGAAGATCTGCGCAGATTGGACCTGGAAATCGAACTGGTCAACGACAGAGAGGTCAAGTTGACCTATGCTGCCAGCGGAGATCAGGACCCCAGGGCGGCCATTCGGCGCGGCGACCGCCCAGATGAAGGCGAAATTACTGGCCAAGAAGCTGTGGACCAGATCGAAGCCATCGCGGGCGCCATACCACCCCTCCCCGCCGACGAGCCCTTAACTCTTATCCAAGCTGTCCTCGATCAGCTTGCCATTGCCCAGACAGATGTCAGGGAGTTCGAGTTTGAGTACGTCCTTACCGATGATTCCCGGGGTGTGGTTGAGCTGCAAGTGAAAGACCATAATGATGATGACTGGGACGACGATGGCGGCCGGGATGATAGTTGATCATCAGCGGGCCTCGTCCCCCGCGGCATGCTCCTGACCTGCCTGAGGCAGGATCAGAGTAAAGGTGGTGGCCTCCGCATTGCTGTCCACTGTGAGGCTGGCACCGAGCTCATTAGCGATTTTTTGGCAGATGGTTAGTCCAAAGCCTCTGTCTTTACCTTTGGTGCTCAAACCTGGTTCAAATATCCTCGGCCTCAGCTCTGGGGGAATCTCTGAACCGCTATTGGTTACCTTGAGCACCGTCCCCTCCTGCGACCGGTTCCATTCCAAGATGATCCTCGGCTCAGGTGCTCCTGCCACCGCATCCATGGCATTGTCCAAGAGATTACCCACCAACTTCGGCAGGAGGCGCCTCTGGTGGAAGTCATCGGGCGGGGGGGCATTCAGCTTGCACAGAAACTCTATCCCCTGCTCCTGGGCAAGGTCTGATTTGGCTGCAATGATCTGGTACCAGGCGTCGTTAGGAAGGGTTGTGTAATTGTACCTATCGGAGAGGTCCGCGGCGATCACCTCGATGCACTGCTGAGCTTCTGCGATGCGGTTCATCTGCAGATAGGTTGATGCTAGGGTCAGATCATTGATCATGTCGTGGAGTTGGGCCCGCATGAGCTGGACCGCTTCAGTCAAATCCTGAAATAGGGTCCGATACGGGTCTTTCAAAGTGCTGATGACCAGCACACGGTAGACACAGAGCCGCGTCAGGATCTTGAACAGATGGCCCAGGACTGACACGGTGCCACCCAGATCTGTCTGCACAGCAAAGGCAAACTGCCCTGCAACTTCCGAGACCATAATGACCATCAAGAAAACCCTGTTGCGGAGGGAAATACTAATTGGCCTGCGAAGCAGATGGGAAAGCCCCAGAAGAATACCTCCGTTAACTGCCCAACGCCACACCAGCTGCGGAAGCCACTGGAGGTCAGGAACGAAGGGTCCTACCGATCGTGAACTTCTCGTAATCCAAAAAGCCGCGCCCAGTGCTGCAAAGACATACGCTGCCAAGACAACTTCCTGATCTACTTGTATCTTGCGCTCCCGCACATAAAGTGCGTGGAGGAAGGCGACCGCTATGATGGTGCGGGCCGCAAGCAAGAAATGCACAGTCGCATTAGGATTCGCAAAAAACACAGCAGGAAAATGGCCGTGTGCTAGCATGTGGAGGAACTCAAGGATAGCACAACCCAAGAAACCGCTTGCCATAATGGCGAAGTGGTCCTGATTGGTGATATGCCTGGCATTCCAACCAATGGAAAAAACCGAGGCACAAATCGCGATCCCTACGAGCTCGGTGGCCACATGGAATACAGGATAGTTGTACAGGCCAATCCAAGCCAGGATCGATGCTCCACCTGCTACCAGCGCGGCTGATGTAACAATGCCTCGTCGGTTCATGTGTTCCTCTGCCCCATAGTTAGAGATTGCCCAAACTCCTGCGCGAGGAGCTTGGGCATGGACTACAGTCGCCTAAGTTAGAACGGGAACTCGTACTTGAGGCCCAGTTCTTCCTGGAGTACTCTCATGTCTTTTTGCAGGCTTTCATTAATGGGTATCCCATTCTTAGCCCGCTCTTGCCGGGTGTAGTATTCCTTCTCCCCCGCAGTGTAGATCCGGTCATGGCCAGGCGCCTTCTTAGAAGCCCGCAGCTGCCGGAGGATCTCGCCAGTGGTGTGGCGGAACTCATCGAGTTCAGTAAACGCACTAACATCGATGGCGATGAAGAAGTGGCCAAGGCGATGCGGTACCTTCTTGCCATCCTGGACGCCAGAAAGGGCCTTGAGGAAGGGACCTCCTTGGAGTGCTGCCGATAGGATCTCCACCACAGTGGCATAGCCATAGCCTTTATAGCCCGCTGTCTCCTCAGAGATGCCTCCAAGGGGCGCTAGAGCAGCCAAGCCCTGGGTGAGCTCCTCGAGAATCTGATGGGGGTCTGTCTTGCTCGTGCCGTCGTGCCCGATTACCCAACCCTCTGGCACGGGCTGATTTCGGCGGGCATAGACTTCGATTTTGCCGCGCTGGCTAACACTAGTCGCGCAGTCCAAGGAGAAGTGAAACTCTTCATCAGTAGGCATAGCAAAAGACAAAGGATTGGTGCCCAACATGTTCTCTACGCCAAAGGTGGGGGCAATGGACGGCCGCGCATTTGTGCCACAGATGCCGATCATGCCTGCATCCGCCGCCATGTTAGTATAATACCCAGCAATCCCATAGTGGCTGGAGTTCCGCACAGCCACCATGCCCATGCCGTATGTGCGTGCCTTGTCAATGGCCATTTCCATGGCCCGCTTGGCGATTACATGGCCCATTCCGTTGTTGCCGTCTAGAAGTGCGGTTGTGGGGCCTTCCCGAACAACATCGATTTTGGTGATAGGGGACAGAATCCCGTCCTTAATGCGGTTATAATAGATGGGCTTCAGCCTGCTGATACCGTGGGAATCAAAGCCCGCCAAATCTGCGGTGATCAAAACGTCCGCGATGGTCTCCGCATCTTCTTTCGGAACGCCAACCCCAACGAATACATCTTCCATGAACTGCCTGAGCAGTTCAGCACTTATTCGGGGAACAACTTCAATTGCTTGTCCAACCCGTTTCTCCATCTAGCTACCCCCTTGCACCAATATTCTGTGTCTTTCATACTTCGAGAACTAGAAGCAATGTCCTGCTCATTCTTTTCCAACATGCTCCAGGGCCTCAAGGGGATAATAACCCATACATCAAAAATAGGAGGGTTTCATATGCCCCGTTCAAAAGACTTTTTAGGACGCAAAGGCTACAAAGAACCTGAACGTTTGGAGGAAGTCCACCGTCCACCAGGCAGCCCCACAGGTAGGGAACCCCAAAGCCAGAAGGTGCAGATGGAGACCATGCCTAACCCTGATAACCAACCTTCTACCCGAAGCCATGTTAGAACGAGAAAGGACAAAGACTAGCTCTCTGACTCGGTGGTGGGGGGCAGTGCAGGGAGGACTAGGGTAAATCGGCTGCCCACGTTTTCCCTACTGAGCACCTCAATATGCCCCCCATGCCGGTCGGCGATCCAGTGAGCAATGGATAATCCCAGGCCTGTTCCGCCAGTGGCCCGAGCCCGAGACTCATCGGCCCGGAAGAAGCGGTCAAAGATGCGGGAGATGACTTCTGGAGGGATGCCAATGCCCTCGTCTTGCACGGTGATATGCGCCTGCCGTCCTTCCCCCTTCACCAGCAGCTTGATCTTACCGCCGGCAGGGGTGTATTTACGGGCGTTATCCACCAGAACCCGCACAGCCTGCTTGATTAGGCCTTGATCCCCTTCCACCAGCACAGATTCAAAGGAAGATACATACTCATGGTCCTCATCAAGCATCTGGTACTCCCGGACAATGGTTTCGCCGAGCGCACCAAGGTCAAAAGGCTCGATCTCTAGGGACATGGTGTTGTTGTCTCCACGGGCAAGAAAGAGGAGCTGTTCCACTAAATCCTGCATGTTAGAGGCTTCTTCCTTAATCGCGGCAATAGACTCTTCCAAGGCCTCCGGATCGTGCTTGCCCCAGCGGTCCAGCAAATTTGCGTAACCTTGGATCGCGGCAATAGGGGTGCGCAGTTCATGTGAAGCATCAGAAACAAACCGGGCCTGCATCTGGTACGCGTGATTAATGCGGTCTAACAGCCCATTGATGGCCGAGGCCACGCTTCTCAGCTCGTCCTGGGTGGACTCAAGTTCAATGCGTGTGTCTAACTTGGCAGCGGTAATGCCTTCCAACTTGCCTGCTAACGCCTGCACTTCTCCTGGGTAAAAGGGAGTCCGGGCTTGGCTCAGGGTCTGGGCCTTTTCCGCCAGCTCAGAGATGGGCTGAAGGGTCTTGCGGATCACTTGGGACTGGCTGAAGATATTGGCTGCTAAAGAATAGAGCTGCAGCGCAAATACTGCAGCTAAGATTAGGGCAAACACCCTAAGCAACCGGCCAACGCTGAAAGCATAGGCTAGGCCTTGGTCCTTAAGGTGCACATGGTAGCTAAAGGTACCGAGAATATCCCACCACGAAAGGTCCGGATCTCCATCCCACCTAACCAGGCGAGAGCCGTTGGCCGTCTCTTTGGGCAAGAAACGCTGGAACACCTGAGGGACAGTCCATCCCTCTGGAGGCCCTGTGAGCTGGTTGACGGTGATTCCTCCCATCTCCCTGCCAAAGACAACCGGGCCAGTGCGGTGCACTTCTGCTACCACCTGTTCCGCATAATACCCTGTCCCTACCAACACCCCACCCAGCAAGACCAGATCAAGCACTAAAAAGAGACTAAACAGGCGCAGCCAGAGCTGGATGTTCAGTTTGGATCCCAGGGAGAACCCGATAGTAGTAACCTTTTTGTGCTGCTGATTATTCCTCATCGCGAATCACATATCCCACTCCACGGACTGTGGAGATTAACTTGATGCCGAACACTTCATCGATTTTGCTCCGCAAGAAGCGAATGTATACATCAACTGCATTGGTTTCGCCCGCGAAATCAAAACCCCACACGTTTTCCAGTAGGGACTCCCGGCTCACCACAATGCCCTTGTTTTCCAAAAGATAGTGCAGGACGTCAAATTCCCGCTTCGTCAGTTCAATGGGAATATCCCCATACCTTACTTGGCGGCTGTTAGGATCAAGCGCCAGAAGCCCCGCTGTCAGCACGTGGCTCTGGGGGCTTCTAGCTTGTTTGCGCAGCGCGGCCCGAATCCGCGCCAACAGCTCTTCAATGGCAAATGGCTTGGTGATGTAGTCATCAGCGCCAAGGTCAAGCCCTGATACTTTATCCATCACACTGTCTCTGGCGGTAAGCATAATGATGGGAACGGAACTCACCCGGCGGATCCGGCGGAGCACCTCAATACCGTTTAGCCCCGGCAGCATCACATCGAGCAAGATGAGGTCGAACTGTTCCTTTTCTGCCATTTCCAGGCCTGTACGGCCATCGTAGGCCTTTGTGACAGAGTACCCTTCATAGGTAAGCTCCAGCTCCACAAAGCGGGCAAACTTCACCTCATCCTCTACTACCAGAATCCGTGCTCCCACCTAGACTCACCTCTCGCCGTGTGCTATAGATCGCTAAATCCCACACCCACAAACCGATAATGGAACCCAAAGAACAGGCCAATAAGAATCAGGGGCAGAGTAATGTGCGGTGCGAAAATCACCAGCAAAGCCAGGACTGTTACGGGAAACCTCACCTTACTCTCGTTGTCCTTCAATACTTCAAAGGTAGTGTTGTTGGCTCTTTTAATCACCTTCGCACAGAACTTCCCGATCCGGTCTAGGGTCTGCATAAAGGTATCCGCCCCACTCTCCCGGCGCTGTTCGTCCTGCCCCTCCTGCTCTTCAAAGCTGGACGTGCCGGCGGTGCTGTGGAATCCTCCACCTTGAGGCGGGTTCACCTTGCCTTGCCGCTCCAAGTAGATGATGGCTTCCAAGAGATCGCCATCGGCCGCCTCCAAGGCAGCTTTAGCCTCATCATAGGTTACATTAGCCCGTTCCCGAAGTCTTTCAATCTGCTCCAACTTGGTCATGGTAAATCCCCCTTCGACTTGTTATGACTGAATTGTACCAAGTGGGGCTTTAAAGGCAATTGGACCTCCATTAAAAGGACATTAAAACGGCCTTAGCCCGCGGTTTGGTTCCGGCCCCCCGCTTTCGCACAGTAGAGAGCAGCATCCGCTCGCCGGAATAAACCCTCCTCATCTTCCTCTGGCATGAGCTCTGCAGCCCCCAAGCTGATGGTAACTTTCCCCACGCCTGGGAAGGTTGCTTCTGCCACCGCCTGGCGCAAGCGTTCTGCAAGCCGCAGCCCACCTGCGAGATCTGTCTGAGGAGCAATCACCGCAAACTCCTCTCCTCCCACACGGGCAAGGAGTTGGCCCTCTTCGAGATGGGCCCTAAAGACCGCTGTGAGCTGTTCTAGGACCCGGTCCCCTAGTGAGTGTCCGAAGTTGTCATTGACATGCTTGAAATGGTCAATATCCAAGATGATCAAAGAAAGGGGCTGGTTCTGCTTCTGGGCGGAGGCCCGAGCGGCGCGCAAGGTTTCTTGGAAATGCCACTTGTTCGCAGCCTTTGTCAAGCTGTCGTGACGGGCCAAGAACTCCAGGGAATCATGCACGTACTGTTTCAGCCAGACTAAGAGTGCACCAATGAGGATGATGCAAACCACAAAAGAAGCGACGATGTAGTTGTAGTTTTCGATTTTACCCTGCGCGTGGAGCTGCGCAGTGAGCACCAGATCATTTGACAAAATCCAAAGCTCTTCCCCAAGGCGGAAGATTTCCTCGTGACCTTCTCGGGAAGGCAGTGCTTCGTAGCGGCCTGCAGCTTCCCTTAAAGCTTGCCATGTATCTTCCAGCTCAGAGACTTTTCCCGCAAGCTGCGGATGCTCCCGGAAACCTGCGATGATCGCCTCGATCTCCTCGTACATCTCATAAGAGCTCGTTCCCATCAGCACAAAGTGTACCAGGCGCTGCACTCCACCGCGGATCTTACCTAGTTCGTTGATTATCCGGGCATCTTCCTGAACGATAAAGTTGGTATACCCTGCATAAAGGCCTGTGGTTGCCACCAGTAAGAGTAGGAAGATGGTGATGGTGATCATTGTGGAAGTGCGATTGGCCCAGTTGCCCATGGTGACCCTCCCCCCTACTCTGTAGTTTCTTGACCAAGTCCGTTTTTCCTACTGCACTACTTGGAGATTGCCTGCGTGAGGAAGTTCGCAAGTTTCGTTGACAGGGCCTTTCGCCAAGGTGTATAATTTATAACGTACGATGGGCTCGTAGCTCAGGGGGAGAGCGCTTGACTCACATTCAAGAGGCCGCAGGTTCGAAACCTGCCGAGCCCACCATACTAAGCTTCGGCAAGCCTCGGACGGAAGTCCGAGGCTTTTTGCTGTCTAGAAAAGGCTGGAGGAATTACCATCCTCCCTGCCTAGCTCTTGAGGAGGGAATACTTATATAAGTTAGAAGATCATCCTATCATATTTTGGAGGGTGAGATTGATTGCGGGGTAGAGTTGCGTTGTTTTCCATCATACTGCTCGCGGTTGCCTTAACGGGCTGCATTTCCACAGATCAGGATTATGCCAGCTTAACGGTGGAGGTTTCTGGGGAAGGCACAATCACCCCTCGCCAGGGCACACACAAGTATCCAGCGGGCACCCTAGTAGAGCTGGAAGCCCACCCTGCTCCTGGCTGGACATTTAGCCGCTGGGAAGGGGAAGTGGTTGATCCCTATGCTGTGCGGACGAATATGGCCGCGGAGAAGCGGCACCGGGTACGGGCAGTGTTCGTCCAAGATGCTGCAGTCTTAGAAGCGCCAGGCGGCCTCATCCGCTGGCGGGCAGATGGCACTCAGGTCATGGCACGCCCGAACGGGACTGGGGATATTGAGTACATCATGATCCACGCCATGAGTGATGCCGCGGCTAATCCCACTGATCCCTACAGAATAGAACGCATCCGAGAAATCTTTGATGAGTACGGCGTAGAATCCCACTACGTAATCGACAGGCAGGGGCTTACCTACCAGTTTGTAGAGGACGCGTTGGCAGGCCGCCACGGGGGCAAAGGATCCTGGGGCGGAAATCCCCGGCTCGCCAACAACATGAACCGCTATGCGGTGGGCATTGAACTCCTGGGCATCGGCACTACTGAAGAGATGATTCCTGTAATCGGCAGCGCTTCGAACAGCGCGATCAAACCCCGGAACCGGGGCTATACAGAGGCGCAGTACAGTGCCTTGGAACATCTCGTTGCCATACTGCAGCAGCGCTACCACGTCCCCAAGGAAAACATCATCGGCCATGATGATTACGATCCTGCCCGCAAATGGGATCCAGGAGTGCTCTTTGACTGGAACCGCCTCTAGAAGGATTGCTCAACTGCTGGCTCTAGTATACAACAACTGAAGAACTGGGAATAATAGCTCCGAAATCACAAAGGAGCTGATCGAATGTTCAATCCCTTTGAGGAAAAACCTATCACCCTCAGCGATACCATGATGGATTGGCGGGCAGTGTATCCTAAACCCTATGACAAACACACTGCCGATCCCTACACTAAAGTGCGGGTTATTCTCATGAACGGCATTGAGGTGGAATCGGCCATGTTCTCGCACCAGTTCCACCGCAATTGCTCAAACAACGACATCAGAAGGGAACTTGCCATGCTGCGCCGCTGTGAACAGCAGCAGCAAAAACGCATCGACTGGCTCAGCCCTCCAGATGAGACTGCTCTGGAGAAAACCATCTCCTACGAGCACGTGGCTGTGGATCTCACTTCTTGGCTTGCCCAGCATGAGCCCGATCCCGCAGTGAAGGCCACTTTGGACTTCCTCCTCCTGGAGGACTTCGACCACCTCTACCGCTACGCCAACCTCCTTGACCTAGACTCCAATATTCCTGCCCAAAACTTGGTGAAGGAATATGTGGAAATTATGCCTGGGCGGCCCACCATTTCTGAGCATCGCCACCCCGTGGACACGGTGCACCGGCCCGTGGACTTTACCACCGCCGATGTACGCACTAAACTGAATACCTTAATTATCGTCTCCGCGGAGCAGCAGACCATGAATTTCTACAACACCGTGGGTGGATTGTACTACAACGACCTGGGCCGACAGCTCTACCAAGAGATTGCCTTAATTGAGGCACAACACGTTACCCACTACGGTTCCCTCTTGGATCCTAACGCCACGTGGCTCGAGAATCTCCTCCTGCACCAGTACGTGGAGTGCTTCCTCTATTACTCCTTTGCCCAGGATGAAACGGATAAACACATCCGGTCAATCTGGGAACAGTGCTTGGAACAAGAGATTACTCACCTTCATACCGCGGCATCGCTGCTTGCCAAGTTTGAAAACAAAGACTGGCGCCAGGTTGTCCCCGGCCCCTTCCCTGAGCCTCTCCACTTCCGGGATACCCGGGAGTACGTCCGCCAGATCCTAGGAACGCAGGTAGAGCTCACGGTGGACTTGGAGGATTTTGTAGATGTGAACAAACTTCCTGATGAACACCGCTTCTTCTGGTACCAGTCTCGCATCAACAGTGATGTGAATGTCGTTCCTTCCCATGTGGTAATCGGAAAACACCAGAGCAAGCACGAAACTGATTACCGCTTCCAAACTGAACCACACCCGATAAAGAATCTCGAAGACCGAAAGTTAGACAACACTGACATCGGCAGGACAAAGAGTAGAGTGCCCGAGTATGTCTAGATAAAACTATGAGGGGATAGCCACGGCGGCTATCCCCTTCTACAAACCCAGTTCATATTGGAGCCATTTGAGGCATTGGGCAACCACTTGCACTTGCTCATCATACAGCTTCCGCCCGCTAGGCGTCCTGAGCCATCCTGCCCGGGACTTAAGCTCCGCCAAGGATCTTTGTGCCCGCGCATACACCGCTGTGTAGCTCGGATTAGGCTTTAACGCGGTGCCTAAGCTGTCCCAAACCAGCGTCAGTACCCCCACTTCATCTAGGAAATCCGCATCTTGGATGATGAGCGTCTCCTTGCGGAACGGCCCGGGCGAATCCCGGTGGTTGTGGTGGGCAACGGCCTCCACGATGGCATCTAGCTTATCCATGTACAATCCCTGAGCTGTTAAGTAAGCCCGTGTAATCTCAGCCCCTACCTCTTCATGGGGACGGTGCTCGTCCCACCCCACATCATGGAAGAGAGCAGCCACCTGGATCACCTCTAGATCGCCTCCCTCCATTGCCTGCAACCGCTCAGCCCATTTCTGCACCCTTAGGGTGTGGGCAAAGCGATCACGAAATGGTGCTGAAGGGCGGCCATTTTCCGCAATGGTTTTTTTCACATATTCCAGCATATGTTCGTGCAATTACGACTCCTCCTTGGGCTAAACGCCCCGTTCCAGGAAATGATGAAGGAGTTCCCGCCCGGAGCAAGAAATATACCTGCACACCAATAAATTATTCCTCAAAGGAGGCGGATATTTTGGCTTTTACTCTCCAGTTAGGGGATAAGGCCCCCCACTTCAAGCTTCCCGCCACTGACGGGCGCACCTATTCCCTTGCAGATTTCGATACTGCCAAGTACTTGGTAGTGTTCTTCACCTGCAACCACTGCCCCTACGTCATTGGCTCTGATGAAGTGACGCGCCAAACAGCGGAAAGGTACAAAGACAAAGGCGTTGCCTTCGTGGCAATCAACTCCAACAGCGCCAACACCTATGAGGAAGACTCCTTCGAAAACATGGTCAAACGCATGGAAGAGCACAAGTTCCCCTGGGTTTACCTGCATGATGAAAGCCAGGAAGTGGCCTTAGCCTATGGAGCCCTGCGCACTCCCCACTTCTTCGTCTTTGACGAAGAGCGCAAGCTGGTATACACAGGACGGGGCGTAGATAACCCCCGGGATACCAGCAAAATGACAGTAAATGACCTGGACAACGCTTTGGCGGAACTTACCGCGGGCAAGCCCATCACCACCCCCGTGACCAACCCCATCGGCTGTAATGTGAAGTGGGATGGGAAAGACGCCCACTGGATGCCGCCGGAGGCATGCGACCTCGTCTAGCCACAAGAGCCCCGTTAACCGGGGCTTTTTTTACTAGATGTCCATCAAGAAAATCACGATCATGGCCACCTGCATGAGCACCTTTGCGAACAAGCTCCCTGCAAAGGCGATTAAGGTGCCCACAGCCGCCTTCATTGCCCGCTCAGGGGCGCTGGGCTGCAAAATGAGCTCCACCGCGAACACCAAGAAAAAGGGGACCAACACAAAGCCTAAGGGGGGGAAGAAAAACAGGCCGATGGGCACCCCCACCAAAGATGCTAAGACGCTCAGGCGGCTGCCTCCGTAGCGTTTCACCGCATAGGCATTGGCCAGTTGATCTGCGATGAGCATGAGCCCGGTGAGGAGAATAAAGCTTCCCCAAGTAAACCAGCCCAGCTGTGTAGAGTCGATGAGAAAATGATAGACCCCAGCCCCAAGCCAGATGAACGCGGCCCCTGGCAGGACAGGGACAACCAACCCCACAAAACTGAGGATAAAGCATAGGGTGATCAAAATCCAGAGGACTACATTCACAAGTTACCCTCCCCAACTTTGCTCCGCGGCTGAGGCGTTAGACCATGATCTTCCGCAACTTAACATATGCCGGCAAGCCTGCGCGGATCTTCACTTCCACCTCGCCTTGAATCAGTGGGCGCGCATAATTTAAGAACTCTGTGGTGACATAGCTGCCTGAAGGATCGATCCACTCCCGAGGGACTTCCCGCTCAAGGTTCGCCACCTTCTCCAGCTCAGAGAAGCTTGTGGCACCCTCTTCTTCAAGTAAGGTTACCATATAACCTGATTTCCCATCCACCGCAGCCTTAACCGCGCTTCTCCCTACAGCAATAGCGTCCTTTACGTCCCGGGCAGAAGCGAAGTGCATGGCCGCCTGCTGGCAGATGTCCAGTTTGACGTTGCGAGCCTTGATCTTGAGGTTCTTCTCAATGGCCTCCCTGAGATAGTCGCTCGCGCCGCCCAGCATGGGATGGCCGAAGGCGTCAGTGCCCACTTCATCAGCTTGGGCGCTCACATAACTACCATCTGCTTTTCTTAGGCCTTCCCCAACCACGATAAAGGCTCCTCCCACCCGCCGGTATGTATCCTCCACTTTCCCCAGGAACTGGTTCAGCTCAAAGGGCACTTCTGGGAAGCAGATGATGTGGGGGGCATCCTCTTCATCCATCCGGGCCAGGGCACTGGCCCCAGGGAGCCAGCCTGTATTGCGGCCCACTGTTTGCAGAATGGTTATTGGCTCAGAGGTATACATGCTGGCAGTGTGCAGGCCCGCCTCCCGCACAGAGGTTGCCACATACTTCGCGCAGCTGCCAAACCCCGGGCAGTGGTGGGTTACAGGAAGGTCGTTATCGATCGTCTTCGGGATGCCTATCACCCGCAGCACGCCATCTCCGATCTCCTTAGCATACTCACTGATCCGGTGAGCTGTATCCATGGAGTCATTGCCACCGATATAGAAGAAGTACTTGATGTTGTACTCCTGGAAGACCTGGAAGATTCTTTCCAAATCTTCGTCCTGCACTCTGTAGCGGCATCCGCCCAAAGCCGCGCCAGGAGTCCTAGTCAGCCCCTGGATTGTCCCTTCATCCTGCCTGGTAAGATCTATGATCTCCCGCTTCAGTACCCCTTCAATTCCGTGGATAGCACCGTAGACATTTTCAATGCAGCTGTGGTTCCTGGCTTCAGCGATCACTCCATACAGGCTGCTGTTGATCACTGAGGTGGGGCCGCCAGATTGGCCCACCAAGGCATTGCCCTTCAGTGTCATCTGTTCTCCCCCTTTAATGCCTTAACTGCTTTTGGTGTGATTGCTGCCTGCAGTTTATACTTCGCTGACAAATCCAAAAGCCCTCTCCCAGCGGCCAGTCATAGGAATGGCGCTGGAATGATGACCAGCGCCTTGTCATTACTTCAGATTGAGCTTCACTGTGCTGAACCGGCTGAGGATCTGGATGGGCAGTTCGCCGCGATGTACCACTCCCCGAGCGATAAGAGTATTCCTCTCCTGCTGCCTCTCGAGGGCAAGGCCTCCTTCCACTGCCCCAAATGCTGCCTCAACATAAACATCATATCCAGCGGGGTCATCCACCAGGTCCAGTCCAACTGTTGAGTAGGACGCCTCAAGCTCTAGCGATCCCCGGAATTCCGTCAAGTTCAAGGAAGTGAAGCTTACGCTGCCCTGAATATCACTGGAAAGCTCCTTTCCCTGTACAGCGCTATAGGCTGCATCAAGGCTTACGCCCCCTACAACATTGGCCAGCTCAGCAGAGCTGTGGGTGATGTTCAGCTCCACTGCAATCCCTTCAGGAACAGCCACCGTGTACCTGCGCTCTACCTTTGTCCGGCCTTGTACATTGGGTACAGGCCCAGCAACTAGCTTTACCTTCTGCCCTTCCACGGCCACGTCAAGCTTGAGCTTGGACAGCAACTCCTCTGCTTCTGCCAGCGTAGCCCCGGCAGCGGTAAACTCCGCAACTATCTCAACGTTCTCAGATGCTCCCCCTGTGATTGTAATTTCTGCGGAATCTGCTTCAACTGCGAGCTCCGCAACTCCCTCTGCAGGAACGCTCCACCGTTCCGTCGACTTGCTCTGGGCAAGATCAGGATCCCATGCGGGAGAGAAGTGGATTCCCTTTCCCCCGGTCCGGGGAATGATGCCCAGCCAACCCTCGAGGAAGGCTATTCCAGTGAGGATCAGCAAGACCAACACCGTTATCCTTTTGCTGTTCATCGCGTTCGGCCCCCTTCTAGTTCACTTCCACGAAGTTTTCCAACAGCCAGGCACCGAGGAAGAAGAGGCCTGCAAAGGCAAGCCACGACCCGATGCTGCCGGACAGATCCCACAGCACCTGAGATGAATCCATGAACGCCCGGGGAACTTGATCTAGGTTAAACAGGCGGTGCAGAGGGATAGAAGGCAGCCAGGCAAAGACAGGCTGAAGCACGGTACCCACCGTATCTACCACCCATCCCTGAAGGAGCAGTACCCAAAGGAGAACCAGGCCGTGAAAGCGCCCCACTACCTTTGCGGTGATGTACGCTACCTGCATATAGATGATGAAGCTTGCAAAAACCCCCAGACTCATAAGGTAGAGGAGAAATCCGTTTCTGATGAACCAGCTCAACGTGATACCCTGGAAGAGTTCTGCCACCAGAGTACTTAAGGGGCTCCAGTATATCACCAGCCCACCGAGGGCCCAAATTCCCACAACTACAGTGTATTCAATGAGTAAGGCTGTTAGCTTGGACAAAGTAATTTTCCACCCCGGCACAGGAAGGGCCAGGAGAGTATAGATCGTATCTTCCCGCCACTCTGTCCGCAAGGACTGATACGTCTGCCAGACAAACCACAGTGGGAGGAACGCCATGGGCAGAAACAACAGAGCAGCCACAGCTTCTGCAGGCCACCCCTGCTGCAGGCGGGTGCGTAGGAAAAGCTGCCATAGGATTGCTGCTACGCCGTTAATCAACATGGGCAGCCTGCTTAGTTCTAGATCCTTCCAAAGTAGTCTTCCGAAGGCTTTCATCAGGCGTAAACCTCCTTAAACAAGTCGTTGATTGACTTGCCGCGCTGGATTCTCAGTTCTTCCGCATTGCCAATCAGCTCAATATGGCCGTCACGGAGAAACATAACGGTGTCAAACAGCCGCTCTGTTTCATCTACAGCGTGGGTAGATAAAACGATGCTCCGCCCTTCCCCATCGAACTGTCGTGCGATGCCCTCTACGATGCGATCCCGTGAAGCTGGATCTATTCCTGAGAGGGGTTCATCTAAGAGGACTAACTGCGCATCCCGAGCCATCCCGAGGATAAGCCGCAGCCTAGCCCGCATACCCTTGGAGAGAGACCCCACTTTCTTGCCTGGCTCAAGCCGCATGAATTCCATGAGTTCCTGTGCCCGTTCCTTACTCCAATCCTGGTAGAAGGCTGCTGCAAAGGACATTACCTCTGCTACTGTCATCCACCGGTACATGGTATTAATCTCCGGGACAAAGGCAACTACGGACTTGGTCGCACGAGATGGGCTCAGGCCGTTAATGCGAATGGATCCCTCATCAGGCTTCACAAGGCCTGCTATGCATTTCAGGAGCGTGGACTTCCCGCTCCCATTAGGCCCAAGCACGCCCCAGATCTCACCCATTGGAAGCTGGAGACTAACGTCATCCAAGGCCTCTACTCTGCCGTAGCGCTTGCTCAAGCCATCGATTTCCAAAACGTATCTCTTACTTGCCATTCCTCTCTCCCCCGTTCCCGGCAGTGTCTGCGAGCTTCTGTCGAACATGTAGGAGAATTGCCTCCGCATCATATCCCAGCGCCTGCATGGCCGTGACAAATTCCTCCACCAATGTGCTTACCATATCTCCCCTCGTCTCCTCGACAATACTGCGTTCTGCCCTCACGAAGGTACCTTGGCCTCGCAAGGTTTCAACAATCCCGAGTAGTTCCATCTCCCGATACGCCCTTTGCACCGTGTTTGCATTCACCTGCAGCTGCACAGCGAGGTCACGCTGAGATGGAAGTTTGTCTCCCGGCTTAAGTACCCCCGTGGCAATCTGCCGCTTGATATCCTCGATAATCTGCAAATAGATTGGCCTTGACTGGTCAAATTCAACCTTCAACTGCATCCCCCCTATTGGGACACTTAGTGCACTAGGCGCCTAGTGCACTATTAGTATATCCCGCGCGGGGAAGAACTGTCAACCCCGCGGGGAGAAAAAAAGCGCGAAAAAAGAGGGCTTCCTCAAAACCCTCTCCTAGTCGATTTCTTTGCCCATAAGGACAGTGTCCACAAACCCTCCGTGTACTCGCATATCCCGGGACATGCGCCCTTCCACCTTAAAACCACACTTTTCATAAAGCGCCATGGCTCGCTGATTGTCCGCCCGCACCCGGAGGTTTACTTTACGGATAATCCCTGTTTCATGGCACCAATCCAGGAAAGCGCTTAAGAGCGCGGTACCGATTCCTCTGTGCCAATGAGGCTGCCGCACGCTCATGCCGAACTCCCCAACGTGGGCGATGCGGGGCCGGCCTCCAGCAGCGAAGGACAGAGTGGCAGCGATTTCACCGTCCAGTATCCCTAGAAGATAGATACCATTCTTCCGTTCCTGCATCTTTCTCAGATATTCCTGTTCTTCAGCAAGGGTTATGCCAAATTCCCCAGGGCCGAACGTAAGGTTATCTGATTCGCCGCTCACCGCATCTAGATACTCCAGGAGCGCTTCCCCATCCTCCGGCGCAGCCTCCCGGATGAGCAATTCGCCGCCATCCTTCAGCTTTACACTCACAGGTTGAAACTTTGCCATGGTTGACTTCTCCTTATGTTGGGCGGATCTTGGGTACAGGACATTCTCCATCTCCTCAGGATTTCCTGCAAGCTGGATGGCTTATGGGTACTTCGGCTTAAAGCGGGAGTCATAGGTGGAGAAGAAGAACTCGCTGCCAAGGGCTTCGTAGATTTCTCCTCGGTCCGTCCGCACATAGCAGCGCACCTCAAACCAGTCTCGATCACGCAAGTAGCCCTTGGTAAAGCCGTTTGCTTGGACGGAGTACAGGGCCTGAAGGGGGAAGTTGTACTCCCCGGGGCCAGATGTATGGAGGTACTCTTCATCCAGTATTACACTGCCGTTACCGTTGTAGACCCTAATCCCAACCGCATCTATGGGGTATGTCCACCTCACGGTAGCCATGACAATAAAGTAATCTATATCGGACTGTCTTTGATCCCAGAACGCCTTGACGATCTGTGTGGGCCGTTCCCGCACCGGTTTGACCCACTCCCACTCCGCATAGAGCCTTGTCGTTTCCTCTGTTGCCTCGAAGGTATCGCCAGGCATGGCCTTTTGCGTTGAGCGTTTTGAGCCCACAAGCCAACCAGTGAACCGGTGATCTCTTCGGGTGGGTATGGTACTACTAATTACAAACGTGGGGTCTGTAGAAGACTCGGTACGGGGAACCCCTGTGCCGCCGTTCCCATCGTAGATGATTTTGTACACAATGGCCTTCTCCCACTGTGCGTAGTATTCAAGGACTGCTTGCGCCTTGCCTTTACCCACCTGTCCTTCCACTTCCTCGCCTGGCTGCACCACTTTGTTCTTCGGATCATTTCCCAAGAGCCAGCCGGTGAAGTTGTAGCCATTGCGGGTGGGCTGAGCCTCAGGCAGGGAAAAGTGCACCGTTCCCTGGGCATCTTTAGCCACGCTATGAGATGGAGGAGCACCTTCCCCTTCGTTAGCGTTGTAGCGGATAGTCACTTCGCCGTAGGCTTCTCCGGGGGTTGCCCACTGGGCAAAGTACTCAAATACCTCATTGCTGGTAGGGCTGCTGGTTGTAAGGGCCACGTTTTCCTTGGGGTGCTGAATGCCATGGCGCGGATCGTTGTGAATCATCCAGCCCATAAAGACATAACCCTGCCGTGATGGCTGCTGCGCGGGGATCTGGAAGTTCACCCGCCCCTGGCCATCCTTAGTGACAGTTTGGGCAAGCGGTGCACCGCTTCCGCCAGCAAGATTGTACTTGATCGTTACCGTACCGTAGTCTGTTGTCTTCTTCCGCCACTGCGCGTAATACGTCAGCACACCTGCATCGGCGCCCATGCGGATCACTTGGTTTGGTTGGTCGATATCATAGTCAGAGCTGTTTTCCAGCCGCCAGCCAGTAAACTCATACCCCGCTCTTGTGGGCACAACACTGGAAAGGCGGAAAGTTATCCCGCCACCCACGGACTCAACGGTGTGGCTGTTAGGGGCACCGGAGCCGCCGTTGGCGTTGTACTGGATAAGGACCGTCCCTTTTTCCAGCGACATCTTGCTCGTGAAAACGAACCAGCATTCCTTTGGCTTTTCATCCGATGAGATGAAGAAGTACCGCGTGCTGCCATCAGATAACACCGCCCTCTTTGTCGCAGTAATTCGATATGAGTCCGGTTTTGAAGATACATAGGTGTAGGGAGTGGACGCGGTTGGTTTTTCGTAGCAATCAAGCCTGTAGTTCTTAGGAATGGTGATGCTAAACCCGCCTTCTACCAACTCTACTACCTTTAACGCCTCTTTCTGCGGCGTGTCTCTCCTTGGGGGTGAAGGCGTAGGTGAAGGTGTAGGTGAAGGCGCAGGTGCAGGCGTAGGGGGCGGCGCCACCACTCTGGGACCGAATGAATGATACCTCAAACCTGCCAGATACAGCTCTGGATAGTGCGCTGCAGTAACTGTACTCATCAACTTATCGAGTAATACACGAGTAAGAACAACTCCCGCACTTCCCTTGGTGAACATTATTCCAAGCGCAATTTCCATCATGGCATTGTCGCTCTTGCCAGAAGAAGCGGCCATTTTTTTGCCCATAGTCTCAAGGAGACCCTGAAACGCGGGCCAATTTACACCAGAAGGAACGGTCGAGGGGTCTTCCCCGCTTAGCAAGAGAACCAATGCCCCGATTGACTCTAATCCTTGGGGTATGCTGAAAGCGACCAGGTCAACTACGTACGGGAGCAAGTCAAGCAATACTTCATCGGCCAGCGGCACTGAGGGAATCTTGTGACTGGTAATCCGCTGGTATTCCCTCTCCCAGTCCGGATGATAAAGGCGGAACCCCTCCGTAAGCTTGGTAGTGTGTTCAGGTACATAGAGGTCTCTCCCATACCGTCTATAGTGACCCACGCTCTTGGGAGGAAGCTGGGGAATAAGGTCTCTTGGATTGATGATATTGAAAATGCTGGAATACTTGGAAGCATTATGGTTCGACTTAGTAGTAGTCTTGGGGGTGGCAAACGTATACACAAACAGATCCTTTGGCCTTAACACATAGTTGGCAACAGGTGAGCCCTCTGGTTCTCCCATGCGCTCAAAAGCCGCTAATACGTTGGCCATAAATGCCCCTGTGAGATTCGCTATAGCAGCCCCTCTGCTATACCCAACGATCCAAAGCTTAATATGGCCTTGGAGGCGTGCTTCGTGTTTGCCTAGATATTTAAGCAACTTATCTACTACCTGCAGGTAGGCATCAAATCCATGATGCCCCCAACTGCTGATGTTAAAATTCCCGACCCACTCGTTTTCGTAGCGGCCCCCTCTAATGGCCACAACTACCAGATTGCATTCATCATCCAGCCTTTTGCTGGCAATTATCGCGCCGATGGAGTCTTTCGTAGGCTGGCCACCATAGAGGCTGCAGTCATAGTTGCCCTCAGTCATATCAAAACCTGCGGCCCTCAAGACATCGATCACATTGCTCGCCGCGATTTCCGCCTTGTACCCTCCGCTTGGAGCGGCCATAGAGTTAAAGGCAGACATGGCCAAGAGCAAAGACATCTCGGCCAATTCTGGGTTATAGGTCCGCGAATCCACGTAAAAGTGACGATCTGAGTAGTTCATCGTGGCCCTACTGGGGAGACCCTTTTCTGAGGGAGGATACGTCACATTGATATTAACATCTGCTGCGTGGGCCGAGCTGCTCACCAAGATCAACAGCAACGAGAGGACTGCCACACAGATTCCTCTCGGACTAGTTACCCCTTTCACGTGCCCACCTCCCATCGTGTCTCTCCTCCGGTTCATTCCTGTTGCATGGGAAATGCATTAGTTGTTGCGGGGGTTAAGAACAGCATTCACCCGCAACCCATCGAAGGCGATGATCTCATTGCTCCATGGAGCATAACCCTCTGCCCGGATCTCAATCCGGTGGCTCCCTGGAGTCATGTTCAAGGTTAGAGGTGTAACCCCGCGGTATCTTCTGTCTAAGTAAACCTCGGCACCTGTCGGTTTTGAGTCCACGTAAGCAAATACTTCGGTGAGCTCAGGTTATTCAGCTTCCTTCTGTGCTTCAGCCTTTAGTAGCTCAGGCAGCGCATTTTGAAAAGCCTTCTCCAGCAAAGTGCGGAGGATCTGGGCCTGATTTGGCGTCTTCATGCCCAAAAGCACTTCTTCATGGGAGACAGCGAACGATGCGGCCCGTTCAACCACACCTGTGGTGGTATTTGCCAGGCGGATGTCCCCTGTTATGCTGGCGGTAAGTTTCTCTGTTGTAGCTCCGTAGCTTTCGAAAGTCAGGATCTCCTGGTCGTAGGAACTCAGAGTACCGATGGCCAGGTAATCCGCGGCAAGAAGCCTGCCCACCTCAATGGTGGATGCATCAAGGTCTATTAGCCCCGTTAGGGAAAGCTTCTTCTTCAACACTGATAGCCCTCAGGGTTCCAACAGGGACTTCCACCGGTTTTGTCAAGCCTGCGACTCGCACCACTTGGCTGACGGCAAACCTGTCGCCACGCTTCACGTTGTGGACTGCACCTAAGTTGAGGACGTATTTATCGCCCACCACTGCTAGAATGTTACCTACGAGCGGCTCTGTGTCGAGTTCCAAGTTGCGAAAAGCGTCATCAAAGCTGGCGGCTAGATCCTCCACCGCCTCAGCCAGGGCTTTACCCAGCAACGAGTCTTTGAACGCTTGACTACTGAACGAAATGCCGTAGAAGTCCTCAACGGCAAAGCTAAGGCCCGTTTCCGTACCGGAGCCTTGCACTGAACCTAGAATCACACCGGTGTTTACATCAACAAGGCGGGCACTCAGCTCAACCCGGGCGGTGGAACCCCGCAGAATGACAAGGCCTGCTTTAACTCCCCCGCCCTCTTTTTGCTCCAGGACATTCACAGTGCCTAGCACCAGCACATCCGCGCCGAGGAGGCGTCCGATCTCAGCAGCAGTGAAGGTATCCACACGCCCCGAGTAGCCGAAATGCTGTTCGGTGAGGATCTGTTCCATGCGTGTCCGCTCAATCACCTTCAGCCAATCACATTCGGAGAGGCGGTCTGTAAGAGATTCTGTGATGCCTTTGATCATCTGATCCCGATCCAGGTACCAATCGCGAATCTCTGTACCTTCAAAGGGCAGCACGGCTGCAGTGAACTTCGCGAATGCGCTGCCCTGGGCAGCACCAAGTAAGATTACCAAACACAAAACAAGCAGCTTCGGCTTCATTCCCAGTCCCCCTCACTAGTAACTGCCAGCGGCCTGCATGAACAGGCGGCCCTCTTCCGCGTTCAGCAACTCCAAAGGAAGCTCGTACGTTATTTCTCCGGCCAGTTGAAAGGCGGTCAGTTCCGTAAGAATCTCTAGCCTTCCCGCATCCCAACTGAACTCCACGATGGCCACATCCCTTATGCCGCCCATCTCCTGCAGGCGCTCTGCGATAAACTGGAGGTACGGGAAGTCTATGTTGATTACCTCTAAGAGAATGAGGGCATGGCGGCTGCTGTAGCGTTCAGGCAAGGTTTTAAGGAGGAAATCAGCCATCTCCTCACCGGCGGTGGTGGTGGCCTTATCTGAGGCTATGGAGGCCACAATGTCTACTCCCACTCCATGGACTTGATGATTTATGACTATCTGCTCTAGTACTGGATTGATAACTTTCAAATCTACCGTCCCTTGGTAGGATAGGAGGCCCATAGTATCAGCGAGCATGGTGGAGCTGGCAGAACCGATTACCAGTAAATCGGCATCATATTCTTCTTGTAATGCCGCAATGGCGGTTTTGTCGCCGCGCAAGGCGCCATCAAAGAGATGGGTTATTTCCCCAGTGGTGACTGCAAAGCCGTCCTGGACTAAGCGATCGATGATCACTTTCTCTGCGTTGGAGTTAGGGAAGAATTGCCCCAAATCAAGGGTGGGAACCATCACCAACAAGGTTGGGCTATTCTGCTGCTTAATGCCTCCTGCCCCCACACTGCCGTCGTAAGCAAGTACCGCTGCAGAGCAAGCAAGGCATGCTGCTAAGAGTGCACAAATCCATCGGAAAACTCTCACGGCGATCCGCCCCCTCATCCATGACTTCCACTATCAATCCATCTCGTTAACTTCTGTCAAAATCGCCTGACATAATTTACACACTGTTCTTACTTGTCCCTTGAAATTCCTGCCATTTATGTCAGAATTTAGAGACAATCGTTTCCAGATTGCCCTCCCTCACCCTCCCACTGCCTGGCAGCCGCAAGTGGGCGTCCTCCACACCATCGAACTGGCCCGTGTGGAAATGGGTGCACATCAACTCAGTGGCACCGTTCAAATCGTTTCGCAGCAAGATCCGGAAGTGGAAAAAACGGAACGCAGGCACCTAACCATTCACCAGAAAATAGGAAAGCCGCTAGGCTGCTCACCTAGCGGCTCCTTATTCGATTCGCGACGCTTGATGTGTTATAGCTCATCAGCGTATGCTGCAATGCCCAACATGCCTTGGCCTCCGTGCACTGCCAAGGAGGCGCCCATCTCGGCGACAAAAACCTGAGCACAGCGCAGGCGGTCTTCCACTCTGGCCTTAAATTCCTCTGCCATTTCCAGTGCATTGCTGTGCAACACAGCGATGGTAAGTTTTTCACTTGGAAAACGCTCTTCCACAAGGGAAATCATGCGCTGCAGTGCCTGAGTGTAGGAGCGTTTTTTGTCAACAGCCTGCACCAGGCCATCCTTCACACCCAAGATAGGGTTGATGTTCAATAACGATGCCAACATAGCCTGTACCCTGCTGACCTTACCGCTTCGGGCCAGGTATTTCAGAGTTGGCACAGCCACAAACACAGCCGTTTTCTGCTTAACCCGCTGAATAACCTCTAAGATCTCTTCCCGGCTCTTGCCTTTAAGAGCAGCTCGCGCTGCAACCAGAGCCGCAAATCCCTGCCCCATACTCGCTGATTCTGAATCAACTACGGTGATACGGATGGGGACGTGTCCCTTAAGGAGTTCAGCTACCTGAACAGTACCACTCTGTTTGGAAGTGATGTGAATTGAAATGATCTCTTTGGCCTTATCAACGAGTCTGTTGTAGACGTCGAGGAAGTCCCCTGGTGAAGGCTGAGAAGTAGTGACATTCTCCTTGTGTTCCAGCTGTGCATAGAACTCCTCCGGTGTTATGTCAATGCCTTCACGGAGGAACTGGTTGTCGATTTGAATTCCTACGGGCACAATTTCCAGCTCAACCTCTCTTGCCAGCTCTGGAGGTACACTCGCGGCGCTGTCAGTTACAATGGCTATGCGCTTCACGCTTTCACCAGCTTTCTAGATAAACTTGCTTCCTAGTTTTAGATTATTCCCCCAAATAGGCACTTATCCTGCATGGGCTTAGGTTCTTATTCTACCATACCATCCTGTTTCCAAATGTGAAAAAGAACCACAATTTCCGGAAGGGAAGTATATGAAAAAGGGGAATTGTTATGAAAAAACAGAGGAGGCAGGATTGTGAGACAGGTCTCGTTGCGTTGCGCGCTGTTGACGTTGATATTGGCCTTTTCTTGTGCAGTATCAGGAGGCGCTACACGACAGCTGGGATCGAGAGCTTCATCACAGATGCGCTGGAGGGCGGAGTGTTGGACGCAAAGGCCAAAAAGCAGATAGAGAACCTCATACAGGGGGTCTAGAGGTGGAAATGAGCGTAATGCATCGCTGAACTACCGGACATCTCTCTAGGCATGGGTGCGGATGTTCTGTCTTATGAAGATGGGAGCAGCACCCGCGACAAGTACCAGGTTAAAGTCGCGTTTAACGATGCATGTGGATACACTGTCCGTTTTTGGTGGTTCGGCAAGTTTCTGCTTTTCACCGGCGATGAATTAGCCGCTGATCCGAACACGAAAGACATAGCCCTGGATCCCTTCGATGAAAGGTTTACGTTTGAACACTTTTCCGCGGACGCTCTGTCAGTCATAGGAACATTCACTACTGTAGCCACCCCTTAGCCCAAAGGCCCGAGTGGACGTCCACGTATCAAGGCTCAAGGAACACAATAGGTACTTCCCGCTCAATCCGTGATCTGATGCCATCAAGCAGCTTCGCAAACCTCTGTAGGTTGTTCTGGTCAAATTTCTGATGAAAAACGGTATACAAAATGATATCTCGGAGCTTCATAAAATACGGGATCTCGTTTAGCCAGAAGGCCTCCAGCTGATTCTCCCCGTTGTAGCCGATCATGAAGTCTTCCAGGAATTTCTTGGCATAGGCGTCCTTTTCACTTTGGGGTTTGTCACTGAACTTCCACAAGATCGTGTAATACAGGGCTATAGCTATATCGCTTGCGAACCACTGGTAGGAACTATCATCGAAATCAAAGACTGTTATCTTACCTTCGTTGACGAAGAAGTTGCCCGGATGAACATCGGTGTGGATCAGGCCATAGCTATCTTGAGACTGCGGCAAGTTTTTCGCATATTCTAGCAGCGAGTAGCCGATGTCCACAATGTGCTTATCCCCTTTAGGGAGGTACTTCTCAAAGCACATCAAATCGTCCTCAAACCACTGCGGCCTTCTAAACCTTGCTTCAGAGGGTTCAAAGTGTTTGGTGGCCCTGTGCATCTGTCCAATGGTTCTTCCCCACTCAGTGATAACCTCAGGAGTTGGTTCTGCAGGATTCGTGCGATCCAATGGCCTTCCTTTGGCTTTTTGGAACACACTGGCAGCAAAATAGTCTTCCCCCACATGTATTTGCTCCGCTAATCTCCCGGAGGTTGAAGGAAGGGCCTTGGCCACACTTATTCCGTTTTCTGCAAGATAGTTGATCCACTCTAGCTCTCCCAAAACCATGTTGGTGCTTCGATGAGAGCTGTGGGTCAGCCTGAGAACGTAACTAACTCCGTCGATTTCACCTTCATATACGTAGTTTTCGAAGTCACCCAAGCGCTTTAATGAGTCCGTGGACATGCCAAAACGCTGGGCCGCTTCAAATAGCACTTCTTGAGAAAATTGCAGTTCTACTTCTCTTTCCACAAAGATCGCCCCTCAAACATCATGGTGCTGCCTATGACGCTCCTACTCTGTGCGTCCTTCCTCTGTCTCCACTTTTTTCACGAAGTCCATGTGGTAACGAACGGCTCCATGATCCTTAATCACTGTCGCTGTTGTGATGCGGATGGCTAGGATGACGCAGTTTTCATCGCTTTCGTCATTGGCGGAGTCGTACCACGGAGCAAATGCTTCCCTAAGTTTTTCCCTCAAAGCGGCGTTCTTTGGATCCAGCACCCATCCGAGATTCTCCCCAATGCCATTGCCTGAAAACCACTGCCCGCTAACGGCAAAGGCGACCTCTGGGTTTCGGGCGATCTGCTGCATCTTGGTGGATCGTGCCCAAGTAGTGATGTAAAACACCCCGTCTTCATAAAAGGCATCCACTTCACGGACACAAGGCCGGGGAGTTCCTTCTGCAGTTGGTTCTAATGCGATGGTAGCAAGGGATATTACATTGTCCTTTCCATTCCCGCACCTTTCTGCAATTAGCTGTAACCCTTCTTCATACCTGGTCATTTCCGAATCCCCCTTGTAGTGCTAACGCCAGATCCGTGAATCTACGGCACAGCAGGCGCTAGAGCTGTTCCACTCTCTGGGCTTGCTGAGGAAGATTCTACCTGTCCAAAACTCAACCCTGCTAACCGGTGAGCAACCACGAAAAAAACGCGGTTAAACCGCGTAAGCAGCCCTCAAGCTTTCTTCTCATACATAACGCCGCCATTACCCTCTATTGGAGTGGTGTGGTCATGCTCACCCAAGGTAATCTCACCAGGGATTCTCTTTGGAAACGCCGCGCACTTCCAATCACCCCAGTAGTGCTTGCATGAGCTACAAGCCATATGGTAAATACCAACATGACCGGAAAACTCATCTGGGTTACTGTCGTAGATGATCCGTTTACCTACTTCTAGCTTTTCAGACCCCATGACAACACCTCCTGTGAGCTATAGGGCAACGCAACTGTTCGTACCGCTCTTACCTCCTGTTCTTGACATACTTTTGGTGCTGCCTTACTCCACTTTTTCCACCGAACATCCTGTTCAGTTTGGCTAGTTCCCGCTCTCTGGCTTTCAACCCTGCATACAATGCCTCCCGCTGCAGCTTTATATAGCTCTCAAAGCGCTCTTCAGACAGGGTCCCGTCGGCGATGGCTGCACGCACAGCACAGCCAGGCTCCGAACCATGGGAACAGTCGCTAAACCGGCACAAGGCGGAGAGTTCTTCAACATCTTCAAAGGCCCTAGTTAAGTCAGCCGCATAGATCTGCAGCTCTCGCATCCCAGGCGTGTCGATGACGATGCCGCCTCCTGGCAGAAGCAGTAATTGACGATGGGTTGTGGTGTGCCGGCCTTTGCCATCATCTTCCCGGATTGCCTGGGTGACAAGGACGTCCGTTCCCATTAACGTGTTAATGATGGTAGACTTGCCCACACCGGACGAGCCAACGAAGGCGATGGTCTTGCCGGGAGCAATGTAAGACCTGATCTCGTCGATTCCTTCTCGGTGCATCGCTGAACATGTGATGACATCCACTCCAAGGCTTACTCCTGCAATTTCCCTGAGCTTGTGTGGCAGGTCCGTGCATAGATCGGACTTGGTCAAAACGATCACGGGTAGTGCCATACTATCCCAGACAATGCTCAGATAGCGTTCAAGCCGCCGGACGTTGAAGTCCTCATTCAGAGACATGCAGATAAAGACAGTATCGATATTAGCCGCGATAAGCTGTCCCGTGCTTTTAGTCCCTGCCATCTGCCGCATGAGCACGCTCTTGCGGGGAAGAAGGTGGTGTATGATGGCATGGCCCGTTCTGCCGTCCAAGCGGTCGATCATCACCCAGTCCCCGACTGTGGGGAATGAGGTTTCATCGTCGGCCCAGTGGGCGAACTTGCCCGAGACTCTAGCCTCAATCTCGCCGCGTGGGCAGATTACTTTGTACAGTTCCCGGTGCTGCTCTGAAACCCTGGCAGGGAATAGCCCTTCGTATTTTTCTGCCTCTTGGGCAAAGTCATTTCCATAACCAAAATCTTGCAGATTAACGTTCAATGCGTTCAGATCCTTTCGCTGAGTATGGTGTTTTTGTAAGGCCCGCGAAAGCAAAAAGCGCAGCTGCCCGCTGCGCTGAGAGACATGCAAAAGAACATGCTTGTTTGAAGCACCTCTCCGTCGTCTCGCAAGGCTTTTGGGCACACGAAACAAGCAGGCACGATACCCGCTTCTGTGACACTAAGCTAAGCCCTAGCGATCGACCGACATCCGCACACCTCACTCTTCTAGAACGCAGTTTACCCCTTTGTGGGATTATTGTCAAAGGAAAAGAACAGTTGAAGTATTTAGTAACCCCCTGCGGCAGTATGGGAGCTCTCTTTTAAGGACAGATCATTAGGCGAAATCTGAGAGCGCTTCTAGCAGCTCAATGAGACTCCGAAAGCCCGTTGGCAGATCATCGAGTACCATACCACAAGCACCTGACCAATCAAAGGCTACGGCATTTCCCCGTGTCAGGCGGAAGGAAAACTCCCGGGGGTGAGGCGTCCATACTTGGCACTCACTTTTCCATTGATCGAGCCGCTCCTTGATAAGTGGGCTCTCGAAAAAGTCAAGCAGCTGATCGGCTATGTCATGGTACTCCTCGTTGAGGTCTACCCACTCTGTCCACTCGCTGTGTTGATACTTAGAGATGCGATAACCTCCCGGGTACTCCGCGATTGCCAGGCCCCAGTATGAATCAGCTCCGTAACCAATGCCGAAGGACTCGTACTTCCCTGTGCGAAATTCTAGTGTTCTCATAGCGATCACTCCTTTGACCAAACGGTTACCTTGATCGGTCCGTAAAAGGGAAGGTCATTCCCTGGCCGTCCAGTACTCACGCTCATCCTCGATGATAACTCGTCGAGCTCTGTTGTTTTGATCAAAAGCGTCCAGGTACTCCTCGATCTTGCTCGCATCAGAGTCATCGGACATTACAGCAAGCATTTCTCGGGCTTCATCATCAGTGAGGTCGATCCGGAAGGTGAAGTAGTTCACCCCGTAGCTGACTGTAGCCTCCATCGAGACAAAGAGATGGTAGGTATTGCACTGGCGGCAGTATCTCACCTCGTAGTACTTCTCATCGCCAGTAATATGAGTGCCAGTAAAACGACGAACTGCTTCCATCTCTCCATGCTCAGGTACTCTGCATTTATACATGGTGCCACCTCCAGAAGCTATGGATAGTAATACTCACCCCTAGAAACCTACCACATTACTTAGAGCATGAATCAGCATCCAAGGCCAGAGCATTCCCGTACGATACACCCCATACGCCATTAAGCTTCCGAACAATCCGGTACTGGCCACACTACTCAAGGCCAAGGGTACGGTGGGGTACACACGGAACACAAAATCCGGAATGTGCAGGAGCGCAAACAGGCAAACAGATAGGCCTATGCCCATGATCGGGTGCTTGGTGACAGATATGAACAAGGGCTGCATCACGCCGCGGAAAAAGAACTCTTCCTGGAACCCGGCATGCAAAATGGCGTACAAAAGGAAGGCCCAACGTTCTACGGTCACGCCGCCAAATAGAAACGCTGCCATGTAGATAGCCAAAAACGGGGTCGCTGGTTTCAGATCGCCTCCAGAGAAGCCGAACTCTCCCCGCTTCACTCCCAACCAACGCAGCACCAAGGCGGGAGCGAGTACCATAAATGGCGCTCCCCGTAGAATGTTAGCCGTCATATATCCGCCTGGAAACTCATTGAAGAAGTCGTACCAAAGGGCCCATCCCGGGATAACGGAAAACAAGGGAATGCCTGGCATATACCCTTGCCTTTGCAGCCTGTCCACGATGGAGCCCAGGATGAACAGGTAGATGAGAACAATGAGCCCCGCACCTTTCATGGCCTTTCCTGACTCTAATTCCTCTGCAGCAAACCGGTTCCCCAAAGGCTTCTCCGATAGGAGGCAGACTACTCCCAGCGCCAACCCATAAACGAGAAGACCTACAAGACCAGAGCGCAAACCATTGATCAGGCTGCCGCCATAAGTTGTGTTCGACCAGATTTTTGCAGCCAAAAAAAGAAGGGCGAAGATCACCGGAACAGGATGACACACCAAGCGACGATAAAAACCCACTAGCTTCTCCACCATGAGAACCACCTGTTTGCTCTGTTGATTATGTGCCAGACATAAAGCTAATTACAGAATTATCCTTCGCCACCAGACTTCTGTTCCCTTTTAGGCAACCATGGGACAAGAGCGCGGAGGCAAAAAAACAGGGCGACACTGCCACCAGTGGCACCAAGAAACACACTGGCCTCAGAAAAGGTTTACACATCTGATCGTGGCTGGCCCCCCTGTTCGAGGATCATCCCCGCGCGTGCGGGAAAGACGATGTAAATAGCCCGGCTCCAGTTGGCGGTTCCGTAAGGTTTTCTAAGAATTCCCATTCCGAGCCCGGCGAGCAGTAGAAACTCGGCTTACTTTGAGGGACCGCTGTAGCTTTGCCGATATCATGTGCGGCACCTAGAAATGCTACGAGTTTCTTGGCCACGTCCTCGCTAGGCGTACGTAAGAACCGGTGATAATCCGCCTCTGATGGCCACTCAGCCAGTACTCCCAGAGCAGAAGTCGAGCCTTCCCGTTCTCTTGGGATCCAGCGCTTTCATCTTCCAGGATTTCAGGTTTGTGGAACCAAAAGACACGTACGCCACATAACGGTAGTAAACATCCCTGCAACCAGCCTCGACAGAAACAGAATGAAGAAGGGAATACTCTGATACTCCCTTCCTTCTAAGCGTTCAGCAAGTTAGCTGCGGTAATTGCGATGACTTAAAGGTGCATTATGGCGTCCCGATAGCAAAAAGCTCTCCGACATTTAGATCTGGAGAGGAATATCGGTTCGGCACAATAATTGTTCCAAAACACCGCACAGCAGGCGCCCTTTTTTTACCTGCTAGGAAGGAAGACGGCAGAATATTTGAGAAAACAATGACATGTAAAGCAGTGGAAAGGGTTGAAGTAATGCGCTTAGTCATTCACGATCTGGAACCGGGTCATATTGATCGCCTCTTCCCTGAGCAGCCCCTCAATCTGCTAGTCATCTCCCCTGATGCGCCCATCCATCACTGTGTGGGTTGTTTCGGCTGCTGGGTTAAGACACCTGGCGCCTGTGTCATCCGGGATCGCTATGGCGATTTAGGTGAGCTTCTGGCTAAAAGCCAGGATGTACTGATCATCAGCCGCTGCTGTTATGGGGGGTTCAGCCCTTTTGTAAAGAACGTCCTGGATCGCAGTATTTCCTACATTCATCCCTTCTTTGTGAATAAGAACGGCGAGATGCACCACAGGAGGCGGTATAGCAATCATGCCCGCCTGACAGTTTGGTTCTACGGCAATGTTACAGAACAGGAAGCGAACACGGCGCGGGGGCTTGTTGAAGCGAATGCGGTCAATTTGTGGTGGGAAGCCGCAGAAGTTGAGTTCTATCCCAGCCCAAAAGAAATGGAGGCCGGATGCTATGAAGATCGGGCTAATTAATGGAAGCCCCAAGCTGCGGAGCAGCGCTTCCCGCTGTATCCTGCAATATCTGCAGCCACTATTGGAGCAGGATGGACATGTCGCAGCAGCGTTCGCCTTGCACAACCCAGAGCTGGCTCCCGAAGATGCCCAGGGCATAAGAGAGTGTGACGTACTCATCTTTGCACTGCCGCTGTATGTAGATGGCCTGCCCTCGCACATGGTCAGCTGTCTCCTGCACCTTGAGAAAAGCCTGGCTCGTTCGGGGAAGGCACCGACTGTCTATGCCATTGTGAACTGTGGGTTCTATGAAGGGCACCAGGCCAAGTGGGCCTTGAACATGATGGAGAACTGGTGCCGCCGCACGGGGCTCCGCTGGGGCTATGGAATCGGGCTGGGCGCAGGAGGAGTGCTCCTCAGTGTTCAAAGTGTTCCGTTGGGTGCCGGGCCCACGAGGAACTTGGCTCAAGCCCTGAGACAGCTCGCCTCCAGTGTGAGCCAAGGAGTTGGCGGTGAAAACGTGTTTACTACGATGAACTTTCCCAAGCTCCTCTACAAACTGGCCGCGGAGATAGGCTGGTGCAGATCTGCTAGGGCCAATGGCTTGAAGATCCGCGATCTGTCCCTCCGGCGTGGGAGCTGACCAGGCCATGGCAAATGTCAACAACCCCATCATCTGGGCGGATGTCCCTGATCCAAGCGTGATCCGAGTTGGGGACGTATATTACATGACCAGCACCACCATGCATATGAACCCTGGTGTACCAGTGATGAAATCCAGGGATCTAGTGAACTGGGAGATAGTCAACTACGTTTACGGTGTTCTGGGTGAGCGAGACGAACAGTGCCTGGAAAACGGCAGGAACGAATACGGCAAAGGCTCCTGGGCCAGCAGCCTGCGCTACCATAACGGCATCTACTACGTGGTGTTCAGTTCCCAGACAGAACAGAAGACCTTTGTGTTTCAGACGCGGGATGTGGAGCGGGGCCCATGGGAAAAGCATGTTTTACCCTTCCTCCACGACATGTCCCTTCTCTTTGACGATGACGGTAAGGTGTTGTTAGTTCACGGCAGCGGGGATATCAGGGCATTAGAGCTAACCTCCGACTGCACCGCTGTCAAGCCTGGTGGCTTGAACCAGGTGATAATCCCAGACAGCAGCGCCGTGGCCGGGCATGATATTTCCCTCCCAGCGGAAGGCGCACACGTTCACAAGGTTAACGGAATGTACTACATCTTCCTCATCACCTGGCCCAGGGGAGGCATGCGCACCCAGCTCTGCTACCGAGCGGAGAAAATCACGGGCCCCTGGGAAGGCCGCATCGTACTGCAGGATGCTGGCATCGCCCAGGGCGGGTTAGTCGATACACCGGACGGTAAGTGGTATGCGCTGCTCTTTGGCGATCGGGGCGCGGTTGGCCGCATCCCCTACCTGGTACCTGTGCGGTGGGAATCGGGCTGGCCCATTTATGGGGTTCAAGGCCGGGTGCCTTTGAATACGGGGATCGGCCCAGGCAGGGGGCTGAAGATCGTATCGTCCGATGGGTTTAGTCCTGGGCCACAGCTTAGCCTTGTGTGGCAGTGGAACCACAATCCAGACAACGCTAACTGGTCCCTTGCTGAGCGCCCAGGGTACCTGCGTCTTCGAACAGGACGAATTAGCAAGGGCCTGACGGATGCTCGCAACACCCTCACTCAGAGGACCTTCGGGCCCGAGTGTTCAGGGACGGTGGCCGTAGAAACTGCCGGCATGCGCAGCGGCGATTGCGCCGGCTTGGCGGTATTTCAAAGGCAGTATGGCTTTGTAGGTGTCAAGGTGTGCGGTACCGGCCAATATGTAGTAATGGCGGAGGCAAGTTCTGATTCGTGTGTGGAGGTAGAGCAGATAGCCCTGGAACACACTCGGCTTTACTTCCAGATCAGATGTGATTTCACGGAGCAAAGGGATCAGGCCAGTTTCTTCTACAGCACTAGCGGCCAGGAGTGGATCCCCATAGGGCGCCCCCTACAGATGACTTATACCCTGCCACACTTCATGGGGTACAGGTTTGCCCTCTTTAACTATGCCACCGAAACGGTCGGCGGCTACGCCGACTTCGATTTCTTCCGCATCACGGGTTCCACAAGCTAGCGAATAGGGCGTTGGTGGTTTCCGGGAAAGCTCAAGTCCTGAACGACCTCAAGGATTCTTAACAGGGCAAAAAAGCGGAGAGGTGAAGACATGCTGCGAGAAGTGCGCATCAAGAATGGTGTAGTGCGGGGACTACCTGCTGCGGATCCTCGGATTACCAGTTTCAAAGGGATTCCCTTTGCTGCACCACCCACAGGCCCCAACCGATGGCGGGCACCCCAGCCTGCGGAGGACTGGAGCGGCGTCTTGGAAGCCTTTCAGTTCGGCCCCATTGCCATGCAGGCCACACCAGGGATTAACAAGGACAATATCTATGATTTCGAATGGCATGTGGATCCCCATGTGCCCATGGCCGAAGACTGCCTCCACTTGAACATCTGGACGCCGGCCACCAGCCCCGAAGATCGCCTACCTGTTTTCATCTGGTTCTTCGGAGGTGGCCTACAGGTGGGTTATCCTTCAGAGATGGAGTTTGACGGCGAACGCATCGCCCGGCGGGGAGTGGTAGTGGTCACCATCAACTACCGCTTGAATGTCTTCGGCTTTCTCTGCCATCCAGAGATCACCAGGGAAGCCCCTGAGGCACCAGCGAACTTCGGCCATCTGGACCAGCAGTTTGCCGTCCGCTGGGTCCAAGCGAATATTGCTGCCTTTGGCGGCGACCCCCAAAACATTACCATTGGAGGACAGTCCGCTGGGGGTGGCAGCGTGCTCGCCCAGCTCACATCACCCCAGAACCAAGGACTGTGCCAGAAAGCAATCATCCAAAGCGGCATGTTTGCCCCTGTATACCCAGAGAACAGGAAGCCGCCTTGGGGGTTCAGCCTTCAGGAAGCGGAAAAAGCCGGGATAGAGTTCTTTGATTTTCTAGGGGTTTCATCGCTTAAGGAGGCCCGGGAACTGGATGCGGAGTTCATCCGGCGGAAAGCTTTGGAGTACGGTCGGCCTTGGGGGACTGTGGTCGATGACCAGTTCTGCGTGGGGGATCCCTTCTTGCTGTTCCTCGAGAACAAGCGCTTGCAGGTTCCGGTGATGGCGGGCCACACCTCCTCGGAGTTCTTCAGTAGGCCTCAGGTACAGACCAAAGAAGAGCTGCAAAACCTGGCCCAGAGGCTGTTCTCCGACGCTGCTTCCGAGTTCCTTGACTTGATCGGCTTCCATACCTCCGCCTTCCAAGAAGCGGTGGAAAAGGCCGCTGTTAACACCATCGAGTACGCCGTGCGCTTAGCCAGCCGCGCCAATGCTGAGACTGGGCCGGGGCGCCCTTTCTACTACTACAACTTCGATGCTGAAATACCCGGCCCAGACAATCCTGGCCCCTTCCATTCTGTGGATTTGTGGTTCTTCTTCGAGACCCTCGCCAAGTGCTGGCGCCCCTTTGTGGGTAGACATTACGACCTGGCCCGCCAAATGTGCAATTACTGGGCGAACTTCATCAAGAATGGCGATCCTAACGGCCTAGATGCAACAGGAGATGAAATGCCCCATTGGCATCCCTATACAAGGGAAGACCCCTGCGAGATGCTCTTCCGAGACAAACCAGAGTGTTCTAAGGAAGAACCGAGTCCGCTTATGGCGTTCATGACAAGCCGCGGCCTCGTGAACCAAAGGGAAGCCGGCAATGGGTGACCTGTTGCCCATGAATTCACCTGGTATTTAGTGTATTTGTTACCACAAAAGTCCATTTCGTGAAAGGTTTTTAACAAATTGACGAGAAATATACACTTAGAATTTTCTAGAAAAGGGGGCCGATAAACGGGAAGATAGGGAGCGATGTTCAAGCGTTGGTTGTGTTTTCAAAAAGAAGAGGGGAGTGGATAGTCTTGAAGAGAAGAGGATTTTGGTTTCTACCTTTGCTGCTGATTCTCCTTTTGAGCGGAACAGTATTTGCACAGGAGTTTAAGGAATTCACGGTCTTCACAGGCGAACCCTTACCAGACTACCCCGGCTCAACTATCGTAGGTGACATCATCGAAAGGGAAACAGGCGTAAAATTGATCAGGGAAGCCTTGGTTGGCGATCTGGAGACAAAAGTTGGACTGATGATTGCCAGCGGGGATTATCCCGACCTAGTTGTGGCAGCTCACTTCACCAGCCTGTTGAAAGACGCAGGGGCATTGCTCCCCCTCAACGATTTGATTGAGGAGCATGCTCCCAACCTCAAGCGTCTGTATGCAAACCATTGGGATATGCTGACACAGGAAGATGGTAACGTGTATTGGCTGCCAATTCAAGCAATTCCCTACGGCCCCGATACATCCCGTTATCCGTCCTTGGCCTTCTTTATGAACAAGCGGGTGCTGAAAGAAGCCGGCTGGCCTGTGATCAAAACGTTGGATGAGTACTTCGGGCTCATCGCGGATTACATGGCCAAGCATCCCACCATCGATGGAGAACCCACCATTGGTTATATTACCCTCTTTGACGGCTGGCGCAGTTTCGCCACTACGAACGTACCACAGCACCTGATGGGCTATCCCAACGAAGGTGAGTTTGTCCCTGTAATGCAGCAAGGCCGCTACGTCGTAACAGAGTACCATACCTCTCCAACCGCAAAGGCATACTACAAGAAGCTCAATGACATGTACAACAAAGGCGTTGTAGATCCGGAAACCTTTATCCTGAACTACGACCAATACATTGAGAAGCTGAGCTCCGGACGGGTACTCGGTACGTTTAACCAGTTCTGGCAGATGCAAGAGGCCCAGAACTATCTCTTGCGGGACAAACCGGAAAGCATCTTCGTTCCTCTGCCAATTGTGATCGATCCATTGGTTGAAGAACGTCAGCGCGATATCCCCTACGTACAACCGACGCAGGGTATGGGCATCACCATTAAGTGTAAGGATCCTGTTGGAGCCATCAAGTTCCTGGATTACCTGATCAAGGAAGACACCCAACGGTTGCTCCAATGGGGTATCCTGGGCGAGCACTATGAAGTAGATGAAAACGGCCTCTACTATCGCACGCCTGAACAGCTCGAACTCTTTAGAGATCCCGACTGGGTTCAGAACGTCTTTGGCCGGCATTACTTCTTCAACGCCTTCCCGAGCCTGAGGGGCGTAGACGAGAACGGCAACATGTTCTTCCCAGATACTCAGCCACATCTGATCTACAGCGACAGCACCGACTCAGAGAAGGAAGTCATGGATGCCTATGGCGTTAAGTCCTTCTCCGATCTGTTCAATGAGCCCATCTTCAAGAAATACTTCCCGCTGTGGACCATCACTATGCCTGCTGGCTCAGCGGCACATATCGAGGAGACGAGGATGAAGGACGTCCTCAACCGCTATGTACCTGAGCTGGTCATGAGCTCCCCAGAGCAGTTTGATGCTATTTGGGAGAACTACGTGAAGGACATTAAGCCGCTCATGGTCGAACAGATGAAGGTTTATCAAGAAGGCATCGACTGGCGCATGGAGAACTGGTAAGGCCTTGGGTTCTAATACGTAAAAGGGGCGCTCTTGAGCACCCCTTTTACGCTATAAATCTAAAGTGAGTGAGTTGAGAATTTATGAATACATCAGCGTGTGCAGCTCCGCGCGGTAAGACCTTTTGGGACAGGGTAAAACAGCAGAAAGTGCTCATTCTGATGACTATTCCATTCTTAGTTCATGTCATCATCTTTAGATATGTCCCCATCTGGGGCTGGCTTATGGCTTTCCAGAACTACTGGCCAGGCAAAAGTATCCTGCAGCAAACTTGGGTAGGGCTGGAGAACTTCAAACTCCTCTTCGATGACCCCGTTTTTTACCAGGTCTTGAGAAACACCCTGGCAATGAGCGTTATCAAGTTGGCAATGGGCACGGTCAGCTCCATCATCCTGGCCCTCATGCTCAACGAGGTACGCATAATGTGGTTCAAAAAGAGCGTGCAAACCATATCCTATCTGCCTCACTTTATCTCCTGGGTGGTCGCGGCCAACTTGGTGAGGGATGCCCTATCCACCGATGGAGGCATCATCAATGAGGTACTGATGCGCCTGCACATCATCAAGCAACCCATCATGTTCCTGGGCATACCGGCTCTGTTCTGGTGGATCATTGGCGTGTCCCACGTCTGGAAAGAGGTGGGTTGGGGAGCCATCATCTATCTGGCAGCAATTGCGGCCATCGACCCTACACTGTATGAATCGGCCATGATCGATGGAGCGGGAAGGCTAAAGCAGATGTGGTATATTACGCTGCCCTCAATCCGTCCCACCATCAGTGTCCTGTTGATCATGAACTTGGGCTGGGTGTTAAGCGCAGGTTTTGAACAGCAGTATCTGCTCCAGAACGGACGAGTGATCGACTACGCCAGGGTCTTCACCATCTACGAACTCGACTACGGGATCAAGATGATGCGCTACTCCTTCGCCACCGCAGTTGGCATTTTCCGAAGTGTTGTCAGCCTCATCCTGGTGTTCAGCGCCAATCAGCTGGCCAAACGGTGGGGCCAGGAGCGACTGGTGTAGTGATGACAGGAAATCAAAGTGGGGGTGCAAAGCATGATTAGAATTAGACACCGATCCTGGGAAAACATTGTTATTGATGCGGTCATCTACCTTAGTCTGATTTTCCTGGTGATAGTCACCCTTTATCCTTTCCTGAATACTCTGGCCGTCTCATTCAACGACGCCATGGATAGTTCCAGGGGCGGAATCACCCTTTGGCCGCGGAAGTTCACGCTGTACAACTATCAAACGCTGCTGACGCGCAGCCAGATTTACAGTGCTACTCTGGTCTCAGCAGCAAGGACCGTTCTGTCCACGCTGTTGGGTACCTTTTGCACGGCCATGGTAGCTTACATCATCAGCCGAAAAGAGTTTGTCTTCAGGAGGCTGGTCTCCTTCATCTATGTCCTTACCATGTACATCGACGGAGGATTGGTGCCTACTTACTTCCTCATGCGCTCTTTAGGGCTGGTCAACAGTTTCTGGGTCTATGTTCTTCCGGGGCTGGTCTCCGCCTTTAACCTCATCGTCATTCGAACTTATATCGCGGGCTTGTCAGACAGCTATGTGGAGTCGGCCCGCATTGACGGGGCAGGTGAGTTCACCATCTTCCTGCGCATTATTTTGCCCTTGTGTAAGCCTGTTTTGGCCACCATCGCCCTTTTCATCGCGGTGGATAACTGGAATGCCTGGTTTGACACCTTCCTCTATAATTCAGCCAATGCGCAGCTCAGCACCTTACAGTATGAGCTGATGAAGGTTCTGCAAAGTGCGAACACCATGTCAGGGTCACTGCTTCAAGCGCTGTCCAGGGCCGCTGCAGGAACCACGAACACCGTTACACCCAGGGCCATCCGGGCAACCATGACCATCATCGTAAGCGTACCCATTGTCATAGTATACCCCTTCCTGCAGAGATACTTTGTACACGGCCTCACACTTGGCGGGATTAAGGAATAGTAGCAGTTGAGGGGAAGCGGGATATCACCCTAGGTATGTATGAAAAAAAGACCTCCGAAGAGGTCTTTTTTTAAGCTATGGTGGGCCATCGGGGATTCGAACCCAGGACACCCTGATTAAGAGTCAGGTGCTCTACCAACTGAGCTAATGGCCCGTGAACAACACTTATTATAGAATACAGGCCATGGGCTGTCAAGGTCAAATGGCACAGAAAACCGGGAAAATCTCAGGCAAAAACCTGCAGGTCAGCCTGGGCTTAGAGGCTGGTGGAAAGGGAGCCTACTTCCTCCCGGGGTATGGCCCTCACAGCAGCCTTGATTACATCTGGATGGTCGCTGTCCATGAAATCAATCCCCATCCTGGTGAAGAGCTGCGCTACCTCTGGATTATCGCAGTAGCACTGCAACCCTAATCCTGCTTGGTGCGCTGCAGCCGCTAGATCGGGCGAGACAAACTGCTGGTGGACGTTTAGGATATCCGCTCCCGCAGCCCGCGCCACACCGATGGGATCCATCAGGCGGGCAGTGTAGTTAATCGCGCAAGCCAAGCCCGGCGCACGGCGCTTTACTTCTGCGATCCAGATGTGGTCAAAGGAGATGCAAAGACAGTCGTCGATGCGTCCGTACTTCTCCAATACTTCCACCACTTTCACCGCCAAGGTGCTATCGAAAGCGGGATAAGGGCCGCTCTTCAGCTCCACGTTAAGGCGCATGCCCACATCGGTTGCCCACTCTACCACTTCCTCAAACGTGGGAATCCGTTCACCCGCGAATTCTGGGCTGAACCAAGACCCGGCATCTAGCTCCTTCAGCTCAGCCAAGGTGCGCTCCCTCAAAAGGCCTTTACCGTTGGTGGTGCGGTCCAAAGTATCGTCGTGGAAAATTACCAAGTGGCCGTCCCTAGTGAGCTGGACGTCTAGCTCCAAGAGATCCGCGCCCAGGGCTTTGCCCTTCTTGAAAGCGGCCATGGTATTCTCCGGTGCGTAAGCGGCGCCGCCCCGATGTCCGCTGATCAGTGGATAACCATCCCTCTTGCTCGCCAATACCTCTAGCATGATGAGTTCCCCTCTCCATATAAGAGGCAAGCTCCCGCATAAGCGGAAGCTTGCCTACGGCTTCTTTCGCTTCTTGCCTGCGATTCGTACTACTTCAGGAATATGATCCGGCCGCCTTCAGGCTCTTCAACTGTACCATGCTTGAGGAAGTAATCTACCACTACATCCCGGAGCATTAAGCCAGTCTCAGCCACAATAGTGCCGTTCTGCAGAACCTCGTAACCGTCGCCCCCTGCTGCCAGGAAGTCGTTGGTGGCTACGGTGTAAAGCTTATCCATCATGATATGCTCATCGTTGATGCGCACGTTAAAGATGCGCTTCCCGGACATTCTTGGGTTAACGGCAAAGAGCATACCAGAGACCTGCAGGAATCCGCCGTTCTGCTCAGGATACAGCCTTGCGCTGTGCTCCAGGGCAGCCAAGAGATCGCGGCCGGAAACCTGGATCACTGTCAGGGTGTTGTCAAAAGGCAGCACGGTGTAGATGTCGCCTACAGTTACTTCACCCTGGGCCAAGCTCGCCCGGATGCCGCCGCCGTTGGTGATAGCAACGTCTGCGCCGGTTGCTTCCCGCATGATGTCTGCAATCAGGTTGCCCAGGTTAGTTTCTTGTGTACGGACGTTAGCCCGTTCGCCATCGAAGAATACGGCGGTGGAGCCTACTACCTGGTTGAGTTTTTCTTCCAGAAGCACTTCCCACCCATTGTAGATGGCCATTACTTTAGCATTGGGTTCAATGGCATCGGTGATGGGGATCAGGTGCTGTTCGTAATCCTTAATCTGCCCATCTTCTACCTCGATGCGCAAGAAGCCCAGGTTCCGGGCCCACTCATGGGACTGGACCAGGAGCACGCCGCCCACTTCAACAGCTTCTTCCAGTTCGGTGTGGCTGTGTCCGCCCACAATTACGTCGAACTCAGGGACGGCTTCTGCCAGCTTCAGATCTTCAAGGTATCCGATATGTGTAAGAGCGATGAGCACATCTACTTCTGGGCGAATTCTTACGGCCAGGTTCTTCGCAACTTCGATGGGGTCATGGAAGACCAAACCAACAACGTTGTTGGGATGGGTAGTTACGGGAGTTTCCAGCGAAGAGACACCGATGATGCCCACCCGAAGTTCGCCGAACTGCTGAACCAAAGCACTGTAAGCGAAGGTTTCACCAGCCTCGGTGGTTACGTTGGCAGCCAGCATTGGGAACTTAGCCTCTGCCATTCGCTCCAAGAGAGCCTCTTGGCCGTAGTTGAAGTCATGGTTGCCGAGGGTCATGGCGTTGTAGCCGATTGCGTTCATAACCTCAATGGATGAACGGCCTTCAAACAGATTGACCACGTTGGTGCCGTGGATGGCATCACCTGCATCCAGCAAAAGAACGGATTTGCCGTATTGCTCACGTATTTCATCAACTACAGTGGCCAACCGTGCTAATCCGCCCAATTCTGCTTCGCCGTCTTCAAAGGATACTAAACGGCCGTGGACATCATTTGTGTGTAAGATGACTAGTTCGGCACCGAAGATGGTAGCCTGCGCACCGAGGATAAGCGCAAAAACGACAGCAACTACCAACACAGTACGTAAATGTCTTCTCAATGCGATCGCTCCTCCTTAGATTTTTGATTCATAATGTCTATTCAACGTCAAAGCGTGCAACCCTCTCACACCCCTAACTTTTCGCTATGTTATTCACATTTCCCGGTCAAAAAGAAAAGGACAATTGCCCGCACAAAGGGAATATTCCTAACAGTAAGAACATAATTAGAGACGGGGTGGCAGCATGCGAAGGTTGTTGACAGTGCTGATCGTCCTATTGATGGTGGGCGCACTGGCCGCAATTGTGGTCAGCGTCATGCCTGGCTATCGTAAGCTCACCCTTGAGACTGCCCCACCAGCCTTTGCCCCCTCACTGGGCAGCGCCCACGAACGGGTGGAAACCATTCAGCTTGAGTATGGGGGATTCTTAAGTGTTTCCAATCAACTGGGGCAGGTCTTTATTGAGGGTGCAGATACTAGCGAGATCACGCTGCGCATGGTGAAAAAGGCTAAAACAGGACTCCGCAGCGCCGCGTATCTCTTGGACCAAATCACAGTGGAGACTGCCGTGCGGGACGGACGGACACAAGTGGTTGGCCGGGTGCCCCGGACGCGAGACAACGAGCAGGTGTCTGTAGACCTCTTCCTCACGGTACCCCGGGAGCTGGTTGCTGACCTAAAGGTTAACCTTGGGGCCGTTGAGGTAAGGGACATATCCGGTACGCTGCGCATCGACAACGATCTAGGCTCTGTCAAGATCTCCAACTTCCAGGGCAACGCCTTTATCCAGGCGGATCTGGGCAGCGTTGAGATCTTTGAGGCAGACTTCGCCGACAACCTGCAGGTGGTGGCTTCCATGGGTGATGTGAACATCAGGGGAAGCCTTGCCCGGTCGTCCATTATTGAAAACCGTCTCGGTGCGGTATCCCTGGCCGTGCCAGAAGGAGAAGCCTATGAGCTGGAAGCCAGTGTAGATTTGGGAAGTCTGGATGTGCGGGTTCCGTTCGACGGCGATCGAACTAGCGACAAAGCAACAGGCACCATTGGAAGCGGAGAGATCCACGGTCAGCTGTCACTGAGCGTCAGTTTGGGTTCTTTAGGAATAGATTATCTCTAAAACACAAACTTAAAGGAGGTACAGCCGTGTACAGCTGGAACGTAATGGAGATCCTGATGATGTCCTTGCTCCTTGCCCTTCTGCTCGTGGTGATTCTCGTCTTAGGCCTACGCTGGTTTAAGTACAGGGAGCGGATGGCAGCCCTGCAGCGGACCGCGGTATCCGCTGAGCTGTTCGCAGAAGACACGCCAGAACAGCGGCGCAAACGGCAGCTGGCGAATGGCCTTACCACTGCATTGGTAGGGCTGGCCCTGACCATCGGGCTGGGGACCCTAGGCGTCGGGCCGTGGCTCTTAGCAGGGTTAATTCCGTTGTTTGTAGGTTTGAGCTTGATACTGACTTATCTCATTACCCAACCAGAGAAGCCCACCGACGCCTCTGTGGGTACGCAGGCCCCTGAGATAGTGGAGGTGGAGCAGCCACCGGTGGAAAAAGAAGAGGCGGGGCCAGAGGCTGAGCCAGAGCTAGTGGTAGAGGAAGAAGGGGAAGCAGAAAAAGACGAAGATGCCGGTGAAACATACTACGAGGATGTCCCTTTCTAACAGGGTTACTCTTCTGACATGAGGCGGGGCACATCTACCGCCTCCCGGGCAACTAAAGCCACAGCCACATCCCCGATGAACTGGGGATTAGACACAACTGTAAAGTCGACTCCTAAGCGCTGAGCCTCAACGATGAGGGGCATAGCTTGAGTGCGGGCCTTGTTCCGAACTACTAGTTCTGCCGCCTTATGGTGCTTCAGCGCTTGTTTCATGGCGTTCAGCCCTTTGGCCGTACGCAGCTGGTCAAATGTAACAGCCTGGATGACCCGCTCCCGGAAGTGGCCCAGATAGCGCCGCTTCTCATCCCGCTGCAGTTCTACGCCGTTGATCCCAGCAATTAAGGTTTTCTCCAGCTCGCTCTTATCAGAAAACTTCCTCACCATTGATACCCCCATTCAAACGAAAAAACACCCGGGCAAAGGCAGGTGTTCACGGTCAGTTTATGTATGACTGGTGCCGGGGGCGGGACTTGAACCCGCACGGACATGAAAGCCCAACGGATTTTAAGTCCGTAGCGTCTGCCGATTCCGCCACCCCGGCACTTTAGTACAAGATTCATTATAGACCATGAACAGCTCCACCGTCAACCTCAACCGCTTAAGATGCCCATGAGAAGATCTCCATCGCTAACAGTACATTCGTCAAACCCCAAGAGCTGGCAAACGGTAAGTAAGATGCCGGTTCCCGCAGCAATAATATCCTCCCTGCCCCGCTGCAAGCATGGCAGCTGAGTGAGCTCTGCTAAGCTTAGTTTCCCCAACTGACGGTAAATCCTCCGCAGCCGCGCTTCTGTTAATACTCTGCCGGTGACCTTTACTGGATCGTACTCTGTGAGCTCAAGGTCCATTGCGGCTAAGGTGGTCGCGGTCCCGCCAACGGCAATCAAGGCGCTTGGCCCTGCAGACTTAGCCGCATCTGCGAGAGGCTGAAGTAGTTCCCGGGCCTCCGCTTCTAAGGACTGCAGTTCACTGCTGGGAATGGGGTAAGAGGTAATATGCCTCTCTGTCATCCGCACCGCGCCAACGGGCACACTACCGCCCCCGAGGAGCGTGCCGCTCTTCGTTCCTACCAAGATTTCCGTGCTGCCGCCGCCAATATCGACGACTGCCACAGGCCCATGGCCATCCCTGACTGCGGCCAGTACTGCTCCGCGGAACGAGTATTCTGCTTCTTCCTCGCCGCTTAGGACGCACACATCCCAGCCCACAGCCTCCCGCACCATTTCCACAAACTGGCCCTGATTTGCCCCGTCTCTAACTGCGCTTGTGGCTACCACAATAGGCACGACGTTGTAGGCTGCTGTTTGCTCCTTAAAGCGGAGCAGGGCTTGAATGGCCGCAGCCATCCCCTCCTGGCTCAGGATGCCGGTTTTGTCTACTCCTCGGCCTAACCGCGTAATGACTAAGTCCCGGGCAATAGCCTTGGGGCCCTCAGTTATGAGCAGGCGGGCAGAGTTGGTACCCAAGTCTACAACTGCCCGCATGTTACAGTTCCTCTTCGCAGCTGCCGCTCTCGCAATGAAGGGAGCAGTCCAGGAGCCGGGAAACTTCTTCACCAATTACGTTGCTGCCGTGTGCAAGGTAATCCGCGAGGTGCATGTGGAGGCACTTTACCCCTTCACGGCTGCGGCTGCCTCCTACTCCCGAATACGCCACTACTTTGAAGCGCTCAGGGTAGTCTTCTTCCAAGCGGGCTTGGACCTCTTTGGGAATCAAGTTCAGCCGCATCTCCGCATAGGCCTCGTGATTCCGTTCAACCTGTTCCGCAAACCGAGCATCTTGCTGCAAGCGCTCCTCAAAGCGCGCGATCCAGCCGTCGCTCTCTAAACGAGCAGCGGCTTTGCGCAGATACGGGCACGTGAGCCAAAACAGCGTGGGAAACACGTTGATATCTGCTATGTCAATGGTCACGGGACGGTTCACAATCACCTGGGGATATCCGTACTTGCAGCGCCGGCATACCCCCAAAACGCCCCGGGCTTCCCGCCCGAGCTGAACCGCGATTATTGCCCGATCCTGGTCCGATACCTGTTCAAATTTCACATCATCACTCCAAAAAAACACACATCCCTCCGAGGGAAACCCCCTAAGGGATGTATCTTCTAGGAAATTCTTTAGGCAATTAGAAAAAACTTACCGTGCGCCCCTGCCACCCCGCTTCGAGTCTTGGCTCTTTTTCAGTGCACTCTGCCGCTCTTCGCTGTCTTTTAGGAACCGCATCAGGCGTTCTTCGAAATCCAGGCTCGGCCGCCTACGCTGGTTATGGCGATCGCCGCGACGAGAAGCACTAGGATTTGCCTGCTTAATGGACAGGCCAATCTTGCCGTCGGAAATGTTGATCACCTTAACCTTTACAATGTCGCTTTCCTTCAGATAGTCCTTGATGTCTTTCACATAGGCATCTGCGACTTCTGAAATGTGAACCAAACCTGTCTGACCGTTGGAGAGCTCAACGAATGCACCAAAATTGGTTATTCCTGTGACTTTCCCCTCGACAATACTGCCGACATCAATTGACATACGTGAAAAAATTCCTCCTCTTGGATTGTGGCCAATGCAGGGCACATGGCTAGTATACATTATATAATAGTTGCATTTTTGTGTCAATCTATGGATAAAATTACAACCCTACGCTGGGCTTCAGCCTAGCGGCTGCCTTATTGAGCCGGCTGAGCGAGAATATATACAGTCTCCCCGGGCTTGACCAATCCCAGCTCCTCCCTTGCCGCCCGCTCCACGTATTCAGGAGACTGCCAGTTCACGATTTCCTCCTCCAGCTGTTTGTTCCGGAGTTCAACGGCGGCAATCTCCCTCTGCAGCGATTCAATCTCCACCCGCAGCCGATAATTCCGGTAGGCGGTCCGTGCGAAGTTGAACCCAACCCAAAGCACCAGGACGCATAGGATAAGCAGCCCCTGCTTGGAGCGAACGCGCCTGCGGCGTTTTGCAGTCATTGCCATCCCCCCTCCTGGCGTTTGATTCTGCCCATGGAGAGGGATCTCCTCCCTGATGCTGCCTATTTCCGCCAGCGCAGCCTGGTTTTGAGGCGGAGGCTCCGTACGCCCAAACCCAGTTCCTGTCCGAGCACAATGGGGAAAGAGATGATGGACCACACTACTGTCCCTGCGAACGTGACCAATCTGCCCAGAAGGTCAATCAGCCAGAGGAGCAAGGCAACCACAGCCCTGCTCATGGTAAGGCGGTAGAAGGCAAAGCCTAAGATGAGGCCCAAAATCACATATCCCCGGAGTTGGCCCCAGTTGGCCAGCAAAAGATAGATCACCAGGATGGGGGTGAGGAGAGCCCAGAACATTAGATCGAGAATCGCGGTGCTCACCAGGCCTGGGCGGAGGATCCCCCGGATGACCCGGTACACATCCACCACTAGGCCTATGGTCAACCCCGCGAGGAGGATGATGCCGAAGGCATACAGCTGCGCACTCAAAGACTCCATCCCATCTACCCCCTGCCACCATTGTATGCGGGGCAGCGGGTAATTGTTCCTACCTAAAAAGGCGCTCCAAAAGGCCTTTGCCCCGCTTGCTGAGAGATTCGCCCGTGTACTCCAGTGACTTAATAAATCCGGTCACTAAGAGATTGGCCTTTTCCAGGTTGAGTTCCTTAATGTGAAGGTCTTCCCCTTGGATGATCAGGCCGCCCAGGTCTGTCTCAAGAGAGATTTCCCGGTCATCAAAACTCTCTACATTCAGAACCCCATCTACACTAAGGCGCTCCCGCTCCGCCAGGATCAGCTGGTGACGCAAGGTGCTCAGCCGCTTTTCGTCCATGAAAACGCCCCTTTCCCGCACTAGGTAGTTTGTACATCCTATGCAGAATAGGGGCAGATTAGACTCAATCGTAGATTTTCTTAATCTCCACGCCTTCTGCAAAGAAGGCTTTCACGATCTCCTCTGGCGACTTGCCCTCTTTAGCCATCTTGAAAGCATCCCATTGGCTGAGGCCCACCCCGTGGCCGTAGCCCGTACCGGTGATGCGGAGCTGGCCGTTGGAGAACTGGAAGGTATCTACCAGCGTAGATTTCATCCGGGTGGAGTCTACTGCGAGGCGGAACTCTGGCCCTGAGACTGTTGCTGTCTTCTCTGAACCTTCAATCTGGATTTTAGTGATGCGCTCCGTTGGCCCCCGCTCTAAGATAGTGACGTTGGAGATTTCGCCCACCTCGATACCGGCGTCAGCGAGCATTTTCTGCAGCTCCTGGGCATCATAGGAAGCTTCCCAGGCCCGCACATCTTCAGGGGCATATTCGTTATCCGGTAGCTTGACGCTCTTGGTAAAGGGAGGCTCTTCTTCTTGGTAGCCTAGGCCTTCTTTAGCTTGGGCAGTGATCCCTCCGGAGTACGCGTGGAACCAGGCCCTGACGTAGCGGTTGTCAAAGACCATGACTTGCCCTCGGGTCATCTCTACCGCTTTGCGGATCTCATCGGTGACTGCCTCAGCATTAAAGGCCTGGGTCTCTTCAATGTTTGTGGATACATCAGCACCATATTTGTCCTTTACGCCACCTGCGGCCATGAAGTCCATGGTAAAGCTCCGCACAAAAATAGCCTGAGCTGCGTATGCCTCAACAGGCCAGTCAGGAAACATCTCCCCTGCAACTACCCCCGCCACATACTCTTCCAGGGGCATCTCCTTGATTTCCCCGGTCTCGTGCATGTACACTCTGACCTGCGGCTCTTGGTCCAGCTCCCGGACGATGTTATCTTCACTGCCTGACCAGCTGACGAGGAGGGCGACTGCTGCCACCAAGACTAAGACAAGGCCCAAGACAACTGCTTGATCCACCCTGAACTTCATCGTGTATTCCTCCCGAAGAAAGTGTATATGGAATTAGTTTTCACCAAAAACACGCGTAAATTCCGTGTTTATGGGGAAAATATTACCACCGCGGAAGGAATACAGGTACCCAGGGAGAATAGATGTCGTATATTTCCACTCTCAAAGGAGGTCTATCAGTGAACAAAACAGAGCTTATCGCCAGTGTTGCCGATAAGGCTAACATCACAAAAAAAGCTGCCAGTGATGCGGTGGAGGCTGTATTCGCCAGCATTACCGATGCATTGGCTAAGGGTGACAAAGTGACCATCGTTGGATTCGGCACCTTCGAGGTAAGAGCCAGGGCAGAGCGCCAAGGTGTCAATCCTTCCACTAAAGAGCCTATTACAATTCCTGCAACCAGAGTACCTGCATTCAAGCCAGGCAAGTCCCTCAAGGAAGTTGTTGCCCCGAAATAATCAGGTAATTTGGAGCCTGCACAATGCAGGCTTTTTCTATTTTGCACAGCAGTCAGAGGTGAGCACATGGGCCTAGAGCGTTTGCTGAAGATTATGGAAAAGCTCCGTTCTCCAGAAGGATGCCCGTGGGATCGGGAGCAAACCCACAAAACACTAAAGCGGTACTTGATCGAAGAAGCATACGAGGTATTGGAGGCGATTGACAGCGGCGACCCTGAGCTCCTCGGCGAAGAGCTGGGGGATGTCTTGCTTCAGGTGGTTTTCCACGCGCAGATTGCCAAAGAACTAGGGGCCTTTACCATGGATGACGTCATCGATTCCATCTGCGAGAAGCTAATCCGCCGCCACCCGCACGTCTTCGCAGATACGGAAGTGGAGTCGGTGGGAGAAGTGATGCGCAACTGGGACGCGATAAAGAAGATGGAGAAACACGGCAGGGAGCGCACCTCCATTCTAGATGGCGTCCCGAAAGAGTTTCCCGCCTTGATGCGCGCGGAGAAGATCCAGAAGAAAGCCGCGAAGGTAGGCTTTGAGTGGGACGATATTCACGGAGCCTTTGGGAAAGTCGGGGAAGAGCTAGAGGAACTGCGCACTGCCCTAGATAGCGAGGATGGGGAAAAGATAAAAGACGAGTTCGGCGATGTCCTTTTCGCCTTAGTGAATGTGGCCCGCTATGCCAAAGTGGATCCAGAGCTTGCCCTGCAAGACGCCACAAGCAAATTCATCCAGCGCTTTCGCTTCATTGAGGAAAAGGCTCAGGCACAGGGCCGCTCTCTAGAGGAAATGAGCCTTGCAGAAATGGACGCCCTTTGGGATCAAGCCAAAGACTACCTCCGCAAGAATCCCCAAGCCTGAAGGGCATCTGCTAAACTGAGCCCAACTCCCCCTGGAATAAGGGCCACATCTTTCTTGGTGATGGTACCCCAAGCCATGAGGAGGAGGAAGTAGAGGAGAAAACCGCTAACCACGGCTGCTATGGTGCTAAGGGAATTTCCGATGAACCAACGTAGGGCATCGTGAATGTAGTACGCCCAAGCAGCCAAGACCAGCGTTGCCCCGAGAGGCTTTACAATGCTATCCCACAGGTTTACCACAAAACCTACCCGGGCAAACACGCCGTAGAGGTTGAGGGCGGCCACTACCGCCCAGCTCAGGGCAGTACCATACGAGGCGCCCACTGCCCCTAAGTCTGGGTTACCTAAGAAAAGGTAGTTGGCCGCGAACTTCACCACAACCCCCGCCAAGAGGTTGCGTACAGGGACAGCCATCAAACCCATACCCTGCAAGATGCCTGTGGTGGCTTGGATGAACCCCAGGGTGACCCCACCGGTGGCTAACACCGCCAAATGGGGTGCCGCTTCCCGGTACCCGAAAAGCATTACGCAGACGGGTTCAGCTAAAACTGCAAGCCCCACCGCGGCGGGGACCCCAAACAAAAAGGCAATCCGGATGGCCTCTTCTGAGCGGTAGGCGATAAGCCGCCTGCTGCCGAGGGCCCACGCCTCTGCAATGGCTGGAATGAGGCTGGTGGATAGAGCAACCGTAATAATGTTGGGAAACTGAGCCACAGGCATGGCCATACCTAGGTAGCCCACACCGGCCCGGATTTCCTCGGCCGTAAAGCCCGCGCTCTGCATGCGCGCCGGGATCAGCACCGTATCTGCCATCTGCATCACCGGCCACAACACTGTTGCCACCACCGCGGGGATGGCAAGCTCCCAAAGCCGCTTACAGGTGCTGAGCCAGCTTTCCCCCACATCCTCAAGGTACCGCGGCAGCTCAGCTAAGAGCTCCCTGCTCTTTGCCGCATAGAAGCCCAAGAGCACCAACCAGCCCACAAATTCGCCAACCAGGGACCCTAAAGCGGTGCCCGCGACCGCATAGGCGATCCCGTAAGGCAGCAGCCATTGCGCGAAGAACACAGTGGCTCCCACCCGTACCACCTGATCCACAACTTGAGAAATGGCGCTGGGCACCATGTACTGCAGTCCTTGGAAGTATCCACGGACAGCAGCGCTTAGGGCCAGAAAAAAACACGCGGGCCCAAGGACAACAAGGGTAGGGTAAACCGCGCTGTCCCGAGCCGCGTGTTCTGTGAGGAACCCTGCCCCAGCCATGAGCACGGCCGCGACAAGGAAGCCCGTTGCGGCCATGGTGAGGAAACCCACCCGGAAAACCTGCCTGATTCCCCGGCGGGAACCGGCAGCGGCCTTTTCCGCTACCTGCTTAGCGATGGCCACAGGCATCCCAGATATGGCCACAACAGCCGCGAAGTAATGAATGGGGCGGACCAGCTGGAAGAGTCCCATCCCCTCTTCTTGAATGATGCGGGGGAGAATGACCAAATAGGCAATTCCGATTACCCTGCTTAAGGCACTTGCTAAAGCCAGAATCAGCGCACCGCGTAAAAAAGACTCCTTCGCCATGCTGCCCTTCGCCTCCATTTGCTAAACTCTACGCTGGAGGCTGTGCAGTTATGCCGAGGAGTCTGGCCAGTCCCGTGTGCTACTGCTCCATTTGCTTCCCCAGGAAACCTGCGGCAGTCTCGCAAAGTTTGAGCTCTAGCTCGCCGAGACTGCGATTGGGATCAGTGGTGCCCAGGATTACAGTGCCGATGGGATCGCCTTCGGCAATAATCGGCGCGATGACATGCACCGCAAAGTCCCACTGTTCCTCTTCAGTACCTGGTTCGTTCTTCAAAACCATGCTCTTCCGGGATTCCATAGATTTTTCCAATACAGGGACGACCGGCCGATCAACCCACTGTTTTTTCGGTGCACCTGCCACCGCAACAACCGCATCCCGGTCAGTAATAATGGCAACATGGCCCGTAGTTTCGTAGAGAGAATCGGCATATTCTTGGGCAAAATCGCCCAGTTCACCTATGGGCGAGTATTTCTTCAGAATAACTTCGCCATCGCGATCCACAAAAATCTCTAAGGGGTCTCCCTCGCGGATGCGCAAGGTTCGTCGGATTTCTTTGGGGATTACTACGCGTCCTAGATCGTCTATGCGTCTGACTATACCTGTTGCTTTCAATGCCCGCACCCCTCCTCTGAAGTGAACTCGGAAATAGTATGAACCCACGTTAGTAGTTTTATTCATTTCTCCCAGCTACCGCAGGCGGTGTCAGGCCGTTGTGAATGTCCTGCAAGACCTCCACCAGCTGTGCCATTGACTGCTCATCACTCTTAGCTTTGGCAATCCGAAGCCTAGGAATACGCGCTTGGCGGTAGGCCACTTGGCCCCTGTACTTCCGTACTAATGCCGCATAGACTCCGTGGTCGAGGCTGAGGCCTTCCAGAAGTTTCAGGAGGAAGAATCCCCGCTGCACACTGATTGAAGAAACACCCACAAAGCGCGCGAGGATCTTCGCCCGGGCAACCTGAAGCAGATTGCGCACAGGTGTGGGAAGGTCGCCAAAGCGATCTTGGATCTCCTCTTCCAAGTCGCCACAATCTTCCAAGCTGCCCAACTCGATGATGCGCTGGTACAGCTCCACCTTTTGCTTGGGATCGGGAACATACTCATCAGGGATATAGGCATCCACTTCCAGGTCCATGACTGGTTCAGGAGGTGTCTGTTCCACCTCACCCTTCAGTTCCCGGATGGACTCCTCTAAGAGGCGGCAGTACATTTCAAAGCCCACGGAGGTAATGAACCCATGCTGTTCCGGGCCGAGGATGTTCCCTGCCCCCCGGATCTCCAAGTCTCGCATGGCAATCTTAATGCCCGAACCAAGCTCTGTGAACTCTTTTATTGCCTGAAGGCGTTTCTCCGCATCTTCCGACAAGATCTTGTCTTTGCGGTGGGTAAAGTAAGCATAGGCCACCCGATTAGTCCGGCCCACCCGTCCCCTAAGCTGATAAAGCTGAGCAAGGCCTAGGTGGTCTGCGTCATAGACGATCAAGGTGTTCACATTGGGGATATCCATGCCTGTTTCAATGATGGTGGTGCACAGGAGAATATCGAACTCCCCGTTGTAGAAGTCAAGCATGGTACGCTCAAGGACCGTTTCGTCCATCTGGCCGTGGCCGATGGCGATGCGAGCTTCTGGAACCAGTTCCTGGAGCTCGCTGTACATCCTGTCAATGCTCTGCACCCGATTATACACGAAGTACACTTGGCCGCTCCGGGCCAGCTCCCTGCGGATGGCTTGCTGGATAATCTGCTCATCGTACTCCACCACGTAAGTGCGGATGGGATAGCGGTCCTCTGGAGGAGTTTCAATGATGCTCATATCCCGCACCCCCACCATGGCCATGTGCAGCGTCCGGGGAATCGGGGTAGCGGACAGGGTAAGGACGTCCACGTGTTTGCACATTTCCTTGAGTCGCTCTTTCTGGGCAACCCCAAAGCGCTGTTCTTCGTCGACTACTACCAGCCCCAAGTCCTTGAAGACTACATCGGGGCTGAGTAGGCGGTGAGTGCCGATGACCACATCTACGGATCCGCTCTTCAGCCCAGCGAGAATCTTGCTGATCTCTCCTGGTGATTGGAAACGGCTCATCACCGCCACATTCACAGGGTAGCTTTCAAAGCGCTCTTTGAAGGTGCGGTGGTGCTGCTGGGCCAAGATAGTGGTGGGCACCAACACCGCCACCTGTTTGCCGTTGGATACCGCTTTGAAGGCCGCGCGGATAGCCACTTCCGTCTTGCCATAGCCCACATCGCCGCACAGCAGACGGTCCATGGGCCGCTGCTTCTGCATGTCCTGCTTCACTTCGGAGATGGCAGTGAGCTGGTCTGGGGTTTCTTCGTATGGGAATAAGCTTTCGAAATCGTTCTGCCATGGGCTATCAGGTGGATAGGCAAAACCCTTGATGGCTTCCCGCTCTGCATAGAGCTGCAGAAGCCCACCCGCCAACTCTTTCACAGACTCCTTGGCCCGCTTCTTCACCCGGGCCCATTCATTTCCCCCCAGCTTGGACAGGCGGGGCGGCTGATCGTCTAGCCCCACATAGCGCTGGAGGAGGTTGATCTGGTCTGTGGGAAGATAGAGGCGATCTTGTCCCGCATATCTGATCTTGAGATAGTCTTTCTTGTGGCCCCCTACTTCCATGGTCTCCACGCCCAGGTACTGGCCGATGCCGTGGTTGACGTGGACCACGTAGTCCCCTTCTTTGAGGTCGGCCTGGGTTAGGCGGAGGCCCTTCTCCACTTTCGCAGTCTTGTGCCGCTTCGCGCGGCGCTTGCCATAGAGCTCCAGATCAGTATAAACTGCGAGCTTAAAGGCGGGGAACTCAAAACCTGTCTCCAGGCTCCCTGTGGTCACCAGACAGCTTCCCATCTGCAGGTTGTGATCCACCTCGGGACTGAAGAACGCGGGGATATCCTCACCCCGGAGCAGTTCTACTAGGCGGTCAGCCCGCTCCTGGTGACCGGTGACCACGAGCATGCGGTAGGAATCTTTCCGGAGCTGTCTGGCCTTTTGCAGGAACCGATCCAGGCTGCCGTTCATGTGTTCAGGCAGACGGAGCCCTAAGGAAGTGGCTGGTACCCCGTCCATACCTGGAGTGCGCTTGCCAAGGACAGCCAGATGCAGCACAGAGAAGCGCTGCAGGGAGGCCCAAAGATCATGCCAGTCCTGGTAGATCTTGCTCGTTTCCGGCAAGATACGGCCCTGCTCGAGCAAGGCAGCAAGCTGTTGGCCTATATCTAACACTAAATCTCGGGCCCCATCCCTCACCCGGGTGGGCTCGTCCAGCACCACCAAAGCGTTCTCCGGGAGCAGATCCAAGAGGTTAATGATCCGGCCGAGGAAGGGCTTATACTGGTTCATACCAGGGAAATAGCGCTGCTCTTCGAAGGCTTCTAAGTGGCGGGCCACTTGTTCAAGAAGGCGGTCCGCTTCTGCCCGCCGCCTTAGGCCGTATAGCTTCTGGCTCTGGGCCTTTGCCGCTTCCCAGACAGCCTCTTTAATACGGGGGAACTGGTCCCAGCAATACACTACTTCTCGGGCAGGCACGATGGCCACTTCCTCGATGTTTTCCAGGGACTTCTGGGTACCCAGCTCGAAGGTGCGGATCGAGTCAACCTCATCGTCAAAAAACTCTATGCGGATAGGGTTATCCTGGTTGAAGGGGGCAATATCCACGATTCCCCCCCTGATGCTGAACTGCCCAAAGGTTTCCACCATGGCCGTGCGCTCGTAGCCCAAGGTCACCAGCTGTTCCGCGAGTTCTTCCACTTCAATCTGGGTGGATAAATTCACTAATAATTCTGACTTTAATTGCGGATCCAATTCCACGAGGCCTTCCACTAACCCCTGGACAGGTGCCACTATAATGGCTCCTGGTGATTGGATGTGTGTCAAAACTTCCAGCCGCTGTGCCCGCAAATCCCAAGCCGCCTCTGCCTCATCGTAGGGCATCAACTCGTTCCCTTCCCAGACATACACTGGGGCAGAAGGAAGCAGTTCTTCCAAGTCTTGGGCTAGGCGATCTGCTTGCCCCTGCCCATGGGTAACTACGAACATTACCCGGCTCGAATCGTACATGGTGCTCAGTAAGGCCGATCGCTGCGTGCCAGAGAGGCCTGTAACGAGATAGCTTCCTTCTTGGACAGCGCGGGCCACTGCGGAAAAGCCCCTACTTTGGCGCAGGAGGTCCACTAGACCTTGTAAAGGCAACTTCAATTTCCCCCTTCTGGAGCGGCCCCGTGCTCATGTGCAGTCCCCTGCTTGCGGTTGTAGAAATTCATTGCTGGCTCAACTCCTTGTGACAGCCAAAGTTCAACTGCATCTGCCGCAAGGATGCAGGCCTTCTGCAGTATCTTATGCTCAGCCCCACTGACTCCCTGCAAAACATAGTCTGCACTGTCGATTTCCCCAGGGGGAGCCCCAATCCCCAAGCGCAGCCTGGGAAACTCCTCGGAGCCTAGATGGGCTATGATGCTTTTCATGCCATTGTGCCCTCCTGCGCTCCCCCTAGCCCTAATCCGGATCACTCCCGGGTCTAACGCCATGTCATCGTAAATGACAAGCACGTCACTGAGAGACGCGCCAAAGAACCGCACTAGCGGGCCTACGGCCTCTCCACTGCGGTTCATAAAGGTCTGGGGCTTAACTAGTATTACCTTTTCCCCTTTCACCATACCCTCAGCCACGGCAGACTGGAACTTGCGCTTTGTTAGGGCAAGCTGCCAGCGGCTAGCTAGTAAATCCACCACCCAGAACCCGAGATTGTGGCGTGTGTTTGCATACCGCGCACCCGGGTTGCCCAGGCCGACAATGATCTTCACTCCTAATCCCCCAACCAGATCACAAAGAACGCACAGTGCTGGGAAAGCGAACTGTGCATCCTTTATGATCAACTCTCAGTGTGCCTTGTGCTTACCTATGCTTCAGCAGTTTCTCCTTCTTGAGCTGCTTCAGCTTCTCCTTCTTCCTCAGCTTCAGCCGGTTGTTCCGCCGCTGCAGGTGCATCTACCTTCACGATGACTTCCTCCGGATCAGCTAAGACTTCCACACCCTTTGGCAGGGTAAGATCCTTGACTGCGATGGAGCTGCCCATTTCCAGGTTCTGTACATCTACATCAATGGCTTCTGGAATATCTGTGGGTAAGCACTCCACCGTGACTTCCCACATGAGAGTAGCAACCACACCGCCGTCGTTGGGCCGGCTATCTTCGTTGACAACCCGAATAGGTACGACAATCTCAAGCTTTTGGTCCATTGCCACCTCGTAGAAGTCTACGTGGAGGATGGAGCCCTTTGCGGGTTCGTATTGGACCTCACGGACGATGACGGTCTTAGTTCCATCACCTACGTTGAGATCGATCAGGCTGCTGCCGGCCGCGAGCGCTTTCTCAAGTTCACGCCGTTCTACCGCGATGGGCACAGCGGGCTGGCCCGAACCGTAGACTACTGCGGGGATAAGCTGCTTCCTCCGCATCTCTTTCGCCAATGCGGTGCCTCGTGCCTCTCTGGTTTCCACCGCTAGTTGAAAATTGGCCATAGCATTGCCCTCCTTCTATTTTTTCCTACGAACCCTATTATATCACACTTAGTCAAACAGCTTGCTGACTGGGAGTTCCTCGAAGATGCGCTTGATAGCTTCTGCAAAGAGGGGTGCCACGGACAGCTGGGTCAATTTGGGAATGCGCTTCGCTATGGGCAGGTGGATAGAATTGGTGACTACTACTTCCTTGAGCGGGCTTGCCTGCAGGATTTCCGCGGCATTCCCTGAGAATACTGGGTGAGAACAGCAGGCATACACTTCCTTAGCTCCCTGCTTAATCAAGGCCTCTGACGCCTTTACGATGGTTCCGCCTGTATCGATCAGGTCGTCAATGATAACCGCGGTCTTACCATCTACACTTCCGATGATGTTCATCACTTCCGCGACGTTAGGCTGGGGCCTGCGCTTGTCTACAATGGCGATTTGGCAGTTGAGCCGCTCCGCCAATTCCCTGGCACGCACTACGCCTCCAACATCAGGGGAGACCACTACTACATCTTTGAGGTTCTTAGATAAGATATACTCTGTGATGATGGGCAGTGCCCGGAGGTTGTCCACGGGGATGTCAAAGAAGCCTTGAATCTGCCCAGCATGCAGGTCTAAGGTGACCACCCGATCCGCACCCGCGGCAGCAAGCAGGTTAGCAATGAGCTTCGCTGTGATTGGATCCCGGGGCTGGGTTTTCCGATCTTGCCGTGCGTAGCAGTAGTACGGAATCACTGCGCAAATTTCCCGTGCAGAAGCCCGCCGCATCGCGTCGATCATGATTAGGAGTTCCATCAGGTGGCGATCACTAGGCGAGTTGCAGGGCTGCACGATAAACACCTCTGCCCCCCGCACCGACTCCATTATCTTGGCGCGAATCTCACCATCCCTAAACTGGGTGATTTCAGACTTCCCCAATTCCTCCCCTAAGCACCTGCAGATTTCCTCTGCCAACTCAATGTTGGCATTGCCTGTAAACACCTTGAGTTTTTTGGCTCTCTCCGTAACAGACACCTCTAGCCCTCCACCTTTTTGCAGTTATTTAAGTAGCTGTGGGGATCGATCCGCACACCATCCCCGATTACCGAATCAACGACAACACTGTGCTCTACCACCACTCCGCTGCCGATCTGGCTGTTTGCCAAGCGGCAGTTTGGCCCAATCGTACAGTCTTCCCCGATTACCGTTCCCCCTTGAATAACTGTCTGGGGATAAATCACCGTATCCTGCCCCACCCTACAGCCCAGTTCAATATAGGTGTTCTGAGGATCAATAATGGTGACACCGCTCAGCATCAGGCTTCGGCAGATTCGCTCTTGCATAATGCTCTCCGCCTGCGACAGCTGGACCCGATCATTTATACCCAAACTCTCATTTGGATCAGGCAAAACATAGCCTGCCACCTTATGCCCTGCGCTGATCATCAAGGGCAGGACATCAGGGAGGTAGTATTCTGCCTGGGCATTATCTGGGGTAATCTGAGTTAAATACTCAAACAGCAGTTTGCTGTTGAAACAGTATGTACCAGTATTGATTTCCTTAATCTCCCGCTGGGTAGGGCTGGCATCCTTGTGCTCAACAATTGCCTCCACATTCCCTGCCTTGTCACGGACAATGCGGCCGTAACCGGTGGGGTCGTCCAGAATAGCCGTGATTACCGTTGCCCCAGCTTCCTCCCGCCTGTGATATTCTATCAGCTCGCGGAAGGTAGCTCCGGTAAGCAAAGGCGTATCCCCGTAGGTAACCAGCACAGGGCCATCGAACCCCGCCAAGACGGAACGGCACTGCGCCACAGCATGACCTGTCCCTAGCTGCTGTGCCTGTTCCACACACGTGACATCCCCTAAAACCTGCCGTACCTCTTCCCCTTGGTGGCCGATGACCACATAAATGCGGTTAATCCCAGCTTCCCGCACGCTTCTCACCACGTGGCGGACCATTTCCAGGCCTGCGATCTTGTGCAGAACCTTCGCCCGCTTTGATTTCATGCGAGAACCCTGTCCCGCGGCTAAAACTACTGCTGCCGCTTGTTCAACGTTCATCATCAGAACCCCCGTTCAATCCATATATAGAGTTCCACTCCTGTGGCATGTTCCCCTTTCCTGCCATAATAAAACCTCGCCGCATGACGAGGAGAGGCTTAAGCTTCCTGACTGTCCCTCACCGCGCCCATAAGCCGTTGGGCGAGCTCTAAATCGCTGGGCTTATCCACATCAGTACCGATTTCAGGGTAAGGGCTGATAACAGCTACTCCCTGCACCCCCAGAAGCGCGCTGGCGCGCTTTTCCAACTCCGCCAAGGCCAAGCGCTTAAGGAAGAACTTCAGCACGAAGGAAAACCCCAACAGGCGCGCGAGGCGCCACGGCTTCTTCCGGAAAATTACCACCTTCTCCACCAAAGCCTTGGAATTGGAGAGAAGCCTGGGCGTGGACAGCACCATGTTGCCCCCGGTAAACGTCCCTTCCTTCAAGGTGACATAGGTGCGGATACAGCCGGGAAACACCTGTTCATTGGCTTCCTTGGAGATGATGGGATAATACAGGTCTGCCTGAAGATCCGCACAGCGATCGAGGAAGTCTTCGATGGCTTCCTTGTGGATAAAGGGAATATCCGATGTGACCACCAAAACCTGCGGGCTATTCTTAAGTGCCTCCGCGCCCCGCATAATGTTTTCCGTCAACGTCGATCCTGATTTCACCAGGCGCGCCCCAGGGGGCATGAGCTCTCTGAGCGTTTCTGGCCCCACCACAACGATCTCTTTAATGCGAGGCGTGCTTCTCAAGGCGTCCAGTACATAGCTGATCATTGGTTTGCCAGCTACGGGTATAACTGCCTCATATGCTTCTGGACTCACTTCTTGCAGCTTTCCCGTATTTGGTGCCCCTGCTAGGACAATTGCATCGACCTTCATCGGTCTCCTCCATTCGCTTCACCAATTCCCTGCCCGACGGGCTGAGTGAGAATAATCCCTGCCTGCCCCTGCCAACGCCCTTGAAAATGCTGGGCCTCACTTAAAGTGGGGAAGATGCCCACCACCGTGGGGCCGCTGCCTGACATGATTGTCCCCAGAGCACCACCATCTAGCAAGCGCCCTTTCCAAAGCCTGACCTCGGGCAGCAGTTCCTCAGTGACAGATTCCAACACATTTCCCAGCTTCTCGGCGAGCCTTGCCCAAGGGGCACCTTGAACCAGCGCATCAATGAAAGCCTGGGAACTCCCAGTGCCGAAGGTGCCCGGTTTGAGCTTCTGATAAACCTGGGCGGTGGAAACCTCCACGGGAGGCTTTACAAGCACGAGCCACCCACCAGGGACTGGCGGCAAGGGCGTGAGCTGTTCTCCGATGCCTTCTGCGAGCTGGGTGCCGCCCTGCAGGCAAAAGGGCACGTCCGCGCCAACGGCCACAGCCATGTCCCCTAACTCCTCAGGCGTAAGGCCTGTACCGTACAAGCGATCCAATCCCACTAAGACCGCTGCGGCATCAGCACTGCCGCCCCCCAGGCCCGCCGCGACAGGGATCTGCTTATCAATATCGATCTCCACGCCGCCCTGGATACCTATGCGCTTCAGGAAAAGCTCTGCTGCGCGCCAAGCAGTATTATGTACATCTGCGGGAACGCCAGGGTGATCCACAGCCAGTCTGAGCCCGTTCCCCTTGCGTATCTTTACTAGATCGCACAAGGCAATGGACTGCATCACGCTCTGCAGAAGATGATATCCATCAGCCCTCCGCCCCACCACATCAAGGGTTAGATTGATTTTAGCATATGCCTTCAGGCAGATTTCGTCCACAGGCCGTACACCCCATTCAAAGAGAAGTTCCGCATTGGGCCCAGATCTCCTTCTAAGTGGGGCGATACAGCAACAGCCAGGCACCCCCAGCCATAAGGATTAGCCCTAAAGGCTTATAGATTGAGAAGGGCACTTTTTCAACTCCCAGCCAACCAAAGAGGTCGATAATTACCGCGGTTGTAACCTGGCCCACAATGATGGCAGTTGTTGCGGATGCAGCCCCGGCCTTACCGATGGCAAGGGCAACTAAGAACACGATGGCCATACCGAGCAGGCCCCCTAGATACGTATACCACGGTGCCTTCAGAGCCTCGTTGAAGCCTTTCTGCCCAAGTCCTGCCAGGAGCAACCCCCCACCAAACACTGCCCCCACCACATGAACCACAAAAGCCGCTTCCAAAAGGCCCAACACTTTCCCCAAACCAGCGTTAAGGGTCCCTTGGACGGCCATCAGGGCGCCAGACAAAGCTGCAGCTGCCAAAGCTAGTGTAAACATTGGTCATCACCTCTTTCTTGAAAATGCTGCCATTTAGTATGCCCTAAGGCCAAAAAAAGATGGGCCTTGCGGCCCACCTTGGCGTACACCCTATTTGCGCGGAATGCAGATTTTGTCTCCGGGCCGCAACCTCTGATCCTCCTCAGCCTGCAGCCAGGAATTGGCCTGCAGAATGGCGGTTTCATCAGCATGATACTGCCGGGCCAGCTTCCACAGAGTATCTTTTTCCTGGACAAACACATAGGTGATTGATGGGGGATCAGGGTCTGCCACAGTCATCTCAATTGCTTCCACCACTACATCTGTGCGGACTTCTTCCAAAACCTGCACTTCAGTGCGTACAGCCGCGAACACCTCCACCGTTTCCCGGTTGATCAAGTCGGTTTTGACATCCTTCACCTGCGCATCGAGGTTGAGTTTCATCCCTGGCTGCACCCCGCCTACAATGATGGTCTGCTGGAAGGGGATGGCCCCGGGGAAGTGCACGGCATGGAGGGGTTTGAGTTCTTCATCTGTATAGGCAAGGTAGATAAACTCCACATCCAGGACGCCATCGATGGTGATCTTGTCTTCATCAATGCGGTAGTCGTTCACCTGGGGACGGGCCGTCGCCCTGAGGAGTTCCCGAATCGGGGGATCTGCTTCCCGAAGCTCAATGACCCCTTGGGCAGTGCTTTGCTGAACCTTTTCGTTCACCAGGTTATCCACGTACAGTGTTTCTTTGCGGGTTTCAATGGACTCATCGCTAGGACAAGCAAGATCCGTTAGAACCCGCACCGCCTGCTTGCGGTAGGCCTTAGCGGTTCCGGTCACCGCCAGTTCAATCCGGATGCCTCGCCCATCGTTTACCACAAACTCTTCCCACTGGGCATGGGTTTTCACCTCAACGCCCAGATCGGGTTTGAGGCTTGCATCGCTGTAGTCCACTACAAAGGGCAGTTGGTTCTCAAGTACAAACCGTCGTACAGCGCCGCCTGCCGCGGCATAAATGACATCCACCACTGCCGTTCCCCGGATGTGCATGGCTCCCTGGGTTACTTCTACGGGAGGGACTGTGATGGTACAATCTACATCTAGTACCTTTCCAATCGGTTCTCCATCCTCAGGAAGTTCAATCACGCCCGTGACTTCTTTGTGGAACGGGACTTCCACAATGGGGGCCCGAGTGTTGATGGTAATTTCGTCCACAGCGAGTTTCTTGGGGGGCCCCACCGAGGCACTGGTGATCACACTGTGGGCCTGCCCCATGCGCACCACAGCGCTGGTCTCAGTGATCACATCCACATCGATGACGCGCTGATCAGGGCGGACTTCGTACTCACAGCCGATCACCTCCAGCGACACATCCGCGGCCATGTGGGGTTCTACGCCCACAAGTTCCACGTAATGGTCAAAAGGGATTGCTCCAGGCCACTTCACCCGCTGCAGCTCAGGGATATCTCCCTCCAGGGCCTCTGGGACATAAACCATCTCCAGGTCTACTGCACCTTGCAGTTTTACCTGATCTTCCCCCGCTGTGACTTTAGAAACGACCGGATGGCCCTTCAGCCAGATGACCCGGGCGATACCTTCAGAGTGCATGGGCAGTTCTACTGTCCCTTGAAAGACAGCTTGGAGAGAACTATCTCCAAACTGATTTTCCACATACAAGCGCTCCTCTTTTACTCGCAGGCTCATCTCTCTCCCCCTCTTCGAAACAAAAGTGCGTTCTCTAATACCTATGAGGACTTTTCCAAAAAAATGAACGTTGTGCGGCTTCAGGCAGCAAAGAAAAGTTAGAAATGGGTTGTGCGAAAGTGGGAACGCAGCACAGGCCAGAGCCGCGGATCTTCCATCCCCAACCGATCTAAGACAACCCCAGCCAAATTGTGAAGGTTCACTAAGGCCACCACCTGGCTGAATGCCTCCCGCTGAACTAAGCGGAGGTGGTACTCTACCCCCTTTTCTGTGAACAGGTAAAAGGGGCCCTCTTCCCGGCGGATACGGGCGCTGTGGCGGTAGAGCTTCGCCACTGCCTCCTGGCTTGGCAAATGGGCAGGGGGCTGCTGGGGATCAGTGAGATTCCAGAGCATTGCGTACATGGGGATGCGGAGCAGCATCTGCCACCCGTTGATCTCCCGCATTAAGGGCCAGAGGGCCTTCTCTGCCCGCCTCCGGTCCAAGATGGGGCCAGGGGCGGTGGGTAGCGATAGCTGGACCACAACTCGGTCCACCACTCTACTTAGGGCGGGAAAGTCCACCCCGCTAGTGAGGCCCCGCCGGGGGATCCTGGGACCGAGCTGAACCATGAGGCGCTGGTGAGAACCAAGGACCCGCCGCACCCGCTTCAGAAAGGCTAAATACCGTGCCCCATCGACCCGGGAGAGGTGTTCAAAGCAAAAACACACGCCGCCGCTGCCCTGGGCAAGCTCCCTTACCCGCTCCGCTAAGCGCTTCCGCCGCAGGGGAGTGCAGAGCTGGTGATGGATCCACAAGAGCTCATCTTCTTCGCTGGTATAAAGCGCGAGGATGGACTTCTTCCCTAAGGCAACTGGGGTAGTGCCCTCTTCGCCGCTAAGGTCAGAGGGGATCAAGGTTCCTGTAAGGTTTGCACCATCTGCAGGAACCTCACTTGCCATTGCCCACACCTCCCGATCAAAAAACACCAGGCGCTGCCCGGGATAAAGCCTGTGGATGCGGTTAGAAGCGGAGAAAGCTTCCACTCCCACCCCGTACTCCTCGGCAATCTCCGCGATGGTCTCGCCTGGGGCTACGTTGTGGATGATGCGGGTAATGGGCAGTTTTTCCTGCCTTAGCAGGGCAAAGACGGTTTTCCCTGCGACCCCGTCCACCGCTAACCTGTAGTCCCGCTGAAACTCTTGTAGCGCTTCTCGAGTCAAGTAGCCAAAGTATGTTTCTTCATGGGGGATATCGTAACCCCGTTCTCGCAAGCACGCTTGGAGCTTCAGGACATCGGGCCCCCGCATCCCCATGCGCAAGACCCGGGAACCGAACTTGTACCGGTTGAAAAGGCCCATCTAGACCACGTCCCTTCGCCCCATGCATATGTTTTTGGGCACAAAAAAAGCACCGCCGCCCGGTGCTTTTTTCTATCCTACATGTTCGCCGCTCCAATTACGGTGTCATCCACAATAACCTCAACAGTTCGGGTGAGGACATCAGCATAAGTGTAAGACAAACGCCTAATTGAGTTGGGTTTATCGAGTTTAACCACAAACAGCTTGGGGTAAGTGTTCTCGATTATGCCCTCGGCCTCCACGACCTTCTTGCGGCCGCGATTGGCTTTCAACTTCACGCGCTTCCCAACACAGGACTCCAAATCCAACTTGATCTGCTCAAGAACGCGATTGTTATCCGCCATCCCTGTCACCTTCCTTACACCCATGTTCACATCTATTGTACCATGGATTAGGTGACCTGTCAATGAAACTAATATTTTACCAGCAACCCTCTGAGCTGTCAAGACGTTTTTTGTAGGGAGTTGTCGTATGTTAATGTTGAGAAAAGGCGAAGCTACTTGGTATAGCGGTCGGCCACCGCAGAGGCCCCGTAGGATTCTGGCTTTATGCGGCAGGTAAATCCCGAGCCCATCACCATCCCAACCACCTCTTTGATGAGCTCCTTAGTGGCCCCGTTGTTTCCCACATCCAAGTGGATTTCCACGTCGATTTCATGGCCTAGTTCGGCAAATCGGGAGAGGACTTGGCTGGCCACATTGAGACTCTGGGATGCTTCGTAGAAGATCCGCTGACGGAGTGCCCGGGAGTAGAGCTCATAGTGGCGCGTGTAAAAAAACCGCGCCCCCTTCCCCTTCCGATGGATAATGACAGCAGTCACGTAGCACGTGGTATCATGCCGCACTTGGGAATCCGTTCCGATGATCATGCGGAAACTGTCCTTGGGGTTTTGGTGTATGAACGCGCGGATTTCGTCAACAACTTGATCAAGGGTTAGCCTGCCTTTGGTTGGACTAACGTACTCCATGGGTGCACCTCTGCATTAGGCTTTCTGTAATCCGGGCAAAATCCTGGAGCGTGAGGACTTCCCCTCGAACCTCTCCTTTGATCCCAGCTTCCGTTAAAGCCTCATCGAGTTGGGCGAGGGACAGGCCCCACTCCTTAGCCAGGGGCTTGAGGGCATTGCGGATGGTTTTGCGCCTTTGCTGAAATGCGGCCCGGATAGCCGCAAACAGCTTCCCGTGGGGTACAGCCACTGCAGGTGGCTTAGGGGTAAGCTTTACCACCGCGGAGTCCACTTCCGGAGCAGGGACAAACACCGTGCGGGGGACATTTGTTACCAGCTCAGCCTGGCAGTAGTATTCCACCGCCAAGGTTAGCACCCCGTAGTCTTTGCCCCCTGCGGGGGCCACCATCCGCTCAGCCACTTCACGCTGGACCATCACCACAATCGCCTGGAATGGCAGTTCACTCTCAAGGGCCTTCATAATCAAAGGCGTTGTGATATAATACGGCAAATTGGCCACAAGCTTGACCGGCTCGCCGCTCCATCCCAAGCCTCTTAGGATCTCCTGCCAGTTCCCCGCGAGAGCGTCTCCAGGGACCACTGTGACATTGGGAAGCACTATCGTCTCTTGGAGAACATCCACAAGCTCTCGATCAATTTCTAAGGCTACAACCTTACCTGCCTGTTCTGCCATGGCCGCGGTGAGGACGCCCAGGCCCGGGCCAATTTCCAGCACCCAGTCAGCAGGGGACAGCTGCGCGGCGGAGACAATCTTGTCCACGTAGTTTTGATCAACGAGGAAATTCTGGCCGAGTTTCTTTTTAATGGAGTATCCCTTTTCCCGCAGGATGCCCCTGACATACGACGGTGTGCTGTACTTACTAGTCATTTTACCTCCTGGCCTTTGCCATAGCCTTCCAATCGATGAAATCTGTCATCCCTTTACTAATTTCCCCAAGTTCTTCGAGAAATTGCCGGTCATCGTAATCATCCATCTTGTCCAGAAGTTCAAGAACTTGCTGGAACTCCGATTCGGAGAGCTGGCCCCGGCCCACCATATCTTCACACACGGAAATAAAGCGCAGTTTCACTCTTTCCAAGTCCTCAAAAAGTCCCACTAAGCACCACTCACCTTCCCGGTGAACTCATCAATGAACCTGGTGTACTCCTTGATAAACCGCAGCTGCACTGTGCCCGTGGGGCCTTTGCGCTGCTTGGCGAAGATCACTTCCACCAAGCCTTGGGTGCCATTTTGCGCTGCCAGGTCGGGATAGTAATAGTCCTCTCGGTAAAGGAAGATAACCACGTCGGCAAACTCCTCGATGTTGCCTGAGTCCCGCAGGTCACTCATCATGGGCCGCTTGTTTTCCCTGCTCTCTACTCCCCGGTTGAGCTGGGACAGAAGGATAATGGGAAGATCCAATTCTCCGGCCAAATCCCGCAGTTCCCGTACAATTTCACCGATTACCAATGCCCAGTTGCGGTTGCCGTCAACGGGCGGCTTGATCAGCTGCAAGTAGTCAATGACTATTAGGCCCAAGTTGGGCAGCTCCGCCTTGACCTTCCTAGCCTTGGCTCTGATCTCCGCACAGGTGAGGCCACGCTTGTCCACTATCCGGATGGGAAGATGGTACAGGTCATTGAACACTTCCTGAGCCTGCATGAACTGCTCATCGCTGAGCTTGGTCTGGTATTCGTAAGACGTAATCTCCAGCTCTCCCGCTTGCTTTCTGCTGAAGAATTCGCTCAGGACAATCCGGTCCCCAATCTGCTCATCATCCATCTCCAAGCTGAAGATTAGAACAGGAATATCCCGCTTTGCCACATTGACTGCCATGTTCATAGCCAGGGCGGTCTTTCCCATACTGGGGCGAGCCGCCAGGATGATGAGGTCCTTTTTCTTAAAACCCGTTGTCATGGCATCAACAGCAGGAAAGCGCACCGACAGCCCGTAGGCATCGTCCGTACCTTCCCGCCGCTTGATCAGGTTCATGTAGCACTTATTCAGCACCTCAAGGAGGCTGCGGGCATCATCCCCTTCGCCGTCGGCAGCCTGAGTGGCATCGAAGATCAGCTGCTGTGCCCGGGACTGGAGTTCCGCCACATCGTCGAACTGATTACCTAGGGCCGCGGCCCTGATTTGATCTGCAGCTTCCACCAACCGCCGCACCTGGTATTTGCTCTGCAGGATGGCTGCGCTAGGCTCAAGCTCGCTCAAAGAGACAAACGACTCTGTGAGGGCAATGAGAAACTCCGCGGGAGAGTCGGTGATCCGCTCGGTTCGGAGCTCGTTATACACTTGGGTATAAGATATCCTACCCCGCTTGTGATACAGATCCAAGATGATTTCATACACTCGCCTGTGGGCTAAGTCATAAAAGTGATGAGGCCGCAGCTGATCAATAACGCTATCTACCTCGCGGGGGTATTTAATGAGGATCCCTAATACTTGCCGCTCTGCGTTGAGATCTGCCAGCACTGCATCGGTTGTTTCAATCATCGAACTCATCTGGGAACACCTCCTTCCAGCGCCGTTCTGCGGCGGTTAATGCTCCTTCTGCCGGTTTGTGTTGCAGTACCTTGGCAAGGGTAGGCCGCTCTACTAAGTCTGCATAAGCCCTGACCCCCTGGTTATGCCAGTTCCGCAGTATACCTTCTAAGTAGGCAAAGCTTGGCCGGGTGGCGCCAGCGCGCATCTCCTCGATGGCTACTGCGATTACCTCGTGGGAGACTTGGCGGCGCTCCATCCAATACAACAGCTTGCGCATTTCCTCTGGGGAAGGGTTGGCCACTCGCGTTGCATAGTAATTCACCAACCACTCAAAGGATGCCTGTTCCTCATCGAGGACGGCCACAGCTGTCTCTGCTGCCCCTTCCCCAGGAGATGATTCAGGTAGAGCTAAACGGATGACCAGGCCCTCATCGTGGACCCAGCCGTGACTGGCTAAAACCACCATGGCCTGTTCCAGTTCGCTCACTTCTACGCCCATGAATCTGGCCAGCTCCCCAATGCGCACTGGGCGCCCTGTCTGGGCGCAAACCAGCAAGTTGATCCACAGCAGGGCGGCAGTGGGTCCCAGGCTAGCTTGGCTCTGAAAAAAAGCCAGCGGCACCTGCACCGGCAAGTTGTCCAAGCCCTGCAAAAGAACACCTGCACCCTTGTGGGTAGACATGTCATTCATCCTTCCTGCAACTGTTCCACCAGTTCTTCCCAGCGTGCATAGCACTGGGCTAGTTGTTCCTGAACTGCGTGATAGGATTCCACTGTCTCTTTGCTCACAGTCTCATCGAGATACAAGTCAGGCGACGCTAAAGCCCGCTCCAGCTCTTCTTTCTGTTCTTCTAAGAGCATGATCTGCTCTTCCACATCCTGCCGCTCCTTCTCAAGGGAGCGCTGCCGGCGTTCGGTGCGGCGATGCACCTGAGTGCGGTTTTCCCGTTTTGCCTGGAGCTGTTCCCGCAAAGCCGCGGCCTCTTCCCGCTGCCGGGCCCGGTAACTGGTGAAGTTGCCCACAAACTCCACTACCTTGCCCCCGTTCATCACCCACAGCTTGTCTGCAAGTTTGTCAATAAAATAGCGATCGTGGGATACGAAGATCAAAGTCCCGCCAAACTCCTGGAGGGCGTTTTCCAATGCCTCCCGGGCATAAATGTCCAGGTGGTTCGTGGGCTCGTCTAAGAGAAGGAAGTTCGGCCCTGCCAGGAGCAGTTTGGCCAAGGCCAAGCGGCTCCGTTCTCCCCCGCTTAGGACCTGCGTGCTCTTGAACACATCTTCGCCGCGAAAGAGAAAGCGGGCAAGCACGCTGCGGAGAGTGCCTAGTTCCATGCGGTGCTCATCATACAGCTCGTCTAGAACGGTGTTGTGAGGATCAAAGGAGATGGATTGGGAAAAGTACCCCACATCCACATTAGTGCCCCATTTTACCTGCCCGTGATAACCCAGTTTCCCCGCGAGGACTTTCAGGAGAGTGGATTTTCCACTCCCGTTAGGGCCAACAAGGCCAATGCGCTCACCACGGCGTACAGTGGCGGATACGCCCTTTAGGACCAGTTCCCCATCGTAGCCCGCCTTGATGTGGCTGAGCTCCACAATGCGCGTTCCCGACTGGCGCCTAGGTTCAATGCGGAACTTCAGCTCTGGGTTATCGCTGAGCGTGTGGATCTCCTCCATGCGCTGCAGCTTCTTTTCCAGGCTCTTGGCCTGCCGGGCTCTGGTACCCGCCCCAAACTTGCGGATGAACTCTTCGATTCGGGCTTGCTCTTGGGCCTGCTTTTCTGCGGCTTCCTCCAAGGACTCCCGCAGCTGTTCCCGTTGGGGGAGGTACGCGGTGTAGTTGCCTTTATACTGGAAAATGCGGTGATCTTGTACCTCCCAGATGCGTGTGCACACCCGGTCCAAGAAGTAACGGTCGTGGGATACTACCACTAAGGCTTTCTGGTAGGTTGAGAGAAAACCCTCCAGCCATTCCACCGCTTCGATATCCAGGTGGTTGGTGGGCTCGTCCAAGAGGAGAAGATCAGGCTCAGAAAGGAGCAATCTTGCTAGGGACGCCCGCACCCGCTCCCCGCCGCTGAAGGAATCCATAGAACGGGCAAGATCTTCTTCAGTGAAGCCCAGGCCGATAGCGGCAGCACGGATTTTCACCCGAAAGTCGTATCCACCCGCGGCGCCAAACTGCTGCTCCAGCTCACCATAGGTTTTCATAGCTCGGCTTAAGGCCGCTTCATTCTCGTAGACTTCCGGATCTGCCAAGTGCTGTTCCAGCTCTCGCAGCTGGCGAGCCATGTCCACCAGGGCCTGAAAGGGCTCGGTAAGGTATTCTGCCATGGTCAAGCCTTCACCGTGCACGTCCTGGGAAAGGATGCCCACTTTGTAGTACTTCGGACAGCTGATGGTGCCTCGCTCGGCAGTGAGTTCGCCGGCCAAGACTCGCAGCAGGGTCGTCTTCCCCGCCCCATTAGGCCCTACCAGCCCAATGCGGTCTGCTGCGCCAATGGCGGCGGAAAACTCGGCAAAAATAAGCTTGTCGCCGTAGTATTTCCACAGATCATTGATTACCATCATCTCGCTCCTTACGGGGCCGGTTACAGACTAGTCCGCAGTTTCTGCCGCTGTGCGTGTCTGGATAAGGCCAGGAATATTAAGCGATCCACAAGCTGTCTATAGGGCAATCCAGAAGCTTCCCATAGTTTAGGATACATGCTGATACGGGTAAACCCAGGAATGGTGTTGATCTCATTGATGATCACCTGTCCGTCCCTGGTAAGGAAAAAGTCAACCCGAGCCATACCAGCGCAGTCCACCGCTTTGTAGGCACGAACGGCAAGATCGCGAATGATTTCTGCCTCCTCGGCCGTAACCTCCGCAGGGATGATCAGCTTAGACTGTTCGCTGTGGTACTTCGCTTGATAGTCATAGAACTCATTGGCCGGCACAATTTCGCCCAATACGGCAGCTGCTTCAGGATCCTCATTCCCCAAGACGCTGCACTCGATCTCCCGAGCGTTTTCCACGCCCTGTTCCACAACTACCTTGCGGTCGTAGGCAAAGGCTGTGAGGAGGGCTTCTTCCAAGCCGGCCTCCCCCTTAACTTTGGTGATGCCTACACTGGAGCCGAGATTAGCAGGCTTTACAAAAACGGGGAAGGTAAGCCGGCTCTTAATACGATCATACACAGCTTCCTGCTCCTGGTCAAACTGGTGCCGTGTGACCACTTCCCACGGGACCACTGGCAAGCCTGCCTGAGCAAACAGCGCCCGCATCACCGCTTTGTCCATGCTTACCGCTGAAGCAGTCACCCCTGCCCCTACGTAGGGAATGCCTGCGAGTTCCAAGAGGCCCTGGATAGTGCCATCTTCCCCGTAGGTGCCGTGCAGGACCGGGAAGATCACGTCAAACCCCTGCCACAAAGTGGGGTCTGGCTTAATACTCACCGCGGCGGTGGGATCCACAGGAAAATCTAGGGCTTCCGCCTCATCGGGGATGGGCCGCTTAATCCACTGGCCGGACTTGGTAATTCCGATGGCTGTAACTTCGTACTTTTCTGGATCAAGTGCGCTTATAATAGACCGGGCCGACATGAGTGAGACTTCGTGCTCCCCTGAACGGCCCCCGTATACTACACCAACTCGCAGCTTAGGCATGCATGTGCCTCCCTTGATTGATCTGTACCCATATCCTATGCTGTAAACTTAGATCTTCTCATCACAGACCTGATTCCCTTGGCAGGGAACGGTAATTTTTTTATAGAATGGAGTAACTGAGTACCACCGATAGTGTTCGTGCCAACGGACGAAAATTAGGAGGTTAAGGGTATGGTGAAGACTGTCCAGAAAAAACCTGATGGCCGCTATATTATCTTTTACTCATTTCCCAAAAAGAACTAAGGAGAGATACCGTTGTCTGAATTGCGTTGGAATCCCCAGTTGAGACAATGGGTAATCGTGGCCGGGCACCGCCAGGAGCGCACTTACAAGCCCCCTGCACAGTTTTGCCCCCTGTGCCCCACCAAGCCAGGGGAACATCCCACGGAAGTGCCCGCAAGTGATTACGAGATCGTGGTTTTCCAAAACAAGTTTTCGTCCCTTAATTTGCCCCCTCCTCCCCTCGAGGTCGAAGGGACTGCACTGTACCAAACAGCCCCTGCAGAAGGGTTGTGCGAAGTGGTGCTCTATTCTCCCCGCCACGACAGCACATTAGCCCAGGAATCTGTGGAACACATCACTAACCTCATCAAAGCTTGGACCGACCGCTATGTGGAACTAGGGAAAAACCCTGCTGTCCAGTATGTTTTCATCTTTGAAAACAAAGGAGATGCAGTTGGGGTCACTCTCAATCATCCCCACGGCCAGATCTACGCCTTCCCCTTCATCCCGCCCGTCATCGAGCGGGAACTCCAGTCCGCCGCTGACCACATGGAAGAAACAGGCAGCTGCCTCTACTGCGATATCCTCGCAGAAGAGATGAAAGAAGGGGCGCGGATTGTAGTAGATAACCCCCACTTTACTGCCTTTGTCCCCTTTTTCGCCCGCTACCCCTATGAAGTGCACCTCTATGCCAAACGGCACATCCAGTCCTTCGCGGACTTCACCCCCGAGGAAGAGGTGGGTTTGGCCCAGGCCTTAAAGGAACTCCTGGTTACATATGATAGGCTCTACGGATTCTCCCTCCCGTATATCATGGTAATCCACCAGGCGCCGCCGAAAGGGGATTATCCTGAATACCATTTCCACTTCGAGTTCTATCCCCTCCACCGCACCAGGGACAAACTGAAATACCTCGCGGGCGTGGAATCAGGAGCGGGAGTATTTATTACAGACATGAGCCCAGAAGAGCAAGGAAAACGACTGCGAGGTGAACTTTAGATGCACATTGAAACGCTGAAAGCGAAGTACCACGAACTATTCCCCAGCTCTGCTCCGCCCATTTGCGCCGCAGCTCCCGGCCGGGTCAACCTCTTAGGCGAGCATACGGACTACAACGACGGCTTTGTTTTTCCTATGGCAATTGACCCCCACATTCTCTATGTAGGGGGAGGGAACGGCACGTCCAGGGTTAGGCTTTACTCCTTAGACTTTTCCCAGCTCGATGAGTTTGAGCTAGGCCACATCACATTTTCCCACGACCACTCCTGGGCCAACTATATCCGGGGCGTATGCTCCCAGATCCTTGAGGCCGGGCACACTCTTCAAGGAATGGACGTGGTCCTGCAAGGGAACATCCCCCAGGGAGGCGGCCTGTCCTCATCTGCTGCCTTGGAAGTTGGCGCGGCCCTCTTGATAAATGAACTCAACGGGCTTGGCATTGACCGAGTCGAACTAGTGAAACTAAGCCAAAGGGCAGAGAATGAGTTCGTAGGAGTAAACTGCGGCATCATGGATCAGTTTGCCTCCATGATGGGTAGGAAGGATCAAGCCCTGTTTCTCGACTGCCGTTCCCTAGAATATGAACTGGTACCAACAGGCTTTGAGGAAATGGGATTGAGTGCAGTAGTGATTAACAGCGGCGTGAAACGGGGATTAGTGGACAGCGAGTATAACAAGCGCCGGTCACAATGCGAACAGGCAGTGGAGCTCCTCCGAAACGACCTGCCGGGTATCAAAGCCCTGCGGGACGTCTCCACCGAGCATCTTGATCTTATCAATGCCCTCCCCGGTGATCTGGCAAAGCGGGCCCGCCATGTGGTCACTGAGAACCAGCGGGTGCTGGACGGCATCGCCGCCTTGAAAAGAGGGGATCTAGAAGTGTTTGGCCAGCTTCTCAACGCATCCCACGACAGCCTAAAAGATGACTATGAAGTGAGCTGTGCTGAGCTAGATCTGCTCGTTGAGATCTGCCGGAAGGTCCCAGGCACCATGGGTTCCCGCATGACTGGGGCTGGCTTTGGAGGTTGCACCGTAACCATTGTAGCCCAGAGCCAGGTGGAAGAACTGAAAGAACGGGTTTTGAAAGAATATCCCGCTAAAACCGGGATTACGCCCCAGATTTTCGTGTTCACAGCTTCAGAGGGTGCCCGGATAATCCAGTGAAAAGCGTAGGGGCTGCCGCAGAATGAACGCTAACTAGTTCATTCTGCACGGCCCTTTCTTCGTGTCCAATAAAGAAGCGCTGCTCCCTACTGGTTCGAGTAGTTTTGCAGCGCCCTTACATTTTCTAGGAGAGACAAGCTACAGTAGGATCGCCTCCACGATCTTGAAGTAAACCAAAAGGCCCACAGCATCCACGATGGTGGTAATCACTGGAGAGGCCATGATAGCCGGATCCGCTTTTAGGACTTTTGCCAGCATGGGGAGGATCCCACCAACGGTCTTAGCCACTACCACAACAGCCATGAGACTCACAGAAACGGTCAGGGATAAGATGGGCTCTCCAGGGTGAATGAGGTAGATCCGTACGAAGTTGAGGGCCCCTAGGGATGCTCCCACAACTAGGCTGATGCGAAACTCCTTCCACAGCACTTTGAAGAAATCGTTTGGCCTGATTTCGTCAACAGCCATGCCGCGAATAATGAGGGTGGCACTCTGGGAACCGGCATTGCCGCCTGTATCGGTAAGCATGGGAATAAAGCTTACCAGGAGCGGAATTGCCAAAAAAGCTTCTTCGTAACGCTGCAGCACAACGCCAGTTACGGTGGCGGACAGCATCAAGACAGCCAGCCAAATAATCCGGTGCCTCGCGAGCTCCCACACACTTGTCCTGAGATAAGGCCGCTCCGTGGGGCTGGTTGCCGCCATTAACTGGAAGTCTTCCGTGGCTTCCTGGGTAATAACTTGAACAACGTCGTCAACAGTGACAATTCCCACCAAGCGGTTTTCCTGGTCCACTACCGGCAGAGACAAGAGATCGTACTTGGCAAACAAGCGAGCCACATGCTCCTGGTCATCGGTGGTGGTGGCAGAAATAATCTTGGTGTCCATGATATCCCCGATTAGGGTATCTTCGGGGGCCACAAACAGCTCCCGGACGGTAATAATTCCTTCCAAATGGCGGTTTTCGTCCATGACGTAACAGGTATAAATGGTTTCCCTGTCTACCGCGTCCCGGCGAATCCGGGCAAAGGCATCCCTTACCGTCATGGTCTTTTTGAGGCCCACAAACTCAGCGGTCATGATGCTTCCTGCTGAGTCCGGAGGATATTGGAGGAATTGGTTGATCAGAGCCCGGGTGTCGGGGGAGGCGTTCTTTAGGACCCGCTTTACCACACCCGCTGGCATCTCCTCCAGAAAGTCCGCGGCATCATCCACGAACAGCTCGTTGATGATATTGGCAATTTCCTGGTCAGTGATGGACTTTACAATCTGTTCCTGCATGTCATAGGACAGGTAGGAAAAGACCTCTGCCGCTGTGTCTTTGTGCAGTGCCCGAAAGGCAATGACAATGTCCTCTCCCGCGAGCCTTTCGATGAAATCGGCAATATCCACAACGTTAAGCTCTTCGAACTTCTCCCTAAGCTCTTTGAGCTGTCTGGCTTTAAGCAATTCAACAAGTACAGCATAAGTCGTTGCTGCTGCCATGTTTTGATCCTCCTCCTTGGTAAGATTGTAACCAATCGGAGCGACAAAAACGGACAGCGGCCAGCACTGCCTATGCAAGCAGCAAGGCGCGAGTGAGCGGCTCGCTGATTTGGCACAAGCGTCGCTGGTCTACATCTGTGTCCGTTTGAGCGCCTCGACAGTCAGGAACCACTCATCTCACCCCTTTACGTATAGAGTATGCTTCTTTAGTTTGCTACTGGAAGCTGGAATTGGCTGAGCTTATCTCCAAGGACAGCTTGGAGGAACTGGGCCACTGTTTGAATGGGCACAATCTCAACTTCCGCAGCTTGTTCTGATATTTCATCCCAGTTATCCTGGGGGACAAACACTTTCTTCACCCCAGCCTGTCTTGCCCCGTAAATCTTAGGATGGAGGCCGCCGACTGGTTTAACATTCCCCCGAATGGACAGCTCCCCGGTGACGGCGATATCTTGAGGGAGGGGAACTTGCCACACCGCGCTGATAATCGCGGCCAGTATAGCCACGCCGGCAGAGGGGCCATCAATGTTCCCTCCGCCCACCACGTTGACGTGGATGTCGTAATCGCTGAGCTGTTTCCCTGTAAGGCTGCGGAATACAGCCGCTGCGTTTGCCACACTGTCTTTGGCCATGGAGCCCGCTGTATCGTTGAAGCGGATAGCGCCCTTCCCTTTTTCACTGCTGGGAAATGCTACCGCCTCAATTTCTAAGACGGAGCCTAGATAGCCGCTTACGCCCAGGCCCAATATGCGCCCCACTTCCTCGTTGGCAGAGGCTTTCACTCCCACATAAGGGCTTAAACGGGCCGACTGAATCACCTCTTGGATGTCTGCCAAGGTGATGACAAGGCCAGCCAGATCACCATCTTCCCGCTTGTACAAGGCGGTGCTGTAAGCATCAGCTAGGAGCCGGGCCGCCTGCCGCCCCTCAATGGTAAATTCAGAGATCATCTTGGCGACGCCCTCTTCTAGCTCCGCACCGAGGCGCTCTGCCGCAGACTCCACAATGGCCACAATATCCTGGGGAGTCAAGGGATCAAAGAACACCTCTGCGCAGCGTGAGCGAAACGCGGGACTGATTTCCCCAGGGTCTCGCGTGGTGGCCCCGATCAAGACGAAATCTGCCGGTGCCCCTTCTGTAAACAACTTATGGATGTACTTGGGGATCTGGGGATCATCCGGATCATAGTATGATGATTCAAAGGTAACCCGTTTATCCTCCAGCACTTTTAGGAGCTTGTTTTGGAGGATGGGGTCCAGCTCCCCGATTTCATCGATAAACAGTACCCCGCCGTGGGCTTGCGTAACGAGTCCTAGCTTCGGCTCGGGCACTGCCCCATCTGCAAGGTCCCGCCGGGCTCCCTGGTAAATGGGATCGTGAACCGAGCCCAAGAGTGGGTTAGTCACTTCCCGGGGATCCCAACGCAAGGTGGTGCCGTCAACTTCTACAAAGGGCGCATCTTCCCCGAAGGGGGTGTAGTTCTTCTCCTTGGCATATTTAAGGGCCAACCTCGCCACAGTGGTCTTCCCCACTCCAGGAGGGCCATACAGCAGAATATGCTGGGGGAAGGGTGAGCTGAGCTTTGTGAGCAAGGACTTAATGGCCCGCTCCTGCCCCACCACTTCTTCTAAGGCCTTGGGCCGCATCAACTCCAAGGTAGATCTGGACAGCTGTTTACTTTCAAGCATCTCCAGTTCCGCATACTTTTTCAGCGTCTGGGCGTTATCTGGGCCCCCTTCTTCCTTCAGAACCTGCTGGCGAATCTCCTTCAGGTATTCCAAGTGCCGTTCTTGCATCTTGGCGCTGATCTTCTTCTCCAGCTTTTCCTCAAGGGAGCGGCGGGCAAGTAAATCAGCTAAGTGCTCCGCAAGATCGTCGAGCATCTCGGGGATCTCGTCAAGCGCCCGTGGCTGCTCAATGGTGGGGTCCTCGTGGACAATGCGCTCTAAGGCAAGGACGCGTTCCTCAAGTTTTTCGGAACGCATCAAGGTTAACGAATCTAACTTTCCCGCCTTTAATACTAATTGATCTGCACCATGAATTTCTGCAAGTACAGCAAATAATGCGTTAACCTGCCTATCCAAGGAATTTGAATCTGTCGTTTGGTGTGTCAGCATTGCCAAGTACCCTCTCCCACAATATTCCGCTTACTCCGGTACTACCTCAACTTTAAACGTGACATGTACCTCAGGATGAATGCGCGCGGTGACGCTGTAAGAACCCAAGCTCTTAATTGGCTCCTTCAGATCTATCTTCCTCTTGTCAATATCTACCGCGAGCTGTTCCTTGAGTTGATCAGCCACTTCCTGGCTGGTAATGGACCCAAAGAGCTTACCTGCCCCGCCTACCTTGGCGCTGATGGTAATCCCTTTCCCGATTAGCTTTTCGGCGACAGCTTGTGCCTGCTGCAGCTCCCGGGCACTCTTCGCTGCCTCAGCCTTTTTTTGCTGTTCTACCTGACGCAGGTTACCTGCACTCGCTTCCACTGCTAGACCCCGGGGCATCAAGAAGTTGCGGGCATACCCTTCCGCGACCTCCACGATCTGCCCCTGCTTGCCGAGATTCTTTACGTCTTTCTGCAAAATGACCTTCACGCTGTCCCCTCCCTTTCTTTACTCCGTTGGTGCCGGCTCTCGCAGGCTATAAATGGAATCCACAACTGCCGCGATGACCACCCCGAGAAATAGGGGGCCCATGATAATAAAATACACCAAAACTAGCCGCAAGACAGTGGGAACCCGCCAGCGGTTGAAGAAATACCACGCGATGGCAATCCCCACCACCAGTAAGGCGGGCACCTGCATCAGCATGAGGTTAAACCCAATGCGGTACAAGAGCCCCTCCGTGGCCCTGCCGTAGGACAAGAGGGCAAGGCTTAAAAGGAAAATTAACCCGCTCCACCGAGGTAACCGCCAATAGACAAAGGGTTGGACCCACGGCACTTGGGTGCCCATGCGCTGCAGGATCAGGCGTACCACTGCCATGTTGATGAACGTGGTAACCACAGAAGAAATCAAGATGATGGCTGGCAGGCCCCACTCCACCACCATGGTGGCCGTGGTGCGCATAATCTCCAGCTGCCCCAGCATTTCGCTAGTTGCACCCATGGACTGGTAGAAAGTAATCGCCTGGTCAAAAGAGCTTGTAAACAGCTTCGCCATATCTTCAAAGAGATTGGTGCCGAAGAGTAGAGAATAGAATAAGACCTGTAAGCCCAGGCTTACAATATTCGCCACCACCCCAACAGCGATGGTCTTGGCGAAAGAAAACTGTTCCCGGAGCGCCATCCCCAGAGCGATTCCGAGAAAGCCCCAGATAACAATGGTAACTCCTGACAAGACGTGGCCTGAAATCAGGCTGGCTACAACTGCGGAAGCCACAGACATGGAAATCCCCAACCTGTAGCTGTGGCGAAACACCAACAACGTTAAGGGCACCGGGATAATCAGCGCTGGCAGCCCCACATATTCGCCGATCACAGTCAGTAAGACAGTGATGGCCGCCAACATGGCCCCTTCCGTGATGGAACGGGTTTTCATGCAGCCTCTCCCACCTATCTGATATACTATGGAAAAAAGGAGCAGCTGAGCTGCTCCTGGTTGTTAGTCAATGGTATATGGCATCAGCGCCATAAAACGTGCCCGCTTAATAGCTGTGGTCATTTGCCGCTGGTGACGGGCACAATTTCCTGTAATCCGCCGAGGAAGGATCTTCCCCCGCTCCGTAATGTACCGGCGCAGGCGGCCCACTTCTTTGTAATCTATTTGATCGATTTTATCGACACAAAAGGAGCAGACCTTTCTCCGACCTCTACGGCCTCTTTCTCTGGCCATCTTCTCGCCTCCAAACCATGTTTGATCTAGAACGGAACGTCATCAAATTCTGGTTCAGGCGGACCAGCAGAAATATCATCATCAACTACAGAACCACCGTCGCGAGCTCTGTCTAAGAACCGCACTTGATCTGCCACAACTTCAGCAGCTTTTCTCCGAATTCCGTTTTGGTCATCGTACGAACGAACCTGCAAACGGCCTTCCACGGCCACTAAGCGGCCCTTGCTGAGGTGATTTGCAACGGTCTCGGCCTGTTTGCGCCAGCTCACGATATCAATAAAGTCTGTTTCTCGTTCCCCAGCTTGCGTCAGGAATGGTCGATCCACAGCAATGGTGAAGTTGGCTACGGCGATACCCGTCTGCGTATAGCGCAGTTGAGGATCTGCTACTAACCGCCCGATCAGAATAATTCTATTCAACACCGTTCTTCACTCCTTCGCTCATTCCTCATCCTTGCGAACGAGCAGATACCGAACGACCTCTTCAGTGATCTTAAGAACGCGTTCCACTTCAGCAGTGGCGCCGCTCTCTGCCTTGAAATCCATCACCACGTAGAAGCCTTCGGTCATATCGTCAATTTCGTAGGCGAAACGGCGTCTTCCCCACTTGTCAGCCTTCTCCACTTCACCACCGTTATTGGCGATCAAGTCTTTTGTACGCTGAATAGCCGCCTCAAGGGCTTCCTCATCGAGCTGTGGGGAATAAATGAGCATCATCTCATATGCACGCACTGCGCTGCACCTCCTCCCTATGGACATAAGGCCCTAGGCTAAACCTAGAGCAGGGCACGTTCATTATAACACTGCCATTTTCTGAAGTCAAACATTGAAGCGGAAAAGTATCACATCTCCGTCATTGATGAGATAGTCTTTGCCTTCTACCCGTAAAAGGCCTTTTTCCCGGCACGCGGCGAAGGATCCTTCCTCGACCAAAGTGTCCCAGGGAACCACCTCAGCTCGGATAAATCCCCTTTCCATATCGGAGTGGATCATGCCCGCGCCCTTAGGAGCGGGGGTGTTCCGGGGAAGGAGCCAAGCCCGGGTCTCAGGGCCTTTGATCGTATAGAACGTTATCAGGCCTAGGAGCCTGAGCCCCGCGCGAATCACCCTGTGCAAGGCCGGCTCATCCATCCCCAGATCTTGGAGGAAGGCAGTGCGGTCTTCGTCACCAAGCTGCGCAAGCTCTGCTTCTAAGGAAGCGCAGACGGGGATCAGTTCCGCTTGATCCGCCGCAGCCCGTTCTGCTAAGATATTCCCATCTGCCTCCTGCCCCTCAGCCACGTTGGCAATGTACATAAGGGGCTTGAAGGTTAAAAGGGGTAGATCAGGGATTTGGGGAAGCCCCGTTCGCCTTAAGGGCGTGCCTTCTTCTAAGGCTCTCTTGTACTGCTCCAAGAGCTCCAGTTCCTCTTTGTAGGCCCGATTGCCCGTTTTAAGCATGCGGCTTGTCCGCTCAATCCGGCGTTCTACCACCTGGAGGTCTGCGAGGGCCAGTTCTAGCTCAATCACGTCCACATCGCCAAGGGGGTCCACCTTACCGGACACGGTGGAGACATCGTCATCCGCGAACACCCTGACCACATGGGCCAGGGCATCTACTTCCCGAATGTGGGCAAGAAACTGATTCCCCAACCCTTCACCTTTGTGCGCACCCGCGACAAGCCCAGCGATGTCCACGAACTCAATGGTAGCCCCGGTGACTGTCTCTGGCTGCACCACCTTCGCGATTTTTTCCAAGCGTGCATCGGGAATGGGAATGGTTCCCCGGTTTGGCTCGATGGTGCAAAAGGGGTAGTTGGCCGCAGGCACGTCCAACTGCGTCAGAGCATTAAACAATGTGGATTTCCCCACATTGGGTAACCCAACAATTCCTATTTGTAATCCCATAATCGGCCCTCCCTGGAAAGGTAAAACTAGACTGGGCGGAGAAAGAGTGGGAACCAGAAAAACAGGAAAGGAAGTTTCGAAAAAGTGCAGCGCCTTGCTAGGGCCGCGCTGATTGCGGCCATGTATGTTGTTTTAGTCTATCTTTTCCAGTTCGCCAGTTTTGGCCCCTATCAGTTTCGGGTTGCGGAGGCCCTCACCCTCCTTCCCATCCTCTACCCTGAGGCAATCGGAGGGGTATTCGTAGGCGTCTTACTTGCCAACCTCTTAGGCCCACACGGCCCCTGGGACATCATCGGCGGGAGCCTCGTAAGCCTCTTAGCCGCGATTATTACATATAAATACCGTAACAGCTGGATCGCCTATGCTTCGCCCATAGTCTGCAACGCATTCCTCATCAGCTTATACTTACGGTTTGTGTTCCAGATCCCCTCCTACTGGTACCTTGTCTTTACAATCGGGATCAGTGAAGCCGCGGTTATCCTCCTTGTGGGAAGGCCCCTCATCCGGTACCTTCGTCAGCGGCAGGGTGATTGGCTCTAACCTCCAAAAATACGGGCAGCCATGGCTTGCCGCATCCTTTCCGTTCCGGTGAAATCAACAGCTTCGATATAAATCCGTTCAAGCTCATCGTGAACAGCCTTTGCGTGTGCGAGTTCGCCTACCGCTCGTTCCAAGAGTTCGCGGTAGAGCTCTTTTACCCTATCTGGCACTACATCCTTGCTGAGATAGGCCCCAAGGTCTACCTCATTTCCTCTGAGCCCTCCTGGTGAAAACTCATCTTGAGAGACCACCGCGGCCCCAAGCTCTGGGAAGAGCACATGTTCGATTTGGGCCGGAAGGAGGGGGCGGTGAAAAACTTCCATATAAACGCCTCTTAAGCGCGCGGCATTGATCAGAGTGGAAAACACCTCTTGCCCGCCTGTGCCAGGCGCACAGCGCAATACCCAGCTGCGGGTGTAGTCTTTAAGCAGTGTTCCGATGTGGCTCACAAGCCCTACAGGGGTAATAGCAGAGGCAAACAGGTGCCGTTCCCGCCTTACGGGTGCGGCACTAAGCTGTTCTAGGGATAACTCCTGAAGGAGCCCTGTGGTGAACCGGGACACCCCTTCTTTGTTCACGTTTTCCCCATTGATCTGGGCCCAGAGCGCCTCCATCTCCTCTGCGGCACGCAGGTAGCAGTAAGCCCTTGTGTATGCGGCCTTGTTCGCATTGGTCAATGCGGTGATTTCCCCCTGTGCCTGCCGGAGGGCCGTACGGTCCCAGTTTTCCCCTAGATTGACGATTTCCTCCCGGCAACCGGGTAAGGTTGGGTCCTGGACGTGGGGAGCGGTGGCATCTACCACCCCCGTCCGCTGCAGGGGCAGGACGATGCCGTCTAGGGAGTCTGGGTCAGAACTGCAAAAGAACAGCTCTACAGGAGAGCCCCGTTCTATGGCCTCCGCAGCAAGGCTCTGCATGAGGGTAGACTTTCCAGTCCCAGGCCCGCCTTTCAAGAGAAAGACCTGATCAATTTCTGCACTGAACATCTGATCAAAAAGCGAGTAAAACCCCCGGGATGAATTACCGCCGGCGAATAGTTTGCGCTCCATGTAAACGCCTCCCTCCAGTAGTATATGTGAGAGGCGGCCCTAGGTGTAATTAGCTGCCCCTAACTTGACGAACCAGTTTATCCCTGGCGATGAGCAGCACTCGTCCGCACGTTTCGCACTGGAGCCGCACGTCCACTCCTGGCTTGAGCACTTTCCAAGTATCCCCCCCGCAGGCGTGTTTCTTGCGCAGGCGGAGTATTTGCCCTACTTCATACATGGAAACTCCTCCAGTATCGTGTTCTTATTCTAGATTATATCATGTTCGGCTTTTCTTTACGGAAGGGTATCAGGGCGGCAGGGCGAATACTGTGTAAGTGACTGATCATTGTTGGAAAATTCTAGAGAGGATGAGGTGTTGTTGAAAAGGATTAATGCAGTAGTGTTCGTGCTCATACTAGGCCTTTCCCTGATGGGGGCTTCCCTGCCCATGTTTGCCCAGACAGAAGAAGTCGTAGCCCGGGTAAATGGTGTGGAGATCACCATGAGCCAATTTGTGGAGGCCATGGAAGAGCAGTTTGGCACCGCGGTACTGGAACAGCTGATCATCCATGAACTCATTTCTCAGAAACAGGCGGAAACTGGTGTAACAGTGAGCGATGAGCATTTCGCTGAGGTATACAATAACTTCCTCAACCAAATCGGCGGCCCTGATTATCTGCCATATTTCCTCTATCAATACGGAATTTCTGAGGAACAGCTCCTAGCGGAACTGAGGGAAGCTGTGCTCATCAATGAGCTGGCGCTCTCTGAAATCGAAGCTACCCCGGATGGGGTCGCGGCCTGGTTTGAAGAAAACCGCTCCCTCTATGATCGGCAGGAAACTGTAACTGCCAGCCACATTCTCGTGGGTACACAGGAAGAAGCAGAAGCGCTCCTGGCAGAACTGGAAGGTGGAGCGAATTTTGCAACCCTGGCCCAGCAACACAGCTTGGATACTGGCTCCGCAGCAAGAGGCGGGCACCTTGGAGAGTTTGGCCGTGGCCAGATGGTGGAACCATTTGAGAACGCCGCTTTCGCCCTAGGAGTTGGTGAGATGGGGATTGCTGAATCCCAGTACGGCTGGCACATCATCTTGGTTACTGGCCGCACACAAGCTGTACCGGCAGTGCTAGACGAGATCTACAGTGAAGTGGAACGGGATTACAAGCGCTCCTTAGCCCCCACTGCCACCGAATACTTGCAAAAGCTGGAAAGCGCGGCGGAAATCGAGATTGTCCGGGAAAGGTATCAATAGATAGCGCTGTAATATGGAAATCCCCCCGAAGACTCCGGGGGGATTTCTTTTATTCCTTCTTCCAGCGCAAGATGGGCTGGCGGGCCGCCCGTGCCTCATCTAAGCGCCGCACCGGCGTGTAATGGGGGGCACTCTTGAGGCTTTCTGGGTCGTTCTCCGCCTCTTCTGCAATGCGGCGCATGGCCGCAATAAACGCATCGAGTGTTTCCTTCGTTTCTGTTTCTGTAGGTTCAATCATCAAGGCCTCATCTACATTCAAGGGGAAGTAGATGGTGGGCGCATGTACCCCGTAATCCAACAGCCGCTTGGCAATGTCTAAGGTACGCACGCCGTGCTGCTCCTTCTGCAACTTGCCTGACAGGACAAACTCGTGTTTGCAGTGGCGATCATAGGGGAGATGATACAGACTCTTGAGGTGGTGCATCAAGTAATTGGCATTCACCACTGCTGCCTCGCTCACCTGCCGAAGCCCTTCTGCCCCGTGAGACCGGATGTAGGCATAGGCCCTAACCAACACAGAGAAGTGCCCGTAGAAGGACTTCACCCGGCCGATTGACTTTTCCGGCCGTTTTAGGACGTAACGGCCATCCTCCTTTGCCACCACTGGCCACGGAAGGAACGGGGCCAGTTGCTCTGACACCACGATGGGCCCTGACCCAGGCCCGCCGCCACCGTGAGGCGTGGAGAACGTCTTGTGGAGGTTGTAGTGTACTACATCAAACCCGGTGTGGCCTGGCTTGACGATCCCCATAAGGGCATTTGCATTAGCCCCATCATAGTAGAGGAGGCCTCCTGCCTCATGGACAATCTCCGCAATTGCGCAGATGTTTTCATCAAAAAGGCCCAGGGTGTTGGGGTTCGTAAGCATCAACCCCGCGGTCTTTGGCCCCACTAGTTTCCGCAGAGCAGCCACATCCACGCCGCCCCGTTCATCAGAGGGCACTTCCACCACCTTATAGTTGGCCATCATGGCGCTGGCAGGGTTTGTGCCGTGAGCCGAATCGGGCACGATAATCTCATTGCGGTGGCCTTCGCCGTTGGCCTCATGGTACGCTTTTATGATCCACAGCCCTGTCAACTCACCGTGGGCACCCGCAGCGGGCTGGAGGGTGGCGCTGTGTAGCCCAGATAGCTCCGCAAGGTAGGTGCCTAGGTTATACATGAGCTCCAAGGCGCCCTGCACCGTCTCTTCAGGCTGGTATGGGTGGATAGCTGTGAAGCCCGGCAGGGAAGCCATATCTTCATTCACCCGGGGGTTGTACTTCATGGTGCAAGACCCCAAGGGGTAGAAATCCACATCGACGCCATGATTCAGCCGGGAGAGCTGGGTAAAGTGGCGCACAACCTCGAGCTCACTCACTTCAGGAAGTTCTGCTTCCTGCTGACGGAGGTACTCTGTGGGGATCAGCTCATCTACTGGGACCTCTGGCACATCGAGCTCCGGCAGGCGATAGCCTCGGCGCCCTGGGGAAGAGATTTCGAACAACAGTGGCACTCCGGTTTTGCTTGTCATCAGCTCATCCCTCCTAAGAGCTCCACCAGGCGGTCAATCTCATCCTTGGTCCTGGCCTCAGTTACCGCAAAGAGAGCCGCATCTGCCATGCCAAAGCGCTTGAGGGGAAGGCCGCCGAGGAATCCGTCTTTGAGTAAGGCCTCATTGACCGCTTCCCAATCTACGGGGCCTGTCACAACAAACTCCCGGAAAGCGGGCGCCGTGAACTTCTCTTTAAAGGGAGTGGCTTCGCTAAGCCTACGGCGCAGATAAGCCGTCTTTTGCAGGCAGTGGTAGGCCACTTCTTTGAAGCCCTCTTTCCCTAGGACTGAGAGGTAAATCGCGGCAGCCAAGGCGTTCAGTGCCTGGTTGGAACAAATGTTCGAGGTGGCTTTTTCCCTGCGGATGTGCTGTTCCCGGGTTTGAAGAGTGAGGACGAATCCCCTGCGTCCATCTGCATCAACGGTTTCGCCCACAATCCGGCCAGGCATCCGGCGCACAAGCTTGCCCGTGGTGGCAAAGAATCCCAAGGACGGGCCGCCAAAACTCATGGTGTTTCCTAGGCTCTGCCCATCACCCACCACGATATCCGCACCGTACTCGCCCGGGGATTTCAAGAGACCCAAACTGATGGGGTCAACGGCCATGACCAGCAGGCCACCGGCGCTGTGCACAAACTCGCTGATGGGATCCACATCTTCCACTAATCCAAAGAAGTTGGGCTGCTGCACCACTACGCAAGCGATGCTTTTCTCATCGAGGCTCTGCAGGGCCTCGTGGTCAATTGTCCCCGCCCCCTCCAAGTAAGGCAGGTACTTAATCTCTACATCCTGATTCTTTAAGTAGAGCTCACATACTTCTTGCCACTCAGGGTGGAGGTTATCAGGAAGCACCACCACATTGCGGCGGGTGGCATTGCAAGCCATTAAAGCCGCTTCCGCCAGGGCAGTGGCTCCGTCGTACATGGAGGCGTTGGCCGCTTCCATGCCGGTGAGCTCCGCAATGAGTGTTTGGTACTCGAAAATACTCTGGAGCACGCCTTGGCTGATCTCCGCCTGATAAGGGGTGTAAGCAGTGAGGAACTCACCCCGGGAGATGAGGTGTTTCACGATGGCAGGGATCAGGTGGTCATAGGCCCCTCCCCCCATGAAGGAGATGGTATCCTCCAGATTTGTGTTTTTGCTTGCTAAGGCTTTCATGTGGCGAATCAGCTCCGCTTCGGATAAAGCGGGTGGAAGATCAAGTCCCCCGGCTGTCCGCAAATGCTCAGGGATATCTGCGAACAGCTCCTCTGTGGAGCTTAAGCCCATGGAAGCCAGCATCGCCTCCCGGTCTTGATCCGTCATGGGAATATAGCGCATGCTAAGCCTCCTTTATGAAAGCTTTGTATTCCTCCGCATTCATGAGATCGTCCAATTGAGTCCCCTCTGCTATTTCGATCTCGGCAATCCAGCCTTGATCGAAAGGTGATTCATTGATCAGCTCGGGGCTTGACTCTAACTCCTCGTTTACCTTCACAACCGTGCCGCCCACAGGCGCGTAAACATCAGAGACTGCTTTTACCGATTCTACTACGGCAAAGCCCTCTCCCTCTTCCACCGTATCTCCCACCGTGGGCAGGTCCACGAATACTACATCGCCCAGTTCGTTCTGGGCATATTCGGTAATTCCTATCCGGGCGATGGTACCTTCCACGAGTACCCACTCATGATCCTTGGTGAACAGCATGCGTTTTTCGCTCATTTGGATTCCTCCCTTTATTTTAAGAATCTGCCTTTGATGATTTCAGCCTTCAGACGCTTCCCCCTGATGCCCACATAGACCGTGGTTCCAGGAGCCGCTAAATCCACAGGAACGTAACCCGTACCAATTGGCTTGTTTAATGAAGGGGAAAGGGTCCCGCTGGTAACGTGGCCCACTTCTTCCCCCGCCTCATTTAAGATCGGATAACCCTGCCGGGGTATGCCCCGGTCGAGTAGGACAAAACCTATTAGGCGGCGGCTTACCCCCACTTGTTTTTGGGCAAGCAGCGCCGAACGCCCAATGAAATCACCTTTGTCGAACTTCACAAACCGGCCCAGGCCTGCCTCTAAAGGTGTGGTCGTCCCGTCAATATCATTGCCGTAAAGGGGCATGCGCATCTCCAGGCGCAGAGTATCCCGGGCGCCAAGTCCGATGGGCGCGATGCCATAAGGTTCACCCGCGGCCATTAGGCTCTGCCACAGCTCCTCTGCTCCGGCGTTGGGTAGGTACAGCTCAAACCCGTCCTCGCCGGTATAACCTGTGCGGGAAACCCGAAGCCAATTTCCTTTATAGGTAGTATCAAGAAAAGTATAGCTGCCCATGTCACCCAGGGAGAGATTCAACACTTGCTCCACTACGGGGAGGGATTTTGGGCCTTGGACAGCGATGAGAGCTAGGTCATCTGTGCGGTTAGTCAAGACAGCGTCTGAGGGAAGGTGCTTTGAAATCCACGCGAAGTCCTTTTCTGCGTTGGCGGCGTTCACAACGAGGAAGAAGCCAGTGGCTGTGCGATAGACGAGAATATCATCGATGATGCCGCCGTCTTCTTTGGTGAGTATCGTGTACTGAATGTCCCCCTCACCTAACAGGGCGGGGTCGTTCGTGGTGAGCCGAGAGAGAGCGCCCAGGGCGCCTGGCCCCTCTAGTTCAAACTCACCCATGTGGCACAGGTCAAACAGCCCTACTGCCCGACGCACCGTGAGGTGTTCTTCAATGACGCTTGTGTACTGCACGGGCATTTCAAATCCGTGAAAGTCGACCATCTTTGCACCTAGCGCGCGGTGCACCTTGGTCAGGGGAGTCTGTTTCAACTTCCATCTCCGCCTTTCTCGTCCCTTAAGTTGGTAACTGTCCACCAGGTTGATACTTCTTCGGTTGGCTGAGATAATCCTTCTGTCACAACTTCGCCCGTTCTCGATACTATATGAAGGAAGGTCCTCTGAGGGAGGGAGAACTATGGGAGTACTAAAGGCAATCCTTGACCCCCTGCTCAAGGCCAGGGGCAAGACAATGATCCTTATTTGGCGGCCCCTACGGCGGAAATAGATAAACCCCAAACCATGGGGTTTATTCACATTATCCACAGGCCCTGTTGATAACCTGTGGGTATTACCTGCGGGTTATGTATAGAATGAAGAGTACTATAGCGATCACCACAGCCCATCCCACGAGGGCAGTGCGTCTGGCCTTTGGTGACTGGCGCAGCTCCTCCCTGCGTTGGGCTCTCTCCGCGCGAGCGGCCCGCTTGAGAAGCTCTACACTCTTGCCAATATCCCCAGCTCGGCGGTGGATTACCCCGAGATTGTGCAGGGCGTTGGGGTGCTCTGGGTCCAGGGCAAGGGCCTTTTCATAGAGGTCTTTGGCCCGGTCGTTCCACTCTCGCTGTGCGTAGATGTTCCCCAAGTTGCAGTATGGGCCCGGGTCGTTGGGGTCGAGGGCAATGGCTTGCTCAAACAGCTCCTCCGCGGGGCCTAACTCGTCGCGGCGCGCGTAAACAACCCCCAGCTTGTTGACGGCTTTTGCATGCTCCGGGTCAATGGCAAGGACTTTCCGGAGGAGGCCCTCCGCGGCCTCAAGATCCCAACGGTCCAATTTCTCCAGCGCTTCTGCGTACAGGTCCTCAATCGGAACTGTCATAATTCCCACCTCGTCTTTCCTCCATTATAGACTCTCTCGCGAGTGGGGACAACCTTCATCTCCCCTTTCCTAGAAGGGTACCAAAGATCAGCATTCCCATGAGGCCAACGATGGGATACCCCAGGCGCACTAAGGCGCTGAACCCAAAGGCCGATAAGGCTAGACCCGCCCCTAATACTAGCGCTGTCGCGGAGCCCGTCTCCAGGGTTGTCTGAAGCTTAACGCGTAAAGTTAAGGCGTAGCCGTGGGCTAGAGCAGTGCTGAACATAGCGAGATACAAAATCGCCGCAAAACTCCCGGTCACCAAGGGCCCATAGGCTCTTGCGATCACGAGGATGGGAATCTCCGACTGGCCACCCCCGGGAGGGACAGCCCACAAACCCAGGCTTAGAACGAACAGCAAAATACCTACGGGGCCGTTGCCCAAGAGGGCTGCGGCCCAGAGTTCACCCCGGGTCTTGAGGCGGTCGTGGAACGATGCCCATACCGCCATAGAGAATGACAAGTTATATGAGGCGTAGAGGAGCGCTGCAGGTATCCCGAGGTGGCTGCCCCAGGTGGGAAGGGTTATTCCCTCCTTTACAATGAATCCAAGGGTTGGGATCACTAAGACCGTTGCCATTACGGGGGTTAGAATGCTGCTTAGGCGAAGGATCTGCCCTGGGCCCGCCCATATTGTTAGGCCCACCGCGACCGCAGTGGCCAAGGCTCCTCCGGGTAGCCCCACAAGACTCCGGGCAAGAGCGCCACAACCAGCGAGCATCACTCCAAGCCCCGTGAGGGCAAAAACGCTATAAACCGTATCGTATACCCTCCCTAGCCGCCCCCCTTCCCGATGGAAAAACTCGCTGTACGAGCCTACACCGAGCCTCTTACATTGCTCTAGCACCAGCCCGCTTCCCAACACGAGTACCGCGATGCTGAGGGGAATACCCACAAGCCCCCCCAGCCCGTAACGAACGAAAAAGGCCTGGATCTCCTCCCCAGAGGCAAAGCCTGCCCCAATGAAGGCCGCAGTGTAAAACGAAGCTACACCAGAAATCTCCCTTATCCGGCCCATTGCCCCACCTCCCGGGAATACCTATTCCAGAATTTCCCGATTCATGCATAATACAGCTTGTCTCTGCATACAGTAATGAGGACAGCGACACGGAGGCAGGGATGAGAGATGTCAGACGGAATGCTTATGGGGCGGGTACACTGGAACGATCCTTTGGCTGTGGACTACCTCTCCTTGACCATTGCCAACTTACCTCTCTCTAGGCGAGTGACGGTGGTGTGCGTAGGGACAGATCGCTCCACAGGAGACTGCCTTGGGCCGCTTATCGGTACGCGCCTATTGAAGTACAGAGAGACAGGGCGGCTTAGGCCTGAAGTAACGGTGTTCGGCACCCTGGAAGACCCAGTTCATGCTCTCAACTTGCATGAATACGCAAGGAAGGTAGCCCATCCGGAGTATCAGGGGAATACCATTTTGGCCATCGATGCTTGTCTTGGGAAGTCCAAGAATGTGGGCTACATTTCTGTAAAGCGGGGGCCATTGCGTCCAGGGACGGGGGTTAATAAGCAGCTCCCCTGGATCGGGGACTATCACATTATCGGCATTGTTAACGTCAGTGGGTTCATGGAACACGTGGTTCTGCAAAACACGCGGCTAAGCCTGGTTATGCGGATGGCAGAAGTCATAGCGAACGCCTTGGTGGTTGCTCTTGCTTCCAGCCCGGCGAGCTGCGAAACGGCCTTATCGGCACCCTTGTCCCTCTGAGATCTGGCGCGGCAATGTTCCACGTGGAACATCACTGCGCGCAAAGAGCGGCACTACGCCGCTCTCTCTTTATTACAGATGTGTGCTCTTGTCCCTATGAACGGAGAAACTCAATGATGCGTTCCAGTTCCTCGTCAGAGTAATACTCGATTTCAATCTTACCCTTACCCGCTTTGTACCCGATTGTCACCTTGGTTCCCAAGCACCTCTGAAGCTCCTCTTGGATCCTCGCCAATTCTGGGTCAACCTTCCTTTGTGTTCCACGTGGAACACGGGGCCTCACCTTGACTAGTTGCTCCAGTTGCCGGACGGAAAGGTCTTCACGTACAACCCTGGCCGCCAATCTTTGGCGCAAACCGGCATTCTCGACACCGAGTAGCACCTTTGCGTGGCCTACAGACAGCTCTCCTCGCTCGACCATCCCCCGAACTTGAGAGTCTAAGCCCAAGAGCCGCAAGGCGTTAGCAACGGACGGACGTCCTCGTCCAACTACCTCCGCAACCTCGGCCTGCGTCAACCCAAACTCCTCCATCAGCCGCTTGAACCCCTCCGCCTCCTCTATTGGATTAAGGTTCTCCCGCTGTAGGTTCTCGATCAAGGCCAGCTGCATCATTTCCCGGTCATCGTAATCTCGGACAATGGCAGCAATAGTATCAAGTCCTGCTAACTGCGTAGCACGCCAGCGGCGTTCCCCTACCACCAACTCATAGCCGCCGTCACGGGGCCTCACTACAATGGGCTCCAGCAGGCCGTGCCGCTTTATGGACTCCGCCAACTGCTCAAGCTTCTCATCATCGAAGGCTCGCCGGGGTTGAAACGGATTGGGAACGATTTCGCCCACGCCAATCTCTTGGCTAACAGGCCGCCCCACAACCGTTTCCCCCTCAGGAATTAAAGCCCTCAGACCCTTGCCTAAGCGCTGTCTTGTCACGACCCAAGCACCTCCCTGGCAAGGCTCTGGTAAGCTTGAGCTCCCTTTGATTTGTCATCATACAGCGCGATGGGTTGACCGAAACTAGGCGCTTCCCCAAGGCGGACATTCCTCGGAATTACCGACTCATACACCTTAACCTTGTTCTGGAAGTAGTTCTTAACGTCCTGTACTACTAGCTGCGAAAGGTTCGTCCTCGCATCGTACATGGTCATCACAACCCCCTCCCACTCAAGGTCAGGGTTGAGGTGTTCCTGCACCATAGCAATTGTGCTCACTAGCTGGCTCAAGCCCTCCAGAGCGTAGTACTCGCACTGGATCGGCACCAACACTGAGTTGGCAGCGGTGAGCGCGTTTACGGTCAGAAGCCCCAGACTCGGGGGTGCATCAGCGATAACATAATCGTACCTTCCAAGCACCGGCTCTAGTGCACGCTTCAGCCGAAACTCCCGGGAGATGGTTGAGACCAGTTCAATCTCTGCCCCCGCAAGCTCAATGGTGGCAGGGGCAACATCAAACCCCTCAATGGCAGTTGGCTGGATGATCCGCTCGATGCGCTCACCTTCGATGAGCACGCTGTACATGCCTATCCGGACCTTGGACTTGTCCACTCCAACTCCACTTGAGGCATTTCCCTGGGGATCCACGTCCAGGAGAAGCACCCGTTTCCCCTCTAGGGCCAGATATGCCCCAAGGTTTATGGCTGTGGTGCTCTTACCCACACCACCTTTTTGGTTCACTACCGCGATTACCCTAGCCATCTTCCCTCACCCCCACCGGCTTTCTCACTACCACCAGCAGCTCGAAGGCATCATCGCTCTCCCGCTCTTCCACCGCCACCTCAAGTCCACTGCGCTGCAAGGTATCCGTCAGGCTTTTGATACTATTCCGAAATGTCCGTAAATCTTTTAGAACAAGCGTTCGTTTTGGTGGTTCCTTGAGCGGACCAGCTTCCACATCGACCCGCTGGATCACCCTCTCAACGAGTTCCTCCGTCTGGCGCACATTCAGGTTCCGTTCCACCACCTGCCCCAGGACCTTCAGGACGTCGTCCTCCCTGTCCAAGCGCAGCAATGCCCGTGCATGGCGCTCGCTCAGCATTTCCCGGGAAATAATCTCCCGAGCCGCCTCGGGAAGCTTCAGGAGCCGAAGCTTATTCGCGATGCTGGACTGCGACTTCCCCAGCCGAGCCGCAAGCTCATCCTGAGTCATGCCGAATTCGTCCAGTAACCGCCGATACCCTTCCGCTTCCTCAAACAACCGCAAGTCCTTGCGCTGCAAGTTCTCTATCAAAGCGAGTTCCGCCGCCTGCTTATCAGCAAAATCCCGAATTAGGGCAGGGATGGTTTCAAAGCCAAGCATTCTGCATGCACGGAGCCGCCTTTCACCAACCACCAACTCGTATCCTACCTGGGAACGGCGAACGACAATGGGGTGGAGGACACCGTGCTCCGCGATGGATTGGGCCAGTTCGTCCAAGGCGTCCTCATCGAATGTAGACCGAGGCTGATACTGACTGGTTTGTATTAGATGGATAGGCAGGTGCTCAATTACCTCTTGTTCGTAGCCAACTTCTGGTGGGGCAGTACCCGCAGCCTCTGTGCGAGCCTTGCTCCGCAAGACGTCGGTAAGCTTCATAGCCAATCACCTCACTTGCTCATCTACCATATTCGGTACCTAGTTGTCACTTCCTGCCCCAAGGCATAAGAAAAGCACCGCATTTTTGCTCTGCGGTGCTGCTCTGTTCTGTTACAAGGGCTGTTTTGCGGGTATTCCTGCCCTTCTTGGGAACATCCGTTTGGTTCGGCCCGTCTTCTCAACAACCACTAAGGCCCGTTGCCCGTATCCTGCTGGTAGGGAAAGCTCAATCGTGGAGCGGACTCTCCCGTTCAACTCAGCTAGGGCGTTGCCACTTTCTTCCACTTCATCCTCCACGCCTGACCCTTTCATCGCCACAAAGACGCCGCCCACTTTCACAAAGGGAAGGCACAATTCCAGTAGGACGGGGAGGCGGGCAACGGCTCGGCTTACCACAACGTCAAAACTGTCTCGGTAAGCAGGGTTTCGCGCGGCATCTTCTGCCCGGGCATGGAGGGTACTCACATTGTTCAAACCCAGTACGTTCATGGCCGATTCAAGAAAGGCAAGGCGTTTCCGGAGCGAGTCCAAAAGCACCACATCCCACTGCGGCCGGCAGATGGCCAATGGGATTCCAGGGAAACCTGCCCCCGTACCCACGTCCAGGAAACGCGCACCTGAATGGGGGAGATCTACTAAGAAGAGGCTCAAGCTGTCCACAAAGTGCTTAACTGCCATCTCCTCAGGGGAAGTGATCCTGGTGAGGTTCTGCTGGCGGTTGCCTTCTTCCACTAAAGCGGCAAAGCGGGCAAGCTGATCCGCCTGGGCTTCCGTTACGCTTAGGCGTAGCTCCTTAAGGCCTTCTTCTAATGCTGTCCGGAATCTCGTCATTTAGCCTTCACTCCGCTTCTGGGTTTCCAAGTAGATGACCAACACATTTATATCCGCGGGGCTAACCCCTGATATCCGAGCAGCTTGGCCCAGAGAGCGGGGCTTAACGAGGGTCAGCCTCTCCACAGCCTCCCTGGAGAGGCCCCGGAGCTTTGTGTAATCCAAATCCTGAGGCAAGAGCCGGGATTCCAACTTCTCAAAGCGTTCAATAGCGGCCTGCTGCTTGCGCAGGTACCCTTCATACTTGACTAAGATCTCAACAGAGCTGCGCACATTCTGGGGAAGGTCTGGAAGATCGCAAAGGCGCCCCAGCTGGTCATAGGATATCTCTGGACGCCGCAGGAGCTCCGCCATGGTGATGCCGTGACGCAGTTCAGTGGTGCCAAGCTCCCGGAGGATTGCGTTAGTCTCTGCATCTCCACCAACAGGAGTGCGTTTGAGGCGCTCCACTTCCTGGGCGATCTGTTCCTGCTTTGCCTGGAATGCGGCATAGCGTTCCTCGCCGATCAAACCTACCTGGTATCCCAGGGGAGTAAGGCGGGCATCTGCATTATCCATGCGGAGGTAAAGCCTGTGTTCCGCACGAGAGGTCATCATGCGGTATGGTTCAGTTGTGCCCTTGGTTACCAGATCGTCAATGAGGACGCCAATGTAGGCCTGAGAGCGTGGGATAGTGATGGGGCTTTCGCCGTCTAGAAGCCGCGCGGCATTAATGCCTGCCACGATCCCCTGGGCGGCTGCCTCTTCATACCCTGAGGTGCCGTTGATCTGGCCTGCACAGAAGAGGCCCCATATCTCTTTCGTCATGAGGGAGCTGTCCAAGAAAAAGGGGTCGAGACAGTCGTATTCGATGGCATAAGCCCAACGCATGATCTCCACATTCTCCAGCCCCGGGATTGTCTGCAAGAGTTCCACTTGGACCTCCGCAGGCAGGGAGGTTGAGAGCCCACTTAAATAGCCTTCGTTTGTCTCCCAGCCTTCCGGCTCAATAAAGACCTGGTGGCCGGTGCGGTCGGGAAATTGAACTACCTTGCTCTCAATGGAAGGGCAGTACCGGGGGCCCGTGCCCGTAATGGCACCGCTGTAGAGAGCTGCTCGGTGCAAGTTATCCCGGATAATGGCGTGGGTGGCTTCGTTGGTGTAGGTCACCCAGCAGGGGACCTGTTCGATCTCTATCGAACCAGTCTCAAACGAGAAGCCTTCCAAGGGGTTTTCCCCCTCAAGCTTAGCCAGCTTGCTGTAATCGAGAGACCGCAGATTGACCCTGGGGGGTGTTCCCGTCTTGAAGCGCACAATCGGGAGGAGGTTCCTCAGACTCTGGGCAAGTTCGATGGCTGGGTGCTGGCCCTGGGGCGCCCCAGAATAGCGCACGTCTCCAATGTGAATCACCGAATCGAGATAAGTCCCCGTGGCAAGGATCACCACTGGCGCGTAAAGGGTGGTACCATCGCGAAGTTTGACCCCCACGACCCGGCCTTGTTCCACTAAGAGCCTCGTTACTAGGCCCTCTTTCAGAAACAGATTAGGGGTGGTCTCTAGCACATACTTCATGCGCCGCTGATACAGCTTCCGATCCAACTGTACCCTCAAGGACTGGACCGCAGGTCCTTTACGGGTATTAAGCATACGGCCCTGCATGAGCGCGGCATCGCAGATTCTCCCCATCTCACCGCCTAGAGCATCTACTTCACGAACCAATGCCGCTTTCCCCGAACCCCCAATGGAAGGGTTACAGGGAAGGAGGGCCACATTATCGAGGCTGAAAGTAAGGAGGGCGGTTTTCTTGCCTAGGCGCGCAGCTGCAAGGCCCGCTTCGCAGCCTGCGTGCCCTGCGCCAACCACAATAACATCATAGCGCCTATCTCTATGAGACATACTTCTTCACGTCCTTGAGCACAACGGCCAAAACACTTACGTCCGCAGGTGAAACCCCAGAAATGCGGGCCGCCTGGCCCAAGTTGATGGGCCGGACAGCATTGAGGCGCTCCCGGGCTTCTGTGCGCAGGCCGTGGATTTTCAGGTAATCAATATCTTCGGGAATCTGAATGTCCTCCAGCTTGTGCAATTCTGCCACCTGGCGCTGCTGGCGCTCCACATACCCCGCGTACTTAACAGAGATCTCCACCTGTTCAACTACCTCAGGGGGCAAACTGGGACATTGGGCAAAGTGGGCCAAGTGAGCGAAGTCAAGTTCTGGACGCTGCAGGAGATCCGCCAAAGTGACGCTCTTCTTCAAATCCCCAGAGCCAAGCTCTTGGAGCTTATCCCGGACAGGGGTAGTGGGGGTGACCTTGGTGGAGTTCAGCCAGTCCAGTGCATCCCCAATGAGGCGCCGCTTTTCCTCAAATCGCTTGTACTGCTCATCATCGATAAGGCCGATGGCCCGGCCGATGGGGCGCAGCCTCAAATCGGCATTGTCGATTCGAAGGAGAAGGCGGTACTCAGCTCGAGAGGTCATCATCCGATAAGGCTCGGTGGTGCCTTTAGTCACCAAATCATCGATGAGCACGCCGATATAGGCTTGGGAGCGCCGCAGGATGACAGGCTCCCGTCCCAGCACTTTGTGGGCTGCGTTAATGCCGGCCATGATTCCCTGGGCGGCTGCTTCTTCATACCCTGAAGTGCCGTTGATCTGCCCGGCTGTGAAGAGCCCAGATACCACCCGGGATTCCAGGGTGAGCTTCATCTGGGAAGGGAGGATGTAGTCATACTCCACCGCGTAGCCCGGCCGCATGATTTTCGCATCCTCCAGGCCGGGAATGGACCGGACGATTCTCTCCTGCACATCTTCAGGCATCGCGGTTGTTAAGCCTAGGCAGTACAGCTCCTTTGTGTACTTTCCTTCCGGTTCTAAGAAGATTTGGTGGTCCAGTTTATCTGGAAAACGCAGCACTTTCCGGTCAATGGACGGACAAAACCTGGGGCCGGCCCCAACAACGCTCCCACTCTGAATAGGGGAACGGTGCAGGTTCTCCCGAATCACTTCGATGGTCGCGGGAGTCGTCCTTGTGTACCAGCAAGGCAGCTGGGGCCGATCATCTCTTGGCGAATCGAAGGAAAAGCGCAGAGGCACCGGGCTTCCCGGCTGTTCAGTGAGGCGCGCATAGTCCACCGTATCCGCATGCAGGCGGGGAGGAGTGGCGCTTTGAAAACGTGCTAACTCAATGCCGAGCCCGGCCAGGCTCTCCGACAGCTCCTTTACGGCAGGCTCTCCCTGGCGCCCGCCAGGATACCGCAGCTGTCCCACCACCAATACCCCTCGCATGAAAGTGCCAGTGGCCAAAATGACAGCTGGGGCCGTAAACTCGGTACCCGCTTGGGTTTTAACCCCTCGGACTGCGCCCTTTTCCACCAGAAGATCGGTGACAACCCCTTGCCGAACATCGAGATTAGGTTGGCTTTCTAAGGTCAGGGTCATGAGGCTGCGGTAGAGGACTTTATCAGCTTGTGCCCGGATGGCTCGGACCGCGGGGCCCCTACTTTCGTTAAGGATCCTTATATTGATGAACGAATCATCGATGATCTTCCCCATGATTCCGCCAAGGGCATCGATTTCCCGGACCAAGTGGCTTTTCGCAGCAGGCCCGCCGATCGCGGGGTTGCATGGCATTTGAGCGATATTATCTAACGTGGTGGTCAAGAGCAAGGTGCGGCAGCCAAGGCGCGCTGCGGCATAGGCTGCTTCACAGCCTGCATGTCCTGCTCCCACCACGATCACTTGATAGTCAGTGCGCATAGCGATCCTACTTTCCAATACAGAATTGGGCAAAAATCCGGTCGATAACGTTCTCCCGCACCGTTTCCCCGGTTATTTCCCCAAGGTGTTCCAAGGCTCCCTGGAGCCCCACAGAGATAAGATCAAGTGGAAGGCCGCTTGTTAAAGTTTCTAAGGCTTGCTCCAGATCGCCCTTGGCTTGTTCGAGAGCGGCTTTATGCCTCGCCCGGGTAATAATGGCCTGGCTGGAGGTGCCTTCCCGCACTACTCCTTGCATCACCAAGTCCAAGATGGCATCCACCACGGGGTCGAGTTCCCCTTCCAGCAGTGAAATCTCTACGATTTTCGCTCCGCCTAAATCAGCCTGGGGCAAATCGGCCAGATCCCAGACCCTGGGGAGATCAGACTTGTTGATCACAACTACCCGGTGTTTGTCCTTTGTCTGTGCAAGAATTTGGAAATCCTCTTCTGTTAAGGGAACGCTGCCATCTAGGACGTGGATGATCAAATCTGCCTCACTCCAAAGCTGAACTGCCCGCTCCACTCCTAAGCGCTCCACCACATCGGCGCTTTCCCTAATCCCCGCAGTATCAATGAGGCGGAGGGGGATGCCCTTGAGATTCAAAACCTCCTCAATGATGTCTCTGGTGGTTCCAGGGATATCTGTAACCAGAGCCCGCTGTTCATCCAAGAGGCGATTGAGTAAGCTGGATTTCCCTACATTGGGCTTCCCGGTGATCACCGCTTTTAAGCCCTCCCGCAGCACTTTTCCTTGATCCGCGGTGGCAAGGAGGCGCTCGAGCTCGGCTAAGCCAGCCTGAATCACCTCGGCCATCTCGTCCATTTCCATCTCAGGAATATCATCCTCAGGATAGTCAATGATAGCTTCCACCCGCACAACTAGATCATAGAGATGCTCCCGGATGGCCCCAATCCGCCTGCTTAGGCTGCCTTCGAGCTGATCTACTGCTAGTTCCAGGCTTGCCTCGGTGCGAGAGCGCACCACATCGATGACCGCTTCCGCCTGAGACAGGTCGATGCGGCCGTTAAGGAAGGCTCGTTTGGTGAACTCCCCTGGCTCCGCAAGGCGCGCACCCAGGCGCAAAGCCATCTCCAAAATGCGCTGCACAACCACAACCCCGCCGTGGCACTGAAACTCAACCACGTCTTCACCTGTATAGGAACGGGGAGCACGCATCACCAGCAAGACGGCTTCATCTACTGTGCGTTTTGTCTCAGGATCTACTACCCTTCCGTAGCGAGCACTGTATCCCGGCAAACTACTCGGGGGAAGCCCCTGCCGGGAGGAAAATATCTGATCCGCGATTTCCAAGGCCTTACTGCCGCTTAAGCGCACTATTCCTATTCCCGCTTCGCCAATGGCAGTGGCAATTGCGGCTATGGTCTGGTCGGTCAAGCTGATCACCTCGTGGATATTCTATCACAAAATAAAAAACGGGCGTACACTAGGCACGCCCCTCCACATTTTGCTTACTTTTCGGTACAATTACAACTTTGCGGTACGGCTCTTTTCCTTCGCTGTGGGTTTCCACACCATCGATTTCGCTGAGTTCCTGGTGGACAATGCGCCGCTCCGCGGCATTCATGGGATCGAGGATCACCCTCCGCCCAGTTGCCTGAGCTTTCGCGGCCAACCGCTGTGCTAGATTTTGCAGTGTCTCAGTCCTGCGAGCCCGGTAGCCCTCTACATCGATCACAATCCGGTGCCAGTCTTCACCTGCTTGGCGGTTCACAGACAGTCCTGCGAGATACTGCAAGGCATCTAAGGTCTGTCCCCGGCGGCCGATTAGCACTCCCAAATCATCGCCTGTGATCTCAACGTTGATGGTTTCCGCATCGGCAGTACCATTCACTTCCGCTTCGACGCCCATTTTGGCCAGAAGTTCTCTTAGGAAAGCAAGGGTTCGTGCCAACTTGCGCTCATGTGTGGGAATCATCTCTACTAGAACCTTTGCTTGTTTGGACCCGATAATGCCAAATAAGCCCTTCGCACCTTCATCGAGAACGGTGATATTAACCTCGTCTCGGCTGGCCTGCAGCTTCGACAGGGCTTCAGCAACTGCCTCTTCTACAGTGCGCCCCACAACTTCAACAGAGTTCATTTAGCTTTGCCTCCTTGTTCGGCGGAAAGCACCTGCTTGTTGATCCATATTTGCTGTACAACACCGAGAATGTTAGACGTAATCCAGTACAGCACTAAACCCGAAGGGAAACTGATGCTGAACATGCCGATCATGATGGGCATTACGATCATCATGGTGTTCTGCGATGAATCGCCGGTGGATGTCACCTTTGACTGCCACCAGGTTGTGGCCGCGGCCAGCAGCGGCATGATGTAGTATGGATCTGGCTTACTGAGTTCCCAAATTCCCATAAACATGGTGAGATCGCTTGTGGGAATCTCACGCAAAACGGGGAAAAAGGCCCAGAGAATAGGTAGTTGAATCAGCATCGGCAGGCATCCGCCTAATGGATTGACACCGTGTTTTTGGTACAGCTCAATTGTACGTTTCTGGTACTCCTCAGGCTTATCCTTGTACTTCTTCTGAATCTCATTCAATTCTGGCTGCAGCTTCTTCATCTTTGCCATACTTTTAGTCTGGCTGATGGTTAGGGGATACAACACTACGCGCAGAAGAATTGTTACGATTATGATACCAAGGCCGTAACTGCCGACCGCCTCTGAGATCGATTCGAGCAACCACAAAAGGATGTCTGTCAGCCATTTTAGCACTCCATCTGAGCCCCCATTCAATACTTACGGAACTGGGTCGTAGCCACCGGGGTTAAAAGGGTGGCAACGGGCAATACGCCGGACAGCCATCCACAAGCCCTTCCAGCCATGCTTGATTATGGCTTGGCGAGCAAATTCAGAGCACGTGGGATAAAACCGACAGCTGCGCGGCAAGAGTGGGGAAATGAACCTCTGATAACCTCTGATCAAAAAAAGGGCTACTTTAAGCATTTTCCCCACCGTTCATCATTCTCGGCAGACACCTTAATCCCTGCATTGCCTTGAGAAGATCCGCCCGTAGATCAGCGAAGCTCGCGGCTGCACTGGATCGCTTTGCCCCTATAACTATATGGTAACCGGGAGCGAGCTCGGGTGAAACCCCGCGCACGATTTCCCGCATACGCCGTTTGATACGGTTGCGGGTAACGGCATTGCCCACTTTTCTGCCCACAGAAAAACCAACACGCACTATCTCCTCGTCAACAGGAAGGGCAGTCACCACAACGTAGCGGCCATACTTCAGATTACCTCCAGCATACACCCGCCGAAAATCTTCCTTTGATGCTAGGCGTTCCAATATACATTCCTCCAGGAATCGTGGACCCGCTCTCCGAGTCAAAGCTTGCCCTCATGCGAGAAAGACCCGTACTCGGGTCCACAATGGCCTAGGCAGTAAGGATCTTTCTTCCTTTGCTGCGGCGGCGGGCGATAACTCTCCGACCACTTTTCGTGCGCATCCTGGTAAGAAAACCATGGATTCTCTTGCGCCTGCGATTCTTAGGTTGAAAAGTGCGCTTCATTGCTACGACCTCCCTCCAACGACGCGCTCACATACATAGAAAATTATATCTTATTTCAAAAATCCATGTCAACCTTATTTGCGGAAACTCCAGTGATAGAGCCTTTTTTAGGATATCCACTTCATGCACACTTGTCAACTCCCGCCCGTTGTGGATAATTGTGGATAACTCACCCTAAACGCGTGTTCCCCCCATTTGTGAATAGAATCCATGGGGGTTTTTTATCCACAGATTGTTGACAACCTGTGTATAATTAAAATATGAGCCCCTGTGGATATCCCCGAAACCCCTGCTGGAGGGGGCAATGCGGAATTCCGCTTTCCAATGGAGTTTTCCCCAAGAAACCGCGTTTTCTACTTATTCACACTCCTTGGGGATATCCCCTGAACCACTTCTGGATATCCGAGCTATCCCCAAATAGAACAAGTATTGTGGATAAACTGTGGTTTTTGTGGATAACCTCAAAATTCCCCCTGAGAACTGCCGTTTCGCGGCGGGAATAAGTGTGTATAACCTGCGATTACCGGTGTGTATAAGCGAAAAGACAAAAAACGGATAAGTTATCAACAGCTGCAGGAAAAGCAGGAACCTGTGGATAAATCCAGAAATCCACAATGGATGACTGCAACGTAGGAGGGCATCACATGAGTCAACACGAACAGTTAGAGCTGATTTGGCAAGAAGTTTTGAATATTATGGCTTCTGAACTTGCCAAACCATCATTCGACGCCTGGATTAAAGACAGCCGCCCAGTCCACTTTGAAGGCAATGTGCTGTTTGTAGAGCTACCCAACGAGTTTACTCGGGACTGGGTGGATGCGCGATACGCCGCCCCCTTGCGGAAAACGCTCCGTCATGTGGTCAACAAGGAGTGGGACCTGAAGCTGGTTATCCCCAGCGGCGTAAAGCCAGTCACAGATGCGGCCAAGCCGCAAGCTCCCCAGGATGCGGAGCCTACAACCGAATCACCGAGCCAGGCGCCCAGCTCATTAGAAAGCCCTAACCAAGAGCAGATTTCATCGGTGCTCAACCCCCGCTATACCTTTGATACTTTCGTGGTGGGCAACTCTAACCGTTTCGCCCATGCAGCCTCTTTGGCGGTCGCGGAAGCACCAGCCAAAGCCTACAACCCGCTGTTCTTGTACGGAGGAGTGGGACTAGGGAAGACTCACCTGATGCACGCCATCGGTCATCTCGCGCTGCAGCGCGATCCAAGTATAAATGTAGTTTATGTAACCTCTGAGACTTTTACTAATGACCTCATCACTGCCATTGGGAAAAAGTCCATGGTGGAGTTCCGCAACAAGTACCGCAATGTGGACGTTTTGCTCATCGACGATATTCAGTTTGTTGCAGGGAAAGAGTCCACACAAGAGGAGTTCTTCCATACTTTTAACGCGCTCTATGAGGCCAACCGCCAGCTGGTCATTTCTTCGGACCGGCCTCCCAAGGAGATCCCCACGTTGGAAGAACGCCTCCGCAGCCGCTTCGAGTGGGGTTTAATCACTGACATTCAACCCCCGGATCTGGAAACTCGGATCGCCATCCTCAAAAAGAAAGCGGATATGGAAAACTACCGGGTTGATCCAGAGGTGCTGGGCTACATAGCAACTCATATTCAAAGCAACATCCGGGAGCTTGAGGGCGCCTTCATCCGCGTAGTGGCCTATGCCAATCTCAACAACCGGCCGGTGGATATTGAGACTGCCACTGATGCTCTAAAAGACCTAATCCACCCGCCCAAGAACAGGCCCATCACCATCGACCTCATTCAAACTGTAGTTGCCAACCACTACGGGATTAAGGTCACAGAGATGAAATCGAAAAAGCGTACCAAGAACATTGCTTTCCCTCGGCAGGTTGCCATGTTCCTCGCCCGGGAGCTCACAGACAGTTCCCTGCCGCAAGTTGGGGCGGAGTTTGGCGGGCGTGATCATACCACGGTCATTCATGCCTGCGAGAAGATCCAAACAGCAATGAAGATGGATCCAGCGCTGCAGATGACCATCAGAGAATTGATTGATGCTATCCATCAAAGTTCCTGAGAAATCCTGTGGATAACTCTTGTACTTCCGAAGGCGCGCTTTTCGCTAGAACGGGTGTTGTGGATAACTTTTGCGCTTCATGCACACCTTGTTGATCAGAGAAAAGGCCGCCTTTCCAGGAAAAAACGAGTTTTCCACAAACCCACACGCCCTACTATTACTACGACTAAGATAGTTATGTATTAACTTGCAAAACTCTCCCCAAGTGATTATTCCACAGGAGGTATATTTATGCATTTCCAAGCGGAGAACACTGCATTAATCACAGGAATCCGGTTAGTAGAACGGGCTATCTCCTCTAACAACCCTCTACAGATCTTAGGTGGAATTCACCTCGAAGCTGATAATGGCCATCTAACATTAACTGCCAATGATTTGGAAATCTCTATCCAAACAAAGATCGAATGTACTTCATTTGTCTCTGGTTCAGCAGTCCTCGACGGCAAGCTTTTATCTGCCCTAGTACGCAGACTCCCTCAAGGGAATGTTATCTTTGAAAAGCGGGACACTCAGGTAATCATTTCTGCAGGTACAACAGAGTTTACCCTTAACGAACTCATTGGCGATGAGTTTCCCGCTCCACCTAAGTGCGATCAAAAGATTCTTTCGTTGACAGACTACGAATTAAGCAAGCTGGCCCATTCCACATTATTCTGTGTGGGGACAGATGAGCAGCGGCCGATTTTCCAAGGGATTCTAATGGAGATTTCTGGGGAAAGCCTCCACTTTGTCTCCACCGACTCTAACCGCCTAGCCTTTGCTAAGGGCGAAGTCCCCTTTGTTGTTGGGGAAGATATGGAGCTCATCGTCCCTGGGAAAAGCCTAACTGAGCTTCTGAAGTGCCTTCCCATGGATGAGACGGTGATCGATGTCTATTATGGAGATAAGCAGTTGGCCTTCCATTTTGAGAACACCATTTTCACCACTCGCTTAATCGATGGAAAGTTCCCAAACTACCGCCCCATTCTGTACACGGATCAGGAAATCACCTTGACCATGAACAGGCAGCACTTCTTGCAGGCCATTGAACGGGCTGCCATCTTTGACCGGAGAGGCAATCACCCTGTCCTTATGCAGGTTACCGATGGAGTGTTGGAACTAGGCATGCAGACAGAGCTGGGGCGGTCTATGGAACAGCTCAACGTAGAGCATTCTGGAACAAACGGCCAATCTGCCTATTCGCCAAAGTTTATCATTGAGATGTTGAGATCTACTGATGCGGATCAGATTACCTTCAAGTTTGAGCCTGGGCCAAGGCAAGCTCTTATCAAGCCGGCAGACCGAGATGATCATCTCTACATCTTGATGCCGATCCGCATATAGAAAAAGGTGATCCTGTGCAAGAAGTGCGAATCAAGACGGAAACAATTCAGCTTGATCAACTGCTGAAGTGGGCCAATGTTGTGTCCAGCGGTGCAGAGGCAAAGATCATGATCCAATCAGGGTTAGTGTCTCTGAATGGGGTGGTGGAAACCAGGCGGGCAAAGAAGGTCATGCCAGGGGATGAGGTCACTGTTGAAGGCTATGGTACAATTAAAGTGGCAGCTGAAGCTTAAACATGTGGATCAAACACCTACAGCTCAATCACTTCCGCAACTATGCCACGGCGGAAATTGACCTTCATCCGGTGCTCAACATCTTCGTGGGAGATAATGCCCAGGGGAAAACCAACCTCTTAGAGGCCATGTACATCTTAGCGGTGAGTAAGTCATATCGTACAAGTAGGGAAGGGGAACTGATTCGTCATTCCCAGCCAAGCACAAAGGTTTACGGCCGAATCCAGCGGAACGCAGATGTTGACTTAGCTGTAATAGTTTCCCATGACAGCCCCAAGCGGCTGTTTGTGAACCATAAAGCCACAACCTCCAACCGCTTTGTGGGTGTTCTCAATGTTGTCTTGTTCACCCCCGACAGCCTTCAGCTTATCAAAGGTTCCCCAGGGGAGCGCCGCCGCCTATTGGACATCCTGATCTGCCAGGTTGATGCCATTTACCGCAGTAACCTCTTAAAATACCAGCGGGTCGTGCGCCAGCGCAATCAGCTTTTGAAGAACGCGGGAGCAGATCGGAGTGCGCTAAAACAACTTCCTGCCTGGGATGGACAGCTGGCCGACTTGGCCAGCCGCATTATGTTCCGCCGCCAAGCAGTTGTGAAAAGCCTCAGCATGCAGGCGGCAGCTGTTCATGCACGGCTCACAGGTGGGCGGGAGGATTTAAGCATAGCGTACGTGCCATTTTCCGGTCCGTCCCTAGATACAGGCGAAGAGACTCTTGAAGGCTTCCACAACATCATGCTGGAGCAGCTCCGTAAGGAACGTTTTCTCGAGATTCAGCGGGGCTACACCCTAGTTGGGCCCCATCGGGACGATTTAGCGTTTTCCATCGACGGCAAGGATGCCAAGACATACGGCAGCCAAGGGCAACAGCGTACAGCGGTACTCGCGTACAAACTAGCTGAGATGGAACTGATGCGCTCCGAGACTGGGGAATACCCCGTTGTGCTCCTGGACGATGTCATGTCGGAGCTTGATCGGGCGCGCCGCAAATTCTTAGTAGAAATCCTCAATACAAAGGCTCAGACTATCATTACAACCACCCATCTAGGAAGCTTCACAGAGGATATCTTGGCCAACGCGTCCATCTTCAGGATAGAAGCGGGTACAATAGCCGAGAGGGGTAATGGCGATGTTTTTGCACCTCGGTAATGACAAGTTAGTTCCACTGAGGGAGGTTATTGCCTTATTCGATCTTACGGAAACGAATGCTGCCCTGAACAATGATTTCCTGCAGATGGCAAAGGAAGCCGGTTTTATGATAGAATTAACTGATGAGCCCGTTTCATGTGTGATTACAGATAAGACTATCTATTTATCCCCTGTCTCTTGCGGGACACTCAAGGCGCGGGCGGAAAAGCGTTCGTGGGGAATGTAAGCATTTGTGAGGAGTCGATAGCTTTTGGAGAAGAACATGGCTACAAACTACACAGCAGAACAAATCCAAGTCCTGGAGGGCCTCGAGGCCGTTCGGCGCCGTCCCGGAATGTACATCGGCAACACCGATCTATACGGGTTGCACCATCTCTTTGTGGAAGTGGTAGATAACTCCATTGATGAAGCCATGGCCGGGTACTGCGACCGGATTGATGTGGAGATTCACCAAGACGGATCCCTTTCGGTGCGGGATAACGGCAGCGGCATTCCCACGGATATTCACCCGAAGACAGGCCGCTCAGCTCTGGAAACCGTTCTGACCGTCCTGCACGCGGGAGGCAAGTTCGGGCAAGAAGGAGGCCACTACAAGGTCTCCGGGGGGCTCCACGGAGTAGGTGTCTCTGTGGTAAACGCCCTTTCAGAATGGCTTGTCGCGGAAGTGTGGTATAACGGGCGGCACTACCGCCAGCGCTATGCCCAGGGCAAGGCTTTGGGAGAACTTGAAGATTTGGGGCCCACGAAGGAAAGGGGTACCTTAATCCACTTCAAGCCAGATGCTGAGATCTTCGACACTGTCGACTTCCAAGCGGAGATGATCGTCTACCGCTTGCGGGAATTGGCATTCTTGAACAAGGGAATCCAAATCTACTTCACTGATCACCGCACAGGCCGGCGGCATTGGTTTCTTTATAACGGCGGAATTGTCTCATTTGTTGAATATATCAACCGCAACAAGACGCCGCTGCACAAAACACCTGTCTATTTCACTGCTGAATCGGGCGACTTGCAGCTGGAAGTAGCCATGCAGTACAACGATGGTTACTCTGAAGTCATGCTCAGCTTTGCCAACAACATCAATACCCATGAGGGTGGCACTCACCTCTCAGGGCTGAAAGCTGCCTTAACCCGTACCCTCAACGATTACGCGCGCAAGAAAAACCTGCTCAAGGCGAATGAGGAGAACCTCTCTGGAGAGGATGTGCGGGAAGGCTGTACAGCGGTGATCAGCGTCAGGATTCCCAATCCTCAGTTCGAAGGGCAGACCAAGACCAAGCTGGGGAACGGCGAAGTCCGAGGTGTAGTGGAGTCGCTTGTGGCAGAACAGCTGGCTGCGTATTTAGAAGAGAACCCCGCCGATGCGAAGCGCATTGTAGACAAGTGCATTTCTGCTCAGCGGGCACGCCAAGCGGCCCGGAAGGCTCGGGAGCTGACGCGCCGCAAGAGCGCTTTGGAAATCTCATCACTTCCAGGTAAACTCGCAGATTGCAGCATCAATGATCCAGAGCTGTGCGAAATCTTCATTGTTGAGGGAGATTCTGCGGGCGGTACTGCTAAGCAGAGCCGGGATCGGCGCTTTCAAGCCATCTTGCCCTTGCGGGGTAAGATTCTCAACGTAGAGAAAGCTCGCCTAGACAAAATCCTAAACAACCAGGAAATCCGCGCCATGATTACTGCCTTTGGGACGGGAGTAGGGGAAGACTTTGACATCGCCAAAGCCCGGTACCACAAGATTATTCTCATGACAGATGCGGACGTTGATGGTGCTCACATCCGCACGCTACTGCTCACGTTCTTTTACCGGTACATGCGGCCTCTCCTTGAACAAGGGTATGTTTACATTGCTCTCCCGCCCCTGTATCAAGTACGCAAAGGGCAAGCAGTCCACTATCTCTATTCCGATGCCGAGCTTGACCAGCTATTGGATGAGATCGGGCGTACTGGAATTAACATTCAGCGATACAAGGGTCTTGGAGAAATGAATGCGGATCAGCTGTGGGAAACCACCATGGATCCGGAGAAGCGCACTATTCTGCGCCTGCGGATTGATGATGCCCTGCTCGCTGATGATATCTTCACCACCCTCATGGGAGAAAAGGTGGAACCCAGGCGGGAGTTCATTGAAGAGCACGCTAAAGAAGTAACTAACCTGGACGTTTAAGAGATGAGGTGTAGCTATTGACCGTGAATCTTGGCGGGGGAAAAGTAATCCCCATTAAAATAACTGATGAAATGCGCACATCGTACATCAACTACGCGATGAGCGTCATTGTGGAACGGGCCCTTCCAGATGTGCGGGACGGTTTAAAGCCAGTGCAGCGGCGCATCTTGTACGGCATGTATGAGCTGGGCACAAGGCACGATCGGCCGCACAAGAAGTCCGCGAGAATCGTGGGTGAAGTCATGGGTAAGTACCACCCACATGGCGACTCGGCTATCTACGATGCCATGGTCCGTATGGCCCAGCCCTTCTCATATCGGGCGATGCTAGTAGATGGGCACGGCAACTTCGGCAGCGTAGACGGAGATCCGCCTGCGGCTATGCGTTACACGGAAGCTCGCCTATCCAAGATTGCCATGGAGATGCTGCGGGATATTGACAAAGATACCGTAGACTTCATGCCCAACTTCGATGAAACTCTGGAACAGCCCACCGTCCTCCCTAGTAGGTTCCCGAACCTCTTGGTTAATGGAGCCCAGGGTATTGCTGTAGGAATGGCCACCAATATTCCCCCGCATAACCTCGGGGAAGTGATTGATGCGATTGTGGCCATGATCGATAACCCCGATGTCACTACCAAAGACTTGATGCGGTTCATCAAAGGCCCTGATTTCCCCACAGGTGCGGTTATTATGGGCCGGGAAGGCATCAAAGAGGCCTATGAGACAGGGCGGGGCAGGATCCGGGTGCGGGCTAAGTCCCAGATCGAGCAGATGTCTAACGGTAAATCCCGGATTGTGGTCACGGAAATCCCGTACATGGTTAACAAAGCCAGGCTGATTGAGAAGATCGCCGAACTAGTCCGGGACAAGAAGGTCGAAGGTATTACAGACCTGAGGGACGAGTCGGATAAGTCAGGTACCCGAGTTGTCATTGAACTTCGGCGGGATGCCAATCCGCAAGTGGTTCTCAACCGCCTTTACAAGCACACCCAGCTGCAGGATACCTTCGGCGTAATTATGCTGGCTTTGGTGGACAACGAACCGAAAGTTTTACCTCTCCGGGATATGATCCGCTTCTACCTGGATCACCAGCGGGATGTGGTGGTGCGCCGGACCAGGTTCGATCTCCGCAAAGCGGAGGAACGGGCTCATATTCTGGAAGGCTACCGCATTGCCCTGGACAATATTGATGAGATTATCGCTATCATCAGGGCGGCCCGCAATGACCAAACCGCGCGGGAGCAGTTGATGTCCAGGTTTGGCCTCACTGAACGGCAAGCTGTAGCTATTCTGGACATGCAGCTCAAGCGGCTGACTGGCCTAGAGCGGGAGAAGATTGAAGAGGAGTACGCCCAGCTGCAGAAGACCATTGCCCGCCTGAGAGAAATCCTAGGCGATATCAACCTGGTGTATGAAATCGTCAAAGAAGAACTCCTCGCGCTGAAGGAAGAATTCGGCGATGCACGGCGCACCATAATCAGCCGCTCTGATGGAGACTTTGATGAAGAAGACCTTATCGCGGAAGAAGACATTGTGGTTACAGTGACTCACAGGGGATACATCAAGCGGCTCCCCGTAGATGCTTACCGGGCTCAGCGCCGTGGCGGCCGGGGGATTACCGCACTGCCCTCTAAGTCTGATGACTTCGTAGAACAGTTGTTTGTGGCAAGCACCCACAGTACAGTGCTGTTCTTCACAAATCGAGGGAGAGTGTACCGCCTCCGGGGGCATGAAATCCCCGAAGCCAGCAGAAATGCTCGGGGAACAGCAATTATTAACCTCTTGAGCCTCGATCCTGGCGAACGAATCCAAGCCACCATACCAATCGCTGAATATAGCGACGATTTATTCCTGGTCATGGCCACCCGCCAGGGTGTAATCAAGAAAACCATGCTCAGTGAGTTCGTCAATATTCGCAGCGGCGGCCTAATCTGCATCAATCTAGATGATGAGGATGAACTGATCGGCGTAGAACTAACCGATGGTTCCCAGGAAATCATGTTAGTAACGGCAAACGGCCAAGCCATCCGTTTCCTAGAAACAGATGTGAGGCCCATGGGCCGAGCTGCCAGAGGCGTAAAGGGCATCACCTTGGAAGGTGATGATGTTGTGGTGGGCCTTGGCGTAATCGTCAACGACTGTGAACTCTTGGTCGTTACGGAAAAGGGCTTTGGCAAGCGTACTCCTGCCAGCGAATATCGCCGCACGGGGCGCGGGGGTAAAGGAATCAAGACCCTCAACATGACAGAGAGAACAGGCCCCATTGTGGGCATTCAGCTGGTGCACGAATCCCACGAGATTATGCTGATCTCCCTAGAAGGAATTATGATCAGGATTCCTGTGAACGACATTTCCCGCCAAGGCAGAGCAACCCAAGGGGTTACTTTGATGCGCCTGGATGAAGGGGATCAGGTGGTGGCTATAGCCAACATCGTGGGCCGGGATGAGGATGAAGGGGAAGAATAACTTACCATTTGACTCATGTGTCTATCAATGCTATGCTGTTATTCCGCTCCGGGAAATTCGGTGAAAAATACCTGGTTGACGGAGCGGGGAAAATATGATATTATGATTTCGCTGCCGCTGAGACAACTGTCTTCAGGCGGCAGTAATTAAGAGTGGGTCCAATAGGACTAGCTCTTGAACCTTGAGAA
>LDJB01000002.1:572589-575919 GCA_001028815.1 Peptococcaceae bacterium 1109
GAACCTTGAAAACTGCACAATGTCAAATAAGGGTAACTTTAATCTTCAATTGGCGGAGCCAATTGAAGCTTTAGAAGAATTTGCTTACGCAAATTCTTCACCAGCATCCAAGTGAAGCTGGTGCTTCTAAGTTCCGTCAAGATTGTTGCCCTTAGGATTAATCTCAAAAATAGGCAAATAGGTCAAGCTACAAAGAGCGCACGGCGGATGCCTTGGCGCCAGGAGCCGATGAAGGACGGGGTAAGCACCGATATGCCACGGGGAGCCGCAAGCAGGCATCGATCCGTGGATTTCCGAATGGGGCAACCCACCATCCGTAATGGGATGGTATCCATACCTGAATCCATAGGGTATGGAAGGTAACCGAGGGAACTGAAACATCTAAGTACCTCGAGGAAGAGAAATCAACCGAGATTCCCTAAGTAGCGGCGAGCGAACGGGGAAGAGCCTAAACCGGTAGAATGTTAAAGCCCGCAAGCGTTGTTTTACCGGGGTTGTACGGCTTACAGGAGCGATTGCGGTAGCTCACAGCTGAAGTAGGCCTAGCCGAAGCGTGCTGGAAAGCACCACCATAGCGAGTGATAGTCTCGTAGGCGAAAGGCTGAGATAGGCTGGTAAGTCCGTGAGTAGCACGGGACACGTGGAATCCTGTGTGAAGCTGGGGGGACCACCCTCCAAGGCTAAATACTACCTGGCGACCGATAGCGAATAGTACCGTGAGGGAAAGGTGAAAAGCACCCCGGGAGGGGAGTGAAATAGAACCTGAAACCGTGTGCTTACAAGCAGTCGGAGGACGTTAAAGTCTGACGGCGTACTTTTTGTAGAACGGACCGGCGAGTTACGATAGGCAGCGAGGTTAAGCATGTGAGATGCGGAGCCGCAGGGAAACCGAGTCTGAATAGGGCGAATAGTTGTCTGTCGTAGACCCGAAACCGGGTGATCTATCCATGGCCAGGGTGAAGTTGAGGTAAAGCTCAATGGAGGCCCGAACCCACTAGCGTTGAAAAGCTAGGGGATGAGCTGTGGATAGGGGTGAAAAGCCAATCGAACCCGGAGATAGCTGGTTCTCCTCGAAATAGCTTTAGGGCTAGCCTCAGCAGTAGACTTATGGAGGTAGAGCACTGATTGAGCTAGGGGCCCCGAAAGGTTACCGAACTCTGTCAAACTCCGAATGCCATAAGTTGTTTGCTGGGAGTCAGACTGCGGGGGATAAGCTCCGTAGTCGAGAGGGAAAGAGCCCAGACCGACAGCTAAGGTCCCCAAGTGCGAACTAAGTGGAAAAGGATGTGGAACTGCACAGACAACCAGGATGTTGGCTTAGAAGCAGCCATTCATTTAAAGAGTGCGTAATAGCTCACTGGTCAAGTGGTTCTGCGCCGAAAATGTAACGGGGCTAAAGTTCGCCACCGAAGCTTCGGATGTGTTGGTTATCTCTGTTATCTCTCTGCGTAAGTGAACAAGGCAAGGAACATTTCGTCAAAACGAACAACTGATTTTCAATCGGGGCGTTTTGACCAAATCCCTAAGCTCAAGTTCGCTTTAGCATCGGGAGGCAACAGAGATAACCAGCACATGGTAGAGGAGCGTTCCAACAGCGTAGAAGGTAGACCGAAAGGACTGCTGGAGCGGTTGGAAGTGAGAATGCCGGTATAAGTAGCGAGAAGAAGGGTGAGAATCCCTTCCGCCGAAAGCCTAAGGATTCCTGAGGAAGGTTCGTCCGCTCAGGGTAAGTCGGGACCTAAGGCGAGGCCGAAAGGCGTAGCTGATGGACAACAGGTTGAGATTCCTGTACCACCAAGCATCGTTTGAGTGAAGTGGTGACACAGAAGGGTAGGCCATCACCCTGATGGATTAGGGTGTCTAAGCGAGTAGGGAGCAAGGTAGGCAAATCCGCCTTGCATAAATCCTGAGACGTGATGGGGAGGCGAAATTTAGTAGCCGAACTGGCTGATCCCATACTGTCGAGAAAAGCCACTAGCGAGATGTGAGGTGCCCGTACCGCAAACCGACACAGGTAGGCGAGGAGAGAATCCTAAGGCGCGCGAGAGAACCCCTGTTAAGGAACTCGGCAAAATGACTCCGTAACTTCGGGAGAAGGAGTGCCTCAGTAGTGTGAAGCTTCTTGCAAGTAGAGCACGACCAGGCCGCAGAGAAATGGCCCAAGCGACTGTTTAGCAAAAACACAGGTCTCTGCTAAGTGGAAACACGAAGTATAGGGGCTGACGCCTGCCCAATGCCGGAAGGTTAAGGGGAGAGGTTAGCGCAAGCGAAGCTTCGAACTTAAGCCCCGGTCAATGGCGGCCGTAACTATAACGGTCCTAAGGTAGCGAAATTCCTTGTCGGGTAAGTTCCGACCTGCACGAAAGGCGTAACGACTTGGGCGCTGTCTCGACAGGGGGCTCGGCGAAATTGTAGTACCTGTGAAGATGCAGGTTACCCGCGACTAGACGGAAAGACCCCATGGAGCTTTACTGTAGCCTGGTATTGAATTTTGGTATGCACTGTATAGGATAGGTGGGAGACATGGAAGCCGGGACGCCAGTTTCGGTGGAGTCACCAGTGGAATACCACTCTTTGCATGCTAGAGTTCTAACTAGAGGCCGTAATCCGGTCATAGGACAGTATCAGGTGGGCAGTTTGACTGGGGCGGTCGCCTCCTAAAAGGTAACGGAGGCGCCCAAAGGTTCCCTCAGTGCGGATGGAAATCGCACTAAAGAGTGTAAAGGCAGAAGGGAGCTTGACTGCGAGACAGACAAGTCGAGCAGGTACGAAAGTAGGGCTTAGTGATCCGGTGGTTCTGAGTGGAAGGGCCATCGCTCAACGGATAAAAGCTACCCTGGGGATAACAGGCTTATCTCCCCCAAGAGTTCACATCGACGGGGAGGTTTGGCACCTCGATGTCGGCTCGTCGCATCCTGGAGCTGGAGCAGGTTCCAAGGGTTGGGCTGTTCGCCCATTAAAGCGGTACGCGAGCTGGGTTCAGAACGTCGTGAGACAGTTCGGTCCCTATCTGTCGCGGGCGTAGGAGATTTGAGAGGATCTGTCCCTAGTACGAGAGGACCGGGATGGACGCACCGCTGGAATACCAGTTGTACCGCCAGGTGCATGGCTGGATCACCAAGTGCGGACTGGATAAGCGCTGAAAGCATCTAAGCGCGAAGCCAACCTCAAGATGAGATCTCCCACAGCGTTAAGCTGGTAAGACCCCTTATAGATGATGAGGTAGATAGGCCAGATGTGTAAGGGCAGCAATGCCTTAAGCTGACTGGTACTAATGGTTCGAGGGCTTGACCTAGATTTGAGAGAGAGGACATTGTGCAGTTTTGAAGG
>LDJB01000002.1:576598-602558 GCA_001028815.1 Peptococcaceae bacterium 1109
AACGAGGCTGGTTTTTCTTTTGATGACACTGGATGGATCAGCCCGGCGACGACGGCGCACGGGAATGTAGTTAGGAGCACTAGTCTTACAGTGGCGTGCCTTTCCAAGCCTGCTGATTAACGCAAGAAGTGTGGCGTTCGCAAAAATCTATTGATACAATCGAAGTGAAGGCTAGCGATTGCACAAGGAGGGCCGCCGATGCACACCATGTTGAACCCGGAAGTAACGGCGTTTCTAGACGAACTGAACCATCCGCTCCGTCCAGCGATTGATCGCCTGCGCGAGATAATCTTGAGTACAGGAGCAGGCTTGGAAGAGGGCATTAAATGGAATTCCCCCAACTACAGCTTAAACGATGAGGATCGGATCACTCTGCGAGTACATCCGCCCAAGCAAGCCCAGCTTGTTTTTCACCGTGGTGCCAAGGTGAAAGAACAGCCCAAGGAGAGACTTCTGCAGGGCCCGTATCCTATTCTGGCCTGGAAAGGCAACGATCGAGCCATTGCCACGTTTCGGAGCCTTGAAGAAGTCCAGCAGAACAGTGACGTGTTGAAGGACATAATCGCGAAGTGGCTTGAAGCCGCCGCAGAGTGACAGAAAGAGCCAGCCTCCGTGGTTTAGTGGGGCTGGCTCTTTGGTGCCGCTGTACCTGCTGCTCTTTTGCTCTCTTGGAAGGAATTTCCCGATGAGGGCAAAGTTTGATTGTCGCGCTCTTGTGTCCCATCCTGCTTCCCTGGGGCCTGCGCTAAGAGCAGTTTTCCGAGGCAGTAAGCCTCTAATGCACTGAACGTCATCATGGTTCATTACCTCCGCTTTCTTTTGATCCAATAATAACAATGTTCCGGGAATGCCCACAACGGACTCTATCCCCATTTTCCCTCCGTCGGGGGATGTAGTCAGCTGCCTGTCAGGGGATGGAGGCGTTGTGTGCCCTTGGTATGAAGCAGGGATGGTGGTTTGTCTTAGATAACAGATTATCGAAGTTTGTGCACAGGGAGGTTTGAAGGGATGGAACTTATCGCGGTGATTACAACTACCGCCAGCATGGAAGAAGCGAAGGCAATCGCCGAAGGGCTGGTGCTGCGGAAATTATCTGCATGTGTGCAGATCTCTCAAATTGAGAGCTTCTTTACATGGAAGGGCAAGCTAGGGCAGGATAGGGAATACCGCATCGTCATTAAAACCACTGCTGAGCGTTATGATGAGGTGGAAAAGGCAGTGAAAGAAATGCACTCCTATGAGCTGCCTGCCATATATGCCGTTCCCGTTACACACGTTTACGAACCCTATGGGGAATGGGTGACAGACAACTCGCAGAGCTAGCCAGGGGCATCCCTGTCTCTCATTTTTTGCTAGCCTCCTCCGAAATAAGAGTGGATGATTATTTCCCAAGCCTTGGACTACGCATAGTCATAGTACAGCAAGAGCCAAGCACAGCCCAATTCTAGGGCAAGAGGAGGTGAAACCGCCTTGGATGTTCTATACAACTCCGGTACCGTTCTTCCAGAGACTTCTTCAGAGGAAGAACTAAAGCTAGCTGAGGAAGGGTTGATAACGGTTACCGCGACGCCGATTGATAACCCGGATGCAGAGTATCTCGCGAGTACAACCAAAATTGACATTTCTGGACTGCCCTTTGACAGCACACACACTACTATATCAGATGGGACCTTAACCGTAACCTTCAGCGCTCCTGTAACCAAAAGGGGACCTGTTCCCGATGGTTGGCTTACTTGGTCTTCTCCGCCCTTTTCTGAAGATCCTAATCCGGATGTTTTATACGCCATCGGACAAACCACGCTCACCATGGATCTCTCCCGCTATGTGAGAACCTTTGGGTTTGAGCTGGAACCTAATCCGCTGTCCCCTCTCATTTTCACGGTAGAATTCTATGATGACGGAACTTTGGTTGAAAGCATCACCCGACAGGTCAATGGAAATGCAGGAGCACGGTTGTTTGCTCGAACAGGAGATCCCATCAATCGGGTAGTCATTACAGGGCCCGCTGACTTTGCCATTGCTCAGGTCCGTTACCTGATCACCATCAGCCCTGAAGCGCAGGCATTTGTACTTGCACTCGTCCTATTGCTGTTGATCGTACTGTCTGTAATACTGCTAGCTTAACTAAGCCGGCTCAGCGCAAGAAAAGAAGAGGCTGTTGAAGAATGAACATTGATTGGTTCATTCTGCACAGCCTTTTTTCGTGTCCAAAACGAGAAAACGGGCTCGAAAACCGAGCCCGTTTTTCGCTGTTATCCAACCCCTAGATATACCTGTTGAATGCGCTGATCTGAGGCCACTTCCTGGGCAGTGCCAGCCATGGCAATCCGCCCTGTTTCCAGTACGCAGGCTTTGTGTGACACTTGTAGGGCAAGGTGGGCATTCTGTTCCACTAGGAGAATGGTGGTGCCCCGCCGGTTGATCTCCTGAATGATTTCGAAGATTTCCTGTACCAAGATGGGTGCCAAGCCCATGGACGGTTCATCCAAAAGGAGAAGCTTGGGGCGTCCCATGAGGCCTCGTCCCATGGCTAACATCTGCTGCTCGCCGCCGCTTAAGGAACCCGCGTTCTGCTTGCGCCTTTCCCGCAGGCGGGGGAATAGCTCATAGATAGACTCCAGATCATCTTTTATGCCCTGCCGGTCGTTACGGTGGAAGGCTCCTAGCAGCAGGTTATCTGCTACGGAAAGCCCTGAGAAGATGCGGCGCCCTTCAGGAACGTGCCCTAGGCCCAGAACCGGTAGGGTATGGCTAGGAGTAGTGGTGATATCCTTGTCCCGGAAAATGACGGTCCCCCCGGTCTTCGGCAAAAGGCCCGAGATAGCCTTGAGGGTCGTTGTCTTTCCCGCACCGTTTGATCCCAGCAATGTGAAGATTTCGCCCTCCTGTACAGCGAAGCTTATCCCCTTTAGAGCTTGGATGACGCCGTAGTGCACAGTAAGGTTTTCCACAGAGAGGACGGTCATGCCATACATCCTCCCAGGTATGCTTCGACCACACGCTCATTGTTTTGAATGGACTTCGGGTCGCCAGTGGCGATGAGGTGGCCGTAATCCAGCACGAACAGCTCTTCGCAGAGATTCATTACCAGCTTCATGTCGTGTTCAATGAGGAGGACAGTAATCTGCAGATCGTCTCGCAGCTTGCGGATGAGTTCCAAGAGACACTGAGTCTCATGGGGGTTCATTCCTGCTGCTGGCTCATCCAAGAGCAAGAGCTTGGGGTTCAGCATCAATGCCCGAGCGATTTCCACCCGCCGCTGTTCGCCGTAGGGTAGGCTTCCTGCGATGTGGTCAGCCTTATCTGCCAAGTCCACGAGGGCGAGGGCTTCCTTAGCTTTCGCGGTAATCTGCGCCTCTTCTCGCTTAAAGCGCGCCGAACGGAAAACACTGCAGAGCAGCGAATACTGCCGGTTCTGGTGGTACGCAATGCGCAGGTTATCCAGGACTGTGAGGTTCCTAAAAAGGCGGATGTTTTGGAACGTGCGCGCAATCCCGTACCGGGCGATGTTATGAGGGGCCTCGTTGGTCAGCTGTTTTTCGTTGAAGCTGATCTGCCCGCTAGTAACAGGGCATAGGCCTGTCAAGGCGTTGAACACTGTGGTTTTGCCTGCCCCATTCGGGCCGATCAGCCCTGCGAGGGTTTGGGGCTTAAGAGAAAAGCACACTTGATCCACGGCCTTCAGACCACCAAACTGTACACAAAGATTATTTACCATGAGTTCAGGTGTGGTTGCCATGGGCTCTCGCTCCTTTGACGAATTGTGTAATTCCAGATAAAGAGAGTTCATTGCCTGCCAGTAAGCCTGCGGGGCGGTAGATCATGACTATGATCAAGAGAATTGGGTAGATGATCATGCGATACTCCGCAAACCCCCGCAAAAGCTCGGGGATGATGGTTAATGTGATCGCAGCAACTATGGAACCGGTAATGCTTCCCAGCCCCCCTAGGACGAGCATTATCAAGATGTCGATGGACTTCACAAAGCCAATCTGATTGGGGGTGGGTGCCATGTACTGCAGGTAATGGCTGAACAAGGCCCCTGCGGTTCCAGCGAAGAAAGCACCAATGGTAAAGGCCAGGACTTTGAAATAGGTGCTGTTTACCCCAAGAGACTCAGCGGCGATTTCGTCTTCCCGAACTGCCAGGCATGCCCGGCCGTAATCGGAGGTGACGAAGTTGCGGATCACTACAACGGTAAAAATGGCCATCAGGTAAGCTAGTCCAAAGGTGGTGTATTTAGGAATACCAGAAAATCCCCTAGCTCCACCCACTGCATCGGTGTTTAATATAATGACCCGGATGATTTCCCCAAAACCCAGCGTGGCAATGGCAAGGTAGTCTCCACGTAACCGAAGGGCGGGAAGGCCCACAGCCAAACCGGCAATGCCTGCGAGGACGCCTCCGCAAATGATTGCAAAAAGAAAAGGGGCCTGCCAAACGACAGTCAAGTAAGCGGAAGCATAGGCGCCAATGGCCAGAAAACCGGCGTGGCCGATGGAAAACTGCCCGGTAAAGCCGTTGATTAGGTTGAGGCTCACCACCAGGATCACGTTGATGCAGCACAGGCTTAAGATCTGCACATGGTAGGGCAGAAGAACACCCTGCCGTTCCAAGAGCTGCACCACGAGGTAGGCCAACAGAAGAATGATGCCCTTTATTAGGCTTGATAGCTTATTCATCACCCCACCTACACTTTCTCAATGCCTTTTTTCCCTAAAAGCCCATTGGGGCGGAACAGCAGAACGACAATGAGTATGGCAAAGGCTACCGCATCTCTCAGCGTTGAGGAGCCGATAGTGACCACCACGTTTTCCGCTACACCCATGAGCAGGCCTCCCACGACCGCTCCAGGAACAATCCCGATTCCCCCTAAAACCGCGGCCACAAAGGCTTTTAGGCCGGGCATCATGCCCATGTAGGGGTCGATGCGGTTGTAGTACATGCCTACCAGTATCCCTGCGGCCGCTGCTAAGGCAGAGCCCATGGCAAAGGTGGCGGAAATAATCCGGTCAACGTTAATCCCCATTAAGAGGGCCGCTTCTTTGTCCATAGACACCGCCCGCATGGCTTTCCCGAGTTTGGTGTAGTGGACGATGATGTGCAAGATCACCATGAGCAGTACTGCCACGCCGAAGATCAGAAGCTGCCGGTTGGTGATAAACACCGGGCCCAACTGAATGCGGCGAAAGGGAATTGCTTGGGGAAAGGGCTTAAAAGATGCTCCAAACACCAGTTGGGCTGTGCTCTGCAAAAGCAGGGATGCCCCGATCGCAGTAATTAATACTGCGATCCGGGGCGAGTTGCGGAGGGGTCTGTAAGCAATCCTTTCCAGGAGGACGCCCACCAATGCGGCGCCTGCCATGGAAGTCAACACAGCCGGTACTAGCGAGAGCTTAAGCACAGTGATGGCGTAGAAGCCAAAGTAGGCCCCAAGCATGTAGATGTCACCGTGTGCGAAATTGATGAGTTTGATAATCCCGTAGACCATGGTGTAGCCTAGTGCGATTAGAGCATAGACGCTGCCTAAGGCTAAACCGTTAATGAGCTGTTGTAGGGCCATAATGTGCCAAGCCATGCCGTCACCTTCCAATGGGGTCGATTCTGTCAACTAGCTCCCATTTGCCGCCTGTGATGCGGAGAATGACAGCAGATTTAATGGGTGTTCCTTCAGGATCCATGTTAATCACACCTGTGGCTGCATCAATGTCGCCCACTGTCCCCAGGGCATGCTTGAGGGCTTCTGGGTCAGTTGAGCCAGCGGCTTCCAAGGCACTGGCCATGATCAGGACACCGTCGTAGCCCAGGGCTGCCAAAGCATCAGGAGCCTGGCCGAATTTCTCCGTATAACGGGCAATAAAGTTCTGGGTGACTTCGCTGTCCACATCAGCGGAGTAGTGATTCACGATGTAGCCGCCTTCTTCAAATCCACCTGCTAAGGCGCTCAGGTCTGGAGAATCCCAGCCATCTACACCGAGCATCACGCTGTCTAAGCCTAAGAGCCGCGCCTGCATCAGGATGGGCCCTGCTGTGGAGTAGTAATCAGGAATAAACAGGGATTCGGGATTGCGCATTGCCAGTGATGTGAGTTGAGCACTGAAGTCTGTATCGCCAGTGGAGTAAGACTCCTCCGCGATAATCTTTCCACCCAGCTCCTCAAAAGTAGCCTTAAAGGCATTGCGCAGGCCCACAGAATAGTCATTGGCCACGTCATAGATAATCGCAGCTTCCTTGATGCCGAGGTTCTCTGCGGCAAACTGTGCCATGATGCGCCCTTGGAACGAATCCTTGTAGGCACCCCGGAAGATATAATCGCCAATAGAGGTAATCTGATCACCAGTGCCCGTGGGCGTAAGCATGGGCAGGCCCGCAGCTTGGGCAATGGGGGCTACCGCCATCACACAAGGGGTAATCACAGGGCCAAGGATCATGGCCACATTTTCCCGGTCAATCAGCCTGCGGGCTGCTTGAGCTGCTTCTGTAGCGTCACCTTTGTCATCAAGAATCACTAGACTAATCTTGCGGCCATTGATTCCGCCAGCGGCATTAATATCGTCGACACCCATGGTTACAGCATTGCGTACAGACTGGCCATAGGTTGCCACGCTTCCAGTAAGAGAAGTAATTAATCCAATCTTAATCACATCTTCTTGGGCGAATCCTGGGACCGCAAGAGCAACGACCAGCATGAGACAGATGAACATGGTTTTCAGTTTGACGTGCGACATTTTGTTACCCTCCTCGATAGTTGCGTAATTAGACGAATTTGAACCATCATTCTGCGGAAAAGGCGAATTTCCTTCCTTGAAATACAGCGATTTCGCAAGAATTAACATAAAGAGTGGGAAAGATCACAAAATCCACATCCACGGAACCATTTTGGGACGGAAAACCGCAGATCAAAGCTTGAATTTGTATGGAATTCGTCTATTATACGTGGTTATATGCAATTCTCGCCCAGTGGTGTTGGCTCCAGCAAAAATGGCTCCCAAGGGTGAGCAGGGCAAGAGCCCCTTGCGTGGAATTTAGGTCAAGAGAACCGTTTAGGAAGCTGAAAGCGGAGGCTGTAACAATGAACAAAGACCAGTGGGTGGTTCTTCAGTATATTTTGGCAATGATCGGGGGCGGCTTTGGGTATGCCGCCCTAATGCTGGGAAAAAACGCTGCAGTGCAGTATTACGTGCTGTTCCTTCCGGGAGCTGTCTTTGCTGTTTTGAGCTATCTTGCCTACAACCAGGCTAGGCGCTTGCGGATTCTGGACCAGCTTAGAGAAGAGTGGGGTAAGGAGAAGCCAATCTCTTCGTCCATTGGGGAAAACGTGCGGGATCTGTTTGATGCAGGGGCCAAGCCTGAACATGCCTTGGACGACCGAACATGGGCCGATCTTAATATGGACGTGGTTTTTGGGCAGGTGGATCGCACCTTGACCTATCCAGGGAAGCAGGTGCTGTACCAGATCTTGCGTACTCCTTGCCTAGAATACGGGCCAGAGCTTCAGGAGCGGGCAAAGGCAATTCGCTGTTTTCAAGCCAACAAGTCCATCCGGGAGCACATTCAGCTTGCCCTCCACAAAATGGGGGATAGGGGGAAGCACAATTTAGCGGCGCTTTTGTGGGATCAGGTGGAGCTTACAGTACCGCGCCTACTGCCCCTGTACACTCTCATGTTTGTGCTGGCCCTCATCAGTCCTGCTGCCCTGCTTCTGGGAAAGCAAGGGCTGCAAGTGATTGTGCTCGTCTTTGCCGCTAACATGGCTTTGCACTATGGTGAACAGAAACGGAACCGGGGGCACTTTGAGTCGGTGAAGGCGGTGGCGTCGCTCATTCGCTGCGGGGAAGAACTGTGCCGCGGTGAGCAGGACTGGAATGCCTTAAGCCCTCTCCTTCTAGAACTCAAGGAAGTCCTTCCCAAAGTGCGGGGCTTTCGAAAAGCCGCAGCTTCTATCGATGTGGAATCCAGCGACCCTTTCCTGGGCACCATCACTCAGTACGTGAGCATCTTCTTCTTGAGAGAGGTGCGGGGCTTCTCCCGGGCGGTGCTGTTTATCACAAGACAGCGGGCTGAACTTCAGCGGCTGTTTGAGATTGTGGGGAACCTAGATGCTTTGCAGGCTGTAGCCTCTTACAGGGAGAGCTTGCCCTATTACTGTGAACCTGAGCTGAGGGGTGGGGGAGGTTTCGAATTAGAGGCAGCTTACCATCCTCTGGTCCAAGATCCTGTGCCTAACTCCATTAGGCCTGAGAAAAAAGGGGTTTTGGTGACAGGGTCCAATATGTCCGGCAAATCGACTTTCCTCAGGACTGTGGGCCTCAGCGCGCTCTTTGCACAGACTATTCATACAGTGTGCGCTTCCGCCTACCGGGCCGCGACTGTGCGGCTGATAACGTCTATCGGCCGGGCCGATAATGTGGTGGAAGGGAAGAGTTATTATCTGGAGGAAGCGCTAGCAGTCCTGCGCGTGCTAGACCAGCTTGATTCCCCTTACCCTCTGCTGTGCATTTTCGACGAACTATTCCGAGGAACCAATTCAGAGGAACGCATTGCCGCAGCTTATCGAGTGGTGAAGTACATTACCCGCCACGAAGCCCTGGTCTTCACAGCCACACACGATCTAGAACTCACGGATATGCTTGCCCCGTACTGCCAGAACGTCCACTTCAGCGAACGGGTGAGCGATATGGGCTTGGAGTTCGACTACAAGCTCAAACCAGGCCCTGCCACCAGCCGCAATGCCATCGCTCTCCTGCGCTATTTGAAGTATCCTACTGAGATTACCGATCCAGAATCAAAGGAGAACTAGTGAATTGTTTAACAAATCTTTCCGGCTGATCTCCTTGACGGGTGCTGAGCGCTGCACTATAATAAAGGCGAAAAACAGAATAAGTGATTCTTCGGGGCTGGGTGAAATTCCCGACCGGCGGTAAAGTCCGCGAGCGGTTAGAGTGCTAGCCGCTGATTTGGTGAAATTCCAAAACCGACAGTAAAGTCTGGATGGGAGAAGAGTCGACGCTAGTTCACGCTCTGTGTGATCTGGTTGAGTGTGAAGTCTACAACAGCCCGCGAAGTATCGGGCTGTTTTATTTTTACATGAAAGAGGGATCAGCATGATTATGAGCATGCGGAAGCAGGGCCTGTTTGAAACGAGCGCTATGGTGAAAATTGGGATGCTCTCTGGCTTGGGCATGGTGTTAATGCTGCTGAACTTTCCCCTGCCGATCTTTCCCACCTTTTTGAAGATCGATTTTAGCGATGCCCCAGCTTTGGTAGGGACTTTTTACATGGGGCCTGCAGCAGGAGTCCTCATCCAGTTGTTGAAGAATATCCTCAAGGTGATAGTGGAGAACAACACAGGGGGAGTAGGAGAGCTAGCCAACTTCTTGGTGGGTACCGCTTATGTGATCCCTTTGGGTCTAATCTACCAGAAGCGGAAGGACTATTCTGGAGTGCTCTGGGGATCGATCCTATCAGTACTGGCCATGACAACGGTTGCAGGTATCCTCAACTACTACGTGTTCATTCCCGCTTTCGCCTGGGTGATGGGTGTTGAGATCAGCGATTTCGTCAGCTTAGCCGCGCGGGCCAATTCTGCCATCGTGGACTTCCGTACAATGATCTTCTTTGGGATCATGCCGTTCAATCTTGTGAAAGGCACGTTAGTATCAGTTGTTGGGTTCGGGTTGTTTAAGGCCCTTCAACCCCTGTGGAAGCTGAAATAACCCGGAGCCCAGATGGGGAGGCAGCGTATAAGTGAAGCAGTTTTGGGATGAGTTTAAGAAGTTTGCCCTGAAGGGCAATGTCTTGGACATGGCTGTTGGTGTGATAATCGGCGGTGCTTTCAGTAAGATTGTTACATCCTTGGTGAACGACCTCATCATGCCCATCCTAGGCCTGGTCACAGGGCGCATTAACGTGGCACAGTTGCGTTTGGTTATTCGTGCCGCTTCCGAAGAAGCCCCTGAACTGGCTATCGGGTACGGAAACTTTCTTCAAACTACTGTGGATTTCTTGATCATTGGTATGAGCATATTCATGGCCATTCGGCTAATCAACCGCTTCCACAAGAAGGAAGAGGCGAAGGCTGAGCCTCCTGCTCCGCCAGCTCCACCTCCTCCGACTAAAGAGGAATTGCTCTTGGCGGAAATCCGGGATCTTCTCCGGGAGCGCCGAGAAACTGCGTGATGAAAAAACCACCTTGCGGGGCATGCTAAACCCCAAGAGGTGGTTTTTTATGCTCAAAATCAGAGACCGGGTGCTTTTAGGGACTGTTAGCGGACTTTTAGCATCTCTGCCTATGCTCTATCTAGTGGGCAGGGAAGCGGAGTGGGGGCTGGTTAACCCTGGCCAAGGCCTCCTAGCAGGCCGTTCTACCGCGCCTACGGTGGGAATCGCCACGACCTATCTTCTGTCACTGACAGGGACAGAGGGAGCGCTCTTTAAGGGAGCCGCACTAAGTACGGTTGCGGGGCTGTTCTCCCCTGCTCCTCGCCCCAGGATCCCAAACCCGGCTGGGGCCCAAGTGGTGGGGCCGATTATGGGGCTTGTCAACCGGGCCCTATTTGGCGGGCTGTGTGCCGCCTTGGCAATCTATCTCGGTGATGATCGGCTGTTTCCCCAGCATAAATGGGCTCAGGGTCCGACCTACTCCCATGAAGATTACCCGTACGCGCAAACCATCACCATCAAGAGCCCCCCTACCTATGGAGGAGTTCCCGAACGTAGGTGAGATTGTACGCGAGCTTGCACTCCGTATCTCGATGGTTAGAAAAGTCCTCAATACTGAGCCAGCCTGTATAGCCTGCGCTTCTCAAGGCGTGAATTAACTCTTGGAAATTCACCATACCTTCGCCTAGGGGACACCAGGAAGTGATCCATTTGCCCTGCTCTTCGCTGTATGCGGGAGCGGCATCTTTGATGTGCACATGATCGAGATACTCGCCGAGGAGATCAATTCCCAGCTGGTACTGCTCAAAGCCTTCATGCACCATGTTCCCTGGGTCGTAGATAACACCCACCCATTCTGCGGGGAAGGGGGAAACGAAACGGAGGGCTGCGCTGGCGCTGGGAATGATCGTACCGTGGTGGATCTCGGTGATGACCTTGATATGGTACTTTTCCGCAAGTTTCACTGCCTCACCGAGTTGTGCTTGGGCCATCTGAAACACCTGGTGGTAACGGGCCTCTCCGTGGTAGGCAGGGGCCATAATCCTGATCTTGGGGCAGTTAATGTCCTGAGCGGCTGTCATCACCTGCTCTATCTCCCCGAGCCTATCTGGGGTAAGGTATGTGGAAAGGCACGCCACAGCGATCCCTGCTTGATCGCAGAGCTCCTTGGCCCAGGTGGCTTCTTTCTGGATCTGGTGGAGGTTAAGGGTGGCATGGTTGTTTATCCAGTACCATTGACTGCGGGGCGGTACTGGATGGGGCGGCGATATGGGCCGCGCTGCAACCCGCCATTCGATCCCTTCGGCACCATATTCCCGAAGGCGCCCAGGCAGGGTTTCCACTGTCAGGTCAGGGGTACTTACAGTAAAGACAGCGATCTGCATTTCCCTACTCCTCCCTTAATAGGTTCCCTCCACATCCAAGACCTTCCCAGGACTTGCTTCTTTAGAGAATTGTGACTGGGCAATCCTCTCCTGGAGCTTTTCATAGTACAGATCAGGATCTACTGGTACGGCAACTGTAGTGTTAAGCCAGGTAGAAAGGTACATGGCGTTGCTCAGCTCAACGCCATTGATGCCTTCAATGCCTGGGGCCAAGAGAGGAGTCCCTTTAAGGCAAGCATCTACCCAGTTCTGGGTAATACCCCGGTGGGCCGGGTTGTCCTTCTCCGTGGGAACCTCACAGCGCCAGCATTCTGGCTCTCCAAACCCGCCGGTGTATTCTTGGTTAAACTGCCGTTCAGAGATGCGCAGCCGCCAAAATGTGAGCTGCCCATCCTCAACTACCAGTTTGCCCATAGTGCCGCAGGCTTCTAAGCGGTTGGTTCCTGGTGTTTCTCCCGTGGAGGTGATAAAGACGCCGGTGGTGCCGCTGTCATACTCTAGGTATGCTGTGACATCATCTTCCACCTCAATCTGGTGGTATTTCCCGAAGCTGCAAAAAGCCCTAATGCGCTGGGGCATCCCGAAAATCCACTGCCACAGGTCCAGCTGGTGCGGGGCTTGGTTGAGGAGCACTCCGCCGCCTTCCCCTGCCCAAGTGGCCCGCCACCCCCCGGAGTCATAATAGCTTTGGGAACGGTACCAGTCAGTCACGATCCAGTTGATGCGCTTCAGCACTCCTAGTTCGCCGCTGGCCACCAGATCACGCACTTTTTGGAAGAGGGGATTGGTGCGCTGGTTAAACATAATTCCAAAGACCTTGTTGCTCCTTTGGTAGGCTCCGTTCATTTCCTGGACCTGTCTGCCGTAGACACCCGCTGGTTTTTCCACCAGAACGTGCAGCCCCGCTTCGAAAGCCTGGACTGCTAGGGGTGGGTGCGCATAGTGGGGCGTGGCAATGATCACCCCATCGACGCTGCCACTTTGCAAGAGCTCATCCATGGAAGAAAACCGCAGGATCTTATCTCCTAAGTGTGTTCTTGCCCATTCAAGGGCGGCGGGGGAAACATCGCACACAGCGGCGAGGGTTGCCCCTCCTATCTCGCCTGCCGCGAGGTACTGGGCGTGTACCCGGCCCATGTTGCCAATGCCCACAACTCCAATCCTCAGCATAGTGCCCTCCTTAAATGAGGTTTTCCAAATTGTTCACGTTAATTATACAACACCTGGAGCCTAACCGCCAGGAAAAACCCTCCTGGCCAAGTTTGCATAGTGTTTTCTCAAACGGATGTGATACAATATTGAGGTACACACTAACTTTGGGACTATTGGAGGATCATCGTTGAAGATCGGGATTATCGGCATGCCCCAGTCGGGCAAGAGTACGTTGTTTCGTTTGTTGACGAATTCCCAGTCGGGGCTTAACGGTAAGGCGGCAATCGCGGTGGGTAAAGTGCCCGACCAGCGCATTGACCGTTTGAGCGAGATATTTAAGCCGCGCAAGACCACCTACGCGGCAATTGACTTTGTAGATGTACCGGGATTCGCCGCTGGCACAGGGAACAACGCCAGCGAATTTTTTGAGAAAGTTCGTGATGTAGATGCACTGGTCTTGGTAGTCCGGGCTTTTCAGTCTGATACCGTTCCTGCGGCCAATGGCATTCAACCGGCAGTGGACTTTAACACCATTCAGCAAGAACTTCTCATCGCCGACTGGAGTATTCTAGAACGACGCTTGGAGAGAGCAGCCAAACAGCGGGTAAAGGGAGGGAGCGCCCCGGAACTGGCTGTCCTTGAGAAGTGTAAAGCAGTCCTAGAAGAGGACCGGCCCCTCCGGCAGCTGGATTTGGATGAAGAAGAGGAGCAGCTTATTCGGGACTTTAACTTCCTCACCAAAAAGCCCCTCATTGTGGCCGTGAACGTGGATGAAGCCCAGATGCAGGGCCAGGCCTATCCCCAAAAGGACGAGCTGGAACAAGAACTTAGGGAAAAGGGGATCCCTTCCCTTGTGGTATGCAGCCAGATGGAAGTGGAAATCAGCCAATTAGAACCAGAAGACAGAGCTCTTTTCATGGCTGAACTGGGCATTGAGGAGACAGGGATTGCCCGCCTTGCCCAGGCGGTGTACGGCGACTTAGGTCTGATTTCCTTCTTCACCGTGGGGGAAGACGAGGTCAGAGCTTGGACCATCCGGGATGGCTTCACAGCCCGGAAGGCAGCAGGGAAAATCCACTCTGATATTGAAAGAGGCTTCATTCGGGCTGAAGTAGTGAGCTACGCTGATTTTATCGCCTGCGGCAGCCTGCCCAAGGTTAAGGAGAAGGGATTGTTCCGTCTAGAAGGAAAGGATTACATTGTAAAGGACGGCGATATCATCAGCTTTAGGTTCAACGTTTGAGGGAGGGAATGACAGCAATGGATGCTGTACGCAAAAAGGCCCAGGAGTTGGCGAATGCCATTCTAGAATCCCAGGAGTACAAACGCTTTGTGGCCGCTAAGGCTGAGGTTGAATCTCACCATGCAGCTCTTGTGATGCTAAGAGACTTTCAAGACCGCCAGCTCGAACTGCACAAACAGCAGATGGAAGGCAAGCCTGTCACAGAGGAGCAAACAGAAGAGCTTCGCAAACTCTATGAGATTATCTCGGTTAACCCTTATATCCGGGAGCTCTTTGAAGCAGAGTTTGTCTTTGGCGGGCTGATGCTGGAGGTCCAGGAAACTCTCTCCCAGGCCCTGGGGTTAAAGGACGCTGAAGACGAGGCCAATCTAGCTGACAAATCGCCCACCGTAGAGATTCCCAAAAAGAAAATCTGGACACCGGGGTCTTAGGGGTGCTTCGGATTGGCACAGCAGGCATTCCCCATTCCGCGAAGCCGCGAACCAGCGAAGGTGGGCTGAAGCGTCTGGCGGAGCTAGGGCTGACCTGCATGGAACTTGAGTTTGTCCGCAGTGTCCAGATGGGGGCCAAAACCGCGGCCAAGGTTGGCCAGGTTGCCCGGGAGCTGGATATTGGCCTCACTGTACATGCTCCCTACTATGTCAACCTCAACTCCGCGGAGCCAGAAAAAATCGCGGCGAGCAAGGAGCGGATTCTGAAAGCAGCCCGTATTGGGGCTGTTGCAGGCGCTCGAAGCGTGACCTTTCACGCCGCTTTTTACCACGAGGATGATCCTGAGGTAGTGTATGAGCGGGTGCGGGATGGAGTATGGGAGATGAGGAGGATCCTCGATGGGGAGGGTAATAGCATCCGCCTCAGCCCAGAAACAACCGGATCCCTTTCTCAATTTGGTACCTTGGAGGAAATAGTGCGGCTCAGCGAGGAAATCCCTGGGGTTGGGCCATGCATCGACTTTTCTCATCTCTTTGCCCGGAGTATTGGCGAGTTTAATACATATGAACAGTTCGCCTCCGCGCTCCAGCTAGTTCGGGATAAGTTGGGGGATGAGGCGCTGCAGGCAATGCATATTCACCTCTCAGGGATCGCTTACGGCCCTAAGGGTGAGCGAAATCATGTGCTCCTTGAGGAGACCGAACTTGATTACCGGGCAGTACTAAGGGCTTTAGCGGACTTCGGCGTTGGGGGCAACCTTATTTGTGAGAGTCCCGTATTGGAAGATGATGCCCTTATACTGCAGGAATACTACAACGATCTTCACCAAAACAGATAGTAAAGGAGGCGGCCATGGTGGGACACACCTACATTAAGGACGTTGGACAGTACGTGGGCCAAGAAGTAGAACTGCGGGGTTGGCTGTACAATAAGCGCTCCAGCGGCAAGATTCAGTTCTTACTGGTCCGCGACGGGACGGGCATTATTCAAGGGGTTATGCTCAAGAACGAGGTCACACCGGAGGTGTTCGAGGCCGCAAGAGGGCTCACCCAAGAATCCTCTATTAGGGTGTGGGGAGTGGTGCGAGCAGATGAACGGGCTCCCAGCGGCTACGAACTCACCCTTACCAACTTAGAAGTTGTGCAGCTCGCGGAGGAATATCCCATCACTCCCAAGGAGCATGGGGTAGAGTTTCTCATGAACCATCGCCACTTGTGGCTCCGTTCCCAAAAACAGCACGCGATAATGAAGGTTCGCCACGAAGTGATCCGGGCAGCCCGAGATTTTCTGGATCACCGGGGGTTCACCTTGATCGATGCCCCGATCTTGATTTCCACCGCTGCTGAGGGCACCACGACTCTGTTTGAAACAGATTACTTCGGCGAAAAGGCCTTTCTATCCCAGACGGGGCAGCTGTACATGGAAGCTGCGGCCATGTCCTTCGGCAAAGTGTACTGCTTTGGCCCAACCTTCCGGGCGGAGAAATCTAAGACAAGGCGCCACCTGATGGAATTCTGGATGATTGAGCCAGAAATGGCCTATTACACCAATGACGATAACATGCGCGTGCAAGAAGAGTTCATCTCCTACATCGTCCAGCGGGTGCTAGAAACTAAAAAGGCGGAGCTCGCTATTCTGGAGCGGGATACCTCCAAGCTGAAGAAGGTCACAGCGCCTTTCCCCCGCATATCCTATGATGAGGCAGTGAAGATTTTGCAGGAGAGCGGCTCGGAGATTCAGTGGGGCGATGACTTTGGTGCACCTGATGAAACGATTATCGCTGAACGGTTCGACAAGCCTGTGTTCGTCTACGGTTATCCCGCAGCCATCAAGGCTTTCTACATGCAGCCAGACCCGGAGCGCCCTGAGGTGGTCTTAGGGAGCGACCTTCTAGCACCAGAGGGTTACGGGGAGATTATTGGGGGTAGTGAAAGGATTCACGATTACGACCTCCTCCGGCAGCGGATGGCAGAGCACAACCTGCCGGAAAAGGACTATGAATGGTACCTCGATCTACGCAAGTACGGCTCAGTACCCCATTCTGGGTTCGGGCTGGGGCTAGAAAGGGCAGTAGCCTGGATCTGCGGCTTGCACCATCTCCGGGAGGCTATCCCCTTCGCCAGGCTTTTATACCGCATGTATCCGTAAAAACATAAGGGTAGCGCACTGCGCTGCCCTGTTTGTGTTTTACCTGGTTCCGAGGAAGATGAGGGCAACGCCCGCGGCAACGACCATCACCTTTGTAAGGGGGAGCTGTTGCGCAAGCCCCCAGATTCCTAATGCGCTTACGAGAGTGAGAATGATTGGCCCTATCAGCCCTAGGACACCGTTGATCTTCATGGCTGTATGAACACGGCCAAACTTAAGCATTAGCAGTGCAGCGGTGATCTCAATGGATCCTGCCAGGAGGCGCAAGAGGGCCATGCTCACCACGATTTTGAGCTCAGTCTGCATGCTGGTCACTCCATTTCAAGGAGGTAATGCCTATGCACAACCATTTGGAGAAGGTAGATCCTGAGGTTTTGAAAGTTATTCAACAGGAAACCGACCGCCAGCGGCGCAAGCTGGAACTGATCGCCTCGGAGAACTTCGTGAGCAAGGCGGTCCTGGAGGCCATGGGGAGCCCGCTTACCAATAAGTATGCGGAGGGCTACCCAGGTAGACGCTATTACGGCGGCTGTGAGTATGTAGATATGGTGGAGGACTTGGCCCGGGAACGGGCTAAGGCCCTGTTTGGCGCTGAACACGTGAATGTCCAACCCCATTCCGGGGCGCAGGCGAATCAAGCGGTGTTCTTCGCGGTGCTCAAGCCCGGCGACAAAGTTTTGGGGATGGACCTTAGCCACGGCGGCCACCTTACCCACGGCAGTCCTGTAAACCTCTCCGGGTCTTGGTTTGACTTCGTGCACTACGGGGTGGACAAAGAGACAGAGACGATTGACTACAACGAAGTGGAGCGCCTTGCTGAAGAGCACAGGCCGAAGCTGATCATCGCCGGTGCTTCTGCTTACCCCCGGGCCATAGATTTTGCCGCGTTTAGAGAGATTGCAGACCAGGTGGGCGCCTACCTGATGGTGGATATGGCCCACATTGCTGGCTTGGTAGCAGGGGGGGTGCATCAAAACCCGGTGCCCTATGCAGACTTTGTCACCACCACGACCCACAAGACGCTCCGCGGGCCCCGGGGCGGGATGATCCTGACGATGGAGAAGTACGCCAAGCTGATTGATAAAGCGGTGTTTCCTGGCATTCAGGGCGGGCCTCTTATGCATGTCATCGCGGCCAAGGCGGTGGCTTTCAAGGAGGCGCTGCAGCCGGAGTTTGGAAGTTACGCCCGCGCGGTGGTGGAAAACGCCGCCGCTTTGGCTCAAGGGCTGAAAAGCCGGGGCTTTACACTGGTATCTGGGGGCACAGATAACCACCTAATTCTGGTTAACGTGAAACAGCGGGGCTTTACAGGCAAAGAGGCGGAGAAACTCTTGGATGAAGTGGGTGTGACCGTCAATAAGAACGCCATCCCCTTTGAGACAGAAAGCCCCTTTGTGACTAGCGGTATCCGCTTAGGCACGGCAGCCTTGACCACCAGAGGAATGGGAACCGGGGAGATGGGCCAGATCGCGGAGATTATTGCCATGGTCTTAGACAAAGAAGGTCCGCGGCTATCTGCGGCGAAAGATGCAGTTAGGGAGATTGCAGAGCGGTTTCCCCTGTATCAGGATGAGGAATAGGAATATGTAGGAGTGAGGACCGTCGTGCCATCGAGCATGATTTCACAAGATACGCGGCGCGCCCTGAAGCTGAACGTTGTCGAAGGTGCCTTTGCTGTAGCCAGCGATAACCTGGCAGGGCCGTACCTGACACTGTTTGCCATGGCCTTGAACGCCACCCCTTCCCAGATCGGGCTGCTGTCAGCCTTCCCCAACCTTCTCGGGAACATCCTGCAGATCCCCTTTGGAATGCTTGCAGAAACGGTCCGAGATAAGCGCATCCTGTGCATCATTGGGGGGTTTTTGGCCCGCGCCAGCTGGATTATTATCGCGTTTTTGCCCTTCTTGTTTCCGCCAGAACAGCGCATTGCAGTACTGATTGTCCTAGCAAGCCTCCGCATCGTCGCGGCAAACCTTGGGGGGCCTGCTTGGACGGCGCTCCAGGCCGGGATAGTCCCCAAGTCCATTCGAGGGAAGTACTACGCAAACCGCAACGTGGTTCTGAACTTCTGTGCGCTGCTAGTTACCTTTGCCGCGGGTTTCCTTCTCTCCCTGCGGTTCCCCATCAACTACTACATTCTCTTCGTGGTAGCTGCAGCCTTAGGCATTGCTTCGACCTATGTCTTCCGGCAGATCCCTTTTCCTCCTCCTGAGGAAAAGGAGAAGCGTGGTGGCCAGACTACCAAGGAGTACCTGGCCGTGTTTTTCCGCTCGGCCCAGGAAAACAGAAACTTTGTCAATTACGTTTACAGTGCCGTGGTCTGGAACTTCGGCGTATCCTTCTTGGGAACGCTGACTGCCGTTTATTTCGTGCAGGACATGGGAGGGCACGAAGGGGCTTGGGCGTTAGTCACCGCTTCGTCTTTGCTGGCCCAGACTATCTGCCAGCGCTATTGGGGGCCGTTAGCCGACAAGTTCGGCCCGAAGAACGTTATGGCAGTATCGGGGATTGCGGTATGTTTTGTTCCTGTGATGTGGTTTCTCGCACCTGTGAGCTGGCTTGGCCTGGTGATCAACTTCGTGAGCGGGTTTATGTGGGGCGGGTACAACTTGGCCGCTTTCAACCTGCTGCTAGAACTGACGCCCGATGACAACCGCTCCATGTACATTGGCGCCTACAACACCTTTATGGGTCTGGCCACTGCAGTTGGCCCAGTCCTCGGCGGGTTTACCGCAGAGCTCTTAGGCCTCAGATCTATCTTCCTCTTCTCCTTCGGGGTGCGAGTGGTGGGCTTGTTCCTGTTTAACCGGGGAGTATCAGATTCTGGCTACAGGCGCCCAACTCGGGATGACCTGATTCCCCTGAGGCGGCCTTCCAAAATGCTGTAAAGTCTTGCATCTTTGTTAGGGGTATACTATAATTGAGGAAGATTCATACTGAATGGTGCGATGAGAGGGTATTCCAACCCTTGAGCTGGGAAGGGGATCGGGATTTCCGTGAAACTTCCCCGGGTACGCCCGATAAAGCGCTAATGAAGATGAGCCATTAATCCATGGCTAATCAGGGTGGCAACGCGGGAATAAACTCTCGTCCCTGGACTACTTGTTCAGCGGCGGGAGTTTTTGATTTAAGGAGGAAGAGATATGCTCGACCTAAGAATGATTCGGCAGAATCCAGACAGAGTGCGGCAGGCACTGAAAAACAAGGGGGAAGAGGCTCCTCTAGTAGATGATCTCTTGGCCGTGGATGAACGGCGCCGGGCCATACTGGGGGAAGTAGAACAGCTCAAGGCGAAGCGGAACAGCGTTTCAGAAGAAATCGCCCGCTTGAAAAGGGAAAAGCAGGACGCGCAAAGCCTCGTGGAAGAAATGCGCCTTGTCTCCCAGAAGATTAAGGAAATGGACGGGGAACTGCGGGAAGTTGAGGCCAAGCTAGAAGACTTACTTCTTCGGATTCCTAACATCCCCCACGAATCGGTGCATGTGGGCACCTCCGAAGCGGACAATAAAGAGATCAGGCGCTGGGGCGAGCCCCGGGAGTTCGATTTCGAACCGCTGCCCCACTGGGATTTAGGTGTCAACCTAGATATCATAGATTTTGAACGTGCCGCGAAGATAACCGGGTCCCGGTTCTACGTCCTTAAAGGTTTGGGGGCACGCTTGGAACGGGCGCTTATCAGCTTCATGATCGATCTTCATGTGGAGGAGCATGGCTACACGGAGGTTTTGCCGCCGTACATCGTGAACCAGCAAAGCGCGACCGGTACAGGGCAGCTGCCAAAGTTTGGGGAAGATATGTTCAAGCTTGAAGGCCTAGACTATTATCTGATCCCCACTGCGGAAGTGCCTGTTACGAACCTTTATCGTGATGAGATCCTTGATATTGAGCAGCTCCCCATTTATCACGTGGCGTACTCAGCTTGTTTCCGTTCAGAGGCAGGTTCAGCTGGCCGGGATACACGGGGGCTTATCCGGGTACATCAGTTTGACAAGGTAGAGCTGGTCAAGTTTGTTTTGCCGGAGAACTCCTATGATGAACTGGAGAAGCTGACCAGCAATGCTGAGGCAGTTTTGCAGCGGCTGGGCTTGCCATACCGGGTAACCCAGATGTGCACCGCTGATCTGGGATTCACTGCGGCGAAGAAGTACGATCCTGAAGTGTGGATGCCCAGCTACGGGCGGTATGTAGAGATCTCATCGTGCAGCAACTTCGAAGATTTCCAGGCTCGGCGAGCCAATATCCGTTTCCGCCGGGAGCGGGGCGCAAAGCCTGAGTTTGTCCACACTCTCAACGGCTCGGGTATAGCGGTTGGACGCTGCATGGCAGCGATCATTGAAAACTATCAGCAAGAAGATGGTTCCATCATCATCCCCGAGGCGCTGCGGCCTTATATGGGCGGCCTAGAGCGCATTGCGAGCCCCAAGTAGACACTTGTATGAGGAAGAGATCTAGGGTATAATGTAGGGTGTTGGTTCGGAAGGGTGCCAGAGTGGACGATTGGAGCGGTCTTGAAAACCGTCGAGGGTTCACGCCCTCCGTGGGTTCGAATCCCACCCCTTCCGCCATCATGCCATACATTGTACAGAGGGAGTCCTATCTCGTCCTCAGTCGAGTAGGACTTTTTCCGTTTTGGAGTGAGCCTATGAAATTTCCAAAGTTGCGAAAAGGAGATCTCATTCTCATTGTCGTATTAATAATTATTGGAGTTTGTGCAATTACTTATACAACTCTTTTTGCCCGCCGAGCAGAGCAGGGAAAAAGAGTGATAGTAGAAATCGATGGGCAAGTGGTAAGAGAGTTTAGCCTGAGTGAAGAAGTGGAAAGTGTGCGCTTTGACACGCCCCATGGTTACAATATCCTTAACATAGCAGACAACCGTGTCCGCATCTCTGAGGCCGATTGCCCTGACAAGCTCTGTGTACTCACAGGCTGGCGGCAGCAGGTGGGACAGGTCATTGTCTGCTTACCGCATCGTTTAATTGTCAGAATCGTTGGTGACAATGGTGGTGCTGGGGAGCAACTCGATGGCGTAACTTACTAAACGAAGTGGAGTTGATAACATGAGACAACGAATTTTAATCGTTGATGACGAGACCTCTATCCAAGAACTCATTAAGTTCAATTTGGAACAAGCTGGGTTTGAAACAGAAGTAGCCAGCGATGGTTTGTCTGCCCTTGAGAAATTTGAGTCCTATAAGCCTGACTTAGTGGTACTTGATCTGATGCTGCCTGGCAAGGACGGGTACGATGTCTGCAAAGATATTCGCCGCCACAGCAATGTGCCCATTATTATGCTGACTGCTAAGGAAACTGAACTTGAGCGGGTACTGGGCCTGGAACTTGGTGCCGACGACTATATCACCAAGCCTTTCAGCCCTCTCGAGCTGGTAGCCCGCATTAAGGCAGTGCTCCGCCGGGCTAGCAACCAGGAAACTCCAGAAGAAGATGAGTACCAAGTGGGCAACATCTACCTAAGGGTAGACACCCGGGAAGTTAAGGTAGATGGCAAAGAGGTTGACCTCACTCGCAAAGAATTCGACTTACTCCATATTTTCATGCAGAATGTGAACAAGGTCCTTACCCGTGAGGTGCTGCTGCAGAAGGTCTGGGGATACGAATATGAAGGGGAGACCCGCACGGTTGACGTCCACATCCGGCATCTCCGCCGCAAGCTCGGCCCCGAGGGCGAAACTCGCATTGAAACTATTCATGGTGTAGGGTACAAACTGAGGGGGAATTAGCTTTTGGGCCGGATCAGCTTTTCGAAGCCCCTACTGTTTAAGCTGACTAGTTTAGCATTGGTGGTAACCTTACTTTCTGTTGGGGTTACCACGTTTTTTGTAGTGCAGGTTGCCCAAACCGCCTTGTACGAACGGGTTGAAGCCAGCTTGCTTTCGGAAGCGCAACTCATGCGGCTGTATCTGGACGAGGCGGAATTGGAAGGTGCTGAGCTCCAGGCGCGGGTAAGACAGCTCGGCGGCGAGGCAGGGCGCTACCTTGCGGTGCTCGGTGAAGGCGGGGGGATGATTGCCCGTTCTTTCAGTGAGGATCTTCTCCTGGAAGATCTAGTCGCTGTTAGCGTGCCCTTGGCAGAAGGCCGAGTGCTTCAGATCGGTATTGACCAATCTGAGATTGGGAAGGATATCAGCAGGCTGATCCACGGGGCAATCCTCGTGGGCGTCCTCGTTGCGGGGCTCTCGGTACTTGTGGCATACCTAGTTAACCGGGTGATCGCCGGGCCCATCTTGGACCTGTTGGCTGTTGTCCGCAGGCTGCAGCACCGGGAGTTTGGCCGCCGGGTGCTGGTGCGCAGCGAAGATGAGATCGGCCAGCTGGGGAGGGCCTTCAACGAACTCTCAGAAACCCTGGAGGAACTGTTCGATGCCATCAGCGACCGGGAGCGGAAGCTCGATGCCATTCTATCCAGCATGAGTGATGGTGTGCTGGCAGTAAACATGCAGCGCAAAGTCATTTTGGCCAACCGGGCTGTGGCAGATATGTTCAATGTAGATGAGCTGTCCATTATTGGTAAGAACCAGTTTGAAGCAACCCGGAATACCAACCTGTCCAAGCTGTTGGACGATACCATTGACTCCGGTGAGTCTATCGTTAGGGAGATGCGAGTAAGGCCAGGAAGCGAACGCACCATTGCCGTGACCAGCAGCCCCCTGACGAACCAGGACCGTACGCCCTTAGGAGCTGTGGCAGTGCTCCGTGACGTAACGGATCTACGCCATCTCGAGCAGATGCGGCAGGAATTTGTGGCCAATGTATCCCACGAACTCCGTACGCCCCTGACGTCCATTAAGGGGTTTGTGGAAACCCTCCTCGCTGGCAATCTGGACGACCGGGCTCTCACTGAGCGGTTCCTGAAGATTATCAGCGGCGAGACAGATCGCATGATCGCCCTAATCAACGATCTTCTGGACCTGTCTCGTATCGAAAGTGGCAAGCAGCCCTTGAAGCTCGGTCCCGTGGACATCAAGGAAATCTTTGATGACACCATCATGATCTTGCAGAGCAACGCGGATGCCAAGAACATGACTGTCCAGAACCTCATCTACGATCCAGTGATCGTGGAAGGAGATGAAAAGCTCCTCAAGCAGGTGGCCATCAACCTCGTGGATAACGCGATTAAGTACACCCCTGAGGGGGGCACCGTAACTGTTGAAGCGATAAAGAGCCCCGATGAGGTGGAAATCATCGTGAGCGACAACGGTGTAGGCATCCCAGCTCAACACTTAGATCGGGTCTTTGAGCGCTTTTACCGGGTAGATAAAGGCAGGGCCCGGAATATGGGCGGTACTGGCTTGGGTTTGGCAATTGTGAAGCACATTGTAGATAAGCATAAAGGCTCCATCTGTGCAGAAAGCCGCGTCGGGAAGGGCACGAAAATGCGCCTTACCCTGAGGCGGATGAACTAGGGAAGTGGCGGAAAAAGGGCAGGGCGTGAGCTTGACAGGACTGCCTTGAGGTGCTATACTAGCATTTGTTAGTGAGAGATTCGGAAGGGTGCTTGAGTGGCCGAAAAGAGCCGCCTGCTAAGCGGTTGAGGGCTTTGCCGCCCTCCGAGGGTTCAAATCCCTCCCCTTCCGCCATTTTTCTGTTTGTTAACAGTTTGGGTTTGCCGAAGGTCTTCGCCATCGAGGACGCCGTAGGGCCCTGCAGCCTTCGTGTCTTGTACAGAGATGTAGGTGCCGTAAAATGGCTTGTCCGTGCGGCGAGAAGCCTTGCCAGAAGCTTTCCGCTGTTTTGGATTGTCTTTCAATCTCATTCCTCCTTGAGGATAGGTTGTACCATCCGGGCAGTTGACAAACCCGAGATTGTCTGGTAATATAAATCTCTGCAAGAAACGTGCGCCCGTAGCTCAGCCGGATAGAGTGTCTGACTACGAATCAGAAGGTCGTAGGTTCGAATCCTGCCGGGCGCGCCATATGAAATCACGAAGACCGCCTACTGGCGGTCTTTTTTGTTATCCGCGCGAGTATGAGATGGGGAGTCAATGTCTTTGGACCCCGACTACCGCAAGAAGCTGTGGACTCCCGGGAAGGCCAATCGAGTGATGGCTGGACGCATACGCGGACGTGGCAATCGCGCGTTCATACGCCCAACGTCCGCGGACCAGCCCACCATGCCGATGGCATCGTTAGCATTGCCGCCTGGGACAAGGATTACCGCTGGTACCGGATTTTGTGCCGCTGCTTTCTTCGGACGCCACAGCTTGGCACTCAAGACAGCGCCTTCGCTTGTTGCGATGGTAAGCCTATCCACATCGACGTTTCCATCGTCTGTCTCAACGAGGTGTGCAATCGACAAGAAAGAAAAAACGCAAGTATCCCAATTATCAGTGTAGTAAGCGCTTTGTTACCGCGAGCTTCTTTAACTTCTTTACCTCCAGTCATGGGTCCGGTAGTTTGGTCGTACCAACACGACTGCCTCGAGACGAGTCGGGCAGCGGTGCTAGCGTATCGGGTTCTTAGTACTGTAGCGGCTGTCCGGCCGCAGTGAAAGAGGCGTTCACCTCCCCAAAAGAGGATGCGCGCAGTTCGCGGAACCATCTGCGCGGCTTCGCCCGTAGCGGAAAACATGTTTACCAAAGGAACAGCTTCGCGTGAAAACTCTTCATTTGTTCCCCGTTCCCTGCGACTAACTTCACAATCGCGCATTCTGCGGCGTGCCAAAAGTACCTCAGCTCCCGCAGGATCAGGCCCTTTGAGTAGTGCCGAAAACCCTCATTATGACAAAACCTTTCGGACAAGAAGGAATTGGGAAATGATCCTGAAAATCACTAAAGTATCCCGAAACGTATATGCGGTCGAAAGGAGTTGAGTATTGTGAAGATCGGCAGGATCGGTTGGTTGTTGCTGGTGTTGTGCGTGTTTACTAGTCCCGCTCTAGCGGCTCGGTTGCCGAACAGGTTAGACGACATTCCGATTTATCCCGGGGCTGTACGTGATCCAGAGCTTGAAGAGCTGTACAGAGAGTCTGCTTATTACGACGAGACAGTGGTGTTCTCAGATGTGCGTGCTTACACCGTTAATGCCATTGTCGATGATGTGCTGCGTTTCTACTTGGACTACACTGAAGCGACTGAAGGCTGGCCGGGAATAGATGCGGAAGATGTGGAACCAGGTGAAATGGTGGGGCCATGGTATTCAGTGACGTTCTACCCAGACAGGATTTTTGAACACATTGTGGAGTACGGCCGTGTCATGAACGAAGGCAACTGGATTCGTCCTATTAAGCCCCCTAATTGATTTGGACAAATAGTGTGTGTCTGATAGAATCAATTTGGGAGTGATTTAAGTGACCAGACAGTATACTAATGAGTTCAAGGCTCAGGTACTAAAAGAAGTCCAGGAAGTAGGTAACGCTGCACTGGTAGCGCGTCGCTATGGGTTGTCCAAGAACACCGTCTATACATGGATGCGCGCTGCTC
>LDJB01000002.1:606321-653310 GCA_001028815.1 Peptococcaceae bacterium 1109
AAGGTATTTCACAGACAACTCAGATGGACTAGACAACGATTCAGGTCAGGGTGCTATGTACGTCTACACTGCCATGCTCTGGAATTTTTGATTGCCAAAAACAACCAACATTGTCATGGACGTAGTGGTTACAGACCCCTACTGGTATGAGGACGATTGGGACGAAGAAGACGAGGAGTTGGGAGATTGGCTGAAAGCGTTGTTTAAGGATTGGCCAGGCGGTAGCGATTGGTGAGTCTGCACCTTAGGGTCTTCTACTCTGTCCTGGGCCAACGCGGAAAGACCAATCGGCTCGAGTTGCGCCAGAACTGCACGCAGAGAGACGTCTAGATGAAACAAGTGAAAAGGGCAGCTAAATGAAAGCGATACCTTAAGGCTGATAGGCTTTTTCGGTGTAAACCCTTTGAAGGACTATGCAATACAAGAAATTGACAGGTGCTATGATGAGCTTTAGGCTCCCAGGCCTGAAACCTGGACAAGAACAGCATAGTCTTGGATACTTCCGGCGTTCTGGTAACTGAACGGGAAGCGATAGAAATGACATTACTGAAAGATTGTTTGGCAGCAGTGAAATCAGGCACCCTGACCTCGAAGAACTCCTGAGGACCTTAAAAGAGGGCGTTGATTACAACGCTCCCTTCAGTACCAGAGTAGCAGCTCAATAGTGTGCAATCAAAAAAGGGGACGGATAGGTTCTGTCCCCTTTTCCGCATTCCTGGAATCCACTGAGAAGGAAGAGCATGAGATAGCCACGTGGCCAGAAGTCAAGTCTAGCGGTTGCAATGGTCTTTCTGGCTTGTTTTCAGCTGGTGGGACTCGTAACCGGTACGTCTCAGGCGGCGACTGTCATTAAGGCTCCCGGATATGCAGGAGTTTCGGTAGCAGCCAGAAAGGCCGTAGCCGAGCAGATGTCCACTGGCCTACCGTCTAGTGCCACCGTGGCGGTGATGGTTGAAGGCCGGATCGTGTACGCAGAAGGGTTTAGGATGAGAGACCGTGCTTTGAACTTGCCGATGGACCTCGATACCCAGTTCAACATCGGTTCCATCAGTAAGGTCTTCACCGCCGCAGGCCCCTTGATCCTGGCCAGACAGTTCTATGTCATGGGCCTCAGGGAGAGCAGTTTGAGAATGAACAATGACTTCTGGCCGATCACAGTGAGGCCAACGATTGTGATGAAGAACGGCAGCGCCGGGGCAAACCCATAGCTGAGGGCTTTGCGCCTTAGCAGGGTAATGCCACAACCCCCGTAGACTGGCAAGACCACCGCCAAATAGATCACAACGGCCCGTTCTGTGGTGTACACCTCGATCGTGCTGCTGTCCCATCTCACGAAAGCAATATAAACAGATACCCCGTTTGAACCATGAGAACGTTGCTGATGCTGTGCATGACCATGGGATATACGATGCTGCGGGTATCTTGGTATGCTTTACCTTCGATGATCCCCTGTGAAAAGGCATAGAGGAGTTGGAAAAATCCCGCCTCAAAAGTAAGCGGGAAGAGCGACCATTTGGCGTGAGCTAAAGAGAACAAGAGGGCAGCTATGATGGTTTCCAGGCTGATCCCCCATCCCACATTGACGCTTCTCCCCAGCACAGCCGGTATAATCGTGATGGGCAGCGCTCTGTACAGAAGCTCCTCGGCCGGTCCGGTGCAAAAGAGCTGGAAGAACAGCGTCCCGATGATGTTCCTACGGTTCAGTGGGAAGGCATATGTCGGCAGCGAGTTGCTGGTCAGCATGAGCACATGGACGACAAGGGTTATACCAGCGAGAGCGCCGGTGTACCGAACAACGTAGCTGACCCCCGCTTTTCTGTCACCAAGGCCGAGGTTGAACTCCAGATTATCCACCTTTTGCAGAAACAGTATTGCGGCCAAGGCCAAGACCGCCATAGACGTATGGTGAACGATGTTCCACAGATAGGCGTGATCGGGATCAAATTGCTCATACGAAAAAAGGTTGGCGAAGCCTCTTGCCGCCCCACCTACGGCTCTTTGGATCACAAGCAGCAGCAAAGTCAAGGCGACACACGACAGTATGCTGTCAAAACGTTTCCTTTCCATTGTTTCTATGACCTCCCTTTTTGGAGCCCGATATTTTGTTTGAACGTTCGTTAGATAACCCTCGAAAAGGAGCCTCAGAGGAACTCCTAAGGCTTCAACTGAGACCACCGCGCGCGATTCCCTGCAATACAATGGCGATTTCCTCTCTGATTTCATCTTTTGGAAGATAATGGTTTTTCACGACGATCTTCTCGATCATTGTCTCCAGTAGATGGACTAGCGTCCTGACTACTGCTTCCCCGTTTGGAATGTTCTGTATGTATGGCTGGAGAATCTCCCTGTGCCTGGGAAGTATGCCCTTCTCCCACTCATCCATTAGGTTCATCAGTTCCTCATCACCATCGAACGTCAGGTACACCTTGATGCCAAGCCGGTAGACTTTCCGATGGTAATCACTGAGATGGTTCAAGCCATAGATGAACTTCGTGTAGAGATCAATAACATCATCGTTTTTCGAGAGCGCTGCCTGCCTTTTTACCAAGTCAAAGAACTCCTTCTTGATTATCTCATCAAAGAGTTCTTTCTTGCTGCTGTAGTAGTAGTAGATCATAGGCAGTGAGCAGCCCACGTCTTTAGCGATGTTGCGGATTGTGGTCCCGTGATAGCCGTTATCGTTGAAATGCGCCACAGCCACCTCTTTGATTCTGGTGCGCAGATCCTTGTCGTCCATAGGCTACACCTTCCTCGTTTATTTAACGTTCGTTAGTATAGTACCATGTGAGAGTTTCTATGTCAACGGCCCACAGAAACTTATAGAGACATTTACCGAAAAGTACGATTAGCTCAATCATGGTCGTGAGGCTGCGAAACTGGCCAGACGCCTTCTGGAGACCCTGGAGCGGCCTTTTCCGGTGAACGTTTGTCGTTGGCGTTGGGTATTGGTGATGCGGATAACATCGACCGCTTTGATGTCTACAGAGTCACGAGCACCTCTGTAATCTGTCCTTTCTCACATTGCCTTACGAAGAACAGCTGAACAGCGTAATTCAGACTCTATCTAGGCTGGAGAAGTATAGGATACTGGAGCTCGCCACAAAGAGAGCAGCGAAGCTTTGGCGAGACAGGATCGATTTCCAAATTCAGTTCTTCACTAGGCTGAAGGCACAGCTAGAGGCGAGTGATGCTCTTTTATCGTTCTAGCGCTGAGTGGTTGTACGGGTGGAGGCTCCAAGGTCAGCTATAAGTTGACTGTTTCGGTTGACGGCAACGGCACTGTTGAGCCTTTTGTTGGCCCACGTGAGTATAGTAGTCCTACAATCGTGACCCTAACAGCGAAGCCTGATGAGAACTCCGAGTTTGAACGCTGGATCGGGGACGTCTCCAGTCCCGACACGCCGGAAACGGAAGTTGTGGTAGACCGCGATAAGGCCGTTGTAGCGGCTTTTGTCGGTTTGCTAGGGGCAGAAATTCCCGTTAAAACAGGAGATGCTATCCGGTTCACGAACGGTGTTGTTGTGGATCTGCAAAACGTTGATGTGCCAGCGGAAACAACCGTTATCGTCACGGATGTCGCGGAGGAAATTGGGCTCCCCGAAGAACTGCAGCTGGCGGGATCCGCAGTTGAGATTGATTTCGAATCCGCCGGCGAGCTCGACTTCTCCGAGGGGGTGGTTCTGAGGCTGCCTGTTGATCCGGGGGCGGACCCTGATCAAATTGGTGTGTTTCACCTCAACGGAACAGAATGGCACTACTTGCCCACTACAGTAGAGGACGGATCGGCAGTGGCCACAGCCACCAGCTTCTCCACTTTTGCGGTGTTGGCGGCAGAAACTTCCGCACCGGTGGAGTCGTCAGTTGTGGGGTTTCGCGTTGAGCAAGGCGAAGAGATAGTACTCTCCGCAAGCCCCGCGGCGCAAATCTGGTACAGCACAACGGGCCCAGATTATCCAGGAGATTACCAGCTGTACGAGCCACCACTCGCGATGCCGGGCGGGTATTTTGAGTTTTACGCTGTGGCAGTGGAGCCGAACAAGCGGCCCAGCGAGGCCACGAAGTTCAGATACGTGGATGCCGATTATACGGTGGTTATCGTGAAGGACGAGGCTGGGGAGCCAATGAACGGTGTTGGGGTATGGTTCATCGAAAGATCGGAACGTATCTACACCGACGAGGAAGGTTTTGCAGCCCAGAGGATAATCGGAGAAGAAACAATAATCATACCCTTCTTGGAAAATCACGTCTTTGAGCCATCGGCGACAATCGGAGGAAGGGGCGGCACGCTTACGTATGTGGGCAAGCCTAGTGTAGAACAGGTCATCAGAACAGACTTGGCTTTTAACCCCGTGGAATTCCAAGATCCAGGCAAGCTTAACCCCTTTGTTTCGCCTAGAATCAGAGAAGCCATGAACAGGCTGATCGACAGGCATCACCTAGCCAGCATTGCTGGTGAGTTCGTCTACCCAATTTGGACATTCCTGACGCAGGACAGCTTTGACTACGGCTTCATGGAAGATGTTCTTGCTCGGCTGGAAACGAGCTACGCTTATGACCTCGATGGTGCTCGGCAGATCATTGAAGACGAAATGAAGAAACTAGGTGTTTTGGGGGTGCGGACAAAAACCTGGACTTGTAAGTCAGGAGGTAGTCCATGCATTCCTACGAGGAACGAATGAAGGCAGTCCAACTGTTCATCAAGTATGACTTAAGTGTTGCTGATACGATCAGGGAGCTAGGTTATCCTACCCGCAATACGCTAATTCGGTGGTATAATGAGTACCTCGAAAAAGGTGATTTGCACGAGAAATTTCAGAAGAAGCCCAGGTTCACGCAGGAGGAGAAAAGAAAAGCTGTTGACTACTATCTTGAGCACGGACGTTGCGTCAGACGGACAGTCAGGAAACTGGGTTATCCGTCTCGAACGACGTTGACACAATGGATAGATGAACTAGCGCCCGGAGAACGAAAGATTCGCATAACCCAAGGTTCCATGGTAAAATTCTCTCAAGAACAGAAAAAGGAAGCCGTTATTTCCCTATGCACTAACGAAGCGTCGGCAGCGACTCTGGCCGAAAAACGCGGAATCAGAAGGGAAACGCTGTACAAGTGGAAAAAGCAGCTCCTCAGCGAAAAAGGTCAGATAACCGTGGAACAGTTGAGACAAAAGCCCCTGCCTGATGACAAAGATGAATTGGAGATGGAGCTAGAGTCTCTGAAAAGACAGGTATACCGGCTCCAGCTAGAGTTAGATATTCTCCAAAAGGCCGCTGAAGTAGTAAAAAAAGACCGGGGCATCGATCTCCAAAAGATGACGAATAGAGAAAAGACCATGGTGATCGATGCCCTAAGAGAGAAATACCCACTAAACGAATTACTAGCTCTCGTTGCCATCTCCAAGAGCAGCTATTTCTATCAGAAGAAAGCGTTGAGCCGGCCAGACAAATACGCTTCTTTGCGGAAAGAAGTAAGGGATGCGTTCGGGAAAAGCAAGTGTGTCTATGGTTACAGGCGAATTCACGCTGCTCTCCGGAAGAACGGCATAACATGTTCGGAAAAAGTAGTTAGGAGACTGATGCTTGAAGAGCACCTTGTGGTACAGGGAAAGAAAAGACGCAGTTACAGTTCCTACCTGGGTGAGATTAGCCCAGCTGTACCTAACTTGCTGGAACGCGACTTTCACGCAGAAAAACCAAATGAGAAATGGCTGACAGATATCACGGAGTTTCACATACCAGCGGGCAAAGTCTATTTGTCTCCTCTCGTTGATTGCTTCGATGGTATGGCGGTTAGTTGGACGATAGGCACTAGCCCCGACGCGGAACTTGTTAATACGATGCTTGACGGCGCTATAGCCTGTTTATCTCCTGGAGAACACCCCGTTATACATACCGACCGTGGCTGTCATTATCGTTGGCCAGGATGGATTGCCCGCATGGAAACCGCTGGGTTAACTCGCTCGATGTCCCGAAAGGGATGTTCCCCAGATAACGCTGCATGCGAAGGCTTCTTTGGAACGCTAAAGAGCGAAATGTTTTACACGAGATCTTGGGAAGGTGTTTCTCTGGAAGAGTTCATATATGAGCTAGATGGTTTTCTTCGCTGGTATAATGAGGAGCGGATCAAAATATCTTTAGACGCTATGAGCCCGATAGAATATCGACGAAGTCTTGGCCTAGCCGCGTAGTCAAGTCCAAAAAAACGTCCGCACCCCCTGCTCTGGAATTTTTGATTGCCAAAAACAACTAGGTGCTGAACTGCGGGACAATGTGTGGTATTACAGCAATGAGCCGGTCGAGCTCATATTCATTATTCGCAGTGAGGACGAGCGCACAGAGTTCGGAAATTATATCGCTGCTCAACTAGAATCAATTGGGTTTAGAGTTGAGAAGCAGTACAAGGACTCAGGAGAAGCGATGCCGATCTGGCGAGACGGAGATCCAACAGAAGGGCTGTGGCATCTAGTTACGGGAGGTTGGTCCGCTCCTAAGGGGCAGGCAATGCAGACCCACTTTCTTAAACAGATGTACACCCCGGAAGGAATCCCATTTCGCCTGTGGGAATACTATACCCCCGTTCCTGAGCTTGTCGAAGCTGCAGACATGCTGTCCATTGGTGTCTTCGAGTCCCTAGCGGAGAGGAAGGATGTATTTGAGCAGGGACTAAAGCTAGCCCTAGAGGATTCAGTGAGGATCTGGCTTACCGCGAGATAGAAGGTGCATGCAGCCGGGCCTGGCAGATTCAGCCAGGCCCGGGTACTAACAGTTGGCTGTGCGACTTCTGATACCTGTGTAGTAGGATTTACCTAATAACCCACTGTGCTCTGGCGGCGAAGTAACTATCAGGATACTTTTCGATCAGGCTTTCGAATACTTCGTTCGCGAGCTGGCGCTCCTTGCGCTCAAGCAGAGTCTCGCCTAACGTATAGAGAGCCGCTTCTGTATAGGTATAAGTGGCCCCCGAACCTGCGTCTACGTACACCATGTCACCGAATTCTTCAACGATGTCCATATAGGCTTTCTGAAGCTGCGCAACATCATCGCTATAGTGGGATTGAGCTCTGGCGCGGCCAAAAACCGCTGAATAGTGCTGTTCTGGGCTCGGATTGTATTTCGTCAAAACCTCGTTGTAGGCCCATACGGCGCTAGATGCCTGCATGTTTACTTGCTCCAAGGAACTTGCTATAAGCAGCCACGCATCAATGGTTATGTCTTCATGGGTATGCTTGCCTGCCATGTACGGGGTGATAATATAGATCTGTGCGCTGTCCACAGCTGTATCATAGGCACCCCAGATCGTCAAGGTCGCCACTTCAAACAAAGACGCCTCTAGATACGTCCTGTCGTAGTCTTCCGAGTACTTCCTAGCGGTTTCGATGCACTCCAGGATCGAATCAAGATTTGCTTCCTCTACCCAAAGTGCTCTCTGAGTCCTGTTCAGCGCAAGCGCAAGCAGGATATTTGCTTTGGTTGAGTATCCTTTCGGGTCGGTAGGGTTTACCCGAATATAAGCCTCAACCTCGTTGTATGCTTCTTTGTAGTACCCTGACTTGTAGTAAGTCTTTGCATCGTCCAAGCTGGCAGCAATGCTGCTTCCGGATGCAAGCAGAAGTAATGCGCACAAAACGAGAGTGACTTGGCTGTGTTTCCTGGTCATAGCGTTCCTCCGATTCTGAAACAATCTTTGTGTCGTAACCACGGGCATCAGAAGCCACATCAGCCATAGTCTAGATTCACCAAGAATTCAGGGCTTTCCTGTGTGGTTGGCGCAGAAATGCATGCTACACAGAAGGTAAGCTTGCTCTCCAGATAGCGCTGCTTGCGAGGGGTCTTCGGACTAGTGAAAAAAGAGATGGTCTACACACGGTCCTGGGCGCAAGAAGCCCACTTGGCTTCAGACAGAGTCTAGGTCTGATAGCGTAACCGGGTCCAAGAAAACGTCCGTACCCCCAGTTGTCTGGTTCAATTCACCAGCCTACAGATCTTCCGTGATGGAGCGGAGAAAGACATTGACAGGCGGGAAGTGGAGGAATATACTTGGGTGAACGCCCGGCGTGAAAGGCTTAGAGCTGTGAGTTTGTTTGTGAAACTAGGCGCATATAGTCGCCATTCAGGGAGGGGGAGTCCTACTGCGAAGACCGCTAAGTTCGCAGTGGGGAAACATGGACTCAAGAAGGAAGAAACGCCTTTGGCCAGCGTTGTGGAGGGTACTGCTGGCGCTGTTGGCTGTCGTTGCTGTCTTTGGAGCACTAAATTACAAAACGTTGGTGAAGATCTACCACGGCATCACTCTGTTCAAACCAGAAAAGCTCACTGAGAATTTCCGCAGCTTGGACCAGTGGTTTGACTCACGGAAGGTGGCTGCTGGTTCAGCAGTATCAAGTTTTGATTATGACCTACAGGACTTACCTTCTAGCTATGTCTATAAGGGCCACACCAAGGATGTGGGCCAGTTTATAGATGAGACCCACACCACTGGCCTTGTGGTTACCCGAAACGGCTCCATTGTCTATGAGGAGTACTTCCGAGGCAACAATGATGCGTCGCGATGCATCCTTTGGTCCGTTTCTAAGTCCGTGGTATCGGCGCTCGTAGGTATAGCGGTCGACGAGGGCTTCATCAGGGATATCCATGAACCTGTCACAGCTTATGTACCCAGCTTAGCTGCTAGCGGGTATAACGGAGTGAGCATCAAAGATGTCCTCCAGATGTCTTCCGGAATTCGGTTTACCGAAGACTACGCCGATCCCAAGTCTGACATAAGCCGCTTGGGCCCGCTGTCCGTAGGCCTGGGCCCCTCCCTGGAAAGTTTCCTTCTAGAGCTGGATAGAGAGCACGAGCCAGGGACGCGCAGAAAGTATGTCAGCAGCGATGCACAGGTACTTGGTATGGTTGTTCGGGCAGCTGTGGGAATGGATCTAGCTAGCTATATGGAAGAGAAGCTGTGGAGGCCTGCTGGCATGGAAGGAGCAGCCTATTGGCTGCTAGACAGTACGGGGGTTGAGTCGGCCTTCGGCGGTCTTAATGCTTGCCTCCGGGACTTGGCCCGCTTCGGCAACCTATACCTGAATGATGGGTATTGGAATGGGAGGCAGATCATTTCTAAGGAGTGGATCCGAGCTTCTGTGACACCAGATGCTCCGCATCTCCTGCCCGGGGCCAATCCTCGCTCCGATTCGGTGCTAGGGTATGGCTACCAATGGTGGGTTCCTGGAGGCGAGGATCGAGACTTCCTGGCAATGGGTATCTATGGACAGGCGGTGTATGTCAATCCGCGATACAACGTTGTTATTGCCAGAACCGCGGCATACAAGGGCTATACCATTGATGGAGTAGAGATGGAACTGGAGAGCGTGGAATTCTTCCGTGCTATTGCAAGGCATCTCGGAACAGATAGTGAGATTCTCGATAACCACAAATGAAGGGATTGGCCAGGGCGTAAACGGCATACTCTGGCAACCATCGGGCCGGACGTAGGGTGTACACCTTTGTTGCTTCAGACAGCAAGTCAGGTCGTGAGTGACCATTAGACACGTTCCACTTATCGGATACCTTGGCAGCTTCTTGCCATTGATCCAGCTTTTTCTACTAATGTCACTCTGCCCTGACCAATACTGCCAACCGGTATGACAACGGGCTCCGTCCACCATGACATCTCCAACCACTTCTATCCTGAAAATGTCACCAGCAGTGGAGCTAACAGAACTAATCCGGTCTAGAAGGCGCACAGGGTTCGGTCCGATAGCCTTCATGTCAGGTTCTGAGTCCAGAAGCTGAGTATGGCTAGTCTGCCTCTAGAACAGACTGTAAGGCTCTCGCGTTTAGGCACCCGGGCCATCTGAGTTCTCCCGTGGAACGCACATGAGACGTGGGTGTAGGCATAATCATGGACCCCGATTCACCAGGGGAGTCATGTTCTCGCGGCATTGCAGACCCGCGCAGGCAACGTCAAGATCGCCCTTTGAGCTTAGGAGGGTAAAGATGGAGAAGTTCACGAAGGAAGACTTGGGGGATGCCCTTGAGGCTGTAGCTTCCATGATCAGAAGAACTGAGAATGTACGGGCGAAGTTCAAGGAAGGGACGCCGCAACACTCTCTGCAGCGCAATAGGCTGGCGGCGTTGAACACCGCTTTGCAGCTCATATCCCACGAGCTATCAGGCAACCATGGGGAAATGCCCACTACTGCCGAATTGGAGCAGGCGAGGGCACCCATTGCTTCGCTGATCAGTAAATCGGAAAAAGCAAAGCAAAAGGTGGCACCTAGTACCTGGCAGCACAACATGCTTGAAGCTAACCTGAAAGGCCTTTACATAGCTTCTCAGCTCTTGGACGCGTATACTATCAGTTAGATGAGGACTAGCTGAAGTCTTTGCCCACGCGTATGGGCACATCTATTCTCGCTGGAAAGGAGCAGTGGAATGATGGGATTCAACGCGTTTAACTACGGTGCAAATGCAGTGTGTTTCGAAAAGAACGGGCGAAAGTATGGCATGATCTGTTCTTGGGCTACTCAGGTGGATTACGACAAGGTTGTGATGCTGTTGGGCGCCCAAAGCGCCACCGGCAGAAACATTGCTAAAGGCGATATCATCGGTGTGAGCGTGCTAAGCGCTGAGCAGGAGGACGTAATGGAACGGTTGGGGAACCACCATTCCGACCAAATGGACAAGCTTGCCGGACTAGATTACGCCCGGGATGGTTCTGCCGTTTTGATCAACAATGCCAGCGTAACCATGGTGGTAGAGGTACTTGATATTTACCATCTTCCCGGCATCGAGGAAGATCATCTCGTCTACGGGCTGATAAAATCTTACACAAAGACAGGCCTCCCAATGCTGCGGCCTGATCTGGGATAGATAGAGACAAAACCATAGGCTCCACACCAATCAAGCTGAAGAGAATGGCGGTGGAGTTTGGTCCCAGCATGGAACACATACGCTGACAAGGAACGAGATTGTCAACAACTCGAGCCAACGATGCGGCGCGATCTTCATCAAGGGCGGTGCCCGCTGCCCCTATTCCCACAACATCATGGGGGGGCAACACGTCCAACGACATAACCGATGAAACAAGCCCTTTATAGTCACTCAAGCAAGACAAGGGATCGCCGCACTCACTGCATCAGCATTGTTATGAGGATTGTAACGCTTACCACGATCACATTACTGATGCTGTGCATCATCATGGGATAAATCACACTGCCGCTTTTCTCGTAACAATCACCGTAGAACAAGCCCAGCCCAATGGCAAATAACACTTGCATAAGGGAATATGAGACTTGAAAGGGGGCAAAGGAAAAGCGAACATGGGCCAGCCCAAAGATCACCGCAGCGGTGATGTTGGCTAAGCTTGCTTTTCCAGCGGCCCCCTTTCCCCTCAAAACAAGCCCGAGCATGGTGATGGCGAAGGCCCTAAAGATGAGTTCTTCCGAAGGCCCAGTGAGGAAGAGCTGAAATCCTAGGTAACCAACGATATTTCTCGCCACCAGGGGATAGGGAAACGGCTGAAATGACTTTGTCAAAAGGATGATCACCATATAGCCGGCCGTGTACATACTAAAGAAAGTCAAGGTAAACCGCACGACATAGTGCCGGCCAACTTCCTTATTGCCCCAGCCCAACCCAAAGTCCAGGGGCATAAGCTGCCTACTAACCAGCATGATGGCCAAGAAAACCGCCCCTTGAACAAGATGATGGACAAACAACCATGCATATGCTCCATCGGGGTCAATGGCTCTGTAATCGAAACCGTCGGCGATCATACCGGCAATCTTAGGGACTCCTAACAGTAGTGCCGTGAGAAGCAGCGTCCAGCAGAGGGATTTAAGAGCTTTAGCCATTTCCGGTTTACACCTACCTTTGCGCCTGTGGTGCCCTGGATGGAGATTGAAAAATGAAGACATCTCCAAAGGAACCATCATCATATTCTGCGTCGGGGTGCCCCGGGATGCAGACGAAGTCCCCACCTGTGTACTCACTGATTATCTTATTCCAAAAGTGCACCGAACCCAGATTCTTAGGGTGACGCTTGAGCTGCCATTTCCCGTGGAACATGTCGAAAATCTTAAAGGCAGCATATCTCCCAACGCCCCGGCCCCGGTACTTGTGCATCACGAAAAACTCCGCCACAGAATAATCGGTTTTTTCGCTGACTTCTGGGAGAGTATTGATCATGGCAAATCCAGCCAGTTTGTCATCGACCTTGATAAAGAAGGCATGGCGCCCCTCTTCAGTCCAGTAATAGTCCAAGTAGTCATAGCCATACAGGCCGAGATGATTCACATCTCTCTGATCATACTGGGAAAACTCATAGTCGTACTTCTCCAGAAGATTGCGGAGGATCTCTTTCTCGCTAACATCAACGGGAACAAGTTCGATTTTCATTCTCTGCCTACTCCTTTCTTGCTACAGCGCAGAGGACCGTGTTGCTTGGCTCGTATGGTGCTCCTGCCACATCCCCGTAGATGTCAACATCACTAAAGCCAGCGGTGGCTAACTCACCCCGCAGATCCTGTTCTTCAAAGGTGTGGTCCCAGATGTTGTAGCACTCAATCTCCGTTTCGGTTATCACAACGTACCTGTTCAGAAAAGTGTTACTGTCATCATAACGGTAGAAGGATTCTAGGCACAGATGAGGTTTTGCTCTCCAAAAACCTGCCTGCGTGAAGTTCCAAGTATTGTGCTCCGGTTTGCCCGCATACTTCGCGGGAGTAAAGACGTCTAAAATCAAGTGCCCGCCTGGCCTTAAAGCCTTGTAGACGTGGGCCAGCACACTCTCCCGATCCCTATCGGATAGAGCACCGTAGTCACAGTAAATCAGCACTACCACATCGAACGTATCAGGCAAGGACAGGTTTAGGTAGTTTTGGTTTACATAGGTGATTTCCAATCCTTGCCTTGCCGCGCTTTTACGGGCGTAGTCAATAGAGCGCGCGGACAAATCCACACCGGTGACCTGATACCCCTTCCGGCAAAACCTTTCAGCATAGAGCCCTGGCCCGCACCCCAAATCCAAGAGGCGCGGATAGTCCTTCGGGGGCAAGATGCGGGAGATCCATTCCACAGACTTGTCTATAAACAGGTGGTTTCGTGATGCCGCATCCCATTCGGGATCGAGATGGGCCGCGAGCATTCCCTTGGAAATGTGTTCATCATCCCAAAATGGGGCTGAGCTTGGAGCGTATAACTCTGGCCTAGCTAGGTAGCTTAGAAGCTTACTGAACACGCTCTCACTCCCCTTAGCATCATCAGGAGCTGTGGTTCTGCCCTATCGTCCCGCCTTCCTTCGAAGGGCATAGCCAAGGGCAAGGCCTGCTGCGATGCCAGTTGCGTGGGAAGGCCCCCCAACGGAAAGCTGGGGGTTTTGGATTGCCAAAAGGGCATTTACTACAAAAAGGGCAACCACCCAATGCACTGCTTTGGACTTCATCACTACCGCATTAGGATTAAGCCCCGCGTAGGCTGCTGCGATCCCAAAGGCCGATGCTGATGCCCCGGCGATAGCCCCACCTTGGTATCCGATGGCTGAGGCATAGGCAAGAATAGTCACGCTGCCGATTAACCCGCACGCAAAATAGACGCCTGCCACTGCCTGAGCATTTGTCTCTCGTTCCAAGCGTGTGCCAAAGACAACGAGGAGGAGCATATTCAAGAGGATATGAACGAGGGCCTCATGGGAGAAAAATACCGTTAGTAAGGATAGGGGGCGCTCTCTAAGCATACCTGGGTTTAGCAGTAGGACTTCGGCTAGTTCAGGAAAAATGCTTATGGCTGCAAACACTATAATGTTGATGGCTACCAAAGCCCATGTTGCATAGCTGTCTCTTAGGTGCGTCCCTTTCATCTTCTAAACCTCCCAGGTTTAGCCACATGATGCTCTTATTCAGCGGAAATCTTCGATCACCTCTCAAACTCACCTGCGACGTGAAATAAAATCCTGCTAGACAGAAGCCACCCTCGGCTGTTAACGGTCACAAAGCCGAGGGTGGATGAATCCAATCACAATGTGCACATCAATCCAACTTAAAGCGGTTAACCAGCCCTTGGAGGTGGCCTGCCATCTCCATTAAGGACTGGGAGGAGTGAGACACTTGAGCAATTGACGCTGCTTGTTCCTGGGTGACACCAGCAATTTCTGCTCCACTGTGGTTTACCTCATCAAGCCCTCCCACAATGAGTTGCACCTCGTCCACAACCCCCCCAACAGTCTGCAGGATCTCATGGAGGATGTGGCCACTTTCCCTTACTTGCTCCAGAGCCTCGTCGGCCTGCTGCGCGCCGCGGCCCATCCCACTAACTGCTGCCTTAATCCCGTGTTGGATTTCCCCAATCAGTTCTCCAATCTCCGCGGCAGCTTGGGATGTTTGTTCCGCGAGGCGCCTCACTTCCTCCGCCACCACCGCAAACCCCCGGCCGTGTTCTCCCGCCCGGGCCGCTTCGATGGCGGCATTGAGAGCGAGCAGATCTGTCTGATCAGAGATGGCGGTAATAGTGCTCACGATGGAGCCAATCTCTGAAGAAAGGCTATCGAGCTGGTTGATGTTGTTGGACAAGGCGTGGGTATCCTCCCGCACTGAACCAAGTTGGGTGATGATCGCACCGAGCGCTCCTTCTCCCCGAACAGCCTCGCTAGAGATTTGCTGAGCCCGCTCCCGGACTCCCATGGCTCGGTTGTGGACCTGTTCGATGGTGGAGGAAAACTCGTTTGTGGTGCTGGCGATCTGCTCCACAGAGGCACTGACTTCCTCAGATGTAGCTGCCATTTCCCGGCTCATGCGAGCAAGGTCATTGGTGGCATCCGCAACGCCCCGAATTGCTTGTCCTACCTCATCCAAGGTACGGTTTAGTGAATCGGCCACCATTCCCACTTCATCCTTTGTATTGAGCTGGACGCGGCTCGCGAAATTCCCTTTGGCCACATCCTCCATTACCCGCTGCACCGTTGCCAAAGGGCGGGCGATCTGGCGGCCCAAGAAAAGGGAGGCACCAACCCCAAAGGCAATAAACAGTATGGATATGCCCAACATAAAGGTACGCAGGGACTCGATGTTCCCTAGAACATCGCTTTCTATGGCACCAACGGCCAGGGTCCACCCTGTCATGGAGATAGGAGTGACACCATCGATACGCCGGGTACCGTCGCCAGTTTGATACCGAATAACACTATCGCCGGTCGAATCTAATTGAGCCAGGGCCTCCCCTACAGGAGCCAATGGGCTGGATTGGTCAAAAACACTGATACCCCCGAGCACCAATTCGCGATTGGGATGGGCCATGACTGTCCCTTGCTCGTTGAGGATGTATGCCCAGCCTTGCTCGCCGAAGGCAAGGTGATCCACGATATCGCCCAAAGTGTCATACCCACGTTCACCGAGCAAGACGCCTACCACGTCATCGTAAGAGATGATGGGGACGGCAAAGACAATAGTCATTTCCCCCGTTTCCTCATCCACCAGTAGGTCCGACACAGCTGCCGCCCCTCCGAAGGCAGCAGCAATGTAAGGTTCATCCCCAGCCTCAGATACGGTGTTATCATTGTAGCGGATGCTTCCTCCTGGGTAGGCCACGCCAAAGCGACGAAAATCGCTGAGGCGTTCGATCTCAGAGCGCAGTGCGAGGCGCTGGGCTCCCCAGTCCATCCAAACCATTTCGGGCCGTGCCGCGATGGTTTCCAAGATTGCTAACTGGCCTTGGAGCCTGCTTTCCAGGTATCCGGCAGCTTCTTGAGCAACGAGGGACACAGCCCGTTCCACCTCTTCCATTACCGCCCGGGAACCCTGGCTATAGGAGAGGTAGGACAGCCCGACACAAGTTACGGTGAGCAGCAGTACGGCGTAGACAGCGATTCTTGTAGATACCCTTCGAAATCGGAATCTCACGATGGCCCTCCTCGACATTGCTGTGGTAGTATCACCACAGCGGCACTATTATTGCTTAATGAAAATTACTACCAACCTATTTAATTTACAATTCGGCAACAGAGACGGGATTCCTGCACACTTAGCCATCGGAATTTCCCTCGTTTGTGCAAGAAAGAAAACCGCTAGGAACAGCGGTTTTCTCATTCTTGGCTAGCTCTGGGCTGTGGAGAGGCTTAGGACATAAGGTTCCAGAAGGTTGCCGTATTGGCGGCGGTGATCATGGTAAAGAGTAGAGCGTTTAAGAAGGAAGCCAGCCACACATGGCCCGTATCCTCAAAGAGTTTCCGGGCATAAACAGCAGCAACTCCCAAGAAGGGGGTCAGGGCGAAGAGCAGGATTCCATTGAGGGTCACAGCTGGGTATCCCGCAACGCCGGTGATAAACAGTTTGCCGTAGTGATAGAGCAGCCAGAGCCCGAGGCCGCCAGCGTTTAAGATTACTGCCACCAGAACACTGGCGCACTTCTTCAGCCCTCTGGTGCTGGCGTTGAGGGCCACCGCGTTGCTTAAATAGAACACGAAGAAGAAGGGGAGATAGCGTAGGGCAGTGCGGAAGTGCTCAAGCCTGAACGTGCGAACCGCAAGGGTCCAAAGGCGGAAGTCTACTCCGAAGATGGCTTGAATCAGCCAAAGCACGATGTAGCCTGTGACAACCGCGGCCAAAGCCGCGGCCAAGCTGGCCACTATGACAGCTGGCTTAAACAGCAGCCCGTAGCTGGCAAAGGCCGTGCCAGCGTTTTTCCCAGCCAGATAGTAGGTGATCACATTGAACAGGGCTGCGATCAAACCGCTGGCCACTGCCCAATAGGCGATTTGGTTCGTGGTGGGTTGGTTGAAGGTGCTTCCCAAAGCAAGGAACGACTCAGGCCGCCGCAGCCACGTAATGAGCAACACAGCCATGATGGTGATGGGGATGTAGCTCCGCCAAAGGCCGTTTCCCCCTTCCTGTTTCTTGCTGCCTGTATAGATCAGCCAAGCGATACTGAGCACCGCAGCTATTACGGTAGCCCAGAGCAAGAGCTGCACGCCTGAGGCAGTTTTGGCAAACAGTTGAGGGAAGAAGATTGCTGGGAGCCAGGCGACAAGGATAATGAGCACCCACATGGCCTTGGCCCTTGGCCCTGTTCCCAATGAGATTACTTCAGGCGCGGGGGCAACGGAGTTCCTAAAGAAGGGCAGGGTAATTAGGAGCCTGACTGAGGCAGGAACGAGCAAGAAAAACCCAATCAAGGCTACGAAATTGAACGCTTCTTTCAGCCACCAGATCTGGTTGTTGGGGCTCAAGGTAGCTTTGGCCTGCTTGGGCGAAGTTACCCCCTGAAAGGCAGCGGTGTAGAACTCAATGAGGTTAGCCGTGGTTTCTCTGGAAAAATGGTTCCAGGGGTGGATCTCAGAAGGAGTGTAGATGATACGCTTGGCCTCTTGGGAAGGCCTGATCTCATTCCCTTCCACGATGACTGGGCCCGAATCGACGGTATAGAATTTGCCTGCCTCACCTGGGCCATCCGTTGGCGCCAAGCCGAGGAATGCCTTGCCTGAGGCGGTTGCGGGGAAGTCCTTGAAGGTGACAGTTCCGCTGATGGCCCGCTCCGCGGGTGTCTTTTCCTCATCAGCCTTGTTGAAAAAGAACTCATCAAAGTGGGCTGCGATCATGCCCACAGTCCTAGAGCCAAAGGCAGCCTGGAACTGCTCTTGCGAAGCAACTGCCTGAGAGAAGGAGAAATCCGAACCGACAGAGATCCCCGTGTAGATCATGCGGTAACCGCTCTGGAGCGCTGCCATTTCGTCCATGTACATCGCGATAAACGATGAAAACCCGCCCATAGAGTGGCCGCTCACCGCCACATAGGCATTCCCCGCTTCGTCCTTCTTTGTGTAGGGCTGGTCGTAGATATACTTGGCTGCATCGAATTGAGAATAGATCCAGAAGGTGCCGAAATGGCCTCCAGGGGGGATAGGCTCTGCCCAGCGGGAGTCGCCGTGATCGTACATGTCCACAGCCAGGACGATGTACCCTCGCCGAGACATTTCCACCGCGGGTGCATCCTGCATTTCTTTGGAGTTGAGGTAGCCGTGGGTGGTAATGATCACAGGCCTCGGATCTTGAGGCCCAGCCCCCTCAGGCATGTAGAGCAGGCCCGTGAGGGTGCCCCGTTCTGTGGGGAACTCAATACGCTGGACCTTTACTGAGTAAAACGAGGTATGGAACAACCCTGCTAGAAAACTCCCTGCCACAATCAGGACGAGCGCCAAGACCAGCATGCCGTGCGGTCTTTTCAGCAGTTCTGTCAACCTCTTCATGCATTAGCCCTCCGTTTTGGAAAGATTTTATATTCAGTAATTCCAAGAACCTTTCAGGTTACCTCCTAAAAAAGGTGCTGCTTGCCCAGTGCCAACAGCCCTCTTTAGATCTAGCTGAAGCTTCCTAGAACCTCAGCCCTGTCAGGCGGAAGTTCACTCTTGTTTCCGCAGTGCTGCTCACCTCGACTCCTAAGGAGAGATCGGCGGGGTATAATCCAAAGAAATGCAGTTCAGAGCCAATCCCCACGGTTAGGCTCGGCCGCACGTCGAGCTTGGTGACAGGAGATTCTAACGTCAACCGTCCGAGAACGTATGGGCGAGCTAAAACAACGGTAACGGGGAAGTGTTCTTCGCCCCATGGGAAAACCTGAACCTGGGGAGCTGCGGCCATTAAGAGGGTATCCTTAAGGGGTACATCCTCTTGCTGCCTCAGCCCAGTGACCCGCAACGACAGGCCAGCCACTACCGGGGAATGATCCCACAGCTTCGGGTTGCTGGCAGAGACCTGCCAGGCCTTTTCCCCTTGGGATGCATAGGCCGCTTCGAGAGACAGCTGTTTGAGCTCAGGGCCTTGCACATAAAACCCAAAGGTGGGCTGCTCTTTCTGCGGGCTCTTGCGCACGAAGAGGTCTACAGAGCCCCAGTTGTGCTTGCCCCAGTCAACAAAGACTTCATGGCCGCCGTCTTCTGGATCCATGCCGTAGCGGTATCCGATCCCAAACCAGGAGAGGGGCCCGTGGGTAAACTTAAATCCCAGCTTGGGGAAGTTATATAGGCGATCGAACTGGAACTCTGGCTTGAAAGTGAATCTCTTGGGCAAGCGCTCCACACGCTGCTCAGCTCGGCCCACGATCTCCTTCAGTTCGTCCCTGGTGTAACCTTGCTGCCGGTAGGGGTGGAACGTAAAACCTGGTTCCTTGGCCAGAATGGCTGCTTTGATTTGGTCCATGTATTCCAGCCCTGCTTCATAGCCTTGCTCGATGAAGTACGCCACCTTTTGAAACTCCCAGGAGGAATCTAGCCCTACCTTAGGAACAATAACCACATCGGCCATTGAAGTATTGATTTGGGTGTAGCCGCCCATCATGGCGGCGAGGGACATGCGGAGGTTATCGATGATATTGCGGTAATCCGCGTTACTATAGTCTTTTTCGAGGGACACCGCGATGATTACATCTGCTCCCATTGCCGCTGCCACGTTGGCGGGCACTTGGTTAGTTAGCCCCCCGTCCACATAGTAGCGGCCGTTGATTTCCACAGGCGGGAACACTCCCGGGATGGACATACTTGCCTGGATACCGATGCTGACTTTCCCTTCACTGAAGGCAACATCTCTGGCTGTACCCAAATCAACCATTACTGACTTGAACGGGATGGGCATCTCATCATAGGTCCGGCCGCCGAGGAGCTCGTCGAGGAACACTTGAATGCCTGTGCTGTCTACTACGCCCCCGGTGAGGGGGATGGGAATGTCGAGGAGCTTGGACGCATCCAAGTGCACTGCGACTTCCGCAATGTTTTCCACGGAATAGCCGCCTGCATAGAGGCCAGCAACGATGCTTCCCATGCTGGTTCCCACAATCATGTCAATGGGGATTCCGTTTTCCTCCAGCGCTTGGATCAAACCAATGTGGCTGAAGCCCCGGGCAGCACCGCCGCCCAAGACCAGAGCGACAGTGGGCCTTTCCTGTCGAGCGGAGGCCACTGACAAGGGGATCAGCACAAGGCATACTACCAAGAGGCTGCTCCACAGTCTTCGCTTGTATGTCAAATCACTCAACTCCTATATCAACTAGGATTGCTATTTTCTGGTGTTGCTACAAGAGTATGCATTTTTCCTTGACCTGTCAAGCTTTTCAGTGGTCACATAAGCTAGCAAGCCTACTATGCTGGCAAGGGCGGTGAACATCACCCATCTCCACGGATAGACTCTCTTGCGGCGTGCATCCGTGTAAACCCACAGCACGCTCAAGGGCCAGTGCGTCAAGAATAGGTATACCAAAGCCGCGTAGCTAGCCCAAATCAATCGGGTGGGAAGGGGAAGCCATAGGGCCACACTCACTGTGGTGCCATCGTGCTGTGAATAGCTCTTCAGAAGAAACGTAGGGCTGCGCCCGATAAAGGGATAGCGGTCAACAAGGGGTTCCAGCCAGTTCCCCAAGGCTGATGTAAGCTGGGTGAGGAAATCTGGATCAGGACTACGGTTGTAGGCCTCAATAAAGTCTTCGGCCGAACCGGTTAGCCTGTGGGGAGAACTGTGCTCTATCTCACCGCTGGCCCCAATCTAACTGGTTTCTTCTAAGGTATGGCAAGAGTATCAGCCCGCAGAGGTTCAGAACAACGCCAACAGTAAACAGGCGGCTCGCCCAAGGCGCATCAAGGATACAGAGAAGGAGCAGTCCAGAGAAGATATAGGCTGCCCAGAATAGCCAATCCTTCCACCGCACAGCGGGGGAAGGCCTGCGGGAAGAAGCGGCTTGTTGATCCGCTGCGATTTGCCCAATCACATTCTCCATCTTCATATGAGGCGGCGAAAAGACACTCTCTCATGGGGGTCTAGCCCAGCAGTGGGCTCATCAACGATGACTACCCGGGGGTCGTTAAGTAAGAGCTGGGCTATACCTAGGCGCTGTTTCATCCCTCCAGAAAAGGTGCCCACTTTTTCGTTATGCACATCCCAGAGATTGACCTGCTCTAACACGCGCTGGATGCGCCAGGCGCGTTCAGGAGCTGAATGGATCCCCGACAGGATGGCAAGATAATCTAGGCACTCCGCCGCAGTCAAGTTCGGGTAAAAGCCGAACTCTTGGGGCAAATACCCCAAGATGGCCCGCACCGCATGCTTGTCCTTGAGAAGGTCAATGCCATAGACCTTCACTTGCCCGTGAGTGGGCAGCAGCAGCGTTGCTAGGATGCGTATGAGAGTGGTCTTGCCTGCGCCGTTCGGCCCTAACAAACCGTGGATGCCTGGAGAGACTGCCAGGTAGATGTTGTCCAGTGCAGCCTTCCCCTGTGGGTAGATCTTGCTTAAGCCTTTAATCTCGATCATATCTGTGCCCCCTTTGACTGTTAGACGGCAAAGGGCGGGCTTTCGTTGAAGGGGATACGCTGGGCAAACCACCCAGCGTTAATACTCTCCGCACACAGGACACTTGTACCACCAGTTGCCTTGAGCATTGGGAATCGGCTCATGCAAGCACAGTTCTCCTGTTTTAAGGATTGCATGGCTTGGGCGGTAAACGCAGTGCTGGATCACCATCACCCTTCCGCATGTCTGGCAGTTGCAGTAGAGGGGGATGCCGTAGCACTTGTTTGTATCGGTATGTAAGAGTTCTTCGATCCACTTTGTTTCGGTTCGGTTCGGAGGAACGTAGGTACCGGGGCGCAAGGTGATTTCCGTGCCAGGGCCGAGTGCTCTTGCACAGTGGATGCAGATATCCCTTTGCTCTCCATGGTAGTGGAGAATGAGGCCAAAGATCTTTCTCAACTGCCGATTGGCGGTGTAACCCGGCCGCAGGCTGATGGCGCCAAGGCGGTGGGCAAGATATGACCGATCTGCCTCCGGTGTATTAAGTCTTGCTGCTAGGGGCTTTTCTCCCCAGAAGTCGAGTTCCTCATCGGTATGGAGGATGAAAGCTGCGGTCAAGTTGAAGGGTTTACCGTATTTATCCCGCGCGCAGCCTTCCACATCTTCCAATACTTGAGGGATCCCTTGTGCGTTGTAGTCTCGGTACTTCGCATCAAAGACCACCTGCAGCTCCTTCTTGCGGCTGCCTCGGGTAATGTCTATTTCCAAGAAGATGTCTGGCTTCACGTGCCCCGATCCGCTCGGCTTCGGCAGCTCCTTTTCGTAATAAACGCCGATGGCTAGAGTAGGCCCGCCCGGAATAGTTCCCCGGAGGCCAAACCGGGTATTAGTGGGAATTACCAGTTCCCCTCGTTTGATTTTGATTTGGTCAAACAGGCTGCGGCCATCCTCTGGCCGCAGATGGAGCTGGGTAATTAAGCTGCTGTAAAGGCGGACCAAACACCAGATTTCATACAGTTCCCACGTTGCCTTCACATTGCCCTGCCACAGTTCGGTAAACAGTGATAGGACATGCTGAATGCCATCAAGAGAGGCCTTGCGGCTGTTGAAGAACTCCCGTACAACAGCGGCATACCCTGGGGTGCCCAGCAGCCGCTGCGTGATTTCAGGCAGCACTCTAGGGGTAGAGACGTCTTTAAGAAATGATGTCCGCCGAGCTTTCTTTGCCCATTCAATAGTCTGTTGCAGCTCCTGGAGGGTTGCGGCAATGGTCTTGTTGAGCTCCGCAGTGACTTGGTTGGCCTTGCTTAACCTCGCCCTTGCTTGCCGGGTAAACCCTTCGAAGTTGGCAATGCTAGCCAGCTCATCCAGGACCGATTCATCAACCAACTCCCCTTGTGAGGATTGGAGCAGAGCGGCCGTCCCTTCTGCCACCAAAATGAGATAGTGGTCAAGAAGGTGGCAGAGGAACTGGTTTTCACTGCAATCGCTACCGGAAAGGCGCCTTAGGCCAAGCTGGGGCGTGTGGGGCCCTCGGACATAGGCTTTGACGAGCATCTGTGGAGAACGGACTTGGTAATAGTCCCGGTTAATGCCTGTCCCCACCTTGATTTCCCTTAACGGCCGTTTGGTGATCACAGCCCAGTTTTGCTGCAAAGCCCTGCCCAGGCGCAGCAGCGACTCTGCCGATCGGAAGTAGCCCCTCATCCCCTGGGGGATGCCCCCTATCTGGCCCTCGCCAAGCTGGTCCGGCACTGGGCCTGCAAGATTGCCATAGAGGTAAGTTGAGGTAGATAGGGCAAGCAGGCCAATGTCTCTGAGCATCTTCTCCAGTTCTTCATCCCCGATATTCGCAGTCAGCACCTCAAGTTTGGCCGCTGTCCCCTGGCCGTGGAGCTCTCTGCCGTGCTCATCTGTGAGCTTGACCAAAACTGTCCCTGCAGGGGTCTTGACCGCATCCCGAATGCGCCGTTTCTTGGGTCTATCTTTGGGAATGAACCAGTTCTGCTTATCTGTGGACGTGAGCTCAAGGAGTTGGCCATCCCGTTTTTTGAGCGCAACTTTGCCCTCCCAGGGAGTGCTGAGCTGCACCCACCATTCTCCTTGAAACTGGCGGATGTGGGGAAGGCCATCTATTTCTGGAAGGGGCCCATTTTCATCCCTAAAAGTAATCTTTGGATACATCCTGGGCTACCTCCAATAGCTTACCAGTGGCCGAAGTTCATCGCTAACTTGGGCGCTCAGCCAGGCAGCTACAGACTGGGCGGAAGGGGAGAGGTAGGGGCGTACTTCCCGGTTGTTGAGCCAGCTTAACAAGGCCTCTCCCTTTCCACCCTCATCATCCTTTAAGAACCTGATGCGTGGTAGGATTTTCGTGAAAATGAAGTACCGGAAGGCTTCTTTTCCATCCATGCCCAGAAGGTGGGCTGTGTTGGTGAACACCCGGAAATCCCGCTTCGCTCTGTGTCCGAGAGGGAGAACCACGTCCTGAAGCTGGTCTTTCCAACCCAGCAGTATTGTCCAGTAGTCTTCCCCCTCTGGAGCCAGAGGGGTGTCGCTGAGTGCAGGTTGGATATCCGCTAAGCTGAGGGGAAGGCGCAGATCATCAAGATTTCTCGGGATGGTATTTAGGTAGTCCTCGAGCTGTGCGGGGGGGAACTGAATCACATAGGACCGATCGATTACCTTCGGGCTTAAGTCATAGGTGGTTTCATCTGCGTTCAATGTCCCCAGAAGAACCAGGTTTTCCGGGATACCCAAAGTCCCAGGGTAAGTCTTCAATAATCCTGCCAGTTCCTCAAGGCGAAGCCTTTTCTCCACCGACAAGTTTCTTCCCTCTTTCTGCAGTTCAGCCTGCTCTGTACAGAGCAAAGTGAGTTCGTTCCGCAATCGGGTCTGGAGATCTTGAGCGTACAATTTGAGCCCATCTGTCCGCTGTCCTTCGCCGTCCCCTTTGCTGTATTCCAACACCGATAATAGGTCTGCCCCATAGTCTTCAATCCGCGCGAGGTTAAGCTCATCCAAGGCTAAGAAGAAGAGCCGATCAGAGTAGTTCTTCGCTTCTATAAGGCCGTTCACAAATGGTGAAGGGGAATAGATGTTCCGCAGGGGATCGTAAAAGCCCAAGAGGTCAGAGGAGTCCAGCCAGCCTGGGCGGACTGGCACCACCTCATCCCCTCCATCTAGGAGCTGTGCAGCGGTGCGAATGGTGCTTGTCTTACCTGTTCCAACTGGCCCGCTCAGGAGGACGAGGCACCCGCTGAGGCACGCAGTAAGCGTGGACACGAGAAAGCTGAGGCAGATATCCTCAGGGAGTCTCAATCCTGCACTTTCAATGGCTTTAACCCACTGTTCCCTGATTTCCACCAGGTTCATGCTGGCCCGGGCTGTGCGCCCTGCCTTGACTTCCTTGGGGAACAGATATTCTATGTGTTTGATGTGGTTCTCATAGAGGCTTTCAAGCTTGGCCTTCTCCGCAGCAAGCTCATTGGCTTTCGCCTCAAGCACCTTGCCCTTGCCTTCCAATTCTCGCCAAGTATCAGCCAGTGAACGCCGCTCTTGTTCTAGCTGGATATCTTTTGCCACAGCCTGACCTAGTTGTTGCTCAGCTAGTTCCTTGAGTTTCACTGCTTGTTCCAGTTTCGCTTCAGCTTCTGCCAGCTTGCTTTGGGTACGTGAGCTCACTTCTTCATCAATGCTAGCCTCTGCCTTGCTGAGCTCGTGGTGCAGTCGTTTTATCAGTTCTGCTTGCAGGTAGTCCAGTAAGTTTTTTCTTCGCTCTTCAAAAGCATCCTCAGTTATTTGCCTCACGTTCTTCGCTATGGCATATGCTGTTCCGTTTCTATCCCGCTTCGCAGTTCCAGGGTTAACCCAGTGAAACCGTACCAGGTCGTCTTTCTTCACTGCGCCTGCTTCAGCCAGTGCTTTGTGGGAAGCAAGAAAAAGGGTAGCAGGCTCACCTAAGCTAGTGGGCAGTCCCGGGATTTCACAACGGATTATGCACCTCTTAGATGAGACGCTTTCTACTCTTCCCACTAAAGCATGTTCCTGCGATTCCGTTAGGAGAGGAATAATCCACCAATATTGTACATAGTCCTCGCTCAGTTCGTATTCTGGTGACAGCAATGTCCACTTCTCCTTTCAGCCCGAGGAAGTATCCTTCATATGTTCTTCGCTGTGGGGATGCTTTTCCCTAGCTAGAAGGTTGCTTCACAGGACAAGGCGAATACAATAATTAACATTTTCAAGGAGATGGGAATATGCAGGTTAGGCACTACGAACTGTTCCTGGATGAGAGCGGCAACTTCACTGACGGCCGGCCTTCCCTGATAGGAGGCGTTTTTTGCTCTAGTGGGCAGCTCACAGAAGAGCTGGCCTTACAGCTCTTGGGGGAAAGCCTTAGCGAGGTGGGCCTTGACTTCCCTGAAAGCGGACAGGTGCACGGCACAGAGCTGCCTAAGGATGTGTTTGCCCCCTTCGCGCTCAGCCTAATCAGGAACATGCTTGCCAAGGAAATCCAGCCCATTGTCTTTGAGAACCAGGAACGGATCGAAATCGTCGATCCTGATACTACCTACATTCACCTGGTGGCAGAGGGTATAACCAGGCTTTTTTCTGCCTTGAGCTGTGCAGGCAGGGAGACTGCCCTGAGCGTCACCGCTGCTCGGCGCATGGTGGAGGACAAGCAACATCAATCAGCGTTGAGGGCCATTCCCCGGGAAGAGTACTTATACCGGATCAAAGAACACATGGCCACTGCTATGCTGCGCCTCGGTGTCCGGGAATACCGGGATCAATGGTCTTTAGACGGGTTTCGCCTCGGTTCAGCCAGGACAGAGTATACTCTGATGCTCGCGGATGTGATCTGCCACGCCTGGTACTCCCGCTATACTAAGTTTGATGCGCAAGGCAGAACTCGCCTGGAGCAGGCTTTAGGGCGTTTTCACTTCACAGTCGTAGAAAACGGGGTTTTAGCAGCCATTGCCCGGAAACGGAGCGATGGTGCTTTCGGCGAAGCTCTCTTCCTCGCCCTGTCCGAACTGGGTGTGGCTCCTACCAGCGCCAATCAAGAACGCCTCGCATACCAGCTGGAATATGAGGTGGAGCAGATATTGGAACTCCTTGCAGGGATGCCCCGCTTTGGCCTTCGCCAGCACATTGATGCCCTCCTGGTGCAGGCGGATTACTTAGTGGTAATCCAAAAGGATTACGAGCGGGCTGAGCGGGTTCTTCTACAAACCAAGAAAAGGGTGCTAGAACCTCTTGGTAAGCGTTTGGGCAGCCGCTTTGCTGGCCTTGATGGGGCAAACCTGAGAGTTGCTTCTCTTCTCCTTGCCATCCATAACCACAGGGGTTTTGTCCATACCCTAGAGGATGTCTTAGGTAGTGCGGACAGTGCCCTAACCACGCTAGCTCAGCGCTTCGAAAACCTTGACCTCGTCTTGAGCTACCTCAATCGGAAGACAGTTTACTTGAACAACTCCTACAACTTCGGGGCAGCTTTGGAGCAGATCGACCGATTGATCAGGTTCCATGAAGAGATCATGAGCCTTTATCCAGTGGAACTGCCGCAGTTGTTTGGGGACGGGTTAAAGTCAGACATTCTTGGAAAGCTTTACGGGAGCAAAGTGCAGACTCTGACATTCCTTGGAAGAAAGGAACCAGAATACTACGCATTCGCCCGGGAAGCGTCAGCGCGGGCGATTCAGGAGTTCGAAAGCCCGGAGGATGTTTGCCGGCAGTATCTCTATCGCTGCCAGCTAGAAACAGATGCAGGCCAATTCCAAGCTGCTTGGGAGTACTTGGTGAGGGGGACGGCTTACCGCGAGGGGCCTCTCAGCCCAGATGAACTCGGGGCTTTCCTCAGGGGGGACGAAGATGGGAGGAATACCTTCTCTCTTGCCCATTACTGCCGGTTGATGGCAGCCTGCGTGTTAAGGGGGGATAAAGGGGCTCAGGACTTTGGGGAGGCAATGGCCGAGGCTTGGCGCGCCCACTCCCTCGATGAACACCCCTTCCTAATGAGAGGCTTCGCGGCACATCCATTGGAGATAATCAAGTGGAAACTGGGGAGCTGCTTTCTCGCAGCTAACCGGGTGAAGGAGGGCCTAAAGCGGCACCAAGAAGCCCTCAATATTTGCTTTAATGATGGAGACAGCCTGACACTTCACACCATCGGCCTCGGGATTTTGGTGGAACAAGCGGGCCTCTTGCTTAAGTTAGGGAGCAAGCACTATCCTCAAGCCTTGGAGCAAGCCCGGAGGCAGGTAGCTAAGTTCCTCAACCGGCCCGAGCTTCCCAAAGCCATGAGGGAGTATTTCGCTCACTGGCCAAGGGCACTGGAAAGGCCTAGCTCCAGCCAGAGCCTTCTGGCGTTGTCCTGGGAAGTGCCATATTAGAAAGGAAAATTACCCCTTGCTTATTTAATGCAACATGGTATAATATTCCATGCTGGCTGAAGACGGACTTATCTTGACTAGAAGGATAAGTTCGTTTTTTTGCCCTCTAGTGAACCTTGTCAGCTGAATAGGGTGTGCAGTTTGACACCGGGAATCTTGAGAGGAGTGTTGATTATCAGCAATCACAAAACCCCCGCTGTGGAGCAGCCTTCCCATGTATCCCTGGACAAGCCAGTTACGTGGGAAGAGGTTCAAAGGGACATCCGTTCTCTCGTGGGAGCGCAGCTTGTTAAAGAGCAGCTGCTCGAGATTACCCGCATCCTTGGCAACATCAAGGAGCACCAGGCACGCCATCATCTCACTAACATGCCCCCCATTCATTTTCTCATCAAGGGCCCAGCAGGGGGCGGAAAGCGGTACGTAGCCCGTATCCTCAGCAAGATCCTACAGTATTATCAGCTAGCAGAGAAGCCGCTGCACATGGTCACAGTAAGCAACATGGAATCCCTTCCTGAAGTCTCGGCCCAATCTCCCATCTATGTGCCTGTTGTGGACAGGCTTATTCCTAAAGACAGCCGCCGCAATTATCTAGTCACTACCTTATTCTGGGCGCACCTCGAACGCATCGCTGACCGTCAAAGCGTAATCTTGGGGGTCGATTCAGAGCGCGGGTCAGAATTCGTCGAGGCCCTCACGTTTGCCCCCGAGATTCAGTTTAAGATTGAGATCCCCGACTACCGCTGGGAGGACTTGCTGGCCTACGCCCGGAAATATGCAGCACAATACAAGTTCAAATTGGTCAAGCCCGCAGTGGCAGAGTTCCGGCGCGCCCTGGAAGAAGCCCAGAGCAAGCCAGATTTCGCCAATCTCCGCTCAGTGGAGAAGATAATCGATCGGGCGATGATGAACTACTATATCAAACCAGGCCAGGACGCCCCGCACGGGAAGCAGTACGCCGCTCTCCAGGGCCAGCACTTCATCGTGAGCCCACATGTGCATGCCGTACCGGTGGCCCAGAAGGCCCAGAATCCCCTTGCCCAGATCAACTCATTGGTGGGCCTCAAGGAAGTTAAGGCAAGGCTCAATCAGCTCATGGCACTAGCGAATCTGCAGAAAAGACGCTCAGAACAAGGGCTTTCTGCAGAGCCCATCAGCACCCATATGGCTTTTTCAGGTTCCCCCGGCACCGGGAAAACAACTGTGGCCCGCTTGGTGGGGCAGGCTTTGAAGGAATTAGGCTTGCTGGAAAAAGGCCACTTAGTTGAAGCCGCCCGGGAAGACTTGGTTGGGCAGTACGTTGGCCACACCGCGCAGAAGACAGCGGATGTAGTGGAACAAGCCCTCGGGGGCGTGCTGTTTATTGATGAGTGCTACAGCCTGAACGCAGGCCACGGCATGGACTATGGCCGGGAAGCGGTGGCCACTCTAATTAAGAAGATGGAGGACGCCCGGGACAATCTCACGGTGATCTTCAGCGGGTACAGTCAGGAAATGGAAGCGTTCCTGGACATGAACCCTGGGCTGAGATCTCGGATTCAGTTCCACCTTACCTTTCCCGACTATACAGGCGAAGAGCTGATGGAGATTTTCCTCAAGCTCTGCCACGACGAGGGGTATGAGCTGTCAAGGGAGGCCGCGTTGGAACTAGAAGCTCTCTTGCAGCAGCTCTACGGGAAGAGGCGGGACAACTTCGCCAACGGCCGCTTGGTCCGGTCTCTATTTGAGCGGGCGAAGCTCTCCTTAGCCACAAGGGTATGGCAGGACCCAAAAACTGCCTCGCTGAGCCTCATCCTGCCCCAGGACGTTCAAGCCTTAGCCACCTATAGTGATGTGGCTGGCCTTTTAAGGGCACAACGCCGGGGGATTGGCTTCCACGCTGTAAGCGCTTAGCTCTAAGTCCATGACGATGGGGGGATGCACCCGTGAAAGCTATAGTGATTGACGGCCAGGGTGGGGGTATGGGCCGCATGATTGTCGAGGCCCTGAAAAAGGAACTGCCCCACTTGGAAATCGTTGCCTTAGGTACCAACGCCCTAGCAACCGCAAACATGCTCAAGGGCGGTGCGGACCAGGGGGCCACTGGGGAAAACCCCATCGTGTACAACTGCCCTCAGGCAGATGTGATCATCGGGCCCCTCGCGATAGTGGTGGCTAATTCCCTCCTTGGTGAGATTACCCCCGCCATGGCCAAGGCGGTGGGGGAATCGCGAGCCACAAGGATCCTACTTCCCGTTGATCGGTGTCAAAACGTCGTGGTAGGCGTTGTGCCTCGCTCTTTCAGTGAGTATATCCAGATGGCAGTGGACGAGGTAAAGCGTATAGTTGAGGCGTCTGAGGCATAGAAAAGGCCCCTTCGGGGGCCTTGAGATACCTTCTGATACCTCGCCTGCCAGCGCAGCTCAGCTGAATCGCTTTAGGTATCCGTTTTTCTTGAGCGCGATGACAATGGCGGGAATGGCAATGAGCTGTAAGATGATGCCTGGCACTGCATTGATGAACGCGCCGGACATAAACAGCTGCCAGGAAAATGCTTGGCCGCTCAAACCATAGAGGGATAGGCTTGCCAGTCCCCAGACAGCTCTTCCGCCCAGCATGGCCAGGACGAGGCTGAGGTAAATGGTGAAACTGTTCTTGGGCAGGTGGCGATATAGGTATCCTGTGAGGAAACCGTAAGCACCTAATTCAAAGGTCATAGCTACCGCTGTGGGGAAGAGCGGCGGCATGCCCAAAAGGTAGCTTCTAAATAGGGGAAGAATTAGCCCCACGGCCAAGCCGTATGGCCCGCCAACGATGAACCCGCACAGCAAGACGGGGATGTGCATTGGGAGCAGCATGCGCCCAATCGTGGGGATCTGGCCTGTGAAATAGGGTAAGATCATTCCCAAGGCAATGAAAAATGCTGCCAAAACCATGCGCCGGATTTCCTTTGGCTTCATCTGCAGACTCCTTTCTGAGCGAATAAAAAACCACAACGATATAAAACCCCTTTCCAGGGATTGTATACCTTCGTGGTATGTGCATTACTATAGAGTAAACTAGCCTACAGCGGCTTCAACCGCACAAAACCCGGCTTCTGCCTGGTACCGAACATAGCTTACCACAGACTGGCATCTCTGTCTAGGGAGCAAATATGAGCTGCCCCCTTGATATTCCAGCTAGACTGTGCTATCATACCTCTAGATTGTCTCCGAATGCTGCATAGTAGTGGGGGACCCACCTTTTTTGGGGTGAATCTTGTTCTGGCAAGAGGGGCGACTTGGGCGTCCTAACCCGACAGCTAACCCCATAGGAGTACACCAAGCGTGTGACATGACTCATTTGAGTCCCGTTATGCGCTTTTTTTCTTGCCTTAGTTTACATGGGGGAAAGCGCGACAGAAAAGGTGGGGGGTTGTTATTATGAATGTTTTGCTCAAGCTCGGAGTCATCTTAATTGTTGGCCTTTTGGGCGGAAAAATCGCACGCCTGTTCAAACTGCCCAATGTTTCTGGTTACTTAGTAGCGGGTTTGCTTTTGGGGACATCGTTCTTCAAAATCGTCAGCCCCGCAGATGTGGATGCCTTCGCTGTAATCAGTGAAGTTGCATTGGCAATTATTGCCTTCAGCATTGGCAGTGAGTTCCTGCTGAAAGATATGCGCAAGCTCGGCAAGTCGATTGTGGTGATCACTCTCCTCGAGGTCATTGGGGCAGTGGCAGTGGTATTCTCCATAATGTATTTCGGCTTCAAACAGCCCTTTGCCTTCAGTATAGTGATCGCGTCCATGTCAGCGGCCACCGCTCCCGCGGCTACATTGCTTGTGATGCGCCAGTATCGTGCCCGTGGCCCATTGACCAGTACCGTTCTGCCTGTGGTGGCCTTGGATGACGTCTTTGGGATCATGGCCTTTGGGATTGCTATGTCTGTTGCCCGCCTTTCCATGGGCAGCAACCTCTCGCTCTTACAGATGCTAGTTCAGCCTGGGGTTGAAATCTTTGGCTCATTGGCCTTAGGCGCGGTCCTTGGGTTAGGGCTCTGGTGGTTATCCAGGGGAGCGGCTGATCGTGATGAGCTGCAGGGCATCTCACTAGCAGCTATTGCGGTGGCCACAGGGCTGGCGAACCATTTCCACTTGTCGCCCCTTTTGACTTGCATTACCATGGGGACTGCGCTGGTTAACCTGCAGCCCAACTCTGCCAGGGTGTTCGGCTCAGTAAATGATTTTGCCGCTCCCGTATACGTGCTGTTCTTTGCCCTCGCAGGAGCCAGCCTGGATCTGGGTATCCTGATGAAGGTAGGAGTCATGGGCGTGTTTTATATCTTCGCTCGGGCTGCAGGCAAGATGATCGGGGCTGCGGCAGGAGCGAAAATGGTCAACGCACATCCAAACGTCACGAAATACCTCGGCCTGGCACTGCTCCCCCAAGGCGGAATTTCCATCGGCTTGTCTGTCTTAGTCAGGCAGCTTCTGCCAGAATATGCCCCGGCCATTACTACCATCATCATGTTTAGCGTCCTGATTTACGAAGTGACCGGGCCAATCTTCGCAAAGATTGCCATTGCAAAAGCAGGGGAAATCAACGGCATGGATAAAGCCGGTGATCATCAAGCCGTTCCTGTTGTAGAGGAACTGGTATTCTAAGACTACCCAGAAAGAAGGTATGAGCTGTGTACGCTTTGTTTGTGGTGCTCAACCAAACAGATTATCTCGATGATCTCCTAGAGAACTTCGTGGAGGCGGGGGTTAAGGGAGCTACAGTCCTCGACAGCCAGGGTATGGCCAGCGCAATTGTGAACAGCGGGGAGCAGCGCATTCCCCTGTTCGGCTCCCTCAAAACCTTGATGGAAGGGGCACGCCCCTACAACAAGACCGTTTTCACCGTCTTAGAAAGTGAAGCAATGGTAGAAAAAGCTGTTGCTGCCGTTCAAGAAGCCCTAAAGGATCTTCCTCCAACGGGATTGGGCTTCATGTTCACTGTGCCAGTAGCCAAGACATATGCCTTAAGGCCAGAGAGCTAGAGGGGAGCATTTTCCTGCGCAATCGGGAAACCATATAAGCAAAAACTGTGGAGGAGGTTGCGCATGGAAGTTCACTGTACCGTCAGCAACTGTCAGTGGTGGGACGACAATTACTGTGCTGCTCGATCAATCTTGATTACCACCGATTCGGTTGGGGAGGAACTCCCAGAATCCTACGACTACCAACAGACCCAAAACATCGTCAACATGTTTGGGGAAACACCGGCAGATTCGTGTATGGCGACTTGCTGCAAGACGTTCACTGAACGGAGAGACTAAGAGAGTGGAATAAACATGCCGCAAGGGTTCATGGGAGTGCAGGCAGAGAGCGCGCAAAAGGGCAGCGCGCTGCTCTGCCCTTTTTTGTTTAGACACGGAGAAGGCTGTTCTGTTGTTCGTCAAGGAACTGGTTCATATACAGGCGGTAGTAGTACCCCTTGGCCTGCATGAGCTCCTCGTGCGTACCCTGTTCTTGGATGGCTCCGCCCCGGATAACTACGATGCGGTCTGCGGAACGGATAGTGGAGAGGCGGTGGGCAATGACGAAGCTGGTCCGCCCCTGAAGCACTTTCTTGATAGCTTCTTGGATCAACAGTTCTGTCTCTGTATCGATGGACGAGGTGGCCTCATCCAACACAAAGATGCGAGGATTGGCCAGCACCGCCCGGGCAAATGAGATGAGCTGTTTTTCTCCCGTGGAAAGGAGCCCTCCCCCTTCGCCTACCTCTGTTTGGTAGCCCTTTTCCAACTTCATGATGAACTGGTGGGCATTGACGAGTTTTGCTGCCTCTATGACTTCCTCATCTGTGGCGGTGAGGCGGCCATAGCGGATGTTCTCCATAATGGTGCCGGAAAACAGGTGTGGGCTCTGGAGCACGTAACCTAAGCTGCCGTGCAGCCATAGAAGAGGGCGGGTGCGGTAATCCACGCCATCAATTAAGATGCGCCCGGAAGTGGGTTCATAGAACCGACAGGCTAGGTTTACCACGGTGCTTTTGCCTGCCCCCGTCTCGCCCACCAGAGCAATTGTCTCCCCAGCTTTTACCTCTAGATTGAAATCAGTGAGGACTGGTTCATCTGGGTTGTAGGCAAAGGAGACATGTTCAAATGTGATGTCACCTCGGAGAGGCGGCAGCTGAGAGTTAGCGCTAAGCTTGAGTGAGCTTCCGTACTTAGCCACCACCTCAGGGCTGTCCTTGATCTCCGGTTCCGTTTGGATGAGGGAGATCACCCGCTCAGCTGAGGCATGGGCCGCTTGCAGTTCCGCAAATACCCGGGCCATTTCCCGCACAGGCTCGAAGAACTGCAGCGTGTACGAGATAAATGCCACCAAGACTCCGTAAGATACAGCGCCTTGCAGCACGCTTTTGCCGCCGTACCACAGGGCAAGCCCCGTCCCCGTACTGCCCAAAAGGAGCACGATGGGCAAGAAGAGGGATGAGTACACCGCCGCACGGATGGCAGAGGCCCGGAGCGAACCTGTGAGCTGAGAAAACTCCGCCAAGTTCTGTTCTTCCCGGCTCATGATCTTCGTTGTCGTGGCTCCGGTGATGCCTTCGTTGTATGCTCCGGTAATCCGGGAGTTCAGGCGCCTAACTTGCCTGTGCTCACGGAGAATCCGCTTTTGGAAGAACAGGCTCACCACCACAAGCAGGGGTACAACGGCCAAAGAAACCAAAGCCAGCCGCCAGTTCAGGGCAAACATCACGGCGGTGTACACCACCATGCTCGCACTCCCCCAGAACAGGTCCACACAGCCCCACGACACGATTTCCCCCAGACGGTTAACATCTGATGTCATGCGGGCCATGAGCCAGCCAACGGCCTTCTTGTCGTAGAAGGATAGGGAGAGCTCTTGTAGGCGGATAAACCCATGCTTGCGGATCTCGTAAGACAGCCCTGTTTCCACCTTGCCCGCGGTGGTGATGAACAGGTAGACATTGAGAGCTTGAATCACCACAATGGCAAGGTATCCTCCTACAAACCATCCGATGCCCTCAGTGGTTTGAGGAACCACGAACTGATCAATAGCAATTTTGTTCATGTAAGGGAATAAAGCATCAACTAACGCTACCCCGATGACCACCACGATCAAAAGGCCAAGCTCCCGGCGGAAGGGTTTTGCGAACCGCAAGATCTCCCGCCAGAGCTTTAGATCAACTTTATCGGGGTAGTGGTCTTCATATGGGTCGTGCATTTTCCTTCACCTTCATTCTACAGCTTCTTCTGCTAGCGAGGCTTGGAGGTCCCAGATGCGCTGATACAACCCGGGCTCGTTCACCAGCTCCTCGTGGGTACCTGCTTGCACAATCTGGCCATCATCTAAGACTAGAATGAGGTCAGCGTTGGAGAGGCTGGTGATGCGGTGTGAAATCAAGAATGTTGTGGCCCGGCGGGCTCTGCCCCGTAAGGCTTGGCGGATGGCTAAGTCAGTTTCTGTATCCACCGCACTTAAGGAATCGTCAAAGATCAAAATGGGGCTGTGGGTGATGAGCGCCCGGGCAATTGCGATGCGCTGGCGCTGGCCCCCTGAGACAGAAACGCCTCGCTCTCCCACTAAGGTATCGTAGCCCTTGTCAAACTGCATGATCACATCGTGAATCGCCGCATCTTTCGCGATTTGGAACACTTCCTCGTCCTGAGCGTCAGAACGGGCTAGAGTGATGTTCTCCCGAATGGTTTTTGCAAACAGGAAGGGCTCTTGAGGGACAACGCCCACATGGCGGCGGATCCACTTCTTGTCAATTTCCTTCAGTTCCACGCCATCTACCTTGATGGATCCACCTTGGTAGTCGTAAAGCCTTACCAAAAGGTGCATCAAGGAACTTTTCCCTGAGCCCGTGTGGCCCAAAATTCCCACAGTTTGCCCAGGTTCTACCGTGAAGCTGATCCCTTTTAGCACTGGTTTATCTGGCTCATAGCCAAAATACACATTGTCGAAAACAATCCCGCCCTTAATCTCGGGCTTGTTGAAGTTTTCCTCCAGGACCTCCCTCGGCGCATCCAAGATTTCTTGGATGCGCTCCGCCGCAACCAGGGCTTTCCCCATGTCCGTGAGGATCCGGCCCATCTGGCGGACGGGCCAGAGGAGCATCCCTACATAGGAGCTATAGACCACCATGGTGCCTATGCTGAGGCTCCCTTGCGCTGTGAAGTAGGCACCCGCAGCCGCCACGATGGCAATCTGGGCCAATGCGAGAAAATCTGATGAACCCCAGTAGCACGCGAGGAGCCAGATGAGGTGGAAAACCTTGTGACGGTGGGCGGAGTTTTTCTCTTCAAATTTCTCAATCTCAAAGGCTTGGTTGGCAAACGCACGCACGACCCGAACCCCGGTGAGGTTTTCCTGCAGGACAGTTGTCATCTCTGCCTCGGCCTCATCAGCGGTTTGAAAGGCGGTTCGCACTTTACGGAAGAACACTACCGCAAAGGTGAAGATTACCGGGACCACCGCGAGGGAAATCAGGGTCATGCGCTTGTCTAGGGACAGCATTACGTAGGCCGAGAAGGTGACCATGAACAGCGCATTCCCCACTTCCACGAACTGCGCCCCTAAGAATCTCCGGATTGTTTCCACATCAGAGGTACAGCGCTGGATGAGATCGCCTGTGTCTGCCTGTTTATGGTAGCTGTAGGGCAGATACTGGAGGTGATCGTATAGCCTGTCTCTGAGCTTCCTGGCCGTTGTCTCACTGGCCTGGGCTGAGAGCCTGCCGCGCAAGAAGATAAAAATACCCCGGAGAAGTGTGATGGTAATCAACAACATCCCGGGGATCCAGAGTGCCTGCCGGAGCGGGCGGACATCATACCCTTCCATGAAGCTCAGTATGGGAAAGGGTGCGGTCATAGGTTGGTCGCCGATAATTGAGTCAATGGTGATGCGGATAACCAGCGGCCCCATAATCGTGAACAAGGCGGCCATACCTACGCTAAGGATTGCTCCCAGATATGTTAGTCGATTTCCATGCATGTAGTTCCATAACAGTCTGATTGATTTCATCTTTGTTCCTCCTTTCCCTGCTTAGGCTACCTTTTTACATTATAGCACCAAACCCGTAATAGGCAAGGGAAAGTTCTGTTTTTTCCATACAGTTTCGCGGTTGCCCTAAGAAAACCCCTCTGAAAGCGCGCTCATTCGACAGGTTTTTCAGAATAGATGTGGAAGATCTTACCCGTATGGACACTCAGGGGGGTTGGGGTGTATGGCTCACGGCCGCGGTGTGGCTCAACAATACCATCGGCTTTTATTTGGCGAGTCCCAGAGAGGGCTTGCCGTCTTTGAGATCGTTTGGGATCCTGATGGCCAACCGGTTGATTACGTGATTGTGGGCCTAAATGACAAATTCGCAGAGATGTTTGGGTGTGATGCCCACGCTGTCGTGCGCACCAGGGTTTCTCAGTCTTTGCCAGAAATCATGGAAATGTGGCAGGATGCTTTGGCGGTCACGGCTCAGAGCGGCGTGGATCAGGAAATCGAGCTTTTCCACCTGCCTACTGAAGCTTGGCTGAAAGTCTCCCTTTACAGCCCGGCGCCGAACTTAGTGGGCCTTGTTGTGGCGGATATGACGGCCTGGGTAGAAACGGCTCAGGCTCTGGAGGAGTCCCAAACTCAGCTGAAGGAGAGCGAGCGCTTTCTCCAATCGATCCTGGACAATGCTCCAGTGGCCATCTGGCTTACCGATCCCAACGGCAACCGCCTCCTTGTCAACAAGCGCTATGAAGAGGATACGGGAATCGGCACTCCCCACTGCAGCCTTACAGAGGAAGAGCAAGCAGTATGCCGCCACACTGATATGAAAACGCTCATGAGCGGAGGGCCTCAAGAGTTTGAGGAAGAGATCACTTTCCAAGACGGTGAGAAACACACCCTGCGTACAATCAAGACCATTCTCCGCAAGGACAACGGGGAGATTGTGGGTATTCTCGGGATTGGAGTGGACATTACCGCCCTGAAGCGGGTAGAGGCAGAACTCTGGCGGCACACATACTATGATTCCCTCACGGGCCTGTACAACCGGCGGTTTGTAGAAGAAGAGATGATTCGCCTCGAACAAGGCAGCCATCTGCCCATCAGCGTGATTATGGCTGATGTGGATGGGCTTAAACTGATCAACGACGCTCTCGGGCATCAAGAAGGTGACCTCCTCTTGCAGACGGTCGCGGATGTCCTCCTGCAAGCGGCTCGCCCTGGCGACATCGTGGGGCGTTGGGCGGGGGATGAGTTTGTGGTGCTTATGCCCAGGACAGATCGGGAAGAGGCTAACCACATCGCTAATCGGATCCGGCTCTTGTGCAAGGGGCAGACAGGGAAACTGATTCCCATAAGCGCCGCTGTGGGAGTGGCCACCAAGGTTGATCGGGGCCAGACGATGGCAGAGACCCTCAATGAAGCCGAGACACTCATGTACAAGCGGAAGACTCTTAATGCCAGGGAAACGCGCCGTTCTTTTACGGACTCATTGAAGAGAATCTTACTAGAGCGCACTGGGGAAACGGAAGCTCACATGCAGAATCTCCAGGTTCTGGGGCTCGCCTTAGGCCAGGCTATCGGCCTTGATGAGTGGTATCTCCATCAGATTCGCCTCTTGGCAGTGTTCCACGACATCGGAAAGGTGCGCATCCCTGTGGAAATCCTTCGCAAACGGGGTCCCCTCACCCCCGAGGAACGGGATATTATCCAGATGCACCCAGAGACCGGGTATCGCATAGCATCCATTGCCCCTGATTTCCAGCATGCTGCAGAGGCAATTCTAGCCCACCATGAGCACTGGGATGGCAGCGGTTATCCTAAGGGGTTGCAGGGCGAGGCCATACCTCTCGCAGCAAGAATCTATGCTGTGACCAACTGGTTTGATGTGCTGTATTTTGGCAGGCCCCACCGGCCCGCAGCGAGCATCACCCGGGCTTTACGAGAGCTCAAGGTTGGGGCTGGTACCTTGTTCGAACCCCGGCTGGTAGATGCCTTTGTGGAACTGGTGCGCACAACGTCCATCCTCGAGCAGCTGAGGAACTCAAACCCAGCGGCCTTAGCTGCGTCCACAGCTCCGTAGGGGGGTCTTACATGTAATATTCCCTCCACTTGTCTCGTATCCATAACCGAAGGAGAGTTGATGCGATTGTTTACCAAGGCCGAGCTGCAGAAGCAACTTGAGGCAATGGGCATTCTGCCTACCGATACTCTGCTCGTACACTCTTCCATGAAGGCCATTGGCGAAGTGGAAGGGGGAGCAGATACCGTCTTAGATGCGCTCATGGACTATATGCACAAGGGGCTCTTGATTTTGCCCACCCATACGTGGCAGCAGATCAACGCCGAGTATAATGTGTTTGATGTGCTGCATGAACCGTCCTGTGTAGGGATACTCACTAACATTTTCCGCCAGCGGCCTGGTGTGATTCGCTCTTGGCACCCCACCCACTCAGTAGCCGCGTACGGCAAAGATGCAGCAGATTACACCCGCGGGGAAGAGCAGTTTGATACTCCTTGCCCCCGGGCAGGCTGTTATGGGAAGCTCTACGACCGTAAGGCCAAGATTCTGTTCCTTGGCTGCCGCTTGAACCGGAACACAACCATTCACGGGGTGGAGGAGTGGAATAAGATTCCGAACAGGCTCGCCACTGTCCCCCAACTGCTGTGGATTAAGACTCCCCAAGGAGATATGATCCGCCGGCCCATGTACGGGCACTTCTCTCCAGTAACGGACATTTCTTCGAACTACATCAAACTGGAAGCTCCGCTTTTGGCTCGGGGAATTGCTCGCAGGGGGGCCTTTGGCAAGGCGGAATGCATCATTGTGGATGTAGTTCCCATGGTCGAATTAACAACTACCTTCCTGCAGAAAAATCCGGACTTATTCATAGATGATTCACCGGTACCCACCGAGTGGTACTAAGAAAGGAGCAAGTTGGTTATGAAAATAATGGTTACGGGCGGCGCCGGCTTTATCGGTTCAACAGTTGTTGATGCCTATATTGCTGCGGGGCACGATGTGGTTATCATCGATAATCTAGAATCAGGGCGCGTAGAAAACATAAACCCTAAAGCTAAGTTTTACCTTATGGATGTGCGCTCGCCAGAGTTGCGGAAAGTATTTGAGCTGGAAAAGATCGATGTTATCAACCACCACGCCGCGCAGAAGTCCGTACCCCACTCTGTGGAAGACCCCGTTTTGGATGCGGAGATCAATATTCTGGGCATCCTCAACCTTTTGGAGCTGGCTGTGGAGTTTGGTGTTAAGCGAGTAATCTTCAGTTCCACTGGGGGAGCTCTCTTAGGAGATGCAGATGTGATCCCTACTCCAGAGGATTCACCGGTTCAAACCATCTCGCCCTACGCCATTACTAAATTCACCAGTGAGAAGTACTTGGATTTCTACCGCATAACTCACGGTCTCACATACGTTGTTCTCCGCTACGCGAACGTATACGGGCCTCGGCAGATAGCCGAAGGAGAGTGCGGCGTCACCCCCATTTTCTTAGAGAACCTCTTGCATGACAGGCCCAGCAAGCTCTATGCCTATGAGGATATGCCTGATGGCTGCACCCGGGACTACGTTTATGTAGGGGATGTTGCCCGGGCCAATGTCATTGCCCTAGATAAAGGTGACAATCTCATTTTCAACATCGGTACAGGTCAAGAGGTGTCCACTGGGCAGGTTTACCGCTATCTCCAAGATGCCACAGGGAAGTACGATGTCCCCTTGCTTCCCGCAGGTGAGCGAGTAGGGGATTTGCGCCGCAGCGCCTTAGATATTACCCGGGCCCGGAAGGTCTTGGGCTGGGAGCCAGAGGTGGATTTCCCCACAGGCCTGAGAGAGACTGTAGCGTACTTTCAGAAGTAGGAAGTGACATAGTGGCTAAAGCACGTCTGCACCAGCAGTTGGCGTTCATCGTTGAAATAGACAAACTCAAGCAGGTTTTTCGCCAGAACCTCATCGTGGATGGATCCCGCCGGGAAAACGATGCGGAGCATTCCTGGCACCTGGCAGTGATGGCGTGCCTTCTCCAGGAGTATGTGGATGAGCCTGTGGACCTTGTGCGGGTGCTGAAGATGGTGCTTCTCCACGATCTTGTTGAGGTCGATGCTGGGGATGTTTTCTGCTACGACGATGAAGCCAACATCAACAAGGCTGAACGGGAAAGGGTCGCTGCGGAGCGGATTTACAGCCTCCTTCCGGAGGACCAAAGGGAAGAATACCTGGGGTTGTGGCTTGAGTTCGAGGAGCATCGAACCCCTGAAGCCCGGTTTGCTGTTTGCCTGGATCGCCTCCAGCCCATCTTGCAAAACTATCACACTGGCGGAGGCACGTGGGTAGCCCATAGGGTGCCCTTGGCCAAGGTTATGAAACGCTTGGCACCCATCAAGGATGCCTCCGTTGAGTTGGGCGAATTTGCGGAAGATCTAATCCGTGAAGCCATCGCCCGTGGTTACTTGACGGAATGAACAAAAGAGCCCCACCTGCTCTAGGGCAGATGGGGCTTTCCTTGTGCTGTGGGTCCCTTACTTCACCACAATATTGTAGATCTTGCCGGGGACGTAGATTTCCTTGACGATGTTTTTCCCTTCAATGTAGCGCTGGATGTTTCCATTAGCCATGGCCAGCTCCCGTGCTCGTTCCACAGGGTCTGTGAGGGATACAGTAATCTCGCCCCGGACCTTGCCGTTAATCTGCACTGCAATATCCACCGTTTCTTCAATAACCTTATCCGGATCCCACTTGGGCCATTCCTGGGCATGTACGTAACCAGGGAAGCCCATGCGTACCCACATTTCTTCCGTGATGTGGGGAGCTACTGGATTGAGGAGGATGAGTAGCGTCTTCAGCTCAGCGTGGGTAATGCGGCCCACGGCAAAGATTTCGTTCAGCAAGGCCATCATCGCGGCGATGGCTGTGTTAAACTTGAGGTTCTCGTAGTCTTCGCTGACCTTCTTAATGGTCTTGTGGAAGCTCGTTTCCAGACTCGGGTTGAACTCCTTGCCTGGCACAGCCATCTCTTGCAAACGCCAGAACCGATCAAGGAAGCGCCTGCAGCCCCTAACGCCATCGGTGGACCAGGGAACGCTCTTCTCAAAGTCGCCGATAAACATCTCGTACAGCCGCAGCGTATCCGCACCGTATTCCGCCACAATCTCGTCGGGGTTAACAACGTTGCCCCTGGACTTAGACATCTTTTCGTTGTTTTCCCCAAGAATCATCCCGTGGGAAGTACGCTTTTTATAGGGTTCCGGATAGGACACAACACCGATATCATACAGGAACTTGTGCCAGAACCGGGAGTAGAGCAGGTGCAGGGTGGTGTGTTCCATCCCACCGTTGTACCAGTCCACAGGCAGCCAGTAGTCGAGCCTGTCTTTGGCCGCAAGATCCTCATCGTTTTGAGGATCGGTATAGCGGAGGAAGTACCATGATGACCCTGCCCACTGTGGCATGGTGTCTGTTTCCCGCTCCGCGGGGCCGCCGCACTTGGGACAGGTCGTCTCCACCCAATCCCTGATCTTTGCCAGCGGTGATTCTCCTGTATCTGTTGGCTCGTAGTTTTCCACATCGGGGAGGACTACCGGGAGTTCCTCTTCAGGGACAGGCACCCATCCGCACTTGTCGCAGTGCACCAAGGGAATGGGTTCGCCCCAATAGCGTTGGCGGGAGAAGACCCAGTCACGCAGTTTGAAGTTGACTTTCCGCCGCCCCAGCCCTTGTTCTTCCAGCCAGGCAGTGATCTTCTTGATGGCCTCTGACACTTCCAAGCCGTTAAGGAAGCCGGAGTTTACCATGATCCCCGATTGGGTGTCGGTGTATGCTTCCTCTTGCACGTTGCCTCCAACCACCACTTCCACGATGGGTAGGCCGAACTTCCGGGCAAACTCCCAGTCCCGTTCATCGTGGCCAGGAACAGCCATAATGGCGCCGGTACCATAGGTCATGAGGACATAGTCAGAAATCCAGATGGGAATCTCATTGCCTGTGGCTGGGTTCAAAGCCCGCAGCCCCTTGATTTCTACACCTGTCTTGTCTTTAGTCAGCTCAGCCCGTTCGAAATCGGACTTCTTCTTTGCTTGGTCCCGGTACGCCATGAGCTCAGCATAGTTGCTGATCTGCTCTTTGAATTCGTCAAGGAGGGGATGCTCCGGAGAAATGACCATGTACGTGGCGCCGAAGATGGTGTCAGGGCGCGTTGTGAAGACACGCAGCTTGTGGGGAGTCCCTACTACAGGGAAGTCCACTTCTGCGCCTTCAGAGCGTCCGATCCAGTTCCGCTGCTGCACTTTCACCCGGTCGATATAATCCACCAGTTCCAGGTCATCGATGAGGCGTTGGGCATAGGCAGTGATCTTCAGCATCCACTGATTCTTTACCCGCATTTCCACTTCGCTGCCGCACCGCTCACAGCCGCCGTTTACCACTTCTTCGTTGGCCAGGCCGATCTTACACGACGGGCACCAGTTGATGGGCATTTCTTGCTTGTAAGCCAGGCCCTTTTCAAACAGCTTCAGGAAAATCCATTGGGTCCACTTGAAGTACTCAGGATCGGTGGTGTTCACTTCCCGGGACCAATCAAAGGAGAATCCCAGTGACCGGAGCTGTTCCTTGAAGCGGGCGATATTCCGCTCTGTCACAATCCGGGGATGGATCTTGTTTTTGATAGCATAGTTTTCCGTCGGCAGGCCGAAGGCATCCCAACCCATGGGAAAGAGGACGTTGTAGCCCTGCATCCGCCGCTTGCGCGCCACGATGTCCAAAGCCGTGTATGGGCGAGGGTGCCCCACGTGCAGCCCTTCACCGGAGGGGTAAGGGAATTCGATGAGCGCGTAGAATTTAGGCTTGGAATGATCTTCAGAGGTGCGGAAAGTTCCTTTCTGCTCCCAAAAATCCTGCCATCTGGGTTCAATTTCTTGGGGATTGTACTTCCGTTCCAAGGCAATTCCCTCCTAACAGGCACAAAACCCGTTCGCCTTAGAGACGAACGGGTCGCGGTACCACTCTAATTAACACGGCTGCCCTGTGCAACTGTGTTCACTCGAAACCTTTAACGGGGTTACCGGTTGGAGTTACTTCCACTTCACCCCAACAGCTCCTGGGCGAGTTCAGGCTCAGCTGCTGCCTCGCACCATCCGGCAGCTCTCTGGGAAAATTGGCCCTACTACTCCCATTCAAAGCTTGTAGCAGATGAATCTTCTGTCATTGTAGCAAGTTTGGATAGGAAAGTCAACACTTGGGCTTGCCTCTAAGCAGGATGAGAAGCCTGTTTCTGACCGGCCCCGCCCTTTGACACTCTTATCCTAGCCCTATATAGTATAGGTGGGTATGGCGTGGCAGGAAATGGTACATGCTATTGTAGTTAGGAGAGATGGCTGTGGGTGTTTTGCGCGAGGCTGGGATTGGCACGATGAATGAGATGTCGCTCCATTCTGCCCTGAAGGATCTGTACGTTGAGCCTGGAGACTTGGTGGAGAGTGAAGTAGGGCGCTATGTAGTGGACATTGTCAAACAGGGCCGCCTAGTTGAGATCCAGAGCGGCAACTTCGCAGCTTTTCGCAGGAAACTCGGGTCTCTTCTTGAAGAACACGTGGTGCACTTAGTGTATCCGGTGGCTCAGATCAAGTATATCGCCTACATATCTCCAGAAACGGGTGAGAGGCTTCGTCGCCGGAAATCGCCCAAAGAAGGCACTGTATGGGACGTATTCTCTGAGCTAGTTTACATGCCCAGCCTGCTCACGCACCCGAACCTTCGCCTAGAGGTCCTGTTGGTTGTAGAAGAAGAGGTGCGCTGTGCGGATGGGCGGGGGAGCTGGCGCAGGAATGGGGTCAGTATTATTGATCGCCGCCTGATGGATGTAGTAGAAAGCAGGGTGTTTTCTTCTCCCAGGGATTACGTGGACGTTCTGCCCCAGGACTTGCCGGAAGAGTTCTCCAACAAGGAACTAGGGCAGGCACTGCAAATCTCTACTGCCAGGGCAAGGACGATTACCTATACACTCCGGGAAGCGGGGATTATACATCAAGCAGGTAAAAAGGGCAACCAACTACTGTACCGGCGCCCAAACTAGCGTGAGTTATCCACAGTATACACAGGTTACCCACAACATTCCGCGTGAAACGGGTGTTCTGTGTCAACATTTAGGGTCTGAGGTTTATTAAGAATGTATAGCAATATGTAAGGGGATAGGTATAATTAGCATTGATAACCATTAAGAAATATGGTATAGTAATTCTTACCATAAGAAAATAACGAACTCAGGAGGAATGGAAGTATGCGCATAATGACCGAGCAAAACCTGCGTGACGCCTTTTCTGGCGAGAGCCAGGCCCACATGAAATACCAGATCTACAGCAGCGTTGCTGAAAAGGAAGGCCTTCCCAATGTGGCCCGCCTGTTCAAAGCAATTGCCTATGCTGAGCTGGTACACGCACGCAACCACCTGAAAGAACTGGGCGGCATTAAGGATTCTACCGAGAACCTCCAAGATGCAATCAATGGCGAGACTTTTGAGGTAGAAGAGATGTATCCTGCTTATCACGCTGTTGCAGAATTGCAGGAAGAAAAGGGCGCTGTCCGTTCTACCCATTACGCTCTTGAAGCGGAAAAGATTCACGCGGAAATGTACACTGACGCTAAGAAGACTGTCATGGAAAAGAAGGACATTGAAATCGGCACCATCCAGATCTGTGACGTCTGCGGTTACACTGCAGAGGGAGAGGCACCAGACAAATGCCCTGTTTGCAGCGCTCCCGCCAGCAAGTTCCTTGCATTCTAATAACGCTAACGGCTAAAGGGGAGGTGAACTCCCCTTTTTTCTATGGGAAAATCGTGGTAAACTGAATTTGAGAACAATATCACTTGCCAGACAAGGACTGAGGCATATTGAATGGCTTTGCTGTCACCGAGTTTCGCCGTGGAGAGCCGTTGTTCGTTAAGGGTAATCCGGCCCGGGAGATGTATTTCATCGTCACGGGCACAGTGGAATTGGTGGATGGCCACACAGTTGAAAAGCTGTCCACTGGTGGGGTTGTGGGGGCGGTGGAGTTTCTCCGCCAAGAGCCTTACAAAACCTCCGCGCTGTGCGTGAACGATACCAGTGTGCTGGTTCTAAATGAAGAGAACTTGCCTGAGTTTTTTCAGCGCCAGCCTCAGCTGGGTTTCATCTTGCTGAAAGCAGTGGCCGCTTACATACCATCTTCCGTGGAACGAAGGGGTCAAGCCCAAGCCGCTCCTCAGCGGCAGCTTCACCAGAGCTTAAGGGAACTCCTCCCTCCTGGCCATCCGCAAAGCGATGCCCAGAGGCCGGAAAGCGATGGGGAGTTTTTGTATATCAAAACGGTGCAGTGCCCAGTATGCCAAGCCTCGTTTTCCACGCACAGCATCAGAGAATCGCGCCTCATGACAGAGAGAATCTGCCCTGATTTCCGCGTGATCAATGGGGGCTTTGAGCCCTTGTGGTATCATGCCTGGGTGTGCCCAGAGTGTCTTTACGCTCAACCGGCAAACCAGTTCGAACAGATAAGTCCAACCATTGCTGGCAAGATCCGTGGACAGCAGCAGCGCTATCCTCTTAAGGGGGATTTCCAATTCTCCGCAAGCCGCACTCTGCAGGAAGTGTTCTTGTCCTACTTTCTCGTGCTCAGGACGTTGGAGTTCATGGGTGCCCCCGCGGTGCAGTTCGGGAACACTTGGTTGAAGCTCTTGTGGCTGTACGAGGACATGGGGGAACAGAACTGGGCACAACAAGCGGCAGAAAGGGCCCTAGCCTATTTCGAAGAGGCCATCGTTTCAGGCCGCCGCAGTGATGAGGGCGATCAGCGGTTGTTCCTCATTATGGCAGAGCTTTGCCTCCGTTTGGGCAAGCGCGATGAAGCTCTTCGTTATCTGTGGGAAGTGCTGAGTATCAAAGGTGGGAGCGAGCGCTACCGCCGTCAAGCATCAGACCGGATCCAGGACATCAGGAGCGCAATCCAATAGCCCGGGTGTTAGCAAGGCGTTGTAATGCAGGGGTAGATGTGGTATAATAACGTGTAGCAAAAACGGCCCCGTAGCTCAGGGGATAGAGCGGTGGTTTCCTAAACCATGTGCCGCAGGTTCGATTCCTGCCGGGGCCGCCATTTTGAAAATGCTGTTGTAGAGCCACTTTAGCGGTGGCCAAAGGCACGAATAATTCACCGATGTAAGCATTGGGTTGTACTCTTTTGTACTCTTTTCATGGTGATATTCTGTCTCTGGCCGCACGAGGAGGCTCTTTTTTTGTGGCAAAGAAAGTGAATACTCGTTTCGGTTTGGTAACAGTAGGGGTAATGAAGGGGCAGAATCGTTTCAGGATTCAGCGAACTATCGATGGTAAGAAGTATCAGTTTG
>LDJB01000003.1:0-30389 GCA_001028815.1 Peptococcaceae bacterium 1109
TCAAACCGATCCCTGGTACAGCCTCCATGAGTTGGCGAAGATCAACGTCTTCTGAGCTATTGCTATCTGCTGGCAATAGTCCTAAGGTACGCCAATGCTTGGTCGAGTTAGTACTATCACCGATTTCCGCTTTACACAGTAGTGCGTTGAAACACTGACATTTTGCGCTAACTTTTCCGTGAAGGTGTGCTGGACAGCTTCATGCTGAATACCTCCATCCGTTCTTGTCATACTTCGCCCAATACCGTTCGGAAGAGGCCTAGTTCAGGCGACTCGGGACGACCAATAAGTGCTGCACGATCCAAGAGAACGTTTCGAAACTCGCATGATGTCTCCGGTAATAAAGCACAAGCATAACAAGCAGCGTAGTTTAGTGAATCAGTTCCTTGAGCTCTGTCTCCGTATGAGTCAATACACAGTGGATCCGATGAACACCACTCTGCTTCGATGAGCATGTTGTCTATGAGACGACCTAAGCGCTCTGGATACGATTGTTCTACGAGTCCCCCCAGACTCCCATCAGCATCTGGTGCTGCGGTATAGATCAGAACACCCGCCATAGTCCGCTTCTCACCTGAGTCCGACAATGTGGTGCTATAGATTCTCTCCTTAAGTGAGGCTATCCCGTACCCGGATTCAAGAGCTAGTTGCCGAATGAGCAGATGAGAGAACGTGTGTAACAACACATAACCCGCCGAAGCCCTTTCGTTCCAAAACCAAGATTTCTCCAGGTTACTCATCATTGGCTCATAGAAATCGCCTGCTCTGCGCTCCCATTCTTCAATTAGATCTGCCTTGAATTGGATGAAAATACCTTCGCCCCTCATTTTCACTGCAGGAAGCCAATTATGTTTTCGTACTGATATAGGTGCAAGGCGCTCGTCATCTAATGAACCATTCCATGGAGTCAGACGCGTAAACCCGATAAAAGCGTTTACTTCTGTCAAACAGTCCACTGCAACAGTCTTTTCAATCCAGCGTTCATATCCCTGCGGCGCTGGCAATAACTGCGATGAGTATTCCTCATCAAAAGCTTCATCATGAGTCAGCGCGCAATACTCTTCATAATAGACATCTGTCCAAGTACGGCGGCCCTCTAGTTCTCGACTTTCTTTAAGTCTGAGATAAGCCGACATTACTTCTTCTTCTGACATGTCAGGAACATGCGGTGAGACATGTCGTCTGATGGCTTCGCTCTTGTCCCCTGCCATGTCTAGAATATCGAACTTCTTCTCCAGAATGGTAAAAACCTTGGCACTCCAAGGTGGGATCTTTATCGCGCTCACAGTGGCTGGGAAATAGACACTTGATGATGACCGCAGTCGTGTTACTAATTGCTCACCACACCCTTGGTCATCATCACTGGGTAACCAAGGTGACTTGCCGGTGCACTCTACCAGACCTACTAACGCATCTTGAGCAAAAGCACTCGCAAGGCCTTTTGTTACCCCACAGCTCTCACACTTTACGACTAGACTCTCTATGCTACCACGACCCTCTATATTAAACATCGCCAATTCTGGCCTTAGGGGATTGACAGAGCATGCTTTGCCCTGATGCACCCATTTGTCATAGGGGAAGTCCTCGATATGTCCCTTGGGGCAAACGACGACAAACCTTGAAGGCAGTAGAGTCTCCCTGTTACACACACACCGCAACCTGTGGGTTGTACGATATTTGAAGGCTGATGAATGGAATAGCCGTCGGCAGCTAGTGCAGTATAAGATTTCCGGAAAACGATACGATGGGATATCTTCGCTTCTATCTGAAAAAAAGGGTCGCCGTTTTCCATCGACTTTCGGTTCCAAGAAATATTGGACACCAAGCAATTTCTGAAGATTTTCATGGTGCACAATATATTCTTCGTCGTTATCCCATCCCCAAGAATCGGTACCAGCAATCATTACTGTATCGTTGACAAAATCAACGATAGAGCCGGGGGCGTATGTAGTCACTAACTGGCTCTTCCTTATCGTTCCAACGTACGTATTCTTCCTGTTGTTCTTAGGTCTTCTGCTACCGAAAGGTCTCATTGTTATCTCCTATTCCTTCCGTTCCAAAAGATATACATTGGACATACCATCCACATTCCGTAGAGAGTTCAATGTAGAAGGGATTTCAGTGGTATTAAGTGTTTCGGATTCGATCAGGAGGGTTGTAACCTGGCTCTCTGGCTTATTCCCAAGGCTGTACACGAGACCAGCGCCGTTTGTGACAATTGACTGCCATAACTCCTCAAAATCTGTCAACCAATACCCGGCATGTTCCAAAGCCTCAGGTGCCACATCCTCCACGCGCTCCAATAGATACTTACGTATTCTGCGAACTTCGGGATGGTCTCGATCGTAATGTACAGCATCAGAATTGGACCGCAATCTATCTACTTTGTGGCGAACCAGAGCTACATATACGGCATGGAGCGCCTTTTCCAAGGACCTATAAGAAAATGGCGTAACACTTGTCGGCTCCACGTGTTTGTAGAAGGTATCATGGTAATAGATGAACTGCTCGAAATGGGACTTGTCCCGACTAGCCAAGTTGCTGTACATTGTTATAACTAGGCCAGGATTACTTCTACCAACACGACTCGTTGCTTGAATGTACTCAGCGTTAAGTTTTGGCTGTCTATATACTGTCATTACGCCGAGGCGCCCAATGTCTATACCCACCGACAGCATATTTGAAGCCAAAACATAAGATATGGCACGTTTGTCTGGATACCTGTAGTCTAAATCTTCCAGAGTTTCCTTGATTTCTTGTGTGGAACGTCTAGACGTCAATTCTCGATGACTACCAATTGTAATCTTTTCCATGTTCACTTGCTCGGCATAGGCCCTGAACTTGTGTAAACGAAGAGAGTTCGAGTAAGCGACAACACGATCACTTATTACGGTCGCCGAACTACCAAGCTCACGAAGCGTATTGAAGTAACCAACAATGGTATAATACTGATCAACAACTTCCGCGGGGCACCCAGTCGCTTCTAAATACTTGGCGGCAAACAGTAAACACCCGTATACACGAACTAGGAGGTCCAACATACTGTTTCCCGTATCACAGATGCCCAAGTATCTCCGCGAAGGCCGCTTGTTGGGATCAGATCGGACTGCAAAAAAGAGATCGTCAATATCTAATCCTGTAGGTGGAAACTGGAAGGAATCACGGTTATACAGCGCCTTGATCTGGTTGGTCGCGTTACGAACCGTTGCTGTAGACGCAATTACTTTCGGTCGTATGTTGTTAGACGTACATAGTTCATCTATTGCACACTCGTAAAGTCCTGCTAAAGAACCTAATGGTCCTGATATCAAGTGCAATTCATCCTGGATAATAAGCTCTGGTGGTGGCGTCAATCCATCTGAACCAAATATGGCAGTGGTCCGGTCTTGCCAAACGATTCGTGCAAACTTATCCACAGTTCCCAGCACAAGCGTCGGTCGCTTAGCGTATATATCATCATCAACAACATAAATAGGAAGCCCTCTGCTAAAATGGCAATCCCCATTCCTGCAAGATATCCGTAGAGAATCATCTTCAACTGCATAGCAGCCAACGTCAAGCTTTTCTCCGCAAAACGGACACCGAAATATCTGAACAGGGTTTTTCTCCAGGAGGCGACGTCCTAAACGAAGATCTTGCAACGCTTTTTCCACATCCTCAATCGAATTAGGTGTTACACTCTGTCCTACCCACAACCCGATTGATATCTCGCCACCAGGAATCCCTTTTGTATGTCGCAGATACTCACAAGCGCAAATCAGTGAACTAGCACGCTCAAACTGTTGCGCCGTTAAGAGACGAAGTGTATAGCGCATCAGAATAGTAACGCCTGAACTTTTCTTACCCAACGACAAGCGTCTATAGAATAACGTAAAGGCAGCCAAACCCAAGTAAGCTTCCGTTTTTCCGCCACCAGTTGGATACCATAGTAGATCGACAATATCGCGCCATTCAGAGGCCTCTTCAACGATATCCGGTATGACTTGCAGGATATACGCTAACTGAAACGGATACCAAGCGACCGTTTGGGGAGTAACCTGATGTCCCATGGCCTTACCCGAATTAACCCGTTGCATCAACATTGCCTCGTTTGTCAACTGAAAGGCTTGCCAAGCAAGGTCGTTTTTTTTCAGAATTTTGATACCGTTACTCAGCCTTTCGAGGCAGTTTTCTATGTTAGCAAAGCTATTTGTCATTGCCTTCTTAAAGCCGGAGATGTCCAACGCCTTTTGCTTCAGGTCTACAAGCCATTCGCGGTAGCGATTGACTAGTAAATGGAGATTTTCAACTCCATCTCTACGATTACATCTCGCCAAGAATTCTAGCTCCAAACGAAGCCCTGGGTCTATCACTCTTGGCTCCATGGGCACCAAGTCGACACGAGGAAAAAACTCACTGGCTATTTGACGTACGCTGCCATTCTCCATCTCCCACTTTACAGAACATCCATGACCGATCGCGAAATTTGCTACATTTCTATACAGCATATTAAGCGTCTCTAACTCAAGATCATGGTGGATAGCATTCTTTTCCTCAAGGGCAAGGAACGTACTATCGACTTTCAGCTCCAATAGGCTTTGAAACACAGCATTTTGAGCTACATCAACTAGACTGGTCGTCTTCGGAGTAGATGTATTCGTCACACATATCGTCACAAGTCTACTTCCATCTGCGTATCTGTGGCGCACAAAAATCGCCAACTCAAGATCAGGAAAACCGTCAGGATACACCCTGTTATTTGCCACATCTAGGACAAGTTCACCAGTGTCAAAGGGTTCTCTGTGATAAACACTAACAGTCCATTTGCGAGAAGTAACACTACCGTCACGAAGGTTCCTTTTACGTATCTCCTCCTGTTGATCAAAACGATAACGGGCGCCGGTGAAGCGAGCTTTGATCCAGGTTACATATGGAGGCACCATGACAGTAATGCCTAGCCCAGACGGCTTATATGCGTTTGTATTTAACACCCTACTAGAGATATCTTCTAGGTCTTCCTCCAAATCAGAAAAAGCAAGGTCTGACAGTTGAGTATCAGCCTCATCACCGTGCAACTCATTGATCAATAAATCGACAGCATCGTCTGCTTTCACCGTACCTTCCAAGCGGTGTCTTTGCGGCCAAAGAACACCAAGCGAATAGACTGTATCAGGGCGCTCTCGTAAAGTCTCATCCTCAGAAACCGGCCCGATGAGCTCCAATCGTAGGAACTCTTCGATAGTATCACGCGCATTATAATAATCCTGTATATTGACCATTCACACCACCTAATACCACGATGTCTTCGCTAGTCCCCCGACTTCAATACCTAACCAAAAACACGATAAAGCAAAGGGCTCAGGAACACTCTCATTGAAGCCTCTGTTTACCAATGTTGTTACTGCTCGAATGTAACATCCCCGTAACTCTTTTGGGTAGTTCTGACTTCTATTGGTTACTTGCATACCGTTCCACAGATCATTTACGACTCGTTCAGATAACCATGCTATTTCCCTCCCACCATGAAAGACCCTGTAACGCCCGTCCAACAAGCCGATTTCGACACTATCACCTGGTTGCACGTACTTCTCTATGTACTCCTGGCGTTCTATAGCGGCCGCTCTCTCCTTAGATAGGACACTAAAGGGGTCGACGTCTCCTTCTAAACCTAAAACGATAGCGCTACAGTGTGGATTCTTTGCCGAGCGTCTGCGAGACCAACGGGATTCGATTAACCTAGAGCTAGGCAAAGATTTTACATATAATGGTTTTTTTACTTCACTGATATAGAGACCCGTTTTAGGGCGGCTCACAGCCACATAGACGACATTTGGCTCATTCGCTTCATCACCTTCGATTACCCACAAGACATTGTCATACTCTTTACCTTTTGCACGATGGATCGTAGAAACCACTACATTTGATGTCTGCAAAGCTAGGTCCAACTCTTTCGGGATGTTGCGCCTCCACAGGAGTGTGTCCCGTAAACGGGCTATTTCAAGTACTTCCTCAACATCTTCACCTTCCAGCTCTTTAAGAACTTTCCATTTGGCTTCTACCTCACTTAAACCCAATTCTAAAGCTTTCAAGTGAAAATCCTTAAAGCTAATATGTCTATCTGTAAACCGAGATAGGACTTGAGCAATCCAAGGTACTAGAACCGCATGCTGTGAACCAAGTGCGACACTGTGCTCTATATCCCGACAATAAAGCTCATTACTCAGAGCTGCAACTCTAGCATTATTGCGACATAGAATAGCCCACTTTTGATCAGGTTGTTCCTCTAACTTCTCTTCGAGAAGACTAATATCCATCTCCTCAATTAGTTCCATATACTCTGAGACGGTCTGCTTTGCTGTAGGGAAACTGCTTGATAGAATCGCAGTACGCAGATCATTTGAAATCATTGCTAAAGCAGGCGTCTGTCTGTGGTTGTTAGTCAGTTCATAGCCATCCATGCTCTCAAAACTAGTCTCTAACCAGGCGTAGAAGGCTTTTGATGTCAATTCATTCTGATTCTCCGCCACCTGATAATCGAATATACTCTGACACTTGTCGCCTAAGAGCATAAAACCACAGTGGATATGTTTGAGAATAGACTGTATCATCCGTGCTCGAACACCAACCAAGTCCTGAATTTCGTCGACTATTAAGTATTCGAGATTTTCAAGTGCATCAGGCTCTCCCTCTAACTGTGTGATAAACTCCTCGATTCTATCGTCATAGTACATTGAATCCAACGACTCACAAACGTCCCTAATCATCCAGGTGGCATATGAATCCAATGTTCTTATACCATGGAACAACTCCCGCGTTCTCCATGGTAACGTCCCTGATCTGATCTCAGCCTCCAGTCGTTCTCGTATCACGGACACCGCATCGCGCGAAAAGCAGAGTACCAAGACGTTTTGAGGATTGACCATATCATTTTGCACTAGGTAGGCTAATCGCTGGATAACAGTGTATGTCTTACCTGTGCCTGGTCCAGCATTGACCAACACTCTATTGGATGAAGGACAGGTTATTAAGGGGGTTGGATCAGATATCTGTGAGTACATGAATGCGTAATTCTGGCCTAGTTTCTGAGAAGCCTCTAGAGTCAGTGGTTCTTCCAGAACTTCCTGAACAGCAGCAACTTCTGCTCCATCATCTACAGTATTGCGCTCGTCGATAACACCAAGATCTGCTGCGGACTCGCTATGTCCATGCAGCTCTATTTGAAAACTAGTAGAAGATTCGGAACCCAACGGTTCTAGGTAAGTCCAGTCTATAATCCGTGGTCTCTCGTGTATTGCGGATTGCGACGGAAATCTAGGTGCGTCTCTATAAATGGGGCGAAAATTCGGATAGTCAGAACACTTCGGGTACCGGGGACATTCATGCATTTCGCATCGATGAACCCATTTTAGCTTTCCATTTTCACGAACATACCCAAAAGATAGATCTTCATCGCATGGACATTTAGGCGGTCCATTAACTAGCTCTTCCTTCTGAGCAGATGTTAGGAGATGATCATAGTTAGTGCCCAACTGCTCTTGAAGCTTCTTGAGTGCGGTATATCCTCTCACTCTAGCCACAAAATCCTCATCATTGAGCCGTCCGTTATGCTTATATATGTTACTGTACAAGACCAAGTTGGATTGTGGCACACCGATCCCCCCTAACTCATTTGGAAGCCGCTTTCTCATAGCGGAAGTGATATCTACAATAGCCATCGCGATAAACCATTCCATTGCAGTCACGGTAGGAACAGATATTGTCTCTCTTTGATCTAACGAAGTTCATCGGCTTAATCTCTGGCTTTACTTCCAGATCATAGCTCAGTTCTATACTGGGCAGTACTTGTCTCCTTACATCCTCCGGTCTGTGAGTGCTATACATCTGAATCACTGCGTTTAGATCTTCATCGACCGTGGCACGGATATTGATCGCCTCTGTCAAGAAACCTTTCACAGGGAGTGTATCTACGCACAGCCTCCTCCCATTCTTGTCCACAATTATGATGTTTGCAGATGTACTTTCTTCAATTAACGAGAAGCGAACCTCTCCGCTATCACAAGGTACCGTCTCGCCCACATCCAAGAGAGGATGAATTACTTGATCCGACATCAAAACCCCTATCGTCTGCTGCAGACGATAGGCGGAGGGCACAGAATCAAGCCACGCTGCACCCTTTGCAGCCGCTACCTGAACATCTTTCTCACTGTAAACGACGTGTATATTCCTTGGTTCAAAAGACATTTCAAAGAGTTGGCGAATAGCCCGTATGTTGGAACTGCCTCCTACCATGAGAATGGCATCCAGTTGAGCGTAACAGCCGGCCTGGTTTAGCGTCTCTTCCAAAAGTTGAGCAGCTCGTTTCACCTCGGGAATGATTAGATCACGAAACTCGTTGATACTAAGACTCTTATTGCTGCTAACGCCCCCATAGCTAACCAGATTGAGCCTTGTAAGGTCCTCTTCCGATAGTTCAATCTTTGCAATCTCACATCGTTCCAAAAGGTAGTCTCTGTCACGTGCTGGCATAGAATCAAATGAACCAAAGCCATGTTTTTCCGCCAGTCCGACATGAATCTTGTTTGCCAAAATACGGTCGATGTCGTCGCCTCCAAGATTCTGCCCCCGCTTAGCAAGCTCTTTAAGCTCGGTACCCACCTTTTCAAGGACACTTATATCTAGAGTGCCGCCTCCCCAATCAAAAACCGCGACTTTGGAATAATGGCGGATATCATCAAGGCACCCAACATAGGCAGCTGTCGATTCGCTGACAAAGCTATTTACAGTAATTCCTGCTATACCGGCAGCTTCTCTCAACTCCCTCCGTTGCCTGCTGGTGAAATCAACCGGTATAGAGAAAGTAGCGTTATCAATATCCATGCCCGTTTGCTGTCTAATGTGGTCCTTCAGTTCATGCAATAAGCGCGCAGTAAGCTCTATAGCAGATATCTCTTTCCCATCAATCCTCTTTGTCGCGCCGGTACCTAGCAAAGACTTGAAGGAGCTGATAATCTCATACTCCTCTGTTAATTGCTGTCTGCGAAACTTGACCTGTCTGCCAAAAAGAACATCTCCTGAGTTATTCCGTCGAATGGCAAGGAGTGATGGAACTGAGTCTGCTAACACCGTATACTTCGTGCCTTTAGCATCAGTAGTCAGCTGGACCACACTAGTGTTAGTGTTCCCGAAGTCAATTCCGAAATGGATCCCACTCAACGCTCTAACCTCCTATATGGCAAACTCAATTCCCTTCCGTCGCAATGTGTCAAAAACATCCTCAAGGACAGTTAGAAGTATCTGATAGCTTTCAGGGCTCGCGTCCTGAGAAGCCATGTACAAGTAGTCCTGATATTTGGTTCCCAAACGCTTAACAAGATCAGCTTTATATACTTCCAGCTCATACTTCGCTTGATTACCCTCAGCAGAGTATGCGATCTCGAGCCGCCGGTTAAGCTCGGTGTTTTCATCCCTTAGCTCTTTCATGCACTGGTTCAACTCATTAACAGTCCCACTCAATGCGTGGTTTTTTTCTTGCAACTGCTCGACGATTGATTGGAGTTGCTTATATCTTGTTCCTAGTTCATCAAAATCCGCCCTAACAGCGGCTTCGCTTGCCTTGGTCTCGACGTATTCTTTAGATAGGTTCACAAAGAAGGTCTCGAGTTCCCTAAAAAGCCTCTCACCTTGGTGCAGTAAACCTTTTTGAGGTAATTGTTCTGCAGGTGGATGGACTTCCTTCTCAGTGGGTGTCTTCATCCATCTACCATGGAAGTTTCTAATTCGACCTACAAGATTCTCATCTTCTATGTAATCGACCATACTCTGCAGCCACATGCACAAAGTCGTTACTTCGTTGTTCTCCCAAGAATCATAGTCGAGGTCCAGTAAATCACTGATACAGTCTCGGAAAACCTCATCTGTCTTCTCGTTGGATCCCTTTTCACTATACAAGTTAACCGCTCTTCTCAGTGCTTTATCAACATGAGCGGAACTAGCGCCCTTACCAAGCAAGGCACTTACCAACTTAATCACTCGTCTTATACCATAGTGGGCTGCATTTGCATTGATTCTATCAGCGTTTAGGAATGAGTCCAAAATCATGATCTGCTGGTGTTCGGGCAAGGTTAGCAAAATCTCTTCAGCAAAAGGTCCTATTATTGTGAAGTGCATGCTTGTCACAAGATCGACAATCTTACTGGGCGATAGTTCTTCTTGTTCGAAGGCAGTTTGAATCGCAAATATCACTTCTGGAATGTCTTTCTTACGTATCTTGTCCTTCTTGACATAGTCTTCTAAGAGCTTTGTTACGTCTTGTTCAGTTTTGCTCATAACTCTCACCTCTTTGCAGAAACACAGAAATAACACCGTTAGCTAAAACATAACTCCGTTAAACAATGTATTCTATCTGGTACTGGCTAATCCTGCCAGTAAGGCGCCCCTAAGATGGGCGACTAAGAGGGAGCATTGGACTACCTGAGGTATGATGTTAACTCTCGAATTTAATTAGCTTTTTTTCTCACGGTCTTTTGGGCAGTTTTGACTAGAGGAAAGAGAGCCATTCTCACACTGTTTTAGCCGCGGGAGAATTTCTCTCAAAATAAATTATCCCAAGGGTTCAAAAAGACCATCCTGAGATTTCAAGATGGCCCTGGTCTGATTAGAGTTTTAGTTCGTTGGCCGCTTGGTAGACACATTCTTCATCCACGTACCTTTCCCCTTGTTGACAGGCGTAGATGAGGCAGTTGGTTGCCAAGCTGTTCACAACACGGGGCAGGCCTCCGCTGATGGAGTAAATAGCCGAAAGCGATTGGTCCAGAAAGATCTGGTCACTGTTTCCAGCAAAAGCTAGTCTGCTGGCCAGGTAGTTTCCTAACTCATCTTCTTTCAGCCCCTGCAGAGTGTACTTGACCAAAATCCGCTGCCTTAGCGGCAGATGAGCGTTCAGGTTCAGCTTTGCCCTAATAGGCGGCTGGGCAGCCATGATCAGAATATACGGATTGTGCGAGTCCATCTCGAAGTTGAGAATCAGGCGCAGTTCATTAAAGATCGCATTGGAAGCCAAATGCATCTCATCTAGAACAATTACCGGTGTGGTCTTGCGTTCATGGAACATGGACTGAACAGCCTGCTGAATCAGGTGGATCGTTTTGACACGCTGAAATGCTGGCGTTTCCCCTAGCTCGATTGCCAGTCCGTTGAGAAACTCCCGGACATTTAAAGTGGACAGTGCAAAGTAACAAACATGGTAAGACGCGGGGTTGAGCTGATTCAGATATGCCCTCAGCCCAGTTGTCTTGCCTGAACCGGGTTCCCCCATGACAAGACCAATGCCTCGTGTTGTTTCCAAAAACTTCAGGCGGGAACGCAGTTCGACGCTGGAGCTGCTGGCAAAGAGCTGCTCAATGGGAACCTCTTTGCGAAAGGGGTTGAACTTCAAACCGAAGAACTGCAGGAATCGCATCAGCTTTCACCCCCTTTCACAGCCTGTGTGTAGGAGATTTTTGAGGGAGGCTGCTGCTCAGTCTCTTCATTGGCCTCAAACTCAGTTTCAGGCCTTCCCGATGGTCTGCGCCTGAGGGCGTTGTCATGTGTTAGTGGCCAGTTTAAAATGGACATATAAAGGGGGTGCGGACAAAAACCTGGACTTATAAGTCAGGAGGTAGTCCATGCATTCCTACGAGGAACGAATGAAGGCAGTCCAACTGTTCATCAAGTATGACTTAAGTGTTGCTGATACGATCAGGGAGCTAGGTTATCCTACCCGCAATACGCTAATTCGGTGGTATAATGAGTACCTCGAAAAAGGTGATTTGCACGAGAAATTTCAGAAGAAGCCCAGGTTCACGCAGGAGGAGAAAAGAAAAGCTGTTGACTACTATCTTGAGCACGGACGTTGCGTCAGACGGACAGTCAGGAAACTGGGTTATCCGTCTCGAACGACGTTGACACAATGGATAGATGAACTAGCGCCCGGAGAACGAAAGATTCGCATAACCCAAGGTTCCATGGTAAAATTCTCTCAAGAACAGAAAAAGGAAGCCGTTATTTCCCTATGCACTAACGAAGCGTCGGCAGCGACTCTGGCCGAAAAACGCGGAATCAGAAGGGAAACGCTGTACAAGTGGAAAAAGCAGCTCCTCAGCGAAAAAGGTCAGATAACCGTGGAACAGTTGAGACAAAAGCCCCTGCCTGATGACAAAGATGAATTGGAGATGGAGCTAGAGTCTCTGAAAAGACAGGTATACCGGCTCCAGCTAGAGTTAGATATTCTCCAAAAGGCCGCTGAAGTAGTAAAAAAAGACCGGGGCATCGATCTCCAAAAGATGACGAATAGAGAAAAGACCATGGTGATCGATGCCCTAAGAGAGAAATACCCACTAAACGAATTACTAGCTCTCGTTGCCATCTCCAAGAGCAGCTATTTCTATCAGAAGAAAGCGTTGAGCCGGCCAGACAAATACGCTTCTTTGCGGAAAGAAGTAAGGGATGCGTTCGGGAAAAGCAAGTGTGTCTATGGTTACAGGCGAATTCACGCTGCTCTCCGGAAGAACGGCATAACATGTTCGGAAAAAGTAGTTAGGAGACTGATGCTTGAAGAGCACCTTGTGGTACAGGGAAAGAAAAGACGCAGTTACAGTTCCTACCTGGGTGAGATTAGCCCAGCTGTACCTAACTTGCTGGAACGCGACTTTCACGCAGAAAAACCAAATGAGAAATGGCTGACAGATATCACGGAGTTTCACATACCAGCGGGCAAAGTCTATTTGTCTCCTCTCGTTGATTGCTTCGATGGTATGGCGGTTAGTTGGACGATAGGCACTAGCCCCGACGCGGAACTTGTTAATACGATGCTTGACGGCGCTATAGCCTGTTTATCTCCTGGAGAACACCCCGTTATACATACCGACCGTGGCTGTCATTATCGTTGGCCAGGATGGATTGCCCGCATGGAAACCGCTGGGTTAACTCGCTCGATGTCCCGAAAGGGATGTTCCCCAGATAACGCTGCATGCGAAGGCTTCTTTGGAACGCTAAAGAGCGAAATGTTTTACACGAGATCTTGGGAAGGTGTTTCTCTGGAAGAGTTCATATATGAGCTAGATGGTTTTCTTCGCTGGTATAATGAGGAGCGGATCAAAATATCTTTAGACGCTATGAGCCCGATAGAATATCGACGAAGTCTTGGCCTAGCCGCGTAGTCAAGTCCAAAAAAACGTCCGCACCCCCTGCTCTGGAATTTTTGATTGCCAAAAACAACCAACAAGCCGATAGACACGGTCTTTGAAAGGGGGAACGCTCTGCCGCACGAACAGAAGAGAGCCATAAGATACACTAAGGGTATTTGCTCGATGACCCTAGATGGATCACTATCTCAGCGTGAGGAAATTTCGTGGCCAAAAATGGGGATTCTCAAGTGGCCATTGACAGCGGCGGCACTGTGGTGCAGAAGACTTGGGCTTTTGATTAATCAAGTAACGTGATAGAGACTTACCGTTTCTAGCACAGCTGCGCACCAAAAACAAAACTGACACCTGGATCCAGGTGTCAGTTTTTTGCATGCAAATTCATAAATGGCGGCCCCGGCAGGAATCGAACCTGCGGCACACGGTTTAGGAAACCGCTGCTCTATCCCCTGAGCTACGGAGAAACCATCTAGAAACGCCTTTGTAGAGCTTGTTATCGTCATTATACAACAACAAGGTACTCTCCGCAAGAGTATCCTTTTGAGAGTACAATAGAGTACAGCCCTAGAGCTTACGCAAATCTAGTTACTAAGTCCCACATTCCTCTTCCAATAGGTATGACGCCACATCAAAGCATCTGGATGAGGTTTGTTTTTTAGGTGTCTCAGGGATTCATTTGTTATGCCCAGGTCAACTCCTGTAACACCGCTTGGCTTGTAGACCACCTCTAGAGTCTCGGGGTCAAAAGCAAACAGATTTGCGTCAAAGGCTAGATGGTGATTCGCGCATAAGACTAAGCCGTTTCTCGGGTCATCACTACCGTTTTCCGATACAGGCCGAATATGTGCAGCTTGTAACATCTCAACTCTACTTACATAGCAGACCGCGCACTTGGAACCATAGCGTCTCAACACGCTAAACTTAAACAAGGGCTGATTATTTGACCTTTCACGTCTAGATACTTCTCTACTTCTCCGCGGTGTAGTAAGTTCAAACCGGGGCAACCCGTCGGCACGGCCAAGCCTTTGACTTGTGGGCTCTACCCACTCCTTCGACAGCGCTATCAGGAAAATCGCGGCTTCATCATGCCATTCTTGAATGATACCTACTGAGACATCTCGCAACGTTTCGTCCTGTGACGAATGCGCTACGACGAAAATTGGTATTTCTAGACGACCTGCGTTTTTGGTGGCCGATACTTCCGCCATATCATGTCCAGACCGCGAAGTCTCCGGATAATGATAGATGATATGGGTGTCCGATAAGTCATCCGGGTAATGGCGACCGGTATGGAGTATACTCACAGTGACTCCGCCTGCACCTCCAACTAGAGTCGAAGTATTTGCTTTATCATAATAGATACCTTGATAGCCTCCATATATTCTAAGGTCCCGGAGTAATTGTGGTGGAATTCCGGTCAAACCGGGGTAGCTTCTAGCAAGCTCCTCATACATAGCTCTTCTACGATTCAACTCCAACCGTATTCGTTCATCCAATCTTTCTCCCCCCCAGCCTTACTAATTGCTCCTCTGTTTATCTCCATATCCCACGTCCAGCTTAACGAAACAGTATAAGCCATGCCCACTTTGACGGACACCAGACCGTGATCGTATAATTAAATCACGAGAGGATGTCGATTGTGGGTAAAACAAGTAACAGATATGATGATGAATTTAAGGCTCATGCTGTTAGCCTGGTGGTAGATAAAGGCCGGCCAATAAGCGCAGTAGCCGCCGACCTTGGTGTCTCCCAGCCTGCTCTGAGAAGATGGGTAAAACTGAGTACTGAGCCAGAGGATTCGGTTGACAAGCGAATTGCCGAGCTTGAAGCTGAAAACAAAGCGCTCAAAAAAGATCTTTCGGACGCAAAGGATACCGTTGAAGTGCTAAAAAAGTCCGTAGCCATTTTCATAAAACCGTAGAAGCAGCTACACCCAGTGAGAAATATGAATTCATCAAAGCTCACGCCTCCGGGCATTCTGTGGTGAAAATGTGCGATTTATTGAAAGTGTCCCGGAGCGGGTATTATGATTGGATGGGCAGGTCGCCATCTGAGCGATCTCGCAAGCATGCAAGGATTCTGAAAAAGATTAAGGCTATCCATAAAAAGTTCCCTATGTACGGCGTGGATCCTATTTGGGCTGAGGTAAAAGAATCAATCCCCTGCAGTCGCGGCACAGTTTATCGACTGATGCGAGAGCATGGAATACAGTCAAAGCGTAAGAGTAAGTGGAAAGCTACGACCAACAGTAAGCATAACCTGCCTGTTGCCCCAAATTTACTGAACCAGGACTTTGATGTTGAAACTCCCAACACTGTTTGGGTTAGCGATATAACCTATAATTGGACTGAAGAAGGATGGCTCTACACCGCTATTATCAAAGATTTATGTACAAAAGAGATTGTTGGATATGCAATGGACAAAAGAATGACAAAAAAGCTTGTGATCAAAGCACTATTGATGGCGCTAAGGAAAGCCAAACCTGGTTCCGACCTAATTTTTCACTCCGACCGCGGTAGTCAATATTGCTCTAAAGCTTTTCGAGCTCTACTTGAAGAGCACCAAATCCGTCAAAGCATGAGTCGCAAGGGCAATCCCTATGATAATGCACCAGCAGAGAACTTCTTCAGCTGCTTAAAGTGTGAATGTACTAACTTCCTGCATTTTAGAACCAGAAGAGACGCTAAACAAACGATTTTCGAGTACATTGAGATCTACTACAATAGGCAAAGACGACATGCCGCATTAAGGTGGATTAGCCCGCTGAAATACAAGCATCAACTGGCCGCTATGGCGGCTTAAAATGAACTAGCTAGCAAATGAAAGAAAATCTAAGCTACGTACACGCAATGGTGTCCAGAAAACTGAGAATGGCTCAGTAAGCTTAATAGCACTAGATTGAGACGTCGAAACAGGGTGCAAATAGATTACAATATTACATCACAGGAAGTCCACTTAGAGTCAAATCATCCCAGAGGATTTCCACATAACTGGGTGAAACACCAACTTTAGCGGCGATATCTGCAATTGTGATTCTAGAATTGGCCATGTGTAAACCTCCGACCACCAAACCGTTTTTGGCTTTGCGAAATCGATTTTGTTCCTACTGATAAATTACCATCTTTTAGAGATTGTGTCAATATTTGTTTTACTATTTATTTAACTACGTAAACAAACGCTTGGGTTTTATAAGCAGGAACTGCGTGGAAGCTGTACGCTGATTCGTCTCGTTAGGAACACCAACTACGATGTATAGGCGCACCTAAGAAAGGGAGATGCTTCGTGTACAAAGCATCCCCCTTCAAAACCAACAGAGGCAACCGAACCAAATCGTTCTTATGACGCGATTGCCAGCTGATCTCTAAATTCTTGTGACCGGGCAAGCTCTTCTGTAACCTCAGCAGCCCGCAGTTCCTCTACACCGTCATCCCTCTTCTTGAGGAGATCCTGCTTGCTGATATGACTAAGCAGTTTTACCAGCATGATCGTATTATCGAGTACTTGCTTATCTTCATCGGTAAAGAGGTTATAATCAGTCTTATGCTCAACAATTTCTTCCAGCCGACTTACCTGTGAAATATATATCTCCTGGAGAGCAGCTAACTCTCGGGCCACTTGAATACTGAGTCGTTTCAGTCTGCGAAGGTGGGTCATACTCTTTTTCATCACTGCGACTATTTCATCAACCTGATCCTGTACCTCACGAGCTTTCTTAAGGCTGGAATTACCCTTGGCGTTCATCAGCAGCCCCCCAACGGCAACGACGGGTGCGGCTACCGAAGTTGCTAAAACCTTGACACCCAGAGCGATTCCTCCGCCTCCAGCAGCTAGCGAACCACCGCCTAAAGCAGCCAAGGTCGCTTTGGTTGCTGCTGCTCCTGCCAAGGAGCTAATTGCAGTACCTGTAGACGCTACGCCTAAGGCCATTGTACCCCCATAGGCAGCTAATCCAGCCAGAGCACCTGCCCCACCGCTTATGACTGCACTACCTAATAGTTCAAATGCCGATATCGAAAGGTGCTCTATCTCAGCGAGCTCGTGTTGAGTCAGTCCTACCTGCTCATTATCAGCGTGAGTAAACACCGGACGATTCTTTATCTTCTCAAAGGCGTCAGAGAATCTCTTGAAGCTTTCCCAAATATCGAGCTTGAATCTGCCTAAAGCATCTAGGGCTCTGGTAGTGTATTCCTCTTCCTTCTCCAGTTTTTCCTTGTTCTCGCGGTACTCCATATCAGCTTGTTTAATTATCTTGTTCGCATCACTCATTTTTTTAACTCCAGCGGCGCCACTTGCAACACCGCCTCCTACAAGTGCTGCTCCCAATCCTAAGATAATTCCTGGCAATGGCATCTCTATACCCTCCTCTGTCGTCTTAGTTTCCGGCACGCTGCGTAGTTCATCTCGTAGTACTGCTCTGTGGTCATTTCGTCCTGAAAGAAAGCTTCATATGCATCATCAACTCTACAAATCAAAGGCCGGTTATGATATATCGTGCACAATGACGTGTCTCTGTCAAAATGTTTACACACGCCTGTACCATCATCCAAATGACTGTACAGCTCACTAAACGAGATGCTCTGACAACACAAACCGCATTTCTCGCACTTGAACATCCGTACTGCTCCTTCGGACGCCTGTGAGGCTAGATAATGAGAATCGCGTCTTTGTCATTCATAAACGCATCCATTTCCTCACGGGTACTGTACGGCATGTCGATCCCCCAGTCTTTAATGGCCTGAACCAGCACGAGGTTCAATTCCGCTCCATCCTTTGCGGCACCAAGCTTCATATTCAGCTTCCTAAGAGCTCTAACCTCGTTTTCTAATGTTTCATAGTCAATTCCTTCCAGTTGAGCTGCATACACGACAACTCTTGCATGTACTTCGCGATAGTACTCAAGCGCATGGTCATACTTATCCTTCAACCGATTCGCATAGGCCACAATTCTTGCTACTATCTTGGAATTATCAAGAAAGTACAGCATCGTAACTGACATGATACCAGTAACCAGACTACCTAGAAAAATGGGGACAACATCTGCCAATCCCGGTATTGGTACAAGATTCATCTTACCGACCGCTTCTTGAACCAACCCACCAATAATCACCGACACGGTTGTAGCAATAATCTTCATTACGGCTCGGAGCATTTCTCCGAACGGAAGATTGTCAGGGTTAAACACCAAGATTTTAACAGATTCAACAACAGCAGCCCACGACTCACGCAGAATCCGACCAACGTTCTTAGCAGTCGTGGCAAAAATGTTGATAACGGTTGAACTGATGGAAGAAAGGTACCCAGCCAATAAACCTTGTTTATAGGCTGAGATTATCTCCTTGTATTTGGCCTTCACACGGTTAAAGGCTCGCTTGATGGTTTGAATAATGCCCTGAATGAATACTTTGATGTCGAAATCCGCCTTCATTTTCGCAACTATTCGTGGGAACTCTTCACGAACTGAAAACCAAACTTCCGCTAAAATCAAACCTACAGCTTGTCTAATGCCAAGCTGGGTTCCGCGTTTTAGCGCTGCTCTTGCGGTATCTTTCAAAAACTTAGGGCTGGTATAATAGGTGCGTGCTAACCGGGATTCATATTCCCTGCGCGCTACCCGATCCCTGACAGCAAGGCGATCTGTATCAACGGACTCGAGTTGTTCTAGCCTTTCCAGCCGCTTACGCTCCGCATTCGTCAAACTATCTTTGCTCTTCAGCTCAGCTATCTCGCTCCTTCGTGACTCTCGCTGCTCGTCAAGGTAGGTCGAAAAATCCGAAGCAGACTTGGCCTTTTTGGACCGGTTAACTGAGCGATGGGTCGGATTCAGATTTGTTTCCATGTTCGCTAATTCCGGTCCAGAAATGCCTGCTAGCACTCGTCCTGGATCATCGTGAATCTCTTTAGCGGAAATCGTATGATCCAAGTCTACGTCTTGGTTGGGAGCGAGTTTCTTGCCGGAATATGCATCGTATAAATTACCCGCTTTCTGCCTCTGACTCACGTCAGCCCTCGCTCTTATGTATTCTGGGTTAGCGTGGTAATCCGCTGGGTTGTACTCACCGCGATTCTCGTAATCCCTTTGGTTCCGCTTGTTCGCATAGTCGGTCACAGATGGGTCTCTTACCGTATTAATTGTGTCTACGTCTCCACCACGTCTATCCTGAATGAACATCTCTAGGCCAAAGGATGTGATAAGGCTTCGAACCACAACCTCCTCGTACTGGCGGATAATATACCGAAACCCGGATTCATAACTGTCGGGTTGTCCAACTCCATCTCCGAGTGCTTCCACAAAAACTGCTGAACCTGAGCGTTGCACTGCGCACCTCCATTCTGCCTAAATTGCCTTATTCCAATAATTCCAGTAATTTGACAACGGCAACCCCTTGGTCCTCGACCGCGTTCTTTGCCGTCTGCATTAACTTCGTTCCAACTTCTAAGGTCAGCTGCATAATCTCCAGCGGCTTGACATTTTCCCGGTTTTCATAAGCCTTAGTCATCCAATCTAGGCCTTCTAATGCCGTTTGCGCAAGTTCATTGAATCCAAACGGCCACTTCCCTTCATCATATAAACAGGGATGAGCGGAATGCTGCTCTGCTTGCTCTTGTTCTTGGTATTCTTGGGAGCCTTTAGAAGTCCTTTCCATATTGTGAAAAAACACCGGTTTGACCCCCCATTTTGGGAGAATATCTGCTTAGTGTTTCAATTATCACATGGTTGCCCTTTATTTAGGCCACCATCATTGCTGGTTTGACATCTTGGCCAACATTACTGCGGTAGAACGCCATGGGTGCTTTATTCTTCAGACTGCCATGACGTCGCCGGTGATTGTAGTAATCCATGAACTCACTGACACGTTTATAGGCTTCAGCATAGGTTTGAAACTCATGGCGAGACAGGCAGTCGCTTTCCAAAATCGAGTGAAATGATTCAATATGAGCATTCATGTTCGGTGTGTTGTTCGGTATACGAGTGTGGTTAACCGGTAGCTCCGCACAACCATCCTGGAAGGCATGGGCGGTGAATTGCGGGCCGTTGTCTGTACGCAATATCAGTTTGTCAGAATCCCCTACTCCTCGGAGTAAAAGGGCTTGTCTAAGGGTTCTCAGGGCATCTAGAGCCAAAGCATTAAGCCCATTGTGATAGCCGACAATACAGCGGTCATAAACATCGATAATTGACATCATGAAAAAGAATCTGTCCATGCCGGCAATATAGCCGTACTTCAAATCCATCTGCCAAAGCTGATTGGATCCGGTTACCTCGATTCGTTTGGCCAGTTTGCGTGGATGCTTAGGATTCACCTTCCGCTGCGGAAGCAGCACATCCAGCTCCTTACACAATCTGTATACCTTTTTATGGTTAATGTTCAGCGCGTAGTCCTCTTGCATGCTGGCCGTAAGCTTTTTATAGCCATAAGGATACCCATCGCCGGAAATCTCTTCCATGATGAATTCTTCAATCTGTTCGTCGGAAACCTTCTGCCCTGTATAGGTGTAGGAATAGCCTCGTATTGGGCGCCCGGCATGCCTCTTTGATGGCTCTGATTTACCATCAGACTTAAGCAGAGTTTTCTTTGATTGACGAGCTTTATGACTGTAGTAGGTGGAAGAAGCTAAACCGGCAGAGTGGAGAACAAGGCCAACATTATATCCTTGTTCAATCCACCGATTAGCTATCATCACTCTGTCGGCTATCGAGGGTTTTTAAGGTCGCTTACCTCCTCCATGATCGCGATTTGGAGTTCTTTTTCGGCAACAATCCTCTTCAGTCTATCGTTTTCGGTACTTATTCTCTCAAGCCTGGCCTCGAGTTCTTTGATTCTTTTAGCCTCATCGGACGGCAAAGGCTTTGTTGAACCGGTTTTCCGGGCCTTACTTCTCCAGGTATGGATGGTATTCGGTGAGATGTTATGCCGTCTGGCGACAACAGCAACATTCCCGACCTCTTGGCATTCCCTTAATATCTGTTCTTTGAATTCTTGCGTATAATCTCTTTTTGTCATGAAACTTCCCCCTGATCTGAATGATAGCAGATAAAAGGATTTTCTCCAAATCTATTAGGGGGCTAAATAGAGCGCATCAATCCACTTGGTCAACGCTGCTACAGAAGGATATCCCATCGCTCTGATGGTTCGCCTGAGCCTTCGGCCGTGTTCAAGATAGTAGTCTACTGCGGCCTTTTTCTCTTCAAGACTGTACTTGTGATTTTTTCTCTCATAGCTGCGGCGAAGGCAGCCATTCTTTTGGTACTCTTTGTACCAGCGAGCAAGTGCACCCCGGCTGGGATATCCCAGTTCTCTAATGGTATCTGCAATGCTCCGATCGTACTTGATGTACAGTTCTATCGCTTTCATTCTCTCTTCGTAGGAATACATAGACTACCTCCTGATGATTAAGTCCAGGATTTCGTCCGCACCCCTACTTGAACCGTATCCGGCGATCGGCATGAACCGTTTCAGGTGATCGAGATGAACCGTATTTCGCGTTTAGTATCCCCGGCCAAGTTGCCGCGAGAAAAATGCAATGTCTGGAAACCCTTTATTTATCAGTGTTTTGAATAGTCCTATTTCTCCACCCTTGACATCAATGCTACGCACTCAACGTGGAACGATAGGCTCACCTCGATGTCCGGTCTGTATTTTTCGTTTTGTTCGTTCGCGGGGATAGGTCGAGCATGGTTTTTGCGAGTATTATCGGTTAGTGGGAACAGGTCAACAGTTTTCAAGCGTTCGTGGGAATAAGTCAACATTATTGCTCGAATACTTAACGTTCAAGAGAAAATCGACATAAATTGATACCTGTTACGCTCACATAATTCTAAGCCTTCCTTATGTATGATGTCCACCGATTATACACATCCTTTAGCGGTGCGTCTAGATAACTCAAAGCCTTGTCCTTTATCCAATCTGGCACACCGTAGGCGGCTTCAGCAATGCTTCCAGTAATAGCTGCAAGTGTGTCGCTATCGCCACCGAGAGAGATGGCATTTCGGATTGCATCCTCAAAGTCCGTACTTTCAAGGAATGCAACAATCGCCTGTGGCACCGTATCTTGACAGCTTTCATTGAAGCGGTAAGTGGGACGAATTTCGTCAAGGGTTCTGTTAAGGTAATAATCAAACAACAATGGAATTTCCTCACGGATATGTTTCTTAGCGGCCTCCAGTCCGTACCCGTAGGCCATCATTATGCAATAGGCAGTCACTTCTGCCCCCTTTATACCTTCCGGGTGGTCATGTGTGACACCCGACGAAACTATCGCCAGTTGCCTCGCATTATAAATGCTGGTTTCAGGGCAGTCACCCGGATAGTAGCTTTTGTAAGCATATTCGGCACAAGGAGAAACCCTCATTGCCGAACCGTTGCCCCAAGAGTTATAGGGCGCACGGTCATCAGAGTGTATCCAACTTCCAAATCTGCCGCCATATCCTGCATCGGGATATAGCCGCCCCCACTTCTTGTATGCGTCAATAAAATTGTCGGCTTCGCCACCGTTCATTATAGCGTCTGCTGTGGCTATGGTCATCACTGTATCATCTGTGAAAAAGCAGTCGTCACGGAACAGCGGGAAGTCTTTGGTTTTTATGTTATGCCATTCATAAACTGAGCCTACGATATCTCCTATAATTGCTCCGAGCATTATTTACGACCTCCTCGCCGCTTCACATCTTTGCGGATTTCCTCAAAGCAAGTCTCGTCAACCGTTCCCGACTCGCGAAATGTCGCCACAGCGCTTGCCATTACCTTAAAGTTCAGCTTCGTACCTTCGCTATCAGCAAGGTAGTCAACCGCTCTGTCAGGAGCAATTCCGAACCTGCCGGCGGTCTGAACCGCATCGATATTCGCCCCAAGGAAGACAAACTCCCAACCATACTTTTCTTTTTGTTGCTTAATCTGTGCTTTAATCTTTTCGGCAGTATATTCACGACTAGAGTTTTCCTCACCATCTGTGATAATTACAAACATTACCTTTTCGGCGCGGTAATCTTCAGCAGTATGCTTTTGAGCATTACCAATTTTATTAATCGTCCTGCCGATTGCATCAAGAAGTGCTGTCGATCCGCCAACCTGATATTCTTTGTCAGTAATCGGGCTGACTGCCTTAATGTCAGTACGGTCATGGAGCAGTTCATAGTTGTTATCAAACAACACAGTTGTAATGTAGCACTCACCATCTACTGCCTTCTGCTTTGCGAGCATTGAATTGTAACCACCAATAGTGTCAGCTTCCAGTCCGCTCATTGAGCCACTTTTGTCGAGTATGAATACCAGTTCAGTTAATCCCTTTTTCATTTTGGTAGCCTCCTCGTATATTAAGATTTAGGGAGATCATTTTAGGTTCTTTCTCCCTCTTGAACCTTGAAAACTAAATAAGCAAATTTAGACTTGGATCCTGACGTATATCCCTGGATAATAGAATCATGGAAAAGGATCTATCTGGGAAAAGACTTACGCCTCCTGTAGCTTGACTACATTTGTAGACTGTCTCCCGGCCCAACGATGTACTGCAAACTCACAAGCTGTATCTCCCGCCTTTTGGTACCAGTGTTAGTAGCCACTGGGCAGCTGATCAAAAACGGGTTGGAATACTCATGCGCGAGGTTGTTGCCAAGCGTTGGATACCAGGGATATGCACCAGGACCCGAGTCGTTCCAAATTCAATCAGAGAGGAGGTCCTGCCTCCATGAAATTGTTTGTTGGTATTGATGTAAGTTCACAAAAACTGGATGTTTGCTTCATGGATTGAGCCATTCTCAGTTTTCTGGACACCATTGCGTGTACGTAGCTTAGATTTTCTTTCATTTGCTAGCTAGTTCATTTTAAGCCGCCATAGCGGCCAGTTGATGCTTGTATTTCAGCGGGCTAATCCACCTTAATGCGGCATGTCGTCTTTGCCTATTGTAGTAGATCTCAATGTACTCGAAAATCGTTTGTTTAGCGTCTCTTCTGGTTCTAAAATGCAGGAAGTTAGTACATTCACACTTTAAGCAGCTGAAGAAGTTCTCTGCTGGTGCATTATCATAGGGATTGCCCTTGCGACTCATGCTTTGACGGATTTGGTGCTCTTCAAGTAGAGCTCGAAAAGCTTTAGAGCAATATTGACTACCGCGGTCGGAGTGAAAAATTAGGTCGGAACCAGGTTTGGCTTTCCTTAGCGCCATCAATAGTGCTTTGATCACAAGCTTTTTTGTCATTCTTTTGTCCATTGCATATCCAACAATCTCTTTTGTACATAAATCTTTGATAATAGCGGTGTAGAGCCATCCTTCTTCAGTCCAATTATAGGTTATATCGCTAACCCAAACAGTGTTGGGAGTTTCAACATCAAAGTCCTGGTTCAGTAAATTTGGGGCAACAGGCAGGTTATGCTTACTGTTGGTCGTAGCTTTCCACTTACTCTTACGCTTTGACTGTATTCCATGCTCTCGCATCAGTCGATAAACTGTGCCGCGACTGCAGGGGATTGATTCTTTTACCTCAGCCCAAATAGGATCCACGCCGTACATAGGGAACTTTTTATGGATAGCCTTAATCTTTTTCAGAATCCTTGCATGCTTGCGAGATCGCTCAGATGGCGACCTGCCCATCCAATCATAATACCCGCTCCGGGACACTTTCAATAAATCGCACATTTTCACCACAGAATGCCCGGAGGCGTGAGCTTTGATGAATTCATATTTCTCACTGGGTGTAGCTGCTTCTACGGTTTTATGAAAATGGCTACGGACTTTTTTAGCACTTCAACGGTATCCTTTGCGTCCGAAAGATCTTTTTTGAGCGCTTTGTTTTCAGCTTCAAGCTCGGCAATTCGCTTGTCAACCGAATCCTCTGGCTCAGTACTCAGTTTTACCCATCTTCTCAGAGCAGGCTGGGAGACACCAAGGTCGGCGGCTACTGCGCTTATTGGCCGGCCTTTATCTACCACCAGGCTAACAGCATGAGCCTTAAATTCATCATCATATCTGTTACTTGTTTTACCCACAATCGACATCCTCTCGTGATTTAATTATACGATCACGGTCTGGTGTCCGTCAAAGTGGGCATGGCTTACTAGACGCGAATCCGGTGCCTTTTCTCCAATCTAAATTCGTAAACCCTAAACTACCAAGCAGATCGAAACAGAATTCCTCAAATTCGGTGCTGTCAAGATGATCTAGGGAAAATTGATTCATGATACCCCCCCGTACTGTCCCATTTTACTTGTATACTAATGAATTCTGGTTCTACCCTTTTTTCCCTTTTTCTCGGTTTTCGTGTTAACGGGGTCCCTTTGACGCCTTTCGTAACTCCTTGAGACGGTCAGCCAAGAATGATCATTGTTGCAACTGGTTCCGTTGACAAAGATGCCTACGATGCCAAGATGTTGCTCATCATTTGCCCATGCAATTTTCATAACAGGGCAATACTGGGCGGACATACAGACAGCCACAAATGAAAAAACGCCCGCTAAACGGGCATATCAGCACTAGACAACACTAGAGAACATTGGTTCTATCGATTCCCACTTTCGGCACCATAGAGAAACAGACCCCGGCTTAACGGGGTCTGAACTTGAAGGAGATTTGACTAAAAGTAGGCAAAAATTACGGTCTAGTGACACTTGATTAGCCGTTGAGATAATCAATAACCTCTTTTTTTGAGACAAATTGCCCATTTCTTGTGCTGCAGGCCTGATTTCCTCTTCCCCAATTCCCCACCCAATAAACATATACATCACGCATCTGGCCTTGCAAATGCTTCACCAAAGCGCGAAGCTTTTCTTCGGACGCCTTATCGGCATCCACATTTAGCAGCTCATACATAATCCCTTTTTCTTCGGGCATCTTATTCACCTCCATGTTATCCCTCTTTTCAGTCACTGCCTTTCAAAAAAGAAAGGCCCCTCGCGGAGCCCTCCTATGAACTTACGTTTAAAACTATCCAAGCAACTGTAGTACAGATTGAGGAGCCATATTAGCTTGAGCCAACATAGCAGTTGCAGCTTGTTGGAGAATGTTGTTCTTGGTGAATGCCATAATCTCTTCAGCCATGTCTAGGTCACGAATACGGGACTCAGTGTTAGCTCTCAGATTGGAATAGCTTTTTTTCTCGCGCTGTTTGGGACAGTTTAAGCTAAGTTAAGGGCAGCCATTCTCGCATTGTTTTGGTCGCGGGAGAATGTTTCTCAAAATAAACCGGCCTAATTGGTTAGAAAAGGCCATCTTGAAATTTCAAGATGGCCAAAATTGATGTTGCTTAGACTTGCAGTTCATTGGCGGCCTGGTAGACACATTCTTCATCCACGTATCGTTCCCCTTGCTGACAGGCGTAGATGAGGCAATTCGTTGCCAAGCTGTTCACAACGCGGGGCAAGCCCCCGCTGACGGAGTAGATAGCCGAAAGTGATGGCTCCTGAAAAATCTGGTCATTGCTTCCGGCAAAAGCCAGCCTAGTGGCCAGGTAGTTCCCTAACTCATCTTCTTTCAGCCCCTGAAGAGTGTACTTGACCAGAATCCGCTGTCTTAGAGGCAGGTGAACATTGAGGTTCAGCTTGGCCCTAATAGGAGGCTGGGCTGCCATGATCAGGATGTAAGGGTTATGCGAATCCATCTCGAAATTGAGAATCAAGCGTAGTTCATCAAAGATTGCGCTGGAAGCCAAGTGCATTTCGTCGAGCACAATGACCGGGGTTGTCTTGCGTTCATGGAACATAGAGCGAATTGCCTGCTGAATCAGGTGAATTGTTTTGACCCGCTGAAATGCCGGACTCTCTCCCAACTCCATTGCTAGTCCGTTGAGAAACTCCCGGACATTTAAAGTGGACAGTGCAAAGTAACAAATGTGGTAAGAAGCAGGGTTGAGCTGTTTCAGATAGGCCCGCAGCGCGGTCGTTTTTCCTGCTCCAGGCTCTCCCATGACAAGGCCAATACCTCGTGTAGTTTCCAAAAAGCCTAGGCGGGAGCGCAGTTCTATGCTGGAGCTACTGGCAAAGAGCTGTTCAATGGGAACCTCTTTGCGGAAGGGATTGAACTTCAAACCGAAAAACTGTAGGAATCGCACTAATCTTCAGCTCCTTTCACAGCCTGTGAGTAAGAGAGCTTTGAACAGGGCTGAGAATCAGAGCCTTCTCCTGAGGTAGACTCAACAGACAAGTTTCCCGTTGGTCTTCGCCTTAAGGCATTGTCGTGGAGCTGGACAAATGATGCTTCACCTACGTGAACACTGTCAACATAAAGCGGCAGTTTGCGATGGGGCTGCCCCACCCAGTCTGGTTCGTAACGGACTTCAACTGTTGAACCGGCCAGTGAAAAGTCTGTTTCGTAGATGGCGTTGTTGACCTGCAAGGTAGCATTGGAACGGACCTTTCTGGTAACGCGCAATAAGAACAAAGCGTCTGCCACAGCCGGATCTCCAAGGTGCTCAATGCGGTCCGCCTGCTCCATGAAATACTCCAGTGGGCTTTTCCCCAGTGCGCTGTGCTCCTTGCGGTGATAGTCCTCATCCAGCCAGCGCCAATAGCGCTCATTCATCTCTTCGAGGCTGAGCTCTGTGTTGATCGTGCTTAAGAATCTTGTTCTAACTGTTCTGAAGAACCTCTCCTGCTTGCCTTTTCCCGCTGCATGGAAAGGTCTTGCATGGACGACCGAACACCCAAATCCAGCGCAAATCAAGGCCAGCTGCTGTGTTCTGTAAATCTTGGCGTTGTCTGTGTAAAGCATCTTAGGCTTTCCTCTACGCAGAACCGCTTCTTTGAGGAAGTGACGCAAAGTTAGAAAGTCTTGCTTGAAGGCAAACCCGCTATAGGGCACCAGCCTTGAGGCATCGTCTAGAAAACAGATTAGATAGGTCTCTCGTTTCCTTCGCCCATCCTTAATGCGGGGACCATGCATCACATCTGCCTGCCACAGCTCATTGATGAACTTGTAGGCGAAGCGTTTTGTTTCTTCGCCTGTTTCTCCGCCACTGCTTTTCAAAAGTGGTTGATTGGCTAGATAACGATAAAATGTGGATCGGGATAGATCAGCTGGGGAGAGTTTACCTTCCTCAACTAGCTGATCGTAAACTACACTGCCTTTCATGCGTGGAAAGGCCTCCATTTTGTCTAGAATAGCCCGTTCCAGCTCTGGTGTCATCTTGCGACTTGTACCACGGTCGGAGCGAAATCCGGGTTTTAAGGCATCAAAGCCGTGGCGGTTGTAGTCGTTCAACCACTTGCGCAGCGTTTTGGGGGAATATTCCCTCATGCCGTAATGGGGCATGTCAATTGGCTGTTCGCAGGCAGAACGGAAATAAGCTGCTGCGTTTTGCTCAAATCCATTGAGTACAGGACTGATTAAAGCGAACCGTTTCAGAGCAACTTCTTGACGTTTTTTCTCATCCATGTGCTAAGCCTCCCAAAAAGGCTCGGCCGGCCAAGCTCAATTGTCGACATTTACCCCATTCTGCAGAACCGCCGGCACTCCTAGTACCAAGCAGTGTTGGTGCTTATTTCACACCAATGGATCCGGTACGAGGCTTCGCCCCGTACCGGTAGTTCACAGCAATGATACCACCCGTTCACGGGAGGATACCACTTGTTATTGCAGCTTATGCTTTGAGAAAAACTCCCGCATGTTCATGCTGCCTGTTTCAATCCAAACAGCATTATGAACAATCCTATCCATAATAGCATCCGCGTGGATGCCACCGCCCAGGCGGCCGTGCCAATCTTCTTTACGGTACTGGGTGCAAAAAATTGTGGATGTACAATCGTGTCGACGCTCTATTAACTCGAAAAGAAAATGCTGCTCATCTTCCGATAGATCCTCCAGCAGCCATTCATCTACGATCAGCAGCCCATAGTTTGAGTATTTCTTCAGTAATTTGGAACCACCTTTGGGGACAAGCATCGCCTCATCATATTCAACCAGCAGATCCGGTAGGCGGACATAACGAGTGCGAATTTGCTGCTTACATGCTTGTCTACCTATGGCGCAGGCCAGAAATGTCTTTCCGGATCCGGTAAAGCCTTGAAAGATAACACTCGTATTGCTGCGGACGAACTGCGCGGTCGATAGCTCCTGAACAGCATTGCGGTCGATACCGCGACCGTTGTAGTAGATATCATTTACTTCTGCCTTAGGCAGCCTGAACTTTGACAGTTTGATAAGCCTTTGAATTCTGCTGTTGTATTTTTCTTGATACAAGTAATCCACAATGCGCTGGAAACGTTCATCAAATGGCCAAGTAACGCAATCCATGTCCCTTTGCTGCAACTCCAGTATCGTTATTACTTCATCGAGATTCAATTCCCGCAATTTGCGTCTCGTCTCGTCATTAATCATTGCGACTACCTCCGTAGTAATCTGCGCCACGGACGTAACCGATGCCGGATGGGGGCCTGTTCGAAGCGTTTTTATCCTCCAGATAGATTTGGTCTTGATTCGCAACCAAGATGGCCTTAAGATGGTGGTAGCGGGGGGTCCTAACTCGTGTCAGAGCTAATTCGCAGGCCGTTTCCAGGCGAGCCTCCGAATAGGTTTTGCTTAACCGCAAAACGGACAAGGACGGGTTGTACCCCTGTTCTTTTATCTTTACACCGGAGAAGATCCTGCAGATCACCTCGTTGGTGTTGGAACCAATGGCGTTGGCCCAGCGCAAAATCCGTTCATCGTCCCATTCGGGTTTCTGAAATTGCTCTGGCATGTCCTCCGGGTGGGTGGAGTAACGGTTCTTAACATATTCGGGAAACTTTGTGTGAGTAGCAACCCGTTCCCCTTTGATATAAATCTCGATGGTTGTGTCTGTAACCTTCAAATCGGCCTTTTCCCTTACATATTGGTAAGGACAGGAATAGAAATTCTTCTTGAAAATGACATGGCAGTTTAGATTGACTGTACGCCCATAAACCCAGGTTGCGATTTCGTAGGGAATATCGGGCAAGGGCTGGAGATAAGTCTTCTCTTCCTGGAAGACCTCCCAACGGCAGTAATCACGTTTTTGGAAGGGTTCCCTGTTGTATTTATCAAGTTTTTCCCGGATCGCGGCCTGCAGAGATCCTAGAGAGTAAAATATCTCATTGACACAAGTTTGCAATGATAGCGGTAGCAACGTTGCCGACAGTACCTTCCACGGCGGCCTTCTGTTTCGGCTTTTTCACCCCGGTTGGCATGATTGCAGTTCTGTAATGAGAGCCAAGTGCTTCGTAGGCTTCATTAAGGACGATATCCCCTTCTTTTGGGTGAAGGGTTACCCCGGTCTTTAGGTTGTC
>LDJB01000003.1:32228-36938 GCA_001028815.1 Peptococcaceae bacterium 1109
TTCTTGGTGAATGCCATAATCTCTTCAGCCATGTCTAGGTCACGAATACGGGACTCAGCGGCTTGGAGGTTCTCAGCAGAGGTTCCAAGGTTAGCAATCGTGTGCTCTAGGCGGTTCTGCATAGCACCTAACTTGGAACGCTCAGCAGAAACTGTTTCAAGAGCGTCATTGATGATTTTGATTGCTTTATCTGCAGATGTTTGGGAAGACACATCAATTCCCGAGCCTGTTACAGTAATCTTACTTCCTACTTTTAACCCGCCATCAATCTTGATGTCGGCAGTATGGCTTAGCAATGATTTTGTCGTATCATTTACGTCAACCCAGCGAACCACCTCTGCCAAATTTTCAGCCTGCTTCGTTTCATCATAACCCAATGCTACAATATTTCCACTAGCGTCTTTTAAGCCGAATACCGAATTATCACCACCATACGTTGCGTGGTGTTTCAGATCCACAACCTCATATGTGCCGGTCTCTAACTTATTGTTGTCACCTGTAATTCCAATAGTTGCTGTGGCTTTTGTCCCATTATCGGTGACTGTTACTTGTGTAATCTCCTTGGCGGATACTCCAAAATCAGTGATTGCGGCGTTGCCAGATTCTGCACCCACACCAGTAAAGACTCCTGATCCATCACTGGTGCCTACAATTTGGTTGTTAGAATCAACAAGTACATATTCTACGCCTTCCCACGTTTCTTCGACATCATTATCTGTCAGTGCAGCCCCTTTATAGTCGGCTTTAGCCATAACAGTATATGTGCCGTCCGCAAAATTCTTGCCACCTGTTCCAGTTGCGGCAGCAATGGCCTTATCAGCCACGACCCCAAGTTTAGCCGATTCTGTTCCAGATACGCCAAGTGCATCTGCATCCATTGCATTGATCTCTAACTCAACGTTTTGTCCTTGGTTGGCGCCGATATGGAATTTCGCTTTAAACTGTCCACCTAAAAGATTCTGGGTGTTGAATTCAGTATCAGTAGAAATCCGAGTGATTTCTGTAGCTAATTGATCGATTTCCTTTTGGATTTCTAGTCGATCTTCTGGCGTGTTGGTATCGGTAGCGGATTGAGTAGCTAATTCACGCATTCTTTGAAGAATCGCATGAATTTCATTCAAAGCACCCTCAGCAGTCTGGATCAAGGAAATACCATCTTGAGCATTTCTTTGAGCCTGCTTCAAACCACGGATCTGACCCCTCATCTTCTCAGAGATTGCTAGACCTGCAGCGTCGTCACCAGCACGGTTAATTCTCATACCGCTGGAGAGTCTTTCCATGCTCTTTGAGCTGTTAGCTTGGTTTACACCCAACTGCCTAAAGATAACCAGAATTTTCTGAATTTATTCAGGGGTATATCCATTTGCAAATCCATGCACCAAGACACATTTCGGAATCAGATGCCTCGGCCATTGATGTTTCTAAAGAAAAAACAAAGAAGTGTTTCTCTAAATATAGAGTTTCATTGATGTTTCAAGAGTCTGTGTCTAGGCCCAAATTAGATTTGCTGCCTATATAGACTGTATCGGCACGGATACATCTCCACTTGAGTATAAGTGGCATGGATATGTCAGAGCAAACTGCCAAAAAGATAGCCAGACTTTTCTGAGTTTATCCAGACACGCACCGATGAGTGAGTCCATATACCAAATTGCATTCCGGGATCACATGTCTCGCCCATGGATGTTTCTAAAGCATAACAAAGGAGGCGTTACTCTATGTATAGGGATTCATTGATGTTTCTCTAAGCCGTTGAACAAGCAATGTAATGCCAATACCTATCCACATCGTCTACGAAGACCCCCTGCTACAAGGCATACAATCGTGAGATGGACCTGACAAGACAAACGCTTGTTCAAAAACGCTTTCTATGGGAACTCTGATATGCATGTCCAGTTCGACCTTAAGGAGCATAGTTGGAACCTCTAGAACGCTACATCCGATAAGGCAATAGTCTAACCGAGACACGACTTCACCTGCTCCGCATACCCGTACTTCTCCATGAACTGAATGAGCGCTGCTTCAAATATCACCCGCTGGCTAACACCCATTTCAGCAGAGAAGTCTCGTATAAGCTGGTCTAGAGTGCTGCTCATAGAAACAGATTTCGTGATGGTAATTCCGCCACGGAAGTTGTAATGCGGTATATTCTTGGAGTCATAAGTCTGCAGAATCGTTTCGAGGCGATCCAGATTCTCTTCCAAATACTCCAACAAAGGCAAGAATCTCCGAATGTCAATATCCGCTGAAATCGAAAGCCCATTCTCTTGGTCAGTTACTTCCTCTGTTGGCTCTATTTCAGCAGGACCTTCTTCATCACTAATACCTTCCTTTATATATGTCCTCTCAGTCGATGACCAGTTCCACCCTTGAGCTTTCATGTACGTTGCTAGCTCACTACGATCTCTAAAGCCTGCCTTATTGGCTATCACAGTGAAATCAGTCTCTCCCGCCTCGATAGCTCTAAGAACAATCCTGACAGATTGAGGAACAAACGGTTCCGGCTGAAATTCTCCCTTCTCCTCCGGTAAGGCATAGCTGTTGTTTCTATATACATATCCCTGCCGCCGCATGAAGACGTCTAAACCACGCCAATCCTTATAGCCAAGAGTAGCTGCCAATTCGTCTCTACTTACGCCGGCTCGTTGACCTTCCAGGACGGTCATAACCTTTTCCTTGCTACTTAAGCGTCTACTCACAAGTTATTCCTCCCTGCTTGTCTGTTAAGGGGCAGATGACACGCAGCCATCTACCCCAACGTCTATCTAAATTGCATTAACGGCTTCTACCATCCTATCGTCATGGAGATGAGCGTATACCTGCGTAGTAGTTAAGTTGGTATGCCCGAGTAGTTTCGACACTACCAGAATGTCTTGTGTCTTCTGATAAACTTGGGATGCAAAGGAGTGTCTTAGGATGTGAGGTGTAATATCCTCTGACCACCCTAGCTTCCTTCTAGCCTCCCTAAGCTCAGCCTGGATAGTTACCGATGAAATATGCCCCGTTTTCTTAGTAGCCAGCAAATATTCTGAATCTACCCTCCATGTCATATAATCCCGTAAGATCTCGGCCAGAGCCGGGGCAATCGGAACCCTCCGATATTTACCACCTTTACCCCTTCGGACTATGAGCCAACCGCCGTCTTCGTCCAGCTGTACATCATCCATTCTAAGATTTGTAGCCTCATTGATGCGAAGCCCTGCATAGTACATAATCCATATCGCTACCTTGCTTACATCGTGATCAACCGCGTCCACCCATGTCTTAACTTCTTCAGGACTAAGAAAGTGACGCTCATTGTCCGGTACCTTAATAGACGGTACCGTCTCCGCTAGGTCTACATCGATATATCCATGCTTGTAAGCCCACTTAAAGAATCCCTTAAGTGTGGCAGCTAGTCGTCTTCTGCTAGCTGGTTTATAACCTCTCTCTTCCTTGAGGTGTAGGAGGAACTCATTAATGTCATTTCCTGTAATGTCATCAATCGTTATTGGCCCATTGAACCTTTCCTCCATCCAATTCTGGAAAAAATAAAGCTCACCAATGTAGCCACTGATAGTTCTCTGACTGCGCTCAAGATTAACCAAATGTGCCTTGTAATCTGCAATTTCCCTATTCATGCCGTCAGTCCTTTCTGCTTATGGTTCAAGATAATAATATATGCTTTGAAACAAGGTCATTTCATGAAGCTTCAGGTAGTCGCTAGCTATGATATCAGCAGCCCATGGCCTGGGTCGTAAGGGGCGTAGGGGGCGTGAACTTTTGGAAACTGATTGTGCCGGAACACTTCCTACTCAATATCGGTATTTTCCATTAAGCTATACCCCCTACGCCATCGCCGACCTAGTCAAGGTACTGAAGCTTAGATTTGAGGTGTACTAACTAGCCGTAACAAGGCCTGCTGCAATGTTTCGCCCCATAAGTCCTGCTGTGTAGGCGTAACGGTAAGCTTGGTTTAGCTGCCTTGCCGTATTCGCTAGAGTTTCCTGTCTGCATTTTCCGTCTTCACGGAGCCAACTCATGAAATCCGACAGGTCTTCTTCTGTCAGATCGGTCAAACCAACATCAGGACCCAAGTTGTACTCTGCCCACATATCAAGCCACATTAGGACTAACTCCATACTCCGAAGATCGCAATCGTCTACTATTTTTTCGATACCGCTTATTAGTTTAGAGATGCTCTCATTAATTTCCAGTTTTTCTTCGACTTAAGCTTTTACCCCACAGCCGTTGTTTGTTTGGATTTCATAATTTTGGTCTTCATTAAAAATCTCGTATTTTATTGTCCTATTGGGCTGCTTTATGGCAAACCGAATACCAGGAATCTCACCATGCTTAACGTGCCAGCTGAAGAAGCGACCATAGAGTCGGGGCCGTCTAACTATGGACCACCAAGGGCCGAAGATTTCTTTTAGAGTGTATAGACCAGGCTCCTTACTTCTCACCAACTCCCTTAGCCAGTTCTTGTTTGTAAAGAGAACTGGGAAGTCGTAATCTCCTCGCCGTTGGTTATGTTCAGCAAGGATTTCAGCTGGGGGATTCTTGATAAGACGTCTAGTAAAGAGTAACTTGTAGTATTCGCGATCAGTGTTAATTCGCAAGGGCTTACGATTTGTCATCGGATTTCATCCTTTCGTTTAGGATTTTAATTGAACCAGTGTTTCTTCTCACCCTAGATAGGTGGTAGAGGGCATGGAGATTAATAAACTT
>LDJB01000003.1:39400-48634 GCA_001028815.1 Peptococcaceae bacterium 1109
TAAACTGTCGTACCAATAACATCACCGATTCTTGGAGGATAAGTTTGTGGTTTTCCATGCCCCCTCTGCCCCCTGTCTCGGAATATAATGTCGGTTAAGCAATTTTGACATATAAAAGATAACGAGCAATGTCAGGTCATCTGCCTGCCTAGATAATGTACTCCGTACTGCCATCGGACCGCCGTCCACCAACAGCTATGTTTATGAGCCCTAATTCTGCTGCTCCCTTAAACCAGCGGACATAGTATCTATGCCTCCTAAGATGAGGCCAATGCGATGCAAACAACTCATTAAGTGTATATTTGCCTGGGGCATGGTTATCTATATAGTCATTTAGATAGGCGAAATTCTGAAGTTCACGGGGCACTCCGTTAGCCCCTAGCCTCATTTTCATCTTCTTCACCTCCTTTCCAAGGGGAGGTAGTGGTTAATAGGTGGCTCAGGTCTGGGTAGGTAGGCCCCCTACCACAGCCTTTCCCTACCTGTGTTTGTATTAATAGGTGGTGAAGGTGGCGAGTGATTTCCAGAAATCATCTGGAAGATGTGGAGCTAAACCACATAGTTGCTTTTTGAGTTTCCTTGCCACCTTCGCCACCCGGGTTACTATTTAGGATTCATCAAATAGCTTTTCAAAGTCTCTCTGCCTGCCCGCCAGCATTGCTGAGTAGTTCAAAGTTCTCAATGTGAACAATACCGTTGACCTTCTTTTGGCTAAACTTGAGACCTAGCTCGGCACATGCAGCCTTAAATAGGTGCCAGAACCGCTGCCTACTAGGGTTATAATCGCTACATCCATTCCGCCTAGCCCAGTTCTGAAAGGCTGGATACAGCTCACTTTGCCTAGCACTTGAGCCTGGGTTAAATCTTAGCTCCTCTCGAACAAAGAGTAGTACCGGATTTTGCTCTGCTTTATAGGCTGCCAACGCTTTTTCCGATGCCTGGCAGGGCGATAGCCGGTAGTCATTACGGTACAGACGCTGGTACCCTTCCAAGGCAAATACTAGGATCCCCTCGAGTTCCGTCAGAAGTTTATCGAGCAAATTCGGGTCTTGCTCTTCTTCTCTAAACACCTTTTGGAAGGGAACTATCACTAGTCGTCGGTAATAACCGTGGGAGTGGTCTAGGGTCTTGGGCAGCTGGTTAACGGATATCAATAGCTTACAGAAGAGCTCGCAGGAGAACGAGTCCTTATATTTTTGCTCCACATTGACCACGTCACCACCAGTAATAGCTTTGAAGTTTTGCGTATTGAGGTGTTTGTCTCCCAGCTCATTCTCAGTGGAGATGTTCACAGTCTTTCCAGGCAGGTTATCTAGCCCAAAACGATCTGTGAGCTTTGCGAGCGGAACGTTCGATACATTGTCTGGCCCTGCTATGTGGCGGATTACTTCTGCTAGGACACTCTTGCCATTAGCACCCACGCCATAGAAGATAAACGCTTTTTGCAATCGGCGCTCTTTCGTTAAGACATATCCCATGATTTCCTGCACCAAATTGATGCGTTCTTGGTCACCATCGAATACTGACTCAAGGAACCGCTTAAATTGGGGGCATTTTGCGTCTGGATTGTACTTAACTGGTACCTGAACCGTCGAGTAATAGCTGGGGTGGTGAGGCTCGAGGTCCATAGTTCTAAGGTCGATCATGCCGTTTCTTAGATTGATGAAGTGCAGATCTTTATCCATCTTTTCCACAAGCTCCGCTTCAAGCTCCAAAGCTGAAATATACTCACTACTCCAGCTCTTCTTCCAGATACCATCCTCAGCCTCATGGAGGATATCTCTGCAAAGTTTCTCAAGCTCTAGCCGTTCCATTGGGCGCCATACTCCACTAGGCTCATATGTGAAAAATCCCTGACCATTCACATAGACAAGTGTCCGGCGCCGTAGAACGTACTTGGCAAAAGTGTTGGCGTTCAAGCACAGCCTGTCCGAATGATAATAGAGCCCTCTGAGCTTCATAGCTCTAGCCTTCTTTAGTGCCTTTAGCTCTTCCAGTGGGTTTGCATAGCCTTTTGGAAGGTCACCATCAAAGCCAAGTAATGCGAAAGTCTGATAGTTTGCTACAGGCAGTTTCTTACAGCTCTCGAGCAAGCTGTCAAGCTGATGAGCCCTGCCATGCTTATCTAGGAAGGCCCTTGCTATATCCAAACCTTCTTCTCCTAGTGGAGCCAAGTTGGTTATGAGTGCTCGTGTTTGATCCGTTGATGGATTTTGCTGCGATTCCAGCCATTGAAATACTTCTATTTCCTTATATAAGTCACCATAGGTTGGGTCGACGTTATTCCTGACCATCGTGACCACCGCCTTTCATATATATGCTTTTTATTTCAGCGAGCTCTGTCCTGAAGGCTATCTCTTCACTTAGGGCCAGGGGAGTTCGGTTTCTTCCCCTGTGCTTGCAGAATGTGCAGTAATGTCCGCCGCTGATAGCCTCAATCTTGGTACACCCGTAACAGTTCCGAAACGAACCTGCGTGCTGAAACTTGCGGTCCGTTTCACTCTGAGTGTATCCGGGATAAGGTGAGCTGTACCGATGGACTAGTTCATACCCATCGTTTATCTTCGAGAGAATTGTCAGCATTGCGAACCACTCCGGCTCGGGAAGCGTAGCCGCGTCGTCTATGCAATGTCTGAACCAGTGGCAGCCTTCCAGAACAGGCTCGATACTTAGGTGCTCCCGAGGCATTATGACTGAACCTGCCCCGGACTTATTAATTTTCACTATTAAATCAGTTAGGTAGCCCTCGAAGTCTGAGGGATAAAAATAGCTGACACTAGCTTCAGAATTAATAGTGTACCGCTTCAGAAACTGTGCTCCACGATAATCACCTTCATCTACGGATAACCTAAGCCTAAGTTGTGGGTCATCGTTCTTCGACTTACCTTTTTCGGCGCCCACTATCACTACCGAGTATTCTCCATCTGGAACTTCAGAACCATGAAAGGAATATCCAAAGAAGCTTTCATATTGCTTGAGTTTTTCCATTAAGACCACCTCTATCTGTTTATTGGGGTTACGTCAGCGCCTCCGTCTACATTTGAGCAAATAAAAAACCTCGCTTAGGCGAGGAGTGCATATTGCTGTCCAAGGCTGCTCGATATATGGCCGACTCTTCGGGAGTCTGCGGCAGCTTAGCGCTCAAAAGCCCAGTTTTCCACCTCCCTTTGTTAAGGATTTGACGCTGACGTGTCGCCACATATAGATTGTTCATGCAAACTTTAGCCAAAAAAGTAAATGGGTCAATGCAAAGTGTAATCCAGCACTTTGCACTACAACAACCAAACTAGGCATGGTATAATTTGCTTATTAGTCGAAAATTTGTGTGGGTTACGTCTGTTTTAGAGGTGATCTTGATGAAACATGTCGTAGTAGACCTTCTAACCGACGACCTCGTGTCTGCATTAAAGGTTCCTCATCCTTGGTTCATTGACGAGATAAGTAAATCGGAAGGCACTTGTCATATCAGTCTCGAACGTCATCCGCTTCCGTATCTTTGTCCTAACTGTGGGGTGGAATCACCCGTTTATGATCGTCGCAAGAAGATATGGCGGCACACTAATGTTTTGAATATGCAGGTTATTCTACAGGCGACACTCCCCAGAGTTTCATGTGCATCATGCGATAACATTCGTTTGATAGATGTGGTCTGGGCACGCAAGGGAGCCCACAACACCATCATGTTCGAACTATGGGTGATGCGAGCTCTCAAGTGCCAGTCCTTGAACATGGAGAAATTGGCACGAAACATTGGTGGTATATACAGAAATAGTATCAGTAATATTTCCCGGCATTATGATCCACTTTTGGACCGGAACGAAGGCTTTAAGAAGGAATTTAGTAATCTATGGCTAGATTCTCAGACGTTTATACCCATAGATCCATGTTCCATCTTGAGCTCGAACATTGTGGAAAAACTTCGAAGTTTCTCTTACAGAAATTACTGAGATAGGAATCTCTGCCTGCTCCAAACCTAGATGTCTTGGCGAATGGGCAATCTTTGGTCTTTGGTCTTTGGTCTGTTCTCTATCCGCTTTGGTCAGTCTCTTACTCCCACCCTTCGTCCGAAGGTGCGTAAAAGATGCTGCTCCACTGCTTCATTTATAAGCTGTTGCTGCGTCACTAAAGAAGTTCTATTCTTAACAGGTCCTTGCAACCACTACTCAGGATAATATGCTTCTGCTGTTTGTGGCTGAGGGTCATGACCAAGAGATTCTCAAACTTCTTACAGAAGCGCTAGCTCTGCAAGGAGAATGGGCAGCCCCTCTTAACCCGGCCTGGTCAAGAGGGGTCCCTTATTATAGATTACTCATTCAGCAGACTCCTGAGGCAAATCGAACACTTGCTCTAAGTGAGCCGCAACCGCTTCGTTTATGAATCGTGTTAATGAAGGAATTTGTCCGCTGGCCAGTAAGTTGCGGAGCTGCCGGTTGTTCTCCACTGTCAAGTAACCTGTCCAACGTACGTGTTGGTCTTCAAACTTCTTCTTGGGTTTGACTGCTGGAACACAAGATACTGTCGACTCACGAGGCCTTACCAGCAATCGAGCCTTCTTAGGTTTTGGTTTTGGTTGTGGTTTATCCATGAGAAATACCTCCACAGTTATCTGATTAACGACACCCACTCCTACGCTTACACTTACGACGCCGGTGCCGTAGTAATGATATGTTCATGTTGGAACCGCCTTTTTTGCAAAAAAAAGAACTCCTTGCTTTCAAGTACCGACAGACCCTAACTGGCGGCAGAATCATAGGAATGCAGCGAGTTTTGCGAACACGTATTGTGTGAAATGCTTTCATACAAGGATTTCCTTCATGGCAGAGGTTAGCTTCGCACTTTTTCAGCGAAAACGGTCCATATTTTTTCCGCCAGCCTCATATCACAACCAACTCTGCGACGTTTGTGCCCAGATGTTTAGTCGGCTCCCCACGCGTCATACCGAGCCTCCTTGTGCCCATAATCCCGGAATGGGTATCCTTAAGGCATCTACCAACAGTGCAAAAAAAACGAGAGGTCCCCGAGCCTAGCCCAGAGACCTCTCCTGAAGTCACCTAAGAATCGCTAATACTCCTCAGCAAACATCATGGTGCTGTAAGGACCTGAATCGATAACATATATCTTGGTAGTAACTGGTTTCCTAACGGTGAAGGCGTAGCTCTTAATATACTGGGGATCTTCACTGCGATGGATGACCAGCTGATTCTCTAGGACGGCAAACTCATTTATTTCTTTCAGCTCAAAGACTTGAAGATAATCAAGCTTACCGGCGGTTGTAGCCTTAAGTACATCTATCCGAGACCACATGAAAAGAACAAGGTTCAGCGGAATCTCTTCAGAGATACGCTTGGTGATGTAGCGCTGATTGTCAAACACGATACCACGCCTTTCTATAGTAGTCCCATCTCACGCAGACTCACCCACTGACCTTCGCCTCCGATAATGACGTGGTCAATTAAGCCTATGCCCATTATCTTGCCCGCTTCATCTAGACGTTTTGTGATTGCGATATCATCCTGGCTAGGCTCTGGGACTCCGCTGGGATGATTATGGGCTATAACCATCCCTGCTGCGTTTGACAAGACAGCACCCTTAAAAACCTCACGTGGGTGAACCAAGCTCGAGTTAAGAGTTCCTACGCTGATTGTCGAAATAGCAGTCGGTTGATTCTTGGTGTCCAAGTAGACCGCTACCACAACCTCTCTGTCCGAAAAAGCTAGGAAGTCTTTGACCAGGACTGCTGCGTCTTTTGGCGTACTTATGTAGCGTGGCTTATACAGTAGGCTTGATTCCCTACACAGCTTCACGCTGACGATGTTGACTCGCTTAGCCGGGATCGATTTATGATCAGATTGGTTCGTGTTTGTCATGTGCCAAGCAACCCCCTTCTACGAAAAACGGCTCCAACCCCTAGAGTAGGGATTGAAGCCTAGAGCATAAATCTCAATAAACTTCGTGCAGTTTGGCTTGTAACCAAACCTCCACCTCTTCGTCATGGATTCCGACGGCCGTATAGAAGATAACGCCAAAGGCGTCATCTAAGAGCTCGAGAAAGCAGTAGTATTGGGTTCCATCTAGGCTGACTAGATCAAACCACTCTGGTAGGCAGCCTAGTAGTCCGTTTTCTCGGTATAGTCCGATGTGAGAAAGCTCCCTAACGTTGTCACCCGGTTCCAGGATCACAACATAACCACAATCCTCCATTTTATAGGCACCGGGGTTCAGATCGTCTAGGTCCGCCTGCAATTGGTCCATGAAATTTTCCAGATGCTTTGCGAATTCACTTCCTACAGCACGGGCACGCTGTAGCAGCGAAATATCCTCCTTGCTCTTCACTACCCTCAAGGCATTACTCCTCCTTGCACATTAGTCTCTATTTGAACGGCTCGTAAAAAACTCCGACCATTCTAGCTGCTCTGCCAACCATTCTTCTGTAGCGTCATCTAGGTTACCCACCTCGCTAAAGACGAAAACCATTCTTTCATTGTCTGGCATGAAAGCTAATTTAAAGACGGACAGGCTGCCTGGTAAATCAATGCGTTCTACCCAATCTGGTTCCATATTGATCAGATCCAACCGGTCAGGTACCGTAGGCAGGTACAGACCATTGACGTTGTCGTCGTCATCAAGGATTACGATCTCTGCAATACCGTCAAGGCTAAACCCTAGGAGATCATGTCCATCTCCATATTGGGCATACAGGTCTATGAAGAACTGGGAGACGTAATCCATGTAGGGTTCGGGTAGCCGCCTACTTCCTTCCAGTCTCTTTACATCGTGAATGGTATGAAGGACGGTCACCAGGACATGCCTCCCAATCCTTCACGGCCGCAGACAGGGCACAAAAGGGGTATCCTTAAACCTGCCGAAACCCTGATCGTACCACAACCTGGGCAACAGTTATGGTTTTCGAGCAACTTCCTCATGCGGTAAGAGCTGTATATGTTGCCGATGCTCTCGAGCCAATTGGCCTGTCTTGCGATCTGATGTAAACCCTGATAGGTGGTGTTCATTACCTTTCTCTCCCTTCATCTGAACATATTCGACCCTACAGGAGCTCAACAGCTTCCTGTTTGTCCCGCCTGCTTGTGTTGATATAGAAGCTAGACGTTGTCTGCACTGATGCATGGCCGGCAAGCTTTGAGATGGTGGTTAGTGGAACTCCTGCTCGAAGAAGCCTCGTACAAAAAGTGTGGCGGAACTTGTGAGGCCGCATGGTAATCCCTAGCTCATCACCGTGCTTTTTAAGGAGCTTATTGACAGCGTCTCTGTTCATTTTGGATGACCTTTCTGTAAGCAGAAGATACTCGCTATCCGCATACTTGTGCACCTTACGCTCGGTGGTTAGGTATTCCTTTGCCACCTCTACCACCTCTGCCCGTAGTGGGACCTCTCGTATCTTGCCTCCCTTACCCAGGATATGAAGCTGCATGGTTAGGAAGTCTATGTCCTGCAGCTTGATAGATACAAGCTCTCCCACCCTGATTCCGGTATAGAGCAGGAGCAGTATTACCAACTTATCCCTGACACTAACCTTACTCCGGTCTTGGATATAGAAGAGGAGGCGTTCCACCTCACCATCGGTGTAGACCTCCACTTCTTGCTCGGAACCGTATGCTATGCGTATCTTGTCTTTCTTTAGGTTCACTACCATGCTTTCCATCACTCCCTGATCAACTAGGAACTGATTGAAGCAGACCAGACTGTTCATTTTCTTGTTGATGGTATTGACCTTGTAGCCTTGGTCCTCAAGGTGTTGCTTGTAGCTGGTAACATAGAACCGTCTCAGCTGTCCGTCAAACTGGCCGCCCTTGTACTCCAGATAACACAAAAACCCCTCCACGTCACCTACGTAAGAAGTGATCGTGGAGGGGCTCTTACCGTCCTCTACAAGATATCTTCTAAATTTCTCTGCATAGCCCATGGCATACCTCCCCGCAGACTAGGCAAATTTCCGCATATTTGCTCTTCTAAACAAGTTGTTTGCTTAAGTAACGAAACCCACACGCTGGCAGAAAAACACACCTTAAACGTCGAATATGAGGTTTTCGTCTACTATTGCCTCGGAAACCCCCTCCACTGCTTCAGCTACTATAGCAATAGCCACACCCGCAAAAAACCCTGCTGCAAACCAGCCCATATTTTTTTACCTCCTCCTTTCCCTGGCCTTCTTCCAGCAATAGATTCCGATCAATACCCCGGTATAAAACAAAGTTACAGGATCTACCGCAATACACCCCCTTACAAGTCACCCTAAAGTCCCCTATCGGATGTTCCGACCCTCTACCTGGATGTTGGCAATCGCCCCTGTGCCTATCCATACCGAAGCAGGGTCTAGTTGGTGTGGATTATCTTCATGCCCGCTCGGTCCCTGATTCATCCAGATTAGAGCAGAGCCAATACCCCATCTCCGTTTAACTTGCATACAGATCTCTTTCCATGTATCAGGATGTATGGCAATCTTCCTGGGATCTAGTTCTTGCTTGGTAGGATCCCACCCCAGACGTCGGTAGAACTCAAGCATAAAGTCTGTTATACATTCAAAGTCTTCAACGTCTAGACTTGGCAGCTTCTGTATCATCCTTATCACCTCCATTCAAACGAAAAGCCCCTAGCAGAGATTACTCTCTACTAGAGGCATACTGTACCAGCCATACAAGGCTAGGTTCATGGTAATAATATATGTTTGAAAAGCGGTTCCTTTCCTTCACAGGTGGAGGACTAAACGGACGCCCTCATTGCTCCTGTTTCTGTAAGAAGTTGGAACAGCTTTCACACTATTTGCTTCACCTTGCCTACCTAGTCAAACTTGAGCCTCGGCAAGTTGTCGACGATATCCACCGTCTGGACACTGACATTGATCACGCTCAAGAGCAGGTCAAGGATGTACCTGGGATTCCCTACCTCCTCGGCCCAACCATTGGGATCATTGGTAATTCCACTCTTCTTATCGGTCCGAACCTGATAGCGATCCACGATCCACTCGATAGCAGACCTGCCATTGACAACATATTCATAGGCTTTATCAGGTATGTTAGAGATGGTTATCGTGCTGTTGTAGTGGATTGTGGATTTGTCATCAACGGTCCTATCTTTGCCATCCACCTTGACCTTAACCCTTCTGAAGCGCATCTTTTCTACGCGATAATTGCCTAGTTCAGCACCATCCATAACGACACCCGAATGGGCGGGAACACTTTCGTAATGAATATGCAGTTCGGCTAGTTTCCGACCAGT
>LDJB01000003.1:51019-64769 GCA_001028815.1 Peptococcaceae bacterium 1109
CTCTGGAAAATTAGACTGCCATTTTCGCCATTCTTATACTACCAAAAACAGACCAGCGTTGCTAAATGCCCAGAAATCGTCCTTACTTGTAACGAATGGTATGCGTGCTAGCATTTTTTGCAGATCAACCGAAAACCTACTCCGAAAGTACTGGCTGTGTAGCAGACCATAGACATAGAAGAAAATATCCTCCTTAGTCACACGCTTACCATATTGTGTCTTAGCACGCTGCAGTATAGAATTTGAAACCCCATCCTGGCGTTCATACTCGCCTCGTCCAACCTCATCGAACAGACTCAACTGATTACGCGAGTCCCTAACTGTAATTCCTAACACTCTTTAGCCACTTCTCTCTCAGATTGCGTGACCGTTTTTTGAAGGGAAGATGTGGCCTAGCCCGGAAAGACTAGGCACATCACTTTGTCCCCACGGGCTTCACACTAGCCCAGCAACTCGTTTTCAAGGACGACTCGGACCATGCGGTCGTCAACAAGGCTCTTAGACTTGGCAAAAGCATGGAGTAGACAGCTGGTGCAGAGATTGTTAATCTTCCTTGCGATTCCACCGCTGTACTCGTGAATCAAATACAATGCATCGTCTGTGAATACAGCACGATCTACGCCAACTACCTTTAGGTGATGCTGTACATAACCTGCCGTCTCGCTCTGGGTCACGGCAGGCAGATGAAACCGAACATTCACTCTTTGTGCTATAGCTTCATAGGCTTGGGTCTGCAGAGTTGCCCGTAGCTCAGGTTGACCCATCAGGATTAAGCTTAGAGGCGAGAAACTATCCATCTTGAAGTTCATGAGGAAGCGAATTTCCTCTAACATTTCACGGCCCAAGAGGTGTCCTTCGTCAATAATGATTACCGGAATCCGGTTGCTTTCATGCATGTCCATTAAAGCCTTGACTAACTGCCTCTTAGCATCACCACGGTAAAATCTTGGCGGGATCCCTAGTTGGTGCAGAACTTCGTAGTAGAAATTCCGGGGAGTGAGGTCTGAATCGGTAATGTAGAGTACCAAATGGCGAGTGGGATTTAGTTGTTCGGACACAGCCCGAGCTGCTGTGGACTTGCCTGCACCAACTTCACCAGTGCAAAGGGCGAATTTACGGTTTTCTGCAACATGAACCATTCGACCTATCAGCTCTTGATGGGCTTCGGACTGGAAAAGAAGTTTAGTGCTAATTGAGCGGTCAAAAGGAGACGCTGTGCATCCAAAGAAAGACTTAAACATCAGAAGTACCTCCCAGTTTACGGAAGGAGATTGCGCCTAGTTCTTGCTTTTTACGCTTCTTGTCCTGCTTCTCTAGCACATCAAGTAATCGAGAGGTTTTCGGTGGATCTGCAGACTCCAAAACCGGTGGAGAGTCCACGATCTGAAGTCTAGCTCCCTTAGGATAGATAGTTTTTACCTTCTTGCCATTGTCCCAAACCTCAACAAATTCGGGGTTAGTCCTATCGTAACGGACCTCCACTTTTTTGCCTACGAACTCTGGACCGGCGTCAAATTCTATGTTATGCAGCGAGAGGCAGCTGTCTTTACGGACAACGCGATCGTCTTCCCACATGAAGGCATCTCGAAGCTCCTCCATGCTCACAAAGCGGAGCTTGGTTGCATTAGCCTTAAAGACCTGAGCAGGGGTTTGTAAAGTGCCATCTTCAGCCGTTAAGGCACTATGGCTATGGTGGTTGTAACCTTCCTCCAGCCAGATACTAAAGGCAGTGTTCAGCTCGGGGAGTGTTTGAAACCTTACCAAGCGAGCTTCTTCGATGAATTGCTCTACCGTCCTCATAAAACGTTCGACCTTGCCCTTGGAAGTGGGCGAGTATGGTGCCGTTACCTGGTGTTTTACGTTAAGCCTGGCGCAAGCTAGGCGGAACCACCTGGAGACAAAAATTTTTCCGTTGTCCACATACACCTTTTCGGGAAGTCCCCTTTTTAGAACAGCCTTACGAAAGCAGTCTTCAAGTATGGGGAACTTTTCACTAAAGTAGAACTCTCCATGGGTAACGAGTCTGGAGTGATCGTCAATAAAGACCAGTAGATGTGTTTTCCGGAACTTATCGGGGTTCTTAGGATCTGGCAAATAAACCCCGTCTTTCAGATCGGACTGCCACATCTGATTGGGTCGTTCTTTTTGGAAACGGCGGTATCCAGCCTTGCCCTTAACGTGTTTCTTCAAGTCCATAAGACCCATCTTTTTAAAATGGCGAGAGACTGTGGAAGGTCGGAGAACACCGACATTAACTTTCCCCTCGCCCTCCAGAATCTCAATGATTTGGCGAACACTGCGCTGGGGCAACTCTTTTTTCAAAACCGCCGCAGCCTGTAATAACTCTTCCTGCAAAACCCTGGGTTTTCCTTGGTCAGAACGGGTGCGGGGATACAAACCATCAAAGCCTTGCTCCCGGTAGTTTTGTAGATACCGCCGCAGGGTTCGGGCCGAAATTGGCTCACCTTTGGCTTCTTGGGACGCCAAAATAGCCTCTCGGCGCAGGGCTTTCTCCGCTGGTTCAAGATCCGGCTCCAATAGTGGTGCAATCATCTCAAATCGGCGTAAGGCAACATCCCTTGGGTCACTTAGGTCGTTTTTCATCGGTACGACACTCCCTTCATCTAGTGATTAGAGCTTACAGGGAGTTGGCCGTGACCACGAGGCAAAGGTGCGTGGGATTTAAATCCACAGCCGAGGCTGAGAAATGGTCAAGAGAATATTCATTTTTCCAAGCAGGCAACTACTACGGATTGCTTGCTGCACTAACTGCTCGGCTAAGTGTATCAAGTGCGAGAAGCAGGCGAAACCTTGCTTCCAAACACCAACGGGAACTCTGTGTCGCTCTAGAAAACCGGCGATAGCCCCGATGTATAGCCGTTCACGTTTGCGATGCCTGCGGATCCAAAGTCGCATTGTGTCGATGGAAGGCCATGAAGCGAACGATTCCTCTTCAGTTGGGGTAATCGAGACATGCTCTACAGCAACCCCTTCTTCTAGAACCTGTTCCAGTACGCTTTCTTGGACCTCTTGCGGGTAGTGCTTGTAGGGCGAGAGGAAATCAGGTAGCACGGCATGGGTCTTACGACAACCGCAACACTTAACCCTAAGAATCGCTATGGGGAGCTCCTCTCCCTTGATGAAACGGTTGTACCAGCAGTGCCAATGAGTTGAGGAGGAGCAGTAAGGACAATGAAGCTCTAAACATCCTAAATAGAGCAAAAAACTCTCGCGATAATCCTTGATAGACTCTCCCAAAAATGCTATGATCATGGTGTTGATTGGGATAGAAGCCTTGTCTCGGTGTAGAGTTACCGCTCTTTGACCACCGGGGGAAGGCTTCTTCCTTTTCCTCCGTCCAATTATGGTTTGGAGGAGTATTCTATGTACAGCATTTACTTCCTTTAGATGGTCATATATTTAGAGAAGGACATGGTCAAATAGCCTGGGGAAAAACACAACTGTCTTTCAACTTGTCAGTCGTCTTGCCCGAGAGCCAATGTCCAGATTCTCTTCAGTGGGATTTCTGCCCGAATGTCTTCATCGAGCTTATCATAGCAGGACACCAACTCATCGATAATGGCAGTTTGGTCCCATAACCGGACGCGGAAAAATTGGGATGGAATCTCTCGGTGGACAGTGTTCTTAAATCCACTCCAAGAAACTAGCAGACCCTGGTCAGCGTTGGCGTTCTGCATAGCCCCTAACAGCTGATCGAGTGTGGGTCTCTCCACAGGTGCATCCGCGGTCTTAACCTGTACGCATATTCTCGGTCTGCCAAAGCCAAAGGGTTCCGGCGCTGCTAGAATATCGATGCCTTTATCGGGTCCTTCTGGACTAATGTATGTTGTATAACCCTTTGCCTTCAGAATGGCCTCCACAAGCCTTGCCATACCATGCCCCTTAAACTTTCTGCCCAGGTAATGCACAATCATATCACGTGCAACCAGCTCTAAATCGACTGATTCTTCCTCGCCTTGCTCAAAGACGCTCTGCAAGGAATTCACATCCAAGGCGACACTCCTCCAGTTATTCTGTGCCATCGCCCTAATTCGCTCTTCCGCATTGTTCCGGCTGATTCGGCAGACAGTCAGAAACGCTCCTAGAGAGTACAAGATGTCTTGATCAAAACTGGAACGGGGAATGTCCTTTGCAAACCAATTCACCTTGCGATGGTGAAAATAGGGACTGTCCTGGGTCGGGTCATAGGTGTAGCCGCCCACAATCTCTCCTATGTGGAGAATGGACTTAATCTTGCTCGGCATAATCACCCAATCGCCTATCTGCATCTCCTTAGCAAAGGCCCAAATCTGACTCGCCCAGTTCCGATTCCTTGCAGGCTTCCCATTAGGGTACACGCGTTCAAGACAAGCTAACAAATCTTCTCGTGTGGACAGCGCTTGCAGATTCTCGTTCAGGTCGTCCCATGTGAGATATACCTTTCCTTCATCCAGGAACTTCATTTCGTACTCACCCGAGCTTCCAGCCCTTGTCAGCCATATAGCCATATTGTTACCTCCCAAGGAAGTTGAGGGTGGCTATGATAGTTCAATCACCCCAACTGAACACTTCTTCAATTCCAGGCATCCAGCCGCAGGGGTCTAGTGCCGTACAAAAAACATAGTTGCTTTGTCCTTAGGCAACCTACCTCATCACCACATTCAGCAGAGTCTTGTAGTCATCTATGACATCGTACTTTACTGAATCACTGCTAATCGCTTTGAAGTGCTGCCTTGCGCAGTGAATCTTGAGGTCTTCCGCTTTTCGCAGCTCCAGGCTCTCGAGTTTGCCCTTGGTTTCCGCCACGAAATAGATGTGCTTCACTTTGTCTTCACGAAATGCAATTGCCCAGTCCGGACTGTATTTACCCACCGGTGTGTTGATATAAAACCCTTTGGGCAACTTAACATAGAGAGATACCTCGTCCCAGGTTTCCAAGCTTTCGGCCAGTTCTTTCTCCTTGTCGGAATCATAAAGCAGGTGATCGTAGAGATGCCGCTCCGTTCTTATAGCGTTGACGCCAAGCTTCCCCCTGAGGTGAGGATCGGTGAAGATATTAACCGAATATTTTTCATCCAGCTTGTTATAGGTGATGTGCTCTATGATCACCGTCGCCTTCTGTTCGTTGATCAGGTTGCTGGCCTTTATAATGAACTCCTCCGGGTTTAATTGAAACTGGCTGAATGTCGTTTTATCTATTCCCCGCAGGATGGCGCAGACGTCTTTTCGCGTCAGCCCTGTCGCCTCACAGATCTTGCCAACCAGATCGTACGTTACGCCCGTGTTGATCGCAGACTGGACCTTCTCTGGCGAGATTTTTCTCTTCGTGAAAGCGTCTCCCTGCTCCAAGGCCTGCTTCGACTCAATCCTATCCATCTCGCCCTGTTCAACCGTGATGAGTATCTGACTCACTTTCAGATCTCGATCCAGGGCGTAAATGGACTTACGGATCAACTCTTCACTGTCGAAATCCACCACGTACGCTGACTTCGCATTGATTCTCTTCCAGAGTTCCTGAAACTCTTTGCGGTGAAGTTTGTTTTCATCGATCTTTACTTCTACATTCCCAGCCCGTGCATCTTCCGGCTTCATTAGGTCAGGATGATAAATGGTGCTGAGGATTCCTACTATGTCAGCCTGGTAGTCCTGGACTTCTTCAATCAAGACCAGGGAGCCTGATTTGACATCCTCGTAGTATTTTTCAGTAAGCCTCTTGTTGGGATCCAAGTATCCATTCACAGTCAGGCTGAATGTAATCTTGTCTGCCAAATCCTCATCGATAGTCTGCTCATTCTTCCCACTTGCATCCCGGATCACCTTATCTAAGAACAAGGCTTCCGTAACTCTTACAGGACGATCTGCCACAACTTCGGCTATCTCAGACTGCAGCTTTTTTGCAAAACTGTCATAGCTTTCATTGGCGATAACTGTCAGGACATTAACGGTGTGTACATCTCCACCCAAGACATTGCTGTCCATTCGCTCACCGACGCTGTTAACACAGAGTCTTAGACCCCTCCCCACTTCTTGGCGCTTACGCACATCCGATCCGCTCTGCTTTAGGGTGCAGATTTGGAAAACATTGGGGTTGTCCCAGCCTTCTCTGAGGGCCGAATGTGAGAAAATGAAGCGAACCGGTTCGTCCAGACTCAAGAGTCTCTCCTTATCCTTCATGATTAAATCATAAGCGTCCACATCATCGGACGTTTTTTCGCGGCGATTATGAATAGCACTGTCCTTAAAGCGCCTGCTGCGTTTGTCTATCGAGAAGTATCCAGCATGAGTCTTGCTCGCCTCAATGCCGTCAAGATATTTCATGTAGGCGTCATCGCCGAAATCCCTCTGCCACCGGCTTAGTACCCTCTCATATTCTTCCTCAAATACTTGGGCATACTCACCGTTAAGCTCATTGCCGTCCTCATCGTATTGGCGGTACTTGGCAACTTCGTCGATGAAGAACAGCGAGAGAACCTTGATTCCTTTGTAAAAAAGCTGCCTCTCGCGCTCCAGATGTGACTTTATTGTCTCGCGAATCTGAATGCGCCTGACATGCTCTTCATTTACAGCACCAACTACATCGCCGGCAGTTATCGTCACTCCATTGGTGAACTCTACGGTATTGCTCAAGCCGCTGATCCTTGCTACAGTGTAGCCTTTGTACTGATTAAGGCCGCCTGAGTACTCGTAGAGATTGTATCCTTCCCGCACGACACGTGTTACTTTACGTACTCCCTTCGCTCCCCTAACTTCATACTCAAGTGTAGCAGTTGGGGGCCTGTCCCCGGACAAGTTGATCTTCTCCAGGTACAAGTAACCTTCGGTGGCTGTTGAACCTGTGACTGAAATTCCTTTAACCGCTATTTTCTTAACCAGACGCTTATTGTATGCTTCTAAAGCATCCAGGCGGTAGACCATGTTGTAAATGGAGTCTTTTTTATGGGTTGCCGAATACCTTAGCGTCATCAGTGGATTGAACTCTTTAAGCCTCTCTTTTGTGGCCTTGCCCTCCACTGACTGTGGTTCATCAATTATCAGAATTGGGTTCGTTGCCGCGATAACATCGATCGGCCGCCGTGACCTGAAGGCGTCGAGCTTCATGTAAATCCGCCTGGCATCCTTCCCCCGTGCGTTAAAAGCTTGGGAGTTGATGATCATAACGTTAATGCCGCTGTCGGTAGCAAACTGGTCTATAGCAGTTAGGTTACTGGAATCGTAGATGAAATACCGGATTTTCTTCTCGTAGTCCTCAGCGAAGTGGTCCTGCGTTATCTGGAAGGACTTAAACACGCCTTCGCGAATTGCCACTGAGGGAACTACAACGATGAACTTACTCCAGCCATAGAGTTTGTTCAGTTCGTACATCGTCTTAATGTAAGTGTAGGTCTTCCCTACACCGGTTTCCATCTCAACGGTGAGATTATACAGCCCCTCCAGTCTAGGCGATGGAGGAATCTGATTTGCACGCTGAACCCTCTGAAGATTCTCCAGCACCTGATCCGGCGACAGCACAACCTTAGCGTTATTGTAGCCTGTGCTCAGCACTTCAAGCCTACGCGCCATTTCCTCAGGCGATGCATCGAAATCAATATCTGTTTGCTCTGGCCGGGTGATAATCCCGGGGTCGACAATATAGGTGGGTTCTATCTTTGGCTGTCCGGCGAAAACGTCACAGACTGCCCTCGCTGCATCAGCCTGGAATTTTTGATGCTTGAACCTTAACTTCATCGACGAACACCCCCTATATCACTCTAACCGATGTATTGGGAGACAAGAGCTTAAATATCTCTTCAACATTGATCTTTTCTGGGCTGCTGGAAAAACTGCTGTCTCTGAAGACAACGCGCAAAGGCTGCCTCCTGGCAATCTCCCTCACAACCTTTTCCGGCACATTTTCAGCAAAGCAGGCGATTAAGGCTCCATGGTCAACGGTATGGACCTTAACTCCTTCAATTGTCTCCATCTCATGCCTAAGCGACAGCTTTAGTCCCCAATCGACCATGACACCGTAAAGCAAATCCAGATCTGTTCGATCTTCTTTAATGTTAGATTCTAGATCCCACAGCTGTTCTTGGGTTATCGCATTTGCCGGATAGTAGACTTCCTTCATGTTTGTGCTGTCCACTTTGAAGACCCTAAACCCAATGTCCGGCACCTGCTTGGGTTCTTCTCCTTCGTCCAACTTTGCATTGGCTTCCTCGATCTCAGCTTTTATCTTCTCCCCAGCGCGACGGATCCGTTCCTTGCCAATGTCTGAGATCGTCTTATATCCAGCTTTAAAGACTTCGCTCTTTTCATCTGTCTCTTCAGGTAATTGAACCATGATAAACTTTCGATTACCACCGTCTTCTGCGTTGAGCTGCATGACTGCATGGGCGGTCGTGCAAGAACCTGCGAAGAAATCAAGGACGATTGCGTCTTCTTGGTTCTTAGTTGCCAAATGAACCATTCTCTTGATATAGCTGACCGGTTTCGGGTAATCAAACACACTCTTTCCTTCAAACAACGCTTTGAGCTCTTTGGTCGCGTCTTGAGAGTGCCCAACCTCAGAATACGGCCATAACGTGAGCGGAGTTACTCCTTTGCTCACTTCACTTAAAAACATTTTCGGAGCCCACACGCTGTCCCCATCCTTACCGAAATAGATCCGATTATCAGCCTTCATGCTCTCGAACTTCTCCTTGGAATATAACCAGCTGCGACCAGCAGGCGGTAACACTACTCTTCCTGAAGGTAGCGTAATCTCATATATGTTCTTTTCAACTGCCGGTCCAACAGACGGATTGCCAGCTTTCCACGGTCCCCGCGGGTCATTGTCTGGATTTGCATAATCCCTGTTTTGCTTGTCTGTTCTTGGCAGTTTAGTCAGTTCATATAAATCTATCTTTTTTGCATAGACCAACGCAAAGTCGTGGTTTGGAGAAAACCACTTGTTTAAGTTAACCGGAGCATATGCGCGTTGCCAGCAGATGCAGGCTACAAAATTAGACTCACCAAACACCTCATTGCACATGTGTTTCAGTGAGTGCACTTCATTATCATCAATACTGATGAAGATGACACCATCTTCCGATAGTAAATTCCTGGCAAGCTTTAACCGCGGATACATCATGCTACACCAATCACTATGGAACCGAGGGTTCGTATCAGTATTTTTTCGGAAATTGATGTTGCCCTCTTCGTCTCGGTATTGCATTTCCTCGTCGATTTCTTCTTGATCCATACTGTAATCGTCAGAATAGACAAATGAATCATTGCCAGTATTATACGGCGGATCAATGTAGATCATCTTTACTGAGTTGAGATAGCTTTCTTGGAGGAGTTTTAGCGCGTCAAGGTTATCTCCTTCAATGTAAATGTTTTCTGTGGACTCCCAATTCTTGCTTTCATCCATACAGGGGCGCAATGTCTTGAGGATGGGCTTGTTGGCCTCGACCATGGCTGCGCGTTTGCCAACCCAAGTGAACTCATAGCATTCCTCACCGTCGACCACATCGTCGGAAAGCTCCTGCTTCAGTAGCTCGAAGTTAATGCCCATTTTGAGCTTCCCGTTTTCGTCTTTCATTTCGGTAACCACGTTAGGGAAGAGTTCTGCAAGTTTTCTAATGTTCTCTTGGGTCATGTCTTTGGTTTCCATCCTAAGTTTTTTCATCTTACGCCCTCCGTTCTTCCAACCTACTGAGCTCCTTTTTCAGCTTACGCAGCTCTCCGTGGAGCTCTACCTGTATGTTATACTGCCTTTCTCTTAGCATGCGCTTTTCCAGTCTTGCCATGGCCTTTTTCAGGCGCTCTACTTCCTGGGAACGATCAAGGGCAGTCTTAAGCTCCTCGCCCTCATCTTTGGCAACTTGATCCCCAGCGATCTGCAGGAGAATACTTTCGTACACTTGATCTAAGTTAAGACCCTCAAGTGTTAAGTTCAGTTCATCTATGGGCTTCCAGTCCGATTTGTAATACCGATCAACTTTGAACTTGGCTTCACGATTCCTCGCGGCTTCCTTATAGGCGATCCACAGCTGCCCATAACCTTGGTAACATACCAGAAAAACCAGATGATACGGGATCTCCCTGTCGATTAATGTGGCCACATGCTCATCTAGAACGTTCGACTTAAGCTGGATTTTTAGAATCTGAATCTCTGAAACAGTTGGGCCGACATCAACATTGATCGTATCCGGGGCCAGCTTGTGGGTCCAATGGATCGAGTCAATCTGATCGGTAAAAAGCTTAACGATCTTACTCGATACAGGCAGATTCTGATAAAACTTCTGTTTAGGGATCCTCCTGTTGAATACAGTGTTGTCCGGAAGATTAAGCATCACATCACCACCACAAAGCAGATCAGTTCAAAGTCGTCCAGCCCCCTGATCTGTGTTCTCAGTGCCGTGGTCCCCCCCGGCTTGAACAGGCTGTCAAGCTCACTTTCCTCATTTAGACTTACAATGGATCTTACCGCCCCCTGCAGCAGATCGGAGTAGGTGGTCATTTTCCGTCCGTCATATGTTTTCTCATTAAACCTGCGGCAGACATCAGCAATCGGTTCTGTCCGTCCCTGACACAAGTGGCGCAGGATATCCAGGGTTTTCTTCGGTTCCAGATGGTTGCTGACCACAGAGCCGTCATCGGCGATGTATACTAGATAAAATGGATGAATTCGATTTTGATTGTTGATGTTAACCTCGTTGTTTATGTTCTTCAGGATGTATATGACGCCCGGCGGCAGGTCTTCACCGCTTGACGGCACAACAGCGTGGAGCCCCAGGGGCGCTCTCTCCAGATTTGGATTGTCTTTTACATAACTGACCAGATCCATACGGAACTCATTCAACCCTAAGTCCATAATGGACACCCCGCCTACCATGTCCTCCAGGTCCACTACCTCGGTCTGCAGCCGCTTCAACTGCTCTTTGCGATACTGTAAGTCACCCTTTTCGTCAGCAATGGGATTGTCATCACCGGTGGAGGTCATGATCGAAATCTTCATTCTTGCCTCTACCCTGGCCTTAAGGTTGATATAGTCATCAAGATCCATATCAGGCCAGAAGTTGACAAGCTGGATAACTTCATTCTGGCTGCCTATCCGGTCGATTCGGCCGAAGCGTTGGATAATGCGCACCGGATTCCAGTGAATGTCGTAGTTGATCAGCATGTCGCAGTCCTGCAGGTTTTGGCCCTCAGAGATACAGTCAGTAGCAAAGAGAATATCGATTTCCTCATTTACTTCAGGCATGACCAAATGCTTGTCCTTTGAGACAGGAGAAAAGCAGGTTAGTATGGTGTGGAAATCTTTCTGAAGTTTTGGAACGGTAACGTCATTGCCATCGCTTCCGGTGATCATGGCCGAGTGCAAGCCAAACTCTTGGTAAATTCGTTGACTCAGATTTTTGAACAGATAGTCAACCGTATCAGAAAAGGCCGAGAAAATGATGAGTTTCTTATTGCCCGGATTGAGAGGGTTCTTGACTTTGTCCCTAATAAGCTCAAGCAGTTGATTGAGTTTTTTGTCGTGTTCTGGAGTAACAGCACGAACACTCTCAAGCAGACCGGCTAGAACGCGCTGGTCATGCTGCAGGTCCCTCAGCCAGGTAAGGTAGTCCATGTCGCCGAGATTGATTTGCACAGTCTTACCCACAGCGAACAGATCAGTGTTTTGGTCGTCCAGGTCAAAGTCTTCTTCACGAAGGGCACTCAACTCCACCGTTTGCGATTCGTCGAAGTTCTCAATCTGGTCAATGGTTGCTTCAATTTGCCCTAGCATCCTGCCCACAGTTAACCTGAAAGCATGCACGGAACTCTCTAAGCGTTTGAGAAGGTTTGTGCGCATTAGGACTAATACGCCCGACTCCCTGTCCGACTGAGTGAAGCGTGTGTGTTTCATGTCTGTGCCATATCTGGCCTCGTACTCGTCCCGCTTGCTGGCCAAAATGTAGTGGGTTGGGCTGTACACGCTCAGATTAAGGGCAGAAAGCTTCCGGTAAATCTCATTGTACTCGATAACGTTTGGCAGATCACTTAATCCGCAACGGATAGAAATGGGCTTTCTGCGTTCAGGAAACTTCCCTACCTCATCCAAACTGTAGTAACGTTCGATATGCTTACGCGATCGCGCAATTGTAACGCTGTCCAAAAGCTCAAAGAAGTCAAAATCAAGCATCCCGAGCAGTGTTTCTGTTGTTCTATATGGGGCCTCCAACTTGCTCCAAGTGTTGAATGCGGCCTGAGCTCTGCGGAAGATCGTGTCTATGCTGGACTTGATATTGAGCTTAGACTCCAGCTGTTCCTCCTCGCCTTCGTAGGCTAAAGCCAGTTGGTTGCGAAGATCTGTAAAGCGATTGCTTACCGGAGTTGCTGACAACATAAGAACCTTCGTCTTGACCCCTTGCCTGATCACCTTGTTCAGCAGCCTCATGTAGCGGTTCTCGCGCTCATCGTCCTCAATATCATGGCCGCCGTTGCGGAAGTTGTGAGATTCGTCAATAACCACGAGATCATAGTTGCTCCAGTTCAGGCGATCAAGGGGGATACCATTGGAGTATCCGCTGGTGCGTGAAAGATCCGTGTGGTAAAGGACATCGTAGCGAAGTCGATCGGAAGCTATGGGATTGTTGAGCAAATTGAGCTTGAAGGTCTGCCAGTTATCAGAGAGCTTCTTTGGGCAAAGCACAAGTACGTTTTTGTTGCGGCCTTCATAGTACTTAATTACAGCCAGGGCGGTGAACGTTTTCCCAAGACCCACGCTGTCCGCCAGGATGCAGCCGTTATAATGCTCCAGCTTATTGATAATGGCGAGCGCTGCGTCCTTTTGGAAGCGATAGAGCTTCTGCCAAATGGCGCTTTCCATAAAGCCCGTTCTCTCGTTGGGCAACACATCTTCTGTTACGTCCTCAAGAAAGGTACTAAAGATGTTGTATAGGGTAATGTAGTAGATGAACTCCGGGGGATTTTCTCGGTACACCGAGCTGATGCTGTCTATCACCTCCTCAGTAACATCCTGCATTTTCTCAGAGTCCCGCCACAGGTCATTGAAAATGCGAAAATACTCAGTACTCACAGGAGCATCAAGGCGGTTGATCATGGTATAAATGTTGTTTCCCTTTTCTGAGCCCAGCTCCACGGTTGTGAAGCCATTGATGGGCATATAGGTGTATCGTTCATCTTCACTCTGGACATTGATGAAGCCGCCGATTTCACCCTGGGTGACATTGGTCTTGAATGTGACTTTACGCCGCACCCAATCGGCACATTCTTTGGCAATAGCCTTTTGGGTCAGCTCATTGCGAAGCCTAACCTCAAATTCACTCCCATACAGGCTCCGCTCCCTGTTGAGTTGGGGAATATAGAACTCTCTTAGCTCTTTCTTGGCCTTTTCTGTAGTAAAAGTCGGAGATGTAAATAGGAATCTGAGTTCATCAATCTGTTCCAGCTGAGCCTTTAACTCGTCATAGGCATACATGGAAAAATAGGCAGCGGCGATTGCAACCTTGCTGTCCTTCTTCAAAACCTCAGCCAGGTCATCTTTGAGCAGAGTATTAACGTTATCGATCAGCTTCATAGCAGCCACCACCCTGGGCATTGTAGTACTCAAACTGTACGGAGCTGTTACGAATATGTTCGACACAATACCGTTTCTTCCTTGTTTTCCAACATTTCCCACGCTTTTCAAAAAAACCCGCAGAAAACTGCGAGGTAGAAGCTCGATTCTTACTGATTGTCAAGTATTTCCAAGGCCTTGTGTACTATTGCGCAAAGCCTG
>LDJB01000003.1:69161-71787 GCA_001028815.1 Peptococcaceae bacterium 1109
AGAGCAAGTAGTTGATTACGCACTTAAAAACCGACATATCATTCGCATCCTGATGCTAGAATCGCTTAAAAGCGGCAAACACCAGAACTCACTGTTCAAGTTCATGGACTTTGTGGGAGGCACTGAAGAAAACCCGATCTTCAAATCCATCGCTGAAGCAGACCAGGACTTTGCCTACTCAGACGAAATGGTACTTTTCAAACTCTTCTTCTCCATTATTCCGGTTTTAAGTTTTGCAGCATACTTCGACGACTACAAAGCCTTAAGCAACCTTAGCGACGAACAGCTTAAAAGAGCATTCCTCCGCGTTTCTCAGATCCTAGCAACCTCTATGATCTCCGGGAAGGATATCTTGCTTAGAAATGATATAGCCAGCGTATAGATTTAGGTGGGTGAAAATCCACCGAAATTTTGGGCTGAATTAACTGTACGATTAGTTAATAAGCTCACTTGAGCTTAAAAATACTAACAACTGGAAAGGAAGGATGAGTTATGAGCCGTATCCAAAGAACCGCAGTAAATTGGATCCTGGACTACATTTCTACTGACCCGATGGAGAAGCTACCGAAGATGTTTGATCTTGCCGAAAAGCTAGACAGAGGAAAGCATTACACCAAAGAGATCCGTGTGATGCGCGATGCATTAACAGATGAAGAAAACATCTGGCACACCTTCACCAAAAACCTTATTGCCGAAGTGGACACTAGAATCATTAAAAAGTTTGTGGAATGCTTCTTGATCAACTCCAACCTGAAGAGGGTTGAAGTTGCCCGATCAATCGAAGCCAAGTACGATTGCAACGTCCCCTGGGCCATTCTCATGGATCCCACAAGCGCCTGCAACCTACATTGCACAGGATGCTGGGCTGCACAGTACGGAGGTAAGCTCAACCTGTCCTACGAGACTCTCGACTCCATCTGCCGTCAGGGCAAGGAACTGGGAGTGCGCTTCTACATCTTCTCTGGTGGCGAGCCCCTTGTCCGCAAACACGATGTAATCAAACTCTGCGAAGCGCACCAGGACTGCTACTTCTTCGCGTTTACCAACGGAACCCTCGTCGATGATGAGCTTTGCCGCGAGATGCTTCGCGTAGGCAACTTCGCACTGGCTTTCTCCATCGAAGGCGACGAAAAAGCTACAGACATGAGGCGCGGAGAAGGAACTTACAGGAAAGTCATCGAAGCTATGGAACGCATGAAAAAGCACCGCCTCCTCTTCGGCTACTCTACCTGCTATCATCGCTACAACACCGAAAGCGTAGGGTCCGATGAGTTTGTGGACGACATGATCTCCCGAGGCTGCAGGTTTTCGTGGAACTTTACATATATGCCCGTTGGAAAGGACGCCCGCTTAGATCTGCTGGCTACTCCAGAGCAACGTGCATATATGTATAGACGCGTTCGCGAAATCCGTTCTACCAAACCGATCTTTGCTATGGATTTCTGGAATGATGGAGAATACACCGGAGGCTGCATCGCAGGAGGACGGAACTACCTCCACATCAACGCAGCAGGCGATGTGGAGCCCTGCGCGTTCATTCACTATTCCAACGTCAACATCCACGATGTGACGCTTCTTGAAGCACTCCAGTCACCGCTGTTCAAAGCCTACCGCAGAAACGCACCATTCAACAGCAATCACCTTCGACCGTGTCCGCTCCTGGATAACCCAGAGATGCTTTCAGCTATGGTCAAAGAGTCCGGAGCCAAATCCACAGAGATGGAAGCACCAGAAGACGTAGACGTACTCACAGCAAAGACAGCGCAAGCAGCGGCCAACTGGGCACCTGTTGCCGATGGTCTGTGGGCGGAACATCTGGCAAAACAGCAGGTCGCAGCTTCACAGACGAAGTAGAATAAACTTGATGGGCGTAGGAACTGCCAAAAAAAGCATATGTTTAAATGGTATTAGTTCAAAAATTATCAACTTAGTGTAAAGTTACTGTAGGACAGGAAATCGGCTTAAAAAAAAGAAGAAGATCTCACCGTCCCGCTCGGACGAGTACAAAGTACTCTGAGGTGAGATCTTCTATGCAATCAATATTCGATGAAATCATAGTTAATTCCTTTCGAGAAGTAGTGGAAAAGTCAATTGCTGAATTTTTTAGCGGGAAAGGATTGAGTGCATTTCAACAGGAGTACCGTGATGGAATGAACCAGATCGGTACTCTTATTCAGCAAAGATTAATTGAGTTTATCGATCAAGAGCTGGTTGAAGACCCTTCCCTAAGAGAAGATTGGGTTATCGAGCGGCGTAACGACAAAAAGACCGTCCTTTCTCCATTTGGTCAAGTGACCTATAAACGTACCTATTTCAGAAACAAAAGAACAGGAAAATATGCCTATTTAGCAGATAGGATTGTCGGTTATACACCTCATCAACGTCTAGACACGCTGCTGGAAGCAGATTTGCTTGAGGAAGTGGTCGATAAATCTTACCGCAAAGCAGGCGAAACTCTTGAAAAACAAGCACGTGGAACGAGAGTTTCCGGTCAGACTGTTTTAAATGTTGTGCGTAAATTCGAACCGGAACAGATAGAGATTAAAGAAAAGTCCAAGGTGAAGAAAAAGTGTCAGATCATATACATTGAAGCGGATGAAGACCATGTAGCCCATCAAGGTAAGGG
>LDJB01000003.1:75407-247865 GCA_001028815.1 Peptococcaceae bacterium 1109
CCTCCTGCGTGAACCTGGGCTTCTTCTGAAATTTCTCGTGCAAATCACCTTTTTCGAGGTACTCATTATACCACCGAATTAGCGTATTGCGGGTAGGATAACCTAGTTCCCTGATGGTATCAGCAACACTTAGATCATACTTGATGAACAGCTGGACTGCCTTCATTCGTTCCTCGTAGGAATGCATGGACTACCTCCTGACTAATAAGTCCAGGTTTTTGTCCGCACCCCCAATTTATCCAAAAGTACTTGCCGTTTACATAAGCTTCACGTGGCCCCGTACTCCCACTACGCCATCGCTCATCTACACTGTTTAGCAATAGGAAAAAGCTGCTCCAGGTCAGCAAGATTTACAAGCACAGAAAAAAAAGCCCTGCACAGTATAAACAGGGCCTATTTTGGCTATACCATATTATTTAAGCCGGAACAGAGCAATTTCTCTCTCTGAACCGGTTACTGAGGAATTAACCGTTGGATTACCATCATTTACATCGGGATTTACCGATAATTCTATATCAGTAATATAATCGGTGCCAATGTAATCGATTTCTATGGGATATTCATCCCCATAAACCTCAATCCTTTCGGATAGCTCCCCAGCTAACTTTGAAACAAAGGACTCGTTAACTCCAGCTCCCTTTCCCCCGAATTTTAATCCATTAGTCTGAACTACATGGGGAAACATTTTGGAGATAATTGTAGCCAGCTGATAGCTTGTCACAAAAGGTCTTTTACCCCTTCTGGTTAACCGCCTAGAACTTGGTATAACTACTGTTTTCAATGCTTCGACAACAATCTCGTCTAGGCTTCTCTCAGGATCAAGTAAATCCCAGTCATTTGACCTCTTCCCACTATTCTTCCTATCCACCGGCTTAACCTCCTCAACTGGTAAAATATAATTGAAGAGCTCCTTATGGAGCCCTTCCATTATTCTCTCTAAATTTTTATCCAAGCAACTGCAGTACAGATTGAGGAGCCATATTAGCTTGAGCCAACATAGCGGTTGCAGCTTGTTGGAGAATGTTGTTCTTGGTGAATGCCATCATCTCTTCAGCCATGTCTAGGTCACGAATACGGGACTCAGCGGCTTGGAGGTTCTCAGCAGAGGTGCCGAGGTTGCTGATGGTATGCTCTAGACGGTTTTGGTAAGAACCGAGTTTTGAACGTTCGGCGGAAACCTTCCCAATAGCCGCATCGATTACTTCAACCGCCTTTGCGGCATCCTCATGGTTTGCCACACTTAGGCCAGCTTCAGCCGGTACATTGTCCGTTCCATTCGTGACGACTTTGTCGGACCATGCCACCTCGTAGGTCTTACCGTCAATTGTAACGCTGTTGCCTGTTCCAGCCAGACTACTAATTCCCAACGCGTTAGACCGCATATCGAGAATGCTAATGGTCATACTTTGCCCTTTATTAGCCCCGATCTGGAAGTTAGCAGTATAGGCATTTGTTTGACCTTTAGGGCCTTCCACACTTAAAGCAATAGCGTTCCCTTCCTCACCAGGGTCCTCTGCTGTCACAGTGAGCATATTGGTAGCAGTCTTCTCTAAGAGAACTCCCTCAGCTCCGATGTTTAGCAGAGCATCAATGATCTCTTCGTTGCTACTGAACTCTGCAATGTCGATTCCAGCTGTTGCGGCGCCAGAAGCTACTTGACCCTTACTGCTATCAAACAGATGGAATGTATTACTTCCAATTGTTATAACTGTTCCCGCTGAGAGAAGGTTATTACCAAAAGATATACTTCCACTAGCAGCTTGAGCGTCTGCCGCATCCCGTCCAGCGGTAGTCAACTTAAGTGTTGCGCTTGCACCGCCATTAAAGTTGGTAGTTACAGAGATGGCTTCGGCCCCTATTGTACCACCTGCTACCCCTTCAACCTTAGCAGTAATGGTAAATCCACCAGACTCAACCTCGTCGCCAATAATCCATTCTTCTGGCACAGTATTAACAGCAGCTAAGGCAGCTCTAATATTAGCAACTACATTCGCACTATCCTCATCTATAAGGAATTTTCCTTCTCCAACGTCATCTTCAGATGTGACTGCTGTTAGAGTAACATCTGTATCTCCAAAACTGAATGTAATAGTGTCGCCTTCTTGAATCTGGTCGAAATTTTCTCCCGAAAATGTGTAAACTGCTTTTCGAGCGTCAACAGCTTCAGACCCGCCTGCTAATCTTGGACCACTTGCTTCAGCTACACCAGCAGATCCACCATCCATTAACTTCATCGTGTTAAACTCGGTAGTATTACCAATTCTATTAATCTCAGAAGTAAGCTGGTTAATCTCTTTTTGGATCTCGTTACGGTCAATTTCAGTGTTAGTGTCATTTGAAGCCTGAACTGCTAACTCCCGCATTCTTTGCAAAATAGCGTGGGTTTCATTTAACGCACCTTCAGCGGTCTGAAGCAAAGAAATACCATCCTGTGCATTCCGACTAGCTTGTTTCAATCCCCGAATCTGCCCTCTCATTTTCTCAGAGATAGCAAGACCCGCAGCATCATCACCAGCACGATTAATGCGAAGACCGGAAGACAGTCTCTCCATGCTCTTTGAGCTGTTAGCTTGATTTACACCCAACTGCCTGTGCGCATTAAGCGCCATGATGTTGTTGTTGATTCTCATTCTGTTACCTCCTTGTGTTTTTGCAAGTTCTTTGGAACATCCTTGTTCCTGGGACTTTCTGGAGTTGATCAGGCTCCTTCCCGCCCCCTTTGAAGCGACAGCCGTGGCCACTAGACTGCCCCTCTACATGCTATATCGTCACTTCCCCCCTGCACTTTAGCCACATTTTGCTTTTTTTATGCCGTTGAGGGGTCTGCATTGCGGGCGACCGCTAACCTTGCTTTTTCCCCGGATACACCACCTCCACCCCCGCGGATTCTAATGTGTGCAGCCACACATCTGGGGGGCGCTTGTCCGTAACCAGGCAATCAATTGCATCATAGTCACAGATCACTCTATATGAGGTCTGGTCAAACTTCTTGTGATCGCACAAAAAGACCGCTTTCCGGCAGCTCTTCAACATCTGCTGCTTCATAAACACATCTTCTTCATTAACATCAGTGATGCCATCATCTAAAGAGAGGCTGCGGGCAGAGAAAAACAAGATATCAGGGCGGAACTCTGCGATCCGCTGGCGGGCCGCTTCTCCCGTAAACCCCCGGAGGTAAGAGTTCATCCATCCCCCGGTGCAGTAAACTTGAGCGGACGTCAACTGGTCAATGCAATCTAGTGCAATCTGAGCACTGGTGGTCATGATCTTAAGGTTCTTCTTGTCGGTGAGATGGCGCACCATGTAGGCCGCAGTAGTAGTAGCATCAAGGCAGAGGAACTGGTCGTCCCGGACCATGGCAGCAGCCAACTGCCCGATAGTATTCTTCTCACTGGTACGATCATTTCTGCGCACTTGGAAAGGAATTTCCGAGCTCGGGTGTTCGATCAAGGTTGCCCCTCCGTATGTACGGCGCACAATCCCCTCCCGGGCCAGAGTGTTCAGGTCCCGCCTGATTGTAGACGGGCTTACATAGTACTTTTCCGCGAGTTCATCCACCTTAACAAATTTCCGCTGCCGCAGTTCTTGCATGATGTAATCCAGCCGCTCAAAGTTCAACATAACTGTCCCTCCGCGCTCATTTGTGCTCATTCTTTAGCAATCAACCGCTCTTTGATGCTCTTTTGTTAATCATAACACAGCGCCTTTTCATATTCAAGCGCTCATTGTATAATACACTCAACAGCGACATAATAGGCTCGTAATAGAAAAGGTGACTTTTTAATGATGAATATCGGCGAAATGCCCCTCGGCGAACTCCTGCAGCAATCGTTCAAATGCCATTGCGGCAGGGTTCATGAGACCAATCTTGAGAGTGTAATCATTGCCAGTGGCGCCTTAACAGAAACCGCAGGTATAATCAAAGATAATGGCTGGAACAATGTCTTTGTTATTGCGGACACAAATACTTGGGAAGCTGCTGGAAAAGATCTCGTTGACCACCTGCAGAGTTATGGGCTGAACACTACCCAGCAGGTGTTCGATGATGCGCATTTGGTTCCAGATGAGCACGCGATCGGGCGCGTTCTAATGCGCCTCCATCCCGAAGTGGACATCATCGTTGGGGTGGGTGCAGGTACTATCAACGATATGGCAAGGTTTGTCAGTTTTCGCCTCAAGCTGCCATATATTATAGTAGCCACTGCCCCGTCCATGGACGGCTATGCCTCTAGCGTGGCACCGCTTATCACCAATAACCTCAAGACCACGTATGAGTGCCATACGCCCGCCGCGGTAATCGCAGATCTAGACATCATCGCCAAAGCTCCCCAAGCCATGATCGCCGCGGGTTTCGGGGACATCCTAGGCAAGTACACCTGCCTCCTTGATTGGAAGCTCTCTGCGATTATCAACGATGAGTATTACTGTGAAACAGTAGTCAGTATGATGCGGGCGGCTCTAGAGAAAACAGTCAGCCTGAAACACGGCCTAGCTTCCCGGGATAAAGAGGCTGTGGGCAAACTCATGGAAGCCCTCATCTTGGCAGGGGTAGCCATGAGCTATGTGGGCAACTCCCGCCCCGCCTCAGGCAGCGAACACCACCTCGCCCACTTCTGGGAAATGCACATGCTGTTTGAGGGCCGTCCCCCGGCGCTCCACGGCGCTAAGGTGGGCATCGCCACAGGGCTCGTATTAGAAATGTACGAGTGCCTCCAGGAAGCAAACATCGGGCAAGAGTTCCTCCTCTCTGCCAAGCCTGGCGTACAGCCAGATTGGGAAGAAGAAATCAGGAGGGTGTTCCGCCAGGGCAGCGGTGAGGTGCTCGCCCTTGAACAGCAGGGGGGCAAGAACGACCTAAACGCTCACAAGCTCCGAATGGAGAAAGTCATCGCCCGCTGGGATCAAATCCAGGAAGTCTTGCAGCAGGCACCCTCTGCAGGGCAGGTGCGCAAGCTACTCGAGGAAGTGGGCGGGCCCACACAGCCTGAGCAAGTGGAGCTGTCTCCAGAAACAGTCCTCGACAGCATTAAGTATGCCAAGGAAATCCGAGCACGCTATACAGTCCTCCAGCTCCTTTGGGACCTGGGCCTCTTACAAACTTACGCAAAGCGAATTGTCGGCCTGGAATAAAGCCTGGCCGTACAAATAGGTTACGACTCAGCGAAAGAAAGGGGGCAGTTCTGACAGTAGGTTAGCTGGTAACAGGTTGGTTAGCGTCATCAACTACTAACAAGTCTTTTGGAGGGATCAGTAAGTATGAAGAGATTCTCACTGTTAGTTGCTGTTGTAGTCCTTATGAGCCTGTTCGCAGGCAGCGCTCTTGCAGCAAACCTCACCATTGGCATGGCTTTCCAGGAAATGGACAACGAGTATTTCATCGTTATGCACGAAGCACTGAAAGCAGCTGCGGACTCCATCGGTGCTGACGTCTATGTAACCGATGCCCGTCACGACGTTGTGAAGCAAATCAGCGACGTAGAAGACATGATTCAACGTGGTATCGACATCCTGCTCCTCAACCCAGCTGACTCTGTTGCAGCAGAAGCAGCTGTAGTAGCAGCTAAAGAAGCTGGCGTAGTGGTTGTAGCAGTTGACGCTCAAGCTAATGGCCCAATCGACTCTTTCGTAGGCTCCCGCAACTATGATGCTGGTTACCTCGCTGGCGAGTTCATGGCTCAAGAACTGGGCGGCAAAGGCAAAGTAGCCATCCTTGATGGTATTCCCGTAGTACCTATCCTCGAGCGGGTCCGGGGCTTCCGTGATGCAGTTGCTAACTATCCTGGCATCGAAATCGTTGACATTCAAAACGGCCGCCAAGAGAGAATCTATGCCATGACCGTTACCGAAAACATTCTCCAGGCCCATCCTGACCTGGATGCTCTCTTCAGCGTAAACGACATCGGCTCCTTGGGCGCACTGGCAGCTATCGAAGGTTCCGGCCTTGATGTATACCTCTACAGCGTAGACGGCCATCCTGATGCCATCGAAGCTATCCTGAACGGCAACATCTTCCGGGCAACCTCTGCTCAGTTCCCACGTGACCAAGTCAGAATCGGCCTTGGCATTGCCCTTGCGAAGTACTGGGGCGCCAACGTTCCCGCTGAGATCCCTGTGGACGTTGAGCTCATCACCAAGGACAACGCAGCAGGCTTCAGCTGGTAAGGAAAGTCCATGGGGCGCCTTATGGATATAAGGCGCCTCATTACCAGTCCTAACCAGGAGGTAGAATAGGTTGGACAATATCCTCGTATGCCGCAACATTACCAAGCAGTTTCCAGGCGTCCTGGCCCTAGACAACGTCAGCATCTCTATCCGGCGCGGCGAAATCCATGCGCTGGTGGGGGAAAACGGCGCCGGCAAATCGACGCTGATGAAAATCCTCACCGGAGTTTACCAGCCCGATTCTGGTGAAGTCATTTTTGAGGGGCAGCCTGTACGCTTTACCAATCCCCGCCAGGCTATGGACCGGGGCATTAGTATCATCCACCAGGAATTCAGTCTCCTCTCGTACCTGAACGCGTACGAGAATATCTTTTTGGGCAGAGAAGCCAAGAAGCTTGGCGTCTTCTCCGATAAGCAGGCCATGAAAGAAGAGGCCCGCCGGTACCTGGCCATGCTGGGCATTGAGATCGACCTGGAAGTGCCTATCGAACGGCTCAGCGTTGCCGAGCGGCAGTTTATTGAAATCGCCAAGGCCGTCGCCCAGGATGCGAAGATCCTGATTTTAGACGAACCGACGGCCACTCTTACTGTGCGGGAAACAGAGCGCCTCTTCAACGTGATGAAAGGCTTAAAAGCACAAGGTGTGAGCATGATCTATATCTCCCACCACCTCAATGAAATATTCGAGATGTGCGATCGGGTCACCTGTCTAAGGGACGGCCAAGTGGTATGCACCAAGGATGTAAACGAGCTCTGCCAGGCAGAACTGGTCCGCCACATGGTTGGCCGGGAGCTGACCAACACCTTCCCCGCTATGCGCCACAAGCCCAGCAGCGAGCCAGTGCTTGAGGTGAAGCGGCTGGCAAATCCGGGAGAGTTTGACGTGAGCTTCTCCCTCCGCCGGGGCGAGATTCTGGGCATAGCAGGCCTCATCGGCTCTGGCCGGACCGAAATCTTGCGAGCCCTGTTCGGCGCCGATCGAGCAGCCGTCCATGAAGTGTATATGGAAGGGCGCAAACTGGAGATAAAGTCTCCAGAGCAAGCGCTGCAGTACGGCATTGGTTTGATTCCCGAAGATCGCAAAGCCCAAGGGCTCATTCTCGGCCACTGCGTACGGCATAATATCAGTCTTACTCACATCAATAAGCTTTCCACCAAGGGATTCATCTCGGCTCGCAAGGAACGACAATCTGTTCTGGAGAAGGTAGAAGCACTCCGCATTAAAGTACCAGATATCGAACACCTGGTCATGAACTTAAGCGGCGGCAACCAGCAGAAGGTGGTCCTAGCCAAGTGGCTTGCAACAGATTGCCGAGTTCTCATATTTGACGAACCAACCAGGGGAATCGACGTGGGCGCCAAGAGTGAGATCTATGAACTCATGGATGCCCTCGCTGAACAAGGGATTTCCATCATTATGATCTCTTCAGAGCTGCCGGAAGTGATCGGCATGAGCGACCGGATCTTGGTTATCCGGAAGGGCCAAATCAGCGCCGAACTTCCTGCAGGTGCCACACAAGAACAGATTCTTGAGTATGCAATCGGAGGCGATGTTGGGTGAGCTACCCGATTAGTGTTCCAAAACCAATGAACCGCATTTCGCAGAAAATCATGCGTCGGCCGGAAACAGTGACGTTCCTCGCGTTTGTCGCGCTGTGCCTCTTCATGTCATTCTTCTCTAACCGGTTTTTGACCGTCAGCAACTTGACAAACGTGGCCCGCCAGATTTCCATCAACGGCGTGATGGCCGTAGGCATGACCTTTGTGATCCTCACCGGGGGAATCGATCTGTCCGTTGGTTCAGTTATGGCCTTGACTGGCACTATCATGGCAGGGGCCATGGTTAACCAAGGCTGGCCATCCTTTGTGGCAGTTTTGGCCGGATTGGCCTTAGGAATTGTGCTGGGCCTCATTAACGGGTCCTTGGTTGCCTACGCCAAGCTGCCTGCCATCATTGTCACGCTGGCCATGATGGAAGCAGCCCGGGGGCTTGCCCTGCTCTACACCGGTGGATATCCTTTAGCAGGCTTGCCTTCGTCTTTCTCCACCCTTGGGCGTGGGTTCCTCTTTGACATCCAGCTCATCCCCATCCCTGCGGTGGTCATGCTCATCACGTATTTGGCAGCCTACATTCTCCTCAACCATATCCCCTTCGGCCGTTACTTCTTTGCCGTGGGCGACAATGAGGAAGCAGCGCACCTCTCTGGTGTAAACACCCGCAAGGTTAAGATCCTGGCCCATGTGATCAGCGGGTTCACTGCTGCCTTGGCAGGCCTGATTATCACATCTCGCTTGATGTCCGGCCAGCCAAATGCAGGGGAAGGCTTTGAACTGGATGCCATTGCTGCAGTGGTCCTTGGCGGCACCGATATCGCGGGCGGCCGCGGAAGCATTCTGGGAACCCTCATTGGCTCCCTTACCATGGGCGTCCTCAGCAACGGCCTCAACCTCATGGGAGTCTCTCCCTACGTGCAGCGGGTCATTAAGGGCCTGATCATCGTAGGCGCTATCTTCATCAGCTCCCGGAGGCGCAATCGCTAAAGCGCACGTAAACAAAGGCTGTTGGAGTGCTGCATAAGCTCTGCCAACAGCCTTTTTTCTTATCCCTACGGCCCGTTCCGCTTACTTCCTCACTTTGATCTCAACTGTCTCACTCTCAAACCGCGGCGTTCTGCCCCTCAGGGTAATGACCCCTTCTTCCTCAGCTGCCCTCACCCACGTGGCAATAGCCCCGCCAATTAAGGCCGTCTGCCTAGGCCCGATGATGGCCCCCGGCCCTTCCAGCTCGAACTCGATGGCATCGGTAAGGTATGGCAGGGGGTTCCCTGCTTGATCAACTACCATGAACACCACCCGCGTGGCATCCATGCCATCTGCCTTGAGTTCTAGATCGTCGGGGATAGTGACCAGCTTGGTGGCTACCGGAGCCGCAGCATACTTCTTGCTGATTACCTCTTCCCCATCCACGATCCCAATAAACTCCCCATCAAACCACTCCAGGCCCCACTCCCCGATTTCCATCTGATCAATCACTACCGGCGGGTAAGGCACCCCAGGATAACGGGCCTTGGCCGGGTAGAACTCACCCACATCCCGTCCTTGGAGCTTAATCCGCACTTTATCACAGTTGGTGAAGATTACCAGAGGCAAGACTCCCCCGATGCTGCGGTCGCCACGGCTCCAGCGGGTTGCAGGCTCTAGCACGGGCCGTACATGTGGATCCACTTGGCTGCCGTAGAAGTGGGCCGCGTACTTGGGGATGCGGAACATATCCATCACCCCGTGGTAGCAGATGCGGTCCCCTGAACCAAAGTCGTAGTGGGTGTTGTAGTCAAAGGCGCACCACCCAAAGGCACCGGCGATGTGGGGATCAAGGCCCGCCTGGTTGTGTACCCTAAGATGCCTTAAGGCATGCTCAACAACGCGCTCTTCTTGGTCAAAGCGCTTCGTGGGGAACATGTGCCCGTTAAACTCCGTCACCATGTAGGGCACATAGCCTGCGGTCTTAGTCACTTGCTTCGGATCCCTTAAGACCAGCTCCCCACCGCTGTGGATGAAGTCGTTCATGGTGTAGACGTCTTCCAGGAAATCGCTGCCTTCGATATACCGCACCCCTGCAGTCTGGCGGGTGGGGTCAAGCTCACGGGCGATGCGGTTCGTTTCTTTATAGAATTCATGGCAGTCTTGGGACTCATTGATGCGCACGCCCCATAGGAAAATGGACGGGTGGTTCCAGTCCCGCTTGATCATCTCCCGGACGTTTTCGCACGCTACTGCCTGCCAGTCTTTATCTCCAATATGCTGCCAGCCAGGGATCTCTTCAAAGACCAACAGGCCAATCTCATCGCACCGGTCAAGGAAATGGGGCGACTGGGGATAGTGGCTGGTCCGCACCGCATTCAGGGAAAGCTCGTACTTTAAGATATCTGCATCCTTGCGCTGCACTCGGGGAGGCATCGCGTAGCCCACATAGGGGAAGGCCTGGTGGCGGTTGAGGCCCCGGAGCATTACCTTCCTTCCGTTAAGGTAGAACCCATCTGGCTTAACGACCGCTTCCCGGAATCCGATGCGGGTGAAGCAGCTATCCTTCACCCCCTGGGTATCAGCGATAGACACTTCCACATCATAGAGGTTAGGATCGTCAATATCCCACAGCTTGATGCCTGCAAGCTCCGACAGCACAATATCTACAGTGCTCTTCCCCGGCTCTGCCACAGCAATGTGGCTTCCTTCTGCAATGAGCTTGCCCTCGTGCAGCAGCTTAACGCCCACCGTAAGGGACTGCTCCTCTGAGGTAGTGTTGGTCAAGAACACAGTGGTTTCCAGTGCCTTCTTCTCCCCGAGCACAGCTTTCGGTTTGGCGAAGACATTCTCGATATACACCGGGTCCACAATCCGCAGGTATGTATCGCGGTACATCCCCCCGTAGCAGAGGTAGTCGATGACATAGCCAAAGGGCGGGATGTCCGGCCGCTCCGTGGAATCCACTTTTACCACTAAAGTGTTTTCCCCAGGGGCTAGCCCTGCTGTAAGGTCCACCTCAAAGGGAGTATAACCCCCTTTGTGGCTCCCTACGAGCTTGCCGTTGAGGTACACCTCCGCATAAGCCATCACCCCGTCAAAGTCAGCTAAGACACGTTTCCCTGCCCAGCTGGCCTTGTAGGTAAAGCTTCTGCGGTAACAGGACACAAACTGGTAGTCCCGCTCATCGAAGTAGTTGTATGGGATTTCCTTGTTCATATGGGGAAGGTTGACCCGCACAAAACCTTCCGCCCCTACCCCAGGCTGGATGAACTCATCCCGCCACAGAGGCGCAAACTCCCAGCCTTGGTTGAGCAATATCTGCTCCCTCACGTCCTGACCTCCTTGGCAAGTACTTGCTCATAGAGCCTAATGTACTCCTCAGCTGATTTATCCCAGCTGAAGTCGGCCTTCATGGCCCGCTTGACCAGCATGTCCCACACCCCATCAGCCCGGTCGTGGTAAAAACTCACCGCCCGCTCAATGGTGTAGAGCATATCGTGGGCATTGTAGTTTGCAAAGCTGAAACCATTCCCTTCTCCAGTGGCTTCGTTGTAGGCCACAACTGTATCTTTGAGGCCCCCTGTCTCCCTCACAATGGGGAGAGCGCCGTAGCGCAGGGCAATCAGCTGGCTTAACCCGCACGGTTCGAAGAGGGAGGGCATGAGAAACAGGTCTGCCGCCGCGTAGACCTGGTGGGCCAGCTCGTTGTTGAACATGATGTTTGCGCTCACCTGCTCAGGATACCTTTCCCCGTAGCGGCGGAAGAAATTCTCATACTGGGCTTCCCCCGTGCCCAAGACCACAAACTGCACCCCTGTGCGGAGGATTTCCTCCATCACCCGGGCTACAAGGTCCAACCCTTTCTGGGACGCCAGGCGGGTAACCATAGCCAGCAAGGGAACGCTCCCATCCTCCGGGAGGCCTAGGCGCTCTTGGAGATGCTGTTTATTCCGCATCTTCCGCTTGATGGAGCGGAACGTATAGTTCTCCTTGAGATATGGGTCTGTGTGAGGGTCCCACTCTTCGTAATCCAGGCCGTTTAAGATCCCGCTCAGCTGGCCTTGGCGCCGGCGGAGCACCCCTTCTAGGTTTGCCCCGTAGAAAGGATCCTGGATTTCCTGGGCATAGGTGGGGCTGACGGTGGTGATCCAGTCGGAGTAGTTCAGCCCGCCCTTCATAAAGCTTACCTGGTCGTGGAACTCGATCCCATCGGGGTGGAAGTGCTCCCACCCTATATCCAGCACGTCTCCAAGCATGCTCTTGGAGAAGACCCCTTGGTACTGGAGGTTGTGGATGGTGAAGACGGTTTTGATCCAATCGTAAAAGGGCTGATTGCGGTACTGCTTCAGCATGACAGGGATCATGCCTGTGTGCCAATCGTGGCAGTGGATAATATCCGGTTTCAGCCCCACTGCAGGCAGGCACTCAAGCACTGCCCGGCAGAAGAACGCGTAGCGCTCCCCATCATCGAAGAAGCCGTAGGTGCCTGGGCGTTTGAAGTAGCCTTCGTTATCTACGAAGTAGAAATCTACCCCTTGGTGCTCCAGCTTCAAAATGCCGCAGTATTGGTTTCGCCAGCCAAGGTGGACCGAGAAGCGGTAAACCAGCTCCATCTGCTGTTTGTACATTTCGGGAACATCGCTGTAGAGGGGCAGGAACACAGCGGTCTCCACGCCCTGCTTCACCAAGTACTTGGGCAGTGCTCCAATGACGTCCGCGAGCCCGCCCGTTTTGGCAAAGGGCACCCCCTCTGCAGCTGCAAATAGCACTTTCAATCTGTCCACCTCCTACAGCCTGGCCCGCTTGTGGATGACGATGGGGTAGTTGCTGTCCCCGATGAGGTGCTTGCCCTCAGACACCTGCACATCCTTGTCTAAGATTGCGTTTTGGAGGAGCACACCGGGCCCGATCTGGGACTTCTGCATCACGATGGAGTCCCGCACAACCGCGCCCTTCTGCACATGCACTCCCCGGAAGAGGATACTGTTTTCCACTGTGCCTTCGATAATACAGCCGTTCGCGATGATGGAGTTGCGCACTTGCGATCCTTCCAGGTAGCGTACGGGGGCTTCATGCTTCACTTTGGTATGAATAAGGCCCGATTTAAAGAACAGCTCTTGCCAGACTGCTGGGTTCAATAGTTCCATGCTGTGCTTGAAGTAGTTCTGCAAGGAGTTTATTTCCCCCACGTATCCCCGGTATGAGTACCCGTAAACCCGCAGCTCATCTAGCTTGGGAATGATCCCGTCCCTGAGGAAGTCTTCCTTGCCCCTGGAGGCACAGTAATCGATGATGTCGATGAGCAGCTCTTTGGACACGATGTACATGTTCAGGGATGCCTTATCCCCTTTAGGTGTCCGGGGATTGACGGCCATATCCACCACCCGGCTGTCCTCATCGGTGACTACGTTGGTGTAAGGCGGGGATTTGGCAAGGCCTGCCGTCTCGCTGTACACCACGGTAATATCTGCCTCTTTTGCAAGGTGGTAGTCTAAGACGTCCCGGTAGTTCATGTTGCAGATCATGTTGCTCCCAGAAATGAGCACATAATCCTGCCTGCTCTTGTAGATGTAGTCCAGGTTGTGGGAGAAGTTAGGGATATCCCCCACCACTCCGTGCCCCGCTGGGCCGTGGTGGCTTGCTGGTGGAAGCAAGAACAGCCCGTCCCGGCGCCTGTCAAGGTCCCACTCTTTCCCGTTTTTCAAGTGATCCAAGAGCGCGCCGTACTTATCCGATAAGAGAATACCCACATTGCGGATGCCCGCGTTCACCATATTGGAAAGCGTAAAGTCGATCAAGCGATAACGCCCGCCAAAGGGAACCGCCGCCAAGGACCGGTGCCGCGTGAGTTCCCGAATCCGTTCGTCCGGCTCATGCAAATTGATGATACCTGCTAAACTGGCCACGGCTTACCCCCCTTATGAAATCCGTTCTTCTGGAAACTCCTGCCACCTAGTGACACTTACCACAGCGCCCCTAGCCAGGCGCAGGTTGGCAGGGACTACAATGTTCCCCTCTACCACAGTGATTCCTGACTCAGTCCGGTCGATCATCATCCAGCCTTCCCCGTCCCTGCAGCCCACATGGGCACCGGCCTTGATCACCGTGTTTTCCCCGATGATGGCCTTCTCCACCACTGCATTTTCTTCAATGCGGGCGCCAGGCATCACAACCGAGTCCACTACCCGGGCCCCTGGTGCCACATGGGCTCCGAGGAAGAGCACAGAGTGTTCCACTTCTCCAAACACCGCGCAGCCTTCTGTGACGATGGAGCGGTGCACGTGCGCGGTAGGGCTGATGTACTGCGGCGGGTAACTGGGGTTTAAGGCAAAGATCTTCCAGTCCGGATCGTTTAGCTTCAGCGGCGGGTCTTCCTCCAAGAGGTCCATATTGGCCTCCCAGAGGCTGTCAATGGTGCCCACATCCTTCCAGTAACCGGTGAAGGGGTAGGCGTACATCTTCTCCCCCTGCGCCAGCATGGCAGGAATAACGTTCTTGCCAAAGTCGTGGCTGGAATCTGGATCCTTTTCATCTGCTTCCAGGTAGCACTTGAGCTTAGCCCAACTGAAAACGTACACTCCCATGGAAGCGAGGTTGTTCTTCGCGTGCTTGGGCTTTTCCTGGAACTCTGTGATGCGGTTTTCTTCGTCAGTATTCATGATCCCGAAGCGGTGCGTTTCTTCCCAGGGCACCTCAATCACCGCGATTGTCACCGCGGCCCCCTTCTCTTTGTGAAACCGCAGCATCTGGCTGTAGTCCATCTTGTAGATGTGATCACCGGAGAGGACCAGGACGTACTCTGGATCGTACTGCGAGATGAAGTCGAAGTTCTGGTAGATGGCGTTGGCTGTCCCTTTATACCAGTCGCCCCCATCTTGGCGGACATAGGGCGGCAGGACAGATACGCCGCCGTGGTGGCGGTCCAAGTCCCAGGGATTGCCGATCCCGATATACGAGTTGAGCGTCATTGGCTGATACTGCGTGAGTACCCCAACGGTGTCGATGCCCGAATTGGAGCAGTTGCTGAGCGTGAAGTCGATAATGCGGTACTTACCCCCGAAGGGTACTGCGGGCTTCGCCAGTTTCTTGGTGAGTATCCCTAGCCGGCTGCCTTGCCCACCAGCAAGGAGCATGGCAATGCATTCTTTCTTAGGCACACTCTCCCCCCCTTTGTCCAAATTGCCCGACACTTTCCTACATGGAAGTATTCTCCTACTTGCTGCTCGGTTCCTGCCGAACCCCCTTCTCCAGGCGGAAGAACACCGCCGCCAAGGGGGGCAGGGTAACCGCGATGCTCTGCCCTTCTTGGTGCCAGGGGATATCCTCCGCGCCGATGAGCCCGGGGTTTGTTACACCGGAGCCGCCCCACTCTTCCCGGTCACTGTTAAACACCTCTCGGTACGTGCCTAAGGCGGGCACCCCAATGCGGTAGCCGTGGCGCACCACTGGGGTGAAGTTGACCACCACCACCAAAAGGTCGTCCGTGCTCTTCCCAAGGCGCGCAAAGGCGATGACGCTCTGCTCGTTATCGTTGGGATCGATCCACTCAAAGCCTTCCCAGCTGTGATCCTGCTCCCAGAGTGCGGGGCTGTTGCGGTAGAACCAGTTAAGCGCCTTGGTGTATTCCCACAGGCTCTTGTGCATGGGATAGTCCAGTAGATGCCAGTCCAAGCCCTTTTTGTAATCCCACTCGATGAACTGGCCAAACTCCGCCCCCATAAAGAGGAGTTTCTTCCCTGGGTGGGCCATCATGTACCCTAGGAAAGCCCTGGTGTTGGCAAACTTCTGCCAATAATCCCCGGGCATTTTATCTAGAAGAGACTTCTTCCCGTGGACCACCTCATCATGGGAGATAGGCAAGACAAAGTTTTCGCTGAACGCGTACATAAAGGAGAAGGTAACGAGGTTATGGTGGTGCTTGCGGTAGATGGGGTCTAGCTCCATGTACTCGAGCATGTCATTCATCCAGCCCATGTTCCACTTGTAGTTAAACCCTAGGCCGCCAAGGTACGGGGGCATAGTGACCATGGGCCAGTCGGTGCTTTCTTCCGCGATCATCAGCGTACCAGGGAAACGGGTTAAGGCCTGTTCGTTTAGCTTCCTGAGGAATGATATAGCCTCTAGGTTCTCCCGGCCCCCGTAGGCGTTTGGGTTCCATTCCCCTGGGCGGCGGTCGTAGTCCAGGTAGAGCATGGATGCCACCGCATCGACCCTGAGCCCGTCGATGTGGTACACATCCAGCCAGAAGAGGGCGTTGGAGATCAGGAAGCTCTGGACTTCAGTTTTCCCCAGATCGAAGTTGCTCGTCCCCCAGCCCCGGTTATCTGCCCGGCGGGGGTCCGCATACTCGTAGCAGGGCGTCCCGTCAAACATTCGCAGCCCATGATCATCCCGGCAAAAGTGCCCAGGCACCCAGTCCAAGATCACCCCAATACCCCGCTGGTGGCAGCGATCCACAAAGGCCATGAACTCTTGGGGCGTCCCATAGCGGCTGGTAGCCGCGTAGTAGCCTGTTACCTGGTACCCCCATGACCCATCAAAGGGGTGCTCCATCACTGGCAAGAGCTCAATGTGGGTATAGCCCAGCTCCGCGACATAATCGATGAGCTCTTCCGTAAGCTCAGCATAGGTGTAGTACTGCTCAAAGCCCCGGCTTTTCCAGGAACCAAGGTGCACTTCGTAGATGAGGATGGGTTTCTCAAAGGGATTGGTGGTACGCTTCCTTTCCTGCCACTCATGGTCATTCCAGCGGTACTCCCTCAGGTTGGCCACTTTGGAAGCGGTCTGGGGCTTCACCTCCGCCCAAAAGGCGTATGGGTCAGCCTTTAAGAGGAGATCGCCCCGGCCGGTCCTGATCTCATACTTGTAGATGGCCCCTTCTGTGAGGCCGGGAATGAACAGGGCCCAAATGCCCGACTTAGGCTGCCTCACCATGGGGTGGGCGTCCCCGTTCCAACTGTTGAAATCCCCCACCACCGAAACCCGCTCCGCGTGGGGCGCCCACACTGCAAATCTTACCCCCGCCTCCCCGTTTTCCTCCACAAGGTGCGCGCCTAGCATGGCATAGCTTTGGTAGTGGGTCCCTTGGTGGAACAGGTAGCGGTCATACTCGCTGTAAGGGCATGCGATCCAGTTCGGCATAGGGTCCCTCCTTAGACATCTGAAATGCTGTTTAGGTCAACCAAAATGCGGCAGCTCCTTCCTGCCACCACCACAATTTGCTCTAAGACTTCCCCAAAGGGTTCAAGGGCAGCCCGGGAATCATCTACCACCGTTCCCCACCGCCCTGGGCAAAGCCTCACTGGGACGGGTTTGGGGTTGGCGTTTAGGATAACAACGATTAGGCCCCAAGGGTCTCCCCCTGCATGGGGGCCCAAGAAATACCCAACCATATTCGGGACAGGCATGGGCAAGAAGGTAAGCTTGGCTTGAATCTCTGATGCGGACTGGAGGCGAAAGGCAGGGTGAGCCCGTCTCAGGGAAATGAGGCCCTGGGTGTAGTCAAAGATCTCCCGGTAGCGCACCTTCCTGGGCCAGTCCATGCGGTTGATTCTGTCTGGCGACTGGTAGCTGTTATCTTCGCCGTACTTGGTGCGGGCGAAGTCTTGCCCTCCGTGGAGAAAAGGGATCCCTTGGCTGGTGAGGACGATGGCGTTGGCAAGCTTCTGCATCTTGATCCGTTCTCCCTCGGGAGCCTCCGGGCAGCTTGCCGCAAGTTTATCCCACAAGGTGAGGTTGTCGTGGGCTTCTGCGTAGTTAACGCATTGGCTGGGTTCCAATGCCCACGGCCCCCTGCCGTGGTTCGCTTGGCCATAGTCTATTTGGGGGTGGTATATCGCGCCCACGATCCCAAACTTCACCCCTTCCCCCCGCCCCCGCCTTGCACGAAGCCAGGGAGGTGCTGATGGAAGACATGCCCCTTCACTGCATCACGGAAGTCATCACAAAAGGAAGCAACGCCTGGGAGTTGGGGCGTATTCTCCTTCACCGCCCTCACGTTCCCCGGCAGGGTGCTCTCTGCCGCGGCCCACCCTTCTCCGTAGACAATGATGGAAGGGTCGATTTCGTTCAGGGCTTCTCTGACCGCCTGCATGGTGTGAATGTGGTGCAGGCCCATAAGGTCGAAGCGAAAGCCATCGATTTTATACTCCCTTGCCCAGTAGGTAACGGAATCTACAATAAACTTCCGCACCATGGGCCGCTCATCTGCAAGTTCGTTCCCGCAGCCGGAGCCGTTGGAAAACAGGCCATCTGGGCGTATGCGGTAGTAGTACCCTGGGACAATATGATTGAAGTTAGAATCCATCCCCTTAGCGGTGTGGTTGTAGACCACATCCATAATTACCCGGATCCCTGCTTGGTGAAGCCCTTGCACCATCTCCTTAAACTCCCGGATGCGCACAGCGCCGTTGTATGGGTCGGTGGCGTAGGACCCTTCGGGGATGTTGTAGTGTAGGGGGTCGTAGCCCCAGTTATACCCCGCCTCAGGCCTGGCCTCATCCACAGTGGCGAAGTCGAAGACGGGCAAGAGGTGGAGGTGGGTAATCCCAAGCTCCTTCAGGTGAGAAAGGCCCGTCAACACCCCATCGGGCCCCCGGGTATTAGGTTCCACCACACCGAGGTACTTGCCTTTATTGGTGATCCCGGAAGCAGGATGGATGGAAAAGTCCCTAACGTGGAGCTCGTAGATGACCGCATCAGTGGGGGAACACTCAGGGGGCCGCTGGCCCTTCTCCCAGCCTGGCGGATTGGTGCGAGACAGGTCCACCACCATCCCCCGCTCTCCGTTTACACCGCAGGCCCTGGCGTAAGGGTCCACCACTTCGTATTCGCCGCTGTGGTGCTTAACTACATAGGTGTAGTACCTGCCGTGGAGGTCTCCCCTGATCTTCCCAAGCCAAGTACCTTGCACGTCCTTGTGCATAGGGTACAGCCTGCCTTCCCCGCCCTGGCCCTGGTCGTAGAGCTTGACGCTCACCTGTTGAGCAGTGGGGGCCCACAAACGGAACGCAGTGGATTGGGGGGTGTACACAGCACCTAGATCAGAGCCGGTGTATGTAAACAGCCGGGCAAAAGCAGGGCTGTCAAAAACCCGGCCCAGGCCCACCTGGGCCCGTCCGTGGGTAGGGTGGGTAAGCTCATAGCTGGCCTCAAGATCAAGTGGCCTAAGGGCCACCAGGCGCAGCTTCGTTAAATCCCCGATAGCCATCGCTTCTCCAAGGGGCTCTTCCTCCCCGTCCCGGAAAAGCCGGAAACCTCCGCCCTTCTGTGAAGACAGCTTCACGGGGATGTTCACTTCCACGGAGATAACCTGCTCTTCATCGATCTGAGCACGGACGATCTTCGGGGTCTTGTCCACGTCCCGCGGGGATAAGTACACCCGGGCATCGTCCTGCATGAGCCATATGTGGAGGTTTCCCTCACCATCCAGATGATAGAGGGAAACGAAGCGGTCCCCTTCTCCATCCTTTTCCGCCCAGGGATTACCGCCAACGCTCCGGCGAATGACAAAGCCCACTTCCTCGGCATCGGTGATCTGGCTGAACTCCACTCTGCCTACAACGCCAAAGGCGTCTGCAGCGGTAAACCCCACTTCCCGCCCGGGCTCATTCCCATGCCATACCCACAGGTTCCATCCAGAGTAGTCCTGATCATAGCGATAATAGTGCACCGTCAAGGTGGCTTTGTCAAAAGCGCGCACCTTTGCCCTGAGTTCTGGGGGTGGCGCAGTGTACACCTTGGGGTCTCCATCCCGGAGCCAGACCTCCCCTTCCCCCTCTACGAAATGCTCAATGTAACGGTCGTGGGGGACATCTTTTTGCCATGTATGGGACCGGATGACAAACCCGATGCGCCGGTGTTCCCCAGGGATCTCAGCAGTGGCGATCACGCCAAAATCGTCGCTTTCGGAAAATTTTACTACTTGTCCTGCATAGTTCTCCGGCCAGAGCCATACATTCCAATGGGCGTAGTTTTTGTCCCTGCGATGGTAATGAATTCGGATTCGCATGCGGTGCCTCCCCCACGGTCTTAGTGGTAGATTTCTTCTTCGGGCGGTGCCTTCCTGCCTAGTCTTCCCAGTCCCCGGAAGAGTAAAACCGCTGCCAGGGAAGATGGGGCAGATGCTAGTCGGTATAGGAACTTTTTGCTAGGGCTTGCATATTTTGCTTTTTGCTGGCAAAAACTACGAGTGCACGAAAAGGCCAAGGGGAGGATTACATCATGAAAAGCAGGGCTTTTGCCCTCAGCGTGGCACTGTTCTTGGTTTTGCTCAGCATTCCAGCTGCTGTCTCCGCCCATGGACTCGGGATCACCCACGTCCGTTCCCTCAACTTCGGTTACATGCGGGGCGCGCCGGGGACGTACAGCCCTTGGAAAACCGGGTTGGTTATCTTCAAAGCAGACCGCCCTGTAAAGGTGACGTTCACCGCTGAACCCTTCAGGTATGTGGGCGAAGACTCCACAGAAGGCGGCACTCTAGACGTTACCTATTGGGTCGGGCATAAGCGCAACGCCTTTAAGCCAGGGACCGCCCTAAAACTTCAGTTTAGCCAGGAACAGCTGGAGAAAGCCAAGGGAGCCATGACACTGGAGGTTTCTGGAGAGGTGAAGATTCACGAGATTCACGGCCAACCCGCCGGCCCTTATGAAGGCAGCATCACCGTAACCATCACCGCTGCCTGAGGAGGTGATTTCTCGTTAAGGGTCAGGGTGGAATAAAGCAACAACTAACTCAATCACACCAAAACAGCAAAGGAGGAATAAAAGGTGAAGAAGTTTAGCGTGCTATTGCTTATTCTAGCAGCACTCTTGGCCCTTAATGGCCTGGTGTTTGCGGGAGACGTGGAACCTCAGTTCATGTGGCCGTCCAGGCCGCTCAACGGGATGTACTTTCCTCCGTTCGGGAAGGGCCCAGAACGCCTGAGAGGCACCTTCCAGGTCATCGGTGATGTTGGGCCCTATGCGGCCATCGACATCAAGAACGATAAGCTCTTCCTCGGTTTCACCGGATACGAGAACGAAAGGGAAGAAGCTTACGGGTTCTTCGACATTAAGTCGAACACGAATGTAGGGCTGAGGATGGACTTTCTTCCCCTACGGCAAGGTTTGTTTGGGGACACGATTAAGACTGATGTGACGGTTTATCGGAGTAGATTGCCACTGTTACCATACTTCCCGCCAATATGGGATGAGGTCCTAAAGGACGATGCACATTTGTGGAACATCGGCTTTGACGCAAACAGTTACGTACAAGGCAAGGAACACCGACAGTACATGCTGGTGGTCGGGGGCACCCTCGGCGACATCCACCATCAAGCTGAAGGTTCTTACGGCACCAGCATCGTTCTCACCGTCTTTAAGCCGTAGTTGAGTGGCCGGGCCATGCCCGTACACTGAGCGGGGCGGGGGCTCTAGCCCTCCGCCCTCGCACATCGCATAGGGAGTTCCACATTGCGGGGAGGTTGATGACATGAAACGGGCTCGAAGCTGCATCTGGACGCTATTGCCCGCAATACTCTTTTTATTTTTAACCTTCGGACATGTACAAGCCATCGGCGTGCAGCCTCTTGTCTTTGAACTTGATCTGAAACCAGGGGATATTGCACCTTTTGAGATTATTGCCGGGGCAGATGATACCCAGGAAATCGTGGACGTTACCTTATTCAGCATCGCGCAGGAACGGGATGGCAGCTTAGTCTTTCCGGAAGAAAGCGATAACCCAGCCCTGGGCTGGGTACGCTTGGACTCTACGCAAGTACTCATTCCCCCTGGGGAACAGAGGCCCATCAAAGGTGAGGTGCACGTCCCCCTTGATGCCGCGGGGACGTATGTTGTAGCCGTCATGGTAGAACCACAGTCAGAAGAAACAGTGGGGCAGATAACCTTGCGGGTACGTTACGCTATCCGCATGGTTATCAACGTCGACCGGCCGGGCCTGCGCCCAGAACTTGTGGTTGACAGTCTCAGCGTTGAAAAAGATGAAACGGGGCTGCCCTATGCCCGGGCAGTGCTGCGCAACACATCCAATCTACTTTATCCGTTGGCCGCGGAAATGACCATTCGCGACGACAAGCGCGCCTTGCTGGAACGAGTTGTCTTCGGTAACCAAGAAGAGACCCTTGGGGAAACACCAAGTATGGACGTGTATCCCGGCAGTGAGCTGTGGCTGGATGCCCCCATTACCAGGCCCCTCTTCCCCGGTACCTACGAGTTGCGCCTCTTCTTGCGCTATGCAGATGGCCGGCAGAAAGTCCACACCGAACAGCTGACCGTCGCTGCGGGGGACTTTGCCTACGCAGCGGACGACCTGTACATCACTCTCGAACCGGAAGTACTCAGTGCAGCGATGCACCTGGGCGGAGCGGACAGCCAAGTCCTTCAGATCACCAACAACTCCAACGAAGCGATCACCGTATCGCTAAGTGGCCAGGACATCGCACCAGAGTACCCCCGTTCCATCTTCAGTAACCTGACAGTAGCACTTCGAACACCGGAGGCCATGGAGATAGCCCCCCGCCGCTCAGGCAGGGCAGTGTTCGTAGTACAGGCTCCCCGGGAAGGGGTATCGGGCGGATACTACGGATACGTCACCGCCACTGCCTATTCGCCCGAGGGCGAATACTTAGGGGAGAAAACCGTGGAGCTGCACGGATTGGTGGGCGAAATCCAGTACAGTGCTGAAATCTTGAGCGTTGTGGTCACTGAGGGGGAACCCCTCCTCCTCAGCGCAGTGGTGGAGAATTCTGGTGATGCACATATCACGCCACGGGGCATTGTGTACCTCAAAGACCTGGCGAGTGGGGAGATTATGCGGAGCATTCAGCTGGAGCTTCAGGAAGGCGTGGATCACATCCTTCCCGGCCAGGCCGGATACCTCATGGCAGATGGGTGGCAGGTACAACCAGGAGAGTATGTGGCGGAAATCCATGTCCTGCAAGATAGTGAAGAGATCGGTTTTGCGGAAGAAACTGTATTAGTTCCACAAATACAAGAGGAGGAACGCTAGAAATGAGAAGAAAGCTTGCCGTTTCGGCAAAGGCATTTGCTCTGTTTTTGCTCCTCTGCTGCATCGCTGCTGTTCCAGCCGCAGCAGAGGAACCTACCGTATCGATTATGTTTGTGCAAGACGATTTGCGGGATGCGGTTACAGAGCTCATCCTGCAGACAGGGGTCAACATCCTGCTCGACGACTCAGTCTACGGAGTAGTTACCCTTGACTTGGTGGACGTCCCGCTAGAACAGGCCCTGCGCATGATGGCTTTACCCGGCGGGTATGAAGTGTACAAACTGGACGGCTTCTACTTCATCGGGTCTGCAAATCCGGAGAGCCTGTCGTTCCGGAGCTTCGTCAAGACGGAAACGTATCACCTGAAGTATGTGTCCCCGGAACAAGTGATGGACGTCATTCCTACTGTATACCAGCAATACGTGAGAACCGGGCTGTACACCAATGCAGTAACCATCACCGCCCCCCCATCGGTCACAGCCCAAATCCTGGCCATGCTGAAAGAGCTTGACCAACCCGCTCCCCAGGTCCTGATTCAGGCAGTGGTCACGGAAATCTCCCAGTCTGAGCTGGAAGAATGGGGCGCAGGGTTGTTAAGCTACGACTCCGCAGGGACGGAGGGCAGCTCTTGGCTTGACAACATCACCTACGAGAGCAGTGTGTTTAACTTCGGCCTGTTTGGCAAGGTGCTCGCCTCTCTCCGCGCCCTAGAGGCGGAGCAGAAGGCTGAAATCAAAGCCAACCCCAGAGTGATTGCCTCAAGCGGGCAAACCGTTGACCTGTTCTCTGGGGAGACCCACTTCCTCGCTTTATCCTCGGGAACATCGGAGCGGTTGGAGGAGATTAACGTGGGAGTGTCCCTAAACGTCACTCCCAGGGTTGTGGAGGGCAACCTCCTGCGGCTCACCATCGCTCCAGAAGTGAGCCACCTATCTGGGCTGCTCAGGGACAGTAACGGCTTAAGCGTGCGGCGAAGCACCGTGAGCACCGATGTCTATGCAGAGAGTGGACAAGCCTTACTCCTGGCTGGTATGACGCTGCAAAACGCATCCAGTGTGGACAGCCACGTGCCCATTTTGGGGAAACTGCCCCTCATTCGGTGGTTCTTCACAGAGAAGTCCGACTCTGACGAGGAGCGAGAACTCCTGATCTTCGTCACCGCTGAGATCTTGCCGGCCGAAGCTGGGGCTGCCGCCCAAAACTAGGGGGTATTGTAATGCTTAGACTTAAGGCAGGTGTGTTGGCCCTCATCTTGGCACTTAGTCTTTCTGCCGTGAGCTGGGCCCAAGGCTTGCCTCCACAAGTGAAGTATGAACTGGACATGATCGAATTGAAGAGCGCAGAGGCACAGGCTGTGTTCTTGGAATCCTTCGAGTTCCGCGGCTCTGTGGATGCGGCAGAGTACGCCTTCCAGATGCTGGCTGGGGGAAATCTCAGCGGCATCCTCGGGGGGCTGCCTTTCCGCTTGAGCGCAGAGTCCCGTGAGGAACACAACATGCGCCTCGCGGCCCCTGCGGTCATTGTCTCCCTGGGAAAAACCGCCTCCCTCAGGGTAGTGGAAGAAACGTTTGTGCCGGAACTGGCCGCGAGCGGAACAGTGTTCCGCACCAGCGGGGTGGAAATTAAGGTAACACCCCTGAGCGTGGATCCAGCTGCAAGGGAAATCACTTCCGCATTTGTGATCCAAACCTATGGAGGGGAAAATGCCCTACGTACAACGGCCGTTCTGCAAAACGGGGAAAGCCTACCCCTCGCGATTGTGCGTTTCACAGAAACAGGGCAAGATAAAGCAGAAGAACGTTATTTTGCCGTGTTTGTAAGAGCAGAAATCATCCACGAGCCGCCAGATAGCGCCGCTTTTGCCGTGGGCGGATTAGGCGGCCTTGCGGGGCTGTTGTGGCCAGAGGAAGTAGTGCTGGACCGGGATAACTACCTTTGGTTTGCCCTTCCTGTAGGGCCTGTAGCCCTGCCTGAGGCAGGGTTTCAGCTGGGGCAGCGCTTCTACGTACGGGGCAATCTGCAGCACACGAGCTATTACCCAGCCTCAGTTGCAGGGGGATTCTCCCTCTTGCCGGAAGGCCTAGACCTGGAGATGCAGATTCTCTGGCGGGACGGTAAAGCCTATGCCGCCCTGGGACTGGGGGATTCCATTGAGGCTCTCCCCGGGATCACCCTCTCTGGAGGATGGCTACCCGCGGTGTTTGAGCTCGGGGAGTTCCAGCGTCAAAAGTCCCTTTACTGGTTCAATGCCTACTTCGATGGAACACCCTTTAACTTCCGCTTCCGCCTTCTCTCGGGCCTTGAGGAGGATGCCCCAACCGTGCAGTCGGAAGTGGGGTACGAAATCAAGGAGGATCTAAGCGTGTTTCTAAAACTCTCCATGCATAAAGACCGGGGAAATCGAGTTTCTGCCGGGCTGCGTTGGAGCTTCTAAAACCTAACTTCCCCCACACAAAGCCCAACGGTGCCGCCGTTGGGCTTTGTGGTATAATAGCTTATCATGAACCCTAGGGAAGGATGAATCTCCGTGTCCAAACTGGACCTGATCGCAACTGCCACCTTCGGCCTGGAATCAGTGGTGGCGGAAGAAGTAAAGCAGCTCGGCTATGAGGATGTACGCATAGAAAACGGCAGGGTAGAATTCTCCGGTGATGAGCTTGCCATCTGCCGCAGCAACCTCTGGCTGAGAGTTGCGGACCGCGTCCGCCTCAAAGTGGGCGAGTTTAAAGCTACCACCTTCGATGAACTCTTCGAAAAGACCAAAGCCCTCCCATGGACAGATTTCCTCCCTGGGAATGCTGAGTTTCCGGTGGAGGGAAAATCGGTGAAGTCCACCCTCTTCAGCGTCTCCGACTGCCAAGCCATTGTGAAAAAAGCGGTAGTGGAAAGCATGAAAAAGAAGCACAAGGTCACATGGTTCCCAGAAGACGGGCCCCTCTTTAAGATCGAAGTTGCCCTCCTTAAGGATGTGGCTACCCTCACCATTGACACTTCTGGCCCGGGTTTACATAAGCGAGGCTACCGCACCTTAATCGGGGACGCTCCACTCAAAGAAACCTTGGCTGCGGCCATGCTCATGCTGGCCAAGTGGTACCCCGATGTGGCCCTCATCGATCCTTTTTGTGGTTCGGGAACTATCCCCATTGAGGCAGCCCTCATGGGCAGGAACATTGCCCCCGGGCTAAACCGTGACTTCAGCTGCAGTAATTGGCCGTGGATCTCCCCCGCCACCTGGGCTAAGGCCCGGGAAGAGGCTCGGGATGCTGTAAGGCAGGACAAGCCAGAGTATATCATGGGGACAGATATTGACGAGCGCGTGCTCAAGGTTGCCCGCCGCAACGCTGAGCAGGCAGGGGTGAGCGATGACATCCACTTCCAATGCCTGCCCGTGAGCGAAATCAGCACTAAGCGCAAGTACGGCAAGATTATCTGCAATCCCCCATATGGAGAGCGGATCGGTGAACGGGACGACGTTGCCAAGCTGTATAAGGAAATGGCAAAGACTTTCCGCCAGCTTGATACCTGGTCCTACTACATCCTCACCGCCCACCCAGCATTCGAGAAGCTGTTTGGCAAGCCAGCTTCCAAGCGGCGCAAACTTTACAACGGCCGTATGGAAGTCCAGTACTACCAGTACTACGGCCCCCGGCCGCCCCGGATCAATCGTCCAACAGAGTAAATGCTTCGTAGGAAACGTACAAAGTGCCGTATCGTGTTGTCGATACGGCACTTGTTTTTTCAGAGATGTGGGGTTACTGATTTAGATAGCGCTCATATGCAGCTTGGTAGGCCTTCATGTACTGCTTTATGCCCATTCTCTCCAGAGTACTGACGTAACGATCCCAGTCATCTAGAGAGGCGTTGCCAGTGAGGAAAGCCGCCCGCATTTCCTTCACGTAGCTGTCAATGTCCGCACCAATGGAAGACATGATATCCATCTCAGCCTCGGTGAAGCTGAACGGAGGCCAGATCACCTCTGGGAAGTAAGGCTCGAGGGGCACAGTAGCAGCGATGGAATCGGGCTGGCCTTCAGAACCCTTAAAGTAAGCCTCTTTTACAATCGCGGGATAGTCCCCGTTCCTGTAAGGGACATAGGTGCTGACGGCCTCAGTGAAGCTCATCCCGTTGGGATTGTTGTAGATCAGATCGGTGTAATCCACGCTGCCATCTTCCAGAGTGGTGTAGGTAATGCCCTCAACACCCATGAAGAACAACCTGGCACCTTCATCGCTGTAGAAGTGGTCAATCCAGCGCACCGTCGCCTCAGGATGAGGGTTCTTGTCGGTAATCACGAATGCGCCAACGCTGACCAGCGGCGAGTTCACATAGGTGTAGAGCTTGTCGCCGTATGGTCCCTCCAGGGCAGGTGCGCCAACGTAGCCTTCTACCCCATAGCCCGTCCGGGGGTTAGTGGTAATCATGGCTCCCAAGAGCCCATCTCTGGCCCGAGCGGTGATCTCAGCTGAGGATAGGGTGTACATATCCTGAGTGATTAGCCCTTCTGTATACAGCTTGTTGAGGTACTGCAAGAAGGCCTTGTACTCTTCCGATGTGGGGATAAACCGGAGTTCGCCGGTCTTGGGATCCACATCCACATGCTGGTGAGCCATACCCCGGTTGCCTAATCCGAATGCACCCCGCAGGGTGTCAAAGAGGTAGCTGTCGTTGCTGACTAAGATGGGAATCTCATCTGCCATACCGTTGCCGTTGGGGTCGTTTTCCTTCACACCCTTGAGGTACGCATAGAAGTCGTCCAGGGTTTCGATGCTGTCTATGCCCAGCGCCTCAACGAAGCCCTTGCTGATCCACAGTTTTCTAGCCGCAAGCACAGAGGCAAACTCTGGATCATAGATGAGCGGGAAGGAATAGATGTTGCCATCGGGCATGGTCAAGCCGCTCTTGATTTCCGGATGTTTATCCAGCAGCTTCTTGAGGTTAGGAGCATACTCGTCAATTAGATCGTTTAGGGGGATAAAGATACCCTGGGAACCGTAGAGCATCAAATCCTGTGCTGTAAAGCGGGAGCTGTGGAACGCATCAGGATACTCGCCGCTTACAATCAACAGATTGCATGGCGGATTCCCAGTTTCAACCAGCCACAGGAGAACTCCTCCTCGGTCCATTCCTCCAAGTGCACCAGTCGATCTTCGGTGTACCCCCAGAACCAGGCACCGTTCTCTGTAGCCAGGCGGTAGAGCCTGAGGGCTCCATCGCCACTAATGAAACGCCGGGGTTCTAAAAGCTCCCCTGGACGAATCCAGATCTCGGCCCCGTTTACCAGGGCCATGGGGATATCTAAACCCAGCTGCCTCCGGTAAGGCTCTGTATTGACAAAACCCCTTCCCGTGGCAAATACTACAATGACTCCCCTTTCGATGGTGCGGTTGATCCAGCAGCGAGTGGCCGGCGAGATTTCCTTAGTTTCCGTCAAGAGTGTCCCATCCAAATCAACGGCGAGGAGTTTGATTCTTCCCATATGTCTTCCCTTCCACCATACCTGCGGCCTATGCTTTTGGTATACTCTGGTATACTATGGTACCTATGACTCTAAGTTCCACGCGGCCTCTAAAACTCCTCCTTGCCAAAACACATCTTTGGATTTTTTTGACGAGTTGTTAGGGGACGCTGGATTTTTGGGGTTTGATCAAGAAGGAGCTTGCCAATTTGAGGCGAATAAGTAGTCAGCAAACTCTGTCCGGGAGGGGCCTACAGCATGGAACCCAATCTTGCCTGGTTGACAACGGCATGTACCAAGATAGACCGCATGTCGCCGCGGCCGGTGTACCTGCAGATCTCCGATTACATCCATCAGGAAATATTAACAAAGGAACTGGAAGGGCGCCTTCCCTCAGAGAGAGTCTTGGCAGAGGCTTTCGCAGTGGAGCGGGGAACCATCCGGAAGGCGTTAGGGGAACTTGTGAGGTACCAAGCGGTGGTGAAGTTTCCCAAGACGGGATACTTCGTCAACGCCAACCTGCCTGGCATGCAGAAAAGGCCAGTCATCGGATGCCTTGTGAGCAACGTCAGGAGCCCCCACTTTGCCAAGCTGGCCGGAGAGGCGCAGCGAGAAGCGGCAAGGCTGGGAGTTGACCTGCTCATCGGCACCACCGACCGCAGGCATGCGAATGAGGTGGAGTACTTGCGGCTGTTCCGGGAGCTTAAGGTGGCGGGGGTGATTATCTCCCCAACCTCCGGGGAATCGGAAGAGGCAGACCGGGCTCTGGAGGAGCTGGTGGCGGCGAATATACCAGTGGTATATGTATCGCGGGACAAGGAGATGCCCGTGCTGGATGCAGTGGTAGCGGACAGCTTCCGTGGCACAAAAATGATGGTAGAATACTTGGCCAGCATTGGCCACAAGCGCATCGGCTACGTTGGCCGGAGCCTGACATTGGCGGAGGACCCCCGCCTGAGAGGTTATCAGCAGGCAGTGCACGACCTGGGGCTCGATTCTGATCCGCAGCTCATCTTAACTGGCCCTGGATTCGGCCAGGAAGCGGGCTACCACGCGATTGACCGGCTGTTGAAGCTGGAAAAGCACCCCACAGCGGTCATTGCCTTCGACGATTTGGTGGCCTTAGGAGCTATGCAGCGGTTGCAAGAATGTGGCTTTCGCATTCCTGAAGATATGGCAGTAGCCGGTTTTGATAACCTGGACATGAGTGCCCACTGGTCACCGCCGCTCACTACCATTGATTGCTCTGTCTCAGAAATGGCTCAAGCTGCCATCAATCTCCTCTTCAGGCGGATCAGAGGGGACCACAGCAATTTCCCCCAGAAGATCCTAATCCCACCGTCCCTGGTGATCCGGGCATCGAGTACGAAGGACTAAAAAGCGCCTCTCTGAAGCCAGGCCAGGCCAAGGCTTTGGAGAGGCGCCTTATTATTCCAATACTGCCCCATACACCGCCATCAAGGGAACGTGGAAATCCCCGCCAAATGCTCCGGCCCTTGCTGGGGAATGCTCGCTGGCCGGGGCAAGGCGGAACTCGTATGCAATTCGCTCAACGCCAGGTTCTTGCGCAATCTTCGTCGGCCCTAGGTCCCTAGTTCCCGCTTCATCAAAATGGCGCAGGAGCTCAAACAAGATGTGAGGGCGTTCCCGGGGTTCTAGGCCTGTGTAGGCAGGGGTTTCCAATGTGGCAGCAAAGGCTTGCCGGGGAGAGATGATGACCCCATGCTCAGAGCCAATGAGCTCCACAGAGCGCCGCATCACAAGGCTCCCTCGGTTTGCTCCTGGCAGATAGTCTTCTGGGCCCACAAAGCTCGCCGGCCCTTCCACAAACACCTCTACGGGCCCGCGGCCCAAGTCAAAGGGCATAGCTGCGAAGTAGAGGCTAGAGTGGAGTTCATAGGGGACATATTCCATCTGCTCCTGGTCCAGCACCACCCGCCATTCCACGAAACTTCCTCGCCGGGGGAGCCACAGCCACATTTCCGAGACTGCTGATTCCCCACCATAGGCCAAGCGCAGCGTACTTCCTAGCTCGTTCTCTACTACCAGTACCCCATCGGGAACGGGGTCAAGTATGTCCGTAATCTTGCCAGCGAAGGCATCCTCGTGGGTGCTGCGGAGCACCGCGAAGAATGGATACGGGGCCTGGTGGTCGATGAGCTCCTTCCCCGTGTCCTTGTCCACCAAACTTGTGAAACGCCTCTCTGCCGGATCGTATACCACCCTAAAGGCGGTGTTTTCCAAGATCACCAACTGGCCTGGCTCCGCTGGGCGAACCTCTTCCCTGATTGGCTCATCCGCGATGGGACGAAGCTCATACTTCTGCCAGCCCCCTGGGGGCACCTGTTCAGCCCAAAACTGCACCCCAGCTGTCCCCTCGGAGTGCGCGGTGTGCCACGGATTCAGGGCCCTGTGATCCACAGGGAGAGCCTTCGTAAGAGGCACCCGCTCCCCATTGGGCCCGAAGAGTCCCAGCCTTCCATCCCTCAGCCCTTCCCACACCACTTCAGGGATAGATGCGGTGACCGGGCCTGACCTTGGGGCGAGAGCCATGTTCAACACCGTTATATGTTCCCCTTGCCCTCCAGGGACGAGCTGCGCCAAGAGGCCTTTGAGGCGCCCCTCTGCTTCTTCCATCCATTCCACAACAGTGGCGTTGCTGATATCTGTCTGTGCCTTGGTGAGGTTCCCTGGCCAGCCAGCTCCAGCAGCCCCGGTGTGCTCAGCAAAGAGCAGTACGAGGTCTTGAACCCTTTCCAGCTCCGCACGGGCTTCTGGGGTATCCTTACCCAGCAAGGCTGCGAGGGCTTCCACCGCAGGTAGCTGTTCCTGCACCCAGCGAAAACGGGCAGTTGAACCCGGTGCGCTGGCTTTATTCCGTTCCCAGAGGCCGCCCCATTCCCCAGAGTACACAGGAAACACTTCCCCGTAGCGCTCCTCCATGTACTGAAAGAACGTGCTGGGGGTGGCCATGTATACCTCTGGATCCGATTCGCCGCGCTCCCCGTTCCACACCCGCACCACGTCCAGGAGGGTCCCTAAAGCGGCACTGGCATCCCGGTTATCCATAGCACTGATAAACAGCACAGCATCGTAAGGGTAGCCCTGCTCCTCAAGGTTTTCGATCATGCTGCGGAGTTTGGGCAGGGTCAGGGAGTAAGCCTCGACGTATGAGTCCCTGCTCACCCATGTTAAAATGCGCTGCCCATCTGGCCCTTCCCAGTAGAAGGGATTGCCCCCGATAGGAAGATCAAACCCGCCGAACCCTAGGGAAGTATTGATCCCAGTGAGGAAATAGCGGATACCCGCACTTGCCAGAATACTGGGGAGGTCCTGGGTGTAGCCAGGGACATCGTTTTGAATCACGGTGGTAACGGGAACGTTCCACTCCTCTCCAAAAGCAAGGGAGGGGTATAGCATTCGCGCAAGGGATAAGCTGGTCATCACCCCTGTGTGCATGCTCCCATAGGAACCGCCCAGCTCCAAACGGCCCTCCAGCATGAACTGTGCCAAGGATTCCCTCTTCTCCAGCTCAGGAGTGTCCCTGAGCCATTGCTCCAGCTGCCAGAACTCCTCAATGGTCCAGGCAAAATCCTCCAGGGCGCCTAAGTAGAAGAGGGCTTCGTCCATGTAGGGCTTTTGGGCCTTGGCCACCTCTGCCTGGGTTGCGGTAAACCCAATGTCCAAGTGGCTCATGGGCACAATGTAGACCCTCTCAATCCTCGCGGCCGCGGGAGAGGAAAGGCCAGCAATGCCCAGCACAAGGATGAGCAAAACTGCGGCGAACCTCGTCAACTCACTCACCACCAATGCCTTTCAGCACGTAGTTTTCCCCTCGCAAGTTGAGGTTAGTAAGTTCTACCGTGAAGGGGAGTTCCCGCGGCTTAAGGGACAATTCCTCGTAAAGCACCGGATCAATGCCTAATATGGCCTCTAGAATCACTTGGGCGTACTTGCCCCCGGAAATGAGGACAGGTTTCTCAATTTCCGGCCACTCCATGGGCGCCTTGGCCGCGGCTCCCGCGACGCGGGGGCTGTCCCCGTCGCCGTGGAAGTATGCCTGCCCAAAGGGGCCTTGGCGGGTTACATCTGCCAGCCCTGCTTCCTGGCCGATCCCGATCCACTCGAAGGCTTCCCCGAAGTATCCCTCCTGGATGAGCACTTCCAAGGAGTAGGCAGGCCAAGTGGTGTAGGCCCCATCATCCTGGTGGTCAGTCCGGGTACTGAAAGCCGTATCTGGATCTAGGGGCGATAGGGCATGCATCCAGGTAGTGGTCTTAAGCTCCTCCAGGAAGAACTGGATCATTTCCTGCCGCTGCTTTGCTGTCAGGTCTTCCCCCATGCACTGCAGCACGGTGAAGAAATCTAGGCAATGGCGCACTGGGACTAGGCTCCCATCAGGCTGTTTGCAGGCGAAGAAGCCTTTCCCGTCCAGGTAAAGAGTGTTCACAGCCTGAGCCAGTCTCTCTGCTTGCCTCTGCAAGCGCTCCCCTTCTTCCCGTTCCCCAAGGCGGGCAGCGAACCTAGCCACGGTGCGAGCGTTCCAGACGTTCGCCGCGTTAAAGGACGCCACTTTATGAGTATAAGTGCTCACGCATTCTAAGAGGTTTTCCTTCTCTCCGTAATCTGCTAAGCCATCTCCATCGGCAATGTGCTTCCAGTAATCCGCACTCTCCACCAGATGCTCAAACACAGGCTTGCCCTTAATCTTCTTGGTAAGCCACTCCTCATCCCCCGTGTAGCGCACGTACTGGTACGCCATGTGGATGAGCGCGTAGTCGTTTACCGCGTACCAAAAGCCTAGCGGCTTGCCAGAGAGGAAGTCAATGCCGTAGCCTTGATGGATATCGCTTTCTAACCAGTCCTCCAGCTGATGGCGCATAACCACCGGGTCGAGCAGGGAGAGAATCCCCGAAACCATCATGGCATCCCACAAAAAAGAGGACGTTACAGCAAAGGTCAACTGTGAGCTTGGCATTCCCGTGGCGTACACTAGCGCAGGGGTGCCGAAGGTGCGGGTGCGCTTGCAGTACAGTAGGTTCATGATGGACATGTAATAAAGCCGATTAAGCTTTGGCTCGCTGGTTTCCAAAACGGGCAAATAACCGGAGAAGCTGCCGCTGTTAGGGGTGAAGGCCGACCGCCATTCCTTCTCCCACGCCCTCTGCACTTCCTCAAACCGTGGGGCAAAGTCCGCAAGATGGCCCCGAAGTACATGCCGGGCTTCCCCATAGCTTCCTGCCAAGACATGCACCAGCTGCAGCCGCCAACACTTCCCCGGAGCGATCTGGGCGGCAAAGGTGAAGAGCAGCCTTCCTTCCTCAGGGCGGTGTTCCACCGCTGCGCACTGGTTGGTTCCGACAGCCGCGCAGGCACCGGTCTTTTCCTCTACTAGGTAAACCCTGTTCCCATCGTGATCAACTGACACCGCAGGTTCAGGAGTTCCCATCCAATCGGTGCGAAGGTCGGGGGTAAACCTCACCTCGACTTCCACGTCCCTAGCCTCATCCCCAGGGTTTTCCAGGATCAGTTCGCTAAGCACCGCATCTGCCTGCACGGACAGAGCGGTCCTTGTGCTTGCGGAAAGCCCCAGCCACGTGCACTGCCGCTCAATCCGCCCAGGGTACCACGTATAGGTAAGAGGTGCGGCCATATCCCTGCCCTCTTCCCGCACCCCGTTCACAGTTAAGGCAATTTCCCCCTGGGTACCGTCTTGATAGATAGGGGGTGCGGCAAAGCCGCTGTAAGATAAAACGTCCCGCCCCGCGACAAGCGCGGACCACTGGTTAGTCAAGGCCGGCGGTGCGTAGTACCTATCCTTGAGCTCCACTGTGATGGCATCACTTCTCAGGGATTCTGCTGAGGGGAGCTTGTGCAATCTGTCTTGATACTCCGTCCTTGTCACATGCATTGCGTATCCACCTTTCTAGCCTTTTAGACCGCTCATGGCCATGCCCTCAACGAAGTAGCGTTGGAGCAAGAAGAACAGCACGATGATGGGCAGCATGACAATCAGCGATCCAGCCATGAGCAGGTTCCACTCAGTGCTGCTGTACTGCTGGAAGGCCCTCAGCCCCAGGGCCAAGGTATACTTCTCCGCGCTGTGGAGGTAGATCAAGGGGCCGATGAAGTCATTCCAAGTCCAGAGAAAGGCAAAGATGCTCACTGTAGCCACCACAGGCTTAGCTAAGGGGAAGATAATCTGGGCGAAGATGCGCGCCTCAGAACACCCATCAATCCGGGCTGCTGCGGAGAGCTCATTGGGTATGGTGCGGAAATACTGCCGGAACAGGAAGATGTTGAAGGCCCCTCCCCCAAACCAGCTGGGTACGATGAGAGGCAGCCACGTGTTGATCCACCCCATGCGCTGAAAGAGCACAAACAAGGGGATCATGGTCACCTGGGAAGGAAGCATCATGGTTGCCAGGACGAAGACAAACACCACATCTCGCCCAGGCCATTCGATTTTAGCAAAACCGTAGGCCACTAAGGCCGCGGTGACCACCTGCCCCACCACTACAGAAACGGTGATAATCATTGTGTTGCGGGCATAAAGCCAGAAGGGGAAGTAATCTATGGCCCGCTTGAAGTTCTCCCACACCACCGGGTTAGGCATCCACTGGGGTGGATAGGCAAAGATCTGGAAATCTGCCTTGAGGGCTGTGGAGATCATCCAAAAGAGGGGCAGCAGAAAGCTCACTGCTCCCAAAGACAAAGTGCCGTAGACCAAAGCTGCGTAAAAAGTGCGCCGCATCCTCATGTGCTAACCCTCCTGATAGTACACCCAACGTTTGGACAGCCGCAGTTGAATGAGGGTAAAGACCATAATGATGGCAAACAGGATCCAAGCCAACGCGGAAGCATAGCCCATACGCAGGTTTTCAAAGGCCATCCGATACAGGTAAAACACATAAAACAGCGTGGAGTTCACCGGCCCACCGCTGGTCATGACGTACGCTTGGGTGAACACCTGGAAGGAACCGATGCTCAGCGTGATCAAGTTGAAGAACAACGTGGGGGAAATCATGGGCAGAGTAATGCTCCAGAACTTCCGCCACGCACTGGCCCCATCGATGGTGGCTACTTCATAGAGCTCGGTGGGAATAGCCTGGAGCCCAGCGAGGTTGATCACCATCACGCCCCCCAGCCCCCAGTAGCTCATGATCACTAAAGCAGGCTTGGACCAGTAGGGTGAGTTCAGCCACAGCGGCCCCTCAATCCCCAGATAGCTCAAGAGGAGGTTTATCAGCCCAGAATCAGGGTTAAAGAGCCACATCCAAAGTAAGGACACGGCCACCCCTGAAAGCACTGAGGGGAGGAAGTAGATGGTGCGGAAGATATTCATCCCCTTAAGCCGGGAGTTGAGGAGCAAAGCCAGGAGCAGGCTTAAGACCAGGACGCCCGGCACACTGAGTGCGGTGTAGTACACCGTGTTGTACAGAGATTTGTAAAACAGCGGGTCATCCATGATGGTGGTGTAGTTGTCCAGCCCGATCCAGATAGGCGGCTGGAAAACGTTGTACGCCGAGAAGCTGTAATACACTGAGAGCACAATTGGGCCTAACGTAAAGACCAGAAAGCCGATCACCCAAGGAGAGATAAACAACAGCGCTGTCACTAAGTTTCGCTTTGTGGTCTTGGTCATTTTGGCCACAGCCCTTCACCGCCTTTCGCGCCTTAGAAGATGGGGGGAGAGAATCTCCCCCCGCTTAACTTACCGATGGGTACGGTGCCACCGTGCCACTTCGTCTTCGTAGTTCTTTTGAGCGTCCCGAAGGGCTTGGTCTGGGTCCTTCATGCCCTGGTATACTGCATCCAGCTCTGGGCTCAAGGAGCTGTCATACCAAGTGGGAGCTTCTAGTGAGAATGGACGGAAGCGGGACACTCCCATTTCGTCGATCATGACCCGCCAGGATGGGTCGGCCATTAGCTCCTCATCGGTGGAACCGGCAATGGAGCCAACCAGGGACGAGTTCACCTTAGCGTACTCCGCTTGAATCTCTGGAGACATGAGGTAAGATAGGAACCGCCATGCCGCCTCAGGATTCTTAGACTGGCTGGAAATCTCCAGGCTGAACCCGTTGCTCCAGCTGGCGGGGGTGCCGTTGTGAGGCAGGCGGGCTACCCCAAACTCCATATCTGGTGCGTAGCGAAGGATAGTTTCCCGGAAGGTGTTGTTGTTCCCCACCATGGCCACTTTGCCGATGAGGAACGGATCCATGGCATCGCCACCAAAGGTGGAGGTGAAGCTGGTAAGCTCCCTCAAGCCGTAAGTGTCCAGGAAGGACTTCACATACTCCAGAGCTTCCACTGCTTCAGGGGTGTAGAGCTCGATCTTGCCTTCATCGTCAACCAGGGTGGCCCCGTTCTGCCAGGCGAAGATCCACCAGTACATGTTACTCAGGTTAGGATGGAACCCGATTCTGGTGAGGCGCCCGTTGCTGTCCCGGGATGTCAACAGATCCGCGTACTCCTTTAGTTCATCCCAGGTCTGAGGGGGGCTCTCTGGGTCAAGGCCCACTTCCCGGAAAGCAGCCTTGTTGTAGTAAAGTACCCGCACGTCAGTCTCCCAGGGCATGGCGTAAACTTGGCCGTCCCAGATAATGACGGAATGGGTTGCTGGCCAGAATTCGTCCAAGGTAACACCTGACTGAGCCATATACTCATCCAAGGGGATGATCATATCCGCATGGGCTCTCTGCCCTACGTTCCCCAGGTCGTTCATGGCCACATCCGGGGCAATCCCTGCCGCGGTGGCTGTGGCGATCTTGGTCCAGTAATCCCAGAAGTTTACGCCCAGGTCTTCCACGATAATATCAGGGTTAGCCTCGTTGAAGCGCCGCACAACATCCTTCATCCAACTCTGCACTTCGCCGCCGTCATAAATGTGCCAGAAGGTAATCTTAGTGGGAGCCGCTGAAACAACCATGCTCATTACCAGTACCGCCGAGAACGCCAACAGCCAAACCGAAACTCTCTTCCTCATTCTCCTTTCCTCCCTTTGAAGTTATGGCCAAAACCTATACTGAGCTGCGCTGAAGCTGTGTCTCCCTTCCCCCACCACCTCCCTTTAGTGTCAAACTTACCGCACAAGCAGTGCCCGCAGGCAAAGGGTTTGATAGGGTTTGAGGGTGAGCTTGGGTGAGAGCTCCTCCCCTTCCACAATTAAGCCTGTAGGCGTAGATTTATGCAGGACGGCCACGGTGTGGCCTGGAAAAAGCAGCTCCGTCTCTGAGGCCTTCCCCGCGAGTTCCTGCAGCCATACTAGATAGGCCCCGGGCTGGTCAAGTTTGAAAAAGTGAGTTACAGCCACATCTTCGTTGGTAGAGCAGATAGACCCCTCCGGCTCAGGGAGCCACTCGTTCTGGGTTTTCTGATCTGGGGTGAGGAAGAACCCCACAAAAGGATGGTACACTTCCTGGGCAAAGCGGTGGGCATCCTTAAGCTCTACCCGTTCCCCGGACGTTAAGGCAAAGGCCAGTGTGAGCTTACTCCAAGCCCCGTGGCTGTGTCCGATCCGGAAGAACACCTTGCCTGTGCCAGGGGCCCACTTGCCCTTAAGAAATTGGTTAAACTTGATGCAATCATACTCCACCACAGAGGCATCGCAGGAGGTTAGAACCACCCCACTCCCTTGGGAGTCTCTCAGGCTGATCCAGTCTTCCACCCCGTAGAAGTCCATACAGCTACCAGGGATCTGCCCCGAGGAACCGGGACTAGTCCAGGTCCCAGGGATAGCGTGATCCACCCTGGCAAACTGGGAGGCAAAGGGCAGTGCTACATAGTAAATCTGCTCAGGCGGCTTCAGGGCCCCAGGCAGGCGCTGGATGTGCAGTGCCAAGTCTACGCGCTTCACCTGGTGGTAGAGGGTGATCTCCCAGGTAAGGGAGAGCTCCGCTGCTAAACAGCTCCGCCGAACGATGGTAACCTGCGGCCCATCTGCAGCTAGCTCCGTACTGAGCTTACATCCCTCTTGGGGGACAACCGCCCGGATATCCCCTTGGTCAGGAACCCCTTCGTACAAGTCGTCCCGGGCCTGGAAATCCCCGCCAGGCAGATCACTGTTGGGCCGCCCTGGCTGGTACAGCACCACGCTGCCAAAGGGAAGTCTCCCCTCATCTAGGAGCGAGGCTCCTGTCTCCCTGTCCACGATCTGGGAAAGGGGCCGGCCGTCCCCGAGTTCGATGGTGTAGTAGTGATTAGCAAGGGCCTTTCCTCCTAAAACGGGCTGTTTTGCTGTTCCCGCCCTTGCCCTCACTGGGATGTCTTGCCAGCTAAAGGGCGGAACATCCTGAGCGTATCCCAGGTAGCACAGGCCCTCGTAGGCGAAGTGGCCCGCAAGGCGCTGCCAGTTGGGGTCTTGATCTAGCTCAGGGATAGGCTCGGCGCTATCCACCCGCACCAAGCCTGGCCCCTTCTGATAGCTGGTACTTACCGCGATTACGCTTGGCTCCTTCGGCCGGGGTATCTTCTCTTCCACCCCTGCGGCAGCTGCTTCTGTAATCGCGGAAACCGCCTTCAGAGGCCGGCTTAAGTAAGCGAGCCCTTCCGCAGTGGCCTGAGCCTGTTTGTGCTGGCGAAAAGCGACCCACACCCCTTTCAGCCCGCTGTGTTCATCAAAGGTGAGTAGATCGTCATAGGCCTCATCTAGGCTGGTATGGGGATAGGTATAAGCCTCGTTCACCATGTCCGCTAAGGTGGCCAGCCGTTCCGCCTGTTCCAGCTTGCGGTGGGCCCGGCGGGAGCGTGCCCCTTCCTCTGGATAGCCCGCCACAGAGGCTGCCCACCAGCTGGGCCAATCCCCTTCATACACGGGAAAGGCCTTTCCATACCTTGCTTCTAGCTCACTCAGAAACTCACTGGGGAGAGCGATCCTCAGTTTAGGCATTAGGTAAGCCTCGTTCCACAGCCGCACGATCTGCGCGGGCGCGGCCTGCAGTGGATCGTTGTCGAAGGCAACCTGGAGCAGCACAGCATCGTAAGGGTAACCGCTCCCTTCCAGCTCTGCAAGATGTACAGGGAGCTTGGCCGCGACAGCCTCCACACCCTCCAAAAGGCCATAGCGGGCCCCTTCGATATACGCCCAGCGTGGATCGCCTGTATACCAGACAAGAAGCTCTTCCCCGCCCCGGGCCCGCCAATAAAACGGCCTGGGCGGCGGGTTACAACGATGAAAGGGAGCGCCAAAATTGTTGGGCGCCATGAAGAGATAACGCACTCCCGCACTTGCCAAGACAGGGATTACTCCCCAGGTGGCCCCAGGAATATCCGAAAGCATGGCGCTGGTAAGCGGCACCCCCCGCCGCTTCCACCATTCCCCTTCCCAAGTGATGCGGTGCAGCTGATTGGTTCCTAAGATCTCAAAATGGTTGTGGAGGTAGCAGGCGGTGATCTCAATCCGCCCCGCCTTGGCCGCCTCAACTACCTGCTCCACTCGTTCAGGGGCCCTGGTTCGGCGGTAGTTTTGCAGCTGCCAGGTGTTCTCCACCGTCCACTTAACCTGTGCCTCCTCTGGCCAGCTCCGGGTAGCAGAGATGGCCGCGAGTGCCAGATCCAGGTTCTTGCTGTGAATAGCCGCAGCCTCGCTGGGCGGGTGGGTAAAGCCCACATCGCAGTGGGAGTGGACTGCCACAAACACTTCCCACTCCCGGACAGGCTGAAGGTACTCCCTCTTAGTCGAGAGCTCTTCACCGGATGGCCCCACTAAAGCAAAGGTATACTCCTGGGCTCTGTGCTCCAAGCCAACTTGGGCACGGACGTGTACCCTGGCGGTAGCCTTACCGGAGCCGCCTTCTCCTGGCCTCCACTTCAGGTTGTCAAAACACAGCTCTTCCCCGCAGCCGCGGATGTGCACTCCAAGGCCAGCAAGGGAGTTCCCTTTCTCGGAACCTTCTACAGAAATCTCCACTAGTTGGCGGGGGCCCTGCTCTGTCTTGGCAACCAACTGCAAGGGCGTTACTTCCATCCGGTACACGGGCCGGCACCTCCTCAGCCTTGGAAGACGGCAAAGGCCGCTCCCTTGACGCCTGCATCTTCTAGATCTGCCCCGCGCCTCAGCTTCCCATTGGGGGCAAGGCGGCTTAGCCCTACCAGGATTGGCTCCGCAAAGAGGTGGAGGCTCTTGGCGATGCTGCCTCCAAGGAGAAGGCAGTCGGGCTGAAACCTCTCGATAGGCCCAGCTAAGGCTTCCACGAACATCTCTCCCCAAACCTGAAAGAGCTTCTGGCAGGCTGGGCAGCCCCCATCTGCTGCTGCGGCCAGTTCTGCAACATCTAATCCGTGGGGAAGCTCGGGGGCTTCCCCTTGCCTTTCCTGCCACAGGGTAAGAATCCCCCGGCGGGAGATATAGTCATCCACCCGCCCTGTGCGGTAGGGGAGGTTATATACATATCCGTTTTCACCAGCGCCAGGCACCGCGCTCTGAACCTGGCCGTCCACAAGGAACGCTGAACCACAGCCCGTGCCCAAGGTGATGGCCATCACCCGCCTAAAGCCCCGGGCTGCGCCAAACTGCCACTCCCCCAGGGCGAAAGCAGCCGCATCGTTCAAAAAGCGCATGGGCATCCCCTCAGGCAGCCCTAGGCGGCCCCGCAGTTCAGCCTGAAGGTTAACTCCATACAGTGCATCGTACTTCGCCACATTCTGCATCAGGCTGATACCCTGAGCATAGTCAAAGGGGCCAGGGATCCCCATCCCTACCCCAACAACGCCTTGGGGGGCAGCTTGCAGAACCGCTGCCATGCCCCTGGCAAGGTTGGCTAGGATGGTGTCTTTATCTTGGTGAGCTTGGGGATCGAACTGATGCACAGGGCTTCTGAGCCTGCCCCCTGCATCCACCAGGGCAGCCCTGACTCCGGTGCCCCCCACATCCACCCCCAAAGCCAGGCGTGGTTGCGCGCAATCGGCCATCAGTACACCTTCTTACCTGCGATTTAACGTTTGATGTACACCCGTACCAGTTGGCAAGGCTCGGGGCCTTCGTTGGTGATGGTGTATGTCCCGCTCGCCGCGGGGATGACAAGACTTTCAAGGTAATGCATTTCCCAAGCGAACTTGGGGTCTTTTTCCAACGTAACTTGCACCTTTTCACCCTTAACCAGCACCAAGATTTCGAAGTAGCCGTTAGGAGTGTTAGTGAGCTGATCCGCTACGGTAAGGCGCCGGGTGCCGAAGAACGCCAGATGAGTTGTGCCAAACTCCTCTTCCCGGCCCCCTTCTTCTTCTCTCATCACCCTCGGCTCAGGGATCAGATGCTGCTTCACCCAACTGGTAGCCTTGCTGGTATCAAGGACTTCTAGGCCAAACTTAGAATTTATGGGCCGAGGCTTACCTGTAAGGTCGGGCCGGAGGTAATCGTAGAGCTTAAAAGTATACCAATAAGGTGTGGAGCTGATCTCTAAGACTAGGTTATCTGCGCCGCTGCAGTGCACGGTTCCGGAGGGGATTAGGAAGTAATCCCCTTCCCTGGAGGGAAATGTGTTGACGTACTGGGAGATATCAAAGGGCGTGTGGGATTGCTCAGCATGGTGAATGGCCTCCACAAAGCCTTCCACGGGAACATCTTCCCGCAGGCCTAGGTAGACCACAGACCCAGGCTTTGCCTCTACCACATAGTAGCTTTCGTTTTGGGCAAAGGGTTCTCCGAAGTTCTGCCGGATGAAGGCGTCATGGGGATGGACTTGGCAGCTTAGGTTGGTGCCACCCATGGTATCTAGGTAGTTGATGCGAACGGGGAAAAACTCGCCGAAATCCCGCTCTCCCTGCGTTCCCAGGATGGACTGGGCGCTGTAGGCCATCACCAGGGAAAAGGGGACTTCAACAGCCTCACCCCCCTCAACCCCTAACAGGATGCTGTTTTCTGGTGCAACGATTTCAAAGTCCCAGGCAGAGTTAATAAAGGAGTCATCCAGCCCAGCCGCTTCTTTCAAACGCTGCCCTCCCCAAACCCCTGGCTGGAAATAAGGCTTACAGCGGAAGGGCCGCTGGGAAGCCGCAGCGATCATCTCCTGCAATACCGAGCTCTTGACCAGCCGTGGCGCGGTTTGGCAGTTGGCATCCACGTACCACTCCACCATCGGGAGCATCTCCCGGCGGTAGCGTTCCAGGATGGGCCACTCCACATAATAGGCGTGCTTGTATTTCTGGCTAGCGCTGGCAGCAGCAGGCCTATCCGCCCCGGCCTCCGCCAAGTTAATAAGATCTCCCTTCTGGCGGCGGGTGATTTCCTCCCGGGTTAAGTCCAGATAGAAACTAAAGTCCACCTCGCCTTTGGCCATAGCCTTCATGGCCCCAGGGCCAGCCACTACAATCAGTGTATGGGCTCCGGAGTCCTTGCTCTGGGCCGCGGCATCGCAGAGCTGCTGGAACTTCTCCCTGTCGAAGTATACGGCGATGTCCAAATCGCACACCCTGCCAAAGACAGGGTTATCTGTAAGGTATGGCTCAAATACCGCAGCGAGCTCAGCGGAGCTTCTAAGGGCTGCTGTGGTATAGTACACTGCACTCTGAGGGTCACCTAGCTCCTTTAGGAGCGCTCCCACCACTTCAGGAAAGCCCACCCCCCACATGCCGTCTAAGGCCACGGTTACAGGGGTGCCTTGCCCTAAGAGGCCTGCGATTTTCTCTGCCATCTCCCGGTACCCAAGGGAAATGGGCTCTGGACACGATGTTTCCCATCTGTACACAACATTCACTGGCTTGGTACGCATCCCATTCACCTCAACCTTTCTTGTTACTTCCCCCGAGCCTATGCTCGAACACCAGCGCTGCTGCGCCCATCAGGCTCGTATCTGCTAAGAAGACTGCCGGTTCAATGCGCAAGCCCTGGCGATGCAGTTCAGGCCCGCGATGGTGCAAGATGGGCTGCATAGCCTCAACCAGCAGGTCATAAACCCGGCTAAAGGCTCCCCCGATGTAAACCACATCAGGGGCGATAATCACGTTCAGCATACTCACCGCGATGGCAAGATAGCGCCCCGCCTCCCTGATGGCCTCTGCCGCCACATCATCCCCTGCCTGCGCTGCATCCATAATCTGACTTAAGGACTCCATCTGCGGTTCCGCGGCCCCTGCTGGCAGCAGTACCGTGGGACGGCCCAGGCGGATCTGATCGTTAATCCGCCGCACAAGGGCGGAGTAGGATATAAATGTCTCTAGGCAGCCAAATTGGCCGCAAGCGCAGCGCTCGCCCCTGGGGTCCACCACAGCGTGGCCGATGTCTCCCGCGGCGAAGTTCTTCCCTGCATGGACTCGTCCGTCCATAGCTAGGCCTACACCTACACCGTAGTCTACCATCAAGAAGGCAATGGTCTGCTCTGGCTGGCTCGCCCGCCACCAGATTTCCGCCAAAGCCCCTAGGCGAGCGTCGTTATCGATGTGGACGGGAAGCCCTACCCCATCCTCCACCAGGTCTGCTAGAACCACCCCTTCACCGCCAATGTTAGGCGCCAAAGTGATGCGGTTTTCCTGATCCACAACCCCGGGGAAACTGATCCCGATCCCCTGGAGGTTAAATCCCTGCTCTCTGCAGTGTTTTAGGGCGGCGTTGATGGTGTTCCGCAGATGGGTGACAAACATCCCTCCACGAAAGCGGGCCGCGCCTACCACCTCTTTGTGAAGCACCTTTCCAGCAAGATCCACAACGGCCCAGGTGAGATCGTGCACCCCCACGTGGACTGCGAGAGCCCGGTTTGCCTCGCCGTTTAGGCAAAAAGCTTCGGCCCGGCGGCCGCCAGTTGTGACGGAGCGATCCGCAGGCTTAATTAATGACCTTTCCTGCAGTTCCCGGAAAATAGCAGAAACTGTGGGTACGGTGAGGCCTGTTTGTTCCACTACTCCGCTGCGGGTCAGCATCCCATGCCTCCGCAGCTGCTCTATAACGAGCCGTTGGTTTTCTGTGCGAATATCATGCTGCCGTATTGCCATTCTAAGTATCCTTTACAAAGTTTTGTAACCTTATTATATTACACCCCCTGAAAATGTCAATAGTTTTGTGTTCTTTGTTGATCGACCGTTAACCAAGGGCCTGTTTTCTGCGAACTTTATAAATATGGTTTACTAAGTAAGGGTGCAGCGGGGTCTCTTGACCACTCTGGTCGAATTGTGCTACACTGAAATCGCCCAAGATGGTCTAGAAAGGGGGAGAGCACCATCAACGAGGCGTTTCAGAAGTTGGAACCTGAGAAGCAGCAGCGGATCTGGGATGCCGTTTTGCGGGAGTTTGCAGCCAAGGGCTATAGGGATGCGTCCACCAACCGCATCGTAGAGGATGCGGGCATCGGCAAGGGCATGCTCTTTTATTACTTTAAGAACAAAGCAGAACTGTTTCGTTCCGCTTTAGTATACTGCCTTGACTACATCGAGGAGGAATATGTCCGAAGGCTGGACTTTAGTGAACCAGATTTCATTGTCCGCTTCAGCAAGGCAGTGGAAGCCAAAATGGCCGCTTACCTTCGCAACCCGCTGCCCTTTACCTTCCTGGCAAGTTTCCACATCAACCGAGAAGCGGTTGAGATCGCTCCTGACCTCTATAGCCGGCTGCAGGAGATGGGAAACAAGGGCATGCAGGCCCTCTTTGCTGATGTAGACGTGAGCCTCTTCCGGGACGACGTTGCCCCTGAGCATATCCTGAACATCATCCGCTGGGTGATGGACGGTTGGAGCCAGGATATTATTGCCCATCTTGAGAGGGAAGCTTTGTTGGATTATGACTGGGAGTCCACCACTAAGAAGCTCTATGAGCTCTTCGCAGTCCTCAGAAAAGTTCTGTATAAGGAGGTCCAAAATGGCGATTCTAAAGGTCAGTAATGTCACGAAGCAGTTTGGGCACGTCACCGCCTTGGACGGCATCAGCTTTGAGGTTGGCCAAGGTGAAATCTACGGGTTTATCGGGCCTAATGGCGCGGGAAAGACCACCACAATCCGGATCCTCCTAGGGATCCTCAAAGCCACCAGCGGCTCTGCCCAAATCTTTGGCAGTGATGCATGGCAAGATGCAGTGGAAATCCACAAGCGGATTGCATATGTCCCAGGGGAAGTAAGCCTCTGGCCCAACCTTACTGGTGGGGAAGTAATCGACCTCTTTCTCAAACTACGGGGGGCCAACGGCCGACACAGTCGGGATGAACTGATCGAACGCTTTGACTTAGACCCCACCAAGAAATGCGGCACTTATTCCAAGGGTAACCGCCAGAAGGTCGCGCTCATCGCTGCCTTTGCCGTTGATGCGGAGCTCTATATCCTAGATGAGCCCACCTCGGGGCTGGATCCCTTGATGGAGATCGTTTTCCAGGAATGCGTTCGGGAAGTGAAGGCGGCAGGTAAGAGCGTCTTCCTCTCCAGCCACATCCTCTCGGAAGTGGAGAAGCTCTGCGACCGGGTGAGCATTATCCGGCAAGGGAAAATCATCGAGTCAGGCTCCCTGAGAGAACTGCGCCACCTTACCAGGACTAGGGTTCGGGTGGAAACGGCCAGGCCCATTCAAAACCTGAGCCAAGTCCCGGGAGTGCATGATGTGGAAGCCTTTGAAAGGGGCGCAGCCTTCCAGGTAGACTCAGAACGGCTAGGCGAAGTCTTGCGGTACATTAGCGACTTTGACGTCGTGGCCTTGGAAAGCGCCCCGCCCACCTTGGAAGAGCTGTTCATCCACCACTACCGGAGCTGGAGGTGAACAGGTTGCGCCACCTCTTTGCTAATACAGGAACTCTAGCCCGCTTCATCTGGCGGCGAGACCGTGTTCGGCTCCCTGTGTGGGTACTGTCTATCGCGGCGTTCTCCATATGCTTTGCCTCCATGTTTCCAAGCCTCTACCCCCCGGGGCCAGAGCGGGAGATAATTGCCCAGACCTTTGCCAATCCAGTGTTTATCTCCATGCTCGGTCCCGGCTATGGGCTGGCTGATTACCACATGGGAGCGATCATGGCCCACCAGATGCTTCTCTTTACTGCGGTGGTTGTGGCCATCATGAACATCCTCCTTACCATCCGCCATTCAAGGCGGGACGAAGAAGGGGGACGCATTGAGGTCATCCGCTCCCTGCCTGTGGGGAGGCTTGCCAACGCTGCCGCACTTATGCTGGTCCTTGCCGCCGGCAACATCGTCTTGGGAATAGCCACCGGGGCAGGCCTGGCTCTCTTGGGCCTGGAAGGGATGGACTGGGCTGGATCGGTGACCTACGGCGCAGTACTGGCCGTTACAGGCATGTGTTTTGCCGCCCTCACCCTCGTCTTTGCCCAGCTCACCGAAACGTCCAGGGCTACCATGGGATACGCCTTCGCCTTCTTAGGGCTGTCCTTCCTGCTCAGGGCAGTAGGTGATGTGAGCAGTGAACCCCTGTCCCTCATCTCCCCCTTAGGGCTGGTCTTGCGGGCACAGGTGTACGTAAGCAATTACTGGTGGCCCATCTTGATCACGTTTGTGGCTGCAGCAGCCTTGATCCTCCTGGCCTTTCGCCTCAACCTTGTGCGGGACTTGGGTGCAGGGTTCATTCCCGCCAGGCCAGGCAGAATGCACGCCTCGCCCTTCCTAAAGTGCACCTTAGGCCTTGTCTTCCGCCTGGAAAGGACCGTGATCATCGGCTGGGCCGTAGGCATGTTTGTCCTGGGGGCATCTTACGGTTCAGTCTTTGGAGAAGTCGAGACCTTTGTCCAAATAGGCGATCTTTACCAGCTGATGCTCCCAAGCGTTGAGGGGTTCTCCTTCACCGATCAGTTCGTAGCCATGCTCCTCGCGGTGATGTCTATGGCCGCGGCCATCCCCGCGCTCCTCATCATCCTTAAGCTCCGGGGTGAAGAGGGGGCGGGCCGCACAGAGCACCTCCTCTCCCGAGCTGTGTCCCGGGCCCAGATTATGGGCAGCTTCTTGGCAGCCGCGCTGGGATCCGCGGTAATCATGCAAGTCCTAAGCGTCCTGGGGCTGTGGTCTGCCGCCGCGGCGGTGGTGAGCGACCCCTTTTCCCTGGGAGAAGCCCTCCTGGCTTCGCTAACATACATCCCTGTGATCTGGGCCTTAGTGGGGCTGGCTGCGGCGCTCATCGGCTTTGCGCCCCAGCGTACCAACTTGGTCTGGCTCTACTTGGGCTACGCGTTCTTTACAGCCTACTTCAGAGCCCTGCTCCAGCTCCCTGAGTGGCTGGTTAAACTTACTCCCTGGGGCCACATTCCCAATATCCCCTTGGAAACAGTGAGCCCAGCTACGGTGGTGCTCATTCTCCTGGCGGCGATCGCCTTGATGGGGCTCGGGTTTGTGGGCTATGCCAAGCGAGACATATCCGGGTAAAAGGAAAAGGCCCAGGTTGATCCTGGACCTTACTTCAGAATCGATGTTCAGCTTGAGCTTGTGGGCCTAGACAAAAATGAGATACAAGATGGTGACGGTAATCAGCCCTACGATGCCCGTCACCAAGCTCGCAAGTGTTTGGAGGCGATATGCTTCCGATACCTTCATGTCGGAGAACTGGGCCACTACCCAGAAGTAGCTGTCGTTCGCGTGAGAGACGGTCATGGCTCCTGCCCCAATGGCCATTACGGCCAGGGCAGGGCCGACCCCCCCAGCTAGTCCCAAGGCCCCTAGGATGGGCGAAACGATCCCCGCAGTAGTGATGATGGCTACCGTGGAGGACCCTTGCGCGGTCTTGATAGCAGCAGCCAAGATGAAAGGCAGCAGTATACCGAACTGCAAGCCAGAGAGGGACGAGGTAATGTAGTCTGCGATGGCAGTTTCTCGAAGGACTGCACCGAGGGCACCACCAGCCCCAGTGATGAGGATGATCATCCCCGCATCCTTCAGCCCCGCAGAAACCCAATCCCCCATCACCTCTCCCGTGAGCCGCTCCACTGTGAGGAACGCCAAGAACACCCCAATCAAGAGAGCTACATTGGGGTTCCCCACAAAACTGATGAAGTTCCGCAGAGTCCCTGCGCCTAGGGGATTGGTGGGGTAATCTGCCACAGACTTAAGGGCAATGAGCACCACCGGCACCACAATGGGGGCAAAGGAGCGCACAGCCGAAGGCAAGTGCCGGGCTTCTCCCCCTGTTTCCTCCGCCATGGGCTTGGGGTCAATATGAACCCTCGCCCCATAGGTCTTGGCAAAGATATAACCAGCTAAGATGGTGGGAACTGATACGACTAGCCCCAAGAGGATTACTGTGCCTAAATCGGCCCCCAGAGTCCCCGCTGCAGCGATGGGGCCAGGGGTTGGAGGCACAAACACGTGGGTGGAATAGAGCCCCATGGAAAGAGCAACCGCGAACACTGCTAGCGACTGCTTAGACCGTGCCGCCAGAGACCTGTTTAGGGGGGATAGAATCACAAATCCCGAGTCACAAAATACTGGAATGGATACCACTCCGCCGGTGACGGCCATGGCGAGTGCGGAGCGTTCTTGCCCTACCAGCTTCAAGATGCTGTTGGCCATGACCAGGGCAGCACCGCTTTTTTCCATGATGTAACCCATGATCGTCCCCGCAGCGATCACAATTCCGATGCTTCCTAAGGTACTGCCAAAACCGGAGGTCATAGCGGAGACCACTTGTGCCGCGGGAACCCCGGCTAGAAGCCCCACGCCAAGCGTGGTCAAGAGCAGGACCAGGAATGGATGGAGCCGCACCCGGGCCGTCATCACCACGATGAACACTATTGCACCCAGGAGCAGAACGAGCAACCACGCACCTGTCATAGTGACACCCCTTTTGCTATCTGTGCAGCCACAGCCGCATCACCTGGGCCGCTTGAAACTCCACTAATTCCGCAGTCTGGGCCATGGCCTCTTCGAGAGACAGTGGTTGGTTCAAAACAGAAAAGCTTGCGGTGATCCCTTCTCCATGCAGTACGTCTGAATCTAAGGTGACAGTGCCCGCCAGTACGACTACAGGTACTCCTAAGCCCCGGCAGATGCGGCCAACTCCCACAGGGACTTTGCCGAAAGCTGATTGGGCATCGAACTTCCCTTCCCCTGTGAACACGAGGTCCGCGCCTTGCACCTGTTCCTCAAAGCGCAACACCTTAAGGACGAGCTGAATCCCTGAGACGAGCTTCCCCCCGAGGAGAGCCATAAGGCCCGCACCAAGGCCTCCTGCGGCTCCGGCGCCAGGAACTGTTTCTACATCTCTTCCTAAGTCTTTCCGGATTACCTCTGCATAATTCCCCAAGGCTGCATCAAGCTGAGCCACCATCTCAGGAGTGGCCCCTTTCTGGGGCCCGTAGATGTGGGATGCCCCGGTTGGCCCAGTGAGGGGGTTATCCACATCGCACGCGACTTCAATGGTTACTGCCGCGAGCCTTGGGTCCAGCCCAGAAACGTCAATAGATGCCAAGCGGGCAAGCTCTCCACCACCTGAACCTAACTCCTTGCCTTCGCCATCCAGGAAGCGCACTCCCAGGGCCTGGGCCATCCCCATGCCCCCGTCGTTAGTGGCACTTCCCCCAATGCCGATCACCAGGTGATTACAGCCCAAGTCTAGGGCCCGGCCGATAAGCTCCCCCGTACCATATGTAGTCGTCACTAAGGGGTTGCGCTTGTCCGGGGGCACCAAGGTGAGGCCCGAAGCTTGGGCCATTTCGATGACCCCAGTTTGGCCATCTCCCAAAAGGCCTAGCTTGGCCCAGACCGGGGCTCCTAAAGGCCCGGTCACCTGAAACTCGTGGTATGTACCACCGCTTGCTTCCACCAACGATTCCACCAGCCCCTCACCGCCGTCGGAAAGGGGCAGAAGCACTGTTTCTGCCTCTGGTTCAACACGCTTTACTCCCCGCTGAATGGCTTCCCCCACTTCAGCTGCGGAGAGGCTGCCTTTAAACGAATCAGGGGCGATTACAACCCGCACGCAGGTCCCTCCTCAGAGCGTACCAGCTCTTTTAGGTATTCCCGAAAGGGGCCGTTCAAATCGGGGCGCTTTAGGGCAAGCTCCACCGTGGCTTGAAGAAAACCTAGTTTATCACCGACATCATAGCGCCGTCCCACAAAGTCCAGCGCGTACATGGGCTCCACATGCATTAATGTACGTAGGGCATCTGTAAGCTGGATTTCCCCGCCCACACCTGGCTCGGTCCTGGCGAGAATGGGGAAAATCTCAGGGGAGATAATGTACCGTCCTAAAATGGCCACGTTGGTGGGGGCTTCCTTTGGCGCCGGCTTTTCCACTAAGTCACTCACCTTGTATAACCTATCTTCTACCTCTTGGCCGCCGATAATACCATACTTCCTCACATCCCTTGCGGGAACCTGCTGCACCCCAAGGACGCTGGCCCCTGTCTTGGCGTGGACGTCAATGAGCTGCTTCAAGCAAGGGTACTCTGGATTGTAAACCACATCGTCCCCGAGAAGCACGGCAAAGGGCTCATCCCCAACAAAGGCCTTGGCGCACAAAATCGCGTGCCCCAATCCCTTTGCCTCGTGCTGGCGGACATAGAACACGTCCGCAAGATTGGTGATAGCCTGAACTTCCTCAAGGCGTCCCTTCTGCCCCCGGGCCGACAGGTGGGCTTCCAACTCCACGCTGGTATCAAAATGGTTTCCCAAGGCATCCTTGCCTCGCCCGGTGATGATCAAAATCTGCTCGATCCCCGAGGCCACCGCTTCCTCCACGATGTATTGAATGGTGGGCTTATCTACGATAGGAAGCATCTCCTTGGGCACTGCCTTTGTAGCAGGCAAGAATCGTGTGCCCAGCCCTGCTGCGGGTATGACTGCTTTCCGAATCCTGGACATCTAATCACCTTTCCTTGGCATGTTTTTCCACAAAGCGGGCCATGCGCCGCAGCGCCTCCTGGAGGCTTTCCAGGGAATAGGCATACGAACAGCGGATAAACCCTTCGCCGCTTTCCCCAAAGGCCGAGCCAGGGACCACGGCCACCCGCTCCTCCATGAGGAGATTGGTGCAGAACTCTTCTGAAGTCATCCCCAAATCCCTTACCCGGGGGAAAACGTAGAACGCGCCCTTGGGCTCAAAACAAGACAAACCCATGCTGCGGAAGCCCTGTACTAACACCCGGCGGCGGCGGTTGTATTCCTGCACCATCCGCTCCACTTCAGGCAGCCCGTGCCTTAGTGCTTCCACCGCCGCATACTGGCTCACGGTGGGTGCCGACATGATGGTATATTGATGGATCTTGGTCATGGCTTGCAGAAGTTCTCGGGGCCCGGCAGCATAACCAAGCCGCCAGCCTGTCATGGCAAAGGATTTGGAGAAGCCGTTGATCACCAGCGTGCGGTCGTACATCCCAGGGAGGGAAGCCATGGAAACGTGCTCAATGCCATACACCAGCTCGCTGTAGATCTCGTCGGTGATCACCAGTAAGCGATGCTCTGCTAGAGCCTTAGCAATTTTCTCCAGATCCGCCCGCTCCATCACTGCCCCTGTGGGGTTGTTTGGATAGCACAAGATCACAGCCTTAGTCTCGGGAGTGATATGGGGAACCAGATCCTCTGCGGTGAGGCGGAACTCCCGCTCCTCGTAAGTAGGCACCGCCACTGGGACTCCCCCGGCCATGATCACCGCGGGGCGGTAAGACACGTAGGTGGGTTCGGGAATGATGACTTCGTCCCCGGGGTTAATCAGGGCCCGGAGGGCAAGGTCAATGGCCTCACTCCCCCCCACCGTAACCAAGATCTGATCCTTCGGATCGTACTCGAGATGAAAGCGCCGTTCCAGATAGTTTGCGATCTCCACCCTCAGTTCCCACAGCCCCGCATTGGCGGTGTATGCAGTGCGCTTTTTCTCCAGGGAGTAGATGGCCTCATCCCGGACGTGCCACGGCGTAGCAAAATCTGGCTCGCCCACCCCTAGAGAAATGACGTTTTCCATCTGGTTGGCGATATCAAAGAATTTGCGGATCCCCGACGGGTTAACCTCTTGAATGCGTTTGTTGAGCATCTCGCTGATCATAGCAGTATATTCGGCCTTTCATCACTATGATTGCGCCCGAAGAGGCGGCCGTTCTGTTTGAATTTCTTCAAGACAAAGTGCGTTGTACAGCTCACCACCGAGTCCATCACCGCGAGCTTGGTGGAGACAAACCGCGCGATATCCTGGATAGTTGCACCTTCTACCAGCACCATAAGGTCGAAGTCGCCAGAAACAAGGAACACCGCCTGTACCTCTGGGAACTCAGCAATGCGCAGAGCTGTTTGGTCAAAGCCCGATCCACGTTGGGGAGTAACCTTTACCGCAATATGCGCAGTGACCAGCTCCCGGCCGGCCTTCTCCCAATCGATAAGGGTGTGGTAGCATACAATCACCCCTTCTTCCTCGAGGCGGCTGATCTCCGCCTGCACCGCTTCTTCAGTAGAATCCAGCATCACGGCGATTTGGGCAGCGCTGAGGCGGCTGTCCCCTTCTAGAATCTGCAGAATCTCTTGTCGCAAATGCCCAGCTCCTCTCTGGCCTGAGTTTAATTTGGTTACAGTTCGACGCGAAAAACAGAAGTCCTGGAAAGGACAAGCAAAAGCATATTGACAGAGTTATCAGAATATTGTACTATGTAGTTGCTAGCAATCTGGGCCCAAACTAAAGGAAGGAGATTTGCATGGGGAAGACAATCACTCGTTTCGTCGCCTTGCTCCTCGCCATCACTCTGCTGGTGCCAGTGGGGGCCTCCGCAGCGGCTGACACTCCCTTCGGCCCTGGGGCGGTACCCTTAAGCGATGCGGAAATGGCGGAAGTGGAAGGGGAATTCAGCCCCTTGGTCACCTCTGCTGTGGCTGGAGGCCTGATCAGCACCGCATCGTACTTAATCACCACCCCTGCCTCCCAGTGGACATTGGGAGGGGCAGTTCGCCACGCAATCGCCGGCGCCGTCAGCGGCCTGGCCGGATACTTCCTTCGGTAACATCACATGAAGAAGTGTGCCCGCCGGCAGCACACTTCTCACCCCATTAGAAAGGAGCACTCCATTGTCCACAGGAGAACTTATCCTCGCTTGGGCAGTCCTGTTCATCTTCACAGCGGCGTACGGCCTTTTGCGCCAGGGGAAACTGTCCCGGCAAGTGGTGGCCGTGGGCCTAGCTGCAGCTACAATCTTGGTGGCTGTGGGGGCAACCTTCCCTACCGAACCTGTAAGCTGGGGAAAGGTACTGATGCGCTGGGTGGTGCACTTTTCCCTCTTTACACTGGCCATCAGGGCATTTACCCGTTCCCCATGGCGGGACAGCCTAGGAGCTGGTTTCTTCAGCTCCACCTGCCTCACTCTGCTGCAGATTCTCCTTTGACCCCTGCTGGAATATTATGAAGATCCCTGTCAGTATTAGTATTCCTCCCAATACTTCTAGGAATGCTGGAGGTTCCTTAAGGAGAATCATGGCAAGTAGGGTGGCCCCAAGGGGTTCCCCCAAAATGCTCACGCTCACCATGGAGGTGGGCAAGTATTTTAAAGCCCAGTTTAGGCTGGTATGGCCAATTACAGTAGAAACGAACGCCAAGAGAAACAAGCTCCGCCAAGTGCCAGCAGAGTAACCTGTAAGGGGCTGGCGGAAGACGAGGGCTGCGGCCAAAAGGAACAGCGCGCTAAAGCCGTAGGCTGCTGCTCCGTAAAGGCCGACCGGGACAGTGCGCCTTACCACTCTGCCCACGAGGAAGTAGCTTGCGGCCATCACCGCTCCCCCCAGGGCCATGAGGTTGCCCGCGAGGCGGGAAGCCCCCCCTGCATCCCCTGCGAAAGCCACCACAGCGCTGCCTGTAAGGGCCAGAGCCAAACCAGCCCAGGTCCGGCCTGTAGGGATTTCTCCCAAGAGCAGGGCCCCGAAGACGGTGACAAACACGGGCTGGGTTGTGACCAGCACTACGGAGCTGGTGACGCTGGTGTGAAACAAGGACGTGTTCCACAAGGCAAAATGGAGGGCAAGAAAGAAACCCGCGAGAGCCAGTACGCCCCAGGGGATTGGGGTGGACTTCATACTCCGCAGGTCGTAGGCGGCCCAGGGCACCATCAAAAGCGCGGCAAAAGCCATGCGGTAAAAGGCAATCGCGATGGGATCTGCCTCCGCCTGGCGGATAAAGACCGCCGCACCGGAAATGGCCAAAACGCCAAAGATGAGAATGAGGCGTACACTTAAGCGGTTGTTCACTGCTTGTTCTCCTCTTGCTTGCGCAGATACTCCCGAAGCATGGCCGTGACCACATCCAAGGCCACGGTGTTAAACCCGCCTTCCGGAACGATCAGATCAGCATATTTCTTCGACGGCTCCACAAAGGCTTCGTGCATGGGCTTAACCGTGTTCAGATACTGCTTCACCACCGATTCCATGGTGCGGCGCCGCTCTGTCACATCCCGCATCAAACGGCGGAGGATGCGTACATCTGGGTCGGTGTCAATAAACACTTTGATGTCCAGCTCTGCCCTGAGGGCCGGGTCATGGAGGAGCAAGATCCCTTCAACCAAGATGATGGGATAGGGTTCCACTTCCACGAATCGATCGGTGCGGGTGTATTCCTTGAAGTCGTAGACAGGTACCCGCACCTTCTCCCCTGCCTTTAGCCGTTGGAGGTGCTCCACCAAGAGCGCGTTTTCAAAGGCGTCGGGATGGTCGTAGTTGATCTTCACCCGCTGTGCAAAACTAAGGTGTTCGTTGGCATAATAATACGAGTCCTGGGAAATGATCACCGAATCATGCCGAATTGCCCTCTGCAGGGATTGGGCAAAAGTGGTCTTTCCCGAACCCGTCCCACCGGCAATACCTACAATTATCATCACATGTTCACCTGTTCTTATCCGTGTTCTTCTGGGGGATTTGTGTTCTCCATCACTGCAAGGATTTCCTTCCCTTGCGTTGAACAATAATCCAGGAAGGGAGTGAATGGCGTGAAAAAGGCTGTATTTATTATTGCGGAACAAAACTTCCGAGACGAGGAATACCAAGTCCCCAAGGAAGTGCTGGAGAAAAGCGGGATAGAAGTTGTCACCGCTTCCACCACCACCGGTGAGTGCGTGGGCAAGCTGGGCATGAAGGTTACCCCTGAGATGCTGGTGAAGGACATTGATCCAGCCCAGTTCGATGCTCTCATCTTCGTGGGCGGCGGCGGCTCGGAGCAGTACTTTAGCGACAAAACCGCACACGAGCTGGCCCATACAGCATATGATCAGGGGAAGATCGTTGGTGCCATCTGCATCGCCCCGGTGATCCTCGCCAATGCAGGGCTGCTTAAGGGGCGGACAGCTACCGTGTACCCCGACGGCGCGCCCATCCTCAAAGAGCAGGGAGCCAACTACACCGGCGGCACCGTGGAAGTGGACGGACGGATCATCACTGGCAACGGGCCAGAGGCGGCCCAAGCCTTCGGCGAAAAGCTAGCCCAGCTCCTCTCGTAGTCAAACCCATGCCCCCGGATTCGGGGGCATGCACTATTCTGCGAGGTAACCGCGCCTTTTCAGTTCTGCCAAGATCCTCGCCATGGTGCCTTCATCAGGGGCCTCAATAGTGTGGAGGTGGAGCCCATCGGTAAGGACCAAGAGGGGCTCTGCCTTTGCTGCCTGCATTTTCCCTACGAACTGCTCCACATCGGCCATGGTCCGGCATTGGAGGTTGCCGGTCATTTCCCCATAGAGGGGATGTTCCACTGTCACATCAACCACTGCGCCCCCTAGCTCAACCACTACGGCGAGCTCATCCTTGATTTCCCCCAAATCCTCCGAATGGCGCGCAGCAATGGTCCGCCGCAGGCCGGGCCCCGGCTTTGTTGGATAAAGCAGGTAGCCTTGGGGCGTGGCCATGATGTTCTCCCCTTGAGCCCGGAGGATTGCAATATCTGCCACCACCACCTGGCGGGTGACGCCAAACTCCTGGCTGAGCTGTGTGCCAGTTACGGGCTCCTTTGCCTGCTTCAGCACCTTCAGAATCTCTGCACGCCGCTTAGCAGTGCGCATAATTTTCCCTCCACTTTCCCGGCACTTTCTTGCACCTTAACACCGCTTGGTGTAATATAGTGTATAGTATACAGGTGTATATACAGGTGCTGCAATACTTTCTGAAAAGGAATGGTGCAAATGCAGAGGCAATCACGTGTCCGGGAAATGCTTTACGGCGCACTCTTAACAGGAATGGCCATTCTCATCCCTATAGCATTTCGGGGTTGGCTCCAAGTTTACCTGCCGCCCTTTTCCGCGACCATTGGCAGCCACGTCCCGTCCATGTTGGCTATGGCCATCAGCCCGTGGACCGCGGTCCTGGTGGGGGTAGGCTCAGGATTGGGCTTCCTCATCACCCTGGATGCGGTGATCGCCGCCCGGGCCCTCACCCACGCGCTGTTCGGCGCTGCCGGGGCATACCTTATCCGCCGAGGCGTTCCCCTCTGGCAGGCCATTCTCATTACCCTGCCCATTCACGCGCTCAGCGAGGCCTTGGTGGTAATGCCCTTCGGCTTTGATCTTTATACATCCTTAGTTGTAGTAGGTGTGGGAACGGCCCTCCACCACTGCGTAGATGGCCTGATAACCACTGCCCTCTCAGGGGCCCTGGACAAGGCAGGGGTCCCCTTGAGGCTCCAGCCCCGCACCGTAACCCGCTAAAAACAAAGCCCAGCTCCTCGAGCTGGGCTTTGTTTTACGCGAGAGCCGCCGTCGCCCGCTGCAGCAGCTCAATAATGGCGAGGTTCTGCGGGCATACCGATTCGCACTGGCCACAGGCGACACATTGATCCGCAGCCTTGTTTCCTTCAACAAGCTGCTTGTAGTGCCATTTCCCCTCTCCCGGCCGGTTGTAGATTACGGAGCTGTTCCAGATGGCAAAGACGTCCGGAATCTCCACCCCTTGGGGGCACGGCAAGCAGTAGCGGCAGTCTGTGCACTTCACCATGGTCCGCTCCAAGAAAAACTCCTGAGCCTTCTTAAACAAGGCCAATTCTTCAGCTGTGAGGGAGTTGGGTGCAGCTTCAGACATGGTAGCAATATTGGCCTTCACCTCATCGAGCGTCCCCATACCACTTAGGGCCACCGTCACTTCCGGGAAATTGCACACCCAGCGGAACGCCCAATCAGCGGCAGACCTGCCCGTGCCTGTTTGGTCCCAAAGGGCTTGGATTTCTGCGGGCATGTTTTTTGCCAGTTTGCCGCCTCGTAGAGGTTCCATGATCACTACCGCGAGCCCCTTTTCCGCGGCATAGCGGAGGCCTTCTACTCCTGCCTGGTAGTTTTCGTCCATGTAGTTTAACTGAATCTGACAGAAGTTCCAGTCATACGCGTCCACGATTTCCTTGAAAAGGCTGAGATCATCATGGAAGGAAAAGCCGGCGTACTTAATGCGCCCATCGGCCTTGGCCTGATCCAGGAACTCCAGAACGCTGCACCGCTTCACCGTCTGCCATGTATCCTTCCCCAAGGCGTGGAGAAGGTACATGTCAATATAGTCTGTCTGCAGCCGGTCCAGCTGTTCGTTTAAGTAAAGGTCGCAGTCTTCCCTGGTGTTCACCTTCCACACCGGGAGTTTCGTGGCGAGCTTCACCCGCTCCCGATATCCATCCTTGAGGGCAAGACCTAAGAAGACTTCGCTTTTCTCCTCGTGGTACGGATATGCGGTGTCGAGATAGTCCACCCCGTTGTCGATGGCATACCGCACCATCTCCACTGCCTTATCGTAGTCGATCTTCCCCACCAGGCTATCAGGGGCTGGCTCCTCCACCGTAGGCAGGCGCATGCAGCCAAAACCAAGGAGTGATACGTCAAAATCTAGTTTTCCAAACTTCCTTCTCTGCAATGTTATGCGCTCCCTTGTCCATCTAACATGTGTTTCGTTTAATATATTCGCACGTTCTCACAGGATCCCTGCCGCCTTTGCTCCCTAAGAAGCAGGGGATAAGCCCCCTCTCCTCGAACTAATGTTCTTTGAGGTGAGAGAGATGTTGCTGTCGGTTGTGTTAGGGCTAGTTCTTGGGCTGATTGTGGGAGCCCTTGTTACCTATGCGCTTATGGTGAAGCGCACCTCCCGGCTTCAAAGCGAGCTGGAAGTGGTGCGCCAGTTTAAAGAGCTAGATGCTCAGCGCCTTGCTCGGGTGGAAGAAGAGTTTCGCGATGCTTTCCAGGCCCTGGCGCAGGAGATCTTAGAAGCCAAGGCGGAGAGCTTCTCCCACCACAATGCCCGCCAGCTCCAAGCCATCTTGGAACCCTTGCGGGATCGCATCCGAGAATTTCAAGCCAAGGTGGAGGAAACCCACACGGAGAGTATGGCGAAAATCCAGTTTTTGGAGCATATTGGCCTGAGTATGTCTCAGGAGGCGGAGCGCCTTGCGAAAGCCCTTAAGGGGGGAAGTCAAGACCCAGGGAACCTGGGGAGAAGTCATCCTGGAGCGGATCTTAGAGGAGTCGGGCCTAAGAGAAGGGTACGAATACGTCCTCCAAGGGGAAGGCCTAGACCTGCGCAACCAGCAAGGCAACCGCATCCGCCCAGATGTGGTCATTAGACTTCCCCAAGGCCGGCATGTGATCGTCGACGCCAAAGTTTCGCTGGTGGCTTACGAACGCTATGTTAACAGCTCTGAGCCCGAGGAACAGGCCAAAGCAGGGGCTGACTTAGTGCGGTCCATTAAAGCCCATATTGACGGGCTCCACAGCCGGGCGTACCAGCACCAGCCGGAGATGAACTCCCCTGATTACGTCGTGCTGTTTATGCCCCTGGAGGGGGCCTTAGCCACTGCCCTCAGCCTTGATCCAGAGCTCACCAGTTATGGGTGGAAGCAGGGCGTGGTCCTTACCACTCCCACCACGCTCATGGCGACCTTAGGCATCATCGCCCACCTTTGGCGCCAAGAAAACCAACAGGCACACGCCCTCGAAATTGCCCGCCAGAGCGGCGCCCTGTATGATAAGTTCGTAGGGTTTGTGGCCTCGTTAGAGGAAGTGGGCAAGCACATCGAGCGCTCCCAAACGGCTTACCAAAAAGCCTATAACCAGCTTAAGACCGGCCGGGGCAACCTCATTGCCCGGGCCGAAGGGTTACGGGACATGGGCGCGGCGGCATCAAAACGCCTGCCGGATGGCCTAGTTGAAGCGGCTCTCGATGGTGACAGCATGCATTCCCCTGTTGAAGCAGAGGTATAGTAGGGATAACAAGAGACCCAGCCCAGAAAGGACCGGGACGTAATTTGAACAGAGCCAGTACGATTATCCAGAACGTGATCGACGATATCCAAACCCCCATTACATTCGGGGAGTTCATGGCAAAACTGCAGGACAAAGGGTTTGCGCTGTTAATCATCGCGGCATCCTTGGTGGTCCTCATCCCCACCCCGCCAGGCCTTAACTTCTTCTCAGGGCTCTTCGTGCTGGTGTGGGCTGTGCAGCGGGTTCTAGGAAAGCAAACTCCCTGGATGCCACGGTTTGTGAGGAACAAAGAAGTATCCCCAGAGTTCCTCCGGTTTATCCGGGACAAGGGGGTGCCGTACCTCGTCAAACTAGAACGGTTCTTGCCCAAGACAAGCGCTGCCAGTATGGCCAATCCCTTTGAGACGAAAGCGGCCTCTGTGATCCTCTTGGCCATGGCCGTCTTGACGGTCATGCCCACACCGTTCCTTAATACCATCCCCGCCGCGGTGATTACCCTTGTGGGCCTAGGAATGCTCAACGGCAATCGCTATATTATCTGGACCAGCTTCTTCGCGGGGCTGGTGGCCAGTGCCATCATCGTGAACGTCCTTTGGTTCAGCACCGACTTCCTGCTGGGGCTGTTCTAGCCCTAGATGTTGGGGATCTGCCAGTCAACTTCCTCCATCCCCTGTGCCTTGAGAAAAGCATTGGCCTGGGAAAAATGCCTACAGCCGAAAAAGCCCCTGAACGCAGAGAGAGGGCTGGGATGGGCCGCGGTGAGCACCAAGTGGCGGCGATTGGTCAAAAGGCGCTCCTTGGCCTTGGCAGGATTGCCCCACAGCATGAATACCATCGGCTCTGGCCTCTCATTCAGACGCTGGATCACGCTATCGGTAAACTGCTCCCACCCTTTCCCGCGGTGGGACCCTGCCTGCCCTGCCCGCACCGTGAGGCTGGCATTGAGGAGCAGCACCCCCTGCTTCGCCCAGGGGATGAGGCAGCCGTTGTTCGGAGTATAACAGCCCAGGTCATCCTGGAGCTCCTTGAAGATGTTTACTAATGAACGTGGAATGGGTACCCCTGGCTTAACGGAAAAAGCCAGCCCGTGGGCTTGTCCCGGGCCATGGTATGGATCTTGCCCTAAGATAACCACCTTGATCTGAGAATAGGATGCAAGCTTTAGCGCCTCAAAGATCTCGTACATATCCGGGTAGATTGTCCGGATATAGTATTCCCGCTTGAGAAACTCCCGCAGGTTAAGGTAGTACGGCTGGCGGAATTCGTCGGCAAGCAGTTCATCCCACTCATTCCCTAAGTTAACCATTCGGCCATCACCACAAATCACCGTTTTTCCAAGAAATCCATGAGCGTTTGGTAAATGTCCCCGGTCCCCGCCTCGCCATTACTGAGGATGGTAACCTCTTGCTCCAGGGCTGGGATCACGCTTGTCACCATGCTGGATCCAGGCCCTGTGCCCCACACTGTGTAGGACGTTAAGCCGTTCCTAGTCCTGCTGGCAAAGGGCCGCAGAACTTCTGGCAAAACCGCCTCTGAGACCAAATCTCCGCCCAGCAATGCCCACCAGAACCTATGCAGATCGTCCGCGGTGGTATACGCTCCGCCGCTTGGCCCCCCTTGCAGGGGAACAGCCAGTATGTTTTCCACCCACTCAGAGCCTGAGGACAGATACCCCACCGCAGTGCCTTCTGGCAGTTGATTGAGAAGATAGTAGCCTGTGCTTGCCATTCCCACTGGAGTGAAAATGCGGGCCGCTGCAAACGCGGCAAAAGGCTCTTCCGCATGTGCTTCCACAATCCGCCCCACAAGTTCCAGGCGCTGCTCAAGGCCTTCCCCATCGGAGAAGAGCTCCGCTATGGTAAGGTCCCTTGCCCAAGGAGGAAGCCCATCCCTTAAGCAGCACAGGGCTGGGGTGTTAAATGTAAACTTCCCTTCATCGGCCAGGAGTGCTGCGGCCACCGCAGTGAAAATCCGGCTCCCCGAGGCCATGTTAAAGCGAGTATTGGACGTGTTGGGCACTGCAAACCTCCGGCTCGCGAAGCCGTAGGTTCCGGAGAAGATTTGCTCTTGGCCTTCCCACACCTTGATCACACCGGCAAAGGCTGGGTCGATCTGGGCTTCGCTAAAGCCCGCCACCCCCAGGCGTTCCACCGTATTTGGGCTGAGCTCAAACACTTCGTCAAGGCGCGGGACAATCGTCCTCAACCCCAGCTTGTCTGTAATGTCCTGGGCAAATTCCCGGGCCACTGACTTCTCCCCATGGACTACAAAGACTCTTTTCACGTCTTTGAACTCACCCAACCAGCCCATGAGGGCCTCCCGGTCGCCGTGCGCGGAAAACCCGGTGATGGTATGGATTTTTGCCCGCACCCGCACCTGCTCTCCGTGGATACGGACCTCCTTCGCTCCATCTTGCAGCTGCCTTCCTAAGGTCCCTTCAGCTTGGTAGCCGATGAGGAGCACCGCTGCCTCGGGACGCCAAAGGTTGTGCCTGAGATGGTGCTTGATGCGTCCCGCATCGCACATTCCGCTGGCAGAAATGATAATAGCTCCGCCCCGGATATCATTGAGGCGCTTAGAGTCTTCCACGCTTTGGGTGTAGTGCAGCCCCGCAAACTCGAAGGGTGAACGGCCTTCCTCAAGCATAGTGCGGGTTTCGAAGTCAAAGAAGGCCTGGTGCTTTCGGAAGATCTCCGTGGCCGAGGTGGCTAGGGGGCTATCCACATAAACCTTCACAGGGGGGATTTCCCCTACATCTAACAGCTTCCGCAGTTCATGGAGGAGGTCCTGGGTGCGGCCTAAGGCGAAGGCGGGGATCAAAAGGTTCCCACCTCTGGCCATGGTCTCCCGCACAACCTCTGCCAGGCGCTCTCGGCGGTTTTCCCGGTCTTGGTGCAGGCGAGTACCGTAGGTGGACTCTACAATCACATAATCCGCATCTTGAAGGAAGGTGGGATCCTGGACGATGGGCTGATCGAGGTTTCCCATATCCCCAGAGAACACTAACTTCACCGTGCCCCCCTCTTCAGTGACCCACACTTCCACCAAGGCCGCACCGAGGATATGGCCTGCATCCCGCATGCGGATGGCCAGGCCAGGGAGGATTTCCACCCTCTCATCGTAGACCATGGGCCGGAACTGCGCTAGAGTCTTGTCCGCATCTGCCTTCGTGTAGATGGGCTCTAGAAGGGGCTTGCCCTGCCTGCTTAAGCGGCGGTTCTTCCGCTCAACCTCCGCTTCTTGGATGTAGGCAGAATCAGGCAGCATGATCGTGCACAAGTCCGCGGTAGCATCCGTTGCATAAATAGGCCCGGAAAACCCGTGCTTGACGAGCTTGGGCAGAAGGCCGCTGTGATCAATGTGGGCATGGGTTAAGATCACCGCATCGATTTCTAGCGGGTTAAACGGAAAGCTGCCGTAGTTGCGCTCCTTCAGTTCCCGGGGCCCATGGAACATCCCACAGTCCACCAACACCTGATAAATCCCGAACCGCAGCAGAAAACAGGAACCGCTCACTGTCTCTGCCGCGCCTAAGAACTCCAGCTGCACCCCAACACCTTCTTTATCTAAGTGTTAAGTAATGGTTCGACCCCCGACAGTGGGATTCCTGTTGTAAAAACCCTTATTTCGCTAACGCTTCCTTGAGTGCAAAGGCAAGAAAGCCTGCACAGGTCGCAAAGGCTGCCCCGGTCATGCATTCCCCCGTCTCCTCGTGGACGCTTTCGCAGGCGATACCATTATCCAGCTCGGTCCTGCTGAGGTGGCGAAGGGCTTGCTCCGTGTTGCCGCTCAAGAGGCTGTTGCAGATGGACAACACCCATGGGTGGGGCGCATGCGCACAGCCGATTTCCGCGATGGGCTTGCCCGCGAAGGAGTACTTGTACTCCGGATCGCGAATCACCGCCACTGTGTTCCGATAGATCTCATCGTAAGCGCTGCAGAACCCATACCACGGCAGAAGCAAGAGGCTCCCCGGAGGTTCGTCGTAGATGTCCCACGCCCCCTCCAGATCAACTGACCAAGCGAAGACCTTCTTTCCATTGTACACCTTCACGCACTGCTGGTAGATGGCATCCTTCACTCGCTGGGCTTCTTCGAGCAGGGGGAGGCCGTAGAGTTCCTGCAGGTCGGTGAGGATCCGCCACACCAAGACGTTATCGTAGGTGAGGTACTTGTAGGTGTGCATATCGTCGGTGGGCTGGAGGAAGGTTTCGTAAAGGTGGGTTCCTGGGTGCCTCTTAGTCTTAAGGATCCTGAGGATGCGCTCCACTCCCCTGCGCACATGGGCCTCCTCCAAAATGATGCGATCCCCCGTCCTGTCCACATAGCGCTTCAAAGCGATAATGGGGGCACACAGCTCATCCAGCTCAAATCCAGGTTCCAGCACCGTTCCATCAATAAACCTACTGTGAATCCCCACGTTCTTGATCTGCCTGGTAAATGTGTAGTCAAGCATTTCCCTAGCATACTCTGGGTCCGCCATCAAGATGGCAGGAAAGCTCCACAGCAAGCTGTCCCGGTCCCAGTAGGCTGCGGAAACGTAGTAGCGGGGGCTCCTGGAGGTAACTAGGCAGAATTCTTCTGTATCCAAGGTAATGCCTGAGCCAAAGAAGAAGCTAAAGAACATATTGAGATTGAGGAGCTCCTGGAGGTGCTCATGGCCAACCCTTTGGATGCGCTGGGCCAGCCAGCGCTGGGTCTTGGCATACTCCTCTGCCCATCCCTGGCGAAGCATCTCTTTTGCAGCCGTGCTGGCAGCTACTTCTTCGTACCCCACACCCCAGTACACATCCAAGGTGGCCTCCTCGCCTGGAGCTAGATGGACCGTGCGGGTGATCTCAAACCGGATGCTGTCGTCCTGGCCGTGGCTGTACTTCCACTCTGCCTTCTCTGCCATGGGTGCCAGGGAAAACAGGGGAAGCCCGGTGCGAAAATCCATGACGAAGGCGTGGTTCCAACCGCTTGCGTAGGCGTGCTTTTCACCTTTAACAGGCTTGTTTTCATTCACTGCGTGCCAAACTTCCCCAAAACACCCCTCAAAGCCCAAGCAGACCTCCACAGGGTCACAAGCCCTCGCTGTTAAGCGGTAGATAAAGCCCCGCTCGCCTAAGGGTGCTAAGATGCACCCTTCGAAGGCGACGCCCTGGCCAGGCCCGGAGAAGCGTGGAATCCAGTATTGGTCCCTATCCCAGTTGAGTTCAGCAAAATCCACAGGCTGGCCGTCCACCGCGGCCATGGGCCTGAGGAGGGGTTCCTCCCCCGCTCCCTTCACATGCAGCATACCCTTGGCCCGCATGTGGAGGAAGGTGAGCCCCTCAAGAGCGCCATCCTCCCTGATGGTTGGCAGGGAGATAAACTCGTTGCTCGTTACGTAATACTTGGTCATTTTCTTTCCTCCACTCTCATGAGCGTGCCTGCAAGGCCTCTGCCACAGAGCTGCACCGCATCGCCTGGAGTGAGAGCATCCACCACCAGGACTTCCTTCACCGGCCCTGTACCTCTCACCGTGCCCCCATTGTATTCTAAGTCATTGCCTAGATCGTCTTGGAACCCCAGGGCATCGCCCCCAAAGCACAGGAAGGCCAAGATTTCGTACCCATCTAGCTTGTTGGATACGCCGCCCTGAGGCGAGCAGGCCCCCATGATGCGGGCTTTGTTTAGGTGGACAGGCAAGACTGCTCCGTCACGCACAAACAGGGGGACTTGGTGAAGTGGGCAGGTATAGTCGATCTCCCTTCCTCCGGTGAACACTTCTCCGGTGAAGAAATCGTGCCACGTGCCCTGGGGAAGGTACACCCGCCGCCCTTCTGCCCCTTCCTCCAGCACAGGGGCGACTAGCAGATCCCTGCCGAACATGTACTGGTCGTGCACGGTCCATGCCCGGGAGTCCTCGGGGTAATCGATGGCTAGGTGAGCCATGAGGGGCCGAGCGGACTGGGCGCAGTGGACTGCTTCCTGGTAGATATATGGGAGGAGGTTCATGCGCAGGTTGGCAAAGAGCCGGTACACCTCCATGACTTCTGGATCGTTATACAGATCAGCAATGTTCCACGGGCTGCGGTCGTTGACCCACCGGGCACGGTCGGTGTAGAAGAACTGGCCGCTCCGGGGCTCTGCGTGCCACTGCATCACAGGGCTGAGCGCGGCGAAGGCGGTGGAGCGCTTGTAAAGCTCGGGGCTGGGGAAATCCCCCGCGAATCCGGCCATATCAAAGCTCCAGAAGGGGATGCCGGACAGGCCTGCGGAAAGGCCAGCTGTCATCTGAGCCCGCAGTTCACTCCATGTGCTTCTCTGGTCCCCTGCCCAATGGATGGGCACGGTTTGGGCCCCTGTATGGCCTGCCCGGGAGAAGGTGATGCCGTCCTCTAGGTGCTCCCGGAGAAAGCCGTGGTAAGCCCTAATGTACTGCATGGGGTACTCATTGTGGGCAGTGTCCCCTAATTGGCCGTCGTACGTTTTTGTGGTATCGCCAAAGAGGAACTCTCCCCCGTCGGTCTTAAAACCCTTTACCCCTAGGTCTTTCACAAGGTAGGCTCGCTTATCAAACCACCACTTAACCGCCTCAGGATTGGTAAAATCCAGGAGCAAACTGCCCTTAAACCAATTCTCTGGGATGCGGTAAGGAGTGCCGTCTTCGTTTAGAACGCAGTATCCCATCTTGATGGCATAGGCCTCATCGTCTTGAAGCTGCTGGCACGCATCGGGGGTGTACTTAATCACAGGGATCTGCCATAAAACAAGGTTTAAGCCCGCCTTTCGCACCGCCTCAGCCATGAGTTTGGGATCGGGCCACTTCCCACCTTCAGGGAAGTTGAAATCTGCCAAGCGGATGGGCCGATCTTGGGGAAGGGGCTCATACTGGGCATCGTTGAAGATGTAGAAGGTATGTTCATCGCTCCATGCCTCGAGCACCATGGCAGTGGCAGGCAGTTCATATTGCTCTAGGGCCTTAAGCTGCTCTAAGGTTTCTTCTTGAGTGTTCCAGCCGTTCGCGGAGATCCAAAGCCCTAAAGCCCACTTCGGGGGAAGCACAGCTTTGCCTGTGAGGCGGTGTAGATCTTTTAGCAGGGACTGGGGGCTGCCGAAAAGCCACCATTCCTCATACAGCACACCTTGGGGGGCGGTGCGGCACTCTAGGGTAAGCCCTGAGGCCCCATGGTAGGTGATCAAGCGCTTACTGCTGGAATACCAACCGAAGCCCAGGTCTGTAAGGAAAAATGGGATGGGGATGTAGCTGTACTCTCCTTGGCTGGTGAACTTCTCCACAACCGAAAGGACAGTGCTGAGGCCCTTTTGGTCCACTTGGTTGAAGCGCTCCCCTAGCCCGAAGATGTGCCTGACAGGGGTTTGTACGTGGTACTTAATCTCCCGCACCGACCCGTCTTTAGCGCACAAGAGCTCTAGCTCCGCAAAATCCACCTGCACAAGTGCTGCGCCTTCCCGCCGTACTTCCCATCCTGCACCGGTAATCTCCAGGGTCTCTGCAGGGGAAAGCTGAACCTTCACTGACTCCACAGCTTCCCCTGGCGCTGCCCCATCCTTTTCCAATACCCGAATGCGAAGGCCGTTATCCCAGCTGAACTCCACAGCTGTTTCGGGGAAAATAGCCCAAGCGCTGTTCTCTCCCTGGTACAACAGGGCAGGCGCGCTAAGCCCCCTGCGCTCGACGACGGAGAAGTTGTAATACGGAGTGACTTCCACCTCAGTACTGCCTTCCACAGAAAAGCGGTAGCTCACATCTGCCAACTCGTGAAAGGGCCCCAGGGAGAAAGAGAAGTAGTGGGAATCCTGGGCGGCCCCTTGGAAAGCCTCCCCCGGGACGGGGGGCATGGGGCTGCCGTCCTGTCTCCACTCAAGGACAGCCCGCACTGGGCTCTCCGCCCCTTCTACCTTAATTTGGACTACTACCTCTTCACCTTTTAGGGGCATGTAGGGCCTGCGCTGAAAGGCGCAGTCCTGGATGGGTTCTAGCCCAGGGGGTACGTGCTTGATCTGCATATCATCGCTCCTTGCATATAATCGAAAAAGGGGGCAGCCCAGAACCGCCCGGCGCTGGGTGCCCCCTTGTGATGCACCCTTAGAGAGAGATCCGTGCCTCTACTTCCGCTTGGGCCGCATCTAGCGCTTCTTGAGGAGTCATGAAGCCGTCCCGGGCTTCGCCCAAGTAGCGCCCTACGATATCAGACAGCTCTGCAAACTGCTCCACTACCGGCGGAGTCACCAAGTACTGCAGGGATTCAAACACTGCCGCCTTGTTCTCCGGCGGGGTAGTAGCGGCGTACATCTCTAGAATATCCTCGTGGGTCACGGCAGGCAGTTCCCAACCGGCCTTCACCCTGATTTCCGCAGCTTCCTTGCTGGTAGAGAGAAACTCGATCCAGCGGAATGCTGCCTCTGGCTGCTTAGTGTTGTGCCCGATCACCAACCCGTTGGCGAAGAAGTGGGTGGCCTTCGCGGTGTTGCCAGGCTCCACAGCAATGTCCCAGTCGAAGTCGCAGTTGGCGGTCATGTACGGGAACGCCCAGCTCCCTGTGACCAGCATCCCCAGGCGGCCGGCAGCAAAGAGATCCCAGTCGCCCATGCCGGAAAGCTGCTCCTCGGTGGGCATAACATTGTACTTCTGCACCCGGTCCACCATGTACTGCAGGGTCTCCACGTTCTCAGGGCGGTTAATGGTAAACTCGGACCCATCTTCGCTCAAGAGGCTGCCGCCGTTTTGGCGCACAACTTTGTAGAACTCGTGGAACTGGATGGGCTGGAAGATGCCGAAGATGTCATCTCCTAAAGCCCTGATCTTCTTTGCCGCCTCCAGCTGATCCCACCACGTCCACTCACTGGTGGGGTACTCAACCCCGGCCCGATCAAAGAGGTCCTTGTTGTAGAGGACAATCACGTTGGAGAAGCTGAAGGGCAGGCCGTACTGGACGCCATCCACTTGGAAAGCAGCCAGGGCATTTGGATCAGAGACGCTCTGATCAAAGCCCGTCTTTGCCATCAACTCCTCAAGGGGCATAACCGTGCCCTTGGAGGCATAAGCTGCGAAGTTTTCGAAGTTCAGTTCAAAGGCGTCGGGAATGTTGCCCCCCACTACGCTTGTCATGAGCCGGACGAAATAGTCGCCATAGCCGATAGTCTCAATATTCACCTTAATGTCTGGGTTCTGCGCCTCGAAGATCTCCTTCATTGCCTGAAGGTTCCCCTCGTTTTCCCCACTGGACGAGAAGTTGAGGAAGTTGATTGTAACGGGCTGAGCCAGTGAGGTGCCTACCAGTGCCAACACAACTACCAACGCCGCCACCAATATCAGACTGAAACGTTTCACTTGCCATTCCTCCTTTGTGTTTGCTTGCACAGGACCGAAGTTCACACAACCGTTTCTTAGCCTTTAATCCCCCCTATACTCAGACCTTGTTCAAAGTGTTTTTGAGCAAAGAAATACAGGATCAGGATGGGCAGCATGGAGATAAGCCCTCCAGCCATCAGCAAGTTGTACTGGTTGCCATACTGGGTGTTGAGCAAGCTTAAGCCCACTGGCAAGGTCATCTTGGCACGGTCGGTGAGGACAATTAGGGGCCAGAGATAGTCATTCCAAGCACCCATAAAGGTGATTACGCTTAAAGCTGATAAGACCGGTTTGCTTAAAGGAACAATGATCCGGACATAAATTGCGGCGTAACCGGCTCCGTCAATCAAAGCTGCTTCTGATAAAGCATCGGGGATGCCCCGCATGTTCTGGCGGAGGAGGAAGACAGCAAAGGCGTTGAAGACAGAAGGGGCTAAAATCCCCAGGAAGGAGTTGAGCAGGCCGAGGTAGCGCAGGACTAGGAAGTTGGGGATCATGGTTACCTGGCCCGGGATCATCATGGTCATAAGAAACAATGTGAAGAGCGTATCTCGCCCCCTAAAGGGGATCTTGGCAAAGACATACGCGGCCATGGACGAGGACAGAACTACAATGGCTGTGGTGGCACTAGCCACAAACAAGCTGTTAAAGATGGCCCTCCCAAAGGGAAACAGGGAGAACAACCGCTCATACGCATCGAAACTCACAGGGCTTGGAATCCACTGCACCGGCAGGACCAACAATGCCCCACGGGCCTTAAGGGATGTGGATACCATCCAGAAGAACGGCATAAGGTTGAAGAACGCAATTATGCTGGCAAAGAGGTAAAACCCCAACCGCCGGATTTGCTCTCTACGACTCATAGTGGACCCACCTTTTCTGGAGCTGGAGCTGGATCAACGTTGCCGCGAAGATAAACACGAACAGAATCCAGGAGTAGCTTGCAGCATAGCCCATCTTGTAATACCGGAATGCGTAGTTGTAAATCCGCTCCACAAACACCTGGGTGGCGCCGCCTGGGCCCCCTTCGGTCATTACCATAACTTGGGGAAAGAGCTGGAACGAGTTGATTACCGAAATTATGGTCACGAAGAACAGGGTGGGCGTGACCAAGGGGACAGTAATCCTGGTAAGCTTCTTAAACCAGTTGGCCCCGTCAATTTCCGCAGCCTCATAGTAGCTGGTGTCAATCCCCTGCAGCCCGGCGAGGATAATCAGGGCAAAGTAGCCCACGTCCTTCCACACACTTGCCAGAACAATCCCCGGCATGGCCCAGCTCTTGCTGTGCAGCCAGCTCGGGCCTGTGATTCCGGCCATGCCCAAGATGGCATTGATCGCCCCGTACCTCGGATTGAGCAGCCACTTCCACAGAAGGGCCGCGGCAACCCACGACGTTAAGACAGGGACATAGTAGATAGTGCGGTAAAGGCCCACCCCTGGGTACTTGTTGTTAAGCAGCACCGCAACCAAGAGCGATGCCCCGAGGATCAAGGGGATATACAAGGCTATAAAGTACAAAGTGTTGCCCAACACCCGGGGGAACTCTTCGTTCTGGATAATATCCCTGAAGTTTTTCAGCCAGTGGAACTTGGGCGCGCCGCCGATCACATCCCACTCTGTCAAGCTGAGGTATAGTGATGTGCCAATGGGAATGATAGAGAACAGCAGCAGCCCCACCAAGCTGGGGAGGAGAAAGAAGAAGATGGTTAAGCGCCGGTTCATGCCTAATCCCCCCGGTTTAAAAATTGGTGCCCGGTAGATCTGGTTTACAACCAAGGCACAGGTTCCAATCAGCCACACATCCTCCCCGGTGCTGCACACCTTTAGCTGGACAGGCTGCTGTTTCTTGGCGAAAAAGTTAGTGGCTAGTTCCAGTTCTATGCCTCGCAAAAGGTGCTTGCCTCCGCGAATCCCCTCACCCCCCAAAATGATGGCTGCAGGGTTGAAAAGATTGACCAAGTTCTTCAGGCCAATCCCGAGGTTTTGGCCTTGTTTATAGATTATGCTCTGCGCGCAGCGGTCCCCCTGCTCCGCAGCTTCATACACATCATTGATGGTCAGGGAATCAGAATCCCCCAGGATAGTCGGGACTCCTAAGGCGATGTGGCGCTTTACTTCGCTTAAAGCAAAGTGGTCGGACGCGTACATTTCCAAGCATCCCCGCTGCCCGCAGTAACAAGGGGCTCCCTCATGCTGGATCACAAGGTGCCCAAACTCACCTGCCCCGCCGTGTTCCCCCCGGAAAACCTGGCCATCGATGACGATACCCAGGCCAACGCCTACCCCCACCGTCACCCCAAGGAAACTGCTGTGGTGGGGCACCATCCCTGTCCAAACTTGCGCGAGGGCAAAGGTGTTGGCATCGTTCTCCACGATTACAGGCACATCAAAGTGGCGGCTAACTGGGGTGAAGTCAAACTCATCCCAGGCTAAGATGGGACTGTATAAAACCTTGCCATGGGCCTGGTCCACCAAGCCTGAAACGGCGATGCCGATACCTACCAGCGGCGCACTGTTTACATCGCCTTCCAAAAGGCCGCTGATGTTATCTATAAGAAGCTGATTGAGGGCGGCACTATCTGCCTCAGGGGGAAGCTCTGCTGCAGCCTTCTGCTGAATCTTGCCTAAGAGGTTCATCCGGCTGAACAAAATGCGGGTTGGTTCGATTTTGATACCCACCACTGCGGCAACAGATCCGTTAAACTCCAGCATGGTTGGTTTGCGCCCACCACTAGACTCCCCTGCCCCCGTCTCCACAACCAGGCCATCATCCATAAGCTCATCGATGATATACGTGATAGTAGACAGCCCCAGCTCCGTATAGCGGGCAAGGTCCGCCCGGGACATGGGCCCGTGCAACCTCAAATGGTTGATCACTAAGATGCGGTTGTGCTCCTTAATTCGCTTCCGGTTGCCACCGCGCAGCTGCCTCACAATGCACCATCCGTCCATCTTTTTTCAATGCTTGACAATACCTGCGGGATTAACTGGGGTATTCGCCCTACAACTCCACTCCGCCGGTCAGTTTCAGCATAACATACTTCAATCATTGAAGCAAGTTAAATGTAAAAAAGAGAAGCCCTGTGTTAATCACAAGGCTCCCCTCAGGATCTAAATCTGCCTAGCCCAGCACAACCTGGACTTTATGCACCTTTTCATCATCAAAGAGGGGCAGGTGGTTCCCGGTGATAGGCTCGCCATCTACAGTGATTTGGGCAACGCCCCTGCAAACGTGCTTGGGGTTTAGGACTTCTATTTCATACTGAGTGCCCCTAAAGGTGCGGCTCACCGTGAACCCGTCCCACTCCTTAGGGATACACGGGTCGATGCGAAGGCCGTCATAGTCGGGCTGGATCCCTAAAATAGCCTGGGCTATAGCCACATAGTTCCACGCGGCTGTCCCTGTGAGCCAGGAGTTCTTAGCTTCGCCGTGATTCTTGCCGTCCCTGCCCCCGATCATTTGCGCGTAAACATAGGGCTCTAACCGGTGAACTTCCGACCGATCCTCTACATATGCGGGGGCAATCTTCTTGTAAAGCTCAAAGGCCCGGTTCCCCCGCCCCAGCTTGGTCTCGGCGATCATAATCCATGGATTGTTGTGGCAGAAGATCCCCGCATTCTCCTTATACCCAGGGGGATAAGACGAAATCTCCCCGAGGTTCAGGTAGTACTTGGAATACGGCGGAGCCTGAAGGACAATGCCGTAGGGCGTTTCCAGCCTCTGTTCCACCGCATCTAAGGCCTGCTGTGCATGGCCCGTGTCCAGCCCAATGCCAGCCATGACACAAAATCCTTGCGGCTCAATGAAGATCTGCCCCTCTTCACACTCCTTGCTTCCCACCTTTTCCCCAAAGGCGTCGTAGGCCCGGAGAAACCACTCCCCATCCCAGCCATGCTGGAGCACCGCAGCAGCCATCTGTTCCATGTTCTCCCGGGCTTTCTGAGCTTCCTCGTGGAACCCTTTCCGCTCTAACATGGCGATGAAATCGGGGGCTGCGTAAACGAACAACCCAGCAATAAACACCGACTCTGCCACAGGCCCTTCACTGGGCCCCGTGGTCTGGAACGATTCCCCTGGCTCCTCTGAGAAGCAGTTGAGGTTGAGGCAGTCATTCCAGTCTGCCCTGCCGATTAAGGGTAGGCCATGTGGCCCCAAGTTATTGACCACATGGTAAAAGGAGCGCCTGAGGTGTTCCAGGAGCGTCCCTTGATTGCTCGGATCACTGTTGAAAGGGACCAGCTCATCAAGGATGTCCAGATCCCCTGTTTCCTTAATGTATGCTGCGGTGCCAACGATCAGCCAGAGAGGATCGTCGTTAAACCCTGAGCCAATGGCGTTGTTCCCTTTCTTTGTCAGCGGCTGGTATTGATGATACGCACTCCCATCGGGGAATTGGGTAGAAGCCAGATCCAAAATGCGCCGCCGGGCCCGCTCAGGCACTTGGTGGACGAACCCCAAAAGGTCTTGGTTGGAGTCGCGAAAGCCCATGCCCCGGCCAATACCTGATTCGAAATACGAAGCGCTCCGGGACAAGTTGAAGGTGGCCATACACTGATAGGGGTTCCAGATGTTCACCATGCGGTCGAGCTTAGGATCGCCTGTCTTAACCTGGTACTTACCCAAAAGCTCGTCCCAGTAAGCCCTCAGCTCGGCCAGGGCCGCCTCTACCTGCTCGTCTTCGGAAAAACGGCTCTGCATGGCTTTGGCTCTGGCCTTGTTGATCACGCCCGGGCGCTCCCATTTCTCCTCCTTGGGGTTCTCCACATACCCCAGGACGAAGATGAGGGATTGCATTTCTCCAGGGGCAAGCTCTAACTCCACGCAGTGGGACCCAATGGGAGCCCAGCCGCTGGCAAGAGAGTTCCCCGGTTTTCCCGCAAGGGGTGCCTGCGGTTCGTGAAACCCGTTGTACAACCCTATGAAGGTATCCCGTTCGGTGTCAAACCCCGCAACTGGGCGGTTTACCCAGAAAAAGGCGTAGTGGTTGCGGCGCTCCCGGTACTCGGTCTTGTGGTAAATCCCTGAGCCTTCCACCTCCACTTCCCCAGTACTGAAGTTCCGCTGGAAGTTGGTCATATCATCGTAAGCATCCCACAGGCAAAACTCCACGAAGGAGAAGATTTGGATCCTTTTCACCGCAGCGCTGTGGTTGGTAAGCCGCAGCCGCATAACCTCTCCTGTAAAGCCGAGGGGGACAAAGAAAAGCTGCTCCACCTCAAGGCCGCCCCGGGATCCTGTGATCACTGTGTAACTTAAGCCATGACGGCATACATAGCTGTCCAAGGGCTGCTTCATCGGCCTATAGCTTGGGGTCCAGCAGTCTTCCCCATCGCGAATGTAGAAGTAGCGGCCGCCGCTGTCCAGCGGTACGTTGTGGTAACGGTAGCGGGTCAGCCGCCGCAGGCGGGCATCTTGGTAGAAGGAGTAGCCTCCCGCAGTATTCGAGATCAGGCTAAAGAAGTCTTCTGTGCCTAAGTAGTTTATCCAAGGATAGGGTGTGTTTGGTGTAGTGATTACGTACTCCCGCCTAGTGTCATCAAAGTACCCAAACTGCATACTCACCCTCCTCTGCTATTTCTCGCAGCCCACCTTAAAGACAGTTGTATGGCGATACACATCCCCTGCTCGCAAGATGGGGGATGGGAAGCTAGGCTGGTTGATGGAGTCGGGGTAGTATTGGGTCTCCAGGCAAAAGCCGGAGCGCCGAGGATATGCCCGTCCCCCTTTCCCCTCCTGCCCAGTGAGGTGGTTGCCGCTGTAAAACTGCATGCCTGGCTTAGTAGTGTAGACCTCTAACACCCGCCCGCTGCCAGGGTGGCGGACCTCTGCGGCTTTTTCTAGATCAGGCCCTGTACGCCGCAGGATGAAATTGTGGTCGTAGCCCTGCCCGTTCTTGAGCTGAGGATGATCCTCATCGATCTCTGCACCAATCAACTTCCCAGCCCGGAAATCGAAGGGGGTGCCTCCCACCTCCTCGATCTCCCCAGTGGGAATGCAGTGAGGGTCTACGGGAACGAATTGATCCGCATTAATCTTCAGGACATGATCGAGGATGGTACCGTGGCCGTGGCCTGCTAGATTGAAATAGGCATGGTTGGTCAGGTTCACGATGGTATCTGCATCGCTCGTTGCGGTGTAGTCGATGACAAGCTCACCGTTTTCCTTGAGTGTGTACACCACCTTTACCTCAAGGTTTCCAGGATAGTTCTCTTCCCCATCGGGGCTGAAGTAAGTAAAGGCACAGGACGCAGCCTCGCCTTCCTCCGCGGCCCAGATCTTGTGGGAGAACCCTTGCTTGCCTCCATGGAGGTGGTTTTCTCCGTCGTTCTTGGCGAGGTGGTAACCTCTGCCATTTAGTTCAAAGTACGCTCCGCCGATGCGGTTCGCGTATCTTCCCACCACGGCCCCTAAGTAGCCTGGCTGAACCTGGTATCCACCAACATCCTCATAGCCTAGAAGAATATCTCCCAGGGTGCCTTCTTTATCTGGTGCGAGCCAGGAAACCAAAGTTGCCCCATAGTTAGTGATGGAGACTTCCATGCCTCCGTTGGTCAAAGTAAACAGCTCCACAGGCTGTCCGTCCACTGCCCCGAATGGGCGGCGCTTCACTCCCATAAGCTTTCCCTCCCTTTAATCACTGCCTTACCTACCCAATATTCCATAAACACCCAGGCTTTCCTGCCCAAAAAGAAAAGCCCCCCTCCCCGGGGGTACCCGGTGGAGGAGAGCTCTCCCTGTCAGTGTTAGAAGTGGAGCCCCAAGGTAAGTGCCAGGCCTAAGCCTTTTCCTTCCTTGAGAACTAGCGAATGGAGGTTCTTTGCAGCAAGCTGCAGTTCGAATTGGTCAAAGTGCACTCCTACACCTGCATCCAGCATCAGCTGGGTTTTCTGCGAATAGCTGGCACCCACAGTGATGGGGATAAAAGGCAAAGGCCTGTACTCTACTTCCCCGCCAAACAGGGTGTCAGAAGTACCCGACTCATACCTGGTGTGGCGTACGCTCCCCCGCAGGGTAACCTGCTTGTCAAAGGCATACTCCAGCCCGAAGCGCACCCGCACAGGCAGCTTCCAGGTGATATCCTCCGCAGATCCTTCCTCTTCACCCAGCTCTTCCCCGTCGGCGAACTCGAACTCAAACTCATTGGTCTCTGAGTTATAGCCCACCCGAGCGAGGTCCCATTCACCTTCTTTGCTCCAACGCCGCTCTTTCACATCGGTCCACACGACTTGCCCGATGTTTTCCACACTCACATCTACCCCTAGGCGTGGGGTGATCTGCGCTGCTATGCCTGCATCAAAGGCCCAACCCTGCCCCTTCTGGGAGTGCAGGACGGATACGTCTAGATCCCGGCTTACTACCCGGGTGCCGCCATCGTCTTCGAAATAGGCGATGGTGCCGTTGAAGTCGGTTTCCCCGTAGGCGAGGCCGTAGAGGTACCGGCCGGAGATGCCCACTACTACGTCTTCAACGGGGAGATCCACGAACTGTGCTAAGGAGAAGGCTGCGGAGAGGCCGCCCTGAGCGTAGGCTCCCCCCTGCCCCTGGACTCCCGCGAGATCGATCTCAGCGTCCCCCGCTTCCAGCTCTTCCAAGGTTACGCCCTTGAAGGCCAGCTCAGCCAGTTCGCGTGGGATACGGGCTTCCGCTTCTCCCTGAGCGCCACCGTAAATGCGGAAGTTGTTGTACTGCACGTAGACGCCAGGATCGGTATAGACGTTTACCATCAACCCGTCCTCCGCGATGGACTGGGCTACTGCCAGACGTTGTTCCTCGGTCCAATGTTTGTTAAGCAAGCCCAGGAGTCGGTACCCAAAGGAGTTAGACGCCGTTTCGCCATAGAGGGAGATCCCTACAGCAAATCCACCGTCAGTGTCCACAGCCGCCGGGTTGTGGGCGAGAGCTGTACCGCCCAAGCCTGCCACAACTAGAGCAATCAGAAGGACTAGGAATACTTGCCTTGATTTCACGGCCCTACCCCCATTCATTGATTTACCTTGATGAGCATGTCGGCCCAAATTCTGTACTGAAACTTATCCGCAGGTGCGATGGAAATGGGCATCTCACCAGTGCGCCCTTCTTTCGCCAGGGCGACACGCACCCGCATCTTGCCGCCTTGCTTGAGGAAGTCCTGCACATCTTCATCAACATCCAGTTCAAAGAGGGCGGTTTTCGCCTCAACGGCCCGGCCCGCATCGTTGGTCGCCGCGGCAGGAATGAGGCCTAGCTCGATGGTATAGGCATCGTCCCAGTTATCCTCATCGGGATCTGTGGACAGATCTAGCCATGCTTCAACGCCCAGCGGGATGCCGTTTGTAACCTCAGCAAACAGGGCCGGCTTAGCGATAAACTCCAAACCCTTCTCTAGATCTGCCTGCTGGGCCACTTCCTGCTTGCCCAGGACCAAATCCTCGAACTCCTCATCGTAGTCGATGGTGAATGTGCTGCTGATTTCCACCTCCACAGTCACCTCAATGACTTCATCCAAATCGATGGCAATGGGCTCCTCAGGATCGCTCGCTACCTCAATGCTTCCAGCCAGGGCGAGCTGCTGCGGTTCGGAGCCCAGGATGGCTAACCAATCCTCTGCCTCAGCGGTGTAAGTAGTGGTAATGCCATCGGGATCCGTTTCAGGATTGCTTAAGGTTACTGTGTATTCCTGGCTATCTGCCCCGATTACGGTCAGCTCCAGGCTGCTGAGATCAAGGGGAATCCCTGAGGGGTTCTTCAGGATGACCTGCATTTTCAGGCCGATGCCTGACAGCCAATCAAACAGCCCACTGATATCCCCCAGGCCTAGATCAAATTCCACAGGCTCGATCTCTAAGTCTTCCACGTCGATAGACTGAGGATCGATAAGCACTGTCGCCTCTGAAAGAACGATGCCCTCAAAGGACACGGTGGCAGTTACTGTGTCTCCGTCGAACTCGAGGGTGTCGCCCTCAACGTCAACCGTAACGGAGATCTCATCCTCAGCAGAGAGAACAACGCCTGCAAGATCAAAGACGTTATCATCGATTACGGTCAAGGCTTCCGAACCGCTGCTGCCCACAATCTCCACGTCAGTAACTTGCAGCGCTCCTTGGGTCAAGCCTTCGAAGGTGAAACGCAGTTCGCCTTCCTCAATTGTCAGGCTGAGGAAGCCGTTGTCTTCTGCCAGCTCATCCATGGCTTGAGTGATGGTTATGGAGTCAAAAGCACCTTGGCTGGTCACTGCCTTCACAACATAATCAACCAAGGTCACATCCACCTGGCGTTCGTTCTCGGGCAGCGTGGATATAAGGCCTTGTTCAGGTTCGATTTCCCCTTGGATGGTGATGGTCATGCCATTTTCCAGGGTAATTCCTGCCAAGCCGTCAACTCCTAAAATGTCATCGGCGCCCACCAGAACGCCCGTCAAGGAGACTTCTCCCTGAGCAGTCAGGTAGGGTTCTACCTCCAATGTTCCTGCATCGAAGGTTACGGAGTCAAAGGCCAGGCCGCTTAGGGAGACGTCGAACTCAAAGCCGATGGGCTCTTCAGTTTCCAACCCTTCCACATGGGTGGCGACCAAGTCTCGAAGCTTCACCGTTATAATCAGGCTGCCCGCAGGTGGGTCCTCCCCGCCAATTATACTCAGCGTTAGAGGGCCTTCAATGGGGCCTGAGAGCGAAACAGCTTTCTCATCCGGCTGCTCTGGCAGGAGCGTTAGCAACGCCCAAGCTGCATCTGAGATGCCATCAACGGCCATGGACTCTAGGGACAGAGATTCGGTGCCAACATACTCTAGCTCGATGACCAGGTTCCCCTCGGTGAGTTCTATTCTTTCAAAGGGAAGAACTATGTCCTCAGATACCTCCCATGGGGCAATTGCGGGAATCTCTATCTCTTCATCGTACAGCGTCATGTCATCCAGTTCTACAGCGATTTCCGGCAGGTCCAAGGTAATGGAGCCCACATCATCCACAAACTCATCTTGGCCCACTTCTACTTCCACTTCAAATTCGGTTGGGAGAAGTTCTCCTGCTTCTGCCACTTCTCTTACTTCTACTTGGACAGAATCGCTGAACTGCATTACCAGAGGTTCATCTTCATCGTAATCTTCTGGCAGGTAATCGCTGAGATACTCTTCGGCCAGTTCACCAACGGTAACCTCCCCGGCGATCAGGGGTACTTGCACGGGGACATCCCAGGATGGCCCGATGCGGCCGGTAACAGGATTCTTCAAGCAACCGGTGAGTGCCACTGTGAGGATTAGCAACGCTGTTAGCAAGATTTTCGTGTTTCGCACCATTACACCTCATTTCATTTCGTAGTGTGTTGATAATAAATTCCACAACGCGCAGGATTCCCCTGCGCCTAGATAAAAAACACCTGACTTTTGTGCGAAATGCACACTTGTCACGTTGGATGCCTTTAGACACCTGGATAGGCTTGAAATCCCCCATCCACGACTACTACAGTACCTGTTACAAAGCGGCTGGCATCTGAAGCAAGCCAAATCAAGGCCCCAACCAGCTCTTCTGCTTCTCCAAAGCGGCCCATGGGGGTGTGATCCACAATCAGCTGGCCCCGTTCGGTATACTCGCCATTTGGCTTGATCACCAGATCCCGGTTTTGATCCGCGATGAAGAAGCCTGGGGCGATGGCGTTTACACGGATCCCAGGGGAGAACTCTTGAGCCATATAGACGGCCATCCACTGGGTGAAGTTATTGATAGCGGCCTTCGCCGCAGCATAGGGCATCACCCGGGTCATAGGCCTAAATGAAGCCGCGGAAGAAATGTTCACAACAGCACCTGAACCCTGCTTGGCCATCTCAGCCCCAAAAATGCGGGTTGGGATCACAGTGCCTAAGAGGTTCAGATCAAGAATATCCTTCAAAGCCTGCAAATCCAGATCGAAAAACGTTTGATCCTTCGTGGTGATGGCTTCCGCCTTGTTGCCCCCCGCGCCGTTTACGAGGATGTCTACGCGCCCGAAGGCTGCCATCACCTGGTCCCTGGCTGCTTTAATGCCTTCTTCGTCAAGGACGTTGGCGGTGACGCCGATCGCTTCGCCCCCCTCCCCCTTAATCCGGTCTACCATCTGGCCGACTTTGGCCTGGGTCCGGCCTAGGATGGCCACCTTGCAACCAGCCGCTGCCAGGGCACGAGCCATGGTCCCGCACAGGACTCCGCTCCCACCGGTGATCACGGCAGTACGGCCCGCAACGCTAAACAGTTCGTACACGTTCATGCTGAACACCCTCTCCCGCGGCCTCCCCGTTCTGGGGAGGACGCCGCTGTTTTCGGACACACTAACCTCACAGCAGGAGAAACTGCTGGGGATGCAAAAGCATGGTACGTATTACGTTCTGCGCCTCTATTCCATTTCCTTCCCATTAGTTAGACTTCGCGAAAAAAACCCAAAAGGAAGTGATTACTTCATGGAACACCGTGCAGTCTTCCTCGACCGAGATGGCGTCCTAAATCGATCTATCGGCAAGCGCCCCCCAAATACCCCTGAGGAGCTGGAAATGCTGCCAGGGGCCGCCAAGGCAGTAAAAGAGCTTAACGATGCAGGCTTCAAAGTGTTTGTTGTGACCAATCAAGGGGGAGTTGCCTTAGGGTATATGACCAAAGAAGACCTAGAAGCAATCCACGCCCGGCTCCAGGAGGAAGTGGCCCGGGAAGGAGGAGTCATTCACGAGATCGCAGCGTGCACTCACCGTCCATGGGCTAAGTGCAATTGCCGGAAACCAAAACCGGGCATGCTGATTCAGCTCGCCCGGCGACACAAGATCGATTTGGAAAACAGTTTTATGGTTGGCGACAGGGAGATGGATATCCTCGCTGGCCAAGGGGCCGGTACCACCACTATCCTAGTAGGTGATGGAGAAGAAGAAACGACCGCAGACTACGCAGTGGCAGACCTTGCGGAAGCCGCTAGGCTAATTATTGAGCAGCTCGGGCCACAGCTTCCACCGCAAGGAGGTAAGAGTTAACGCCAAACCCACTGATCTGGCCCATGCACACAGGGGCGATCACAGAGGTGTGGCGAAAGGGTTCCCGCGCGTAGATGTTGCTCATGTGAACCTCAACAGTCTTTAGCCCCACAGCGCCAATCGCGTCCCGCAGGGCATAGCTGTAGTGGGTTAGGGCCCCAGCGTTGATAATCAGCCACTCAAACCTGCCATGGGCTGCATGAATGCGGTCAATGATGGCTCCTTCATGGTTAGACTGGAAGAACTCTAGTTCTAAGCCCAGTTCTCCCCCGCGCTCTGCCATGAAAGCGTTTACTTCTTCCAAGGTCAAGTTCCCGTAAATCTGAGGTTCCCTTAAGCCCAAGAGGTTGAGGTTGGGCCCGTGAACTACCAAAACACGCTTTTTAGCCATTTCCTTTCAACTCCTGCAGTGATGCTAAGACTTGCCAGATGGCTTCCTCTGGAACGGGACGCCCCAGCCAGAACTCCTGGGCTGCAGCAGCTTGGAAGACTAACATGGGGAGCCCGTTGAGGACCTTTAGGCCTAGTTCCTGCCCTTGGCGGAGAAGCCTGGTCTGGGGCGGGTTGTAGATCAGGTCGTAAACACACGTGACGCCCTTGAGATCCTCCAGATTGATTGGGCGCTCTCCTTGAGGCGCGCCCATCCCAACGGGGGTGGCATTTACCACCACATCATATGTTCCCTGGGAAAGATTAACCCAGGGAAGGGCCGCGATCTCAAGGTGCGGGAAGCGGGACGTAATTTCTTCTGCCAGCCCCTCTGCAGTGGACAAAGTGCGGCTGCCAATGGTTAGGCTGCAGCCCATCTCCGCGAGTTCGTAGGCTGCCACTCGAGCCGCTCCCCCCGCCCCCAAGAGGAGTACCGCTGAACCTGCAAGTTCCCAGCCCAAAAGCTGCAAGCCTGCAGTAAACCCCGCCCCATCCGTATTGTGGCCTATAAGCTTCCCTGCCTCGCACTTCACCGTGTTCACTGCTCCATACCGCTCGGCGGCGGGAGTAAGCTCGTCCACCAGATCCATGACTGCCCGTTTGTGGGGAATGGTAATGTTGAACCCCCGGAAGTTGCCCCGGAGGATATCCACTGCCCCCTCGAGCTGCCTAGGGGTAATATGCAGGGCGATGTAGGCGCTGCCCTCAAAGCCCTGCATCTGAAACAGCTGAGTGTGGATTATCGGTGACCAACTCTGGGCGATGGGATCACCTACCACCCCGTACAGATTCTGCACAGAAGCACCTCTTTCATCCTTGCTCAGTGAGCACTGAAATGATCTCCCTTAGAGTTTGGCTAGCATCGCCCTCAACAAACAAACAGTGAGGCATGTTGTAAAGGGCATTGGGCACACCTGCATAGCCAGGGGATCTGTCAAGGTTGCAAACCACCACATGCCTGGCATCGCTCACACTTAAGATAGGCATTCCATAGATGGGAGTCCCTTCTGCCGTTTGCGCGGCGGGATTAACCACGTCATTGGCCCCCACAACTAATACCACATCCGTACTGCTAAACTCAGGATTGATTTCATCCAGTGTGTAGAGCATGTCGTAAGGTATGTCAACCTCCGCAAGAAGGACATTCATATGGCCTGGCATTCGCCCTGCCACAGGGTGGATCCCGATTTTAACCTGGATGCCGCGGCCTTGCAGGACATCCACCAGCTCCCTCACTTGGTGCTGAGCTGCAGCGAGGGCCATGCCGTAGCCAGGGACGATTATCACTTGCTCTGCTTGGGAAAGGAACTTCCCAGCCTCAGCGGAGGGCCTTCCGCCCGCCACTTCCTTTTGAGGCTGTCTAAGGAAACCCAAGACCTTCTCCAAAGTCTCTTTGGCATCGCCTAAAAGGAGGCTCACATGGGGCTCTTCGTAAAGGGAATTAGGAACTCCTGCATAGCCAGGCTGGGTGTCGTAGTTAAGCACCATGACGTGCTTGGCCAGATCCGCCCGGATAATGGGCATCCCATAGATGGGAGTGCCTGGTTGAGCCATAGCCGCAGGGTTCACCACATCATTTGCCCCTACCACGATGGCAAGATCGGCCCCAGGAAGGAACTCATTGATGGCCTCCATATCGTGTAGCTTCTCGTAAGGAACATCCACCTCAGCAAGGAGGACATTCATATGTCCCGGCATGCGCCCTGCCACGGGATGAATGCCCACCTTCACCTCTTTATGGCCCGCCTCAAGCAGATCGATGAGCTCCTTCACCTGAAGCTGGGCTTGAGCTACGGCCATGCCGTAACCAGGAATAATGGCCACCCGCTCAGCTTCAGCCAGGGCCTGCTCCCACTGGCAAGCAGAAGCTGCCTGGGTGGGGGCTTCCAGCCCTGATTCCCGAGAAGGGGTACCTGTCACAGTAGTGCGCCCCGTCAAAATGCTCAAGAGGCTGCGGTTCATTGCCCTGCACATGATCTGCGTTAAGATAAACCCAGAGGCCCCAACAATCCCGCCCACTGCCACCAGAAGCGGATTCTTAAGTGGAAAGCCCGCGATCGCTCCCGCGACGCCCGACAGAGAGTTCAACAGAGAGATGGTAATGGGCATGTCTGCTCCGCCCACCCGCATGGTAAGCAGGACTCCAAAGACCAGTGCGAGGATGAGCTGTACGAACGCTGCGGTGCGCCCTGCAAAGAAAAGTGAAGCCAAGGATAGCACCGTCACCACCGTAACCACTGCGGCGTGCCGGGGTAGTTCCTGGGGCCTTTGGCTTACTACGCCATGGAGCTTGGCTGCTGCCAGCGCACTGCCGCCAAACGTTAGGGCTCCTACTGCAATTGTAAGCCCCGTGGTAAAATGGGCAAAGGCCCCCACCGCTTCCCCTTGGAGGGCAAGGACCAAGCCCACCAGTGCCGAGGCACCGCCCCCAAGCCCGTTTAGGGCTGCCACCATCTGGGGCATCTGGATCATCAGAACCTTTACCGCGGCAACCCAGCCCAGGGCTGTCCCTACCCCGAGCCCCGCCCAAAGGAGGGGATAGGTAAGGATGCCTGCTTCAAGCAAAGCAACAGCGATGGCTGCTAGCATCGCGCCCGCGCCTAAGGCGTTTCCCAGAACTGCAGTCTTGGGGGAACTCATTAACTTAATCCCGTAGAGCATCAAGGCAGCGAAGCACAGGAGAAGGTAGTTCACTCGCTACCACCCCCGCTTCTAAACATCTTGAGCATACGGTGGGTTACAAGAAAGCCCGCCACAACATTGATGGTGGCAAAGACAATTGCCAAGAAGCCTAGGAAGCGCCGGCCAGTGGTGATTGCCCCAGCCGCAGCCAAGAGTGCCCCTACTACTGTAATGCCCGACAGGGCGTTCATGCCAGACATAAGGGGCGTGTGCAAAAGGCTGGGCACTTCACTGATTACCCTGTAACCCAGTAACGTTGCCACGACTAGGATGGCTATGAGCAATAAGTAGCTCACACAGCTCCCTCCCCGTGAGCCCGCATGGCTTCGAGGGTGCCTGAGTGGACAATTTGCCCGTTGTGCGTCACCAGGCTGGCGGCAATAATCTCATCCGCGAGGTTCAGTTCCACCTTCCCATCGTGAACCAGGTGGCTCACGAAGTGGAGCACGTTCTTAGCGAAGAGCATGGTGGCGCTCACCGGCACAGTGCCCGGAATGTTCTGAGTCCCATCGATCACCACGCCACCGTGCTCAATAATCTCTCCTGCCCTGGCCAAGGCGCAGTTGCCCCCTTGGTCAATGGAAATGTCCACAATGACCGAACCAGGGCGCATGGTTTCCACCATCTCCTGAGTGACAAGGACAGGTGCCTCATGGCCTGGAACTAAGGCAGAAAGGATCACGATATCGGCCTCGGAAACCGCGGGAGCTATTGCTTCCTGCTCCTTCTTTAGCCACTCCTCAGGCAAAAGCTTGGCGTAGCCACCTTCCCCGATGGCTAGTTCGCTTGGAATGGGGAGCTCAATAATCCTGGCTCCCAGGCTCTTGGCCTGTTCTGCCGCATCCGGCCGTACATCCGCGGCTTTTGTCACTGCACCTAAGCGCTTCGCGGTGGCAATGGCCTGCAGCCCAGCAACTCCAGCTCCGATCACCACCACCTGCGCAGGCTGCACCATACCCACAGCGGTGCCCAGCATGGGCAAGAATTTAGGTAGGCGGTTAGCTGCGGAGATCACCGCCTTGTAGCCTGCCACAGTACTCATGGAGGTCAATGCATCCATCGTCTGTGCTCTGGAAATCCGAGGGATGGAGTCTAGGGTAAGGGCAATGACCCCTCGGCGTGCAAGCTCCTGCACGATGCCATGATTTGCAGGAGCCGCGGGGTGAAGGAAGGTGATGAGTACTTGACCTTCCCTGAGAAGCTCTACTTCACTAACGCCCAGTTCCACGTTGAACGCAGGCTGCTTCACTTTCAGAACAACCTGAGCTGCTTGGACGAGCTCCCTCACGTCGGAGCAGATCTCCGCCCCCACCGCCCGATACTCATCGTCGCTGATGTAGGCGCCTAACCCTGCGCCCTTCTGCACGAGGACCCGGGCACCGTCCTTAACTAACTGGGCTGCAGTTTCGGGAGTCACCGCCACACGGCGTTCCCCCGCTAAGATTTCCTTTGGTATCCCAATCGTCAGGCCTGTAAATTTCATGTCCTTCCCTCCATCAAGCACGATTCTTTGAAGCCGCTTGATATAATTCGCACTCTGCGGTGAATTTCCTTTACATCTAGATAAACATTTTTCTATACGGGTTGGCAAACAAAAGGCCCTAGTGGCACATATCCCAATGCACTAGGGCCATTCTCGCCTTACACCAGCCTTCGAATAAGGGCATCGGTGTCTCCAGGGAGAAAGTCAATCAGGGGGATTTGGATCATGGTATAGGCCCCAGGAGCCTGTTTCATGCTTGCCCGTGCCGCAGAGACCATGACCTGGCTGGTCAGGGCAGGGTTGTTGATCCGCATTTCCCACCTAAACTGCTGATTGTGGGTCTCACCAGAAACCCCTTTACGCTCCATCACCACTCCGTGCCCAACGTCCCTTAGGGCAGCCGCATTTTCCACCACAAAGACGTGGGTTTCGTCATGGGCAAAATAAGGATCGGCCTTGATTCCCGCCTCTACCTTAGCTGGATCAGCCTCCGGCTCCAGGGTGACGTAAACCATGCGCCGGTGAATCCCAGTTCCCAGGGGTATGGTAAGTGACAGGGCGTCCCTCACCCCATCTACGTCCTTAGCCGCAACGCTGTGCCCCATACTCATGCCTGGGCCGAAGTTTGTGTAGGTAATCCCCTTTGGCGCCATGAGCTCTAGCAAGGCCCGGAGGATGGAGTCAGTACCCGGGTCCCAGCCGGCAGAGATCACTGCCACAGCGTTGTGTTCCTTCGCCGCAGCATGGAGCCTCAGGCGCACATCTGCTAAATCTTGATGGATGTCGTAACTGTCCACTGTGTTGATCCCCTGGGCTAAAATCTCCTCCGCGAGCTTGGGCACAACCCGCGTGGGAGTGCAGAGCAGGGCAACGTCCACACAGCCCAACTCTTGCAGGGAACTCACCACAGGTGTCCCTGCCAGTTCTGGGGGAAGCTCGCCCTTGAGGGAGGCGGAGCGCCGTACCACACCTACCAGTTCCATGTCTGGGGCTGCTCTCACAGCCTCCACTGCGTACCTTCCGATGTTGCCATAGCCTACAACTGCTGCTTTTATCACAGCAAACACCTCGCTCTCAGGTTGCCTGTTTAGTATTCCGCATACCCCTGCCCCATACCTGCTAGCGAGTTCCAAGACAAAAAAGCTCAGGCTTTAGCGCCTGAGCAAGCCCCGGTAGATTCCAGGGGATGAATCGGGGATGGGTATAGCACCGACAGTCTTCGCGTAAAACTCCACTGGCCCTGCCCCGCCAATAGCAGCATAGGCATAGCCAAGCTCTCTAAGGCCCTCCATAGCTGCCATGAGCAGCGCTTTGCCGATGCCCCGGCCTCGATAGGCGGGATCAACGCCGGTAGGCCCAAAGAAGGCCTTGTTGGTCGCTTCATAGCAGGCAAAGCCTGCAATCTTCTGCTGGGCTTCATCCACCGCGATTATGCAGGTGCTGGGGAGATTGCACATGGCCACATCCGCCTCGCTCATCCAGCCTTCCCCGAAAAACTCCTTGATCCAATCTAAGACCACATGCTTTTCAGGGGCAATGGCCCGGCGGATAGTGATACCCTGTTCTTCCATCTTAGCCATAATGGGGCGTGAATCAGGTAGATCGTACAGTCTTACCAGCATATCAGGCACAGCAGTTCATCTCCCTGTCGTTTAGTCGGTGATTTGCTTTACCATATGGCTGCCTAGTTCGTATGTGAACCGCAGGCACGGCCCGTGTAGTTCATGGGGAAGGCCGTGGAGGAAGTTGTGGATTTCAAAGGTAAAACAGCCGCTGTAGCCAATGTCCTTCAAGGCTTCCAAAATAGGTTCCCAGGCAATGGAACCATAGTAGGGGGCCAGGTGGTCGTCGTTTGTCCCCCAGTTATCGTTGATGTGCAGGGCTTTCAAGCGGCTCCCCACCCGGCGAAGTGCGGAGGGCTGATCCACTTTGGCCATATTGGCATGGCCCGTATCCCAGCACACTCCAAACAAGGGATCGCCTAGGGCATCAACAAGCTCAATGAGCTCTTCTACGGAACTGCAGTAGCGGCGCTCGGGGCCGCTTTCGATCATGTTTTCAATGGCAATACCCACATTGTGCTTGGCTGCCAGTTCCCCATAGCGCTTATATGCTTCCAGGTTCGCTTTGAAGGAATCTGCATAGGAATACCACGTTTCATCCCTGACGGTGCCTGGGTGAATCACCAGCCACTTTACTCCCATAATGCCCGCGCCCACAATAGAACGGCGCACAAGCTCTTCATTGAACTCCCACTGGCTCGCTGGCGTCCTCGTCCAATCAAAGAAGTGGGCATGGCCCTGGTACCACTCTAGGCCCAGCTCATCAGCGACCTCTTTGTTGCGCTTGACCCAGTCTTCCCAATCTGGCTGGGTAAGGGGGCGGTCCTGCGTGGAATAGCTGCAAAACCCCATGTCCAGCACTTCGTAGCCTGCCGCCGCGCAAGCCCGGATGCTCTCTTCCAACGTGTAGAACAGCTCCGAACCCCAACGGACATACTCGTGGATTGATGTTGAAGTAGATACTTTCATGCCAGCTTCCTTCCCTCTGCTACCGCGGCATCCACTATGCGGCGCATCTCATCATATTGTGCCTCCATATCCGCGACCAGCTTAAACTGGGTGCGGGCCCGATCAAGATTGTGATTAGGCCGGTGAATGCGGAAGTACCTGTCGCCGTTGAGGTGGTCCTCAAGGAAGCGCATCCCGCACTCAAGAGTAATTAACCTTGCGGAAAAAGCCAAAAGCTCCAGTTCAGCAGGGGTCATAAAATCCACACCGTTGCTCAAATACCCCTGGGTAAACTCTTGGAACAACATGATATCAAAATTCACTTTTCTCAGGTCTTGCTCATCTTCCGGTGCCGTGCTAGCTCCAAATCGGATAGCATCACCAAAGTCGTAGAGGTAGGAGCCGGGCATCACCGTGTCCAGATCTAAGACGCAGATCCCTTCGCCGGTGGCATCGTCGATTAAGATGTTGTCAAACTTGGTGTCGTTGTGGGCAACGCGCACGGGGATGCTGCCACTAGCGATCCCTTCCTCCACGGGTTTTGTGTCTTCCGCCCGGGAAAGGACAAACTCTACTTCTTGCTGCACCTCCTTCAGACGCCCGCAGCGGTCTGCTTCTACCGCTCTGCGGAAGTTTTCCAGACGCTTGGGAGTATTGTGGAAGTCAGGAATGGTCTCGTAGAGCGTTTCCGCGGGGAAATCCCGGAGCAGCTGCTGGAAGCGGCCAAAGGCCTTCCCTGCATGGTAGAAATGGGCGGGGTTCTGCACAACTTGGTAGGTCTGGGCCCCCTCAATAAACTTGTAAGCACGCCATACCTCACCATCTTCCACCACGTATATTGCCCCTTCCCAGGTAGGGATGAGGTTGAGGGTTTCCCGCTCCGGATCACCGCCGTTCTCCACAATCTTCCGGCGCAGATGGGCCGTGACCGCCTGAATGTTGGCCATCACTTCCTCTGGGTTTTTAAAGACGTTCTGATTGATCCTCTGCAGGATGTATCTCACCTGAGAACCATCCTCTACCCGGCAGCTCACCACATATGTGTCGTTGATATGCCCACTTTGGCAGAGGTGGGCCTCAGCAAACTGCCCTGAAAGCTGAAATCTCTGTGCAACATTCCGCAATTTCTCCAAAGTGCATCTCTCCTCCCGGGGTATGTACCCCTTTACTGGCCCGCCTCATCCACAGTGGAATCTGCAGCGGCCGCGGCTTCGCCCGCACCTGTCCCTGCGTCCCGCGGCGATGCCCCCGGCCGGACAAGCTTGAATTCGGGGAGGAAACGCTTGATGAACCCTTCTACTTCCCCTTCTCCACTTGGCAGGACTCCCCGGCCAAATGCCCGCAGAGTCTCCTCGATCAAGTCCGTATCCAGCTCAGTAGGCTTAGCCACGAAGATGCGCTCATTCGCGGTAGCCGTGGTCCCTTCCTCAGCGGTGAGGAGCTCCTCAAAGAGCTTCTCCCCAGGGCGCATACCTGTGATCTTGATTGGAATATCTGCCCCGGGTTCAAAACCAGAAAGGCGGATGAGAGTCTTCGCCAAATCCATAATCCTCACGGGCTCGCCCATATCCAGCACAAAGATCTCGCCACCCTTTGCAAGGGCGCCTGCTTGGATGATGAGCTGCACCGCTTCAGGAATGGTCATGAAGTAGCGGATCATGCGATCATCGGTAACTGTAACAGGCCCGCCCGCGGCAATCTGCTTCTTAAACAGCGGCACCACACTACCCCGGCTGCCCAGGACGTTGCCAAAGCGCACTGCTACGAACTTGGTGTGGCTGGCTCTGTCAAGGTGCTGGATGATCATCTCCGCGATGCGCTTAGATGCCCCCATAACACTGGTGGGGTTCACTGCTTTGTCTGTGGATACCAGGACAAAAGTGCTGGTGCCAAACAAGTTCGCCGCTTGGGCCACAAAATAGGTGCCCATGGCGTTGTTTTTAATAGCCTCCTCTGGGTTGACCTCCATCAGGGGCACGTGCTTGTGAGCGGCTGCGTGGAACACTACATGTGGCCGATACTTCCTAAAGACATCGGTCACAGCGGCCCGGTCCCGGATATCCTTCACCAGCGGCACAATGGGCACCTCGGTCGTGCTTCGAAGTTCCAGTTCAATATCATAGACGTTGTTTTCGCAGATATCCAGCATCAACAGCTTGCTGGGTTTATATGCAACAATCTGGCGGCAGAGTTCGGACCCGATGGATCCACCTGCTCCAGTCACCAGGACCACCTTATCGGCTATGTATCCAGCGATACCATCCAGATCCAGTTGGACTGGTTCCCGGCTGAGAAGGTCCTCCACCTGCACGTCTCGAATCTCGTTCACCGTCACGTTCCCATCGATAAGGTCGAAGACCCCAGGCAGTATCTTGATCTTGGCGTGGGTTTCCTGGCAGATCGCGACGATCTCCCGGAGTACACTGCGCTTGACGGAGGGCATGGCAATTACCACTTCCTCCACTCGGTACTCCCTGACAACCTGAGGAATAGAATGCCGCTGCCCCAAGATGGGGAAACCGAAGATCTGCTTGTTTTGCTTTTCCAGGTCGTCGTCAATGAAGCCGACAATGTGTACCTCATCACGGTAATGGTTGCGCAGTTCACGGGCGACCAACACCCCGCCGTCCCCCGCGCCGATGATCAGCACAGGCTTGCCTTTACCCTGGCGTCGCAGGGCAGTGCGCCCATCGCGCAAAATCCGCCACCCAAGGCGCGACCCACCTACAAAAAAGATAGACAGGAGCCACTCGAGAGCGATGACGCTCCTAGGTATGGGCTGCTGCAGCACAGCGAAGGCTGCAAAGCCCGCCACCACCGTTCCTACGGTCACGGCCTTGATGGTTGTTACCAGTTCGCCGATACTTGCATACTGCCACACACTATTATACATTCCTAAAAGATGAAATGAGACCAAACGCAAAGCCACGAGCGACAACACAAAGGGTACGAAAGCCGCCCTGAGCTGCCCTGGAAAACCCTCAAACCGCAGGAGGACGGCAGCCAAAGCGGCGGCTACGGTTAGTAGTGCATCGACCCCGATCATGATGTACTGACGTATAAGCTTGTCCACCCCAGACCCTCCTTAGGAAATCCCATTCCTAATTTTACGTATTCTAGGTAAGCCTGGGGATTCCTGTCTTTACTTAGTCAGTTTGTGCACCCAAGCACTTTATCCCTCTCAGGGTCACAGAAAACCACTTTTTTCGCCTTTTTCTCACTGATCTGCTCCTGGTAAGCGGCCTCTGCTTCACCGCGGCAGCCTGGGCAAGCATTCCAAGGCAGCATCACTGCCACTGTGGCATAGGCGTAGCGATCAGAGCGGGATTCCACTAGCTCCCACCCAGCACAGCTGCTGCACAACCTGATCTTGCCATTTTGGGTTTCAGTGATACCCGCCGTATCGTAGTAAACCATCCTCTTACGCTCGAAAAACTTACCTTTGCCGAAGTGGGCCTCCAGGTCCACCCCTTTCCGCCCTGCCCACATCTGGCCAAGCTCATCTACGAGCCAGGCAATGTGGTCCGTCACCCTCTGGGCCTGCCGTGGCTTAACGCGCTCCAGGTCTGGCTCCACAACCTGGCTGTAATCTAGGCCAGCTAGAGCAAGGAGAATCCCTAGGTTCACATACGGCAGTGCCCCTTCCACAGAGTACCCCCCTTCCAGCACCACAATATCTGGCTGCAAGAGCTCTGTAAGGCGGGCATAGCCTTGGGCAGTGACTTCCATATTGGCCAGCGGGTCCGTGAAATGGTTGTCTTGCCCCGCCCCGTTGACCACTATGTCCGGCTGCCACTCCTTAAGGATGGGCAGGACCAAGTTTTCGATAACATAGAGAAGGCCGCCATCCCCAGTGCCCGGGGGAAGGGGCACATTCACGGTCAGCCCAAAGGCGCCGGGCCCGCCCCGCTCATTCATGAACCCCGTACCAGGATAGAGAGTTCGGCCATCTTGATGGAGGGAGATATGGAGGACATTTGGGTCGTTGTAGTAGATGTCCTGGGTGCCGTCGCCGTGGTGGACATCAGTATCCACAATCGCGATCTTGGCCTGGGGCCCAAGCTGCTGGCGGATGTGCTCCACCATGACCGCCTCGTTGTTCACCAGGCAAAACCCCCGGGCCCCATGGACGAAGCGCATACTGTGGTGGCCTGGCGGGCGTACTAGGGCACAGGCCCGTTTTTCTGTCCCGCGAAGGACTAAGTCAGCGGCGGCAATGGCACCACCTGCAGCGATGCGATGGGATTCGGTGAGGTGAGCCCGGATATTTGGCACAAACACATGGGCCCGGGAGAGCTCGTGATCCGTGGCGAGCCTGGGGCGGTATTCCCGGAACTCAGGCAAGTCCAGCAGGCCTTCCTCTTCAATCTGATCCCTTGTATATAGGAGGCGCTCTTCCCGCTCGGGATGGTCTGGGGTGATACACCAGTCAAAGGCAGGGAAGAATATCAAGCCGACACTCTTCATCTGACGCCCTCCTCTCCGGTAATGCGCTGCGCGCTAGGGCGGATCTGGGCGTGCATGTGAAAAATGCGTCCCACTGTGTAAAAGCCCCGCACGATGTTAAAGCTTTCCTCTGAGACAATGTCCATGTCCTGTGGCTCCCCTAGGCCCACTTCCCTTGCGTACTCTCGGAGCTTGCCTAAGGCACGGTCCCTTGCCTTGCGCTGGTCAAAGAGGGCCGGCCGCTCGATCTCTTGGAAGATTCCCATCTCCGGTATACTCAAACTGCGCAGGGCTGTATCGGCATAGAGAGTAAGGCCGATGGTGGGCCGGGCCGCGGCTGCGCCAATCGCGTTCGCACTCGCGCTGTGGGGCAGGATCTCCAAAGGCAGCTGGAGCGCCTCTCCCACTGGCCTCATGAAGGCTGGGGCTGGTGTGCCCAGGCAGGTAATGACCTCCGGCCTCAGGTGCGGGGTTTCTAAGAACTCCGCGAGGGTGTAGACGGGCTGGCCTTCCAGCTCACCATAGAGCTTGTGGATGGCGGCGCACAATTGGCTGACGAAGGCGTTCACTACTCGCTCCGCGGCCGCCTCCCAGCTCAGCCCTGCTCGAGCCCCTAACTCCTTTAACGCTCCAACGGCCCGGGAACGATCCCCAAGGGATACCCTTCCCAAGGCGACTACTGCATCGGTTGGGGTGGGCCTTGTGCCGCCAAGGCAAACAGGGGAGCCTGCCCGGCTGGGGCCGATGCGAAACCTAGTGCCGCCTTCCTCGCTATCTATAATGTGGATCTCGCTATCCCCTCCAAGGCCTATGGACCGGGAGAGTATGGCAGGCACAGCAGTGGGATACCCCCCAATTACTGCTCCCTCCCGGGCATAAAGGGGCTGGCCTTGTACTATCACTGCGAGATCGGTGGTAGTACCGCCGATGTCCACAACCACCATGCTTTTCCCTTGATGGGACGTTAAGGCCAGGGCTGCCATGGTGCTGGCTGCGGGCCCAGATAAAATGCTTTCAATGGGGAGGCTGCGGGATTGGGCGAGGGTCATGGTGCCTCCATCGGCCTTGAGGATGCGCACACTCCCCAAGCCCTCACCAAGGCTCTCCACTGCATCCGCGAACTTCCGCTGGGCCTTGGCCACCTGAGAGTTTAGGTGCGCGGTGACCACCCGCCGGGGAAAGCCCAAGCGGGGGGCGGCCTTATGGCCCACAGATATGTGAGAGAATTTCAGCTTCCCATTATGTACAGCATCAAGGACAGCTTGCTCTAAACTGGGATTCCGCTGAGAGAATTTTCCAACTATGGCCAGGGCCTCTGCCCCGCCTCGCTGAGCTTCCCTCGCCGCGGCAGCAGCTTCCTTCGGCTCGCACTCTGCAACCACCCGGCCCCGGTGATCCACGTATCCCGGCAAAGGAAAAAGGGGAAAATCTAGGCCGTGGAGGCGCAGATCCACCCCTGGCCCGGGGATCACCACCGCGGCAGTGGCGGTTCCCCGCCCTTCCACGATGGTGTTGGTGGTGAGGGTCGTAGAGAGCTGCAGATTTACAGGGCCCTTTAGAGGACACGCTGCCTTCAGCTCATCTAATACCGCCTTAGTACTGGCCACCAGGTCCCCGTGGTCTGTGGGTACTTTGGCTACTGCTAAGACTCTGCCCTCGCCAATAACCGTGCCGTCGGTATTTGTTCCCCCAACATCGATCCCGATGGTATACACAGAGTTCCGACCTCCAATCCCTTCAGCCCAATATCTGTGCGGTAGTGGGCTTGGGGAAAACTGATGCGCTCCACCAGGGCATAGGCCCGCTCTCGGGCAGTCCTAAGATCAGGCCCGAGCGCGCAAGCGCTGAGCACCCGCCCGCCGCTGCTGAGGAGCTGCCCGTCCTTGATGGTGGTCCCCCCGTGGAACACCATCTCGTAATCCTTCAGGGGCGGCACGGCTAGGGGAATCCCCTGGGCGTATTCTCCTGGATAGCCAGGAGCGGCCATCACAACGCATACCGCTGGGGAAGGGTCCCACTCAAGGGCCAACTCCTCAAGGCGCCCGTGGGCGCAGGCTTCCAGTACTGCCAGCAAGTCAGATCTGAGGCGAAGCATCAGGGCTTGAGCTTCTGGATCTCCAAAGCGCACGTTAAACTCTAATACCTTGGGCCCTGCCGCGGTGATCATCAAGCCAACGAACAATACCCCTGTATAGGGAGTGCCCCGCCTGGCCATGGCTTCAAGGAGGGGGCGGACAACTCGGGACAGCGTCTCCTCTTCTAGCTCCTTTGTCCAAAAAGGTGGCGGCGAGTAGGTACCCATACCACCCGTATTGGGCCCTTGATCCCCATTGTAAGCCCGTTTGTGATCTTGAACTGCCCCAAGGGGGACAGCAGTGCCGCCGGCACAGAGGCAGAAGAAGCTCACTTCATATCCTTCCAAGTATTCTTCAATGACGATCCGCCTCCCTGCCTCCCCCAGTGCCCAAAAGGCCGTATCCACCGCTTGGCACCCCTCCTCGTAGTCTCTAGCGATAAACACTCCCTTCCCCGCGGCCAAGCCATCGGCTTTGATAACACAGGGATAGGCCGTGTTTTTGAGAAAGACCTTCGCTGCCTCCCCATCTCCAAATACCCGCCACTGAGCTGTGGGGATCCCTGCCTCAGCCATAACTTCCTTCGCGAAGGCCTTACTGCACTCTAACTGGCTTGCGGCAAGGGTTGGGCCGAAAGCTGGGACCCCCGCGGCCTGAAGAGCGTCTACAAGGCCCATGCTCAGAGGTTCTTCCGAACCCACTACTACAAGGTTGATCCCTTCTGCTACAGCAAAGTCCACTAAAGCGGAGATGTGGGTGTGGGAAAGGGAGACGCTCATTTCGGGCACGCCGCCGTTCCCAGGTGCCACCAGGACCGTGGGGCGCGCAGGGCTCTGCTGAAGCTTCCACGCCAAGGCGTGTTCTCGCGCCCCCTTTCCCACTACCAGCACCTTCTTGCGCATAAGCATCCTCCTTTAGTGCTTAAAGTGGCGCCTACCCGTGAACACCATGATGAGGCCTGCCTTGTCCGCCGCGGCAATTGACTCTTCATCCCGGATGGAACCGCCTGGTTGGATGATAGCCCTGATGCCCGCGGCAGCGGCAGCCTCCACAGTATCCGGGAAGGGGAAGAAGGCATCGGAGGCGAGGTATGCCCCTTTGGCCTGGGCGTCTGCTTGTTCGAGGGCGATTTCGGCTGCTCCCACCCGGTTCATCTGGCCTGCTCCTACTCCTAAAGCTTGGCCATTCTTCGCCACTACAATCGCGTTGGATTTGACGTGCTTCACCACTTTCCAGGCAAACTCTAGTTCCACCCAGTCCTCCGGGCTCGGAGCCTGAGCTGTTACAACCTGCCACGCCTCTCGGCTTGTTGTGCCCACATCCCAGTCTTGGACCAGGTAGCCTCCATCGATGGTACGGATCTGCTTGGCAGGGCGCCTAGCCCCTCCCATCTTGCCCACAGACAGGAGGCGGAGGTTTTTCTTTTGCTCAAAAACCGCCCGTGCCTCTAAAGTGAAACCTGGTGCCACAATCACTTCGAAAAAGTGTTTAGCCATTTCCTGGGCTGTGGCCCCGTCCACCACCTGGTTGCACGCGACAATCCCGCCAAAGGCAGAGACTGGATCGCCTTGAAGGGCCCGTATGTAGGCCTCTTCCAGGGTATGCCCAACCGCGGCGCCGCACGGGTTGGTGTGCTTAACGACAACGCACGCAGGAGCGTCAAACTCCTGAACTGCCGCCCACGCGGCATCAGAATCCATCCAATTGTTGTACGACAGCTCTTTCCCTTGGAGCTGCTGGCTGCTAGCAAGGGTCCCTTGGCTCTCGCCTACTCGGTAAAGGGCTGCTCGTTGCGAGGGGTTCTCCCCATAGCGCAGGTCTTGAACCTTCTCTGCATCTTCAAGAGCAAGGAGCTCTTCTTCGCCCAAATAGGCCGCGATTGCTTGGTCATATCGGGCGGTATGGGAAAAAGCTTCCCAGGCAAGGCGCCTGCGCAAATCTTGAGGCACCTCCCCTCCCTCCCTAAGTTCGTCCAGGACAGGGCCGTACTGGGCAGGGTTCACAATCACTGTCACCCGCTCGAAGTTCTTCGCGGCGGCCCGGACCATGGTGGGCCCACCGATGTCGATCTGCTCCACCGCCTCCGCAAGGCAGGCTCCCTTGGCCACCGTTTCCTGGAACGGATAGAGGTTCACCGCCACCACATGGATCATCCCAATCCCGTGGGCAGCAAGTTCCCCCTCATGATCGGGGATGCCTCGGGCAAGGATGCCCCCGTGGATTTTGGGGTGAAGAGTCTTAACCCTGCCCCCGAGGATTTCGGGGAACCCTGTCACGTCACTGACAGGAGTGACGGGGACTCCCGCCTGTGTAAGCTCTTTGGCTGTGCCGCCGGTGGAGATAATCTCATAGCCCAGTTCATGAAGGCCTTGGGCAAATTCCACCACACCAGTTTTGTCCCACACACTGATCAACGCTCGCTTAGCCACGTGCACTTCTCCTTTCTGGCCTCTCCAGTCCCTCCGCCACTAGCTGAAGCGCCTTTGGATAGAGGCGGTGTTCCGCTTCCAGGATCCGCTCTGAGAGGCTCTCCAATGTATCATGGGGGAGTACAGGAACTGCCTCCTGCGAGATAATGGGCCCACTGTCCACCCCTTCGTCCACGAAGTGGACAGTGCAGCCGCTCACCTTCACCCCATAGGCTAGGGCTTGGCTCTGGGCATTAAGCCCAGGGAAAGCGGGGAGGAGTGAAGGATGGATGTTAAGGATGGGGCAGCCCAGTGCTTGAATAAACCCCGGGCTCAGAATTCGCAGATAACCCGCTAAGGCCACAATGTCTACTTCGAGCTCCTGCAGCCACCGGAGGATAGCTGCCTCGTGGGCCCTGCGGTTCTCGTACTGCCGGGGCGGAAAAACGGCTGCGGGGATCCCAGCCGCTTCTGCCCTGGCTAAGGCTTGGGCTTCAGGCCGGTCTGAGGCCACCCCCACAATTTCCAAGGTGAGGGCCCCAGATCGCACTGCCTCAATGATTGCCTGGAGATTGCTGCCCCGCCCGGAAGCAAGGACTGCGAGGCGCTTCATTTGTACCTCACTCCCTCCCCTGGCTCCACAGTGCCCAGCACCACTGGGGACTCCCCGGCCTCAGTCAGCGCTGCCCAAGCCGCGGGGCGCTCCTCTGGGCTTACAACCACCGCATAACCGATCCCCATGTTGAAGGTGCGATACATCTCAGCGTCTGGGACCTGCCCGAGTTTTTGTATGAGGCGGAAAATGGGGGGCACGTCCCAGGCAGGCTGGATAGTAAGGCCAAGCCCTGGAGGGAGTATCCGGGCGATGTTCTCTATAAGGCCCCCGCCGGTGATGTGGGCCATCCCTTTAACCCTCGCCTTACCTAAGAGCCCAAGGATGGGTTTGACGTATATCCGGGTGGGCCGCAGCAGAGTTTCACCTAAGGGTTCGCCCAGTTCCCTTACTACTGCCCTCAAGTCCTGCCCAGCAAACACCCGCCGTACCAAGGAGTACCCGTTGCTGTGCAATCCGCTTGAGGAAAGGCCGATCACCACATCCCCCGCAGCGATGCTGCTCCCATCGATAATATCCTGGCGGTTAACCACACCCACAGCGAAGCCCGCCACATCATACTCTCCCGGCCGGTAAAAGCCAGGCATTTCCGCTGTTTCGCCCCCTAGAAGGGCGCATCCCGCTTCCTTACAGCCTTGAGCCACCCCCTGCACCACTGCCGCGGCTTCGTCAGGGTTCAGCTTACCCACTGCCAGGTAATCTAAGAAAAACAGCGGCTCGGCCCCGTGGGTGAGGATGTCGTTGACACACATGGCCACAGCGTCGATACCAATGGTGTGGTGCTTGTTTAGGGAAAAGGCCAGCTTGAGTTTTGTCCCAACCCCATCTGCCCCAGAAACGAGCACTGGGTCAGGGTACTTTCTCAAGTCAAGCTGGAACATGCCGCCAAAACCGCCGATACCTCCCACCAACCCAGGGCGGGCCGTCTCCCTAACCAGAGGCTTGATAAGCTCCACAACCTTGTTCCCTGCGTCAATATCCACCCCGCTCTCCCGGTAGGTAAGGCTCTTGGCCTCTTGGGCAGGGCACTGCCCCGTAAAGCATGCCATGCACACGGGCCTGTCCCCTAAAGCTCGCCGCAGGCCTCCTTCCGAGAGGTAGTGAAGGGAATCTGCACCCACGAGCTCCCGGATCTCCTCCACGTCCAGGCGGCTGGCGATAAGGGTTTCCCGCTCGGTGGTATCCATCCCGTAAGGGCAGGGGTGGCGCACTGGGGGCGAGCTTACTAGGAGGTGTACCTCTGCAGCGCCAGCCCTTTTCACCAGCTCGATTAACTTGGAGCTGGTGGTTCCCCGCACAATGGAGTCGTCCACCATCACTACCCTCTTCCCCTTGAGGAAACGTACATTGGCGTTGAGCTTGATCTTCACGGCCACTTCCCGCATGGCTTGGGTGGGTTGGATGAAGGTTCGCCCCACGTAGCGGTTCTTCATTAGCCCTTCAGCAAAGGGTATTCCCGAGGCCTCCGCGTAGCCCAGGGCTGCCGCGGTACCTGAATCAGGAACGGGAATCACCACGTCCGCCCCGATGGGGTGCTCCCGAAAAAGCTCCCTTCCCATTGCCGCCCGGCTTTCTCCCACGTTGAGTCCATCGATGGAGCTGTCAGGGCGGGCGAAATAGACGTACTCAAAGGAGCACGGTGCCAAGGTGTGTGCCTGGGGCCCGCGGTAGGAGGTGAGCCCCGCTGGCCCGATGGCCACCACTTCTCCAGGAGCTACGTCTCGGACAAACTCTGCTCCGATGGTATCCAGTGCACAGCTTTCAGAAGCTAGGCAGAAGAACTCTCCCAGCTTGCCGATGCACAGCGGCCTGATCCCATGTGGGTCTCGCATGCCCACTACATAATCTTCCGTCATGAACACAATCCCATAGCCTCCCTGGAGCCTGCCCATGACATGCAGCGCGGCCTTAGGCATACTCTCCCCAGTGCTTTGGGCCAAGAGGTGAATAACCAGCTCTCCATCACAGGTTGATTGAAAGACTGTCCCCCATCCCGCGAGCTCTGACCGGAGCTGATCGCCATTTGCCAGCCTGCCGTTCATGGCCAGAGCAAGCATCCCCCGGCCGCTGTACACCACTAAGGGCTGGATGTTGGCCAGCTGAAATGACTCCCGAGTGGAATAGCGCACGTGGCCGAGGGCCATTACGGGGCGAGAACCGGGGAAGCTGGCCAAGGCCTGTAACTGATCGCCGCTAAACACCTCACTGACTAAACCCCCGAGCCTTGTGCACCTGAATTTGACGCCCATCGGACACAGCAATCCCGGCGCTTTCCTGCCCCCGGTGCTGGAGGGCGTAGAGCCCGTAGTAGGTGAGGGTTGCCACTGGCTGGCGAGGGGCATAGATTCCGAACACGCCGCATTCTTCCCGCGGTTTCCCACTCATAGGCAAGCTCTCACCTCCCAAGGGTCAAGCTGGCTCGGGAGAGTACCCTTCCGGGCCGCCTGACATTGACAGATGCTCACTTTAAGGCTTACATCCGCTGCTAGAATCCTGAGCTCTAGGCCACCTGTGCGGCCGATCATCTGCGCGGGTACCCCCGCTTCTCGGGCTCGCTCTAGGAAAGCTCGCCCCTGGCCAGGGGCCAGAGTGGCCACAAACCTGCCGAGCCTTTCGCCAAAGAGCGCCAGAAGGGGGTATTCTGTCTTGAGGGTTATCACCGCACCTACCGCGCCGCTCATCTCCGCCAAAGCCACCGCGAGCCCCCCTTCAACCACATCATGGGCGGATGTAATGCTCCCTCCCTGGATTTCTCGGTAGAGGAAATCCAAGCGGCTGCGGATGCTTTCCAGGTCCAGCTCTGGGAGGGCTCCCCCTTCCTGCCCTTCAACTAGGGCAAGGTACTCGGAGCCTGCCAAGCTCCCCTCCACTTCTCCGATGAGGATAATATCTTCCCCAGGCCTGAACTGGTTTGACAGCGCTTTGCTGGCATTTTCCACGATCCCCACCATGCCGATTATGGGCGTGGGGTAAATAGGCTTCTCCCCGCTCTCGTTGTAGAGGCTGACATTGCCGCCCGTTACGGGGGTATCCAGTGCTCTGCATGCCGCGGCGATCCCCGCGCAAGCCTGCTCTAGTTCCCAGAAGACTTCCTGCTTCTCTGGGCTGCCGAAGTTAAGGCAGTTGGTGACAGCCAGGGGCTTGCCTCCGCTGCACACAATGTTTTGTGCCGCTTCCACCACAGCCAGGGCACTCCCGACGTACGGATCTAGGTAAACGTAGCGGGAGTTGCAGTCGGTGGTCAAAGCTAGGGCCTTTGTTGTCCCGGGAATGGGCACCACAGCACTATCGCCCCCAGGAATACCCCTGTGGTCGTACTGGTTGTAGATCCACTCCTTGCTGGCAATGTTTGGGGAAGCCAGGAGCCTGAGGAGTACCGCCTCTGGGGGCTCATGTAAAGCCAGATCAGACAAATCCACTGCCTTAAGGGCTCCATAGCGCTCTGGCTCCACTCCCTGTAAACTCCTCACGGGGGAGAGGTCCGTGAGGGTCCTCACTGGGATCTCCGCCACCACTTCTCCCTGGTGGAGCAGGCGGAACTGCCCATCCGCGGTCACTTTTCCGATTTCGGTGGCTTCCACGCCCCAGCGGCGGAAGACCTCTTTGACTTCATCGTCCCGCCCAGGCTTCGGTACCATGAGCATGCGTTCTTGGGATTCAGAGAGCATCATCTCATAAGGGGTCATCCCCTCTTCCCGGCAAGGCACTAGGTCGAGGTTGAGCTCAATGCCCGTACCTCCCCGGCTTGCCATCTCCGCAGCTGAACTTGTGAGGCCCGCCGCTCCCATATCTTGGATGCCCAAGAGCAGCCCTTTCTCCATTACTTCCAGGCACGCTTCCATGAGCAGCTTTTCCATGAACGGATCCCCAGCCTGGACCGCGGTCACCTTCTCCTCCGACTCCTCCGTCAGCTCCACGGAGGCAAAGGTAGCGCCATGGATGCCGTCCCGCCCTGTTTTGGAGCCCGCGATCATCACCGTGCCCCCTGGCACATCCGCGGCAGCCTTCACCAGCTCTTCATGGCGGAGGAGCCCCACAGCCATAGCGTTCACTAAGGGGTTCCCCTGGTAGGAGGGATGGAAGTATACCTCCCCGCCCACTGTGGGAACGCCCACTCCGCTGCCGTAACCGCTGATCCCTGCCACTACCCCCTGGACCAGGAAGCGGGTAGCCCCATCCTCTAGGGGGCCAAAGCGCAGGGAGTCCAAGACGGCAATAGGCCGAGCTCCCATTGTAAAGATATCCCGGAGGATGCCTCCCACTCCCGTGGCAGCGCCTTGGTAAGGTTCCACCGCGGAAGGATGGTTGTGGGACTCAATCTTAAAGGCTGCTGCGAGCCCATCCCCGATGTCCACCACCCCCGCATTCTCACCAGGGCCCTGCAGGACCTGGGGGCCAGTGGTGGGAAAACCCTTGAGGAGTGGTTTAGAGGTCTTGTAGGAACAATGCTCTGACCACATCACCGAGAAAATCCCCACTTCCAAGAAGTTGGGCTCCCGCTTGAGATATTCTGTGATCAGGTTGAACTCCTCATCGGTTAAGCCCATATCCCGCCAAACTCTAGGCTCCATGGCTCATTCTCCTCTCTACGCTGTACACGATGGACCTCAGCAGGCGTTCGCCATCGGGGCTGTGCCCTGGCTGGGGGAGAATGCCAAGCACATTCCCTGCCTCATTCATAATGCCCGCGGCCCCGCCTACAGAGTCGTTGGGACAGTTCACATACCGAAAAACGACCTGCCCCCTGCCCTCCAGTTCCTGAAGTTCCTCATGGGGCAGCTGAAAGCAGCCGTGAGCCGTACTGATCCTCAACTTCAGGATTTCCCCCGGAGCCCATAGGCTGGTAAACAAGGTATCCGCTCTCTCTACCTGAACCAGTTCCACCTGGCACTGGTATCGCAGGGAAGGGTTAGCCACCAGCACCCCAGGGAGAAGCCCCCACTCCGTTAGGACATGAAAGCCGCTTCCCGTGCCCAGCACAAGGCCCCCTCGCTGGGCAAAGGCTAGCGCCGCTTCCCGTACGGGAGAAAGGCGGGCGAGGGCACCAGGGCGGATGTAGTTGCCAAAGGGGGCGCCGCCAGGAATAACTAAGAGGTCAATCTCGCCCAGGTTAGTCTCTGTATGCCAGAGGATGTCCACCGCGCAACCTAGCTGGGCAAAGCATTCTTGAAGCCCTTGTTCGCCGCTTGTTCCGGGAAATCGCACAATGCCGGCCCGCATCTTACTCCTCCACTTCCAGGCGGTAATCTTCCATGGCCTGGTTCACCAGAAGCTCTGTACAGAACTTGTCCACCAGGGCCTTCGCCTTTTCCCGATCCTCTTCAGGGACGGTAACTTCAATGAACTTGCCTACCCGCACTCGCTCCACCGCATATCCCCGGCTCTTGAGGGCCGCTTCCCCTGCCCGGCCGTGGGGATCCAGAATACTGCCTTTAGGCGTGATAATCACGTTTACTTTGGTCATTGCCTAAACCTCCTCTGTTCTGCAGAGCCTCGTCTTGGGCTGTTACCTTATCCGCCTGTGCCTGGCGGAACCTTACCAGCTTGTCCTTTACTTCCCCGTTCTTCAAGGCCAAGATTTCCACTGCTAGCAGTGCCCCGTTGTAAGCACCATCAATGGCCATGCAAGCCACCGGAACCCCTGGGGGCATCTGCACGATGGAGTACAGGGAGTCAACACCGTTTAGGGGCCCGCTTGCGATAGGCACACCGATTACTGGGATGGCCACTGCACCGGCCACAACCCCAGGAAGGTGAGCCGCGAGCCCAGCCCCAGCGATTATCACCTCTCCCCCCTCCGCGGCGAACTTCCGGGCCCATGCCACCGTCTCATCGAGAGTACGGTGGGCAGAGAGGATTTTCACGGCATAGGGAATGCCAAACTCCTCCAAGGCCTGGAGCGCCTTGTCCATCACGGGCAGATCTGATTGACTGCCCATTACCACGCCAACCACAGCCATGTCCAGTCCTCCTTGTGGAAAATGAAAAAGCCCAGGCCGGTAGATTCCACGCTTAAGAAAGTGAGTGAAACCTACCCGCCTGGGCTTTTATCCCTTCGGTGTAGTCAGCAGTGCCTCGCGGCACCACAAACCTGTACCACTTGGTCGCAAATCTGCGCCCTAGGTACACTTTCGCTCATAGTCAGGCCATTTACGGTGGCCTGGTAGAAACTTGCAGACCGTATTACTGCGATTATATGAACGCTACTTTATGAAATTGTCTAGTTTAATTCTACCCTATGCCCTGGGAAAGGTCAATCCTGGGATGAACCTTGCCCGGCCGTCGGATCGTAGCTGTATGAATGCAGGAAAGAGGAAACAGTGAAGGGCGTTTCACCCTCGAGGGAAGTGAAATCCCTCTTAATGAGGCCCACGTTCACTGCATAGTACTCTGTGATCTCAGTACCCGCAGATTCCCCGGCTGGCTTGGTTTTGACTACTACAACATCATAGAAGGTTCCCGCGGGCACGCTCACTTCTGGAATGCGGGCAGTAATCTCCCGCTTGCCAACCTGATCCTGCCAGGAGTTTCCCACTGTCAGAGGGCCCTGGAGGGGGACACGCTGGAGGGGGGCCTCACCATCAACTGCCTCGAAGAGATCGACAGCATCAGGGGAGTACTCTTCCATACTGATCAGCATGGCTGCCCGCTCTGGGGAAAGGCTGTATACAGCACCCACGGTGGTCGCGGTAGTCTCATCTTCCACCAATGCCAAAGAGCCCTGGGCAGCTGTAACCTTCCGAGAGAAGCCCGCGTACTCTGCCCCTTCACCCACGTAATGCCAGATCATTCCGGGCTGGGTAGGGAAGTAGGGGCGGACATCGCTAGTAGCGGTTGCTCCGGTGGGCCCGCTCAACCTTGGGCCGCCGTTTTCCAGGGTAGCCGCCCAGATGATGATCACTGCTAATGTGAGAAAAAATGCTGCAATCACTCGCCACGGGCTTCTTGAACGTCTCCTGACATACATAGCTTCACCTACTTAGACACGTATAGTTTTCCACTTCCCAGACTTGTAGCGCAGGACAACGAGGAGGGAGCGGAGGAGCTGATCCGCAACCAAGGCCACCCACGCCCCAAGCAAGCCCCAGCCAAGGTAGTTCACGTTGACCATCGCCAGCCCCGGCCGGACCAACATCACAGTGATGAAGGTAATAAGGGCTGTTGCCCTGGTATCACCTGCACCGCGCAGGGCTCCTGCGAGGATAAACTGGGACGACTGGAAGGGCTGAGTGAGGGCCACTAGCTTTAGCACCATCGCACCCTGGACCATAATCTGTAGTTCATCGGTGTACAACCCCCACCACCTGCCGGCCGAAGAAGAAGAACACTGCGGCGATGATCAGAGCCACGATAAGCCCCAGCCGCCGAGTATGGTTGGCGTAGGCTTGGGCCATATCAGGACGCTTTTTCCCCAGGCTTTGCCCCACCAGCGATGTTGCAGAAACGGCAAAGGCTTGGCCGCTCATAAAGGACAGGGCCTGGATGTTCATGGCCACATTGTGGGTGGCAAAGGCTACCGTCCCCAAAGAAGCCACCGTCCTGATAAACACCATTACACCTGTCCGCATGAGAAGCTGCTCTGCCATGGCAGGGAGGCCGATGTTGAGAATGCTCTTGATGTCCTCCTTCACCGGGGCGAACCCATCCCGCAGCCGGATCCGGAGATAGCTGTTCCCCTTCAGCACCACGTACCCTGCCATAAGGAAGGCCGCTCCCTGGCCGATAATCGTGGCCAACGAGGCTCCTGCCACTTCCATTCGGGGAAAGCCAAAGTGGCCGTGGATGAGTAGGTAGTTGCCGATGACGTTCACTACGTTGGCGATGAGGTTGTAGATCATCGCAGTGCGAGAGTTCCCCACTCCCCGCAATGTGGCGGTGATAGTACTAGTCAGGGCGAATGGTACAAAGCCGATCATCTGAATCCTGAGGTATACAGTGGCATCAGGCACAGCCGCCGGATCGCCGCTGCTCATAAAGCGCACCATGTCCTCGGCAAAGACGTAACCTAAGATTGACGCGATCGCTGAGGTAACAAACGTCAGGACCAGAGCTTGCCTTAAAATATGATTAGCCCTATCTCGCCGCCCCGCACCCTTGTAGCGGGCAACGAGAGCTGTAGCACCAACGTTCATCGCGATAAACATGGTCATCAGGAGAAACTTAGGTTGAGTTGTGAGGCCTACCGCGGCAAGGGCCACAGGACCCAGGCCGCCCACCATCATGAGGTCGACCATAGAGGTAAGCTGAGTGAGGGTCAGCTCCACTAAGGAAGGCCAAGCGATACGAAACACATCCCTGTAAAGATGCTTGGATGTTACGCCTTCGGGCAGCTTCCGATCTACCCGAGCTGCGCCAGTTGCTTGCAGGGAGGCGGTTGTCCCCTCTTCCACCAAGTCCAGAGCCAACGGGATTTTCTCTGCACTTTCCACCATTTTCTGTATCAAGTCCTTTGCTTTGCCGCTCCCGCAGCTTGATTGAGTATCATTGATGAATATTATAATAGTATATCATGTCCATTGCGGAAAGTCTAGGAAAGGGTCCCCGTCAGGTTTCCTTTCCCTCAGCTAAATGACCCAAGAAAAAACGAACCCGCATCTCTAAGCACATAGAGATGCGGAAATCATTGCGAAGTAATTCTCATGGGGTACGTACTCGGGGATGCTGTTACCAGACCCCAAGGCGTATCCGCCCCGGCCCTTAGCCCGTTCAAGCATGGCCCTGGACCGCTCCTGAATTAACTGAGGAGTCTCACGGCAGAGGAAGTTAAGGTCAATGCCCCCCAGGATGGCAATGCGGCTTCCCCAACGCTCGTAAGCTTCTTCCACGGGGATAATACTGTCCTCAAAGGAGTGCTTGCCGTCATATCCCAATCCATCGATCAGGTCATCCATCACCGCTTCCAAATTGCCGCAGGAGTGGAGGATAGCCGGCTTGCCCGCAGCGTGGATCGCGGATACGATCTGCTCGTGCCACGGAAAGACTAACCTGCGCATATCTCCGGGGGCGAGCATGGTTTGGGTCTTGAACCCCCAGTCGTCATTAGAGATCAGGGCTCCCACCGTAGGGTACGCAGCAGTTATCTCATAGTACCGCACAAGCCGCGATCCAACCGCAGCAAAAATGTCTTTCACCAGTTCTCCATCATCTACCAGCATGTAGCACAAGTTCTCATAACCCACAAGGTCAATAACGTTCTCCAGTACCCCACCAGGCCCCATTACAACCAGCTTCATCCCTTCTGGGACATCTGGAGCGATCTTCTCAAGCCTGGAATAGTCAAACTCAGCAGGATCAGGCCACGGATACTCCTCAAAGGAGCGATGGTCCCGGATAAGGCTCCCATCATTGAGGGACCGGGTCTTCTTCATTGCCTGATCTCCAGTGGGGAAGCGGAAAGCAGAGCCCCTTACTGTGGCATAGTCATAGCCTGCTGCCTGAAAGGCCTGGATAAGAAGGCGCATCTCCCCCAGTTCATCTTGGGGGCTGGCGTACTCTGGCCCGGCAAGTTTTTCGTAAAGGGCCGTGTGCATAAACATCTCAAAGAGCGTTGGCCGCGGGGGATCCTCCCTGTTTAAGACTGCAAGGAGGTTATCAAAGCAAGGATTCCGCATTTCTGGGCCCCCCTAGAGCCGTTCAAAGAAGGCCCGGTAGCGCTCCATGAGGCGCTCATTATTCTCTGGGCCATTGGGCATATTCGAACTGATCAGAATGGGAGGTTCCTCACCGCTGTCCCGGAGGATTTCCGCCGCGGTCATGAGCATGAGGTGCATGAGGAATGACCCTGCAATGGTAGAACCAGGTCCCATAGGCCTGCCCTCCATGATTTCCACTAGCGCATCCCCAGGTGGAAGGTGATTATCCACTACCACATCCACAAGGTCCGCGAGGGTCTCAGAGAGGCCTTTTCGTTTCGCCGTGTCCCGGCTGTAAGCAGTGGAGGTGATCCCAATGGTCTTGAGGCCCTGGTTCCGAGCGAGCTTTGCCATCTCCACGGGCACAGCGTTGACACCAGAGTTAGAAACAATCACCAAGGTGTCATTGGGGTTAAAACGGTACTTTCTAAAGATAATCTCAGCCAGGCCACTCATGCGCTCCAAGGCGCCGCTGGCCATGGGGCCTTCATGGAGCATGAGCTGCGGTTCAGAAATGGGCAGCACTGGCACAAGCCCCCCCGCCCGGAAGAAGGCATCTTCACCGATGATGTGGGAATGGCCGGTCCCGAAAATCCGGATCAAGCCACCGTTCTTGATGCTGTCCGCCATGAGCTGGGCAGCCTTGGCGATAGGCTCCCGTTCCCCTTCTAGGATTCTGTTAAGTAGAGCTGTGATCTCCTGAAAGTACCGATCGTACGCCATCATGTTGCCTGTCACTCCTATCTTTGTTGTTGTTCCTCAGGCAGGGAAAACCCTCGGCGGAAACTTATGCTCCCCGTGGGTTCCTCCACCGTCTCAATTGTGAGGACATAGTCCTTCGCCCTGATAACACTGGAAGAATACTCCATAACCTCATCTTGGACAAAGCCCAGCCGTTCAGTGCACAACACTGGGGATCCCTCCACGATCTGAAGAACCTGGGCCACAGCGGGACTGGCGATTCCTGCAGCGAAGCTGTCCTGCACTCTGGTGGGCCGCAGCCCCCGTCTTTCCAGGGCGAGGTAGAGAGACTCCGCGGCATCCCCGGGCGAAAGTGGCCCAACCCTATCCACAGGAAGGTAAGACGTGACCATCACCAAGGGCTCCTGGCCGATGTACCGCAGACGCTCAATGCGGTACACCCTGGCTTCCGGTGAGAGGCGAAGCCTCGCCCCTGCCTTTGCTCCTGCCTGAACAATCTTGAATTCCAGCACCTGGGCGGACGTCTCATATCCGTGCAGGGAAACCTGCTCCGTGTAGCTTTGGATCTTGGTGCCAGGCTGTTGAATGCGGGGTTGAGTTACGAAAGTGCCTTTCCCCCGCTGCCGCTCGATTCGCCCTGCTTTTTCCAACTCATCCAGGGCTTGCTTGATGGTACCCCGGCTTACGCCGTAGAGTTTTGCCAGCTCTGGCTCTGAGGGAAGGCGCGTCCCAGCCGCTTCATCGCCATACTTCACCCGCAGATCCTCCGCAATTTGGTAGTACAGTGGAATGGGCGCTTTGCGGTCCACTACCATTTTTCTACCTCCCCGCTCCCAGAGGCCTGAGGCCACAGTGGGTGTTGTCCACTTGTCTAGTCAACTGGTCCTTTACCATTCTTGGACACTGGAGCCCAGCATTCCTGCTAGCTGGAAAAAAAAGAACGGTGGGCCTAAGCCACCGTTACAAACCCACCGCGCTTTCTTGCTGAGTCTTCCTAGGAGGTATTCTGTTTTCCCGCAGGTACTCGGCAAACTCCACCGACGTACTCACCGGCCGGTCCAGGTAAACTCCAGCCACCCCCACATCGGTGCTCTGGTGGGCATCAGAACCGGCAATTTGGATGAGGTTGTGGCGTTTGGCATACTCCAAGGCCAGATGATTGTTATTGGTCTGCCTGGGATTTCCGTTGAAGACTTCCATACCATCCAGGCAGGCCCCGGGGGCTGGCCCCTGCCCAGGGCGGAAGGGATGGGCCTGGGCGATCAGGAGCCTGTGAGCCCGGCTGAAATCAATGAAGGTTTCCACTGTATAGTCATACAAGCGAGGATGCTCCCTCAGAAACTCCGGTGTGAGCCCGTACACAAGGTAGTCCTCGATGCGGTTGAAAAAGCGCAACTCAATCCCGAGGAGCACCGTAAGGCCGTACTTCTTACCCGCAGCCAAGGCCCCGTTGTACCCCTCCAAGTAGCGAGCAACCTTATCTTCCCATGTCCGTTCTGGGAGGGACTCGAAGTATTCCCGAATGTAGTGGTCCGTTATTACGATCCCTGTGTAGCCCGCCTGGGCATAGCGCCGTACCATATCCTCAGCACTCAAGACGCCGCACCAGCTCGTTTCCGCGGTGTGTACATGACAGTCGTACAAATAGGCCATTGTTAACCTCTTTCCTAAGCTAAAGTCCTAAGGGCATCCTATCACTAAGCTGTAACACGGTCAAGGGAAGGGGCGGCCCCTTTTAGAGAAGTTTGCCAGCGAGGCGCGCGATATTTGACTCCAAAATGTGCGATTCACTGTGCTTGACTCTTGCAACCAGGCGCACCACCGTTCGAAAGATAAACCCCATCTTCTCCATGTGATACTCGTAACCAAAATGCTCACAAGCCACCGCGTGTTCCCGGAGACGCTGCCCAAAGCAGTCATTGAGATAGGCTTCATACCGTCCCCCATCCCCGCAGCACAAAAACAAGGCGAGCCGCTTGGCCCCCAGTGTATCCTCGTTCTCTTCGCAGAACTTCTGCACTGGGGCGAGGAGCTTCCCTGCATAAACTGGCCCGCCAACCACAATGGCATCATACTTCGCCAGATTGTCTGGATGTCCGTTGCTGAGATCAACGACAGTGACCTCTGCTTCCTTGAGCTTCTCTTTCAGGACACGGGCACACTTTGCTGTACAGCCAAATTTGGAGGCGTAAGCGATCAATATGTGCACATTAGCCATCCCTTTCAGTCCATACTGACTCCATTAACCTTACAGTTTGGGCGTACAGCCCCCTTTTCCTCCTTGGTTATGGGCTCACAGGAAGAGCAGGGGGAAAATTCTTCGCTGGGAAGGTCAGGGATGGGGGCCCGGCGAAACTTACCCCATGTGGAGGTGTATGTATGGCCTTTAAAATTGCCTTTATTGGTGCAGGGAGCATTACTTTTACCCGCACCCTGCTCCGGGACCTGTTGACTGTGCCGGAGTTTGCTGATGTGGAGATCGCCTTTACTGACATCGACGAAACCAATCTTAGGCGCACTACGGAGCTGGCGGAAAGGGATATTGCCGCGAACGGGCTCAAGACACGGATCACCGCGACCACCGATCGACGGGAAGCACTTAGCGGTGCCCGCTACGTGTTCAACTTGGTGCGCATCGGCGGGCTCGATGCCTTTTCCACCGATGTGGAGATCCCTCTGCGTTACGGCATTGACCAATGCGTGGGGGATACCCTCTGTGCAGGGGGGATCATGTACGGACAGCGGGGCATTCCTGTCATGCTTGAATTCTGCAGGGATATCCGAGAAGTAGCAGAGCCTGGGTGCCTCCTCTTAAACTATGCCAATCCTATGGCTATGATCACCTGGGCTTGCAACAAGTTCGGAGGAGTAGAGACTGTAGGCCTGTGCCATGGTGTACAGCATGGGCACGGCATGATAGCGGAAGTGTTGGGCCTTGAGAAAGACGAAGTGGACATAATTTGTGCCGGGATCAACCACCAGACCTGGTATGTTAAAGTCCAGCACAAAGGGGAAGATCTCACGGGCAAGCTGTTGGAAGCCTTTGAACGGCACCCTAAGTACAGCCGTAAGGAAAAGGTGCGCATCGATATGCTGCGCCGTTTCGGCTACTTCAGCACCGAATCTAACGGCCACCTCAGCGAATATCTCCCGTGGTACCGCAAGCGCCGTGATGAAATCGAACACTGGATCGGCCGGGACGATTGGTTTGATGGGGAAACAGGCGGCTATCTCCGGATCTGCAGGGAGTTCAGGGATTCCTTTGAGAACGACTACCAAAGATGGCTGCAAGAACCGCCCATGGAATTTACCCCCGACGCTCGCAGTGATGAACACGGGTCGTACATTATCGAGGCCTTGGAGACTGGCCGGATCTACCGGGGGCACTTTAACGTGGTGAACCGGGGAGTCCTGACCAACCTTCCCGACGATGCGGTGGTAGAAGTGCCAGGCTATGTGGACAGCCTGGGAATTCACACGCCCGTCATCGGCGATCTGCCCCTGGGCTGTGCCGCGGTGTGCAATGCCAGCATCACTGTGCAGCGCCTTGCAGTGGAAGCGGCTGTTTCTGGCGATGATACCCTCCTCCGTCAAGCCATGCTCATGGACCCCCTGGTGGGCGCGGTGTGCACCCCGCCAGAAGTGTGGCAGCTGGTTGATGAGATGCTCATTGCCCAAGAAAAATGGCTGCCCCAATACAGAGCAGCCATTGCACAAGCGAAGGCCCGCCTGAAATCGTAAGGCGGCCTCTATGCCAACATCTGTGTGCGCCACCGGTGGGGAGACTCACCGGTGTATTTTTTGAACACCTTTGAGAAGTAGCTTTGGTCGTTGAAGCCTACCATCTGGCTGATCTCCGCGAGGGAGTAGTCTGACTGCATTAAGATCTTCGCGGCTTCCACCCGCACTTGGCTGAGGTAATCGGTGAATGACAGGCCCATTTCCTCTTTGAACACCTTACTGAAATAGGTGGGATGGAGGCCCACTTCCCGAGCAGCATCTTCTAGGACCAAATCTTCCCGGTAGTGAGTGCGGATGAAGTTCACCGCCTTGTGGATGAGGTCCCGGTTCTTGAGGCTCCTGGAACCGAAGGTAGATTCAATAAACCCCTCTAAGACCGGGACTAGGGACCAGGATAGCTCCATCAAGTCGTTCATCCCTTGGATCTCAATGAGGTAGGAGTTCTCAATCCCGAAAATGGTTTCTAAATCAGCCCCTGCTTCAATAGCCGCCCTGGACAGCAGCGCGGTCAGGGCCACAATGCGGGATTTTTTCACCTTGAAGCTGGTATCTTCGAAATAAATGATACCGAGGATCTCGTTTAGGATCTTTCGCGCGCCTAGCTGATCGCCGGTTTTGACCGCGAATATTAGGTCCTTCTCCAGTTCAAAGGCTTGCGCCCCTTTGGCCCCCCGGGCCTTTTGCTCATGGATAGTCTCTGCGATCCCCGCCCCCAGTTCGTGGTATTCCTTCCGGGCAGCGAGGGCAGGGAGTTCAGGGATCATTAGCTCTTTGCTGAGGCGCATCAAGAGTTTGGCCAAGTACCGCACACGGGTGGGCGTCACCACAGGTATGCCCCGCAGCGCTTCCCGCACTTCATCCTCCCTCTCTCGGAGAGCAGGATTTTGCCGGTACAAGCTCTCCATGAAAAGGCTATCCACCTCATGGAGGAGCACAGGCCCGCCTATGAGGTAGTACTCAGCCACTCCCCTATACAAAACAGGGACAGCCCAGTTAGCTAAGCCAACTGGGCAGAAATAGACGTAGTAATCCCCAAGCTGTTCCGCTTGGTAGCCTCCATACAGATTGGAACGGCGGCATTCCTTCCCATCCCCGTCCTGGTGGAACACCAACCCGCAGATCGCGTTCTTTTCCTCAACATAGGAATTCCCCTGCCGATCCACCACCTTGCAGCCCACGCCGCAAGCAATGGAATATACTATCGCGGTCTCAATGGACTGATCCAACAGGCGGCTGCGCGGTTCCATCTGGAGGCCTCCCTTCTGTGATCTAGAACAACATGGTTTCCATGAAAATACTCTGAAAGTCTGTCCGAGTGGACAGCTCGATGTACTCCACCTTGCCCTTGAGGGCGGCGGCACGCTGCAGCTGGGATTTATCTAAGAGGCACATCTTGGCCCCCGCGCCCGCGCCGTTGCCCATCTGGACTACCCTATCCTCTAGCTCCTTGGGGAATAGCCCCACGGTGCATGCGTTTTTCACGTTAATGTGGCTCCCAAAGCCCCCTGCAAGGTACACTGCGGCTACCTGGCCGGAGGTAATACCTGCCTCTTTGAGGAGGGTCAAGATCCCAGCTTTGACCGCGCCCTTTGCAAGCTGCAGCTCCCGCACATCTCTTTGGGTCAAGAGGATGTCTTCCGTCACTGCAAAGGCTGCCATACCGCTTTTAGACTTCAACATGGGGCGCTGCCAATCCTCTAAAGCCCGTTCACCCACGAAGGCGCCGGTGTCATCCAAGAACCCACAGCGGAGCAGCTCCGCTACAATATCGATGAGGCCTGAACCGCAAATGCCCTTGGGTTCTCCGCCCCCAATTACCTCAAATTCCCTGCGGCCGTTCACAAACCGGAAGGCGGATATGGCCCCGGGGACTCCCGCCATCCCGCAGGACAAGTTCGCCCCTTCAAAGGCAGGCCCCGCTGCGGCGGAGCAGGCTAGAAACCGCTCTTTGTTCCCCAATACAATCTCGCCATTAGTGCCCACATCGATGAGGAGGCTGAATCCCTCCTGGCTTTCCAGGCCGCAAACTAACATGTCCGCGATAATGTCCGCCCCCACATACCCCGAGACGGAGGGGAGCAGTACCACTTCGCCAAGGGGGTTGATATCTATGCCCAGCTCCTTGGCCTCCAGTTCCAGCTGTTCAGAGAAGACTGGGACAAAGGGCGCGTTGGCGATGCTCAGTGCGCTCACTCCCAGCAAGGTGTGGAGCATCACGGTGTTCCCCACCACCGTCATGAGATAGATATCAGTGGAGGGTACCTGAGCTTTCTGGCAAAGCCGTTCGGTAAGATGGTTCAGCCCTTCCACTAAAGCTTTTTGCAGCTGGGGGACGCCTTCAGGGACGCTTTGGCTGAAAGCAATTCGGGAAATTACATCCGCGCCGAAGCTGCGCTGGGGATTTGCCATGGACTCCACGGCCACTTCCTTACCGGTGGCCAGGTCCATAAGGTACGCTGCCATAGTCGTCGTGCCAATGTCCACCGCGATGCCGTACACTGGCCTAAAGCCTTCCCGAACGTGGATGATGGTATGGCCCCGTACCACCACGGAGTAATCTTCCCCAGCCTTCAGATGGGCAAGTGCCGGGAGGCACTGCGGCGCAACCTCCTTGGCACCCGCTGCCTCTCCCACGCGGGCTGCTATGTCCCGCTGGTGGTGGATAGTGCTTTCCGGGGCCCCAACCTGTACCTGCCTCACCAAGGGATTGACAGCCACTTCCCTCTCTGCGCCGCCGGTGACAACCTCCAGAGGCCCGACGCCCAAGGTTTCCAGGACCATGCCGTCCTCTGCCGCAAGGTAGCAGGCCAGGCGAAGCCCTTCGTTCACGTCCTCTGGAGAGAGGAATGCCTCCTCAGCGGGCGTCACTGGCGGGGCGCCTTGAAGCACCCGCACCCTGCACTTCCCGCATGTGCCTGAACCGCCGCAGTAGCTGTCCAACTGCGCACCTTCCCGTACTAGTGCCCCGTAAACCGTTTCACCTGGTTTCACTGGGATGACTGTTCTGTGTTCACCATCACTGAGGATTATCTCCGCCACTTCTACTCCCCTTCCTGGCTTAGGCGACAGATCTCATCCCAGTCATAGACGCCTTCGATCTCCCGCCCTGGTGGGACCACGAGAAACTCCTCTGGACCCCACTGGCCGTGTACGAGGCGCTTGATGAGCTCAATGCTGCCCTCCAGTTCCACAAATTCCTTCCCTTCCCGTTCTGCCTTTTCTTGAAAGCGGGCCGCCCAATCGCCCGTATCCGTTTCTGGGACTCGAATGAACACCACCCTCTCCCCGTGCTTATCCATGGTGAACGCGGGATAAAGGGTTTCCATAATATAGCGGGCGTTATCTTCCCCGTAAAGGGCCGCATACTCTTCAAAGGTACGGTTCAGCCCCAAGGTTTCCCGCAGGTCCGAGGTGCGCACATCGCTGTCGCCCCGTTCCATATAGCCTACAGAAGTAAAGGGCTGGCTGGGGTTTTGGGAAAAATGCTCCTTGAACTTAAGGCGCGACCCCAAAAACAGGGTACAGCAGTCATGGGCCCGGGGAAGCACCAGCTGCGTGCTGCGCGCGACAAGCCCTACAGTACCGTTACCGCATAAACCGTAACCCAGGAGGATGGCATCGTACTGTCCCTCTGATGCTCCATCTATCTTCTCTTGAATAAGTCCTCTTAGTGCAGCGCTGTTTTCATGGGCATCCTTCTGGGTAAACTCCAGGTCAACCACATGAGGTGAACTAGCGGCGCAGAGGCAGAACTCCCGGGTAAGGACCTCACAGGCAATGACTTTTAGCCGCATAGTAAGTTCTTCAGCTCCTTTTGCGTGTACGCGCCACGACCATCCTATTACAGATGGTCGTGCGCAGCATCTAATATTCTTACTACTCTCAGTAGCGGCCGAACTCCTTTGCACTGTCGATAATTACCTGGGCCTTATCAAAGGAGAGGTTTGCTGGGTATTCACAGCCTGTGGCTAAGATAAACCCGCCTCCTGCCTTGTGCATCGCGATTTCCTTGCGGCACTCTTCCCGAACTTCCTCCTCAGTGGCGTACAAGAGCCAGGTAGGCGGCACATGCCCGATAAAGGTAATCTTATCCCCATACTTGGCCTGCGCATCCTCATAGGAGCTGCAGTCATCGGGAACGTGGAGGAAGGAGATGGCAGTGGGCTTCATGGTCTGAATCTGGGCGTCAAAGTAAATACCTGTGCCGCAGTTGTGCACCATGACCATGCAGCCTTTTTCCCGGATGCGGTCTGCGATTTTCTCTACGTATACTCCCTCGAATTCCAGCCACATCTGCTTACTCATAATAGACTGGGAGGCAAACAAGGTGTCCAGCATGATGGCGTGGACTCCAGTAGCTGCCAGGGCGTCCACGTATTCTAGGAGCGTTTCTGTGATCGCCGCCACTCCGTGCTTCACAGCATCAGGATCGTCAATGATGTCCATGAAGAGGTTGGCCTGGCCCCGCATCATGCTCAAGATCCCTAAGGGGCCAAAGACAAAGGCCACCACAGGCACGTCCTGGCCCTTGCTCTTTACCAACCGATCGCAGAGACGGACATGGCCGTTCATGCGCTTGGCCGCGGGGAACTTGATGGGTTCCACGGTGTAGATGTCTTTAGTGGATTTGAGCATATAGTCGTTGAAATCTGGATGAGCCGCTTCGTTTTCGGGGAAAACGATCTTCTGGCCAAAATCTGCTGCTTCCACCGAGAGGTCGATGAGGGTGCAGATCACGTCCAGGCCGAACATATCCGTGACCTTTTCGTACGCTTCAGCGCACACGTCCATATCCGTGCTCCACACAGGATAGGACGCATTCACAAGTTTGCGGGACACCCCGCAGAGCAGCGGGTACACGGGGATGCGGTCCGCCTCTTTGTGCTGAAGGGTTAAGCTTACTCTCTCAATGGGTTTCATAGTATCCTCCCTGAGAATTCTTAGTAAACCAGCTTCTTCGCTTCAAAAGCTGCTTCCGCTGCGTCCTTGGCGTACACGTCCGCGCCCACTTCCTGGGCAAACTTAGCAGTAACCGGGGCTCCCCCTACCATAATCTTTACTTGATCCCGCAGGCCCGCTGCTTTGATGGCTTCGATGGTAGCTTTCATCTCGCCCATGGTAGTGGTAAGCAAGGCAGACATGCCTACGATCTGGGGCTTATACTCCTTAATGGCTTCCACAAAGCGTTCCGCGGACACATCGACGCCCAGATCGTGGACGGTGAGCCCGCTGCCTTCGAACATCATCCGGACTAGGTTCTTGCCGATGTCATGCAAGTCGCCCTTGACGGTGCCTAAAACCACTGTTCCGATGGGCTCTACCCCAGTTTCGATCAGCCGTGGCTTCAAGACTTCCATACCCGCGTTCATAGCCCGGGCGGCGATGAGGACTTCCGGGACGAAGACTTCGTTGTTCTTGAACTTGATGCCGATCACTTCCATAGCCGCCAGCAGGCCTTCGTTGAGGATCTGCCTAGGTTCCAAGCCCTGCTCCAGTGCGCTCTTGATCCCTTGGGTAACCCCGTTGACATCGCCCCGCTGCAGTGCTTGGTTGATTTCTTGTAAGACCATGTTATCGTTCCTCCGATTTTTTGTAGTTTTGTCTTTATTGTACCTGCTCACAGAAGTGAAGTATTGTAAAATCATAATGTCCTTAGGTAATTTGATGTCTTAATCAAGGAGCCTGGCCTTTTTGGTCGAACTAGGTAAGAAACATCATGCTAGGAAACGGGGTACCCATGGAACTAGTCCTTCACATTCTCACCAACACCATCATGCCCATCTTCGTCCTTATCCTGTTAGGCGCCATCTTAGGGAAAACGTACGATATCCACCTACCGTCTTTGAGCAAGATGTACTTTAATGTGCTCATGCCTTGCTTTCTCTTTGTCAACCTCTATCAGGCGGAAATCACCAGAGAGATGGCCCTGGCATTCTTGTTTGCGGTGCTGCTGTTCGTCCTTAATTACCTGGTGAGCACCCTTGTGGGGCGGCGGCTGGGGATGTCCAGGGAGGAACTGGGAGCTTTCACCAACGCAGCCTCATTCTACAACTCAGGCAATCTGGGCCTTCCCTTGATTACCCTCGCCTTCTCCGGCAGCCCCCTGCAGGCTCAGGCCCTTACCGCCCAGATCATGGTGATGCTTTTCCAGAACACCGGGAACATCTCATTGGGAGTACTGAACGTGGCCCACTCCAGCGCGCCAGATTGGCGGGGCTTAGTGGCGAGGATCATCCGCATGCCCAGCATCTGGATTCTTCCCCTCACCATTGCTGCCCGGGCACTGCCTGTGGATCTTTCCCAAATACCCCTGCTGTGGACGCCCGCGCAGTACGCGAACAGCGCCTTAGTCGGAGTGGCCCTGGTCACCCTAGGAGTCCAGCTGAGCAAGAACAGCTTCCGCGTAAAAGACCCTGGGGTCTGGTTCGCTGGAGCCCTGCGCCTCGTGGGAAGCCCCTTGCTGGCCTGGCTTCTCATTCAGGTGATGGGTTTTTCCGGTGCAGTGGCGCAAACGCTCTTTATCTCCTCTGCTGCCCCTGCAGCAGTGAATAACGCTCTCATTGCCGTGGAATTCGACAGCTCGCCCCGCTTTGCGGCCCAAACGGTGCTGGCTACTACTGCCCTAAGCTCTGTAACCTTGGTGGGCGCTATCTATCTGGCTCGGATCCTCTTTCCTGTGTGAGTAGGCTTTCCCGTGGGGATACTATGCCCGGGAGTGATGACCAATGGCACGTCGACGTGGGATCATGTCTGACCGGTTAAAGTATGAGCTGGCAGCAGAACTTGGATTCTACCACAAGGTGCAAGACGGGGATTGGGGCAACATCACGACCCGAGAAGCTGGGTCGCTGGTGCGGGCTGCTATCGAACGGGCTGAACGGATGATGGCCGCCCAAGGCAGCATCAGCCCAGCACAAAACAAGGGACTCTGAAGAGTCCCTTGTTTGCTGTTATGCTGCTAGTCGTGCTGCTGTGTCTGATCCTGCCTGGGGTCAAAGGCATCCCGAAGGCCATCTCCTACGAAGTTGATGCTGAGCACTACCACGAACACTGCCAGCCCTGGTGGAATCCACATCCAGGGCATTCCGGCCAAGATGTGGAGGGGCCTTGCCCGATTCAGCATGTTGCCCCATGATGGTGCCGGTGGTGGTACTCCAAGGCCTAGGAAACTTAAGCCTGCCTCAGACAGGATGGCCGAGGCCACTCCCAAAGTTGCGGAGACCAACAGCGGTGAAAAAGCATTGGGCAAGATATGCCTGAACATGATCCGCCCAGGACGAGCCCCTAGGGCAGTAGCTGCAGCCACAAAGTCGGTGGTTTTCAGTTTGAGGAACTCCGCCCTGAGAAGCCGCGCAGGCCCAGGCCAGCTTAAGACTCCGAGGATAATCATGGTGTTGTAGATAGACGGCCCGAAAATCGCGGAAATGGTGATGGCCAGTATCAGGAACGGAAAGCTGTAGAAAATGTCCGCGAGGCGCATGATGAACGTATCCACAAAACCGCCGAAGTAACCCGCGAGAGAGCCTAAGACTAGGCCGATGCTCAAAGAGATCCCCACAGAGACGAGCCCTACCGACAAGGAAATCCTACCGCCGTAGAGCAGCCTGGAAAGGATGTCCCTGCCCATATCGTCGGTGCCAAAGGGATATTCCCTGGAAGGGGGCTGGTTGCGCATGCGTAGATTCGCGCGATTGGGATCATGGGGAGCCAAGAGGGGCGCAAAAACCGCTGCCAGAATAAACGCTGTCAATATACACAGTCCAATCAGGGCGAACTTGTTGCGGCGGAACCGCTGCCAAAATTTGCGCATAGCCGCCCTCCTCACTCGTACCTGATGCGCGGATCGGCCACCGCATAGGAGATGTCCGCGATCAAGTTCCCAATGAAAATTAAGACAGCAAACATGAGGTTGATGCCCATGATGACTGGATAGTTCCGCTCACTCACTGCCTGAATGGCCAGGGATCCCAGGCCAGGCCAAGCAAAGATGTTCTCTACAATCACTGCGCCAGAGAATATAAAAGGAATGGTAAAACCCATAAGGGTCAAGATGGGCAAGAGAGCATTGCGCAGTGCATGTTTATACACCACGATATTCTCCCCCAAGCCCTTGGCCCGGGCGGTGCGGAGAAAATCATGGCCCAAAACTTCCAACAGGCTGGAACGCATGTACCGGGCGATGCCCGCGATATCGCTTAGGCCCAGCGTAATGCTGGGTAGGAGCAAGTACTTCACATAGCCAAGGAATGTGCGGGCTTCTCCGGCCATAAAGAAGCCGCCCGCAGGCAAGACGTCTAATTTCAAGGCAAAGACATATAAGAGCAGCAGTCCAAAAAAGAAACTAGGAATGGAAATACCTACAAACGCAAAGAACGTCACAGCGTAGTCCAAGGCGGAGTACTGATACCTCGCGGAAAGTATCCCCACGGGAATCCCAATGACCCATGCGAGAATGATGGAACAGAGGGACAAGAGGATGGTGGCAGGCATACGCTCCATGATCAGGTCTGCCACAGGCCTCCGGGATGAGTCAAAGGACAAACCTAAATCTCCCTTAAGCACCCTACCCAACCATTTTGCGTACTGCACGGGAAAAGAATCGTTTAGGCCGAGCTGAGCTTCCCGCCGGGCAATAGTCTCCTCGTCGATATTAGGCACTCCCCTTAGGTGCGTCACCGGGCTGCCTGGTGCGATGGTAATCACCAGGTACAGCAAAAAAGTGAAACCCAAGAGTACGGGGATTCCTTGCACAAAAACCCTTCTAACAATATAGCGCCACATTCAATCACCTCAAGTATTAGGAAGGGGCGCAGCCCGTGCTTGGGCTGCGGCCCCAGTTTAAACCTAGTCTGCAATTAGTCTTGGATCCAGATCTGACTGAGTCTCTGCAAGCCACCCAGAGGGCCAAGGGGGCCAGGCTCAGTATTGATGCCTTGTACCCGTTCATTAACTGCGGCAACGGTGACACCGTAGCTCAGGAACATGGTGGGCAGTTCGTAGTTGATGATCCGCTGCCATTCGGCGTAGATCTCTTTGCGCTTCTCAGGATCGGTCTCTCTCCGGCCCATCTCGATGAGCTCGTCAGACCGGTCATGGTAGAAGCCAGGATCGTTCCAAGGAGAGGTGGAATGCCAGATGCCGTGGGGGTCAGGATCCACAGTGAGGCTCCAGCCCATGGTAAAGGTATCGAACTCACGGGCATCTACCCGGTCAACAGCGGCACTGAACTCCATGAATACCAGGTTGACCTTAATCCCGATATCCGCCATGTTCTGCTGGAAGAGCAGGGCCATCTGCTCAGTTACCCGGCTGCCCTCGGGCACGAGGAACTCAAACTCCAAGCGCATATCATCTTTTTCCAGGATGCCGCCTGCCCCAGGCTTCCAGCCAGCATCTGCTAGCATCTGGGCTGCCAGTTCTGGATTGTACGGATACTCATTGATACCTTCACTGGTGAAAGCCCAAGAAGCCATAGGAATGGGCGCATTGGCCACAATCCCGAAGCCTTCTCTGAGGACCTCCACATAGGTTTCCCGGTCAAAACCGTAGGTGATTGCCTGGCGCACAACTGGGTCCGCGAAGCGAGGCTGGCGCAGGTTGAAGCAGATGTAGTTGTAGCTCAGTTCTTCATAGATGTAGAGGTCGACCCCAGGAATACCGCTTACTTCTGCGTAGTTGTCCGGGGAGATCTCCGCGTAATCGACCCGTTGCTGGCGGATGTAGATGGGAAGGGCATCAAAGGCCACCCGCTGGAAGACAACCTGGTCAATATTGGGCCGGCCGAGGAAATAGTCATCGTTGGCCTGCAATATGACGTGCTGGTCGGTCATGAATTCCACGAACTTGAAGGGGCCTGCGCCAATTGGATGCCTGTTAAACTCTGCCTGCTCTAGTTCACCCACAGGAATATCCCCTAAGAGGTGCTTAGGAAGGACACCGTAGCCGAACTGAGTCACGAGGGGAGCATATGGCTCAGTGATGGTGAACTTGATGGTGTAGTCATCGATTACTTCGATGCCAGGCACATCGTCTCTTTCACCGTTGTGGTACTCCTCTGCACCCACCAACAGCTTGAAGCTGCCATAGCGCACACCGGTATACTCTGGGTGCAGCATGGTTTTGTAAGTAAACTCAACGTCCTCGGCTGTGACCTCTACTCCATCATGGAACTTGACCCTTTCATGGAGGAAGAAGGTAATTGACAACCCATCTTCCGAGATCTCCCAGCCCTTCGCGAGCCTTGGCTGAGGTTGGAGCTGCTCATCAATGTAGATCAGCCCGTCATACACAAGATCGATAATGTAGGAGTCATATTGTTCTGTGTACAAAATGGGGTTAAACATACCACGGGGATTGGTGGTCAGGGCGAAACGGAATGTTCCCCCTTGGACCGGCTCCTGTGCGACGGCCACCGCGCTCAGGATCAAACACAGAAGAACTACAGCCAGCAACTTTCTCATACGAATACCCTCCTCATAATTATTCATTGGCCTTGCGAGATCTCGGACCGCAGAAGCTATTAGAGGGTTATTCTGCATGAATATGCGTATTCCTTGTTTAACTCCCCTGTTTTTGTATTGTTTTCAATCCCTTAACAGTAACGCCCTAATCTACCAGGAGATCTACCCCTTGAGCTTCTCCGTTCCGAACACCTCAATCTGCTGAGCCACCACAGCTTTCATCTGGGCTTTGGCTGCTGCGATGAGATCGGGGTAACCAACAGGCCTGCCCTGGCCTAAGAGGCTCCGTACGGCCCCAACCCCAGCAAGGGAGTTTTCCGTGAAGAAGTTCACCTTCGTAATTCCCCCAGCGATGGCATTGCGGAAATCTTGAGCGCTCAAGCCTGAGCCGCCATGCAGGACTAAGGGCACCGCGGTTTGGGCCCTGATCTCTGCCAGAAGCCCCAGCTCAAGCTTAGGCTCCCCTCGATACGGGCCGTGCACTGTCCCGATGGATACAGCCAAAGCGTCTACATTCGTCTCGGCAACAAACTGCGCAGCCTGGCTCGGATCGGTGAAGTTCGCCGGGTCAACTTCCGTCCCGTCGGTGAGGTTCCCTTCCCCGCCTTCCACATGGCCCAGCTCCGCCTCTACGCTGGCCCCATACTTGTGGGCCAACTGGACAACCCTCTTGGTTAGCGCTGCGTTTTCGCTGTAGGGTAAGGCAGAACCGTCGATCATTACCGAGGAAAAACCAAGGTCTAACCCTTGCTGGATGGTCTCGAGTCGAGTACCGTGGTCCAAGTGGATCACCACAGGGATCCGCAGGGATTCTGCCCGATCCCTTAGGTAGCGCAGGAAAGCGGGCACATCCAGGTAGCGAAAGTGCACCTCTGCCACGCTCAGAATAACCGGGGAACTAAGCTCCGCACTTGCTTGTAAGATGGCTTCTGCCATGCTGTGGTCAGCGGCGTTAAAGGACCCCACCGCGCAGCCCTTGGCTTGAGCCTGAGGAAGTAGTTCTCGCAGTGTTACAATTGCCATTACTGAATCATCCTTTCATATCTCGTGGCCCAACTAACAAGTTGCCTTCCCCAACTCGCCAGCGAGGGCAATCTAGCGAAAGGGGGCGCCTGGCCCAGCCTTCGCCGATCCGCTCCTGCACTTGGCTTAAGGGGGGTATCCCTTCTGTGGCTGAGAGCATTTCCACGCAGTGGGCACCCACCGCCACTGCCCAGGTAAGGGTTTCCTCAGGGCTCTGTTTCTCGGCAATCCCAGCTAGGAATCCTGCGATGGTGGAATCCCCTGCCCCTGTTGTCCCTTGAACGTCCACCACGAAACACGCCGCTGTGAGCTGGCGGTTGCCCCATCCGGGCCCTAAGAGCCCGTCCCCCTGAGGCCCAGTCTGGAGGTACAAGCCTTGATCTCCAAGCTTAATCCCTATAGCGCCCGCACCCATCGCGAGGGCCTCCTCTGCCACTTCTTCCACCATGGCCAGGCTTGTCACAGGCCCTATGCGCCCTAGCATGTAGAGGAGCTCGTCAATGCTAGGCAAGAACACATCCACAAAGGGCAAGACCGCGGCGAGGATGTCCCTCCATGAGGCTTGGCCTGCAGGGGAGTCAGGGTCTGGCATGGCCATATCGAGGCTTGTGACCATCCCTGCTGCCTTGGCACGCTGGAAGAGATCAACTAGCTGCCTGCCGCCGTCTTGGTACATGTTGGCCATGAGGGGTGGGTAGCCGAAGTGAAACAACCCCTTGGGCAGTGTGGAAAAGTCTACGTCCCACGAGGAAAAGCAGTCATTGGTTCCAGGATAGTGGAGGAACGCCCGGTCCGATCCAGGAGGGCTTAGCACGATGGTGTATGAAGTGGTTTCACCTGGGCACACAGCCAGGTACTGCCCATCGATGCCCTCTTCCGCATAGATACGCTGCACAATCTCCCCGAAGTGATCGCTGCCGATCCGCCCTACAAGAATTGGCTGGAAACCCAGCCTACGCAGGGCGATCCCGGTGTTTGACACCGCTCCTCCGGTGGCAAAGGAAATTCCATCCATCACGACCATCGTCCCAGGCTGAAGCGCCTCTAGGCTGCCAGCTGGCCACTTGGGGATCACGTCCAAGCAGATGTGTCCTGCTACGACTATTTCCATCCTTAGCACCCTCGCTTTCTACTACCCCTCCGTATCTCTTTATAGATTAAATAACTTCTCCTTAATCCCTGCCCTATCTCCACCACCTGCGAAGGAAAAGGCCTGCCCCGAGCCGAAAGACTATAGAGTCAAACCGCACGAAAGGGGAGATCTTATGACGCCGCGACAGCGGGCAGCCACAGCTTTAGACCTGGGAATACCTGATCAAGTGCCCACTTTTGAGCTGGAGTTCCAGTTAGAGGAAGAGATGTTCGGCAAACCCTTTCTGCGCCAGCACCAGCTTGAGGGACGCAGCCCCAAGGAGCAGGAACGCCTGGTGAAAGAAAACGCCGAGTACATGCTTGAGGTCTACTCCAAGCTCGAGTGGTCCATCATTCCCATTCATTACCTCGCGGAGAAGTGGATCGGAGAGACTGCGAGGCACATCCGGGCCCTCACCGGGGATACCTACATGCTAACCACTCACGGGGATGGCACCTTTGCCATACCAGATGGGAAAGACTTCGAAGCGTTTGTGTACCGTATCGCGGATCACCCCGAGGAAGTTGAAGCCCAGGCAGAGGCCATGGCAGAGGCGGCCATTGCCCGGAACAAGCGCCTTATCGAAAAGGGGCTCGACTGCTTCATCCTCTGCTCTGATTACTGCTTCAACACCGGCCCCTTCCTTTCTCCCCAGATGTTCCGCCGCTTTGTCCAGCCTTATCTGGCAAGGATTATCCGGGAGACAAAGGCCGCAGGGGCTTACACCATCAAGCACACCGACGGGAACATCATGCCCATCCTCGATCAGCTGGTGGAGTGTGAACCCCATGCCCTCCACTCCCTGGATCCAATGGCGGGAGTGGACATTAAGGTAGTAAAGGGACTGGTGGGGGATAAGGTATGCTTGTGTGGCAATGTTCACTGCGCCGCCCTGCAAACCGGGACCGATGAAGAGGTAAAAGCCAGCGCCCGCTACGCACTGGAGCACGGTAAACCGGGCGGCGGATACATTTTCTGCACCAGCAATATCCCCTTCAAAGGGATGGAACCCAGGCGCTATCTCATGGTTCTGGATGTCTGGAAGGAATACCGGGATTACTAGAAAAACAGAAACGCTGCCTCACTTGGGGCAGCGCATTTTTTCTCTCTTCCCGGCCTGGATAGAAGGATATTGGGACGGAGCAGCGAATACTTTTTTCCGAAAGGTGGGGATGTAGCTCAGCTGGGAGAGCGCCACGTTCGCAACGTGGAAGTCGAGGGTTCGAGTCCCTTCATCTCCACCATCTTCTGCTCAATAGATCTTTCTCCCCCGCTCGTCGGGGATGCCAGACTTGCGGTAGAAATAGCTGTTGACCACATCACGCCACTCCGTGGCGTTTTTTAGTTGCTCCTGCAGTTTGGCAGCCACATGCACGAAGGTTTCAGGATCAACTCGCCCCTCCAAGGAGTTCCAACGGGCAATCATCTCCTGAACCTGCTCCACCCCGGCGAAGTGAGTGTCGTAGATGTGCTGGATCAGGGTCTTCCCAGACCGAAGCCGCTCCCTGTAACCAACCCGGTGAAAGAAGAGCAGCAGCTCCTCTGGGCACCTTTCCCGAGATTCATACAGCTCTGCGTTTGGTTGGTGGTACTGCCCCGCAAAGCCCGTTCCTCCCTGCAGGGTCCGATCCACCCCGATTGCCTGCCAATCAGCCCGGTGATATGTGCCCCAACGGTCGTATTCATACCCGTCCACGTTGGGCCCGTAGTGGTGCCCAGGGTTCACCATCCAGCCGATCCCCAAGGGCACTGTGTAGTTCTCGTAGATCTCACGGGACTTAAGGAGCATCTCCAGGATAACAGACTTAACTCTCTCGTCATCGCCGAATGTCAGCCGCACCCATTCCTCGCCCACCTCCGCTGCGCTCAGCCCAGGGTTCCAACACAACCGAGCAAACCCGTAAAGGTTTGCTTGGGCAAGGGTGTGGCCTGTCCAGTTTGGATCTGACCCCACATTGGACACGCCTGCGATCCCTGAGTATGCCTGGGGGAATACTCTCCCCGCAACAATTTCCTGCACTGTTGAACCAGGGCCTTGCGCGAAGGTGTCAAAATCTAAGACTTCCTTCCAGAGGGGCACAAGGTAGCAGAGGTCTTTCTGCTGGCCTGTGTATTCCTGGGTGATCTGCAGTTCTAAGATCTGGTTAGTCCGGCTGAGCCCTCCAAAGAGGGGCGAGACAGGTTCTCTGATCTGGAAATCCATGGGCCCGTTCTTGATCTGGAGGACAACGTTCTGGGCAAACTTCCCATCCAAGGGCATGAAGGTGTCATAGGCCGCCCGGGCCCTGTCGGTCGTGTGATCACGCCAATCCTGCATGCAGTTGTACACAAAGCATCGCCAAATCACGATCCCGCCGTAGGGCTCCAATGCCTTTCCCAGCATATTTGCCCCTTGAGCATGGTCTCGGCCGTATGTAAAGGGGCCAGGACGGTGTTCGGAATCGGCTTTCACCACAAATCCGCCGAAGTCGGGAATCCGGGCGTAGATGGCCCGGGCCCTCTCTGCCCACCACTCTTGTACGTGAGGATCGAGGGGATCTGCGGTGGTGAGGCCCCCCAGTTCCATGGGGCTGGCATAGTTGATGCACAATAACACTCTAATCCCCCAGGGGCGGAATATATCCGCAAGGCGTTCCACCAAGGGAAGCTTAGGGCCAATCAAGCCCGTTTCTGCTGTATGTACGTTGACGTTGTTGATGGAAATGGCATTAATGCCCACCGAAGCGAGGAGGCGAGCATAGGCGGCTATGCGCTCCTGGTCCTTAGCAAGGGTTCCCCCATTCCACAAGATGGACCGTCCCGCATACCCCCGCTCAATGCTGCCATCGAGGTTATCCCAATGATTGATCATGCGGATGGGCACAGAGGGGTTCTCTAATAAGAATGCTTCACTCCCCCCGGGGCTGGCAAAGCTCCGTCCCAAGCGCAGCTCCCTGAGAAAGGCAAACATTCCGTAGAGAAGGCCTCTCTCTGTCTTGGCGGTGATGACCACCTGCCCCTCCCAGGCCCCAGGTTTAATCACAAACCCTTCTTCCCCGAGCTGATCCGCGAAGGGCCCCAGGAGATCAAGCCCCACCACAAGGCTGGCCCTACTGGGCTCGGCCACAAACTCTGGTGTGGTGCGGTAAAGCCCTTTGCCCGCCCGCTCAAGTTCTTCTGCGATGCACGCGGCAGTAGCGCTCCCGCCAAGGACCGCCACTACCCGCAGCGGGTTCTCCCGATCCTCCTGAGCCGCCTGCGGCTGCAAATCGTACCTGAGCCAGCAGGGGGAGCTCCCAGTCCTGCCTTCCATGTTACAGGCCCCCTTTACTCATGACCATGAGAACCGTTAATCAAAACAGGTGAGCGGGGATCGTGCTTCACCACATTATCCTGAACTGCCTTGGCGCTCGCATTGGCATAGCAGTAAGCGCATTGGTGAAGGCAAGTGTTGTAAGCGCCGATATCAACACTAGCCGCACAGCCGCACCCCGCCCTTTGGTTCCGATCCCGCGGCGCGCCGCAGGATTTTCCTGTGAGTTCCTCCACCAGCGCTTTGTGGATGCAGCTGCCCTTTGTGATACCATAGGAGGATAGATCTAGCTCCTCACAGCAGGTGCTCACTACCATGCCCCGCTCCTGCCCTACCTCACCGATAAACCTGCCTAACACATGCATCTCTTCCTCCGTAATGGGCCGAAGGTTGAGGTGTTTAGTATTGCGCAAGGTCTTTCTATAGAAATCCACGAAGCTAAAGACACAGCGCTCCGTTGAGCCCTGAAGCTCCGAAGCTAGAGCCCAAAACTGCTCCACGTGCCATTGGAGGGTCAGCTTATCCCCTAAGATGATGGGATCATAGCGCCACACCACCCGCTTTGGCCCCACATGCCTCGCGAGCCGTTTGAAGGTGTCAATTCGAGTGAAAAGCGCGGGCAAGCCCCCCTCAACGGCTCGCGGATAGGGGTTGAGGGTAAACTGAAAGTAGTAAGTATATCCCATGGCATCTAACTGGGGCAGATACGTGAGGAAGGGCTCAGGGTTCTTGGTCCAGAAGACGATGCAGTCTACCAGGTCTGGAGACAGCTCGATCTGCCTAACATGGCTGTGGTTCATCGGGTTGCGGACGATGACATATCCCTCTTCAAGCCGCCTGATAAACCAGTGCCCAAAGAAGGCCGGCACATCAGTGCGACGGCTTGCACTTATGATCACTCTGCCCACCATACTTTCCCGCGGCTTAGTTCCCCTCAACCAGCCTCATTTTCTGCTTTGGCTCCAGCTGCTCCCTGGCCTTGCCCAGGTACAGTTCAAGTGATTTCTCCACCAAGGCTGAAAGGCTGATGTCCTCCTTCACTGCCTGGATCTTAGCCTCCTTGTAGACTTCCCGGTTGATATACCCACTCAGTCGTGCTTTCTCCACTGTAAGTTCCTCCCAAAACCATTTCAACACATTTCCTATTATAGCATAATAATACCATAACGCAAAGGTGTTTTTGTCCCTTTGCGCATTAACGTTATTGTGTTATACTATAGATACCTTCAGGATAAGAGGTGAATACCATGACGAGCAGGACACTCACTCCCATTGCCTTGATCCGTGCGGAAGAGTGGAAGGCCATTATATACTACTGCTTAACCGAGGACACCGAACATAACTATGAGTGTCCTGATGAGCACGCCATCGTGGTGTGGACAACCTCTGACGATGAAACCGCTGGGCCTTCCATGCACGGTGCCTTTAACTGCGAAACATCACTCCAGACACCTGGCTTTGTCAATGTTTTCTGGCTAAGTGGGAACTGCGATAGGCCAGAGGGCTTTGCTTGGGAAGGCAACTGGAGCCCTCACATGGCCCGGACTCGCTTTATGGAGATGTATGAGAAAGCTCTGGGGAAAAAATACGCGGGCACCCGCTCCGAGAACCGGGGCTAGCCCTAGAAGAAGAAAGAACTCCGCACATGGAGTTCTTTTTTGATCTCTCTAGGTATGGAAAACTAGATCTGCCTGCGCGAGAATGCCGAAAGCATCGAAGTAGCGGTTTTCTAAGGGAATCCACTCCTCCACAAACCGGCGGAGCAAAGCCTCCCCGCTGCGCCTTATAATGCGCTCCCTCTGCCTTTCCGGGCTCACCTTCAGAAACACCTTAAGGTGATAGGGATCCCCAAAGGCAGGATGCATGCTGTAGGAGCCTTCGATGATGTTCAACCGCTTTGGGAGCACTTCAGCCTGGCGCGCTATGCGCTGGGTGCCACAGTCAAAGACTCCGTAGGTGAAGGAGCGCTGGGCCTTGAGGCCTTGGAGGACTTCTTCTGCAAAGCGCTCATAGTGCACGTTGCCCCCAGGCGCCTCCAGCCGCGCTTTGCTCTTAAGCTCGCTGGGTACGAAAAAGTCATCCATGTGAAAGATATTGCAGTCGTAGACTTCCCCTAGAAGATCAGCTAGGAAGCTTTTCCCCGCACCGCTGTTGCCGTCAATGGCCACCACCACGTGGGGTTCTTTGTCCAGCAAACCATCGATCGCTGCGAAGAGGGAGGCAAAACGAGCAAACTCTTGCCGCACAACCCGATAGGCTGGTTGGTAGGCTTCCCGGTAAACAGCGCTGTGGTGCATCCCTGGATAGCCTGCTTTTCTGTACTCCTCCAAAAACTCCTCCAGCTCCCCTTCGGGAATGGGCATCTCCCCTGAGCGGGCCAGGCCTAGGAGGAGCTGCAGTTTCTCCTCAAGGGTGTCTTTACAGGGGGGTGCTTCCTTGGCGGAACGGACGAACCAGCGGGCAACGGTTCTCAAGCTCACCCCAGACCTAGGTAGCGGCCTAAGGTTTACCCGGCAATAGCCTCCGCCAATTCCCTCAAACAAGGGGGGGACTGGGGTCAAGCTGGAGGCCCTTTGGCAAGCAACGTACTCGTCCCTCAATCTCGCCCATGCCTCTGCCTCAGAAGGCAAAAAGTGGCCAGTGCCAAACTCGCTTTGGAAAATGAGCTTCACCAGGTCCCCCTTCTCCATCAGGGGATAACGCTGCCAGTGTTCGAGAAGGACAGTGCGAAACTCCTTCATGCCCTGCTCCTGCTCCCGCTCTCTAGCTGTGCCCTGTGGACCCGAAGCCAGTTCTCCGCGGCGCTGCGCGCGTGCTCAGCCAAGGCGTGGGCTGCCATCTCTGGATCCTTTTCCTTGATGGCGGCCACAATGGCCCCGTGCTCTTCCCCAGCCTGGCGCATCCTTCCAGGGCTTGCCAGAGAGTCCAGGCGGGCCCTGCGCAGGTAGTCATGGAAAGCAGAGAGTACCAGTTCCAGAGGGACGCTGTGGGAAGCTTCATACAGCACTTCATGAAAACGGGTATCCAGTTCCCGCCAGGAGCGGTAGTCATGGTCGGCCGCGGCCCGATCCATTTTCATCAGGAGGCACTCCAGCTCATTGAGCTGTTCTGGGGTAATGTGCATCGCTGCCCACTTGGCCGCGAGGCCTTCAACTAAGGCCCGGACCGCATAAATGTCCTGAATGTCCTTTTCAGAGATGCCCGCAACTACAGCCCCTTTGTTGCGGATGATGGTGACAAGCCCTTCCTGCTCCAGCCTGCGAAGGGCTTCCCGCACGGGGGTACGGCTTACACCCAGCTCCGCTGCGATCCGTGACTCCCGGATCACTGCCCCTGGTTCATAGGTACCGTCCAGGATGCGCCTGCGCATCTGCACAAATACACGTTCGTGGAGGGAGCTGGGTTCAGAATGATGGGAATCTAATTTGTGCAAAGCTCTCAATCCAATCTTGGTGAGTTAACCCCAGTTTACTACAGTGTTTCTTCGTCTTACAACCGGAAAATAAGCCCGCATTTATATACGGGCACTCTGAGCAGCAGCTACGAACCGAGCGGCTAAATCGCTTAGGGCGTCCCAGTTCCCTTCTGCAACCAGCTTCTTATCTACTAGGGAACTGCCTACCCCAACAAAGGCCGCCCCCGCCTTGATAAACTCGGGGGTGTTCTCTAAGGTTACCCCACCAGTGGGCGTAACCTCGATCTGGGGCAGAGGCCCTTTGAGGTCTTTAATGAATCCCGGGCCTAGCTTGGTTGCAGGGAAGATCTTAATCACATCTGCCCCTGCTTCCCACGCGGTCAAGATCTCTGTGGGCGTAAAAGCACCGGGGATGCAGATTTTGCTGTACCGCTTGCACATCGCGACCAGCTCGGGTTTGAAGGCAGGGCTCACCACAAACTCTGCACCGGCGAGAATGGCCATGCGAGCCGTCTCTGCATCAAGTACGCTCCCCACCCCAATGATGGCCTCACCCTGGAGCTCGTCCACCGCAGCCTTGATGGTCTCTAAGGCACCAGGAGAAGTCATCGTGATCTCAAGGGCTCGCACCCCGCCTTTGCTCAAGGCTCTTGTGATCTGCAGGAGTTCCTCGGGCCCGCTAGCGCGGATTACTGCCACTACGCCGCTGTCTCTAATTGCTTGCAGGCATTCTGCTTTTGTCATGCGGTCTCCTCCTTGTATTAGTTCAGCTTAACGCTGTACCCTCCCTGATTGATCTCCAGCCGCGAGAGTTTGGACTTCCTTCGTAGATACTAAGTTAAAGTCGCCAAGGATGGTGTGCTTAAGGCATGAGGCAGCCGCGGCAAACTCTAAGGCTTCCCCATCCGGCATTCCAGTCACAAGGCCGTAGATCAAGCCTGCAGCAAAGGAGTCTCCGGCCCCGACCCGATCTACGATCTGGATTTCATACTTGCGGGACCGGAAAAACTTCTTGGTGTTGTACAGCAGCCCAGACCAGTTGTTCACAGAAGCGGACAAGCTTTCCCGTAGAGTGATGGCAACTTTCTTAAAGCCAAACCGCTCCACAAGCTGGAGAGCAACTTCCTGGTAACCTGCCTCACTCAACTTGCCCTCGGTCACACATGACTCGCCCGCAGTAATGCCGAACACCTTGTCCGCATCCTCTTCATTAGCCACCAAAACGTCCACATAAGGCATCAAGCTGCTCATCACCTGCTTGGCCTCTTCTGGAGACCAGAGCTTCTTGCGGTAGTTCAAATCCGCGCTCACCGTTACCCCTAGCTCTTTAGCAGTTTGCACCGCCTCCAGAGTTACCGTCGCCGGCCCCTTCCCCAGCGCTGGGGTTATGCCGGTAAAGTGAAACCAATCCGCGCCCTCAAGGATGGCGTGCCAGTGGAATTCTCCCGGCTTGACCTGGGAAATTGCAGAATGGGCCCGGTCGTAGATCACCTTAGACGGGCGCTGAGAGGCACCGTGTTCGAGGAAGTAGATCCCTAGACGCTCACCGCCCCGGAGGATGAAACCTGTACCTACCCCGTAGCGGCGCAAGCTGTTTACGGCACACTGCCCAATTTCATGGTCGGGCACTTTGGTGACAAAGTGGGTATCCAAGCCGTAGTTGGCTAAGGATACAGCCACGTTCGCTTCGCCGCCACCGTAAACCACATCAAAAGAATCAGCTTGCACAAACCGCCCGTGCCCAGAAGGGGACAGGCGCAGCATGATCTCGCCGAACGTAACAACTCGCTTCACCGATGCTGAGCCCCCTATCGGCCAATTATTTCTGCATATTTCCGACGATTCCTGTCAGTTCTTACGCGCTTGGGCAGATCCCGGATCGGCCCTATACTCGGTGGGGGTGACGCCCACTTCCCGCTTAAACCACGAGCTGAAGTAATAAGCATTCTGGAAGCCCAGGAAGTCCGCGATTTCATACATGCGCTGATCCGTGGTTTTGAGGAGTTCCATGGCTTTCCGGACCTTTAGGCCGTTGATGTAATCGCTAAAGTGCTGCCCCACCTGGTCTAAGAAGAGTTTGCTTAAATAGCCCGTACTCACATTGAATTCTTCCGCAAGTTTCCCCAGGCTGATCCCTCGTTGGTAATTCTCGTCCACGTACTGCTTGATCTGGTGCATCATGCGGGTTTTCCGCCGCTGGGGGGCCGATTGGATCAACCTATTTGTATCCAGCACCACGGCCTTAAGCCATTCCTTCAGCATAGCAAGGCTGCCATTCTGCTCAGGATGGGCCGAGATGTGCCGAACCATGATCGAGACCCCCTCATCGTACGCAAAGCCCACTTCCTTCAGGGTGTTCAAGAGAGCGATCATGATGCTGTTCATGAAGATATAGACGCTGCGGGTATCCTCCTGGAACTGATCCATCAGCTGAAAATAGGAATGAAGCTCTGCTTCCAGGTCCCCTTCATTCCCCGCTTTGAGGAGGCTTCCCAGTTTCCGGCAGGCGGAAGCAGTGGACTGCTCCACAAAGAGCTCCCTGTTGATCAGCCAGCGAAAGGCTCCCGGGAGGCTGCTGCGGCTGATGGCCTCATACATTTCGTCGTGGGCCGCTTCACGGGCATCATCGTCCACATCCCGCTCCTGGGCGATTTTAGCCCGCAGGCGCTGGACCATCTCTAAGAGCCGCTGGGTGCGGAAGGGCTTGAGGACGTAATCCTCCACCCCTAAGCGGAGGGACTCCCGCGCGTACTCAAAGTCCGCGTACTCGCTGATCACGATCACCCTGAGCCCTGGGTTCTGCTCCCTAGCCCGGCGAATGAGCTCAATACCGGTCATCCCGGGCATGCGGATATCGGTGACTAAGATATCTATATTCTCTTCCTTCAGGATAGTCAGGGCCTCATAACCGTCCTTGGCCTGGAAGACTTGGCAGTTGTACTTTTGCCAATCCACATTACTGCTGACCTTTTCCCGAAGGTACTTCTCATCATCAGCTACAAGTAATCTGCACTCAACCATAAGCCTCCACCTATGCTATGCACTTTCTTCTGCTTCTAGTGCAAGTTGTTCATCTAAGAATCCGATTTTCAGGATGGTGCGTGTACCCTGCCCCGGTTCGCTTTCCAAGGTCAAGCCGTACTCTTTGCCGAAAATCAGCTGGGCCCGTTTCTGCACGTTCATCAAGCCAAAACACGGCCGGTCTTCCTGGGCAGGAATTTCTCCTGCCAAGATCCCGTTGATCTGCTCCAGTTCCTCCGGCTTCATACCCACACCGTTATCCGAAACAGTAAACACAATGCCGTCGTGGCTGCGGGAGACCAACACTTCCACCCGCCCCGGCCGATCGGCGCGCAAGATGCCGTGGAAGATGGCATTCTCTACCAAAGGCTGCAGCAAGAGGCGGGGCATAAGGAACTCCAAGACCTCCGGCTCCTGCACTTGAATGTGGTACTGATACCCCTGGCCGTGGCGGAGCTGTTGGATGTAAAGATAGTTGCGGACGTGCTCGATCTCACTAGCTACCTTCACAATTTCCCTGCCTTGACTGAGGCTCAAGCGGAAGAAGTTCCCCAAAGCCTCAATCAGGTAGATGGCTTCCTCCGTCTGCTCCTGCTCAAGCTGGCCAATGATCATGTCCAGGGTGTTGTAGATGAAGTGAGGCTTAATCTGGTTGGTTAGGCTCTCGATCTCCAGCTTACGCAGAAGCTTTTGCTCTTTGAGGTTTTCACTCATGAGTTCCCCGATCCGGGCCAGCATGGTACGGAAATCGGTGCTGAGCTGTGCAATTTCATCCCGGCCCGCAACGGGCAGATCCTCCGCTGCCGCATCCAGAGTTGCTTGGCGGGCAAATTCCTGCAGCCGGCGGATGGGATGGCTGATGGCGTGGGAGAGGTAAACGGCTAAGAAGCCCACACCAACCAAAACTAAAGTAATGCCCCCGTACGTTAGGCGCTTAAGGTAAGCAAGTTCTGCCTCAACTTCGTCGGCGTACACCACGCTCACGATTTTCCAGCCCGTAACCTCAGAGTCCACAGTGTTGATTAGGACTTCCTCAGAATCCTCCACCTCATGGCCGTGAGGGCTGAACACGATCTGGCCGTCTTGATCCATGATGTAGACGTATCCTCTCGGGCTAGCCTTAAGGTTAGCCATGCTGGCAAGGCGCTCTAGGTTAATGTCCGCGCTCACCCAGACGTCTCGGCGCCCATCGGAGGCATAGGGCCGGACCATCGTCACAACTTCCTTGCCGAAGCGGTTTACCCGAGGGCCCGAGTAGCTCACAGTGTTACCGTGGGGGACAAAGTCAGTGAAGTAGAAACCGTAGCTGCTGAGGATGCGCCCATCTGCAAAGGTAATGGCAATATCCTCTAACCCCGGCTTTACGCGCCGTAGGTTATTGAAGTCTTCCCAGATGCGGAATACATACTTGCGGCTGTTGGTGACGCTGTTATTCTGCACCAACTTGATGAACTGGTCGATGTAGAAGTCCGGGTCTCTGGTAAGAAGAAAGTCGATATCCCGGAAGTACTCGTCAATATCTTGGGCTACCCGATTGACAACTTCCACGGAGTAATCGGTCACCCGCTCCGTCATACTGCCCAGGTAAACGTCTACAGAAAGCCAGCCTAAGATCGCCACGGGCAAGAGTGCAGTGGCAAGGTAGGATAGAATCAAGCGTGTGCGGATGGAATGAATCCCCCAGCCAGCATTGCGGGCAAGTTTGATCAGCTTCACAACCCACACCTCACTTTACCAACCACGGTTCGTAGATCTGCAGCAGCTCGTCCAGGTTCTCATGGCTGGCGTAGGTGAGCCCCACTTCTACGAAGACCGTCTCTGGTAGTTGGCCGCCGCGGAGATAGTCCACCAAAAGCTCAACCCCCAAGGCACCCATGGAGGCCATGTCCTGCCCCACTAGGTACTGCAAGAGACCGTCCCTAAGCAACAGGAGGGCATCATAGAAAATGTCTATGCCCACTGCGATCCCGCCTGCGTGAGCCCACTGCTTGAAAGCGGGCATGGCATCAGAGGGGACGTAGAAAGGCCAGCCTCCAGTAAAGAAGAACACGTCCACTTCTGGGTTTGCCTTCAGATAATCCTCTACCATAATAGTGGCGAGATCAACGTTGTCCCGGTTATACAATATCTCGTCCACTTCCAGGCCGAGCTCTCCCTCAATTGCGCCAAAGAAACCGTCCATACGTTCTATCAGGTTAAGGGCATCTGGTTCCCCTGACATAATCACCGCGGAAAGGGGGCCTTCAAGGCCCCTGGCTTGGGCTATCCTCACCAATGCCTTCCCCGCTTCCCAGCCCGCTTTGAAGTTGTCAATCCCGATATGAAACAGCCGGCCGCTGGTGGGGCTGTCCGCATCAAAGGTAATTACTGGGATGCCGTTATCCAGGGCCCTTTGGATGGCCCCTTGGATCTCAGGCACATCGTTGACGCTTACCACAATGCCATCTACCCCCTGGCCGATCAAGGACTCCATCACCGCGAGCTGGCCCTCTGTGGAAAAACCCCAGGGCGCCAGCCACTCGAGGCGGACCCCTAGTTCCATTGCCTTCTGATGAGCATTTTCAAAGGCATCCAAGAAGATGGGGTTGTCAAGGGAACGGGGTACGAATCCGATGGTCAGCTGGTCCTCGGCCTGTACTCCCCCGGAAAGGAGAAGGAACACTGCCAAGGCTGTCCACACCATCCATGCCCTGCGAATCTGTGCCAAAAACTCACCCCCATGGTTCAAAACAGTGCCGCGACCCCTTGCGTGAGCAGCAGGACTGCTAAGGCCGCAATGAGGTTGCCACAGAAGATTGTGGGCAATACCCCGCGCAGGGGCAAGCCCAGAAGAACCGCTATCATGCTGCCTGTCCAAACACCGGTGCCAGGAATGGGGACGCCTACAAACAGCAAAAGGCCCCACATGCCGTACCGCTTCACTTGCTTGCCTTTGGCTAGGGTGCGAGCAGTAAGGCGATCCACAAGCTTTTTGAAGGGTTGAAACTGGCTGAGAAAGCGAAACAAGCGGCGCAACGCGAGAAGAATGAAAGGTACTGGGAGCATGCTCCCAACTAAGCTAGTAACCAAGGTATCAAAGGGAGATAGGCCCAGGGATATCCCTAAGGGAATGGCTCCCCTCACCTCCACAACTGGGAAGGCCGCTGCGATGAAAACCGCCAGCTCTGCACCTAAGTTGTGGTGGATGAAATCAACTACTGCATCAATCATGCCGCTGTCCTTTCTGAAATTCTACTGTGCAAAGGCACCCTTAACATGTATATTTCTGTTCCTTTGCGAACTTTCCTTGTTCTACCGAGAATACGTGCTTAGTCAAAAGGAACCTGGATGGCAGACCGGGAACTACTCCCAGGGAGCAATGAACGGAGGTGTACAGTATGCGAGATGGCATGACCTATGCCCCCAAAGGGCGGCCTCAGCCTGTGGTTAAGCCTGGTGTCTTCAAGATCGCTGCCATAGGGCTGGACCACGGCCATATTTACGGGATGTGCAACGGCCTCATCGAGGCAGGGGCAGAGCTGAAGTGGGTGTACGATGCTGACCCAGTGAAGGTCCGAGCTTTTCAGAAAGAGTTCCCAGGGGCCCAAGAGGCCCGCTCCCGAGACGAGGTCCTAGCTGATCCAGAGGTGAAACTGGTGGCTGGGGCTGCGATCCCATCAGAACGGTGTGCCCTGGGCCTGGCAGTGATTGATGCGGGGAAGGACTACTTCACCGACAAAGGCCCCTTCACCACCTTGGCACAGCTAGAGCTGGCCCGGGCAAAAGTGGCAGAAACGAATGGCAAGTACATGGTGTACTACAGCGAGCGCTTGCACGTAGAAAGCGCTGTCTTTGCAGGCCAGCTCATTGAGGAGGGAGCTATTGGCAGAGTGCTGCACGTTGCAGGGTTTGGCCCTCACCGACTAAACGCCCCTGCCAGGCCAGCCTGGTTCTTCCAAAAAGAGCGCTACGGGGGCATCATCGCGGATATCGGCACTCATCAAGTGGAGCAGTTCCTCTACTATACCGGTGCCAAGGATGCTCAAGTCCTCCACGGGGTAGTGGCGAACTACAACCACCCCGAATACCCAGAGTTAGAGGATTTCGGTGCTGCTGCACTCCTTGGAGACAACGGCGCAACGGGCTACTTCCGCGTCGATTGGTTCACCCCTGATGCCCTCCCCACCTGGGGCGACGGGCGCGTATTGATTACGGGGGCCGATGGCTACATTGAGCTGCGGAAGTACATTGATGTGGCCAGAGAAACCACCACCGACCACGTGTACCTTGTGAACCATGAGGGGATGCACCACTTTCACGTCGCAGGAAAGGTAGGGTTCCCATTCTTCGGCCAGCTCATCTTAGACTGCCTGAACCGCACCGAAACGGCGATGACCCAGGCACATGCCTTCAAAGCCGCGGAAATCGCGCTGAAAGCCCAGGCCATAGCTCTCAAGGTTTAGTGGCAGAGCTGGGATTATCCGCCACAGAGCCCAGGAAGATACCTTTGCATCTAGGCTGCCTGCGGTGGATAATTGAGCCTGGAGGTGTAATTATGAAAAAGGTATTACTCGTACTCGTTGTGCTCATGGTGGCCGCCTCGGCCGTTCACGCTGTGCATGCCCAAGAAACCCAAGCTTACAAAGTGCAAGCTGGGGATACGCTGTGGGCCCTAGCACAGAAGTATGATACAACCGTAGTCAAGCTCCTTGACCTTAACCCAGGGGTCACCCCTGATCGGCTAGCCGTAGGGCAAGAGCTGAAGGTTCCTGTGGAAGCCATTTGGAGCTACCATGTGGTACAGCGTGGGGACAGCGTGAAGTCCTTAGCTGCACAGTATCGGGTGCCTGTGGAAGGTATTCAGGAAGCCAACGGCATAACGGGCAACAAGCTCACCGTCGGTGAGATGATCCGCATCCCCATCCATCTGTATATGGGGGAAGCGGAGGCAGAGCCTAAGACCCATGTAGTGGAAATCGGCGAAACCCTCTTTGGCATCGCCAAGGAGTACAAGGCCACCCTTGGGGACCTTGTAGAGTGGAACAACCTAAAGAACCCTGATACCATCTTTGCCGGCCAGAAACTGATTGTTGGCTGAACCACTTAAAAAGCCTGGGAGCTTAACGCCCCCAGGCTTTTGCCTTATACCATCGATGTGAATGTGAGCCAATTGTGACTGGACTCGTTACTGGTTCTGATCTGCTGTTTCTGACGCGGATGGATTTCCAGTTCTAAGAATTTTGCCACGTTCTCTTTTCTGTTAACAGTTAGTCCCAAGCGGCTTGCCAACGAATGGTGAATCCGGATCAACATCTTTTCCATTCTGCCACTCCTTTCAGGCAAACATGATGCGCTTGGATTACTCCTGTGAGGTTAGCTGACGGGTTCGGGCGTCCAAGTCGCCCTACTTGGCTGGCCAAGATTCACCCCAAAAAGACTGGGTCCCCCACGCCCTTGCGGCTTCGGAGATTTCACCTACATAATAACATCTTAACTATTTCCTGTCAATACTATTAGGAATAATTCTTATTTCGTAAAATTTTGCTCTCTCCTAGGGGCAGGAAAGCTGCGCGGACCTCCCTAATGACGAATTTCGTAACGTTTGACAAGAAATCGACGTGTTCGCCTTGGCAAGCTCAGTTTTTCCCTGAAGCGATTATCCTAAGGACATGAGAATATCTGGATCGAAATTCTTTTCGTCATTGTGGCGTAAGAAAGGAGGAAATGTCGATTTGTTAGAGAACCTCTTCCATAGCTGTACTGCTGTTAACTGAAACTATGCATTAAGGGAGGTGAAGGCGGAATATAGGATACGCCCTACCTGCAGCACTAAAAACACCACAAGAGGAGGATTCTCATGAAAAAGCTTATGGCGATCCTGGCTGCGCTCGTAATCATGGTTTCCGCAGTAGGAACCGGCGCAGCTCAACCCACTGGCAAGATCGTTGTTTACAGTGCATCCGGCCCAGAAATTGCTGATCCGATTATCGATCTGTTCAACGAACGGTACCCAAATATTGAAGTAACCAAAGTTCACGCTGGTACTCCCGAGCTGTTTTCCCGCCTGAGAGCTGAGGCCAACAATCCTGCAGCTGATGTCATGTTTGGCGGCGATCCGCTGACATACGATCGGGAAGCAGATCTTTTCACACCCTTTGACCATCCAGAAAAGGCTAACTTCCAAACCTACGATCCATACGACATCTGGCAGCCATTCACCATTTTCGTGCAGCCACTGATGGTTAACACCAGTATGGTCACTCCGGAAAACTATCCTGCGACCGTACAGGACGTTCTAGAAAACGCCCAATACTTCAAGGATCTCGGCGGCATCGCCTTGGCAGCCCCCAACACATCATCTACTGGCTGGACCATTGTGAGCGGAATTGCCACAGCCCACGGTTGGGAGTTCATTGCCGATCTGGTACCTTACCTCAGCGTTACCAACGGCTCTGATGCCATGTTCAGCGCAGTACGCGATGGCGAACTGCCAATCGGCTGGATCAATGAAGACCTGGGCGTACAGTGGGAGCAAGCTGGGGCAAACGTCAAGCTGATTTACCCCACCGATGTTTCTACCATTCAGATGGACGCCTACGGCCTGGTCAAGAACGGGCCTAACCCAGAGGCAGCTAAACTGTTTATGGAGTTCCTCGGTTCTAAGGAAGTACACGAAATCGCCGCTCAGATCGTAAAGCGCCGTTCGGTCCGCATTGACGTGGAACCGCCTGGTGATCTCCCCGAACTGGAAGGCTTGAACCTGTTCTATGCCTCCGAACCACGGGATGTTGTCACCGACCGCTTTAACCAACTACTGGGCAATTAAATTGTAAGGTAAACGAATCGAACTCCCCCGGCTTTTTGCCGGGGGATTCGGTTCACCTTACGATGACAATGTGAGGTGTAATTGATGAAATCCTTTCGTGGAAAACTGAGGGACCCATGGCTCTTACTCAGTATGGTGCTTGCCCTCGGCCTAGTTCTCTTAGTGGTTGTCCCCCAATACCGGATCTTCGTTTCTTCCTCAGAACAGGAGCTAGGCAAGGCTGTGTTGCGGCGGGAAAGCGATGGCTCCATAGCGCACGTTCCCAGCTCCACCGCTGGTTTCGAGATGGTGCCTGAAGGCAATGGCATGTCCATAGCGCGAAACGGCCTAGAGCTGCTCGCAGTTAGGCCCATCACCGCCAAGCAGGTGATCCTCACCCCCATGGCTGGTGATGACATTACCGCGGAGATCGTCGATGATAAGCAGATCAAGTTGGTGGGCAGCGGTTTTGACCTAGTCCTGACCCAAGAGACGTTCAGGACATCCATTTTCGGCCCTGTGGTGAAACCAGATCCTCTTGCGATCGTAGAAGCACAGGATGGGCAGATTGTGATCAGCCATGCCGACAACGCCTACTTGACCTTTGTAGATAGCAAGCCAACACACGGGCTTGGCAACTTCCGCACGTTCTTGACTCGCAGCCGCTATGTGGACGCTATCAAAAACAGCCTGATTGTGGCGGTGGGAGCAACGGCCATTGCAACTGTACTGGCTGTGTCCCTAGCATACTTTTTTGCCCGCTACAACTTCCCGGGAAAGCAAGGAATGGTAACTCTGATAACCATGGCCTCCATCTCTCCCCCGTTCTTGGGCGGATATGCATGGCGGATGCTGCTGGGAAGCCAAGGTGTGCTGACCCGTCTCTTAGGGCTAAACTTCACCATCGTAGGCCTGCATGGCGTCATCTGGGTAATCAACTGGCTCATATTCCCCCTGATCTTCCTGATGACATATGACTCATTTACAGCCATTGATAACACCTTGATCGAATCGTCCATGAGTTTGGGCGCAGACAAGCGGAAAACGCTGTTTAGAGTAATTATACCTTTGGCAATGCCAGGAATTATCACCGGTGTGTACCTCGGACTGATGACTGCATTTTCCGACTTTGGCACGCCCTATGTAATCTCTCTTAACCTGAATGTACTCCCTGTGCTGGTCTATCAAGAGTTCATGAATGAAGTTGGCACCAACTTCCCCATCGCCAGCACGGGCAGCGTGATCATGATCGCCATCTCCAGTGCAATTCTGATGGCTCAGCGCATCTATCTGGCAACCAAGTCCTATGCTTCGATTGCATCCAAATCCATTGCGCTCATCAATCCACCCCGCCGGGTAAAGGCAGGCATTGTGAGCTATGCAGCCGTGTTGATTTTCATGGCCTTCGTGCCCCATCTGACGGTGATAATCACGTCCTTCTTGCAGTGGAGTTCTGGCATCGTGCGGCCCATCTTTACCCTGGGCAACTATGAACGCCTGTTTAACCTCCAGCTCAGCTCCATTTACGTGAGCCTGTTCCTAGGCATCGTCACTACCATCCTTAATGTAGTGATCGGGGTTGCCATTGCTTACATCATCGTGCGCAAGCGTTACCGGATCGTTTCTAACCTCCTCAACTTGATGGTGATGATCCCGTACATTGTGCCAGGCACAGTGCTAGCCATCGGGTTCATTATGATCTTTAACCAGCCGCCCTTGCTGCTTACAGGTACCTGGGCCATTCTCGTCCTAGCGTACTTCGTAAGGAAGCTGCCCTACTCGGTAAAGACCGCTGAAGCAGTTCTATACCAGATCCACCCTGATCTCGAGGAGGCAGCTAAGAGCCTGGGAGCCAAACCCGCGAAGAGTTTCTACGACGTCACGCTCAAACTCATGTTAGGCGGAGTTATTTCTGGAGCAACCCTGTCGTTCCTTCAGATTATGACGGAGATCAGCTCCACCATCATCCTGTACCGCCCGCCGTGGAAACCAATGACTGCGGTGATTTTCGAAAACACAACGAGAGCCGGATCTGACTTTGGTGTGGCATCGGCCATGACCGTTATCTTGATGCTGATTGTCTATGTCCCGCTCTACCTCATCACTAAGAAAACAAGAATGAACTCGAAGGGAGAGGAAACCTTTGCGACCTACAACTGAGAATCGCGCTGCGGGAGTGGGCATTGAGCAAGTCTCCAAGGTGTTTGGAAAAACGCGCGTGCTAAACTCCGTCAATCTTCAAATAGAGCCGGAAGAATTCTTCACGATTATCGGGCCATCAGGGTGCGGCAAAACCACACTGCTGCGCATCATTTCTGGCTTCTATGAGCCTGATGGCGGGAAAGTATATTTCAACAAACAGGATGTGACAAGCCTGCCCCCCTGGGAGCGGAACATCGGCTTCGTTTTTCAAAACTACGCACTGTGGCCCAACATGTCCATCTTTGAAAACGTGGCCTACGGCCTGCGCATTCGGAAAAAGCCCCTGGACTACATCAAACAGAAAGTAAAGTGGGCACTGGACATCGTAGATCTACCAGGTGTTGAAGATAAGAACCCCAGCCAGTTAAGTGGAGGCATGCAGCAGCGGGTAGCCATTGCCCGAGCTATCGTCATCGACCCCGATCTGTTGCTCCTCGACGAACCCTTGTCCAACCTTGATGCCAAACTCCGCATCTCTCTGCGGAAGCACATCCGGGAGATCCAGCGCAACCTAGGGATCACAGCGGTGTATGTCACCCACGACCAGGAGGAAGCCCTTGAGATCTCCGACCGCATAGCCATAATGAACAAAGGCGATCTGCAGCAGGTCGGTACGCCTAAAGAAGTATACGAACAGCCAGCCAATCACTTTGTGGCAAACTTTGTGGGGGAGGCCAACTTCCTCACAGGGGAAGTAACAGGGGACGGCATGTTCGTGGTGCCTAGCGCCCAAGTGAAGGTTCCCCTTAGTGTACTGCAGGCCAATGGTACTGTCACTCCAGGTAAAGCCACGATGATGGTGCGTCCTGAAATGATCAGGGCTGCTGAAGAAGGCGAGCACCACGCATCTGGCCGCATCGTAAGGCGCTACTATGTTGGCAACTTGAAGAAGTATGTGATTGAGTTAGCAGATAAAACCACCCTGTCCTGGGAGATGTTTGAGGACCCCTACCAGGAAGGAGATCAGGTAAGCCTCAAGTTCGCGGCCATGTGCCAGATCAAGGATGGTGTTAAGAATGACTGATTTTAAGATCGCATCTGACGTTGTGGAACAGTTTGGCAACATGATCGCCCTGCGGAAGACTGAGGAGCAAGCATTCCCAGGCATCGCGCAGCTGTTTGTGGCCTCGGTGCTCCAGTGCCAACCCTTGGCAGAAGTAGAAGTGCTGGCCAGCGACGGGAAACGGCTTGAACTGGTAGAGGAAAAGGCCGATCTAAACCCGGTTTGCCACAAGCGTGTGTTCGGCAGCGAACTTCTGTCGGTACAGGAAGAAATTGTGGTCCATGACAACGAAGCTGCTTTGCGCCTCACCTTGGTGCCTAAGACTTGCTCGGACTTAGGGCTCACCCTGCGCATCTCTGGTGGAGTGCTCATGTCTCCTCAAGGCGTACCATACCATTGGGAAGAGGAAAAGCTCATTCACGGCACCTATTCGCCAGACCGTGTACAGGTTGACTGGCGGGACAAAATCCGTCTCGCCCTCACCTTCTCCCAGCCCATGGATGAGGGAGGAATCATGCCCCTGCGGGAGGAAGATGTTGCCAAGAAGCTCTACTTCCGCACCTTCAACGCGAAGAAGCGCTATCGCTATTGGATTGAGCGGGAAGTTCGCACAGGGCAGGCTGGCCTAAGCACTGCGGAGGCCAGGAACCTAGCTTACTGTGGTACCAAGGCCATCACTCTCAAGGCTGGCCAGGAGTACACTCTGGAAGTATTGTTTGCCGTTGCTGACAACCCCAGCCGCTCCTTTGCACAGCTATATGCTGACCGGGACAAGGCTTGGACGGACTTCCTTGCCCAGGTCCCTGAGTTTATCTCGGACCATCAAGAACTGGTAGAAACCTACTACAAGAGCTGGTTTGTGCTGTTTGCGAACCGGATGGCCTTTGATGAACCCCGGTTTAAATACCCGTTCACCTCAGTTAACAAGTTCCACTATTACAACCAGTTCTTCTGGGATTCAGGCTTCCACGCGATTCCTTGGATCTGGTTCAATGACAAGGAACCGGCTCAATCAGAGCTGAAGAACTTCGTCCTCAATCAGTGGCGTAATGGGATGATCCCCTACGAGCTCTTCCTCTACGATGTTAACGGCCGGGAATGGATGGAGACTGATGCTAAAACAACCGCGGCCACCCAGCCGCCAACCTTAGCTATCTCTCTGATGGAGATCTTTGCCAAGTTTGGCGACAAAGAGTTCCTGGAGTTCTTCTACGAGCCCCTCCTACGCTACGAAGACTGGCTGTGGAGATATCGGGACCTTGGCCGCAGGGGCCTCTCCTATGTGTTTCACATTTGGGAAAGCGGCACCGACAACAGCCCCAAGTTTGACCCGGTGCACAAAAACCGGCTGCTGGACCCGGCCCTGGAGGTTGTTGACTTCAACGTCTTTATCTACCTCCTCAGGCAAGCCATCCTGAAGATGGCAGATATTCTGGGTAAAGAGCCGCCTGCCCGGATCAAAGAGCGGATCGCCCTGACGAAACAGTCAGCCAACGAAGTTCTCCTGGACAAGGAAGATGGGTTCTATTATGACGTCTGGGCTGACACTGACAAGCATGTCAAAGTTAAGGCGTTTTCTGGTGTCCTGCCGCTCATTACCGACTGGCCAGATGAAGAGACCCGTGAACGGCTCCTTAATGATTACCTCCTTTCGGAGAAGGAGTTCAACACAGAGTGTCCTGTCCCATCGGTGAGTGTCTCCGAACCCACATTTGCCAGCCACGACTTCTGGCGGGGAGCGAACTGGCCCCAGATAACATGGACCTTTGTGTATGGCCTCAAGCGCAATAGCCATGCAGAAGCAGCAAGCATTATTCTAGACAAATACCTGGCTCAATCCACCAAACGCCACTTCTGCAATGAATACTGCGATTCAGTCACAGGCCAGGACGTAGGCCTGCCATTCCAAGGCTGGGGTACCCTCTACATTGACCATATCATCCGGCACTTGTGTGGCCTGGAGCCCACCACAAACGGCTTCCAGTTCCACCCCCTGTCCACCAGGTATAAGTCGCTGGAAGTGCGAAACATCCGCATTGGCGATATGCAGGTCAGCGTAAAAGCGGAGCAAGGCCATTGGCTTGTGAACATAGACGGGCAAGTGGCCATCAAAGCCCCGAGCCAAGGTACCTTCACCGCTGTAGTCGAAGATGGGAAACTCGTAATCACCGGCCCTGCCGAGCTTCAGGTAGAGCAAGCTCCAGGCCAATCCACCCCGGTTGAGATTCGCAATGTCAACTAGATCCGACTCAACCATTTCGGAGGTATCCAATGTCCTTACTTGATAAAATTGCAACTATTGTGGCCAGTGCAGGCGACATCCTCTTAGAAAAAATGGAAGCAGGGTTTTCCATCTGCAAGAAGGGCCAGATTGACCTGGTTACTGATGCGGACCACGCTGTGGAAAGATTCCTCATCAGCGAGCTCAAGCAGGCATTTCCCGCAGCTTCCTTCTGTGCGGAAGAACAAGGATGGCTAGAAGACAATGAGAGCGATGCTGTGTGGTTTATCGATCCACTGGATGGTACCACCAACTTCGCCCATGGCTTCCCCTACTTCTCCATTTCTGTGGCCTTAGCCAAGAACGGCCAGACGGTAGCTGGTGTGGTCTACAACCCTGTAAGCAAAGAACTTTTTGCTGCAGAAAGAGGCAAGGGTGCCCGGCGTAACGGGCACCCCATTAAGGTCTCGCAGAACGCTGACTTGCAGGACAGCTTGCTTGTCACTGGTTTTCCCTACAACATCAAGACCAGCGCTGAGAACAATTTTGACCAGTTTTCCCGGGCAACAAAAGCCAGCCAAGGCGTGCGCCGTACGGGCTCTGCTGCCCTGGACCTTTGCAACGTCGCCTGCGGAAGATTCGACGGTTATTGGGAGCAGCTCGTGAATGTCTGGGACATTGCCGCTGGCGCCCTCATTGTTGAGGAAGCGGGCGGAACCGTCACAGACTACCACGGCAGTGCCTTGCTGCACAGCTCCAAGAGTGTGATTGCAACAAACGGCTTGATTCATGGACAACTGTTAGACGTTTTACAGGGGTGAGAACATGCTAAACGGACATGGCGGAGTATTTCTTAGGATAAACGGAGTATACCCACATCTTGGGCGCATGGAACAGCGGGTAGCGAATTTCATAAAGAACTACCCTGAAGAAGTGGTGCGCTTGCCCATAAATGTCCTCGCGGACAAGGTTGGAGTGAGCAGCTCCACAATTGTCCGGCTCTGCCGCCGCCTTGGTATCCAAGGTTACTCCGATCTCAAACTCCAGCTGGCTCAAGATTTGGCAGCGAGTACCCGCCATGCCTACGCGGATGAAGGCGATGCCTCAGGCCCTGAAGCTTTGATCCGGGCCACCCATGAACGTCTCTTGGATTCCATCAATGACACATTCCGCTTTTTAAATGCTGCGGATCTGGTCAAGGCTGGGAACTACCTGCAAGGGGCCCGGACAATCTTGGTTATCGGTACGGGGGGCTCCGCTGCAGTGGCTTCCCTGTTCAACTATAACTTAATCAAACTGGGCTTCCCCAGCCAAGCCTCTACAGACTTTGTGGCCATCCCCCTCATCCTAAACCGCATGGGCCCTCAAGACGTCTTAGTGGCCATCTCCCATTCTGGCTCCACCAGCAGCGTGGATGAAGCTGTGGGCATGGCCAAGAGCCAAGGCTGCCGAGTTGTTGGGCTCACCAACTATCCTGAATCAGTCATCGCCAGGCAAAGCGACGTAGTGCTGACTACGGCCGTGATCGAAAGCCCTCATGGCAGCGAAGGCGGGCCAATCCGGGTCGCGCAAATCGCTGTCCTCGACGCACTCTGGCAGTGGCTCAGCGCGGCCAGCCAGCGGGAAGAGGTGGGGGCAGCAGCCTCCCGAGGATAATCGGGAGAACCTTAATCCGCTACAACCAGCCGAAGGATCGGAAGATGCGGTAGCGCTCCAGAGCCATGATCCCCTGCCAATAACGCCTAGCTATCGCGAACTCTAAGGGGTAGGCCGGCCAGTCCCAGGGTACAGTCCAGAGGCCGTTTTCATCAGCCTGTTCTGCGTAGAAGGCCAAGTTCTGTTGGACTAAGCCTTCAAAGGCCGGATAAAGGAAGCTCTCAGGGCTTTGCACGAAATTCAGAGGCAGGGCCTTGTAACCGATGGCCCACTGGGACGGATCTTGTTCCATTGCCCCCGCTGCCAGATCTTTGATCTTTTCCTGCACCTGCTTGATGCTAAACCCGGTACGCTGGGCAAGTTCAGCCTTGTAGGGCGCGAGTAGGTCCGCGGCGGCGACGTAATTGTAGGCTTCGTGCATTTCCATTGCGGTGCAGTTCATCAGCCTTTCCACGGCGAGCTGCACCGTTTTCCATCCCTGCTGGGCAGGCTTACTCTCCAGCGGCGTCCAGTAAATCAGGAAGGCGGCAAGCTCCACGCTGGGATTGAAAGCCCACTCTTCCTTTGCCCCTTCCTGCCATTCCCACCATGGAGCATGAGGATAGGCGCTGGTTTCAGGGAGCACCGCGGGCCACATCCCATCCTCCCCCTGGCTGGCGCTGAGGTACTCCACTAACCTCGCTACAAGGGGCGACTCAGGCTCCGCCCCAACTTCAAACAGAATCCTGGCTGCAGCCCAAGAAGCCATCGGGGATGAGCTGGGCAGCCAAAAATCTGGTTCCATCCCGTGCCCAAATCCCCCATCGCTGTTCTGGTACGCCGAAAGAATCTCCAAAACCCTCTCTCTGGGCCCGCGTGCAAAGGCATACTCCCACCGGGCTGCCTCCAAGGGCCGGGCACACCGCTTCACCCACCGCTCTGCATTCTGAAATGATTGGGCCACGCTCCTCATGTGCGTGCCTCCTTCCTAGGCCAAGGGCCTTCTGCCAATCAAAACCGCAACGTCAATGGTTACCGCTTCTAGCCCGCTCTGCACGAACGCCTCCTTCCGCTCCGGGCTAGCCTGCCAGCTGAGGGGGGTCATTTCCACCAACGCAGGCAAGTCGTTCGCATCAACTGCTGCCCGGTACTGAACCTCTACCGTGCTCACCTCTGCGAAGTGCTGGGCAAAGAGAAATGCTGCATCACCCTCGCCTGCCTCAGCACCCTCGCCATGCAGGGCGAGCCGCACTTCCTCGAGGTAGCGCTCCCCGGGTACCACCTTGATAACCAGGCCTTCTGGTGCCATGAGGCGGGCAAACTCCCGGTAGTTCGCGGGTGAGAAGATGTTCAGGAGCACGTGGAACTGCCCTGGGGCAAAGGGAGCCTTGGCTAAATCACCAACGCACCACAGCGGCCCGGGGTAATTCCGGGCCGCCACTTGAATCCCTTCCTTGGCAATGTCCACCCCCACGGCAAGCACCTCTATGCTGCCGCCAGCTATCTGAGAGGCCACGTTCCATAGGTGAGAACCTTCGCCGCAGCCCAGATCCAAGATGCGAATCTCCCCTGCCCCCTGCTCCTTTGCCCATCCCGCGGCGGCCTCCGCGATGGGCTGTACCACTCCTTCGTAAAGGCCTCGTTGGTACACTGCGCTCCGAGCCTCAAACAAGGCCTTAGTATATTTCTGATCCCCTTTTCTGCTGGGAAGAAGATTAAGATAGCCTGTGCGGGCTAGATCGAAGGTGTGGCCCTGTGGACAGGCCACCGAGTTGGGTTCTGTAAGGGCGAGCCCAGCTTCGCAGAGGGGACATTGGAGTAAGCCAGGCTGAGATCTGATCAAGCTTTTTACCGTATCAATTTTCCTGCGCATGAGCCTCATATCTTTCTGTGTAGTACTTGAGTCTATACGTACACTCTACGGGAAGGGCCTAGGCAATTCCTGCCGCACAAAAAAACCCAAAACTCCGCCTAGATTGTTAAATTTGGTTTTGTGAAAATAAGTTGAAGGATTTCGAGACTTCATGGCAAATACGAGGAAAGGAAACTTTACTATGCACAGGTTGGTCACTGAGGGGAGTTTTTGGTAAGTTGTTGATTGAACAGACGGGCACTACACTTACGCGAGAACGTTGGCTGTCAATACTCTGTTGCATGGATCTGATGGTGATACCAGAAGAAGAGCACCTCCTTGAGGATTGCGCCGCCATAAGCAGCCTTCTTCGTGATCCCCATAGTCTAGCCCCAGATCCACTAAACGCAAATTGGGCCTTCCGCAAGGGAGGTCTATCTTTGTGTGACAAAGCACAAGAAATCTTCTGGCTGTTGAAGCGGTACCAGTACCAGTGGGAGTCCATCTTGCCCACGTACACCCAAGCGTTCTTTGCAGACACCTTGCAAGAGGTTGCGGGCGAGATGGGCCTCGATGAAGGGGACCTCGAGGTCCAGCGGCAGATCTACTGGCACTGCGTAGTCAATCTCAAGGGCCTGCCGCCTCTCATCTGCAGGCCTGAATGCCTCGGGGAAGGCCTAGACCCTGCCCTTTTGTCCCGCTATGAACAAGCGGTAACCCTAAACACTCAAACCCTCCAGGATATTTTCGGACAGGAAGAGGCGAGCCAAGGGGATGCCTGCATCACCCTGGCTAAACTAGCTTATACCCGGCGGGACAACGTATTGATCCGTCCCATGCTCCCGGGACAGCACGGATCGCTCATCGCTTCTCCCACCCTTCTTCTAAACAGCATCCTGTTCCGCTTTGCGATGCTCCTTGCAATGCTGCAGTAACTGCCTGGGGCATCCCTGTAGCGGGCTGCACCTGCTAGTACACCGGTTCATACTCGGGCTCAAAGTCAACCTCGACAACGCGGTTTTCCTGAGCTGATTCTAGCATGGCAAAAACAGTGAGTGCATCCCCGTACTCCAGCTCAGGTGTGACAGACAGGGGTTCTGCCCCAACCGCAGCTTTGTAGAGTGCACCGCATCAATAGGCCCAAAGATGTGGCGGAGGGCAGCGATGTCGTGGACGCCTGTGTCGAGAATGACACCTCCAGGGTATTCGGGATGCTGACGCCACTCTGTGGAGGCAAACCCTGGTTTATGCATGTCCTCTGGGAAGTTGACCACCCTGTTTTGGATGAAGTAGTACACATCCCCCACTTCCCTGGTGCGCACCAGGTCCCGCATGATGTTGTGTTCTGTGCTGTAACGGTAGTTTTCCGCAATCATGATGGGCACGCCGTACCGCCGTGGCAATGCCCTCGCCTTCAGGGCCTCTTCCTTAGTGGGAGCTAACGGTTTCTCGCAGATTATGGGCTTCCCCGCCCTAGCCACCTCTTCCGTGACCTTGAAATTCAGCTCGATGGGAAGCATGATGTCAAAGGCATCAATGTCGTCCCGCTGAAGCATCTCCCGGTAGTCCGTATACAGATCGCCTCCAGAGAGCCCTAGGGCTTCCTTCCACTTCTCCAATTTTGACCCATCGATATCGCAAAGGGCGGCTATCTGGAACTTGTCTGCCAGCCGCTGGTACGCGGGGAAATGCAGCCGTTCAAAAGCTAGCCCGGTACCAATGATGCCCATGCGCAGTTTGTGCATTTTCCTTCCCCCTGTTCCTGGAGTGTGTGGGGATAGGATTACCCAAATGCTTCTGGCCTATGTCACGAGGCCCCAACGCGCGTCCCGTGCCAACCTAGGCACAGGGACGTGTTCCGTTTCCAGGCCCAATTACCATGTTCCCGCCAGGATGGATATAATATCTATAGGACGAAACAGACCAGGACGGCAGGAGGCATTCAGGTGAACCAGGAACGCCGCTTTGAGGAACAACGCCTGCAAAAGGTAACTACTGAAGTTCGGGCTCAGCTCCAGGAAACCGGCGTGAGCACTGCCGCTTACCACAAGCGCGCCCACGAAGTGCGCCGGCTCATTTGGGAAGACCTGCAGATCAGCTCTGCCAGCACCGACATTTACGATGAGTTAGCTCAGCACCTCATCCAACTAGGGGAAGAAAGGGGCATTGCGGCCCGCAAGTACTACCGGCTGCGCACCCTCCTCACCATGCAGGACAGCCCCTACTTCGGCCGCTTCGACTTTCAGGCAGAGGGAAGCTCAGAGCAGGAGATGTACTACATCGGCTTAGGTTCCCTCATTGAGAGGGCGTCAGGAGAACCCTTGGTCTACGACTGGCGGGCGCCCATCAGCGCGCTCTACTACGACTATGGCCTAGGCAGTGCAGCGTATGAAGCCCCAGTGGGGAAAGTCACGGGAACGGTTACAAGGAAGCGCCAGTATAAAATCTCGAGCGGCAGGCTCATCTACATGTTAGACACCGATGTGGTAATTGACGATGAGCTGCTCCAGCGGGCCTTGAGCGAACACGCCGATGAACACCTGCGGAGCATAGTTACCACTATCCAGCGGGAGCAAAACCAAGCCATCCGCTACGACAAAAAGCCCGTCCTAATCGTCACGGGCCCCGCGGGAAGCGGCAAAACCTCCGTGGCAGTACACCGCATCGCGTACCTGCTCTACAAGCACCGCCTGGACACCACTGCGAATGATGTCATCATCTTCTCCCCCAGCAATGTGTTCAGCGAGTACATCGCCCGCGTCCTGCCAGAACTGGGGGAAGAAAACGTCCTCCAAACCACCTTCCAGGCCTTCGCAGAAGCCACTTTGGGCGGAGCTTACCACTGCGAAAGCCTCATGGACTTCCAGGAACAACTCGCTTCTGCTTCTGGGGAAGAGGCGAGCGCCCTTGCGGCGCGCCTAGTTGCCAAGAATTCCGAGGAGTTCCTCCGGCGCCTAGAGCAAGTGATCCAGGAGTACCCAGCCAAAGAAATCCAGCCGCAGGACGTGTACTTCGCCAACAAGTTGATTATGCCCCAACAGGAGCTCCGGCAGCTGATCGCGGTGGAGTACAGCTACCTGCCCCTCGCGGCGAGGCTGGCTAAGGTAAAGCAGAGAGTGCGTGCCCTTGTGCGGCCATATAAGAAGGCTAAAGCCAGGGCCGCCTACCAGGCTCTGCGGGAAGCAGATCCTCTCCAAGGAGGGCACTGGGAGTGGGCTCGCCAAGCCTTAGCACCTGTCCGGGACGAATACAAAAAAACCCTCACCCAGCTGGAAAGCTGGCTGAGGCTTGATCCGGTGGAGAGCTATCTTGACCTGCTCACCACCGCGGAGCGACAGGCCACAGAAACTGCCCTCAAGGCAGGTAAGATCATGTTTGAGGACGTAGCCCCCATTCTCTTCCTCAAGGGCAAGCTGGAAGGCTTCCCCTCCCAGCAGCGGATCCGCCACGTCGTTATCGACGAAGGCCAAGACTACTCTGCCCTCCAACTGCGGATCATTTATGAGCTTTTCCCAAAAGCCCACTTTACATTGCTGGGGGACGAGAATCAGCTGCTTAACCCAGGCCTCCGGGGAAAGCACGGGCTTGCCGCTGCGGGGACGATCTTCCCCCCTAGTTCTGTGGAGTACATTAACCTCACAAAGGCATACCGCTCTACCCAGGAGATTGCCCGTTTCTGCCTGGCCATCCTTCCCGATGATGAGCGCAAAGGGGCAGTCCCTATGGTCCGTCGGGGCGAAAAGCCCACGGTTGTCCAGGTGGATCCCTCCCGCCGGGGGGAAGTAGTAGGGCGATACCTAAGGGAGCTAGAAGCGCGCCAGTATTCCTCCATCGCGGTAATCTGCAGGAGTGCTCTCCAAGCAGCCCAGGCCCACAGGGAACTAGAGGAGTTCGGCCCGAGCTTGATCACAGACGAACACAGCCGCTACAGGGGCGGCCTTGTGGTAATCTCCTACTACCTCGCGAAGGGGTTGGAGTTTGATGCAGTGATCCTGTGGGATGCACAAGCGGCCCAGTTTAGTCAAGCCCACCACCGCTACCAACTGTACGTGGCTTGCAGCCGGGCTTTACACGCACTGTATCTCTGCTATACAGACACTCCCTCACCCTTCATAGCCCAGATCCCCAAGGAGTACTACAGCTTCCAAGCTGATACCTAACACTCCCCTGGGGAAGGGCCCCTACTTCTTTATGAAGCGCCAGAAATTGCCCCCAAACAGGGCTTGTACGTCCCGTGCCAGTTCCTCCCTGGTCAGTGTCCAGTTGGCCGCGAGGAGATCGCTGTATTTGTCATACAACACCTTGCCCACAACCTCTTTAGCGTGTTTCCATTTGTAGATCAGCTGTTCCACTACCCGGGCATCAGAGTGCTGTGGGATAAAGGCCAGGCCCAGGGTTTCCATGCGCATCCTGGTGATCTCCTCTACCAGGCTGGGATTGTTCAAAAACCACCAGCATCCGAAGATGAGCAAGTTGGGGAACTTCCGCGCGGTGATGGCCAGTTCATGCTGGTTTTCCCTTGACAGCATGGTGACGAGGAACTTGTTCTGTGGGTAACGGGCGCAGAGATATTCCACTGCAGCTATGTCCCCTTTCCCCACCGAATCCCCCGCGAGGCGGAGCTTGGGGTTAACCTGCCGTTTAGCCCCGATCATAAGCGCCAAGGGCACGTTTGCTTCTTCGCACACTGGTAGGATACACTCTTCGATAAGGCGGGCTCGTACAGACCCATCGCCAGCTCTAAAGCCTGCTGGAAGGGATGCAGCGAGATATAGCCCGGAAATCCGCTCCAGCCACTCCCGCAAAAAGCGCTGCACTTCCCCGATGGACTTGGGGCCAAGGGACTCCTCAGCCTCATAGCCTTGCTCCAGCATGAGCCTGCATGCGTGAGGGAAATCGTTCAAGAGGACATCCACCCGGAGAGCGCCCCGGAAACGGCTGTCTATGGTAGTTGTGCTTTCCCACACCTTCCGTTCTACTAGGTCGAAGGGGTCGTTGGTCATAACCACGCACTCCACACCAGAGAGCTCCAGTACAAGGTCAATGAACTCTTCCCGGCTCAGGCCATCGAAAAATGCCCGGTACGCCTTGAGATCCCGGGCTCCCACATCCAGCCCCAAAGCATTCAGCGCTGTGAGTACACCCCGCTGAGCTTCGCTCATGGGGGAGCGGTTCAGGAACAGCTCTTCCCAGGTAAGATCCGCTTGTGCCCCTTTGCCGAGGCTGAAAAACTCCCCATAGCCCATCCTGGTCCAGCGGAAGAACTCCGCCACCAGGTAGTGATAGGTTAGGAGTTCGTCCACGCCCCACAAACACAAATCGCCAAACTCCGGGGCAAAGAGATGGGTATGGATATCCGTGATTTTTACGGCAGCCAATTCTTCCCTAAGGGCCTCCCTAAGGTTCCCACTGTTTACCAGCACTTTCCTTCACCTCCTCTTCACTGAAAAAGAGGGCACAGGTGCCACTGCCTACTGCAGCCACCTGCGCCCGATTCGTGTTTATCGCTTAATTGCCCTCGAGCTTCACATTCATCGTTACCACGCTGTATTTCGTGATTGGGAAGCGCAGCTCTGAGCCTGAGAACTCGATCCCTTCACTGCCCAGTCCCCGCTCGGTGATGTCAACAAACTCCGCCCCTTCCACTTTGCCGTGGAACTTCAAGGTTGCCATGGAGTCTTGCCCCTCAGCCTCATAGAGGCGGACGATTACTGCACCCTCAGGGCCCTCTTCCGGCAGTTTTACCGCGGATAGGACAGCGGTACCGGATACAATCTCCATGAAGCTTCCCTTCAAGGGGAGAGCGCCAGCGTTGGGTTTGACCGACAGTGCGGTAAGAGGCTGATTGTACGCCTGCGCGGCCTTGATAACCTCACCATTTGCTGCATTGCCGTCCACCACCGCCACCGCGAACCTAAAGCGGTGTACGCCGTACTCTGGATCTGGGTCTGGATCAAAGGAGCTCCGGACCAGGGTGTGGCTTAAGCTGTTGTCCCAACCCCGGAAGCCGTAGTTTGTCTTGGACATGAGGGCCGCCGACTTGCCCCCAGGGCTGTTGGGTAAAGCCCAGGCCCAGTTATTAGCAGGGACGTCGTGATCGAGCGGCTGCCGATCCACGGTGCCGCAAGGGGCATCATAGCGGTAGACATCGCACTTATAGCTTAAGGGAAGGTTGAAGTTCAGCTGAGGAATGCCCTCTCCCGTCCGGCCTCGCTCGTGCCATTCACATTTCACGTCGTAGTCCAGCATGGTGCTCCCCTCATCTAGGGAAATGGTCACTTCTAGCTTGGAGCGGCCGAACTCCGTTTCCATGGATATGGAGTTCCGAATCCCCTCTTCCCCGTACTCCACGTGTTTAAGCCTGACTCCCGTGGTAAGATCCTGTACATCCATGTAACGCCCAACCCGCCAGGACGTCATCCTCTTCGCGTCGTCCTCGGTAACGAGGCGGAAGCGGCCGCCCCTGGTTCCGTCAATGAGCTCCTCCCCTGTGGCCTTGGCAATGAGGGAAACTAGGGCCCCGGTCTGGGGATGGAACTCTGCCCGGAGGTGCTCGTTTTCTAGAACGAACTCATCTGGGGCATCCAGGCGTGGATCCCTCGGAAGGGGCTTGGGAAGATCCTCCCGGCACTCTTCATTGATCACTAGTGTGGCATAGCCGCACGCAGGCACCTCAACGTTCACTAAGACCCGCATGTAGCGGTGAGCCCAATATGTTCTCGGTTCCTTGTCCAAGAGCTGGTGGGAAAGGCGGCGCCCTGTGTGATCCGTTACAATTAGTTTTGAATAGTCCCCCGGCCAATCCCAGATCACGATCTCCACCGCTTCGCTGCGGCTCACCGCGGCGGTATTGAAAATCTGGAACAGGCGCTCTTTGCCTCCACTGCGGGAGGTTTGGGAAACACGGAAGGATTCAACCCCAAAGCCTACACCCGCACCTTCCCCGGTGGACTGAGTGCCATCGCCTGCGCCTATTCCAAGGGAGGCTGTATCTACCGCACCCGCAATCTGGCGCATGGCCCGCATCTTGGCTGTCCCTGCCTCTGCCATGGCTTCCTGGAACATGCCCATCGCGTGCTCCCTAGGGTCAATAGTGCAAGACCCGGGGAGGATATCATGGAACTGGTTGAACAAGACCTTCTGCCACGCACCAGCCATGCGCTCGGGGGATCCGGGCGCGCCAGTCGCGGAGTGGCTAAAAGCCTGAAGAAGCTCTGCCTCTCCCAGGGCATTCTCTGCCACCTTATTGGCCATCTTGATACGGCTCTGCGATGTATAGCAGCCTGTAAAGACGAAGTTCAACTCCCCTTCAACCACAGGCAACCGATCCTGGATTGTCTCTGCCAAAGCGAAGAACTCCCCGTACGTCCCAAACCGCAGGTTGGGGAAGACTGGCCAGGAACTCATCTCGATGATGCGCTCCAAATCCCTGCGAGTGGGGCCGCCGCCGTGGTCCCCCACGCCATAGACCCGCAGCATGGTGTTGAGGCCATGTCGCATGCAGAACTCAGGAACATAGTAAGCCCAGTCGGGATTCACTCCCCCAAGGTACCAATGGGGTTCCCGGTAAACCAAGATGCTGCTGCCCGAGGGGGCCTGCCAACGGTACAAGTTGTGCCCCTCATAGCCCCGGCAGTGGTAGTAATACTTCACCCCGCCCTTTGCCAGGATCTCTGGTACGGTCAGGCTGTGGCCGAAGGTGTCCGGCTCATAGTCCAGATCCAGGCCATCCCCAGGAATGTCCAAAAGCTTTGCCAGGTAGCCCCTGGTGTAGAGCAGGTGACGAGCGGCACTCTCCCCAGAGGGCATGTTTTTATCTGCCTCCACCCATGTCGCGGCCGTTACTTCCCAGCGGCCCTCATGGACCCTTTCCTTGATTTCCTCCAACATCTCTGGGTCGTACTTGGCTACAATCTCATACACGGACGCCTGCGACTGGGAAAAGCGGAACTCAGGGTACTCATTCATCAAGTTCAATACTGTGCGGAAAGTCTCCAATGTAATGGAAACAGTCTCATCGTACCGCCACATCCAGTTCATGTCGATGTGGGCGTGGCCTGCACAGATAATCGTGAACTGCTTGGCTGCAGTACCAAACTGTTCGATGAGCATTCCTTCCGCCTCTTGCGCAGCGGCCTTAGTAAGGGCATCATTCTCTGCTCGCTCCCGAGCGAGAAACTCTTCCACATTCTTAATTACGCCATTGTCTTCTGCGGCGCCAGCGGCACACAGCTCCTTAGCATAGCGGAGCTGAGCACCAATGCGCTCTGCCCAGTATTCCATATTATCGTCCTCCCTTAAATTACTTAATATAATAGTGCAGCAAGTTCATTTGCAGGCCCCCGTTATCTCATGCGCCCCGGTGCTTGCGGACTGTATCCACCATAGCAAGATAACCGGCAGGAGGGACATAGTCGGGAATAGAGTTGCCTGTGCCGATGGCAACGCCTCCCCTTCCTTCCACTTGGCAGAGTACTGCTTTGACGTACTCTGCAATCTCAGCCTCTGAGAACTGGCAGATCACATCCATATCCACCCCGCCAAAGTTGCCGATCCTGTCCCCGTAACGCTCCAGCCACACCGTGAAAGGCGCAATCACATCTTCATTGGAGTGTTTCGCATCGATCCCCGCCATTTCGATAAGGTCATCCATGACGGCAAAGATGTCCCCACAGCTGTGAAGGAGAAAGGGCTTGCCATAAGCGTGAACCAGGTCCACAATCCGTTTATACTGGGGAATGATGTGGGTACGGATGTCCTGGGGCGGCAGCAAGGTGGACGTTTTAAACCCCAAGTCATCGCCGAACCGGCATACGGCGTATAGATCGCCATATTCCTTCAGAAAACGGGCCCAGATGGCTTCCATAGTACTCCCCACTGCGGTGAACAGATCTCTGTATAAATCAGGATCATCTGCGCGGATGTAGCACAGCTGTTCAAAGCCGACAATGTCCTGGACGAGCTCAAACACGCCATTGCCGGGGCCGCCCACTGCCTTCATCCCCGGAGGCATTGCTTCCTGGAGCAGTTCAAAGTCGCCAGCATAGGCCGCAAAATACCTGTCCGGGAGCTCGTCCCAAGGATAGCGGTAAAAGTCCCCGCGGGTCTTAATTACGCCAGGCTTGTGCCCCCCAAGGGCACCGCTGCCGGGCATAATCACCCCAATACACCGCTCAAAACTGACTGTGTCATACCCCATCTGCAAGAAGAAATTAGCATAAGTCCGGAAAAACTCCCGCCTATCTGAGCTGTCTCCTGCATACAGAAGTGCAAACTCCTTACATAAGACCTCTTCCATCACCTGCTCTGAGATAATGTGTTCGTACAAGGGGATTCGCTCTGGAGTGCGGTTCCAGGCCGCATCCACAACATGCTGATAGTCAGGGCTAAAGCAAGGCAAACTCATCCCTCCTTCCCCACTGCTTCCAAGGTCCAATGGCAATGTTCCACAGATTTGCTGCTAGACCTCCCGGTGATGTTACAAATTATCCCTATCGGGAAAGACGTCCCCTTCGCACAGCCGCTTTGTGCGAAACATAGACAAAGATCGCACGATTTGGCATAATAGATATGCGAGGTGGTTGCATGGACAGGGAAAAACGGCCGCACAGCACTATCACTGCTACCGAACTCAAGCAGCACCTAGGAATGTACCTAGACTATGTCATGGCCAACAACGAGGTGGTTGTGACAAAGAACGGCGAAAAGGTAGTGCGCTTGACTCCCTATCTGTCGGATTTGGAGCGCTATCTTGAGATCAGGGAACGGGCCGTGGACTATCTCGGGGGCGGCAAGAGGGTGTCGTACGAGGAGTTCCTGGAGATCTCCGCAAAGAGCGAAGCGCGCCTGGAATACATTGACGAGGAAATCGTGCTCCTTGCTTCTCCCACCGCAAGCCATCAGGAGGTTTCTGGCAATCTCTACGTACGTTTGCGGGAGTACTTGAGGAGTACAGAGTGCCAGGCCTATTACGCACCCTTTGACGTCCATCTCCATAAGCCCGGGGTCAAGAACCCTGATGTGGTGCAGCCCGACCTGATTGTCGCCTGTGATCTGGAAAAACTGACGGAAGACGGCCGCTACATGGGTACTCCCACCCTGGTGGTGGAGATTCTCTCCCCAAGTACAAGGCAAAAGGACATGGTGGACAAACTGAGGAGTTACATGCTTGGGGGCGTGGAGGAATACTGGATCATAGATCCAGACAATCGGAAAGTTCTCCTGTACAGCTTTGCAGAACGGAACATCAGGGATCTATCGGAATACCGGTTGGGGGAAGTGGTTCAATCTGCCTGTTTCCCAGGCCTGGAAGTACCGGTGTCCGCTGTATTCGAAAGCTAGAGTAAGCCGTGAAAGGCCAAGCTTGCCCAGCCTGGCCTTTCTGCCTTTTTCAACTGGTTTTGAGGCGGTTGTCGGAAAAAAGCAGCGGGATGCAGTACAGGCCAGAAAGGCCAACCAGAGTGTAAACAGCCCTGCTCAAGGTGGAGGAACTGCGGAGGGCTTCGCCGCCGAATAGGGCGGTTACCAAATCCCACTGGAATACTCCCACCAGCAGCCAGTTCAGCGCACCAATGATTACCAAGACAAGGGCTACTCTAGACAACCAGTTCATCGCCACACCTCCTCACTGAATATTCTATCCTATTATTTCCACTTTCCCCAGCAACATACACCTCCTTGACGGAACCTCTGTCCTATTGTACACTTATTTTGAAGGTTTTTTTAACCATTGAAATAATGCAGAGGAGTGAACCTGATGGGCATCAACATGCTCGATGTGAAGCAGGCCAATGCCCAGGCGGTGCTTTGGGAACTCTGGGCCCACAGGGCCGCATCAGTGCGCTATCTTGCGCAGCGCACAGGGCTTAGCTTCGCAACAGTGGGCAGCATCCTCGCTGAGTTTGTGGAAACAGGAGAAGTCATCTTAGGAGACCTTGTTTCAGGAACGGGCGGCCGGCCATCCCAGGCCTATGTCTTCAACGCCGAGTTCGCCCATGTCCTTGCCCTCTCCGCACAAGTGCGAAGCGATACCCATATGATTCGTGCCTGCGTGGGCAATCTTTACGGGGAAACCATCGCGGAGCGGGAGTACCCTTTCGCGCAGATCAGCTTGGAGAGCTTCGGTGAGGCCGTCGCCGCCGCCTTGAACGCTCACCCCACTATAAAGGTCCTGGCCTGTGCCATACCTGGCGTGGTGCGGGATGGTGTTGTAGTGGTCAACGACTATCCTGCCCTGGACGGTACTGCCTTCCCAGAATACTTTCGGGAGAAGTATGGGGTGCATACGGTGGTGAGCAACGATGTCAACGCCGCACTTATGGGCTATGCTGCTGAAACGGAGCCTGGCCCGGTTATCGTCGGTATCTACTTTCCCAAACACTTCGATCCAGGCTCTGCCGTGATGGTAAACGGTAAGGTCTTAGAGGGTGATGCTGGTTGGGCTGGGGAAGTGAAGCTGCTCCCCTGGGACGTGGACTGGCTTGCAGTGGACTACCAAGATCCCCTCGCTATCGGGCCTGCCATCGCCCGCTTAATCGGTGTGTTCTGCGCAGTTGTCAATCCCGGCAAAATAGTGCTCTACGGCGATTTCTTAAGTGAGGACGTACAGCGTGCCGTTGAGGATAACATCCCCTCCAAAGCCCTTAGAGCCATCTTTCCCCCCATTGTCTACGGCCGGGAACTGGACCAGGATATAATCAGAGGGCTGTTCGCTCAAGGCATCGCTGCCTATAAACATCAACTCACAATAAAGCAATAGGAGATGGAAAAATGCTCATTCTTGCCTTGATTTACCTCGCATTCATCAGCTTAGGACTGCCCGATTCCTTATTGGGCTCCTCTTGGCCCCTGATGCACCTGGAGTTTGCCGTGCCGGTGGACCGGGCGGGTATTGTATCCATGATCATATCGGGCGGAACTATTATCTCCAGCCTCTTTTCCCACCGCGTGATTAAGCGCTACGGCACTGCGAAAGTGACCGTGGCCAGCGTGGCTATGACCGCGGTGGCCCTCTTAGGCTTTTCCCTCTCCCTCAGGTTTCACTGGCTTTTCTTCCTGGCTGTACCCTTAGGTTTGGGGGCAGGGGCGGTAGATGCAGGCCTCAATGAGTTCGTGGCGGAGCATTACGCGGCTAAGCATATGAATTGGCTCCACTGTTTTTGGGGAGTTGGGGCTATGCTGGGCCCTATGCTCATCGCGGTTTTCACCCGGTTGGGCGGCGGCTGGCGCAGTGGGTACTTTAACATCTCCCTGGTTCAGTTCGCCTTGGTGCTCACCCTCCTGGCCGCACTGGGCAAATGGACCGAGATGGAGCATAGCAAATCCAGGCAGCATTCTGCAACCAAGGAAGGCACAAAAAAGCACAGCCTCTTGGCTCCCCTGAAAAGCAAGGGGGCGCCCTTAGCTATGCTCACATTTTTCTTCTATACATCCGTTGAGGCATCTGTCATGCTCTGGGGAGCTAGCTACCTTGTAAACACTAAGTTTATGGCGCCAGAAACAGCTGCGGGCTGGGTTTCCCTGTTCTTTCTGGGCCTCACCGGCGGGCGCATGCTCAGCGGATTTGCCTCAATGAAGCTCAGCAGTGAAACCTTGATTCGCATAGGCACCCTCTTAGTGCTTGGCGGGCTTATCATCATGGCCCTGCCCGTACCTACCCTATTGGCCACTTCCGCCCTTGTGCTAGTGGGGATCGGCCTTGCCCCCATCTTCCCGTCTATGCTCCACCTCACGCCGGTGTATTTCGAACGGGAGATCGCCCAGGCTGCCATGGGCATGCAGATGGCCTTCGCGTATACAGGCACTACTTTGATGCCACCCCTCTTTGGGCGACTGTTCGCAGTTACTTCCTTCCGCCTAATGCCCTACATCCTCTTGTTCTGCGCGGTGGGCATGCTGGCCTGCACTACCCGGCTCGCGGCACTAGGGGGGAAGAACCCCCATCCTGCCAAGGTTCTCACCTCTTAGGGCCTGAGATAGCTATCGAGCACAGCCTGGATCGCCTTCCAGCCTGCAACCACGCCCTCGTGGGGAACAAGATAGCGGGGGTTATGCAGTTCGTTAACGGCACCAGGCTGGCCTGTCCCAAAGAGGAGCAGCGCTCCTGGAACCTCTTGGAGGAAATAGGCCACATCCTCCCCAATAAGGCTGCTTAGCCCAGAGGTTACGATGGACATCTCGGGAAGGCGCTTCTGCAGCACGTCCACCACCCGCTGGCATACTGCCTCATGGTTCACCACCGCGGGTACGCCTGCCTGGTAATCTAGCTCGTGGGTGCCGCCGTACATTTGTGCCGCGGCACCAAAGGCTTGTTCTAAGAGGTGGATCATGTCTCGCTGGTCCTCTGGAGAGATGGTCCGCACCGTGCCCTCCAGGACAACTTCTTCAGGAATGACGTTGAAACTGCTTCCCCCATAAATGGTTCCGAAGGACAAGGCTCTAGGCCGCATGGCATCGCCTTTGCGCTGAACCGCGGCAAAGGCCCCCTGGACTCCAGCCGCGGCCATGGCAATGGGATCTCGGGCTTTGTGGGGCAGTGCGCCGTGTCCACCCCGCCCCCGAAACGCCACCTGAAAGCGGTCTGCAAAGGCTGTGAGGGGGCCGCCCTGAATTCCCATGGTCCCTAGGGGAAGCTCTGGCCAGTTGTGCAGGGCAAAGAGCACGTCGGGCCTCACCTCGTCAAATATCCCCTCAGCCAACATCCCCTGGGCACCAGCTACAATCTCCTCCGCAGGCTGAAAAATGGCCATAAAAGTGCCCTTGCACGCTGACTTGTGTTCTGCAAAATACCTGCAGCACGTCAAAGCAACTGCCATGTGAGTATCGTGCCCGCAGGCGTGCATTACCCCTGAGTGCTTCGAAGCGTACGGCACGCCTGTTTCTTCACCAATGGGCAGGGCATCCATATCTGCCCGGAGTGCGGCACACGGCCCCGCCTCTGGAAACCGGAGCAGCCCCACAACCCCAGTCTTCCCCACACCCCGCCTCACCTCAAAACCGAGCAGTTCTAGCTCGGCAGCGAGGAATTCAGCAGTTTTGCATTCCTGAAATGCCACCTCTGGCCTTTGATGGAGCTCCTCCCGCATCCGCTGAAGGTAAGTCGTAAGCTGTTGCATCACTCATCCTCCCTACTTAGCTGGCACCGACGCAGCAGGCACGGTGCCCAAAGCCCCAGCCTTTTGTCGCACTTGCCTCCGGGCATAGAAGAAGATCCCTACCTGCCCCAGGCCTGCAATGGTCCAAGTCACAGGGTAGCACAGGAAGAGCGTAGTCACCGTGGGGTGCCAAGCAAAGAACGTGGCCAGCCATACAATCCGCAGCAGGCACGCACCAATTAAGGTGCAAAGCATGGGGAGAATAGAGTAGCCCATGGCGCGGGTTATGCCCGGCACGACGTTCATAGTCCCACAAGTGAAGTAGATGGCCATCAGGAGCCTCATCCTCTGCATCCCCACAGCGATCACTTCTGGATTGGTGGTATAGAACCCCAACAGCGTTGGGCCCAAGTACATGGTGGCACCGCCTACTAACAGCCAGATACCAAAAACGTATCCGATGCACACCTTAAAGACAGTGTCAATGCCGTCGTAGTCCTCCGCACCCATGCGCTGGCCCGTAAAGGTGATGGCCGCGTTGTAAAAGGCGTTAGTAGTGGTGGCTACAAAACCCTCAACATTCCCCGCGGCTGCGCTAGCAGCCACTACCACCGAACCGAAGGAGTTCACCGCTGATTGGATCATGACGTTGGAGATGGAAAAGAGCAAGCCCTGCAGCCCTGCAGGAAGGCCAATGCGTACAATCTTCACGAGCTTCTCCTTGTTTATCGCGGTTTGACGGAGCTCATAGCGGATAGGCCCATGGCTCCTGCTCAGTGACAGGATGATGAGGCCCATGGCCACGTACTGAGAGATCACTGTCGCCCACGCCACACCAGCAACGCCCATGCGGAATGCAGCCACGAACAAGAGGTTCAAGACCACGTTAATCACGCCAGAGACGGTCAGGAAGTACATAGGACGGCGGCTGTCCCCCACAGCCCGCAAAATCGCGGCTCCGAAGTTGTACACCATGCTTGCGGGCAAGCCCAGGAAGTAGATCTTCATGTACAGGGCAGAGGCGGCGATGATGTCTTGGGGCGTGCCCATCACCTCCAAGAGAGGCACGCAGAAGGCCAGGCCTACAAACATCACCACTACGCCAGAGATGATGCTCACTGCCATTGAGGTATGGACGGTTTGCTTGATCTCCCCGTAATTGCCGGCTCCATAGTCATTAGCCAGGACCACCGTTGTTCCTACGGACAGGCCCATGAAAAGGTTTACAATCAGGTTGATGAGAGAACCTGTAGCTCCCACAGCGGCCAATGCTGCACTCCCTGAAAACCGCCCCACAACCACCATATCTGCCGCGTTGAACATCAGCTGCAAAATGTTCATGGCCATGATGGGCAGGGCGAAAATCAGCATCTGTTTGGGCAAAGATTCAGGGACTGGGGCCGCATCAGTCTTGGATATCATGCTCTATACGCACTTCTTTCTACACAGGAAATCGCTTCACTTATCTATTCGGCACCCCTATCCCTTTGCCCTGCATGGGCTGTCTTCATTAACACAAAGGTTGAAATCTTCGCCCTACTTGGCGTATGATAAACACAATACCAACAGGAAAATGCTGTCACTGCCAGAGCCGATGCCTGTGACTGGAGGGCCGCCATGGATGTCCTGCACTTGTATTCAAATCTGCTGATGATAATCGGGGCCTTGTATGTGGGAATGTTCCTCTATGCCTTAACCAAGAGAGACAACCCCCTCGTTTCTGCCTTTTCACTCCTCTGTCTTGCTAGTGCCGTCTACATTTTCGGAACGCACTTCCAGCTTAACGCCGACAACGTGGAGGAAGTCCTGTTTGGGCAGAAGCTAAAGTATTTTGGCGTGCCTTTAATTCCCGCAGCCTGGTTCCTGTTCATGTACAGGGTTCAGTTCAGGCGGGACATTACTCACCTCGGCCGGGTGGTGTTGTTTACGGTACCTTTTCTTACGATTTTCCTTGTGTCCACAAATGAGTACCACCGCCTGTATTATGCGGGCCTGCATACGTTTGAAAGTGGCGGCTTCCTGCTCACCAGAAGGGTCCCGGGGCCTTTATACCCCATCAATATGGCCTATGCATACCTCTCGCTCCTCGCTGGGCTCTACGTCTTCGGCAAAGCCTGGGTGCAAAGGGGCCGGGGCATGAACAACCCCTTTTTCTGGCTCCTTTTGGGCAGGATCATCCCTGGAATTCTCCTGACATTGTACCTCCTAGGCTGGACCCCTGGGTTTATCGACCTCTTGCCCCTGAGCTATCTCTTCTCTGCCATCACCTATGCTGTGGCCATTTTCCACTATAAGCTGTTTGACACAAAATCCATCTTTAACAAAGAGATCTTCGCGGGGATCAAGGAAGGCCTGATCGTGGTGGATCACAACAACGTGCTGGTTGACTACAATGAGTCTGCTCAAGCGGTCTTCCCTTGGCTTGTCCAGGAAAATCGCGGAAAGCCCATCAAGCAGTTTCCCGAAGGCAGGGAGATCGTGCAGAACCCTAATCCTCAGTTTACCATGTCCCTATCAAGTGCGGGCGGGGTAAGACACTATGAGTTCCGCCGCACTGAGCTTGTGCAAGGCAGCGGGATGGTGGGCCGGGTATACATTTTCCTTGACGTAACGGAGAAACAGTGCATGATTGAGGAGCTCAACTTCCTAGCTGATCACGACAGCCTGACAGGGGTGTTCAACCGCCGCAGGATTCTTGCCAAGGCGGAGCAACTTCTGCAGCGGACCGCGGAAGCTCATCAGGCAGCTTCCCTCTTGATGCTAGATGTGGACGACTTTAAGATGGTTAACGACCAGTATGGCCATCAAGTAGGGGATGAAGTGCTTCGGGGCATAGCTAAAGCATGTCGCGGGATACTGCGGGAAGGGGATCTTATCGGCCGGTACGGGGGAGAAGAGTTTATCATTGTGCTCCCTGGCAGCGGCAGCGCCCAGGCAGCAGCCTGTGGCGAAAGGCTCCGCAAATCCATTGCCGACACTCCCTTTCAGTATGGAAGCGAGACAGTTCGTGTGACGGCCAGTATCGGTATCTGCTCTACAGAGATGATCAAAGAACCGCCAATCACCGCTGATAAACTCGTGCGACTGGCGGATGAGGCTTTATACAAGGCCAAGTATGGAGGAAAGAACCGCGTCCATGTGTGCAGCGGCAGCTAAGGACAGAACACTCCCACCTGGGATGTAAGGAGGCGGGAGTGTTCTTTCAGTTACTCGTTAACGCCGGGCCAGTGCCGCGGCAAACCTAGCGGTGATCAACTGCGGCCTGGTAATGGCACTACCCACTACCACCGCATGAGCACCTATCTGGATCGCACGCACCACTTCTTCAGGGCGCCAATAGTTCCCCTCGGCAATGACTGGCACTGTCACCGACCCCAATACCTTTTCCAACAGGGCGAAGTCAGGTTCTCTCCCCGGTACCAGAGTGGTCGCGACAATATCCGCGCCCAAATCTTCCGCCCTCAAGGTCTCCTCTAGGCTTGAACAGTCCGCCATCACCGCAACGCCCAGCTCGGCATGGATGCTGTTAATCAGGTTCCCGAGCTTGCCGCAATCTGGGTGGCGGGTAGTGGTGCAATCCAAGGCTACAATATCCGCCCCAGCATCGGCTATCAATGCTGCGCTTTCAAGATCAGGGGTGATGAATATCCCGCCATCGGGTTCCCGCCGTTTAAGGATTCCAATGATGGGCTTGTCGGTTAGCTTCCGCATAGCGGAAATATCTTCCCGCCCGTTAGCCCGAAGGCCTGCCGCGCCCCCCATCAATGCGGCCCTGGCCATGGCTTCCATATGAATTGTGCCGTGCAGCGGCTCCTCTTCTAGGGCTTGGCAAGATACAATCAAACCGCCCTTTACCGCCTCCAGGCACTGGTGTAAACGCTCCTTATTAAATATAACGATCTCCTCCTAAGCGGTGCACATTTTCCAATATGCTATTGGCCAGGGAGTTTCATTTTCCTCCCTGCAGGTCCTTTCCGGCCCCTCATAGAGACCCGCATGTAGCAGGTTTGTTACATCCTTAACGAATCGGCAATTCGAGTTTGACTTTGCCCCTTCCCCGTGCTATAATTTTAACCAGATGAACACAAACGAACATAAGTGAACCTCTATATCCCCTACATTTGTTCATATTCCCCCTAAAAAAGCACAGTCTTACTGCAGCGGAGTAATTGACCCCTGCCGCTAGAAAGACTTTGTTTACCTGCCATTTCTAGTAGGTAGAGTAAGAAATTAAAAGGAGGGATTAGCCAACCGACAACTAATAGTATGTAGTAAGATGTTTGTTACTAATTCTTAAAAGGAGTGAATGCTATGGCTAGAAAGTTTACAGTGGCAGTATTGGTTCTTTGCTTGGTAATGGGCGTCATGGCAAGTGCCGCTTTCGCACAGGAGTACCGGATTTCTGTTGTCCTGAAGGCCCTCAACAGTGACTATTGGAAGACTGTTGAAGCAGGCGCTAGGGCAGCAGCGGAAAAATACGGTGTAGAAGTCTCCGTCGTTGGCCCTTCAGCAGAGACAATGGTTATGGAACAGTTCGACATGCTGCAAGACCAACTCACCCTGGACATTGACGCACTTGTAGTTGCTCCTCTCCGTCCGACCGCAACTGTAGCCGTGTTCGAGCAGGCCTATTCTCGGGGCATCCCCGTGCTCCTCATTGACACGGACGCCGACTGGGATAAGAAGGTAACATTCATCGGCACCGGCAACTACGAAGCTGGCGCAATGGCCGGTGAATACTTCAAGGAGAAAATGCCTGAAGGCGGCAGCGTGGTAGTTATCCGGGGCGCCATGGGCGACCTCACCCACGATCAGCGCGTAGATGGCTTTGTAGATGCACTGAAGGGCAGCAACATTAACGTGGTTGCAATTCAGGCAGCCGACAGTGAGCGGGGCAAGGGCATGGACGTCATGCAGAACCTGCTCATGGCACACCCTGACATTAAGGGCGTTTACTGCTCCAACGACGAGATGGCTTTGGGTGCCCTCCGGGCTGTAGAAATGGCCAACAAGCAAGGCATCCTCATCATGGGCTTTGACGGCTCGCCTGATGCTCTCAAGTCCATTCGGGACGGCGGCCTGACCGGCAGCGTTAAGCAAGACTCCTACGGCATTGGCTACTATGGAGTAGAGTACGCTGTGAAGCTCCTCAACGGCGAGACCCTTGAGAAGCGTATCCCTGTTCCCACAGCGATCGTTGACATTGAGAACGTAGCAGAAGAAATCGCTGCGATGGAAGCTATCGTAGGGCGCAAGCTGTAAGAACTAGGCTCATCCAGCATCCCCAACCCGGCAACGGGTTGGGGAGCTTTTCAAGATACGGAGGTGATCTGCCGTGAGTGCGCCCTTTCTTATGCTAGAAAACGTCAGCAAAGCTTTCCCAGGCGTCCAGGCCCTTGATAGTGTATCCATGGAAATCCACAAAGGGGAGATCCACTGCCTAGTGGGGGAAAACGGGGCAGGTAAATCCACCTTGATCAAGCTCCTCACCGGAGTGCACGGGTGGGACAGCGGCACCATCATGTTTAACGGCCAACCCCTGTCGGATATTACTCCACAAAAAGCCCTGCATGAACTGGGAATTGTCCCAATCTACCAAGAACTCAACTTAATTCCTAAACTGGATGTAGCTGAAAACATCTTCCTAGGGCGGGAGATCCTCGCGAATGAGCGCTTCCGGTTCATCAACCGCAAGGAAATGATCGCACGTACTAAAGAAATCCTTGCTCGCCTTGGTCAAGACATCAGCCCCACAGCCTTAGTGGGCACCCTAGGCATTGGTAAGCAGCAGATGGTTGAAATCGCGAAAGCCCTGGCCGTTGAGGCGAACCTGCTCATCCTGGATGAACCTACCGCTCCCCTTGGCCAGGAAGAGGCAGATGAACTGTTTTCCGTCATGCGCCAGCTAAAGAGCGAAGGCGTGACCATCATTTTCATCTCCCACAAGTTAGAGGAGATTAAGGAGATTGGCGACCGCCTCACCGTCCTCCGGGATGGGAAGAAGATTATCACCACCGACGTTGATTCGCTCTCCATCGATGAGATCATCACCTACATGGTAGGCCGCCAGATTGACGATAAGTACCCGAAAGTCAAGAGCAAGCGGGGCGAGCTGGCCTTAGAGGTGCGAAACCTCTCCACCCCTGAGTTGCTCCAAGACATTTCGTTCAAGGCGTACCGCGGCGAAGTGCTGGGCATCGCTGGCCTAGTAGGGGCCGGCCGGACCGAACTGGCCAGAGCCATCATCGGAGCCGATCCACTTCTGCAAGGGGAAATCCTGATCAACGGCCGCAAGGTAGAGATTCGCTCGCCGAAGGATGCGGTACGGCACGGGTTGGTCCTCCTCACGGAAGACCGGAAGAGCCAAGGGTTGGTACTCAACAATACGGTGCTGTTTAACGCCACCCTCGCCAACTTGCAAAAGTACTTGAGCGGTGTGTTGCTTGACTTGAGTGCGCAAAAAGAGGATGCGGTGCGGGTAGTGAAAGACCTCAGCATCAAGACACCATCCTTAAATACACTTGTAGCCCAGCTTAGTGGAGGAAATCAACAGAAAGTCGTTATCGGCAAGTGGCTTAATACGAAGGCAGATATTTTCATATTTGATGAGCCAACCCGCGGGATTGATGTTGGCGCCAAGACAGAGGTATACAACATCATTAATAACCTGGTGAAAAATGGAGCCGCGGTGATCATGATTTCCTCAGAGCTGCCAGAGATTCTGGGCATGAGCGATCGCATCATTGTCCTCTCTGAAGGGCGCCTAACTGGCGAATTTGCTCGAGAAGAAGCTACCCAAGAAAAGATCATGGCGGCAGCCACAGGAGGTATACACTATGCAAGCTAAACCAATGCAGCAAGAAGCTCGCGGTGTGGACTGGAAAGATTTCCTGCTGAACCGCATGGGGGCACTGCTTGGCCTAATCATTATCATGATCGGGCTTTCCCTGGCCACTCCACGCTTTTTCACTGTTGGAAACCTCATGAACGTAGCGCAGCAGTCGGCTATCAACGCGCTGGTTGCTTCCGGTATGCTGTTGGCCATCCTTACAGCAGGTATTGACCTTTCCGTAGGCTCAATCCTGGCGCTGTCCATCTGCGTTTCCGGTATTCTCATCGTCAAGCTGGGCTGGCCTTCCTTGATAGGCCTTTTGGTCGGCTTGGGAGTGGCAGCGGGCGCAGGTACGGTCAACGGACTGCTCCTCACGAAACTGCGCCTTCCCCATCCGTTCATTTCTACGCTGGGCATGCAGAACGTGGCTCGGGGACTAGCGCTTATTATCACGCAGGCATCTCCCATTTCTGGATTCCCCAAATGGGTGCAGTTCTTTGGCGCAGGTTATCTGGGGCGGATTCCCTTCAGTTTCATCCTAGTAGTGATCACAGTAGTTACTTTCCACATCTTCCTCACTAGAACAACCCTAGGGCGCCACATCTATGCAGTGGGCGGCAATATTGAGGCCGCACGCCTCTCTGGTATTGACGTGGACAAAGTGCGGCTTTGGGTTTACACCATCAGCGGCTTTATGGCTGGCGTTGCAGGGCTTACCCTCATGGGCCGGGTCAATGCTGCGTATCCCTTGGCAGGCTTAATGTATGAAACAGACGCCATCGCCGCGGTCATCATCGGCGGCGGCAGCTTCATGGGTGGCGTAGGAACCATTTGGGGAACACTCTTGGGTGCCATCATCATCGCTGTTATCCGCAACGGCCTGAACCTCCTGGGCGTCTCCCCAGATACCCAGACGATTATCATCGGCCTTGTGATCATCGGCTCCGTCTACATCGACGTACTCCGCCGCCGCAGAAGCCCTGCTGCCAAGGCTTAATCATCACCACCACAACGCACGGACTAAACGAGGCGCCAATCCTTTGATTGGCGCCTCTCGTGCGTGCAGGATGTTTACAGGACTTTGACCCAGCGTTTTTCCCGGTGGCTTTGGAGAATGGCTTCAGTGACAAGGAGCTCCCGGTGGCCTTCCCCGAAGTCTGGCACGGGATACTTCGGCTCCTTCCCCTCGAGCTTGAGCTTGAGGTTCTCGTAGAAATCCCTAAAGAGGTTGTACACCGCATCGTGGTAGCCCATGGGATGGCCTGTGGGGAGCAGCGCGTAGCGCTTGGCATCCTCGTGCTGTAGAAATGGGCTTTCCATGAGGACTTGATTGGCCTGGCTGCGGTAGCCCATCCACAGCTCTGTACTGCGCTCGTGGTTCCAAGCAAGGGACGAATCAAAACCGTATACTTGCAGGTCAATGGCACACTTCCGCCCCGCACAGAGCTGGCTCACGGTAAACACCCCAGAGGCCCCGTTCGCGAAATGGATCAGCACGGACCCGTAGTCCTCTACCTTCACCTCGTATTCTTCGTACCCTTCAGGCCCAGGCTTCTTCCTCACAGGGCGGGTTGTCTTCAGATCCGCCATTACCTCCACAATAGGGGACCCAGTGACAAACTGAGCCAAGTGGAACCAGTGGCTGCCAATATCCCCGATCACGTTGGACTGCCCCGTGGCTGATTGCTCCAGCCGCCAGTCGTAATCGGTGTCGTACAAGAGCCAGTCCTGGAGGTACGAACCCACAACCGTATGGACATCCCCCAGTTCACCCTTGCGCACCTTCGCCGCGGCTTCCTGCACCGCGGGGTAATACCGGTAGCAGAAGTTGATCCCCGTTAGAAGGTTCCCTGCCTCAGCAAGGCGCACCAGCTCAGCAGTCTCCTGAGAACTGGTTGCCAGGGGCTTCTCTGAAAGGATGTGCTTCCCTGCCTGAAGGAATGCCCGGTTGATCTCATAGTGGAGGTGATTGGGGGTGCAGTTGTGCACTACCTGGATGGTGGGATCGTCTAACAGATCTCTGTAATCATTTGTCGCGATTGGAATGCCATACGTGTCCGCGAGTTCCCTAACCCGCTCCAGCCTTCGCCCTCCCACCAAGGCACGGACCTTTATGCCAGGGATCCGGAGTAGCGTCTGGAGATGGACCTTGCCAATATACCCTAGGCCGATTATTGCTGCACCGATCAAGCTATCAGTCCCCCTCACTTAACCAAGATGAAATAGTCCTGATATATCCTTTCCAGATAAGCTACAAAATCCCTGCCCATCCGAAAGCGGGGCAAAAACAAAC
>LDJB01000003.1:247890-252117 GCA_001028815.1 Peptococcaceae bacterium 1109
AACTCTGGAAAATTAGACTGCCATTTTCGCCATTCTTATACTACCAAAAACATACTTACAATGCCTTTCTTACAATCCGTGAGAAGTTCTTAGAATTATGAGGTATTGATTTTCTTAGTGCCTTCGTCGGTTTATCGCAATCCTTCTCCATGAAACCCAAGTTCTCTAAAATATGAGTTCTCTTTCTTTTCTGTAAATACCTGTATTACAGACCTTGCCAAGGGTTAATCCTTAACCTTAAGATAGGTTGGCACCTATCTGTCCTCACTCTTTGATGTCTTCTTCCTGAAGGACTCTGCGAATAGCCTCGACGAATATCGAGCCGAAGTTCTTAAAATCCTTGGCTCTCAAATCATACAAAATGACCGCGTATCTGTTCTTGTCATTAACCAACACGACAGTCTTTCTTCGGTCAATTGTAAAAACATCTGCATGCCAGGAGAAGAGCGGATCGATGTTAAAATGCTCTTCTGGAGTCACACTAATACTCTCCAGTAGTTTTTTCGTGCAGCAAATCTGCATTTTCCTCCTCCCATTCTGATATCTCACATAGCCCTTACTCAGTACGAACCTCACTCGGGTAGGACTCAAAAAACATCTCCACAACCCCATCCAACTGCCCCGCAATCTCCGAAAAAGGAACGTTCAAGTCCAGCGTTTTCACTACAATCCTGTTCCCGCCGAGCTTCACGTCGCAGTCCGGCGCAATGCTCTCACCGGTCTTGGCGTACAAAAGCAGCCCCGACACATTTCCGGTTCTTTTCTTGTCCTCATTCTTGACATAGGCAAATATCTGATACAGATTGCCAGAATGGAGGGTGTGGCTGCCAAACGGCGTAGTCTGCATTGTCCGACTGTAGTATTTGGTATCGATGATCAAGGTTTGATTTCCATGTTTAAGCATAATATCGGTGTTCATAGATGGAAGGAACCGCACCGACTCTTCATCTGTGTCCCATTGAACCTGCCTCGGTGCAGGGTGGAGCTGCGGGTGGTGGCAGCGGTAGTATTCCAGGACAAATTTCTCAAACAACCTCGCCATATTGATGTCTTTAAGGAACGCCGCCATCTTGTAGCGTCCTTTTTCCGTTGTCAGCAGCAGGCCGCTGATCACAAAATAGCAGATGTTCAGCAGCATTTCATAGCTGCGGTTGTGGCGGTGGAAGGTGAGGGTACTCCAGTTAATGCTAAACGGTTCAATTGGATCGATGTCGTGAAAGAGGAGCAGCACGCGTTTTAAGGCCTGACGGCGCTCTTCCTTCACATTCCCGGCATGCAGGAGTATTTCGGCGGTCGCTTTCAGGATCTGATTGAAGGCATTATTCTCTGTCAATTGGTCGTATTCGCAGGCCAGCAGTGTTTTCTGCTGCAGCTTATGGCGGATGGTGCGCTGCATATCCAGTTTGCCCCTTAAGACAGGCAGGTCATCAATTTGGGGAATGTACTCACGGTACAAACCCTGCTTCAGCTGCTGTGTCAACCCTGCGGCCAAAATCCCGGCGAAAAGGTCATGGATATTTTGGAATTCTTCTGCTGCGATGTCTTCATAGTGCGACTGCCGCAGCACCTGATAAGCATAGGAAAGCATGTAGAAGATGTTCTTAATAAGAATGCCTTTCCTCTCAATCATTGAACACACCACGCAGGACATTCTCCCAATGCCTGATTATGTCCGCGTCGTCGAACCAGTATTCGTTCAGCATTGGGATGATCTCGTATTCCACAACCTCCTTCATCCACTCTTCCGTGCAGTTCTCCGGTGTGCGGTTGCAGAAATAACTGTGGCCGATGCGGAATCCCTTGCCGAGGGAAGTGTCGCTGTATATCGCCCTGTTCAGTTCTTTGATGCGCTCGATCAGAGCATCGAAGGTTTCATTATTCAGCTGCTTCTGATAGGCGCGGAAGCCGTCCGAATCGAACGCCGGATCCATGGCAAAGAAGCTGAAACGCCGGCGCAGAGCATAGTCAATGAAGGCAAGGCTGCGGTCGGCCGTGTTCATCATGCCGATGATGTGGTTGTTCTCCGGCACAGTGAACGGCCGCTTGTCGTAGGCAAGGGTCGTCTTTGTGCCTCGGTAGTTTTTTTCGATCAGCATCAGAAGCTCTCCGAAGATCTTGCTCATGTTGCCGCGGTTGATTTCGTCAATGATGAAGAAGAAGGGCTCGTCCGGCTTGTTGGCGGCCTTCAGGCAGAAGCGGTAAAAGATACCGTACTCCAACTCGAAGCTTGCACCTCTTGGTTTGTAGCCCATGACAAAGTCTTCGTAGGAGTAGTTCTGGTGAAACTGGATGAACTCGATGTTGTCATCTTTTTTCGCTCCCATGACCGCCCAGGCCAGACGCTTGGCAGCATAAGTCTTTCCGACACCAGGAGGGCCTTCCAGAATGAGGTTCTTCTTATTGCGAAGGAGTGATTCAAGGGTGTCGTAATCAGCGTCGGAGAGATAGACCTCTTGCAGGAAGTTTTGTTTTGTGTATGGTTCTATGCCGTCTGTTTGCGGCAGCGGGTTCTCTTCCCGGATTAAGTCGAGGATGAAATCATATTCGTCTTTGGTGAGTTTGAACAGGCTTCCTTTTGGGTTGGCGAAAAACTCCATGTTCTCCAGTTCTGGGCAGCATTTCAGTTCTTCGTAGCTGATGGGATTGACCAAGCCCTCGGTTTTCTCGAAGTATAATCTTTCTCCGTCGTTCTCCGTGACAGTACCTAGGGCGGCAACCTGTTTTGTGGGACTGGCATCGTATCCTATTATTAGATCGCCGGTTTTTGCGTCAAGGAAGTTTTGGAATATCCGCCGTTTGTTGCCGCGTTCATTATAGAAAGAATAACTCTGGACCCCGCCTACGTGTAGATCCCCGAAAGACCAAATCTTTGGATTTGCAGTCAGCCACCAATACCGAATGTCGGATTCATCCGCATCATCTGCATAGAGCTTTATATCGCTGAGGTCATATCTGTCCAACGCTTCACTCAGCTCGGGGCGAAGCTTCCAGATAAACACACCTTCAGTTTTATCTTCAGTGAATTTACCCAAATAAAGAATTGGCCACCATTTTTCGTTTTGAATGCCAGGTGGGAGGGGGCAGTTTGCGAACTTGGCAACGCGTTTGGCTAAAGAGATAGAACCAGCGTTGTAGAAACCAGGACTTTCACCATATTTGACAGACAGTTGCTTACAAGTAGCCATACCACCACGATGCTTCATGCGTTTCATTATTTCTAGACTGCTTTTGCTGAATACTTCTCTGTTTGGCAGCAATTCCAACCACTGTTCCACTGAGATGTTTGGACTGTAGTCATTAGGGAACCATTCGGTTTTCTGTTTTTCCTTCGCATAGACTCGGCTGATATAAAAGCCAACGTCTATGGTGAGAGTCTTAAGTGCACGATCTGGATAGCAGGTGCTGTCCAGGTTGGATTGCAGTAGCTGTATCAGTTCGCTGTCCTTGGCAAGTTCCTCACAGACTTGGTCATAGAGTTGAAACCCTGTGATTAGACTTACTGTCCCTCCGCCTTTCTTAGGAAGCAGGCTGGGGTTGAGGATTCTGGCAGCCTCCACGTACTCCGAGTACTTATATATGTAGTATTTATCAGGAAAACGCAGCCATAAGTAGGTGCTTACTGAATTGATGTTTTGCCAATGATTGCGCCATGTGCCGTCGTTGTACTCTTCCATGAGCCTGTCTGCAGTTGATACAAATTTCTCAACCCTTGCCGCCAAGTCTTTACTTTCATCAAATAGGTCAAGAAACATGGAACGCACAGCTTCGGCATCAGCTGCGGCAAATTTCTGGATCATCCGTCGAGGAAAGTTTTGCCTCGATGCGAGCAGATTGCCTGTCTTGCTTGTAGCTTGAGTAAACATTTCCAAAAAGTCAGGAGCATTGATATTCCAGTGCTGTTGAAAGTGATGGACTGCTTCCCACTTGTATTTCTCGTTTTTCCACCATGCATCAAAGCCTTTCTTATAATCAACAAGAATTTCCTGGAGTTTCGCGGTATTGATCATCGCTGTGACCTCCTTCGATTGATCACATGTCCCACTATGTTTCCAATCCAATTTCGTAAATAATAAGTTCTCTTTCTTTTCTGTAAACACCTGCATCGCAGCATGTGCCAAGGGATTAAGCCTTAACTAAATAAGCATTCAGCCACCGTTCATTCGTCCTATCCATCACATCTGCGCTGATAAATACCTGATCCACTTTAAGTTCCGGAATTTGTTCGAT
>LDJB01000003.1:252142-384278 GCA_001028815.1 Peptococcaceae bacterium 1109
AGAAACCACAGAAAAATAGGCGGTGCGCCACACCGAGTCCCAAAAGGCAGAGTTGGCAAGAATGCTCCGGTAGTTCTTCAGCCCCACAAAGATTTCCCCTCGCCAGGGCTTGGTCAGATCAATATCGTGGAGGGACAGGTAGAATGAACTAACCATGGGGTACACAAACACCGCCCCAATGGCCACCAATGCGGGGAGGATGAACAGCAATCCCACTCCGTATCTGCGCATCCACTGACTCACAGATGAATACATAGTAAGCCTCCTGAACCGAATAGGGGTACCCGGGCAAGCTTGTGCTTGCCCGGAGGTTGTTGTCCTATCTCAAGCTCCTTAGTCTAGCAGCGCGTTAATCTTGGCGGCAGCATCATCGAGAGCCTGCTGTGGCGACTTGCGCTGCAGCAGTGCATTGTGGATCTCCAGCTGCAGGATATCGGAGATCTCGTTGTACTGCACGACCTTGGGACGGGAATGCCCGTAGCTGAACTGCTCGCCATATACGGCGAAGTCATCGACCATTTCTGCCAGCTCTGGATCATTGTACAGGTCTTTGTATACAGGGAAGAATCCACCGTTTACAAAGATGGCCTTCTGAACTTCACGATCCATCATGTACTCTACGAATTTCAGAGCAGCTTCCTTGTTAGGCGCATTGTTCATAATGGCCAAGCCTTCAGGCCCCAAAGTGGTGGAGCTCTTCAGTGGAGGCTGCGCTGGAATCAGGCCAACCCGAACTTGGCCAGGTACCTGGGAGGTGGCTGGGTCATTGGCCTCTTGGACAGCGCCTTCCCAGTTAAAGATCATGGCTGCTCGGCCTGCGGCCAACGCCTTGTTCACATCGTCTTCGTGGAAGGTCAAGGATGCAGGATCAGCCACTTCATACTTGTGGAGCAGGTCAACCATGAATTGGAGAGCCTTTACGGCGCCTCCTTGGTTAAATACAGGCCGGCCGTTTTCATCGAACAGCTCCCCATCAGGGTAAGCATAAACTAGGGCAACGTAGTCGCAGATCAAGCACTCATCTTGAGCCCAAGACCACACGGTGCCCCATACCTTATCCGCGCCGGAACCCTTGGTAACAGCAATGGCATACTCCAAGAGTTCATCAAGAGTTTGGGGAGGACCGTCAAAGCCTGCATCTTGCAGCATCTTTTCGTTGTAGTAGAACAGTTTGGAGCTGTTGAAGAACGGTAAGCCATAGATTCTGCCTTGATACGACACCGCATCTACCGCAGCAGGATTAAGCTCAGCCAAGACTTCTGGGTCGAGGTGGTCCGTAATGTCCCAGAGCCAGCCGGCAGCTGCGAACTGCGGGGTCCAGATAGCATCTAGCTGGATCACATCAAAGGTGCCTACACCGGACATGGCAGAGGTGACGACCTTGTCAAAGCGTTGGTCGTAGGACACGTTGATAGTGTTAACCTTAATGCCTGTTTCTTCTTCGAACCTAGCGGCGTATTCTGTCCAGATCCCCCGGGTCAGAACATCACCCCACAGCACGGTTACTTCTTCCGCTGCCACCTGGAAGACAAACAGCAGCACAACCAGCACAGCTAACACAGTGGTTCTCACTCGCATCGATTACTTTCCTCCCTTAACATGATCTTATAACCTGAGCAACTCCAAAAGACATGCACTACCCTACCTGGGCTCCCACACCACCTCCTTTACTAGGACTTATCTCAACTCCGGCATGTAGTCGCCGTGTTCAGCCAAGTAAGCATCGAGGATAGCCTTCGCGGTCGCGAGATCTGGCACCAGCGGATGGCACGACAGGGCCTGTAGAGCCAAGGAATACGAGCCCTGCCTTACAGCCTCGATGGTAAGCCGCTCATAACCCTTTACCCGCTGCAGTAGGGTACGGGCGTGAGGCGGCACCTCCACCTTCACAGTAAATGGATGGACGCCGTTGGAATCAACAAGGGACTGCACTTCCACTACATCGTCGGCATCGAGACAAGGAAGTGCCCCGTTGTTCCGCACATTAATGGGGATAACTTGGGGGCTGAGCCCGAGGAGGGCCTCTAGAACCTGGACGGCGATTTCCGAGTACCCCTCTGGCTCCAACAGAGCAGCATCAGATAATTCCGCTGGCCTTTCCTCGCCGTTCAGTTCACCTTGGCGCTCCACCTGGAAGTAGGACCCACTCCTTTTGCGCAGGTAACGGAAATAGGCGTCTCGAGGCCGTTCCTCAGACTTGCCATCCGCGATCTCCGCCAGCTGGGAAAAGAGTTCTTGATTCAGGCTATCAATCTGCTGGCTCCGGGTGATCTGCGCCCGCTGAATGTTCTGCACCACAGATTGGTGCTTGTAGAAGAAAATCAGGTACTCATTGGGGAGAAGGCCCACCGCTTTTATCAGATCGGGCTCCACAGAGTGGGTTGCCACTTTCTCCAGGGCCTCATCATCTTGGAGGATGCTCGGGAGAAGCTCTTCGCCCTTGTACTGCACTCCCCCAACCCAACCTAGGTGGTTTATGCCGTAATAATCAAACCACAGCTCGTTTACTTCGCGCCCCACCGCCTGGGCCGTGGCCTTGAGAAGCTCCGTTGGGCCATCGCAGATCCCCACGATGCGGCCAAAGCCACGATCGGTGACTGCTTGGGTAATAATGCCCGAGGGGTTGGTCAAATTGACCACCCAGGCTTGGGGAGCAACTTCTTTGATAATATCCACATACTCCAAGACTACCGGAATGGTCCTAAGCGCCATGGCAAATCCGCCAGGGCCCGTTGTTTCCTGCCCCAGGACATTGTAGCGCAGGGGGACTTGCTCATCGATGATCCGGGCTGCGATATCCCCCACCCGCATGGTAAAGATCACAAAGGCCGAATAGGCGCAGGCTTCCCTCACATCTGTTGTCGCCGAGAGCGTGACCCCATGGTGCTCAGGGGCGATGTCATCGATCACATTCTTCATAAGCTCCAGTTTGGTGCCTGCAATATCCATCAAGGCGATCTCCTTGAGGCCTAACCGTTCAGTACTGCGCAGCAGCCGCCTCACCAGCTGAGGAGTCCTAACCCCTGCGGCACCTAAAATCGCGATTTTCATGCTGAATCTCCTCCCACATAGATGCCCTGAAGCAGCCCCTGGCTGTCCTTGGACATCCGTCGTCTGACCTCTTCTTTCAAAAAACCAGTCCAGCTTCACTATTTATCGGAGAAGTGGCTAATAGCCGTCTCCAAGCTGCGGGGAAAGGCCTCAGTGCCGCCCAGGGCGGTAACAGAGAGGGACCCGCATACAATACCCAGCTTAAGGGCCCTTGCCAGGGGCCAGCCTAAGATAACTCCCGTGACAAAACCAACGGCAAAGCTGTCTCCAGCACCTGTAGGATCGACAAACTCTACGTCAAGGGCAGGTTCCCGGATAATCTTCCCCGCCTCATCAAAAGTTAGGGCCCCCTGTTCTCCCAAGGTGACCACGGGATGACAGCCTATCTCCTTGAAGAAGTACAGGGCCTCTTCCGGGGTGTCTTTCCCCGAAAGCCCCTGGGCTTCCAGTTCGTTGCAGAAGAAGAAATCTGCCTTGCTCAAGGCTTCTGCCAAGGCGGCTTTCCTATCACGGTACTCTTCCACCGCTGGCCAGCCCGTGCTCATAGAGATGAGCACGCCAGCTTTCCGGGCTTGTTCCAGATAGCCGTAAAGCTCTTGATCGGACATCAAACCCACATGCATGAGCTTGTAACCTGCAAAGGGCTCAGGGGAATGGTTCACCCAGTGAGCCAAAAGCTCTGTCGCGCTCAGCTCCGCCCCAGCATAGCTCACAAACCGCCGGTCCCCTTCCAGGACCATGGCCGTAGAATGGCTGGTGGACTTGCCTGCTACCCGAACCAGCCCATCCGTGGAGACTCCTTCCCTTTGTAGGCGTTCTTCCACAAACTTGCCGAAGAGGTCATCCCCTACCGCAGACACGATCACCGGGGACAATCCAAGCCGCGCCATACCGATGGCGGTAATGGCATACCCGCCCACCGTCACCAGATGCTGGCCGCCATAGACTTCCTGCCCAGCTTCAGGGATGCGAGGCAGGCCCCCATAGATGGAATCTACGAATACCGGTCCAATCGCTAATACTCTTGCCATTCCGTCACTCCCCACTATCTATCACCATTTTCAAGGTCCAGCGGTCAACGCGATAGATATTCCTCGTCCACAAGACGATGTTGCCTTGGTAGTCGAAGTAGCGGTCATCCATGCGGAGCAGCGGCACTCCTACCTCTACCTCCAGAAGCCTTGCGAGCTCTGCATCCGCGGTCACAGCGGTAATGTCCATCTCTGAGTACCTGAGCCTCAGCCCATGCTCCTCGAGGTAAGCAAACAAGCTCTCCCCTAGCTGCTCTACTCGAAAGCCCTCGCCAATAACCTCGGGAGGCATCACATCATAGGCTAGCATGAGAGGCTCACCATTGGCAGTCCGTACCCGAGTAAGGACCCCTACACGGTCTAAATCCCGCTCAAAGTCCTGTTTGTGTTTGGGGCTAGCCGGTACCCATTCAAAGTGGGCCAGCTTGGTCCCGGGCTCGTAGCCGAATTTGCGTATGTACTCGGTGTAACTAGTGATGCGTTCCATGCCTGTACCAATGGGCACTCGTTTGTTGTGGGTGATCCAGGTCCCTACGCCGTGGACTCTTTTGAGGAGCCCTTCCTTCTCTAAAGCGCTTAACGCTTCCCGGACTGTAGTACGGCTCACCCCAAACAGCTGTGCCAGCTTTTCTTCGGAAGGCAGCCGGTCTTCACCCTTGAAAACGCCTTCCCCAATCTCCTCCCGCAAGCGCTTGGCCACTGTGATGTATAAGGGCTCCCGGGACTCTCTTATCTTCAAGTCGTGCATCCTAAGCCTCCATCTAGAACCGCAATCAGGGGCAGGTTCCGCCCACTGACTTCTCAGTCCACAGTCGTCTGACAACTGTCGTTAAGACAATGTATAGCATATTACGTCTCTTCGCTAAGCAAGTGCGTTTTCCTGCTTTGCAGCGTAGAATTATTGCTGAAAGCCGTTGCCCCTGTATACAAGGGAAACTGCCAATGGTTGCCGAAGTAACAGGAAAACCTATAGGAGGGAACTATTTGAGAAAACACATTTTTGTAACGTACGCCCTAGCACTTGCCCTAATCCTCGCGGTGAGCTTTTCCGCAGCTGCCGACAACCCGAATGTGGAAGAGTTGAACCAGATCCTGAACGACATTAACGTGGTCATGAACAACTTGATCGGCAATGGGTTTGTCATCGAGCACCTAGAGCTTGACAGCATCAGCCTAGATGACACCTACCGCATCCCCTACCCTTTCCTTCCCGGCTGGGAATATATTGTGGTAGGAATCGGGGGCCCCGCGATTGCCGATCTGGATATGTATCTCTATAACTCTGAGGGCGCGTTGGAGTTCAGCGATACAGAACCAGGCAAGCTTGCCTCCATCTCCCTGTATCTGGATGCCCCTGGGGTTTACCACTCCTTGCTCCACGCCGCCGAGCTTAACGACGGCTACCAGGAAGGGTCACCGTATTACTTCGCCGTTTTGATTGCTGCGCGCTAGAGATGAAAGACAAGGAAAGGAAGATGTGAATGCCGTTTCTTGGCGTAGATGGAGGGGGCACCAAGACTGCTTTCGCCCTGATCTCCCCATCGGGCAACCTCTTAGGTTCAGCTGTACTGGGCCCCACTCACCCAGACCAGGTAGGGATGGAGAGAGTGAGGGAAACGCTCAAGGACGGAGTGGCAGCTGTCTGCCAGCAAGCAGGCATTGAACCGCAGGATGTCAAGTTCGCCTTCTTCGGCTTAGCAGGCTTTGGTGAGAACCTGGAACACACTGCCCAATTCCAAGCGGTGGCAGGCCAGCTCCTGCCAAACTCCCCCCATCGCTGCGGTAACGATGTGGAGGCTGGGTGGGCCGGGTCCCTAGCCTGCCAACCAGGAGTCCACTTGGTGGCGGGAACAGGCGCCATCGGTTTCGGGGTGGACCCCAAGGGAAACACCGCTCGGAGCAGCGGCTGGGACTCCCTCTTCGGTGATGAAGGCTCTGCCTATTGGCTGGGACGGCACCTCTTGGGCCTGTTTACCAAGGAATCTGATGGACGCTTGCCAAAAAGCCCCCTGTATGACATCGTGAAGGAAAAGCTTGGCCTCGAGCGAGACCTGGATCTACTGGCCAAGCTGGATCTGTGGAGCAAGCGGGATGAACTTGCCCGCCTTGCGCTGCTTGCCCATGCAGCGGCTGAACAGGGCGATAAAAACACCATTGCCTTGTTTAGGGAAGCTGCCTTGGAGCTCAGCCTCGCGGTGAAGGCCATTATCCAGCGGCTTGAGTATTGTCACAACACACCCATCCCTGTTTCTTACAGCGGCGGGGTGTTTAGGTCGGGAGATTACATCCTGCAGCCACTGAGGGAGTATCTAGAACCCCTCAACGCCACCTTGGTTGAGCCTAAGCTGAGCCCGATAATGGGCGCGTGCTTGTACGCCATGGTGCTAGCTGGGCATCCAGTGGATGACACCCTCGTGGGGAAGCTGCAGGAACGGGAAAAAGAGCTGGCTTAAAAGAAAGGGGGGTACCTATGGTACCCCCTCAGCCTTCCATTTCAGTGATCATATCAACGCGGATGCCGTGTCGGCCGCCCTCATACTCTGCATTGAGCCACGCGTCTACAATCATCTTCGCGAGCTCTTGCCCTACCACCCGGGACCCAATTGCCAACACATTGGTGTTGTTGTGCTCCCGGGAAAGCTGTGCCGAATAAGGCTCACTACATACCACGCAGCGAATGCCCTTCACCTTGTTCGCGGCAATGGACATCCCCACACCTGTTCCGCAGAACAGCATGCCCAAATCGCACCGGCCTGAAGTCACTTCTTCTCCGACCTTTTTGGCGTAATCAGGATAGTGCACCCGGTCTGTGGAGTAGCAGCCCACATCTACACACTCAATGTCCTTTCCCTCCAGGTACTCCTTAATGTATACCTTCAACTCAATACCGACGTGATCGCTTCCTAAAGCTATACGCATGTCTGTACCTCCTCATTGTCAAAGCAGTACATAGCTGCCCCTAGGCATCCGCCAAGGGGGCCAGCGGTGGAACGCTGCACAACCAGTTGCTTCGCAACTAGTGGATGGCGCAAGCGGGAGCGCACCTCTTGCTCCAGCTTCTCAAAGGGAAAGCCTTCCATGTTGGCCACTCCGCCCCCCACGATCACCAAACTTGGGTCAAGAATGGTAATAGCAGTCACCAGCCCCAAGGTGAGGTTCTCCAGCCACTCATCTACGTCCTGCACGTGGGCAGGGTTGACAAAAAAGTCCGCGACATCGCTGCCTGCCTGAGCAGTGATTTCTGCTATGGCCCTGCCCGCGGCATAGAGCTCCAAACAGCCTGTGTTGCCGCAGCCGCACAAACCGGATTTCCCCTTCAGAGGAATGTGCCCAAGCTCGCCAGCAAAGCCCCGCTCGCCGGTGATCAGCTGTCCCTTGATCATCATAGCAAAACCCAAGCCTGTGCCGATGTAAAAGCCGATTGCACTGTCTTGCTGCTTCAGTGCCCCCGATTCGCTGTATAAGATGAAGTTCACGTCCTTCTGGATATGAACGGGGATACCGAACCTGTCCACAAGGATTTCCCTGAGGTTTACTCCAGTAAGGGCCGGATCAAGGTTTGGGCAGGAGAGGATCTCGCCGCTGCCGCTCACTATCCCCGGTAAGCCTATGCCTATGGCGCCGACGGGGACTTCTCCCCCATCAATAAACTCCTGCACTGCCCCAGCCAGGAAGCTCACCAGCCCCTCTTGGGCCTCCTCCACCTTAACCTGCAAGGAACGGAGGACCTTGAGTTCCCGGTCAACTTGGGCCAGCCGGATATTAGTACCACCTATGTCAATGCCTAATACACTCTCCATTCGCGCCATGGCCTTACACCTCATCCGAAACCAAGTTGGAGACGTGCCCGTCCCTGTAAATCACTGATACTGCCACCTTCACTACTGCATCTCTTCCCTTCTGTGTACCGCGGGAAAGCGGTCTAGTATTGTCGTGTTGAAGCCCTTTGGATCAGCTGCACGGGAAGTACCACTGTTGCCGGCTCCTTCTCCGGATCTTCAATGCGCTCAAGGAGGAGCTCCGCACCCTTTCTTCCCAACGCTTCCTTTTCCTGAGCGATGGTGGTAAGACTGGGGTTGTAGTATTCTGCGGCGGTGATGTTGTCAAATCCCACGATCTGCACATCTTCTGGGATGCTATACCCTAGCCTGAGCAAGGTGTGTGCGCAGGCTATGGCAAGCACATCCGTAGCGGCAAAGATGCCGTCAAACTCAAGCTGGCTGTGCATTCTTAAAAGGTACTCCCTGGCTGCCTCCCGCTCTACAGGAATGGACACAACAAGTCCCTCATCATAGGGGATATTGTAATCCTTCAGGCAATCTACATAGCCTGCCCAACGAGCTTCCATGGGCGCCACCTGCTTTTGATCCCGCACCATGAGAATCCGGCGGCAGCCACATTCAATAAGGTGCTTCGCGGCAAGGTAGCCCCCTTCGTAGTTAGCGCTGGTAACAAAGCTGACCCCTTCCAGGTTCGAGCGGCGGTCAATGGCTACCACTGGGATATCACCCTGGAACAAATCGAGGTTCTCCTCAAATCCTCCCGAGACAAAGATGATCCCGTCCACAAACTTGTCGAGGAGCGCCTTGATGTACCGCCGTTCTTCCTCCCCGTCCTCACGGGTGTTGCAGAGAAATAAGTTGTAGTTGTGCTCGTGGAGCACATCCTCGATGGAGCGGGCGATGGTGGCAAAGAACTCGTTGGTTATATCAGGGACGACCAGCCCGATCGATTGAAACCGCCTCAGCCTCAGCCCCCGGGCCACCTGATTTGGCCGGTAGCCGCTCTCCTCGATTGCCTGCAGCACCTTCCGCCGAGTGGATTTCCGCACATTTTTCGAGCCATTCAGCACCCGAGAGACGGTGGCTGGGGATACTCCTGCGAGGCAAGCAACTTCTTTTATGTTCACCGCACTCACATCCTCACGCCCTTGGCGGAAATCGATTTCACTAAAGCACCCATTCTGTGCCGTTTTCTTGATAACGTTTTCCTCACCACTATGGTACTACTTCAGGCTAGGGCAGTCAACTGCACCAGCTAAAACAGGCTAAAGAAAAGGCGGCCCATTAGAGAGCCGCTCTACCCTTTTGAACCTGTCAAGGCAATGCCTTCAACAAATTGGTTTTGGAGGATGATAAACATCAATATCATGGGGGCAATGGCCATCAGCGAACCGGCCATCAACAAGGGGAAGTCCGTGCCGTACTGTCCTTGGAGTGTAGACAAGCCTGCGGACAGGGGCATCTTTAGAGGCGAACTGTTCACGATCAAGGGCCACATCAAGTCATTCCAGGACCATAGGGCAACAAAGATCGCCAGGGCGATCATGCCCGACTTTGCCAGCGGGGCAAAGATCTTGTAGTAGATCTGAAAGTGATTGCAGCCATCTAGGGTCGCGGCTTCTTCCAGCTCAGTGGGGAGAGACAGGAAGAATTGGCGCAGGAGAAAGGTACCAAAGGAACTAAACAGCCCTGGTACGGTCAGCGCGGTGAGAGTGTTCAGCCAGCCAAGGTCCGCCATGAGCAAATAGCGGGGAATGATGTACGCTTGCGATGGCACCATCAAGACTGAGAGTATCAGCAGGAACAAGAAATCCCGCCCGGGAAAGCGAATACGGGCGAAGGCGTAGGCTGCCATAGAACAGAAGAAAACCTGGCCAACCACTTTTGCCACCGTTGTAGAGAAAGTGTTCCAATAGAACCTCAGGAAGGGGAAGGACGTAAACACCCGCAGATAGTTCTGCCAGCGCAGTTCTGACGGTATGATCACCGGCGGAACCCTAGTTGACTCTCCCAAGCTCATAAATGAAGTTAGGATCATCCATATGAAGGGGCCTACCATGAGCAAAGCTCCGGCAATCAGGATGAGATGTACCACCAACCTGCCCGTCTTATTCATAGTGCACCCACCTCTTCTGCAGTCTAAACTGAACGATGGTTACCCCGAGAATGACCACAAAGAGCACTAGTGAGATGGCAGCGGCGTAACCTTTGTCCATATTTACAAAGGCCTGCCGATAGAAGTAAAACACGATGCTCTGCGTATGACGGATCACCGGCGAGTTGATGCCGATCATGGTGAAAATCAGTTCGAAAACCTGAAATGATGAGATCAGTGATGTGACGGTCACGAAGAATATTGTTGGAGTCAAGAGTGGTAGTGTAATCCGGAAGAACTTCACAAAGGCGTTGGCACCATCGATATCCGCGGACTCGTAGTACTGCTTGGAGATGCCCTGCAAGCCCGAGAGGAAAATCACCATGTTGTACCCTATGGAACTCCACACCGATACAACGATCAGGGACAGCATAGCGTACTTCGGATCTGTCAACCAACGGGGGCCTGTAATGCCCACGCTCCGCAGGATGTGGTTTATCAGGCCGAAATCCGCGTTGTAGAGCCACCGCCAGACCATGGCCACTGCCACCGGCATGGTGACTACAGGCAAGAAATACAGCGTGCGGTAAGTGGACATTCCCCGAATCTTAGTGTTGAGGAGTACGGCCACAATAATGGATAGGGCTATGCCAAAGGGCACCGATCCAACAGTAAAGACAAGCGTGTTCCGGAGCGACTGCCATAGAACGGAGTCGCCGAGCATGCGCTCGAAGTTGACTGTTCCGCCCCATTCATAGAAGCCAAAGGCTCCCCACTCGGTAAAACTGAGATAAAAGGACTGTAACAGAGGCCAGATACTGAAGATGATCGTTCCCGCGAGGGTCGGGAAAATCATCAAGTATGCCCAAAACCAATCCTGAAGCTTCTTCTTATTGATCCCGCTCACATCGTCCACACCCTTCCCACGAACTTCCTGATCCACAAAGGGTTTGGGTGGGCCTCCCCGCATGGGGAGGCCGCTCATACTTACCTCTTCTCTGAAGCGAGCACTTCCTGAATCTGGGCTTCAGCGTCCCGAGCTGCATCTTCAATAGATATTTCACCGGACCATGCTGGGATGAGGCAGTCAACGAGGAGCTGCTGCCAGTGGCCTGCCCGCACAGAAGCGGGATAAGGTACCGCGTAATCCAGCTGATCCATGAAGGCCTTCAGATTAAACTGGGGTATGGATGTTACCCAAGAATCCTGCAGTGCCATGTAAGCGGGGATAACTGTTCCGGTCTTAGCCTGAATCTCCATTGCCTCCCGAGATCCCAGGAACTCCACAAACTTCCATGCCTCTTCTGGATGCTTTGTGTTTGCAGCGATGACGTTGGAAAGACCGTGGATAATGACGGCCCGCTCCTTACCCTTAGGCAGGACCGCTACATCTACCCTGTCTTTCGTGTATTCGTTGTTAGCAAACCGAATTGCGTTCCAAGAACCGGTGAAGTACATCGCCACACGGCCAGATTCAAACAGGGAAACAGGCTCTGTATCGGTCATTTGAGCCATGCTGGGGGAAACTTTGTGGACGTGGATCAAGTCTGTCCAGAATTTCAGCCCTGCAATACCTTCAGGTTCAGCAATACCCGTCTTGGTCCTGTCTTCGTTGATAATATATCCGCCTGCCTGGTGTACAGTGTTGCCGAAGCCGCTTTGCAGGTTTAGTTCTGCAGCAATTCCCCATACTTGGTTGGCCTCATCGGTCAAGGCTTTGGCCGCTGCCACCAAATCGTCCCAGGTCCAGTTCTCATCTGGATAAGCAATGCCTGCTGCATCGAAGAGTTCTGTGTTGTACCAGAGGCCGATGGTGTCCATGTCTTTGGGAATGCCATACTGCTTGCCCCGATGGTTGTAGATAGCGGCCAGGGCTGCGGGATAGTCATCGATGCTGATCAAATCGCTCTTAGCCAGGCGATCGTCGATGGGCAGCAGCATGCCGTTGCCCGCGTAGAGCTCAAAGTTGGGCGCATTCAACCAGAAAATGTCCGGCAAATTCCTGCCTGTTGCCGCTGTCTCCAGGTTGGTCCAGTATTGTCCCCACGGGATGACCTCAATTTCCACTTTGACGCCAGGGTTCTTTTCCTCGAACGCTCTGGCGATGGCTTCCATAGCAGGTGCCTGGTTAATATCCCAGAAACGGTAGCTCAGAGTTACCTGGGCCTGTGCCAATGCGGAAAGACCGAGAGCTGCAACTAAAGCCAACAGTAGAACAACCCTAAATCTCTTCATGCTTATCCTCCCTTGTTTATTTTTTTGAAGTACCGTAGAACGCAAAAACGAGCGACTTACCCTCCTTTCTTCCCAGGAATCCTACATGTCATAACATCATGATAACCCACATCTTCTACAGATGTTAGCAATATCCTTCCTTATACCGGCAAAATTCAACAATAGTCATAAATCTTATGTGGTTTCTTAGCACTCGCTGTGAAGTAGACAATCAGCAGGCCAGCGGCAACAGAAATCAAGGCTGCGGACAAGAACACCACGCGGATGCCAAACTCTTCCCCCACTGCTCCTGCAAGGAGGGGTGCTACGAGCTGTGCCCCGCTTGTGATAGTCACCCGCCAGCCCATCACCGAGCCCAAGAACCGGCTGGGTACCTCCCGTGAGATCACTGCGATGATCACCACTTCCGTGACGGTCATAGCTATCGCGTGGAGCGGCTGGACGAAGTACAACGGTGTAATTCCTCGGACCACGGCCATTAAGATCCAGCGCAATCCTGCCAACAGCATCCCACCTGCAACCAAGGCCGTATTGGAAACCCGGTCGGAGAGGATGCCCAAGGCGAGCATCAAGGGGACCTCAGGCCACGACTGCACCGAGGACAAGAGGCCAAACTGCTGGTTCGTCGCTTGCATCTCTTCCCGGAGGAATATGTAGCTCAGGTTCTGCCCCATTGTTTGGGCCAGTGTAAAGATACCCAAGGCCACCAGGAGCGCCTTCAGCTGAGGGGGCCACGGGAAGTAGCTCACATCCCCGAGGGACTCACTTGCCAAGGGGACAGGCTCGCTTGCGGTGTCCCTGGTCAAGAAGACTGTGAGAAGGAGAGCTGCTGCAAAAAGGGCAGCTCCCAAGTAAAAGGTAGCATCCACTCCCCACGCGTCCAGTGCTTTTCCCATAAAGCCCGTTGCCAAGACCCAACCTACGGAGTAGGAAATCCGGTAAGAACCGTGGAGGCGCCCCATGCCCGTGGGAGTCCCAAAGCGGGACACCCAATTTGCAGCTGTAGCGTTGAACAAGCTAGCAGATAGCAGATAAAATGCAAGCAAAGCCACGAACATGCTTAGCGTACTGGCATGGGGAAAAAGGACTGCTATGGGTATGCCGAGCAGCAAAGCGCCTGCCAAGATGGCTTTCCGCTTGTTCAGCCGATCCGATAGCTTCCCAATGTACACCAAACTGGTGATGGACAAGAAGGTGGCAATCCCCTGGATCACTCCGAACTCTTGCAGGGAAAAGCCTCGGCCAGTAATGAGAATGGAGAACTGGGGGTAGATCAAGCCAAAACCCCCGTATGTCAGCACTCCCACAAGCCACAGCACAGAGAACTGCCCGCGATGCTCCAGATGCAGTCCTGAAAGTTTTAGCGTTCTTCTCACCGCATTCACCATATGCTTCTAGTCCCTTGGCCCGTAGTCAGTCCCTTGCTGGCCATTCACTTCACCTCAAGGCCGAATATCCGGGCAGCATTCTTATAGTAGATCTTCTCTAGTGCCTCATCGTCCAGGTGAATACCGTAGATCTTCCAGCGTCCTTGACCGGGGACTTCCCCGCTGCTGTAATCAAAATACTCGTTCCATGTTTCAAAAAACTCATAGTAGCGGAGGTGCTCATACCAGCCAGGCCCGCAGTCCGTGCCAAACAGCACCCGGTCTTGGTACTTGGTAAAGAACTTCCGAGAGGTATAGGGCTGACGGCCAAATTCTGCGAGCCGGGCCGCGGTATCGATATACATGTTGGGGTACTTGTCCAGGCACTCAGCTACCCAGCCTAGATTCTCACTGTAAGAACCGCCGTGGGCAATGATGAAGGTGGTGTGAGGGTTTTGAGCCAGCATGTTCTCCTGCTGTTCCATGAGCTCTTCAAAGGTGAAGAGGCCGGGCTTACAAAAAGACCATTCAGGATGGGCCTGCAGCTCTTCCCAGCGTTCGTTGTACTGATCGATGGGTTTAAAGAAGGCTACGGGATCAGCAATGTGGATGATGATGGGGAGGTTTAGCTCTGCAGCCCAATCCCAGATGGGTTTTAGACGCTTGTCATCAATGGGGATATACTTCCCAGCTTTGTCTTTCATGCCCAAACTGATATCTTTCCAGAGCTTGAGCCCGCGAATGCCATTTGCTTTGAACCCCTTCAAAGTCTCTTCAACGTGCTTGGAAAAGCCTGGTTCATCTAGGCGCTCGATATTCACCGCACCGAAAGTGAGGATAAAGTCATCATAGGGTTTGATTTTTTCCACCACTTTTTCCAGTTCTGCGCCCCACAAGGTTTCCAAGTTGGTAATGTACACAATGCCTAGCTGCTTGAGCCTTTCCACCTCTGTCTTTGTGTCAAAACGGGCCGCATAGTCTGGCCCAAGGGTGAGCGGCCCAAAGTGCGCATGAGCATCGATGACTGGGAACTTGGGGCCTGTAATCTCTTCCCGTTCTACCACTAGTTCACTTCTTGGTTTGTACTCAGTGAGCAGTAAGCCGTTCTCCTTTGCCATCTGTACCACCTCTTCAATTAATCTCGTGGAATTGTCGCAAAGCGGTATTTTTCAAGGACTTCTCCGATCCGATCTTTGATCAAGGCCTCAGGCTCCTTAGGGAGTTCCTCTGCCCTGACTTTCCGGTACTGACGGGGAAGATACTGACTGAGTAGGCTTAAGGGTATATCTACCCCTCTAAGGTTGTCCAGGAGCCGTTGTACAGCCGCCGCGGCCTTAGGATGAGCCCAATAGTACCTAATGCGGTCGGACAGGCTGTAGTTGCGGGCAAAGCGGACCGCCATTTCGCTGCCTTTATAGTATGGAGCCCAGTGCTGTGGCTCAGCGAGCATCACCTCTTCCATGACACCCTGTAAATTGGACAGCTCCGCCCCAGCTAGGTCCGGAACTTGTTCCTCAATGTGTTCCAGAAGGAAGAGCGCTTCCCGCAGCACATAGGTTAGTTCTGGGCCTACCTTGAGGATCGCTACCCCATCCTCGACCATCTCCCTGAGAGCCTCTGGCTGTTGGTAGTCGGTGGAATGCCCTTCAAACACCAAGCCAGGGTAGTGCTCCAAAGTGCGGCTGAGCTCTTGTGCTTCCGCCCGGTTGTACTCTTGAATGAAGTCATCGCCAAATTCCACCCCTGGCTGGACCACAACTCCCACAACCTGGGGCCAGGCCGCCTCTAAACCGTGCCTAGAAAAGGCTTCCCGGGTAAGGCGAACTGTGGCGTGAAAGTCTTCGGGGGCTGTCACGTTCATTCCTTCGTTTTCGCTCATAGAGCCACCGGGTACGGGCACCTCCGTGCCAATGATGTATACAGGCCGTTGAGCATGGGGCACAGAGGCAAGACGTTCCCGGTACCCTTCCTCCGCGGCCAAGCAAAGCCGAGCAGTCCGTTCTGCAATAAGAGTGGGATCCAGGGGAACACTCCGGCTCCCATCTCCTCCAAGGTGCATGCTGGCATCCAGGTGGATCTTGGTGAACCCAGCCCGCACATACTCCCTGACTAAGGCTTCAGCCTTGGCCATTGCTTCTTCTTTGGGCTCCCCCTTCCAAGGGTTGGGGCCGAGGTGATCCCCTCCCAAGAGCACCTTCTCCTTAGGAAAGCCCACTCTTTCCCCTATGCCGTCCACGAACTTCACGAAATCAGCCGGGGCCATGCCCGTATACCCACCAAACTGGTTCACTTGGTTACACGTTGCTTCCACCAGGACAACCTCGCCGTGCTTTTTCCCGAACTCCAGCAACGCTTCGATAACAAACTCATTGGCGCTGCACACAGAGAAAATGCCCTGAGGGGTGCCAGCCTTGTACCTTCTGATGAGTTCTTGTAAGTAATGGGCCACCTTCCGCCCTCCCAAAGCTAGTTTAGTTCAGCAATGTACGCTTTCTCCGCCTCGTAAAGCTCGTCAAACATCGCCTTGATCTCATCCAAGGAGCATACAGCCGCGGTTAGGGGATCGAGCATCAGAGCCTGCGTGGCCATTTGCCGATCCTTTTGGAGCACTGCCTCAACCGCGAGCTCAAAGAAGGCCATGTTGCTCCGGTTCAAGGCCGCGAGGTGCTCAGGAAGGCGGCCATAGTAGCAGGGATTAATCCCGTTGCGGTTGATCATGCATGCCACTTCCACAATGCCGTCCTGAGGCAGGTTCTCAATGAGGCCTGTGTTTTTCACATTGCCGTAGATCACTTTGGGATCGTTCTTCACCATGGCCTCGATAATCACCGCTGCGTACTCATGGCTTTTCTCCAAGGACAACTCCTTCTCACCCGCGATGAGCTGCTGGATTTCCCGATCGGTGTTCGCCCGCCAAGTGGGCCATTCGTTGGCATAGAATCCAGTAGCACCGTTGTATCCCACGCTGCAGTGTTTGTCGATGAGGTCTTGGCGTTTGCGGTAATAGGGTATGTACTCGGAAAAGTGCCCGCTGGATTCGGTCACAAAGGCGCCCAAGTACAGCATGGCATCGAGTCGCACTGGATCGAGGGCAAGGAACTCTGGGTCTTTGGCCTTCTCCCGCAAGACTGGGTACATATCTCTGCCATTGTGCTCCAGCGTGGTGAACCACGACATGTGGTTGATCCCCGCGCATTCCCATTTCAGCTCTTCATAGGGGACCTCAAGCATGTCCGCTAGTTTTTGGCTGGTGCCTTGCACCGAGTGACACAAGCCCACAATGGGAATGTCAGTGATGCGAGTCGTTGCTAGTGTCACAGCGGACATGGGGTTGGTGTAGTTCAGGATGGTTGTGTTAGGTGCTAGGTCTTCAATGTCTCGGACGATGTCAATCCATGCCGGGAGAGTCCGCAGGGTCTTAAAGAGCCCACCTGGCCCTAAGGTATCGCCGATGCACTGCTTGACACCGTACTTGAGGGGGATTTCAAACTCAAGCTTGACAGTGTCAAGGCCGTGGACTTCAATTTGGTTGATGACAAAATCGGCCCCAGCGAGAGCGTCCCGGCGCTCAGTGGATGAGCGCACCTTCCAGTTCTTCCCCAGCCTATTGATGACCATTTCCACCAGCTTGTGGGCAAGCTCCAAGCGCTTGGGATCGATATCCACAAGGGCAAACTCCCCCTCATCGAGCCCTGCGATGCTGAGAATGTCCACAGCCAGATGCCGGGTAAACATGCTCCCTGCACCAATAATAGCGATCTTCATACTCCGTTCCTCCCCTCTTAGTTACCAAGGTCAATCATGGGTTCTAAGCCCGCAGGCAGGTCCGGGTTGAGGCCCTTGTTGAGAGCTTTGTAAAGCCCCACTGCTTGCGGTATAAAGATGAAGGGTATGCCCGCAACCCCGTAGTTTGCATAGCGGGGGACATCCACTTGCCAGTCAGAACCCCAATCAGCCCCAGTGTGGCTTATGGTTACTACCTTAGCCCCTCGCCCCTTCAGATCTCTGATCAAGTCCCGCTGCAAGGTATACTCCTCGGGAGATAGGGCCACGACAGCCAAAGTCTTCTCATCCACCAAAACCATGGGGCCGTGGCGCACGTCCAGGACGTGGTAGTAGTTTGCGGCGATCTGGGGGATCTCTGAAAAGGCGATGGCAGCTTCCTTGGCGATGCCATCCAGCTCAGAATCGGCCAGCACTATAACCTTCTCCCAGTCCGCGGCGGCGATCTCCTTTGCCAAACCAGTGTACTTCTCCATGAAACCTGGGCCGCCGTTGATAGCCTCATCGATTTCCGCCAGAAGGCGCTGATCGTTAGCAAGGATCGCGATAAGCACTAGGTTAGCAGCATACAGGTTTGTGACGGTACGGGTTTGGCAGACACTTTCGTCAAAAGCCCAGGGAATCTCCAGGCTGAGGTCTGCAAGCTCCCCAAGGGGTGAGCCTTCCTTCGCAGAAATCCCGATAACAGGCACCCCCATAGCCTTGGCCTTCTTTACAGCCAGGACAACTTCACTAGTACCGCCGGACCTGGAAGGGGCAATTAGCATTGAACCTTGCAGGAGTTGCTCGTAGTGTGCGAAGTTCACCAAGAGGTCCCCGCCCGCTACAGCGTTTGCAGGTAGGCCTAAGCGCAGCTTGGTGGATGTCTCTGCAGCCTGACACAAGCAGTAGCCAGAACCGCATCCCACAAAGGTGAGGCTCCGCGGTTTATGGCCCTCATACAATTTCCGCACCTGTTGGGCGTTGGCGAGCAGATAATCGTAAGTCTGGCGCAGTGCATGGTATTGGCTAAAGATTTCTTTCTCAGTGAGATACATAGCCCTCGTCCTTCCTGTTATATTGTCATGACAAGAAGTGCTGTAAACAAAGGAAACACTGAGGTTTCCTCGTTAGACTGCCTATTTAAGATTGACTTCAAAGCGGAAGCGGTCGCCTCTCACAACCCCCACTGTGTACTCCACGCAGAGGCCGCCCGCATAGGTGAAACGCTCAAGATCCAGCGCGGGGCTGCCTGGAGGCAGCTTAAACAGCTCCCCTTCTCGGCGGTTAATGGCCACGGCCCCAAAGGTCTCTTTGGCTGAGTCCACTACCACACCGTACTTATTGCGCAGCACATCATAGAGCGGGGTAGTATCCAGTTCGTCTTTGGAAAGATCCGGGAACAGATTCACAGGCAAGTAAGTGGATTCAATAGCCATCAAGGTATCATCTGCGAAGCGCAGCCGCTTGAGGTAATAGACTTCATCGCTTTCCCGCAAGTTCAAAGCTTCCGCGATCTTAGGCGTGGGGTGCCCCACCTTAAACTTCTCCACTTCATTGCGAGGGTTTAGCCCCCGCTTGCGAAACTCCTGGGAAAAGCTGTAGAAGCTGGTGAGCTGCTGTTCTATCTTAGGAACAGTCACAAAGGTGCCTACTCCCTGGCGGCGCCTGACTAAGCCGTCCCTTTCCAGTTCAGCCAAGGCCTGCCGAACTGTAATCCGGCTCACGCCGTACTCTTTACACAGTTCAAACTCGGACGGCAGCCGATCGCCCACTTGCCACTCGTTGTTCATAATCTTCTGGGCGAGGATGGTCTTTAGCTGATGATATAACGCCACCGGTGAGTTTTCCTTGATCAGTGCCATAATGTCTCCTTAATCTATTAGTTGTAATAACATTATACCGTAATGCAATAATTTATCAAGGCAAGATTTCCCCTGAGCGCGCAGAAAGAGAGCCGGAAACCCGGCTCTCTTCCGAAGGAGGTTCTTAGAACAGGCTCTTTGTAGCCTGATCCAATGCTTTTACAGCTTCCTCTACACTGCGCTCGCCGCTCCACATGGTATCAAACTCACGGGTCATGGCAGCGTAGAACTGATCACTCTGGACAAACAGTGGGAACGGCTTGGCGTGTTCCATTACGTCCAGGAAGTACACCTTGTGCTCAGGCTTGCCTTCCAGCCCAGCAAAGGCAGGCCCGTAGGCAAGTTCCTCAATGGCTGGAATACCCATGCGAGTCTCGCCAACAATGCGCTGGCCTTCTTCGCTGATCAGGAATGTGAGGAACTGGAAGGCCGCATCGGCGTTCTTGGCACCCTTAGGCATGGTCCAGTAGTTTACCCACAGGCGAGTGGACGGCTCGCTGTCCTCATCCCAGAGCGGTAGCGGCACAACGTCCCACTCCAAGTCTTCGGCGTTGGCGAAGCTGTTGGCCCAGCCAACGGTGGTCACGTACATCGCTGTCCTCTGGCTGAGGAAAGCACCGGAAGCGTTGGAGAAGGTGCTGGTCAAGGCAGGGGCAGGGGCAATACCTTCCACAACCATGCCTTGGAGGAACTCTAGGACTTCAACCGCGTTAGGCAGGTGCAATCCGCTGCCAGTCCCATCTGGGTTGATGACGCTAGCACCGTTCAGGTACAGCCAGTCGATGAACCCGTCAGAGAAGGTGTCGAAAGCGTAGCCATAGACCTTTGTCTGAGAGCCATCCTTCTGGACCAGAGCACGGGCGGTCTCAAGGAACTCTTCCCTGGTCCAACCGGGCTGAGGATAAGGCACGCCAGCTTCATCAAATAGCTTCTTGTTGTATGCAACTACACTGGTTGTTGCATCTCGGGGGAATGCATAGATGCCGCCATCGATTTCAATGGCATCAACCACTGCTGGGAAGAAAGCGTCCAAGTTAACGCTGTACTTCTCCATGTATGGGCGAAGATCTTGGAGTGCACCCCGAGGTACCCAGGTTCCCAGTTTGTCCATACCCAGCATGGCCACATCGGGAGGGGTGCCGCCGGCAACCATGGTGAGCACCTTGGTGTAATATTCAGATGAGGGGATCTGAACGAACTCGACTTCAATCTCAGGATTCTGTGCCTCAAAGGCATTCTTCAGTGCATCCAGGGAGCTGCCGCTTTCAAAACTCCACCACGAAGCAACTTGAATCTTGGTTTTTGCTGCTGCTGGCAGTGCTGTGAAGGCAAAGATCAAGGTCAGAGCAAGAGCAATGTGCAGTAGTCTTTTCACTTGACATCCTCCTTTTTTTGTCATCAGAATACACAGCTTACTTCCAGTACCTTACCGGCCGCCAAACCCTGACAGGGCAATCCCTTGGGTAAAGAAGCGCTGTCCTAGGGCAAAGACAACCAGCGTTGGAATGAGCGCAATCAAGGTCCCGGCAAGCATCACCTCCCACTCTACACTGTACATCCCTCTAAAGAACGACAACCCAACTTGAACTGGCATCTTGGAGGTATCGTTTACCACAATCAAAGGCCACAAGAATGCGTTCCACTGCGAGCGGAACGTGAAGATGGCCAAGGATGCCAAGGCCGGTTTGGCCAGGGGCAAGATGATCCTCCAATAGAGGCCGAAGCGGGAACAGCCGTCGATGCGCGCGGCCTCTTCCAGCTCGTAGGGAACTGTCAAGAAGAACTGCCGCAGCAAGAACGTGCCAAAGGCGGAAAAGGCTGATGGCAAAATCATGGCAGTATACGTGTTCAGCCAGCCCAAGTAGCGCATCAATATGAAGTTGGGGATGATCACTACCTGGCCGGGAATCATCAAGGTTCCCAGGTACAACAAGAACAGCTGATCCCGCCCAGGAAACTTCATCCGGGCAAAGGCATAGGCAGATAGCGAGCACGTTACAAGCTGCAAAATCACTACGGCCACGGTGGTGTAAAAGCTGTTCAGCAAGAACCTGCCGAAGGGAACCCGATGCCACGCGGTGGCGAAGTTCCTCAAGGTTGCAGGATTGGGTATCCACTGCGGCGGATACACCAGGGCGTTCCCAGAAGTCTTCAACGCCGTGGACACGGTCCACAGGAAAGGCAGAACCATGCCGCCAGCTACGAGAATGAGGATCACGTAGGCCCACAGCCTGCCCCACTTCTGTCCAGGTGCAGTGCGTTGTTTATTCATAATGCACCCACCTTCCTTGATACTTAAACTGAATCAGGGTCAAAGCAAACACCATAATAAACAAGACCCACGCCACCGCTGAGGCATACCCCATGTTGAACCACTGAAAAGCATTGCTGTAGATGTAGTAAACAATGGTCTCAGTGGAGCCCGAAGGCCCGCCGTTGGTCATGATGAACGGCTGTTCAAAGATGTTGAACACCCCGATCATCTTCATAACCACTACAAAAAACATCGTCGGAGACAACAGGGGCAGGGTAATCTTCCAGAACTGCTGCCACTTGGAGGCGCCATCTAGTTCTGCTGCCTCATAGAGCTGTCCGGGAATGGACTGCAGCCCTGCCAGGAAGATCACCATGTAATAGCCCGCGTACTGCCAGATGTGCATTAGAATCAAGGACGGCTTAGCCCAGGTAACAGATCCGAGCCAGTTAGGCGGGTTCGCCCACCCGAGTGAGCGCAAGAGGTAGTTCAGCACGCCGAACTGGGGGTCAAGGAGCCAGATCCACACGATTCCCACGGCAATGGTGGAACTCACTGAGGGCAGGTACATGATGGTGCGGAACAGCGTCATGCCCTTGAGAGTCCTGTTGCAGATGAGCGCCAACAACAGCGATACGGCCGTTCCCAGTGGCACGATCCCCACCACAAAGTACAACGTATTCAGGAGTACCCTGCGAAAGTCTCTGTCAGCCTGGATGAGCTGGAAGAAGTTCCGCAGGCCCACATAAGCGGGAGTGCTGAACAGATCCCATTTGTGCACACTGATCCACAAGGAAAACAGCACTGCAAAAACTGTAAATGCGAGAAAGCCGATTAGGTTGGGCAAGAGAAAGGCCCACGCCTCCCACGTTTCTCTGCGCCTTCTGCGCTTCATTGTTCGCTCCCCTCCACGTGCCAGCGCACTGCGCTAAACAGCGCAGGGGGCACCTGAATCACTATATGTCCGTCAACTGCAACAGCTCGATGCTCTTGCCACGCTCCGGTGGTTCCGTCTAGCACCTGCAGGGCCACGTCGCTCTCTCCAGGCAGCTCTACCTTAAGCTCACCAGGCTCACCACTGGAATTGGCTGCCAAGAGGACTGTGCTGCCATCTCTTGCCTGCCACCGTGTCGCCGTGATGCCTTCTGCCGCTGTTAGGCCTTGGCTATCCAGGAAAGTGCCAGTCCCGATAAACCTCTGCACCTCACCTCTAACTCGCAGCGCCTGGTGCAGGCGGCTCAGCATGGCTTCCAGGCGGCCTTCATCGCTGACCCGCTTGCGGAACACCTCACCCTCAAACCAGAACACGCTCCCGAGGACAAACGCTCGCACCAGGTCAGCCATGAACATCTGCTCCTGCTCTTCTGGAGTGAGGCCTGGCATCACCCTAGGGGCAATCATGTTCACCAAGGTGTGCTCGGGGAAGGTGTACTTGTAGAGGTTGAAGTACTCATCGTAGGCTGTGCCGTTCCAAGCAAGGCTCCCCCACAAGCGGCTGGAATAGATGTCACCGCAGTTTTCAATCATGAGGAAGCTGTCTTCCCGCACCTTGCGGATCTTCTCCGTTGTGCTCTCGATGAGGTCCATATACCCTTGGTTGAATCCGGAAGAACCAGCTGCCGGCCCATGTTCGTGATCGCTGTAGCACGGATAGGGAGTGGCAGAACCGAGCTGATCATAGTAGATTCCTCTAGCGCCATAAGCCTGAACCATCCACACGGCGAAATCCTCAAGCATCTGCCGCCATTCTGGATTGGACGGGCAGAGGACAAACGTCTCCGCTGGGCCGTATACTTCGTAGATGGGGCTTTGCTCTAGGGTGCGCAGCATCAAACGCTCCCCGAGGGTTTCAGCATATTCAGAGTACTTATCCATAATGCGGGCATTGATGTAAAACGTCACAAAGCGCCCCTTGGAGTTCACATAATCCACTCCCCGCTTGAGGGACATGGGCGTGCCAAGCTCAAGGTCAGGGTTGTAGTTGGGGTAGTGGCTGTCAAAGCCCATATGGTTCCACCCAGCCATGAAAAAGTGACGGCTGCCAAACTCATCGAAGTCCCCATCGGACATCTCGGGGATATCCGCAAAAGTGTGATCAATGCCGTCGAAGCGCCGGAAGTTGTAGTGCGGCGACAAGACAAATTCTTGGCTTAAATCCGCGGGGTGCTCCACCTGTTCCACAACTGTATCAAACCATGCCCGATACCTGTGGGCGGAGAGGTGCCAATCACCGCCGTGAAACGCCCACACAATGGGGGCTGAGGTGTAAGACTGCCCAGGTTCGATATCAACGTATTTGCGGAAGCTTAAGCTGACCCACCGGTTCGCTGGGCCCCCTGTCTCGATTCTCAGGCCCGTTACGGGAAAGCCTGGATCGTGGGAAGCCACATAGACCCCGTAGTCCCCATCAGAGAGATCCATGTACGTCATAGATGCGAGGCCGCAGTAGTTAATCTCCCGTTCAAATCCGAAATCTGTGGGCTTACTCTCCGCCCGCCAAAACTTCTGATACTTCTCGCTGGCCAAGGCAGCAGGTACATCCACGATCCGCTCCCCAGCGTGATGGGGATACATTAGCTCTGCCTGCTCAGATACGTAGATTTGAGGAAGGCGGGGATAGAGGACCTCACAGATGGGAAGTCCACACCCGTTATGAAGCTCCAGCCCCCAGGTGCCCGTACCATCCTCTGCCACCATCAGCCTCAGTTTACCTGCGATGGGATATGTCTCACCGCAGGATGCCTTGCACTTGTCAAACTCCCACTGGGCTGCGTGCCCTTGTTGATCCGCCCGTAGATCCTCCGGGATAACCACGATGCGCTCTGTGCCGTCCCGCAAGGCAAACTCTACGAGAGGAAGCTGAGCTTGTTCCTTGATTGGTAAAGACTTGCCCTGCAACTTCCAATTTCTAAAGGACCCTGAACTGTGCTCCAACGCGAACTGCATATCTTTCCGCTGTATCCACGACATCATAGCTCCCCCCTCTAGTAACCTTGCTCTTCATAACGAGCCCGCGCCGCAGCGTTAAGCTTACCCGCATCGGGAAGGTGGTTGCTCACGTATGCGCTGGGTTTGAGGCCCCGGGCTACCAGCTGCTCCACCACTTCTGCTTGCAGAGCCCAGTTAATGTACGAAGCGGCAATCCCCGAGGCGGGGCAGATCTTCTGGCCGCCCAACTCTTCCACCTCAACCAACGCATCTCCGTACGGAACACAGTTATCGATCACCAGATCTGCCATCTCAAAGAGGCGCTTTCCCGAAGGGTGCTTGCTCTGGAACCGCTTCGATGCACCCACGCTTGTTAGAGCGATGGTCTTAATCCCCCGCTCCCGGGCAAGGCAAGCCATCTCAACTGACATAACATTGATGCCCGAAACGGATCCAATCAGGATCACATCCCCTGCCTGCACTTTCGCTTGCCCTAAAATATACCGAGGCAGGTCCGCGATCTGATCCATAAAGAACGGTTCGGGATTAGGAGGAAGCGGGCGCGGCCTTACAGGATGGGCCACCCGGATTTCGCTGTGAATAGGCGTTACCATCATCAGGCCCCCAGCCCTTCCCACTGCCTCGAACATGAGCATGTGTCCAGTATCAAAGAGGTGCCAGACTCCCCCGTTCACCACCGACTCCACAATGGCCTCCGCGGCCGCCCGGATCGGCTCCTTCTGGGTCTGCTCGATTGCTTCCAATACGTTCTTCATCTCAACGAAGTAGCGCTCTGCCAGCATATATATCTCCTCCAGCCTTTCCCCAAATATCTATTGCGCTTCCCACATGGCCGCGGCATTCTCGCCGATGGCCTGCACCCGTTCGGGAGTGACTTCCGCCTGAGCCAGTTCGTAACCGAGAATAATGGCCCCGATCCATGGTTCATACTGAGGGGATACATATCGTGCCTGGGGAACCATCCGGGATAGGGCATCCTGAAATGCCTCCACCACCAGCGGGTTGCAAAGGGGTACCCCCCCAACCAACGAAATATTCACAGGCTCACTGCCAACCCCCAGGCGCTCGCTCAAGTTAGCCGCGAGCCGAGCCAGCTCTATCCCTGCCCGGCGCAGAATGTCTTGCGCGATCTGATCCCCATCCCGGGCCGCCTGAGCCACTAATGTAGTCAAGGCTGAAATCCGCTGCCTGTTCACATACCGTGAATAGACAAACACCCGGAGTTCGGCATCGAAAGAATAGTGCAGAGCCCGGCGGAAAATTCCCTGCAATGATGTCCTGGGGCCCCGTCCATCTGCTGCGAGGGCCACTGCCTTCAAGGCCTCAAGTCCAATCCAGTAACCGCTCCCTTCGTCTCCAAGGAGCGGGCCCCAGCCTCCGTTAGTAAGCCATTTGCCCTTCCACAAGCCTGCGGCAAAGGAACCAGTCCCGGAAAGGGACACGATGCCATCACCATAGGGAAGGGCACCCCGGAAAGCCGCGGGAGCATCCCCTTCCACCTTAATCACTGCATTAGGGCACAGATCCCGCAGAGCCATCTCTGCCACAGCATCAGGAAAGCCTGGAGCAGATATATAGATCGCCTTTACGGCCGGTTCTGGGCTTGGGTCCTTTGCTGACCGTCCCAGCGATGCGGCAACTGCGCCTCGCATAGATGCGATAGCATCTTGGTCGGAAACAAAATGGGTATTGGTGGCACCGCCGTATCCCATGCCCACCAAGCGACCACCTAGAGTAACAGTGCCAGCGATTGTCTTGGTCCCGCCGCTGTCAACGCCAATTATTAGAGTGTCTTCTGCCGCCATGACTGCCACCTCTCTCATTCCCGTTTCAAGTTGAAGTGAAGGATGTACCGATCCGCTCGATAAAAGGTGCGGTTGTACATTACCCGCTGATCCCCCACGCCGTCGATCTGCCGCTCTACCACAAGAATGACCAAGTTGTCCTCTCCTGGCCCCAGCAGTTCGGTCTCTACGGGTGTTGCCATGCGGGCGGTGACGAATTCTTCTGCGTGGACGAGGCTTAAGTGGTAGTCCTCGTCAAGCAGGCGTTCCACATCTACGCCGGCGAGGTTGTGGGAGAAAAGATTAGGACAAAGGCCTGCGGGAATGTAAATGTGATCCACCGCCACAGGGGTGTTGTCTGCCAGGCGCAGCCGGGCGATATAATACACTTCACTTTCTTCCGATATCTGAAGATGCCAGGCCAGCTCTCCCCTCACTTTGGTTTTCTCCTGTGCGATGAGTTGGCTGCTGGGCATAAGGCCCCGGCTTCGCATTTCTTCAGTAAAGCTGCGCAAGGGGTTCCGCACACGGGATACCCGGACAAAGGTTCCCCTGCCCGGGGTCCTTTCCACCAATCCATCGGCCACCAGCACGCCGATGGCTCGTTTCACCGTGGAAGTGCTCACGTTGAACTCCTGGCTGAGCTCCTCCTCAGAGGGAAAGCGGTCGCCAGCCTTGAGCTGTCCAGAGATAATCCTGCGCTCTAGTTCGTTCTTGATAGCTAGATAATGGGGCAAGCTGCCTTTCTGCTGAGCCATAAGCAACTCCTCATCTTCATTGCATTAATGCTATTAATGACATTATTAGACGGAATCAACAGAATCCCTTCTGGAAACCTCGCTTTTTTTCAACGAATTTTCAGGAACGCGAAAAAAGGGAGCGCTGTTCGCGCTCCCACGTGGAGATGAATGTTATCCTAGCCGTTTGACATTGACTCTGGGGTGCATATCTAGAAACTGTTGGGCATGCATCCTGATATCCTCCCAAGAGTAGACTACCGTCATCGATTCCTGCTTATCCACATTGTGACTTGCATGAAACATCAATGTGTAAATATTGTGTGCCTTCAGATCCACGCAGTTCTCATAGTGGTCATCAACAAAGAACTCCACTCCAAGCCTCTGGCACAGCTCCCCCTTGGAAAAGGGCCTAGTAATATCCTCCCGCATGTACAGCCGGTGATAAGGGATCTCATGCGCTGCGAGCCAGCGCAAGGTCACCGGCCTGAACTGCGCTCGCCGGGCAGTAATGAGATAGATTAGGTGACCCTGGGCAATCAGCTCATGGAGTACCTCGCGGCACAGCGGGCGTGGTGGCATCGCCTCCAAAACCGCCTCGGCCTGTGTGGCCACAAAATCATCCACCTGCTCCCGAGTAACCTTGAAGGCTTCCTGCAGAGAATATACATTCTCCACTATGGGCAGGTCGAAGTAGATACTGGCTGCCTTCAGCCAACGATTCTCTTTCCCGTCATCTTCGTTAGTCAGTACGCAGTCGATATCAAACCCGAAAATGATGCTCATTCTGTACTCCTGTTGACGTTTTTCCCGCGCTGGCTACGCAAAGCAACCCCAACAGCCAGCACCTCCACAGCACATAACTGAACGATCCTGGCAGATAGAAGGCTGCTGTCCACCGTATTCTCTGCAAATGATGTCAGCAAGACAATGTCCGCGGCTCTCGCCAAAGGTGAATCCACCGTTGCGGTCATTCCTATGGTGGCCGCACCGGCCTGTCTCGCGATAGTCATTGCATGGCATACCTCGTACGTATAGCCTCGGGCTGAAATGCCGACTACCACCTGACTCGGGTCCAGCAAGGCTGCACGGGTTAGCTGCATATGCGTATCTGTAACTGCTAGCGCCCTTAGGCCAATTTGCGCCAGCTTCTCCTCCCCCTCCTTGGCTACTAATCCGGAAGCACCCAAACCGAACAGGTACACTTTGTCCGCCGCGCATATGGCACGAATCGCCCTGTCTAGCTCCTTGACATTAAGCATGCAGGCAGTGTCCCGCAAAGCATTGATGTGCATCTGCAATGTCTTCTGCTTAACATCCTCCACTGCATCAGCTTTTTGGATCTGGGAACTCCCATGGGGATATCTCACGGCAATAGCTTGAGCCAGTGCCATCCTAAACTGCGAAAACCCTTGGTAACCCAACGTTTGGCAAAACTTGACGACAGTGCCATTACTGACCTGCGCTGATTCTGCAACCTGACTGATGGTTGATCTCACAACAGCACCAGGATGACCGAGGATTCGCTCTGCAATCCTGCGGAATGCAGGGTGAAGTGTGGGGAGCGTCGCGCGTATAGCCAGCAGCGGGTCCATAGCAAATCTCCTTACGTATCAGTGGTACTGCTAAGGGCCAACTTCAAAGCGTGGCCTAGGATGCCTTGGCCTTGCCGCAAGTACTCGCTAGCCTGGGAAAGGGTACAGCCTGCCAACTGCATGACAACCGCTTCTTTGATGCGCCAATCAGAGAGTTTAAGCAGGCGTGCTGCCTCCTCAAGTGACGCCCCAGTAAGCTCTGCTACCATCCGCATTGCCCTAAGGCGCAGCTTTTCATTGGTCACCAGCATATCAACAAGGAAATTCTGATACACGCGACCGAGCTTGATCATCACCGTTGTGCTCAGTAGATTGAGCACGATTTTCTGCGCCGTCCCTGCTTTCATGCGAGTGGAACCAGTGACGATTTCAGGCCCAACTACCACTTCGATGGCCACATCCGAGAGCTCAGCGATGGGCGCATTGCGGTTGCACGTCAACCCGATGGTGGCAGCTCCCACTTCCCTCGCTTTCGCCAAGCCCCCTAATACGTATGGGGTTCTCCCACTAGCTGTAATGCCCACTACTGCATCAACGCTGCTGAGGCCGTCCGCCGACAGCTCCTTTGCCCCCGCTTCAGCATCGTCCTCAGCGAACTCTACAGCTTGTTGAATGGCCCTGGGGCCGCCAGCAATAAACGCCTTGACCATTTCTGAACCGGCTCCAAAAGTGGGCAACAGCTCAGCAGCATCGAGGATTCCCAGCCTACCGCTGGTCCCTGCTCCGAGATAGAACATCCGGCCCCCCTGCTTCAGTCGTTCGGCGATTAGGTCGATGGCTGCCACAATGCTAGGAATCTGGTCAATCACCGCTGGCAGCACTTTGCTCTCTTCTCCGCATGCTAACCGCACAATCTCCTCTGTGGACAAGCTATCGATCCACAATGACTCTGTGTTCCGCACCTCCGTTATCAGACCGGCTAAATCGGCTATCGTCATACAGTAAACTACCTTTCCAAACGTAATGTGCAGGTCATCTTAAGACACGCCGCGCAGCGAAAGCTGACTGGCAAAATGGCAGGCGGCTGCGTGATCGCTGTCTCCGCTCACCTCGCTTAATTCCGGTCTTTCCCGTTTACAGATATCTGTCGCATACTTGCAGCGTGGGTGGAAATGACACCCTTGGGGCGGATTTGCGGGGTCCGGTACCTCTCCTTCCAGCAGAATCTCATCTTTGTCCGCTGTAGCACTTGCTCGGGGGACCGCCGCCAAGAGCGCCTCGGTGTAAGGATGCCGTGGATTGGAGAACAACTCGACCGTATCAGCCACCTCTACAATGCGCCCAACATACATTACCGCAACTCGATCGCTGATGTGCTCAACCACACTTAGGTCATGGGCAATAAACAAGTACGTGAGGTTTAGCTTCTCCTGCAGATCCTGAAGCAAGTTCAGGATCTGGGCCTGTATGGACACATCCAAAGCTGAGACCGTCTCATCGCAGACTATGAAACTGGGATCTAGGGCCAGTGCTCTGGCAATACCGATTCGCTGCCGCTGGCCGCCGCTAAAGGCATGTGGATAGCGGTTCATATACTCTGGCCTGATCCCCACCTGTTTGAGGAGCTCCCGCACCCTTGCATCCCGCTCCTGGCGGTCCTTCACGCCGTGAATCAGGAGGGGTTCTCCTACGATTTCCCGTACCGTCATGCGTGGATTTAGTGACGAATAGGGATCTTGGAAAATCAACTGCATCTGACGCCGCATAGCCCGGAGAGAGTCATCTTGCAGGGCGGTAATATCTATAGCGCCGTTGTCAGCATGGTAGTAGACTTTTCCCGCGGTAGGCTTGATGGCCCGGAGGATACACCTCCCCACCGTTGTCTTACCGCAACCGCTCTCTCCCACTAATCCTAGGGTCTCGCCTTGGCGTATCGTAAAGCTCACATCATCAACAGCCCTGACGTGCCCTACGGTCCGGCGGAAGAAACCTGATGTAATGGGGAAATACTTCTTTAGACCTTGAACCTCAAGCAAGACCCTACCCTGCATCTTTAGCCACCTCACTATACAACAGGCAACTGACTTCGTGATCGGGGGAGATTTGGACTGGGCGCGGCTTATGCACATTGCACAAGCCATCCATAAAACGATCGCAACGGGGATGGAAAGGGCAGCCAGGAGGAACCCGGGATATGTCAGGGACCATGCCCTTAATGGAAGCCAGCCGCTTTCTCTCATTCCGCTTCTTACTGCCCAGTACTGGCAAAGACGTCAACAGAGCTTGAGTATAAGGATGAAGCGACTCCTCAAAGAGGCGCTTTACAGGCAGGCTCTCCACAATCCGGCCCATGTACATGACCACAACACGATCAGCCATCTCACCAATCACTCCGAGATTGTGGGTGATCAACATGATAGAAGTGTCCATTTCGTCCTTTAGCTGCCGCATCAGCCGCAGTATCTGGGCTTGAATGGTCACATCTAGCGCGGTTGTTGGCTCATCGGCGATTAAGATTCTAGGCCGGCAGGAGAGGGCCATCGCGATCATGGCCCTTTGACGCATACCACCACTGAGCTGGTGCGGGTAAGCATCGATCCGCTGCTCCGGATGGGGAATCCTGACTTTGCCCAGCATTTCAACGGCAGCTTCCCGTGCAGCTTTCTTGCTCAGGCCTTGGTGATGCCTGATAACCTCCATGATCTGATTGCCGATGGTATAGACTGGGCTGAAGGATGTCATGGGTTCCTGAAAGATCATGGAGATCTCTTTCCCTCTGATCTTGCGAATCATGGGCCCAGACGGATCCAGCTTGCTCAGTTCCACTTCTCCATCATCCTGGTACAGCGTGATCTCACCATTGGTGATCTTGCCTTTCGAGCCTAGCAATCCCAAGGTGGACAGGGCAGTAACGCTCTTTCCGCAGCCACTCTCTCCCACCACACCAAGCACTTCCCCTTTGCGTATGTCAAAGCTTACTCCGTCCAACACCTGGACAGTGCCTTCGGTGGTGGCAAAACAAACCTCGAGATCCTTTACCCGCAAGACACGAGTCATCGTCTTTCACCTACCTAACGTAGGGATCGGCCGCATCTCTCAATCCGTCCCCAACGAAGTTAAATGCCAAGATAGTGATAATAACCATGAATCCTGGCGCCAAGAGCCACGGCGTCAGAGCAATGGTCCTCACGTTTTGTGCCTCCTGAAGCAGAACACCCCAGCTGATAACAGGCGCTCTGAGGCCCAGCCCTAGGAAACTCAGGCTCGTTTCACCAAGAATCATCGAAGGAATGGACAGCGTCACCGAGGCGATGATATGGCTCATGAAAGATGGCACCATGTGCCTGAAGATGATCCTAAGCCGGCTGGCACCAAGGAGATTTGCAGCCATCACGAAGTCTTCTTCCCGCAAAGCTAGGAACTTACTGCGCACCACTCGGGCCAACCCCGTCCATCCTATGAACGAGAGAATCACCGTAATCCCCATGTAGACTTGAATTGGCGTCCAGTTGCGAGGGAGTGCGGCACTAAGAGCCATCCACAAGGGAATTGTAGGCACTGAGCGCAGAAACTCGATGAGGCGCTGCACCAGGGTATCAACTATCCCTCCGTAGTAGCCCGAAAAGCCACCTATGATAATCCCTAGGAGTAAGCTCAAAAAGACTCCGATCAGCCCTATGGAAGTGGAAACTCGTGTACCATAAACGATGCGAGAAAACACGCACCTGCCCAAACGGTCCGTTCCCAAAGGAAAGAAAGTGCCATCCTCAACCCCAAACAGGTGGATATCCGTTTCCCAAAGCCCAAGGAACTTGTAAGGGTGTCCCTTTACAAAGAACTTCAGGTAATTTACTTGATCAGGGTCTGGGACATAAGATCTCCGCAGCGTATAGGGATCGACCTCTGACTTGTAACCGTAGACAAAAGGCCTTAAGCTAAACCCGTCTTCTCCTATGAAACGAATCCTTTGGGGGGGAGCGTGCACAACTCTCCGGTTATTCTCGTGTGGATCGTTTGGAGCTAAAAACTCCGCGAACAGGCCGACGCTGTACACAATTACCAGCACAACTGCACTGATGACAGCCAAGCGATGACGCTTGAACTTCAGCCACATCAATCGCCATTGGGAAGCCACATCCAGATTATCGGCCTGAATCTCAGCAGTAGATGTCCGTAAAGGCGTTTCCGCAGACAAGGCCCACCCCTCCTCAACTATACCTAATCCTAGGATCAACCCAGGCCAGTAAGATGTCTGAGATAAAGGTCCCCACGAGTGTGAGAACGCTGAGCATCAGAATGAAACTTCCCGCCAAGTACATGTCTTGGCTCTGCAGCGACCTAAGCAGCAGTGGGCCAGTGGTGGGCAAGTTCAGGACCACCGCAACGATGGTCTCGCCCGATATCAGCTGGGGAAGTGTCCAGCCCACCGTACTGATGAAAGGGATCAGGGCCACCCTCACGGGATATTTGAAGAGGATCCAGGTATCCTTCAGACCTTTAGATTTAGCTGTGGTAACATAGGGCTTCTGGATCTCGTCGAGCAAATTAGCCCGCAGAGTCCGTATTAAACTGGCCGTTCCCGACGTCCCGATGACGATCATTGGTATTAGAGCATGTTTTGCCAAGTCAAGCAGCTTCGCGAGACTCCAAGGAGCCTCCGCGTATTCGGGAGAAAAGAGGCCGCCCACAGACAACCCAAAATAGCGGTGTCCCAACCACATTAAGATCAAGGCGAGCATAAAATTGGGGATAGCAAGCCCCATAAAGCCCACTGTGGTAAAGACATAGTCACCAATAGAATACTGGTGCGTGGCGGAATAGACCCCTATAGGGAACGCAACAATCCATGTGAAAAGCAAAGTGAGAGTTGAAACGGAGACAGTCAACCCCAGTCTCTCCCAAATGAGCTCGTTCACAGGACGGTTCCATTCAAAGGAGTAACCGAAGTCCCCCTTGAGCACCCCGGTTATCCAGCGCACGTACTGCGTATGGAAAGGTCTATCCAAGCCATAGCGCTGGCGCAGGGCTTCCACTTCTGCCAGATTGACGCTGCCTCCAGAGGCTTCCTTGTTGGCGATATAGTTCGTCAGGTAGTCTCCAGGCGGCAGTTGTATGAGAAAGAAGGATAGAATCGATATGAAGATCAGTGTTGGAATCATCAACAACGTGCGCTTGACGATATAGTTTAGCAAGCTATCACTCCTCCCCGACCTCTCCGCGACGAGCATTGGATGGGGGGCGGCGTGGTCACCGCCCCTCTCCGAATCCTATTTTACACAACAGCAGGACCAACCTGCCGGGCTTACCACCACAACGTGGCCACAGTCGCGGCAGTGCACATAGCCTGCTTTTCCCTCCGGTCCCGGGCAGGTTAGCAAACTACCAGAAAACAGCGCCTTGGTCTCCAAAACCAAGTTATCCCAGCCTGCCTTGCCCCAAGGTAAGGCTTCAATGGTGATGGGCCCTGAGAAACCAGACCGCTGTACAGCTTCTTGAAACCAGAGCCAATCAATGGTGCCATACGGGGGAGGCAGATGGGCATCCTGCCTTCCGCCATTGTCATTCACATGAAAATCAACTAGAAATGGTTCTGCCATGCTGAACTCTTCCTTGATATCCCCGAAGACATGCCCGTGGCCCGTGTCGAAGCAGATTCCGAGCCAAGGCGAGTTAAAGCGCTCTAAAATGCCGCAGACATCTGCTGTTGACCCTGGAGCATACGGCATGTTCTCGATGGCGATGCGCACTCGGCAGCGTTCAGCTATTGGTAAAAGCGATTCTAAACTCCTGCTAAACACGTCTATCTGGCTGTCTAGCAGTGAACCTTCCGAGGTAGGTTTGTGGGTGGGGTGGACATGGACTATGTCCACCCCTAGGAAAGGTAGCTTCTGAATCACTTGGGCGAGAAAAGCGACATTTTTCAGGCGCATGTCCTCGTCCTCGTGAGCCAAGGACTCAGGTGTAGAGAAAGGGGCATGCAACGCCCTCAGGACAATACCTGCCCCTTCGAAGGCACCCCCGATCCTGGCCAGTTCCTCCTCATCTGCCTCGGCGATGAACTTGTTCTGCAGGTGGTTCAGGGTGGCGCACTCAATGCCATCCCGCTGCAGATTACTGATCATGTTCGCGTAGTCATCCAGGCCTCTAGCGAAAAAGGAGAATTCAGGCATGGCCAGCACTTCCATCGCTTACTGGGCGAAGTAATACTGGACGGTGTCGGTATGGGCGATGTGCTGCAGGATAAACTCCACCACATCCCGTTCCGGTACGTTGCGCAGCTTGTTGTGGACAATGATGGGCGTGGGCGCAACGCCGACCGTTCCAATGGACCAGATGTTCTCCGCGCTCATTCTCACGATCTTCTTCCCAATCTCATGGCGTGCATCAAAGTCTGTTGCTACCAGATACTCATCGTAAAGAGCCATAATCTCCTTCATCTCCGCTGGAGGCTCGATACCCGCTTCCCCTCTCGTGGTGTACCAAGTGGAATACTCAGGAGCACCAGTTGTTCTCAGGTAGGGGAACATGAAGGTTGGTTCGATTAATGGATGCAAGCCTCTGCCCCAAGCCCAGATCATCACATCAAAGTCGCCGGATCCGCGGCGCTGGGTGTAGAGCGTGCCAGAGACTACATCGAAATCAACCTTGAGGCCGATGTCGTTCCAATAGCCTGTCACAAGGTCCACGATGTCGACCCAAGGCCCGTAGTTGGAGGAGTCAGTGCAGAGAATACGGAACTCCAGAACCTCGCCATCTGGGCGGAGCCTGTAGCCATCCCGGTTCCGCTTGTCAAGGCCGAGGCTGTCAAGGATCTCATTGGCTTTCTTAACGTCGTAGTCCGCATAGAGGCCCGGAAGGTCCTCCTCGAAGTAGGCGGAACCCTCAAGGACCGTAGCCTGCCGCGGCTGCGCCAAGCCAAGGTATCCGAAGTCGTTGATCTCTTCCCGATCGATCGCGTAGGACAAGGCAATCCGGAAATCTCTGTTGTTAAACAGCTCGTTCAAATATTGATCTGGATGGTTCAGGTTGGGCATCAAGGCCATGCTGGAACCAACAGTTGTATCCCACAATTTCACAGTGTAGTTGCCAGCGCTCTCGTTTTCTCTGAAGAGCGTAAGGTCTGCCAGGCTGATCCTGTTAAACTGGAAGTTGATCTCTCCAGCCACGATCTTCATCGCGATTGTTTCAGGATCTAGTACAACATCAATGACCACTTCATCGATGTACGGCAGTTGGTTGCCAGCGGTATCCACTTTCCAGTAATATGGGTTTCTCACCATAACTTGGCGTGTCCCAGGTGTTTGGAGGACCCACCCGTGAATCACGGGGATTTCAGGGTTCAGCCGGAAATCAAACTTATTCTGGAACAGATTGACCCAAGAATCGTAGTTTGCTTGGCTGACCAGGGCCTGTAGTTCATCTGCTGGTACATAGTTGGGGTGAAACTGTTTCAGATAGTGCTTGGGATGAATCATCATCAGAAGGGGCCGGCCGCCACTCTGGAACGCTATTTGCTCCAAGAACAACAGGTAGGGCTGGCTGAAGTGGAATTCTACGGTGTAGTCGTCGACCTTCTTGACATACTCCAGGGTAGCCAGCCAGGTAGGGATGACCGGGGTGAACTCTTCGTTCATGAGCAGGTCTTCATACCAGAACATGATGTCATCAACAGTGAGGGGCTCGCCGTCAGACCATTTGATTCCCTCAACCAAGTGGAAAGTGAAGGTCCGGGCGTCTTCAGAAACCTCCCAGCTGCGGGCAACGTTCGGGATAACGGCGTTGCCGGCGCGGTTCCAGCGCACTAGGGGTTCGTTCACGTATGGAAGGAACGATGTTTCTCCACCTTGCTGGATTTCAGCAGCGATGATGCGGCCACCGTATTGGCCAACCTCATCTAGAGGCTCAATAACCACTGGATCCGCTGGCAGCCTCTGCTCCACAGGGGGCAGTTTCCCGTGGCTTACCAGCTCAGCCAGGGCTGGCGCTTCATTGTACTGCGCAAACACTGGTGCGGTAGCCAAGAGCAGTGCGGAAACAAGGAAAACAGCCAACACAAAACTCTGCTTGGTTTTCATTTTGTACCTCCTCAGACTGCTTGATAGTGATGCTGCACAATCCATGGACACGTAACTAACACAAACCGAGCTCTTGTCCCTAACCTAACCCCTAGACCACCTCCACGAAACAGAAGTACTCATAAGCTGAATTGCCAATCAGGTCAATCAGCGGTAAGTCCTCATCAATGATCCGGCCAACCACGTTAACCCGGGAATCAGCGGGCAGATCCCGCAAGGCGATCTGTAGCTCTCCAACATACCGGCCGTAGTTCGAGTTATCGATGGTGACCGTTCCATAGGGCCTAGGCACATTGTAGTTCCGGGGTTGGATAATCAAGTTCTTGTCGCGGCGGACAGCACTTCTGATAACATCCCTGTACATACCAGCCGTCCGCTGGCGGTGCTTATTCCCAAAGACAATCTCCTTTTCCCGAGGCGAAAGCTCTCCTGCAAGTTGAAGGCGGATTTCCAGACAGTCGAGTCCACTGATCCTGACTAATTCCTCTAACTCTTCCCTTGGCGTGAGAGGATCCCCTACAGAAACGGCGTCGATTACACCAGTTGCAAACAAGCGCATGGCCGCCCGGGCTGGCTCAAGAAAGCGATGCTCTTCCACTGTGGGCAGCCCTTCGAATAGGGGTGCTCTTTTGCTTACCTGTGAAGCTACAAAAGCTCCAACAGTAATACCGTATTCCTTGAGCATCTTGGCCTGGCGCACTGTGTATTCCATGGACAAACCAGACTCAATCCGAGGATAGAAGTTGTGGGACGCATGGAGTTTGGAAAGATTCACGCCATGGGCCTTCAGTTCCTCAAGAAGCGCCCTATCAATATCCGTTGCGTTGATTACGATGTTGAGGTGCTCAGGGTTGTTAACCATGGCCTTGAGTTCATCGTTGGAGAACCCAAAATCTACTCGTAGACCCGCCAGTCCAAGATCAGCAAATGCCTTGAGATCATATGGATTGGCTTGGATGATCTCAAACGTGTACGGTGATACGTCAGCGGTAACTTCCATTCCCAGGGCGTTTGCAAGCCCACACATATAACGGCAATCCTCCACAGTCGCCTTGGGATTTGCCTCTGGTATGTGCAGCGATGTAAAAACCTGAGTAACATTAAGCGAAGCCGCAGTGTGCAGTGCCTTTTCTATATCCTCTTTCGAGTTGTACAGGCCTGGGTACAGCGATATCCCTACAATCCTAGTCTTTGCCACAGCCTCTCCCTCCCACATTTTGTTACGCGCCTGCATCGTTTTGGTTATCCTTCTACGTCTTGAGTGAAATTCCTTCACAGATGCGGAAAAACAGACGAAAGATTTTTTGCCGCCTTCTAGGTAGTTAACTTTACTCACCAAAAAGGATGTGGAATTTGTCTATCAATTGGATTCCAATAAAGAAAGCGCATCGGTGTAAAGCCCACCAATGCGCCTCAATCGCTTGCCCGCCTCGCGGTTATTGATTTTGCACTACTTCTATGAAGGCAACAATGTTTTCTGGCGGAATATCACCGGGCATTGAGTGGGTGGGGGCTACAATGTAACCGCCGCCCTGCCCTACCTTGTCCATCATCTCCCGGACGTTTCGCTTTACCTCATCCGGAGTGGCAAAGGGCAAGACCCGCTGCGTGCTGATGCCGCCGTAAAACGTTAGATGCTTTCCATACTCCCGCTTCATGAACTCAGGGTCCATAAGCTCCGGCTGGAAAGTGTTGAAGATATCCAGGCCCATATCAATGAGATCGGGGAACAGCTCCTTCACATCGCCGCAGGAATGCAGCATTACGTGTTTCCCGCTGTCTTTTACCATCTGGAACATCTTTTTGTATGCTGGCTGGATAAACCTCTGCCAGAGCTTCTTCCCAAAGATCAAACCCTGCTGCATCCCCCAGTCATCGCCAAAGCGGATGCAGTCGATATCGTGCTCCAGCGTCCTTTTAATCAGGGTTATATTGTACTCCGTAATACGTTCGATCAGTTCATCAACAAAAGCTGGGTGTAAGTACATGTCCATGAGCAGGTTTTCCATGCCCCGTAGAGTCCAGGCTCGCTCAAACACGGCAAAACCGATACTGGCCACCCGAAACCTCTGCTCGTTATTCCGGACAAACTCCTCTAGGCCTTCCGCAAGGGGGCACAGGTGCGGATCGGGAAACTCATAGCCGGCCAGAGTGGGCTCTTTCAAAAGATAATCCTCTACAACCCCGATATCCTTGTCAACAGTCCGGTTCCACACCACGCCAAAGTGGTCCTTAAAGAAGTTAGGACGGACCTCTTCAAAACCACCCCAGTCGTTGATGGCCAAGTGATTGCCAATCTTCTCCATAAAATCCGGATCGCCAAGGTACTCTGCGGTTTGCTCCGCTGCCCGCTGGGTGAAGTCCAGTTGATACGGGACAATGTCAGTGTCCCTATGGGCAACCGCCTCTAGGACCCGCTCCCTTTCAGTCATGCGCTCGTCCCCCTCTCAAAGCACATTACGGCTTTACCAACACCTTAATGGAATCAGGATCGCTTTGCTTGCGGATTGCTTCCTCTACTTGATCCAGGCCGTAGCGATGAGTGATCAGGGGGCTGATGTTCACCTTCCCTGCGTTAATCAGGTTAACGGCCCGCTGGTGCGTATCGGGATTTATAAAAGAGCCCATGATGCGCAGTTCTTTGCGGAACACATCAAAAAGCTTTACGGGAAACTCCGCATCAGGCTTGGGTACACTAAACAGTACAATCGCTGCGCCTTTCCCAGCCACGGCGAAGGCTTGCGCTGTTGCCTTCTGGTTTCCCGCGCATTCGATAACCACATCCACGCCCCGGCCGTTGATCTTCCGTACCGCTTGAGCCACATCCTCCTGGAAGGGATCCACTGCGTAATCTGCCCCATTCTCTAGGGCAATCTGCCGCCGCTGAGCCACAGGTTCACTGAGGAAAACCCGGGATGCACCGGCAAGCTTCGCGAGCTGCACCATGAGCTGGCCAATGGCCCCTCCGCCGATTACGCACACCGTATCACCAGGCCTAATCTGCGCGAGATCAATGCCATGAAGGCAACATGCCAGAGGTTCGGCCATGGCTCCCGCCTCAAAATCCACTGTATCCCCGAGGCGGAAGGCCTGTTGCTCCGGTATTACACTATACTCAGCAAAGCCGCCGTTGCGGTTGACGCCGATCGCAGTGAGGTTTTCACAGAGGTGTTTTCGGCCGTTGCGGCAGTAGTAGCATGTCCCGCAGTAGATGTTGGGGTCAACTGCCACCCTATCCCCTACTTGGAACCCAGTCACCGCCCGGCCCACAGCCACCACTTCGCCAGCATATTCATGGCCTAGGACTACCGGGGGCTTTACATCCGCGGAACCTTTCTCCCCGTGGAAGATATGGATGTCAGTACCGCAGACGCCCACTGCCATGTTTCGGACCTTTATCTCATGGTCTTGCACCTCCAAGTCGTCCAGGGTAGTTGTCTCGATTACTCCCCTTCCCATGAACACTGCTGCTTTCATGCGCGACCTCCTGTTATACGTTATCTTTCCTCTGGAACAGCACCGCCGCGATAACGATGAGACCCTTCGCCGCTTCCCGTAAGAAGGGCGGTACCCCAAAGAGGTTGAGGAGGTTGTTCATCACCGCGATAATCAGCATGCCCAGCACCGTACCGATAATGGTACCCCTGCCGCCCCGCATGCTAGTGCCGCCCACTACCGCCGCCGCGATAGCATCCATCTCGTAGCCGCTCCCTGCGTTAGCAAAGTCCATGGTACCGATGCGGGCCACTTGAATGATGGAGGCAATGGCTACCAAAATGCCTGTGAGGGCATAGGCTCCCACTTTGACCCTGTCAACGTTCACACCGGAAAGCTGCGCGGCCCGTTCGTTGGAGCCAACGGCTATTACTTGCCGGCCAAAGACTGTCCGCTGGGACACATAGATGAGCACCGCGGCAATGGCCAGCCAGTAGATGATGGGCATAAACATCAGGCCGCCCACTTGAAGGTTGGAGATTTGCAAGAAGTCCCGGGGGACTCTGGGATTGTAGCCCTGCATAAAGTGCTGGGTAACGCTGCGCAGAATCTTCATGGTACCCAATGTAGCCACAAAAGGTGCGATCCGGCCCTTGGTAATGAGCAGGCCTGTCAAAGCCCCCAGGATAAGGCCCATGAGGATCGCGCAAATGATGGTAATCGCGTATGCAAACGGGCCTGTAACCCCTAGATTGCCTAAAAATCCCTTAGGCCCGATATCGATCATCATCATGCTTGCCGCGCCAATGGCCACCAAGGTGGAACCGACAGCCAAATCAATTCCCCCTGTGATGATGACAAATGTCATCCCGAGGGCGATGATGCCGATGGCCGCGTTGTTGCGCAGAATGTTGATCCAGTTTCGGCCCCAAGCGCTAAACCAGTGGCCAACAGAGTCGTAGTCAAACCCCAGTACCAAGGTCTGCAAAATGATCATGACCACCAGGACCACCACGGTACCGGTATGGGATTCTGTTGACCAGCGCGGGCTGAACAGCCTGCTGAGTCCAGTTTTCCTGCCAGTCTCCATCACTTTCATGTTCCTATCCGTCCTTTAACCTGCATTCAGGATGCCTCCTGTAGCAAGTTTCATAATATCGTGTTCGTTCATGGTACTGCCTGAGACTTCCCCTTGAATATGGCCTTGGTACATCACTAAGGCCCTATCGCACAGCCGAATGATTTCCTGAGCCTCGCTGGACAAGACAATAATGGCCATGCCCTCCTCTGCCAGCGCAAGGATAACATCATAGATCTCTTCCTTGGCACCCACATCCACCCCTTGGGTGGGGTTATCCAGGATGAGGACTTTAGGCCTAGCTGCCAGCCACTTGGCCAGGACAATCTTTTGCTGGTTACCCCCCGAGAGGGTACTGATGTTATCGGTGAGGCGCTGCATTCTGATGCCCATTTGCTCTCGTTGGCGAGCAAAAATCGCCTCCTGCCGGGTTTTATCGATAACGCCCCGCTTGGAGTACATGGGCCACGTGACGATGGTAGCGTTTTCAAAGATGTTCATATCCTTAATGATACCGTTTTCCTTGCGATTGCGGGGCAGATAGCCAATGCCCAGTTCTAAGGCTTGCTCAGTGCTGTGAATCCGCACCTCTTTGCCGTCCAGGAACACTTTCCCAGAAGCAACGGCATCCGCGCCAAAGATGGCTTGAAACAGTTCGCTGCGGCCATCGCCAAGGAGCCCTGTAAAGCCCAGGATTTCGCCGCGCCGCACGGCAAAGCTCACGTTGCGGAAGGCGTGCTTGTGGCTGAGATTCTCTACCCGCAAGATCTCATTGCCAATTTGCATAACCCTGCTGAGCTGTTCTGAGCGGACGTCGTGGCCCACCATGAACCGGGCCAAAGCATCGGGTGTGACGTCCTGCACCTGCCCTTCTGCCACCAGTTCCCCATCCCTGAGCACCATGTACCGTTCGCAGATCTCCATCACTTCATTAAGCTTGTGAGAAATAAAAATAATGCCGACCCCTTGGTCTCTCAGGGTTTCCATCATCTGAAAGACCCGCTTAATCTCGGGTTCAGTCAACGATGTGGTGGGCTCATCCATGATAATAATCGAAGCGTCCATTAAGATAGCCCGGCAGATCTCCACGATCTGTTTGTAGGAAGCATCCAGGTCCCGGACCATAGCTCTAGGATCAAGGTCAATATTCATCCGTTTGAAAAGATCCTCTGTCTTGGCCATCATGGTTTCCAGGTCGAGGGTACCGCCGCGGCGCCTTATTTCCCGCCCTAAGAACATGTTTTCAAACACAGGTAAGTCATTTACCAGGTTGAGCTCTTGATGGATAAAGGCGATGCCAGCCCTGAGGGACTCCGCAGGATTGGCGAACTGCACCGGCTGCCCTTTGAGGTAGATGGTCCCAGAGTCTGCAGGCAAAACTCCCCCGAGGATGTTCATCAAGGTGGATTTCCCCGCACCGTTTTCTCCAATCAGGGCACAGATTTCACCGCTATTGATGGTGATGGACACATCCTTAAGTACCTGGTTGCTCCCGAATGACTTCCAGATATTCTTCATACTGATCATGCAATCACATCCACAGACGAAATAGGCGAATACGGGGAACTGCAAGAGGGGGCCTAGGCCGCCTCTTGCAGTGTTCCGCAGAAAATCTTAGTATGGAGAATTTGCATCCAGGAAATCTTGGTAGTTGGTGCGGTCAACGATGGTGGTGGGGATAATCTTGACCGGCTCTACCTCTTCCCCCTTGAGCACTGCCAGGGCAACATCGACAGCGTCCTTCACCATGGCTGGGCTGTACAGCGCAGATTGCACCCAGATGTCCTGGTAATCAGGCATGAGCAGGAAGTAGTCCTGCATGCCGCCACCGCCGGTGATGACCTTAATGTCGGTACGGCCAGCCTCAAGGATAGCCTGGAGAGCACCCTTGGAGGTCTCATCGTCCATGGAGTAAACGGCATCAATCTTGGAATGGCGCATCAAGATGTCAGCCATATCCTTCAAGCCATCCTCAACTGTAAACTTGGTTGCATAGGTGTGGATGGTAAGGTTGGGGGCGATTTCTGCAACGGTATCCAAGAACCCAGCCTTCCGCAGAGCAGAAACAGACCCGGAAGAAGGTACTTCCAGCATAACAACTGTTGCTTCGGGGCCAACCTTCTCCACAATGTAATGGGCACCTTGGACGCCCATGTCATAGTTGTCGCCAGAAACGCGGTAGATTCCCTCTACATCGATGACGATGTCGAAGTTAACTACGATGATCCCCGAGTCAACTGCTCTTTGGATGGGGACTTCCATACCTTCCCATTGAGGGAAAGCTACGATGGCATCGGCGCCCCAGGTCATGAGGTCGTCGAGCTGAGCGGTCATCTCTTCAGCATTGTTACTGGTCTGGATGTTGTAATCTACTTCATCGGCAAGCTCCTTGAGGCGGCCTTCTGCATGATAGGCCACAGCCGCTACCCAACCATGGGTTACTGCAGGAGCCAATACACCGATTTTAAACTTCGCTGCCGCTGGCTGAGCGAATACTAAAGATGAAAATACCAGCGCGAGCACTAAAACCAGCAGAGTGATACGTTTCATTTACCTTCTCCTCTCAAATGTAGTTACTTATCACTGTTCCTCAGCAAGCAACAACTCGAGAAGCAGCATGGTTCCCCTCCCAAGCACCACCCCCTGAGACATTCCAATGCATATAGTTCTAGCATAGTATTTCTGTAACAATTAGGGTGAATCCTCCCCTGGTTGGGCAAAACTGCCCTTCTGTTTGGTGTTTTGTTGTGCTGTTATCAAAATTTGTTTTTTTAGCACACTCGGTATTGTTTCCTCGCTCGCATCAGCCAATGGCTAATCTTCAGTGACATAACCGGTGGTCCCGTTTTGCCTTTTCCGCCAGTAAGATGCCCAGCGTTCTTCGATGCCCTCGCGCCAGGCCTCTGCTTCCTTATGGAGATGGGCAGTAATATGGGGAAACTCATCCTTGAGATTAGCTGTTTCACCCATATCTTCATCCAGGTTGGCAAGGTGCACCCTGTCCTGGGGCGGTTCTCCTTCCACAAGTTGGCCGTTTAGGACCAGCTTCCAGTTCCCATGCCTCACCGCGGTCTGCCCTTCCATCTCCCAGAAGAGGTAATCATGGGGGGAAGGAGCTTTGTGGCAGAGGACTTCCGAGATATCCAGCCCATCTAGTTCATACTCTGAGGGATCGCCTCCCGCCATGGTAAGGAATGTTGGGAAAACATCCATGGCAGCTCCCATCTCGTGAATTACCTGCTGTGCTGGGATGGCCCCCGGCCAGCTGAAGATGCCTGGGACCCGAATCCCACCCTCAAACAGGCTGAACTTGTGCCCCTTTAAGGGGCCCGCAGACCCTCCGTAATACGCGCGATCTCCACCGTCCAGCCAGTTGCGGGTTTCACGGGACGGCCCGTTGTCGCTCTGGTAGAACACAACGGTGTTCTCTGCCATGCCCTGGCGGCGGACTTCTGCCATAATGGCACCCACACTGTCGTCCACAGCACTGAGCATTGCGGCCATGATCCGCCTTTCCCAAGGCAGGCCAGGGAACCTATCTAAGTACTCCTCGGGGGCGTGCATGGGATAGTGCGGGGCGTTATAGGGGACGTACAGGAAAAACGGCCGCCCATCTGCAGCGGCACGCTGGATGTAATCTACGGCCCGTTCCGTAATGAGTTCTGTGAAGTAGCGGCCGTTGGCGTAAATCTCCTGGCCGTTTTCCCACAGATCATGAATGGGATCCATGCCCCCATCAGACATGCCCCAATAGAAGATATGGGAATAGTAATCAATGCATCCTGCGAGAAAGCCAAACCATTCGTCAAATCCGTGGTCGTGTGGCCTGGACCCTTCCGCCAGCCCTAAGTGCCACTTCCCGAACATGGCCGTCTGATACCCCAGCTTTTTCAGGGCAGAAGCCAGTGTGGGCACCTCTTGAGGCAGCCCTGGCGCAGTGCGGTGGCCTGCCAAAATGGAGCGCACCCCCGCATTCCCTGGATACCTCCCTGTAAGCAGCGCTGCCCTGGAGGGAGAACACACCGGGGAGTTGGCATACCAGTTAGTCATGCGGGCCCCTGAGTGAGCCAGGGCATCAATATGGGGTGTTTTGAGGTCTTCCGCCCCCATGCAGGAAAGATCGTAGTACCCTTGATCGTCTGTGAGGAACACAATGAAGTTCGGTTTGCTCAAATCTTACAGCCTCCTTCCAGCTTACGCCGGAATTCTCTACAATCCACCACAGTGATTCTCCCCTTTACCTGGATAAACCTTGTCCGTACGGCCGCTCCACGCCTGCGTGGGTCACCCGTGCATGAATCAGGGGCGGGGTTTGCATCGGCTCGGAGCCGATCTTAAGAGCTTCCCGGAGCTTGGCTCCCCCGAGCTCAAAGAGTGTTTCATCGGAGGTGTACAGCTTGGCAAGGGCCTGCCCCTTCTCTACTCTAGTCCCCAGGCTGACCTCTAGGACAATTCCCGCGCTGTGGTCGATTTCATCCTCCAGCTTATGCCGGCCAGCACCTAGGAGCACTGAAGCAAGTCCACAGGCTTCTGTGTCAATCTTGGTGATCCAGCCATCCTGCTCTGCCTTCACTTCCCTGACCAGAGGAGCTTCCCTGAAGAAGCTGGGATTCTCGATGACCCGCACATCTCCCCCTTGCGCTCGGACCATCTCCTTCAGCTTCTCCAGGGCGGTGCCTGTCCGCACCGCCTCATCTGCCAGAGCCAGGCATTCCGCCAAGCTGCCCTTACCCGCGAGGCACAACATGTTAGCCGCAAGGTGGAGGCAAACTTCCGTTAGGTCCTCTGGGCCTCTCCCTTCGAGGGTAGCGATGGCTTCTTTTACCTCGAGGGCATTGCCGATGGCCCGCCCTAAGGGCCGGTCCATGTCAGTGATGAGGGCAATGGTCCGCTTCCCCACATGTTCCCCAATGGAAACCATGGCTTGGGCCAATGCAATGGAATTGTCGATTGTTTTCATAAAGGCGCCGCTGCCCGTCTTCACATCCAGGACAATGGCGTCCGAACCTGCTGCCAGTTTCTTGCTCATGATGCTAGAAGCAATCAGGGAGATGTTATCCACTGTGGCGGTCACGTCCCTAAGGGCATATAGCTTTTTGTCCGCAGGGACCAAGTTCCCCGTCTGCCCAACCACGCTCAGGCCAATGTCTTTCACATTCCGCAAGAACTGATCCGGGGCCAGCGCTGTATTGAAGCCTGGGATAGATTCTAGCTTATCTAAGGTTCCTCCGGTGTGGCCTAATCCTCGCCCAGACATTTTCGCAACAGGCACGCCGCACGCGGCCACGATGGGGCCCAGGACCAAGGTGGTCTTGTCCCCGACCCCGCCGGTGCTGTGTTTATCTACTTTAACCCCAGGGATCTCCGAGAGGTCCACCACATCCCCAGACTCCACCATAGCCATTGTGAGCTCCGCTGTTTCCACCTCGTTCATCCCTTGGAAATAGACAGCCATCAAGAAGGCGGCAGCTTGGTAATCTGGGATCTCCCCCCTCGTGTACCCTTCCACAAAGAACCTGATCTCCTGGGCAGAAAGGGCCTGGCCGTGCTTCTTCTTAGCAATAATATCGATCATGCGCAGAGGTGATGCTCCCATTTTCCCAAATCCCCTCACTTCATCTAGATCTTAAATCCCTCCGTGAGCCGCATGAGCAGCTCTGCTTGCTGTGCGAGTTCGTTGGCGGAGTTGGTGATTTCCTGTAAAGTGGCAGCCTGCTCTTCTGTGGCCGCAGCCATCTCTTCCGAGCCGCTGCTGAGTTCCAAAGCGTAGGAAGCCACATCCCTAATGCGCCCGCTGATGCTGGCAATGCCTTCACCAATCTGGGCAAAGGTCTCTCCCGCGATTTGCACCCTTTCTGAGCCTTCCTTCACTTCTGTAATACTCTCGTTGGCCCCACTCATCACTTCTTTAATCTGGAGATTCACTTCCCGCAGCAGGTTGGCAATCTGCTCCGTGGCGTCCATGGCCTGTTCCGCGAGAGTGCGTACTTCCTCCGCAACTACAGCAAAGCCGCGTCCCTGCTCGCCGGCGCGAGCAGCCTCAATGGCCGCGTTCAAGGCCAGAAGGTTAGTCTGGTCGGAGATACCACGGATGAGGTCGGTGATCTTCCCGATCTCTGTGGATTTCACGCTCAGCTCCTCCACACGCCTGTGCAAGCGGCTAAAGCTCTCCACTAGGTTCTGCATCTGAGCCACTGCTTCGTGGATCACCGCTTGGCCCCTCTTGGAAATCTCCCTAATCGCCGCGCCTTCTTCGTCAATGGACTGGACGTGATCACTGGTCCGCTGCACAGACCCGGCAAACTCGCTTGTCGTGGCTGCCATCTCTTCGGTAGAAGCGCTAATCTCCTGACTGGAGCGGAACACCGCCCGGCTGAGCTCTGCAGTGGCGTTACTTGCGGCCTTCACGTCACCAATTAGTTTGCCTAGATCTCGCTGAAGCTTCCTGAAAGTCTCCGCAAGGACGCCTAATTCATCAGCTTTTTCCAGGGTAACCTCAGTAGTGAAGTCTCCTTGGCCGATCTTTTCTGCTGCAGATGCCAAGCCAAGGACAGGCCTCACCAAGAGATAATTAGCAAACAACGACCCGATGAGGAAGGCGGCTACAAGCAGCACGACGGCGATGAGGAGGAGCCGCCGGAGAGAACTCTGCACGTACTCATCTGCTTCCTCGTAAGAACCTAAAGCTCCCAGGGACCACCCGGTCCGTTCCACCAGGGAGAATGCGGCGAACATCTTGCTTGATTCTTCGTAATCAAATTCCCCGTAAGAGACGCCGAGTACCCGGTTTGCCACTTCCGTGCCGAGCATCGACTGGCCAATTATATCTGCATTGGGATGGGCTAGTACCTGCCCGTTATCATCCATAAGGACAAGGTAGCCCTTTGTGCCAACTTTGCGGCTGGAAATTAGGTCAGCGAGTCGCTGGAGGGTCACATCGATCCCCACTACTCCAAGGGGCTCCTTACCGCTCCCCTGATACACCGGCATGGCCGCAGTGACAACTAGCTCGCCACTTCCTGTATCCACATAAGGATCAGTCCAGATGATCTTCCCCGCCTGCACCGCTTGGGTGTACCATGGCCGGGTTGTGGCGTCAAAGCCTGGGGGCAGCCCGCCAGGCGGGAAGGGGTCCACGTAGAACTCCCCCTCTTTAGTGCCATAATACACGTTTTCGATATCCCCGTGAGAGCTCCGGTATGCCTGGAATATCTCCTCCAGGTTTTCCCCTGCTTCCCCAAGAACCATCTTGTTCAGCATCACCACCGCCTCTTCTGCCGAGCGGAGGAAACTGTCGGCTGCCTCTAGCCCGCCCTGCAAAGCTTCGTAAGTGGTGGTCCGCATCATGTCCGCGATGAGATTGCGCGTCGTCCAGTAATGGTCAACTCCTAAAATCAGCACCGGTGCAATGATCAAACCGAAAACCACAAGCAGCATCTTCCAGCGGAGCGACAGTTTCATTTTTCATACCTCCTGGTATGGGAGTTGGGGTATTGTTTGATTCTTTACGCTTTTGTGGAACTCCTCCACACTGGAAAATGCTCCTGATTTCACTAATGAATTCCTGCAGGATAAGGTGGCGTGGTGCCAGAATCTGTAGAAAACCATACTCGTGACTTGAGGAGATTCACCATGGCAGAAGACCGCTTTTTTACCTATGGCACGGAAGAAATGGAATATCTCACCGCGAGGGATCCCAAGCTTGGGCAGGCCATAGCGCGAATTGGAGTGATTAAGCGCACCGTAGAACCAGACCTCTTTCAGTCTCTAGTCCGGGCCATCGTGGGCCAGCAGATTTCCGGGAAAGCCCAGGCGGCCATCTGGGGGCGTATGCTGGAGCGCTTTTCGCCCCTGACTCCCGAGAAGCTCGCCTCCGTTCCCATGGAAGATCTGCAAAGCTGCGGCACCTCTCTGCGCAAGGCAGAGTACATCAAAGATATTACCCGAGCTGTCCTGGAGGGAGAAGTGGACCTAGAGGCACTCAAGACCATGTCTGATGCGGAAGTGTGCGCGGAGCTCACAAAACTTAAAGGGATCGGGCCGTGGACCGCGGAGATGCTCCTTATCTTCACCCTAGAGCGCCCAGATGTGGTCAGCTTCGGTGATTTGGCCATTCAACGAGGAATGCGCATGCTCTACCGGCACCGCCGCATAACACCGGAGCTGTTCAGGAAATACCGCAGGCGCTACTCCCCGTACGGAACGGTGGCAAGCCTCTACCTCTGGGCAATCTCTGGAGGGGCCTTGCCAGAACTAACTGATCCTGCTCCGAAAGGCGTCCGTAAATAGCTGGCCCCCGAGGGAGAGCAGGGTTATCAGGGTTCTTGAGGAAATATGTATGTGGCCTTAAGGCCGAAAAACCCATAAAAGGATGAATGTGATTGACAGCCCGTTACCGCTTACTAGCTCTTGATCTAGATGGAACAACACTTACACCAGAAGGGGCCATCTCTCCAGAAACAAGGCATTGGATTAGCAAAGCAACCGAAGCCGGCGTGGTGGTGATGTGCGCCACAGGCAGGGGCTTGCCTAATGCAGAAGAGATTTGGAATGAGCTCTTCCCTGGCTCACCGGCTGTACTGGCCAATGGCGCGGAAGTGTGGCTGAGCCCCCGCACTCTTCTCGAGCGCTATTTCATTGACACTGAGCATGTTTTCAGATTGTACGACTTGGCCACGGACCGTGGATTGAGGTATTGGGCATACAGCGCTAACGGCTTGGTGAAGGATGGAAAACTCGAGGAACACGAACCAGGGGAAGGCTGGTTCAAGTTCGGCATCTATCACCCTGATCCAGAGCAAGTCGCTGAAATATGGAGCTCAATCTCCCATTGGGAAGGGATCACTGTCACTAGCTCGCACCCGTCCCTGCTCGAAATCTCCGCCCAAGGCGTGTCCAAGAAGTCCGGGGTGGAGCGGGTGTGTGCTGAGCTAAACATTTCTATGGCTGAAGTGATGGCCATCGGAGACAACTACAACGATCTGGAGCTCATCCAAGGCGCAGGCCTGGGAGTGGCCGTGGACAACGCCACTGCAGAAGTAAAGGCCGCGGCTGATAGACTCACCAAATCCAATGGCGAAGACGGCGTAGCCCATGCCATCCAGCAGTTTTTGCTCAGCTAAAAAGGCAGGCCCAGAGGTCTTCTGGGAACCTGCCCTTTTTCATCGTCTCTCAGGTTTTTCTTGGTAGCTCAACCTTGGGCTTCCAGTAGTCTTACTTGGCATTAGTATGTGAGGATTACTGCCATGAGTTCCAGGGCTTCATCGCCAATGTTGGCGATGGAATGGCTGCGGCCATCGCCAGTCAGAACCGCATCACCTGGTTTGAGTTCCCGTTCTTCCCCGTCATCCACCACTTTAGCCCGCCCCTGGAGGATGTAGTACACTTCTTCCTCACTTTCATGGGCATGGAGCCCAATAGAGCTGTTTGGCTCGAGGGTTATTAGGGCAAACAGGCGGCATTTGCCTTTAAGTTCCGTCTGTTCAAAGACATGTCTTATCTGCACCGTGCCCTCTCCGCCCCGCATGCGTTCTCTTAACTCGGTGCGCATATCTGCAGCGCTCTTAATCATGCCAATCCCCTCCTGTAATAATCTTCCGATAGCTCCATTTCTCTCCAGTTTGTCTAATGCCTGCTCGAAGTTGTGGATGAGCACCTGGCCGTTTGCCTGAGCAGCTTCTTACTGCAAGGCAACTGCTTCAATTTCAATCTTCGCATCAATCACAAGGCCCGCGACTACACAGGCCCGGGAAGGGCGGTTCTCTGGGAAGTACTGGACATACACTTCATTCATCGCGGCAAAATCGGCCTTATCAGTAATGTAGACAGTGGTCTTCACCACTTTATCCATGGAACTGCCCGCTTCCTCCAAGATGGCCTTGACCTTGTCCAGGCACAGAGCGGTTTGCTCTCTGATGCCCCCTTGCACTGCTCCGTTGGCATCAGTGGGCAGCTGCCCGGAAACGAAAATGAAGCCTCCCGCCTTCACCGCGGCTGAGTATGGCACTCTCGGTTTTTGGCCGATGCATTCCTTCATTGGCACTCCTCCAATCTAGAGTAGTTAAGCAAATACTTCTCCCTTACCGCCTGAAACCTTTCTGGTTCTGCCACTCAAGGCATACTTTTTGGGACAGGCGCACCGTACCAGGCCGCAAAGTGAAGCTCTGGGTGCCGATAGCGGTTTACGAAAACCGCATTGATGGGAGAGCCACGCCGTTCGAAGTTGTTGGAGCACAGCACCTAAGGCGGCCCGAGTTGGCCCACGGCCCCGCGCCAGATAGTGGCCATATGGGATTCTGTCCCGCTTGTCCAACCCTCATTCCAGCCTCTAAGCAATCCTTTTTGTGAACGAATTAGCATATTGACATTATACGTCCCTTCACCTATGATAATTTTAGAACAATCTTACATTTCTTTCGTTAGCATGGTGGTCCGCCGATGAATAGGAGGTCAAAGCTCATGTCATCGGTAGAAGCGCTGCCAGCTCACAAGCGGCTGGATGAGAAGAAACGCCGCAAAGTCCAGCATGAACTCAAGCTCTATATGGAGAAATACTTCAAATCTATGCTCGGCAAAGGGGTTGACAAAACCACCGTCACCCTCTGGGAAGACGTACTGATCATCAGAGGCGAGGGCAGCTGGTCTTTTTTGTTTGGAAAGGGGGGAACGATGAAAAGACTACCGGCTAATCCACTGCAGCACACTATTATAGGAGGTTGAGTAAATGAGTGAAGCCATGATGAAAGCCTATGTCTATCATGGGCCAGAGAAGATGAGCCTCGATGAGGTGCCCAAACCAAAGATTCTCAAACCCACAGATGCGATTGTAAAGGTCACCACGTCCACCATCTGCGGCACCGACAAACACATCCGCCACGGCGGACTTCCAGAGGTGGAGCCAGGCCGCATCATAGGCCATGAGTTCTGCGGAATTGTAGATGAGGTGGGCCCTGCGGTGACCAAGTTCAGGCCAGGGGATCGGGTAGCAGTCTCGTGCGTTACCCAGTGCATGCAGTGCTACTACTGCCGCCGGGGGATGTATTCCCAGTGCGTTGATGGCAGCTGGATCTTCGGCTACATGATTGACGGCTGTCAAGCAGATTACGTCCGGGTACCCTATGCCGATTCAGGCATGCACCTCATTCCTGAGAGCCTTGAGGATGAGGATGTCCTCTTCGTAGGGGATATTCTCTCCACAGGTTACTTCGGAGCAGAAAACGGCAACATCCAGCCTGGAGATACTGTAGCAGTATTTGGCAGCGGGCCTGTGGGGATGTGCGCCATGGCAACTGCGCGCCTGTGGGGCCCTGCTCGCATCGTGGCAGTGGATATCGACGATTCCCGCCTCGAATTTGCCAAGGAACAGGGCTGGGCAGATTACGGCCTGAATCCTAACAAGGTTGATGTGGCGGAGGAACTGAGGAAAATGACGGGCGGCCGGGGAGCGGATGTGACCATTGAAGCCAACGGCTTTGAACCTACCTTTAAGGGGGCCATCAGCGGAGTCCGGCCCGGCGGCACTGTCTCCATCATTGGCGTGTTTGAAAAGCCGCAGGTAGTGGAGATGAACAAACTCTGGATCAAGAACATTGCCATCAAGATGGGGCTTGTTAATGCTAACCGCATCCCTGAGCTGATTGACCTCATCCAGGAAGGCAAGCTGAACATGCGGCCCTTGATCACCCACTCACTGCCCTTATCCAAAGTGGCTGAAGGCTACGACATCTTCGAAGAACGCCGGGATAATGCCTTGAAGGTTGTCCTCAAAGCTGATGCCTAACTTGAAGAACCAATCTCATAACCACCTGTCACGAAAAAATGTGATGGGTGGTTTTTCCTGTCCTGCCGCTCGGGGGCAGGACATTTTGTTAAGCATCAAGAAATCTTTCTAGAAATCGGCAGTGGAACTTAACGCAATCCCGTGGAGTGAAAGGAGAGAACCCATTGGAAAGGACCAAGCCCTTCAAGGTGGCAGTACTCGGAACAGGAAACAGTGCACACGACCACGTAAACGGATTTCTTAAAGCCGGCGTTGAAGTGGTGGCTGTGCACGGCAGCAACCCAGAGCGACGCGATTCCTTTGCCAAGCAGTACGGCATACCCATCCAAGTCAGCGACTACCGGGAACTGCTCCACATGGCAGAGATTGACGCAGTGGCAATCTGCCTGCCGAATTATCTCCACGCCCCAATTGCTATCGACGCTATGCGAGCTGGCAAGCACGTTCTTACAGAAAAGCCCATGGCCTTGGACGGAGCCTCTGCAGCAGAAATGGTGCGGGTGCAAAAGGAAACGAACAAGACTTTGATGGTATCCTTACAGGTTCGCTACAGCCCCGCTGTACGCCTGGCCAAACAGTTTGCGGCAGAATTTGGTGAAATCTACTACGGAAAATGTGCTTACACTCGCCGGAGCGGTATTCCGGGGTGGGGCAGCTGGTTTACTCGGAAGGAACAGGCGGGCGGCGGCCCCACGGTAGATGTTGCCATCCACGTCCTGGACCAGTGCCTCTACTTAATGGGGTATCCAAGGCCCCTTTATGTCTCAGCCCATACATATGCGAAGTTCGGCGTGCGGGGCCAGGGCAAGGGCCCGTGGGGTACCCCCGACCCAACGGGGTACTGCGATGTAGAAGACCTAGCATCCGCTTTAATCACGCTGGAAAACGGCGGCGTGATTGCCTTAGAGACCAGCTGGGCTTACCACGGCCCGGACAAGCGGTCCGTGGAGGTGTTCGGCACTGAGGGGGGCCTCTCCCTAGATATGATGACTTCCCTCACGGTTTACAAGAACCAATTTGATACCCCTGTAACCCTGAACCCCACCCTCCCGGAGGAGGACGAGCGGGCCAACATGGCCAAGCACTTCGTGGAGTGCTGTACCACAGGGAAAACGCCCGACACCTCTCCTGAGCACGGCCTCATCCTGAACAAGATCTTTGATGCCATTTACAAATCTGGCGACGCAAACGGCAAACAAGTGAAAGTCGATCTGTAAGTTCAAGAACCCAGCTAGAAGCAATACTGCTTAGCTGGGTTTTTTGTCCTCGAAAGAAGGAAAATATCTTCGTTTATCTTTAAGATTTAGGAAGGTATTTACCCGTGGACAAAGAATAGGTAATAAAATATCGAACAAAGGCTAGGCGATCCGACAACAAACGGACGGGCCGCTGGCATAGGGCCCTGGGAAAAGGGGGAGTGGTAAGCGGAAAACTGAATAGTGTGCAATGTCGAACAAATTAACTCACAATACTACACAAGGAGGATGTACGCTTGAAGAGGAAGAGTATTCTAAGTATGGCCCTGCTGCTAGTAGTGCTCTTTAGTGCATTCCCCGTAAACGCCCAATTGGTTCGGCTCACGTATTACTACCCCGTAGGCGTTGCGGGCCCCTTGGCAAGAGTAATGAATGAGTATGTTGAGGAGTTTAATGCCCTGCATCCCAACATTGAGGTTGTACCGGTCTACTCTGGGGACTATGACCCCACCATGCAGAAAGTCCAAACTGCAGTCCGGGGCGGCAACCCTCCCGATGTGTTCATCGTGGAGATTTCCGAACTGCCTACCCTCTTGGCTATGAACGCGATTGAACCCTTGGACGAATTTGTGACCGATGAGTTCCTCTCCGACTTCTTCCCAGCGTTCCTCGAGAACGGCTACAGCGATGGGCATATCTGGGGCATCCCCTTCCAGCGCAGTACTCCAGTGTTCTACTGGAACAAAGCGCACTTTGAGGAAGCGGGCCTGGATCCTGAGAAGCCCCCCACAACCTGGGATGAGCTGAGAGAATACGCTGAGAAGCTCACAGTACGTGATCCTCAAACAGGCGAAGTCATTCGCTGGGGTGTCACAATCTCTGGTGGATGGAACGACTGGCTCTTCCAATGCTTCGTACGGCAAAACGGGTCGAAGCTCATTGATTACCAAGAGCGGACCGCGGTATTTAACTCGCCAGAAGCTGTTGAAGCTCTGGAGTTCTGGGTAGATTTGACCCAAAACCTCAAAGTGGCTCCGCCTCACAGCACCTGGGCTTCTACTCCCCCCGATTTCGTGGCGGGACGCACCTCCATGCTCTACCATTCCACGGGCGTGCTCACCTTCATCATGGACTCTGCCCAGTTTGATTTCGGCGTCGGCTTCCTGCCTGGCAAGGTATCCTACGGCGCAGAGGTAGGCGGCGGCAACCTGTTCATCGGCAAGGGCATCCCCCAAGAGCGCAAAGAGGCTGCTTGGAAGTTCATTGAGTTCCTCACCACTCCCGAAATGGCTGCCCGTTGGAGCCGTGATTCTGGTTACGTAGCCACCCGCAAATCTGCCTATGAAGTACCGGAAATGGTGGAATACACCAACGAGAATCCAGAGTACCTTGTAGCACGGGACCAGCTGCAGTACGCGGCAGGCAAGATGATGAGCCCCGCCTTCCAGAGAGTCCGTGAAATCCTCAAGACCGCTCTGGACGAGGCCACCGCTGGGCGCACAACTCCTAAGGCTGCCCTCGATCAAGCTCAAACTCAAATCAACCGACTGCTTGGCCAGTGGCTGCAGCAGTAGTGCTGACTGCCTAACAGAGGGAGGGCCTCCTCCCTCTGTTTCCTGCCAAACCGGAAAAAAGAGGTGACCCCACTTGAGCAGTAGTCGACTCAACTTGACAAAAATTAGGCCTTACCTTTACCTGGTTCCCAGCTTAGCCTTGTTGTCCGTTTTCACCTACTTCCCCATCCTTTACTCCACGTACCTGAGCTTTTTTCGGCAAAACGTGTTCACTTTGGAGCCAGTCTTCGATTGGTTTGCCAATTACGCGGCGGTCTTTGAAGAGCCGGTCTTCAAGATCGTTGTCCGCAATACAGTTGTGTATGCGCTGGGCACGATTCCCATTACCATGTTTCTCGCCCTGCTGATGGCTATTCTTCTCAACGAACAGCTTGGCTGGATTCGGGACATCTACCGGGTAGCATGCTTCTACCCCACCATGATCCCCATGGCCGCCGCGGGCATGCTGGCGGTGTGGCTGTTCAACCCAGGTATTGGCCTGATCAACCACTACCTAAAGATGTTCGGCGTACCCACCATCGAGTGGCTGTACGACATGAAATGGGCTTTACCAGCAATTATGTTAACTGCTATCTGGAAAAACTTCGGCTATTTCATGTTGATTTACCTAGCAGGCCTGCAGAACATCCCCGGCGAGCTGTACGAATCAGCATCCATTGAGGGCTGTGGGTTCTGGAGCCGGCTGCGCTACATCACCCTTCCCTTACTAGGGCCCACCACGGTGTTTGTGGTGATTCAAGGGATTATCACTTCGTTCCAGGTGTTTGACTTAGTGTACGTTATGACTCAAGGCGGCCCTGCAGACCGCACCAATGTGTTCGTGTACTATATCTACCAAAACGCCTTTAGGTTCTGGGACTTCGGCCAGGCATCGGCACTCACAGTTATGTTCGTGATTGTCCTGCTTATCCTGGTGTTCATCTTGACAAGGTTTATGGAAAGGAGGGTGCACTATGAAGTCTAATACGCAGCAAACTCCCAAATTTGGCCCGCTAGAAAAGGCATTCCGGTTTATTGGAGTAAACAGGATTCACATCCACATCCTGCTCATCCTGGTCTCAGGCGTGACGCTGGCCCCGTACCTGTGGGCCCTGTCGACGTCCCTGAAGTACAGAGTGAACGTCTTTACCGAGACGCCCCAGTGGATTCCCAACCCCGTTAACTTGGGCAACTACAAAGAAGTGTTCCGGATGGCACCCTTCGGCCTCTACCTTGTGAACACTATCGTCGTGGTAGTAGGCATCTTGGCTATCCAGATCCTGACCATGAGCACCGCGGCTTACGCATTCTCCAGGCTGCGCTTTAGAGGCAGCGAAGGGTTGTTCTTCCTGTTTATTGTGCAGATGATGCTCCCAGTACACGCCACCATTGTTCCTAACTACCTCATAGTGAACAAGCTTGGCCTTTTGGACTCACGCCTGGCCCTGATGGTTCCTTTCTGGGCAACGGGCTATGGCACGTTCCTCTTGCGCCAATCCTTTAGGCAAGTACCCAGGGATTTTGAAGATGCGGCTATGATTGACGGCTGCAGCGGCCTGCGCTTCCTCTACAGCATTCTTTTGCCTATGGCAAAACCGACCCTGGTAGCCTTCTCTCTAATTAGTATTGTTACCCACTGGAACGACTTTTTCTGGCCATTGGTTGTCACGGACAGCCCTGCAGTACGCACCCTGACTATGGGCCTTGCCATGTTTGTGCAACAAGAAAGCGGCGCCGACTGGACATTGCTCATGGCCGCCACCATCTTCGTGACTGCTCCGTTGATGGTCTTGTTCCTCATCTACCAGCGGAAGTTCATCGAAAGCTTCATGTCTGCGGGCATTAAGGGATAATCAGCATTACCTGTGGGAGGCACTGCTACATGAAGAAGGTATTGGTCACAGCACGCTCCTTCGGTAAGATCGCGGAAACACCGTTCCAGGTCCTGCGGGATGGGGGCCTAGAGGTGGTAATGCACCCCCGGCGCGGCCCCTTAGAAAAGCACGAGATGATTCCCCTCATAGAGGACGTGGAAGGGATCATTGTGGGCACGGACATCATCGATGATGAGGTACTGTCCCATGCCCCCCTGCTCAAAGTAGTATCAAAGCACGGTGTAGGTGTGGATAACATCGACCTTGAGGCCGCACGCAGGCGGAACATCGTGGTAACTAACACGCCAGGGGCAAACAGCGTTGCTGTGGCGGAAATGGCCCTGTGCGCAATGTTAGCTCTGAGCAGAAATGTTGTGGAAGGCGACCGCAGGGTGCGCTCGGGCCAGTGGGGCACCATCACTGGGGCCGAGCTGTCTCGGAAGAAGGTAGGCATTGTGGGCTTCGGGGCTATCGGCCGCTGCTTAGCCCGCCTCTTGAAGGGCTTTGCCTGTGAAATCTACGCCTATGACCCATATGCAGATAAAGAAGCCGCCGGGGCGCTCGGTGTTAGCCTTGTTTCCCTAGACGAACTCTTGGACGCATCGGACTATGTATCCCTGCACGTTCCAAACACGCAGGAAACAAGGAACATGTTCTCCGCGGAGACCTTTGCCAAGATGAAGAAGACCGCCTTCCTCATTAACCTAGCAAGGGGCGGGGTCGTGGATGAGCTTGCTTTAGCTCAAGCCTTGGAGGCGGGGCAAATCGCGGGAGCGGCAGTGGATGTATTTAGCGAAGAACCACCGCCCCTAGACCATCCCCTTTTCCAGGCCCCCAATGTAATTGTCACCCCTCACATCGGCGCCCACAGCCGAGAGGCTATGAACAACATGAGTACAATGGCAGCCCAAAACGTGGTTGCAGTACTAACGGGCCAAGGAAGCCCACACATTGTAAGATAAGCGACAACAGCAGAGCGGCCCGGGAGGGCCGCCTCAATTTTGGCAGGGGGAATAGCAAAGGACCTCTACCTTGTGGTGGTAGAGGTCCCATTCAGTTACGGCGTCCTTACTTTTCCTCCGACAGCCCCACACCAGCCATGAAGTACTCGTGGAGTACCAACAGGATGACAAGGGGAGGAACGGCGACGATGAGGGCACCAGCCATCACCACGCCCCAGTTCTGCACTCCCTGTGCGCCTCCGCCAGAGAGGATCTTTAGGCCCACCTGGACCACCTGCTTTGCAGGCTCAGAGATAACGATGAGGGGCCAGAGGTACTCGTTCCAGAGATAGATAAACTGAATCACAACCATGGCGCCGATGACGTTGGTGGACATGGGCACCAAGATCTTCACCAAAAAGCCCACAGGCCCTACCCCATCCATGCGAGCAGCATCTACGATGGACTGGGGGATGGACATAAAGTGCTGCTGGAACAAGAACACACCGGTAGCACTCGCAAGATACGGAACAGTCAGGGCGTAGTAGGTGTTTACCCAGCGGAGCTTCGCCATCACGTTGTACAAAGGCACGATAATCACCGGCATGGGTAGCATCAGAGTCAGAAGTACAAAGTAGAACCACAGCATTTTACCAGGGAACTCGAAGTACACAAAGGCGAGGGCCCCAAGGAGGGCAGTGACGATCTTACCCGATGAGCCGATCACAGCAATGAGGCCGCTGTTCAGCATGTTCTTGCCCAGGCCGTAGTCGATGAGCGCAGCCTTGAAGTTCGCGAGGGCACTCTTGCCAAAGGTGAGCATGGGCGGGTACTGCAGCACTTGCTGTGAAGTTTGGGTGCTCTTAATCACCGCAAAGACCACAGGCGCGGCGATAATGACCAACAGCAAAAACAGAACGGTGTAAACTAAGGCAGTGCCCAGTGCCTTCTTCCGCCTGGCTCGGGTGGGGTTGACTCTCCCTGTGACATCAACTGCCATAGTGCACCATCCTTCCCGTGGTCCGGAACTGGAGCAGTGTAAGCCCAACCACAAAGACAAACAAGATCAAGGACTGGGCTGCAGCAAGGCCCGAGTTGAAGTTCTGGAACCCGTCTTTATACAGCTGGTAAATGAGCATGTTAGTGGCGTTAGCCGGGCCACCTTTGGTCATCACATCCACCATACCAACAGTATCGAAGAAGGCATAGTTGATGTTAATCACCAACAAGAAGAAGATGGTTGGAGACAAGAGTGGGATGGTCACATGGAACAACTGCCTCCAGAAGGATGCCCCGTCCACCTCTGCGGCTTCCATAAACGAATCAGAAATGTTCTGGAGGCCCGCCAAGAAGAACACTAGGTTATACCCGAAGTTGTTCCAGATGGATGTGACGATCAGCATGGTCAAGGCCAGGGTCGGGTGAGAGAACCAATCTGGCTTGTTACTGAAGAGCAGATCCAAAAGGTAGTTTACTAAACCCGAATGGGGGTTAAAAAGAAAAAGCCAAATCGTACCGGCCACAGCTGGCGATAGAGCATAAGGCCAAACAAGTGCAACCCGTAGCGCCTTCGCTGCATGAAGTTTGCGGTTAAGGAGCACCGCAATAAGCAGTGATAGGCTGAGCCCGATGGCCACCACCAGAAACACAAACCACAAGGTGATGCCCATGCTGCGCAGGTAGTTTGGGGATGTGAGAAGCCGGGTGAAGTTTTGGATTCCCACAAACCGCTGTCTAGCACCGAAGAACAGGCTTTGGTACATACTTGTGCGGAAAGTCATGGCCGCGGGATAATATATAAAGAGGCCGCAGATGATTATCGTCGGCAAGAGGAATATGTAAGGGAGTAGCTTACCAGGAAACTTAGCTTGCATCGTTAGTCTCGCCTCACTTTCTGTATCACTGTTTCAAGGCTCGGCCGCCCAAAGGCGGCCGAGCTTTTTGTTAGAGTTAGAAGAGGCTGTTGTAGTCTGCAAAGGACCGCTCCACTTGCGTCTTTGCCTCAGCCAAGGCTGCCTCTACAGTAGAGCCGCCCATAACCATCTGGAATGCTTCCTCGAGGATGTTCCGGACCTCTTGGAAACGGCCGATGAAGGCGCCCTGGGTGCCAACGTTTGGGAGTGTCTCGAGGACTTGATCCAAGGCTACCCGGAAGTTCGGGTTCTCTTTGAACCAGCCTTCAGCTTCCAGCATCTCGATAGCGCTCTTCCGGATTGGGAAGTACCCAGTGGACTTATGCCATCTCACTTGTTGCTCAGGAGAGCTCATCCACTTGAGGAACTTCACTGCAGCTTCTTGCTCTTCCCGAGGCTTGTTCCCAATCAACCAGATGGAAGCGCCGCCAGGAACTACACCATGCCGCGGTACGTCATCGGGCACAGGCATTTCAGCGCAGATCACTTCAAAGCCAGCTTCCCGCCCTGCATTGGTCAGGAAGGTAACATCTGATGTTGAGGTAATCTCCATGGCTACCTGCTGGCCCATGAAGTAAGCATTGGCTTGGTCCCAATCCTCAACGCCAGGATTGATCCACAGGCCTTCATCATAGAGCTCTTTCCACCACTCGAAAATGCGGCGCATTTCAGGGGTGTCGGTGTTGATGGTGGTTGGACGTGCGCTGCGGCCGTTGTCGTTGTTGACAAGGGGAGCGCCCTGCTCAGCCATCCACTGTTCTACGAACCAGGTGTGGAGCGGCCAGGTGATGCCGTATGGAGCCACACCGGATTCAACAATCTTCCGGCTAGCTTCGATGATTTCCGAGAAGGTCTTGGGTGGGTTATCGGGATCCAGTCCAGCCTTGCGGAACATGTCCGCATTAATGTAAAGAATTGCACTGGAGGAGTTGAAGGGCATGGACCATTGGGTATCCCCAACGCGGTAGTAGTTCATCACAGCATCCACATAGTCGTCCCAATCTACCTCATCAGGGCCGATGAACTGGTCGATGGGAACGAACACGCCTGAATCAATCGCGGCCAGGCTGCCCACTTCGTAAATCTGGACTACTGTAGGAGCTGTGCCTGCCATAGCAGAAGCAATGGTGGAATTCAATACTTCAGGATAGGCTCCCCGGAAGACTGATTCCACATAGACTTCAGACTGGGAAGCATTGTAGTCGTCAATCATAGCCTCCATGTTGCGGCCGATGTCGCCACCCATGGCGTGCCAGAACGTCACCTTCACGGGTGCCGCGAATACGGCTGCCGAACCAATCAGAGCCAGCACGAGGGCTGTGCATACCACTATCCAACGTAACTTCCGCATCTAAAATACCCCTTTCCTATTACTCTAATCCTTATTGTCTATGCAGATGTTTCTTAACAACAATACTCTTTACCCCACCTCCCTGTGAAAAAGATGAACTGCCTAAGGTTTTTATTAAGTTCTTCGCCCAAACCAATAATCCTTCTTTCTTGCATTATTCACAAAGGCAAGGCAAAATAGATTTATGCGGTGAGCATTACAAGCTAGTGAAAGGTGCTAGATATGGGGAGAAAACTGGACTTATCCATTATGTTGGTGCCGCTGGGGGGAATCTTGACGGTGGCGGCCCTCGTTGCTGCCCGGCCTGAACAAGCCTTTTCTGCCCTAGCACAGCTGCGGGGCCTTTTCGGCAATCAATTGGGAGCGTATTACATCGTGGTGGGGTTGGGCGTGTTTTTGTCTTCCCTCTACATGGCCTTTTCCCGCTACGGCAATATCGTCTTGGGGAAAACAAACAAGCCCCGCTACCCAAATCTGCAGTGGGGCCTAATGGTATTCTCTGCCACCATGGGGGCAGATATTATCTACTGGTCGCTCATCGAATGGGCGTACTATATGAGCGAACCTCGCATAGCCCAGCTTGGGGGCGGGCAAGAATGGGCTTCGACCTATCCCTTATTCCATTGGGGGCCGATTCCTTGGAGCTTCTACATCACCCTGGCGGTGGTCTTCGGATTTATGCTGCACGTGCGGGAAAACGGCAGACAAAAAATCTCCGAAACCTGCCGGCCGCTGTTGGGCAACAAGGTAGATGGCTGGATGGGAAAGGCCATCAACCTGGTTGCAGTCTTCGGCCTTTTGGCAGGTACTACTACCACCCTCGCAGTGGTGATGCCCCTCCTCTCAGAGATTGTCAGCACCATAACAGGCATCCCAGGGAGCATGGGCCTCACTCTGGCCATCCTGTTCTGCATCGCCCTCATCTACACCCTGGCGGTGTGGTTCGGCATTGAGGGCATATCAAAGCTCTCCACGGTATGTGCAGGGATGTTTGCCGGGCTCCTCCTCTATGTGCTCCTCTTCGGCGGCGAGGGCCGCTACATATTGGAAACGGGCATTCAATCTGTGGGTAACATGGGGCAGCACTTTTTCTCCCTGGCCACCTACCTAGATCCTTTGCGCCACTCTGGGGACGGAACTGCCGGCTTCACCCAGACCTGGACCGTATTCTACTGGTCCTACTGGATGGTGTGGTGCACGGCCACGCCGCTGTTTATCGGCACCATCAGCCAAGGGCGGACCATCCGCAGCACGGTGCTGGGCGGCTATTTCTGGGGGCTGGCGGGCACTTTTGCATCCTTCATTATCCTGGGGAACTTCGGCTTGGCACAGGAGATGCGGGGTGCGATCGCAGTGGCCAGCCGCCTGAGCACTGGGGAAGCGCCAGCAGCCTTGATTCTAGAAATCTTCCAGCGCCTGCCCCTGGCAAACCTTGGGCTGGTACTGGTTGCAGTAAGCATGGTAATGTTCTACACCACCGTCTTTGACGCCCTTACCTTGGTCTTATCCACGTATTCCTACAAGGAGCTCAAAGTATTAAAGGAGCCGGATAAAAAAGTGCGCACCTTCTGGGCACTCCTCTTTATCCTGCTCCCTGCTGCTTTGCTATTCTCTGAGGGCACCTTATCTAGTTTCCAGACCGTGCCCATCATCGCCGCTTTCCCCATCGGGATTGTCATCATCCTCGCTATCCGGAGCTTTTTCCGGGACGGGGGAGACTTCCTTGAGGGGCGCTAGGCGCAGATCCTGCCCAAGAGAAACTCGAAAAACGCTTTTCCATCTACATCCACAGCGATGCCCACAGGTGCGTCCGCCTGAGGGTAGAACATGGCCTTCCCGGCCAAGTCCCCTTCGCACACAACTTCTACCCTGCCCCGCCGCACCTTAAGAAACTCAGGGCGGACAGCTGCGGCCACCGCTAAAGGGTCGTGCATGGGGCTGCTCTGGATCTCCAGGAGCCCCCACCAAAGCTCAGCCATGCGGCTGAGGACATCCCCTGCGGGGTTGTTGGAAGTGCGCAGCTGTTGGAGCTGCCCTTTGGTGAGCTGGACCTTGGTGGTGACGTCCAATGGAATGAGAAGGGTGTCGCACCCGGCTGAGAGCACAATCTCCGCGGCCTCTGGGTCACTGCCGATGTTGTACTCCACCTGGGGCAAGCTCGGATCCCCTTCCCCAAAGACCCCTCCCATCAAGATGAGCCCCTTAATCTTCCTCGCCACCCCTGGATCCTTGGTAAACGCCTTGGCGAGGTTGGTTAGGGGCCCGATGCCTACCACCACAACTTCCCCGGGATTGGCGTTCACCACCTTAAGGAGAAGGTCTTCTCCTGGAAGGGGGCTCGGCCTCCCGTGGGGTTTACCTGGCAGAACCTGCCGATCTCCGTAGCTGTCCCAAAAGGTATCCCGGCTGCGCTGCAGGGGCTCCGGACTGCCCGGCGCCACCGGGAACTTCAGCGGCGCCCCCATTATCATCTCTAAAAGCTCCATGACCCGCCGGGCTGTAGCGGAGGTATCCCCAATGACTGTGCTGATCCCCAGGATCTCAAGCTCCTGGGAGTACGCGGCCAAAGTTAGGGCAACCGCATCATCCACATCAAGCCCCATATCGGTATCGATGAATACCTTGACTTGACTCATACCCTTCACCCCCTAGATGGAACAGGCAAGTCCCCTGCCCTCCCGAGATGATTGGAAGGCCAGCTCAATGATATCCATCACCCGCAGCGCTTCTTCAGGCTTGACGTACAGCTCAGCCTTCCCTGCTATAGCATCCAGAAGGTTGTGGTAGAAGATGTCCACAGATGACCACTGGTGGTACACATTCCCGTGGGCGTCCTTGAGCTCAGGCAGTGGGTATTCCACCATGGTTTCCGGGGGCCGGGGCGCCATGGTGCGGGTAGGCCCTGCTGGAGTGTAGATGATATCTGGTTCCCAAGTGAACTCCTGATCCTCCGCGAGCTTGACAATCCGCCCATCGCAGCGCCAATCCTGAATAACCACGGTCCCCACTTCCCCAGAGACATGCCAGCGGGGCGCAGGGATAAAACAGTTGGTGGCAACCTCAATCAGGACGGACACACCACTCTCGAAGCCAAGCAGCAGCTTAAAGTTATCATCCACCTCTTGAGCGTGGACACTAAAGAGCTGGGCTGTAACGGAGGTAACCTTCTCGGGTAAGAGTTGCAGCGCCTGGTCGATCAAGTGCACGCCCCAGTCATATAGCATGCCCCCGCCGTTAATTTTGTGTCCCCGCCAGCCGTGCAAGAACACGCTGGATCCGTGGACCCGGCTTTCGATGAAGTAGGGCTTACCGATTTTCCCATCGTGGATGAGGGATTTCACAATCTGGAAGTCCTTATCCCAGCGGCGGTTTTGGTGAATGGTGAATACTCCCGGCGCGTCCTTGCTTACCTCTATTGCTTCCCGCAAATCTGCGCTGCTTAGGACCACTGGTTTCTCACAAAGGACATGCTTGCCGGCCTTGAGCCCCCGAATGATGTACTCCTTATGAGAGTCGTTAGGGGTAGTGATAATCACAAGTTGAACTGCGGGGTCGTCAAACAGCTCCTGGGCGCTGCCGTATGCCTTAAGGCCATTTGCCTTGGACTCAGCGAGAGCCTCCTCCCGCACATCATAGGCCCCTATCACCTCAAGGCCTGGAACAGCTTCCCGGATCCCTTGGTGATGCCACTTCCCAATGCCACCGTAGCCAATGATTGCTGCCTTAACCAACTAGAAATGCCTCCTTGTACTTGTGAACTATCTATTTTAGAGAACCAATGAGCACGAAACCTTCCTCGTAAGCATAATCCCGCATCACATCAGATAAGCGCAGTTCCAACATATCCCGGCGTGCCAAGCTGTAGTCCTCCAGGAACAGCACGGGCTGCTGGTTCACATACAAGCTGTACACCGATGCGGTCACCGTTTCCCTGGTGTCGTTAATCAGCCTCAGCTGTAGAGTAAAGTCGCTGAAGGACAGCTGCTGCCAGAAGTTTTCCTGCACATAGGCAGCGGCCTCAGCGAAGCGGTCCTTGTTAACGGCCACCCCAAACCACACGCTCTCATCTTCCTCGTCAAAGGCTACCACAAAGGCGATGATATCCTCGGGGAACACTGGATCGAAGTAAGTGATGTCCACCACAGGAATCTTGACATCAGCCATAGTGTAGCTAGTATAGTCCCGTGATTGATCCCTGAAATTGCTGGGCTCCCTGAAGAACAGGTTGAAAAACTCGATCACCTGATCCATGTACTCCGGGTCCACTGACTGAATGGACACAGTGCCGATGGTGAACACATCATCCTCAAGCTCCATGGCATCAATAATATCTTGCACATACAGATCACCAATAACGTCCCCAGCACAGCCGGTAAGGAGCAGTGCTACCCCCAACAGCAAAGCCAAATGCCACGTCCGCATGCTTACTACCTCCCATGTAGATGTTTTGGGTGGGTGAAACGCCCTTCACCCACCCCTGGCCATACTCAGCGTTTGGTATACTTCTCGTACAAATTCACTCCGTTGGCTAGCACATCGTAGAAGTTGAAGCGGTACTCCCGGGTGAAGTTATCGACAGTTACTTTAATCATGAGCTCCGCGGCTGCATACAGTTCCATTTCCTCGCCTGTGGCATCTGGGTCGGGCTCGAGGACGTGGTAGACGACAAAGTGATCGTCCTCCACAATCACGCCCATGCTGGCATCATCTTGTGAGACCTTCAGTTCCACCCCGCTATCCAGGGCTTCCTTCACATTATACACCACTTCTGCCCCGTACCACTGGGGCCCATTAAGCTCCCTGTACTCCATAAACTCCCGCTGCGCATCGGAATACTCATCGTAGGATTGTGCCTTGAACGATTCAATGAACATTGGCGGGATGGTATCTTCCTTAGACATGATCCGCACAATCCTGGCAATCTCATTCCCCTGTCCATCAAGCTCCATCTCGAACTCTACTCTCACACACCCGCTTACCAGAACAGTCACGAACAGCAAAACCGCCAGCACAATCCACTTCTTCATGATAGGCCCCCCTTTGTTATAAAGCCACGCACAGGACATGCGGGCCTTTGGGGTCAAAATCAAACAGGCGTTCCTCTAAAGGTGATACAAGGGCCCCATGAGCAGTACAACGTCAAAGGCCTCTGAGGGGAACATCTTCCCAACGTCGAGGGCATTACCGCACAGCGCTCTCAAAGCCAAGCCCTCTTCCTCCGCCTTGCCTTGTGCGTACTCAACATTCCTCCGCATTCTCGCCCATTTTAAGCCCCTCCACTTGCCAAGTTCCATCCCAAGAATCTGCATTCCTGCAACCATCTTTTCCAGCCTGTAAAACATTTCAAAAATTTCATACACTCCCTCCACGCAGTTTTCTGCAAGAACAGGCACATAGGATGCTTGAATTTTCCTGTTTAGATGTTATGATAGAATTATCACAATGTTACACTGGAGGTTGCAGATGGACACAAAACTGAGGATCGGGATTTTAGGCTGCGGCCCCATATCTCAGGCTGCTCACATCGAAGCATGCCGGAAAGGCCGCAACGTTGAGTTGTACGCCCTCTGCGATGCTGCAGAAGACCTGCTCAGTGAGATGACCCTTGTGCACAAGCCCAAGTTCTCCTACCAACGCTATGAGGATATGCTGGCCAACGAAGACATCGATGCAGTGATCGTAGCCACTAACGATTACTTCCACGTCCCCGCCGCGATTCAGGCACTGCGCGCGGGTAAGCACGTCTTAGTGGAGAAACCTCTAGGGACCTCTCTGGAAGAGTGCTTAGAGCTCGAGCAGGCCGTTATTGAGACAGGCCTCATTCTGCAGGTAGGCAATATGAAGCGCTTTGACGGGGGCATCATGGCTGCCCGGGAGTTTATCCAAACAGAGATGGGTGAGCTTCTGGCCCTCAAGGCCTGGTACTGTGATAACGTGGGGCGCTACACCGTAACAGACAATGTCATGCCTATCATAGTCCTCAGCGCCAGCACGATTCGGCCGCCATTTGACCACAAAGCGGACAAGCAGCGCTATTACCTCCTTGCCCACGGCAGCCACCTGGTGGATACCGCGCGTTTCCTAGGGGGCGAGATTGTGAGCATTCAAGCCCATCACACCGAGCGGTTTGGCGCGCACAACTGGCTGGCTACCGTAGAATTTGCGAGCGGCAGTTTCGGCCAGCTAGACCTCACCATAGGGGTGCGGATGGACTGGCACGAAGGCTTCCAGGTCTACGGCGAGTACGGCAGCGTAGTGGGGAAAACGTACAACCCATGGCTGTTTAAGTCCAGCGATGTGGAGATCTACTCCGTAAGGGATGAACAGTTCCGCAGGCCGTTGGCTATCGATGGGCACTTCTACCGCCGGCAGGTGGAAGGTTTCGCCGATGCCATCTTGGAGAACAAGCCCGTGCACGGGGCCACGGTGGAGGATGGCGTGGCAGCAGTCAGGGCGCTCATTGCCATATCCCAATCGGTCAAAACAGGCGAGCCTGTAAGACTAAAAGACGTGCAAGGAGAGGTGTAAATGGAACTCGGGATCTTTGCAAAGGTGTTTCAAAGAGAGAATGTCCAAGATGTGCTGGAGGCGGTTCGCTCCCACGGCATGCACTGCACCCAGTTTAACCTAGTGTGCCTGGGCATGCCCACCCTTCCCCAAGAGCTGGATATCCCCGCATTGCAGAAGCTGGAGCAAGCAGTGGCCGCCGTTGGCATCAAGGTTTCCGCACTCTCAGGGACCTTCAACATGATTCATCCCGATGAAGAAGAACGGGAGAGGGGCTTTAGGGGCCTTGAAAACCTCGCCCGGGCAGTGGATTATATGGGCACCAAGGTAATTACGCTCTGCACAGGGACGCGCAGCCAAGACAACATGTGGCAGTTCCACCCAGATAACAATACCAAGCAGGCCTGGAACGACCTAGTGGAAAGCATGGAGCGGGCTCTGGAGATAGCGGTAAAGTACGGAGTGGTAATGGGCATCGAGCCAGAACTGTCTAACGTAGTCAACAGCGCAGAAAAGGCGCGGCGCCTTCTAGATACCTTCGCCACCCCGCACCTAGGGATCATCATGGATGGGGCGAACCTCATTGCCCCAGACCGCATGGGGGAAATGCACGCCACCTTAGATGAAGCTTTCACCCTCTTGGGGAAAGACATCATTTTAGCCCACGCCAAGGACCTCTCCCTTACTGCACAGGTCTTCGTCGCTCCTGGCCGAGGCGATTTCGACTTCCCCTACTACTTCTCGTTGCTGCGTTCTCACGGCTACAGCGGGTCAGTGATCATGCACGGCCTGAGTGAGGCAGAAGTACCGGAAAGCTATGCAGCCATCAGCACGCTATTGGAGAAAGAGGGATAGAAAATGCCAGTTGTACGTCAAAATGGCTTGCGCTTCCACTATATGGATCGGGGCTCTGGCAGGCCGTTAGTCTTTCTCCACGGCCTGGGGGGCTCAATCGATCACGCCTGTACAGTGCTTAACCATACACCGAACGTCAGAGCCGTTTCCCTGGACATGCGTGGGCACGGCCGGACCGGCCTTGGACCGCCCTCACAGCTGAACTTCCAACAGTTCGCGGAGGACGTGGCCGGGCTCATGGACCACTTAAGGATAGATAGGGCTGTAGTAGGAGGCATCTCCATGGGGGCGGGCGTCTCCCTGAAGCTTGCCTTGAGCTTCCCTGAGCGAGTAGAAGGCTTAATCCTAGTGCGCCCTGCCTGGACCCATGAGGGTATGGCGCGCCTCGCCCAAAGGCTCTACCCACAGGTGCACGAGCTCATCCAAGTCCACGGTCCACTGTGGGGGCGGCAGGAATTCCTAGCCAGGTCTAGGGCCAGCCGGCTCTACCGGGAGCAACCTGCGGCGCTGAGCTCCCTCTTGGGCTTGTTCCGCAACAAGCGGGCCACTGGTACGTCAATCAAATACTTCCAGATGGCCCATGATCGCCCCCTTACCAGTGCAGAAGAGCTGAGCTCCCTCACAATGCCCACACTTGTGGTAGGCAATACCCATGATTTCATCCACCCCGCAGAGTTTGCTCAGTACCATGCTTCCCACATTCCCGGTGCGGTGCTGCGGTATATTACTTCCCGCTCCGTTTCCCGCACCAGGCACCAGCAGGAGCTGGTAAAGGCAGTTAATGATTTTTTAGCGTACCTTCCAGAAAAAACACGGTAAATCCCTGTTCCATAAAAAACGCAAACTTTTTGCAGGATTTAACACATTTCCATGGAAATAATGGCATGTACTGGAAACAAATCTGCATGAATCAGCACAATTATGTAGGCTAGCTGGAGGATTGCCTATGCTTCCCCGAGAACGGCAGTTTCGCATTCTGGAATTGGTAAACCAGCGCTTGAGCTGTTCCGTGAACGAGCTCAGCGAGGAGCTGAGCGTTTCCGTTGACACCATCCGCCGTGACCTGAAGCAGTTGGAATCAAAGCAGATGATCCAGCGCACACACGGCGGGGCCATGCGCCGGCCTGGGGTGCTGCTAGACCCCACAGTGGACCAGCGGACCAACATCATGCTCGATGAAAAACGGGCTATCGGGGCGAAAGCCGCTTCGCTAGTGGCAGATAACGAGGCTATCTTTATCGATGCAGGCACAACCACCTGGCAGATGGCCAAGCAGCTCACTGCCAACGACGTTATTGTGATCACCAATGCAGTCAACATTCTCCAAACTGTGATCGCCAATCCCAGGATCGACACCATCATCGTCACCGGCGGCCAGTTCCGTCAGGGGATCTACTCCCTGGTGGGGCCAGAAACCGAAGAGCAGCTGCAGCGCTACCGGGTAGACAAACTGTTCCTAGGCGTAAGCGGAGTCTCTCTCGACTTCGGCCTTACTTGCCCTAACCGCATCGAAGCGCAAGTCAAGATGAAGATGATCGAAGCTGCCCGGCAGGTGATTCTCCTGGTGGATCACAGTAAGTTCGATAAGGTGTCCCTGGTATCAATTGCCCCTGTGAGCCGGGTGGACCTGATTATCACAGATTGGAACATCCGGCCCGAACTTCAGCGCAGCCTAGAATCCGCGGGGGTTAGAGTGTTAGTGGCTGATCCGCTGAAGTGATTTTTCTCGAATCCTTACTCCATCCATAAGGAGGTGATCCATGCCTCAAGTCCATAGGCTTAAGTAGTGGCTGTGTAGGTTCTCTTAACAATACGCATATGAGGTGATTCCATGAAGAAGTACAGTGTGATTATCGCGGTTGTCCTGGCCCTGGTATTGGCTACTGCCGCAGCTGCACAGGATCGGTTGAGTGTGTATGTATCGTTCGAGGAACCCCTAGCCCGCATCGTGTTTGAGGAATTTGAAAAAGATACCGGCATTAAAGTGGACTGGATCAGATTGTCTACCGGGGAAGCACTTGCCCGTATTGATGCAGAAAAAAATAACCCTCAAGCTAGCGTATGGTACGGCGGCGTTGGCCTAAACCACATCGATGCCAAGAACAAAGGCTTGACTGAGCCTTACGAGTCTCCCAACGCAAAAGCGATCCCTGATCAGTTTAAGGACCCTGATCATTACTGGACCGGGATTTACGCTGGAGCCTTAGGCTTTGTAAGCAACCTGGACCGCTTGGAAGAGCTGGGTGCGGAGCCACCGAAGAGCTGGAAGGATCTCCTCGATCCCAAGTTCCGGGACGAAATCCAAATGGCTAACCCTGGCAGCTCTGGTACTGCCTACAACGTCATCGCCACCTTGGTGCAGATCTGGGGCGAAGATGAAGCCTTTGCATACCTCAAGGAACTGGATAAGAACATCCAGCAGTATACCAGGTCCGGGGGAGCTCCCTTTAGGGCTGCTTCCATCGGCGAAATTACAATTGGCATCAACTACTCCCATGACATCGTCAAGCTCATCGCAGATGGCTACCCAGTAACCCTCACCTTCCCAGAGGAAGGTACGGGCTACGAAGTGGCATCCATCTCCTTGATCAAGGGCGGCCCCAATCCGGAACTGGCTCGCACTCTTGTGGACTGGGCTCTGTCTGAGCGGGCGGCACAGATCTTCGCTGACTGGTATCTCACCCCCTTCGTCAAGGCCAACCTCCAGCCAGGCGCGATCGCCATCCAAGAGCTGAACGTTATCGACCAAGACGACATCTGGGCAGCTCAGGAAAAAGACCGCCTCACCGAAAGATGGAACAACGAGATCTACCGCTAATATAGCTAAATCCCGGGTGGGGAGCCTTTACACTCCCCACCCTGTCAGGGAGTGGTATCATGAGCATAGCAACACACAGGCAGCGGTCTGTGTTCTCCAAGAACATCGCCACCTTCCGGCAAGACCCCATGCTTCTGTTTACACTTCTGATCGTAGGTTTTCTCTTAGTAGTTTTTATCCTGTTTCCCCTGTTTAAGGTGCTCACCTTGAGCGTTACGGGAAGCGGCACCTTTAGCCTAAGCGAGTTCCGCTACATATTCGAACAGTGGTGGCTCCGGCAGACCTTCTTCAACAGCATGCTGTTGGGGGTGATCACTGCCACTACTTCTACCATTATCGGGTATATCTTTGCCTACGCATTTGCCCGAACAAGCATGCGAGGGCGCTGGTTTTTCCGGCCCTTGGCCATGCTGCCCCTTGTCTCGCCGCCCTTTATGTTTACCTTATCGGTAATCTTGCTCTTGGGGCGCAACGGCTTGATTACCCGCTATCTCTTGGGGCTCAGGGGTTTTAACATCTACGGCCTCAAGGGTTTGGTATTGGTCCAAACAATCGGGATGTTTCCCATCGCATTCATGAACCTAGAAGGCGTCCTGCAGTCCATCGGGACGGACTTGGAAGAGGCAGCCCTGGATCTAGGCGCTTCCCGCTTAGCTGTTTTCAGGAATATAGTTCTGCCCCTTTCTATACCAGGCATTACCAGCTCGTGGCTGTTGATCTTTGTCACATCCCTGGCAGACTTTGCCAACCCGTTGGTACTGGGCGGGCGCTTTGACGTATTGTCGGTGCAAGCCTATCTCCAGTTTACAGGGATGTTTAATGCCCCGAGGGGTGCAGCCTTGGCGGTACTCCTCCTCTTCCCGTCGCTGATTGCCTTTACCCTGCAGCGCTACCTGATCAGCCGCAGGTCTTATGTGACGGTTACAGGCAAGCCCGGGCACATGCGCCTGCGCTTTGTCAGCCGCTGGCTGGAGTGGTGCTTGTTCGCTATCTGCCTGATGGTCACAGGCATCATCTTGCTCTTTTACCTAACGGTCATCGCGGGCGCGTTCGTGAAGAAATGGGGAATCGACTGGTCCCTCAGCCTAGAGCACTGGCATTACACTTGGGACGTAGCCTTCCGGAGCTTCGCACAAACGCTGCAGCTTGCTGGAATCGCCACACCCATCAGTGCGCTCCTGGGCATGCTCATAGCCTTCCTTTTAGTGCGCAAGAGCTTTGTGGGGAAGTCTGCCTTAGGCTTCACTTCCATGCTCTCCTACGCAGTGCCCGGAACCGTTGTTGGCATTGGCTACATCCTAGCCTTCAACCAGCCGCCGCTGCTCCTCACTGGAACAGGCCTGATCCTTATCATCTGCTTCGTGTTCCGGTTCATGCCTGTGAGCGTGGAGACTGGCGTGTCCCAGCTGGTGCAAATTGACCGGTCCATTGAAGAGGCGTCCACCAATTTGGGGGCATCCACTGCATATACGTTCCGCAGTATTACCATGCCCTTAATTAAACCGGCCTTTATTGCTGGTCTGTCCTTTGCCTTCACACGCTGCATGACCGCAATCAGCGCCATCATTTTCTTGGTCTCAGGCCGCTGGCACCACGTAACAGTCCTGATCCTGTCCCAGACAGAAATCATGAACCTGGGAGCAGCCAGTGTGATCTCCCTAGTCCTAGTGATTGTGGTGCTCACCGGCTTTGGCCTGATCAGGCTTGCAGTAGGGGATAAAAATCGGAGACTAAGCGTCTAGGCTTTTAGGAGGAACAATATGAACGCCCAAAGAGTTGAATTGGCAAACCTAGTCAAGGTGTTTGACGGTCCTGGCGGAGAAAAGGTAGTTGCCGTGGACGACCTATCCTTAACGGTTGAGCCCGGTGAAATGGTCACCCTCCTGGGCCCTTCCGGATGCGGAAAAACCACTACTTTGCGCATGGTAGCCGGGTTTGAGCTCCCAGATTCAGGCCAGATTTTCATCGGTGATCAAGAAGTCTCCCGGCAGGCGCCTAACAACCGGGATACCGCGATGGTGTTCCAAAGCTATGCCCTCTTCCCCCATATGACCGTCGGGGAAAACGTTGCTTACGGACTGCGCTTCCGCAAGCTCTCGAAGAACCAGATGCAAGAGCGGGTGGCGCAGGTAATGAAACTCGTGGGCTTGGAAGGCTACGATCGGCGCAGCCCCAACCAGCTCTCAGGCGGGCAACAGCAGCGGGTGGCCCTCGCCCGGGCCCTGGTGGTGGAGCCCCAAGTCCTGCTGTTTGACGAGCCCCTGTCCAACCTCGATGCCAAGCTCAGGGAGCAAATGCGGGAAGAGATCCGCCGGGTTCAGCAGAGCTTGGGTATTACGTCTCTGTACGTTACCCACGACCAAGTGGAAGCCATGTCCCTCTCAGACAAAATCGTTGTGATGAACCAGGGCAAGATTGAGCAGGTGGGCACGCCCCAGGAGATTTATCGCCGCCCTGCCACTCGGTTTGTGGCAGATTTCATCGGTAAGGTCAACTTCTTCCCCGTATCCCGCTGGGCCCTTTCAGGCGGCCAGATGGACGTGCAAGTGTACGAACACCGCCTCACCCTGGAAGCGCCAGAGACTGCCCTTCCCCGGGATATAGTGGTGATGTGCCGCCCTGAGGCTATTCAGCTACAGCGGGACGCGGGCATCCCAGGCAAGGTTAGAAAAGCCGTTTACCTTGGTTCTGCTGTGGAATACACAGTGGAGATGCCAGATGGCGCCTTAGCCACGGTCGTGGAGAACAACCCGCTGCCTGGCGGCATCATACAGCCTGGGGAGGAAGTGGGGCTCGTCTTTGACGGGCAGAATGCGCATGTGCTCCCCGCGTAGTAGAAGAGATGCACTAATATTCGGAGGTGTATTCCGTGGCAAAGTGTTCAGTATCGCTCTGGTCTGCGGACTTAACTAATTTGGGACAAGCTGTCCGCGATCTAGAAGGGTATGCAGATTATCTGCACATCGACGTGAGTGACGGCCATTTCTCCCCGGCCATGCTGTTCTTCCCCGATCTGGTAAAGAGCCTTAGGCCCCTCACAGAGACGCCTTTTGACGTGCATATCATGGCCAATGAGCCGGAGAAGTTCGTCCCTCAGTTCGCAGAGGCAGGGGCGGATGTGATTACCATTCAGTACGAGGCAACCTCAGATCCCCTAGCAGCTGTCTCTGAGGTCCAGAGGTTGGGTAAAACACCTGGGATCGCCCTCTCCCCTGAAACCCCCATCGACGTGGTAGAACCTTTGCTGGATATCGTGGGCATTGTACTCATTCTAGGGACCCAGATTGGGGTTAAGGGGCAGGACATGATCCCCACAACCTACGATAAAATCCGCTCCTTACAGCAGCTCCTAGAGAGCCGAGACAAAGGCCACATCTTGATTATGGCCGATGGAGCCATCCGCACTCATACAGTAGAAAAACTGGTAGACGCAGGTGCGGATGTTCTAGTCCCTGGCTCGCTGGTGTTCCAGAACAAAATTGAGGAAATCATCCCGTGGCTGCACAGCCTTGAGCGTGGTAAGTAGGAGGAGATCCGGCCCCCTGTCGAGTAAGTGCAAGGAATAAGCTACAAACCACAGGGAGTCGATGCACGTGAAACTGGTAAACGCAGGCAAGACAAAGAACGTATACGTCCTAGCTGATGGCAGCTTCCTCTTGGAGTTTAAAGACGATGTAACAGGCGTCGATGGAGTCTTTGACCCAGGGGCAAACCAGGTTGGCCTCACCATAAAAGGGGCAGGCCAAGCAGGCCTGAGGCTGAGCAAGCACTTCTTTGAACTCCTCAAGGCAAAGGGGATCCCCACCCACTACCTCTCGGCAGATCTAGATCGGGGCACCATGCAGGTCAAGCCCGGGGAAGTGTTCGGCAAGGGCATTGAAGTGATCTGCCGGTTTAGAGCGGTAGGCAGCTTCCTCCGCCGCTACGGCGCCTACGTCACGGAAGGCCAGCCCCTCGATGCACTAGTGGAGGTCACCATCAAGGACGATGCCCGGCAAGACCCGCTGATCAACCCTGATGCCCTAGAAATGCTGGGTATACTATCTCCAGGGGAATACGAGGTTTTGAAGGGCCTTACGCAGAAAATCAGCAGGATGATCAAGGAAGAGCTGGCCTCAAAAGGCCTGGAGCTGTATGACATCAAGCTAGAATTTGGCCGGGATGAAGCAGGCCAGATCATGCTCATTGATGAGATCTCTGGCGGCAACATGCGGGTGTACAAAGAAGGTGCATTTGTTGACCCGATTAAGCTGCAGGAACTGCTATTAGAGGACTAACACACAAAAAAGCCGGCTGGGGTTACTCAGCCGGTTGCTTTTCATGGGGAAAAATAAAGGCTAGGCCCCTATCAGGAGTTGATCAAAATGCTAATTCTGAGCTCGCCAGTTGAGGCAGAACGCCTCATTCAAGAGAACACCATCGCCCTGCTGTATTTTGGGAGTGAAAGCTGCGGCGTTTGCCGGGCGGTCCAGCCGAAACTGGAGGCGCTGTTAGCAGAGTATCCTGGGATAGCGGCGGCCAAAGTAGATACAGCCCACAGCATAGATCTAGCCGCGGCGTACAGCATCTTTACCATCCCTGGGATTCTGGTTTTCGCGCAGGGCCAGGAAGTCATTCGGGAAGCAAGGCATTTCAGCCTCGGTGAACTGGAGGGGAAAATCAGGCGCTTGTACAGCTTCCTCGTTGAGGCACCCCCCGAAGGATAGACACCAGGGGCAGGAAGGACTTGGGCGGCCTTTGGTTAAGTAGTTCATAAAGAAAACGGGAGGGTATATGAGATGCGGAAGATTGCCATTGTGAGCTTTCAAGGAGAAATGCCCTGTTTTGTCCACGCACTCTTAAACGTCTGGAACTACTACGAACGGGGATACGACTCTGCTCTGATTATTGAAGGGGCTTCCACCAAGCTCTTAGGACAGATCGCAAACTCCCCCAAAGGCGAGCTTTGGGCGAAGATTAAGGATGCGGGACTGGTCAAATCGGTATGTAAAGCCTGCGCGGCTCAAATGGGCACCCTGGAGGAGGCTGAGGAGCAAGGGCTCCCCATTGATGCAGCCCTTTCTGGCCATTCAGATTTAGAGCCCTTTACCAAGGCGGGCTATGAGATCATCCTTTTCTAAAGCAACATAACTAGGGCTGTTGGCTCCTTGCTGACAGCCCTTTTTTGCATCTTCGCAAGGCCAACATGCTGCAGCCAAGAGGATCGCGCTCCCTACATTTGTTCTCCGCTGGAATAAACCGCGCAAATTATTGCCGCCAAGCCCTATGGACGGCTTAGCCCCAACACAGACCACGTTAATAGTGATTTATCCCATAAAAAGTTGGCACGCGGTGAAGGATTTTAGCTTTCCTGGTTGAAACAATATCTTAAAGCGATGAACTAATTCCCTGAACGTCACAGCAAACTATGGCGTCTAGAGTGGTAGAAACGAAGAAAGGTGAGTAATATTGGGCGTTATCCAAAAGAAGTTTAAGATCGGGTTGGCTACCTTTGCCCAACCAACATTCGATGTCTCGTGGGCGGAGAGCGTCCGGACGAGGACCCTTGATACTTTAGAACAGCTAGGCGTTGAAGTGGTCGCCTTCCCCCGTCCCCTCATGTACGAGCAGGAAGCGCTAGAATTCCGGGATGCCCTGCGTCAAGCAGATGTCAGCGCGGTTTTCCTCCAGTGCGCGGGGTTTAGCTTTGGGGGGCTGCCGGTGATCATCTCTACCGGTGTGGATGTACCCTGCATCATCTGGGCAACACCGGAGCCAGAATGGACCGGAGATGTGATCCGCAGCAACTCTCTCTGCGCGGGAATCATGCACAACAGCCACCTAAAGCGGGCAGGCGTCGATGCTAAGTTCATCTTCGGTAATCCGGAAGAAATGGTGGATGAACTAAAGGCGCTTATCAAAGCCCTGCGGGCAATCACGTATCTGAAGAATTCCAAGCTGGGGATCGTGGGCTACCGGGCCCCAGGTTTCTACGTCTCTGGCCATAACGAAATGAAGCTCCATGCGGAGCTTGGTGTGCAGACATTCCATGTGGATCTATCTTCTGTCACAGGGGAAGTGGAACGGATCGCTGATGAGGCCGCTGAAGAGGTCATCCAGCGCTATGGCTTCACGCTAGCCGAAAATGTGGTGGAAAACAGAGCCGCGCTGCTGAAGACTGTGAAGGTCTATCTGGCCTTGCGCAAGATTGCGGAGGAGAAATCTCTGGACATCCTGGCAGTCAAATGCTGGCCCGAGTTCCCCTTTGAGCAGGGAGTCAGCGTATGCCTGGCTCTGTCCCTCCTCAACGACAACGGCATCATCACCGCTTGTGAGGGGGATGCCTACGGTGCAGTAACTATGCTTATTCAGGACCTTCTTGGCGAAGGGCCCGAGTTCTTCAACGATATCATTCAAATTGATGAGGACAACAACCACATGCTGTTCTGGCACTGCGGTTCCGCAGCTGCTTGCCTCAAGGCACCGGAGGCAGATATCCTGGTCCGGCCCCATGGTATGCAGAAGAAAGTAGGTGCCGTGAACTTCCCCCTGAAACCTGGACGAGTGACTGTGAGCCGCCTCACTGAACAAGGAGGCAGCTGGAAGATGTTCGTTGCCACTGGAGAGGCCGTGGATACCCCCATGCTGCTGCAAGGCAACCCATCGCTGGTCAAGATGGATGCTCCAGTAAAGAGAATACTAGATACCATCCTTGAGGAAGGGTTCGAGCACCATCATTCTACCATCTACGGTGACATTTCCCGGGAACTGCAGTGGTTCTGTGAGCTTATGAACATGGAGATGGTGAAGCCTGAGTAGCTCAAGGGGGGCTACAGCAGTTCTTTCTCTAATATAGCTGTGGCAGCACCCACTACCCCTTGGTAGTTTCTAAAGGTGGCATTGCTGAACTTGAACTTGGGCTGGTCGAAACAGTGGGCGTAAGTGCTTTCCTCTATCCAGCCTCGGGTCGTGGGAGACAACGCAAAGGCGTTTCCGCTGAACACGATCTGCGTCGGCTGGATGATGTTGACCAGATTGGCAAGGCCTATGCCTAAGAAAGCCGCGGCTTCCCGGAGTACGCTTTGAGCCACCTCATCGCCATCAGCAGCCAAGCGCACGATGATGTTCACGGTAAGGTTTTCTGGAGGGACTGGCAAGGCCGAGTTGGGTGCAGAAAGGGAGCGCTGCAAGTAGGTGCCCACAATGGCCCGCTCGGAGATGAGGGCTTCTAAGCACCCCCGCTTGCCACAGCTGCACATCGGGCCGCCTGGCAAGATGGTACAATGGCCAAACTCCCCTGCCCCGTTGAAAGAGCCTTGCAGGAGGCCTAGCTTAGGCAGGACGATTCCGCAGCCCACACCGTAACCCACCTGCACCAAGATGATGCTCCCTGAGTTGCGGGCCCGGCCAAACCATTCTTCGCCCAAGGCCATCAAGCGGACGTTGTTGTCCACGATCACAGGGCTCCCCAACTGCTGCACTAGAAGGTCCTTGACATTGACGTTGCGCCACCCCAGGTTGGGAGCGAAGCGGCTGATGCCGGAGTCCGTATCTACCAGGCCCGTTACCGCGACACCAATACCCACGATGCGGGTTCCCTGGGCAGCTAGTTTAGCTTCCTGCCGCCTGTAGAAGGCAACGCTTCTGTGGATCACATCGTCGACAGTGGTCTTGCTGCTGATCTCTACGACTTCTGTATCCAGCAGCTTGCCCAGGAGATTGACCGTGCCCATCCGGAGCCGGCTGACACCGATCTCCACGCCGATGGCCGCGTGAGATTTCCCCGCCACCTTTAAGAGGCTCGGTGGCCGGCCAGCCCCTTCCCGCTTCCCATTGACTGGGCCAAGCTCGGTAAGGATGCCATCCTCCAAGAGGATCTTGGTCAAACCCGAAACAGCGGGCGGTGTAAGCCCTGTAAGGCGGCACAGCTCAGAACGGGAAACGGGGCCCTGCTGCAGCACGGTGCGGATGATCTGCCTGATGTTGCTGTCTTTCATTTCCGATTGGTTTCGTACACTCAAGTCCCTCACCCAGATCCAATAATTGAGAACATCTGTTGCTATTGTGTTCGCTAAGCCTAAGCAGATCCCTTTTCAATGTCCGGGGCAAATATTATTCTCTGAAAATAAAAGGAGTTAAACTGAGTGTGAAGAAATGTTGTGGTAAGCAGGCATTCGAACATCTGTCCTAACAGAAACCGGTGGTAGATCTACATATATTTAGCTGGGCAAACCCTCATCTGCGCTGGGCAGGAAGGACGATTCGATGAAATCCCTGCTCGCAGGGGCTCTCTCCCCGGATTATTGCGAGCGAAAAACTAATTGGTTGAAGTACCCCTTGAAATCCCAGTGGGTACCGATAGGACAAATCGCGGAAAGAAAGAAGGTGATCAGCGGATAGATTTCTTGCAGTTCATCACATTTAGCCCCCGTTGCAGCACAACAATTACTGGTCGAGGAGGTTCACAATGAAACGGAAAATCTTAGTGTTCTTGGTATTAGCTTGCGTGCTTATGACCGCGAGCACAGCCATGGCGAAAACTGTGTCCATCACCTTTAGAGACTTGTTCAGCGGCCCCGATAGTGACTTGATGGACGAGATGGTAGCGAAGTTCAACGAGCTGCATCCTCACATCCACGTAGAGCGGCAGCTGACCACTTGGGATAACTACTACGACCAACTGCAGCTGGCCATCGGCAGCGGCCAAGCCCCTGACCTGGCAGTGGTACACACCAGATGGCTTCCTGCTTTTGCAGCCCGTAACGCCCTGGTTCCCCTGGATGAGTATGTACAAAAGGCCGGCCTTTCCAGTGAAGCTTTCATAGAAGCGGCTTGGAACGGCGGCTTCTACAAAGACGTCCAGTACGGCATTCCCCTAGACATTATCGTATCTGTAGTCCTCTTCTACAACGAAGACCTCATGGCGCAAGCGGGCATTGAGAATCCGCCCACCAACATGGAAGAGTTCATCAGCTACGCACAGCAGATTCAAGAGAAAACCGATGCTTGGGGCGTTATCCTCCCCGGCGGCTACGCAGCTTACCGCAACTTCTTCTCCACCCTGTATCAAGCAGGTGCTAGCGTTGTCAACGAGGAAGGTACTGCAGCTAACTTCAATAACGATGCTGGCCGGGCTGCCTTGCAGTTCTGGGTAGACCTCTATCACAAGTACCAAGTAGCACCTCTCGATGTTACTCAGCCGTTGGAGGCGTTCCGTCTCGGGCGCGGCGGGTTCTATGTAGATGGCGTGTTCAACAGCCCCGGCCTCGATGCCCAAGAGGACCTGAACTACGGCGTGACCACCATTCCAGCATTCTTCAACAACAACCGGTCGTTCTTTGCAAACTCCCACAACTTCGTCATTCCTAGGCAGCGCCGCCTCGACCCAGAGAAGGTGGAAGCAGCTATGGAGTTTGTGAACTGGATGGTCCGCAATACACACAACTGGTCCGCAGTTCCTTCCCTCATCGAAGTCACCGAGACTGAGGAAGTGCTGAACTCAGCACGGGGCCAAGTCTTGGAACAGCTGCCAGACCTGGTATACCCACCGGCATTGATTGATATCGGCCGGGTTGAAACAGCGATTCAGGAAGCAATGGAAGCGGCCCTGCAGGGTGACATCGATGTTGCCACTGCACTGGAACGGGCCGAAGCAGAAGTGAACAGCATTCTCGGTAGATAATCTTCTAGCGGCACCGGGAGCAGTGTTCCCGGTGCCCTACTCCACCATACCGGGGCAGGAGGCGTTTAAGCGTGGCCAAGGCCAAACGGTCATTTTACCGCTCATTCAAAGAGAATCTTACTGGTTATATGTTTGTCTTACCCTACTTTTGCTTCTTCGGCCTATTCACCCTTTATCCAATTCTGCAGGGCTTTTTTATGAGCCTCACCGAACGTGATATCTTCGGCTTCGACATAAGGTTTGTAGGGCTAAAAAACTACGCCCAAATGCTCACCGACCAGCGCTTCTGGACAGCGCTGAAAAACACAGCGTCCTTTACCTTGATGGACGTGCCCACAAACGTGGTCCTTGCTATCTTACTGGCAACCTTGCTCAACAGGCATTTCCGGGGTAAGGAAATCTCCCTCTCCATGGTCTTTTTCCCGCGACTTTTGTCCATTTCTGTGATTGCCTTCATCTGGCTGTGGCTGTATGAACCGGAGTGGGGCCTTTTGAACCACTACTTGTCGTTCCTAGGTGTAGGGCCCATCAGCTGGCTGCGCAACCCATCGGTGGCCCTAAGAGCTGTGGTGGTGGCAACTGTCTGGTGGACAGTGGGGAACAACGTTGTGCTCTTTATGGCGGGCATGCAGCAAATCCCCACAGAAGTATATGAAGCTGCGGAACTAGATGGTTCTGTTGGCTTGCACAGGTTTTTCAGGATCACCCTGCCGCTGCTCCGCCCCACGGCCCAGTTTGTTGTAATCATGCAGATCATTGCTAGTTTCCAAATCTTCGGCCAGGTCAACATCATGACTGGTGGCGGCCCTGCAGGGGCAACCCGCGTCCTGGTACAGTACATTTACGAAACAGGATTCAGCTATTTTGAAATGGGCTACGCTGCTGCCCTCTCTTACATCCTGTTCTTGCTGATTATGGTGGTTAGCGTGATTCAACTTGTGTGGCTAAGGGAGCGATAAAGATGCGCAAGAAGCTGCTTGGAGCCTTTACGGTAGCCTTTGCTGTATTGTGGTTTTTGCCCGTTGTCTGGATGCTCATTACCTCTCTCAAATACGAGACAGATATTTTCCAACTCCCACCCATCTGGATCCCTTCCCGGATAACACTGGATCATTACAAGGTGGTAATGGAGCGTTCCCATATTCTGCGGTGGTTCCTCAACTCTGTGGTGATCACCACCTGCGTCACTTTCCTCGTCCTCATTGTTGATTCCCTCGCGGCCTTTGCCTTTGCCCGGCTGCGCTTCTTTGGGCGGGATGTGCTGTTTAGCATTGTCCTTGCCAGTATGATGGTGCCGGGACAAGTAACCATTGTGCCCCTCTTTGCCCTGTTCTCTGATTTAGGACTGATCAACACCGCTCAGGCCGTTATCCTACCGCCCCTTGCAGGAGCGTTTGGCGTTTTTCTACTGCGCCAATTCTTCCTCGGGATACCCCTCGAGCTGGAGGAATCAGCTATCATTGACGGATGCAGCAAACTGGGGGTACTGCGCCACGTTATCCTTCCCCTTTCCAAGCCTGGCTTGTCTGCATTAGCCATCTTTACAGCCCTAGGCTCCTGGAACAACTATCTCTGGCCCCTCATTGTACTGCAGGACCAGACAAAGATGACCCTTCCCGTCGGCCTCGCCACACTGCGGGGTACATACGCCACTTCCTCTTACGGTGTCTTGATGGCAGCCGCAGTGATCAGTTCTGTGCCGATCTTTGTGATGTTCGTGTTTATGAAGAAGTACTTCATCCAGGGTATTGCCCTTACCGGTGGAATGAAGTAAGCAGAATGGAGGATGTGTAATGCAGCGCGACAAGGCAACCATCAACGTTTACTGTGATCACATCAAGGAAGGCCACCGCATCGATCCCTTCGTGTTCGGCCACTTCGTAGAAGACATCCGGGATCACATGGACGCAATGCTCGCTTATGTCCTGAAGGACATGGATTTCGAGCGGGAAGACGATAACAACGACGGCGTCTGCGGGTGCTGGTATCCAGTCAATCCAGGGAAAAACACATACTACGCCTTAGAGCCCGCGGCCCGCTACCACTCTGGGCACAGCCAGCGGATTAGAATCAATCCCTCAGACCAAACCGCATCTGGCATTGGCCAACGCATCACTCTCCGGGGCGGAGTAGAATACAACGTCACGCTGTATGCCCGGAGCTCACCAGAGATAAAACGGATCCAGGTTCGCGTTGTTGACCTGGAAAGCCGTGAGTTCATCGCGAGCCGCACAGTGGCAATGGAAAGCCACGACTGGCGGGAATACTCCTTTACCCTGGAAATCCCACGAGACGTTCCTGCGGCAGAATTTCAGATCGTCTACGTCCCCGATGGCTCCCGCTGGCCCGAACTCATCTCCAAGGGCAACCTCTGGCTGGACCACGTTTCCATGCTCCCAGAAGACGCAGTAGGCAATGTGCGGCGGGACGTATTCGAGATGGCCAAACGGCTAAACGCAGGCGTTATGCGATTCGGCGGGAATGAAATCAGCGGCTACCACTGGCAGGACTACGTGGGCCCTTACTATGAGCGTCCCAGTAAAGTGAGTGAAGCCTGGGGAATGTGGGTTAACAAGTACTTCGGCACCGATGAGTTCCTACAGTTCTGCGAAGCTTTGGAAGTAGAGCCCTTGATCTGCATCAACGCGGGCACCGCTACCCCAGAAGAAGCCGGGGCTTGGGTAGAGTACTGCAACGGCAGCATTGATACGCCCATGGGCGCCCTCCGGGCCAAGCACGGCCACCCTGAGCCATACAATGTGAAATACTGGGAAATCGGGAACGAGATGTGGGGCCCGTGGCAGATTGGGCACTGCTCTGCAGAGGAGTTTGCCGAGCGCCATCTGGCCTATGCCAAAGCCATCAAGGAAGTTTACCCTGAGGCCATCCTCCTTGCTTGCGGGCACCGGATCATGGACTGGAACATCCCCCTATTGGAGAAGTGCGCAGACACCATCGATTACCTAACGCTCCACATTTACCACGGATTCTCTGACCTAGGCTCCTTTGATATGGAGCCAGAGGATGCGTTCAGGGGAATCGTGGCCTATCCTGAGGTGACAAGGTATCACCTGCAAGAACTTGGCGAAATGCTGGAGAAAAATCCGAACCTCCACCACATCAAGCTGGCCATCACCGAGTACAACACTATGTACTATCCCAACACCAGAAGGGTGGGCACCCCCAGGGAGCACACTTTGGAGGCAGCGGTGGCGAACGCGGCGAACCTCAACGAGTTCCTGCGCTGGGCGCACTTGGTGAAGATGGGGCACTTCTCTGACCTCGTCAACGGCTGGCAAGGCGGCTGCATCCGAGTGGGCGATGTCATTGCGGACCAGACCCACGGGCCCAAGCGCCCCTGGAACAGCAACCACCTTACTGTTTACGGGACGCCAACCTATTACGCCCTAGAGCTCTACGCCAATCGGCCCATCGATTATGTCCTAAAACACGAGGCTGCGGGGCCCTCATTCACGGTGAACGCGCCAAACTATGTGAAGCGAATAGGCACTAACCCCATTCCCGTTGTGGATACAGTGGCGTGCATCAATGAAGGCCAAGATACAGTGACCCTCTTTATGGTGAACCGGGGGCTTGAGGACTTGGATGTGGAAATCACCTTAGACTCCTTTGAGGTTCAGGGCAAACCTGAGGTTTCGGTAATCACGGGGGAGAGCCTCTATCTGGTTAACGATGCAGCATCCCCAGAAAAGGTGGTAACCCGGACCTATGAATTGGAGAGCCTTGAGGACTTGGCTGTCCTGAAAGCCCATACCATCTACGCCCTGACAGTCCGGGGCAAGGTTATCCGCTAAAAAACGCACTCTCCACACATGCCAAAGGGGCGAGGTTCCACTGCTGAACCTCGCCCCTCAATTTCCCCTTCTAGATCTTGTCATCTTCCATCATCAAGTGTACGCCCGCCAATTTGAATGTCTTAGGCAAAGCCAAGATCCTGGGCGTTTTACCCACATACTTCTCTGCGTCCCGTAAGGCCTCCTCAAAGGTTGCCCTGGTCTTCATTCCCATGCTTCTGGCATAGCCAGGCTCGTAAGCTCCCACAATGTAAACTGCGGCCGCTTCCTTCTCCGCGATATGCCCGCAGGAAATCATGGAAAAGGCATGGTATGGATGGTACCCGAAGCCATAGCGGTACTTGTCCACATACTCCTGTTTCCGGGCCAGGTATTCCCCGTATTTACTGCAGTCAGGCAAGACGTTGTGGTAGTCCTTCTGGAACAGCTCGTACAGCTCCCGGTAGGACGGGAACTCCTCATCGTGGAAATAGCCGTTGCAGATGGAAGAGCAAATCACCACGAAGTTGTCGTTCATCACCCTGCGGTGGCGAATGATGTTCGCCGCAATGGCCTGCATAATCAAAATAGGGTTGGTGCCGTGGCCATTGCCGTAGTGGAACTCCTGGGGCATGCCGAAGATCATGATGTCAAACTTCTCTTTCGCCCAGGGGATGTAGGTCCGCTTGTTCGCAACTTCCCAGGAGATGGGCTGCAGCATCTCTGTATCGCCTGCAAAGACAGCGATCTGCCGCTGGTAAGAATCGAGGACCGCGTCCACGGTGAAAAACTTCCTGCCCATGCACTTTTCCATGTGCTTGCCGATGGCGTCGAACTTCTTCCGCATCAGGCTGTGGTGGCTCACGGGCGTAAAGTCATCCCGATGCATCACTTCAGGCACATGGTGGCAGGCGATGCTCTCCCACGTGGTAATACCGGTGGCCACGTGCTTGTACCCGCCAGAATAGCCTCCGTAAGGATTCCCCAAGGTATGGCCGATGGACACAGCCAAGTCTGCCTCAAACACCTCTTTGTTCATAATGACCCGGTTGCCCAGCTCATCAAAGCCCAGGTCAATGAGGTTATCCCAGTCTTCTGAATCGTGGCAAGTGATGTTGTTCAGGGGTTTGAACATGCTGTAGATCTTCTCCCCCAAAATCCGCTTCAGCTCAGCATCGGTCATTTTCCGGTGCAGCCCATTTGAGCAAATCAGCCTGATGTCCTTCTTGTCCACACCAGCCTTCAGGCATTCCTCTACCACGATGGGAATCGCGGTCTTGCGGTGGGATGTCTCCTGAAAGCCGCCTTTGACCTTGTCGGGGAAGATAATCACAACCTTCGAGCCTAGCCCAACCAAGTTGGCGATGGGTTCCATGCCCATGGGGTTGAGAATAGCCTCCCTGGTAGCGCCCTCAATGTCCTCTAGGACTGGCGGATCGGGCACCGTCTCCCCGGGAATAAAGACTTCTGTACGGTCCCCGGGAAGCACTGCGCTCATGGTACCTTGCCCGTATTCAAAGTCCAGCTTAATCACCTTGATAACCTCCTCTGCCCTTCACGTATTCAGCGACGATCTCCAGCAGCCCCTCTGGTTCAAACCCGATCTGGCCTGTAAAGCGCGTCAGGGCCACAAGCCCTCCATCAACGGCGGCGAGGCCTCCGAGCATGGCCGCGTTCTCCTTCTTGAGCCCTCCGCCGTAGACTACAGGAATGGTGAAACCAAACTCCTCCTGGACAATCTCCTTGATAAGTTCCGCAACATAAGCAATGTAGTCCCCATCGGGAGGAGTTTTACCCGGCCCGATTGCCCAGATGGGCTCATAGCCAATGACCATTTCCCGGTTCGCGATGTATGCCTCTGCGCCCCGCAAGCTTTCCACCACTTGGGTGCGCAGGGCCGCCTCAACCCGAGGCTTCTGTTCCGCGAGGGTGCCCCCTCCCCGTTCTTCGGCCGTCTCGCCCACGCATACCAGGACGTTTAGCCCTGATTCCAGAGCCCGCAGCACTTCTGCGTTAATGATCTGGTTCACAGCACTCTTGGCCCTTTGCCCCAGTGTGGAATCGCTGACGATCTCTGGCGCAAAGCTCTGCATCACTTGGAGTTTATCCCGGCGTTCTTCTGAATGGCCAATAATGCTCCACGAACACCCCAAGTTCCGGGCAGCATTTGCAGGGAGGTTTGCGGTAAAGGCGCCGAAGTTCCCCCCAGGGGTAATATTCTCCCGGAAAACCCCCTGGCAGCCCACGGCAAAGGCCCCCTGGGCAGCTGCCACCGCAGCGGGGATAAGTGCCTCCGGCACGAAAAAGGTAAGGCGCACATCCTTCCTGTCCCCTAGCCCCAGTTCCTTACACCGCTGCAAAGCGTCTTTCATCCAAGCAACTGGATCGCTTTGAGGGCACACTCCTCCGAGTTCCCGGGGCACCTCAAAGCGCTTGAGGTTTACAAAAATGTCTCCCACTTTCTCACCCTCCTTGTGTAACGCCAATCACTTCCGCGGCATAGCTGCTGGAGGAAATGGTGTCCCCCATACCCACAGTGATCACTGGGTTAGGCACGATATGTGCTGGCACCAGCAAGATGTAGTGGCTGTCTAGTTCTGCTATGCCTGTCCGCACAAACTCCTCCACATCTAGGGGCGGGCATTCCCTTTCCTTTAGTTCCTCGGCAAATGCCTTGAGCTGTTCCAAGCCAATGCTGGACAGAGGAAGCTTTGCAGCCTCAGGGAGTTCTTCCCTCTTGACCATACCCCCATGCATTGCCTTGCAAGCATTGACGCCTGAGCCAAAGAGGCATGCCTGGCGCACTCTCTCTACTGGATAGGGGTAAGGCTTGGCGAGGACAAGGACGTAGTAACCTAGGTTGTGGACGTGGACCCGTTCTAGTCCGAACCGCTCTCTTAAGGCTAAGGCTCCCCTATACAAAGCGTAGGCACGCTCCCTCTCCCGTACTTCTTCAGCAAGGTCTTCCAGTCCGAAGGAGCTCAGCACCTTGGCGATCTCTGTCTCATTGATCCCGAAGCTGTCCACCCCCTGAGTAAGGGTGGTGAGCATTTCCATCTCCAGCTCGGGCTCTTTCGCGGGCACGTATTCCAGGTGAATTTTCAAAGCGGCGTTCCCCTCACGGAGTTCCCGAAGTGCAGCGAGGCTTCCTTGGAAGTACGCTGTCCTGGCAGCGTGATCTTCCGGTGCTGGACCGCCAAGGTGGTATCCTGCCACAAAACCCACATCGCACTTTTCGCCCAAGGAGCCCAAGTAAGGATTGAGCTCTGGGGCGAAGTTGTATCCCAAGCCGGGAATCCGCTTCACTAAGATGATCCGGTTTGCCCGAGGCGTGACCACTTCGGTGAAACCGAAATCAAACCGTTCTCCCTTGCCGTACTCAAACACCCACGGAGAGTGGGTGGGGTCCCCTTCCCGCACACATCCCTGCACTGGCTGAAGCTCCAAACATCCATCGGTGACCGCAGGGTAGAGAACCCGTGGATCCATCACAGCACCTAGGCGGGGAGACAGTATGGGCGAGTAGAGGACAGACCTTGCCCCCAGGGCTGCCATCTGGTTGGAGATTATCCCCGCCTGCCCCCCCAGCTTGTCGGTGGTCTCCTCGAACTGCTCCTGCAGCCAGCTCATGACTTCCCCATTTTCGCACTGCACAAAAAGGGATTTACCCCCCCGGAGGCCATCAACTAAAAGGGCAACAAAATCCTCCCTGGAGCGGACAACCCCAACTGAGCTTGCGGACTTCCTCTCCATCTCGGCCCTGTCCAGATCTGGGTTGCTGGCCACCAGGTTGCGGACCGCCTTGTTGGTGAGGTTCACGATCACGTCCACATTGGCGTTAAACCCCGCAAAGGTCGTCCCCTGCCACGATTGCTTCAGTAGTGCGTCGGATAAGTATCTCTGCCAAATCTGTTCCGTCATCTTAACACTTCCCTGTTCTGTGCTGGTGCTTTCCACCGTCCGCCTTGGCCTGAGCATCCCAGCAGCTGCATTTTTTTCCTAGCCAGCTCCTTAACTGCTTCCCGCGCTGCTCCTAGAGTAGCCGGGGGTTCGCAGGAATCTGTCTCACCGAGCCTTGCCCGTAAGGCATTGGTAAAGGCAATTTTCAAGTCCGTGGCCACATTGTACTTCCAAATACCAAGGGCCACCGCCCGGCGGACGTGTGCGTCGGGGATATCCGAGCCGCCGTGAAGCACGAGAGGCACCTCTACCCGGCCCTTGATGGCCGCAAGGCGTTGGAAATCAAGGTCAGCGGGCTGTTGATACAAACCATGCCGATTGCCAATGGAAACAGCCAGGGCATCTACCCCTGTCTCTCTCACAAAGGCCTCTGCCTGTGCTGGGTCGGTGAGGAGGTCTTTGGATACCTGCAGATCATCTTCCACTCCCGCAATGGCCCCCAGCTCTCCCTCAACAGAAACAGCCGCGGCGTGGGCGATCTCCACCACTCGGCGGGTCTGGGCCACATTCTCCTCATAAGGTAAGTGGGAACCATCAAACATCACAGAGGTAAAGCCTGCTTGAATCGCTCGCACGATAAGCTCCAGGTCTTTCGCGTGATCAAGGTGGAGGACGACAGGCAAATGGGTATCCTCCGCGGCATACTTGCAGACTGCGGCCATCCACCCTAATCCGCAGTATTTGCTCATCCCTGCCCCAACCATAAGGATGACCGGTGCGTTCTCCGCTTCCGCAGCCATCATTACCCCTTGAGCATACTCCAGATTGTGCACGTTAAACGCAGCGACAGCAAAGTGAGTGTCGTACCCGTTATAGAGCTCTTTTAGTGATAGTAGTGCCATAAGCCACCCCTTAGCAGTAAGTTAGTGAGCGAAGTATTCCAATTCCGGTTCCGCAAAGAGCTTCTCACCCATCATGGCCACAGTCCCTAGGAGGACAGGATCTTGCAAGCTGGAGAACTCAATTTGCACTTGCTGGGCGATGCTTGGGTTTAGGCGCTCCCTAACGGCGCTTCGAATGCTTTCCAGCCACAGGCCGCCGCAGAATAACATCTCCCCATGGATAGTGACCAGCTCTGGGTTGAAGGTATAAACAAGGTTCACGATCCCGCAGCCGAGGTACTTCCCACTCTCGATAATTAAGTCCTGAAGTTCGCGATTTCCACTGCTTGCTTGTTCTACCACCGCCTCTAGGCCTAAGTCATCTGTGTTGCCTAACGTCTTGCGGGCCTTCCGGACTAAAGCCAGGGAAGAGCAATAAAGTTCGAGGCATCCCCTGTTGCCGCACTCACATTGGGGCCCGTCCCAGTCAATACTGGTATGGCCGATCTCCCCTGCAAGGCCATAGGCACCATAGAGGATTTGCCCATTAACGATTACGCCCGCGCCTACCCCTTTGCTCGCAAGGATTGAGATGAGGTTATCCCGCCCCTGGCCCTTCCCCAGCCAGTGCTCGGCAAGGACGGCCGAGTTAGCGTCCTCGTTCATGACCACCGGGTAGCTAAAGCGTTCTGCAAGGTAGTCCTTGATGGGCACATTCGTCCAGCCTGGGGCGTTGGTGAGGTAGGATATGCGCCCCAGAACGAGGTTGGTGGGCCCAGGCACGGAAACACCGATGCCGACTATGCGGAACCTGTTTCCGTACTCGTCAATATACCTTTGAATGGACTGGGAGAGCCTTTCCAGGACCGCACTGGGCGGTTCGTCTAAATCAAATGCCATTTTGCTCTGTGCCACAATCTTGCCGCTCAGGTCCGCAATGGCGCTGGAGACTAACCCTCGCTGGATGGTCACTCCGATCACCAAGAAGCGCTCAAAACAGATGCGCAGGGGGACAGCGTTCTTCCGGTTCAGGCCTGTATAGGCGTGATCTTCTTCTACTAGCCCCGCGTCGATCAAATCCCGAATGATGTTTGTGACTGCCGCACCGGTCAGTCCACTGAGCTCTGCCAGATCCTTGCGGCAGATATGCTTGTTTGCCTTTAGGAGTTTGAGCAGTGTTGAGCGGTTCTCAACTTGGATCTGCACTTTGTTCTTGCCACGTTCGCGCCCGTTCATTGTCCTACCCCGATTCTATGCTAACCTGCACTAAGGCCCAACGGAGGGTCCGAAAGAAGTGCTGTTTGACTTTTCATCGATTAATTAAGTTAATTAATCATTCCCATGCAAAAGTCCTGCCTGGCTCATAAAAAACCCCAGCACTGGCTGGGGCTATTTCTTGAATCTCTATGGAACCTAGCTATGGCAGTCCTTCCTAACCCTCAATGGTGCCCAACACCTGCGCTTTTTTCATGGGGGCAGGCCGTTTATACGGGCTTGTAATCTCTTCCCGCCCTTGCTTGTCGCTACTCCTTACAAAGGCAGTCATGACGTCCAGCACGTGGAAGAGCTGGTCCAGGTGGGCCCGGATGGGGCGGTTTCCTTTGAGGGCAGTGGCCATATCCGCGAGGCCTAACCCCCGAGAGTTTTCCTTGTAGTCAAACAGCAAGGGCATCTCCTTGTACTCCCCTGTTTCTTGCCGGAGGAGGTAGATGGTGTTGCCAAAGAAGTTTGGATCAGGGACAATTAGAGTCCCTTCGCTGCCGTAAACCTCAAAGCGGGCTTGTTGGTTGTAATGGACGTCAAAGGTTGTTGTCAACGTGCCCACCGCACCGTTTGCCATCTCCATGATCCCTGTCAGGTACGTAGGTACTTCCACATCGATCACTTTGCCCGCAAAGGGCTTACTTGTGATTACCCTTTGCTTGAAGGTTGTGCGGGCAACGCTGGTCACAGCGGCCACTGGGCCCAAGAGGTTCACCAAGGCTGTTACATAGTACGGGCCCATATCCAGCATGGGGCCGCCGCCGTACTTATAGTAAAACTCAGGATCAGGGTGCCAGCTTTCGTGGCCCCGGCAGATCATTGCAGCAGTAAAGCCAATAGGTTCCCCAATAAACCCATCATCTATGAGTTTACGGCATGTTTGCAGGGATGCGCCGAGGAATGTATCTGGTGCCCCGCCGATGCTGAGCCCCTTCTCCTTGGCCAAGGCAACAAGCACTTCCCCTTCTTCCTTAGATGCACCCAAAGGCTTTTCCGTGTAAACGTGCTTACCGGCCTCCAAGGCCCCTTTAGTGACGTCAAAGTGTTCATAGGGGCGAGTGAGGTTTAAGATGATTTCCACTTCATCGTCGGCAAAGGCATCATACATGGTGTCGTAAATCTTAGGGATGTTGTACTTCTCCTGAGCCCTCTCCGCCCGCTCCCGAATCAGGTCGCAAACACCAATTACCTCTACTTGCTTAAAGAGCTTAGTCAGGTTTTCTAGGTAAATCCCGCTGATGTCTCCCACACCGATCACAGCAACTTTAGTGGTTTCCATCTCCCGTCCTCCCTGGCTTAGATGTATACCCGCCTACTCCATAATCCTGTTATCCCCCAGGATCTCTGGCTTATGGATCATGCTATCTGCTTCTGTAATCTCCCTGATAACCCGGCATGGATTCCCTGCGGCAAAGGTGTTGCTGGGAATATCCTGCACCATTTCGCCAGATAACCCCTGCATCCTGCCCTCTAAAGGCGAATGGACACCACACAGATCCCCATAACGTCCGTGCAATCCACGATGAAAAACCCGTCCCGCTGTTCCCAGGCTGCCTGGGTGCCGTTAACCAAGACTTCCCGTGGCTCCTTTGCCGCCGCGAAGGCGGCCAGGCCCCCATCCTGAAGCACTAGTTCGGCGCCAACTTCCCCTTCTGCGAAGTGCCTTATGGCCCCGGGGGAGAGATACTTATCCACAAGCCCAAGGGGTGTGACCTTCTTCCCTTGGGGCACGACCACAAACAGCTTCACCTCGCCGCTGGACAAGGAAACCTCCGCCATCTCGTCCCCCGCCAATACCTGCGCTGTTCCCTCAAAGTGATCGTAGAGCACGGACCTTTCCCCCTCCAGGGTTGGAATGTCCCTCGGGGAAACGGTGCATGTAAGCGTCCTCTCTGCCTGATCCAGGTTAAACAGCCCTATGATCCCGGCGAGAGGCAGCCCTTCCACCTGGATAGTGCCCCAGATTTTCAAAGGAACCCCATCTGTGTGAGGGTTTTTAAGCAGGCAGTCCTCTGCTGGAAGCCCCGGGTGGTCCAGGCGCAAAATCTTGCCGTCCCGTAGGGCCAAGGGCAGGATTACCTCCGGGCAGGTCCTTCCAACTGGATCGCTGATGTATACCGGGCCGCCGCTTAAGGCCCGCAGCACTGCGCTTTGCCTAGCCTCCGGGTGGTCAGACCAGAACATATCCCAATCGCCCCAGTAGAACTGAGAATGGTAGAGGGAGTTGTACGCATTTTGCAGGGCGTGTTCAGCAAAGGGGATCTCTCCCGATGGGACGAAGTCATCGCTGCTCCGGGAGAGCGCGGATGCAGGCCGTGACCACAGGTTTTCTCCGGCCATGCCCATACAGTTGATTAAGTTCAACCCAAAGTGCATTCCCACAGACCCTTCCAACCCTTGGTGGATGGAGCGGCAGGCCTTCGGGATGGGCTGCTCTCCTCTGAAGAAGTTCGCCGCGGCGCTTTGCCCATCCACCTTGACAAAGTCAATGCCCTGGGCCTTAAGCTGCTGGTGCCAGCTGCGCCAAAAGGCAAAACCCCTCTGCGCTTCAGGGTGGGGAAGGATGCTTCCCCGCCTGGTTTGGTATAGGTACTGCCCGTGGGTTTTCACAAGTTCACTTCCAGGGTGGATGCCGTCCCAGTATCCCGCGGTTGTGTGCCAGACGCCTACCCACTGAACGCCATATGCGCCCTTGAGAGTCTGCACAGTCTCTCCCAAACCACCGGGGAACTTGCTCTGATCCGCCCGGAACGACCACAGCTTTCCTTCCTTCACATCGAGCCAGCCGTCATCGATCATAAACCACTTCACGGGGACGTTCTTCTCCCTAAGTTCCCTGGCTTTGGCCCGCAGCCCGTCCCCGCTTACTTCCTTGTAGAAAGCGTCCCAGCTGCACCAACCTAGATACTCGAGGATGGGCGGATATGCTTTCTCCCGCCGTGGCAGCGCCCCGTGGGGCAGCTCTATAAGAGCGGCCTCCGCCACCGCTTGCACAAGGGCATAGGGGTCCTTCCCCCTACCCACCGCAAAGGCAAGGGATGTAAAAGAGTTAAAGCCGTTCGCCCCAAGGCTGAGGGTGAGGCCAAGGCCTCCGGGGATACCCCTGGCTGAAGCGCACGCCTCATCCACCACAGGGAGGAGATAATAGTACTCCTCGCCCTCGTGCCACAACACTGACTGCACCCTAGTGGGCAAATCTTGGAACTGGGCAGTAAATGCTGGCCGCGTCCACCAGTCCTTGTGGCCGTAGTTAGCCATGACGCCGGTGCAGTGTGGCTCCTGGGCAAACTCCACTGTCACTCCGTGGTCAGCCCGAAAGGATCTCTGCCGGTGAAAACCTTGCCCCTGCTGGGCGACTTTCCCCTCAAGCCAGCCTAGGGTCACGCTGCCGCTGTATTTCAAGGTGAGCTTGATCTCTACCCCATGGCTTGCAAAACAGTATTCTGCCTTCGGGCCCGCTGCCTTTTCCCCAGCATAGTCAAGGGAAAAGGGAGCATCCAACTCTTCTAGTTGTGCCTTCACGCCGTAAACTCTTAAGACGGGCCGTCCGCCGCAGTTAATCCCAATCTGCGCCATTGTCCTTCCCCCTCAAGTAATACTGAGCCACTGAGAGGCTGGCGTAGTCCCCTACCATTTCACCTAGGCCTGGGGGCACGATTTCACAGACAGAAGCCGCGAGGCTTAAGGCTTCTTCCCGAAGCACTGTAAGCATCAAGGGTTCTAGGAGGGACTTCCGCCTGAGATAGATGCTGCCAATGACAATCTTCTCCGGGTTAAGGATATCCACCAAAACCGCAAGCCCGCGCCCGAGATACTTGCCCACCACAGCAAAAACCTCTAGGGCAAGCTCATCCCCTTGAGCTGCTGCCTCCCCCACCTTCTGAGCAGTTATGGAAGGGAGATCCCCTAAGGTTGGGCAAAAAGCGGTGGTTTTTCCCTGGCGGAGGTGGTCCTCAGCCATGGACTGGGCTAGGCGGGCAATCCCGCCCCCGCTACAGAACCCTTCAAAGGAACCTCGCTTGCCATAGCCTTCCGGGCCGTCCTCCGCTAGGCGGATATGCCCCACCTCACCTGCAAGGTCGTTGGTACCTGTATAGAGCTCGCCATTGAGGATGAGCCCTGCGCCCATGCCTGTGCCAAAGGTGAGAAAAACCATGTTGCGGCAGCCCTTGCCCGCCCCCCACTGCCATTCTGCAAGGGCCCCTGCATTGGCATCGTTCTGCAAAGCGGTAGGCACGCCAAAGCGCTCCACGAAGGGCGTGATCACGTCCACATGATCCCACCCTGGAAGATTTGGCGGCGAGAGAATCCGCCCCCGCTTGCTGTCTAGGGGCCCACCGCAGCTGATGCCAATGGCCTTAAGGCTGGATACACCGCTTTTCTGCAGAAGCGCTTCTAAAGCATCACCAAGCTGCTGCAGCGCTTCTCTGTAATCCTCTGGGGTGGGAAACTTGACTTTATCCAGAAGCCTGATGGTTCCATCCTGGGCGATCTGCCCTAAAGAAACGGCACATTTTGTGCCTCCGATATCAAATCCTGCAATGACCATCCCCCGATCCTCCTCCCGCACAATGGGTCTTTAGTTCTCCCTGAGGTGCCTAATTGCCCGCAGGAAGAAGTCAGGTTTGCCAAAGCTCCCTGATTTCAGCACAAACAGGCGGGGGTCTTCCGCCAATGAATAGCAGGACGGGAGCCCCGGCTCAATTTCATGCCAGACACGCATCCCCCGGATCCCCAGGGCACTGCAGACCGCATCGGACGTTTCGCCGCCCGCAACCAAAAACCGGGACAGCCCTGTCCTATGAAGGCATTCTGCAGTCACATAGGCCAAACCTTCCGATACCAACTTCCCCACTTGAGTGCTGGTGAGCCCCTGGCGGGCCCCGATTTCCCGAGTTCTTGCAATCTTCTCCGGGGCAGAGCTGGAATAGAGCACCACATCGTCCCCTTGGAGCAGGCGTCCGCTGATCCACTGAATCAGCGGCGCGCAAACAGCCTCACGGTCTTCTGTTTCCAAGAGGTCCACTGTATCCAGCTCATAGGCGGCCAAGCCGTGCTCTATGGCGCAGGCCGTTTGCTCCCGGCTTTGGGGCATCAAGCTCCCAACGGTGCACAAGATTCCCAGGCCTTCTTGCTTGGCCAGGGGCAGGTGCCCCCTTCCCGCGGGAGTGGGGCCCAGCACCTTAGGCAGCTCTTCCCCTAAAGCGGAGCTCCCGCACAAGACATAGCGGTCCTGAACCGCCTGCGCGATGATCCAGAGAGAGTCTTGACCTGTAACGTCCAAGATAACGTAGTTGTAAAGGGCCCGGCTTTCCTCCAATGCCCGGCTTAAAGCCTCTGGGCCCCCATCTACCACTGTATGGCCAATCAGGCCAACCTTGCGCTTTGTCTGCCCTGCAAGGATATTCACCAAGTTAGACTCGTGCATAGGATGGATAGGATCGTGCTTAAACTCCGACTCCGCGAGGGGGACGCCCCACACAGAGTGAACCCCGTTGCAGGTGGTGCGGCCATTCTTAGGAAAACCCAGCACCACCACGGCAAATTCTTCTCCAAGCTCGTCCAGCATAGCATCGAACTCTGCGCCGATGTTGCCCCGGAACACCGAACACGTCTTATTGAAAAACAGGCTGCAGCCCGCGGCCTTCAGCCTTCTCGTTGCGTGCCGCACTTTCTCATAGGCCGTTTTCGCACTGTCCAGGCGGGAGTTGGTGTTCAGAATGAGGACATCCGGTTTACCGTACTTAAAGTCCAGGGGGGCATCGTAAGGGTAGATGTCCGCAGTGTACCCACCGTTAGTGAACATGATGCCGATGTCGTTGGAGCCGGTAATATCATCTGCGCTGATACCAATCATGCCCTGGGCCACTCCCTCCTTGGTTTATACCCCGACTCCCTTAGAAACTCTGCCACAAGCTCTGGGGAAAGCCCTGGCACGGCAATGCCGGCAGCTTTGGAGGCCACATACAGCCTGCTCGTGACCTCAAAGGTTTGCATGGCCGTATATGCCTCAGATAGGTTAGTGTCCAAGGCAAGGATGCCGTGGTTATCCAGGATGAGCAGGTTGGCTTTCTGAGCATTGGCACCCACAGCTTCCGCCAGTTCCTTTGAGCCGGGATGGTGATAGGGCACCCGGGCTACTCGCTCCAGGTAGTACATGTTTTCCACAAACCAGCTGGCGGGCACCTCTTCGCAGCTCACCGCCATAAGCAGCCCATAGAAAGGATGGGAATGGACGACGGCGTTTACATCTGGCCTGGCCGCGTACACCGCACCGTGCATGGGCGCTTCCTTGGAAGGCCTGCGCCCCGCAGCGCGCAGGACTTCACCTGAGAGAGAGCACTCCACAAAATCGCTGTCCTGCAGATCGCCCAAGGATGCCCCGCTCCCCGTGATCAGAAAGCTCTCGGGCCCTGTCCGGACACTGATATTCCCGCCATTTCCCCATACCAGCCCGTCAGTGAGCATCTGCCTGCCCAGACGCTGCAATTCATGAATGGCTTTTACATCCATGCCCCTAACCCCCCAGAGGTTCCTCAAGGAGGTTAGTTTCTGCAATGGGCTCGCCGGCACTTCGAGGGATGCGGAAGGTCTTGATCTCGTAAGGCCCAAACCTTGCAGCGATAACCCGCTTCCACTGGGGCAGCTCGATCTTAGCATCCACCGCACAGCCCCAGGCTTCATAGAGGCGGAGGATAAGAGCATCGCCTTCCTCTGCCTGTTTCATGACAGAGAGGACCACATTTTCCTTGTCGATGCGGCAGAAGGACGCCGTTTGGGGAAGCTCCCCAGCGTGGAAGCTTTCCAGGAGTGCAATGGCAGGCTGGTTAAGCTCCAAAGCCTTCCGCACAGTCCCTGCCTGCTCCCAGCTCCCTGTGTGGGGCAGGAGAGTATACTTAAAACGCTGGATGCCTTGGTCGATGAAGGAATAGTGCCCATCTTCCTCAGGGACAAGGGGGTCATGGTGCGCGTAAATGGGGCTCCTAAGCACCGTGAGGCTCACTTCTTTATGGAGGACGCTGTAACTATACTTGGCGTCGTTTAGGATGCTCAGCCCATACATTTCGTCTCGCCCTTGAATAATCCCAGATAGGTCAATCCAGCTCTGTCCAGGCTGTTCCTTGCCGTCACCGGCCTTGACCATGGTACCGTAGGGGATTTCATAGGTTGCCTTCCGGAACACCAAATCCACGGGGAACTTCAGCTTGAGCATCTTAAACTGCTCCCGCCAATCTACCTCCACCTGGACATCGATCTGGGGCAGGTCCGGATACATGGTAAAATCCTGCACTAGGCGAGAGGTTCCGTAAGTGCTGATGGCACGAATCACAGACTTCACAGGGCCGTGCTCCGCGAGGTACACCCTTGTGGCCTTGAATGTCCCCACTTCATCGTTGAAATAGAACACGTTGTGGCTCCAAGTGTCTGATTTATCCTCAATCACCGCGGGGCGGGCACCAAGGCCAGCAAAGACAGAAAAGCCCAGGCGCTTATCGATGAGGGACTTTATGCAGCCAGTTTCGGGGCAGATCTCAAGCCTAAACCAGTTGTTTTCCAGCGTTGTACCTGAAGCATGCACCGTGGGGAAACCTTCCTTGGGATTCCCCGGCCGGAGGCGGTAAACCCGGTAGCCCAGGCTGGGGAGCTCTGCCTGAAAACTCACCCTATAGCGGCCCCGGGCCGCGGCCTTCGACTGGACCAGCTGGTGAGGGACTACTTGCCCCTTGTCGTCCACCAGTTCATGGGGATCTTTGAGCCCACCAACTTCCAGCTCCACGTTGACCTGACTATCCCAAGCATGGGGGTTAAAGACCACAATGGGCTTTGCCCCTTGCTCTTCGGGGATGTTGATGTTCCAAGAGAGGGACTGAATCGCGGAGTTGAGGTTCCGCCCCGCAATGGCCAGAGCTTCTCCGTAGGTATCCCGGGCATCTTCGTAAGCTTCCTCAAGGCTCGTCCCCGCGAGGATATCGTGGAACTGGTTGAACAGCACATTTTTCCAAGCCCGTTCCATCCCCTCGCCGTAAGGATTGCCTGTCACCCAGTTGGCCACCGCGGAGAACTTCTCCGCCGCCAAGAGGGCGTGCTCAGCCTTGCGGTTCCACTGCTTCACCCCTGAGTGGGCCGCGTAACAACCGCTGGCATGATGCTGTAGGTCGTCGTGGATCACGGGGAAAGACAGGCCATTCCCGGCGATGCTTGCGAAAAACTCTTCTGGGGTGCTGAAGGCCAGCTCAGGGTATCCTTCCTGTTCCCCCAGTTCAAGTATGCTTTCGATGTTCTCCTTAGTAGGCCCCCCGCCGTGGTTCCCCACACCGTAGAAGCACATCAGCTCCTGCAAGGGAGGCCTGATCTCCTCCGCACAGCGCAATACGTGCTTGGCCACGCTTTGTCCCCAGGTCAAATACTCATAGGGGATGCGGAAGCACAAGACCCGGGAACCATCAGGGGCTTCCCACCAGAACACCCTGCTGGGAAGGCCCTTTTCATTCGGCTGCGGACGCATGAATACATAGTAGTCCAAACCGCTTTTCTTCAGGATCTGGGGGAGCATCCCGTTGTGGCCGAAGCTATCCGGGTTAAAGCCCACAGTAGCTTTCTTCCCGAACTTGGCTTGGAAATAGCGCTGGCCGTACAGGGCGTGGCGTACATAAGATTCGCCAGAAGGGATATTGCAGTCCGGCTCTACCCACCAGCCCCCCACAAGGGACCAGCGGCCTTCTTGAACCCGCTCCTTAATTTCCTCAAACATGGCCGGGTCATTCTCTTCGATCCACTCGTAAAGAGCCGCGGAGCTCCCGATGAACTTAAACTCTGGGTACTCTTTCATCCGATCCAAGGCCGATCGGAAAGTGGCTTTTGCCTCTTGATAGCCTTCCTGCCACCGCCAGAGCCACACCGGATCGATATGGCCGTGCCCAATCATGTGCAGTTTCTTGTCCTTCATACAAGTCCCCTCCCTGATCCTTAGATGGCAAAAGAGTCGTCTGTGTCTGCTAAAACCTCACCGGCACGCCCCGCACTGCCTAAGTAGTCCCGGATCTTCTCCTCCACTACTCCTTCAACGGCAAGGAGGCCCTTGGCTAGAAGGCTTGGGGGAAGTGCCTGGCACTCAGCGTTTGTGAGGCGCTCCATCCGCCCCAGGGCACTTAAAAAGGCCAGTTCGAGGTCAGTGGCCAAGTTAACCTTGCTGATGCCCCCGCCTGGAAGCCCGATAGCCCGGCGGATCATTTCTGCGGGCACACCAGATCCCCCGTGGAGCACCAAGGGCACCGGGGTGAGAGCGCGGATCTCCTGAATGCGCCGGTAGTCAATTTGCGGCTGTTTCCCTGAATAGGCACCGTGGGAAGTCCCCACAGAAACTGCAAGGGCATCAACCTGGGTTTCCCCGACAAACTGCCGGGCCTCATAGGGATCGGTAAACAGCTCCTCTGCCTGGCCCGTTTCCACTAAGTCTGTAGACCCGATCTTCCCCAGCTCCGCCTCGACAGAAACTCCCCGGGGCCGGGCAAGAGCAACTACTTTACTGGTAAGGGCAGCGTTGTCCTGGAAAGGCAGGTCCGAGGCATCAATCATCACAGAGGTAAAGCGGTGCTGCACAGCAGCCTCAATGATGTTCAGCTCCTTCGTGTGATCAAGGTGCAGCGCTACTGGGACAGTGATCTCATCCTCCCTGAGGAACGCGTAGAACGCCTGGGCGAACTCTTCCAGGCTTACCTGGTAGCGGCCAAGTTCTCGCTGAGAGATCTGGACAATCGCAGGTGAACTGAGTCGCTGTGCCGCCCGGAGGATGGGGCGAATCAAAGGTATGCAGCGGGGGGAAAAGGATCCCACTGCATAGCCCCCTGCCTGCGCGGCTTCGAGCAAGGGGTTAAGGGTGTAAACGTTGCTGGGCCTGCTTCTAACTTCCACTCATATCTCTCCTTGCCAGTTTGCCGTAATATGCCCGGAGGGGCTGCTGCAGCTTCACATAGCCTTCCTCCAAGAACCAGGCGTACTCCTTGTGCAGCCTCTCATCTGGTTGGATCACTTCCCCAGGTAAGCTGGCCGCGATTTCTCTTAACTCAGCCAGGGCCATGAGCCCACTGCCCACCCCGGAAAATAGAGCCGCGCCTTGCAGCGCCGCTTCCGATACGGTTAATACAGTGAGGGAAAAACCAAAGACGTGAGCTTTAGTTTGGAGCCAGAATTTGTTCCGTGTGCCGCCCCCCACAACCAAGATGCGCTTGATCCCGCCTTGTGTGAGGGTTTCTGCCTCCCTGCGGATCATCTCCATGTGCATGGCCACCCCTTCAAAGACCGCCTTCACCAGGTCTTTCCTGGTGTGGTTTCGGCTTAGGCCAAACACGGCTCCCTTGGCGAAAGGGTCAGGCCAAGGTGCACCGCTGCCGGACAAGAACGGGTGGTAGATGAGGCCAGAGGGTTCATAGGATGCACCTTGAAGGAGTTGGTCCAATTGGGCGTAGGTGAGCTCCGGTTCGGACAGAATCCTCCGCATCCATTCTATGGAACCGCCAGAATCGGAGAGGCCCCCCAGCCAGTGGTGATACCCAGGGAGCACATGGGGGCCAAAGGAAAGCCCTGAGGCATAGTGCTCCTCAGTTAGGGGAGCCTTTGCCTTGGCGCCGAGGAGCACTTCCGCGGTGCCCATGGAGTTTAGCACATCGCCCCCGGCAATGTCCCCAACAGCGAGAGATGCCACCACATGATCGTGGCCAGAGATGCTCACAGGAACGCCCCTAAGGAACTCCAAAGGGGCCTCGCCTGTGCAGATCCCCCCAGGTTCGCCGCTAGGCAGCACCCTCGGGAACTCCACCTCAGGACAGGCCTTTTCAATAACGGCCCGATCCCAGTCTTCAGCTGCTAGAGAATAGACATAAGTGCGAGCTGCGAGGGTAGGATCGGTCCATGTTTTGCCCGTGAGGCGCATGGCAACATAGTCGATGGCAGAAAGCCACAAGCTGTCCTTTAGATCCACACCCTGACGCCTGAGGGAGAGAATCTTCAGCAGCCCGTACTTCCCCGAAAGGCGAAGGCCTGTCTCTTGGAACCTTACTGCGGGGTCTTGGAGCTTTTCCACACGTTCCAGCTCCCGCTGGCTTTCCCGGTCAAACCAAGGAATGATGCTGCTCCTGGGAGCTAGGGTGCGTTTGTCTACTAAGAGGCCTGATTCTGCCATCCCTGTAAGGCCGCAGGCTGCGATGGGCACTCCTGCCTCCTGGCAGGACCGCTCTATCACGGCCACTGCCTTTTGCCAGAACTCTTCCGGATCGTAGACAAACCCGTGGGCTGTGCGGCGGGCCTCAGAGGGTACCTGGCTTGCAGCCAGAATCTCCCCCCTTGCTGAGACCACCGCGGCCTTGATGTGGGTGGTGCCCAAATCTAATGCCAGAAAATGCATAATATTACTCCTTGATTACGTTATAAACTCTTTTCTAAAAATGCCTTAACCTGAGCCATGCCCAGCCGGGGGCTGGTGAGGAACCGGCTCCCATCGAGGCCCGCGAGCTGATCCACAACTCCGGCCATGGATGCCTGGGCCAAAACCACCACATCCGTTTCCTGGTACGCTTTCCCCAAGGCTTCCCCTACCAAAGCATCGTGCTTCCCCCGGTCCCCTGCAGCCAACGCCGCGTAGGCCCCTTCTACAAGGTACGGCTGCACCACAATCTCCTTCCCCAGGATGGCCCCTTTTTCCTTAAGGAGCTCTGTTGTGGGCTGGAGAGTGGTATCTAAGGTCGCGGCCACCGCGATTACGGTCCCCATTTCCACCGCCTGCTCTGCCATGGCACCGTCAATGCGCACAACCGGCCCAGCCACCTCTCCCTGAGCCGCAACAACGAGCCCCCCAATTGATGAGCAGGCGCTTAAGATCACGTCCGCGCCCCCTTCTGCAGCGGAGCGCACATAGCGCCGGACCCGGGGCTCCACCTGAGTTAAGGGCGCCCCTGCGATGAGTTCAGGCAGGATAGAGTCGTCCAGGATATTGAACACCTGGTGGCCCGGGATCATTTCCGCTGCCAGTTCCTTTAGGGCAGCGACGGTTACGGGCGTGGTGTGAATGATGAACAGCTTACCCACAGCATTACCTCCACAGTTTCAGTCCTCAAACATCTGCTAAGATCACCTGCACGCCGGCGCGCATGATTTCCTTGAGATACCCCGCATCCGCAAGCTTGCTGGTGATTAGATAGTCCACCTCCGTCAAGGAGCAAAACGCCAACAACCCTGAGCGAGTGAACTTGGTGTGATCTGCCACGATTGCCACCTTTTCCGCAGAAGCAACCATAGCCTTTTTCATCTCTGCTTCGAAAATGTCCGAGCTGGTAAAGCCCTGGGAAAGGGAGACGCCGGAGGTACCCAGAAACGCGATGTGCGCGTTGTACTTACGGATCTCCGCCTCTGCTTGGGGCCCCACCATACTCATGGACCGCTTGATGAGCTTGCCTCCGATCATAAAGATCTCCTGGTCTTCTCCGCGGCTCAGCTCGTCCACAATGTTCACTCCGTTGGTAACTACAGTGAGCCCAGGGGTGCTCTTCAAGTGGCGGGCTAGGCACCAAGTGGTGGAGCCAGCGTCGATTAAAACCCTCTCTCCTGGCTGTACAAGGGACGCTGCCTGCTTCCCAATGGCATCCTTTTCTTCAAAGAGGTGCATTTTCCGCTGGTGGACCGGGGGTATGGTCCGCATGGCGTCGATTAAGTCCTCCACCAGCACCGCACCGCCGTAGTTCTTCTTAACCAAGCCCTCTTTTTCTAAGGCCGTTAAGTCCCGGCGGATCGTCTCTTCCGAGACGTCAAAAAGGGCTGCAAGCTCGTTTACTTTCACGCTCCGCTCCTCGAGCAGTATTTCCTTGATTTTATTGCGCCTTTCAATGACAATCATAGACCGCGCTCCCCTATCCAGAATTATCCCGTCATACCAGATTGCACGTTAATTCCCTCGATGAAGTACCGCTGGAAGATGAAGAAGATCAAGATTACAGGCACTAAGGCGATCACGGAAGCGGCCATCAGGTAGTTCCACTGCGTTTGCACCGTGCCCCGGAAGATGGTGAGCCCAATTTGGAGAGTATACTTCTGCTCGCTGTTGATATAAAGCAGCGGGCCAAGAAAATCGTTCCACTTTCCGTTAAAGGCCATGATCCCTACGGTTATTAGGGCAGGCTTGATCAGGGGCAGCATCAGGCGGGACCAGATGTAGAGGTGGTTGGCCCCGTCGATCTTCGCAGCTTCCACCAGCTCATTTGGGATGGTCAAGAAGAACTGCCTGATGAGAAAGATAAAGAACGCGTTCCCAAAGAGGCCCGGGACAAGCAAAGGCAGGTAGGTGTCGATCCACCTCAGCTTGGCAAAGAGCACATATTGGGGCACCAAGGTAACAAAGCCAGGGATCATCATGGTGCCTAGGACAACGGCAAACATCACTTCCCTCCCGGGAAAGCGGATCTTACTGAACCCGTAGGCTATAAACGAGTTGCTGGTGATGTTGGTCGCCACTCCGATAACGGTGAGGAACACCGTGTTTAAAAGGTACCGGGTAAAGGGAGCAGAAAGCCACGCCTTGATATAGTTATCCCAGTGGAACACTTCTGGGATCACCGTTGGTGGATAACGATAGATCTCCTGCATGCTCTTGAGAGACGTGGATACCATCCACCACACCGGTGAGAGGATCACCACCGCGCCCCCCACCAAGAAAAGGGTCACCAACCAGCGATAGAGGTTCAGGCGAAACCTCTGGCTCTTCCACAATGGACGTTTGGCCACATTTGCACTCATCATCATTCGCCCCCCTCGTAATAAACCCATTTCTTCGACAAACGAAGGTTGAGTAAGGTTATTACCATAACAGCTGCAAATAAGAGCCACGCCATGGCACTGGCATAACCCATGTTGAACTGTTCAAAGGCCTGCTTCCACAGGTAAAGGTTGTAGAACAAGAGGGAGTTGAGGGGCCCTCCTTTGTCTGTGGACATGACGTAGGCCTCTTGGAAGATCTGAAACGCGCTGATGAACCCTGTGACCACGTTAAAGAAGATGACTGGCGTGATCATGGGGACTGTAATCTTAAAGAAGCGCTGCACCACCCCTGCCCCGTCGATTTCCGCGGCTTCATACAGCTGGCGGGGAACGCTCTGGAGATTAGCAAGATACAAGAGCATCGTTCCGCCTACGCCCCACAGGTTCATCAAGATCAGAGCCGGCTTGGTCCAGCGGGGGTCAAAGAGCCACGCGGGGCCTTGAATGCCGACCATCTCCAATAACATATTGATAAGGCCAGATGATGGGCTAAGAAGCTGCATCCACAATAGATAAACTGCCACACCAGAAAGGACCGAGGGCATGTAGTAAACCGTCCGGAAAAAGCGGCGGAAGTGAGCGCTTTGATTGAGGAGTACTGCAAGGAGCACCCCGCACACTGTCCGCAGGGGGACAGAGAGCACTACATAGTAGACAGTGTTATACACCGCGGTGGAAAACAGCTTGTCGCGGGCAAAGAGGCGCTGGAAGTTGGCAAGGCCGATAAAATCCATGCGCGACGTAATGTCATAGTTGGTGAAGGCTGCATAAAGCGAAAACAGCAAAGGCCCGGCAGTGAACACGATAAACCCCACAATCCACGGGAAAACGAACATATAGCCCTGGAGTGCTTCCCGCTGCCGGAGCTTCATGCCCTTGAAGAAGTTCACAGTCACCATCCTCCCCTTGTTGGTTATGAAAAGTGGAGTGGAAGGCTCCACTCCACTCTGCACACTTACCCCTTATTGCTCGGCGTTGCGGATGAACTCCTCAACATCACGCTGAGCCTGATCCAGGGCTTCCTGAGGCGACTTCACGCCGAGGAAAGCTGCATCCAGCTGAGGATTGACCAGGTCCATATAGCCAGCTAAGTTGTGGGGCACAGGCGTCATAATGGTCCAGTGCAGGTTTTCCACTGACAGCCTGTAGACTTCTTGACCTTCTGGGGAGAGACGCTCGTCTTCCGCTGCGAGGTAAGAGCCTTCGATGTTTGCCACATTGTCAAAGTTCATAACAGCCCAATAGCGCTGTGCTTCTGGGCCGCATGCCCACTTGATGAACTCAAAGGCTTCTTCCGCATGCTTGGCGCCGTAGGGGATCTCCAGGACGAAACCGCCGCCCCAGCTCCAGCTGCCCGAACCAGGTTCCCGCTCAGGAACAGGCGCATAGCCCACATTGAGGTGCTGGCCGTAGTCCCGAATCTGGGTGTAGTGGTTCGCGATGTTCACCATCATGGAGAGCTTGCCGGAGATAAATGGATCCGCAGCCTGGCTGCCGAACTCGGCTTGGAAAGCATCTACGTTCCTGCCGCCAATGCGCTCTCTCCACTTAATGAGCCACTCAAGGGTTTCTACCTTGTGGGGTGTGTTGATGCGGGGGTTGCCCTCATCGTCAAGCCAGGAAACGCCGTTGTCGCCAACGATCATCCAGGTATCCCGGCCGAAGTTGCCGAACAGTGGGTAGAAGCCCAGCCGCTCGATGCGGTTGCCTTGGATTTTGTCAAGTTTCAGGGCATACTCTTCCAGCTCCGCCCAGGTTGTGGGAGGCTTTTCTGGATCGAGGCCAACTTCTGCGAAGTGGTCTTTATTCCACATAAAGAAGCGGGTGTCGGTGTTAAATGGTACACCGTAAACGCCATCTTCCCAGACAACTGTCTTCCAGAGCTCAGGGAAGAACTGGGAGCTGAACTCTTCCACGTCATCAATAAAGGGCGTCAGGTCCATGGCCTGCTTCTTCCATGCCCGGAGAGCCACGTTGTTAATGTCGTTTACCACAACTTGGGGTGGATCTCCTGCAGCAACGGCGGCCAAGGTCTTGGTCCAGATATCGCCCCAGGGTGAATAGACGTGCTTCACCACAATACGGTCTTGCGAATTGTTGAACTCCTCCACAATGCGCTCAATGATGGGACGGCGGGTTTCTGAACCCCAGAACGTCCACAGCTCAATTTCCACCTTTTCCTGAGCGCTAACAGCAGCGCTTAACAGCAAAGCACTTAAGGTGAGCAACACCACCAACAGGGAAACGGACTTTCTCAATCTGTTCACGCACTACTCCTCCTTAATTCACTTTGATCCTTCTGCACTGCACAAACGGCTGATTTTGTGAAATACCGACCCCCTTTCTGACCGATTTTGACCGAATCGGGAATTACTGTGTGGTTTTATTGCCGGTTACCCTTATATTAGACCAGCATTCCTCGAAAGTCAATAGTGATTGTTAATATTTTGTCGCTTTGAGCACGGCACTGCGCGCAATAGTAAACATTTGCAGTTAAGATGGGGAAGAACACTCATAAACCCACATAACCAGCTATAAACCCAAAGGAGAAAGCCTGTAAAACAAAGAATATCCACATAAAGGGGGATCTTTATGACAGTCCAAAACAAAGTCCAGCTCATTACCTATCCTGACTCTCTAGGCGGGGATCTCCGCACACTTAACCAGGTGCTTGACCGGCACTTTCAGGATATCTTCCCAGGGGGCGTACACATACTGCCCCCCTACCCCTCATCAGGAGACAGGGGCTTTGCCCCCTTGACCTATCTGGAGATTGAACCTGCCTTTGGAAGTTGGGAGGATATTAAGGCCATTGGGGAAAGGTTCCCAGTGCTCTTGGACGTGATGGTAAACCACATCTCTCAGCAATCCCACTACTTCCAAGACTTCTTGGCAAGAGGCAAGGATTCGCCCTATGGGGAACTCTTCCTCACCCTGGATAAAATCTGGCCGGGTGGAGAGCCAGTGCAAGCCGATGTGGACAAGATCTTCCTCCGCCGGGGGCAACCCTATTCCACGTTCAAGATCAAGGCAACGGGGGAAGAAATCAAGGTGTGGACCACCTTCGGAAAACAGGATCCGTCGGAGCAGATCGACCTGGACATTAACTCGCCGAAAACCAAGGAGCTCCTCGCGGACATCCTCAAAAACTTCAGCAAGCACAATGTGAAGCTGGTGCGGCTGGATGCAGTGGGTTATGTGGTGAAAAAACTGGGGACCAGCTGCTTCTTTGTGGAGCCGGAGATCTACGAGTTCCTGGATTGGTTTGAGTCCCTGGCCCGCTCCTACGGGCTGGAGATCCTTCCAGAGATCCACGCCCACTACTCTATCCAGTACGCCTTAGCCCGCAGAGGCTATTGGATCTACGACTTCATCCTCCCCTACACTATTTTGGAGGCCATGATCGCCAAATCCAGCGCCAGGCTGCGGGCGTATCTCAAGGACAGGCCTGGGAAGCAGTTTACCATGCTGGACTGCCACGATGGCATCCCCGTACTGCCCGATGTGGAGGGACTGATAGATACCACAACTGCCCGTGAAGTGGTGGACACCTGCCTGGACAGGGGAGCTAATCTAAGCAAGATTATCTCCGACGCCCACAAAGGCGAGGGTGGGTTTGATGTGCACCAGATAAACTGCACCTTCTATTCCGCCTTAGGGGAACAGGACGATGCCTACCTTGCAGCCCGGGCGTTGCAGCTCTTTGTCCCAGGGATACCCCAGGTCTACTATGTGGGCTTGCTCGCGGGAGCAAACGATTTTGCAGCTGTGGAGGAGACAGGCGATGGCCGAGCTGTGAACCGCCACAACTACACCGTGGGGGAAATCCAGGAGGCACTCAACAGGGAAGTTGTACAGCGCCTTCTAAAGCTCATCCGCTTCCGGAATGAACACCCAGCCTTTGGCGGAGACTGCAGTGTAGAGGAGAGCAGTGACACGGAGGTTCGCCTAGCCTGGAAAAACGGGGAGCAGTACTGCCGCCTCACTGTTGACTTATCCACCTACGGGGCTGTTGTTGAATACAGTGCAGAAGGCCAAACAGTAAAGCGCTTTACCGTGTAGAGCACCATCCTGCCTGGGCAAATATAGAATTCTATTCTAAATTGTTGACACTGTCGGCTTTTTGTGGTAACGTATAGTCAAAGGGCGCGCCTACTGACTGCAGTTGCAGTTTGTTTGACTTTCGTCATTGTTGACGAACGGGTGTTGCGCGCCTAAAAACTGCGGCGTCTTGTGCACAGCTGGCGCAAGCCTTCAATTAAATTAAATACTATTAATTTCTTCTCTGGCACGGACCGCCGTCCCAGGTTTGCCCCCCTTTATGGGGGCGCCTTCGTCTTTCCGAAGCACATGCGTAGGCCCATCTAGAAGTCACTACTTCTAGATGGGCCGCTGCCGTTCCAAGAACACTATGATTTAAAGGAGGAATATGGCATGAAACTGTTGCTTGGCTCGTGGGAGACTCGAAATGTGACGGTTAACCTGTACAAGACTGCCCAGTGGGTCCGCCTTGAGAGGGCCCGAGGGAATAAGACCAAAGGCTTGAGCATGCCCCGGGACCGCTTCATCCATCTCGCCGCGGCTGTTTTCGAGACTGTGAAGGACCAGCCAAGTACCCTCCTCATTGGCCCCTTGCCCGCTGTCATGGTTGATGGCGGGGACAGAACTATTTCCGTCACTTGGGAGCCGTACAACTTCGGCAGGTGCAACGCCCTCATCATCCGGAAGGGCAGCGGCAGATCCATCGCGGTGGAGCAGAGTGATGCCATGCCGTTCTCCTGGTGGCTCATGAAACACGCTCTTCTCCTTGCAGCCGATTTAATGGATGAACTGAGCGAAGCGGCACAGGATGCCTCCTGCTGATAAAAACCAAGGCGCCCTCGGGGGCGCCTCAGCTATGCATCGGATTTCTCGCCAACTAAACTCCGGGCCCAGTACCCTGTGCTCACAAAGGCCAAACCCAGCACCGCTTTGAGTGGTTGGGTGAGCTGGCTGAGTGGGTACAGGCTCTCGATGCCAAGGTCTGTAAAGGTGACCAGGGTATAGGTGTACGGTATGCAGATCACGAACACGTAGACACTGTCAAAAAGCATTGTGAGGAACGTCCTTCCCCCAGAGCGGATGGTAAAATAGCTGCAATGGGAGATGGCCATGAAGGGCATGTAGAAAGCGGCTACCCGCATAAACATGGCTGCGAGCTGGCGCACTTCCACCTCTGTCCGGTAGATCTGGGTGATCCACCCCGCGCTGATAGCCAAGATGATCCCCACTGAGCTGGCCAAGGCTACTGCCAGGAACATGAGCTTCCAAACCTGGGCCTTGGCCAGCTCTACATCGCCTGAACCAAGAGTTTGCCCAGTTACAATGGCCACGGCAATCCCGCACGAGAAAAAGACCACGCCAAAGAGGTTGGTGAAAGTGGAGGCGATGTTGAGCCCCCCTACCACTGTCAGTCCTCTTGTGGAAAGGATCTGTGTAATTGTGATGGTGCCCGCTGACCAGAAAAACTCGTTCACAAACAAGGGCATGCCCTTGATGGTGATGTTCACTGCCAAGTCTTTCGCGATGCGCGCGGACCGGTAAAGGCCCTTGAGGAAGGGGAAGCGGTCCTGGTGCTTGTGGGCGGTAACTACCACTACCAGAAGTTCCACAACGCGGCTGAGCACAGTGGCGATGGCTGCGCCCTTAACTCCGAGGGCGGGCAAGCCCAGCTTGCCGAAGATTAAGAGGTAGTTGAAAACCAAGTTAACCAAGACTGCGATCACCGATGCCCGCATGGGGAGAGCCGTTTCCCCTGATTCACGCAGGGCACTGCTGTAACTCTGGGTCAAGGCAAAAGGTAAGAGCCCCCAGATCATGATCTTCAGGTACTGCTGCCCATAGAGGAGCATAGCTGCGCGGTCAGCCGCTGTCCCTTCCCCTGTAAGGTAAAGCGAGATGAGTGCGGTCTGCCACTTGGTGAGAATCAGGCCTGCCAAAATCGCGATGGACACAGAGACATAGAGCTTGTAGCGGAGGGTTTCCTGGAACCGAACCCACTGCTTAGCCCCGGCGAACTGGGCCCCGTAAATTCCCGCGCCACCTAAGATTCCATAGACGCTGAGATGAAACACGAACATCAGATAGTTTGCAATGGCCACCCCAGACATCTGGGCCGTACCCAGGCTCCCCACCATGACGTTGTCCAGAAGGTTGACAACGTTAGTCACGGTGTCTTGCACGATTACAGGGATAACCAAGCCCAAAGCCATCTGGTAAAACGCACGATCACCAATAAACCGCGCCTTAAAGCGCGGCCAGATTCCAGTTGCTGCTGCGTGAGGCATAGCTGTGCCTGCCTTTCTTTCTCCATTTACAATGCCAGAATTTCACTAGCGCCGCTGTGATTCCATGAGCCGCTTAACTTCACTGAGGCTGGGCATGGCGGAAATGGCGCCCCGCTTGGTTGTTACTAAAACGCCCACCGCATTGGCGAACTCTACGCTTTGGGCCGCATCTTCCCCGCTCCAGAAATCTAGCGCTTTACCCCGTTCTAACACCTGATACAACATTCCGCCTAAGAATGCATCCCCGGCCCCGGTGGCATCGACGGCGTAGACTGTAAATCCGGGGACGTGCCCAATAAGGTTCCCCAATCTGTAAAAACAGCCATCCTTCCCCATAGTCACAAGGAGCATGCTCAGGCCATACTCCCTGCAAAGCTCCGTAGTGCTCGCCTCCATGTCCCGTGAACCTGTGAGAAACTCCAGCTCTTCCTGGGAGAGCTTCACAATATCTGCGCAGCCCATCACTGATAGGATCCGTGCCTTAGCTTCCGTGAGGCTTGCCCACAGCGGCGGCCTCAGGTTAGGATCATATGATACCAGCATCCCCCGCTGCCGCGCAAGCTTAAGTGCAGTTAAAGTGGCACTTCTCGCTGGCTCGTGGGTAAGGGACAGGGAACCGAAGTGGAAAATGCGGCCCTCAAACATGGCTTCCTGAATTTCTTCAGGTTTCAGCCTGGTATCCGCACCAGGGCTGCGGTAGAAGCTAAAGGACCGCTCTCCATCTCCTTGGAGGTGGACGAAGGCCAGGGTGGTATTGACCTCCGGGTCCATTACCAAGCCTTCTGTAGAGATGCCCCGCTCGATTAAGACTTGCTGCAAGAAGCGGCCGAAATCATCTTCGCCCACCTTGCCGATGAACGCGGTGCTCTTACCCAGCTTCGCGAGGCAGGCCAGGACATTGGTGGGCGCGCCGCCAGGATTGCACTCGAATACAGGGTTGCCCTGCTCCGATTTACCCATGGGGGTAAAATCAATGAGAAGTTCGCCTAGGGCTAGCACATCGTACAATAGAAACACCCCGTTTGTCCCCAGCCTCATTGAGCTGGCCCATAGTTATACTTAGCCCTTCAGCTTGGAATCTAGTTTGTACTCTTGAAATACCCCATTCCAGTTATCAGCGAAGTTCCGAAGGGCTTTATCTGTGAGAGGATGCTCCAAGATAGTCTTGTACGTTTCCGGCGGCATGGTCACCGCATTTGTTCCTAGAGAAGCCAGTTCCCTAAACTGGCGAGCGGTCTTCACGCTAGCCGCGATAACTTTAGTGTCCAATCCGTAGGCTTCAAAAGCAGCTAGTAGCTCCGCCACCACTTCTGTCCCAGACCACTCCATGCTATCTACCCAGTTGATGTACGGCGCCACATAGGTCGCCCCTGCTCGCGCTGCGAACAGTCCCTGGGGGACAGTGATAAGGCCGGTTACAGTGGTCCTTAGGCCTTCCTTGCTGAGCCGCATCACTGCTCCAAGCCCTGCTTGGGTGCACGGTATCTTAGGTATAATCCGGGATGGCTCAACTGCCACGAGCCGCTTTGCCTCAGCCACGATTTCCTCTGTAGAATAGGCAAGTGTCTGGACCTGGACTATGCCCTCACAGGCAGCGAGGAGTTCTTCGATGAGCGTGAACAGTTCTTTCTTGGCTCTGGCCACGATGGTAGGATTGGTGGTTACCCCATCCAGGGGAAGCCACTCCTGCATCTCTTTCACTTGTGCAACGTCGGCAATGTCAGCAAAAAACTCCATGATTTCACTCCTATTTCCTTGCAGGTGTTCAAGTAGTTTCATTTCCACTCACTTCGGCAGATCCCTGCTGTAACCTCAACGCAGAAAACTGGGGCACAGCAACCTCGCTATGCCCCTCACACTCCGAAGACCTTAGAGATACCAAGTAGCACTCAGCACCGCTTTTTGCTTAATCCCGGTTTTGCCTGCTTCATGTCTGTAATCCACCGTATAGCCTAGGTCTAGGTAGCCTCTGAGCTCAATGTTCTTCAGCCAGTGCTTTGCCTCAAGCTTGATACCGTAGACCTTCTCCCGCAAGATCTCCTCTGCAGGTTTATCCCACGGCCGCACCTCTGCGTTCCCCAGCTGCAGGTGGTACACGCCAAGGGTGGTTTCGGTGGAAAGGGCTTCCCAGTAATGCTTCGCTTGGAGATCAACGCCCATAAGATCATCACCTAAAGGATGCCCCAAAGACCTATCGCCCACAGAATAGGCCGCGTCTTTCACCTTATTGCTATAGGCCCGATCTGTTATATAAGTGTACTCCGCCATGAAGTTCCACCCTGGGATAAGGGAGTCTGTCTCTGCCCCAAGGGTTACGGCAAATAGCTTGGGGCTCCCGTGTCCCGGATTCATGGGAAACTCATTCACCAACAGCTCACCGTAGAACGTTGCCCCAGGCAGCTCTAAGGTGCCGTCCCCATAGAACAGGCTGTTGTCAATGGATGTCTTAATCCCCGGCATGTACTTGGCGAAATAGTATGGCAAGACAGGGAGAGTAGTATACAGGATATCCCCGTCGAAGGGCGAAACGAAGACAACCGCCTCACCTACTCCGATTGTCAAAGGCCCCCATGGCCCTAAGCGAAGGTAGTGCAGGCCAAGGCGCTTAAACTCTTCCTGCTCTTCCCCGGGGAGAAGAGCCCACCGGGGTGTGCGCAGATCCCCTAATAGCTTCATATAAGTCCACTTGTCCCCAGAAACCTCATATCCCACATTAAGGAAGGCCGGGCTGTTTGGCCCAAGGAATGTGGGGTGCTCCTTAGCCGTACCGAGGCTGTGATTGATTAGTCCGCCGAACAGCTTGAATGCCCCGATGGAATAACTTCCCCCCACCTCATCTACTCTGGTGGTGAACTTGTCTGGCCCCTCCATTGAGCCTTCTGCCCCAACGCCGAGGTTAATGGCAAACCCATTTCCTAGCTCCCCATCCACCCATACGCTGAGGATGTTCTGGCGGTTTCTCATCTCCCAATCGAGGCCCACACTCATGTCCGCCCAAGCAACCGTGGGCAAGCAAAGCAAAGCTAGTACTGTGAGAACTGCTGTGACGACCCGCATTAAATGAACCCCTTTCCGCAACTCCAATGCAATAACTCCTCTTTCCTAGTTTTGACAGAAAGGGGTGAGTTCCTTCACTGGGAGAAGTTCTTGGTAGTGCTTTCCCTGATCTTCAGCTCCACGGGCAAGAGGATGGTCTTCGCTTCGATTTCCCGTTTCTCAATTTGAGCCAGAAGTAGGTCTACGGCACGTTCCCCTTTGCGGAAGATGTCCTGGCGGATGGTGGTTAGGGACGGAACCATGAAATCTGCATAGAAAATGTCGTCATAGCCCACTACTGAAACGTCTTTAGGAACGGAGATGCCAAGTTCGTTTAGGCCCCGAATTAGGCCCATGGCGCCGATGTCTGAAAGGACAAAGATGGCCGTTTTCCGATCGATTGAGCCGATCACCTTTTGCGCTGCGTAGTATCCCCCAAGCATGGTGTTGCCTTCCTCAATCACGAGCTCCGGGTTGTACTCGATCCCCGCCTCGGCCAGTGCTTGCTTGTACCCCAGCCAGCGCTGGTAGTCTACCCCACTGCCTTCCGCGATCTTCCCCTTGATACCAGAGACAAGGATGATCTTCTCATAACCCAGGGATACCAGGTACTTCGTCCCTAGATAGCCCCCGAACTTGTCATTGCTGTACACTTGGTACACATCAGCTTTAGTTATGTAGCTGTCCATAAAGACGCAAGGCAGGTTCAGATCCATGATGTGCTGGAAGTGGTCAGCCTGTTCGCTTGCGCCAATCACCACCAGCCCGTCCAGGTGACGCTCGGTGGCAAAAGACATATCGGGGCTGTCAGAGATACCTGTGAGCATGACGTGGAAGTTCTCGCTGCTCGCGCCTGATTCGATCCCCGAAACAACCTGCCAGAAGTAGGGGTTGTCTTCGAACTCTCCCTTGGCCAAATAAGGGACCACAACGCTGATCAAATGGGAATGCTTGTTTTTCAGGCTGCGGGCAGAAAGGTCAGGTGTGTAGTTGTATTTGTCAATCAGACTCTGCACCAAACGCCGGGTTTCTTCGGAAACTCGGCCCTTATTATTGATCACGTTGGAGACAGTTGCGATGGAAACTTTTGCCTCTCTGGCAATATCCTTTATGGTCACGTTCCTTGGTCTCACCGTTATTCCCCCGGGTTGATTAAATGTTTAAGCATAACTATTATACCAAATTTCACAGGAAGATGCACCCTTAATCGTCTCACTCATTTTCTCTTGAGAGAAAAATGTGGTTAATTGCGCCTTGACATTTACCGGATCACGGTTTAAACTCAAGGTGTAGATTACAATATCTAACTTCTTATTAACGCCTAGCACGTTATTTATTTTTTCTTCCATGATTAAAGGTTTAATCATAGCTGGCCAGCTATAGCGAAGTAAGAAGAACTTCAGAAGGTGGTGAGCAGCTTAGCAGTACGGATCTAGTCGACCCCAGGTCGCAGGAACGGAACGTGAGCCACAATCAACTGAAAGGGGATCAAGGCAGTGAAAGGCAAACTTTGGACCGTAATGTTGGTTTTGTTGCTGGTTTTGGGCTTGTCGCTATCGGCAGGCGCTGTCACCATTAGGCACTGGGACTGGCATCAGCCCCGCATGAACCTGAAGCTGAAATACATGGAAGAATACGAGAAGCTTAACCCTGATGTGAAGTTTGAGACACAAGTAATCGGTTGGGAAGATTACTGGACACGGTTGATGTCGGGCGTGGCCGGCGGAGATGTGCCGGATATCGCGCAGTTCCACAACTCCCAGACCCAAGCATTCCTCAATCACCTAGAACCCTTCCCCGCAGACCTCTTTGATTACGACCGCTACAAGGAAGATTTCATTAACTTCGAGGCTGCATACCTCTTTGACGGCACCTTCCACTTCTATCCTGTGGGGATTATGTCGGGCTTGATCTTCTACAACACCGACTACTGGGCAGAAGCAGGCCTCACGGAAGCAGATATTCCCACCACCTGGGATGAGTTTAGAGAAATCGCGAAGAAGCTCACCAAGTATGATTCTGCAGGAGATATTCAAGTCGCGGGCTTTGTACCCAACGGCATCCTGGGCGTGTTCTGGCTCGATCTCCACTACCAGCTGGGCGGAAAGCTTTACGGCGAAGATGCCAAGACAGTAGCCTGGAACAACGAAGCGGGCATCAAGGCCCTTGAGTTGATTGAACAGCTCATTTTCGAAGACAGAGTAACAGAACCAGGCTTCCTGGGGTTCAGCGAAGCCATGGGCACGGGCCATGCTGCGATGGTGTACAGCTGGAGCTGGCTCGGGGGCGAGCTGAACAACAACTATCCTGACCTCAATTGGGGCGTCTTTAGGCTTCCCACCTTTGACGGAAAGCTTGCTCCAGGGCCAGTGGCCCGGAACAACCATGAAACGGGCATGTCCGTGATGAAGGGCGCACGGGCTGAAGCCAAGGGGGCGGCCTTTGAGTTCTTAAAATGGCTCTATGAAGAGACAGATTACCTCGTTGAAGTAAACCTCATCCTGGGCACTGCCCCATCCAACAGGAATCTCTTGGATGACCCAAGAATCGTTGAGAATCCACTCATCGCTGCCATTGCAGAACAAGTGCCATACACTAATATCCCTGGGGAAATCCCCTATGAGGTGGAAAACGACTACGGCCTGGGCATGCTGCAAGATCTCCTGTTCTTCGGTTACTCCGCAGCTGATGCTTTAGCCCTGGCAGAAGCAGAGGCCAACGGTGTCCTGCAAGAGCGGCCTGTGAAGTGGTACGTGGAAGACCTCTATGTACCCGTAGCTGAGTAAACTACGCTTGCCAAGAGGGGATGGCTGCCATCCCCTCTTCCTCGGCCTAGCGAGGGGGGAACCACATGTCTCAGACCCGGAAGAAGAGAATCGATGGGAAACAACGCTTTGTGCTGGCAGTTTTGATCCCAACAGTGCTGTTCTTCGTATTCTTCAGTTTTATACCGATCATCTATGCCTTTTATATCAGCTTCCACGAAATGGACTTCCTCAATCCCCCGGCCTTTGTGGGGTTAGCAAACTACAAGGGCTTAATTGGCGACACTCATCTTTACAACTCCTTGAGAGTAACCGCAACCTTTGCGGTGATAACCGTTTTTATAGGCGGTGCCTTGGCCTTCTTCTTTGCCCTACTCATTAACAGCGTAAAGCGAGGCCAGGCCATTCTTCGGACAGTGTACTTCCTACCGGTAATGACATCCCTAGTGGCGGTGGGTGTCATCTGGGGCTGGCTGTATCAGCCGCGCTTTGGCCTTCTAAATGAGGTACTGAAAATCTTCGGCATCCCTAGGCAGATGTGGCTGTCTTCCCCGAAGACTGCCCTACCATCCGCGATCGCCGCATCCACCTGGCAGGGCATGGGCTTTACCATCGTGATCTTCCTCGCTGGACTGCACAGCATCTCCCAAACCTATTACGAGGCAGCGGAAGTGGATGGGGCCAACAGCCTGCAGAAGGTGTGGTACATCACTATCCCTCTCCTTAGGCCCACCTTCGTGTACCTCTTGATTACCGGCTTTATTACAGGCTTCCAGGTCTTTGACCAGCTCTACGTCATGAGCGGGCCCCTAAACTCAACCCGTGGGTTTATTGAACTCCTGTACACTAGAGCTTTCAGCTACTACCAGATGGGCAGAGCCTCTGCTATGGCATTCCTGCTCTTTGCTATCATCGTCACTTTGACGCTGATCCAGTTCAAAATCGTCACCAAAACTCAGGTGGAGCACTAAAGGAGGGCGGCCATGCTGCGGAGAAAGATACTTGCACTTGTAAAATGGATTATTCTCATCTCAGGCGGAATTACCATGGTGTTCCCCTTCTACTGGATGGTCATCACAAGCATTAAGATCCAAAGCGAAGTGATGAAGATCCCGCCTGTGCTCTTTCCTACGAAGATTACCTTTGAACGCTATGGGCGAGTCGTGGGTGAACTGCAGTTCGGCAGGTTCTTCTTTAACAGCCTGTACATCGCGGTTGCGGTCACCCTGGCAGTGCTCTTTACTTCATCCATTGTGGGGTATGTTTTCGAGAAGTTCCAGTTTAAATACAGGAACGCGATCTTCTTGGGGCTGCTCTCCACCATGATGGTGCCTGGGGCCGTAACCATGATCCCCTTATACCTCCTGCTGGGCAAGGTGAGGCTGGTGAACACTCATTTGGCCATTATCCTGCCTGCCTTAGGGAACGTGTTCGGCATATTCCTCATGCGCCAGGCTATGCAGAGCATTCCCAATGAGTTTATTGAGGCTGGGCGAATCGACGGCGCTTCGGAGTTTTGGATTTTCTGGAAGCTTATCCTCCCCCAGGCTAAGGCCACTCTCTCAGCTCTGGCCATCTTTACCTTTATGGGCCAGTGGAACAGCTTCTTGTGGCCGTTAATCGTCCTCTCCTCGCAGGACCAGTACACTCTCCCCCTAGGCCTGAGGATGTTTCAGGGACAGTACTGGAGCGATATGGGCCTGGTCATGACTGGTGCTACGATCAGCGTGATCCCCATCCTTATCGTCTTCCTATCCATGCAGAAGACCTTCGTCCGAGGCGTAACCTTAACTGGGCTGAAGGGGTAAGGATAGTACAATGGGCAGAACAACCCCTTCCTAGGGACTACATACTAGGAAGGGGCTTTTTCGCGGATTAACGGGCATCAATTGCGTAACCATAGGGCGTATAGAGCACCAGCGATTCATCCCATCACTTCAGCAATTCGATGCTCTTTCTAGCACACTGGACTTCGACATCGCTGATGTTTCTGTGGAAGTTCAAGACAATACTTTGTTCATCGCTCTTAGAGGCGAAGCGCGCACTGACAGTGAGAAGGAAAGCCTTGACAAGCTGTTTTCTATGATGCTCTCTTTGCGGCAGCAGTATCTGCTGAGGAGGAAGTTCGAGAATGAAGCACTCGGCCGAGCTTAATGAGGTTCAGGCAGCCAAAATTCGGATGCTCGCGGAGCGGCGGCGTCAGGATCTTGGCTATTTGGGAAATCCCATTGCAGCAGAGATTTTCGAGATTCTAGACCGCCTGAATATCACCCTGCTGCAGTTTCCTGTTGAATCAGGAAGCGAACTGCCGGCCTTTTCCGCAGCAATGCTCTACTCCAAAATAGACGGTGAAGTACTCGTGTTCATCGGCTTAAACGCCGCGGATTACTTCGACAAGCAGGTCTTTGCCATTGCCCATGAACTCTACCATTTCTTCACAAAGACCGGATCCCATCTCAGCAGGGCTGATGAGGAATCCACGCAAATTGAGGCGGAGGCGAATCGCTTTGCAGCGGAGTTTCTTCTGCCTGAACCGGTATTGAAGGACATTGTCATCAGCGAGTTTGACGCTGCTGCGCTGCGCCAGGTCCCTCTCCAAAGATTGATGCGTTTTGTCGCCCGATTGCACTGCAGTTGGTGGCTTCTGTACCGCTCCCTGGTGAAGAGACTCAAGGAGATCGATGCCATTAGCAGCACTCAGTACGAGGGTCTATACAGCATTGATGAACGGGATCCCAACGGCTACTACATGCGTATGGGTATGGCAATCAACGAGCCGGTGTTTTCCAAGCTGAACAGCATTAGCAGGGCTATTGACGCCTCGCCACGGGCCATCGAGGCAATCATAAGGAACTATGCGGCCCTTAGTACTGTGCTTTCTTAAGGAAAAATCTATACGCTGCCACGAGCAAGATCCCGTTGTACAGCGCTCCGATTAGCAGGTACATTGTGAAGCTGAGGCTCGCGCCAGAGTCTATGGGCATAAGCTGGCCGACCATCCCCTTGATGGACCAGAAGTTGGGGAAAACGCCCAGCACATACTGGAGGTTCCCCTGAAATGTCTCCAGCACCATCAAAGCTGGAACCATGGCCAGCATCCCTGTGCCCTTAATAAACGCAAAGCCCTCCACCTTATTCTTAGCAAAGGCCCCCTGCATCAAGCCAAGCACCAGGGTAAAGAGCCCGTTCACTAAAGCAAAGGAAACGATATGCCCGATGTTTATGTTGTCAAACAGGGGCGTGCCTAGGACCACGTATTTGTCCCCAGCAAGGAGCTTAGTCCCCAGCAGCACCACTATGTTCCCCACAACTGACATCACGTAGATGTAAGTCATCTTAAACTTCAAGTAACCAGCGGCACCCACCGGGGTAACGGCAATGGTGTGTAGAGTGTGTTCATCCTTCTGCTCGAGGAGGAGGAACGTGGCCAGGGCTGCCAGGAAAAAGGAGCCGAAGGCGAGGATGGCAACAAGCAGCAAGAGCATAGCCAGCTTCAGCATGGTTCCCCGCAGCATATCCACGGATGTGAAGGTCATAGGAAACACATAGGCGGAAAGGAAGAGCATGATTAGGGGAAATAGGCACATATAGAGGTTAACAGGATCCCGGGCAATCGTCTTCCCTTCGTACCTTAAGAGGGACAGGTATTTACTCATCGGTTTACCCCCTTGCGGCATGGGCTTTAAACGTGGGATACACAGCGAACTTAAAGATGGCTGTGGCCAGCCCGGCTAGATAGAGGCACGCGGAAGCTGCCACGGCGAGCCTGTATTCGCCCTGCACTGCGGAGCCAATGAGGTGGCTCGCAGCGTGGGATGGTGATATCATAAGCAGCCATTCGTACTTTCCATCAATAGCACCAAGACTGAACAAAATCGAGGGTACGGTAAAGATGAACATATAGGCTACTAGGAGCCCCAGCATGGCAGTGAAGTCCCGGCTCCTGAGGGAAAGGACAAACCCAATGGCAGCATGGCAGCCCACTGCCAGAGGCACAAACACCAACAAAGCCCCGTAGTCCATTGTAACCCCGTGGATGAAGTACAGAGCTGCGGAAGTAACAAGCACAGATTCCAGAGAATCTTGTACCGCACAAGCCGCTTGAGTTCCCCAGCGATCAGCCTTCTCAGACTGGTCATCTCACCTCAACCCCTGTCACAATAATGAAGATCTCCTCCATGGACGTCTCCCCGCTGTGGATAGTCTCCACGTCCTTGGTTTGGAGAAGCCTCTGGAATTCCTCGTTGAATCCGATGCCTTCTAGGGGAAAGGTAGCGCTTGCAAGGTTGCCCCCTTCTCTGTACTCCACCGTAACTTCCCGTTTCCCGTACTTTAGCTTGAGGTCCCGCGGCGTTGAGATCTCGATTAGGGAGCCGTCTACACAAAAGGCTACCCGGTCACAGAGCTGTTCCACGTCGTTCATGAGGTGGGTGGTGAGGAAAACAGTGCCGCCCCCATCCCTGAACTCAGCGATCATGTCTTTGATAATCCTGGCGTTTTTAGGATCCAAACCGTTGGTCACTTCGTCTAGGAAGAGCACCCGCGGGTTGTTGAGCATAGCCCTGACAAAGTTTAAGCGGACCTTCATCCCCTTGGAATACTCTCCCACCTGCATATCCCGGTACTCCCACAGTCCAACCCTTTCCATGAGTCCCTGGACATCCCCGGTGTTCTTGTAGAAGCCAGCGAAGAACTGCATATTCTCCCAGGCCGTAAGCTTAGAGAAATGCACTGGCATCTCAAAGCCTACGCCAACCTCCTCGTAGTACGAGTTACCCAGGGTTTTGAGGTCCTTGCCGAAATAGGCGATGCTCCCTTGGTAATCTTCCAGGAGCTTAACTAAGATCTTCTGAGTGGTGGACTTCCCAGCCCCCGAAGGGCCTAAGAGCCCGAAAATCTCCCCTTCCCGCACATCAAAGGAGATCCCCTTGAGAATATCCCCGCTGGAAGAAGGATACCTAAACCGCAAATCTTTGACTCGGAAAGCGAATCCCACAGGCCTCCCCTCCTTTTTCTCTTCTGCCTTTACTAGTTTATTGCGACTTTTCCTGCTAGACCCCCTCCTCTACAAGGAGCAAAGACATGGTAAACGGTGCTGACGTCAAAAATGGTGGAACATATGAAAACAGTCCTGGAAGGCTGGAACCACCTGGAAGTTGACCCAAAGGAACTCATGGGTGATGAGGAAAACGACCGCCCCGTGGCCTTTAGCCGCGGGGCGTTTTTGTCAGATGTCGTTAGTTGTCCGGTGCGGGCTTTTCGTTGAGGTCCTGGGGAACATACCCACCTGTCTTCTTCCTCTGCCGCACGCAAAGGGTGAGCAGGTATTCGATTTGCCCATTGATGGAACGGAAGTCCTCCGCTGCCCAGCTAGCGATGTCCTCGTAAAGCTCCTGCGACAGGCGCAGGGGAATCTGCTTTTTCCGATCACTCATTGTTACTAATACAGACTTCCACTGTTAACCACCGGCTGGGCATCGCGATTTCCGCAGAGGACAACTAGTAAGTTGGACACCATTGCAGCTTTGCGCTCATCATCGAGCTGGACAACCTCTTCTTCGCTGAGCTTATCTAAGGCCATTTGCACAATGCTCACCGCACCGTCAACGATCATCTTTCGGGCGTCAATGATGGCGCTAGCCTGCTGCCGCTGCAGCATAACTGCCGCGATTTCCGGAGCATATGCAAGGTAGGTAATGCGTGCATCGAGGATTTCCAGGCCCGCATTCTCTACTCTCTGCTGCAACAGCTCGCGGATGCGCTCTGCAACAACGGTACTAGAGCCCCGTAAGCTCCCTTCATCGGGTCTGCCATCACCTGTGGTGTCAATGCCGGGGGCCACATCGTAGGGGTAAATCCGAACAATATCCCGTACCGCGCTGTCGCACTGCAGTGAGAGATACTCTTTGTAGTTATCAACGTTGAAGACTGCCTTCGCGGTATCCACTACCCGCCACATTACCGCAACTCCGATTTCCACAGGGTTGCCCAGGACATCATTGACCTTCTGTTTGGCGTTGTTTAGGGTCAAGATTTTCAGGGAAACCTTCTTGCTAAGCCCTCCGTCCACAGAGACATTACCCGAGGTGGATATGCCTTCGCTCTCCACATCACCGCTCTGGCCCAGGCGAGTCCGGGCAGCGGGGTTCACTGCCACAGCGAAGGGATGCACGAAGTAGAAACCGGGCTCTCTCAGTGTACCGATATACTGCCCAAACAAGGTCAAGACCAACGCTTCCTGGGGTTTGATAATCTTCAGCCCTAGGAAGGGGATAAAGCCAATCACAACCCAGAGAATACCGATCCCCAGCAGCACCCCGCCTAGTATACTCTCTCCACGCCCTAAGAGGACACCACCAAGGATTACCGAACCAATGGCAGCCGCATAAAGAAGGATGGACAGAATGAGTATTGGCATACCAGGCCTTGCCTTAAGCGTTCCTTCCTGCATAACTCTCCCCTTTTCTATCATACTGATACTTTAATGATATCATTTTGATATCCACAAGGCGACAGGATTTTCCACTGCGTGCTCAACAAGAAACCCCCAGCTTAGTGGGGGTCCAGTCGATGTATGCCTGATGTATATGCAACAGCCCCTGCGCCCATGACGCCGCAGTCTTCCATGAACTGACTAATACGGATGTCTACGTTCTCAAAGGCCACTGCTGTGGAGTATTGCTGGGCGGCTGCATGGACTTGCCTGAGGAAATAGTCACCGGCGCGGGACACTCCCCCGGACAGAACAACAAGTTCTGGATTAAGGAGATTGATCAGGCTGCCGATAGCTGCGCCTAGATAGAGGGCGGCCTCTGCCACCACCTCTTGTGCGCGCCCATCTCCCAAGCGGGCAGCATCAAAGACATCTTTAGCGGAAAGGGCACTCCCCGCCCTGCTGATCTTCCCCCTTAACACGCTGTCGCTGGGTAGCCCCACCGATTGCAGGGCGGTCTTGGCGATGGCAGTGGCTGAGGCGTATTGCTCAACACAACCACGACCGCCGCAGTTACAAGGCCTGCCATAAGGGTCGACGGTCATGTGGCCAATTAAGCCCGCCAAGTTAGCGGAACCGCTCAGGAGCTTGCCCCTGGCAAACACCGCTCCACCCACGCCCGTTCCCAACGTCAGCATGATGAAATCATGGGCATCCTGTGCCAGCCCGAAACATTTCTCGCCCCAGCCTGCGGCCAAGGCATCATTTTCCACAAACACCTCAAGCCCGAATTCAGGCTGCAACCTCTGCTTCAAAGGGAAACCGGTCCAGCCTGGAAAGGTGTCGGTGGCATAGAGGATGGTGCCTGCACTAGGGTCTACTTGGCCGGCAGTGGATATCCCGATCCGGGAGACGGGCACGCCCTTAAGATCTGCCCAACGCAGAAGCTCTTCCGCAACGCTCTTGATGTTACTAAAGACTGCCTCACTGCCCCGGCTTGCTTCTGTTGGAATCTCCACCTTGTGTAGGATTTCCCCTTCGGAACTGATGAGCCCACCTGCCATGTTTGTACCGCCAATATCTATGCCCAGTACAGCCTCACTCATGCTTGGCCCACCGTCCACCTGAGTGTTTGTCCCTAAGTGCCACATTGATCTGCTCCACATATTGCTCTGTCACCCAAGTGATGTCGGTTATGGCAGTACCCACCACCACTGCGAAAGCCCCGCTTGCAATGGCAAGGGCAGCGATTTCAGGGCTTTTGATGCGGCCCTCCACTATGAGTGGTGTGGAGATTTCGGAGGCGATTCTCTGGACCAGTTCCATGTCGGGAGCACTACGGTCGCGGGTCTCCTCGGTGTAGCCCAACAGAGTGGTGGCCACTAGGTCAAAGCCTAGTTCACTGGCTGCTTTGGCCTCTTCGAACGTGGAAATATCGGCCATGATGGGTATATCCTTGTAGCTTCGAATCTGCTGTACTAGTTCTGCAAGATCTTGCCCATTGGGGCGCTTCCGCAGTGTTGCATCGATGGCGATAATATCAGCGCCAGCATCGATGACCTCTTTGGCTTCCTTAAAGGTGGGAGTGATGTAAACAGGGCTATCGGGATACTCCTGTTTGTAAATGCCTATCACTGGTATGCTAACCTTCGACTTTATGGCTCTAATATTCCGCGGCAAACTAGCGCGAATACCTACCGCGCCTCCATCTTCCGCTGCTTTCGCCAGTTGACTAAGGATATATGGATCGTCAAGCGCAGTTCCAGCCTTCGCCTGACACGAGACAACAATACCTCCGGCCAGTTTTTCGAACACAAGTAGGCCTCCCTCTAGATTTCGATGGTGGGAAGAACGTCTGCTAGTGGCTTACAGGTCTACTGCAGCTCCACGGACGCCTGAACCATGGCTTCGATGTTTTCTGGTGGTGTATCACGTGTGACAAGACAGCCGGTGCTTAGGACAATCCCGCGCCCACGTTGACCCGTCCTGATTTTCGCTTTGCACAACTCACGGACTTCGCTGGCCCGGAGCTCCATCAGCTCCCTGGGATCAACGTTTCCTTTGATAACAACTTTGTCACCAATCCTAGCTGAGGCATCGGACAAATCCACCATGTGATCGATGTCCAGAGCATCAGCTCCAGTGTCTGCGATGAAGTCCATCGACTTGGTGATGTCGCCGCAGATGTGGACAATGCTTGTAATACCCTTGCGCTTCATCTCCTCAATCAGGACCTTTTCATATGGGTATACAAACTCCCGGTAGTGCCCGGGGGAAATAACACTGGACGAAGCTGCACCCTCTCCAATCCATATGCATTCGGCTCCCAGAGTGATCAGTTCATTAAGCCATTCCAAGGCTACTGCGAGGCGCCACTCCAGCGCCTTTCTCAGTTTCTCCGGCTGTTCAATGATACTGATCAAGACCCGTTCGAAACCGACGATGAACACCAACTGACTGAAGGGTCCAGTGAGCCCGGGGATGATCAAATAGCGATCCTTAATCTCTTGGGAGATGTACGCGTAGGTCTCGTTGATACCAGCCCGCAAGGGGTCAACCGTTTTCAGCCTCCGATCGTCGAGGTTTACGATGGCATTCGACGTAACGGTTCCCACATCGTTGGCGGGTATACGCCACACGGCGCCACTTATGTCTGTCGCATAGCTGTCTCTGCCTGAGCGTTCCGTTTTGGTGATTACCGTCGGCGATAGGCACAAGTTAACGTACAGCCCGTCAATGTCGTTGTGCACTTGGAAAACGTGTTCCAACGCCCCGGCATGGAGCTTGGGATCAAGGAAGCAGTCACTAACGGAAGCACCACATAAAGGCGCAGCATAGCTGTAGTCTATCGCGGGATGAACAGAGGCCCGATCTACCTTTTGTCCCTTCAGAGCCCTCAAACACCGGTCTTTTCCTAGCACTGCTATACCTCCTTGGCGATGTACAGGCTACCGAACGCTGTCTATGGCCGCTTGCAGCATCTGATCGATGTTATCCGGCGGTGTATGCCGGGGTACCTCGCACCCCGAACTGAGGATCAAACTGCCACCATTGCGGGCCACTTCTATGCATTTCATACTTGCAGCGTAGACTTCATCAGGGGTACCCTGCAGCAGTACGCCTGTGGGATCCACATTGCCTTCCAAGCAAACCCGGCTCCCCACTTTATCCACAGCAAACTCCAAGTCCACCAAGTGATCGATTTCCAACACATCCGCTCCTGTCTCGCACATTAGGTCGATAATGTGGGAAGTATTGCCGCAGATGTGATAGAAAATGGGAAGCCCCGTACTCTTCAGCTCGGAGATAGCCCGCTTTGCGAAGGGCAGAGCAAACTTCTCATAATGCTCCCTGCTGATCAACCCGCTGGGTGAATCACCAAAGGTTAACGCGTGAGCACCGCTCGCCGCTATGGCTTTGCCGTATGCGATTAACACATCGGTACAGATTTCCACCAGATCCATTACAAACTGGGGATCCTCGTAGATGTCCATGTAGAAGAGCTCCTCGCCACGGAGGGCCGAGGCGATTGAGAATGGGCCCGAATCACAGTTGGTCTTGATGAAATACTCATCGCCCAACTCTTCCCGAGCAAGCCTAGTGGCGCTGAGAATCACTGGCATGCGACCAGAGCTGTACGGGTCCACTTTTGCCAGCTTTGTCAAATCCTTGGAGTCGCCCAGCACCCGCTTCCGATATTGAGGGGGCTCATCATAGGGCAAGTAGACTTCACAGCCCATGGCTTCCGAAATTATCTGGTTATCCGTAGTGATGTGAATACCATCATAGTTGTGCCGACGCAAACTGGTAATTTGCGCCTCGGCCATCTTCTGTCCGTTGCTGGAATACTCCCTGTGCGGGATGGAGCTTATGTGCAGCGCGTATTGGATAATCAAGGGAATCACCGGAACGCGATCGGTTGCTTGACGCTCAATGGCCGCCAAGGTTCTTTGATAAGAGTTCATCTTGCCTCCCCCTTCCAGGATTCTTACTCCTTCACAGCACCCATTGCCAGACCCTTAACGAAGTTTTTCTGCAGTGCCCACACGATAACAGCCACCGGCAGGATGATAACAACGCCCATTGCTGCCATGGGGCCCCATTCCAGGCCACGGTCTGTAATAAAGCCCGAGATTAACACCGTTAGTGTCGTGGCCTTTCTAAGTCCCAGGATCACCGCAAACAGAAATTCGTTCCAACTCTCAATGAAGGTCAAGATGGCTGCGGCAATCAGGCCAGGCTTCACCACTGGAATGGCTAATAAGAAGTATCTCTGCCACAAGTTGCAGCCGTCAATCCTGCCCGATTCCTCAATTTCCGCAGGCACATCTCCGAAGAAGCCAAGCATCAGCCAGATAACAAGGGGAATGTTGAAGCTGGTATTCATGATGATCAGAGCTAGCCTGGTGTCGAGAAGCCCGAGTTTGCGCATTACGAGAAACACAGGCACTCCCACAGAAATGGCAGGGTACATCTTTTGAATCAAGAACCAAAATGCGAAGATATGCCTAGCTTTCTCTGGGATACTGCCCTTGGAGATGGCATAGGCAGCTAGACTACCGATAAACACCGCAACGATCATGGTACATCCAGCCACAACCAAAGAGTTTTGGAGCCCGTTTAGCGCGCCGTCCCTAAGGAAGATGCGCTCGAAGTTCTCAAAGGTTATCTCCTTTGGCAAGAGCACAGGTGGAACAGCCAGATAATCTCTCCGCAGTTTGACAGCGCTGGTGGCTAGCCAGTAAAACGGAAAGACAACCAGGAAGGTGGAGAGAAAGAGCACTATCCACCGAAGGGGTTTGCCCAAGAAGTTAATAGTGACGTCGTTTACCTTATTGTACATGCCGCTGCCTCCTTCCTTAGTGCGACTGTGCCAGCCTTATCCTTCCTGACGCAACCTGAGGCGCACGAAGATCAGGCTCAAAAGGGACATACAGATGATGAAAACCCACGCCAGAGCAGCTGAGTAGCCAGCATTGAAGTAACGCAATCCTTGATTGTAGATAAAGTTAGGCAGCATTTCCGTGGCAATTCCCGGGCCACCTCCAGTCATCACATAAATGATGTCAAAGACCTTAAATCCATCGATGATTCTAATCATGGCAACGATGAGAAGTACAGGCTTTAAGAGGGGAAGGACGATCTTCTTGAAGATCTCCCAGGGAGAAGCGCCGTCAACCAATGCCGCTTCAAACAGGCTGATGGAGATGCCCTTGATGGCGGACACTAAGATGATCACAACCCAAGGGGTCAACCGCCATACATCCACTAGAATTACAGCAATCATCGCCGTTAGCGGCTGCCCCAACCAGGGAATTGCGGTTATGCCAATGAGGCTTAGCAGATAGTTTACTACTCCTGTGGTGCGGTCCAGCATCATGCGCCACAGGGTGCCAGAAGCTACAGGCGCCATAATCATAGGCACCAGGAAGATAGTGCGTAAGAAGCGACTCAGCCGATCATCACCGGAGACTAACATGGCAATAACTAGGCCGAAAAACATCTGCAGGGAGACGGTAAAGGTAACGAAGATGATGTTATTCTGCGTACTTCTCTTCAGAAGAGTGTCCTGCAGCATATACGTATAGTTTTCAAGGCCAATGAAGACAGGCCTGGCAGCAGGCATGTTCAACCTTAAGGCGTGGAAACTCAACCATAGCGAGTACAGAAGAGGAAGGAACGCTGCGATTATGAGCACTATAAACGTTGGTGTAAGAAAAAGCCAGGAAAGCGCTGTGTCGGTTAATCGCTTCTTACCCAATTTTCACACCCTCCTGCTTACAGGTATTAGAGGCGGAGCTATAGCAGTGGCTATAGCTCTCACAGCGTGAGGCTGCACTGCTACAGCTCCGTCAAGCTTACGTTAGTTTTCTGCCAACCATTCGTCTAGCGTCTCGGCCCACTCCTTCAGGTAAATGGGCTTGTCGTTCTTCACATCCCCAGGATGCATCATGCGGATCGTTCTTTCCAGAGCCTGCTGCGCATACTTCATGGCTTCATCCAATGTCATTTCCCCAGCCATGTAGGAGCTCACTGCATTACCAAGCTCCCGCTCAGCTTCTGTCGCGGCAGGAATCCGCCACCAGATAAGCGACCTCTCCAGTTCTTTCCGCATGGGAGCACTCTTCGAGTTCTTCACATCGTCCCTATCCCAGAAGCTTTCCCGTGGGGAGAGAATCTGGAAGCGGTCAAAGAACAAGTTGTGCATTTCGGGGCTGTTGTACATCTTAATCCATTCCCAAGCCAAATCTTTGTTCTTAGAGGTCTTCGGAATAGCCAAGTTCCAGGAAGACAAGAGGTTAGCACCTGTCTTTTCCCGTGGGAACGGCGCCAAGGCCCACTTGCCCACAATGTTAGACTCAGCTGGATCATCGCCCCGCTGTGTGATGCCAAGTGTGGGCCACGCTTCGCAGAACACAGCATTGCCGCGCAAGAATGCGTCAATGGACTCTTCCAAGCCCCAGGACAGTGCTGCGGGGTCGCAGTACTTCATGACCTCGCCGACGTGCTCCATGGCAGCCCGGCCTTCTTCGCTGTTGATGGTGATGTTCCAATCCTCATCAGCCCAAGAACCGCCCATTGACCAGAGGCGAATGTAGAAGAGCCCAGCGTACTGCTCTTTTTGGCCTGGAATGGAGATGCCGTACATTCCTTCCTCAGGATTGGTGTACTTTGCTGCGATTTCAAGGTACTCGTCCCAAGTCTGCGGAGGTTCCTCAACAAGGTCAGTGCGGTAGGCCATCATGTAAGCGGTGTTTGCATGGGGAATACCGTAGATGGTTCCTTGCCAAATTCCGGAGTTGTTGAATACGTTGTCGATGAAGTCGGAAAGGTCGTAGTTGTCCCGTTCGATATAAGGTTCGAGGGGCTCCAGATAAGGCGCAAAACCGCCATCCCATTGACATGCCACAGAAATAACATCGTAAGCTCCGATTTGGTTAGTTAAGTCTAGGGAGAGCTTCTCATACAAGGTAACGTACGGAGCGGACAACACCTCTACCGTTGCACCGGTCTTCTCTTCAAAGAGGGGTACCATGTCAAGCGCCGCATCAGCGTAGACGCTGGACATGTAAATGACCGTCAGCTTCTGGCCTTCGAACGGTTTCGCGGCAAATGCCTGCCCCCACGCGAAGGACAGAATCGCAAGAGTCAACACCATGATGATGCTAATCTTAGATTTTTTCGTCATGCGTGCTTCCACCTCTCCTTAATGGTTTTTTCTGAAATCTCCACCTAGAAACCACTTCCAAACGTGCCCCGTCGGCATGTACCACCTCCTAAAAGACTACTCATTCACACCACAAAACCTTAAAGCGCTTGCTACAGTTGTCACAAACAGGCCTATAGAGACAACGAAACCTGCGCCAGGCTCCGTTATTAGGCTAATACAGCTTGTGTAGGACTGACTCTGCCACGAGCTCCGTGTACAGGCGCCCCTTGTCACCAAGCCGTAACGCAGCGACCGTGTACAGCAAGTCCAGGACGAGCAGCTGCGTAATCTTGGAGCGAAGGGAACCACTGCCAAGAGGTGTTTCCGAAGAAGCCGCGATAAGCTTTATATCAGAAGCCTTGGCCAGAGGCGAGCGGGCATAGGCGGTAATGCACATTGTCCTGGCGCCCCGTTCTTTGGCCTTGTCGATGGCCTCCACCACATCGATGGTACTGCCGCTGAAGGAGATGCCTACCGCGAGATCCCTAGAGTCAAGTGTAGCTGCTGACATCATCTGGACGTGCGAGTCTGTGAGAGCATCACAGATCAAGCCAAGGCGCATAAACCGGTACTTGGCGTCTAATGCTGTAACACCAGATTGGCCAACACCGTAGAACTGGATCCTGCGAGCATCCAAAAGCCAATTCACAGCCATGTCCAAGGCTCGTATATCGAGAAGCTTAATGGTGTCGTCAATGGAGCGCGAGTTCGTATAACCTACCTTTCTTACGATAGACTCGAGAGTATCATCAACCGATACGCCTTCCGACAGGTTCTCCGAAGGGTCAACCAGGTCCCTGGCTAGCACTAGCTTGAGTTCCTGGTAACCCCTGAACCCAGCATTTTGGCAGAAGCGGATCACCGTGGACTCTCCTACCCCACTAGTCTCGGCAAGCTGGGTCACGGACAAGTAAATGGCTTTCTCATACTGCTCCAGAATCACATCGGCTACTTTTCTCTCCGCAGGGGCCAAAGAGGAGTACACCGAGCGAATCCTGGCTAATGCTCCTCGGATATCCCGTTGATCGTTTTCGAACATTCGCTGTGCCTCCGTTACGTTTCCTAAACTTCACCTCATTATTTCACCTTGCTTCTTAGTGTGTATAATACATATTCAACTTCCAAAGGTTATTTCCTCCCTAGTTGTACAATTTTGTAGGAATAATCCTCCGAAAATATCCAAAAACACATTTCACTTTCTTCATCAATAATAATGAATGCTAAAATACCATTGACCAAAAA
>LDJB01000004.1:0-1493 GCA_001028815.1 Peptococcaceae bacterium 1109
AAATGGCCACGAAAAATCCCCACAAAATGGCCAAGTGGAGGAAGAAAAAAGCTCACCCACTCGAATTGGGTTGGTAACTGCAACCAATCCACCGATTCGAGGGGGGAGCAAACTTGAAGAAAGTGGGGACAATTGTGAATATACTAGAGTGCCGCGATCAGGGACTGACCAAGAAAGCTACAGCTCTGCGCTTGGGGCTTGACCGGAAGACCGTGGCCAAGTACTGGGATGGCCCGACTGACGATCCTGAAAAGCCGCGATACAAACAGCGCGTTAAGCTGACAGACTCCTATGTAGAGTATATCATGGAACGCCTGAAAAAGTTCCCTGAATTGACTGCAGAACGCATCTATCGCGAGATAAAGAAAAAAGGATACACAGGTTCAAAAAGGACTGTGAGGCGCTGTGTAGCCTTGCTCCGTCCAAAGAACTTCCGCGAGTACAAGCCCATCGAAACGCTGCCGGGAGAACAAGCTCAGGTGGATTGGGGTCACTGCGGGAAAATCAACATCGATGGATGCGAAGTTAAGCTGTACGTTTTTGCGTTCACCTTGTCTTGGTCCCGGGTACGTTACGCCGAGTTCGTTACCTCCCTGAACATGGCGACGTTTTTTGGATGCATGCACCGGGCTTTTGAGTACATTGGAGGCGTGCCTTCTGAGATACTCTTTGACAATGCCAAAACCGTAGTGAGTGAGCGAGTCGGAGGGATTGTTCGCTTCAACGAGAACCTCCTCTGGTTGGCGGCCACCTATGGGTTCACCCCCAAGGCCTGTTGGATAAAAGATCCTGAGTCCAAGGGCAAGGTTGAATCCAGTGTCAAGTACGTGAAACGGGACTTCTACTATGGCTGCTCATACAACGGCTTAAGGGATCTAAACCATCAGGCACTAGAGTGGTGCGACGAGGTGGCCAATTGCAAGATTCACAGTACAACCGGGGAAGTTCCCTTCGAACGCTTAGCTGAAGAACGGAGTTATCTGCATCCGCTAGCGGTTGACAAGCCGATGTTCATCGTCGAGAGCCGTAAGGCGACAAAGACACAGCTCATCTCTATCGATGGCAACAAGTACTCTGTACCGGTGCAGTTCGCACGCAAACGGGTGAAGTACCGCCGTTTCGAGGACCGGATTGAGTTGCTGGCCGATGGGACTGTGGTGGACACCATCGCCTTGGTTCCTGGTCGAGGAAAGAGTGTCGTACAGGATCGCCACTACCCCGCTCACAGCAATCCAAAGAAGTCAGTACACCCATTGCAGGCGAAGTTCGAGGCCTTAGCGCCTTCAGCTCGTGCTTACCTCCAGGGGCTCAGCCAAAGCCGAAACGGCCATCTCCGGGAACAAATGGAGAGGATCATCAACCTAGCAGCTACGTACTCAGAAAACGAGTTGGACACAGCCATGAAGCGCGGCATTGCCTTTAAAGCCTTTGGGCATGTCCAGCTGAAGAGAACACTGGAAAAGCAGCGGAAGAACCCGCTCAGCCTCCCCAGT
>LDJB01000004.1:2575-216225 GCA_001028815.1 Peptococcaceae bacterium 1109
GTCCATCAGTTGCTCATGCATTTTTCATAACAGGGCAATACTGGGTGGACATAGAAACACCCTCACACGCAAAAAAAGCCCGCTAAACGGGCATATCAGCACCAGGCAACACTAGAGAACATTCGTTCTACCGATTCCCACCTTCGGCACCATAGCGAAAAAACCCCGTTTACGACGGGGTTTTCAGACTGTCAAAAAACCCAATGCGAAAGCACTCGCGTTGGGTTTTTTTGTATGTTAAGATGGACTTGGGTGATGAAAATGCTGCAACGACCCCAGGATATGCATGAAGCGAGAAATTCACTTCAACTCGTTGACATCGATAGTTTGGTCCCGGAAGACCATCTGCTGCGCAAGATTGAAAGGGTTATTGACTTTAGCAGGATTTATGACATGGTTGAGCATTTGTACAGCAAGGATAAGGGTCGTCCTGCCGTTGATCCTATAGTGCTGGTCAAGATTGTGTTGATCCAACACCTGTTTGGCATCCCTTCCCTGAGAAAAACTGTTGAGGAAGTCAACCTGAATATTGCCTACCGATGGTTTCTCGGTTACGACTTAACCACGAAGGTACCCCACTTTGCGACAGTTAGCTATGCTTTTGCCCGGCGTTTTCCCAGCGAGGTGTTTGAGGCAATCTTTAGCTGGATCCTTGAGGAAATCGTTAGGCGAGGATTCGTCGATGCCGAGACAATATTCGTTGATGCCACACACATCAAGGCTAGCGCCAACCGTAAGAAACGGACAAAAGCGCTGGCTCAAAAGACTGCTCGCGCCTACGACGAACAGTTGCGCAAGGAGATCAACGAAGACAGGGAAAAGAACGGCAAGAAACCATTTAGAGATAAAGATGGCGATGGCGATGGGACAGGCGAAGCAGGAGAGCAGCGCGAAGTCATCGTTTCTACCACAGATCCCGAAAGCGGCCTGTTTCACAAGGGTGAACATAAGATAGAGTTTGCTTACACTACCCATGTAGCGTGCGACAAGAACAACTTCATCCTCGGCCTCGAGGTCACGCCAGGAAACGTCCACGACAGCCTAATCTTTGACCAAGTCTATGATCAGGTGGTTGAGCGTTTTCCTGAAGTTGATACTGTGGTCGTTGATGCAGGATACAAAACACCCTGGATTTGCAAGAAGATTATTGATGATGGGCGCAACCCTTCGATGCCTTACAAGCGGCCGCTGGGCAAAAAAGGATTCTTCCGTTCCTATGAGTTCGTGTATGACGAGTACTACAACTGCGTAATCTGCCCTAACAACCAAGTACTTCCTTACGTAACCACCACTAGAGAAGGATACCGTCAATTCAAGAGTGACCCGAATGTCTGCCGTTCTTGTCCGAACTTAGCCTGCTGTACTGAGAGCAGAGTGCACCAGAAGGTCGTGCAGAAACACATCTGGGAGGATTACCTGGAAAAGGCCGAGGACTTCCGTCATTCTGCCAAGGGAAAGGCGACCTACACAAAGCGTGGCGAAACCATAGAGAGAGTTTTCGCCGATGCCAAAGAGAAACATAGCATGAGGTATACGAATCACAGAGGCCTAACTCGAGTGACGAACTGGGTTAGGCTGAAGTTCGCGGCAATGAATCTAAAGAAGCTGGCGATGTGGGCCTTCAAGAATGGCCTTTCTCCTTCTTTTTTGGCAAGAATTCACGCGAGAAGACAAAAATGGGCACTGTTTCTCTTTGAAACAATGCCCATTCTTTGACAGTCTGAAAACCCCGTTTACGACGGGGTTTTTTTGTTGTTATCTGTCCTCAAAGACCACTCCACCATCACCCTTGAGGACTCGGACTTTAAAGTCGTTGCGGTACATAACTTCGTAATCATGCTCAATTCCAGTGGGCCAAACAGCTAGAAAGGTCATTGTTTGCTCCCCAGTATTCACCATGCGGTGGCCCCAGCCGCTGGGAATGTAAGTGGCTGTGCCCTCTTTAAACTCGATGATCTTGAGCTCCCCTTCCCTGCTCTGCAGCAGCAGAAGGCCGCTGCCCTTAAGCCCCATATAGAGCTCGGCCCCAGGTCCGGCATGGTAGTGGCCGTGGGTCATGTTGAACTCACCCCCGATGGTACCGGGGTAGAGGTCAGTTACACCAAAGGCCATCTCCCCCGGCTGGTTCATGGCGGGCTCGATGGTCCAGAAGCGGTAAAGCTCCCAGTCCCCTTCCTTGAGGGCTTCTTCCCCATCCTTAAAGAGGGATACCATCTGGCTAAGGCTGCGGATTAAGACCGGTTCAGTGGCTCTTGCTGGAATGTCCTTGAAATAGTCCTCCAAAGTGATGGGCAAGATTCTTTTGTCCATTAACTCTCCTCCATTTATCGATGATACTGAGAATGGGAGTCGCTTGGGCTCCCATTCTAAAAATTGCCTTTTTAGTTCTCCAGGCTATCAAAGCAATACACCGCTGCACCTAGGCAGCCGCCTAAGGGGCCTGCTTTAGAACGCTTGATAATCAGGGTTTCAGCAACGATGCTGTGACGGGACCTTGCCCGGACCTTCTCTTCCAAGCGTTCCAGGGGAAAGCCTTCCATATCTGCCACACCGCCGCCAATGATCACAGTTGTGGGATCGATCAAGGTGATGACTGTATTAAGGCCCAAAACCAAGTTATCCAGCCACTCCTCGACTTCTTCGTGATGCCGAGGGTTTCTAAACACATCCTTGATATCCGTTCCGGCCCGGGAGGCCAGATCCACTAAGGCACGGCCGGCAGCGTAAATCTCAAAGCAGCCACTGTTTCCGCATCCGCAGGGATCGTCTTTGCCCCGGAGTGGAATGTGCCCCAGTTCGCCAGCGAAGCCCCGCTCACCTGCTAAGAGCTTCCCCTGCACAACCATGGCACAACCCATGCCAGTACCGATATATATACCTACCACGGTGTCGTCGGGCTTAGTGCGCTGAGTGCGGTACTCCCCGTAGAGGATGAAGTTCACATCTTTCTGGACAAAGGCAGGGATATTGAAGCGGGATTCCACCGCTTCCTTCAGGTTTATGCCCACCAGGCTTTGATCCAGATTGGGGATAGACAGGATTTCACCGGCAGAGCTCACTATCCCTGGGATGCCCATGGCAACCGCGCCGATGGGCACTTCCGCCTGGTCCATGAACTCTTGGATGGTGGTGAGGAGAAAGGATGTGAGATCCTGCACCTCCTCTACCTTTTCCTTCCTGGATCGCAAGATTCTTAGGCCGCGATCCACTTGCGCGAACCGCACATTGGTGCCGCCGATATCAATACCGAGTACACTCTGCACAGCCATCATCTGCGATCACACCTTGCTGCTGTTATTTAAAGGGAATGTAAGAGCGGGCTTTGCCAATCGCGTCTTCCAAGGTGTCAGCCAGGTTAAACAAACCTGAGCTTCCCAGAATGAAGCGTTCTGCCCCCGCCTCCATGAGCTGGTCGAAGGTGCGCATGTTCACGCCGCCGTCCACCTCAATCTCGTACTTATAGCCGTGCTTAATCTTAAGTTCTTTTAGCAAGGTGATTTTTTTCAGCATCTCGGGGATAAAGGGCTGGCCAGCAAAGCCTGGGTCCACTGTCATCACGCATACCGAATCCAAGCGTTCCAGGACATATTGGAGCTGGTCCACTGTCTCCATCGGGTTGATTACCATACCCACGCCAACCTTGGCCTTTTCCAGAATATTCATCAGGCGGAAAATCTGCCTGTTCACCGTGTCGATGTGGAAGCTGATCTCGCTAACGCCGTTATCAATAAGGCGCTCCACATAATCCTGGGGCCGCACTACCATTAGGTGGGCCTGAATGGGCTTCTTGATTACGTGCCCAAGAGTCTCGAGCATTTCAAAGTTTAGGCTCACATTGGGTACATAGTTTCCATCCATAACATCCCAGTGGTAGGCATCGGTGAAGTCGTTGAGCAGTTCAAACTGCTTGCCCATCGCGGTGTAGTCCATGCACATTACGGATACTGATACTTTTCTCTCTGTCATATGTTTACTCTCCCTTCGAACCGCGAGCCAGGAGCCTATCTAAGGTGACCGAGCCCACGATAAGCAGACCCATAACAATCTGCTGCATATAAGTCTGTACGTTTAGGATGTTCAGTGCGTTGTTGATTAGGCCGATAATCAGGGCTCCCACCACGACACCGAAGATATTGCCGATGCCTCCAAAGAAGCTGGTACCGCCAATAATCGCAGAGGCAATGGCATAGCTCTCGTATCCAGTGCCAGCCAGGGGCTCAGCTGCCCCCATCCGCGCGGTCATGACGATACCAGCCATGCCCGCACACAGGCCGGAGAACACAAACACAACGACTTTAAGAAGCTTGGTGTTGATACCAGAAAGCCAAGCCGCCTCTTCGTTACCGCCTAGGGCGTAGATGCCTCTCCCCAGCTTTGTCTTCTTGGTGACAAAGGCAAAGATAATTGCTACAGATATGGCGATAATTACCGGGACAGGGATAGCTCCCACGTAGCCTGCAATGGTGCGGCTGAACTGCCGGGGAAGGTTATACACTGGCCGGGCATCGGAGATGGTTAATGTAAGGCCCCTGAAGATCATGTTGGACCCTAAGGTGATAATAAAGGGGTGCAGCTTGGTGGCCACCACTAGGGTTCCGTTGAGCAGCCCCAAGAATGCTCCTAAGAGTACGCCGCCGACTAAGAGGGCAAGCCACATATCCCAGCCGTTAGCCATGAGGAGAGCCGAAACCATACCGGTCAACCCCAAGACAGAACCGACGGAAAGATCAATTCCCGCAATCAAGATGGGGAAGAACACTCCGATTGCGATCAATACGTTAATGGATGACTGGAGAAAGATCTGGATAATATTGTTGCGGCTGAGGAAGTACTGTGGCGAGAAGATCCCCATGATAATCATGAGCAGGACGAAGATGGCAAGGGTGCCCAGTCTCTGCCAATAGTAACGTAGATCCTTCTTCATTGGACTCCAACTCCTTGATTATTAATTCGCGCCGTTGCGGCATAGAGCACATTCTCTTTCGTAGCCTTGCTGATGGGAAACTCAGCCACAATCGTACCTTCCCTAAAGACCATGAGGCGGTGGCAGAGCGCTAAGAGCTCAGGAAGTTCGCTGGAAACTACCAGAATGCTCTTTCCGTCCCGGGCTAGATCCTTGATGATGTCATAGATGCTTGCCTTCACTCCCACGTCAATGCCCCTGGTGGGTTCATCGAAGATGAAGATATCTAGATCGGTCTCCAACCACTTGCCTAAGACGACTTTCTGCTGGTTGCCGCCGCTTAGCTGGGTGATGGGCTGCTCAATGGAAGCGCAGCGTACGTTGAGCTGTTCCACAACTTTGGCTGCGGCCTGTCTTTCCTTACGAGCATTCACCAAGCCCCACAGCCCACCTGCTTTGGAGGCTTTGGCGATGACTGGCAGAGTCAAATTCTTCCAAATGGGGAAGTTGTGACAAAAGCCTTCATGGCGACGGTCTTCTGGGATAAGCCCCATCCCGTTTTTCAGGGCTGCTTGGGGGTTCGAAATCCGCGCCGCTTCCCCCTTCAGGTAGACAGTACCCTTACTTACAGGGTCCGCACCCACCAGAGCCCGCATCGCTTCAGTCCGCCCCGAGCCTACCAACCCGAAGAAGCCGACAATTTCCCCTTCCCTCACTTCAAAGGAAACGTCTTTGCAGCGCCCATCGGCCCGCGTCAAGCCCTCAACTTTCACAGTGATAGGCTTATCGCTTTTTACCTCAACTGCGGAGTGGTCTTCTGTATCGTACTTGCTGGAAAGATCGCTCCCCACCATCATTTGTACCAAAAGCTCGGGTGTGACTTCTTCGTCCATAGGCCTGCTGCCAACCAAAGTGCCGTCCTTAAGTACGGTGACTCGATCCCCGATTTCCATAATCTCTTCCAGCTTATGGGAGATGTACACAATACCTACGCCCTCTTTGCGCAGGTCGTTGATTATCTTAAAGAGCACCTCTACTTCTTCTGGAGTCAGGGAAGAGGTAGGTTCATCCATGACTATCACCCGGGCTCCCACGGAAAGAGCTTTCGCGATTTCCACCAGCTGTTTCTGGGAAATCTTCAACACGCCCGCGGGCCAAGCGGGATCCATATCTAGGCCCACTCTGGCCAAGAGTTCAGCGCTCATTTTTTCCAAAGTTTTGCGGTCAAAGAGCCCCCTGTTGCCGGGGAGACGGCCTAGGAAGATGTTCTCGGCGATGGAGATCTCATTAATAATGCTTAATTCTTGATGAATGATGGCGATGCCCGCTTCCTGGGCAGTTTTCGGATTCAAACGCTCCACAACCTGGCCGTTCACCCTGATTACACCATCGGAAGGCTGGTACACGCCGGAGAGGATTTTCATAAGAGTGGATTTCCCGGCGCCGTTTTCGCCCAGGAGCACATGGACTTCCCCGGGCCAGATGGTCATACTTACATTATCCAGAGCACGTGTGGCACCAAAAGTCTTGCTCACGTTTTCCATTTCTACTAAAGGCTGCCTCACCTGTGCTCACCTCCTACTGTTAAGATCGCATTCGGAGATAGGGCGGCCCACTGATTCCAGTGGACCGCTCCATAACCAAAGGAACTGTTATTCAGCTACAACCAAGGAAGGTACATCTACCTGCTGAGGAATGTTCAGGGCACGAACCAAGAGCCGGAGACCTACCTTACCGATCATGGCAGGATCTTGGGCGATGGTGGCGGCCAGTCGGCCTTCTTTTACGGCCTCAATTGCTTCGGGAACACCGTCAGTACCGACAACGATGACGTCCATTCCCAGGTTCTCTACTGCCCGGAGAGCGCCCAGGGCCATGGTGTCGTTGCAGGCGTAGATGGCTTTCAGGTCAGGATGACGGTTGAGGATGTTGGTGGCAACGTTCAGAGCCTGGGTGCGATCCCAGTTTGCAGGCTGGCTGGCTACTACTTCAAAGCCTGGCTCCTGCTTAATCCTGTTGGTAAAGCCATCTCTGCGGTCGTCACCGGATACGTTACCGGCCATACCTTCGATCACAGCTACTTTACCGCCTGCAGGGCCGAGCTTCTGGATTACGAACTCAGCAGCCTGTTCCCCTACTAGGACGTTGTTGGTGGTTACGAAGGAATAAACATAGGCGCCCCGATCCCTGAGGGTGTTGAAGGGTACCCGCTCATCAAGGTTTACTACTGGAATGCCAAGGTCGTTGGCTTTGCTGATGACAGGAATGAGGTTAACTGGGGTGATAGGTGCAAATGCGATACCGTCATATTCTCTAGCAATTACGTTTTCGAAAAGACGAAGCTGCTCTTCTGCATCTCCTTCTTGGGCAACTGCGAAGACATCTACTTCAACACCGAGGCGTTCAGCTTCTTCTAGGACACCTTCCTGCATATCTACCCAGAAGGGGTTGGCCAGGGTCTTAAGGAGTACTGCAATACGGTAGGGCTTTTCAGCTACAGTGTCTTCCAGAAGACCTTGGGCGAAGACGTTGACGCTAGCCATAAGCATCAGAGCGAGAACCAGTGTTAAGGTAACCAGTCTTTTCATTGAGAATAGCCTCCTCTAAGTTTAGGTTTCTTCAGATCCAGTAGTCCAGGCCAATACCAACAGCTTATCCTGACCCCATCCCCCCTTTCTACTTTGGACAACGAATCACCGCGTTGACCCCCGCTTAATGAGCGCTACGGGGAGCTCCTCAATTATGGGCCCTCGTTCGGGGTCTTTGATCAACTCAAGGAGCACTTGGGCGCTTCTTCTACCCAACGCCTCAGTCTGCTGCGCGATGGTTGTGATGCCTGGTACGAAGTACGCGCCCTCGGTGATGTTATCAAAACCCACGATTTGAATCTGTTCTGGAACTTGGTAGCCCAGCTTAAGCAAGGTGTGGGCAGCCGATATGGCCATGACATCGTTGCCGGCGAAGATACCATCGAACTCCAGCAAACCGTTTACCTTCAAGAGGTACTCCCGTACCGCGGTGCGGTCCACAGGAACCCACGCCACCAGCTCCTCATCGTACTCGATGTTGTAGTCTTTAAGGCACTGCTTATACCCCTCAAAGCGGGCTTTCATAGGACGCACTTCCCGCTCGTCTCGAATCATGAGAATTCTGCGGCAGCCGTTGCTGATCAGGTGCTTGGTTGCTAGATAGCCCCCTTCATAGTTGGCACTGTCTATAAAGCTGACCCCTTCCATATTGGGCTTACGGTCCACAGCAACAACGGGAATCTCATCTTGGAAAAGGTCCAGGCTTTCATCAAAGCCAGCTGAGACGAAAATGATGCCATCTACAAACTTGTCTAGGAGAGCTTTAATGTACTTGCGTTCTCTCTGCCTATCTTCACCAGTATTACAGAGGAAGAGGTTGTAGCCTTCCTTTTGGAGTTCATCCTCTATCGCTTGGGCTATGGTGGCAAAGAACTCGTTACTGATGTCTGGGACGATGAGGCCAATTGACCGAAAACGGCGCAGCCTCAAGCTTCGGGCAATCTGATTAGGGCGGTAGCCGCTCTCCTTAATCGCGCGCAGCACTGCCTCCCTGGTATCAGGATGTACTTTAGCTGAGTTATTCAGGACCCGGGATACAGTTGTGGGAGATACCCCAGCCAACCGTGCAACGTCCTTAATGCCCATCTACATCGCCCTTTATCTATACTCGTGTGTAGGGGAACGTTTTCACAGTTTCCCTCTGAAAATAGCGCTTTTCATGTTAACGATTTCATTCTGTGATTCGATCTTACCACGACTCAAGATTGACGTCAATAATTGTTATTCAGTTAACAGTATTAAACCTAATCCCCAAAAAAATAAGGCCTCAGCAGGGGATTCCTGCATAGGCCATTGGTTCAAGACAGCATGCCAACTTGATTCTTAAGTACAGTACTGATAAGTTCCGCTCGACTACGCACGTCGTACTTGGAGTAAATGTTCCGGACATGTGTTTTTACTGTGCTTTCACTGATCGATAGGATTTCAGCGATCTCACGGTTTGATTTGCCATCTAAGAGAACCCCCAACACCTCATGCTCCCTCGTTGTAAGAGGATCAAGGGTTACACTCTGAGCAATGATGACATCTTGCTGCGGTTTGCTCAGGCTATCATAAACCACAAGGTAAGCATGACTCTTCAGCAGCACAACAAGACTGCGGTTTAGTACAGGGAGCAACGCCACAGTCACTATAACGATGGTAAGAGCTGTCACGGTCACTTCAGCGCGAGAAAGCTGTGAAGAGTGGATTTGCATACCCAATACGTCCCCAGCTAAGACGCCCAGGACATTAGCAGCAAGCCCCGCGCCGAACAGTTTTGCGGGATTGTCTGTGTAATCCAGCATATCCCCGAGAATACTCCACCAAAAGAGATCGAAAATGCCGCACGCGCCAAGCATCAGGGTGTCCACAACCAGATAGTCCACAGCGTTCCGTGCAAGGAGCATAAAACTGATAAACGCTGCCATAATCATCGCGAGGCCAACATATAGGGCGCCAGAGTGCTTGGCCCTCTGCGGTAGATTCCGCATAACGAGGAGAGCGATAACATAAGGGACCGCCCAATACCAACTCACTAGCCCCACCAGGTGCTCGAAAGAGGGGTTGATCACCTGATACATGAGTCCGGAGTTGATGGTAATGACAAAAACGAACAGAGAAAGCAACAGCACAGGCTTTTTGATGTTGCTGCGCTGACTTTGCCTGAAACTGGCTTCGTCCCCTTCTTCCTTCTGAGGGTTAGCCGGTAGTGCCCAGATAAAGGCCATGCCAAGCATCACACAAGTCAAAGACAGGATGAGCCCGATAAATGGCGAGAGGTTCACAGCCACCACATTGATGGCAATCATAAGTACGTTGGAGTAAATCAGAATATCAGCACATGCCTTTAGGCGTTCGCCTTTCTGCGTGAGCGTTCTTAGCAGAAAACCAAACGATGCCACAACACAACCGCTCAGATATCCGCTTACTACCAGCCCCCACATCCACAGCGCCGATGGGCCAAACAAGAAAGGTGTAGTTGCTAACACGCAAAGGCCCATGCTGCCGATCATCACATACCTTACCGAACTTCGGGATTTCACGAAATAGCCGCAGGAAAACAGTCCGAAGACATGTGCAATGATAGCTGCCAGCAGATATGGGGATGTCCCGACTGCGGAAGACTCAAACAGGGAATAGAGTACTTGTCCTTCAAAGAGAAAAGACAAAATGTAGGCAAAAAACAGGGAACATCCTGCACTAGAGAGCAGCCGCGGGTCAACAGTTCTGATTCTTCCCATACGATCATCTCCCACGTCGCGGATACCATACCAGCTTATTCGTTTACTCGCTAGACGACTCCTGCATGAACGCAGGAGTCGTCCGCGACCAGCGGCTCTCCTCTGGTATACGTTAAGCAATCCGGCCTACGGCCACTGCTGCCCCCACTGCGATCAATACGACCGCTATAACATAAAGCAAACCTGATGCTGTAGAATCTCCCAGCCACCTCCGGAGCAGTCTGGCGTTAATGAAGTCCCAGAAAAAGCTGTACTTCTTATAAGTTACAAGGCCCAAGAAGCAACCAACAAGCACGAGTAGAACACCACCTATGACGTGTTCCATGATCTACTGCCCACCTCCACATCGTTTTCTTGTTACCCGGCCATGAAACGGTTACGGGCCTGGAGAGATGGCCCCGCTAGCTAACCTGATCAGCAACTGCGGATCAACCACCTCCAACCCATGCTTGTTCGTAACTATTGAATCGCGCAAGAGCAGGAGAAGCTCATCGTTGGTAAGTTCGGGGTTGACTTGTAGGGCCATTGCTGCCAAGCCTGCCAAGAATGGTGTCGCCCAACTTAATCCCCCATCATACTCGTAAACGTACCCATCCTTGATGGTATGGGAAGCCACATAACGCCTTGCACAGGGAAGATAGAGAGTGATATAACCCTTTTCCAGATCTCCACCCTTTCTCGTGGCTGCCAGTTCTCCCCGCGTCATGCCGTTTTTACTCAAGAATTCGTCCATCCATTCCCCGATCACAATGTTGTCAAGGCTATCCATATCCTTCTGGCTGTCATGGGCCGCTTCCCGTAATGCAAAGGGGGGATTGGTCACTGTGGGCATGGTCGAAGTGAAAACAATGATTCCTTGATCATTGGCTTGCCTAATAAGGCTATGAAAGGCCGCTTCATATTGACGCAACCCAGTAGAGATACTCACGATCCTGATCCTGTGGGACGGCTCTAGCGTTTCATTATAAAGCAGCAGCCTCTCCAGGGCTTCCAAAACGTTCTCCTCATCGGCTAAGTTAGTGGCGAAAAAGTGGAGGCTTGCTTCGGGCACTACGCCACATCTACTCCCCACAAATACACTGGCAACCGTTGTTCCATGATAGAGGTCAGTGTCATTCACATCCCCTATCTTCTCAAAATGGACTAAGCGGTCACCGTACTCCTCATGATCCGCCAAAAGGGAACCATCGATAATCGCAACGTTCACACCTTTACCTGTATATCCACGCTCATGTAGGGTCCGAAGGCCTAGCCCAGGTACGATTGCAGACAGATCCTTAACAACCATCACTCTCTGGCTTCCCTGCTGATTTCTGAAGAATGTGTATCCCAGCAAACCAGCTAACCCGAGGACTAGAAGCCCTATGATCACACTGATCTTCTTCACAATATGAGTCGCGCTCCTCTCCGGATACGTGTGCACAAGAACGCACAAACACACATGAAGGTCAAGCAGGACTTGCCTGGATCACTTCGCCAGGTATAGTGCCTCCACTAAGGCCGCTCCAACAAGGAAAAGCAGTGTCAACAGGGCGAGTATCCTTTCGACACGGGAAAACTTCAGGGAACTGAGGGTATGCTTTTCCACCCACTCCTTGGCGGGAAAACCGTCGGCAACAAGGAGCGACTTGGTAAGAGTCAGTCCGCAAAAAACGGCATAGGCACTTGTCTCCCATAAGCCTATGCGTAAATACTGCAGGTTGGCAGCTGCTATGCTTGGAAAGGGAACCTCAAAGCCATTCGTTCCCGCGACCCAGCCAATGGTAGCTCCTTGAACAAGTAATACCAAGAGGCCAGGGGTCACCGAGCCGAAGCGGACCAAGATATTGCCTGCACCAATGAGCAGCAGCACGATAGCATTTCTGAAAACGATATATCCTAAGGTGCTGGCAACCCCGCCAACTGCCGCGCTGGCAGGCGCTATAGCGGGCACATCTTGCCACGCGCCAGGCCTGGCCAGATACCCTATCACGAAAAACACCCAGAGCACAGCCTGCAGCAAGAGCCAGATTATGATCGTTCTCTTTACCGCGCCAACCTGGTACAAACCACTAAAGAACCTACCTATAGATTTTGACATTCTGACACTCCTTCAATTACCCTTCATTACGAGATGCTGTAAGCTCAATCTAGAACGACGTGACAAGGCCTACACCAAAGCTTTGGGTATCTGCTAGGGACAGGTTCTTACTGTAATGTGCCTGGATCTTCAGGCCAATGGGCGTTTGGTAAGTTAAGCCCACCCCGACGCTGTGAAGTAGGTGACTGTGAGCCCAATCACTTCCATCTTCCCAAATCTTCGCCACCTCATAGTTAACGTGAGCCGCTAAGTCCTGGGTGAAGTATCGCCGCAGTTCCAGATGGGAGTGTAGATTCATCTCTCCCACAAACATGGGAGAACCTGTCCCCAACTGACCACCGCCACCCAGACGCAGCCTGCGGTCAAAGGGCGTCCCCCTTTCGGTCCACGCGGCATTTACTTCCACACCGCCAACAAAGCCGCCGCCAAGATAGGATAGATTCCCCGCTCTCACGTGGCAACTCACATAATTCTCCGCGAAATCTTGCCGGTTCGCTAGGATGGCGACGCCAGCCTGTATGGACGTCCCTTCCTGGGTCCAAGTGGTATTGCCGGGAATACCTGTCCGCGCCGTGATGGCTAGAGTCACATAATCACCGCTGGGTACTTCTAGGCCTGTTGTAGTCGCTATGCTATCAACCTGGCTTTGTGAATAACCCAGCGTGAGGCCTATGGCACTGTGTGCCCCAATGGGTATGCTGCTGCTGAACGAAGCATCTTTCCTCTCCAGGCTGTACTCGCTTCCCGCATGCATACCCCAGCGGACCTTCCCGTGGACCGCCTGCGACTGATACCTTATGGTACTCGGCCATGAGAACAGCGGGAATGTGAGGAAAGCCGTTCTGCTGCGGCTTGGCCCAAAGCTGTACCCCCCACCGATCGAGGCTAGTGTTCCTGCCACATTGTAATACCGCATAACTATGGTTTGCTGAGAAAGGTTCAGGAAATTTTCCACCACGAACTGAACGGGGTCCAAGTAAAAGCCGAAGCCTTCACTAATCCGCACAACAATATCGATGGCATTTTCCCCAATGGGAACAACATACATCTGAACCTGATCCAGTGCGCCCAGGGCATGGAGACGGCGCCTTGCCGCCGCAAACCGTGAGTAATCAAATGGTGAACCTTCCTCAAGCTGGAGAATCCGCGAAACAATCCCTTCATTGGTACGGTGGGTTCCCAGAAGGCGAACGTTGGCAATCTTCATACCATGATACTGGCTGTACAGATCCCAATCATTGATGGGGATGGCCTGGGGAGCCTTAAGGAACCGTGCAAGGGCGCTATCTCCAGTAGTAAAATAATACGAGGACTCGGAGAACTCGAGATAGACAGGCCTGCGCAGGCCTACCTCAGCAAGCTGACGGTAAAAGGGAGCGTTGTCAGCCAAATCAGCCACCTCTACCTCTAGCGCCCCTTGATAACACTCCACTGCAGCTTCTCGTTCCCCTGCATTGTCATGCAAGGAGCCAAGAATGGCTAAGGCTTCTAGTCGGTAAAACGGCTCCGCAGCGCGGGGCATGTCCGCCAGGATCTGGAAGTACCTCTTGGCCTGCCCTTGGTCCCCCATCCGCAGATAGGTGTGTGCCTTGAGGTTCACTACCGCCTCAGCATGGGAAAGCCCAGGATCAAGCTGGTCAAGATAATCTAGGGTGTCGTCTAGCCTGTTCTGGGAAAATGCAAGTTTGGCCTTGCGGACAAGCAGCCAGTTGGCGAGGTGGTCATCCTCGACCGTTGGCTCGATGTTGCGCGAAAAGACCGCCGCATCTTCACCAGCCAGTGCTCTCGCAAGGCTAAAAGCATAGAACTCGTTATCTGGAGCTCCACGCCCATCACCAGGAACGGAAACCCACAGGATCTGTTCCTCGGGGGAGAACACACAGCTGAGCAAAGTACCGCTGTTGTTAATGCCGTCTAAGAGGCCCTCATATTCGGCACTCCCTGGCCTACCCCGATCCCGCAGGAGCTCCACCATGGACTCCACCTGAACATCCCCGTACTGGCCGGAAAGGAACTGGGCGAGCCTTTGATCACGGCGTTCAGAGGCCAACCAGCCTGAGGCCTGGAACTGCCGCATGTACTCACTGTGGTACCGATTTGTGGCCGTTAGCAACCCTTCCTCCGCTTTCCTGATGGCGAAACGGTTGGCATCTACCTCCAGCACCACCGCATCAGGGATCTTGCTGTCTGAAATCACGATATTCATGCCGAAGGTTCGTGGCGTGCCCAGTACGATTTCCACCGCTTCATCTAAAGTCGATGCATACTGCACGATCTGGCGCAGCAGAAACATCATGGCCATGCCATCGAGGGAGTTGGCTGCTTGATCCACCAAAGAGTAGTTCATGGAAACAGTAATGCCTTGGTTGTTCATGGCCTGCATTACACCCACGTAAGTGGGGTATGTGTAGGTGATGAACGGAAATCCTTGATCTGGTTCATAGACCACCACATAACCATACTGCGCCCAATCGATCATGGATATGTTGTCGAGGTTGCGGGCATGATATAGAGATCCGCTAGCTGTAGCCTTGCCAAAGGCTACTATGGAGGTGCATCCGAAGGCCATGCCAAGGTCCTGGGACACGTTGCTCATTATAACGTCCATAGGATCGGAGTATTGTCCCTCGCTCACTCCAACGATCAAACCCTCTAGCTCCTTCAAGAAGTCATGGGGGATATTTCTCCGAATCCAGGGAGCCATTTTGTACTGAAAGTAGAATCGCTTGAACCCCTGCACAAGCCGTTCAAATCCTGAAGCTGGATCATCTAGTGGATTGAGCTCATCCCTCATCTGCAGTAGATGCTCTGCGGGATACAAATGGGTAAGCAGCGTCCCATGCTGCAACCCTATTTCGTAGGGGGTACCTTTGAGGTGCATGAAGACTATAGGACCGAATGTTTCCACATAACCTTTTCCTGCCTGGAACCTGTTGCCAACTTGCTCAACTGGCAACTCGGGGGAGCTCTGCGCCAGGCCAGAAAGGAGCACCACTAAGGTCCACGCAATAACCAAAACCCGTCTTGCTCGCTGAACGTCGTCCATGCCGTCCTATCATCTCCCGTTATGGACTGTTGGCAGTCATTGCCAACCCTGTGAGCATTCTTCAGCGAGGAGTACTATCCTGCCGTGAATAACAATGTTTCGGATTTTTTCAACTTTAAGTGGGCGGTAGCAGACGGAAGGCCGCAAGTGCACCAAAAAGAAAAAGACGCAGAATTCACCAGAATGCTGCGCCCTAAATGTGTTGCCGAATAGGGATGGCGTGTAAGGAGCCACCGTCCGTTCACCTTTTCCGCAAAGAAGACCATCTCTCTGCGTTCGTTCACGCTTACCTCAAGGACATCGGTCCAAATAACTGCTCTACTGTAATCCCTGCCGGAGTATGTGACATCGCGAACACCAATCAATGCCAATCCAGGATAGTCGGGACGCCAGTATAGGGATCCCAGGAGCTTGAGCCAGAAAGCAGAGCGGTGCTTGAGAAATCAGACATGCTAGTAGCTCCTCAACGCCTCTACGAAAAGCGGCCAGAAGCGACGTTGATCGAGGGTCAGGGCGACATCTGCATTCGGTTCTCTGCCCGTGATGCCGTAAAAATCGCAGACAGTACGTCCATAACACAGCCCAGGAGTGGTCTCGATATCCACTCGCATGGGCGTGGTTTCAATCAAGCTCGGATCAATGGCATACGCCACTGCACAGACATCATGTACAGGCGGCCCCGAAAAACCCATCAGCTGACGGTAGGCTTCGCCATAGTCGGAGAGTAGCTGGGTCACCAAGTGTGCCACGGGCGTTCCTATCATGCGGACCTCTTCCGCGACTTCAGGTGAAACCATAGCTTGGTGCGTGAGCTCGAGGCCGATCATGGTTATCGGAACACCGCTCTCAAAGACGATCTTAGCCGCCTCTGGATCAGCGTATATGTTGAACTCCGCGGCGGGCGTGAAGTTTCCCACGCCAATAGAACCACCCATCAGGATGATTTCCTTTATTCCCCGTTTGGTGTTAGGCTCCCTGAGCAAAGCCATGGCAATGTTGCTCAGCGGCGCCACGGGAATAAGGGTGAGATCGCCATCTGCCTCTAGGCAGGCCCTGATCAAAAAGTCCACCGCGTGTTCCGCTTCAGCCTTGCGCGCTGCTGGTGGAAAAACCACACTGCCGAGCCCCGAATCGCCATGGATAAAATCAGAAACGAGTGGCTCCCTAACCAATGGCCTTGCCATGCCCGCATAGATTGGCACGCTAATACCCGCAAGGCTGCACACATCGATAGTGTTGGCCACCGTCTTTTCCAGAACCTGATTGCCAGCAGTCACGGTGATGGCCTGTAGATCAAGGCTTTGGTGAGCCGCGGCCAGTAGAATGGCCATAGCATCGTCATGGCCCGTATCTACGTCCAAGATGACCTTCCTGCGCACACGGTATCACTCCCCTGCTGCAGTGCCTTGAGAGCAATTGTACCATGCGGTAGCCGGCGTGGAACCTTATCCATCCAAAAGTACCCACTATGCCAAAGTGTCCACTCTCCAGACACCTCTTGCTACACCAAGCTGCGTGACGCCGCTTACCCGCTGAAACCCGCTAGACCGCACCTGTTTCCCAAACCTACCGGGCTTTTCCACCGCCAAATCTTCGTACGCGCTCAGGATATCAAAGGCCAGGCCAAGCTTACGGTTCACATCCGCATACCGGAAACCAAGATTGTCCAGGCCCAATCCTTGACTAGAGAAATCCAGCATTCTGTGGTCTGCGAAAAGCCCAGGGTCCACCTTTCGCAGCCTCGCTGCGACAACCTTCGTGAATTCCCCGCCTGTCAGCCCAGAGTAGAGAAGGAAAACCGTATCGACCAGTTCGTCATACATTTTGGTTAGCTCATCTGTGATTCCTTGGATGGTGCCGGTCGTTGACCGCATCTCCTCCTCCAAGGATGCCAGCGTTTCGTAATCGGCCCCATCTTCTAACGCTTGTTGGTAGCGGGCATCCTGTTCCTTGAGGCGCTCGAGATGCGTAGCCAAACATATCTTCAAACTTGATTTCAGTCCAGAAGCCGCGGAAGCGATTGCCCGCAGTCCCCCCTTGATGAGCGCTCCTCTAGGCTGCTGCGCGGATGAACTGCGCCGCAAACATACCCCTTTGGCCCCGCGCATGCCCTTGCCAAGCACCTGTTGGGGCCGCTTGTTCAGCTTGCTGCCCCTATCAACGCACCGCTGAGCACCAAGACCACCTGCAGCGCTGAGCGGCCTTCCAGCACCGACTGCTGATTGCATGAATGGCAATGCAGATCCACTTCTGACTATCACAGTACTTCCTCCCCACAGTGCGCTAATCCTGGCTTTGTTATTTATATCGGCAAGCCATGCCCATTGCTTCAGCTGCAGCCACTCTACCGGTCATGCTCGTATTTGAGCATGAGGGTTATCACTGGTTCGTTCTTGTCCCCGCCGTGGCTCAAACCCACAACGGCCATCCTTTCCTCAAGCCTAGGCGCTCCCATGACAAAACCAACGTTAACGGCAGAAGAACGCGCCTTCCTAGAAAGAGCAGCCCTCAGAAGGCTGAACAAGATGTCCAGTCCCCAGCGAGACAGTGAGCCGCTCCCAAAGGTGCGAACCGGCACTGCCCTCTAGGCTAAGCCCGTGGCGGAAGTTGACGAGGGCCGAGGGATGTTCAGAAGCCTTAGGACAAAACCACGCCGTTCCGCCGGTGTTTCAAACCACAAGTACAGATTTCTCATACCGCAGCCCCCTTCCGTTTTCTCTATTAGGATGGATACCCACGCGTTTTCGGAGCAGTTACGGCTGAGCGCCACGGAACGGCTCTATACGACGAAAGCCAGGCATATGGCCTGGCCCATTTCAACTTCTCCCGTCTTTTCTCCAATAGTATATCGCCAACTGGGTGCGATCCCTTAACTGCAGCTTATCTAGGATGACGGATAGGGTGTTGCGCACCGTTCCCTCACTGATGAACAACTGCTGAGCGATCTCCCGGTTAGACAAGCCTTCAGCCACGAGTTCCGCAACCTCCTGCTCCCTCGCGGTTAGAAGCTCCATGGCATCGTTCTTGGGTTCCACAAGCTCCTTGAGCACATCGCAGGCGACAACGGCGGTGCCTGCTGTCAGGCCGCACAACTGTTGAGCCATGGCCGATACTTCCTGCGACTTGAGCAAGTAGCCTTCTGCGCCTGCCCGGATGGCTAACCGGATGTTCTTCTCATCCTTGAATGTGGTGAGCATCACTACCCGAGCGGCAGGCCAGTTCTGCTTGATCTGGCGGGTAGCTTGGATTCCGTCCATCATAGGCATCTGGATGTCCATTAATACCACATCAGGAAGGGCCTCATGGCACTTGGCGATGGCTTCCGCACCATTTAGGGCAGTTCCCATCACTTCCATATCTCGTTCCCGGGACAACAATACCTCAAGACTCTTGCACACCAAGGGATCGTCATCCACAATTAAAATCCTCACGCTTCGTCCTCCCTAGTGTCCCCTATGCCATTTCTCTGTCGGAGAGGCAGAACACACACCAAGCGAAAACCGTTAGTGTCATTGACGGAAATACTCCCCCCAACCGCTCGGGCACGCTGCCGCAAGTTCCGCAGCCCTACACCGTCCTTGGCGCGGCCCACAGCTTCCCCATCATTTTGCACGCACAGCCTGACGATAAACGGGTTGACGTCCAGGACAACGTCCACTTGCGTGGCCTGGGAATGTCGAATTACATTTGTCAGCCCTTCCTTCAGGCAAGCCTCCAGCACACTCCAAAGATACACAGGTAGGTCGGAAGTGTCGCCAAACACATGCAACTGCAGTGGGCAAGCTGTGAACCCTCGGCAGATCTCCTCAAACCGCTCAATGCCCACAAACGCAAGGGGCTTAATGCGGTGAGCGGCTTCCCGAAGCTGCCTCGCGCTCTTGGTCAGCCGTTCTTTGGTGTGAGACAGCATCTCAGCAGCTAGAGGATCTCTTTCCTCCCACAGTCTCTCAAATGCTTGGAGGGCTAGAACGGCGCCCGTGAGTTCGTGGCCAACATTGTCATGCAGGTCCTGAGCAATCCGATTGCGCTCTGTTATTTCCGCCATGCGCGCTATACGTACATTCGCTGTGAGTAATTCTGCCCGAAGGCTTTCCAGCTCATAGCGCTCCCGCCGCTGGCGGTCTGCCTCTGCACGATACAGGCCTACTTCCCCAGCCCATTCTCGAATAACCCAACCAGAAAGCGCGGCCTGAAGAAGGACGGCCACTAAAGGGAAAGAGGGTTGGAAATAGATGCAACCGATCATTCCTGGAATAACCAGCCAAGCCCTCCCTTCCCGTACGGCTTCAAATAGGGGAAGGCCCAATCCGTATACGGCGCCGGGCCAAAAGGGAACAGTCCCAAAGCAGAATAGCTGGTCAAGGAGTACTGTCCATCCAGGCAAAGCGAAGCGCCAGCGCGCCACTGCCATGATGGCCAGCAGCAGAAGAAGGACCACGCCCGCCTCCCCACCAGGGCCACTCAGCCACAGCAGAGTCAGCAGCAGCAGTCCCGAGACTCGCCAAATCGCTGTACTTGTTCGGGGATCCAATTGTCGCCACCCATGACCCATAGCCCCACACCTTAACGTTCTGATCTAGATGAGCCGCCTCATACTGCCCAGCAGTACAAACGCCGCACTGTACAGGAGCATCAAACCCAGAGGGAGCCCCAGCCCCAGCAAACGGGCCCCGTCCGCTGCGGACAGGAGTCCCTTAGTCAACCAATACGTGGGCACCAACATCGCCAGGCGCTGAAATAGGGAAGGCATAGCCTGTACTGGCCACATTATCCCCCCAAGCATCATCATCAAAGGGATGACGCCAGTAATGGTGGCAACCGCCCCTTCTCTATTACGAAACAGCGAAAACCATGCCAGGGAAAAACCTAGAGAGGCGATGGAAAAACAGGAAAAAACCAGGAAGAGCGTCCCCGGGGCCACCAAACGGTTCCCATGCACCGCGGTGCCCAGGGCAACGACAATTCCGCTCACACCAACGAGAATCAACGCGAAGGCCGCCAAGGTCTGCCAAAGATACTGAGAGTGTTTGACTGGCGCTAGCCCAATGCGGAGCAATGTACCCTTGATCCTGTCTTCCATAACTATAGTGCCCATCCTCGCAGCGATGAACATTAGCACCATCCCGAAATACTGGAACCCCATTGGTAAAGGGAACCAACCACTAGGAGGCATAAATACCACGGCGATTGGGAGCAGCGTGACCAACAGGATATTGGCCGGGTTTCGGAGGAATCGCTTCAGTACGAACCGGAAAATCGTCATGCAAGCTTCCTCCTCCCGAAGTAGATAGAAGCCCACACCAACGCTACAGAGGCCAGCAACAGAATGGCAAGGCTATACAGCGCCTCGTTCCCATACCGGCCTGTCATAATATACAGCATCACGTTCCGCGATAATGACAGCGGGTTTCCGTACTTGGTCAGGAAGTTGAACACTGTGGTGTTAGGAAGCTGGAACCATATGCCCGCAAGGGCAAAAGAGCCCAAGCCATAAACCTCTCCCAATCTTTCTCCCAGCTTGTCGGACTTCACACCCAACGCGATCAGCATATAAACTAGCTGGTTGAGGGCGGAGAAGAACACAAGAAGTACCAAGATAGAGAGGAAACTGCCCCAACGTACGCGGTAAACCCAATGGGTGTACAGGACCATAGCAAAGCCCTGCAGGGCGCTGAACAACGAAGATGATATGAGGATGGAAAGGGCATGGTAAAAAGGCGGATAGGGTAGTGAGTATAGCCGCCACTTTCTGGGAGAAAACAGATCGCTTCGCAGAAAATCAAGAGTGTAGTTTCCCCCGAAAAGTTGGAAGGCAAAGATGATGATCATAGCCACGCCATCTATAGCTGGGATGCCGAGCTTAGGATCAATCCCATCGCCCACCACTAGGCCTATTACACTGATCAATGCTAATGGCAATACCACCAAGATAGCCAGGCCAAGATACCCTCGCAGCAGTCTCCGGAACATGTAGTTGCTTGCTCTTAACAGCATATCTACTCCTCACCCCCGTCCCGGAGCTGTTTGCCGGTGAGGGTCAAGAAGACATCCTCCAGCGTCGGTCTTTCGGCGTTTATCCACAGCACACCACCGGCTTTGCTTGCCGCCGCCAAGACTCTATCCAAGTTGCCAGATCCTACCTGCGTTGTGATGTGGACAACTCTGCCTTCCACAGTCACTCCCTTAACCCCTTCAAGGCTGCGCAGATTCTGGAGCAGCGGCTCCGTAACATCCGTTACCTCCAGCCGGATTCGCTCCTCATGGCGAATCTGCTCCACCAAGTCGCTGATGGTTCCTTCAGCGATGATGTGTCCTTGGTCAAGGATTATAACTCGCGACGCAATGGCCTGAACCTCTTCCATGTAGTGTGTCGTGTACAGAACGGTCGTTCCTTGCCTATTTAGCTCCCGAACCGTTTCCAGGATGTGTCTGCGTGACTGGGGGTCAACGCCAACTGTGGGCTCATCCATGATAATGAGTTCCGGCTCATGCACTAAGGCACAGGCGATATTGAGCCGCCTGCTCATGCCGCCGGAAAACCTGGATGGAAGTCTGTTAGCATATTCTGTCAGTCCAACGGTCTCCAAGGCTTGTTGAACGCGCTGTTTAAGACTGGCCCCCCGGAGTCCGTATATCCCGCCAAAAAACTCCAGGTTCTCCCTGGCCGTCAAGTCATGAAAGACCGAGACTTCCTGAGTTACAAAGCCTATGCGTCCCTTCGTTTCCAGCGGGTTATCTTCCAGCGGCCTCCCAAAGAGCTCAATTTCTCCAGAGTCAACGCCGATCAAGCCTGTTAGGGCATAGAGCAGCGTTGTTTTCCCGGCACCGTTGGGGCCGAGCAGGCCAACAATTTCTCCCTCGCCCATCTCCATACTGACGTTATCCAGCACCAAATGGGTACCGTAGCGTTTCACGACATCTGACATGCGCGCGATCACCATGTGGCTCCTCCTCGCTTCGTCCTTCCGTTGCTGTCATAATACCAAGAACGAATGCTGGTTTGTAGTGACAAATGTAACGAGTTGCGCGCCATGTATGCCCGAGGGAATCGGCCATTTGATCTTCTCTGTACGCTACCGGTTGCTTGCTGCAGCCTGGGGGCAGCTCTTCTCTCAGAACTCCCAGGCTTGTTACTTCCCCAACCCTTCCTAGACTGTGCTTGAACTAATATTCGAAAGTTCCCTTAGGATATCCTCCAGTTCTTGGAGAAACGCCGAGTCTGCCAACCGTTCATCTCTGCCCCGCTTTACAGCCCTCCCAAGCCGGAGGATGATGGATGCTAACTGCTCCACTGGACTTCTTAACCTGGATTCTTGAGCAAACGTATGCGTACCAATCAGGCATACCGCGTCGATCTCGTTAAAACCTGGAACTTGATCAGTTCGGAGCACCAGTCGAACCTGGCGTGCAGGGACGTTCACTTTGGTATTCTCGATGTACAGGATGCGAGACTCTTGTGGAGCGGTTTGAGCCGTACCCTCCCAGATAACGTGAGCCCTGCCGGTTTCATCAATTATCTCCGCCTTGACGATAGCCCCTGGATTATAGGTTTCATACACGTCAATGCGCTGCACATGCACGGCCTCGTCGTAGAAGAGCTCAACCCATTCCTCACCGCCATCGCTATAAGCGGCGGTCCAGGCTCTATCGTAGTCGCCATATTTGGGATAGACATCGGGTACGCCGGTCATGTGCTCAGGAGTCCACCGGTCTACTCGGTATTGACTGCTGGCTTTGGCTGCGCTTGCCCACTGGACTACTATGTCGGACTGCCCGAGAGTTTGAGGCCAGGGCGAATTGCGGCTGCCGGTGATGCTCACTGCGTCGATCTCGTTCCAACCACTAACGGAGTCCGTATCCAACGTGATCCGCACTCGTTGGCACGGTACCGTAACGATGCCGTTCTTCACACTAAATACCCTTGCGCTGCCTCCAGCCGATCCTCCTGTACTGTCCCAGAGCAGGTGCCAGCGTCCTGTCGTGTCTAGCAGCTCCACCTTTACCGTCGCGCCTGCATTAAAGGTTTCGTAGATGTCCACACTCTCTACATAAACAGCCTCAGCGAATCCCAGTTCTGCCCACTGAAGGCCGTTGTTCCTGCTAGAGGGTGCCCAAGCACGCCCATAGTCTCCGTAGTTGGGGTATACATCAGGCTCCCCTAACATCTGCTGCGCTGACCAGTCCCCACTTCCATACTCACTGCTGGCAGTGACTGATATGGCCCATTGCGTAAAAGACTGGCACTGGGCCTTACCGATAGTGGCCAACAAGACTAACACAGCGAGGAGCGAAATCATCCACCAGTTTCTTGTCATTCTTCTTCCCCCCTCGTCGTGCGGTGTGATACCGAACACGGTCGCCTCGACCCGATCTCCCTGGATGATCCGATTTGCTTTGCCCCTCTCATCCCCCACCTCAGCCGCAAGGCCAACCCTACTGCGGATCCAGCTTGTGTGTTTTCTCATATCCACCTCTCCCCTTCCGGTAGCTGTGCCTTTAGCATAACGCCTCAGCGTGGACATGCCATCCCCTGTTCGGCGGAGAACATAAGAAAACACCCTCATACTTTAGTATGAGGGCGACGTAAACTCCAGCTAGCGACATGTCAGATGTCTTCAATCAAGTTCGCCGAGGATGATTATGGAATTGTACTCCGTAATGGCCAGCTGGTCTCCTGCAGGTGACCAGGCGAGAGACTGGAGGCCAAGTTCTTGGCCGGGATACGTGTAGAGGACTTCCCCCGTCTTAACATCCCAAATACGTACAGTGCCACTGTGGCTGCCTCCTGCAAGATAACGCCCGCAGGGGGACCACTCCACAACGGTAACTACGCTGTCATCGCCGGACAGAGTCCGCTCAACTCTATCTGTCTCCAGATCCCAGATGTAAATCTTCCGATCATAGCCCGAGCTTGCTAAGTGCTTGCCATCGGGAGACCAAGCAAGCGATTGCACCCAGCCATTGTGGCCCTGGAGCCTCTTAATTTCCTCCCCAGTCGTGCCACTGTAGACATGCACAGCCTGATCGTAGCCGCCAAAGGCGACTTGATCACCCCGGGGAGACCAAGCAACGGTAGTCAGCCAACCCTGAGGGTTCTGGATGCCTACAAGTTGGGTTCTGGTAGGAACATCCCAGATGGCAACGGTCTGGTCCCAGCTGGCACTGGCAAGCCGCTTGCCATCTGGCGCCCAGCTTATGGAGAAGACTATGTCTTCGTGGCTGACGGATTTTAGCCCAACCGCGAACTCAAATCCCCGGGAATGAACAAACGGTTTCTTGATGCGTTCAGTGAAAGCACCAACGTACTCTCCATCGCCAGTCATATTCCAAAGCCGCACTAGGAAATCATGCCCGCCGCTTGCGAGATGAGTCCCATCGGGTGACCATGCCAAAACTTCCAAAGGCCCGCTGTGGCTGGGGCGCAGCTGCATCCTTTCCTTCCGTATCTGCAGGTCCCAGATTCGGATCGTTCCTTCTTCTCCACCCGATGCCAGATAATCACCCTGAGGTGACCAGGCCAAAGCCTTAACCGCACGGGTATGGCCTGCGATCCTCAGGATGTTCTCCCCTGGGACTGCGGACCAAAGGTCAATGATACCTCTATAGCTCCCACTAGCCAGCACATGCGACGTATTGCCCCAGTCCAGGGCCAGCACTTCACTGCCCACATTGATGCTCCGCACCAATTCTTGCCCTTCCACGTCCCAAACCTGGATCAACCTATCTGTACCAGCTGCAAGGTACCGCCCATCGTAGGACCACCTTAAGTCTGTAATGCCGCCACGGTATTGGGCAAGGGAGATCTCCTCTCCTGTTTCGAAGTTGAGGACCCTCAAGGAACCGTTCCCCAGCCCAAGGGCTACTAAGGAGCCTTCTTGCGCAGCAGATAGTGACATGATCTTATCCTTCATCTTGTACTCAGCATGAAGTTCCCCTGACTCCGCCTCCCACACCTTGAGGCTCAGACCATCGCCGCCGCTGAGCAAATACCGGCCGTCGGGGGACCAAGCAACAGCCCTCACCCAGCCCTCATGAGCCAGCGTGTGGAGTTCACTGGCCGTAGCAAAATCCCAGATCCTTACCTTACTGTCCCAACCAGAACTGGCCAGTTTCATCCCGTCGGGTGACCACGCCAAATCAGTGAGGGAGTCTGTATGGCCAGCCAAAGCCTTGACTTCTACGCCCGTCTGCCAATCCCAGATCTTGATCTTGCCGTCTCTCCCACCGCCGGCTAGGTAGTGGCTTTGGGGAGAAAACGCAACCACCTTAACAGCGCTTGCGTGGCCGCTCATGGTCCTCACTAGCTGCCCATCATCTGTTCTCCAGATCCTGATCGTCCGATCATTGCCGCCACTTGCGATATACTGATCATCCGCGGAAAAGGCTATTGCCTCAACCCAGTCCCGGTGGCTGGCGAAGGAAAACTGGGCTCCCCATCTGGCGAAGTTAGGTTCCGCCCAGGGATGGGCTGCAAACTCCAACTCCCGGGCATCTTCCACCACCTGCTTTTCCGGGGCAAAACTGTAACCGGCTTTGCGGGGGATGATCACTGTATCACTCTCAGCAGCAATTTCGAAATACCCTTCCCTATCTGTCTCCAGATACGCCCCGGTTCCATCCAGGATCAAGAGGCTCACGCCCTCCAAACCCGCTCCGGGATCTTCCGCCAAGACCACCCGCCCCGCGATCGTGCTCTTCTCCGGCACTGAAGTACCGCTTTGCACGCAGCCGCTAATTGGCAGGACAAGTAACATCAAACCAACCATCAAGGAAAGGCACTTAGACGTTCTGTTCATGGCATATCCCCTTTATCTTGTTTGTGGCACAGTACACACCAACTCAGCAGGAGATATCCCTGCCGCTCCTCCACTGGGCGATAGCTGCTTGGATGAACTCCTCAAGCCCAGTTTTCTCCATGTCAACAGACTTGCCGATGCGAATGCATCCCTTCCCTGTGTTAAACGGTTTGAGCAATGTGTCAGCATTTTCGATTTTGTCGATGTCGCCCACATACAGACTCACAAAATGCTTTTGGGCGTTGAGGCCGAACACCCCCTCATCTCCCGTACCATAGTACAACATCTTGTACCTAATACTCTCCTCAAGCTCCGGGCCGTACAGCAAAATGAGCCGGCGGACCTCGAGGAGCTTTTCCTTCCTCCAGTCATCTTCAAGCACTTCAAGGTACTCCTCAGGGGTCTTTACATCATATTGCATCGCCTACACCCTCTCCACCAGCACCATGCCGGCAGGAATCACTCGCTTCTGACACCATAATACCACACAATGAAAAACCCTTGTACATTGTGCTTATAACACAAATGACACAAGGGTTCAGTCCAGCTTACCCAGCTCCAGCAAAAAAACCCTACCTTTCGGCAGGGTTCGCTGCAGCGCTTTTTAGTTCAAGAGCCCACTGTTCCGATCAAACTGGGTCAGGATGAAATACTCGCCATCGCCAGCGGTAGAGACAAGCACCGCACCATCAATGCTGGTAACGAAGGTTTGGGCGCCCATGCGCTGCCATGAGCGATAGGTCATCAGGTCTGCAATAGCATCGTGCATCATCACAGCGACCTGTGGATCCACCGCATCCCGGAAGCGCTTGGTGGAAGAAGTGTTGGCGCCATGGTGATTCACCTTCACCACTCCGGACTTCAGCCGTTCGCCGTGGCGTGCCACCAAGTCCCGCTCTGCCGCAGTGTAGAGATCACCACAGAAGAGAAAGCTAGACTCACCGTAAGTCAGTTTCATCGCAAGGGACAAGTTGTTCACAAACTGCGTGCTGTTCTCTGGATACCCCTGGTAGTACTCGATGCCCGGCGCAGGATGGAACACTTCCACCAGCACATGGCCACCGAACATAAACGAATCACCTTCAGCCAAAATAATGTGAGGTACCTGGGTTTCCTCAATTGCCCGCATGTAGTTGTTGTAGTGCGACGTGGGGTACTCCACTTCGGAAGTGTAGACTGCCCCAATGTCGTAGTTGTAAATTAGCTGGGCAAAGCCACCAATGTGATCTACATGAGGATGAGAAGCTACCAGGTAATCGATCCTGGTGATCCCCAGAGACTTCAGGGCCCGATCAATGTCTGGATACGTACTGGGATTCCCCGCATCGATCATCATCACAAAGCCATCTGGGGAAATCAGAATAGTGGCATCGCCGCTCTTATCATCACTTCTCGTGGTGAGCTGAAGGAAGCGGGCAGTCAATCGGCCAGCGTCCTGCGATGGATCAAAAACCTCAGCATAGCGGTCAATCTGCTCGTCCGCCAGCGCCACTGCAGCCAGCGCGAAGGCGAGGCAAAGAACGAGGACTGCGATCCGCCGCAGATCATTCCGGCGCAGCAGGTTCATCATGGGTAAGCCCCCCTATTTCATTGCAGCCTTGCTCATACCAGTCATAATGTACTTCTGCAGTACCAGGAACAGGACTACGATGGGAATAATGGCCATAACTGCACCAGCCATGATCTCATTGTAGTTGGCCGTCTCCATACCAGCAAAGGTTTGGCGCAGCCTGACCACACCAACTGCTACGGTGCGGTACGCATCTTGAGTGACAACCATCTTAGGCCAGAAGTAGCTGTTCCAGCCGTTGATAAACGAGATGATAGAAATGGTGATCAGCGTTGGGGCACACATCGGGCAGAGTACATGCACGATCAGCCCAATGCGGGTCAAGCCGTCCACTCGCCCTGCATCTAGGTAGCTGTCATCCACAGACATGAACGCCTGGCGGAGCATGAAGATGAAGTAAGCACTGACTAAGTTTGGGACGATCAATCCCGGATAGCTGTTCACCCAGCCCACACGGGAGACCATCACATAGATGGGAACGAATGTAACTTGAATGGGGATCATCAGGGCTCCCAAGACCAACAGGAACAGGAAGTTCTTACCCTTAAACTGCCCCTTCGAGAAGCCGTAGGCAGCCAATACCCCGAGGACCACTTCCCCCGCCATCATGAAGAACGTTGTGATCAAGGTGTTCATCAGGTAGCGTAGGAACGGTGCTCGCTGCAGGACGCTGGGGAAGTTCTCCCACTGAAACTCCTTCGGCCACAAAGTGGGAACGGGAAGCAGCAGTTCCGTACTGGTCTTCAGCGATGAGATGACCATCCAGTAAATGGGAAACAACATCACCAAAGTGATGGCAATGGCCGCAACATACTGCAGCCCCACCTTTACGTTGTCAATGCGCTTCTTGGCGCCGATGGAGATCCGATCCTCCAGACTGCAGGAAACTGCAAGAAGCAAGAACCCGATGATGGTTGCGGCCAAGGTATAGGAGCCCACCATAACAAAGCTGTCCCTGGACTTGGCAAACCATCCCAACGCTTGATTTATCTCATAAGGAGTTAAGCCTTCCGGCATTTTGCTCATCTGGACATTGTACTGGATGAAGCCCACAGCTCCAATGAGCAGCAAAGCGAGGGAACCGATGAGGGCGTAGACCAGGAGATCAAACCAGCCGGCCTGGCGCATCTTTAAGAACAAAGAATCTGTCACAGTCTCTTCCTCCTTCCGCCTACGAATCGTAACTTACTGACCGGTTTGACCAACGCATGGTGGCGGCCGTGCAAACCAAGAGAATGATGAAGAATACCACAGAAACGGCTGCGGAACGCCCTGCCCGGTAATCACTAAACGACAGGTTGTAGATCCACTGCACTAACACGTTGGTGGCCCTTCCCGGACCGCCGCCGGTCATAACGTCCACAGACTGGAAGACCTTCATGCTGGCGATGAACGTGGTTACGAACAGGAATAGGGTAGTCGGAGCCAGCATGGGGATTGTAATGAAGCGGAAGCGCTGCACAGCATCTGCGCCGTCGATGGCCGCGGCCTCGTAGTAATCCTTGGGAATACCCTGCATTGCCGAGAGATAGATCATCATGGCATACCCAACAACACGCCAGGCCGTCAAGATCAGGACACCAGTCAGAGCTGTCTTCGCATCAACCAACCAGTTTGGGCCTTTGAAGCCAAAGAGAGATAGAACGTAGTTTAAGATACCATAGTTACCGTTGAGAATCCAGATAAACACAATCGCGCTGGTCGAGACAGCAATATACTTGGGCATGAAAACGATGGTCCGCATCCCGTGAAACGCTTTGGACATACGGTTAAACAACAGTGCCAGGAGCATACCGCCCGCTAAGGTGATGACCAGCTCCCAGAAGGTGTAGGTCATGGTGATGAACAAGGATTCCTTAAAAATCTTCCATCCGGACTTCAAAAACAGCCATTCGTAGTTCTTCAAACCAATAAAAGGCTGAGGATCAGCAACTAGCATGCGCATGTCAGTAAAACTGATCCGCACAAGGTCAATAACAGGGTAGTAAACAAACAGCAGGAAGAAGAATACGGCAGGCTGAACCGTAAACATGTCCTTCATGCGTTCCCAGGACTGGATGCGCAGCATAATCCCATTAAAGACAAAAAAGATCCCCACGAGAAAGACGAGGATAGCACTATCCATGAGCAGGCTGACCAGCCGCATGGGCACTGTTCCCCGGCCTTCCCCGAGCAAATCCACGGTACCGGTAATGGCCCGTTCCTCTGTCCGGGCTTCGCGGCGAGCCGAGTAAACTTCTTTGGCAATGGGCTGGAGGGGCTCATAGTTCAGGTCCCCCATCAAGTAGCCAAACACGCCTACAACGACTAGTAGAATTCCTAAGACAATCAAAACCGCAGATGTAACTTTTGCCGCTTGTGTCACATGCGGATTTCCTAAACGGGTCTGAATGCTCACTTTTCCCCACCTCAAATATAATCGAGGGGGATAGAAATCCTCCCCCTCAAAGTCAATGTCTCAGTGCCAGAAGAGCTTAATAGTCTTCCAGAATCTCCTCAACGATTTCTGCCAGTTCATCCAAGGTGGCCTGGATTGGGGCGTCTTCATTGAAGATCAGATTCAGGTGATTCCGCCATTCTGTAGCAATGGTGACGTAAGCAGGATGCTGGTTCCGTGGGTTAATCCAGGAACTCATGGAGACAACGTTCTTCATCTCAGGCTTGCGCTCGAGGTACTCTTCATACTCTGGAGTTCCCATGACGCTCTGGCGTGTTGGGAAGTAACCAGTCTTGTCAGCCCAGTAAAGGTTGATTTCGGGGCTGGTCATGAACATGATGAACTGCCATGCTGCGTTCTTCTGCCGCTGGGAAGCAACTTCGGGAACGATGATGATACCGCCGCCTACTTCGCTCAGGAAGCTGGTGCCATCAATGCTGCCAGGCAGCCAAGCCATGCCGACTTCAAACTTGTCGCCAACTTGGTCTACATAGGTGTCATACAGGGAGCTGGTGTGGAACACGCTGAAAGCTTGGTTATCCCAGAAATGCTGCCGCATGTTGGAAGAAGCAGCGGTGCCGTATGCGTAGTAAGCGTATCCCTTGTCCATCCATTCCTTCAGCTTGGAGGTGATATACACGGACTGCTCACCGTTGAGGTCAGTGGTCATGCCGTCATCATTGATCACCTTTACGCCGTTGTTCAGGTAAAGTGTCTCATAGTACCAGTGGTCCCAACCAGGGATTACGGTACCGTAGCGCTTAGTGGTGCCATCTTCGTTGAACAGGGTAGCCTTAGCCAAGAAGTCGTCCATGTCGGCGAAAGTCTTGGGCATCTCGATGCCTTCTTCCTCAGCCGCGGTCTTATCATAATAGATGACCTGGGTGGAGATGACGTATGGCAGGGCGATCTGTTTCCCTTCATAGCTGGTGGAAAGGATGAGGCCCTCACCAAAGTCTTCCACATCGTAGTTGTAGGCCTCAATGTATGGATCCAGGACTTCCAGAATACCTGCTTCAGCAAAGTATGCAGGCTCGGAACTGTTTACGGTTGCGATAGCAGGTACTTGGCCAGAAGCAACCGCAGCAATTAACTGGGTCTTAATCTCGCCATAGCTGCCAATGTAAACAGGTTCAACTGTCACATATGGATGCTCTTCGTTAAAGCGGTCGACCATATACATCAGATATGGTGTAAGTTGTTCTTCATGGGCATGCCACCACTGGATGGTGATGGGCTCGGTCACATCATAAGGATTTGCAAAGGCGATGCCAGCGGCCGAAACTGCCATTACTAGCGCAAGCATCAAAGTCAACAGTCTCTTCATGTAAATAGCCCCTCCTGTCGTATTCCGACACAGATTTTGATGGCTTTAGCCATCCTCTTAGATCCTATCCACACTTCATGCAAAGGTCAAGCATCAACATTTTCCGAAGCAGTTTTGCGCTCGGCAGTTTTCTGCTAGGCATCCACCTCCGCATGCACAGAAGTGCCGCAGGATGCGGCAGGGAGATTGTGTTCCTCCTTTCGTAGATCAATATCTATGCACTTATTTATTCTGTTTTGGGCTTCAAATTCCTTCAGCAAACACAACACTTACAAGACAATTTTCCTGGAAACGTAAACCCAGAAAATAAAAGTCACTTCAGTACGTTTATCGCTAGGAAGAACGAAAAAAAACACGAAGTCATTAGTTATTGGTAGGAAAAGCAAAGCGCCAAGGAGGAGAAAAATCGTGTTGACTGCAACCATTCCCATCAATCCGCTCAACTTGGAGAGCACTGAGGCGCAGCTCCACGCATATATTCTGGATGGCGAGCGCCTCAGGCCCGGAGTACTCATCTGCCCCGGTGGGGGTTACGGGTTTATCGCCGATCGGGAAGGGGAGGCTGTGGCACTGCAGTTTTGCGCAGCGGGATTCCATGCCTTCGTCCTCACATACACTGTCTTTCCAGAATTCTACCGCCTACCCATGCTAGAACTCTCCCAAGCGGTTCGAGAAATAAGGCAATCTGCGGACAGCTGGAACCTTGATCCTGACCGTATTGCTGTGTGCGGTTTTTCCGCGGGGGGACACCTCGCCGCGAGCCTTGGGGTACACTGGCACAAGCTGCAGGATGCTCCCGACAACAAGCCCAATGCACTGATCCTTTCTTACCCGGTCATTACCTCAGGGGAATATCGACACCCAGGCTCTTTTGAGAATCTCCTGGGTCCCAACCCCAGCCCCGAGATGGTGCAGGAGATGTCTCTGGAAACGCAGGTTAGCGCTAACACTCCTCCAACCTTCCTATGGCACACAGTAGCCGATGATGTGGTGCCCGTGGAAAACAGCATGCTGTTCGCAGCAGCCCTCCAGGATAACAAAGTCCCCTTTGAGCTGCACATCTTCCCCAATGGCCCACACGGTTTATCTTTGGCCGTATGGGAGACAGATGACGGGCGGGGCGTTAACCCCCACGCGGCCCACTGGATGGGACTCTGCATTGAGTGGCTGAAGGACCTATTTCACTTCGCGTAATCTAAGAAGATGGCAGCTCCCACCTATCTGGGGGCTGCCTTCGCGATAGCGGCTTCTAATACCTGAGATCCGCCACAAACCATTATAGCCATTCCTGGCCTGGGCATTTACATCAGCGCCGAATTCCAGCAGAACACGGATATTCTCTGCTCCGCCCCGGAGGGCATAATGAAGCGCAGTTTTGCCATCGGTATCGCGCACATCGACTTCTGCTCCGGCTTCCAGCAGCATGCGAACGATCTCGGCATCAAGCCACTCCGATGCCAGCATCAGTGCGGTGTGGCCATACATGAAACTCCTGTGATCAAGCGCCGCACCCAACTCTAGCAGAGTCACCACCGCCTCCCGATTCTGGACACGGCACGCCAGCATGATGGGAGTATAGTCATCATTTTCCTCAACGTTGGGCTGGTTAATATCAGACAGTTTTGCTCCTAACTCCGATAGGCGCGCTGCCACCTGTGGGTCGTTGTACACCAGTGCCATGAGTAAGGGACTCCATCCGGAGGATGTTTCCTGGTTCACATCAAAGCCCGCTTTTGCCACGGCCTCAATCACTCTCGGATCGGGATTGTATTTAGCGAAGAAGCCACCCGCCAGAGCAGGTGGCGAGCGGCTTAACTGGTCCTACGAACTGGCCTGATGTACTTCCAGAACTGCTCTGGATCGTGGTAGAAGTACGCAATCCTCCCGGGAGTGGTATCTAAGGCATAACCTGTACCGGAGAAGTCAAACTCCGCCATGGCCTTTTCGATTACTTGCTCCACGGTGTGGTTTTCTTTCTCATAGCTGAAGGGCCCGTGTTCAAACACGATGTACTCCTCTTGAGGGATATCCATGAGCTGCATCTGGGGAGGCACTTCCCCGTTATAGTCAAGAGGAAGGCGCACGCCATAGCACTCAACCCGGCGGATACCCCAATCGCACAGCCGGCCTTGGGGATCATTGATGTAGCCCATGACCTGGCCGCTGCCGCTGTTAGGTTCCCCTCCCCCATGGTCATCCAGCTTACCCTTGATGCTGTCCAAGAGTCCGCAGATGGTATCACAGTCCTGCCCAGGGATCTTGCTTTGCTTTTCCCAGAAGTCCCAATAGCCGTTGCTCTCGTAGTTTCTGATGTGTAAGAACTTGTGCGCAGGAATTGTGACGAAGTAGATTTTCACATCATCCGTGGATTTCATCATGCCAATTTCCCCCAATCCTAATAAGTAGCGGTCGAAGGGGTTGATTTTCGTGCGCAGCACCACTGGCTTGGGGTTCTGCCGGTACTCACTGGGGGTGACACCGTAAGCCAGCTTAAATGCGCGAGTGAAAGCCGCGTGGGATGAGTAGCCGTAGTCGAGGGCGATGTCTAGGAGGCTCTTATCACTGTCTCGCACTTCAATCAAGGCAAAGGCCAGCTTCCTGCGGCGCAGATAATCCCTGAGCTGCATCCCTGATACTTCCTTGAACTTGCGAGTTGTATGAAACTCAGAATAACCCAGCCGGCGAGCAAGGGCCCTAAGCGTCAAAGCCTCATCATCGTAGCTTTTGATGCAAGTATCAATCTCATCGACAATGGCTTGGATTTGCTGGTGCCATTCGTACATTACTAACCCACCTCACTTCAACCACCCTACATCTATTCTAGGGAAATGGAGAGATCGCTGCTTGATATTACTTGCTGTGATAAAAACACAAGGCCAAGATGGCATTGCTCCTTATTCCACGGAAAAGGCCCTGGATAACGCCAGGGCCTTAACGTGTGTTGATTCTACTTATTCGTAAGCGTCAAACCAGCCGTACCTTCTAGCTCCTCTCCGCTGATGAGATAATGAAGTCATCAGAGGGAAGGAGCTGATTCGTGTGACTAAGAAAGCCAGGCAAGAGCTGCGCGAGTTGTGGGCTGAGAGGATAGAGGATTTCCGCGCCAGCGGTCTAAGCCAAAGGGCATGGTGCAGAGAACATGGGCTGCGGCCCAACCAACTCTGGTACTGGCTGCGCAAGTTTGAGACTGAAACTAACCAGCCGCAAAACGGCATATGGATACAACTGGATTCACTAGCTCCTACTGGCTCTGGTGTCGTGCTGCGCATCGGCAATGTGACTGTGGAAATTCAGCGCGGGTTTGACCCCCAGGTTCTAACGGAAGTCATCCGCTCCTTGCTGAACGTATGTTAATTGGTCATCCTAGGCAAAAGGTGTACCTGGCTGTGGGAGCCACCGACATGAGGAAGTCAGTGGACGGCCTGGCCGCCATAGTCCAGCTGGATTTCGAGCTCAATCCGTTTGAGCCCTGCCTGTTCGCCTTCTGCAATCGACAGCGGAACAGGGTTAAGATCCTGGAATGGTCCGAGCGAGGCTTTTGGCTCCACTACTTCCGTTTGGAACAGGGACGCCTGCCATGGCCTCAAGTAGGCGAGGAAGTTAACCCTCTAGATGTTACCTGGCAGGACCTGCGCCAGCTTCTGGAGGGAACACCGCTAAAGCCCGTTAGCCAGCGTGCTGTTAAGCTTCCGAAGTATGTAATTTAACATGCATTTTCCCCTTCCTGAGCCCTTTCCCAGCAGGGAATCAGCTTATCCTTCGCGAAGTACTGGGCATGGAAGACACACCGAAAACCCAAGACTCAACCGAATACTCATGGCAAGAACGTGCACTTAAAGCAGAAGCTGAGTTGGCCAAGGCCCTCCAGAAACTGGAGTACCTCGAGGCTCAACTGCGCCTGCTGACTGCCAAGCGCTTTGGCAGATCCAGCGAGAAGACGAGCAAAGATCAGCTTCAGCTCTTTGAGGACGTTTTCAATGAAGCCGAATCAAACGCAGAGCCCTTTGCTCCGGAGCCGGAGCTGATCACGGTGCCCGCCCACCAGCGTGCCAAGCGCAAGAAAAAGAAAGGTGTCAGCCTCGAAGGCCTGCCCGAGACCGTGGTTGAATACCGCCTTCCCGAGGAAGAGCTGACCTGTTCCTGCGGCCATGAAAGGCATATCATCGGCCAAGAGGTTACCAAAGAGCTGGTCGTGGTGCCGGCCCAGTTTTCCGTTACTAAGCATGTGCAGTATGTTTACGCCTGCCGCCACTGCGAGAATCACGGAGATGGCACGGCTCCCGTTGTGGTCAAAGCACCGAAACCAAACCGGGCTTTCCCGGGCAGTATTGCTTCTCCTTCTGCAGTAGCACATGTCATTGAAGAGAAGTACGTTATGGCCGTTCCCCTCTACCGTCAGGAGAAACAGTGGGAGCGAAGAGGCGTAAAGGTGTCCCGGCAGAACATGGCTAACTGGATCATGGCCGCCCAGCACTGGTTGCAGCCCATCTATGACCGCATGAAGCAAGTACTTTTGAGCCAGGACATCATATTTGCCGATGAAACCACTCTCCAGGTTCTCCAGGAAGACGGCAAAAAAGCTGAATCCCAGTCATACATGTGGCTGTATCGTTCAGGACGTTATGGGCCTGGGATCGTGCTTTTCGAGTACCAGCCCACCCGTTCTGGGGAACACCCGAAAGAGTTCCTGAAAGGGTTTAAGGGTTACCTGGTCACAGATGCCTATGGAGGTTACAATGGTATCCCCGATGTGACCAGGGTTGGCTGCTGGGCCCATGCTAGAAGGGGCTTTGATGAAGCCATCAAAGCTGCAGGCAAAAGGTCCAAAGCTCCCCAAGCAGCAGAGGGCCTTAAGTTCTGCAACGATCTGTTTGACATCGAGAATGCTCTTGAGGATGTCGATCCTAAGGAGCGCTATGCGCGGCGGCTTCTGCGCAGCAAACCTGTGCTGGACGCTTTTTTGGCATGGCTTGAAAAGACCCGCGAGGAATGTGCCAAGCAAAGCCATTTAGGCAAGGCTGTGGAGTACTGCCTTAACCACTGGAAGGAACTGAACAACTTCCTCTTGGACGGTCGGCTAGAGCTAAGCAACAACCGCTCAGAGCGGTCCATCAAGCCGTTTGTCATCGGAAGGAAGAACTTCCTGTTCTGCATCACTCCTCGGGGAGCCAAGGCAAGTGCCACAACCTACAGCATCGTCGAGTCGGCCAAGGAGAACGGTCTCAAGCCCTTCGAGTACCTGACATACCTGTTCACAGAGCTCCCCAATGCAACCACGAAGGCTCTTGACGAGTTCCTCCCCTGGTCAGAATCTCTGCCGGATAACTGCCGCATACCCAGCAAATGATTTACTACGACCTCTACCACCCCAAGGTAGAGGTCTTTTCTTCTCCAACTACCGTGACACCAATGGAGCGGTTAACGTCTATGGCCTATGTGGTTTCTCAACTCATTGGCCAGGAGGACATTGTCAAGGTACGCCCTCTTTAACGCTTACTGTTATTTGAACTCCTGAGTCTAATCCCCTTTCGTCATGGAGACGTCCCCTACCTTGAGTGGTAACAGACGAAAGGATTCTCTCCAAATCCATTGGGGGGGCTAACTATGTTGAAGCGGTACAGGCGTTACACAAGCGCTTGATCACTTCGTACGTCCCGTGGCGTTGCCTCATGGCATCCGGATAGCACGGGCCGAACAGCAAATCTCCAAGCAACGAACCTAAACCTGAGAATACGTCAACGTCTTACGAGAGTGATCGCCGCCGCTTGTCTGAGCCTAATCCTAACTCACCTTGAACCTGGAAATCAAAGCCTGCAGCTCCTGGGCCATTTCGCTGAGCACCTGTACCGAGGAAGAGATCTCTTCTATGGTAGCAGATTGCTCCTCAGTTGCCGCAGCCATCTCTTGAGCTCCCCGATCGATTTCCGCAGTATCTTCCCCGATGGACTTAATCCTGTCCGCGATTTCCCCTATCAGGCGGATGATGTTAGACAACAGCCTACCTGTATCCCCCACGACCTGTGACGTTTCCTCCACATTGGCGACGTTGCGGTTCATGCCCTCAACAGCCTCCACTGTCTTGCGCTGGACATCGCTAATTAGGTGGCGGATGTCTTCAGCAGCGCTGCTGCTCTGTACCGATAAACGGCGCACTTCCTCCGCTACCACCGCAAACCCCCGCCCGTGCTCCCCTGCACGGGCCGCCTCGATAGCTGCGTTCAAGGACAAGAGGTTGGTTTGCTCTGCGATAGCAGAGATGGTCTCCACGATCTGCTCGATCTCTGCGGAGCTCGCATCTAGCTGCTGAATTGTGGCCGCCAGCTCTTGGATACTGTGGCGCAGCTCTGCCATCTGGGTAAACGTCCTGTCCAGAGCCGCTTCGCCATCGGAAGCCATGGCAGTGATGTTGACCGCAGACTGGGAGACCTCGCTTACATTGCTGTTCATGGAGGACACTGTTTGGGAAAAGGTATTGGCGCTTGCCGCGACTTCCTCGATGGAAGCCGCTGTTTCTGCAGTGGCCGCAGAGAGCTGGTTAGAAGTGCCCAGCACCTTTTCTGCAGAGTCCTTCACGCTCTCAATAATCCCACTGAGATTTTGGATCATCTGACCAAAAGCAGAAGCCAAGAGCCCGATCTCGTCCTGGCGCTCCGCGTGAACCACCTCGGTAAGATCCCCAGCGCTCACCTTTTCAGCACTCTGAGTAAGGCGCACAACAGGGGTAGTTAGCGAAGCGGCAAGGCCATACCCTATGGCTAGGCCGATGAGGAGTGCCACCACAAACGTGGAAACGATAATGGTGCGTGTCTGGGCAACAACCCTCAGCACATCACCTTCATCTGCTTCCACTGCTATAGCCCACCCGTTTTGGGCTATGGGTGCGAAGGCCACCAGCCGCTGGCCCTTTTCGGCTGTATAGCGATCCACTCCAGACCTACCTGCGAGCATCTGCTCCACGATGGGCTTCAGGCCGGATATGTCTGAAAACAGCGCTGTGCTCCCCACATACTCCAAGTTGGGATGCCCCACAATCACCCCTGTGTCGTTGATCAGCCACCCATGGCCATAGCCTGCTAGGTTCAGGCTCTCCGCCACTTGCTGCAAGTGCTCTAGAGTAACGGAAAAGGCAAGCACGCCAACGGGCCGACTATCATCACCAAGAACGGGCCGAGCCACCATCACAGTAGCTACATTAGTCCCCTGAGTGATCATAGGTTCGGAATAGTAGATTTTCTCTGTCCCTAAGGCTCCGCTGAAGTAATCCCGTGCAGCAATATTAATCGTCAAACCTTCCACGGTCGTTGCTTCACCGGTGAGGTCAGCGAGGAGAATCCCGCCGTACTCTGGCCTGTTGGCCATCAAAGCAGCCATGAGCGCCCTGGCTTCATCCAGGTCAAACCCCCGCACTGCTGGAACTGAGGAAAACAGATAGAGTTCATCCTCAATGGACTTAAACCATTGGGACATGACCTCTGCATTTTTTTCCGTAACTGCCTGAGCTTCTCTGGCTACACCATCTCCTACCACCTGCCGTAAGCTAAAATACGAAAACAGGCTGGTGCCCCCAATCAACAGCAACACCAGCAAGCTGATGTAGAGCATGAGTCTAGCCTTGATACTGAGCCTCAATCCTTTCACGATTGGCCCTCCCCTCAGATAACACGCTCTTCCCGGCCAAATAAGTTTGAAAGTGTCTATTTAATTCTCCCATATCGCCCGTTTTCCTACGGGAAAACCAAACTATGGAGAAGACTATTTTTCGCAGCACGAGCCGGCATATGCCGCTAAATGTTATCTGTAAATTTACATATTCCTTCTGAATTTCCGCGTTTGTTTCTCAATTCATAGGTGTGGCTGCATATGTGTAAGCTCACCCTGGCATATAAAAAGGCCTCTACCAGGCGTAGAGGCCAGATTCAACGATTTCGGCACTTAAGCTCTTTCATCTACAAACAAGCCCATGAGCTTTCTCATCCGGATCATGTGGTCGACCTGGGTGGGCGTTGGAAGCTGCCTAACGGTCTTGCCTGTGGAGTTGTCAATGATGTGCGCTACATTCTTCCCCAAGTCCTTGTCATACCTAAAGCTGACCCTATGGTTTTCCTTTGAACCAGGGACGTTAAGATCTTCAACCTGATCAACCTGCCTGGCGGCAAGTTTGGGCAGATCGCCAGTCAAGAGATCCCGATAGCGTGTTCCATATGACTCGCCAGAAATCTTCACAGTCCTCACTCCCCAGTGTAAGGAAAACCTTTTGTGGGAAAGATTCTCTAGAAATCTGTCTGTTCCTGCCGCTCTTGAGAAGACTGGGACTTTATCTCCATGAGCCTGGCAGTGACCTCGCGCACAACAGGGATGACCTCAGCTTCGAACCAGGGGTTGCGCTTCAGCCAGGCCTTATTCCGGGGTGAGGGGTGTACTAGAGGCAAGTAACGGGGTAAATACTCCTGGAAGTGCTTCACCGTCTCCGTTAGGTTTGTTTTGCGCCGCTCCACTAGATAGTATCTCTGGGAATAGTCACCCACCAGGATGATGGTTTCCACGTTGGGCATAGCCGCCAGGAGCCGGGGGTGCCACTTTTCCGCAAACCCAGGCCGAGGCGGGTTGTCCCCAGACTTACCTTTACCGGGATAGTAGAAGTCCATGGGCAGCTGGGCAAGGTAAGGGGAGTTGTAAAACTGGTCTCTGTCAATGCCCATCCATTCCCGGAGGCGATCGCCGCTGGGATCGTTCCAAAACAGCCGGGTTGCCTCGGCTTTCCTGCCCAGTGCTTGGCCTACGATCACTAGCCGAGCATCCTTAGAAGCCTTAAACAAGGGAAAGATCCCCCGTTCAGTGTATTCTTTGTTCATGGGATCAGCGGCGATCTCGGCGTGGATTTCATCGAAGATGGTCAATTCTTCTACCTCCTAGGTGATTCTCCAAAACCTGCTTCCTCATATCCTGTGCGGATCCAACTCAGATAGTCTGCGGTAGGAGCCGCTGTTTCAGGTGTAACCATTCGCTTCTTCCTATCTGTCATCACATAGGCCATGGCTGAGAATCTCATTCTGCCGCAGGAGATCACGAAGTTCTCCTTGCGGTAATCTCTTAGCCTGCGGCCTAGGCTCGCGGAAAGGGCCTTTTCCAGGGCATCCTTAAGCGTTTCCTGGGGCAGCTTTGGCTGCGAGGCGAGATACGCCCTCATCAGAACAGCTGAGGCCACATAGGTTGGATAATAGCCAAATTCAACGCGGGCATCCGCGGGCATTTTCCAACTGTCGCTCAGCCTAAAAGAGCCATCTTCTGCTTGGAACTGGAGCACCTCCTGCAGGGCTTGGGCATCAACCTCGGGGCAGTGGGAAAGCATGGCCTCAAGAGCTGCTATGGTTCTTCTAGCTGCGACTAAATCAGGGGAGTGAGCAGGAAATCTCCTCAGCGGTAGGTTCTCATGGCGATGTTCCATCCTCATAGACGATCGACCTCCTAGATGGCTTTATCGTGCGGTAATTATACCTCAGGAGGCCAGATAAAACTATGCATTCAAATGTCGAGTTTGGCTTTACATGTAGTCAATCTCATCCCAGTCTATAAAGATCTCACTAGAGTGCCGTGACAACGTTGAGCCTTCCTCAAGATCCCGGAAGGTGATTATCCCTTCTTTGTAGTTCCTAACGCGGCCGAGCCTTGTAACACGGTCACCCTTCTCGGTTGTATAGGTAATTTTCACCTGCCGGCCGCTTTTGAGCAGATAAAGAATGTTCGTCCGGTAGATATCCTCTTCGGGGCGGTTTTGAGCAGGCTCTTTGGGAATTTCCACATCCAGGACGTGCTGTAACCTCCCCTTGGCATAGTCGGTAAGCTGGCGGTATACATAGTTTAAGAGGTGTCTGTATGTTTCCCTCACCTGTTGATCTGGGTCCCTGCAGCCCCATTGTAGGGCTTTGAGCAGTGCAGTAAGCTCTGTTAGGTTAAGCGCTAGAAACAGGGGATGGACGGTTGATTTGTAGTACTTCAATGAATGGCCGCGGGTTTCTTCAGTTATCTTGAGGGTGGTGCCTAAGAACTCAAAGCCATCCTGCAGAGCCCGAAGATCTCTCTGGATGGTTCGGGGATCTACCGTCTCTGCGTCCTCTGACCGGAAATAATCCCCGATATCAGCGGTTCGCATAGGATTGCCCTGCAAGAGCTTGAGAATCTCTAGCCTGCGGACGAGAGGCCCGCCCCGGATCCTGGACATATCTCTTCCCCTTTTCAGAAAGAATCGCGAACTTTCGTAATAAAAGATCATTCATAACACGAACTCAGTACCAGTTGACAGAATCCTCCAACTATATTACGATTACATTAGGCCTTATTATCGAAGCCTTGTCTCGGTGCAGAGTAACCCCTCTTAAACCAAGGCAAGGCTTTTATATTTCATTCCCAGCTCTACCCACCCTTTCTCAAGCCAATCTGTCTTGAACGCTCCGCATAAAGGAGGTCGCACGATGAACGTCATTGTGATTGGTGCTGGAAACTCCGGCCTTGCCACAGCCGGACACTTGACAAAAGAGGGAGACACTGTGGTTCTTTGGAATCGGTCCCGTGAGACCATTGACGAGCTCATGGATGACCGGAAGATTACCCTGCACGGTGCCATCGAAGGAGAGTATGAGATCGCTCTCATCACCGATGACTTGAAACAAGCCTTAAGTTTCTTCGAGCCGCAGGTGATCCTTGTCACAACGCCAGCTAACTCTCATCGGGAAGTGGCAGAACTTTTGGCCAAACACATGCAAGTATCTCAGATCCTCATCGTCCTCAATCCAGGGCGAACCTTTGGTGCTCTAGACTTCTACAACGTGTTCCGCATGCGCAACCGCTCTACTTCCCTTAAGGTAGCTGAAACGCAAACTATTGTCTACACCTGCCGCAAGACCGAGCCAGATGCGGTGCATGTCATTTCCCTAAAAGAGAGGATCCCTATCTCTACCCTAAATCCGAGGGAAAATGAGGAGATCATCAAGATGCTCCCTAAATGCCTCCAGCCGTACTTTGTCCCGGCAAGGTCCATGATCCAGACGTCCCTTGGGAATGTGGGGATGGTTCTTCACTGTGCACCCTTGCTGCTAAACACAGGCTGGACTGAGAGCACAGACGGTAGCTACAAGTACTATTACGAGGGGATAACGCCCTCTATCGGCAGACTCATAGAAAGAATAGATGCGGAGAGAGTTGAGGTATCCAGGCAGCTAGGCTATGAGGTGGAAACTGTCCTGGACTGGCTGAGAAGGACGTACCGGGTAGAAGGCAGCAGCGTTTTCCAGTGCATTCAGGCTATCGAAGCCTATAAAACCATCGATGCACCCTCTTCCCTTAGGCACCGCTATATCCTCGAAGATGTCCCCTTTGGGCTGGTGCCCCTGGAGGCAGTGGGAAAGGCACTGCGGCTAGATATGCAGTACACTACACTGGTCATCGATCTCGCCAACGCTCTCCTTGAGGAAGACTTCCGGGAATCGGGCCGTAACTTGGGGAGCCTCTTACGCCCAGAGGGACTGGAGTCTTTCACATCGATGATGATGCAATAAGCGGGAGGTCAACGAATGAGCAGCATTCGCTACGCTTTTTTGAAGCCTACTTTGGACGCACACACCTTGGGAATCAATGCCGCAGTTGACTTGGTGCGGGATTGCGGGTATGAGGTGATCGTGGGAGATCAAGCAGTTAGTGAATACCTGAATGAGATTCAGCATGAAAAGCATCAGGAGTATATTATAGAGTGGCTGAGGGCACAAAGGATTAACAGAGTTGGGCTAACCTACAGACTTGACCCTGAGGCAGCGGTGGACATGGTTGGGTATTTCATCCGCGCCTTGCGGTCGGCGGAGCTTTTGAGCCACCAAGGGGGGCCCATTGATGGAGTTTTCTTTGCGGGCCTTCCCAGCGCATGTGAGAGGATTGAAAAGGAACACAAAGGCTTGGTGGTTACCTTCGGGGGTGGTGAATCTCCTAGTGAGACCCTGGTGAAGCTGAATGTACCGTCCGAGCGCATTCCCAGGGACGTGCTAGCTGGATCGGGCTACGATGATTTCCGCCTGCAGTTCGGGAGCGATGTGATCAACAGCCAAGAGTACTTGGGGCTTCAGCCAGTGGATCGCTCAGGGTACCCTGAGTTTGGCACGAGGCGAGACACGGTGGAAAGGCGGCTGCAGCATGCCCTCAAACACGAGCCGTTCTACCCCTTGATGCGAGCCCACTGCGGCCCATACGATGCCAAGGGCACCAGGGAGGAGTCCGTGAAGGAATTTATCGCCTGGGCGAGGCAGCTTGGGAAAAACGGGTATCTGGACATCCTCTCCATCGGAACCTCACAGCTTACTCAGTCCAACTTCGGCGAGAATTGGGGTGACCGCCCCAACGGCGGCGGCGTGCCCATCAACAGCCCTGAGGAGTACCGGGAAGTGTGGGAAAACTCCCGCCCCCTGCTCCTGCGGACTTATGCAGGCACAAAGCGCATCCCAGAACTGGCAGCCATCCACGAGGAAACTATCAACATCTGCTGGCACGCCTTGTCCCTCTGGTGGTTCAACCAACTCGATGGGCGTGGGCCATACGATCTCTATACAAATCTCCAGCAGCACGTGGAGGCCCTGCGATACATTGCCCAGACAGGCAAGCCTTTTGAGGCAAATGTGTCGCACCACTTCGCCTTCCGGGGTGCGGATGATGTGACATATATCGTTTCCGCTTACTTGGCTGCGAAGCTTGCCAAGTCATTGGGCATCCGAACTTATATCCTGCAAAACATGCTGAACACCCCGCGGATGACCTGGGGTGTGCAGGACCTAGCCAAATCCAGGGCTATGCTTACACTCCTTCGAGAGCTGGAGGGCCCCACCTTCCGCGTGATCCTCCAACCTCGAGCAGGGCTAGATTACTTCCGCCCCGATCTTTACGAGGCGAAAGTACAGCTCGCGGCTGTAACGGCCCTCATGGATGATATTGAGCCTCTAGATGAAACAAGCCCACCCATTATTCATGTGGTGAGCTACTCGGAAGCGGTGCATTTGGCCACACCTGATATCATCGACGACAGCGTTAAGATAACCCTGTTTGCCCTCAAAAAGTACAGGGAGCTTCGGAAAGGCGGCGCTATAGAAGATATGAGTGCAAACGGGGATGTGGCTGCTCGCCAGGCTGCGCTTCTCCGTTCGGCACGAATCGTGATCGCCAGCCTCGAACGGCACATCCCTCAGTTGTACACACCCGAAGGGCTGTACCTGGCCTTTGCTGCGGGCTTCTTACCCACACCATTCCTGTGGAATGACTCTGGGGAGTACCAGTTCGCAAAACGTTGGAACACCAAATCTTACAGGGGTGGCACCGTTTTGGTCGATGAACAAGGCAAACCCATCAGCCCTGAAGAGGTGGTGAACTACGCCGTGAGCAACCTGCCCGAAGGCCACTACCTCCTCAAGGAGAAAGCTCCACAGCGTGGTTGAAAGACTAAGAGCTAGGCATAGGCCTAGCTCATTTTTTACTCAAAGACAACTTGGGCTTCTGCGGTAACGTCCTTACCGCCTGTAATCGTAACTTTCAGGGTGTAGGTCTTACCCTTATACTGTGCGATGTAATCTTCCTCTGACAGTTCGCTAGGGTTAAAGGGAAGGTTCAGCGGTTGGATCTCGGTGCGGCCAACACCAGGAACTACGACCGCACTGGTACCGAGGTTAATTTCGGTCCGATTAGCGGAGGCTCCATCTTCATCAAGAAGTTCCAGGATCAGCCTGTTCAGCTGCAGTACACCGAATCCTTGGGTACGGAGCTTGAACGTGATATCTGCGCTTCTTTGCCGTACTCATACGTGATCGGATTGGGAGTGATAGTCATAACCAATGATGCTTGAAAACAGCCAGTGGCGTTACGGCGAGGAGAAGAATAACTGCGATTTTCATTAATCGTGAAAAACTAATCCCCCGTTTCCAGTTTGCGAATCTAAGTGGCTTCCGCTTAACCTTCTACCTGTTCCAGCCCGATTCCTCCTGATGAAGCATCAAGGGAACCGAGTTCTAAGACGTACTCCCAAGGCCGCTTAAGCCGCCGGGTGGACTTGACAAGGCGGGACAACTGGCCTGGATGTGACCGGTAATAGTAGAGCTGTTCTTTCAGATTATCCACATAGAACCCTTGATTCAGAGCCCGGGTGATCCATTCGTAGTCTTCTGCTCCTTTCAGGAAGCTGGTGAGGCCTCCTATGCGTTCAAAGAGAGCACGCTTAAAGAGCAGTGTACCGAAACAGATCACGTGTCCGCCATTCTGGTAGCTGGTGGCGATCCGCTCAAAACCGTAGCGCACCATGTAGCTTCGTCGCTTTTTGGTAATGTCCCCGGCAAAGACGGCGAAGTTGGTCCCTACGAAACTGTAGTCAGGGTTAGCAAGGAGGAATGCAACCTGTTTTTCCAGCCTCTGGGGATGGCTTATATCATCTGAGTCTTGATTAGCAATAAGCTTCCCTGTGCTGAGGCGATAGGCGATGCTTTGGGCCGAGGCATATCCCGTGTTGTGGGGCAATGCCAAATAGACAAAGGAGAGCCCGTCCTTATCTTCCAGCGCAGCCCACCAGTTCTGGGAAACCTCTCCGGTATTATCTGTGGAACCATCATTGACAACCACGATCTCCAGGGGACGGTATGTCTGGGCGGCTAGGGACTGCAGGCACTCCTCTAGGTATTGGCCTCGGTTATACGCAGGGATTGCCACGCTGACCAAGGGCCGTTCGTCAAAAAGGGAGAGGCTTGGCACATTCTGCTTGCCTCCCCGCCGCTTCTGTCCTGCTGGCTTCTCGTCGCTTGTGGCTAGTTCAGGCAGCAAGGACGAGCTCAACTCCTTGCCCGCTAGGGTGTCTTCATAGAACTGCAGGGTCTGCTTGGCGATGTCTTTGATATCGAAGTTGGCCAATACCCATTCCCGCAGTTTGGCTGCGTTTTGCTCCGCTTCCGCGATGTTTTCTAAGACGCGACGCAGATCGTTTGTTAACCGTTCCACGGTGAGGGGGTAGGCCCAGTGGTGGTCTCCGAAATACACTGACCAGGCCTTTTCGAGGTTGCTCGGTTCGAGATAGCCAACATAGGAGGCGTTGCCGCCTGCAATCAACGGCCTTTGGCAACTCAGGGCTTCCAGAGCAACCCGGGCTGTGCCGATAACCACATCCGCTGCTTGGAAGCAGTGAAGGGGGTCAATCCTTTGACCGATTACCCTTACCACGTCTTTGCTTGCAGCGGCGTTGGCGAGCCGAGCAGCTGCATGGACTAACGGTTGGTGAGCTCCTCCCCCCACAATCGCGAGGTGAAGGGGAAACTCCCCTTGGAGATTGACAACCGCTTGGATGGCCGCTTCCACAACACGGGTCTTTTCCCAGGCAAGGCGGCTCACGATGACGGCCAGTCTCTCCTCTTCTGGGATCTGAAGCTCGGCCCGGAAGGGGTTGAGCTTTTCTCCAGGTGTGAAGTACTCCGTATCGACCCCATTGGGTATTAGTGCAATCTGATGAATGGGATAGTCAATGGCTTTGGAGAGCCAATTGACAACAGGGCTGCTTACGGCAATCACTTTAGGACAGCGATCTAGAAGCCCTCTAAGCCTGCGGGGTGGATAAAACTTGCCGTGGATGGTTGCCACCGTGGGTACTAGGGTTTCATCGCTCACTTGGACTGCTACCTTCAGGGCAGCAATGGAATGGGCATGGATCAGGTTCACACTATGGGTTACAACCAGCTCTTTGGCCTTCTCCAGGAGAAGCTTGTACTCGGAATAGACTGGGTTATCGCTCTTGAAGGGCAGGTGTGCGATTTCAAGTTGGCTCTCTGAATATCCATCGAGAAGGACGCCCCCGGCAGTGCCGATAACGACGTTAACGCCCTCCTTTTTTAGTTGCTTAGCTAATGACAGGACGTGGGTTTCTGTCCCGCCCACATCTAGTTGATTGACCAGCATCAAAACGGTCAGGGCCACATTTACCACCTCGGTCAAGTTATGCCCTAGTATATGAGGTGGAAAAGCCATGTGGCATGGCTATTTTTCAAGCTAGTACTGGCGAAGGCCTAGTCCTCTACCCATTCCAACCAGATGCCGTCGTCAAATCCTCCCCGTTCACTTCTCTTCCTGTCCTTGAGTTGCAGGACTTCCTCGAAGGAAGAACCAAGGTGAGCGGCCAAACCATCGATTACTTCCAGTATATCCGCGAGCTCTTCTACGTCCCGCTCAGAATCAAGAAACTCTCTCCACTCCTCCAGGAGCTTTGCCTCAAGCCCTGCGATGAGCTGCTCTCCGCTCACCTGAGAAAAACGGCACTTCTTTCCGTTGGCATTGATGATCTCCGGGATGCGGTCCCGCACTAACTTGTCATATACAGCTATGATAATCCACCCTCTCATCCTCTTCGTTTGTATAGGCTGGCAACTTTCACCCGTTCGCGATACCTCAGGATATCCTCAATGTGTTGAATAAGCGCAGGCGACTGTCTTACCACAACTGTAGGCGCCAGCCGCAGCTGCCTGTTGATCTCATCGTACTGAAAAAACGATGAGCTTCTGTTCAGGAAATGAATGGGGTTGTTCTCAGCCAAGCGTGTCCATTTCTCCAGCGGCCACTCTGCATAGCCCTTGCTAGATTTATCCTGCATGTCCACTTTGAAACGGGGATCTTGGTAATAACTCTGCATGGCCTTCCCTATCTCGGTGCTGGACACTGCAGGCCGCAGCCTGCCTTCATGAATAAAGGCCTTGATGGTTGGTATCTTGTAAAGCTTGGTCATGGACGTCTTCTCAAGGTCAATGAGAAACTCCTCAATATCCGTATCTAGCCAGCTCTCCTCTTCCGTGCTAAGCTCGCCAATATCCGCTAAGAACCGCAGATACCCCTTGAACGGACGCAGGTAACTTGGCCTTAGGAACACTCGAGAGGCAATGTCACTCCCGGCATGAATGTCAAGGCGGAGGGGCCTGCGGCCTAAGTCGGCTTTGATGCGGAAGTACTCAGCTTTCATCCGTTCAGGCAGCGGATCGTACTTGCGCATCTCCTCAAAGACGTCTAGCAAGCGCATATCAAAGTGCACCATACAGCCCTCCGCGACAGACTCAGATAGATCGCGGATGCTGTAATAATGATCCCGCTCGTCTTGAGGATTGCGTCCGGTAAGAATCAAGGGTATCCAATGGGCTCTCTTATAGTTGCCGATGAAGTCTAGGACTGTTACATGTCTTTTGCCTCCACACTTCCTCAAACCCCGCCCCAGCTGCTGCACAAACACTGTATAAGACTCTGTTGGGCGAAGGAACATGATAAGGTCAACTTCGGGAATATCCACTCCTTCATTAAACTGATCCACCGAGAAGATCACTTCCACTTCCCCAGTGCGCAGGGCCTTAACGGCTTGTTCTCGGTCCATAACATGCGGGCCTTCTCCGCTGTGTACCGCTACCGCCCTCACCCCATGCTGTCTAAACACGTCCGTCATGAAGTTGGCATGCCTGATGCCGCTGCAGAACCCCAAGGCCCGCTCTGTTTTGTACTCCTGATAGCACTTCAGAATGAGATCAGCACGGGGTGCGGCAGACAGGGCTCTTTCTAGCTGTTCACTGACATAGCGGCCGTTAGAAATGTCGATTGTGGAGTAATCGGTCGTATCATCGTAGATCCCGTAGTAGTGAAAGGGCACCAGATAGTCCTTATTGATTGCCTCCTGAAGGTTGATTTCGTAGACTATATTGTCCTCACAGAACTGATAAATATCCTGATTGTCCATCCGGTACGGCGTGGCGGTTAACCCCAGCAAGAAGCGGGGCCTGAAGTAGTCAACTATCCTGCGATAGCTCTGAGCGGCCACGTGGTGAAACTCATCGATGACAATGTAATCAAAGCAATCAGGCGCAAAATACGATGGCCGCAGGTACCTCTCCTGACCCAACGTTTGCACCGAGGCAAAGACTATATCGGAATCCGTGGCCTTTTCCACGGCATTGAAGAAGCCCTTAGTCCTTAGTGGCACTACCTTTTCGTAAGTCTCATAGGCTTGACGCAAGATTTCCTCTCGGTGGGCCACAAAAAGGACACGCCGAAACTCTTGGCTGTCAAATGCCGCCAAGTAGGTTTTGCCTACTCCGGTAGCCATCACAACCATGCCCCGCCGAAAACCCTCTTCCCGAGACCGTTCCAAATAATGGAGCGCCTCGATCTGCGCCCCCCGTGGAAACACCTCGGCGGCAGGCTCCTGGGGAGTGCTGGAGATTCCCAGCCAGCGAGGCCGCCTCCAAGATAGGCTGTATTCTTTGAGCCAGTCGTCATCCACCGGGCGTGCCTGGGTGAACAAAGCATCGAATTGAGTAATGAACTCGTGGTAATCCTCTTGCCTGTACCGCGAAAGGAGGCGGTAGTTCCATTCTATGCCATCTACCAAACCACTGCGGGACAAGTTTGATGATCCCACGTAGACCTCTCCTGTGGTACCGCCAATGAAAATGTAGGTCTTGGGATGAAAAGCTATATCCCCAGACTCATATATACGGATATCTGCCTTGTTTTCCAGCTGATCTTTGAGAAGATACAGAGCAGAGGGTTCTGTAACATTAAGATAGCGGCCTGTGAGAATCTGCACGGACACCCCGCGCTCCACCGCGCCCTTTAGGTCAGGTAGAAGCAGGCGAACCCCAGATTCGACCACAAAGGAAACCACCAGTTTGATCTGTTCCGCCCGCCTAATTGACGATTGCAGACTCCTGAGCAAGGAAACCCGATCGTTGGTAATCACGTTACACACAGCCAGTCACTCCACACCCATCAGATTGCGCCACCTCGTGTTGGAACTGTTTTCTAGATGTTAAGGCTATTTTCCTTTTGCATCGCTCTGCAGGCGAGAGAGGCAACTGAGTTCCGCACAAAAAACGACCGACAGCAGCTAAGCTGCTATCGGCCGTGTGTATTGATGCATTAGTCTTCAATTGTGAGATCGATGGTTACCCGGTTTTCGAAGGATTTTCTGATTGCCCCGACGATGTCGCCGTGGGAGTCGTTCAAGCTCATGGTAGCACCGGTGACAACGTCAGCAAGCATTGCCTGTTCTTCTGCAGTCAAGGCATCGAACTTGGCCTTATCTTGCTCGTTGGTGGAATCGGGCTTGAGAGGCCTACCGTTCCGGTCAGATGTATACTTCGCAAACCATTCTTCCACTTCGTCCACAGTCATGCCTACGAAGAGTTCCTCAAAGGTGTTCATCTGATCGGCCCAGGTCCCTACGCCCATGCGGTACCCTTGGCCCCGCTCCCGCTTGGTCTTCCAGCTGGCAATCTCGGCAGCGAAGAAGGCTTCGCTATCACCAGTCTTGCCATCTACCTTACCGTCGTGGTCAAGGTCCAGGTTGTAGCCGCCTTGGCCTGGGAAGCCGCTGAAGTGAGGCATGCCGGCTCCATCATAGTTAGGAGTAGAGATCTCCAGCTGATCCACGTGGATAGCTGCGATTCTGCCTTCCCCGTCAAAGAGGGTGTTGGCAAACACTTGGTTAATGCTGTATACAGGTGTGCCTGTATCATCGCTGCCAGGCCCTACCCGGTGGGTGCTCAGCAGGCCAAGGCCCATGGAAGCAGCTCCGTTAATGTCAAGGCCAATGCGGTTTTCGTATGCGAAACGAATGGCTTCCACGATGTTGCCGTGAGAGTCGTTCAGGCTCATGGTAGCGCCAGTGACAACATCAGCAAGCATTGCTTGTTCTTCTGCGGTCAGGGCATCAAACTTTGCCTTGTCCTGCTCGTTGGTGGAACCGGGTTTGAGAGGCCTGCCGTTCCGGTCAGAGGTATACTTCGCAAACCACTCTTCCACTTCATCAACGGTCATGCCCACGAAAAGGCGCTCAAAGGTGTCCATCTGATCGGCCCAGGTGCCAACTCCCATGCGGTAGCTGTCGCCCCGCTCCCGCTTGGTTCTCCAGCCAGCTACCTCAGCCGCGAAGTTCTCAACTGTGTCTTCGGTCTTGCCATCCACTTTGCCGTCGTGGTCCATATCCCAGTTGTAGCCGCCTTGGCCTGGGAAGCCGCTGAAATGAGGCATGCCGTCGCCATCATAGTTGGGAGTGGCAACTTCTAGCTGATCGACGTGGAGGGCGAGGATTCTGCCTTCCTCATCAAACAAAACATGAGTCATTACTTGATTGATGCTGTATACAGGTGTGCCTGTATCATCTGCACCAGGCCCAAAGCGGTGCATGTTCGAAAGGCCAAAGCCTTGGTATACCTTCGCTGCAGTCACGGCCTTAGGCTCTACTGCCTTCTTGGCTTCCTCAGCCGGTGCCGGGTAGTTCTCTGGGTCTAGTGCGTTATTTACTGCGTAGATGATTGCTTTGCTGGTGATCGTTGCGTTGGTAATGACATCCACATCGGTGGAATTGGCTTCCACGATCATCTGGGGGATTTTCTCCAATGCTGGTCCTGCAATAGCTGGTGTTTCCCGTTCACCAACTGCTTCAACCGCGATGATTTTGTCTCCTTGCTTGGTTACGGTAACGATAATCTCGCCGCCGAAACCTTTCGCCTTACCAACAAGAGTTTCTACCGCTTCGGCACTGCCCATCAGTGCGAGGGCGCCAACCAGTAAGAAACAGCAGCCAACCAACAACGCCTTCTTCATCTTTCTTCCCACACAAGTTCCTCCCTCGTACATTTGTTGTTCCCCGTACTGCAAATGGACCTGGCAGAGGGCTTTTGATTGCGGCATAAGTCTTTTGTGATTGTGAACTTATTCGCAATCCAAGCTCTACTATACCACATTCCCTGCAGTAGTCAATAGGTTAAGGAGAACTTATATAGAATTCTTGTGATAAAACTCTCGTGCATAGCACCAGCAGCAAAAACCCAGCTTACCACAGGGTTTGCTGGGCGCTTTCAGCCGTACTCCTAACTAGCCTGTGCCTTTTGGCGAATGAGGGACCCGTTCGGAGGCGGGATCTTCTCCCCATCAATGTGGTTCAGCTCACAAAAATGCTGGAAAAACTCCTTAGCCAGCTCTTCCCCTTCGGTCTCGGCCCTCAAGGAAACTACATCTCGGAGAATCTGCGCCATCCAGATGTTGTGGAAGTAGCGGTGCCTCCCCCGATTCCAAGTGGTGTTCAAGGGATATCTTTCGTCGCAGTAGTAGTTCCAGAAGAGGAGCCTCTGAGATTCTTCTTCAGAAAAGCGCAGCCTGTACTTGGGATGCCCGGGGATATAACCGTCGTCACACAGTTTACCCACGAAGGTTTCATCTGCCAGAAAAACGCCTGCAATCCGCCGGTCTTCCTCAGCCATGCCCTGTTCCCGCTCAGTAATAAGGCAGGCACTATTGTTGCCCATACGCACTAAGCGCACCGGTTTCCCTGCATCCTGTCCCGATTTACGGAGCCCTGTGAAGACCCGCCACTCGGCGAACACCTTCTCCAGCTCCTCCCCATCACACCAAAAGCACGCCTGAGATGCGGGGGAAAACGCCTGGCTTCTGAGGAGCCGCTCCCGCTCCAACTCCCTCTGACGCTCCGCCAATTCCTCAGCTCGCTGCTTGTCTAGGGCGCGGCGCTTTGCTTTTCGCTTTTTTTCAACTTCTTTTTTGAGATCCTCTACCAACCTTGCCGTTTCTGGATCAGTCAGGCTCAAGTACGTCCCAAACGCATCGGGAAAAGCGAACCGCTTTTCTCCCACCGGGAAGCGCACTCTCACGTGGGATGCGGTGCAGTCTACCACTGTTCCGTCGCCAAAATGCTCGTGCCTCACCTGCTGATTGAGCAAATTCATCTGCGTTCCTCCATTATTGTCTTGTCTTAATGATACCACACTGGCGAGAGAAACGCAAATTTGGCATTGACACTACTTTCCAGCCAGTGTAAAATGTAGTTTTATATATTGCCGGCTCCGGCAGGAGTCAAAAAAACGTGCGCCCTTTCGAGCGCACGCTCCTTACCGATCTGTTACTTTCCCTGGACGAAGTCGCCGATCTTCTTGTCCATATTGGAGATATGTTTAGTAAGCCAGTCGATGACCATTTTGTTCGCCTGGATAATCACCGTCAGGCTTCCTCCGGATGCCTGGTAATCGCTGCGAAGCTTCTCAAGCTGGCCAATGAAAGCAGTATGGGCCTTCTTCTGCTCATCATAGCCGGGATAGTTGATGCTGAGCATATAGCGCTCTTCATCAGCAAAGTGCTTCTTGGTGTACTGATCGAGAAACCCCAAAAGCTCCCCTATATACTCCTTCGCTTGTCCTTTCTTCCCCGCTTCAAAAAGGTCCTCAGCCCGCTTAAACCACTCTTTGTGCTGTTCGTCGATGAGTTCAATTCCCACAGATAAAGATGGATGCCACGGCATGCCTTAACCCTCCCCATGTAGTCGAGTGTGGATTTTATATATATTATCACGAAGATGCGAAATTCTCAATCGCAACCTCGTCCACCTCCAGTTAGACCTTGAACTTACCGCTCAGCTCCTGAAGGGTTTCTGCCATCTGGTTGAGAGTTTGGGCAACGGCGGCCATCTCATCCATCACCGCAAACTGCTCTTGAGCCGCTGCGCTGATCTCCTGGCTGGTAGTGTTGAGCTGTTCTATGCTGCGGGAAGCCTGCTCCACCAACCCTGTTACCCGTGACACCGTGGCCACAATGCGGGCAAGTGCTTCCCCACTCTTGCTCACCCGCTGGCTGGTCTCAGCTGTTTGCTGGGCGCTCTGAGACATACCCATGACCGCTTCATTGGTCTCCTGCTGAATAGACCTGATGAGTTCACTGATTTCCTTCGCAGCCTGGGCCGATTGCTCCGCGAGCTTCCGCACCTCTTCTGCGACTACAGCAAAGCCCCGCCCTTCATCACCGGCCCGGGCCGCCTCAATTGCGGCGTTCAGTGCCAGAAGGTTAGTCTGCTCCGCGAGGCCGCTGATTACCTCCACGATCCTGCCGATCTCCTCTGAGCGCTGGGCTAGGATGTGGATAAACTCAGTGAGCCGTCCCATAGTTTCTTTTAGTTCCTCCGTACCAACCACGGCTTGGCCCACCACTAGATTGCCCTCTTGGGCAGCGCCCACAATGTCGTTTACGGCAGAAGAAATGCTCTCCATGGCCTGGGCCGCCGCGGAGTAGTCATCAGCCGTCTCGTAGACTTGTCCCATGGACATCCGGGCCTGCACCGTAGAAGAAGCCAGCTGCTGGCTCGCGGAACTCATCTCACCGATTGCCGCTGCCAACGATCCTACCATCTCCTTGAGAGATGCGGTCATACCGGTAAAGGCGGAGACCAAGGTTCCCACTTCGTCCCGGCCCCCCACCGCTGGGAGCTCTCCGGTTAGATCCCCCGCCGCGATTGCATCGGCGGCCTGGGCTACTGTCTGAAGTGGAGCCAAGACCCTGCCCATCAGGTATAACAGCAGCGCAATGAATACCCCCGAGCCCACAGCCAAGATGATGATCATCTGTAAGCTTTGCTGAGTGATCATACGCCGGTAGCCCCCAATGTCCTGGTATACCCCCACCACCGCAAGCTCAGCCCCATCGTAGCTTAGCACTGGAAAGAAGATATGGGCCCAGCTGCGGCCGCTTCCCTGGCTTTCCCCAGGCCTTGGGGTAAGGCCCTTAAGCTCAGGTTCGGACAGGACCCCTGGGGTAAAGGCGAGCAAGGTATACCCCTCTTCACCAGGGACAAACACCGCTAGCTCCACGCCCACTGCCTCGTGAATCTCCTGCAGGAGCTGCTCTGTAAAGGGTATATTTGTCTCCACTGTTCCAACCACTACGCCATCAGCTGTGATGGGCGCCCAACCTCGCATGCCCATCCCGAAGGGGCCCCGATCATATCCCCAGAGAGGTATCCCTAAGCGGCCCGCGTCCAGAATCCCGCCCCGGTTCTACACGTCGCCATAGACTTCTGGGTTTTGGCCCCGAACAAGGGACGTATCAAAGGGTGCCCGTACGTGGAGTACGTCCACGCCAAAGGCGGCATGGACCTCTTCGTAGACCTTCACTACCGTATCCACTATGGCCGTGCGGTCTCGGTTTGCAGCGCCAGTAGCGATCTCTGGCATTCCCGCGACAGCCATGGCGACACCTAGGGCCTGCTCCGCCTTGCCTTGGAGCTTGCTGTCTACCACCCGTTGTGCCGCGGCCAGGCTGTCTGCCACCATTGCCCGCAGCAGCCGCTGTTGGTTCGAAAGCATTAACACGCCCACCATAGTGACTGCAATGGCTAGGGCGATGACGATTACAGCAAACAACCGAGTCCGCATACTAAGCTTGGCCACAAACTTCACTCCCGCTCCATGGTATTGCAATTACGAATGATATTCGTTCTCAATTATCCGAATCCTGCAACGATCCCGCAAAAAAGCAGTTACTTGTTTTCCTCATTAGTACCTAGCCCTTCTATTTGCTGGACCGTTTGGGGAGAGAGGATGTCTGTAAGGGATGCCTTTCCTGTACCCTGCCTTCGCATGTACGATTCCTGAGAGAGTTCCAGAGCGCTTTCCATGGCTTCCCTGAGCTCCCTGGCGGAGAGCAGCGCACTGCCGGCTCCCCTGATAATCACCTGCTGGAGCCCGTCGGAGGTAGCGACGGTAATGTTGTACTTATCTTGATTGTCAAAGGCAAACTTCTCAATGTACTGGTCGGCAGTCTGGGCTGCCTTAGTAAAGACGACATGAATGTTATGGTATGCCTCTAACTCCGCTAGCTGCCGATCCTTGATGCTATACGCATCAAACACAACAATGATCTTATACGGACTCACCGCCTGATAAGAGCTTAGAGCATCCAGGAGCCGAGTGCGGGCAATGTCCATATCTTCCTGGGCAAGGCCTTTGAGCTCCGGCCAAGCATGGATCACGTTGTACCCGTCCACTAGCAGATAGTTCTCCCTCGGTGGAAGGGAGTTTGAGGGGCCCTTGCCGCGCTCTGCTTCTGCCCGGCGCTGCCCTGCCCGTTCTTTCCAGCTTGATTTCCGGCCCAGATTGCCCGTAGTCTGAAGGTAGGGGTAATCATCGTGGTCGTACTCAAATTGCTCTCTGGCCACCCCTGCCCGCGGCCTCGTAATAGGGCTGGAGCCAGGGGCAGCACGTTGTCCTTCCCTAAACTGCGCTTCGATGTGCATGTAGTCTTTCACTTGATCCCAGGGCACGTGAAAACCTGCCCCGCCCGCGCAGAATACCGACCCAGGAGGATTGTCCACATCGGCTTCTGCATCATAGCCTATGCGCGCAATCACTTCATCTCCATTGTGGCAGGGGAAGTACCCTGCGGAGCTGCAAAACAGCCGCCCTTGGCCCCTAGTATAGGCGGCTACTTCCTGAGCGTAGTTCTGCATCGTAGCTACCGGCGCCCGTCCCGTGAGGATTGTCATCTCGCCAGAGGTGCCTGCAATCTCCCAGGTGCCGTGCGTGCTTTCCAGATCTGTGATGGCCCTGCCCACAACCTTCTCCGGCACTTCCAGCCGGAACTCGTAGTAGGGCTCCAGCAGGACAGATTCTGCTTGCATCAACCCCTGGCGAACCGCCCGGTAGGTGGCTTCGCGGAAATCTCCCCCTTGGGTGTGATCTAGGTGGGCCCGTCCTGCCACTAAAGTGATCTTCATATCTGTAATGGGGGCCCCGGTGAGGACGCCCTTATGCGCCTTTTCCGCCAAGTGGGTGAGGATTAGCCGCTGCCAGTTTTTCGCAAGGAAGTCTTCACTGCAGTCAGCAGCAAACTCCAATCCGCTCCCCCGGGGAGCAGGCTCTAGGAGAAGGTGGACCTCCGCATAGTGCCCTAAGGGTTCGAAATGGCCAATCCCTTCAACAGTGCTCGCAATGGTCTCTTTGTAGAGAATGCGCCCTGCGTCAAAGGATACATTCACGCCAAAGCGCTCTGAGATGAGCCTCTGGAGGATTTCAATCTGCACTTCCCCCATGATCTGCACCTGAATCTCCTGGAGCTGTTCATCCCACACAACGCTCAGCTCTGGTGCTTCCTCTTCCAGCTCCTTTAGTTTCGGCAGCATCACCCGGGGTTCCAATTCTTCTGGCAGCACGACCCGGTAGGACAACACGGGCTCCAGGACCGGGACCATTAGGCCGCGCTCCCCCCCGATCCCCTGTCCCGGCCGAGTTTGGGTGAGGCCTGTCACCGCGCAGACCGTTCCCGCACTGACTTCCCCCACTGCTTCATACTTCTGTCCAGAATAGATCCGGATCTGATTGACTTTCTCTTTCCAGCCTTCACCAGTGATTTCATCCCTGACCTTCAAAACGCCCCCAGTCACTTTCAGGTGGGTAAGGCGGCTTCCCTGCTCGTCCCGGGAGATTTTGAAGACCTTTGCCCCAAATTCCTGGGGATAACTGGGGATGACAGCATAGCGCGCAAGTCCCCGCATGAACTCTTCCACCCCATCTAAGTGGAGTGCTGACCCGAAGTAGCAGGGGAACACTTTCCGCTCCCTTACCGCCTCTTTGATTTCTTCCTGGGAAAGCTGTTTTGCAGCAAGGTAGGACTCAAATAGGCCCTCATCACACAGGGCAACCCGCTCAAAAAAAGCTGCCCCCTCTCCGCCACCAAACTCCGTGCACCGGCTGTCGAGCCTTTCCTGAAGTTCCTCAAGGAGTGCTGCCTTATCGGTCCCTGGTTGATCCATCTTGTTCACGAAGATGAATACCGGGACTTTGTATACGTCTAAAAGGCGCCATAGGGTGCTTGTGTGCCCCTGCACTCCATCAGCGCCGCTGATCACCAAGATGGCGTAATCCAAAACCTGCAGGGTGCGCTCCATCTCTGTGGAAAAATCCACGTGGCCCGGGGTATCTAAAAGTGTGATCTGCAAATCGCCCAAGGCAAAAACGGCTTGCTTGGAAAATATGGTGATGCCCCGTTCCTTTTCCAGGTCATGGGTGTCTAGAAAAGCTGTCCTTTTATCTACCCGGCCCAGCCTCTGGATTCTGCCCGCCAAGTACAGCATGCCCTCTGAGAGAGTGGTCTTTCCCGCATCCACGTGGGCAAGGATGCCGACAACTAGTTTCTTCATGATCTTCCAATCCCATCCAAAGCGAGCTTCAGCTGCTGCCTGTTCTCCTATTTATTGACTTATTCGCTTGCCCCTATCCCATTACCTCCAGGAAAATCCCAGGCACAATAAAGAGCGGCCCTCAAAGAGCCGCCCATCCATAGGGGAAATCACTTAGTAGATGGTTTTCTGCAGTTCAGCGTATTCCTCAAACAAGGTAAGGCACTGTTCTCTCCCGTACTCGGAGATCGCTAGGACAGAGGTGTCCTGCTGCCCCCCTTCAATGAAGCGGTAGATGAAGGCATCCCGGAAACCGATCTCCTCCGCATCTTCCGGCCTGCAGCCGTACACTACTTGCTTCACATTGGCCCAGATAATCGCGGAAAGACACATTGGACAAGGGTAGGCGGTGGTGTAGATCCAACAGCCAGTGAGGTCGTGGGTGCCTAAGATCTGCCCTGCTAAGCGGATGGCATTGATCTCCGCATGAGCGGTGGGATCGTGATCCCGCAGCACGCTGTTGGAAGCGACGCACACAATGTTGCCTTCTCCATCAATCACCGCGGCACCGAAAGGCCCTCCAATATCCTGCCGCATGGTCGTCCTCGCCTGTTCAATAGCCCTGGCCATGGCTTCATCCATAGCGGTACCTCCGTGCTTTGCTCCAATGTCTACGGGGAAGTCAAAATACGTATCAGGGTACGGTTCACCCACCAGGCTGTAGTGCCACCATTCCTCAGGATAGGGAGCAAAGCCTGCGGCCACCATAGCATCTCGGAGGATGCTGCGGTTGGCGGCTTGCTCAGGGGTGATGAGGTCTGTTCCGTGGTGGGAAATCTCACCGAAGAAATCAAAACCGCTGCCCATATCTACTTCTTCCCCAGTGTCCTTGTACACCAGTGTTAAGTCCACCACGCTACCCCGGGTGTGTCCAGATTTCTCCGCAATGTAACCAAGCTCAAAGAGCCGGGACTTGTCCACCTGAGGATAGAAGATCCCTTTCATCTTCTGGTCCTCCAAGTCTGCGGCCCAGCGCACAAAATGGTCCACGGCCCGCTGTGGCCGGTAAGCATCGAAAACCTTGATGTAGTACCCCTGCTCATCTAAGATATCCGCAGCGACTTTCAACGCCGCGGCAGCTTCTTCAGTGAGGATGGCAACGGGAGCCTCGTAACCATCGACAGGCGCTCCTACGAAGTTATTGTCCCCGTAATACCTGATCTCAAGTTGGGCAGTTTCCACCACATCCGTGACATACACGAAACCTTCAGGAAGAGTGAATGCCGAAGCTTGAGCAGTAACGCAGGCCAACACCAACAGTACCCAAAGGACGCCAGCTTTTCTCTTGAACATCTCTCTGCACCTCCTTGAAACGTAAGCCATTCTCTCTAGCCACCCTCCCCTTAGCTCTCTGGCTCTAAGAGGTAGATGGAGCGCTTTCCAATCTTAAAACCTTCCAGCCGCTTGAACCCCTGAGCCTGCACCTTCTGCTGCTTGGTCGTGACCAGGGCAACCACTCCTTGGTCCCGTACAGCCGGGCGCAGATTGCTGAGCATAACCCCAATAGGATCAGTGATGTCCTGTGACCAGCTGGCGATACTTCCGTAAGGTACATCTGTAATGACGATGTCTATGGACTGAGGCGCAATCTTCCCAGCTAGGCCAGGCCGCAAGACATCTATCTCCATGCAGTGGATCTCAAGGTGAGCGGTGTGCTCCACCAGCTCCCCAAGGCGGGAAGCGCTGGCCAAAGCTTCCCTGTGAGAGTCCTTGCCGTAGAGTGCGAAGAGCTCCTCAAGCTCTGCGATGCGCCTTGCCATCCCTGCGGGGGTTAGCAGTGCAAGGTTAGCCTTGGCCAGCTCCAGAATCTCCCCGTCCACATCGGAAGCGTAAAGCTTAGAAAACTCTCTGCCGTGGAGCAGGGCTATGGTAGTCAACAAGTACGCACCCCCGCAGCAGGGATCGTAGATGGTCAGGGGAACCTTTCCCCGGGCCTTGCGGACGCGCTCAAGGCATCGCTGGATAATCTCGCTCCCCAAGCGCACCGGGAATGCGGTTGCCCCTTTACGGTTGTACAAAACCCTGCCGCTGGCAAAATCCTCGTAGTTCTTGGCCTCAATTTCAAACCTGTACTTCATGAGCTTGCCCTGTTCCACCCTTCCCACACTAGTGGTGACTTCCTGTTTCGTAACACCAGCGGGCAATATCCCCGATGAGCTCTAGGGGGAGGGGCCTATCGTAGGGAAACTGCACTGCACCGCTTGAGCTCCCTGCCGCAATCTGGGCACTGCCACACAGCCTGCCCCTCCTCTACCCTTGCTGCTCTGCCCGTTCTTCCCAGAGTTTAACCCTTTCCTCAAAGCTCACAACCTTGTGCACCTGGTGCACCATCCAATGGTACCCAAAGGGATCGAAAAAGGACGCGTGGGACACGCCATACTCTGGCATCTCCGTGATAGGCTGCACTTCGAGGCAGCCTGCATCCATGGCTTTGGCAAAGGTCTCTTTGATATCTGGTACGAGGACATTGAACCACACAGATCGGATGCCCTCTTCCCCCGGCGCCATGAGCTGAAACTCAGGGTTTTCATCTAGGAGGTGAAAACGCACTCCATAGATGGAGAAAACCGCTTCGTTCTGCCCTTGGGGGAAATCGGTTACCTCAATCCGTTCCACCTCAAAAATCTTCTCGTAAAGTGCCAATGCCGCCAAACTGTCCTTCACAACCATATCAATTTCTACTCCGACCATCAACTCGGCCTCCTCACGTGCCAGGCGGCACCTTTTTTGATATAACTTCGACCACCATACCGTGACTCCTTGCAGTCCTTCCGTTTCGCGGAAAACTCTCCCTTGACATACATAGAAGTCCTAGGTATACTGTTGGTAATACATAGCACTTCTAGGTATCTGCCAAGGAGGTTCACATGGATGTCTCGAAGGACCTGATCGCTGCCTCGGCCACTCCGCTTATCCTGGCGATCCTGCAGTACGCAGACAGCTACGGCTACGAGATCATTAAGAAGATCAGAAGCGCATCGGACAACGAGTTGGTTTGGACCGAAGGAATGCTGTATCCTGTGCTCCACCGCTTAGAGAAAAATGGGTTTATCCAGTCGTACTGGAAGGAGTCCCCAGAGGGGCGCCGCAGGAAGTACTACAGGTTGCTGCCTGAAGGCAAGGGGGAGCTGGAGCGGCACAGGCAGCAGTGGGAACTGGTGTACTCTGTATTATCTGCCGCCATCCACGGCACTATTAAGGAAGGGTCGGATTCCTATGTTTGATTTGGAACAAAACATTAAATCCTGGTGTGATTACTTCCGCGCCCGGGGCTCCTTAACAGAGGAGGATATCTTGGAGATCGAACACCACCTCCGAGACCAAATCGCTGACCTTGTGGAGAGCGGCCTCAGTGAAGAGGAAGCTTTTATCATCAGCGTGAAGCGCCTCGGTAACGTCAGTACAATCTCCGAGGAGTTCTCCAAAGTCAATACGGAGAGCCTCTGGAAGCACCTTCTCTTTGACCCAGACCCAGCGGCTAAGGCCCAAACGCAGAAGCAAGTCTTTCGCGTGATCGTCCTGGCATTGCTCGCGGGAACCGCCGCTAAGCTCCCAACCCTCTTTGGGGTGGAACTGGGCTCTATCGCCTACTTCAAAAACCTCAGCTTCTACATTCTCCCCTTCATTGCTTTCTGGCTCGCCAAGAAGAATGAGGTCTCAACGAGGTTGCAGTGGATCATGGGCGGAGTTTTTGCTGCGGCACTGCTTGTCATTAATCTTTACCCAGCCTACGGGCCCAGGCATACTGAAACGCTCACCGCGATACACTTGCCCATCTTGATGTGGCTGGTGACCGGCATTGCCTACATGGGAGAGGACTGGCAGTCCAGCAAAGCCAGGATGGACTTTTTGCGGTTCACTGGGGAAAGTGTCATCTACGGCAGCCTGCTTATGCTGGGGCTCATGGTCCTGACCATGTTTACGGTGATGATTTTCCAATCCATCGCCATTGATATGGAGTGGTTCGTTGAGAACTACCTCTTGGTCTACGGAGGCTGTGCAGTGGCCGTGCTTACGGTCTACCTTGTGGAAGCCAAAAAGAGCATTGTGGAGAACTTCGCCCCCGTGTTGGCAAAGATCTTCAGCCCGTTGTTCTGTGTCACGCTCACCGCTTTCCTGGTAGTGATGCTAGCGACGGGCCGCAGCCCCTTCGCGGAGCGGGAGTTCCTCATCGGATTCGACCTAATGCTTGTCCTAGTACTGGGGCTAGTTCTGTACACCATTTCCGCACGGAACCAGTACGATGACCCTTCCACCTTCGACTATCTCAACACTGCGCTAATCGCCGCTGCCATCATCGTGGATGCGGCAGCGCTCTGGGCCATAGCAGGCAGGCTTTCAGAATTTGGCATTACTCCCAACAAGCTCGCGGCCCTAGGTGAAAATGTACTCTTGCTGGTTAACCTCACGGCCCTCTTGGTGCTTTACATCCGCTACTTCATGCAGAAAATTGAGTTTAAGCGGATTGAGATGTGGCAGACCAAGTACCTCACGGTCTATGCAGTGTGGCTAGGGATTGTGGCCTTTGTGTTCCCCATCGTATTCCAGTTTCAATAAAGCTAGAAGCCTTGCCTGGTGTGTTTCGCCCGTTATCACCAAGCAAGGCTTCTGCAGTCCCCCCCAAACCCCTTCTATCTGAGAAGAACGATAGTATGCTGCTAATCTGTTAGCCCTATCTTAGCATGGACTCCCCGATTACATTAGCCAACGAAAGTTTGTTTTGATCCACGAGGCGCAAAAAAACCGCCGCAGCCCGTCCCTGGCGCGGCGGTTGTCCTTACCCCCTTCTCAGCTTTGGCCTTGATCTTTATCCGTGGTAACGCCCCACTCCGCGGCTTTCACCACCGCTTGCGTCCGGCTTTGCACGCCTAGTTTCTTAAAGATCTTGTTAGTGTGCCACTTGACCGTCCCTTCAGAGAGGTACAGCTGCTTCCCAATCTCCCGGTTCGAAAGCCCCTGAACCATCAAGTCAAAGATGCGGCGCTCCTGATTGGTCAAGCTCTCCAACTCAGGGGCGGATACGGCACCTTCTTCTCGCTCCACTTGGGCAGAACTGAGTGCCAAGGCCCCTAGCTTCTGCACGATGTCCATGCGCTCGCCGGAAAAGGCACCGGGCGTTAGGTTGTTCTCTAAGTACAAGACTCCCCCCAGTTCATCGTCTAAGTAGATAGGGAGGCACTGGATTGATAGGGGTTTCTTTGTGAGGATGTAGGTGTCTTGGCCAAACACTGTGCTGTCTAGAGCATTGTCAACCAGCACCGGTTCCCCTGCGTTGATCACGTAGGATACTACCGCCTTGGAGACCAGCTCACTTAAGGCCCGCTCTGGATCAGTCACAAAGCCCACGGAACCGTTGGCTTCCCGAAAGGCCAACGCCTGCAGGGCTTTGCTCGTGCTGTCCAAGGCAAATAAATAAACCCGCTGTGCACCAGAACTGGCCACAATCACCTCAAAAAGCTGCTTGATAGCCGCTTCGCTGTCATCGGAGGCCAAGAAGCTGTCGAGCACCTTGCTCACGGTCAGGATATCAGCCATGCGGGATACCTCTGCAGGCAAGGACTGGCCATTTATTTCAGGACGGGCGCCCCGAACCTGGGCCCCTTGCCCATCATCAGATTGGGAGGCGCTCTTCACTGCCGGGCTCTCTTCCAACAGACGGGCCTTCGCGCTGGCGCCAAACCTAGCATAAAGGGATTGGGCTTTCTTCTGGTATGTCTCCCGGTAGTGCTCCATGCCCATTGCTTCGTAGTGCCTGGCGGCCAGCTCACTAGCGACGGCTGCATCCAAGACATAGCCGTGTTTTTCTGCTGAACTGATTGCTTCTTGGTAAAGCTTGATCCGCCGCCAGTGGTCTGAGCGTCTGTATGGCAGTTCCGCCAGAGCCAGCTTATATTTGTGGAAGAAGTTCACCGGGCACCAGCGGGCCCACTTCCGGAGCTGCTTGACATACCTGTTCAAGGCTTTGGCCACCTTCCGCTGCTCCTTCGAATCAAGGCGGTCGTAAACTGCTGCAGAAGCAAGGCATGCCCAGAAGATGTGTGCCGCATAGAGGATTTTGCCCCTGAGCGCCTCCAGCTTGTCGCTGATCTCCTTCACGGCCCCGTACGCCTCTAAGTAATCTCCCCGCAGATAGCTCACTTGAATCTTCATCAAGTAATGGTAGGGGACGATCATAGCAGAGTCTGTGTGGAGCATGCGCTGGACCACACTTTCCGGAATGGTGTACTCCTCCAGCTCCCCCCTCAGGCTCTTTATATAGACATTCACCGCTTCATGAATGTCCACCAATAACAGCATGCCGTACTTTGTTGTTTCCCCCAAGGCCATCTCATTTACTGCCGCGAGTTCGTCCAATGATTCCCCTAAGGCGTGGTGAACCTGCACGAGTTCGGTGACCGCGGCACCTGCAAATAGAGTGTCGCCGTGCTCGTAAGCTGCCGCGTAGACCTGCCTAGCATAGTCTAGGCTTGTGCGTAGATGCTTGTGCCAGAAGTTGAGAAACGCGCTGACAACATAATAGGTCCTGTACCTGATGCTAGGGCTGCTCGTTTCCGCAAGCTCAAGTGCAATGTCTTGGAGCCTGCGGACTTTAGGCAAGTTCAACCCCAATCCATATGCCACAATAGGATAACACGCAAAAGCAAAGGCGGAGGCATCACACCGGCCGTACTTCAAGGTCAGGTAGTTCATCTTCAAAACAACGTACACAAACAGCTCGGGGTTAACTAAACTCGTGGGAGGCACCAAGCTTGCCAGCAGCTCCATTGTCCTCTGGGCCCATGGATCCTCCATTTCTGGTTGGTGCAGGAGGGCTTTGAATGGCCTGGTTAAGAAAAGCAGGGTTACCCCAAGGAACACCCAGGCAATGTTCCACGGCTTGGGGCGAACGGGGAGCTTCAGCCCGTGGTACATAAGGCCTGTAATCCCCGCTTTAATCGCTTCGTCGTCTGTGTGATACCCGGTGCAAAGAATTGTCTTGAGCTCATAGACACCTATCAGTTCCTGCCCCGGCTGCGCGTGGCTCACTATCTCGTGGAAAATCGGCTCGGCGCTAGCGAAGCCGTTGAGCACGAACGTGCAGTAATAGTAACTGGTGAAAATGTCATAACTCAGTTGGTGGGCTTTGTGCCAATGATCAGATGGCAGAAGTTTCACCGCGAAGGCCAAGTAGCGCAGGGCAGCCTGAAAGGCGATTACCGCCTTAGCCCGATTGGCCGCCTCCAAATTAAGGTGGGCAAGTTCTAGCTGTTCAGCCTCTGTAGCAATTAACTCCGCACTTTCGTTTAGATGGTCAACTGCCTCAAAAAGCAAACTGGATGCGTCCCCCGTTGCGGCTTCCAAAAACCTTCTTCCCGCTCGCTGGTGGATCTTTTTCCGTTCCAAAGGGCCGAGAAGGGCATAAGCAGTTTCCCTGATGCGGGCATGAAGGAAAGCAAAGGCAGAGCCATCTCCAGAGTCCTCATCGCTCTCCACAGCAATTGCGGCCTCTACAGCGGGCTGAAGCAAATGCCGAATGTGCCCTGGAGGCTGGCCCAGAATTGCCCCAAGGCCCTCCAGGGAAAAGGGCTGTTTCAAGCATGCGGCAATCTTCAACAGCTCCACCGTTTCCAAGGGCAGCCGCTTGATGCGCTCCTTGACTAGGTCAACCACATCTTGGGGCAAAGCCATCTCCTTGAGGCCTTCTCCCCGGTACTGCCAGCAATGCCCTTTAGGGGAAAATGTGAGAAGGCCGTCCTCGTTGAGCTTCTGCAGGATCTGCTTCACGTGGAAAGGGTTGCCTGCAGACTTCTGATACACGTCCTCCAACAGCGGCTCCAGCCCACCATCTTCTAGGTGCACCAAGCTGCGGATCAGTTGGGCGGTCTGGGGCTTCGCAAGCACATCCAACTCCATGGTGCTGATGGAGATGTCCCCCCGGGCCTTCGCCTCACCCACCCAGGCCAGGAAGGGATGAGAGCTGTCCATTTCATTGCAGCGGTACGCACCAATAAACAGCAGGCGGCTCTCAACGGCATTGTCCAGCAGGGAACAGATCATCTGGCATGAAGCTGCGTCAATCCACTGCAGGTTATCTAGGAACACCACCAGCGGGGCTGGCCCGCCCAAGGCCACGTGTAGAAACTCAGAGAACGCGCGGCGAAACCGCTGTTCCGCTTCGCGCACAGATTCATAGGCTGCAGTCTCAAACTCCCCTGCCACCAGCTCCAGTTCAGGTATGAGCTCGCCGATCCTAGCCCCGTCCTTTCCCAGCACCTTTCGAAACCTATCCCGCCACAGGGCCAACTGCCCTGGATCCCCCGCAAGGATTTGGCGGATCCTCTCCCGCAAGATCTGCACCAAAGGTGCATAGGGCGCGCTGGTGCGGTACTGGTCAACATCGCCCCGGACGAAATCCACTTTCGCTGCTGCATCGGTCCGCCGAAAGGCTTCCACCAGGGCAGTCTTGCCCGTGCCTGGGAAGCCTGCAACCAGGGCGATCTCTGTCCTCCCTGTGCAGACTCTGTGAAAAGCCTCTGTGAGTCTCGCGAGTTCTCCATCCCGTCCCACCAATGGGCCCCCGCGGCCTATGCCCCGGAGGCTATCTGCTTGTCCCAGGTCAAAGTATGCCACACTTCCCGTGCTCAGCCACTCGTCCCGGCAGCGCTCCAAGTCCACTTGGAGGCTGAACGCGCTTTGGTAGCGCTCCGCTGGGTTTTTGGCCAGGAGCTTAAGGACGATTTCCCCGATCACCTGCGGAATGTCCGGGTCCAGGTCCGCAGGGGATTTCGGCTGGAGGGACGTGTGAGCGTAACTCCAGCCCAAGGCGTCTTTAGCCTCAAAGGGCAGCTCCCCGGTGAGCAGTTCGTAGAAAACAACTCCCACTGAGTAGAGGTCACTTCTGGCATCTGCTGCTGCTTTGAGCCTGCCTGTCTGTTCCGGAGACATGTAGGGCAGGCACAGTTCCAAATCACTGGGTGGATCGCCCAGCTCAACCTGTTCCGTGTGAAGGTCAACAGAGATGCACTGGGGCAGCAGCCTCTCTAGCACCACGCCAGCGGCATGCTGGCCCGCGAGGAACTTGCACAGGGCCACGCTGGCGTCAAAAAACTGCCCCAGCCCGGCCTTTGGCTCCTGTATAAGTTCAGCCAAGAGTGTCTTCATGTTGCCCTCCTGTGAAAGTCCCCACTCCGTCCCCCGACATGGCTATATCATACATAAGTTCGCTTTTTTCTTCTTAATCCCTGCTTTTTCCAAATAGCCTGTCATTCGTAACTGAGGGCAACTACAGGATCGAGCCTGGCAGCCCGCATGGCAGGGTATACTCCCGCTACCAAGCCTACCAGCGCGGAAAAGCCAAAAGCAAGGGCCAGGGCGGACACCTGAATCTTGGTGGGCCATCCTCCGAACCTGCTCACTCCCTCGGCAACGGCTGTTCCAACCAAAAGGCCGATGGCCCCGCCGCTGGTGCTCAAAACCAACGCTTCTACGATAAACTGCAGGAGGAGGTCCCGCTGCTTGGCGCCAAGAGCCTTGCGCGTCCCGATTTCCCGAGTACGCTCGCTCACCGACACCAGCATGATGTTCATCACCCCAATCCCCCCAACAACTAGCGAGATTCCTCCGATGGCTCCAAGCATGAGCTGCAAGGTAAAGGCAACATCACCCATAGTTTCCAGCATCTCATCTTGGCTGGTGACGTTGAACCCATCTGCCGTGCCCAAGCGGGAGTACAAGAGAAACTCCGCCTGCTGCACCGCCTCGCTGGCCGCTTCTGCAGATGCAGCCTGAGCCATGAGGGTAGAGACCGTCTTTGTCCGGAGAATACGCTCCATGGCAAGGGTAAGGGGAATGTACACTTGGTTGTCATAGTTGCCCATAAGGACTTGTCCCTTAGATTCCATTACCCCCACTACAGTGAAGCTGTACCGCCGATCCCCCACCACGTAGGTGATCTGCTCTCCCACAGGGTTGGCCTGTCCAAACAGGCGCTCTGCTACTCGGGAACCTAAGACCATCACTTGGGTTTGGTGCTCCAGGTCCAAGTCGTGTAAGAACCGCCCTGCACGAACCTTATAGTTGGTCACCTCTGTGTAAGCGGGGGTGGTTCCCACCACTGTGGACCGCAAGTTAGAGCCGCCGTAGATCAAGAGGCCGCTCCCTTGAACGAGAGGGACTACCAGCTTGATACCAGGTGAGCGCTCCTGCATGTGTTGGGCAAGCTGCACCGTAAAGACATCTCTTGGATCTGCACTCACACTTCCGCCCCGCCCTAAGGTTGGCGCAGGGCTGATCATAATCAAGTTTGATCCGAGCGCGGATACCATGTCCAGTACCGAGGTCTGGGCACCGAGGCCGATGGATACTATGCCAACAACTGCCGCCACCCCGATAATAATCCCCAGCATGGAAAGGAAGGAGCGCAGTTTGCTGCTCTGCAGGCTCCAGACAGCTGAGCGGATTGTCTCTCCTAGATTCATGCCCTCACCTCACTTCCACCGGTGTCGCTTACAATACGGCCATCCAGAAGCCTTATGACCCGCTGTGCCCGGGCAGCCACAGCCTCATCGTGGGTGATGAGGAGAATTGTATTGCCCTCACTGTTGAGTTCTGCAAAAAGGTCCAGGATTTGTGCACCCGTTGCGGTATCCAGCGATCCCGTTGGCTCGTCCGCTAGAATGAAGGCGGGTTCGGTGACAATCGCTCTAGCAATGGCTACACGCTGGCGCTGTCCACCGGAAAGCTCGCTTGGGCGGTGGCCCATGCGGTCTGCCAGGCCCACCCGCTCCAGTACCGCCGCGGCCCGTTCCCGCCGCTCCCGCCTGCGCACCCCCGCGTAAATCAGAGGCAGCTCCACGTTTTCCAACGCGGTAGCCTTGGGCAAGAGGTTAAAAGTTTGGAACACAAAGCCGATCTTGCGGTTGCGGATCTCAGCAAGTTCATTATCTGTGGCCTTGCGGACGTCTCGGTCTTCGATAGCCAGTTCCCCTGATGTAGGCCGATCTAAGCATCCCACAATGTGGAGCAGGGTCGACTTCCCTGACCCTGAGGGCCCCATAATCGCAATATACTCCCGGCTCTCCACGGTAAAGGAGACGCCCCGCAGGGCGTGGACCTGTTCCGCACCCATGTGGTAGACTTTCGTGAGCCCTTTAGCTTCAAGCATCTTGGTCATCGGCCAAACCCACCGATCCGAATCCCACTCACGCCGAAAGCGGGGGCTGCACCTCGTGGGCTGGAGGAGTACATGCCGAAATTGAAGCCTACAATCTCATCTGTGGGCTGTAACCCTGCGACGATCTCCACTTCCATGCCGTCGGTGATTCCTGTGATCACCTCTACGGGCATTCGTTCACCATTCCGGACCACCGTCACAAAGGAACGGGCCCCTTGCCGAACCACTGCCTCCACCGGGACTTTGAGGACATTCTCCGCTCGCTCCACCTCGATCACCACTGCTGCGGAGTAGCCGACACGCAAATCAAGGGCCTCGTCCTCTATCCGAATGGTTACAGGCACTGTGGTAACCCCACCAGAGGATTGCGCGATCATGCCGATCTGGGACACCGTGCCCCGCAAGGGCCTTCCCCCTAAGGCATCTACCTTTACAACTGCCCCTTGGCCCAGGCGGATTTGGCTCATGTCCAGTTCATCCACGGAAATCTGTGCGTAGAACACGCTGTTGTCTAAGAGCGAAATAACAGACGAGTTCGCAGATGCGTGCTCTCCCGCTTCAATGTTGACAGCAGTCACCACCCCAGCAAAGGGTGCCCGGATGGTAGTGTTCTCCAGATTTGTGCGGGCAACTTGGAGATCAAGCTCCGCCTCCCGCTGCGCATTTACGGTGCCGCTGATGAGGGCCAGTTCGTACGCATTCTCCGCCCGGAGCAGGGCCAGCTCTTGTTGGGCGCTGTCCATTTCTGCGAGGACTTCCCCTGCTTCCACAAACTGCCCCACTTCCACTAAGACCTGCTTCACCTTCCCGCTCGCGGCAAAGGCTAGGTCCGCTTGGCGGGCTCCAGTGATGGTACCTGAGGCCTCAATCTGCCGGACGATGTCCCCTCTAGGCACAGGCATCGCGAGCTGAGCCACAGCCTCCGCAGCCCGCTCTGCAACCTGTGAGCGCGTGCGCCGGCGTGCGTAGTATACTCCCGTTCCCAGGAGAGCCACTAGTATCCCTGCTGCAATCCATCGTTTGCCCCTCATCGCCCTTGGCCCCCTATTCCTGTCAAATCTCCTACTAATCCCAAGTTTAGTGCCCGTTTAGCCCAAGCACAGTTCCACAGGCTTTCGTAATAGTCAAGTTGAGCTTGTTTGAGCCGGAGCTCTGCGCTTTGAAGGGTGGTTGACTCAATCATCCCCGCTGCGTATTGACGCTGAGCTAACTCCCATTCCAGTTCCGCCTGGCGAAGGGTCAAGAAGGCAATGCGCTCGTCCCTCTCCAGGCTCTTAATCTCCTCCGCCCCGTCTTTAATCAGGCTTACGACATTCTCCACAGCACTTGCATAGCTGTCTTCCGCTTTCTCCTGACTGTCTGTGAGTGCCTTGATGGTATTCTCCCGCTGGTTCCGGTCGAGGAGAGGATACCCAATGGTTACCGCGGCTTCAAAGGTTGTGCCCCCCTGGCCTCCTTGCGCTGTCCGTTCCCCTAAGCTCACTCTCAAGGAAGCTTGAGGTTTGCCCGCGGCGAGGCTCGCTTCCAGCTCCCGCTCTGCCCGATCAAGCTCAACCTCATACTGCAGCACCAACGGGTGCTGGTGGGCCTGGGAGATGAGTGCATCCACGTCAATTTCGCCCGATGATTCTGGAAGCTCCTCCAGATCGAGGGGGGCCAGCTGGTAATCCCCAGCCAGATCTACCGCCTTAAGGAGGTTAGCCTTGGCAGCGGCGGCACTTGCTATAAGGGCCTCTAGTTCCCGTTCAGCCCGGAGCACGCTGAGCTCGCCACTGATTAAGTCAGCTTCCCCCGCTTCCCCCATGGCCTGCTTCTGCTCTAAAACGCTGAGGCTCCTGATGGCTTCGCCAAGGCGCGCTTCCGCTAAGGCAACCCGGGCCTCCGCGAGCTGCGCGGCCCTGTAAAGCCGTTCAATCTTTAGCTGGGCATTGGCCACAACATAATCCCGCTGCCGATGAAGGACGCCCTGAGTCTGGTAGGCTGCCTGCAGCGTGAGCTGATCCGACCCTTGCTGGGGCAGTGGCCAGAGGGTCTGGGTGAGCTCCAACGACCAGCTGGTTTGGGCAGACCCTTTGGATAGATCCCAGGTGGGCGTCAAACGTCCTTGGACAGATGTCCCCCAACGGTTAGTCTTGGAGAGGGACAACCCAGCCCCGGTGGAAAGCCTGGATGACTCTGTGTCGAGGTTATACGAATAAGTGAGCAAGTTTCCGCTAAGCTCCAAGGCAAGCCCGTGCTTGTCTAAGAGGCTTTGCAGAGTAGCGGTGGAGCTCTCAAGACTTGACTCCCAGGCTTTGTAATCGCTGTGGTACTCCACCCGCGCGAGGACGTCTTCTAGGGTGAGAACGCCAGGCACATCCGCGGCACAGGCAACATGAGTAAGCCCAAAGAGAAGGCACACAGCAGCTGCCAAAAACCCGACTCTTCTCATTGGATGTTCCCATCCAATCCTAGGGTGTGGTGGAATTGGATGTAGCTCGTGAGGTAAGCGGTGAGGGCATCGGCAAGGCTCCCCTCGGCATTAAGCAAGGATACCCTATGCTGCCGCAGCTGCATATCTGTGATAAGGCCCATCTCTGCCTGGCGGCGATAGATCTCATATGTCTCCTGCGCGATCTCCCAATCCCGCACCGCGCTCTCATACCTGGCCAAGGCTTCACCTAGGGCGTAGTACGCAGAGGTAATGGATTCTACGATGCTCTCCTCTTCCCGGGCTAGGTTGAGGCGGGCGATTTGGGCATTGAGTTCAGCGCGCCTTAAATCGATTGGGGGCGTCCCATCGATCCTGGCTGTCTCCAACTGCCGCTCTTGCAGTTCCAAACTGGACTTCTGATCCCACAGGGTAAAGCTGTTTTCCAGCCCCTTCTCAATACACTCGGCCAGTGTCCATGACAGTACGGGCAAAGGAAACTCAGCAGAAAGGTTTAGCGGCGCATCTTCCCCCAAGCCCAGGAGGCGCCGAAGAACCCGTTCCCGTTCAGCTAGGCTCTGCTTGGCGCTGTTGGCGTTGCGGCGGGCCGCCTCAACCCGGTTCATCTCAGAAAGCTCATCCAACTTGCCCGCATCACCAATGCGGACCTTTTCTTGCACCACTGCGAAATTGTGTTCCGCAATCACTAGCTCGAGCTCCCGTACCTCAACTGAGCGCTGCCCTGCCAAGACATCAGTATAGGCTCGGAAAGTCTCCAGATAGCTGTTCTGCCTCGCGGTACGGTAGGAGTTCTTCGCCCGCTCCAAACTGTGTTCGGCCTGCATAGCGCTCTGCTGCGAGCCGCTCATCAGGACCGCGGCCATCGCTTTATCGTAGTCGATTTGGGCGATTTCCAGGTTAAGCTGGGCGATTTGGAGAGCCGCGTTGTTCTCATACATCAGTTCCAGTGCATCAGCGAAGCACAGCTCGGGGCCAGGTTCAGCACCTGCTAAGGCTGGAACAGCACACAAAGCTACGATAATCCCCAGAATAACTGCGTGTTTCATCTGTACCTTTCCTCCTCCACGTTTTGCATATATTTCGGCTCCATACTCTCATAACTTGGGCATGGGGGGATCACATCACCACAAGCGCACTCAGAAGGTTGCTGATCCCGTGCATCAGCCAGCTGGGGATAATGGAGCCCTGTGCAAGCTCTTCATTCATGTATCCCATCAGCCCTCCTATGGTACCTGTGAGGATTGTGATGGCCATTGCGGCCAGGACTCCACTCTCGCCCACGAACATTACCCCGTGAAGGAGCCCGAAGAGCAAGGCCTGTAAGAAGTTGCCTGTCCTAAAGCCAAACCGTTCGCCCAAGCGCTTCCCTAGGAAACCTCGGAAAAAGACCTCTTCCCCTAGGCCTGTCTGCACAAAAGCAAAGAGCAGAGCGGGCACAAGGGCAGAAAAGCCTTTCCCAGCGAACTGAGCCACAGCGGTGCTTTCCCCGTTCACAAGCAGAGGGACAAGGATAAGGCCAATCCCGCAAAACACCGCGGTTGAACCTACAAAGAAGAGCCAAAAACGGGCACCATCCGCAACCTGCGGCTTCTTAATACCGATCCACTGGAAAAAAGACGCCTTACTCCTTGCCGTGGCAAGCCACCAGCCAAAGGGAATTAGCCCTAAGAGGATGGCCTGAACAACAGCGTTCATTACAGCATTGGCAACACTCATACAACCGCCTCCTCACGATCTACTTCTGGAATAATACTACACACCCAAAAAAGCACCCTGCCTTAGGGCAAGGTGCTTGGCATAAGTCGGGCAACAACTCTCACGGGGCAGCCCTCGGAAGCGATTTTCAGAGGGAAGGCCATAACCTCGAAGTCACCTTGGCCCTCCAGCGCCGCCAAGTTGGTGAGGTTCTCCAACAGGGGAATCCCAGCCCCAAGCAGACTTTTGTGCACTGTAAAGGGAGGTTGGTCAGGTGAGGGTAAGTCCATCCCCAGCATCTTAATGCCCTTGGCTATGAGAAACTCCCCCAAGCAGTCGCCCACAACAGGGTGCTCCAGGTAGTACCCGGCTGTGCCAAACAGCCGGCTGTGATCGGTACGGAGCAGTACGATATCCCCAGGGGAAACCATCTCATCATACTCAGGCTTGTACTCAATCACTTCCTGGCCCCGGGCATCGATAAGGCAGCCCCGTCCCGCAAACTTTTCCACAGGAAGAGCGCTAACAGGGGCTCCCCCCTGGATAAAGTGAAGCGGGGCATCGAGATGTGTCCCCACATGCATCCCTGTTTCCATCCGGAAATATGTATAGCCATCATCCTCGATGCTGCGCGTTCTTATCAGCCGAGTAGGATCATCTCCAGGATAAACAGGCATGCTGTCGGCCAGGGTATGGCTGAGATCAACCAACCCGGGCATTCTTAGTCCCACTCAATCCCGCTGAACTTCCGGAAAGCATTCATGCTTACTTGGATGGACTCCAGTTCGTCCAGCTGAGAATGATCTTGCTCAAGGAGAATGTACTCTAGATGAGGCGCGCTTTGTGCCTTATCAATGATCTTCTGGATTGGAAGAGTACCTGTGCCAATCTCTGTGAAGCAGCGGGGGTCCACAGTGGAGCCGAATGCAGCCATATCAATGTCGGCGCCGCGGTCAATGACACCGTCAAACACAACCACTGGCTGCGGTGCCTCCGCAGGGAAGTCTTTCTGGTGCAAGAGCACTAGGCGATCCCGATACTGCTCCATCAGGGCGATAGGATCAATGCCCGCCCGAGTTGCCCAATAGGTATCGATTTCCACAAATACCAGGGATGGATCGGTGTTCTCCATGAGGATTTCATACACGGTCTTGTCACCAAACTTCTGGAACTCCTGGTAGTGATTGTGATAGTAGAAACGCATCCCCCGGGCTTTGCACTTTTCCCCGATTTGGTTGAAGAGATCGCACCGGCGCAGGACGAAATCCACATCGCCGTAGGGGAAGAAGTCAATCGCACAGCCGATCTGGGGATTGCCCAGCACTTGATGGTAATCTAATACCCTGTCGATGACATCTAGCTCCAGAGGAGCCACATGGCAGCCCACTATCTTCAGCCCGAGATCATCGAGGCTTTTCTTCATATCTTCCGCAGGAACATTAAAGCCCAAGCCTGGGTCTGCCTTAGCGTTGTGGTTTGCCCCTTCTACGTATTTGTAGCCGATTTCCGCGATCTTAGCCAAAGTCCCATAGGGATCCTTTGCCAAGGATTCCCGCACTGAGTACAGCTGAATTCCAGTTTTTATGGCCATTTCCTCACGCCTTTCCAGGGTTATTCATTCCAATATTCTTCACAAGTAAAGCTTAACCTTCCTAGAGCGGCTAGATCGCATAGGGCCCCTAGAGATTTTCTAGGGGCCCCAGAGGCCTGATTCTACTGAAACTCTACTGTACCGCCAGCCTTTTGAACGGCTTCAACCAAGGAGTTGAGCTTCAGCCCACCGCACACGGCGGGAATACGCACGATGAGGCAAATCCCCGATGGCGACACCACTTCCAGCAAGTTCGCTAGGTTAATCACCGCCCCTGGTGGAATGGACACCCGCAAAACAGTGCCCGGCAGGTGCGGGCAGTGAGGGCGGGGTTGGTGATGAGGCGGGCGCTGATGTGGATCGCCATATGCAAACTGGCTCTCCTCCACTGGGTACTGCGCTGCTTGGCTTTCTGCCCAGTACTGGTACATTAACATCCCTCCCAGACACATACTATGTGGAACAGCGTATCTGGGACTAGGTTGTGGAGCTTAGTTTATCCCTTAATGACCACCAGGGTCTTCAGGCGGAGAACCGGCCTAACCAGCTCCAAGGAGTTCTGCATTACCTCATCGATGTTCTTGTACGCCATGCGGTACTCCTCCGGCACTTCTCTGCGGTTCCGCCTGCCGAAGGCCAACACACCTTGGCGCACCAGGTCCTCTTCCACTTCCTCCACGCTGAAGCGGCGCACCGCTTCCCTGCGGCCCATGGCCCGCCCAGCACCGTGGCTGCACGAAGAGAAGGCTTCCTCGTTTCCAAGGCCCTCCACGATGTACGAATAACTGCCCATCGCTCCAGGGACAATCCCCAATTCTCCTTTGCCGGCCCGGATGGCCCCTTTGCGGTGCACCCAAACCATCTCTCCAAAGTGCCTCTCCCGGGCTGCGTAGTTGTGGTGGGCATTCACTTCCATCTTCAGGGAAATATCTTTGAAGCCCAGTTCCTTCTGGACGCGCTTGAACACAATCTCTTTGACCTTGCTCAGCATTACAGCACGGTTTTCTCGGGCAAAATCTAAAGACAAGTTCATCCACTTGATGTATGCCTGCCCGAGTTCGTGCTCAACGGGCAAGTACGCCAGATCGTACTCCGGCGGCACGGGAGACTTCTCCTTGCGGTTCAACTCCTTAGCCTTTTTGTTGAAGTGCCCCGCCACTTTATACCCGAAGTTCCGGGAACCAGAGTGGACCATGATCCCCAAACAGCCGTGCTCATCTTCTTGCAGCTCGATGAAGTGGTTGCCGCCCCCTAAGGTGCCGATCTGGAAATATCCCTCCTTTATGGAAGGGAGTCCAGGGTCCCCTGCCAGAGGCATGCGTCCCGCCCTATCCAAGGTCTCAGAAGGCTGAGGCTTAGGGTGATGGTCAAACCCTACAGGTACAGCAGCCATGATCTCATCTACCATGCGCTGGGCCACTTTTGGGCCCTTGCCTTCCTTTAAAAGTTCCACGGGGATGTTCGTGCTCACAAAGGCAATCCCGCAACCAATATCCACACCCACCGCATTTGGAATGATCACATCTGTAGTAGGCAAAACTCCCCCAATGGGCATGCCGAACCCAGAGTGGCAGTCAGGCATTAAGGCCACATGCTTGAACACAAAAGGCAGATTGGAAAGGTTCGTGGCTTGCTGCATGGTTCCTTCATCTAGATCTCCCACATCCCTGAGCCACACTTTAATGGGGAAGCGGTTCTTCCCTCTTTCAAAAATGGTAAACAAGGGCTCTTCCCACCTTCCTTCACCGTAGTCTCTTTTGATGGTATCATGCTTGCTTTACAAGGGCAAGGAACGGCATTCCTACCCGTGGGGCGTACAGCGGTGAACTTTTCGTAGTAATATAACTTACTGCGTGATATAATTATATAAATCTACCTAATTTATGTCCCGCTGCACCACTAGCAAACCTAAGGAGGGTCACTATGTACAGGAAAGCCGTGCTTTACATGCTGCTCATTGGTGTATTAACCCTCAGCCCCGCCTCGGGGCTACTGCGTTGGCTCGGGGATCAGCCAACAGTCCAGGCGTGGTCAGAACCTACCTACACTGCACCTTGGTCGGAAGGGCCGCTCACGAATGAGCAACCAGGTAACGAGTCAGAGGAACAAGTGGAAGAACAGCAGGAAGAACAGGAACCTGAGCAGGGCACGGGCCTCTGGAGCGAACAGCTCGATCTCTATCCCGAGCAGCCAGTGGACGAGGCTATGCTTGACTTCGAAAGGCTGTACGGCACATGGTACATCTGGACTCCAAGCAGTGCAACTAACCTGTTTAGCACTGATACAGGGGAATATGTCACCCATGACTTGACCCCCGGGGCCCAGCAGGGCGTAGTAGTGATCGACCCCAGCGGCACTTACACCATGTCCCACGGGGCGTGGGGAGGTAGCCAGGTTGTGGAGGGGACATGGCGCCTTTCCTTTCCAGGAGAGATCAACGGCGAGCAACTCATCGCGATCATACTCCTCGATGGCCCCACTGCTGTAGATTGGGCGGTGGCACCATCCCCAAGCGGAAAGGTGCGCCTCTTGTGGGCTACTGAATGGTCAGGTGGGGCCCCTCTCTGGGTCTTTGACTCGGAGCTATATCAAGAGTAAGTGCTTGTTACTCATGGGCCGCAGAGCGGCCCCTTTTTTCTGGAAAACATTAAGGGGTGTAGCCGAATTCAGCAGGTGGCATGGTATAAACGGCACCAATAATACCAAAGATCAGAGGAGTCGGCATCCATGAGAATTCGGGACTCTATCCTCTTGGGCGTGACAGCAGGGATGCTCGCAGGCTTCCCGGCACGGTTCACCAACAACACCGCCTACAGGCTGGGCCTCACAGATCGGAAATACGGCCAAATGGCAGCTAGCTTGTTCTTACCAACAGAGAAGCAAAAAGTACATCCCCGTGAAACACAGGTAGTGGGCTTTCTTGCCGATTACATCAACTGCGGGTTGATGGGCGTTGCCGTGGCCAGTGTCCTAGCGAGAACTGGCCGGGATAACGCTATCCTAAAAGGCATTGGCGTTGCTTCCCTTGCCTGGATGGCTCTGTACGGGCTCACCACGCGGCTTGGGGTAGCACCTGCTAGCCGCAAACCCTTATCCTCCATCCTCAGCTTTGGCGACCATGTGCTCTTCGGAGCACTCTGCGGCTTGCTCGCCGGGGGAATCGGCCACCGCTCCCTCTTCCCCCGTGGCCCAAGGTTCAGCAAGGTACGGCAGCCAGCGGGCATGACAGCCACCCCATCCTATCCTCCACTAAACTAAAGCGCCGCTGGACAGCGGCGCTTGTCTTACTCTGTATCCATATGGGGATAGGCGTAGTGCTCCGGCGGGAGCAAGGTCTCCTTGATGGCTCGAGGCGATACCCAGCGAAGGAGGTTGAGCATACTCCCTGCCTTGTCGTTGGTGCCTGAGGCCCGGCTTCCCCCAAAGGGTTGCTGCCCCACCACTGCCCCAGTGGGCTTGTCATTTACGTAGAAGTTCCCTGCAGCATGGGTGAGGGCCTTTGTGATGTGCTCGATGGCATAGCGGTCTTGAGCAAAGACCGAGCCAGTGAGCCCATAGGGTGATGTTGTATTGCAGAGCTCTAGAGCCCCTTCCAGGTCCCCATCATCGTATACATAAATGGTAAGGACGGGCCCGAAAATCTCTTCCTCCATCAGTTTGAACCTGGGGTTGGTAGTCTCGACGATGGTAGGCTCAATGAAGTAACCCACGCTGTCATCGCAACCGCCTCCCACAAGAATAGTAGCTTCACTGGAACTTGCGGCAAAGTCGATATACGACTTAATGTTTTGGAAAGCTGCCTTATCGATGACCGCGGCCATGAAGTTAGTGAAGTTACGGACATCACCCATAGTGAGTTCCTTAGTCTCCTGGATCAAATCATCCCGGAGTTTCCCCCAAAGGCTTTTGGGGATGTAGGCCCGAGAAGCGGCGGAACACTTCTGCCCTTGATACTCAAAGGCTCCTCTAATCAAGGCTGTGCGGAGGGCGGCAATATCCGCTGAAGGATGGGCAAACACAAAATCTTTGCCCCCCGTTTCGCCTACCAAGCGAGGGTAGGTCCGGTAGCGGTGAATGTTGTTCCCCACTGTCCGCCACATATCCTGGAAAACAGCAGTGCTGCCCGTGAAGTGCACCCCAGCTAGCTCAGGGTGGGCTAGGATCTGCTCTCCCACGAGCCTTCCGGAGCCAGGCACGAAGTTTATGACTCCAGGGGGCAATCCAGCGGCTTCTAAGAGCTTCATGACGTAGTAGGCATTGTACACCGCGGACGAGGCGGGCTTCCACACTACCGTGTTCCCCATGAGCGCAGGCGCTGTGGGCAGGTTCCCTGCAATAGCCGTAAAGTTGAAGGGGGTCACTGCAAAGACAAACCCCTCTAAGGGACGGTGCTCTACCCTGTTCCACACTCCTGGGGAAGATTGGGGCTGTTCTTTGTAGATCGCCTCCATGTAGTGAGCATTGAACCGCCAAAAGTCGATAAGTTCACAGGCAGAGTCGATTTCCGCTTGGTACACAGTCTTGCTGATCCCCAGCATCGTTGCGGCATTGAGGGTGTAACGCCACTGCTTGGAAGCCATCTCCGCGGCTTTCAGGAATATGCCCGCACGCTGTTCCCAAGGAAGTTCTGCCCACGCCTTCTTAGCCGCGAGGGCTGCTTCGATGGCCTGAGCGACTTCGCTGCTCCCGGCCTTGTGGTACATGCCCAAGCGGTGGCCGTGGTTGTGGGGCATCACGCAAGTTCCTGTATCACCTGTGCGAATCTCTTTTCCCCCGATAATCAGGGGGATCTCCACTTCTGACGCGCTGAGCCTGGCCAGTTCCTCTTTCATGCGCTGCCGTTCAGGGCTGCCAGGCCCGTAAGCGTACCCAGGCTCGTTCTTGGGGACCGGCATGGTCCAAATTCCGTTCGACACATGATCACCTCGCAGTTAATACTTCTACTTAACGCAACAGTTCCTTCGCGGTAAAATCCCGATACGGAGACAAGAGCTCGAACACATCCTCATCTTCAGGAGCAAGCTCACCCACCAAGCGATCTGCCACAAGCTGGCCCAGTCCAGGCCCAAGCATCAACCCTTGCCCGCACATGCCCACTGCGTGAAAAACGCCCTGCACGTTGCGGTCAAACCCGACTATGGGACGATCATCAGGAGTGCCAGGATACATGCCCCGCCACACCCGCCGCACCCTCAGATAGCGCAGCCGAGGACACAACCGCAAGAGGCGGGGCACCACCATGGGCAAGAACTCGGACGTAGAAGCCTTAGTTGCCCCGAGACGCTTGGGTTTCGGGGTGATGCAGAACAGTACGGAGCCTTCTGGGTCTTGATAGAAGTAGTAGTTCTCCGAATCGGCGGTAGGTTCAATATCTACAACCATGGGGTAGAAAAAGCGTTCCACCGGCTCTGTAACACCCGCTTCATGGGCATCGGGGACTACAGGCAGATCAGTGCCTAAGAGAAGGCCAATTTCCCGGGCGTTAGACCCTGCGGCGTTTATCACCAATCCCGGGCTGAGACTTGGCCCATCGGTCTTGATTTCAGCTACCCTGCCGCCCTCCAAGACAAAACCAGTCACCCTTGTGCGGAAGTAAAATTCGACCCCAGCAGACAAAGCCATCTGGTAAAAGGCGCTTGCCAGCTTCAGGGGAGATAGATGGCCGTCACGGGGAGAGTAAGTCCCGCCAAGCAGCCCTTCTTCCCGAATGCCAGGCACCAGTGCAGCAACCTGATCCGGCCCGATCCAATCGATTTCGAGGCCGATTTTCTGCTGCACCGCAAGCAAGCTCTTAAGCTTGCTTGCAATAGACTCTTGGTAGGCAGGGAATAAGTAGCCCCCCTCCACGTAATCCACATCGAAACCAAACTCCCGCTCTAGCTCCCGGAGAAACTCCAATGAGCGCAGTCCGATCTTAATCTTCGCTGGGTCTGAATGGGTGGCCCGGACCCCGCCAATAGCTGCCCGGTGTTCACCCCTGCCCACGGATGCGTTTTTCTCGATGACAGCCACTTCCAGCCCCTTTTTGGCCAGCCAGTAGGAGAGTATCGTGCCGACGCTCCCCGCCCCGATAATCACAACATCATAGCTTCTCATCACGCTTCACCATCCTGTTCCTGGTTCCCAATAGCCCACATGGGAATCTCTACCGTCACAGGCCGGCGCGTTGCTGGGGCCAGGCTGCTTGGATCGACCCCCGCTTGCCCCAAAATGCGAGGGACAAGCACGTTGCAGGTCTTACCGCCGCATGCTCCCATACTGACCCTGATGGCCTTCAGCTGATTGAGATCGTGGATAGGATTCTCCCGGGCGAAGTCTAGGATTTCCTTGACGGTGACCCGCTCGCAGCGGCAAACAATCCCGTCCTCTGGGAAGTACTGGAACTCTGCTTCTGAAAGGGGCTGCACGTCCCCTTCCGGCTGCACCCGAATCCCCGCGGCCAAGTGCGCCCACTCCTCAGGGACTTCCACGGTGATCAGGTGAGTGCCGTACTTGCGGAAATACCGCTGTTTGAGCACGGTACCTTGGCCCAAAACATTCCCATCAAGATCACAAATGGGGATTTGGCTGCCTGCTTCGTAGGCCGTACTAAACTCGTGAGGCAGTACCACCTCTGCCATCCCCGGATTGGGGGATAGCCGCGCCAAGGTAATGGCCAGACCAGGACAGATAGCTGCGCACAAGCCGCAGGCAATACACTTGCCGTCAAACTCCGGCAAGTCCATGATTGTGCCTGTTTCGCCCTTCAACTTGATCGAGTCAAACTGACACACAGTGGTGCATGGATCGCAAGGGATCTCTTGCATGCAGTGAAAGACGGGGCGGAATGTTTCCCGGGATAGTATAGGTTTCTCTCTTTCCATTACCCGTCCAGGCCTGCTCTTAAGGATCTCCATCTTTTCCCGCCACTCTTCTGGCACGGGCGTATCCTTTCCCAAAAGCCGGGCCATCTTCCGGCCGGCAATCCGGCCCCCTAACATCGCGGACGATGCTTCCGCAATTTCATCCGCATCGCCGGTTTTTACTACAGGAAAACCAAATTCCTGGGCATCCGCAAAGTACTCATCTACCGAGGCCAAGCCAACAGCAATGAGCACAGTATCCACGGCGAAGGTCTTAGCCTCCTCCAGGAGAGGCCTGCCGTCTGAGTCCACAGGGGCGATTGTGGCCCGCTCCACCATGCCATCCCCTTCCACACAGAGCACAGTGTGGCGGAGGTAGATGGGGACACCCATGCGTCTAATCTTATCTCCGTGAACTTTGTAGCCTGTAACCTCAGGAGCAATGTCCACCAAACCCACCACTGTAATTCCAGCTTGAAGAGCATGATAGGCGGCGATCAGCCCTACGTTTCCGCACCCCACCACCAGGACTCGCCCAGCAGCCTTCACCAGGTCTCGGTTGACTAGGGTCTGGAACGCGCCAGCACCGTAGACACCGGGCAGATCGTTTCCTGGGAAAACAAGCGACCTTTCTCGGGCACCTGTGGCTGCAATCAGGCCCCTAAAACTTACATGCGTATAGCGGCGGTTCTCTTCGAACACCGCGGCTTTACCGTCAGAGTAGAGAGCAGCCACAGTAGAGTTAGGTATGACCTTCACTCCTGGGGTTTGCCGCATCTCTTCTCCTAGGATCTGCCCAATAACGTGCCCCCTGGTGCCGGCAAAGCAGTCTTCCACCGAACCGAAGAACTTGTGGGTCTGGAGCACCAGTTTACCCCCTGGTTCTGCTTTATCATCTACCACTATCACCGAAAAACCCAGTTGTCCAAGCTCCACTGAGGCCCGGATGCCTGAAGGGCCCGCCCCCACAACCAACACATCACAGGTAAGTTCACGGGGTGGATGGGCTGGAAGGTCTGGCGCGGCATGAGGAAGCTTCGGCAGATGATTCAAGGTTTCTACGACCATTCCCTTTTCCAAGGGAGTAATGCAGCTCTTTACCGGAAGGCCGTTCACAATAACAGTGCATTGGGCGCACTGGCCGTTAGCACAAAAGATGCCCTGCGGAGCATCACCAGAGCGGTGCCGGGAAAAGACCTTCACCCCGTTGGCAATTAGGGCAGTAGAAAGCATTTCACCAGCTTGTCCCTGCATTTTTTTCCCGTCAAACGAAAATTCTACCAACTCGCCCTTGCGGACGTTGAGGATTGGATGTTCAGTGAGACGCGCGATCATCACCCCCGATTTGATTCCCTCATAGCAAGAGATATTCTCTTGCTCTCTTGTTAATCCTCTTTTAACATATACCCTGGGTGAAGTTTTGGCGGAGGCCTGCTGAGCGCAGGCTAGAAGTCAATGCGGAGCATGCTCTTTACCCCATACCCCACCAGGAATGAGAGTCCCGCAACAGACAGGCTGATGCCTGCCATTTCCATAAATTTGGCCTTAAAGGGCTGGCCTTTCACTACAGAGACATAATAGGTAAAGATCCAGATCAAAGCCAGTACCACGGCGAGCATCCCCCCAAGTGCCAAACCATAGCGATGGTGCGGCGCTATAAGATACGGTGCAGTTAAGCACGCCACTGCCACCACATACATCACCCCTGTGTAAAGGGATGCCTTTAGAGCGTTGGGGTTTCCCTCGCTGCGTGCGGACAAGTATTCCGAAGAGGCCATGGAGAGGGTCGCAGAAACGCCAGTGATGAGCCCAGCTAGGGCAACAACCTTTGTGTCCCGCAGGGCAAAGGTCAACCCAGCCAAAGTCCCAGTTAGTTCCACTAAGGCATCGTTCAGGCCCAAAACCATGGAACCCACATACTGCAGCCGCTCTTCGTCTAAGAGGCTTGTGATCTGCTCCTCGTGAAGCTCCTCTTCCTCAGCGATTCGCTTTGCTTCTGGTATCTCATGGGCCAGGCGCAGGTAGATTTCCCGAGCATTGCGTTCTCCCCGCTCCATCACCTTGATGGCGAAAGTGTAGCCGAACACATAGCTCAGCAAGGTGAAAAACAGGACAGTAAGACCATGAGGGCGTAGGTTCGTCTTTGAGTACTGTGACCAAAAGGCCACATGCTCCCGCTCATCCTGGGCAATCGCCAAGAGCACGTCCCGGTCAGATTGTTTCTGCACCCTGCCCGCGAGCCGTTGGTAGACAGCCTGTTCGTTCATCTCGTTTTGCTGGAGCTCCAGGATGAGCCGGCGCGAGGCAGGAGACAGCTTAGAAAACTCTGTCATTCAGTTAGCCTCCTCTATGCAGTCAATGTCATACCTATGAAGCCCAGCACGTACTCATGCACACAAAAAGCGGTGCAGCCTAGGCCACACCGCCCCGCGCGCCGACACTCAGCTTGCCAAGTAGAAGCAATAATCTAGGACCACGTTTCCTTCCCCATCAGGATCAGTGAACCGGGGGCAGTTATACCGTTCAAAAAACCAGCCTTGCTCGTTGATTACCCAACCTTGCTCCCGAATCTGCTTAGTGCACTCTGTATGAACTTCGTGCCCGTAGAGTTCCCCCGTATCTTCCCTGCCCTTTACCCAGCAGACCCCGATGTCTCCTGCAGGGATGGAGATACTATCAAAACCCTCTGGCACTGGGCCTTCAGCGGTGGTGAACATGCCGATCCAATACTCAAACTCCTCTCCCATCCGCATGCATCCTAGGTACCCGTTCATCTCATCTGGCAGTTGCGGCAAAGGCTCCAGCGCTGCAAAGTACCCTTTCTCAAACCACTCTCCCCATAGGTGTGCATACATTCCTTGTGGCCCCCGGTCCTTGTCGGTATAACGCTTCCCGACTAAACGCACCGCAGGCAGGCTTTCCCGATAAACCTTGATAATCTCTGGCATGTGCCCGCCTCCTTTTTAATGAGAGAATTGTGCGCCAATTCACCATCTCCTGCTCAGTCCTAATGTAAATTTCGTTGATTTGCATATCCGCCTCTGTTATCCTTAAGCTATATGAAAACCGACTATCTCCAGGAGGAATTGGACTTGCTGCTCTACTTTCTCGGCACTGGCGCGGGCAGGCCCTCCCTTCTGCGCAACGTAACAAGCATCGCTCTGCAGCTCTCTGCTCCAGAGCGCGATGTATGGCTGTTTGACTGCGGGGAAGGGACTCAGCATCAGCTGTTGTCTTCTCCCTTCACATTGCAGAAAATTACCAAGATTTTCATCACGCACCTCCACGGCGACCACATCTTTGGCCTCCCAGGCCTGTTGGGCAGCCGCTCTTTTCTCACCGCGGATGCGGAACTCACTGTTTATGGCCCTCCAGGGATCGAAAGGTTTATCCGGGAAGCCCTCGCCGTGAGCGGAACCCACTTGCGCTACCCATTCCAGATCCGGGAGCTAGAGCCAGGGGAGAGCCTCCAACTTGATCCTTGGACAGTAAGGACAGCTCTCCTCGATCACGGGCTCACCTCGTTAGGTTACCGCATCGAGGAGCCGCCCCGCCCTGGCAGGCTCAGAGTTGAAGAACTCAAACGCCTGCAAGTCCCACCAGGCCCAATCTACGGCAGGCTAAAACAAGGTGAGGTTGTGGTGCTGGATGATGGGCGCGTCCTGCACGGCCCTGATTTCGTAGATCCCTCGATCCCTGGTAGATCCGTCGTGATTCTCGGCGATACCCGCTTCTGCCCTGCGGCAATTACTCTAGCCAAGGGTGCGGACGTGCTGGTCCACGAAGCGACGTTCGCCGCGGAACTCGTGGAAAATGCAGGGGCCTATCATCACGCCACCACGGTACAGGGAGCAAAGACTGCGGCAGAGGCCGGCGTGGAAAAGCTGGTACTCACGCACATCAGCTCCCGCTACCGGCCTCAGGACTACGCCAGGCTCCTCTCTGAAGCGCGGGAGGTTTTCCCCAATACCATGTTGGCCGAGGATCACCTAGCTGTGGAGATTCCCAGGAAATCCAGATAAGCTAGCCTCCTCACCTCACTGGCTCATCACTACCCCGTTCTAGAGCCCGGTGCTCCACATACATGCAGCGGTCCTCCACAACCACCAAGCCGTGGCCCCGGGCTTTTTCCGCGGCCTCGGCGTGGCTGATCCCCAGCTGCATCCAAAACACCTTCACATCGGTCCGCTGCAGAGTGTCCTCTACAACCGCAGGGATGTCCTGAGGCGGCCGAAACGCGCAAACTACATCCACTTGGCCTGGGATCTCCGCCACCGACCGATAGACCTTCTGCCCAAGAATGTCCCCTTCTGCCCTTGGATTCACAGGGTAAACCACGTAACCCTGTTCCATAAGATACTTGGGTACCGTATGCGAAGGCTTGCTGGGGTTAGTGCTGAACCCTACCACCGCAATGCGTTCTAGAGCAAAGATATCCTTCATAGAGGCAATCTTCGACACGTTGTTCCCCCCTCGCAATATTTCGTAAAGCATCCTTCCGTTTGACAAGAAGGATTTCCTGCAAGGAGCATTAAAGAATGCCAGGTACACCCCTGCAGCCACTGCCTTGCAGTGTATTGACAGCAAGGTAAAATGGGGCTACCATTGAATAATCTGGATGCTTCGGAGGTACGACATGGCTACATCACGATTTAGAGCATTGCTTGCACCAAGGGATATGACGGAAGGCCAGCCTTGGAGAAGAATTGTGGAGTTTTCTATCCCTCTCCTCGTGGGCAACGTGGCCCAGCAGTTCTACAATACTGCAGACTCCATCGTTGTGGGCCGTTTCATTGGCGACAACGCACTGGCAGCAGTGGGCAGTGCAGGCCCCATTCTTAACCTACTCCTGGTGCTGTTTGTGGGCATAGCAGTGGGCGCAGGCATCATGGTATCCCAGTACTTTGGGGCGAAGGATCGCAAGAACCTTTCCCATACCATCGGTACCTGTATTACCCTCACGGCCATCGCCTCAGGGGTGATGATGGTGGTTGGGCCGCTGGTGAGCAGGCCCCTCCTGGAACTCCTGAACACGCCACCGTCCATCATCGACTGGTGCACTGATTATCTGAATATTTTCTTTTTGGGAAGCGTAGGATTCTCCTACTTCAACATCCTTTCAGGGGTTCTGAGGGGCCTGGGGGACTCCATTTCCGCGCTCATCTACCTACTGGTAGCCACGGCCCTCAACGTAGTGCTGGACATTGTCTTCGTAGCTTATTTTCACATGGGCGTGCCAGGGGTAGCCTTAGCCACCGTCCTAGCTCAAATGGTTTCTGCCGTGCTGTGCCTGCGTAAGCTGCGGTCCATGGGGGATATTTTCGACCTTAACTGGTCCGTGCTCAAGCTGAACCGGGAGCACTCCCTCACCGTCATTCGGCTCGGATTGCCCTCTGGCATTACCCAGGCCATTTTCTCCCTGGCCATGATCGCCGTGCAGTCCCTTACCAACAGTTTTGGCGAGATGGTGATTGCCGCAAACGTGATCGTAATGCGGGTCGACGGCTTCGCCATGATGCCTAACTTCTCCTTCGGGAGCGCCATGACTACCTACGCTGGCCAGAACATCGGCGCTGGCCGCATGGACCGCGTGGAGAAAGGTACCAAGGAAGGTGTAAAGATTGCAGTAGGCGTTGCAGTCTTCCTCACTGCTATCATACTCCTCTTTGGGCACCACCTCATGAACATCTTTACCACCACGCCAGAATTGGTGCGCTTAAGCATGCGCATGATGCGGATCTTGGCCGTGGGCTACGTGGCCATGGCGATAACTCAGTGCCTTTCTGGGGTCATGCGGGGCGCAGGAGATACGATGACGCCCATGTGGATTTCCGTCATCACCACTGTGCTTCTACGGGTCCCCACAGCGTACGGCATCGCTTATCTTACAAGAAGCGAGCTCTATCCTACAGGAAGGCCCGAGTCAGTCTTCATCTCTCTATTGGTCTCGTGGACATTAGGTGCCCTGATTACCGCTCTCTACTACCGCAAGGGTGCTTGGCGAAATAAAGCAGTTACAAAACAGCATGGATCGGAGAAGCAGTTGTAGGAAGGGAGTGGGCTGGGCATGTTCAGGCAGGATCAGCGTACTTGGCAGGCCCGAATCCTCGGGACCCTGTGGTTGACTTACAGCGTGTACTATGTGGGCAGGATGAACCTTGCCGTTGCTTTACCTGTCTTGGAAGAACAGTACAACCTGAGCACTGCTGCCTTAGGGCTGATCAGCAGCGCGTTCTACTGGGTCTACGCTTTCGGCCAGTTGATTAACGGATCCCTTGGGGACAGGGTCTCAGCCCGCAAATTCGTCTTTTTTGGCCTCATGGGCACTGCCGTATGCAACTTGCTGTTCGGCTTCAGCCGCACGCTGTGGGCCATGGTCCTCTTGTGGGGCCTGAACGGCATCTTCCAGTCCACAGGCTGGGGCCCAATCGTGAAAACTGCAGGGCGGTGGACTGCCCCGCACCAGCGCCACAACGTATCCGCTTTCCTGAGCACGTCCTTTGTCCTGGGCGCGCTTGCTTCCTGGTGGGTTTCAGGGCGCATCGTGACAGTGTGGGGCCGGGTTGAGTTCGTCTTTTGGCTCCCCGCCGCAATTCTTGCCTTACAAGCCCTTCTCTGGGTAACTCAGATCAGAAACGATCCTGCTGATGTGGAACTGGCAATCGCGAGTGCATCCCCGGCGCCTTCTAGTGGAGTGCCCTTCAGGGAGCACCTTAAGGACACCTTGGCCTTCGTAAAGCTTCCATCACTCACTCTCTTGGCGGTAACCACCTTGATCCAGGGTATGATCAAAGAAGGGATCAACCTGTGGACTCCATCCCTGCTTATGCACTCCCAGGGCCTGAGCATCTCAGCAGCTGCCCTCTATTCATTGATCGTACCTGTCATGGGTTTTCTGGGAGTCCTTGTTGCAGGTTTCTTAACCAGGTTTCTCCCTGATGAGCGCTGGGGAATAACCGTTCTGCTTTTTAGTGGCGCGCTCCTATCAGTGGGAGTACGAGGGGCACTAGGTTCTGCCAATGCCCTTTTGTTTAGTTTGGCCGTGGGCGCTTGTTCCATGGTGATCAACGGAACCAATGCCATCCTTCTTTCTACTCTGCCAATGAAGTACGGCGCGGCTGGCAAGTCATCTACATTAGCTGGATATCTGGATTTCGCCTCCTACGTAGGGTCCGCATTGATGACCATCATTACCGGGTCCGTAATCAGCATGTGGGGATGGGCAGCTGTAGCCCCCCTGTGGACCGCCCTGTTCCTCATAGGAGGGGCAACGGCCCTTTACAATAAAAACATGCACCGCGTCCCTGGAACCAACAATTGACAATTTCCCTTCCCCAGACTATGCTGGATTGTGAATAGCATTACAACCGAAGGAGGTCAATTGATGAAGCGCAAGTTTGTGAGTGGTTTCCTTATCGTCGTCCTCGTCCTTTCTACCGTTCCTGCCTTTGCACTACCTGTGGATCCAGATTCGCCCCTGATCCCCATCGCCATGCGCGTCCTGGATAACGGCATGCGGATCATCGTTAAAGAGATCTCCACATACCCCATTGCTACAGTAAATGTGTGGGTGGGTGCAGGAGCCAAGGATGATCCTCCTGGCCTTTCTGGCCTAGCCCACTTCTTTGAACACCTTACCTTTAAAGGAACCCCTTCCCGCCCCCGGGGCCAGATCGCCTATGAAGTTGAGTCCGTTGGGGGATATCTCAATGCCATGACGAGTCTCGACTTCACCACGTACTTTATCGTGGTTCCTTCCGATTACGCAGGCCTGGCTATGGAAATCCAGGCAGATGCCCTCAGGAACTCTCTCTTTGAACCAGGTGAAATTGACCAAGAACGCTATGTCATCCATGAAGAAATTCGCCTGCGCCAAGATAGCCCCCAGACCCACCTACTAGATATGGTTTTGGCACACCTCTTCCCTGGCACACCCTATGCCAAACAACCCATTGGGACCTTTGAGGAGTTGGCCAATGTGGATCGAAACGCTATGGTGGACTTCCATGCACAGTACTATGTACCCAACAACATGGTCCTGGTAGTCGCGGGGAACGTCAGCGCCAAGGAGATCTTTGCCCAAGCAGAAGAGCTCTATGGCGACATGGAGCCTAAGGCTCTTCCTCCTAGCCAGTATATTCCCATTCCCAAGCTCGACAGCGTGATTACCGTGGACGAGGAGCGGGAGGTCAGCCAAAGCTACGTGTTCATTGGTTATCCCGCACCGGGCCTCAACACTCGGGATGCAGCGGCTTTGACCATGGCCAGCGTGATTCTGGGCCAAGGCCGAGCTTCCCGGCTGTACCGGGCAGTAGTTGAAGAGGAACAGTTAGTTAATGATGTAACTGCCCTTTACGACGGCTTCGCTGACATTGGCCTCTTTGGTATCTACGGAGAGGTCCCCTCTGAGAACGTAGAGCGTTTCACCGCTGCTGCTTTGGCAGAGATCGCTCGCTTGCAGGAGGAACTGGTTACCGAGGAAGAACTCGCCCGGGCTAAGACTGTAGCCCGCAGCAGCCTCGCATTCTCCAATCAGTCTTCCGATAACGTGGCTGTCTTTCTCGGCATCCGGGAGCTTTACGGCAGTGTGATGGAGGCAGTGAATCAAATCGCCATCCTTGAACAGGTCACAGCTGAAGACATCCAGCGCGCTGCCCAGAGTTACCTGAGCTCCCAAGCCTATGTTCTTGGCCACATCCGGCCCGAGGGGAGGTAATTAATAATGAAGAGATCTGTATGCCTAACTTTGGCAATCCTGTTAACACTTGCCACAAGTGCCATAGGGTCAGCCGCGGAACTGTCCATCACCGCCACCGTTGAGAAGGTGGTTCTCGACAATGGAGTCACTCTTTTGTTGAAAGAAAACCCCGCATTCGATATCATCGCGCTGAGCCTGTTAACTGGAGCTGGTTCGGTACACGATCCTGAAGGCTTAGAAGGGCTTACCTACCTCACCCAGCGCAACTTGCTCTCCGGGACTCACACCCGCTCTGGGCAGGATCTCGTTGTTGCTTTGGAATCTTTGGGTATACAGCTTCAGGCTACCGCCTCATATGACTACTCTGCCGTCCTGATGCAGGCAACTCCCAGCGCCTTTAGGCCAGGGCTAGATATCCTCATGGACATGCTGGAGAATCCTGCCTTCCCCGAGGCAGAGTTTGAGCGGGAGAGGCATACAGGTTTAGCCGAGTATGAGAGCCTGTATGACGAGCCCATAAACGCAGTGCTCTTTGGCTTTCTGGAAGTGTTCTACGGCGATCACCCGTACCGCTATTCCCCCTACGGCTCCGGGGAAGGGCTGCTGGCGGCAACAAGAGAGGATGCAGCCAACTGGCATCGCTACATTTATCAGCCAGAGAAAATGGTCGTGGCGGTAGTGGGGAACTTCGCCACCGCCGAAATACTCCCTGTGCTTGAGGACCGCTTCGGCCGCTTGAAGGACAGCTTCCCAGGCACCCCCGTCCCCCGGGCGGATCAAAAATTCATCTATCCTGATGAAGACAGGCAGTTGGTCATTAACCTACCGACCCAAGCCGCGTTCATGGTGATCGGGTATCCCGCACCGGAAACCTTTGGGGAAGATGCCCCAGCCATGGCTGTGATCAACAGCGTGCTGGGGGAAGGTATGTCATCCAGGCTGTTTACGGAGATCAGGGATAAGCGAGGCCTGGCCTACACCGTGCTCTCTCAGTATTCAGACCGCTTGGGCCCCTCGAGCCTCTTCACCTTCCTCGCCACCCATCCAGACAATGTGGATGAAGCTCGGGAACATGTGCTCTTGGAGATCCAGAGGTTTGCAGAAGAAGGGCTGTCGCCAGAAAAAATCGCGTGGGTGGCCGGGCAAAAACGCGGTGCCTTCATCAGGCAAAACGAGACCAACCTCAGCCAAAGCGCTCTCCTCGCGGTCGCTGAATTGGTTGGCTTTGGTTACCAGTGGGTCGATGAGTACCTTCGCTTCTACGAAGAGGTCACTCCTGAGGATATCACTGCTGCAGCTCAGAAATACTTCCAGAACTACACAGAAGTGTTGATTACCCCATGAATCAAAGAGGCCCAGGCGCTCTTACAGCACCTGGGCCTTGTTTATCTCCTCTAGAGGTTATAAAGCTCCTTGGGATTGTGGTATAAGAGATGTTCTCCAATCTTGACCGCCTGCTCCACTCCAAAGACTCCCAGCTTGACCTTCTCCGCAAGCACCCTGCTGATATTCTCCCTGGCCAGCACCAAGTGTCCGTAAACCCCATCCACAAACCCGTAGTCACCGCCAAAGCCCATGATTTTATTGAAGGGCACCCCGTCCAAAAAGTCCGCGAGAGCAGCGGTAACCGCAGCAGGAGAGATAATGTGGGCCCAGCACATGTCAATGAAGACATTGGGGAACATCTTAGCCAGTGCAGCCGCCTCCCCAGAATAGGGATAGCTGATGTGGAACAAATCGAACTTCACATTGGGGTAGGCCAAGAAGAGATTATTGAGGAGCCGGGGGCGGCCGTTGGCCAGCATATTGCCACTACCTTCTAGGATGCCTGTATGCACCTGCATGACTAGGCCCCTGGCATCCGCCTCCTCCAACAGGTAATGCATGAGGAAGTCTTGCACTGGCTTGGGCAGGAAGATGGGATCGCCTCCCGTTTCCAGGGCCCATCGCCACTGCACCAGGGTATCAGCAAACAGGGCCCTGGCCTCAGCGTACTCTACTTCTTCATAATAGAGGGTTCTTTCATAGGCCATTGCGTTTTTCAAGGCCACCACACCTCGGCCCAGGTTCTCCTCGAGAGCACCGGCAAAGGCCTCCAGCCAATCATCGATGCCATTTACAGTGATACCGCCGGCCTCCACCCTTCTTAGTTTATCCTGGGCCGCGACAATAAAGGGGGTAGGCTGCCAGGCGTAGCGGAACAGTTCCCGGTCGTAGGGCTCATGGCTGGCCCAAGAGTCCAAAATGCTGACCTCGATGTTGCACAAGTCTTGCAGGACAAACCGCATGTGCCCGTCGGTGGGCCTGGCCTTGTACAGCTGCCCCAACTGCAAGATGGTATCCTTGCGAATGCCGTCTATGCCGTAGATCCCCTGCACCGCGATGTCCAAGGCCCGGCCATAGCCGGTGTAGCGGCAGAACTCCCAATAGGGCGCAATCATTTCCCACCGTTCTTCCAGGGGAACCTCTTTGCTGCGTGCCCTCTCCAAGTCTGCTGCACTGAGGCCGGCAGATCGCAGATCGCTGCTCATGTAATGGATGAGGTAATCCGCAAGAATGTCTGATTCACAAGCATCAACCCGATCGTGATGAGGCAGATGCTCGTGGGTGTCGATCACTGGGATCGCCTTAATCTGTTCATGGATGGCTTGAAAAAGCGCTTCCATTTAATCCCTCTCACCTTTCCTCCAGTAGGTCCAAAAACTTCTCCACATCGGCTAAGCTGGTCTGGACCGCCCGCTCCCAGAAGTCCTGCTTGGTCAGGTCTTCCCCTAAATGGGTGCGAGCCAGTTCTTCTACTGTCATTCGCCCTGTATCCTGCAAGAACCCTCTGTAAGCATGAGCGAAGCTAGGCCCTTCCTGGAGGGCTCGGCCGTAAATCCCCTGGCTCAAGAGATAGCCAAAGGTGTATGGGAAGTTGTAGAACGGTACTCCAGTAATGTAGAAATGCAGTTTAGAAGCCCAGAAATGGGGGTGGTACGATTTTAACCCATCGGCATAGGCTTCCCGCTGTGCCTCTTCCATCAGCTGGTTGAGCTCTGCCGCACTGACCAGCCCCTTCTTTCTCCGTTCGTAAAAGCGGGTTTCAAAGAGGAAGCGGGCATAGATATTCATGAACATAGCTGCAGCCTGGCCGATTTTGTTGTCCAGCAAGGCGAGGCGCTCGTCCTTCGATTGGGCCGTTCTAATAGCTGCATCGGCTACTACCAACTCCGCAAAGGTGGATGCGGTCTCTGCAACCCCCATGGCATAGCGCTGGTTCAAGGGCGGCATATCCTTGAGGACACTGCCGTGATACGCGTGGCCTAGCTCATGGGCGAGGGTGAAGACGTTGTCTGCAGTTCCGCTAAAGGTCATGAACACCCTGGATGCCTTAGACTTGGGGAAAGTGGTGCAGAAAGCACCAGGGCGCTTGCCTGGACGGTCCTCAGCCTCAATCCAGCGCTCTCGAAAGGCCTTAGCAGCAAGCTCTGCCATATCTTGGCTGAACTTGCCGAACTGCTCCAAGACAAACTGGGCCCCTTCTTCGTAGGTATATGTTTTCTGGGTCTCGCCAACAGGGGCGCTCACATCAAACCAGTCCAGGCCATCCAGGCCCAGAAGTCCTGCCTTTGCCTGGAAATAATCCAACAGGCGGGCCCGGCCCCCTTCCACCGCTGCCCACATAGCATCCAGTGTCTCCCGGGACATACGGTTAATCATCAAGGGTTCCTCAAGCACCGAATCCCAACCCCGGGCCTTGTACAAGCTGAGGCGGAATCCAGCGAGGTGATTTAGGGCCGCGGCACACAGCTCCCCCGCCTCGCCCCATGCAGCCTCGAACTTGGCAAACGCCTGCTGCCGCAAGGCACGATCAGGGCTGGCAAAAAGATTGGCAACCTGCCCCACAGACATCTCCTGAACTTGCCCTTCCCGCTCGATGGAGATGCTCATCCGCCCAACGATTTTCGTGTTGTACAGTTCTCCCCAGGCATGATAGCCATCCACCGCCAACGCGCTGGCCAAAGCCTCCTGGCTTGCAGGGAGCCGCCGCCGGGCCTGAGTGCGCATTTCGTTTAGGGAAAAGGCCACTGGGCTCAGGCTAGGATGGGCGAGGACCGCCTCCCACTCCTCGTCGCTGAGCTGGAGCATTTGCTCCTCAATGCTGCTGCCGATGGAGCTCATCTCCGCGCGGATGCTCTGCACCTCTGCGCCGAGTTTCTGCGCTTCCAGATCTTTCACATTTTGAGCAGTTAGGCAGCTGATAAACGCAGAGGCCTGCCTCAGCTGTGCACCAACCTCTTGGAGGAGGTTCACCAAGCCCACCCACGACTCACTGCATGATTTTCCGCGATTCTCAAAAACTGCATCCCTTAGTCTAGCTAGGTTTTCGTTCAGGTCCCGCAAGTATGAGCGGAAATCCGGGGAAGAACTCCCACCAGAAAAAAGGGTTTCTAGTTCCCAAGTAGAAGTATATTGTTTCATATAACGGCCTCCCTAAAATTCCAGTTTTTCTGAGGTTCCAGGGATACACTGGGAATTCCTGCTTTGCTTTAACCAGATCTTGCCCAACATTTTCCCCAGAGTTTGTGCGTTTTTTTCAAATCCAGGCAGGCTAAAGAAGGGAATTCGTAGGCGGGGTCGAAATAGTCATATCAAGTTCGTACTGCTTATCATTGGGAAGTTCCATACAGGGAACGCCTAGGAGGTGGTTGTACCGTAGCTCTAAGCGCTGGGTATGTGTGGTTGTGAGAAATGACAAAAAAGGAAGGTGACAGTTTTCATGAAACGCAAGCTAATCGTTGCTCTCTCACTCTTGCTGGTTTGTGCCTTTTCGGTTGGCGCCTTGGCTGCCACAGACCGCAAAGGAACCTGGGTAGATGAGGTAATCATCGTTGAAGAAAGCTCAATCAACACCGCAATATCCCGGTTGCAAGCTGGCGATATTGATGTCTGGGCAAGCACATCTTCTGATGTGACCGCCTTCAACACCGTTGTGAATGACCCCAATTTGGACTACTTCCAGGTGTTCGGTTCCTACACTGAAATCACCTTTAACCCGGTGGGGCCGTTCTTTAACGATGGCCGCTTCAATCCTCTGCATAACATGAAGATCAGGGAAGCGACCAACATCCTCATTGACCGCGACTACATCGCGCAGGAAATCTACGGCGGCTTGGCTGTACCGAAGTACACCTTGCTGAACAGCTCCTTCGCAGATTATGCCCGTGTCGTGGAAAAGGCTCGGGAGCTTGAACTGAGATATGCTCCTGACTTCGAAGCTGCCAAAGCAACCATCCATGCTGAAATGATCGCCATGGGTGCCGAGCTCGTCAATGGCGTGTGGCACTATGAAGGCCAACCCGTCGAGCTGAAGGTTCTTGCCCGCAGCGAGGACGAGCGGAAGGCCTTAGGTGAGTACTTCGCTGAACAGCTTGAAAAGGTCGGCTTCGCCACCACCGTTGAATACCGGACTGGTGCAGAAGCTTCCCCAATCTGGCTGATGGGCGATCCTTGGGAAGGCCAATGGCATGTTTACACCGGTGGCTGGAGTGCTCCTGTTGTCTATCGTGACCAAGGGCACATCTTCAACCAGATGTACACTCGCCGGACCATGACCCAACCGCTCTTCCAAGCTCTCGAACCCATTCCTGAGCTGGATGAACTTTCTGATAAGCTGTATCGGAAAGAGTTCACCACAATGGCAGAGCGCAAGGCACTTTACGAGCGTGCGCTAGAACTCGCATTCCTCGATTCGCCACGGATCTTTGTCGTTGACCAAGTATCCTTCCTGCCTCGCCGTGCGGAAATCGCCGTTGCTTCTGACCTGGCAGGTGGCGTATCCGGAACTGGCCTGTGGCCAAGCACTCTCCGGAGAGGCAACGAAATCGGCGGAACCATCACCTTTGGTTCACAGCAAGTCTTGGTTGAGCCTTGGAACCCTGTAGCTGGCTCCAACTGGACATTTGACCAGCTGCCAATTAGGGCTACATTCGACCGTGGCTTCATGACCAACCCATTCACCGGTAACTACCATCCGCACCGCATCGAGCGCATGGAAGTAACCGTTGAAGCAGGCCTGCCAGTTTCCAAGTCTATGGACTGGGTAGATCTCAGCTTTGAAGATGAGATCGTAGTGCCTGGCGACGCTTGGGCAGAATGGGATCCTGTGGAACAGCGGTTCATCACCGTGGCCGAGAAGTGGCCCGAGGGTATCACTGCTAAGCGCAAGAGCGTAATGTTCTACAGAGAAGACCTGTATGATACAGTGAAGTGGCATGATGGCAGCAAGTGGCACATCGTAGACGCACTCCTGCCCTTCATCATGAGCTTTGACCAAGGCATGGAAGACAGCCCGTTCTACGATCCGGCAGCTGCCGCTAGCCTCCAGACTCTGTTGGCAGCCTTCAGAGGCCTGAAGATTCTCTCCATCGATCCATTCATCTACGAGTACTACACAGAATCGTGGTCACTGGATGCGGAGCAGAACCTCAGCGACATCTTCGCTGTAATGTACAACTATGGTAAGGCACCATGGCATACACTGTCCATCGGCTTGCTGGCCGAACTCAACGGTGAGCTGGCATTCTCCGCCTCCAAGGCTAACACCCTGGACGCTGAGTGGCTTGGCTATCAGTCCGGCCCAAGCTTGCCTATCCTGGACAAGTGGCTTGACTACGCTATCGAGAACAACTACATTCCTTACGCCGACTTCCTCAAGGATTACATCACCGAGGAAGAGATCGCCGCTCGCTACGCAAATGCGAAGAAGTGGTATCAAGAGAAGGGACACTTCTGGATCGGCGACGGCCCAATGTATCTCGAGCGGGCATACCCAGTGGAGAAGATGGTCCACCTCAAGCGGTTTGAGGACTACTCGGAGCCTGCAGACAAGTGGTCCATGTTCGATGAGCCACGGGTAGCCGAAGTTGAAGTCAATGGTCCTTCACGGGTCCGTGCCGGTGCCGAGGCAGTCTTTGAAGTAGCAATCTCCTTCAAGGGCGAACCATACGCTATCGAGCACATCCAAGAAGTAAAGTTCCTCGTGCTTGACGCAGCTGGTAATGTTGCATTGAGCGGCGTTGGTGAAGGCGTTGTGGATGGTCTGTTCCAGGTCGTGCTCACTCCTGAGCAAACAGCTAGCTTGCCTGTGGGTTCCAACACCCTGGATGTGATTGTCCTTCCAACCCTGGTCGGAGGCGCAACATTCGGTTCGCACACCTTCGTGACACTGCCATAACTGCTGCAGCATACCGTAAGCTAAAAGCAACGGATGCGGAGGGCGTGGAGTCCACGCCCTCCGTTCGCCGTTCTTTGTTTGTTACAGGTCCATATTGGGAGGGGTAGTTGTGTCGAAAATTGAAACAACCGCTGATCGTGCCGTTCCTGCGAGGAGATCCGCGTCAGGGACTTTTGCGCGAATTGCCCGCTATACGCTGGTGCGGGGGTTGACTCTTGTTATCACGGTTATTATTGGTGTCTACCTTGCTATCCTCATCGCTAATGGAGGCGGCTACGTAGACAAGATTCGGGAAGGGCAAATCCGGGAGCAAATCAGTCTTTCCATTGCAGGGAACGAAGCGCTCCGGGATATGACCATGCAGGAACGGCGAGAGTACGAACAGAACTTAGTCGCCATCGAGCTTTCCCGCCGCGGTCTTGATCAGCCGTTTATGGTTCGGAGTTTCCGCTATCTGTGGAACGGCCTCACCCTTGATTTGGGTTCCGCGGAATATTTGCTCAGCGACAGCGGGTCTCGCCAAGTACGAAGCATTTTAGGGGAACGCTTAGGCCCCACTCTGCTCTTAATGGCTACCGGTCAATTGCTGCTCTTTTTCACAAGCGTCTTTTTTGCCCTCTTCTTATCTCGGCGCTACGGCAGTGTTATTGACCGTATTGTCGTGGCAATGGCTCCAACATCTGCAGCCCCAGCATGGTTTTACGGTATTTTTCTCATCTTGATATTTGCTGGACTCTTAGGCTGGCTGCCTTTCGGAGGCATGGTGGATGCACCGCCACCACCAAGCCCGTGGCTGCGGGCATTGAGTGTCATCAAGCACCTTGTGCTCCCTGTAGGTGCGATTGTAATCAGTTCTATCTTCTATACTTCATACTACTGGCGGACTTTTTTCTTGATTTATTCCAGCGAAGATTATGTGGATATGGCGAAGGCCAAAGGGCTGCCTTCCGGAGCAATTGAACGGCGTTATGTGCTCAGGCCTACCCTGCCCACCATCGTGACTAGTTTTGCCTTGACCTTAATCGGCTTGTGGACAGGCGCGATCGTCTTGGAAACTGTCTTTGGCTGGCCAGGAATCGGGCGCTTGACGCAGATGGCCATCAACCTGTTTGACACGCCAGTTATCGTAGGGACGGTAGTGATTTACGCCTACCTCCTTGCCCTGACAGTCTTCTTGCTTGACATTGTGTATGCAATTGTCGACCCAAGAGTAAAACTTGGTGGAGGGGAACGCCGGTCATGACAAGACTTGCTAATCTTTTTCGAGAACTGCGAAGCTATCCCAGCGCTGTAGCTGGTGTATCCGTTATTGTAATCATGGTAATCATCGCTATCTACGCCATGGTTACCATCCCGTACAGTGAAGCTGTCCGCCTCTGGCGGGGCGGCGACAACGTGTGGCTGGAAACGCCCCGCAATGCTCGGCCCGCGTGGATCAACAACTTCCGCCGGGAAAAGCTGCCTGAGAGCATCATCATGAAGACCACCGAGGATCCCAGCCTCAAGACCGTTATGGATCTAGGCGGTGGACTGGCCACGTCGGACATGTTGTTTGAGTTCGACTACTATTACGATGCATTTCCAAGTGAAATCTCCATGTTCTTTACCGCTCAGTTCAAGTCAGCCCGCCCTAACGTTTCTATCAAGTGGGTTACGCCAGATGGCCGTGAGATTCGCCTCACAGACCTGACTGTGCGCCAGAGCGAATCGTACCGGATTTCCCAGGACAGTGCGGTCTCCCGCCGCTTGGGCGGCGTTCTCCCCGAAAAGGGGCTGTTTGCTGACCCCAATGACCCGAGCAAGGTGAACAAGGGTACCTATCAGGTTGTTGTGGAAGGACTCGTTTTTGAGGAAGGCTCAACCCTTGACGGATCACTCATCGTCTACGGGCAAGTCCACGGCCTCGCCGGTACTGACCACAGGCGTCGGGACATCATGGTTGCTCTCCTGTGGGGGACACCCGTGGCCTTGGCCTTCGGCCTCTTGGCAGCAGTGGGGTCGTCGTTGACCACCATGACTCTGGCTGCTGCAGCAGTATGGTTTGGCGGCTGGATAGACTACGCTATCCGCCGGATCAATGAAATCGTAATGATCTTACCGCTCCTCCCCATTTTGATTATGGTGGGCCTGTTCTACTCGCGAAGCATATGGGCCATCTTGGGAGTGGTAATCCTGCTGAGTATTTTCGGGTCAGGCATTTTGACCTACCGTTCAATGTTCCTCCAGGTGAAACAATCAGGGTATATCGAAGCGGCTCGGGCCTACGGCGCCAGCAATGCACGGATTATCTTCCGCTACATGGTGCCAAAAGTCATTCCTGTTTTGATTCCCCAGTTTGTGGCACAGGTCCCCAACTACGTTTTTCTTGAAGCCACTTTGGCGGTCCTGGGGCTTGGCGACCCAGTCCTTCCCACCTGGGGCAAACTCTTGAACGATGCTTATACCAGCGGCGCTCTGTTTAACGGCCACTATTATTGGGTTTTAGAACCAGCATTCCTGTTGGTAGTCACCGGCTTAGGCTTTGCCATGCTTGGCTTTGCCCTTGACCGAATCTTCAACCCACGTCTGAGGGGGTTATAGATAGCATGAAAAGCGATATTATACTAGATGTCCGCGACCTAAAGCTGCACTTCCGAACCAGAAAAGGTCCTGTCCAAGCAGTGGATGGCGTCACGTTCCAGCTGAAGCGTGGCCAGACCCTGGCGGTTGTAGGTGAGTCAGGCTGCGGCAAGACCTCTTTGGTAAAGGCTATTCTCCGCCTTCTACCGCGCAACATTGAAACATTCACCGGAGAAGTCTTTTTCAACGGTGTTGATGTAATGAAGTACAACGATGAGCGCTTCCGGAAAGAGATTCGGTGGACAAAGATGGCCATGGTGCCTCAAGCGTCCATGAACTCCCTCAACCCGGTCATCCGGATTGAGGACCAGATTGCGGAGCCACTCTTCCTCCACGAGCCCGGCATCTCCCGGGAAAAGGCGATGCAGCGGGTTGCAGAAGTGTTCAAGGTGGTCGGCTTACCTCTGGACTTCCTCCAGCGCTATCCCTTTGAGCTGAGCGGAGGTATGCGCCAGCGTGCAACCATCGCCATGGCACTGGTTACTAACCCTGAATTGGTTGTACTGGACGAGCCGTCCTCCGCTTTGGACCTGCTCACCCAGGCTAACCTGATGAACGTCTTGAAAAAGATTAAGCACGAATACGGCACCACCTTCATCCTCATCACACACGACATTGGCACAGCCAGCGAGCTCGCTGATGAGATCGCAGTGATGTACGCTGGAGAAATGGTGGAGCAGTGCAGTGCAGAATACTTCTATACAGATGCAAGGCATCCATACTCACGCAAGCTCATGGCAAGCGTGCCCACTTTGCGGGAGGACAAGGAGCTCCAGTTCATTCCTGGCCAGCCCCCTTCCCTCATCAACCCACCCACAGGATGCCGGTTTGCAGACAGATGTGAACAGCGCTTTGGGAAGTGCAGTGAGCATCCGCCTGTAACAGAACTAGAGCACCGCCAGCAAGTGCAGTGCTGGCTGTACGTTAATGGAAAGGGGGAGGTAAAGCATGCCTAACGCAGCACTGAAAGGGCAGCAAAAGCCAGCGGAAGAAAGAACACCGATTTTGGCTGTGGAAAACCTCCATACCTGGTTTGAAGTACGGCGTATGGGCTTCTTGAAAGCCGGTGACGTACGGGCCCTGGACGGGGTAACATTTGAGCTTTACGAGGGAGAAGCTCTCTCCATCGTGGGCGAGAGCGGCTGCGGCAAGAGCACCCTGGCCAAGACCATCCTCGGCCTGCACCATCCCACCAAGGGTAAGATTTATTTCCAAGGTACTGACGTCACGCAGCTAGACAAGGAGCAGACTAAGCAGTACCGGGCCAAAGTTGGCTATATTCAGCAGGATCCTTACGGTGCACTTCCGCCCTTTATGACGGTGGAGCGCATCTTACGGGAACCCATGCTCATCAACGGCATTACAGATAAGGACGAGCAGAAGCGCCGCATCAGGCAGGTCTTGGAGGAAGTGAAGCTTGCTCCAATCGAGGACTTCTTGCCCAAGTTCCCGCACATGCTCAGCGGTGGGCAGCAACAGCGCTTGGTCATCGCCCGAGCCATGATCCTCGAGCCCAAGCTTCTGGTGGCCGACGAGCCAGTTTCCATGCTAGACGCCTCCGTGAGGGTGGAAATCCTCCAACTTCTCCGGAAGATCCAGTATGACCATAACTTGGCCATCATCTATATCACCCACGACTTGTCAACTGTACGGTATTTCTCGGAGCGGATCTTCTCCATGTACGGTGCAAAGATCATCGAGAAAGCCTCTACCAAGGCTCTCTTGAAGAACCCGCTTCACCCGTACACCAAGGCCCTGTTTGAGGCCACATCTGATCCTGATGCTGAAAACCTAAAGACCTTTAAGGAAGTACCAGCTGGGGAGCCGCCGAGCCTCATGAATCCGCCCAGTGGGTGCCGGTTCCACCCTCGCTGTTCCAAGATGATCCCAGGTCTGTGCGATCGGGAAATACCCCCTGAGTTCCAGGTAACAGACGACCAGTTTGCTGCCTGTTGGCTGTATCGGGAGTCATGAAGCGCGAAGAGCGGCAAATGATTGTGGGCGGATCAATGCTAATTGTGGGATGGTTGGTGCTCTTGGGAACTGTGATTGAGGTGATTCCATCCCATGTGGCCTTAAACTTGGCTGCGTATTGCTTGACTTTGGTCGGATTTATGATTGGAGTCGTGGGCGCCCTCGCCAAGATCCGCGCCAACCGCTCAAAGGATGAGTTTTAGCAATCAGAGAGGCACATCGAAACGATGTGCCTCTTTCCTATGCTGTGGCAGCAGAGTAGACAGCGAGGGTGCGGCGGCCCATGAGCTCCAATGAGAAAAATTCCTCGGCAATCTCCCGGGCCTCCCGCCGCAGGGTAGGAAGCTCTCCTGATTCTGCTATTTCTAGAATATCTCGTAGGAGCACCTCTGGCCGGGGGCGAGGCAGATGGTACTGCGGCAGGGCATCTACAGCATAATTAGGGTTTAGAAGACGCTCTCTAGTCACTCGGCCGCCGTAGCCATGGCCCACAAGCATTCCTACACTGCCGCAGGCCATCGCTTCCCTGAGGGACCGCCCATGAGCAAAGGTGATATGGCTGGCCTGCAGCTGCTTGATGGGGTCATCGGTCCATCCTGTGAAAGGCATGTTTTGCACAGACACATCTGCCTGGCCCAGGCCTGCGATGCGAATGTGTTGGGGCAGGCCTGGCGCCAGCTGATCGAGGGCCACAAGGCCCCGGTTGAGCCTTCCATCCACTCTTCCGTACCACAGAACTGTAATCGGGTTGTCTGCAAGCTCATCCCCTGGTGTGAACACTGTTGTATCGATTCCGTTGGGGATGATCACGGTCTTATCCTTCCAAGGCCCCACAAACCGAGCTTGAGCAGGGCCTACCGCGATAATCCGGTTTGCCCCCGCCAGTACGCTCCAGTAGAATGGTGCCCACAGGTATACGGAATGGAGAGTTACAACCAAGGGGATCTCAAGCCGTTCTGAAGCAGACCGGGCTGCGTTAAACGTTAGATAGGAATGGGCATGGATCAAGTCGCACTGAGCTGCTTCTGCAATTTGCAGCAGCTCTGCATCGTCTTCATATTCCCAAATCTCCGTATCTCCCAGGCGCTGTTTGATAGCGAGGGCCTGCTCAGGAGAGGCAAAATCGGTTTTCAGAAATGCCGCGCTCACAGCCACAGAGTTCTGCTGACAGTACTTGATTAAGTCCAGCACGTGGGTCATCAGCCCGCTCTGGCACAGAATTGAGGTCATAAGGACTCTCATGGACAACCTCCTGGCCTAGGCTATGAGCCGATATAGATGAGGGCAAGCAGTAAAAGGATCAAGCTGACCAGTATTATGATGTTCACATTCAGTCCTGGATACATAGACTCCCTCCCCCTCTGTCTTGGTATTCCGGATGAACCGGGGCATATGTATTACTATGCTCTTGCGGCGAGAAGAGCCATGGTAACCTCGGACTAACCTGCAGCCATATGGGAACGCAATCTTAGCGCCTATCAGCCGACAGGCTCATATGCTGTAATGATTATCATTCCATCGCTACAGAGGAGGACCAGATCATGAGCGAAGGCCCTAACACAGTCCAGAACGAACCGCTAAACATTCTCATGCTTGTAGACTCCCTCGGCATCGGGGGAACGGAGACCCATGTCCTCGCCATAGCCAAAGTTCTGCAGAAGAAAGGCCATAACGTTATTATCGGAACAGGCGGCGGCCCCATGGCTTCCCGATACAAAGACGCGGGCTTGGAAGTTTTCCTTATGCCTTTTCAATCAGACAATCCCCTTTACACGAACTATACTGCCCTCTTAGACCAGACTCGCAAGTTGGTGCGGGAACGACAGATTCAGCTGATTCACGCCCACCAAATTGCCGGCCTCAAGGTGGCAGCGCAAATTTGGCAGGAACTGCTGGTTCCCCTGGTCTTTACAATACACGGTATGTTTTACCCTCGCAGGCGTCTGCAAAGCCTCATCGACAGCTGTGCCCACGTTATCGCGGTGAGCCCCCCCGCAGCGGCGTGGGCGAAAAAGCAGCTAGGGCTTCCCGCGTCCCAGATTAGCGTGATTCCTAACGGCATTGACATCAGCCACTTCAAACCTGGCACTGCTTCCTCCTTCAAGAATGAGCTGGGTATGGATGAGAAGCAGCCTCTCATCACGCTTTGCAGTAGAATCGCGTGGGGCAAGACGCGAGTGATCGAAGATGCTATCTATGCTGTGGAGGAGCTCCACCAAGCAGAAGGGGTGCACCTCGCCATTGTGGGCAGCGGCCCAGATAGCCCCTTTGTCCATGCGTTGGCCAACATGGTGAATCAACGGCAGGGATACGACATCATCCATCTTACGGGAGCTATGCTCGACCCTGTAGATGCCTATCGGGCCGCTGACATCGTTATCGGTACTGCCCGAGTGGCTCTTGAAGCCATGAGTACGTGCACTCCCGTAATCGCCGCTGGTAACTCTGGGTACTTTGGCCCTGTTACCCCTAGCAACTTCTCTCGGGGATGGGAAGTGTATTTTGGAGATCATGATTTCCTCACGCTCCCCAGCAAGAGCCAGCTTCAGCATGACATCACAGCGATGCTGCACGGCCGCATCAGAGCAGAACAGGACGTGCTGCGCAGATTAGTTGCTGCCCACTTCCGCATAGAAACCGTGGCTGGAGCTGTGGAAGAACTCTACCACCAAGTCATGGCGGGGGAAATTCGTCCCCGTGTAACCAACGTCAAGGCGGTACCTACCCTACCTCAAGCTACGCCCAGCCCTGCGCCCCGCCCTGAGGCAAAGAAAGAGGCGGCTCCCGCCACACCTCCAGCTCAAATAGAGGCTAGCAGCCCCTTAGTGAGCGTTGTAATACCCACTTACAACAGAGCAAACCTTCTCAACGAATGCCTGAAATCCGTCTTTGAACAGACCTACCGTCCCCTAGAGGTGATTGTTATCGATGATCATTCAACCGATGACACGGAGACAGTGGTAGCTAGCTGGGCCAAGAAGGCGGAAGAGACGGACGGCTTAACCTTCCACTACCACCGTTTGCACCGTAACCTAGGTTTTGCCAAGGCAGTGACCATGGGCTATCTGTTCGCTCAAGGAGCGTTTATCGCGAACCACGACTCAGATGACATCAGCCACCCTGACCGCATCACCCAACAAGTGCAGTTTCTCCAGCTTAACCCAGATCACAGCCTTGTTGGAACAAACTACGAAGTCTTCTCCGATGACGTCACCCAGCGCAAGAAGGCCTTTCTGGTCCGCTATGACAAGAACATCATCAGTTCTTACCGCGCGGGCCATCACTGCGTTTGCTTCGGCTCTCTCCTGATGCGGCGGGAGGTTATCGAACGCTTGGGGGGCCTCACTACGTTCCTTCAGGGCGCGGAAGACTACGAGTTCGTATCCAGAGCCATTGTCCAGGGCTTCAATGTGCAAAACCTCCGTACACCCCTCTATTACTACCGCGAACATGGCACACAGCGCTCTAAGGAGTTCTACGGGGTGCGCAGTGCCCTCACAAGCCAAGCGGTAGAAGGAGAAGGGGCATGATGAAGCGCAAGGTGCTGTATGTCGGTTGGGTGGGATTCGGCAATCACGGCGATGATATCTGCCTGGACATCTTTACCAACCGTTTCCGCTCAGCAGGACAGAAAGCTGGACTGGAACTAGAAGTTGTTTCACTCTTCCCTTCGCGGTTTGACGAGTTCACTCTGGCGCGCATCAGCCCCCATCTGGTAGTCCTGGGAGCTGGCTCCCTATTTGAGATGGTCTATCTAAAGCCGCTGGCCCTGGCTCAACAGGCAGGAATCCCAACGGCCATCTGGGGTTCGGGCTATGACAGTGCGGGGCAGGACATGGCAATACCCCACGACTTAGCCTATGCCCTGCGGCAAGTGGTTGCCGGTGCTCGAGCCGTGGGGATCCGGGGCCCTTATACTCTCGAGGCTCTGAAGTCCATTGGGGTGGAACACGACAGCCTTACTGTCACAGGTGACCCAGGCCTCCTATGGCCACCTGAGGGCCCGCAGGAGCCTCACGGTGAGGAAAGCCTTCCTCAGATCGCTGTAAACTGGGGGACTGCCAACAATAACGTGCTTGGCCGCAACGAGAAGCATACGGGAGCGCAGCTTGCACGGGTACTCCAGGAACTAGCCGATGAACATCGCCTCCTCATCTACCCCATGTGGCCCAAAGACGTTGATCCCTGTCTCACCCTGGCTCATGCAGTAAATCGGCCAGATCGAGTGCAAGTCTTAAGTGAGGTGCCCAGTCCGTCGGAACTGAAAGCCATCTACCTTGAGAGCATGTTCTCCATCAACATGAAGCTCCATGCAAACGTCTTTTCCGCAGCCCAAGGCTGTCCCTTTATTGCCCTAGCCTACCGCTGGAAATGCATGGACTTCGCAGAGTCCGTAGGCTGTGCCCATCTGGCAATCCCCTTTTCCGAGCCCAACTTGCAGGATAGACTCGGGGCCGCTGTAGCCTACGTCATTGGCCAATATGAAAGGCACAAGGCCCATGTGGAGAAGGAAGTCGCTGAAGCCCGGCTGCGCCTGAGGAAGCTTGAGGACCAGATGTTAGCACTCCTGAAAATGTAAAAGATGCACTGGCCCTTTGCCAGTGCATCTTCCTCATAAAAGCTCATCGATGGGAACAGGTTTGCGGATTACCCCTTCCTTGAAAAGGAAAGCAACGGTGTCTTCTATTGCCTGCAGCACCTCTGGAGTGATATCCCGCTGGAATGAATACTTCTCTGCAACGTGCTCAACCAGTTCCAGGGGGAGTCCCAAAACCTCTGCGGCTGCCTGCAGCGCTGCCCCCCGTTCCTCAGTGAGAATACGCAGGCTTTTCCCGTGGGCATCTTCAAACACTTTCAGGGCGGGGCTTCCCAGCATCCGTTCAGGAATCACCGTGACAGTCATCCCGGAGATGAGCCCCGTACCGTCCCGGATCACTTCGATTTGGCCCGCTGATTCTAAGCGGCTCATCACTGGCTCCACCACCATCGCCCCATCTACCTGGCCGCTCTGGAGGGCAGCAAGGCCATCAGGAATCAGCATGTTCACCAGCTGGACGTCCCGGATGGTGAGGCCTTGTTCAGCCAAAATCTGGGTAAGGAGCAGATGGGCTTCTGTACCGATAGGTACAGCGATGCGCGCTCCCAAGAGGCCCCCTAGATCCAGCGTGCCTGGCTTAACTGCCAACCCAAAAGCCGCAGGTGCTTGGCTGTACACGCCAGTGATCTTGATGTCTCTCCCCCCCGCCCGGGCAACCACCGCTGAAGTGAGGCCCATGGCAGGAGCTATGTCCAGGCTGCCCGCGGCCATGGCTTCGCTCATGGCATAGCCCACAGTAAAGCTTTCGTACTCAACCTCAATGCCTTCCTGCTGCAGAAGGGCCCAAGTCCGCTCAATAATGCTGGGAAGGTTGAAAGGCATAGGGTTATATGCAACCTTGAGCCTGAGAGGTTCCCCATAAGCAACACCACTGGCCAAGGTTAACAGTAAGCAGAAAACAAGTGCTGCAGTACAGCGCTTCTTCACCGCAACTCCTCCTCCACGCGGCCCGGGCACCCTACGAGCTTAAGGACTCCCGTTGTAAAGCCTTCAACTTCTCGCAAGTCATGAGTCACAATGATACAGGTAGTACCATTCTCCCAGATATCCCGCACAAGGCCGATGGCCCGTTCCTTGGTGTCCTGGTCTAGGTTGGCAAAGGGTTCGTCCAGTAAAAGCAGCTCAGGGCTTGCAGCGAGTGCCCTAGCAAGCGCGACCCTTTTAGCCATCCCTCCAGATAGTTCATATGGGTATGCCTGCCCGATACTCCCAAGGCCGACTGCCTGGAGCAGCCCTTCCCCACCTGGGCCCCCCAGTTCCACATTCTCCAGGACAGTCAGCCACGGGAAAAGGCGAGGCTCTTGAAAGATGTATCCCCGCTTTCGGCTGGTACCCCTTATCGCCTGGTTGCGGTAAAGGCACCGGCCTTCAGTAGGCGTGGTCAAGCCAGCGATAATGCGGAGCAAGGTAGTCTTTCCACAACCGCTAGGGCCAACAACGGCCAAGCAATCGCGAGGATAGACCTCAAGATTGATACCCTTCAGGACATACCCGCGGTCATACTTCTTGCAGACGTTCTCCAATCGGAGCAGGGGTGTGCTGATGGCCCGTCACCACCTCATGGGACATGCTCAATCGGCTTTCCACTATCCCAAAAACCCATTCAATCCACAGACCGATAAACCCGATACACAAGACACCTACAAGCATCTCATCAACTCTAACGAGCACTCGCCCGGACATTACTAGGTACCCCAGGCCGCTGCTGCCTGCGAGCATCTCAGCAGCCACCAGCGCCCGCCAGCTTAGCCCTAAGGCCACCCGGAGCCCTGTATACACTGCCTTCCTGCTTCCAGGCCAGATAAGTCGCTTAAGGACCGTCCAGGGCCCGAGGCAGAACACCCGTGCCACTTCCCAGAATTCCTGGGAGATGCTCTGAGCCCCCAAGGACGTGTTGAGGATGACCGGGCCCACCGCGGCATAGAAAATTACGGCAAACTTGGTCAGCTCTCCGATTCCCAGCCAGACCAAGAACAGGGGGATCCATGCTACCGGTGGAATCTGGCGCAGGAAGTGGACTGCTGGGCCCAGCACGGCCTCAGCCCGCCTGCTGCAGCCCATCATAAGCCCAAGGGGAACGCCAACGAGGACAGCAGCGAACCAGCCGCACACCACCCTCGTGAGGCTAGAGGTGATGTGGTTCCACAGCTCACCGCTGCGTCCCATGATCAGGGCCGCTTCCCCCACCTGCGGTAGGGTTGGGAACAACCCGCTCTTAATCCTTCCGGTATATCCTGCCCACAGCCACAGCCCCACGAGCATCCCGGGGATGATCAGTCCGCAGTATGGGCTGAGCTTACCTCTGCGCATGCCCCATCATCCCCACTTCTGTTCCCCCGGCGCGGGGTATAAGCTGTGTGCAATGCGTCATGAGCTTCTGCGCTGCCAGGCTCACCCAGCCAGCGCTGGTAAAGGGCGGTCACAGCAGGGTTTTCTTGTGCTCGGCGCACTTCTTGTTCGCTGTCACCCTGGTAGAGCCCGGCACCTCTGCGGCGCCGCACCCTCCCATCTCCTCTGGTGAGGGGCTGCCCCGCTCCGCCAACGCATCCGCCTGGGCAGGCCATCACTTCTACCATATCATAGTGGACAGTGCCTGCCTGGATTTCCTTAAGGAGTGCCGCGGCGTTCGAAAGCCCGTGCACCACCCCTAGTCGGAGAGTGCGGTCCCCGAAGGATAGCTCACAGCTGCGCAGCCCATCAAAACCCCTTACCTCAGTAAACTCTACTGCGTGGGCTGGCTCACTGGCCAACACTTCATAGGCCCGGCGAAGCACCGCTTCGGACACGCCGCCGGTTACGCCGAAGATAATCCCCGCTCCAGTTGGCTTAGCAAAAGGTTCATCTAACGGTTCCTCAGGAAGAGCGGTATAGTCCAATCCCTGCTCCCTGATCATATCCGCGAGTTCTTGAGTGGTAATGACGAAATCAACATCTGGAGCCCCGCCGGTAGTGAACTCCGGCCGTTGTGCTTCAAACTTCTTGGCAGTGCAAGGCATGATGCTGATCATGACAACCTGCTTGGGGCTCACGCCCAGCTCCCCGCTGTAATAGCGCTTCACCAACGAGCCCAGCATCTGTTGGGGAGAACGGCAGGTGGAAAGATTGACTAGGTACTCAGGGTAGAACTGCTCCGCGTACTTCACCCACGCTGGACAGCAGGAAGTAAATAAGGGTAAGCGCTCTCCAGCATCAAACCGCTTGAGGAACTCCGACGTTTCTTCCAAGACTGTTAAGTCCGCGGCCAGACTGGTGTCGAAGATATGGTCAGCTCCCAGCCTTCTTAGGGCCGCCGACAGCCTGCCAATTGTGGAATCGCCAGGAGGCAGTCCGAACTCCTCGCCGATAGATACTCGTACCGCGGGTGCGATTTGGACGCACACGATTTTTTCTGGATCGTGGAGGGCTTCCCAAACGTGGTCAATGTGGGATTTCACCACCAGTGCCCCGGTGGGGCACACTGCGGCGCACTGCCCGCAGTTGACGCACTCCGTTTCACTAATGGGCAGATCAAAGGCTGTGCTCACAGACATGTGTGAACCCCGCTGGCTAAAGCTGAGCACCCCGATGCCCTGCCACTCCGAACAGATGCGGACACATTCTCCACAGAGGATGCACTTGTTTGGATCTCGAACCAAGGCTGGGCCGCTAGCATCGATGGATCTGCCCCTATGGCTCTGACCGTTCGCCCCGTTCTTAAAGCGGGGCTGATGGACCTGAAAACGCTCCGCGAGTTCCTGCAGGCGGCAGGTTCCGCTTCGGCTGCAGCTGGTGCATTCCCGGTCATGCCTTGCCAAAATGAGCTCCAGGGCGATCTTCCGTAGACGACGCAACTCCCCTGTGTTAGTTTCGATGGCCATTCCTTCTTGTGGGGGAGTGTGGCAGGCGGCCACGATGCCCCAACCCTTAACCTCCACCAGGCAAAGCCGGCAAGCGCCGTAAACTGAAAGCTCCGGATGGTAACACAAGGTGGGCAGATCAATCCCTGCTTTACGCACAACATCAAGAAGGGACTTCTCCCCATTCAACGCAACTCGTTCTCCGTTTACCAGTACCCAGCTCATGCTCTCACCTCGATTGCCTGGAATTTGCAGCTGTCCACACAGGCCCCGCACCGCAGGCACTTTTCTTGGTCGATCATATATGGGCTTCCCACATTACCGCCGATAGCCCCTGCAGGGCAAGCCTTAACGCAGCGGCCGCATCCGCGGCAGCGCTCTCCATCGATGAGGTAGCGCTGCAGCGCCTGACAAACCCCTGCGGGGCAGCGCTTTTCTACAATGTGGGAGATGTACTCAGAATGGAAGTACTCCAATGTTGAGAGGACGGGATTAGGAGCGCTCTTGCCCAAGCCGCACAGAGATCCTTGGCGGATAGCTCGTCCTAGCTCTTCCAACAGATCGAGGTCTTCCAAATTGCCCTTCCCCTTGGTAATACGCTCTAAGATCTCCAGCATCTGGAGAGTACCCTCCCGGCAGAAGGTGCACTTGCCGCATGACTCCGCTTGGATGAACTGCATGAAGAAGCGGGCAACTTCCACCATGCAGGTCTGTTGCCCCATCACCACAAGGCCCCCAGACCCAATCATTGCCCCTGCCTTTTGAAGGGAGTCAAAATCTAAGGGGACATCCAGCAGCTCCCCAGGGAGGCATCCTCCTGAGGGGCCGCCAATTTGCACTGCCTTGAGCGTATCGCCCTGACGCATGCCGCCGCCGATCTTAAAGACAATGTCCCCGATGGTCAGGCCCATGGGCACCTCAACCAACCCCGTATTGGCCACATCCCCTGTGAGGGCAAAGGTCTTTGTGCCAGGGCTGTCTGCGGTCCCCACTTTGCGAAACCACTTGGCACCTTGCTGCAAAATGCGGGGGACGTTAGCCAGAGTCTCCACATTATTGATAACCGTAGGCTTGCCCCACAGGCCCGCCACCGAGGGGAAAGGCGGCTTTGGCTTGGGCATGCCTCTCATACCCTCAATAGAAGCGATCAGGGCCGTTTCTTCACCGCACACAAAGGCCCCTGCACCCTGCTTGATGGCTATATCAAAGGAAAAGCCAGATCCGAGGATGTCATCCCCTAAGAGTCCCCATTCCTTCGCTTCCTGCACCGCCTTTTGCAAGCGCTTGACAGCCAAAGGATACTCTGCCCGGACGTAGATAAACCCTTGGCTGGCGCCAATCGCGTATCCCGCGATGGCCATGCCCTCAAGGACGCTGTGGGGATCCCCTTCCATGATGCTTCGGTCCATAAAGGCGCCAGGATCACCCTCATCGCCGTTGCAGATTATGAATTTATCAGTGCTGTCTTGGGCTGCGGCGATGGCCCACTTGCGCGCCGCGGGGAATCCGCCACCGCCTCTGCCCCGCAAATTTGCCTGATCCAGCTCCTCAATAACATCTTGTTTTTCCATGGTAAGGGCCCTGGCTAAACCTTGGTAGCCCTTCTTGCCCAGGTATGCTCGGATGTCCTCTGGATCGATCGCGCCGCAGTTATGCAAAGCAATCCGCACCTGGTCTTGGTAAAACGGGATATCCTGTTCCCTGGCATAGACTTCTCCGGTGGCTGGATCACTGTACAGAAGGCGATCCAAGATCTTGCCTTCTATCACCGCTTCCACCAGTTCTGGTACATCCTCCGGGTGCACCTTGGTATACAGCAAACCTTCAGGCTCTATCCTTACGAGGGGGCCTTTTTGGCAAAACCCTTGGCAGCCGCTTTCCAGCGCGACAATGCCGGAGCCTGGTTTGGCCCCGTTTTCCATCAGATAATCCACAGTCACATGGCTGCCCCGTTCTGTAAGCTCTTCCACAAGCCTGTCGTAGACGGCCCTAGACCCACTAGCCGCGCAGCCAGGGCCTGCACACACCACGATCCGAGCTGCGGCGCCTGCGAGGGCCGAATTGTAACTGTGTTCCAGTTCAGCTAGCTGTTTTGCAGACTTGATCACGGCCATCCTCCTTCTCCAGCTCGTCAATGATGAGATTAATGGCCTCTGGCGTCATCTGGCCGTAGGCTTTGTCATTAATAACCACCACTGGCGCAATCACGCACGCCCCAAGGCACGCCACTGTTTCCACTGTGAAAAGGCCGTTCTTCGAAGTGGCCTTGCCGTTTTCCAACTTCACCCGCTTGCAAATGGCCTGGTAAAGGGGTGATGACCCACGCACATGGCAGGCGGTGCCATCGCACACTTTGATAATGTACTTCCCTCTGGGTTCAAGGGAAAACTGGGCATAAAAAGTGGCCACTCCGTAAGCAGTGGCAGGAGAGATGCCTAAACCATGGGCAACCATCGTGAGGCAGTCTTCAGGAAGGTACCGCAGTTCGTCTTGAAGGTCCTGCAGAACAGGAATCAGTGAGGAGGGGGCTTTTTTGTGACGAGTGAGGATGCTGTCGACGAGTTCGCGCATTTCCACAGCAGTAGCACCGGGCATAAGTCCAACTCCTTTGGGCCGAACTGGCATATTGTGATTTTCATCACAATAATACCACAAAAGAATCCCACAGAGGGTCATTTGCTAAAAAATTAACGAACTATTTGCCCTGCACCCGCAGTTGGAACAATAAAAAAACAGGAGCTCACGCCCCTGTTTTCATCGCTTGCTGGAGAGTGTGCCATGCGAGAACCGCACACTTCACCCGGGCCGGCATCTGTGCCACCCCTTGGAGCGCAACCGCATCGCCAAGGACATCTAGTTCCGCACCCTGTGGTAGTTCGTGTTTGATCATGGCAAGGAAAGTCTCCGCGAGCTCCCTAGCTTCCTCTTCAGTTTTCCCTTTGATCAGGTCAATCATGATGGAAGTGGAAGCCTGAGAGATAGCGCAGCCCTGGCCGGTAAAGGCTGCATCCACCACTCGCCCGCCCTCAAGCTGCAGTTCTAGGACGATGTCATCACCGCAGCTGGGGTTGTGCCCCCGTTCATGGCAGGTAGCACAGGGAAGGTGCCGCCGATTCTGGGAACTCCGGCTGTGCTGCAATATGATTTCTGTATAAAGGGTACTAAGATCCATAGCCTAACCACTTCCTTACCTTGAAAATGCTGTCCACTAAGGCCTCTACTTCTGCAGGAGTATTGTACAGCCCGAAGCTGGCCCTAGATGAAGCGGGAATCTTGAGATAGTGCATCAGGGGCTGCGCACAGTGATGTCCAGCCCGCACCGCCACCCCACAGCTGTCCATGATGGTAGCCACATCGTGAGGGTGGCACCCCTCAACCCCAAAGGAGATCACTGGGCCTCGCTCAGATAGATCCTGAGGCCCATAGATGGTCACCCAGGGAAGTTTCTTCAGCTCTTCCAGCGCGTAGACTGTGAGCTCCTGTTCGTGGCGGAGAATACTCTCCAATCCAAGCCCGTCGACGTAGTCAAGGGCAGCGGCGAGGCCCACTGCTCCCTCCACGTTGGGGGTGCCTGCCTCAAACTTCTGAGGCACAGGGGCAAAGGTTGAGCTCTGCTCTTCCACGTACTCGATCATATCGCCGCCGTACTGATAGGGTGCCATCCGCTCCAAGAGTTCCGCCCTGCCGTAGAGCACCCCGATACCTGTAGGCCCGTAAACCTTGTGGCCAGAAAAGACCAGGAAATCTGCGTCCAAGGATTCAACGTCCACGGTGAGGTGGGGTACGCTCTGGGCTGCATCCACTACCACCACGGCGCCCTGGCGGTGGGCCCAAGCTGCGATTTCGGCCACAGGGTAGATGGTCCCCAACACATTGGACATATGGGCAATAGCAGTGATTTTTGTGTTGCTAGTGATCTTGGTGCGCACCTCATCCCACGGGAGGCGGTAGGCCTCATCCACGTACAGGTACTTCAGAGTTGCCCCTGTAAGGCGGGCAACCTGCTGCCAAGGGACAAGGTTGCTGTGGTGCTCAGAAATGCAGAGCACGATCTCGTCTCCGGGCCTTAGATTTGCCACCCCATAACTGAATGCCACCAAGTTTAGCGCAGCCGTCGCGTTCCTGGTAAAGATCACTTCCTGAGGCGATGCGTTGATAAACCGGGCCACACGCTCCCGGGCCCCTTCATAGGCTTGGGTGGCTGCCACTGCCAGATAGTGCACGCCCCGGTGGGGGTTGCCATGGGATGCCTCGTTGTAACGGGCTACTGCATCCAGCACTTGCACAGGCTTCTGAGTGGTAGCCGCGCTGTCCAGGTAGGCCAAGGGGTGCCCATTTGCCTCCACACTCAGCGCAGGGAAATCCAAGCGCACCTGGTTTACGTCGAAGGGCATTGGCTGAGCCTCCATCCTAGCTCCTGCCTCACCAAGGCCCTCCATGCATCGCTGGGCAGTCTGTCTAATACAGGCTGGAACGCTGCTTCCACCAACAGCTGAGTGGCTTGCCGTTCGCTCAGGCCCCTGGCCATGAGGTAATGGAGTTTCTTCGCATCTACCTTTCCTGCACTGGCCGCATGTTCACCTTCCACATCATCTTCCCCTGCCAGCAGTAGAGGCACCGCGATGGAGCGGGCCCTTTCATCCAGGAGGAGTACGGACTCAAGTTCACGGCCCTTGGACCCTCGTGCCCCTCGCTTGAGATCAATGGTTCCCCGAAAGATCTTCTTTGCTTCTCCCTGAAGGGCACCGTGTATCAGAATCTGGCTGGAACTGCCTTCGCCGTAGTGCTCCGCCAAGTAGTTTAAATCCAGGCGCCCCTTACCTCCACCGAAATATGCTCCGGAAATGTCCAAGGCTCCCCGGGCCTGCAGCTCTGCTTTATAGTTCACAGCGGACAGCGCTCCGCCTAGTTCCACGTGAACGAAGTTGACCTGGGCACCTTCCCCCACGAATGCCGCGATGGAATCAAAGTGATGGGCATCATCAGGCATGTGCTGAATCCTGATCACATTGATCTCTGCACCAGGCTGGGCATAGACCTTAAGGGTGCCGTTATGCACTGCAGAGCTGCCATCCCCAGTATACTGGAAGATCACCGTGAGGGAGCTCCCCTCTTCCCCGTAGATGACGTTGTGGTCCACTACCACAGGGCTATCTGAGCTGCACTGGTACGAGACTACAATCGGATCAGGGCACTTTACCCCCCGGCCAGCATGTACCTGTACACCAGCATTGTGCTGAGTCTCACTCAGGCTTACCAGTTCTGGAGATGCTCCGTAAGCAGCGTGATCCACGCCTAACCGGTCCTTGAGGTGCACCTCAGGCATAGCCTGGACAGTAAGTCCCGCCATGGGGGTAAAGGTGAGATAAGCCTTTGGATAGGGCTGCACTGTTAGTTCTAGCGGCTCGGGCAGAGTCAGCCCGTTCACTTTTAGCCAGCGGTATGTCTTTACTGGTAATTCATTGAGCTGTTCCGTGATGACCACATTATCCCTCCTATCCAATGGTCCCCTCAAGTTCTAAGTTGATCAGGTTGTTCATCTCCACCGCATATTCCAAGGGGAGTTCCTTGGCTATGGGCTCCACGAAACCTCGGACGATCATGGCCTTCGCCTCTTCTTCAGAAATGCCCCGGCTCATGAGATAGAAAATCGCGGCATCGCTGATTCGGCCGATCTTGGCTTCGTGGCCCATGTCCACCTCATCAGTGGCAATGTCAATCACAGGGATGGTATCTGAACGGGACTGGGCATCGAGCATCAAAGATTCGCAGGACACTGTGGACTTCGAATGCTTTGCCCGCTCGGTGATCTTGACCACTCCTCGGTAAACCGCGGTTCCTCCGCCCTTGGAGATGGACTTCGAGTTTATGTTGGAGGTGGTATACGGCGCAGCATGCACCACCTTAGCGCCTGTGTCCAGATACTGCCCTTCCCCAGCAAAGGTTATGCCGGTAAACTCCGCCTTGGCCCCTTCCCCCCGGAGGATACTCATGGGATAGAGCATGGATACCCGAGACCCAAAGGAGCCCGAGACCCATTCGATTACGCCGTTTTTGTCCACCAAACACCGCTTGGTGTTAAGGTTAAACATGTTCTTCGACCAGTTCTCAATTGTGCTGTAGCGGAGCCTGGCCCCTTCCTTTACAAACAGCTCCACGCAGCCTGCATGGAGATTGTTTACAGAGTACTTCGGAGCCGAACACCCTTCAATAAAGTGAAGGTATGACCCCTCATCCACGATGATTAAAGTGTGCTCAAACTGTCCCGCACCAGGGGCGTTAGCCCGAAAATATGACTGTAAGGGAATCTCCACGTGCCGGCCTGGAGGTACGTACACGAAAGATCCCCCGGACCACACCGCTCCGTGCAGGGCAGCAAACTTGTGGTCAGAAGGGGGCACCAGGCTCATGAAGTATTCCTTGATCAGGCCTTCATACTCCCGCAGTGCGCTTTCCATATCTAAATAGACCACGCCCTGCTTTGCGATGCTCTCCTTAACGCTGTGGTAAACCACCTCCGAGTCGTATTGGGCACCGACCCCTGCGAGGGAAGCATGCTCAGCCTGGGGGATGCCCAGGCGGACGAAGGTGTTCTTGATGTCTTCCGGAACATCGTCCCAGCTGTAGCGCATATCTGTGGGGGGCTTGACGTAGGTAATGATGTTGTCAATGTCCAGCTCATCCAAGTTGGGCCCCCAAGGCGGCACATCCAGCTGGTAATAGATGTCCAGGGACTGGAGGCGAAACTCCGTCATCCAGCTCGGTTCGTTCTTACGTTTGGAAATCTCCCTGACGATGTCTGGGGTAAGCCCCCGCTCAGCTTTGTAGCTGTAGGTGAATGGATTATACTCATCGTAAAGGTCCCGGGATATATCCTCAACATAGGTTTTCTTCCTTGCCGCTTCGCTCATAGCCACCATCCCTCAGCTTCCCAAGGCTGCAAATCCGTATTGCTCAACTTGATCCACAAGCTCAGGCCCGCCACTCTCCACAATCCGCCCGTCGAGTAAGAGGTGCACTCGGTCAACGGGAAGATCCTCTGTAATGCGGCTGTGATGCGTGATAATAATCAGGGAGTTGTCCTTGGTATGGAACTTCTGGACACCTGCGGACACGATCCGAACCGCATCTACATCCAGGCCTGAATCTGTTTCATCAAGGATTGCAAGCTTAGGCTCTAAGACAAGCATCTGCAAGATTTCGCTCTTCTTTTTCTCACCGCCGGAAAAACCCATGTTAAGGTAGCGGGCAGCGTACTGGCCGTCCATATTGAGCAGGGCCATCTTCTGCTGCAGCTCCCGGTGGAAATCCAGCAGGCTGATTTGTTCCCCCGTTACAGCGGACTTGGCCGTGCGAAGGAAGTTTTCCATGGTAATTCCGGGAATCTCCTCAGGATACTGAAACGACAGGAACAAGCCTGCTTTGGCCCGCTCGTGGGGCTTGAGGCCGTTGATGACCTCGCCGCGAAACTCAATGGTGCCGCTGGTTATTTCATATTGGGGATGTCCCATGAGGACATTGGCGAGGGTTGATTTTCCCGCGCCGTTAGGGCCCATGATCGCATGAACCTCGCCTTGGCCCACAGTAAGGCTGAGGCCTTTCAAGATTTCCATGTCCCCTGTCTGGACATGGAGATCGTGGATTCGCAAGAAATGTGCGCCCATAATTTATTACTCCTTGGCTTCGTTATTTATATCCTCAGAATACCATATCTCCACGTCTGGCGCAACATTCCTCGTGTGGGCAAAAAAAGAGCCACAGACGGAATACGTCCATGGCCCAAATGGCTGCCTATCTCAGATAGATGGAGGTATAAATGGCTTCTGGGAGCCGCCAGTGCTCGATTTTGAGAGTAATGTAGCGGTCAGGCCCAGGTACCCCCCTAAACTGAAAGTAGCCGTAGCGGTCTGTCCAGGTGACTTGACCTGTTTCCAGCAAAGTGATCCGGGCTTCCTCAAGGGCTCGATACGATGAACGGGTATTCATGTCCGAAGTAACCCGCACCTGCTTCCCCCGATAAGAAATGTACCCATCCACGTTCGTGCGGTATGGTAACTCGATGATGATGGGCTGATCCAAGCGAATTAAGACGCTTGTATCGCAGCCCGCCAAGAGAACCACCGCCAACAAGAGAGCCGCCAACAGCGGAATCCGTTTTTTCATCCTCACCCCTCCTCGCCTATAGTGTACGCACTATATGAAACAATTACGTCCCAAGTTAGGATTTTCCTACTCTTCCTTATAGCGGAGCCACTTAACAATTTCCCCCAGAGAGGCGGTCTTGCCGTACATGAGCATCCCCACTCGGAAGATTTTGGCAGACATCACAGCTATAGCAAACACCGCAAGCAGCAGCAAGCCCACGCTGAAAGCCATCTGCCACAGGGGCACCTGGGTGAGGGCAGTCCGCATAATCATGATGACCGGGCTTGTAAAGGGAAGAAAACTTGCCAGCACAGCCACGGAACCGTTGGGATTGGACACTACGGGGCCGATGAACAAGAAGGCCAGCATAGGGAGCATAACCACTAGGCCTTGAGAGTTCCCCGCGCTTTGGATATCCTCCATGGTGGCCCCTATCCCCACAAAGAGGGCAGCATACAAAAGGTAGCCGCACAGGCCAAAGACGGCTAACATGCCTAAATCGGCCTTAAGAAGGGCTTCCCACACTGGGAAGTCTAAGAAGTAGATTGCCGCTGGGATAACAAGTGCTAACCAGAAGGCTAACTGCAGGACACCCAAAAGGAAATGCCCGAAAATCTTACCTTTCATCAGGGTCTGGGGGGTGATGGAGCTTAACACTACCTCGGCCATGCGGTCCCTCTTCTCCTGAACAGCGCTCTGCATGAGCATGGTACCAGAAGAGAGCACCAAGATGTAAATCAACACGACAAAGACTCCCGAGACAGCGATCTCCTCTCCCCCCGGCAGTTTTACATGGGCCATGGTCTCCACCTGAACTTGGGCAGTGGCGGAAACATATTGGAGAGCTTCCCAATCTAGGGCGGCCTCTTGCATGCGCCACTGTTGGAGGAACTGAGTCAGAATTGCCTGGATGTAGCCTCTCCCCTCTGTGGAGTGCTCACTGAGATACAAGTAGGCGTTCCCTGTGTGGAGGAAGGTGCTATCCACCAACAAGTAACCTGCAGCATTCCCTTCCTGCACTTCTTCTGCAATCCGATCCCGATCGTTAGGAATGAGAAAGTGCAGATTGTCCGGGGCACCCTCCTCTAACAAGGGAAGGACACCCACATCATCCACAACGTAGTAAGTTACTTCTGGAGGCTTGTTCCAGCGCTCCAGGAGGACAGGAAGGCCTGCAAAAGCCACCATGATGAGGGGCGTAATGAGCAAACCAATGATGAACTGCTTGTTGGTGACATAGCGCATAAACTCCCAGCGTGCTACTTTCCAGATTTCCTTCATGCCCCATGCCTCCCTGTGGCAATTTTGACAAAGATGTCGTGCAGTGATGGGCGGGTTATGCTGAGCTCCCGCACCCCAGCATCAGGGGGTACCTGCCGGAGAAACTCCTCCGGAGAAACATGATCCTTTAAGTACAAAACCCAGCGGTTGCTGTTCACCTGCTCTGCTCCGGCTACCATGGGCAAACGCACCAAGGGATCTGCATCCTTACCAAGCTCAACATGGACTCGGAAGGTGCCGTATTTTTCCCTAATCTCCCCCAAGGGGCCTGAAACCACTTCTGTACCCTTGTCGATCAAGAAGATCCGGTCGCAGAGTTCTTCCACAATGTTCATCTGGTGGCTGGACAGGAGTACTACAGCCCCACCTGCCGCGAGCGTCCTTATCTCCTCTTTAAACAGGTCTTGGCTGACAGGGTCCAGCCCGGAAAATGGTTCGTCCAGCACGATAAAGCGAGGCTGATGCAGGACAGCGGCAATAAACTGCACTTTCTGGGCCATTCCCTTGGACAGCTGTTCCACCTTTGCATTTGCGTAATCGGCAAGGCCGAACTTGGCCAGCCACTCCCTTGCCCTGCTCGCCACAACTGGCTTGGGCACGTTCTTTAAGCTTGCTAAGAACTGCAGGATATGCATGACCCGTGCTTCCTTGTACAAACCCCGCTCTTCTGGGAGATAACCTACGAGGTCCTTAGGGACGCTGGCGGCCTTGCGGTTTTGGCTCTGAAAAGCAACCGTGCCTGAATCTGGGGCCGTAATACCCATAATCATGCGAATGATCGTGGTCTTGCCCGCCCCGTTAGGCCCTAGAATACCCATGATCTCCCCCGCCTTGGCTTGAAAGGAGACATCCCTCACGACGCGCTTCTCTCCATATGTTTTACTTACTGCGTTGACAACTAAGGCATCAGCAACCATGTGCAACTCCTCCCTCACTGTGGGGAATATTCCTGATAATCCCTGAGGAATCCTCTCTGATGATATACTATAGACAAAACTCTCCCTTAAGTGATTTCCATCAAATGGGATAAACTTTTCCCGCGGTCAAGGGATATATAAGGTGAAAGCCACAGGAAAGGGGGCAGCCGGGAATTTGGAGGAGCAAGAACTTATCCGCCGCGCCAAGCAGGGGGACAAACCAAGCATGGAAGCCTTGTTTCGCATCCATGTGGACAGTGCGGTACGCACCGCTTATATGATCACCCGGAGCTGGGACACGGCCGAAGACGCAGTTCAAGAAGCTTTTCTTCAAGCCTTCCGCTCCCTGGACAAGTTTCAGGACGGAAGGCCCTTCAAGCCCTGGTTCGCCAAAATCGTGGTGAACAAGAGCAGAAAACTCTGGGCCAGGTTCGGGGCATCGTGGGACGAACTTGACCCGCAGCATGCCGATGACTCTGCCCGGGGGCTCCCTGAGGCGCAGGTTTTGGAAGGGGAAAGGCGGGCAAGGCTCATTGAGGCCCTTAAGCTTCTAGGAGAGAACCACCGCCTGGTCTTGGTCCTCAAGTACCTAAGCGGCCTCACGGAGGCAGAGATCGGGGAAGTGCTGGGTGTCCCTGTATCAACAGTGAAGTCTAGGTTATTTGTGGCACGTAAACAGCTCGGACAGAAGCTGGCACTTATCGAAGGGGGTGATCCAAATGGAAAAGCGCAATCAGGCCGTTCCCAACGAAGATGAGATTCGGGGGGCTTTGGCATCCTACACCGCTCACCCCATCTCCGCTGAGGCCATGTGGGAGAAGATCAGCGAAGCGCTGGAGGAGGCAGAACCGAGCCCGCCGTGGCTTAGGTTCCAACCCTGGCTTGCCTTTGGCAGTGTCGCTGCGGTACTCTGCTTGATCCTGCTCTTGAACTGGACTGGTCCAGGACCGGGCCCAGGCCCTGCGCCTCTTGGGGATGTGGGGCCGCAAATCATGCGCTTTTCTGCTTTTGCCCCGGTAAGCGCATCCGCAAGTGTGGAACAGGGCCAGCTGATGGTGGAACTTACAGCTGCCAGCGATGTGAAGTTTGGCCCTGACCCTGCAGTAGTGCGCATCCTCACGCTAGATCAAAGTGAGGTGAGCACAGGTTACACCACAGAGCTTGCTGGCCTCGAGCTTGCCCAAGGCGAGGCACACGTTCTGCCCCGCGCTGTTCCTGCCCCTATTGAACCGGGGGCATACCAAGTCCACCTACAGCTAGAAGTGGAAACGGCAGATGGTTCCCAAAGGATTGACGTTTTTGCACCCTTTACTATCAATGGAGAGGACTGATTTAAGTGACAAACAAACTGAGTTTACGGGTAGTTTTAGTAAGCGTAGCGTTGGTTTTACTGGCTGGTGCTGTAGGCAGCGCCCTTCTTCCCCACACCGGGGCCGCGGCCCAAGAAAAGGAGCTGCAAGGTTCCATGAACGTTTCTGGCCGGGCAGTTGTGACCGGCACCCCCGATATCTCCTACATCTCCCTTGGGGTTGAAACCAGGAATGAGTCCGCACAGCAAGCAGCAAGAGAAAATGCGGAGCTGATGACAAATGTGATGGCTGCCTTGAAGGAACTTGGGCTCACTGAAGCAGATCTCAGCACAAGCGGCTACAACGTCTACAGCTACCAGCAGTCGAACCGCAGTGATTCCTCTGCCCCGCCCATCACTTATTACGTTGTGCATAACCGCCTGGATATCACCGTCAAAGACCTAGACATGGTGGGAGAAGTGATCGACACGGCCATCGGCGCAGGGGCAAATCAGGTCCAAAGCGTTAGCTTTGACATTCAGGACAAGCAAGCCATGCAAATCCAAGCCTTGGAGAACGCTGTTGCGCAAGCTAGGATGAAAGGGGAAGCCCTGGCTCGGGCCGCAGGAGTCACTTTAGGGGGCATCAAGGTCATCACAGAGCAGAACACCTCGTATATCCCCTACACTGATACCGCTGCCCTGCGGAGCTTCGCGGTTGCAGAGGCAAAGACCCAGATCACACCGGGTGATGTGGAAGTGTCTGCAGAGGTTTACGTAGAGTTTTGGTTCTAACCTTACAAGCAAGACAATACAAGGGCCGCTAGGTGTTACCTCGCCTAGCGGTTTCCTTTATTTACCACAGCCGAAACACCCATAACATCAGGGTTTTTTTCATTACAAAAGTATGTTCTTTGTTCAAGAGACAGCGGGAGATTTCTCCATGAGCAAGAATATAGGAGGTGTAATGGAAACGTTACCCGTTAGGTAAGTCCCTATAACTGGTCGTTTATTGATCGGATATAGGGAAAATGTTGAAAGACATATGGAAACGATTCCCTGTTATTTGACATACAGGAAAGGAGGCCTCTGGCGTAAAGCCGCGCACAGAATCATCTTCACCAAAAACACGATCTAAGGAGGAACGTCAATTGAACAAACGGATTCGGCATTTAGTATTGGCAGTGCTGCTCAGCCTCGTCGTGACTGGCGCAGTGTGGGCATAGGAAAAAGTGACATTGACCATCATGTGGCAAAATGCAGGAGTAGACTCCACGGACAACTGGATGCGGGATACTCTCACGCTCTTCCAGGAGCAGAATCCCAATGTAGAGTTCGAACTGATGGACAACACCTGGGGTGACCAATACCTCACCCAAATCACAACCCTCATGGCCACAGGCCGCACACCTGACGTGTTCGCAACATGGACATCAGGTAGAATGGAGCCTTTTGTTGAGGCAGGCCGGATGTACGACCTCAAGCCACTTCTGGAACAAGACCCTGAGTTCTACAACTTCCTCCAAGCTGGGCCGCTTGCGTCCACAACTTTTGATGGGGGAATCTACGCTATTCCGTATAACCTGAACGGCGAGTTCATCTACTACAACAAGCAAGTCTTTGCAGATCTGGGCCTGACCGTTCCCGAGACTTGGGAAGATTTCCTGAACATCATCAAGACAACTAAGGAAAACGGCATCATCCCCATCGCTCTCGGCAATGCAGAGATCTGGACCGGAGCAATCCCGTTCATGATGATTGCTGAGCGTGTTGGCGGCCTGGAAGCCATCAACGAGACTCTCGCTGGCGAAAGAAAATGGACCGATGAGATCTTCGCGAGATCTGGCGAAGTTCTCCAAGAGCTCATGAACATGGGCGCCTTTGAGCCTAACGTTAACGGTATCAAGCCTGATGAAGCCCGGAGCAAGTTCGTCATGGGCCAAGCTGCTCTTTGGATCAACGGCACCTGGGAAATCAGCATCCTCAACGCTCAAATGGGCCCCGAGAACTACGGCATCTTCTCCCTGCCAGAAATCCCCGGCGGCAAAGGCAGCATCGATCACCACATCGTCTTTGCAGACCAAGCATATGCCATTGGAGCAAACAGCGAGCATAAAGACGTTGCGTGGTCGCTCCTGAAGTTCATGTTCTCCCAAGAGCGTCAAGAAGCCGTCGTCAGGAGCAATGTGCTTCCTGCCACCAAGGTGGAAGTAGATCCGGCCACAGCCGATGCACGGCTGGTTGAAGCCCTTGACCTGATGGCTGGTGCCTCTGGAACCATGTTCCCCTGGGATATCCCTCTGGGCACCTTCCTTGGAACTGAGCTCAACAAGGCTGTTCAGCTTCTCTACATGGGCCAAAGCCCTGCCTCCGTCATGCAGCAATTCCAACGCACAGTTGATGACGCCGCTTTCTAGAGTCTTGTAATAGCAGTGTTCCTTGAGGGCCTAACCCATAGGGCTTAGGCCCTCAAGTGTAACACCCGGGAGGTTGCACCAGATGCAGAAAATGCTTAGTAACAAATGGGTGATCCTGGCCTTTGTGGCTCCGGCCGTACTGCTCTACGCTATGGTTGTGCCTTACCCCTTGCTGAAATCTATCCAGTATTCCTTTTATCGGTGGAACATCATCGGGACAGCCCAGTTCGTCGGTTTCCAGAACTACGTGCGCATTTTTACATCCGACTATGTCTTTACTACCGCGTTAAAGAATACCGCGCTGTTCACCATCGGGTCCATCGTCCTTCAAATCCCACTGGCCTTCATTCTAGCCGTATCCCTTACCAAAGTTACGCGGCTGAACAAGTTCTTTAAAAGTGTCTACTTTCTTCCTTGTACCATCTCTGGCGCGGCGGTCAGCCTGCTTTGGCAGTTCATCTATCATCCGAACATGGGTATCATCAACGCTGTGCTAAAGAGCCTTGGCTTGGGCGGCTGGGCTCGGACCTGGCTGGCAGAGCCTGATTTTGCCCTTTGGGCGGTAGTAATCAGCATTTCATGGCAGTGGTTTGGCTATCACATGGTGATCTTCCTAACGTCCCTTTCCACCATTTCTCCTGAGATCTTTGAGGCTGCGGAGGTGGACGGGGCTACCGGTTGGAAGAAGGTGTGGTACATTACCTATCCCCTGATGAAGCCGTTTATCAAGATCAGCATGATCTTAATTACGACCAGTTCCATCAAAGCCTTTGACAACGTATACGTTCTCACTGGAGAGGGCCCCGCGAATTCGTCCACGGTCCTGGCCCTGCACATGTACAACCGGGCCTTTCTGCAGCTGCAGTACGGCTATGGTGCGGCCCTCGCAGTAATCCTGTTAATCCTGTGCGTTGTCCTATCCGGTGTTTTGAACAAAGTGTTTGGCACCAAGAATGCCGAGTACTAGAAAGGAAGGTATTTGCCGTGAGCAGCCGGTCTAATATAGCCGCCATTGCATTCCTCAAACTCAAGCGTGGCCTTGCGGTAGTCCTCCTCATGGGCTTGGCAATCTCAGTGCTGTATCCGCTGGCCTGGACTGTCATGAGCTCCATCCGGAATCCGCAGGAGTTTTTCTTAAATCCCTGGGGCCTGCCCACTTCGATCAACTTTTCCGTCTATAAGAAAGTCTGGAACGAGTTTTATGTGGGCCGTGCGCTGCTTAACAGCCTCACCATTGCTAGCCTGACGGTGATCCTGTCCCTGGCCTTTTCTCTTACAGCCTCGTTTGCCATCGCCCGTATGCGCTGGCGTTTCAGCAACGTGGTCTTGGCCTTCCTTCTGACAGGGCTGATGATCCCAGGGCATTCCACAATCATCCCCCTGTACCTCACCTTGATTCCTGTAATCGAAGCGGTAGGGGCTAAGAACGCGATCCTCATCCCGTATGTTGCAGGCACACTGCCCATTTCTGTATTCATCATCAGCAGTTACATGCGGTCCCTTCCCAACAGCGTGGAGGAAGCTGCAATTATCGATGGCTGCAACATTCGCCAGCTTTTCTTCCGCATCATTATACCCATGAGCCTGCCTGCAGTGGCCTCTGTCACCATCTTTAACTTCCTGGGTGTGTGGAATGAACTCATGCTTGCCCTGGTATTCCTTACCAAGAATGCGGAGCAAACCTTGCCTCTGGCCCTTCTTAGGTTCTCCGGGCGCTTTGGCACCCAGTGGTCGGAAACCCTGGCCACGGTTTCTATTGCAGTCATCCCCAGCATCCTGCTCTATGTGATCCTCCAAGAAAAACTGATCAAGGGTATGACCGCTGGGTCAGTGAAAGGCTGAGGCCAGATTAGCTGTGCTGGGATTTGAGGCGGCGGATCTCTTCCACCAGCTCCCTAAATTGCTGGTCCAAGAGCTCCATGTCGTCCTCAGGCCCTGGCACAGCCAACCGGCCCGTTATTTCCGCAAGGCGGTTTTGCAGAACAAGCAATTTATCGTTGGAACGATCTGCACTACGCCGGCGCGACTGGTATTCGTCATACGTACCGGCGAAGTCCACAATGTACTGGTCTTCCACAGCTAGGATGCGGTTGGCCACTTGCCGGATAAAGCGCCGGTCATGGGAGACAAACAGGACCGTCCCGGCGTAATCCTGCAGCACACTTCCTAGGGCTTCTATGGAATCGATATCCAGGTAATTAGTGGGTTCATCTAGTATCAAGAAGTTCACGTCTGCCAAGAACACCTTCGCGAACGCGCACTTCACCCGCTCTCCCCCGCTAAGGACGGCCACGGGCTTGTGCACATCATCCCCCCTAAACAGCAGCCTCGCTAGGACGGTCCGCACCAGTTCGGGGCGGTAGGCCGTTGTTTCCAAAACGTTCTCCAAGACAGTCTTATCCTCCCGGAGCACCTCCAAACCCTGGCTGAACCAACCCAGCTTCACGCTACCTGCCAGCTTCACACCATGTGCGCCCCCAACGATCCGCTTCAGAAGAGTGGTCTTCCCCGTACCATTGGGGCCCACCAACGCGGCCTTCTCACCCCGGCGCACTACGAAACTCACCGCTTTGAGCAAATCCTTCCCTGGGAAGCCTACGGATAGCTCATGCACCATGAGGGCGATCTCACTGCCAATGGGGCTGGGAGGCTGGAGATCCACTGTGGGCCCCTGCAGCTCCATCGGTTTCTCCTTCACTTCCAACCTGGCCAGGCGGGATTCCAAGGCCCGGACAGACTGTTCCAACTTACTCCCCTTGGCCTTCGCGGTACCCTTGTGCAGGCGGGCTTCTGAAATGCCCATCCGCGAAGGGGCCTTCTTAATGGAACGAGCCTTGGAAGCTTGCGTCCTGATAGCCTGCTGCAAGTGTTCCCGTTCTCTAACGTACGCTTCATACTCGGCCATGGCCGTCTCATACTTGAGCTGGCGCAAGCGCAAGAAGTCGGTGTAGTTTCCAGGGTAGGTCGTAAGCTTACCCTGCTCCAGTTCCCAAATCTCGCTGCACACGCCGTCCAACAACTCCCGATCGTGGGATACAAGCAAGATGGCCCCAGAAAACCGCTTCAGTTTGTCTTCCAGCATGGCAATGCCCTGCATATCCAGGTTAGTGGTGGGTTCATCTACCACCAAGAGATGGGCCTCTTTAGAAAAGAGGTGGGCCAGTTTCACACGGGTTTCCTCGCCGCCGCTCATGTTGGCGTGAACATCCCCCTCTCCCAGCCACATGCGTAACAGCGCCCCATCGGGAGAAGCGCCCGCCGCTTCTTCTAGCTGGGGAAGATAAGCTGCCTCACCAAAGACTTCCACAACCCCCTCATCTGGCTTGATCATCCCGAGTAGAATCTTGAGCAGGGTTGTTTTCCCAACACCGTTCCTTCCTAAAAGCCCAATCCGATCGCCCATGTAAACGTCAAGGGCGGGTATGTCGACTATGCACCGTGGCCCGAAATAGTGCTTCAAGTTGCGTGCTCTAAGCAGAAGCATAAAAAAAACCCTCCAGTCATGTCTAGAGAGGATTGCTGCACACCAAACCTAAGCCCCCAAGGGGCCAAGTTGAGCATCGCTATTTGCAGCCAGCAATCCAAACTAGAACAGATTCACAGCAAAAAACAGCCTCCAGGACAGGCCCTGGACGCCACCCCATGTGCGATTCGGTGTTCTAATCGGATTACAGCCGCATTCCTGTCACTCTTACCCTTTCTCCTGTTCTGAGTTTAATATACCTCAAAGGCCATCTGTCTGCAACTCCTTGAGGCGCACATGATACAAACGGGGCCATAACTTGCCGGTAACAAACAGCCTCCCCGCCTCTCCATCATAGGCGATGCCGTTCAACACATCTACCGGGCCTTCTTGGGCAAGCTCCGCGCTGAGTAGGCCGGTGAAGTCGATCCAGCCCGTCACCTGGCCATCCCTGGGATCTATGCGCACCACAGAGTCCGTTAGCCACACGTTGGCGTAGATCTCACCAGCAATATACTCGAGCTCGTTTAGACGGGGAATCACATCGTTCCCATCGCGCACTTCAAGCTCGTGCACAACCTCAAAGTCTTCCGGATCCAAAAAATAGAGGATGTGGCTGCCATCGCTCATGATCAGGTGCTGCCCGTCTGTGGTAAGCCCCCAGCCCTCCGTAGGGTAGGAAAAGGACCCTAAGGGAGCAAAGCTTTCCAGGTCATAGACAAAACCGGTCTTCTCCCGCCAAGTGAGCTGGTACACCCGGCTGCCAAGCACCGCGATCCCTTCCCCAAAGTACTCCGGGGGTAAGCTCACTGACTGGAGCACTTCCCCTGTTTCCAGATCCACTTGCCGCAGGCTGGAACTGCCGTAGAGGCCTGTCCCTTCATAAAGGCGCCCCTCATGCCAGACCAAACCTTGAGTGAAGGCTTGGGGATCATGGTGATAAGCCTCCACCACTTCGTAGGTATAGCGGGCCGCCAAGGAGTTGGCGGCCCCAGTCTGGCAGCAAACAGCCAGGCATAGGAAAAACAACAAGCTCAAGACACTATATCTCATGGCGTGGCCTTAGGCGGGGCAGATTTCGTCGATGCGGGCCAAGACTTCCGCAGGCAGCTCCACATCCACGGCCTTCACATTCTGTTCAATCTGCTCGGGCCTGCTCGCGCCCACGAGGGCACTAGCAACGTTTTCTTCCCGCAGTATCCAGGCAAGAGCCAGTTCTACGAGGGTGATGCCCAGCTCCCCAGCGATTTTCTCCAGCGCTTCTACCTTTGCAAGCATCTCAGGCTGGAGGAAACGCTGCACGAAGGCACTGATCTCCTCGTTAGCAGCCCGGCTGCCCTCAGGCACCTTGCCGCCCTTGTACTTTCCGGTAAGGACGCCTTGAGCCAGGGGCGAGAAGACCACTTGGCCGATACCGTACTTCTTGGATACGGGGATTATCTCATGCTCAATGCGGCGGTTCAAGAGGTTGTACTGTGGCTGGTTGACCACAATGCGGTCGAGGAGGTAGCGATCGGCAACAGCAACGGCCTCTTCAATCTGCGCGGCACTCCACTCGCTCACCCCCGCGTAGAGAATCTTACCCTGGGTTATCAAATCGTCGATCACCCGGAGGGTCTCCTCCACCGGAGTTTCAGGATCATAGCGATGGCAGTAGAAAATGTCCACGTAATCAAGGCGCATCCGTCTCAGACTCTGGTGCAGCTGTTCAAAGACGTGTTTCCGAGACAAGCCCCGATCGTTGGGGCCGTCGCCCATGGGCCAAAACGCCTTTGTGGTGATCACATACGACTCCCGGGGATAGGAGCGCAAGGCCTGCGCCATCACCCGCTCCCCTTCGCCTTGTTCATACACATTGGCAGAGTCAAAGAAGTTGATCCCCAGTTCATAGGCGCGGTGGATAGTGCGTTCAGCAACGTTGTCTTCCACAGTCTTGCCATACGTGAGCCAACTGCCAAGACTAATGACACTTACCTTCAGGCCTGAGCTTCCCAACCTGCGATACTTCACTGATCAGCACCTCTCTTCCTTGAGATCTATGCATCAACCCACGAGTGGGGCTGTTTCCGCTTGACTGCGGTGCAAAGCCGCATACATTCCCCTCTTGGCCAGGAGTTCTTCATGGGTGCCTTGCTCGGCGATGCGGCCATCCGCTAAGACCACGATATTGTCCGCATGCTGAATGGTGGACAAGCGGTGGGCGATGATAATGGTGGTGCGATCCTTGGCGAGCCGGGCAAGAGCCTCTTGGATCTCGTACTCCGTAGCCGTATCTAGGGCAGAAGTAGCTTCATCCAGAATCAAGATGGGGGGATTCTTGAGGAACACCCGAGCGATAGAGATGCGCTGTTTCTGCCCCCCTGAGAGCTTCACCCCCCGCTCTCCTACATAGGTATCGTATCCATCAGGGAGAGACATGACAAACTCATGGATTTGGGCCTGCTTCGCTGCTTCAATCATCTGGGCTTCACTAGCTTCCGGATTCCCATAGAGGATATTGTCTCGGATTGTCCCGGTGAATAGGAAAACGTCCTGCTGAACCAAGCCGATGTTCCGCCGCAGCGAGCTTAGGGTAAGCTCCCTAACGTCACGGCCATCCACTAAGATGGCCCCATCCACTACGTCGTAGAACCGGGGAATGAGATGGCACAAAGTGGTTTTGCCGCCCCCGGACGGGCCCACAAAAGCAGTGGTAGTACCGGCAGGAATCTTCAGGGAGATGTTGTTCAGCACCTCTGTATTGGAGTCGCTGTAGTGGAAAGACACATCTCGCAGTTCAATATTACCTTTTACATTCTTAAGCTCGACGGCATGAGGAACATCAGTTATACTTGGCTTAATCTCCATCAACTCAACGAATCGCTTAAAGCCGCTCATCCCCTGCTCAAATTGCTGGGTAAAGCTGATCAGCCTGCGGATGGGCTGGAGGAAAAAACTGATGAACATCAAGTAGGCCGTCAAGTCTGCTAGGTCAATCTGGCCCATATACATGAACCAAGCTCCAGCACCGAGAACCGCAACATTGAGAACGTTGGTGAAGAAGTTCAGGCCCGAAGAATACTCGGCCATGGCCCGAAAGGCATTCTTTCTTGACAGGCGGAATGCTTCATTTGCCTGATCAAAGCGGCGCTCCTCGTACCCCTCATTTACAAAGCTCTTAGCCACTCTAATGCCGGCTAGGCTGTTCTCTAGATCCGCGTTCACATCTGCAATCCGCTTGCGTTCTTGTGTAAATGCTGCCTCCATCTTGCGCCTTCTGGTGAGGGCAAACCACCCGATGATGGGTATGAAGCCAAAGGAAATCAAGGTCAGAGGCACGTTGATGGTGAGGAGATAGACAAACGAGCCGATCAGCATAAGTGTAGCAATGAACAGGTCTTCCGGGCCGTGGTGGGCCAGTTCCACAACATCCCTCAGATCGTTTACAATGCGAGACATGAGGTGTCCCGTCTTGTGGTTATCAAAGAACTGGAAATCTAAGGTCTGAAGATGGGTGAACAGATCACGCCGCATGCGGTACTCCATGTTGATACCCACCACATGGCCGTAGTAGTCTACGAAATACTGGCAACCCAGCCGCACAACATACATCAAGATAAGAGCTAATACCCAAATGCCTACCGCCCGCATATTCTGATTAGGTATATAATCTCGCATGAATTCTCTGGTAATGATGGGAAAAACCAAGTCCAGCGCCGCAATTAAGCTGGCACAAGCCATGTCCATGAAAAACAGGCGTCGTTCTGCTTTGTAGTAGGATACAAATCTCCGCAAAATGCTCAGCCTGACCACTCCCTTCCCTTCTGAGCCTATGTGTGCACTTCAATATTCGGTGGATTTACTTAATCCCCTGCCTGTGCCCGGGCAACCACCATAAACAGAAAACTGCTGCGAATCTACTACTCGTAGCACGGCCTATCTCGGAGGAGATTATATGACAAGTCCAGAAGTACTATTCCGCTTGGCACTGCTTGTACTCTCGTTCATTGCTTTAACCCTAGGCTGGCGCTTTGCCTTCCAAAAAAGCTTCAGGTTGTTTTCTAAAGCTGAGCTTAACCGGGCGGTGCTCACCATCCCCGCGGCTGTCCTCGCGGTCCTCACCATCTGGGGAGTGCTCACTCTGTACGTGTACCATGGGTTTGGCCACCAACCGGATATCTACCGGCGCGGCCGTAAAGATACGAATATGGTCGCCCTTACCTTCGATGATGGGCCAAGCCCTGAGTTTACCCCTGCAATCCTGGACATTCTCAAGGAGTACAACGTGCCCGCTGCCTTCTTCATGGTAGGAACTCATGTGGAAAAATACCCCGAAATCGCCCGGCGAATCGTGGAAGAAGGGCATGAAATTGGCAACCATACCCATAACCACAGAAACGTTCCCACCTTAAGTGCGAAGGATCTGCAGTACGAACTCGTTCAGGCCACAGCGGCGATCGTAGAGGCTACGGGCCAGTACCCCCAGTATGTGCGCCCCCCCAGGGGAATGTACGATGGGCGCTTTCGCCGCCTTGCTAACTTGATGGGGCAGGAGATCATTTTGTGGACCATCTCCAGCCGAGACTGGCGGTACGGGGTGTCTCCCCAGGCCATCATCAGGAACGTCATCTCCCGAGTCAAGGGAGGGGACATCATCCTATTCCACGACAGCGGCGCCCTCATCCGCAACGAGGGCGGAGACCGCCGCGCGACAGTGTTAGCCCTGCCGCAGGTGATCGAAGCGCTGCAAGCCAAGGGCCTTCAGATCGTACCTTTAGCAGAACTTCTCCACGGCTACGAGCCCACTGAAGTGTATCCATCGGTGGATATGCCTGAGTAAAGGGTGAGAACAAAGTGAGGATTGTACCTGGCAAGCTCGAGGATGCTGGGCAGATCGCCCAGGTTTACATCGATGCCTTTCCCGACAGCACAGCCTTCTACTTCCCCCACAAAGACCGAAAGCGCCTGGAAGAAGCGGTGAAGTGTGGGTTCCAGCTTATTCTCCAGCTAGGCGCCGAGGCCCTGGTGGCAGTAGACCAAGACGGCGCGGTTGCGGGATACTGCATATTCTCCAGCCAAGCCCTGCCGCACCGGGGCAAAGCTTGGGGAAGCATCATCAAAACTGGCCTGCGTGCCCTTGCTTACCTTTCCCCCTGGGAACTGGGGAAGCTTGCGTACAGCCGAGTTTTGTTCCGCAGGCACGTCCAGCTTAGGGACAAACTGCCCCCAGAAGGGGGGCGGATTGTCTCCATTGCTGTAAGCAGAAGGTTCCAGGGAAAAGGGCTCGGACGCAAGCTCCTTGTCCAGGCATTGACGGAGATGGGCCCCGCAGCAGTCCTCTTGGAAGTGCGAGCCAATAATGCCAGTGCCAAAGCCCTCTACCACAGCTGTGGCTTCCGCAGCTTTGGCACTACCCGAGACAGCTTAGGGCCGTGGGTGATTATGGCCCGCCCCGCCCCCGGCGGCGCAAAAGATCCAGTTTAGCTCTTACTCTATCCCTTGCTGCCGCAGTTTTCTCCTGATCAAGCTCTGTCCCTACCACCTCTCCCCCCTCCAACTCCACTAGCAGCCACATGCCTGGCTCACAGCCGTCGGGTAGGGCATCCACAGGGCAGAGGATGGGGCTGCCGCGCCCTTCCCGGAGAAGCACCGCTGTGTGGCCGTCCTCGATGCGATCCAACACAACCGACAGCAAATTATCACTCCCCTACAAATGCGATCCCTTGGGCTTTAATGGCTTCGAGAGTTGCAGGGCCAATTCCTGGTACCTTGAGCAGATCATCTAGGCTGGAAAAGGGCCGCAAGCGCAGGATTTCCCCAGCGCGCTTCGCCCCGATCTGCACAATCTTAAGGAGCTCTTCATAGGGGGCCCGGTTGATTTCGATCTGTCCGAAGACTCCCCCATAGAGCTCCGGAACCCGCTCCGTGCTAATCCAATAGTCCGTCCCGTCAGTTTCCACCACAATTGTCCCGTAAGCATCTGTCCCGTACAAGGTGATGCCTCGCTGCAAAATTCGTTGTACAACACTGATGTGGGGATGCCCATAGGGGTTGCAGATCCCCGCGGAATACACCGCCACCTCCGGATTGACTGCCTCTAGGAACGCACTTCCCGTGGAGGTTTGGGATCCGTGGTGACCCAACTGGAGGACCTGAGCGCTTACATCTGCCCCTCGCTTGACTATTTCCTCTTCAGTAGGCACTTCAATATCCCCTGTTAAGACCAGGGCAAAATCGTCATACACCGCCCGCACCGCCAGGCAAGCGCCGTGAATATCCCCTGTCACTTCTAGGGGGTTTAGGATCTCCAGCACTAGAGAGCCGATGGGAATCCTCTCCCCTGCCCGGGGCTCGTAGTAGCCAGCAGTTGATTCCAGCAGCGCATCAATGGCCTCCTCAAATACAGGCGTGGGATGTTCGTACCCGCTCATCCACACCTCCTTCACAGGAAACGCCTCTACAACTTCTTTCAGCTGGCCCATGTGGTCCCCATGGGGATGGGTGATGATCACCACATCCAGCTCCTCAACGCCGGCGCGCCTTAGAAGTGGCACCACATCATATCTCCCCACATCCCCTGCATCCACCAGAACAGCAAAATCTGGGCCCTTAAGCAGTACCGCCTCGGCCTGGCCCACATAGAAGAAATGGGCAGACATGTGTGCCTGTGAGGCCGCACTGCCTGCTAGGCACAGCACAAGTATGATCCAGATTAGCGCCGCCCACCGAAAGCCAGATCTACGCATGGGCTTTGCCCTCCCTTCTACTGCCCGCTCAACCTAGAAAAGAGTTCCCGAGCTAGGGGGGCCGCAATTCGGCCGCCGATTCCGCCCCCTTCCACCAAGATGGCGAAGGCTAAGTCTCTCCCTGCCACGTCAAAGGCTAACCCCCCAAACCACGCGTGGGTGGTTCCCGAAGTCTCCGCAGTCCCTGTTTTGCCAATCAGGTCGATGCCGCTCACTTGGGCCGCGGTACCTGTCCCCTCCTGGACAACTCGTGCGAGGATAGTGCGCATTTCTCCAGCAGTATCTGGAGTCAAGACCTCATACAGCTGCGGCTCCTCCCCTTCGCCCCGGGGCTGTAAAACAATTTCCGGCACTAATCCGTCCCCAGCAAAGACTGTAAATAGCTGTGCCACATGTAGGGGGGTCAAGAGCACCCGATCTTGCCCAATCGCGCTCCAAGCCAAGGCGACCCGGCTGCGGGCAGGATCTCCGATCTGCCCTTCCCTGACGCTCAAACCCAGATCCCAGCCGGTATTAAGCTTCCAGCGGGAGAAATATTCCTGGAGAAGGGGAGCGCCCAGATCCAGACCCACCTGAGCCATGGTAGTGTTGATGGACTGGATCACCGCATCGGGGAAAACGTGCAGGCCAAAAGCTTGCTGTTCGAAGTTGCGCACGATGTTCCCTTCCACCCTGAGTTCCCCAGAATCATTAAACTGGCTTGCCACGGTATGCACTCCCTGATCAAGGGCGGCAGCGGCAGTAAGTACTTTGAAGATGGAACCAGGGGGATATAGGCCTTGGAACGCCCGGTTAAAGAGGGGCTGCAGCGGGTCATTGCTCAAATCCGCCCAGCGCTGCGCACTGATGCCCATGACGAACTCCGTAGGGTCGTAACTGGGGGCCGAGGCAGCCGCTAAGACTTCACCAGTATTGGCATCAAGGACCACAATGGCCCCCGCGTAATCTCCCAGGACCGCCGCGGCAGTCGCTTGGTACCCCCCATCAATGGTAAGATAGATGTCCTTCCCATGGACAAGCGGCCTTTCCGCAAGGAGCACGGCCTCCCCGCCAGAAGGTTCTACGTAGAGCTTCAATCCGGGCCTGCCCCGAAGCACATCATCAAAGGCCCCCTCCAAGCCCGACCTGCCCACCACTTCACCAGTGGTGTACTCCCGCTCAGGGAAGCGCTCGATCATGTTTGCTGTAACTTCCCCGATATACCCTGTTAAGTGGCCGGCAGCTGTTCCCAGGGGATAGGCACGAGACTCTTCCCTGCGGAAGAAGATGCCCGGGATGGGGCGAAGAATAGGATCAACGCGAGCGTACTCCTCCTCAGAGACAGTAGCCAGGGGGACAAACCAGTGCCCCTGCACCCCGGGAGCCTCGTACTGGCTCTGGACGTAGGTGGGATCCAGGCCGAGCTGTTCCTGTAAGGCCTGGTGGAGCCGGGGCGGATCGGAAATGCGGTTGGGCTGCACGCCGATGGCCACAACTGACCCTTGTCCAGCCAGGACATCGCCATTCCGGTCATAGATGTATCCCCGGGCCGGCTGTTCCCGCTCCCTGCGGTACGCAGCATCGAGACCGTATTCTGGAAGGGGAAGATCATCTCCCCACTCCACTTTCCAGGCAAACAGCCCGCTGCGGCTGAGTCTCAGCGTAGATCCTACCTCCAAAGGTTCAAAGAACCGGGAGGTGTACCTCAGTTTGTAGGTGTACTCCGCGGCCCGCCAAGCTTCAGATTGGGCTTCTAGCTGAGTCCGCTCAATCTCTTCCAGGCCAAAAGCCTGGGCAAAGCGGCGAAAGCCCTCTTCCAGTTCTGCGCTGGTAGGATGGGGCTTGTCCTCAGCAAAATACTGTTCAATACCGGCAAAGTCCCTGCTTGCGATTTGCTCCAAATACTGCTCCGCAGCTGCCAATGGCGAGGGCCCCGCGTACATGATGGCCAAAAACCCCGCGGCTGCGGCCACTACCAGGGCCAACCCAATAAATACTGCTGTACGCATCCCGCATCTCTCCTTCGGACATAGTTTTTCCAATTTCGGAAAAAACTCTCACCTTTCACATCAAAAGATCACAAGAATGCCTCTCTAATACATTCATTCTGAACACGTACAGCAAAGCTGACTATGCTTCCCGCCAAAAGCTGGGGCTGAGCAAAATAAGCATGGTAAAAAGCTCTAAGCGCCCCACAAGCATAAGGAACACCAAGAGCGCTTTTACAGAGCCGCTAAAAAAGCCAAAGCTGCCCGAGGGGCCTACCAAGCCGAATCCCACGCCCACGTTGCCTAGGGACAGGGCCACTGCGCTTGCGGAAGTGACAAGGTCTGTGCCCGATAAAGCCACACACAGCGTTCCCGCGCTGAATAGGAATAGGTACAAGACGATGAAACTCGTGATCCCCGCGACCGTTTCTTGAGGGACTGCCCGGCCGTTGATAGTAACGGGGACAAGTGCTTGCGAATGGAGCATGCGCCTAATCTCCCGGCCAACTGACTTCGCTGCCACAAGCCAGCGGATGACCTTGATTCCCCCTGCTGTAGAGCCCGCACTCCCGCCCACGAACAGCAGCAGGAACAGCACTGCCTGGCTGAACGCTGGCCACTGGCCGTAATCTGCTGCGGCGTATCCCGTGGTAGTCATAATGGAACTCACGTGGAATAGGGCCTGCCGCACGCTTTCCCCTACGCCGTAATGTGATGATATGCTCAGGTTCAGCGCGATCAAAGCCGTGCTGATCAGAACGGCTCCCAAGTACACCTTAAGCTCCGTATTAACCCGCACAGCCTGCCACCGCCGCCGCCAAAGCTCATAGTATAAAGAGAAGTTCACTCCCGCCAGAACCATAAGCAAAGACAGGGCCCAAGCAGCGGTTGCTCCTCCCGCCCTGCCCACGGTGGTATTGTAGGGTGTAAACCCCCCCGTACCTACCGTGCCAAAACCGAGCAGCACCGAGTCAAACAAGGGGATTCCGGTCAGAACCAGGGACAGTACCGCCACGATCGTAATCCCTACATAGACCGTGTAAAGCAGCTTGGCAGTGTTGGCCAGGCGGGGCACCAGCTTGTCCGCGGTAGGGCCAGGAGCCTCTGCTTTATAGATCTGCATGCCGCCCACTCCGATGGCAGGGAGCAGGGCTAGGGTGAAGACCAATATACCCATCCCCCCCAACCAGTGGGTGAAGGAACGCCAAAAGAGGATGCCTTTAGGAAGAGCTTCCACATCTTCAAGGACTGTGGCTCCTGTGGTAGTCAGGCCGGACGTAGCCTCAAACAGCGCATCGATGAAACTCGGCGCTGCTCCAGCAAACACGAAAGGCAGTGCCCCAAACACTGCCGCGGCAATCCAGCCCAGCGTGACGATGAGCAAACCTTCCCTGGCCTTGATGCTCTCAGATCTAGGCTCAATCCCCTTGAGGACAAAGCCCACCGCGGCTGTAATGACCAAGGACCAAGCAAAGGCAGCTGCGGCCAGTTCTCCGTAAAGCATAGAAACGATCAAGGGAACGGCTAAGACCAGCGCCTCAATTAGCAGGAGATTTCCCAGGATCCTTGCGACCATGCCATAGTTCACGGAAAAGCCCCCCCTTCTGGCGATAGAACAGTTTTTCCAGCTGATGAACTAGGGAAGCCACACAAAAGACGACAACCCGATCCCCAGCTTGGATCACTGTATCCCCTGTAGGGATGGTAACCTGCCCGCCCCGCACTACCGCGCCAACGATGATGCCCTGAGGCAGGTTTAGGTCTCTGAGCGAAACACCGATCACCTGCGAGGCTTCGGTGACGATGATCTCCACCACTTCCGCTTGGCCCCCAAACAGCAGCGACAGAGAAGCAATTTGGCCGCCCTCAATGAACCGCATGATCGCGGCGGCGGAAATCAGTACTGGGTTGACTGCTCGATCGATGCCCAGCTGTTCTATGATGGAAATAAAATTCGAGCGGCTCACCTTGGCCACTACTTTGCTGACGCCCTGCTGCTTACCTAGGAGCGCCAAGAGCAGGTTTTCTTCGTCTACGCCTGTGAGGGCCACAAGGGCATCCATCTCTGCCAGGTTTTCCTCTTCCAAGAGATCGTGGTCGCTCCCATCGCCGTGAATCACCAGGACATTGCGAAGATTCTCCGCGAGGTACGCACTGCGCTCCTCATCCTGTTCGATAATCTTCACAGCTGCTCCAGTCTCCTGCAAATCGTTAGCCAGGTAAAACCCAGCATTGCCGCCGCCGAGAATCATCACGCTGCGGGGTAGGTTTTTCTTCGGCGCGGAGTGGCCTTCACCCGAGAACGCTTTAAGATCAGGAGTCTTTCCGATCAAATAGAGCACATCTTTATCTGCCAGTTCTGTACTCCCGTGGGGAACGATAATTTCCCCTTCACGGGAAATCGCCGCTACCAATATGCCGCGAAACACATCAAGTTCGGTCAAAGTACACCCTGCCAGCTCTGGCCTAAAAGAAACGGGGTACTCCACTAAACCAACCCGGCCGTGGGCAAATTGCTCAATGTGAAGTGTGCCGCCTTGCAGGAGATAGCGCATCACATCCCTGGCCACTTCCTTATCAGGGTTAATGATGAAATCCACAGCAAACCGGCTGCTGAAAAAGTCAAGCTGTTTGGCATAAGCTGGGTCCCGAACCCTCGCGGCCACCCTGGCACACCCCAGCTCCTTTGCTAACATACAGATCAACAGGTTGGTCTCATCGCTGTCAGTCACAGCCACCGTGACATGAGTGCGAGCCATATTGAACTGTTCTAAGATCTCCAACTGCGCGGCATTGCCTTTGGCAGTCAAGACATCGAGATTGTTGTTGACACGCTGTAAAGCCCGTTCATCAACATCTATTACCGTAATATCATGCCCGTTGCTGGATAAGGCCTCCGCCACTTTATACCCGAGCTTACCAGCACCGGCAATGAGGATACGCATTCCCATCACCTCTAGTCGACTATACCATTCTGGCTTGGCAAGATTCCACAAGAAAACGCAGATCATCTTTGACATTGTTGGTCAAAAATGTTACCATAACGTAAAACTATATGTATCCGGCGTGGTGTTATTTCAAAGGAGGACACAGATGTGTTTCAGTTCATCTTCGGAGTAGCTGGCGGATTAGCTATCTTTCTCTACGGCATGAACCTTACCAGTACCGGATTGCAAAAAGCTTCCGGCTCCGCGCTAAAATCAATCATTCACAAACTTACGGCCAATCCCCTCTTTGGTATGCTTGTGGGGATCTTGGTGACCTTCCTGATTCAAAGCAGTACGGCTACCACCATCATCCTTGTGAGTTTGGTCGGAGCGAACCTCATGACTTTGGCACAAAGCATCGGTGTCATCCTTGGTGCCGATGTGGGTACAACCCTCACCGTTCAGCTCATTGCCTTCAAAATCACCAGTTATGCACTGTTCTTCATTGCTGTAGGCTTTGCCCTGAGCTTCTTAGCAAAAAGGCCCCGCATGAAGTCCCTGGGGCAGATTATTATGGGCTTCGGCATGATCTTCTTTGGCATTCATATCATGACTACTACTATGGAACCAGTACGGGAATACGAAGGAATTCGGCAAATCCTTCTCTCCTTCGGACGCAACCCCTTCTTAGGGCTAATTGTAGCTGCAGTGTTGACGGTGATCACCAACTCCAGTGCAGCCACCATCGGCTTGGTACTCTCCCTAGCGATGCAGGGGATGATTCCCCTGCAAGCTTCTGTCCCCCTTATCCTTGGGGCGAATATTGGTACCTGCAGTACCGCTCTGCTGGCCACCATCGGGGCTCCCACAGACGCAAAGCGGGTGGGCGTAGCACACGTTCTCTTCAAGTTCCTGGGCGTGATCTTGATCCTCCCATTCCTGGGCCCGTTCACCGATTTGGTCATCTCTACTTCAGCAGACCCGGCCAGGCAGATTGCCAATGCCCACACTCTGTTTAACGTGGGCATAGCCGTTGTGTTCCTGCCCTTTGCCAAGCCCTTTGCCCGGCTGATTGAGTTCATCATCCCAGAGCGGGCAGAGCCCATCCCCGAATTGGAGAAACCCCTATTCCTGGAACGCCATTCCCTCAATACTCCTGTCCTAGCTCTAGAACAGGTGCGGGCGGAGATCATCCGCATCGCTCGGATGATCAACCAGATGGCAGTGAATCTTGGCGAAATCCTGGTTTCCTACGACGAGGACCTTGCTACCCGGATTTGGCAGTTGGAAGCTGGCGTTGATGCCCTGTACAGGCATGTAGTAGGTTTCTTGGCAGATATCGCCCAAAGCGACCTTACCGAGGACCAGTCCCACGAAAATGTGGTCTGGATCCAGGTCACAAACGACCTGGAGCACATAGGCGACAGCATGATTCGCATGCTGCAGGCAATCACGAAGAAACTAGAGACCAATGTTGTATTCTCCCGGGAAGGCCAGCAAGAACTGGAGGATCTTTTCGGCCGGGTGGTCCGCCTCACCGAAGACCTGGTGGCCGCTTTCGAGCTTTCCAACGAAGAGCATCTAGCAACCATCAAACAGGATGCTAACGGGATTATCGCAAGGGAAGAGCAGATGCGTTTTTCTCATATACGGCGCCTTCACGCCCAGATTTCGGTGACCCGGGACACGAGCCCGATCCACTTGGATCTCACCAACGCGATGCGCCGCATCGCCGACCATACCCTCCTCATTGTCAAGAACATGTCCGGCGTCTCAGGCAAGCCTCCCGTAGAAGAGAGCTTGAACGCCATACAAGAGACAGCCAATGTGAACGTGGAGCTCAGCAGCTAAGCATTACCCTTGCTCGACCCTTCCGCATGAGTCCCGCACAATCAGACTCACAGGCAGAACTTGCTCTCGGGGGGCACCGCCCCCCGTAATACCTTGTACAATTGTATCAGCGGCCAGCCTGCCTAAGAGGACGGTATCCTGGCGTACCGTGGTGAGAGCAGGCGTGAGATGCCTGCTCACTTCAATATCATCATATCCCACAATGGACATATCATCTGGACAAGCAAGGCCCGCCTGCTTTAGAGCGCTTAAGGCCCCAACTGCCATGGCGTCACTCTGGCACACCACGGCTGTAGGCCGTTCACTGCACCGCAAAATCGCCTGCATTGCGTAATAACCCGATTCTCGGGTAAAGTCGTCGCCAGCCACCCATTCCCTGCGGAACGGAAGGCCGTAATCGGCAAGGCGCTCCCTAAAGGCTTCGGTGCGGTTACGAGATGCATATGTGTTGGGCAATCCTTCCACCAGCCCGATTTTTCGGTGTCCCAAGGCATACAAGTAATCCACAGCCTGACGAATCCCCTGTCTGTGATCCCACGCTATGAAGTACCCATTGTCACCTGGGTAGGCACTGCCATCCTCATCCAAGAACAAACAGGGCAGTTTTGACTCTGCCAGGGCCTTAATCTGACTAGAGGCCAAATCTATGCCCATGAGTATAGCTCCATCGACTCCCCTGCGCCGGCAGTTACCTAGGTAGTCCAAGGGATTTCTCGACCAAGCCTCAGGAAAGAGCACAAAATCGCCCCCCAGCTCGCCCAGCCTTCTTCCCAGCCCGAGCAAAATCTCGTGGGCAAAGGCGTGGTGCAGGCCCCACATTGGATTGTAGTGCATGAATATGCCCACCAAGTAAGAAGGCTTCCCGGAGAGGCGTGCTGCAGTCTCCACCTTTCTCCCTCCAGTACTCGTTGCAGTAGCTAACGGCTTTCCTTAACCCATTCTAACATGCCTTGTGTCTTTCCTTCCAATTACCTCACAGATTTCCCGCCATATGCCAATATGGTATACTTCAAGTAACAGGAAGATTTCTCAAGGAGGAAGCACCGTGAATTACGTGTTTGAACAGCCCCACCGCCCTATAGAAGAGCGCATTGCCGACCTTTTAGGGAGATTGACCCTGGAGGAGAAGATCTCCCAGATGATCTATCATTCGTCCGCCATCCCCCGCCTTAACATCCCAGAATACAACTGGTGGAACGAGTGCCTCCACGGAGTAGGCCGGGCAGGAGTTGCCACAGTTTTCCCCCAAGCCATCGGCATGGCCGCGTCCTTCAACGCCCCCTTAATCAAAGAAACAGCAGAGATTATCGCAAACGAAGCCCGGGCCAAGCACCACGAGTTTGCCCGGCAGGGCGATCGTTCTATCTATAAGGGCCTTACCTTTTGGTCACCTAACATAAATATCTTCCGGGATCCAAGGTGGGGCCGCGGACAAGAAACCTACGGTGAAGACCCCTACTTAACCTCTCAGCTGGGAATAGCTTTTGTGGAAGGGTTGCAGGGCGATCACCCCGAGTACTTAAGAGTGGCTGCCTGTGCCAAGCACTTCGCTGTGCACAGTGGGCCCGAGAGCCTACGCCACACTTTTGACGCCCAAGTGAGCCCTAAGGATCTGTTTGAGACCTTTCTCCCCGCTTTCCGGGCCTTAGTTACTGAGGGGAAAGTGGAGGCGGTCATGGGAGCGTACAACCGCACCAATGGGGAGCTGTGCTGTGCGAGCCCTACCCTGCTTCAGAAAATCCTTAGGGATGAGTGGGGTTTTTCTGGCCACGTGGTCTCAGATTGCGGCGCGATAGCCGACTTCCACCTCCACCATAGAGTCACATCCACCCCTGCAGAGTCGGCAGCCTTGGCAGTAAATAACGGCTGTGACCTTAACTGCGGCAAAGTTTTCTTTGCCCTTCGGGAAGCCGTGGAACAGGGCCTCATCTCTGAGGAAACCATCGATCGGTCCCTTGCCCGCCTATTGCGCACCAGGTTTAAGCTTGGGATGTTCGATCCACCGGAAAAGGTACCTTACGCCCAGATTCCCTACGAGATCGTGGCATGTCCAGAGCACCGGGCTCACGCCCGCAAGGTTGCACGGGAATCCATGGTCCTCCTGAAAAACGCAAACAACCTCCTTCCATTGTCTTCTGAACTAAAGGCAGTTGCCGTCATTGGGCCCAACGCGGCTTCCCAGAAAGTGCTCCTGGGGAACTACTTCGGTACATCAACACAGCTTGTTACAGCTCTCGAGGGGATCCGCAACCGTGTATCCCCCAAAACCAAGGTGTGGTACGCTGAGGGCTGTGACTTGATTGCAAAGGAAGATTCCTACTGGGGTAACAGCCCCGCTGCAGGCTTTGCCGAGGCCATTGCCGCGGCGCAACGCTCCGATGCTGTCATCATGTGCCTAGGAATCTCCCCTGAACTTGAGGGAGAAGAGGGAGATGCGGCCAACTCCGATGGAGGTGGCGACCGTACACGGCTTGGCCTTCCGGGCGTGCAAGAAGATCTCCTCAAGGCCATCCATGCCACGGGCAAGCCCATTGTCCTCGTGCTGTTTAGCGGAAGCCCCCTTGCAGTGAACTGGGCACAAGAGCATATTCCTGCAATCATCCAGGCGTGGTATCCAGGTGAAGAAGGCGGCAGCGCCTTGGCAGATATCATCTTCGGGGATTACAGCCCCGCGGGGCGCCTGCCCGTAACCTTCGTTAAGTCAGTGGACGATCTGCCGGATATCACAGATTACTCCATGGCGGGAAGGACCTACCGGTATATGGAAAAGGAACCCCTCTACCCCTTCGGCTACGGCCTCAGTTACACAGAGTTTGCATATGCCAACCTTAAGGTCCCCGCATCGGCAGAAGTAGGCCAAGTAATAGAGGTGACTGTTGATGTAACCAATGTGGGCAAGCGGGCGGGGCATGAGGTGGCCCAGCTGTATGTACGGGCCCTCGATGCCAAGGTAAAGACGCCATTTCATTCCCTCCAGGGTTTCGCCAAAGTCTACCTCCAACCGGGGGAGACTGCCAATGTGAAATTCTCTCTAGCCCCACGGCAGCTGGCAGTGTTCTGTGAGGACGGCAGCTGCAGAGTTGAGCCAGGCAGGTATCTCCTCTTTGCAGGGGGATGTGCCCCCGATGCCAGAAGCGCTGCTCTAACAGGCAGTACTCCCCTCCAGGGAGAGCTTAAGCTCGTGGGAGAACCTCTGAACCTGCCGGTTTGAGCGGGGCCACGGCGGCCTTGGATCAATTTGACCTCCCACGTAATTAATGTATATAATGGGAAGGGATCAGCCGGTTTGTGGCGAAAGAACAAGCAGGATTGGACCTCAGCCTGTCTTTGTGGGCACCGTCACGCACCAGTTCTTGCCACATTAACCTCACACAGGTATACCTCGTAATCAAACGAGGCATCTTTTGCTGTCCCGCAGGCCTCATTTCAATCAATATTTAAGGAGGAGTAGTGTACTTATGCGCAAGATGACCATTGACGGTAATACTGCTGCCGCGCACGTAGCGTACGCATTTAGCGACGTTGCAGCTATTTACCCGATTACGCCATCTTCTCCCATGGGCGAAGTCTGTGACGAATGGGCCGCCCAAGGCAAGAAGAACCTCTTTGGTCAAGTCGTTAAGGTTGCGGAAATGCAGTCGGAAGCAGGCGCAGCTGGAGCCGTTCACGGTTCCCTGGTAGCCGGCGCTCTGACCACAACCTTCACAGCCTCGCAAGGCTTACTCTTGATGATCCCGAACATGTACAAGATTTCCGGCGAACTGCTTCCTGGGGTGTTCCATGTATCGGCCCGGTCCGTTGCAGCCCACGCCTTATCCATCTTTGGCGACCATTCTGACGTGATGGCAGCTCGGCAAACTGGGTTTGCCCTCCTGGCATCTGGTTCGGTCCAAGAAGTCATGGATATGGCTCTGGTGGCACACGTTGCTGCCATTAAGGGACGTGTTCCTTTCGTCCACTTCTTCGATGGCTTCCGCACATCCCATGAGATCCAGAAGATCGATGTGATTGACTACGAAGAAATGGAAACCCTCCTTGACAAAGAAGCAGTTGCAGAGTTTAGAGCACGGGCAATGAGCCCCGAACGCCCAGAACTCCGGGGTACGGCTCAGAACCCAGATATCTACTTCCAAGGCCGTGAAGCAGCTAACCCCTACTACCTGGCTGTGCCTGGTATCGTAGAGGAAGTTATGGAACAAGTTGGTGCCCTGACAGGACGCCACTACAAGCCCTTTGATTACTACGGCGCCCCCGATGCTGAGCGGGTAATCGTTGCAATGGGTTCCAGCATCGAAGTTGCTGAGGAGACAGTCAAACACCTCAACAGCCTCGGTGAAAAAGTGGGCTTGATCAAAGTCCGTCTCTACCGTCCGTTCTCCGCGAAACACTTCTTGGCAGTCCTGCCTGAAAGCGTTAAGAAGATCGCTGTCCTTGATCGGACCAAGGAACCTGGTGCATTGGGCGAACCGCTCTACCAAGATGTCCAGACCGTATTGGCCGAAAACGGCAAGTCCCACATCCTGGTGGTTGGCGGCCGCTACGGCTTGAGCTCCAAGGAGTTCACGCCAGCTATGGCCAAGGCAGTCTTTGACAACCTCGCAAGCGAGGCTCCGAAGAACCACTTTACAGTGGGTATCATTGACGACGTCACCCACACCTCTCTCGATGTGGACCATGCCCTGGACATCTCTCCGGAGGATCTCATCTCCTGCAAGTTCTATGGGCTCGGTTCTGACGGTACCGTTGGTGCCAACAAGAACAGCATTAAGATTATTGGGGACCACACAGATATGTTTGCGCAAGGCTACTTCGAGTATGACTCGAAGAAGTCCGGCGGGATCACCATCTCCCACCTGCGCTTCGGGCACACGCCCATCAAGGCCCCTTACAAGGTGGATAAACCCAACTTCGTGGCCTGCCACAATCCATCTTACGTACACAAGTACGACATGCTTAAGGGCATTAAAAAAGGCGGCGTCTTCCTGCTCAACTCCCCCTGGACTGTTGAGGAAATGGAATCTCAGCTGCCCGCATCCCTGAAGCGCCAAATCGCCGAAAACAACCTGCGGTTCTACAACATCGATGCAGTAAAGATCGCGCAGGAAATCGGCCTAGGCGGCCGGATCAACACCATCTTGCAAGCTGCATTCTTCAAGATTGCCAACGTCATCCCAGTGGATGATGCAGTGAAGTTCATTAAACAAGCCATCCAAGACACCTACGGCAACAAGGGCGAGAAGATCGTGCAGATGAACTACGCCGCTGTGGATCGTGGCCTCTCCGACCTGGTTCAGATCGACTATCCTGCCGATTGGGCCAACGCCCAAGAAGCAGCCGCTGCAGTGGAAGTTGATGAACCGGACTTCGTGGCAAACGTAGTGCGCCCCATCAACGCTCTTAAGGGCGATGACCTGCCTGTGAGCGCCTTTACTCCAGATGGCATTATGCCCACAGGAACGACTAAGTATGAGAAGCGGGGCATCGCTGTGATGGTGCCCAAGTGGATTCCGGAAAACTGCATTCAGTGTAACCAGTGCTCCATGGTCTGCCCACATGCTGTGATTAGGCCGTTCCTCGCGGACGACGAAGACCTGAAGGATGCACCTGAGTCCTTTGTCACCATTGATGCGGTTGGCCGGGAAGTTAAGGGCTTGAAGTACCGCATCCAGATTTCTCCCCTGGATTGTACCGGCTGCGCAAACTGCGCCCAGGTCTGCCCATCCAAGGAGAAGTCCTTGGTCATGGAACCCCTCGTGGACCATGCCCTTGTGCAGGATGCCAACTGGAACTTTGCCCTGTCTCTCCCGAACCGTTCGGAGAGCATTCCTGCGAACACCATCAAGAACGCGCAGTTCAAGCAGCCCCTGTTTGAGTTCTCTGGTGCGTGCGCAGGCTGCGGCGAGACAGCGTACATCAAGCTCGCAACCCAGCTGTTCGGCGACAGAATGCTTATTGCTAACGCGACAGGCTGTTCCTCCATCTACGGCGGTAGTGCACCTGTTTGCCCATACACAGTGAACGAAAAGGGCCAAGGTCCTAGCTGGGCTAACTCCCTGTTCGAAGACAATGCTGAGTTTGGCTTCGGCATGAAGCTCGCTCAGGATGCTCGCCGGACCACTCTGGCAAACCTCATGGCCGGCCTCTTGGACGAGAACATCCCCGCAGACCTGAAAGAAGCCTTCCAGCTGTGGATGGATAACATGGATGATGCCCAGGTAACAAGGGAAGCTGCTGACAAGATCAAGGGCCTCCTTCCTGCGGCCATCGAGCAGTCCTCTGGCGACCTCAAGGCTGTGCTGGAGACCTTGTTGGACAACGCCGATGTTCTGGTGAAGAAGTCCGTCTGGATCATTGGCGGTGACGGCTGGGCATACGACATCGGCTACGGCGGATTAGACCACGTGCTCGCCTCCGGGGAAAATGTGAACATCCTCGTGCTTGACACAGAAGTCTACTCTAACACCGGCGGCCAAGCCTCTAAGGCTACACCCACCGGTGCAGTAGCTAAGTTCGCCAGCGGCGGCAAGCGCACCCGGAAGAAGGAACTTGGGCTCATGGCTATGTCCTATGGCTATGTCTATGTTGCCTCTGTATCCATGGGTGCCAACCGCAACCAGCTGCTCAAGGCTATGATTGAAGCAGAAAGCTACGACGGCCCAAGCTTGATCATTGCTTACTCCCCCTGCATCAACCACGGCATCAATATGAGCCTCAGTGTTGAAGCAGGCAAGCAGGCAGTGGAAGCTGGCTACTGGAGCCTGTACCGCTACGATCCTCGCCTAGAGGCAGAGGGCAAGAATCCGTTCATCCTGGATTCTAAGGAACCAGATTACGCCAAGTTCCGCGACTACCTCATGCAGCAAGTCCGCTACTCTTCACTGTCTAGGCAGTTCCCAGAAGTAGCTGATGAACTGTTCAAGACGGCAGAAGAGGATGTGCGCCGGCGCTACAACATGTTCAAGCGCATGGCAGAAAACTACTAAGAACCCATGTAAAAAAAGCCCCCGCTCGGGGGCTTTTTGCTTATGAAGCAAAGACGTGATCGCCGATCTGTAGTTTAACCTGCCTGGTCCAAACCCAACTTGTGGGGGGTACCTTCCGCGGATTCCAGAAAAACAGCGCTCCATCGGTAGGATCGTGCCCCGTCAAGGCCTCAAGCACCGCCTGATACGCTAGGTTGTTGGGGAGCATATTGATACTGCCGTTCGCGACAACTTCAAACTGGCGAGGCTGGTAGATAACTCCCCACAGAGTATTGGGGAAATCAGGATGTTTCAGCCGGTTGAGGGCGACCGCGGCCACGGCTACCTGGCCCAAGTATGGCTCTCCCCGGGCCTCAGCGTGAACCAAGCGGGCAAGCAGTTTAATCTCTTCCAGCTGTTCCCCGGTGTACTCGTCCTCGGGCAGGACAAAGCCCCCGTCCACAGAGGGCAGCACTGGAGCTGATGACACTCTCTTCCCCCCTTCCATCCCAAGGCTGCATACCTGTGTTAAGATATGCAGCGGCACGATGGATGGGTATGGGCCCTCAGCCCCATCCCTCAGCTAAACGAATGGATCGGCCCAGCGGTCGTTAGGCAAGAGTGGATACCAGCCAGGGCGCCTTGAGTCCCGATCGTAGCAATAGGCGCCCAGCTCTTTATATAGTTCTGCGTATTCACCTAGGCGATCCCGGTCAAGGGTAACGCCAAGGCCGGGCCCATCGGGGACCTTAATCTGACCGTTCTCGTACTGCATCTTACCCCCCGCGATCACATCATCCCGCAGGTGGTGGTAATGGGCATCAATAGCCAAGGTAAGATTGGGCAAGACAGCTGCCAGGTGAAGCATGGTGCTAAGCTGAACTCCCAGCTCCCCAGAGGAGTGGACGGAGATGCCAAGCTGGAAGGTGTCGCATATAGCTGCTGCTTTCACACAAGCCCTAATTCCGCCCCAGAACGTGGTGTCCAGGAGAATAACGTCAACAGCTGGGTGAAGGACGTTTTGGGCAAGTTGTTCGAAGTTGACCACCACCGTATTGGTTGCCAAGGGCACGGTTGTCTTCTCCCGCACTCTCCGCATGCCGTTAAGCCCCCAGGTAGGATCTTCCAGGTAATCGTTGCGGATAGATTCTATTTGCTTAGCAAACCAGATGCTGTCTTCCACGCTCCAACAGGCATTGGGATCAATGCGGAAGCGATCCTGGGGAAACTCAGAGGCTAGTGCCTTGTACGCCTCCAGCTCATACTCCGGGGGGAAGACCCCGGCTTTCAGTTTGTGGGTGGCAAAGCCGTACCGTTTCTTAAGATCCCGGGTATGTTCAACAAGCTGGTCAATGGTGCGCACTTCGGGGACCTTAAGATCATCGCTTTCGTAGCGGAAGAACAGGTAGCTAGCAAAGTTTATCTTGTCCCTAAGCTTTCCCCCGATCAGGTTATAAACGGGCTGCCCAAGCTTTTGGCCGATAATGTCAAGGCAGGCAAACTCGATGGCTGCCATATACTGCATGCGGTTATTGTACAGGCTTGCGGTGGGATTGCAGATCTTGTAGCGCAAGGCTTCCAGTTGAAAGGGATCATGGCCGACTAGGTAGTCTTTCAGCCGCCTAAACTGAAGCTCAGCGCCTTCGCCGCCGCCCCCAACTTCCCCCAGGCCAACAATACCCTCATCAGTCACCACCTCAACAATGGTCCGCACAAAGCGTCCCCAGTGCTCGCCATTGCTGTGCCTGAGAGGGGCTTCCAGGGGAACACTCACAGTGGTCGGTATGATATCTACAATTTTCACGCTGATCCCACCTTATGGATGTGCGAAATATTCCGGAAAATCTCTCAGGAGCAGCTTCCGTTCCACAATCACCATGCGGAGATGTTCCTGCATGATCTGGGCTGCAACCTCGTGATTGCCCTCCTTAACCGCCTGGAGGACAGCTTTGTGCTGGGCGATAATTGTATCCCAGTCATAGTGGTGCGACAGGCGCAATACCCGCAGCCGGAAGAAATCGTTGTTCAGCTGGCTCACCATCTGCCACGTCCGTTCTTGTCCGGCGATGCGAAACAGAGTCGCATGGAAGCGCTCGTCTAAAGACAGCATCTGCAGGTAACTCTGGTTCTCATGGCAGACTTCCTGCTGGGCCAAGTTAGACTCTAAATGGACGATATCATCGCGGGTCAATTCCCCGCAAATCTCCCGCACAACGGCCATCTCCAAGACTTCCCGGACAAAGCGCCCTTCATCGACGTGGGCTAAGTTTATCAAGGAAACATAAGTACCCCGCTGGGGATAAATCTCCACCAACCCGTCCTGAAACAAACGGACAAATACTTCACGCACTGGCGTGCGGCTCACCTGAAACCGTTCGGAGACTTCTTGCTCAGACATTTTCGTGCCCGGCTTGAGGACGAGGTGGAGGATGTCATGCCTCAACTTTCTGTACACCATCTCCCGGGCTGAACTTCGGCTTGCATATGCTGCTTCCACTCAACTCGACTCCCTTTACACTACCATGGTAGTATACTGTAATCATAACTAGCATTTAACTTAATGTCAACCCTCTTGTCTAAACCCTTACGGGAAATCTCCCCCGCGGTGGGCCGGCAGGAAGAGGAGAGTTCTTGTCAAAGATATATGGGTGATACCCCATACAAGGAGGAAAAGCGATGCCTACACCGCATAATGCAGCCCAAGTAGGAGACATTGCCAAGACGGTCTTGATGCCTGGCGACCCTTTGCGGGCCAAGTTTATTGCTGAGAACTTCCTCGAGAATGTGAAATGCTACAACGAGATTCGCGGCATGCTGGGCTTTACCGGCGAGTACAAGGGCGTCCCCGTTTCTGTCCAGGGCCACGGCATGGGTATGCCCTCCATCGGAATCTACACATACGAGCTTTTCAATATGTACGGAGTGGAGAACATCATCCGGGTCGGATCCTGCGGTGCCATCGAACCTGGAGTAGAGATCATGGATCTGGTCTTCGCTCAAGGTGCCTGCACCGATTCAAACTACGCGGCCCAGTACCGCCTGCCAGGCACCTACGCCCCTATTGCTAGCTTTGAGCTGTTAGAAAAAGCAGTGAACATCGCCAGGGAAAAGAATCACCGTTACTTCGTGGGCAACGTCTTAGCATCTGATTTGTTCTACGCCGACCATAAGGCGACCCTGGATTGGCAGAAGATGGGCGTCTTGGCAGTGGAAATGGAAGCTGCTGCCCTTTACATGAATGCCGCTCGAGCCAAGAAGCGGGCCCTGTGCATCTTAACTGTTTCAGATGAGATCTACAGCGGCCGGGAGATCTCCGCCCACGAGCGCCAGGTCGGTTTTACCTCGATGATGGAAACGGCTTTGGAACTGGCGGTGCAAATCTCATAGTTGGAAAGGTGAATCGCCCCTGTTATGAAGAGACCTTTTGTCAGTGCCGAGCAACTTCGGCACATCGTAGAAGAGCACCCCACCCCATTCCATCTGTATGACGAGGCTGGAATTAGAAAGAATGCTCGGCGGCTTAACAAGGCCTTCGCTTGGAATCCTGGCTTTAGGGAATATTTCGCGGTGAAGGCCACGCCTAACCCCCGCATTCTCCAGATTCTTCAAGAGGAAGGGTGCGGCGTTGACTGTGCAACCTTAACGGAACTGCTCCTCGCGGAGGCAGTAGGCTTCTCCGGCAGGGAGATGATGTTCTCTTCGAATATGACTCCCTTCCAGGATTTTGCCTACGCGTACGGATTGGGGGCCATCCTGAACCTCGATGATATCAGCGACATCGACTACTTAGAGCGACTGCCTAATATCCCCGAACTAGTCTGCTGCCGCTACAACCCTGGAGGCGACTTCTCGTTAAGCAATGAGATCATGGACACTCCTGGAGAGGCAAAGTACGGGTTTACCAGGGAACAGCTAACCACAGGCTACCGCAGGCTCATGGATCTGGGAGTGCGAAAGTTTGGCCTGCACGCCTTCCTTGCGAGCAACACCACAAACAGCGAATACTATCCTGTCCTAGCCCGTTTGCTCTTTGAGACAGCAGTGGAACTCCACAAAGAAACAGGCGCAGAAATCAGCTTGATCAACTTATCTGGTGGCATCGGCATCCCCTATCGCCCCCATGAACAGCCTGTAGATATCGAGGCTGTGGGGGAAGGAGTACGCCAAGCCTATGCTGAGGTCCTAGCCCCTGCGGGCTTGGAGAACGTGGCAATCGCCGCAGAGCTTGGCCGCTACATGCTAGGCCCTTACGGCTGCCTAGTGGCTACTGCCATCCGCCAGAAGGAGACCTATAAGCATTACATCGGCCTTGATGCCTGCGCAGCAAACCTCATGCGGCCAGCTATGTACCGGGCCTACCACCATATCACAGTGGCAGGCAAGGAAGATTGGCCTTGCGATCACGTCTATGACGTTGTGGGAGGCTTGTGTGAAAACAACGATAAGTTCGCGATTGACCGGCCTCTCCCCAGAATCGAACTGGGCGATCTGGTAGTAATCCACGACACAGGGGCACACGGTTTTTCCATGGGCTATAATTACAACGGCAAGCTCCGTTCAGCTGAGCTCTTGCTTAGGGCCGACGGCAGCGTGGAACTTATCCGGCGGGCAGAAACACCTGCGGACTACTTCGCCACCCTGGAACTCCCGATCCGCAAGTAAAACCAACACCCAACCGCCTTGAGCAGGTTGGGTGTTTCTCTGCCTACTCTTTCAGGAGATGGGCAAACTTAGATCTGAACTTCGCCACCTTGGGAGCAATCACCATCTTACAGTAGGCCTGCTGAGGATTGTGCGCGAAATAATCCCGGTGATAGTCCTCCGCGGGGTAGAAATCAGTCATGGGGCTGATCTCCGTCACGATCGTGCCTTCCCACAACTGGGCCGCCTCATCCCGCACCCGTTCCGCAGTTTGCTGTTGTTCGGGGCTGTGATAGAAGATCACCGATCGGTATTGAGTGCCGATATCATCCCCCTGGCGGTTCAGGGTGGTGGGATCGTGGACGCTGAAGAATACCTGCACTAACTGCTCATAGCTGATAGTCTCTGGGTCAAAGGTGACCTGCACCACTTCTGCATGTCCTGTTGTATCCGTACAAACCTGCTCATAAGTGGGATTGGGAACGTGCCCGCCAGCATAACCTGGTTCGGCACTGATTACCCCTTTAAGGCTGGCAAACACCGCCTCCGAACACCAAAAGCAGCCGCAGCCGAAGGTGGCCTGCTCTCTTTTCATAGCTTCACTCCTCTGTTCATATTTCTCTGGTACAAGAAGGTGAGATCTTGGCAAGCATCTATGATTTCCCGAAATACTACGACATCGCATTCTCTTACCGGGACACAGCTCGAGAGGCTGCTGTTATGCAGGCCGCAATCGAACTCTTCTCCCACATCCCTGTACAAAAGGCCTTAGAAATCGCCTGCGGGCACAGCCCCCACCTTGAGCATATCCTCCGTTTGGGCTATGAATACCACGGGCTGGATCTAAGCACCTCCATGCTGGATTATGCGGAGGCGAAGGCTGCAGCCTTGGGATTTTCAGCAAAGCTTTTCCAAGCTGACCTAGCAGACTTCACCCTCCCAGAGCCCGTGGATTTCGCCTACATCATGCTGGGTTCTTTGTATGTGCAAACAACCGAGCAGCTGCTTTCCCACTTTGCATCGGTGGAGCGGGCCCTCAAGCCAGGGGGCCTGTACTTCTTAGACTGGTGCATTGATTTCTCGCCCCTCACCAACACTCGGGATGCTTGGTCATGCCGCCGGAACGGCGTAGAGGTCAAGGTTCGCTACACCACCAAACTCCTCCACCCCGCCAGGCAGCACTATGAGGAAAGCTTGTACGCGGACGTACGAGATGGCAAGCACCGCCTCCACTTGAGCCACTCCAACATCCGGCGGGCCATCTATCCCCAGGAGTTCATGCTCGCGGCAACCCATCTCCACCGATTTGAACTTGTGGGCTGGTGGAACGACTGGGACTTCAGTGCACCCTTAGACCAAGTGACCCACGGCATCGTCCGCCCCATCACCATCTTACGCCGCCTCTAGGCTTCTTTGAGGTGTTTATCAAACCACTGGGTGATTTCCCGCAGGCGCCGGATGCGGTGTTTGGGCTTACCGCTCCTACTGAGCTCGTGGTTTTCACCCCGGAACATGCACAGGCGTGCCTCTACCCCGTGGTACCTTAGGGCAGCAAACATCTGCAATGCTTCCGGCAGCCAACAGCGGTAGTCTTCATCAGAATGGATGAAGAGCGTAGGGGTCTTGGCTTTATCTGCGTACTTCAGCGGCGAATGTTCCCAGAGCTTCTCCAGATCGCTCCAGGGCGTAGCGCCAATTTGGTCTGGGGTAAAGTAGTAACCTATATCTGTGGTCCAACCCATGGACACCCAGTTAGAAATGCTGCGCTGAGAAGCAGCGGCGCGAAAGCGCGTGGTATGGCCTATAATCCAGTTGGTCATGAAACCACCGTAGGACCCGCCTGTAACCCCCAGGCGGCTTGGATCGATGGCGGGATAGCGGCGCAAGACTTCATCGGTAAAAGCCATAAGGTCCTGATAATCAATGGTTCCATACTTGCCGCGGATGTCTGCGAAGGCATTCCCCTTCCCATCGCTTCCTCTAGGGTTACAGAAGAACACAAAATAGCCCTGGTTGGCCCAATACTGCATCTCGTGGACAAATACTGTGCCGTAAGCAGTCTTGGGGCCTCCATGGATGTTCAAGATCCCTGGATACCTCTCCCCTTCTACAAAGCCTACAGGGCGCATCACCCAACCATCAATGGCCACTCCCGGGGCGGTCTCTACCACCACGGGCTCCAATTGAGCTAAACAGCGTTCCTTGCCCACCCAGGCGTTGAATTCTGTCACCTGGGTTTCTTCTCCCCCCTCTAGGCGGTAGATCTCTTGTAGCTTGCTGCCGCGCAAGGCGATGATGAGCACTCGATCACCGTGCACCGCAAACCCGTCTACAGATCCAGGCTCCTGGGTGAGCTGTTCCACTCGCCCATCCCCAGCAATGCGGTACAGATGAGCGTCGTTTCCCCTGGTTGAGGCAAAATACAACCAGCCCTCGTGAAACCTAAAGGCATCAGAACCACCATAACGGCAGTCAGAGTTCACCGAATTCCACAGACTCTGGTCCCAGTCTTCAGTGAGGAGCTCCTGCTCTCCGGTTGCCAAATCAACACGGTAGAACTTGGGATTCTCGTTCAGGCCGTAGGCTTGCATCCCGCTGCCTGCAGCCAGGGCCTTGCCCTCATCGAGGAAATGGGCATAGGTGTAGCGGAAACCCTCGTCCCCTGCGACTTGGGTGCACGTGCCAGCCTCCAGATCGAGGACGTATAGGCTATTGCTCACGGGCCCCTTACCCTGAAATTCCGCACCTACACAGAGCGCCTTTGTCTTATCGGCGCTTAAGGTAACCAGGTCGATATCAATGGGGCCTGGAGTGAGATCGGTCAGCTGGCCGGTGCTGGCGATGTACTGGAATACATGGGTGCGGTTTAGGCTGATAAAGCCTCCCCCATTGGCCCAGTAGGGGATTTCCTCCAGTACTTCACAATACCGCTCCTCTGCGGCCTGCTCTTCCTGGGCCTTCCGTTCCTCACTACTGAGGGTGTAAGCAGGGGGCCGGCCAAGATTAATGGTGCCTAAGACAAGGAACTTATCGGGATTGAGCTCATATAGACGCCGTACCCGAAGGGGGATGCGAAACGCTTCTTGTGCTTCCCCGCCATGGACGTTGATTTTATAGAAAATCGTCTCTTCTCTTCCCCGCTCCGCTCCTTCTTTGTCCTTTTGGCCGCGCTTTCCGGAAAAGAGCATATGCTCCCCGTCATCCATCCACGAAAAGCTTCTCTCCTCACCTAAGGCCGTGAGCTGATAGAGCTTGTCCCTGGGCTGATCGTAAACCCACAGCACTGAAGTGTAGTTGTTTTCCTCCACATTCCCTTTGTGCACCGCAAAACAGGCTAGTTCACCTGTGTTGTTGTACGCAATCCCTGACAGAAACCGATATTCTGCAAGATCCTCTAGCCGAAGCCTTTCCAACTCAGCGCCTCCTCTGAAAGAGCATTAGTCATATATTCCCTGCCCAGGTTCTAACTCCTTTTCCCCAACGAATGCAGGTACATCAAAGGAGTGAGGTAAATCCGCTCCAGCATCTCTTTATCCCCCAGCTCGTGGAACAACCCTTTGTCAGGCTTGCCGTTCACTTCAATGATCCACGGTTTTCCCTGGGGATCCACGATAAAATCAACGCAGATTTCCCCTAGGCTCCCCAGGGAGCCATCAAGCTGGCGGGCAGCTAAGATGGCAAGCTTCCTCATGAGCTGGTGAATGGGCATGGCTCGCCCTTTGAAAACAGGCAAGACCTTCCGGGGATGATATAGAGCCCGATAGTAGTTAGTAGTAAAGACTCCTGGCGCAGTCACCCGGCTGAGCTCGCCTGCCACTTCCCACGCGCCGTGGCGGTTCTTCTGCACCACCAGGCGCACATCAAAACGCCCGCCTTCATAAAGCGCCCCTTCCACATGGCTTTGCAGCACGTACGGCGTTTCGGCAATGGCGAGGTCCAAGAAGGCAGAGAAAAGCTCCCCTGAAGGAATGGGAAGGGGAATGCTCATACCGCTAGTTACCAGTACGAAATCGCCCGCCGGTTCCAGCAGGTAAACTCCCCGCCCCGATTGGCCTTTGCGGGGTTTGATCACCCACTTGCCCCCTTGAGCTAACAACGATGTAACCTCTTGCCCGATGCAGGCCCGAGCCTCAGGCAAAAAGGGCCTCAGTGGTTCATTGCTATGGAGTAGCTCATGTACCTGGAGCTTGTCAAAGTGAGTAGTGGTATTGAACACCTTTCCTTTCCCCAGGGCCTCTTCCAACGCGGAGATTACTTCTCGCTGCCCAGGATAGCAGCGGTTGTACACCGCTCTTGGAAGGGGGTAGACCCCCTCATACCATCGTCCCCAGCTTAGAAGGAGCCCCGAGGCCCTTCTTGTTGTCCAGTCAATGGTGTTGGAAGCAAAGACCAGCAGGCGGAAGCCGTACTTGCGAGAGAGTTCTTGGTAGTAGGGGAGTCGCTGCGCTTGGTCCATTAGTAAGCCCATTAGAGCCACGGGACACCGCTCCTAAGTAAGGAAAAATAGGAGAGTAGTAGTAAGGCGCCAACCTAGCTTGAACATACCCTAGAACAAGAGCTGAGGTACTCTCAACTACTCGCTCCAAGGAGGTGGCACCGTGAACAATCAGCAGGAAACCTTCATTGTGTTCGTTGCGCTCATTCTCATCGTGGTACTGGCTGTGATTCTCCTTGCCTAGCGAATCAGAGATGGGTCGGCCCCATCTCTTCTTTTTTAGTATATGAGTACCTATAGAATCGGGAACGGGTTCCTGATAGCTATTCCCTCTGAGACTAATATCATAGGAACAAAGGAGGTGCATCTAAATGGCCGCGGGCAACAATGGTTCTAATCAAACGTTTGACACACTACTGCGGCTGCTTCCGAGCATAATCGCTGCTTACCCCACCTTCATGTCTCTGCTCAGTGAACACGGGGGTGAAAAAATCGACTTCACTCAGATAGTGACTGCCCTACCGCAGATCCTGGAAGAGGTGCGCAATGCACGGCCAGAACAGTTGGAGCAATTGATGACCCATATCGCGGAGACATTTCCAGGCCTCGAAGGGCTACTAATACGAAAAGGAGGGGAGATAGATGGGTAGGCCGGTTCCTTGCTGTCAACTAGATCCCTTGATGGTGATCTTTATCCTTTTCCTAGTAACATTAGTGATCATCGCGGCGAGAACGTGATGATTGCGCCCAGACTAGGTATGCCGTAGTCTGGGCGCTTTTCCCATGTGGAGGACTCTTGCTCGAGCGCGTGCAAAATAGGAAGTGGGTAATAAAGCATTTACAGCCATCTGACATACCTTGAACTGAGAGCGGGCAGACTCTCAACTAACCGCTTCAAGGAGGTGGCAACTTGAACGACAATCAGGAGACCTTCATCGTCTTTGTAGCTTTGATTCTCATCGTGGTGCTGGCTGTGATTCTCCTTGCTTAGCGAATCAGAGATGGGGGTAACACCCCATCTCTTCTCATTGTATGCATGGGCCCTGAATAGGGACTCCATTCCTGATAGCTAAACTAGTGCGGGCTAATATCATAGAGGCAAAGGAGGTGTGTAGGATGGCTGCTAGCAATACCGGATCCAACCAGTCTTTTGACACATTGCTGAGACTGCTCCCCGGCTTGGTCGCTTGTTATCCCGCGTTCATGTCCATTCTCGGCGATCAAGGGGTTGATAAGTCCCAGCTAAACCAGCTCACTGCTGCACTGCCGCAGATACTGGAAAAACTAAGGCAAGCAGAACCAGAAAAGCTGGAGGCGTTGGTCGCCGAAATAACTCAGGCCGTTCCCGGCCTGGAAGATGTTCTGCCAAAACAAGAGAGGCGCAAAAGAGGATAGACCCTCTAAACGAGGATAGGGCCCAGCCTAGCAGGTACACTAGACTGGGCCTCATTCTGCGCAGCTATACTGCGAGCCGATAGATTTCTAAGACATCTGCTTCCGTGAGCTTAACGAAGTTACCAACGGTGTGGGTGCCGTTCCCAGTACACTTAGCGGCCATTTCTTCCAGACGGTCGTCAGGAATATCCGCATCCGCGAGCCTGGTAGGCAAGCCGATCCGCTTAAAGAACTCTTCCAGGCGGCGAATGCCTTCCAGGGCCGTTTTCTCTGGATCGTGGTAATCTGGATCTACACCCCACACCCTGGCAGCAAACTGCACAAACCGGGCTACATCGTGCTTATACACATACTTCATCCATGCTGGGAAGATGATGGCCAGCCCCGCTCCGTGGGCGAGATCGTAAATTCCGCTGAGCTCGTGTTCGATCACATGGGAAGCCCAGTCGCCAATACGGCCAGTACCCAACAGGTCGTTATGCGCAATAGTGCCTGCCCACATGATGTTCGCTCGGACATCGTAGTTCTGCGGTTCCTCCAAGGCTCGTGGTGCATGTTTGATAATACTCCTCAGGGCCGCTTCACAGAGCTGATCAGTAAGGTCCACATCCCGCACATTGGTGAAATACCTCTCCATAATATGGGCCATCATGTCCGCCACTCCACAAGCAGTTTGGTAAGGCGGCAGGGTATAGGTCAACTCCGGATTCATGATGGCAAACTTCGGCCGGAGGATCACATGGTCGCAGGAGCGCTTCAGCCAGCCGTCCTCGTTAGTGATCACCGATCCGGTGCTGGCCTCGCTCCCTGCAGCGGGAATGGTCAAGACCACTCCTAGGGGAAGGGCCTCTTTGGGCTCTGCCTTGCCAGAATAGAAATCCCACACATCACCCTCATATTGAACACCTAAGGCCATGGCTTTGGCAGAATCGATTACACTCCCGCCCCCTATAGCCAAGATGAACCCAATACCCTGTTCCCGGATAAGCTTAATGCCTTCCCGCACTAGGCTGACCCTTGGGTTAGGCTGTGCACCACCCAATTCAATATAGCTTACCCCAGCGTGCTTTAAGGATTCCTCTACCCGAGCTTTTAGGCCCGTGCGAACAATGTGCCCGCCTCCATAGTGGAGCAGAACCTTATCGGCCCATGCCGCAGTTTCCACGCCCACTTGCTCTTCTGCGTTTCGCCCGAAGACAATTTTGGTGCAGTTAGAAAACACAAAATTCTCCATGTTGTAACCTCCTTCGTCCGGACATTTGCATATATACTTCCCCTTAACCGGGAAAACTCCTATCAAGTTGACAGACCATTTCTCTGTTCGGTACAATTAAGCGAGAAAGGCATAAGGAGAGGACTGCATGGGAAGACACATTATTTGCGATGTGGACGGCTGCCTCGTGCCGCCACGGGGACACAAGTGGGATTTCAAGTCTCTGGCTATTCTCGCGGATCAAATCAGCAAACAGGAGTTTATCTTTACCCTTTGCTCAGGCCGGCCCGCGACATTTATGGAGGCACTAGCCAGACAGCTCACCATCACCAGCCCAATGATCTGCGAAAACGGCTCTCTGCTCTTTGATCCCCAGACGAAGAGGGGCATAGTTCATCCCAACATCCCCCAGGAGTTCATGAAAGAGCGCGGCAACATCCACAGGGCAATCGAAGAGCTCATTGCGGGAACCGATGCCGTCATCGAACTTGGTAAAGATGTGATGTTCAGCGTCAACTCTACCAATCCGGGACAGTTTGGCGATCTCATGCCCCGCATCCAGGAAGCTCTCCAAGGAGCTCCTGTGAATATCCAGTTTTCCGGGCGTTCCATTGAAGTAATACCCCGCGGTGTCACTAAGGCTCAGGGATTGGCCTTCTGGGCAGAAACCATGGGGGTCCAGATCAGCGACACGGTTTCCATCGGCGATGCTGACAATGACCTGGAAATCCTCAGGGCAGCTGGCCACGCTGCGGCTCCTGCCAACTGCACCCCTAACGTGCAGGCTATCGCTGAGTACATATCCCCTTACCCTATGGTTGAGGGAGTATTGGACATCGTTGCTCACTATACTGCTTAAGATCAGAAGGCCGGGGCCCTTTGGAGGGCAACCCGGCTTTCTCGTTGTTACTTGTGTTCCCGTGGTACGCCAGTAGAGTTGCGCACCACTAGTTGTGTCTGCAAAATCTGCCTATCTTCCCCTTCTGGCACGTCCCGATCTTCAATCATGGCGATGAGCCGTTCCGCTGCCAGGTAGCCTAGGCGGGATATTGGCTGGCGTACTGTAGTCAGTTTAGGATCGCTTTCTTGGGAAAGGGGAATGTCATCAAACCCCACGATGGACAAATCCTCAGGGATACGATAGCCCATATCCCGGGCTGCGCTTATGGCACCGTGGGCCATGAGGTCACTTGCGCAGGCAATCGCGGTGATCCCCTGGTTGTTGCTCAAGAGCAGCCGGGCACCTAACATTCCCGACACCTGGGTAAAATCACCGGTATACACATCGGCCACGTGAAGGCCTGCCTCCGCGAGAGCCCGCTGGAAACCGTGGTAACGCTGAACAGCGTTCTCCGAGCGCATATCACCCGTGATGTAGCCAATCTGCCTGTGGCCAAGCTCTAAGAGATGCTGAGCGGCAAGGTAAGACCCTCGCTCGTTATCTACATCCAGGGAGATCACGTCCGGGAGATAGCAAGTACCGATGAGCGTAAAAGGGATGTTGGCAGCCTGCAGGCGAGCTACTTCTTCGCTGTCCCGGGCAGTGCAGACCATAATAATCCCATCGACCCGCCTTTGGTTGATCACGCTCATCACAACCCGCCCAAAGTCCTCCACCCCGGTGAGCAGGGAGAGGAGGAGAAAATAGTCCTCCTGGGTCACCACCGTGCATATCCCTTTTAGAAGCTCAGCGAAATACGGGTCTGAAAATACATATTCCGCGGTGTGAGGTATGACCAATCCCACAGTGCGTGTCTGGTTCTTGACCAAACCCCGGGCAAGTGCGTTGGGCTGATACCCCAGCTCCTTGATTGCCTGGAGCACCCGCGCCCGGGTCTCATCGGAAACGCGGCTAGAGTTGTTCAGTACGTAGCTTACAGTGGCAGTGGATACCCTTGCCCGCTTAGCCACGTCACTAATGGTGACACGCAATCATACCACCTCATCACCTAATATAGACACGTCCAAGGCATTCTCCTTGACAAACTCCACAAGCTCTTGAACGTAGCCGAAGGCGATGCCTGTTACCGTATCTGCTCCCCCATAGTACATGGCCATTCTCCCCGTTTCGCTGTCTACCAAAGCCGCACAGGGGAACACCACGTTCGGCACATCTCCCACGCATTCATATAGAGTCTGAGGGGATAGGATGTATGGGCGTGTCCGAGCCTTTACTTTCCACGGTTCATCTAAATCTAAGAGAGCTGCTCCTACACTGTAGACAAACCCATTGCATGATGTAAGTACCCCATGATATATCATGAGCCAGCCTTCGCTGGTCTCAATGGGAATAGGGCCTGCTCCGATCTTGGTGGACTGCCACCCCCATGCCGGGCTCATGACGTGCCTGTGCTTACCCCAGTGGATCAGATCTGGGCTTTCGCTGTAGAAAATATCTCCAAAGGGGGTGTGGCCAGTGTCGCTAGGGCGGCTGAGCATGGCGTACTTGCCGTTGATCTTCCGGGGAAACATCACCCCATTGCGGTTGTAGGGGAGAAAGGCGTTCTCCAGCTGGTAAAACTTCTGAAAGTCATACGTATAGGCAACCCCGATGGTGGGGCCGTGATAGCCATTGCACCACGTGACGTAGTAGCGATCTTCAATCCAGCACACCCTGGGATCATAGCCGTACACGAACTTGCCCACTTCAGGATCGTCGCAGATAAACTCAATCGGGGTGTGCTCGATCTCCCAGTTCAACCCATCTGCACTTCTCCCCGCGTGGAGGCACATTTCCCGGGCTTTGTTATCTACCCGGAAAACACCTCGGAATTCTCCTTGGTAAGGTACCACCGCGCTGTTAAAGATGCTGTTGGCGCAAGGAATCAGATCCCGAGGGATAACAGGGTTCTCAGCATAGCGCCACAGGACATCTGTGCACCCTGCAGGCCGGTCTTGCCAGGGAACGTTAGGCAGCGCCTTGCCCACGATTTTCAGTGTTCCACTCAAGCTCCATCACCCTCCAGTTAATCGTTTAAACTCCCACCAGGACATAGTAGTCCGTCTATCGCATGTATGAGTCTATTCTGCAGTCTTGGACCATTTTCCTTCTCCATCCAAATTTAGTCAAACTTACTAGCAATTTGTATGAGGTGGAAGGAATTTGTGTTTAGAAAACGAAATTATAGAGCAGAACAGGGATCGTTTCTGCATTTATCGGCGATTTTTCGAGGTAGGCGACACGCTTAAACGCTTAAGTTCTCTCACCGTACTTTACTGGTCGTAATCCCAAGTGAAAATTGGGATTTTCAGACATATAACCAACAAAGGAGAGGTGTTGTGAATGAAGGCAAGATGGATCGTGTTGGCTGTCGTATTATCGTTGGCCCTGGGCTCCACGGCCGCCTTAGCCGCGGAACGGTATGAAACGCTGATCGTCGGCGGCGGAACCTGGAGCGCAGCAACAAGCTGGAACCCCCTGTACCCCAACAATACCAACGGAACAGTAGGCCTTGTTTACGAGACTCTGTTTGGCTACGATCCCTTGACCAACCAGCATAAGCCATGGTTGGCCGAGGAAGGCAAGTGGATATCTGACGATGTCTATGAAGTCAAACTGCGCCCTGGGATCTATTTCTCTGATGGGCAGCCTCTCACAGCTGTGGACGTAGTGTTCACATATGAACTTGCACGGGATAACAACCTCACCTATTCGCCTATTTGGCGCACACTCAAGGAAGTGAAGGCCCTCAACCTCGATACAGTTCAGTTTGTCTTTGAGAATCCCAGCTACCAAGAGTGGCAGATCGAGCTCTACAGCCGCGCCATTCTTCCCAAGCACATCTGGAAAGACGTGCCTGGCGAGGACCTCATGGTCATTGCCAATGACAACCCTGTGGGCAGCGGCCCGTACAAGAAGCTCTTGGCTGGGCCTGACCGCAACGTCTGGGTGCGGGATGACAATTGGTGGGGCAACAAAGTATTCGGCCAGCCAAAGCCGAAGGAAATCGTAGATATGATTATCTACGAGAATAACGTTGCCCTGGGTATGCTCATGCAGCGGACATTGGACCTGAGCAACTACTTCATCCCCGGCGTCCCGGCCATCAAGAACCTCTACGGCCTCACAACTTGGTTCGACGGGCCTCCTTACATGCTCCCTGCCAACGTTGCCATGCTCATCTTGAATGTAAACCGTCCGCCTCTCGATGATGCTCAGTTCCGCAGAGCCTTAGCCTTTGCCGTTAATCCACAAACCATTGTAGAGCGGGTCTTCGAAAACATGGTGCCCCTCTGCGATTCTACAGGATTGTTCGGCGGCTGGACAGCATACCGCGATGCTGAGGTAGCTGAGAAACACGGCTTCTGGTATGACCCAGCCATTGCATCGCAGATGCTCGATGAAGCAGGATACGTCGACCTCGATGGCGATGGTTGGAGAGATATGCCTGACGGCAGCGCCATCCAATTCGAGATCATTGTACCAGCTGGTTGGACTGACTGGATGGAGTCGATCCGGATCATCGCCGAAGCATTCCGTGCTATTGGCGTGAACGCCAACCCAGCATTCCCCGATCAAGCCCTCTACGAGCAGCGCATGCAGACCGGCAACTTCGACATGCTGATCAATAACTACGGCAGCGGCATCTCTGGTTCACCATACTCCTACTGGAACTGGGTAGCCAACCACAACATCCATCGGGAGTACGTCACCGAAGGAAACTTCGGCCGATATGACAACCAAGAACTGTTCGACCTGATCTTCGAATTCAACCAGCTGCCTCCGCTCAGCGATGAATCTCTTGCCGTGGCATCCAAGATTCAGGAGATCCTACTTGTAGATATGCCTTCCATCCCATTCTGGTTGAACGGCATGTGGGCGCAGATGACCTCCCAATACTGGACCAACTGGCCAACGGAAGACAACCCCATCGGCCGGCCTTGCTCCTGGGGCAACCAGTGGCAGTTCGGTGCCATTGACATGCTCATCAACCTGCAGCCTGCCAGATAAGGACCGCAGTAACAAGCACGCCTGTTCCCGGCAGAACTTAGGTTCTGCCGGGACATTTACAAATGCAGGTTGGAAAGGAAGGGGTTATCATGGGTAGGTATCTCACCAGGAAACTCATCATCTACATCATTACATTCCTCTTCGCAGTCACCCTCAACTGGGCTGTCCCGCGGTTTGCGCCAGGGGACCCTATCAAGATGCTGCTTTCCCGGTTTGAGGTGATGGAGGGAGGTAAAGACATTCTTGAGAGCTTCTTTGTGAAGACCTTCGGCCTCGACAGATCGCCGCTCCAGCAGTATGTTGGCTTTTGGCGCTCCCTGTTCGCAGGCGACCTAGGGGTCAGTATCAGCCAGTACCCTAAATCCGTCTTCAACATAATCCGTGGAGCTATAATCTACGACTTCATCATCCTACTTCCAGCGATCATCCTCAGCTGGATTATCGGCAACAAGCTGGGCGCTTTCTCTGGCGTGAATAAGAAGGCAGACAACTTCCTCATGCCAGTCTTCTACTTCTTGACCTCATCCCCGTACTTCTGGTTTGCTTTGGTGATCTCATATGTGTTTGGCATTGTGCTTGGCCTATTCCCCACAAGCCACGCTTACAGCGCCACTATGAGGCCTGGGTGGACCCTCGCGTTTATCTGGGACTTTTTCCTGCATTGGTTCATGCCGTTCCTATCTCTCTTCCTAGTACAACTGGGTGGATGGGCAATCGGTATGCGCAACATGATCATCTATGAAACCAACACCAACTACGCCAAGTACATGGAGTCCCTCGGTGCCACCGAGCGCCTCATCCGCAACTACGGTTTCCGAAATGGTATCCTGCCGCAGGTAACGGGGCTTGCCATCAGTTTGGGTACGATCGTCTCTGGAGCGGTGCTTACACAGATGGTGTTTTCGTACCCGGGCCTAGGCTACCTAATGGTTCAGGCCATCAAGCAGAACGACTACTTCCTCATCCAAGGCTGCTTCTTGTTTTTGATCATCATGGTGCTGCTTGCAAACTTCGTTATTGACATCATCTACATGTTCATTGACCCGCGCGTGCGCCACTCGTACTCAGGGGAGGTGTAATGATGGCAGTCAAGGATTTCTGGAAACGGCACGAAAACCTCTACTTTGCCGTATCTAACAAGAAAGTCATTCTGGGAGTTACGGTTTTCTTGGCCATCGTCGCCCTCGCCATCTTTGGGCCCATGGTCACTCCCTATGACTATGAAGAGTTTGCCGGCCGTGGGTACCAACCCCCCTCCAAGGAACACTGGTTTGGCACCACGATCATGGGAAGAGATGTGTTTACACAGGTTGTCTTTGGGCTCCGTTCCACGCTTTTGGTGGGCTTTCTGGCAGGCACCATAGCCTCCGCCATTGGTCTGGTAGTGGGCTTTGTCTCCGGCTTTTTCAGCGGGAAGGCCCCCGATGAGGGCTTGATGGCTCTCACCAATATCTTCATGGTGATCCCTTCCCTGACTTTGCTCATCATTTTGTCCGCGTACCTCCCGTACCGAGGCATTGCGACCCAGGCCATTATTGTGGCCGCAACCGCGTGGCCGTGGACAGCCCGGGCAGTGCGCTCTCAGACCCTATCCCTGAAGAGCCAGGAGTTCGTTAACCTATCTAGGATCTCCGCGGCGCCCACGTTCCGCATAATCCGGGAAGATATTGCCGCCAACATGTTTTCCTACGTGTTTATGGTTTACATCCTACAGTTTAACGGCACAATTCTCTCCTCTGTAGGCCTAGAGTTCTTGGGCTTGGGGCCTACCCGGGGGATCTCCCTGGGACTGGTGCTGCAGAATGCTGTAAACTGGAATGCGCTCCACCTGGGGATGTGGTGGTGGACTATCATCCCAGGCCTGATCTTGACCTTGATGATTGTCTCTCTCTACTTCATCAACACGGGCCTTGATGAAGTGTTCAATCCACGCTTAAGGGAGATGTAGCCATGGCAGCAGATGTGATCCTCGATGTGCAGGAACTACGAGCATATTACCGCATTCTCAAAGGTGATGTGAAGGCCGTTGATGGAGTGACGTTCCAAGTGGTGCGAGGGGAAATCCTGGGGATCGCGGGGGAATCTGGCTGCGGCAAGAGCACTTTGGCTCACACGCTTATGCTGCGTAAGCCTCCCTTAACCCATATCTCCGGCAAGGCAGTCTTCCTCGGCCAGGATATTATGGCCATGGGCAAGGAAGCATTTCGAAAGCGGCGCTTGCAGGACATTTCCATCATCCCGCAGTACGCTTTGGATGCCCTGAGCCCCACCAAAACCATAGGCACTTTCTTTGCCGATCTTGTGCGCGAGCACGGCTTGCCAGCAGATAGCGCATTTTTCGAGCGGGTAAGGGAACGCCTCCGGTTTGTGAACCTAGATCCGGAAGTGCTGGACAAGTACCCCATTGAGCTCTCTGGGGGTATGAAGCAACGGGTGATCATGGTGATTTCCACCATTCTCAATCCCGCTTTGGTCATTGCTGATGAGATCACTTCCGCCCTTGATGTGAGCTCCCAAAGATTTGCCGCCAGCCTCTTGGTGGAACTTAGGGATAAGGGTATTATTGGCTCCGCGATGTTCATCACCCACGATCTGGCCATCCTCTATCAAATAGCCGATCGCCTCCTCATCATGTACGGTGGCCACGTTGTGGAAACGGGCCCAGTGGAAACCATCGTGCACGGTCCCCGTCATCCCTATACGCAAGCCCTGCTGAGCTCCCTCCCCAAAGTAGGGGTGCAAATTAAGGACCAGCGCTTGGAGGGCATCAAGGGGACACCTCCAGAGCTACTGAACATTGGGCCAGGGTGCCGCTTCCGGGCTAGGTGCCCCTACCGCACACAGCGCTGCGAGGAGACACCGGCAACAGAGAATATTAGCCCTGAACACAGCATTGCCTGCTGGAACTATAGGGACATTGGAGGGGAGCAGGTTGGTTGACAGAAAACAAGAACCGATCCTTAGGGTTGAGAACCTCACCAAAGTCTTCAGCAGCGGAGTCTTCTTCCGGCAATTCACGGAAGCAGTGCGAGAGGTCTCCTTTGAAATGTATCCGGGCACAATTATGTCGCTTATCGGGGAGAGCGGCAGCGGCAAGACTACCATCGGGCGAATGGTTCTTAAGCTCCTCCGCCCCACAGCAGGGAAGATCTACTTCCAGGAGCAGGATATAGCCACCCTCAGGGGCAAGGCCGAACTGAGGGAATACTACCGCCGTGTCCAGGGCGTTTTTCAGGACCCCTTCTCATCATTCAATCCCCTCTTCCGGGTGGATAGGGTATTTGACATGGTCTACGATGTGTTTCTACCAGATGTGAAGGATCGGGAAGAGCGTACCCGGGAAGTGCTGAGAAAGGTCAACCTAAACCCAGAGCGGGTTCTGCATCAGTTCCCTCACCAGCTGAGCGGAGGCCAACTTCAGAGGCTCCTCATCGCCAGAGCCCTCCTACTGGATGTGAAAGTGCTGATCGCTGATGAGTTGATCAGTATGCTAGATGCTTCTACCCGCATGGGCATCCTCAATCTTCTCGCGGATATCTGCCAATCAACAGGGATGTCAGTGTTGTTTATTACCCACGACTTGGCCCTGGGTTACTACATCAGCGATTACACCATGATCATGCACCGGGGGCGGTTAGTGGAACAAGGGGCAACAGCAGAGGTCTACCACAACCCGATCCATCCCTACACCAGGATGCTCTTCCGCTCAGTGCCGGATATCGGGCACCGCTGGGATCCAAAGGAGAAGTTTGTTCCCGAGCAGGTGAGCAGAGAAATTGCCGAATTCTATGCCAGCAACAGCGGGCGGGGCTTCGCCCAGGTGAGTTCCAGCCACAAAGTGTTGATGAGCCTTGATTGACAAGAAAAGCGGGTGCCTTCCTAGTGAGGCACCCGCTTCTACTATCGGATGACTTCTGGTTGAGGATATTCCACTCCAAAAGTCTCCACCGTAACTCTTACCATCTTCTGATCCTCGATGGGCCTGTCCCCCGCCCGCCTAGGCACAGTCACGATTTTGTCCACCACATCCATGCCCCTGATCACCCTGCCAAAGGCCGCGTAAGAACCATCAAGGTGTGGAGCATCATCCACCATGATAAAGAACTGTGAGCCCGCGGAATCGGGGTGGTTTGCTCGAGCCATGGAAATTACGCCTCGCTCGTGCTTCAGCCCGTTGAGAAAACCGTTGCGGGAAAACTCCCCTTTAATGCTGTAACCAGGGCCTCCAGTACCGTTCCCCAGTGGATCTCCCCCTTGAATCACAAAACCTGGGATTACCCGGTGGAAGATCAAGCCATCGTAGAACCCTTGCTGTACCAACGAGATGAAGTTGTAGACGGTATTGGGAGCAACGTCTGGATACAGCTCCACGTCGATCACGCCCAGGTCCCCCATATCGATAGTAACAACTGGATTGGCATTTTCCGTCATGGCCCGGCCAGTTCCTGCTACGCTGGAAGCCACAAGGAACAGCACTCCTAACCAAATTGCCTGTCTGAACACTTAACTCAACTCCCTTTTTCTGGATAAAATTCATTATATCACAACTTAAATTTCATTTTTAGCAGGAACCCGGCATCGAACAGCGAATTTACAAATCCAAGTGGGAGGGGATTGCCATGATGTGGAAAGAAAAGTACAGAGTTGGCGCTGATCTAATTGACACTCAGCACCAAGAATTGTTTCAGCGAGTATCCAATTTCATTCAGACGGTTCAATCGCCCCAGCCTTGGGAGGCAAAACTAGAGCAGGTCAAAGAGACGATGGCCTTCATGCAGGACTACGTCATCATTCACTTTAGTGATGAAGAACGCTTTCAGGAAGAGATCGGCTATCCTGAACTTCAGCGCCACAAAGAAATCCATGCTCAGTTCCGCGCGGGTATCCGGAGATATGCCGATCGGGTGGCAAAAGAGGGCTTCACGGAAGAGCTTATTCAAGAATTTGGCGGCCGGCTCATGGCATGGTTGATCATGCATGTCGCCGCGGAAGACCAGAAGATCGGAGCATTTCTGCGCAGTCAAGGAGGCAGCCATGAAAGCTGAATACATAAATGCGTTCTACCTTGCAACGCAAGACGTCTTCAGGTTGATGCTGGATTTGGAAACAACTCGCCTGGCCATGCGAGTCACAGAAGAACTAGTACCTTTCCGAGAGGCAAACGTAGTGATCGGGGTAACGGGAGACTTGGCTGGCTCCCTCCTCTACAGTTTCCCTAAGAACATGGCACTGGAAATGGTCCGAATCATGTCTGGTATGGAGATGACGGAGCTAGACGCCTTTGTCACCTCAGCCATGGGCGAACTCGCGAATATTATCAGCGGGAACGCCATGACCAGGCTCTTTGAGAGCAACTTCCGCTGTGACATTGTTCCTCCGCAGATTCTAATCGGGGGTGGCCAATCGTTGTCCATGGCAACTCCCCAAGCCATTGTCTTGCAGCTGCAGACAAGTATCGGAGCCTTTGAAGTCAGCATATCCCTGCGAACAGCTAAATCATAGAAAGTGCCAGCCCACAGCTTCGGCTGTGGGCATTTCCATTAAAACGACCCGTTCCCAAAGGTAAGGGCAGCATACACTTGAGTGGCCGTAGCTAGCGGACTGAACTGGTCCTGGCTATAGAAACGGCGAATCCCAACCTGGGGCTTGATCGACTTCACGCTGGGCAAACTGAGGCTGAAATCGAGGATGCCTGACCTATCGGAAAGGGAGCCAATCCACATCCCTGCAGCAGAAAGCTTGGATTTCAGCAGGTTATTCCAGCTGAGCAAGGCAGCTGCCTGGTGTGTACCGCTGTAGAGATACTGGGCCGCAGTGGTAATGTCATACAAGCCTTCCTCATCCCTATAGCTATACCGGCCCCCCACCGTCCACTGCCACGATAACGGGCTCTCCTCTGAGCCTGCTTCCCTGTCCACAGTTACTACCCCTTCACCAAACACGCTTACCTCACCTATTGTTGACGAAACGGTTGCCATAAGGTGCAAAGGCCGATCTGCCCGGTAATAGCCGCCGAATCCTAGCTCTGTTTTCCCCACCACATACTCTGCCTTAGGGGCAATGGCAATATCCCCCAAGCCATCCATATCCTCGAAGAGCAGGTACAAGTAGTAGTTGTTACTCCCCACTGGGTAGTGGGCCTTGAGGGCAGTGGGCCCCTCCCGAGGCGCCTCTGCATCAAAGGGGTCGATCCGGCCCACGTTGATCACATCTGCAGGGCTGAAGAAGTACCCCACGCCCCAGTTGATGGTTTGCTTCCCCGCTCTTAAATACAGCTTGTCCAGAAGAGTATAGTCCAAGAAAAGCTCATGGAGGGAGAAGTCCGCGGCCTCTGTAGACTTCCCTTCAGGCCAGCTCTCGTACCCGATATTCGCAGCGTACTTGCCTTTCACGAAGGCCCGCCAAGTGGGATCAGGCCGGAGGTCCATGTAGAGGTCACCGCTTAAACTAACAGCAAACTCATCCCTGGTCACATCCATGGGAAACGGAAAGGCAATCTGGCTGTACAGGCGGCTCCCGTTAACGTTCAGGCGGTAGGAACCCCCTAGATCGATAGGCTCACCAATGAGCACTGCCTCCACGGGGGAGCCGCCCTCAGGGCCTTCTTCCAGTTCCTGCAGGATTTCACCGCCAAACAAGAGGTCGAAATCAAAGTCATCAGCGGCTCCAGTCCCACTCAGAAGCACCAGCAGTGCTAAAACCAAACAAAGACGCCCCATATTTACCCTCCTAGCGGTTTGCCCGTTCCAAGAACGCCTTGGTAAAGACATTATCAGGGAGCTTGGCTGTGGAAATCTCTGAAAGGGAAATTTGAGTCTTCTTCCCTTCCACAAGCTCATCGATGAAAATCATCTGGGTGGGGATCACTCCGTCCCCCACCTTAGTGTAGCTTGGGAACAGCCCTGAACGCATCAGCCGCTTGTTGAGGCTGAATTCTTGTGTGCGTAGGACCAGGTTACTGTCTTTGGTGATCCAGAGCTTCGCATAGGGGTATGGTACGGTGTCATCCACCGCCTCCAAATCCACTACATAAACGGAGAAGTTCCCCAGGACATCCTCGGTATAATCCACAACCTTGTACGACGAGGAGTAGCTCCATTGGCTGAAGTCTGCATTGCGGGCATCGGTGCCCTGGAAGCTCTCCTTTAGGGAAGTGTGGGCAAACTTCCTGCTGGAGGGGTCATAAAACCAGAGGTTGTCTCCCTCCAAGAGGTACCCCTGGCCCCGCTGAGTGCGGGGCTCCTCAATGAGAAGGAGGAAGCGCTCTCCATCATCCCGGCGGAAATGGCGCACCACAATTTTCTCCAAACCTTCCTCTGGATCTTCGATGATCATGGTCAAAACCGCGGACAGGTCAGTCTCTGGAAACGAGGACTGTTCGTCCACTTTCCGCAAGATATCTTCAATGATGCTCATGTCTTTCTCCGCTGCTGCGGCCGTCCAACAGCAGGCCAAAATCAGCAGGACAAGCAATGCTTTGTGCTTCCGCATAGGTTCTCTCTCCTTATAAATTGCTGCTCATGGCCTTAACTGGCGACAACTTCGCGGCAGCCTTGGCAGGGAAATAGGCTGCCAAAAGACCCATGGCCAAAATCAAGCTAGTGTTGAAAGTGATCTCCCGGAACGAGGCGGTAAAGGTAATGCGGCCCTGGTCCAGGAAGAACTGCATGGCAGGTACCGTATCCCAGGAGATCCTTCCGAGGATGAAGGCCGCCAATCCATAGGCGATCAGCCCCGCCAAGGCACCGCCTGCACTCAGAAGCAAAGCTTCCATGAGGAACACATTCCGCACTACACCCCGCTGCATCCCAAAGGCCCTCATGGTGCCGATCTCCTTGGTGCGCTCGATCATGATCATCCGGAATGTGTTGGTAATGCCCACCATAGTAATCACCAGGAGAATAATGAATATGGCTAGGCCAATGGTCTTCAAGGCATTTACCGCTGCCTCCACTGGCTCCATGATCTGGTTGATGGTGGTCACCTGATACTTTATCCCTTCCCAAGGTTCCACCTCGGAAGCCCGGGTAAACCCAAACATAGCTGCCATTGCCTCTTCATCATCCATGTCCTGCACCTCTGCAAGGCGCTTTGGCTCCGGCACGCCTAGGGCTGCTCTAAAGCTCTGACCCAAAGCATCAGCCTGTTCCATGTCAGTGAGAAAGAGGTTCAGGGCCTGGTAATCCTCTAGCCCTAAGCCTACGAGGGTGTTAAGGTATCCCCTGTTCACGTAGGCAGCGGAAATGCCGTAGCGCTCCTGGTCTTCGATGAGGGCAACTACTACAAACTCGCCCACGTTGCGCTGGCCTGTGACCGTATCCAGGCGCATCAAGATCGTCTCTCCCGCCTCCACCCCAAGGCGCTCCGCCACCGAGCGGGGGAGAATTATAAGCTGCTCGTTGGTTACGTCTTTTAGCGAACCCCCGGTCACAACTAAGCTCCCCAGGAGTTTGTCCTCCTGCTGAAAATCCACGCCGTAGACCAGCTGCATTGCCTGGCGTGACCCAAAGATGAGGCTGGGCATGGCCTGCGAGCGGCGGGTCACCGCTGCGATGGACTCGCCATTCTGCTGTAAGGCCGTTAGGAGCTTCTCGTCATCGGCTATACGATAAACAATGGTCCCCCGGTCCAAGTATTCACTGCCAGAGATAAAGACGTGGCCCCCCAGGGCATGGGAGAAGTTGACTCGGATGTTGTCTACCACTCCGCCAGTGAGGCCGTTAATGGCTGTAATCACAAACATTCCAAAAGCAATGGCCCCAGCCAAGAGGAAACTGCGCTTCTTCTGCCGCCACACATTGCGGGCAGATATCTTCAGAATGACTCCGATCATCCCCATCCTCCTCACTCACTCTGCATTGCCTTCACGGGCGGCATCTTCATGACAATGGACGCAGGATAGGAACTTGCCACAACTCCCACCACAAAAACAACGGCCAGTGCCATGACTACCGACGACAGGGAAAGCTCAGGCCTGAGTACGGGGCCCCCAAAGATTATCTCAAAGAACATATTGCTCGCTTCGATACCCACCACATTCAAGGCTGCCAAGATGGCCCCCCCGATACTAAGGCCAACGGCCCCCGCGATCCCTGTGAGGAGCAAGGTTTCACAGAGGACCATTTTCCAAACAAAGCTCTTCTGGGCGCCAATGGCCCGCATGGTGCCGATCTCTGCTGTCCGCTCCGTAACCGAGATGACCAAGGTGTTCATGATGATAATCACTGCTACCACTGCGATGACTGCCACAATTCCATTGAAGATGTTCTTAATGCCGTAACCGAGCTCCGCTGTGACCCCCGCACCCTGCAGCCAGTTACTGGTCTGAGCAGGGATGCCCTGTTGTTCAAAGAACGCGGCCAGATCCGCTTGGGCACGCCCCAGATAGCGCTCATCAGTGAGGCGAATAATGAGGAAATGCCACGCGCCTGTATCCTCTTGGCAATCAGAGGCGGGTGCCGGTTCGGGCTCTAGTGTCACAAACAGGTCCTCAATATTTAGAACTTGCTCTGAACTGGACTCTTCGAAGAGGCTGTCCAGGCCAGTGAAGAGGCTGTCGATGTCCAGCTCCCCTAAGAAAGCCTGTTCCCGCTCGGTGAGCTCAGCGGCATCAGTATGCCCCACAACCAGCCCAGCCAAATCCCGGGCGTTATCTGCATCGAGGAGTGAAACCATATCCAGCTGCGGGTTAGATTGGAGAAAGCGGAAGATACCGGACACAGGTACTTCTCTGATGCGCATCCCAGTCTGGACGCTCACGCCCGTAAGGAGAATCTTGTCACCGGGCTGGATGGTTATCCCCTGGCGGCTTTCGATGCGCTCAACCAAGCGCTGGCTCAAGAGGACGCCTTCCTCCCCAGGCTGAAAGAAATCCCCTGCCAGAAGCTCAATGTTCTCCGGAAACATGTTGCGGTACTGCACAGGGTCAATTCCGAAGAGCTGGGTGACTCCCAGTGTTTCATCCCCCATGCCTACCAGTGCCCCAGCGGTAATCTGGGGGTTTACCCCTTCCACATAGGGCAGCGAACGAACATACTCCAGAACCTCTTGGTAGTCGGGAATGTGCGGTACGGACCGCTCCATTGCGGTGAGGTCTTGGAATCCGAATAATGTGAGGCGCCCGGGATGCTTGCCGGTGATGATCAGATGACCGGTATAGTTCCGGGTGTAAGACCGCTCAATGCCTGCTGTGGCGCTATCCATGAGAGAGTTGCCCACTACCAGCACCACAATGCCAACCACCATAATGATTCCCACAATCAGGGTCTTGATTTTCTGCTTGCGAAGATTGCGCCAGGCGATGCGGAGAAGAATCCTCATGACATCGCCTCCGTATCCCGGTCCGCTTTCTGGTACACTTCCTCCACAATGGTGCCGTCTAAGAGGCGGATGACATGGTCAGTGAGGCCCACAATGGAGGAATCATGGGTGGAGAAAATGAAAGTGGTGTTCAGTTCAGCGTTCATTTTCTTCATCAGCTCTAGAATACTCTGTCCTGTCTTGGAGTCAAGGTTAGCGGTGGGCTCATCAGCTAAGACAATGGCTGGGCGAGTCACCAAAGCCCGGGCAATAGCCACCCGCTGCCGCTGTCCCCCTGAAAGCTCATTGGGCCGATGGTGGATATGGTCGTGCAGGCCCACCTGTTCTATTAGATAACTAATCCAGTCCCGCACCTCACCTTTGGGTACGGATGTCTTCCCCAGAAGTAAGGGGAACTCAATGTTCTCATAGACGTTCAGCACGGGGATGAGGTTGAACGACTGGAAGATGAAGCCTAGAGTTTGGTGCCGCAGAGTGGTGAGCTGCCGATCGCTCATCCCGCTTGTGGCAGTCCCGTTGATGCGTACGACGCCGCTGTTAGGCTGATCAATGCAGCCAATCAGGTTGAGAATGGTAGATTTGCCCGACCCAGAGGGGCCGATGATGGATGCAAACTCTCCAGAGGCGATCTCGAAGCTGACACCTTTGACCGCGTGTACCTCGGTTTTCCCTAAAGTGTAGATCTTATGTACATCCGCAAGCTCGATAATAGCCATGCAATGACCTCCAAACTGTACCGATATTTAAAGGATACCCCAACGGCACTAGTTGTACAAGGGATGGTAAATGCCAGTGGAGAAATGCCTACTAAAGGAGTGGTGAACTGTGTGCGATACTTTTGTAGCCTTGGGTAGTGCCACGGCCCATGGCGGAGTAATCTTCGCCAAAAACAGCGACCGTCAGCCAAATGAGCCCCACCTCTTGATCCGCATCCCTAGGCGGAAACATCCCCCTGGGACCAAGCTGAGATGCACCTATATTGAAATCGAACAAGCCCGGGAAACGTATGAGGTTTTCCTCCTAAAGCCTTCGTGGATGTGGGGCGCAGAAATGGGTGGCAATGAGTTCGGCCTTCAAATCGGGAACGAGGCGGTTTTTACAAAAGAAAAGCAAGGCCCGCCCGCTCTCCTAGGGATGGACATGCTCCGCCTAGCCCTAGAGCGCTGCCGCACCAGTGAAGAAGCCCTGCATTTCATCATTGAGCTTCTGGAAAAATACGGCCAAGGGGGCAACTGCGGTTACGCCAAGCCCTTCTACTACCACAATGCGTTCCTCATCGCCGATCCCCGCTCCGCGTGGGTGCTAGAGACAGCGGGGAAGTATTGGGCCGCGCAGCAGGTGAGCGATGTCAAAGCTATATCCAATCGTTTGAGCATCGGGGCAGACTTTGACCTTGCCCATCCAGGCCTGGTAAGGAATGCGGTGGAAAAGGGATGGTGCCGCTCCGAAGCGGACTTTGACTTTGCAAAGTGCTACTCAAATCCAGTTGTTACAGCGGCCAGCGGCTCGTTCCATCGCCAGCAGGCAGCAGAGCAAGTGCTGCGCCATAATAAGGGTCGCATCACTGTAGAACTGGCCATGGCAATTCTCCGAAGCCACACACCCCGCCATCAGAAGGACCCCTTTGCCCACAGTTCCCTTGGCTCCGTATGCATGCATGGCGGCTTCCTCTTTGGAGATCACACTACCGGAAGTTATGTGGCCTCTGTAGCAGAAGGCCAGGTAACGTACTGGGCCACAGGCAGTTCCACTCCCTGCATCGCAGTGTTTAAGCCCTACTGGCTCACTGATGCCCCTAATGGCATGGTATTCCCGGAAGCACAGGCCCAAGATTCTTTGTCCTTCTGGATGTTCCGGGAGCGCTTCCACCGGGCTGTCCTGGAAAACCGCATACCCAATCTGCAACACTACTTGGGAGAACGGGATGCTCTAGAGAAGGAATCCCTGCAAAGGGCCGCGGGGAGCATAGAAGCAGGTGCGGATGCACTAGTGGATCTTATGAACTACGCAGTAGAAAAAGAAACAGCACTGGTAACCAAAGCCCTGGCGGAGGCGGAGCCAAGGCCCGGCAAACTGCGGGGTAACCCCTACTTCCGCTGGTACTGGAAGAATCAAACCCGGAAGCTCCTGACTACTCCCCCTCGCCTTGCATGACATATTCGAGTATGTCCCCGGGCTGGCACTGGAGCACCTGGCACAGCCGCTCCAAAGTTGAGAAGCGGATAGCCTTTGCCTTGTTGTTTTTCAAAATAGACAGGTTGGCCAGAGTGATATCGATCTGGTTGGCCAGTTCTGTCAAGCTAATGCCCCGTTCGCGCATGATGCGGTCAAGACGAACACGAATGCCCATAGCCTTTCCCTTCTATACCGTAAGATCGGAGTCGTCCCCGCTTTGTATTTTACGGGAAGGGTTTATCGTTTGTCAATAAACGAGCAGGCTTGACAGAGCCTCCAAAGGAGAGTAAGCTAAATACAATACAGATCGACTCTAAGTGCGATGATGAGGAAGAGTAATCACAGGCTAGCTGACAGAGAAGGGAAGCCAGTGGCTGAAAGCTTCCCCCAGAGGAGCGGTGATGAAAACCACCTCGGAGCTGCCCGCTGAAAGTGGAGTAAGCGTGGCCGGGGCACCGTTATCTGCATTGAGTGGGCTGCTTAGGCAGCCAATTTGGGTGGAACCACGGCAACCTCGTCCCAAGATTTGGGGCGAGGTTTTTTGCATTCCCTACTGGAAGGAGTTAGAATTATGCAGCGTGAAGAAGCATTGCGGCATACCGCCGCCCACGTGATGGCCCAAGCAGTAATGCGCCTATGGCCCGATGTAAAGCTGGCCATCGGCCCAGCCATCAAGAACGGTTTCTATTATGATTTTGACCTGGAGCACCGCCTAACCAGCGACGACTTGGCCCGCATCGAAGCAGAAATGAAAAACATCGCAGCAGAGGGATTCCCCCTTATCCGCGAGGAACTGTCCAAACAAGAAGCGATAGAGCTGTTTTCCCGTATGAACCAACCGTATAAACTGGAGCTTCTGGAGGAACTGCCTGAAGAGGTTTCTGTATATCGCCAAGGGGAGTTTGTAGACCTCTGTCAAGGCCCCCATGTGGGGAGCACCGCTGAAGTAAAGCACTTCAAGCTCCAGAGCGTCGCAGGGGCGTACTGGCGAGGGGACTCCTCAAGGCCCATGCTCCAGCGCATTTACGGCACTGCCTTTGACAGCAAAGAAGAGCTTAAGGATCATCTCAGGCTTCTAGAAGAAGCGGCGAAGCGGGATCACCGCAAGCTAGGAAAGGAGCTTGACCTGTTTAGCATCCAAGATGAAGGCCCTGGCTTTCCCTTCTTTCACCCCAAAGGCATGGTGATCCGAAACACCCTAGAGGATTTCTGGCGGGCAGAACACGTAAAGCGGGGCTACCAAGAGGTTAAGACCCCTATCATGCTCCACGAAGACCTGTGGCACCGTTCTGGGCACTGGGACAACTATCGGGAAAACATGTACTTCTCCGAAATCGACGAACAGCGCTTTGCCATCAAACCCATGAACTGCCCTGGGGGAATGCTCCTCTATAAGCGTAAGCTCCATTCCTACCGAGACCTGCCCCTGCGCGTGGGCGAGCTGGGCTTAGTGCACCGCCACGAACTCTCTGGTGCGCTCCACGGGTTGATGCGGGTTAGATGCTTCACCCAAGATGATGCCCACATCTTTATGCTCCCCAGTCAGATTCAGGCGGAGATCGAAGGGGTTATCGATTTTATCCACGCGGTGTACACCGATGTCTTCGGATTCCCTTACCACGTGGAGCTGTCCACGAAACCAGAGAATGCCATTGGCGATGATCTCATGTGGGAAAAAGCAACACAGGCCTTGAAAGATGCCCTGGAAGCCAAAGGCCTGCCCTACGTGATCAACGAAGGGGATGGGGCTTTTTACGGGCCTAAGATCGACTTCCACTTAGAAGACAGTATCGGCCGGACCTGGCAGTGCGGCACCATCCAACTGGATTTTGCAATGCCCGAGCGCTTTGACCTCACCTATATCGACGAAGACGGCCAGCGCCGCCGCCCGGTCATGCTCCACCGCGTGATCTTCGGAAGCATTGAAAGGTTCATCGGCATTCTCACCGAACACTACGCAGGGGCATTCCCCGCCTGGCTCGCACCTGTGCAGGTTATGGTGATCCCTGTTAGCGATGGGCAGTCGGAATATGCACGAGAGCTCGAGCGAGCGCTCCTGCAAAAAGGCCTACGGGCGGAGAGCGATCTGCGCTCAGAGTCGGTGGGCAAGAAGATTCGCGCTGCGCAGCTCCAAAAGGTCCCCTATATGGTGATCGTAGGCGAACGGGAGCAGCAAGAAGGAACCATCAGCGTCCGCCACCGCAAGAGGGGCGACCTAGGTAGTACCAGCCTAGAAACCTTCAGCTCAGAGCTCCAAAAGGAGATCGCTGACCGCCGTTGACAAGCAAACGGGTGTTCGTTATGATCACCTCAGAAGGTAGGTGAGCTGCTTGAGCATTACCAAGTTCATGGAGACGCTTGACACCGATCCCCGGTTTCGAGGGAACATCACGTTTCGCCACACTATCCCTGCAACGCCGGGCAAGTACGCCCCGATTCCTAGTTTCGTCCCACAAGACCTGAAAGCTCTGCTCGAGGGGAAGGGGATTACTCGGCTTTACAGCCACCAAGCCCAAGCCCTGCAAGCAGTTCACAAGGGGCAGGACATAGTGGTGGTGACACCCACCGCTTCAGGGAAAACCCTATGCTACAACCTGCCTGTTATCCAAGCACTTCTGGAAAATGAAGAGGCCAGGGCGCTCTACCTGTTCCCCACTAAGGCTTTGTCCCAAGACCAGGTAGCGGAGCTCATGGAATGGAGCACTGAGCTCGGGGGACGGATTAAGACCTACACCTATGACGGAGATACGCCTGGGGACGCCCGCAGAGCCATCCGCTCTGCGGGGAGCATCGTGGTGACTAATCCCGACATGCTCCACTCAGGCATTCTCCCCCACCACACTAAGTGGATGCGGCTCTTTGAGAACCTCCGTTATGTGGTCATCGATGAGCTCCACACCTACCGGGGCGTGTTTGGGTCTCATGTAGCCAATGTTCTCAGGCGCTTGCACCGGATCTGCCAGTTCTACGGTTCTAGGCCCCAGTTTATCTGCACATCCGCGACCATCGCCAACCCTGCAGAACACGGCAGCGCGCTCTTGGGGCGCCCGGTGACTGTCATAGACGACAACGGTGCTCCCCGAGGACCCCGCGAAGTGGTCTTCTACAATCCCCCAGTGGTGAATCAGCCGCTAGGAATCCGCCGCAGTGCTCTTCTGGAAGCCCGGGCCGTTGCCCACGAGCTTATTGCTGCGAAGGTACCTACCATAATTTTTACCAGGAGCCGGCTCAACACCGAGGTCTTAGTGACCTACCTGCGAGAGTCCTTCCGCAAGCTAGGAGACACCGGGGAAAAGATTAGAGGATACCGGGGCGGCTATCTCCCCACTCAGCGCCGGCAGATCGAACGGGACCTCCGGGACGGCAAGGTCTTAGGAGTGGTAAGCACTAATGCTTTGGAACTGGGGATCGACATTGGCTCACTGGAAGCGGTAGTGCTCACAGGGTACCCCGGGACCATCGCGAGCACCTGGCAGCAGATTGGCCGGGCCGGGCGAAGCAATAAGGCGTCACTGGCGGTGTTTGTGGCCAACTCCAGCCCCCTCAACCAGTTCATGGTGCAGAACCCTGACTATTTCCTAGAAAAGGGCGCGGAGTTTGCCCGGATCAACCCTGATAATCTCTTCATCCTCGTCTCGCACCTTAAATGCGCAGCCTTTGAGCTGCCCTTCCAAGTAGGGGAGAGGTTTGGAACCTTAGATCCCCAAGAGATCCTCGAGTACCTGGAGGAAGAGATGGTGCTCCGGCGAGTGGAGGACCGCTGGTATTGGATGAGCGAGGCTTACCCTGCAGTAGAGGTGTCGCTGCGGAGCGCCTCTGCGGACAATTTCGTGATTATCGATACTACCGACGGCAAGACCACGGTGATCGGGGAAGTGGATCGCTTCAGCGCTCCCATGCTCATTCACGAAGGAGCCATCTACATCCACGAAAGCCAGACTTACCACATTGACCTTCTCGACTGGGAGGGGCAGAAAGCCTACGCCCGGAAAGTGGAGACAGATTACTTTACCGATGCCAATCTCGCGGTGGAACTGAAGGTGCTGGATGTAACCGAGGAGCAAGTAAAGCCCTACACCACCCTCAGCTGGGGTGAGGTTATGGTTACAGCTAAAACCCACATGTATAAGAAGATCAAGTTCCATACCCATGAAAATGTGGGTTGGGGTGAGATCTCCCTGCCGGAGATGGACCTCCATACCACCGCCTACTGGTTCACCGTGCCTAGCGCGGGTGAAGGAGGCATGGACCGAGATGCCATCCAGAGTGCCCTGATCGGGGCCGCACATGTCTTGGGGAACATCGCCTCATTGGAACTCATGTGCGAGCCAGGGGACCTGGGCGTCGCAGCGCAGGTTAAGTCGCCTTTTACCAGCGCCCCAACTGTTTTTATCTACGACAAATACCCTGGAGGCGTAGGTTTCAGCGAACAGCTGTTTAGCGATCATCGGCGCCTCATGGAGCGGGCCTACTCCCTGGTGAGCAGGTGCCCCTGCCCCGCTGGTTGCCCATCCTGCGTGGGCCCAGCAGATGAAGTTGGCATTAAGGGCAAGGAATATGTATTGCGGCTCCTGAAGGAGGTTATGGGCGATGGACCTCAAGAGCAGGCTGCGCCAAGTTCTGCCCAAGGAAAGGCCTAGGCCGGAACTGCCTCGCCCCTCTGCACCTAATCTCCGCCCCATACTGGGAGGGATAGAGCGGGAAACTCCCTGGGGAACATGTCATGTTGTGGAAAAGGCCTTCCCCTTAGATTACATCTGGGGAGGCCGGGAAATTCGTGAAACGCTCTCTATCCCGTCCACAAGGGGGCTTACCCATGTGGGCCTCGGAGATCTGCCCCCTTTGGATCTTTCCCGCACCCTCTTCCTGGATACGGAAACCACCGGCCTGGCCGGGGGCACCGGTACCTATGCTTTCCTGGTGGGCACAGGGCGGTTTGAAAGCCGAGGTTTTGTAGTAAAGCAGTTCTTGATGCGGGACTACAACGAAGAACTAGCTCTCCTCCACTGCCTCGATGGAGAGTTGAAGGAAACCGAGGCCATCGTGTCATTTAACGGGAAAACCTTTGACATTCCTCTCCTGAGGACACGCTTTGCCATGAGCCGCATGCCCTTTCACGGCGTGGACCAACACAGCCAGGTTGACCTGCTTCACCTAGCCCGGCGGCTTTGGCGAGAAAAACTGGAAAGCTGCAGCCTAATCAGTCTGGAAGCGAACATCCTCGGCTTAACTCGGGTACACGATATCCCCGGTGCAGAAATACCCCAGCGGTACTTTCAGTTCCTACAAACAGGGAATGGCCTGTTGCTGCAAGACATCTTGGAGCACAACGTGTATGATATCGTGTCCATGGCAGTCCTCTTGGGGGTGATTAATGCCCTGGGGATGAGTACCCCTGAGGAATGTAGCTGCCCCTTTGAAGCGGAAGCCTTAGGCCTCATCTACGCGAATTCCGGAATGATGGAATCTGCCCTGCCCTTTCTAGATCGGGCTTGGTCTTTGGCGGAAGAAAAAGAACAGCAGATCCGCCTCTTGCGGACCGCTGCTCTACTCCATAAACGAGGAAAAAACTATGAAATCGCCGCCAAGCTTTGGCAAAGACTCCTGGCGATCGCTGAAGACGACCTGATGGCCTACGAGGAGCTGGCCAAACACTACGAGCACCGTCTCAAGGACTTCAGGGCAGCGGATCAGGTCACACGCCGAGCGTTGGCTGTTGCTCTGCGCAAGCGCTCGCCCAAAGTTCCTGAACTGGAACACCGCCTCCAGCGCATCACAAAGCGCAGAGGGAGCGCGAGTTAGGCCCCTACAGTTCCCGGCTCCGCTCCAAACTGATGGAGAGGGCCATGGACAAAAGGAACGCTCCCAAGCAGAGCACCACGGCCACCGCACTATAAGGAGCGCTGAACATGTCGCTCAAGACAGGTGCAGTGAGCCGGACATCGGTGGAACCAACGCTTCGCACGCTTCCCAGGCCGCCATAAAGGACGATCAAGAGGATGTAGTTGGCCCAGCGGGATTTCATGTACCCCAGCTTGAAATAGACGGGGAAAAACACTGCATAGTACAGGCTCAAGGTACAAAATGCCAGCCCTACAAGGGGCAACGTCCAGCCGTAATCCACCTCGAACAAGCCCACCGCCTGAAAGATGGTGGATGCGGTGATGCTAATGGCTAAGCTGGCCAAGGCAAACACTACCACGCCCAAGTAGCGCGCCACGACAAGGCTCGCTCGGGAGATGGGCAAACTCCGGTAACCCAGCTCTGCATTGTACTTGAAGTCATAGGCGTTGACGTAAACCACGATGAAATAGCTAGCCATAATGATTGTTCCTACTGCAAAGGTTGGCGCCTTTGGCAAGACGATAGCCGATGTGATACTCAAAAGTGCCGGCAGGACAAGGGTCCGCTGGCGTTTTTGTACTAGTAGATCCCTACGGACTAGATGCATCAGTTTATACATTCCGCTCACCTCTCACAGAATACACCATGATATCATCAAGGCTTGCTCTCTCTAGAGTCACCCTCTCCCCGAACCGCCGGGCCAAGGTTTCTCCCTCAGTAGTGAGGGCAGAAAAACTAGCCTGCCCCTTCCTCACCCCAAGGAGCCGCCCTTTTGCCTCAGGATGGCTCAGGATATCTAAGCCGCCCTTCACCAGGGCATAGCGATCCAGAAGCTCATCTTTCGGCAGGGAGAACACAACCTGACCCTGGTTGAGGAAGGTGATATGGTCCGCGATTTTCTCCAAATCTGTGGTGATGTGAGTGGAGAACAACACGGACTTACCCTCATCGGCGATCACATCGTAGAGAATGTCCAAGAGTTCGCTGCTGAACACCGGGTCTAGCCCGGAAGTGGGCTCATCCATGATGATCAGCTCTGCATTGTGGGATAGGGCAACAGCCAGCTGAAACTTGGTCTTCGTGCCCCGAGAGAGGTTATCGATTTGCTGATTCGGGTTCAGGTCAAACTCCCGGAGATAGCGCTGAAAGAGATTCTCGTCCCAATGGCTGTAAAAGGGGGCAATTAAGGACTTCATCTCGTTGACGGTCAGAATCCCATAATAGGGAATAGTATCGTAGACAAACCCAATCCGCTCTTTGATCTCCAGTTCATGCTTGATGTTATCCATGCCGAATAGCTCGATCGTTCCCCCGTCCCGGCGGATCAGGTTCATGATCAGCTTGATGGTTGTGCTTTTCCCAGCACCGTTCGGGCCGATGAGTCCCATCACAAATCCCCGTTCTAGCTTGAACGAGACATCTTTCAGAGTAAAGTCAGGATAGTGTTTGGTTACACCTTCAAGGCGCAGGACTGTTTCCATATCATTCTCCTCCCTCATACAACAGCCGCATAATCTCCACGATTTCATCGAATGACAAGCCCATCTGCTTTGCATCGCCCATGGCTTCCCCGAGTTTCTCTTCCAACAGGTGCATGCGCTTTTCCCGGATCAGCTCCGTATTGTGCCCTGCCACAAAGGAACCCTTCCCTGGTACAGAAGCGATAAACCCCTCTTTTTCCAGCTCTTCATAGGCCCGGCTTGTGGTAATGACGCTTACTTCCAACTCCTTTGCCAAGCCCCTGATGGAAGGAAGGGCATCTCCCTCCGAAAGCTCCCCACTGAGCACCGCATCTCGGATTTGATCGGCAATCTGCTTGTAGATGGGATCCCTAGATAGGCTAGAAATGACTATCCGCATGGTTCCCCCCAGAGTTAATCACTGTACACAGCGTACATACTGTACATACTGTACATACTGTATATATCAAATATATACGGTTCTGGAATAGCTGTCAATAGGATGATCAAAAAAAGCCGGCCAGCCGGCCGGCAGCTATCTCACAGGTAGGGCAAACTCCTGAATGCCCGAAGAATAAGGTGCGATCTCGTATAAACCAAAGAATACGACTATTTCCCCTTCCCTTAAGTAAAAGGTCTGCGACTCACTGAACATGGACGAATCAAAGCCCTCAAGGAAGAAGATTTCAGGCTCTGCCTTGATGCGGGCCTCAACTACTTCTGCCATGGCACTTCGGGACCCCTTGTCGGGGAATAAGTCCGCAAAAGTGAGGTGCCTCCCTGTGGTGAGGTCAAGGTTGAGGGGCTCCCAATGAGTCATGCCGTGGGCTCCCCCGGTATAAGCATAGATGCTTACGACCAGGCTGAGCAATCCGCCTTTGTTGTACTGCGTTTCGTAGTCCACCCACAGGGTAAAGGGGAGGTAGTTGGGGAATGAACCTGCCTCTACTTCTTCCAGGAAGATTTCCGCGGCGGAAGCGATCTCATCCACCCACGCCTGCACGCCGCTGGCAAGGGCCTCATTGAGTTTTGCCTGTACTTCGCTGTCCGTCATGCCCCAGATCTGCGGTACCCTAACGTTCATGGTGACCAGACTGTCGTGCCTTTCATAGTGATGCTCAAGGACTAGTGTGTTGTTAGGCAGGCCGTGGCTGATCCGCTCCCAATAAGGATTTACTCCACTTGCTCCAGCAACCCCGCAACCAAGCAATACCAAAGAAAGAAACAGTGCTATCCCGCGCATCCTGTCTAGTTCTCCCTTCTCCATAAGGTGGCTGGCGCATCCCCCTTAGGGATGCGCCTAGCACTTAGCGAATCCATTCGTCCTTCACATCTCCCGTAATGCGGTCGACATAGACGGCACGATCAGTGTGCAGATAAATGAGGCGCACATCTCGGGGATGCTGCCAAGGACACAGTTCTTCAGCAATAGCATAGAGCTGGGAACCTGGCTCGGCAACCTGCGCCTTGCCAAACAGCTGAACGCCTTGAACTTGGTGAAAATCATCTTGAAAGGGCGTGGCCACCAGCAGGCATGCCTGAGGATTCTTGGCCAGGTTTGTGAACTTGGTGCCGCCTTTAGAGTGGATGTAAACATTGAGGTCATTATCCATGAAACAGCGCACAGGGCTAACCCGGACCCCATCGGGGCCTACCGTGCCTAAATAACCTGTATCCCTTCCCTGGGCAAAGGTGAGAATCGCCTCTTTGAGCTGGGTTTGAGTCAGAGGTTTTCCTAGAACAGTTGTGGACATCGCTGGCCTCCTTCTGAGTTTCTCTGGTACTATGGTCCCCAAACGGGCACAATCCATGCCGTGTGGGCAAAGGAGAGCCTAGGCTGGCGTCGAATATACTATTCTTTGGGACGAAGACTACAAAGGAGCGATACTCATTGATTCTCATCTTTGCCGCACTAATCCTCGGCTTAGTCGTGGGACGTTACCTTCCTCTGCCACCGCGCACCAGTGCCTTGGCGGGCCAGATAAGCACAGGAGCCCTGCTCCTGCTGCTCCTTACCATGGGAATCCGAATTGGGGCAGACCCAAGTACTATGGCCAACATCCCCCGCCTGGGTTCCAGGGCCATGCTGTTTGCGATGGGGGCGGTAGCGGGCAGCATTTTTGCTGTCAAGGGCGGTACCGACCTGTATAAGAGAACTCGCCGGCAAGGAGGGAGATCATGACTGTATCGATTCTTGGAGCAGTTTTAGCGGGACTAATTTGCGGACGGTTTTTCATCAGCGCTGAACTCCTCCCCTTCCTAGAGAACAGCGCAGAATGGCTCTTGGCGGCTATGCTGTTTGTGGTTGGAATAGATCTAGGTAAGAACAAAGACCTGGTAAGGCAGATCAAGGCGTTGCCTAAGGCGGCCCTCGCTGTCCCCTTCCTAATCGCCTTCGGTTCTATAGGAGGTGCCTTGCTCGTCAACATCCTGCTCGGACTCAGGCCTTTAGAAGCTGCAGCTGTGGCCAGCGGATTTGGCTGGTATTCCCTCTCTGGGGTGTTGATAGCAGAAAACTACGATGTGGGCCTGGGGGCTCTAGCCTTTCTTACTAACGTCTTTCGAGAAATCATTGCCATACTCATTACTCCCCATGTCGCAGGCCGGCTGGGGCACCTACCCGCTGTTGCTCCAGGTGGCGCCACAACCATGGATGTCACCTTGCCCACGATCAGCAAGCATACAAGCCCGCAGGTGACGTTAGTAGCCTTTTACTCAGGGGTAACCCTCACTCTGCTTGTCCCAGTGATCATCCCGTTGATTCTCTACTGGGCCGCTTCGGTGTAACCCTCAACAAGCTCTACGATTTCAACTAAGTCGCTGATTTCCGCAGTGACAAAATGGGGCAGGCAGTCCTCAGCTGTGAGCTCTGGGTACCCCGATACCATGAGGTCCTTTGCCAAGGCTCTCTCAATGATGCTGAGGAGTTCTGGATGCCTAGTGCGTTCCTGTAAGGGCAGCTCCGCGATTTCTCGGGGGAGATCGTGGTACACCCAGACAGACCACGCCCCGCTTTTATTCGCACCCCACAGATCGTGAGCCACCGTATCACCTACATGAAGGTGGGGCAACCCGAAATCACGGCGCACAGCCGCGAAGAACTCCGCATCAGGCTTGGCAAAACCTGCTATCTCTGGAGTATAGACCCCCGCCAGGTACTGCATGAGGCCCAGTGCTTCGAGGACCGGTACCTGGTACTTCGCAAAACCGTTGGTCAGGGCAACCAAGGCGTGCCCCGCCTCCTTCAGCTGAGCCAGGGTTTCGTGGACTCCTGGATAGCTATGAATGTGCTCGGGCGTGCAGTTCTCCCTCACCAACTCTGCAACATCAATGTTGCCCTGAAAACTCAGGCGACGGCCAACCGCGGCCACAATGCCGTCCCAATCATAGGCGGCCACATAGTCTTTCCCCGCGGCTCTCGCCTTCACTTCCTCCCGGATCAGTGCCATTACTTCCCCATGGGAAAGCCCTTCCTTTTCCCCAAGCAGTTTGGTTATAGCTGGAAAGACCGCTGTGGAGAAGGGATTCTTCATTAACACACCATCGAGATCAAGAGTTATCAGCATAGCCAACCTTTCTAACCCTTCAGCGCTCCCACAGTAATACCCTTAAGGAAATACCGCTGGAACATGAAGAAGATAACTATCATAGGAACTGCCGCGTAAGTGGCGCCTGCCATGAGAAGGCCGTACTGCATAGGCAGTTCCTCCTGCAGCAGCGCCAAGCCCACTGGCAAAGTGCGCATATTAGCTGAGTTTGTAATGATCAGCGGCCACAAGAACTCATTCCACTGTCCCATGAAGGTGAAGATGCCCAGGACGGCCAATCCAGGCTTGGCCAAGGGCAGGATGATGCGTCCAAAGGTCTGCACTTCACCACAGCCGTCAATGATTGCCGCTTCGATAAGCTCCGTGGGCAATGTAGAGATGAACTGCTTCATCAAGAACACACCGAAGGGGCCGGCAATCGCGGGCAGGATCAAACCTGGGTAAGTGTCTTGGAGGCCAAAGGAGTTCATCACCATAAACAGCGGTACCAGTGTCACCTGGCCCGGAACCATCATAGAGGCGATGTAAAGATAGAACAGGAAGTTGCTGCCGGGAAAGCGTTTCTTCGCGAAGGCATAGCCAGCCATCGCGGAAGTCATGATCTGGATGCCTGTAACCAGCAGCGCCACAAACAGGCTGTTAGTTGTCCAGCGCAATACACCCGGGCGTGCCAAGAACCGTTCGAAGTTGATCCACGTAGGCTTCGAGGGAAACCACTCCGGTGGGAAGGTCACGGTCAGGGTAGGCTGCTGCACCGCCGTCACGAGCATCCAGTACAAAGGAATGATCGCCGCGGATGCCGCCACCAGCAAGAATACAAGGGATACGTAGTGCTTTGGCCGAGTGCGTTTGTCATCTAGTAGCATCGCTAACCCCCCTCCTAGTATTCAACTTCCTGACCCAGCCACCGGAACTGCACTAAGGCTAAGACGGCTGTAAGTGCAAACAGCACCATGGCCATGGCAGAGGCAGGCCCAAACTGGAACTGCTTGAAGGCCGTGTCGTAAATCATGTAGACAATGGTGGTGGTAGAAAACTGGGGGCCGCCTTGGGTCATGAGATACACGTTTGTGAACACCTGAAACGAGTTGATGGTGCCAGTTACCACCAGATAGAGCAGTGTAGGGCGCAAAAGCGGCAGAGTTACCCTAAAGAATACCTGCGCTGGCCGGGCACCATCCAGCTCAGCCGCCTCGTAAAGGTATGTGGGAATACCATTCATCGCTGCAGACAAGAGAACAATAGACGAGCCGCCGCCCATCACCACCTGCATGAAGATGAGCGCGGGCATGGCAGTACGAGTGTTGCCCAGCCACGCCACTTGCTCAATCCCCAAGAACCGGATAAGGTAGTTCAAGAGCCCGAAGGGTGGATTATAAATCCAAAGCCAGATCATGGAAATAATAACGGCCGATGTGACATGGGGCAAGTAAAAAGCGGCCTTAAAAAATGTCTGGATGGAGTTCCGAAAGGGGAAAATTAGAGCCGCGATGAGCAAAGCCTTCCCAAGCCACAGAGGTACGACCCCAAAGGTGTAGTAAGCTGTGTTCACAACTGCCTTCCAAAAAATGCGGTCATTGAACACTTGTGCGTAGTTGCGCAGGCCCACAAACTCTGTACCCCACCACTGGTAGTCCAGGAGGGACAAGACCATAGACCATACTACAGGGACCAGAAAAAAGATGGTAAAGATGGCGAAGTTGGGTAAGATGAAGAAATACCCCCACCGCCCCTTGTACAAGCGCTTGCCCAGTTCGCGCAGTGCAGTCAAAGGGCACCGCTCCTTTCTAATTCAGATGGGAAGGTTCCGCAGAACCCTCCCATCAATACACCCGCATCTTACTTGCCAAACAGAATCCGGTTCGCTTCTTTAGCGAAGTCATCGAGGGCCTGCTGAGGTGTCTTTGTCCTAGCAAAGGCTGCCTCAAATGCTGCCTGCAGGTGAGCGTTTACCGGTGAAAAGTCGATCTCTTCGCTGCCAAAGAACGGTACACCGTGGTCGATCGCGGCAGTGTAAACTGATACCTCATCCGCAAATGGGCTGTCTTCGTAGAGGACCGCATTCACTGACTTCCGGGCCGTTACATACAAGAGTGTCTTCAGAGATGCTGTGTTCTCAAAGTTCGTGATGAACTTGGCAAACTCCATGACCTTATCCCGCTTCACAGGGTCGCTTTGCCGGAAGACGATAAAGCCGCCGCTGGTGTGGTGGGCAACTGGGCCATATTCCGGGAAGTGAGGGAACGGTGCGATGTGGACATCAAAGGCTTTTTCGAGCTGGCCTTCACGAACATAGCGGTCGATACGTCCGATTTCATAAGGCCCGCCGTAACCGATTGCTGTCCGGCCCTGGTGGAAGAGGCCGATTACATCGTAAATCCCCATGCCCTCAGCACCTTTAGGGGCAATCTGGTACTCGTAAATGGCATCTACCATGAACTGCAAGCCGGCAACGCCCTCGGGGCTGTTGATGATAACTTCAGTCTCATCTTCGTTGAACATCCGCGCTCCGAAAACATGGAGCCAGGCGGTGCAGTTCAACAGATCGCTGGCGGCAAAGGAGAGCGCGTAGTAATCGTTGATTCCATCGCCATCCTCGTCATAGGAGAGCTGCTTGGCGGCCTCGAGGAACTCATCAAAGGTCCACGCACGGGTGGGGAGTTCTGGCAGTTTGACTCCCCGAGCCTCGAAGATAGCTGGGTTGATGAGCATGGCACATCCCATGCCGTTGCTGGAGTTGTTCCACGGGAAGATGTAATGCTTGCCGTTTACCTGGCCCTTGGCCAGCGCGTAATCGTACCAGTCTTCCCAATCCTCTGGATCGATGTAATCATCGATGGGCTCTAAGAGTCCCCGTTCTGCCCATTCTCTGCGGTATACGAGGTCTTTCATGAGATCAGGTGGCCTACGGGCCAAAATCGCAGCGGAGATCTTCTCGCTGTAGCCCGCGTTGGTCACAACTTCGTAGACTACTTCCACATCCGGGTTGAGACGCATAAACTCCTGGCTGACCCATTCTGGCCAGTCTTCCGCGGTGGGTGCCTGACTGCTGTCCATCCCCGGCGGTGCAATCCGCCAAGGGTTGATCCACCACGTGATGGTGATCTTCTCTGCTGCTGCCATGCCTGCAAACCCAAGCATCATGGCTAGTACGGCCAGCAGAGCTACCCCGTGCCTAAACTTACCTTTCATGCAAAAACCTCCTTCAGCTTTAGTTGTTGAGCTCTTCCAATGGCTCACTGTGCATCAAAACAGGCCGGTTGTCCACAAAGCTTGGCTTGGCCCATCGGACAGCGTTTACGATTACTCGCTGAACTTCTGGTTGATAGTACACTGGGAAAGTCTCATGCCCTGGCTGGAAGTAGAAAATCCGTCCCCTGCCCCGCTGGTAACAGCATCCGCTGCGGAACACTTCGCCCCCTTTGAACCAGCTGAGGAACACAAGGCAATCAGGGGCAGGCACATCAAAGCGCTCCCCATACATCTCTTCCCGGGGTATCTCAAAATAATCTCCTAAACCCTGCGCTATAGGGTGCCCCTGCTCTACTACCCACACGCGGGCCTTCTCCCCTACATCACGCCAGCGCAAGTCGCACGAGGTACCCATCAACTTGCGGAAGATCTTGGCATGGTGCCCCGAGTGCAGCACGATCAAGCCCATTCCAGCAAGCACTCGCTGATACACCCGCTCAACAACACTGTCAGAGACCTGCCAGTGGGCTTTGTGGCCCCACCAAATCAGGACATCTGTTTCCGCCAACACTTCTTCAGTCAAACCATGCTCAGGTTCATTAAGAGTGGCTGTGCGAACGCTAATATCACCTTCCTTCTTGAGGAAATCGGCGATCACTGCGTGAATCCCTTCAGGATAGATCTTCGCAACTGCTTCGTTCTCAAGTTCGTGGAGATACTCATTCCATATTGTGACTCTTACCATATCTCTTTCGCACCTACTACCTTTCCTGCATTCTTGTCTAAAAACATTCTCTTGCCGCGGTGCAAAAACCTGCTTAGGACCAATTGGAAATTGGCGAGGAAACTAGACTAGATAGATATGCCCCCTTCGCTGGAGCGTGGTCAGCGGGTTCAATGCGGGCCCTAGGATATAGGAGGCCTACTACCTCGCAGAAGCGCTTTTGTGCGATCTGGCTTCCCAACGCTACACAGCCGCAAAGGCCGATCAGGGGGCTAGTATTGCCTAACTGATTGATCATGGCCACCGCACCCTTAATTAAAGCATTTGCTCCTCGGAGGATTACCTCCAGCGCTACTGGATTGCCCGCCTCAGCCAGCTCATTGATGGCACGAGCCACAAAGTGGGCTCGGCTTCGGCAGGGGCGCTCCCACCACCCAACAAGGCAGTCACGAAGCTCCTTAACGCCGTAGGCACAAGGTTCTCGTGTGATGCGGCTTAGGGCGTCATTGACGATGTCCATAGCACCACCGCCCCCCACCAGCCTGGTGATTGTGCCTGTAGGGTCCCGGCCCAGTACTGAGCCCATGGTATCGGTCAAGATCATGATCTCAGGGCTCCTACCTGGCATACCACGCATGGCCGCCTCAGAAAAGCAGTGTACTCTGACATTGGTGGCGTACACAACACTATTGACCAGATCCATTACTTTATCGAACTTGTAGACATACTGGGGCTGCATAGCCAGGGTTACTGTATGTAGTCGGTCCGTCTCTCTGATCCCAGGTATGGAGCGGACTAGCTTGCTCAAGTTATACCGAGCCGCAGATATCCCAAGACGGTGATAATCAAAGGACCTTCCCAGCTGCCGTCCAATAACGTTCCCCTGATCATCCCCAAGAATGGCCATGGATACACCATCATCTTCAGCAATTCCAAGATACAACCGCTTAGCTGTGGTTTGTCTCATAGCATCCTCAGGTAGTGAATTTGAGGCACACTCAAGTTCCGGAAAAATTGTGCCTTTTTAGATCACAATACCTATCTAGTGACCCCCTTTTAAGTTCATTCTGTTCATCATTCTATAATGCACACAACAATATGTCAACAATAAGGCCCAGCTCTGTGAGCTGGGCCTCGAGTTAACACTAGTTTTAGTCGAGGATGTAGCGGTTGAGGATGTTTTCCAGCATTTCCTGCCGCCCGGAGGTAAGGGCGATGGGAGAGTCATTTTGGAGTGCGTATTCCGCCAGCTCTTTGAAGCCCACTTTGCCATCGATAATCTCCTTGCCGATCCCCGACTGCCAGCTCTTGTAGCGTTCCGCAATGAAGTCCTCAATCTCCCCGGACTCCAAGAGCCGGTGGGCCACCTTCAGCCCCCGGGCAAAGGCATCCATTCCAGAAATATGAGCGTGGAACAGGTCTTCAGGCTCAAAGGATCCTCTTCTCACCTTGGCATCAAAGTTAAGCCCACCTGGTGCCAAACCGCCGTTCAGGAGGATTTCATACATGGCCAGGGTTGTGAAGTAGAGGTTAGTGGGGAATTGGTCGGTGTCCCAGCCCAGGAGCTCATCACCTTGGTTTGCATCCACGCTGCCTAAAATACCGTTGATCCGAGCATAGCGCAGTTCATGTTGGAAGGTATGTCCTGCTAAAGTGGCGTGATTAGCCTCAATGTTCACCTTGAAGTGTTCTTCTAGGCCATAGGTCTTGAGGAAGGCCAAAACCGAGGCGGTATCGAAGTCGTATTGGTGCTTAGTGGGCTCCTTGGGCTTCGGTTCAATCAAGAACTGCCCGGTGAACCCGATTTCTTGAGCATAGTCTACTGCCATGTGGAAGAATCGAGCCAGGTTATCCAACTCCAACTTCATATCTGTGTTCAGTAGGGTTTCATAGCCTTCCCGGCCGCCCCAGAACACATAGTTGTCTCCACCCAGTTCCTTGGTGATTTCCAAAGCCCGTTTTACCCGTGCCGCAGCGTAGGCAAAGACATCGGCATTAGGAGATGTGGCCGCACCGTGCATGAACCGGGGGTGTCCAAACAGATTAGTGGTTCCCCAGAGGAGCTTCTTGCCCGTTTGCGCCATAAGATCCTTGATAATAGCCACAATCTCATCGATGTTCTTGAAAGTCTCCCGCAGTGTCTTCCCTTCTGGAGCCAGGTCTATGTCATGGAAGCAGAAGAAGGGGATCTGCATCTTCTCCATGAACTCAAAGCTGGCGTACGCCCGCATGCGAGCCACTTCCATTGGATCGGTAATCTCATCCCAGGGGCGTACCATCGATTCGCTGCCAAACATATCCCGGCCGCCACCGGTCATGGTGTGCCAATAAGCCATGGAAAAGCGCAGGTGCTCTTGCATGGTCTTGCCGCCTACTACTTCATCGGGATTGTAATAGCGAAAAGCCAAGAGGTTCTTCGTCTTTTCGCCTTCGTACTCAATCTTTTTGACCTCGGGGAAAAACTCCTTCACAGCAACCCGCCTCCTTGTTTAACAAATTGGTACACCTAATTATTCCATATTTACTGAACCTTTCCTGCCAATGGCCGTTTTATAACAATGAAGGACGGGGTCAACTGGTAGGTTCAGCCCCTACAGGGATTCTCTCCAGGAGTTCATCAACCACTGCTTCACTTGTTACCCCTCGCATGATGCTTTCCGGCCGGAGTAGGATGCGATGGGCTAAGACACTCATCGCGTTTTCCTTAACATCATCAGGGAGCACGAAATCCCGACCCTGGAGAGCAGCCCGAGCTTGACTTGCCCGCATCAGTGCAAGCGAACCACGGGGGCTCACTCCCAACTGAACTTGGGGATGGGATCGGGTAGCATGTACCAAGCGGGCAATGTAATCGCGGATAGACTCTTCCACGAATACCTGGGCAACCAAGCGCTGCATGTGCCCAACCTGGCTCAAATCAGTACAGGGAACGATCTCCTCAATAGGGTGGGCAGTTTGCAAACGCTGCAAGATCTCCTTTTCCTCAGATAAGGTGGGGTATCCCAGACGGATACGCATAAAAAACCGATCGAGCTGAGCCTCGGGGAGGGGAAATGTTCCCTCGTACTCAATGGGGTTTTGGGTTGCGATCACTAGAAAGGGCCTAGTCAGCTTGTATGTATTCCCGTCCACAGTGACCTGCATCTCGCCCATGGCCTCCAGCAAGCTTGACTGGGTGCGGGGCGTAGCTCGGTTGACTTCATCTGCCAGTACCACCTGGGCCATGATGGGCCCAGGGTGAAACACAAAATCCCCTTCTTTTTGGTTAAACACTGAAACGCCCGTAATGTCTGATGGAAGCAGGTCGGGAGTGCACTGGATCCGGCTGAACTTCCCCCCGATTGACGTGGCGAGTGCTCTGGCAAGCATGGTCTTGCCCACCCCTGGAACATCCTCAAGCAGCACATGCCCTTCGCTGAGGAGGGCTGTGAGAATCAAGCGGATTTCCTCGCGCTTACCCACAATTACTTGGCCGATGTTATCTGCAACCTTTTCGCCCAATTCAGCGATGGACGCAATGCTTAGCTCATTCATTTTCCTTCCCCCTTACAATACGCTGCAGGCCAGCGGCGATCCGCCTTGCCTGTTCCAAAGCCCGCTCTCGAAGCGTCTTTTCCAGGTCCCGCTGGCTGTAGCGGGCAAGATGGTAACTCTCTAAGAAATCCCGAATCTCCCCGTCGTGTTCAGGGAGGGAAACTGTCAAGCGCTGCCCAAATTCCGCAGGGGTCTCACCTACCCCCGGGGCCAATCCAACAGCTGCGGCGGCCCGCAGGAGCTGACGAAAGGCCCCCCGAATGTCCCGGGAAGCAGCACTCTCACGCCGAGGCCCCCTTGGAGAAGCCTGAGGAGAAAGTTCCTCAAAGGGAGCAGCCAGATGCCTTGGCAGATTGACGCCCTTCACCCGGCGCAGGTACCGCAGGAAAAAGAGGCCAAGCTGCCAAACAGAGTCTCGCACAACCAGATAAAGCCGGGCCGCGGCATGGGGCAGGCCCCGGAGCCTCTCAAGCTCGCCCTGGGCAAGGCTCACCACAAGGAAGCCCAAGAAAACGGCCACAGCCAGCCCTAAGAGGCCAAAGGTGAGCACCATGTAGATGAGAGTCATCACTCCCACCCAAAACGGAGGCTCCGCTCCCTCCAGCTGCTCCCAAGGAATTTGAGAAGACTGCACTTCACTCTGGCCGCTCACTTCCCTGGGTTCCATAGATGGCGAACCGCTGGTGATGCGCATGAGCAGGCCCACGAGCCCACCGGCTATGTGATCAAAGGTGATGGGGGAAAAGTCCACAGGCATCAGGCTGATGATGACTGCAACCCCTAGGCATACCACTAACAAGTTCCTCAGCCAACGGCTGAACAGTTGCAGCGGATAAACCACCTTGATTTGCTGCCAGATTGTGGCTAACCGGTATAAGTAGGCACATCCCAAGACAAGCAGGCCGCTCGTCAAAGTCAGCAGATGGAATGCCGCGAGAACCAGCTGTTCCCGGCGGGTGACGCCTTGCAGGGCTCCTGTGCGCTGCGCTGCCACTGCCAGGCACGCAGTAAGGAGGCCAAAGCCTATGAGCCTTACGAGAAAATACTCGATGGGCAGAGCGGTGTTGGCACCTTTCATGGCCAAGGAATCATATTCCCAGCTTAAAGTGGAGGCCGCTTGATCCCCTAGTTCATCCCTGACCTTGGCAATGCGGGCCAGGCGATGCCCAAGGCCCCCTGCCACTGCCCACACTAGCAGAGCGATGCTGAAAGGGATCAGAAAACCCAGGTCTGGAAAACTACGCCACAGAGCCCACCACGGGTAAGGGACATTGTTTCCCAGGCGCAGTAGGAGGCTGGTCAGTACTCCGATCATTCCCACTTCCAAGAGGCGCCACGTGAATGGGGTGCGGGGCGATAGGACATAGGCAGAGTAATATACGCTCTCCAGGGCGAAAACGGCCAAAAGAGCATAGAGCCAGATAGGAAAATGCCAGCCGCTGTAGAACAGGGCGATGTAGTGCCCTACCAATGCTCCCACGGAAAGTGAAAACACTGCACAGAACACTGGCAGTACAGGTGGCTTGATGTCTAATTCTCTGTTCAAGCAGATCCACCCCTTACCTGAGCCTGGGGCCATAACTCTAAGCGCTGTTCTTCCCGGACGACCCGATGAACGCTCACTCCCCGGGATTCCCGCCCTAAGAGGGCCTGGTGCTCCACTGGGCCGCCCACCACAAGGAAAACAACGCTGAGCCCCAGCCGCGCCAAGCGATAAGCTTGCTCTACCAGTTCGGGCGTATCGCGGGGTACAACTAAGACAAGCACCGCGCCCCAACTCAAACCGCGCCCCACTTGATCAACTAAACCTAGGAAGCGGGGCTCTGGCTGGCACTCCACACCCGCCAAGGCTGTCATGATGTCCATCAACTGCCCCTGGCTCGGGGGAATCACAAGCGCCCCTGTTTCGCCAGAGAATGTGTCAGGCTGGCCGCTGTCCCCAGCACGCCACTTTTGGTAGCGGGCATAGGTGGCAAATCCGCACGCTTCTCCACTCTGTGCTGCATGGTGGGCCACCGCGGCCGCTGCCTGGACCGCCAGTTCCTTGTCACTGTACCAGGAGTGTACGTCATAATCCGGTTCATCCATATTTAGGAGAATCATCACATTGAGGGTGATGGTGTGTTCGTATTGCTTAACCTGCAAAGCCCCGGTGCGGCCAGTGGCTTTCCAGTGGACGGTCTTAAGGGGATCCCCAGGCTTGTAAGGACGCACTCCCCCGAGTCTTGAGGGATCTGGATAGATGCGCTGCTGGGCCCTGATGTTCCCTGGAAAAAGCCGGGAGGGGAGGCTCAGAGCCGAGAAGGGCAAGCGTTCGGGATAGACAACTACTGTGTGATACAGCTCCCGCTCCATAGCAGCGGTACTGATCCCAAAGAGATCGCCGCCTAAAACCCGGATGGGCCCTACCTCATACACACCGCGGTTGCGGCCGATGAGCCGGCACTCAAGATGTGCCTCTTCCTTGGGGGAAAGAGATACCACCCAGCGGTGGGTGCGCCCCCCCAGCCCGAGAGGAATGTATTCCACCCCAGAAACCCACGGCAGGGGAAGCCACGAAGCGTTCCGCACTGTAAGGGACAGCACCGCTTCTTCACCGGAGAAGAGGCGGACAACATCCCGGGGGTACTCAACCATGAGGTTCTCTACCGCGCGGCGCTGCAAGTTGGGAAGAATATAAAAAAGAATCACTGCAACCGCTGCCAACCCGTAAGCGGCCCGTGTTTCCAACAAGAGAGCAAAGAGAACGAGAATCCAGGTTAAGAAGCGCCACGCTGCCACATCAACACCCCCTGCTTGTATGTTCTGCCCTGAGGCAAACGATTCCTTCACTGAACAAACACCTGCACCCTAAGGAGGATTACTGTAATGAGCTGGAAACTGTTCCTGATGCCCGTTATCTCGGCCTTAATCGGCTGGGGCACAAACGTGATTGCCATCCGAATGCTGTTCTGGCCCCGCAAGCCGGTGCCCATCCCCCTCACTCGTTGGGAGCTTTGGGGACTATTGCCCAAGCGCCAGGCGGAAATTGCTTCGAGCATCGGAGAGATCGTCAATGACGAACTCCTCCCCCTTCAGTCCTTGGTGGATGCCATCAATACAAAAGAGATGCGCCAGCGTGTGGCGCATCTCATCTGCACTAGTATTGAAGAAAAAATGGAACGCTTTGTACCTGCATTTTTACTCAGCTCGTTCCGGAGCTTCCTAGACAACGTCCTTAAGGAGCGAGTTGCTCGAGAAATTGAAGATCTCTTTTCCCGCCTGGGCCATGATCTCGCAGCAGAACTCCAAGAGTCCCGCCTCCTCGGCAACTTAGTCGCGGAGAAAATCAGGTCTTATGATATCACCGGTTTGGAATCACTGATCCTCCAGGTTGCTCACACAGAACTGCGCTACATCGAGCTGGCCGGAGCAGTTTTGGGCGGATTGATCGGCATCCTCCAGTCGCTGATAGTGTCTGTCCTATGAGGCCCTATCGCTTAATGAAGACCTGCGTCACCCGATAGCTTGTCCCATATTTGACAATGCCAACCCCAATATGGGTGTATCCCGAATGGAGAATGTTGGCCCGGTGTCCAGAACTGTTCATAAACAGCTCGTGGGCCCGGTTGACGCTGGAAGCGCGGGCAATATTCTCCCCTGCCCGGGTGTAGAATACCCCTTCCTGGTCCAGCATGTTGTAGACTGTACCGTAGGTGGGGGAAACGTGGCTAAAATAGTTGTGTTCAGCCATGTCATGGCTCTTGACCTTGGCCACCCGAACCAGGTCCATATCCACTTGCAGTGGGCTCAGGCCTGCCTTGGCCCGCTCTTGGTTCACCAGATCAATTAGGCGCTGTTCATCGCTGGATAGGGATAGGCTGGGAAAAGGCACCTTATTCCCAACAGGATCAACAGGTGTGCTGGGTTGTCCAGGTTGAACTGGGTCTATTGGTTCACTGGGCTGTGTAGGCTGAGTGGGTACTGTGGGCTCGCTGGGCTGCGTGGGCCATGTTGGCTGACTGGGCTGGGACGGCAAGTTCGGCTGCCACCAGTAGTACGATGGCTGGCTTGGCTGCGATGGCTGAGTCGGCTGACTTGGCACCGTTGGCTGAGTAGGTACGGTGGGCGACTGGTTCCACCACTGCCACGCGCTGGCTTGTACAGCAACACTGGCCATAAGCAAAGCTGCTACGAGCAGTATAGTAATGCGTTTCAACGAATAACCTCCTCACAAAAATAAGCTAAGGACAAAGTATTAATCCTTAGCTATTATACCAGTGCAGATGCGGTTTCTCAAAAGCCAATATCTGGAACTACAAGCGCCATAGACGCTGCCAAATGCTGAGTTTCCGCTCTGGTTCAGGGTTTTCCAGTTCCGCCAGACGGCGGCTTACTGCCAAACTCGCCTGCTCCAGCTTGGCCAAGCGGGGTTCCAGATTAGCCTGCCAGTCCCGTAATGTGCGGTCATATTTGGTAAGCCGGATCTCTAGACGTTCAATCCTCTCCGTGAGGGACTCAAGGCGAGACCGGGGTAGGCTCGCGGCCCGGTCGGCAGCCTCACGCACTTTGCCTTCCATCTTCTCCTCTAGGGCAGCGACCAATCGCTGCACACTGCTGTATTCTTCCCGGAGCTTCTCCCACTCCAGCTGCAGCTGGAAGGCCTGCTCAATGAGAGATCTCTGGAGCTTTTCCTCCATGCCCTCCCGGCGCTCCTCAATAGGCGGAGCCACGGGCTCAGGGACAGGAGCAGGCTCCTCAAGGATCGGCGCCGTTGGTTCCCCAGCCACTTGCGGGACATATACAGGCACCGTCATAGCCCCTCCGGTCCTATCTTCCACTACCCGCATCTCAAAGCTGAACTGGGCGCTATCTGCAGAGCTTGGCTCGCCGTCCTCAGCTGTCGGGGTCTTCCAGAGCTTTTCCCCCTGCCGCCAAAGAAGGTGTACTTCGCCATCCAGCACTGCCCACCCCAGTCCTGAACAAGCCCCTGACGGGCGGGACACGGTCCTGATTGTGGACCAAGATTCACCCTTCCGCATCATCTGTACTTGCCCCGATTGCTCTTCCGAGATCCAAGCCAGCACCAGTGGATCCCCGGGGAAGAACAGCGGATTGCGACAGGCATGGGTCACTAAAGGTACCGCTCCGCTCCATGTTTTCTGCTCTGTGGAAAATGCTCGGTAAAGCAGGTGGCCGTCCCCATGACTGGTGTAGGCTAAGTGCAGAAATCCGTCCGGATCCCAAGAGGCACTAAAACCCCACTTATCTGGGCGGATGTGCGTTGAGATGACCATCGCCTTGCCCCAGGCCCCTGAGAAGGTCTGATGGCACAGGGAGGCTCCTTGGCCTTTGCTAGGTTGGGTGAGGAAAACAAGGTGCACGTTTCCCCCACCATCTGTAACCAAAACGCTGCCCTGGCCATATTCATGTTCTAAGTCCACTTTGCTGCTGGCAAAAGTCACTTGTCCGTGGAAATGCCAAGCTGACCCATTCTGGTCGAATGCCACAATATGAACAGTCTCCCCGGCCCGGGTTACAGCAAAATCTCCAGCGTCTTGCAGCAAGATAGTCTGTCGGCCATCGGCCAGCGTGACTCCCAGCCTTCCGCTGATCAATCCTACTGACTCTACATAGGTCGTTCCCACTTGAACCCGCATACCAAAACACCCCCGTTACACGCTATGCAGCCTTCTGGGGTGATAGACATTTTTCCTAGTACAAATGCACCGACACTGCTCACAAGCATACTATGTCTCTAGAGAAAGGAGGAGTATTGATGCCCAATTTGGAACGCTACGAGCCGGATTTCCAACGGGAGTGTATCTACGTCAACAAGGTCTACAACGAATGCGCCGTTATCGACTGCCCCACCTACCGCATCCCCATCCCTCCAACATTCCCCCTGGCAGTGAACATCGTGGACTGCTCCATTACAGATATTACTGCGGAAGGGATCGTGGTCGCGAACGGAGAGGTGGACATCACGGTAACGTTCGTGCTCAACGTGGAGTATGACGGAAACGGCATGTCCCAGTTCATCCAGCAGACTGCTCAGTTCCGCCGGCGGGGTATCCAGCTGGAAGGGGCAGTGCCAGGCATGACTGTCGTTATTCTCCCGCTCCTGCGCTGTCTCAACTGCCGGGCTGTGGAAGGCGGAACAGTGATCGAATGCGATGTCGGCATCTACCTGGTAGTCAAAGCCATCGCCCTCGTCCAACTGGAAGTCTTGGGGAGATTCTGCCCAGAGCCGCCTGAATGCGAGCAGGTATCCCCACTCGGCTGTCCAGAGTGGTTCGAGCTAGCTGAATCTGGTGCTTTCTGGCCGCCATTCCCACCACAGCCACCTCGGAACACCATGTGAGACACTACCCAGATCCAGCACAAGTTGCTGGATTTGGTATGCCCCCAAGGAGGGACAATCTGGCAGGAGGTTTGGCCGTGCGCATTCTGATGCTCACCCGCTTCTATCTCAATGGACAGACCACCCATGTCCTTGAACTCTGCCATGCGCTGCAAAGAAAGGGGCACAACGTCTTTCTCATCGCCAGCCGCCTGGACCATCCCGGTTACGCCCAGTGGCTTAAGGAGAAAGGCATTCCTTTCAGCAGGACTCACCGCCCGAGTTATCTGGTGAACAACCTCCGGGTTATGCAATTTGATGTAATCCACAATCACTCTGCCCACACCTTGGAAGACGGCCTCCAACTGAGCCAGGCCCTCCAGATACCCTTAGTTGCCACCTGCCACTATCTCGACTTCGAACCCCTCGACATCCTGGGCCAAGCCCACGCTGTGGTGGCCATCAGCGACGAGATGGCCGCCCAGCTCCCCTTCCCGCGGGAGCAAATCAGGATCGTGGAAAACGGCGTTCCCGTCCCCCGATTCGTGAACCTTACGAACCGGCCCAAAGCAGCTGTGGTTCTAGCCCGGGTAAATGAAGCCCGCCAAAGGGCCTATGCCCAAACGGTGGATATCCTGCGGGAGAAAGGCTGGGAGGTGATGGTTGCGGGCGGGTGGCGCTATCCTGGTACCCGCTCCTTGGGATGGACGCAAAATCCCCAGCTCGTGCTCGAGAGAGCTAGGTTGGTGGTGGGTACGGGCAGGGCTGTACGGGAAGGCATGGCGGCAGGATGTGCCGCGCTTGTCTTAGGTGACATGCTAGACGGCTTGGTTACCCCAGAAAACGCAGCAGTTCTGCGGCGGGCCAACTTCAGCGGGCGGGCCCGCAGCATAGAACCTACGCCAAGCAACCTCCGCCAAGAGCTCGCTAAGCTAGAATCCTCGGAAGCAGGCCAGCTCATGAGGTTCAGCCGCGCCTATGCCCAAGAGCACTTCGGGATTGACAAGATGGCCACTGAGATTGTGACTGTCTATCGGGAGGCAGCGGGGAAAGGAAAAACTGGGGGAAGTGTCAAATAATCTAGGAAAAGGCTGAAGGGAGGACCCCTATGAAGCTGGTTATTACAGTAGTCGAAGACACAGATGCCCCCGCCTTAATTGAACGATTAGTAGAAGCGGGTGTACAAGCTACTAAGTTGGCCAGTACCGGCGGTTTTTTGCTTCAAGGCAACACTACACTCCTCATCGGCGTGGATGATTCCCGTGTTGAGGCTGTCCTTGATATTATCCGTAAGACCTGCGTGCGTCGGAAGAAGCTTATTCCCCAAGCAGCTTCTGAACTGCCCACCACAATCCACTTACCCATTGAAGTGGAAGCTGGGGGCGCGGTCGTGTTTGTCATAGACGTGGGACAGTTCCATCGGTTATAGGGTGGACAGCATCGCGAAGAACGTCAAGGCATTTGCCAGCCCATGGGCAACTACGGCGGTAAAAAGATTGCCCGTCAGCAGGACGATCAGTCCCAGATAAAGGCCTGCCACGAAGACAGGGATGAACTGGATAACATACAGATGCAAGGCAGCAAAGACTAAGGCGGCCAGGGCAAGTCCCTTCCGCCTGCCTAAGACTGCCACCAATTCTGCCAGAAGCGCGCCTCGGAAGAAGAGCTCTTCCCCTAAGGGTGCTGCGAGTACCACTAGCACGAACACGAGCAAAGCCGCCCGGGGAGAGCCACTCATTAGAAGGGACTCCATTAGTGATCGCTCCTCTGCTGCAAGGCGCAGCGCCCAGCCGCCGAGGGAATCCAATAACCTCACCAGGGTGCTCATGGTGAAGGCATTTGTGATGTACAAGCCTATGCCCAAGAATATCCCTTGGGCCGCCCCCTTAAGAGATGGCCTGGCTAAGCGGGACCAGTCTGTTCCCAGGCCCCCGCAGGCCAAGAACACCAGCTGCTGGAGGATAATTAGGAGCAAGTATGGGCCCAAACGTTCGCTGGAAACAGTCAGGCTGAGGAAGGCGATCCCCAGCCAGCTGACAAGGCCCGCAACCACCCAGCGCCTGCCTTTTCTCCCCACCGCAGTTCCCCCCCGAAAAAAGAGGAGCGCCATTGCGCCCCGCTGCTTAATACTTCCACTCAAGCTGTGCTCCCTGGACCCCATGCTGCGTTTGGACGAGCAGGGGCCACCAAAACCTATAACACTCGCCGCGCACCACGGCCCTGTAGAACTGATTGTCATAGTATGGCATGTACTTCCCTCCCTCTACCTACTAACACTTGTACGCTGCGAGTAGGAAGTTTGCCATAGGAACACGCTCCTATATTCTGTAGTTCGGAGCTTCCTTGGTTATCTGCACATCATGGGGATGGCTTTCGGTCACGCCCGCCGAGGTCACCCGAATAAACCGGGACGTAGCTGCAAGCGTGGGGATATCTTTAGCTCCGCAGTACCCCATTCCGGAGCGAAGCCCACCCATAAGCTGGAAAATGGTTTCAGATACGGGGCCCTTATACGGGACACGCCCTTCAATGCCCTCTGGTACAAGCTTATTGGCATCGCTTTGGAAGTACCGGTCCTTGCTGCCCTTTTTCATGGCACCTAATGATCCCATGCCCCGATAGACCTTGTAGCTCCTCCCCTGGTAAATCTCTGTTTCACCAGGGCTTTCATCAGTGCCTGCCAGGAGGCTGCCCAACATCACAGAGCTTGCCCCTGCGGCCAAAGCCTTTACAATATCGCCAGAATACCGGATTCCCCCATCAGCGATGATGGGAACATCATACTCCGCCGCTGCTTTAGCGCAATCCCATACGGCAGTAAGCTGAGGGACGCCCACGCCCGCGATGACCCGTGTGGTGCAAATGGAACCGGGCCCGATACCAACCTTTACCCCATCCGCCCCTGCTTTAATGAGGTCCCGTGTTGCCTCCGCGGTGGCCACGTTGCCCCCCACAATGTCTACTTGGTTGCCAAAGCGCTCCTTGAGCTCTTCCACCGCTAGAATCACGGCTCGGGAATGGCCGTGGGCCGTGTCCACAACGATGACATCCACGCCTGCTTCCACCAAGGCGGTGCTGCGGTCCATCCGATCAGGCCCTACACCGACCGCGGCCGCTACCCGCAGCCTTCCCTTGCTATCTTTCGCAGCTAGAGGATACTGCCGGGCCTTCTCTATGTCTTTAATGGTAATCAAGCCTCTGAGAACGTTGTTTTCATCCACGAGGGGAAGCTTTTCAATGCGGTGCTTGTGGAGGATGCGCTTGGCTTCTTCCAGCGTGGTCCCCACAGGAGCGGTGACGAGGTTGTCCTTGGTCATGACGTTGCCGATGGGCTGATCGTAGTTCTCCTCAAAGACTAGATCCCTGTTGGTGAGAATACCAACGAGGCGCCGCTCTTCATCCACGATGGGGACTCCTGAAATCCGGTAATGGGCCATGAGAGCGAGGGCATCCCGGATGGAGTGGGTTGGTGAGAGAAAGAAGGGATCAACAATCACGCCTGATTCAGACCGCTTGACTTTATCCACTTCCGCGGCCTGCTCTTCGATGGACATGTTCTTGTGAACAACCCCCAGGCCCCCTTCACGGGCAATGGCAATCGCCATCCGGGCTTCTGTCACAGTGTCCATGCCCGCACTCACCAGCGGAATATGTAACTCTACACCCTTCGTAAACCGAGTGGATAGGATGACATCTGATGGCAATACTTCTGATGGAGCAGGGACCAGGAGGACATCATCAAAGGTGAGTCCCTCCCGGCCAAATTTCTCGTTGAAGTCCATGGTTTCCACCCTTTCAAATCGTAGGATTATCCGTTATGTTGTACGCTATTTTACCACAACCCTACGAAATAGCAAAGGAAAAGTGGGGCTTAGGAAAAGTGGCTTCGGCAGGCAGGGAAACACCTGTCATCTTACGAATTAGAAATTTGTTACTGTAGTGACAATACGGGAGGTACAGAAATGGATATTCGCAGAATCGCCGTCCTGGGCGCAGGCCGTCTAGGACGAGGCATTGCAGAAAACGCTGCCAGCAAAGGCTACGATGTGGTGCTCTTTTCTCAAGGCGCAGGTGGACAAGATGCCCTGCGGCGCATTGAGAACAGCCTTGACAGGAAGCTTGCTCGCTGGGCCATTACTGAAGCAGAAAAACGGGTTATTCTCGGAAGAATAACCTTTACCCTCGATCTGAAGGAACTGAGCAAGGTGGACCTTTTAGTGGAAGCCACCATTGACCATATCTATACTAAGCAAGAGCTCCTGCGGACCGCAGATCAGCTCTGCCAACCAGATGTGGTGTTCGTAACCACAAGCTCTACCCTGAAACTCTCAGACTTAGCCCGAAGCATCACCAGGAGTGAATCCTTAGTAGGACTCCACCTCATTCCTCCGGTGCCTGAAGTCCCCGTGGCCGAGCTTGTCCGGTGCCATAAAACCTCGGATGCTGCGGTGGAAGTAGTGAAAGGCTTCGCGAAAAGGCTGGGCAAAGAAGTCATCGAGATTAACGAGAGTATCGGCTTAGTCAACCCCCGCGCTCTCCTGTCCCTGATTAACGAAGCCGCCTACATGCTGGACGAGGGTGTAGGCGATACCCAAAGCATTGAAAAGCTCATCAAGGACAGCTGGGGCATGGTGCAGGGGCCCTTTGAAATGGCGGACCGCCTAGGCCTCGACCTAGTCCTCAACTGGATGGAGCAGATGCAGCAAGCCTACGGAGATAGGTTCGCCCCCTGCCCTCTGCTGTACCGCTATGTCCGGCAGAAGCGTTTGGGTGTGAAAACCAATCTGGGCTTCTTCAGCTACAACCAAGAGGGAAAACAGGAGGATTAGACAATGAAAATCTTTGTACTTAACTGCGGTTCTTCCTCAGTGAAATATAAGCTGTACGACATGGAAGGGGAAAGAGTGCTCGCAGAAGGGCGGGTGGAACGGGTCGGCCAAGAGAATGCCACCATTACTCACCAATCCACAGGCAAGGAAAAGATTACTAAGACCATGCCCATACTCGAACACACTGTAGCGATTTCTGAAACCCTACACCTTTTGCTCCACCCAGAGCACGGTGTACTAAACAGCCTGGATGAAATCGACGCAGTGGGCCACCGCGTAGTACACGGGGGGGAATCCTTCTCTGAATCAACGCTTATCAAGGAGGATACTAAGGATATCCTCGATTCCCTCGCGGAGCTGGCTCCCTTGCATAACCCCGCGAATGTGATGGGAATTAGGGCTGCGGAGCGGCTCATGCCTCATACGCCACAGGTGGCTGTATTTGACACCGCTTTCCATTCCACAATGCCGTCCCATGCTTACTTGTATGCAATACCCTTTAACCTGTATCAAAAGCACAAGGTGCGGCGCTATGGCTTCCACGGCACCAGCCACCTGTTTGTGACACAAAAGGCTGCCGAGATGATAGGCAAGGACATTAAAGACTTAAGGATCGTCTCTTGCCACCTTGGCAACGGTGCCAGCATTGCCGCTGTGCAGGGCGGGCAGTCGGTGGATACCACCATGGGATTTACTCCCCTTGAGGGCCTCATGATGGGTACCCGCAGCGGAGATATCGATCCAGGGGCCATTTTCTACCTGATGAAGACCTATGACCTCAGCCTTCATGAAATCGACTCTCTGCTGAACAAGCATTCAGGGCTGTACGGTATCGCAGGTGTAAGCGACATGCGGGATATTGAGAAGAAGATGAGCGAAGGAGACCGCCTTGCCCAAATGGCCTTCGACATGTACGAGTATCGCATCCGCAAGTATATTGGAGCTTATATTGCGGCTATGGGTGGCATTGACGCCTTGGTCTTCACTGCAGGTATCGGCGAAAACACCCCATCCCTGAGGACAAAGCTCTGTCAGAACCTCAGTTACCTGGGGATCGAACTTAATGAGGAGCTCAACCAAAAGCGCGGCGAGCCCCTCGACATAACTACGGAAGATTCGAAGGTGAGGGTATTCGTCATACCCACAGATGAAGAGTTGGTAATCGCGCGGGATACCGCGACAATCGTGGGAAGAGAATAATCCTGTAAATGACAAGAGACTGGTGGAACACACCAGTCTCAATTCATAAAGCGATGCTGACCTATGGTTACTGTGGCCGGACGGCTGTGCATGAAGCGGTCCTGTGACTGCCTAGGGTTAAAGAAGAACAACGCCCCGTTGGTGGGGTCGTGCCCCATAAGCGCTTCTTGAGCGGCCCTGACAGCTCGCTCGTTGGGTTCTCGGAAAAACGAACCGTTGCTGATGGGCTGGAAGGCATTTTGCTGGAACAATACGCCGTACATTGTGTTGGGAAACTTGGGGCTCTTCAGCCGGTTGAGAATGACTGCTCCCACCGCCACCTGCCCGACGTACGGCTCGCCCCGGGCTTCCGCGTAGATCATCTGAGCCAGCCATTTTACCTCTTGATCAGAAAGCCTGACTCCCGCTGGATATTCTCTGACGGTAGCCAAAGACACTGTAAGGGTTTGACCCGGGCGGATGACTTCAGACTCTAAGCCGTTAATGGCCTTTAGCTCGTCCACTGTCATGTCATGTGCAGCTGCGATCCAGTAGAGCGTATCCCCCCGCTGAACCCGGTAGGTTCCTAGGGCTTCTTGCTGTGCAGGTTCCCCCGGTTGAAGGTTCTCCTGTGCATCAGGGGCAAGGGCAAGTTTAGCCTCAGCTTCTTCCGCAGGCAGCGTTTGGGGTACAGCCGCCGCTTCCGCGCTGGCTTCTACAGCCTCACTGACTGTGGCCTCCACACCTGTACCCACTAAAGCTCCACTAAAGAGGGCGAAGTATAATAGATAGGCAGACAAGGAAACGGCCAGAGTGCGCTTGATATCCTGTTCAGAATACTGCACGGTGGTTTCCTCCTTTTTCGTAGCTCTATTTTATATTAATCGTGCCTGCTTTGCAAATAGTATGCCGCCATATTATACTAGCTATACAGAAACATGGATGAAGGGAGGGGCTTGGATGAACTTGAGAGAGCTAATCACACCGAAACGGGTTGCAGTCTCTGTTGTCATCCTTGTGGTGCTGGTCCTTTTTTCTCGTAAACTGGCCACCGCTTTAGTACCTTTCATAGTGGGCATTATCCTTGCGGCACTGCTGGATCCGATCATTAATTTCCTCGCGGACAGGCTGCGCTTACCCCGGAGCCTAGCGGTGGGGCTCAGTCTCTTAGGAGCAGGATCAGCGGCCTTTGCCTTGCTGTTTTTCTCCATCAGCCGCATGGTGTCGGAGCTGATCGAGCTCACCAACCTCCTGCCAACGTACGGTTCTGCCATCACAGAGCTTACCGACGATCTGCTCGACCACTTCACCAAGCTGAACGAAAACATCCCTACGGTGATCAGCCTCAATATCCAACGCAGTGTGGAAGGCTTCCTGGAGACTCTGGAAAAAGGTACGCGGGACCTGATCAATCGGGTACTAGCGGCGTTTACGAGCCTGCCTACCTTCCTCTTTGTGAGCCTTATTTCGCTGGTATCCACGTATTTTATCGCCCGGGATAAAGACTTGCTCGTGGAAACGATGCTGAGGTTCGTCCCAGGACGCTGGCGAGATCAAGTGAGCGTTGCTAGGGAGCGCATCGCCGTTGATTTGGTGGGGTACATCAAAGGCAGGATACTCCTTTTGATCATCGCGGTGCTGCTGAGCGGAACAGGCTTGTTCATCATAGGCACCAGGTACTGGGTCCTGCTGGCATTGGTGATCGGGCTCTTGGACTCAATACCCATTATCGGCCCTGGAATCGTGTTTACGCCTTGGATCGCGGTGAGTGCCATCACCGGCGATCTCAACCGGGCAGTGTACCTAACGGTGCTCTATTTCTTGATTTTCGCCGTTCATCAGCTGGCTGAGCCTAAGATCATGGGCGACTCCGTGGGCGTCCATCCCTTAGTGATGCTCCTGGCCATTTATGGGGGGATTGTCTTCTTTGGAGTATGGGGGATTATTGCCGGCCCCTTCCTTGCGATTATGGTCAAGGCCATCCTCGACGCTGGGCTGATGCGGCTCCCAAACAAACCCTAGACTGGCCTAGCCACTCCCCTATTCTGCATAGAATAGGGGCTTTTTTTGTACACTAAGAGGGCAGTCAGGAAGGAGGAACAGCATGATCTCCCCCAGCATTACCATTGCTCTCCTAGGCCTCGTCACTGCCCTGGTGGCTTTGGGATTCGGTGAGCGCGTTCTCGAACGCATGCGCCTAAGCACCGCCAGCGCCATTGTCTTGTTGTTGGCTATGGTAGGAGCCCACTTTCTCCCGGCATGGCAGGTCACGCCAGGCCTTACCATCCACCTGGGAGCCCTGATCCTCCTGGGGATCGTTGCTTATCTCATTACCACTACATCAGCCAGGGAAGCTGCCAGAGCACTGATTGTCGGCTTAATTACAGGGGCAGCAATTTGGCTTAGCGACAAACTCCTTCCTGTGGATCCCTCGTCCCGCTGGTTTATTCTAGACCCAGTGTTTGTCGGTGGGATAGCCGCCGGCCTCATCAGTTATGCTCTGGGGAGATCCCGCCGCAGCGCTTTTTGCGGTGCTATCCTCGGTCTTTTTTTCGTCGACATCGCCAATGCACTCGAGTTGATGCAGGCGGGGATAAACCAGCCTATTCAGATCGGCGGTGGTGGATTGCTGGCTAGCATTGCCTTGAATCCACTGATCGCAGTAGCCATCGCAGAGGCTATCGGGGAGATTCGGGAGCGCTTGCACAGAGGGCCTGCCTTGCCCCAGGGGGGTGATGATGATGCGTAAGTGGGTACGGAGGCGAGTTCTGGCAGTAGCTGTCATACTGCTTTGTGCGGCAACCCTTACTGCTACAGCTCAAAGCCTGGAAGATGATATGGAAGAATGGCTCAGTGTTGGCGAATACTTCCGCATGGTGAATGAAGCTGGGGAAGTCATCATGGAAAGCGGGCGAGTTCTCGGTGAGGGAGACGAGTATCTCACTAGTGAGAATGACCTGTACCGGGTCGTGCGGGTAGATGCGGATCAGCGCATCGCCTACGCGGAGTATGTGGAAAAGGTCGACCTCAGGGTAGTGCCCTTCGGCGAACTGCTTCAATCAGCAGGGAGAGCCTTAGCTGGAATGGTAGATACAGAACCCCGGGGGCTTATCGGTGTTTATCACACCCACAATGCAGAAAGCTATGTACCCACCGACGGCACAGACAGCATCTACGGCCAGGGAGGAATCCATCAGGTAGGGGCGGCCTTCGCGGACAGTCTCCGGGAACGGGGAGTAAAGGTGGAGCATTCGGAAAACCTCCACCTGCCCCATGACCGAGGGGCGTATCGCAGGTCTCGGGAAACAGCCGTAGAACTCCTCGCGCAGAATCCCGATGCCATCTTTGACGTGCACCGGGATGCAGCCCCCCGAGACGCTTACGCCTTGCAACTGGAGGACGAATGGGTCACCAGCGTACAATTCGTCTTGGGCCGGCAGAATCAAAACCTGGGAGTCAACCGGGAGTTCGCCCAGTCTATGAAAGCTTTGGCGGACAAGGTCTATCCAGGCTTGGTAAAGGGCATTTTCTTCGGCCGGGGGAACTACAACCAAGATCTCTCCCCCCTCGCACTCCTCTTGGAGGCGGGGGCCCATACAAACAGCCGCGAAGCGGCTGAGCGGGGCATGAGCCTCTTCGCGGATGTTGTGGATATATACTTCTATGGCGGCACTGCGGAAGCAGGGGAACCACCTAGTTCCGCAGGAGAGGAAGCTGGTTCCACCGCGGCAGCGCGGGGGATAGGCGGACTGCTTGCCTTTGTACTAGCCTGCATTGCCGTGTTCTATGTTATCAACGCCGGGGGGCTAGGTGCTGCCCTTGATCGCATCAAGAACCTGTTCAGGCTGCGTCAGCGCTAGATAGGCAGCTCCTTAGGCCTTCTCTGGGAATACACATTGACAGTCGTATAGCCATGTGCCTTTGCCAGCCCCACTGCCACCTCCCACTGAAAGCCCACATCTTCCGGTTCATGGGCGTCAGAGGCGATAGTTATGGGAATCCGATGCTGAGCCCCGAGGGCAATCAAGGAAGGGGCCGGATAGACCTCCCCTACTGGCTTCCGCAAGCCTGCGGTACTGATCTCCATCGCAAGTCCGTGAGCGGCCATTGCTTCAAAGAGCCCAGTCCACTCCTGGTGATAATCGCGGCCTGCCCGATGCCCGAACACTTTGATCACATCTAAGTGGGCAAGGCAATCAAAGAGTCCTGACTTTGCAGCCTGGGTTAGGACAGCGATGTACTGTGCGTAAACCGCATTGAGATCCCGGCCTTCCCACCCATGATCGGGAGAATAGTCGAAACCCCATTTTTCCAAGACGTGTACGGATCCAAGGACAAAATCGAAGGGGTACTGCTGCAAGAGGGTACCAATCAGCTCGTCTTTCCCTAGGAAGTAGTCCGCTTCGATTCCAAACTTCACTGGAATGCCCTGCCCCTGAGCTTCCTGAATTAAGGCATGGTAATCTCCGATGTGAAGCTTAAACTCTTCGGCCATCCACTTCTCCATGTATGGATAGGCATCTGCCCCGCTCACGAGATGGCTGTACACAGGGTAGAACTCCTGGAATCGATGGGCATGCTCGGTAATGGCAATTTCCTGCACCCCCCTCATCTCCGCCCTCTCCCAGAACTTCTTCAGCCACTCCAGGGTTAAAGGGCCTCTTTCCAGGTGCATGTGGTAATCAATCACTTCTCTCCTCACCCCGCAGTTGCGAAAAAATCCTAACTCATCGCAGGTGAGTTAGGATCTCTTCGTGTAAGTTGAGCCTTCAAAA
>LDJB01000005.1:0-8597 GCA_001028815.1 Peptococcaceae bacterium 1109
GACTGGACTTCTCTTCCGTGAAGGTGGCCTTCTCACACCGTTTTAGTGGCCTTATTTCTCCGTGAAGGTGGTCTTTTCAGATCGTAATATACATTAAGAAGTACGACGTACGTAGTCGAGCGGAACTAATCAGTACAGTGCTGAAGAATCAAGTTTGAATGCCATCACGAAGAACAAGATTCTTGTCTTAGTGGGCTCCTGGAGCATTCTTGCGTAATTGAACATCCATTCGGAGCAAGTGGCTACTCAAAATTGCAAACCGCGATCGAGTTTAAATGCCTTTCATACTAAAGTATGAGGGCATTTTCTTATGATATCAACCGAAAAGAGGATGGAATTTTAGCTCTGACACGTTACCCTTAGTATAAAGATACTGAAGGGGGAGACTTCGATATGAAGAAACAGGCTAGGTTGCTCCATCTATTTATCGGATTGCTGATAGTTGGGTCTCTATTCGCCGGTTGTGTTTGACCTGGTCAAGCAAAATTGTAACACAACATATAAACGTTAGGCTACCCTTGCAGCTGCCGGCGTTAGACCTCCGTTGTGCGTGTGGAGCCGTATTCGGTTATACCAACCGTACGCAAATTCTACTACTGCAGTATCCAATTCATTTGCTTTTTCGAACTCAAAAAGATAGATAAGCTCGCACTTCAAGGTGTTGAAATATCGTCCCATTGGCGCATTATCATAGGGGCAACCTGCTCGGCTCATGCTTTGCTGAATGTAGTGGGCCTCACAAAACCGAACAAATTCTTTTGAAGTAAATTGGCTGCCCTGGTCACTGTGAAAGATAAGACCCTTAGCCGGTTTATGTCGTTTCATGGCGGTGAATAAGGCCCTCATAGCCAATGGTGAATAAGGCCCTCATAGCCAATTCGGTAGTAATGTGATCGCCGTTTACGGTTACGATTATCGAGCGGTCGCACAAATCAATGATAGAGCAGTTCTAGCGTACGAGGAGGGGTTATAATGAAGAATTGGGTCGCTTTGGCATCAGTAATCTGCTTATTGCTTGTTCTTACCTTATCGGTTTCTGCTTATACACCTTGGGGTACCGAGGTATTTAACGATGATTTGCCGACAGTAGTCATCGAACTGCGTACGGTATATGAATTAGCCTCCGCTACCCAAGCGGCTTCGCCGGACTTTCTCTCGGACTTGGGAAGTTTAATCACGCGCTTAGAAGCATTGGTATTTGCGCCCACTACGTCAACATTTGGTTTCGAAACCCTCATGTCTACACCGGTCGAGGTATCTTTCTTTAATCGCTATGTCGGCTCGGATGAACAAATCGGGCAAATTCTTTATTTTCGAGTCATTGGAGCTACTAACGGCCTTATTTGGGGTAGCGACATCTACACGAGGGATACCGATATCCGTGTAGCCGCTGTACATGCCGGACTCGTCCAGCCAGGTGAAGCTGCAATTGTAGCGGCCCGTATTCTACCTGGCCAGGAAAGCTATCTAAGTACAACCCGCTACGGAGTAACTTCAATGGCTTACGGAACATATGGTGGCAGTTATGAGTTTGTGGACATCCCGGAAAATACGCTGTTGATTAAAGATCCGGGGCATTTAGATGATTATCGTGGTTTTACTGGGCGTACTTTGGCTTTCCAGGTCATCGGAAGTGAAGAGGGTGGGCTGTGGGGCACAGATGTTTATACGCTTGATTCGAATTTAGCTAAGGCAGCTGTTCATGCTGGTCTATTGCACGATGGTGAGACGGGCATAATCTTGGTTGAGTTTTTACCTGGTCAAGCTAGTTATGAAGGAACAGACAGATTTGGAGTTTCATCAAGGGGCTTTGGGTCTTATGACTATAGTTATCGTTTGAGGCGCATCCAATAACTCTTTCCGCCAAAAAATGTAGAAAAGGACTACCTTTTTACGCCTCTCATCTTTTTTTCGCAGAAGCCGCGAGCGGGGTCCGAGAAACTCATAACTGTAGAAGGATTATCGCGTAAAAACGTAGAATGCTTACCCGTTAGCCAATCCTTTACAATTATTGCCATTGGGTTATGTCTGTGTTACCGCGTCAGACGCATACAGAGGGAGAGGATTACCACGAAAAGGCGCTTCTATGTTTTGACTATTTTGATGATCGTAGCTCAATTGCTCACAGCAACTCCTAGGACCTTCGCAGATGGCGAAACCTTGTACGGTGAAGCCATTACCACAGCACGCCTAGAGATTTGGAAAGCTTTGTCGAATGGGGCATCTGCAGCTACCGTCGCTATCATGGACGACAACACGATTGTATACTCTGAGGGTTTCGGAATGCGAAACAGAGAAGAGTCCATAGGCGTTGACACGAGTACCCAATTCAACATCGGATCCATCAGCAAGGTGTTCACCGCATTGGGGGTATTACTTCTATGTGATGACGGTCTGGTGGAGCTTGATAAGCCAGTCACTACTTACTTGCCCGAGTTTTCAATGGAGGATTCGCGGTACAAGGAGATTACGGTGCGAATGCTGCTTAACCATTCTTCCGGGATCGCGGGTACTCACATGCGTACAGGATTTGGTACACAGAAAAACAGTAGCTACGTTAAGGAGACCTTAGAGGAGTTGGCAAAAGGGAACCTAAAACATAACCCCGGAGAGGTCAGCGTCTACTGTAATGACGGATTCACTGTAGCTCAAGCTATCATTGAAAAGATATCAGGGATTAGTTACGCCGATTTTTTAAGAACGCGAGTGTTCGCGCCGGTCGGCATGACGAATTCCAGTTGCTATTTCTTTGATGACAACCCGAACATTGCTTACCAGTACGACCCGGCAACCGGTAGGGTGTTACCAAAAGAATACGTCAACATTATGGGATCCGGGGGGATATCTTCTACTGCAGAAGATCTGTGTCGCTTTTCGCAGACGTTGTGGGCCAACCCTCTGCTCGAAGGGGCAACCTTAGAAGAGTTCATGCTTCCGCAGTATGGTCCGCTGACAGTTCCCGGCGGTGTACCATTTTATCGCTACGGGCTGGGCTGGGACAGTGTAGAATTGGAGGAGTTCGTAGAGCAAGGCGTCAAGGTTTTGGCGAAATCCGGCGGAACCATACAGTTCAACTCGGAGCTCTATGTAGCGCCTGATGAAAAGTTGTCGGTAGCCCTAGTTTTTGCCGGTCCTGCTGACCCTGCAACTATCTGCACAAAAATCCTGCAAGCAGTGATGGAAAGCAAAGGCATTCTTGAGAAGGCAGAATCGCAGGGAAAATCAACGCCTAAGGTGACGGATATGCCCCGGGAACTACTAAGCTACGCAGGCTACTATGGCAACTACCAAGGCCTGATCAAAGTGGAATTCGACATCGGCACCATGGCCATGAAGTACTTTAAGTATGACAATGGCGCATTTGTCCTTGCTGCCCAATTCCCCTATCTGGAAGATGGCTTCCATCTAGACGGGGTACAGAGACTTACCTTTGAGGAGGACGCGGGTGGAACGAGATTTATCGTAGTCCACGTGGGCAATTCTACAGGGGAAGTAGTATTCGCCCAAGAGATCCCACAGGGGAATTCGGCCCTAGCTGGCAGCGCATTTGAAGATAAGGTTTGGCTTCCTCGCAATCTCACATCCTTCGAATTTGTCCCATTCGTGATGACTTCTGGGATTTTACCGGAGCTACCCGGCTATATCCACCTGGATAATGTGCCCTATGCCCTAGTTGACGAATACTCAGCGGCTATGGCCCTCTCGCACGCAAGAGATCTCGTTGAACCGGTGATAACTGAACGCGGTGGAGAGCTGTGGCTCGAAGCCGGTGGTCATTTATTTTCCGATGCTTCAAAGATCATACCGTTTGATCCCTATGAAGAGGTTGTCATCGGAACCGATGGTCATAATGAATGGCGCCTGGTGGAAACAGACCATGTGTTAAATACCAAGATCCCTATGGGAGGAAGGCTACTGGTGTTTTCGTCCATGGGCGAGCTTGCCTACGATAGCTTGACTAAAGGCGAGAAGGCGGTCTATGTGGAGGGAGGAAGCCATGTGGGTTTTGTCGGTGAATCAGGCAGCGTATTCGTTCCTACACACAGGCCATAACCCAAATCTATAGCGCTAGAACGTCTGAATTCGCGGAGAGGGGGAGAACCTATGTCGGGTGTGGCTGTAGAAAGAGTGCGCAGACGATTGGCCACTCTTACCTGCATTTTCGTCCTGCTATTTCCCGGATCGGCGACCGTTAATGCCTGTCCGTATGCAGGCATAAGGGAATCGGCTGCAAGCATAGCCAAACTGTTCGTGAGTGATTATGGTGTGGATAGCTTGCAGTACAACCTGCTTTATGATAATGAGATCATCGTCTCGGGCACCGCTGGCAGATTTAATAAAAACGACTCCCTGCCTGTCACGGAAGATTCCATCTATGGAATTGGTTCCACCAGCAAAATGTTTACAACCGTTGCGGTGATGCTGCTTGTGGATCAGGGTAAGCTGGATTTGGATAAACCCGTCACGTTCTACCTGCCCGACTTTGTCATGTTGGATGCGCGGTATAAAGAAATTACCGTTCGCATGCTGCTCAACCATTCCTCGGGACTGATGGGCTCTAGGTACACTAATGGCGGTCTTTTTGATGACCCTAACACTTTTAACCACGATACTCTGTTGATGGCGCTAGCAGGGCAAAGACTTAAAGCCAATCCAGGAGCTTACTCCGTCTATTGTAACGACGGATTCAGCCTGGCAGAGCAGATTGTTGAAAGGGTCAGCGGCTTGAACTTCTCCGAATTTGTCAGGGAAAACATTACGAAACCTTTAGGACTGAGTCATACCTTTACTCCGCAGGACGATTTTGACCGAGGATTGATGGCCAGAACCTTTCTTCGAGGTGATGAAACGCCACCGGAAACGCTCAATTTGATCGGTTCGGGTGGCATCTATTCAACAGCAAGAGACCTTTGTGTATTCGGTCAGGTTTTTATGGATACCCCAGGTAACAGCATGGCACAGGGTCTTTTGTCTCTGGCAGCAAAGGAGGCTCTTGCGGAAAAGGAATACCTGCAAGGGATGTGGCCTGCTCAAAAAGACAGTCTATTCGGTTATGGGTTGGGCTGGGACTCCGTTGATCTCTATCCATTTAATCGCTATGGAATCCAAGGCCTTGCTAAAGGTGGAGACACCAACCTGTATCACAGCTGCCTAATTGTACTACCAGAACAGAACATGGCTTTTGCCGTTGCAATGTCAGGGGGTTCCTCCATATATGGCGAAATGATGGGGTTATCTTTGCTACAGCAAGTCCTTCTTGCCACCGGAGAAGTCGATAGTATTCTTCTACCGAAGGAGGAAGAGGCGTTCGAAGGTGCTCCCATGCCGTCTGAGTTGACTTCTTACGCTGGTCTTTACAAAAACAATAGCCTCATCAAAGAGATAAGAATCGATCAGAACGGCACGTTGTCGCTTATTGCAGTAACACAGCAAGATTTCCCTGACGAAACTTTCATCTACCAGTCATCAGGGGAATTTGTTAATGAAGACAAAAGCAAAAGGCTGACGTTTGTCGAGGAAGAAAATGGCGAAACGTATCTACGTATAGTAAGTATGCTTTCCCTGCCGGGTCTGGAGCAGCGGGCCATGATTACCGTCTATGATTCTGTAAAAACGTTACCTAATCCAGTAGACCTAAACGTCCAGCAAGCCTGGGATGACCGTAGCGGCACATACTATATAGTCAACGAAATCAGAACCAGCCAGTGCTACTACAGTTTAGCCGCATGCACTATGGAATTGTCCACCAATGAGCGTTTGCCTGGTTATTTCGGGCCATACAAAATCGATGATCTGAATCATGCAATTCAAGATGCCCGTATACCTGTCATGGATGGCCGAGATAATGACCTACTGTGCTTCAAAATTGACGATGGTAAGGAGTATCTAGCCAATACTAGCTCGATCTGGCTCAGCGGAAAGAACATTCCGGAGATGGAGGCAGGTGAAGATGTCATTTGCACAATAGGGCAAAATGGCTATGCCCGCTGGTATTCTGTTAGAAAAGAGGATGCAGGCAAAAGGATGACCGTCAAGCTACCCCCGAGGGGCGCATGTGCAGTATATGACAGCTCAGAGTGCATCTACTTCTCTACAGTATCAGGTAATCGGCCAGTTATACTACCTGCAGAAGGGAAAATTGTCTTCATTGGCAATGCCCCCGGTACCCGGTTTTCTGTTACGATTGACTAGGCTGACTTGGGGTAGTGGAGAATTTTACATTATCAGGTAAGTTGAGAATTCCAAAATGTGGCGAACCCTCCTACAGATCGCATGGGGGGGATTTTTGGTGCGGTATTGGAAAGGTATACAGCATTTACTCGTTGTGGTCAATATGTATAGTCAGTTTTGGACTACCCCTACAAGCATTGGTTAGTACGGAAGACGGTATATGGCAAGAACTAGCTGTAACCGAGTTGGGGCAGTATCTTCCCGATACATCAATAACAAGGGAGACTTTTGTTTGTGCGTCAGTAAGGTTTCTTACATTTGAGAAGGCTGAGGATCCCTTAGCAGTTGCCAAAAAGCATGGTTGTTTGCCCACGGGTGATATGTCGGAGCAAATTACCCATAAAGAGGCTATAGACTTTGTGCTTAAGCTAATTGGAGCAGAAGCTGATGGGGCCCTGAGCCTAGGGATCATTGATTATCCTTTTCATCCTAAGCTTGCCAGGGGCCAATCACAACCGCATTTTCTGTCTCCATCTCACGGCGAACTACACGCCCTACTACCGACAGAACCATCATAGCAATGAGAATGATGTACACCAGTGCCTCAATGCGTTCAGGCTTTTTGAGATACAGCGAGTTGACAAAGTGCGGTGACTTTAGTTGCTGAAACTTCTTTTCCACACTACTTTGGGTCTTGTACTCCGCCAGAATTCGTTCTGCAGAGAGAGCCAGATCATTGCTGGCCAGGACAAAGGTTGCGTTTGAGTCTATTGCACTTATTTACCTTTCAGCTGTGAAGAGGAAAATGCAGGATGCGAAGCTTTTTGAAACTTGGACACTTCAAGGCTTACTGGATGAACTTGACGTAATCGAGCTATTGGAGGCTCCTGACCACGGCCGCATCTTGGGGGAAATAACCAAAAAGCAAGAAGCGATTTATAGTGCGCTGGGAGTGCAGCCCCCCTCGTTATAAATTCCCCGCAACACCTAAGTATGAATTGTGTTTGCCGAGATGTTATGTCGCCTAGCAACGACAGCGACATTCCCAACCTCTTGGCATTCCTTCAGCACCTGTTCTTTAAACTCTTGGGTGTAGTCACTTTTCTTCACGGAAATTCCCCCTGATTAAATGATAACAGATGAAAGGTTATTGTTCCAACCTATTAGGGGGCTAAATAGGTGTAGAGCTAGCTCCTCATCTGCCACTAGTGAACGTCAGCTTGGATTATTTTACACAGAAGACTCAAATAACTAAAAGGTTTTGCTAGGTGGAGGACTAAGTTATTAGGATAATTCGAAGAAAAACGAAAGAGGTATTTGGATGCTGAAGAATCTCAAGTTATCCCGTAAACTCGTTATCGGATTTACCCTAGCCTTGATCCTTAATACAATTGTAGCGGTAGTTGGGATTATGTATATGGGGGAAATTGCACAGTCTACTAGCTACCTCTAGCCAAGAACTAGCCGCTGGTGCCGAGGAAATGGGAGCTACCACTGGGCAACAATCGGCTACGACTCAACAAATGGCCACCACTTCTTCCGGCGTAGTACAGGCTGCCGCAACCGTTAAGAGAGAAATGGACCGTTTTAGATTGTGATCGGGCTCGCCCGCCGAGATCGCCGGTCGACCCCGAAAGGGGTCGTACCCCCCATAATATGGAAATTACCCTGCGGCGAGTTTAGTACTCAATGCATACCAAACTGTAGGACTCTTTCCCATAACCCTGAGAACAAATATCAGAATATTGGGAATCAAAGAAGGAATATCTAAAAACATGGCGAATTACGAGAGTGAGCAACAGAAAGACCAGCTAATTAAAGTCAAGATATAATTTGGTTTTTTGCTTCAAAAGCTGGTCCGAAAAAAGGGTGTGAGAAACTAAGCTATTGAAAAACACGAACAATAGCCAAAAGAGATTGTTTAAATTGATCTGCTAGGCGGCCACCAATTGGAGCTTGTCCCCTCGCCACGATTGATGATGTTCTGGTTTTCTTACGTGGTAGGGCTTGCCGTCCCGCAAAACGGCGAACATGTAATGAAGCAACTTGTGCATAACCGCAACTAGAGCGACCTTTTTCTTCTTGTTCACGCATTTGTTCTGGTAAAAATCTCGCAGAACTGGGTTGATTGGTTGTCCATTGCGAGTGGTTCGAATAGAAGCCATTGCAACGGTGAATAGTACCCTTCGGCCAAAGCGAGTTCCGCGCTTTGAAATCCGGTTCCTGTCGCCAGTGAATTTCCCAGACTGGTTAACAGATGGATCTATGCCGAAGAATGCAACCAAGGCCTTGGGCGATCTGAACAGACGGAAGTCTCCAATTTCTGTATTCGCTAATCTAAAACTAGACCACCAAGATTGGTTTCGCTAAACGAAAAATTGACCACCTTGAGCCCCTTCCCTGTTATGATGGTTTTGAGTGAATCT
>LDJB01000005.1:9565-10871 GCA_001028815.1 Peptococcaceae bacterium 1109
CAGGTATGCAGTCTGCTTGGGGGTCAGATCGGCCACTCCTCAGTGTTGGGGTTGGTTAACCAGATTGTCACCATCGGCGGACTTAAGGTCTGGTTTTGAAATCCCACAGACTTTGATCTGGCAGCTGAAATTCCCCTGCGTTATGGTAATTCCAAAACTACCGTAAGGGGTGTTCCAGTGGCCATGACCATGTCAAAGCAGGAAATTGCTGAGCAGCGCTTTGAGCTTATCGCTCCGCTCTTGGAGCCTGACATTGAACAAGCCGAGCGCAGGGCTAGGAGAGAAAAGATACTGGAAAGGCAGCGTCTTTTGGGCAAGCCAATCTCCGAGCGGACACTGCGGCGTTACGTCCAGTTGTACCGGGAGAAGGGCTTGAAGGGATTGGAGCCCAAAGGCAGAGATGACTGCGGAATGCTGCGCGGATTGTCTCGTTCAGTTCTGGATGAGGCCAAGATTCTCAAGGCGGAGCTTCCTCAGCGCAGTGTACGCCAGATCATTGAAATTCTAGAGGTTGAGGGTAAGATCGAACCCGGTTCTGTAAGTGCAGCCACTTTAGGGAGGCACTTAAGAAAAGAGGGGCTCATGGAGCTTCCTAAGGCCCCCAAGGGCGGCTTTAGGCGCTTCCAAAAGAAGTACCGCAACCAGCTCTGGCAGGTAGACCTTAAGTACGGGCCATTCATACCGGACCCAGGTGATCCTAAGAAGAGCCGTAGGACATACCTAATTGCTTTCATCGATGATTACACGAGACTGGTTCCCCATGCTCAGTTCTACCTTGACCAGAAACTTCCCGTCTTGGAAGACTGCTTCCGCAAGGCCATTCTAAAGCGCGGCATTCCAGACAACGTCTACGTGGACAACGGCAAAATCTTCGTCTCCAAGTGGTTCCGCATGGCCTGCGCTAAACTCAACATCCGGCACACTACGACATCGCCGTTCTCGCCAGAGGCCAAGGGCAAGGTTGAACGCTTTATGGGGACAGTGGACCAGTTCATTAACGAGATGAACCTTTTCAAGCCCAAAACATTGAAAGAGCTCAATGATGCCTTCTTTTCCTGGCTGGAAGAGGGATACAACCATAAACCCCATTCAGCCCATAAGGGGCTATCGCCGGCCATCGGTTTTGCCGAAGACTCTCGTAAACTCCGCTTTGCTACCCCGGAGGAGCTGTGGGAAGCATTTCTCTGGGAAGAAACCCGCAGGGTGGACAAAACCGGCTGTGTAAAGCTCAACGGTTTGGTCTTCGATGTTGGGCCGGAGCTTGTTGGAAAACATGTGGACCTGAGATTCGACCCGTTTGACATGG
>LDJB01000005.1:13079-31278 GCA_001028815.1 Peptococcaceae bacterium 1109
ATTAACATCGTTTGACACCGCCGCCTGGGTTCAGGCGGCGTGATTTTTTCTTGACGCCAAACTCCATTTTTTTACTTGCCAATACCACCAAAATCAGGTATAATAATTTTGCCGGCAAACTTGCCGGCAAAAAGGACGGTGCAAAAATTCATGAAGAATGACCCAATTTTAGCCGACATAAAACAGGATGCAGACTCACTACCTTACACTTTTTGGGAACAGATAGGCTTCCGTTTTGGCGATAAAGGAACCCACACGAGCAGAACCATTATGCTGGAAGAGTTATCGTTATTACTTCATGAATGTGCAGAAGATGCGACGCGTGATGACTATGTAACGGCAATTGTTGACTACAATTGCCTGGGCAAGCGGACAGCTGCGACCCGAAGACTTTCCGGTCAACGTATGCGGGAGTTATATGGTCTCGATCCATCGCTGCCTATATTTAGGGTTTTGCGTTATTTCTGGTACGCAGATGAGAAAGGTCGCCCACTTCTTGCCTTACTTACTGCTATGGCCCGGGATCCCCTTCTACGAGTTACATCCCTCCCCATTCTCCGGATGCAACCAGGGGAAGAACTGGCCCGGCAACAGATGATAGATGTCCTTCGCGAAAGTACTAGGAACCGACTAAATGATAGCACACTTGATAAGGTTGTGCGTAACGCTTCCTCCTCCTGGACCCAGTCAGGACACTTAAAGGGTCGCGTTCGTAAGATTCGCCAAAAAGTTGAGCCTACACCTGTCGTCACCGCATATGCTGTTCTTTTGGGTTACCTACTTGGAGTCCGAGGTCACGGTTTATTCAAAACATTATGGACAAAGGTGCTTGATACACCCCCAGAGGAACTTATTTCCTTGGCAATGGATGCGAAGCGCTTTGGATTCTTGGATATAAGCTATTCCGGCGGTATGATTGAAGTTTCAGTTGACCGTATGTTAACTGAGGATGAAAGGAGGTTGATCCGTGAGTAGAATTGAGGAGCTGGCAAACCGCTATCGTAACCATATTGCTACGCCATGGCAGCGTAATCTGGCTGGTGAGCAAAAAATAATTTTTGTAGTCTACCCTAAAACCGATGAGCGTAAACTCCGTGCCAGGTTAGAATTGTTCGAGATGGCGACCATTGAATCTGGACACAAATGGAAATCCTTCGACTTTACCCAAACCTTCGCTCGCTGGATGAGCAGGTTAGAATACAAGGAAGTTTATTTCGAAGAGCCCGAAAATCTGGCAATACCCCTTGAGAGTGAATTCCCACATTTTGCAGCCACTGAACTCCGTAAAGTACTTACTGGTGAAGATGTTGACTCTGATACTGTGGTTGCTGTTTATGGCGTTGCCAGCCTATACGGATTCACTAAAGTATCGGCGGTTCTGAAAGAAGTAGTAAGAGATATTCGTGGGCGGTTGGTAGTCTTTTTTCCGGGCGAGTTTGAGAACGGTAATTATCGTCTTCTTGGTACACGAGATGGTTGGAATTACCTGGCGATACCCATCACATTACATAATGGGGTGAGCGATTGATGAAGAACCGGGAGATTTTCCAACGAGATCCTATTGTTTCAAAACTGCTCAATGACGGCGTAGCTACAGTTACTGAAGCGGCCACTTCTAAAGAAATTGAAACCCTTCGCTATGAACTGGAGCATTTTGTTTGCGAGGGGCAGTATAAAGACGGACTTATACGCATTCTTGAGTCTTACTTGAGCAACGCGGATGCGACAAGCCAGCCAGCCGTCTGGGTAAGCGGTTTTTTTGGCAGCGGTAAATCACATCTTCTGAAGATGCTCCGCCACTTATGGGTTAACACCAAATTTGAGTCGGATGGAGCGACTGCCCGTGAGCTGGCCCGGCTACCTGTGGAAGTAAAAGACCTGTTAAAAGAATTGGATACATTAGGGAAAAGATGTGGCGGGCTGCATGCTGCGGGGGGGACGTTGCCGTCCGGTGGAGGGAAAAGTCTTCGTCTGGCTGTTCTCAGTGTTATCTTTCGCTCGAAAGGCCTGCCCGAGTCTCTTCCCCAAGCCCAATTTTGCCTTTGGCTTCAAAAAAATGGCATCTGCAGTCAGGTTAAAAAGGTTGTGGAAGATTCAGGCAAGGATTTTCGGCAGGAACTTCGTCATTTATATGCCAGTTCGGTATTAGCCAAAGCACTGTTGGAGGCTGACCCTGATTTTGCCTCCGATCTCAAGCAGGTGCGAGCCACTATTCGTGCCCAGTTTCCTGATGTAGACGATATTTCGACATCCGAATTCATCCAGATCATTCGTGATGTCCTTTCTGTAAATGGTCAACTTCCCTGCACAGCGATCGTACTCGACGAAGTCCAGCTCTTTATAGGTGACAGTACGGCTCGTTCATATGATGTGCAAGAAGTAGCGGAAGCTCTTTGCAAGCAGCTTGATAGCCGAATACTGCTTATAGGGGCTGGCCAGACTGCACTGAGCGGTAATCTTCCGCTTCTCCAGCGATTGAAGGATCGTTTTACAATACGTGTGGAACTCTCTGATACGGATGTTGAAACTGTAACTCGCCGGGTAGTGCTGGCCAAAAAAGCAGATAAGCGTAAGGCCATCGAAGAAATGTTAAATGCTTACGCTGGTGAAATTGACCGACATCTTGTCGGTACTCGCATTGCTCCCCGAAGTGAAGACCGGAGCATTATCGTTGAAGACTATCCCCTTTTACCCGTCCGCCGCAGATTTTGGGAGCATGTCCTTCGTGCCGTTGACGTTCCAGGAACCAGTAGCCAACTTCGTACTCAACTCCGTATTGTTCACGATGCTGTCCGGGAGATTGCCGAAAAACCTCTGGGTACGGTCGTACCGGCTGATTTCATATTTGACCAGCTTCAGCCGGACTTGCTTCGCACTGGGGTTCTTTTACGGGAAATTGACGAAACCATTCGTAATCTGGACGATGGAACTCCGGAAGGTTTGTTAGCCAAGCGTATTTGCGCCCTTATATTCCTCATCCGCAAACTCCCTCGTGAAGCCGTTGCTGATATTGGTGTCCGTGCTACCGCGGATATGGTAGCAGATCTTCTGGTAAGCGACCTGGCCAGTGATGGCCCTGCCCTGCGCAGAGAGATTCCACGGATTCTTGAGAAACTGGTTGAGGAAGGAAAGCTTATTAAGCTGGACGAGGAATACAGCCTTCAGACCCGGGAAAGCAGCGAATGGGACCGTGAATTCCGTAACAGGCAAACACGGCTAAATAATGATCTTACGGCTTTGTCCAGTAAACGTTCGGCTCTGTTGAATTCGGCCTGTATAGACGTCCTTGGTAATATTAAACTTCTCCAAGGGAAGTGCAAGGTGCCACGTAAGCTGGTAATTCATTTTGGCAGCGAGCCACCTGAAACTCAAGGCCACGAAATCCCGGTTTGGGTCCGTGACGGCTGGGGAGAAAACGAAAGTACTGTTGTGGCCGATGCCCGGGCGGCCGGTAATGACAGCCCGACTATTTTCGTCTATATCCCTAAAACAAGTGCCGAGGACCTAAAAAAAGCGATTATTGAATATGAGGCGGCTAAAGCGACCATCGAATTTAAGGGTACTCCTACAACTCCAGAGGGACGGGAAGCTCGTGATGCTATGTCCACTCGTATGAAAACGGCAGAGGCTACCCGGGATAGCCTTATCCAGGATGTAATTAATGCGGCTAAGGTGTTTCAGGGCGGGGGACAGGAGCGTTTTGAACTGTCCATAAAAGAAAAAGTGCAGGCAGCCGCCGAAGCGTCCTTGGACCGCCTCTTTCCGAATTTCCGGGATGCTGATGATGAACGGTGGCCGACTGTTATCAATCGGGCAAAGAATGGCGACGAAGCTGCCTTCCAAGCTGTAGGCTGGAACGATGCACCCGAAAAACACCCTGTCTGTTCAGCTATTCTTTCTGAAATCGGGTCCGGCAAGACAGGGAAGGAAATTCGCGAAACCTTTGAAAAAGCACCTTATGGCTGGCCGCGTGATGCCATTGACGCTGCTTTGATTACGCTTTTTACCACTGGACATCTTCGCGCTATATATAAAGGAGTCCAGCTTGACCGTGGTCAATTGGATCAAGCTAAGATTTCGGCTACCGACTTCCGAGTTGAAACGGTAACCATAGATGTCCGCAGCCGCATGAAGCTACGAAAGCTTTTTCAAACAGCAGGCCTTAGCTGCAAGGCGGGGGAGGAATCTTCTGTAGCCGGGCAATTCCTGGCCAGGCTCATGGAACTGGCCGATGGTGCCGGTGGCGAACCGCCGCTGCCGGAGCGTCCATCTAAAATCCATCTGGAAGCAATGCGGGGGCTGGCCGGGAACGAACAGCTTGCTGCGATACTAAAGAATTTCGATACCCTATCCCGGCAATTGCAGGACTGGTCAGCATTGGCAGAACTGGCGGCAGAGCGCCAACCTACTTGGGATAGGCTGCAGATCCTTTTGCGACACGCCCGCGGCCTTCCTGAAGCGGAAGAACTGCAAAAACAGGCCAATGCTGTGCGCGATGAACGTCGATTGTTAGAAGAGCCCGATCCGGTTCCGGATATTCACAGAGCAGTCGTCAAAGTGCTCCGTACCGCTGTCAGGCAGGCTTACGCCAACTTTGAGGCGGTATATAACCGGGAGAAAGCGGCTCTTGAGGAAAATGAGAACTGGCAGAAACTATCTCCGGAACAGCAGCAACAAATTCTTGCGGCTGAAGGTATTGCCAGCGTTCCCCGACTTTCCATAGAAGATGACGAGTCCTTGCTGCGAAGCCTCCAGGAAACCCCTCTGTCCAGCTGGAAAACCAAGACAGATGCCCTTCCTCAGCAGTTTAGCAATGCTGCAATGGCAGCTGCGAAGCTGCTTGAGCCAAAAACGCAAAAGGTAAAACTGACCAGCAGCATTCTGAGGACAGAAAATGATGTTAAAGCCTGGGTGGATAAAATTGAGAGAGAACTTCTAGAAAGGATTAAGAACGGCCCCATCGTGATCTCGTAGGAGGGGAAAATGGATGCCGGTACTATCAGTAGAACAGCGAAATAAACTTGAACGTACAGTCGTCGAAGCCCGGGACGTTGCCGAAGCCGGAGCCAAGGCGGCCCTGGAGGCCCTGGCTGTGCATCATCACGAGCCTTACAGCCATATGAGTCCAGAACAGCGTCTGCTTCGCAACCACCTTCGTGCCCGGGCGCGGCAACTGGGGGATAAGCAGGACAAAAACGGAAAACTGGAGATCACGCAGCTGATTCAGGAGTGTGCTTACGAGCACTGGCATCGGATGCTCTTTGCCCGTTTCCTGGCGGAAAATGACCTCCTCATCGAGCCGGAGATGGGGGTGGCCGTTAGTCTGGAAGAGTGTGAGGAACTGGCCAAGGAGGAAGGTACCGATCTTTGGACCCTGGCCAGCCGTTTTGCCCAGCAGATGCTGCCGCAGATCTTTCGCCCGGATGACCCGGTGCTGCAGGTTACTTTTCCGTACGAATATCAATTGAAGCTGGAGCAGTTGCTCGACGACCTGGAGCCAGATATCTTTAAAGCCAGCGACGCCCTCGGATGGGTCTACCAGTTCTGGCAGAGTAAGCGGAAGAAACAGGTGAAGGAGTCGGGCAATAAAATTGGCGCTGATGAATTGCCGGCTTTTACCCAGCTCTTTACAGAGCCTTATATGGTCAATTTCCTTATTCACAACACCATTGGTGCCTGGTACGCGGGCAGGGTACTGGCGGAGAATCCGCAGCTGGCCGGGCAGGCAGAAAGTGAGGAAGAGCTTCGTAAGGCGGTTGCACTGCCTGGTGTGACCTGGGATTACCTGCGTTTCGTCCGAACCGGCGATGGGGAGGGGCCGTGGCGTCCTGCCGGTGGCACGTTCGAGGGCTGGCCGAAACGGGCAGCCGAGCTTAAAATCCTGGACCCATGCTGCGGTTCGGGCCATTTCCTCGTAGCGGCTCTCTACCACTTGGTCCCGATTCGTATGGCCGAGGAAGGCCTTACGGCCCGGGAGGCATGCGACGCCGTACTTAGAGATAATCTCCATGGTCTGGAAATCGATGAGCGCTGCACGCAGATCGCCGCCTTTGCTCTGGCGCTGGCGGCCTGGACTTATCCCGGAGCCGGTGGATACCGCCTGCTGCCCAAGTTGCGAATAGCCTGTTCCGGTATTGCTCCCAACACCAGGAAAAAGAACTGGGTTGATCTGGCCGGCGAGGACGAGCGCCTCCGTAACGGTATGGCCCGGCTTTATGATCTGTTCCGGGATGCGCCCATTTTAGGAAGCCTCATCGATCCGAGTTCCGCTTTAGAAAACAGCCTGTTTGAAGCTCGGTTTGATGAACTCCGCCCCTTGCTGGAGAAAGCAATGTCTGCGGAGAAAGACGATTACGAGCAACACGAGTTAGGGGTCGCCGCCTGCGGTATTGCTGATGCAGTTAAAATTCTTGGAGGGCGCTACCACCTTATTATAACCAATGTGCCGTACCTGGCACGCGGTAAACAGACCAATCAGCTCAAAGAATTTTGTGCGCAATATTACGATGAAGCCAAGAACGATATTGCTACTGTATTTCTGGACCGGCTGCTCCGTCTCAATTCGCCTGCCGGCACAACGGCCCTGGTCCTGCCGCAGAACTGGCTTTTCCTGACCACCTATAAGAAGTTTCGGATGCGTATGCTGAAAACAAGACGATGGGATATCGTTGCTAAACTTGGCCCGGGTGCATTCGAAGCTATATCAGGCGAGGTGGTTAATGTTGCTTTACTGGCCATTTCCGCCTCTGCTCCGCCAGATGGTCACGCCTTCGCCGGCCTCGACGCCACCGCCCCCCGAGCGGTGCGGGAAAAAGCTGAACTACTTCGAAATGCCGAGTTCAAAACCGTGGTACAGGCGGAGCAGTTGAATAATCCGGATGCGCGGGTATCTTTAGGCGAGTTGGAAAGTATGGATTTATTGTCACATTTTGCAAATGCATATGCAGGTATACAGAGCGGGGATTATCCTCGTTTCGGACGTTGTTTCTGGGAGATGCCAAAATTGCTAAGTGGTTGGGTTTTTCAACAAAGTACAGTAGAAGGTACGCACTTATTTAGTGGACGGGAACATGTTCTGCTATGGGAGGATGGTAAAGGAGAATTGGCACAAAGCCCTACGGCATATATTCGGGGACGTGAAGGATGGGGAAAGCAAGGGGTCGCTGTGGCACAGATGAATGAGCTTCCCGTAACAGTGTTTACCGGAGAGGTTTGGGACAATAATACTGCTGTTATTATTCCGTACAATCCCACCCATCTCCTCGCCATCTGGTGCTTCTGTTCTTCGCCGGAATACAACGAAGCTGTTCGCAAGATTGATCAGAAACTGAACGTAACAAACGCGACATTGGTTAAGGTGCCCTTCGACCTAGAATACTGGCAAAAAGTAGCCGCTGAGAAGTATCCCAACGGCCTCCCCGAGCCCTATTCGGACGACCCGACTCAGTGGATCTTCCACGGGCACCCGGCAGTTTCTACCAGCCCCCTTCAGGTGGCGGTGGCCCGCCTTCTGGGCTACCGCTGGCCGGCGGAACTGGATGATTCGATGCGGTTGTCTGCGGAAGCACGCGAGTTGGTACAGCGCTGCAGGGAGCTGGAAGATTATGCCGATAGTGACGGCATAGTGTGCATCCCTTCCGTTCGCGGAGAAGACCCGGCTGCCGAACGCCTTCGGGCTTTACTCGCCGCTGCGTATGGGGATGACTGGTCGCCAACAAAAGAGCAGGAACTTATCGCAGCAACGGGCTCTGAAGCGAAGGAGCTTGACGAGTGGCTCCGCAGCGATTTCTTTGAACAGCACTGCAAGCTCTTTCACCACCGACCCTTCATCTGGCATATCTGGGACGGGCGCCGGCGCGACGGTTTCCATGCCCTGGTTAACTACCACAAGCTTGCCGGGGGCAACGGCAAGGGCAGGCAGGTTTTAGAAAGCCTCACTTATAGTTATCTGGGTGAGTGGATTACCCGGCAGAAAGATGGGGTGAAGCGGGGCGAAGGTGGTGCTGAGGACCGGCTGGCAGCGGCATTAGAATTGCAAAAACGCCTCATTGCCATCCTCGAAGGTGAACCTCCTTTCGACATTTTCGTCCGCTGGAAGCCTATCGAACAGCAGCCCATCGGCTGGGAACCGGATATCAACGACGGAGTGCGGATCAACATCCGGCCGTTTATGGCTTCTGATATTCCTGGTGGCCGAAAAGGTGCCGGCATCCTCCGGTGGAAGCCCAATATTAATTGGGGCAAGGACCGCGGTAAAGAACCAACGCGTCCTCAAGAACAGTTTCCCTGGTTCTGGAAGAATGGTAAGTTTACCGGCGACCGGGTCAATGATGTGCATTTAACCAATGAAGAAAAAAGAAAAGCACGTGAGGCAGTGAACAGGAAGTCGAGGAGTAGATAGCCATGTCTATTAGGACAAGTAAAATGACAGCAAATACGCTGCTTGAAGCCGTGCGTGAGTCGTTACTTCGAGCCGGCCGGTATGATCCAGGCACTGTTGTCCCGCCGGCAGCGATTCTCTGGACCGATGCCGACGGCCAATGGCAGCCTCTGGTATCCCAATTGCGCCCACTTATGCCGGAACTTTTGACCCTGGGAGATTACAACCCGGAAGAAAAAACCGGACCGGCAATTTGGCTGCGTTGTATTATTGAACGAATGCTACCTGAAGTTGAACTACCGGATAAAGCCATCCCAATCATTTACATGCCAAACGTGAGCCGGCAGGTACTCCGAGCCGGCGAGGAGTGTCCGGACAGCCTCAAACCGCTGGTGGAACTGCAGTATCGCGGTACGGTTTGGACACAGCGTAACGGTAAAGACTGGACAGTTGAGGCATTTTTGGTATCAGAAGATGGTCTGGGCCTGGATGTGGCTAAAGATAAACAGACCCGGCAGGCGATGCTTCGGGCACTACCGCAATTGGCCACCACCCCTGTATCACGGTTGCGAGGTAAACGCCTGGAGGCTGAGGATTTTGATAAGTTGATGGTTGCAGATACCTCCCGGGACTTGCTGTTATGGCTGAATGACCCGGTTCATACGCGCGAGAAATGGGGTAACGACAAGTGGGCGGCATTTTGTGCTCGTTGTAAGGTGGAATATGAGATCGATCCGGGAGAAGGCGAACTTGTTGTTGCTGAAAAAATGGGATTGCGGGATAACGAAGCCTGGCAGACTTTGTGGAAAAGATATGCCGAAGCCCCGGCGCTTTACCCCGGTATTCCCGAAATCTTGCGGCGCGCCAAACCGGCCAGACTGTTATTTGACCGGGAACCCTGGCCGGATGAAAACGAAGCGGAAGAGGCTTCGCTGAGGCAGAGTCTCTTGGAATTGGAAAGATTATCTTCCGCTGATGCCAGACAAAGAATCGAAGAACTCGAAAAGGAACACGGTGCACGGAGGGAGTGGGTCTGGGCCCGGCTGGGGCAGAGCCCGCTGGCCGTGGCCTTAAAACACCTCGTAACCCTGGCGCGAAAAACAGCTCAAGGCCTTGGAGGCGACTCGCCAAAAGCAATGGCTGATCTGTATACGGAAGGTGGATATCTGGCCGATGATGCCGTATTGAGGGCAGTTAGCAGCGTAAAATCATCTGAGGATACGAGGGCAATACAAGTTGCTATTCGCAGTATTTATCTGCCCTGGCTGGAGGATACAACCCGGCATTTTCAAGATTTAATTGCAACCTTCCCTTTGCCGAACGTTGCCAGCAAAACCCAAACTTTAATTGCCGCCAATCCTGGACAGTGTTTGCTTTTTGTGGATGGGCTGCGATTCGACATTGCCCGGCGACTGGTTGCCATGGCCGAAGAAAGACAGCTCCAGGTAAATATAAACTGGCGCTGGGCCGGACTGCCCACAGTAACGGCAACGGCGAAACCAGCAGTCTCCCCAATAGCAGGAAAGCTTTCAGGTGATCTACCCGGCGAAGATTTTATTCCGGAGACTGCTGAGGCCAATCTTTCACTAACTCCCGACCGGTTTCGCAAACTTTTCACGGAGGCAGGCTATCAGGTGTTTAATTCCTTTGAGACGGGCAACCCGGATGAGCCTGGAGCACGTGGGTGGACGGAATTTGGCGAATTTGACAGATTGGGTCATACATTGCAAAGCAGGCTCGCTGCCCGCATCGATGAACAGCTTGAGCTGGTTGTAGACCGAATCCAAGATTTACTGGAGGCCGGCTGGAAGCAGGTGCGCATTGTCACGGACCACGGGTGGCTTTTAGTTCCGGGTGGGCTGCCGGCCATGAAACTACCCAAATACCTCACCGAAAGCCGCTGGACAAGATGCGCCGCCATCAGGCCAGGAACCCGTGTTGATGTGCCAACTGCTGGATGGTACTGGAATGCATATCAGCACTTTGCTTTTGCACCGGGGGTATATTGTTTCGTCAAAGGTAACGAGTATGCCCACGGAGGCGTAAGTCTTCAGGAATGCCTTATTCCTGATTTGACCTTTAATTCGATCGAGTTACTTCAGGTAGCAGTTAGTATAAGGGAAATTCAATGGTTTGGGATGCGTTGTCGCGTTGCAGTTAATGCCAGCAGTGCCGAAGTCATAGCCGACCTTCGGACAAAACCCAATGATCCGAATTCCAGTATTACTACGCCCAAGCAGATTGATTCCACTGGACGTGTTGGACTTCTTGTCGCGGACGATTCCCTTGAAGGAACTACGGTCAGTCTTGTCTTGCTCGACCCATCAGGACGCGTGCTTGCAAAGCAGGCAACCACCGTTGGAGGTGATGAGTAGGTATGGAGCTTGACGCCCTCGATAAATTGGCAGCTTCTGTATTTGACGGGTATATAGTTCGGAAAGACCTGGTGCGCAAATACAGCCGGCAGTATCCTGTACCCACCTACGTAGTAGAATTCCTGCTCGGCCGGTATTGTGCAACTGTCGATGAAAAGGAGATCGAGGAAGGCCTAGAGATTGTTGAGAGGCAATTAAGGGATCGCACGGTTAGGACCGGTGAAGAAGAGCTTTTTAAAGCACGGGCAAGAGAGATTGGTTCGGTCAAAATAATTGACCTCATCAAGGCTCGATTAGACACCAAAAACGATTGTTTTGTTGCCGAGCTACCAAGCTTGGGGCTAAAAGATGTCCGGATTGACGATGACTTGGTTCGTGAAAATGAGCGAATGCTGACCGATGGGTTTTACGCAGAAGTCACCCTCGCCTATGATGCTACCATTGCCCAGGAGAAAAACGGTCGTCCCTTCGCCATTGAAAGCTTACGAGCCATTCAACTTTCAAAGGTAGACGCACTGTCTGTACTACAGCGTGGGAGAAGCCAATTCACCACCGACGAATGGAAACGTATTCTAATACGTTCCGTAGGATTAGAACCGGATGCCCTTTCAGAACGGGCTCAGAATATCGCCTTATTGCGGATGGTGCCTTTTGTAGAGCGCAACTACAATCTTGTTGAAATAGGCCCCCGGGGGACCGGCAAAAGCCATTTGTTTCAACAAATCTCTCCTTACTCCCATTTAATTTCAGGCGGTAAAGCCACAGTGGCTAAAATGTTTGTGAATAATGCCACCGGACAACGTGGTCTTGTCTGCCACTATGATGTCGTGTGCTTTGATGAAGTATCTGGTATATCCTTCGATCAGAAAGACGGCGTCAACATTATGAAAGGGTACATGGCCTCTGGCGAATTCTCCCGCGGTAAGGAAAGTATTCGTGCTTCCGGCTCCATTGTAATGCTGGGGAATTTTGATATGGATGTTCAGCAGCAGCAACGCATCGGCCATTTATTTAGTCCACTTCCGCCGGAGATGCGGGATGATACGGCTTTTATGGACCGTATTCACGCGTATGTTCCAGGGTGGGAGTTTCCCAAGCTCAATCCAAATATTCATCTTACGGATCATTTTGGTTTAGTCAGCGACTTTCTCTCCGAATGCTGGCACAAACTCCGTGATGGTAGCCGGGTTTCCGTGTTGCAGGGTAGGGTTAACTGGGGAGGAGCGCTCAGCGGTCGTGATATTGAAGCCGTCAATAAAACCGTTAGCGGCCTGATCAAGCTGCTTTTCCCTGATCCCGAGATGCCGATACCTGATGAAGAGCTAGAAAAGATCGTCCGTATTGCCCTGGAATCGCGTCGCAGGGTGAAGGAACAGCAAAAGCGCTGCCTTAAGACTGAATTTCGAAATACTCATTTCAGCTTCTCCATGGGAGTAGATGGGGTGGAACAGTTTGTTTCCACGCCGGAACTCCATAGTGACGAAACCATTGACAGTGACCCTCTACCTCCAGGGCAGGTATGGGCGATCAGCCCCGGCGGTCAGGACGCTTCCCCAGCTCTGTATCGAATAGAGGTTACTGTTGGTCCTGGCAGTGGGGTAAAAATTCTTAACTCACCCGTTCCGCCGGCATTTCGGGAGAGCGTCCGTTACGGAGAACAGAATCTGTATGTTAGAGCCAAAGAACTGGTTGGTGACCGCGATCCGCGCGCGCATGAGTTTTCAATCCAATTACGCGCTATGGACGTGGAACGTTCAGGCCAGGGACTCGGTTTGCCAGTGCTGATTGCGCTTTGCAGCGCCCTAATTGAACGAAGCGTCAAGGGGGGATTGATCATAGTCGGAGCCTTAAACCTTGGCGGTTCAATTGAGATGATACCAAATCCGGTTGCTGTGGCCGAACTGGCCCTCGAGAAAGGAGCTACGACGCTGTTAATGCCTATATCCTCTCGAAGGCAACTGTTTGATTTTCCTGACGAAATGGCTACGAAGATCAATATCGAATTTTATGCTGATGTCACTGATGCTTTTGTTAAGGCGATCGTTGACTAAAAGCCGTTATGGTCCATGTCGTACCTTTATACTGATATTTGCAATATGGTTACCCGATCATTAAATTTCTCTTTGGAGAGGATTGTAGTTTACGGAGAAGGTGCTATGAATTCAGTGCTGGTTCTTCTGAGTGGAGGTATCGACTCGGCTGCTCTGGTTCATTATTACAGAAGTCAAAATACACCCGTTTTCGGCCTACATGTCCAGTACGGTCAGCCAGTCGCTGAAAGAGAAGCGCAGGCTGCAAAAGCTATTGCAGCGCACTATGGTATAGAGCTCAGGATAGCCCAGATTAAGCCTCCCCTTGCTCGACGTGGTGATGAATATTTCTGCCGAAATGCGATTCTTGTTCTGATTGCCTGTGCAAACTTGTCACCGGGTGTTAATAGAGTGGCTCTTGGGATACACTCCGGCACGATTTATTATGACTGTTCTCAAGGGTTTATGGCAGATATGCAACGGCTGTTGGATGGTTACTTCAGCGGTACTGTTACGGTAGAAGCGCCCTTTCTCAGGTGGAGCAAGCTGGAAGTTTACCAATATTGCATGAGCCATGGAGTACCTGTTGACCTTACATACAGTTGTGAGAGGAATAATGACAAACCATGCGGTCAGTGTCCATCTTGCTATGATCGGAGGCGATTGTATGAGGCTGGAGGATTTATGTCAGCCAAGAAGAATTGATACTATTAAATGGAAAACGCCATTGCTTGTACCGATCAAGCCCATAAGTGTGTGTAAAATTCCTCGGTTATCAATAAGCTTATCTGATATACGCAATATTGCTTTGATCATTAATTTGTTTTTGCTCTTCTTGCCACTGAAGGTATTCACTCATATCCAGATACTTTTTGCCGCTTATCCACTTGTCGTCAATTTCCATAAGTAAGGCTCCAATTAGGCGAATTGCCGATTCCCGGTTCGGGAAAATACGGATAACTCGTTCCCTGCGCCTAATCTCTTCGATAAGACGCTCGACAGCGTTTGTAGTACGCAGACGCCGGCGATATTTTTTCGGCAGCATAAGGACCGCGGTAGCGTCATCAAAGCCCATTTCAAGTATTTGCATGGCCTTGGGTGCTTTTTTCTCAAATGTCTCCAAGGTTTGATTCAATAACAACCGGGCAGTACCGATATCAGGCGCATCCAGAATCGCTCGCAGATGCGGATAAAGCTCTTCTTTTGCCGACTTAGGCGTAGCGTCCATGATATTACACATAAAGTGGGTTTGGCAGCGATGCCAGGTAACACCTTGGAAGTAGCGGCGAACCGCCTTGACCAGGCCGCCATGGTCATCTGATACTACCAGTTCGACACCACGCAGGTTACGGCTTTTAAGCCAGGAAAAAAACTGGCTCCAACTGGCTTCGGATTCACTGTCGCCCAGCATGAGACCTAAAACTTCCCGGTAGCCTTCGGTATTTATGCCGATAGCGATCATAGCGCTCCGGGAACGGACGCGACCGTCTTCACGAATCTTCAGTACGAAAGCGTCCACCAAGACAAAAGGATAGCATCTTTCCCGCAAGTCTCGGTTATTCCAAGCGTTCACAATGGGGTCCAGTTTCTTACACAACTCTGAAACAGTGGATTTGGAAAATTCGGTACCACACAGCTCTTCCGTTATCTGACTGACCTTGCGGGTAGAAACCCCGTTGATTACCATTTCCATCAGGGCCAGTATCAAGGCCTGTTCGCTCCGCTGGTAGCGGGCAAACATCTCGGTGGAAAACTGACCGTTACGAAAACGCGGAACATGTAAGGCTATGGTTCCCACCCGGGTGGTTAGTGTATGCGGGCGTGTGCCGTTACGATATCCCTTCCTTTTATCAGTGCGTTCGTATGGTTCGGCTTGAAGCTGTTCGGTGGCTTGCGCCTGCAAAATCTGGTTCAATACCGATTCCAATAACGCTGACACACCGGAATCCTTGTTATTGCCTAAAAATAGACGGTGCAACCTGCTTTTCGCACCCTTGGGCAGAGAATTAGGTGGGTTTTCTGAATGGATTTTCGAGGTAGATCCGTTCATCATAGCCGGCGAACTTGAGCAGCCTCAGAACATCCGGCGGGATATCGTGAGGCAGATGGCGCTCTACATGGTCATCATAGGTCAAATAGACAACCTGGATCGTGTTGAGCATATCCAGCAGTACACGGGCTGTTGGGCGGTCTAGAGTACGAGGGCCTGTGGAGATCGTTGCCTTCTCTTTGGCCATAGCCTCCCGGATCCTCATCTCCAGAAGGGAAGCTATCATAACCGCCAGCAGGATCACATACCCCAGTGCTTGGACTCTCTTTGGGGTCTTCAGGTAGATGGCGTTGACAAACATAGGATCCTTCAGGAACCGAAACCGCATTTCCACGTTGATCTGACCCTTGTACTCTTTGAGGACATCATAGTCATCATAGAGATCCTCTGACACCGAGGTTATCAGCACAAAGGTGGCTTCCCGCTGACGCCATTCAGTGAGAGCCTCTTCCGTTGGAGGATGGATGTCGATTTCCAGCCGAAAGGTAGTGATCGTCTCCAGAACAGCTTCCTGCCGATCTTTCCGTGGTCTTCCAGGAGGGCGTTTGATTTTCTGCTGCCTAACAACACGGCCTGTCAGCCTATGGAGCGTTTTGTTCTCTGCCAAAACTGCATCCAGCCTGGCTTTGGCATCTGGTTCACATTGGAACGATTCCTTTTCCAGCTGCTTTTTGAGCTTGGCGAGGTCCTTCTGCTCAGTTTCCAGAACTCTCTCCAGCTTCTTCTCCTTGCGGTTATCCAGCTTAGAAGAGCGGACTACGATGAAGCGGTAGACTCTACCGGCAAACTCGGCCTGCAGAGTCTGTGTCCAGTAATGAGCCGCATCTTTGGCCTTGGACATAGGGCCGCGATAACGCCATCTTCCCTCTTCCCAAGCACGGTCCCGCAGCTCCTGGGCTAGAGAATATCGCCCGGGCAGAACAGAGATGAACCGGATCTTCTTGGCATCCATTGCTTTGAGGTTCTCCATGGTGATCAGGGCTGAGTCAGCGACAAAGGCCACATTCCAGGTCTCAAGAAAGCTGACCTTGAACTCATCGAGTATATCCCGGCTCCACACCATGTCGCTTTCGTTGCCGCTGTTAACGGTTCCCACGATGGGAAACCCGTCATTGGTAACCATCAGTCCGAACTTGAGCTGCTTGAGATCATCTCGCTTGTCTTTGCTGTGGCCGTAGACGATCTCGATGAACTGTTTCTCAAAACTTCCATTGCTGTCTTCGTTCTCATACGACCCGTAGACGGAAAAAGAGGTGGTATCGGCGTGTACTGAGCGGATTTCCATATCTTCTATGTTCGCCGCTCGGCAGGCGATAGTTCCGAGCAGCTGCCGACAGTCGATCTCAGCTAGCCTATCAAGGGCCCGGCCTAGAGTGTCATCGTTGAGGTCTTGAGCCTGAATATCCTCCTCAAAAAGCAGAGGCATGTCCATGGCTTCATAGAACCGTTCCACACGGTAGAGGGGCCTTCGGTGAACCAAGATGTTGATAACAAGAGCCGTAATCAACGTGCCGGGAGATACCTTCCATTGTCTGTCATCCCAGGTAACCATGTGGTTTATGAACCTGGCTATGTCGAGCTCCTTGCATAGGTGAGCCATGAGATTAGCTGCGCCTGGGTGTTTGGCTGAGACCTGCACTGATTCTCCCTCCAATATTTGGATAGAGAACAGTTCGCGAAATTCTAACAAATTCCTGCTGGGCAGAAACTATTTTTCCATGAGGTTCAAGGGTGCGGAAAGTCGGTTTAAGGAATGAGGCATATTCCATCTGTTGTTCTTCGGCTTCGCGGACCAGATTGCGGAAATGTCTACGAAGTCCAGGCATCCTAAGTTCTTTGCAGCCAATCTCAATCTGAGCTTCTAGAATCTCCGGTATCATCAGCTCACCCCTCGTATCAATTGGTCATATCTGTAAGTATCAGTGGCTGTAATCAATGGGGTGGCAGAAAGTACAGGGTTATCAATTTGAGTTGTGTTGTCTAATAGTTCATTCTCTAGATGCTTACGAATCGAGAGTTCGTTGGCCATGTGAGGGCCAATTGCATTGATGGCGTTATGGACCTTGTCCAGCGGATACTCGCGCATTAGCAAAAGGACCTTCATAAAGTCCTTGTATCCCATTGGTGAGGAACGCTCCATCTGCTCCTTTACACGCTGAAATGCCTCAGGTAACTGCCTTACGACAGTAGCATGGGTAACAGCATGTGGCTTACGTTCAAGTGCTGTCAAGTAATGCTCTAGCTGTAAAGATGTATTACCTCGACCATAGTGACGCTTGTGTGAAGCAATGACTTGATCTCGGCTGAGGATGTCAATTCTATCAACGTAAGCCTTGGCCAAGAGGTTTTGTCCTACATAATCACTGGGAACAGAGTAACGGTTCCGATCCACAGTAACCAAAGAGTATCTGCTCACTTGTGCTACTTGAGGGCGAGCTGCACAGAATCGAGCACTAGGCAATGCCCGTAGCGCTAGTCGTTCCTCCTCCCATAACGGTAGATTTCTTTGCTTCTCTCTCTCGCACCATTGAAGCAACTTTTCATTGAGTTCTGTCCAGCTGTCAAAGGATGAGACTGGCACTAAAACATGTTGGCGGACGTACTTTACCAAGTTTTCAACAGATCCCTTTTCGTTGCCGCGCCTTGGACGACAGAAGTGGCTGTTGAATAGGTAATGAGAGCGTAAGCTAGAAAACCATTCATGTTCTTCACGCAGTGGACCCTCAAGTATCTTCACCACCTGGGTCTTAGCATTGTCATACAACCCTTCTCTCGCTACTCCTCCGTAATACTCAAACCCTAGTACATGACCCTCCAAAAATGCTTCTAACCGTTCAGTGGGAAAAGCACAGACAAAGGGAACATGGCTGTGTTTGAGCCTCATGCAAAACAAATGGGCTTTGGTCTCTACCCCATTGATGACCGCTAAAGCCTGTCCAAAATCCACTTGAAACTGCTCCCCAGGAGCAGCTGTGAGGGGAATAAAGCATTCAGGAACAGACTTACGCAATTGAGAAACAACACGACGCACTGTTGACTCAGCACCGGTGAAACCATATTCGTCCCGTAATCTTTCATACATTCTAACAGCCGTATGTCTTTGCTTAGGTGGGGCAGATTGATCCTCAAACAGCCACTGTTGCAGAATCGGTCGAAACTCATCCATCACCGGAGATGGGCGTGGCTTAGTGAGATTGTACTTTGGGATTCCAGAATCCTTTAGCATTTTTCGGATGGTTGGACGAGATACTGGAAGCTGTCGGCTGATCTTTCTAATGGACCAGCCTTCCACATAATGCAGTTTTCTGATATACTCTTTATCGACCATCTTGTGCAAATTCCTTTCCTCCTGTCAGATGATTCA
>LDJB01000005.1:32119-33425 GCA_001028815.1 Peptococcaceae bacterium 1109
CCATGTCAAACGGGTCGAATCTCAGGTCCACATGTTTTCCAACAAGCTCCGGCCCAACATCGAAGACCAAACCGTTGAGCTTTACACAGCCGGTTTTGTCCACCCTGCGGGTTTCTTCCCAGAGAAATGCTTCCCACAGCTCCTCCGGGGTAGCAAAGCGGAGTTTACGAGAGTCTTCGGCAAAAACGATGGCCGGCGATAGCCCCTTATGGGCTGAATGGGGTTTATGGTTGTATCCCTCTTCCAGCCAGGAAAAGAAGGCATCATTGAGCTCTTTCAATGTTTTGGGCTTGAAAAGGTTCATCTCGTTAATGAACTGGTCCACTGTCCCCATAAAGCGTTCAACCTTGCCCTTGGCCTCTGGCGAGAACGGCGATGTCGTAGTGTGCCGGATGTTGAGTTTAGCGCAGGCCATGCGGAACCACTTGGAGACGAAGATTTTGCCGTTGTCCACGTAGACGTTGTCTGGAATGCCGCGCTTTAGAATGGCCTTGCGGAAGCAGTCTTCCAAGACGGGAAGTTTCTGGTCAAGGTAGAACTGAGCATGGGGAACCAGTCTCGTGTAATCATCGATGAAAGCAATTAGGTATGTCCTACGGCTCTTCTTAGGATCACCTGGGTCCGGTATGAATGGCCCGTACTTAAGGTCTACCTGCCAGAGCTGGTTGCGGTACTTCTTTTGGAAGCGCCTAAAGCCGCCCTTGGGGGCCTTAGGAAGCTCCATGAGCCCCTCTTTTCTTAAGTGCCTCCCTAAAGTGGCTGCACTTACAGAACCGGGTTCGATCTTACCCTCAACCTCTAGAATTTCAATGATCTGGCGTACACTGCGCTGAGGAAGCTCCGCCTTGAGAATCTTGGCCTCATCCAGAACTGAACGAGACAATCCGCGCAGCATTCCGCAGTCATCTCTGCCTTTGGGCTCCAATCCCTTCAAGCCCTTCTCCCGGTACAACTGGACGTAACGCCGCAGTGTCCGCTCGGAGATTGGCTTGCCCAAAAGACGCTGCCTTTCCAGTATCTTTTCTCTCCTAGCCCTGCGCTCGGCTTGTTCAATGTCAGGCTCCAAGAGCGGAGCGATAAGCTCAAAGCGCTGCTCAGCAATTTCCTGCTTTGACATGGTCATGGCCACTGGAACACCCCTTACGGTAGTTTTGGAATTACCATAACGCAGGGGAATTTCAGCTGCCAGATCAAAGTCTGTGGGATTTCAAAACCAGACCTTAAGTCCGCCGATGGTGACAATCTGGTTAACCAACCCCAACACTGAGGAGTGGCCGATCTGACCCCCAAGCAGACTGCATACCTG
>LDJB01000005.1:33829-40353 GCA_001028815.1 Peptococcaceae bacterium 1109
AGTTTGGTTCCGTAACCGCGTATGCAGGAACCTACCATCATCTCTATCACAAAGAGTATCGCACCGTAGGGGTGGAACCAGAAAGAGCCATGGAGTTATACGAAGCAATGCTGAGAGAAAAATGGTACTTAGAAGAAAACAATATTCTAAGCCTGGTGAGGCAAAATGCGGAAGAAATCCGGGCCAAACTAAGGATTGCTATTCACATCGGTACGGCAGACATTTTGCTCTGCGATAACGAAATACTGCACCTATACTTGGATTCGTTGAACATCCCCCATGAGTATAGGAAGTTCCAGGGGATCGGCCACGACTTGGAAAAAATACTGTAGTGTTCACCGAGTCGACCAGCACCAGGTGTGCGATGCGCCTCGGACTATCTTTCCTTTTTCTTTTCTTGTTCATCACTTCCGTGGTACAATTCATATAGGGGAACTCCCTTCTGCCCGGCATCATGTGGCAGCAGAATCCTAGAAAGAGCTGAGTGATCAAGCCCATGGATGATGATACGAGATATCGAGTGTCATTTTTGGGGGAATTCACAGATAGGGCCTTGGAGGCAGAATATTCCGCCGAAAACCTGGAAGCTTCTAGGACAGTAACCGCGTCGATTGCCCTCGTTTGCGGACTTATACTGGCCCTTTTTGTCGTGCAAAGCTATATCTCCGAGGGCGGCACCCTGTTGTTTGCTCGGATTACCCCTGTCCGGATGATGTTCATCTTTGCTTCAGCATTGATGTTCTTCGCTGCAAGGCGCACTGCAGAGCACAAGCAGTTTGTGCTCTTAGTGTCTTTATACCAAGTTGCTATGGCCCTCACTTACCTCTTTACGCTGAAGCACTACGAGTCCCTCAACTACTTCAGCGCTATAGGTTTATTGGTGATCACCCTGGCCATGTACCTTTTGCCCAATAGAATCACCTATTCACAGGTAATCTCCATTCTCTTCTCCATAGCGGTGCTTATCTGCCTTAACCGTAAGCTTTCCGGGATGCAGTTCCGCGATTTCTATCGTATTGCTGCCTACCAAGCCATCCTCCTGGTCTATTGCAACATGAATTACTGCATGAACGAACGAACGAAGCGAAAGGCTTTTACCGCCAAGCGGAAGCTGCAAGAGGTGTCTGTTAAGGACCCGCTGACAGGCATCTACAACCGGAAGAAGTTTGATGATGTAGTGGATCAGTGGGTTAGTTTTTCTAATCGCTATGGCAGTCCCCTTTCAATCCTGTTGTTCGACATAGATAACTTCAAAGGGGTAAATGACCACTTCGGGCATATGATGGGCGATAAGGTGTTGAAGCAGGTCGTCCATGCGGTGCAGGGGTGTATTCGTGAAGCAGATGTTTTCGCGAGATGGGGTGGCGATGAGTTTGCTATCCTTCTTCCGAATACGAATCTTGCGGAAGCGAGGAAACTGGCTGAGCGGCTGAGGGGTCGCATCGCGGAAGAGACCGTAGAGGGCCTATTAGGAGTGACGTGCAGTTTTGGTGTGGTAGAGTATGAACGGCATGATAGCAAACAATCGCTCTTGCGAAAAGTGGACAATCTGCTCCTCCAGGCCAAAGCTGGAGGGAAGGACAGAGTTGTAGTTGAGCCCAAGGGCGTTGGCCTAACACCATATTGATGATACGCTGATCAGTTAAGGAGGCATGTATGATAACCCTTCGTACCATCTCCTACAACGACTTTTTCGAATGTATTCAGCTTGAACCTTTTGAACATCAGAAGCAGTTTGTTGCATCAAACCTCTACAGCCTTGCGGAAGCCTACATCGCTTCAGCTAACGGCGACTTCGTTCCGATGCCCTATGGGATCTACGCTGGTGAGGATATGGTTGGGTTCATCATGCTTGCATACGATCCGGCTGATCCGGACGATGGGGATGATGAGAGTGTATACAAGATCTGCAGGCTAATGCTGGACAAGAGATACCAAGGCAGGGGATACGCCAGGAAGGCTGTGGAACAAGCGTTGGCGCTTATTAGGTCGTTCCCATATGGGGAGGCTGGACTGGTGGTGCTCTCCTACAAACCTACGAACGATAGGGCAAGGCGTTTGTTCTCGTCCCTTGGATTCCAGGAGACCGGCGAAATGAATGATGATGAAGTATGGGCGGTGCTGGAGTTATAAGCCATAGTGGGAGGCGCTACGCCCCATGAATATTCTGATCGCAGATGATGAGGCTGATATCCGCAATCTGATCAAAATCAGCCTGGAGGAGCATGGGTACACGGTTTTGGAGGCGCAGAACGGCAAGGAGGCGTGGGAACTCTTCTCCACGCAGTATGTGGATCTCGCAATTTTGGACGTAATGATGCCGGTGATGGACGGTTTCAGCTTGTTGAGGCGCATACGAGAGCACAAGATCACGCCTGTCATTATGCTCACAGCCCGGGCAGATGATTTGGACAAGGTACTAGGGCTTGGGCTCGGGGCAGATGATTATGTGGCTAAGCCCTTTTCCGTCGCTGAACTGATCGCTCGGGTCGGGGCTCAGCTTCGCCGCAGTCATGAGTATCTTACAGCCACGGGACAAGCAAGCGCCAGGATCACATACGGCAGTTTGTCCATTGATAGAACAGGTTGCTGTGCCTTTAAAGATGGTGTCCCCATTGAGCTGGGAGCAAAGGAGTACCGGCTGCTTTTGCATTTCATGGAAAACCCTGAGCGAGTCTTCACCAAGCGGCAGCTCTACGCAGCAGTCTGGGATGAAGAGTTCTACTATGATGATAACACGGTGATGGTCCATATCAGCAGGCTGCGGAGCAAGATCGAGGATGACCCACAGAAACCCACTTATCTAAAGACGATCCGCGGTATCGGATATAAACTGCACTACACGGGTAAAAGGCCATGAAGCAAGGGATCTCCAGGCAGTTCTTTGCCCATTACTTAGTTGTTTCTGCCCTCGTTCTCCTGTCCATAGCTCTCGCATTTGCTTTCCTCTCCATCGCCAGCCAGATCTCGTCCAGTGTCTTTGCCAAGAGCCGTTTCCCCGCAAGCGCCCTCATCCGCGATGATTACCAGGAGATTGATGTCTCGCCCGTAGTGGAAAGCGGCGGTAGTGTGACCGTTATTGACAAGGATTACCGCGTCTTGCTGTCCGAAGGGGAACATGCTTTGCCCCTCAAGCAGCTTACTGCCGAAGAGTTTACGGATTTCTTGGTTTGGAGTAAGTATAAGCATTCAGCCTTCCACCACGATATTCTCTACAACCCCGAAGGACAGTTCTGGTTGGTTGTGAGTTTCCCCGCGTCCATCCGCATCGATTTTGCTTTTATCCTGAACACGAAGGCAGCCGCTGGGGACTTGGGACGGGCAGCCCTTATTCTAGGCTCCGCCCTGGGCGCATATTTGCTGGTTGTATTGACTTTCACCGGGTTGTATTCTACGGTTACTGCAGCGCAGATTACAGGCCCCTTGCGCCGGTTAAGTGAAGGAGCGCGGCGTTTGCGGGAAGGAGACTACGGGGCGCGAGTAGACCTGAACCTCAAGAACGAGTTCGCTGAGCTTGCACATACCTTTAACGGCATGGCCTCTCGAATCGAACAGGAAATCGCCCTGCGGAGGAAATCAGAAGAGGATAGGCGGCGGCTGATTCTCGATATCTCCCATGATCTAAAGAATCCTCTGTCCAGCATCCAAGGCTATGCAGAACACCTTTGCACATCACCTGATCTGAGCAGGGAAGAATGGAATAGATACCTTAGTGTCATCCGGCAAAACAGCCACAGGGCAAACCGCCTCCTCACAGAACTGTTCGAGCTTTCTCAGATGGACAGCGCCCAGTTCTCTTTGAACAGGGAGAAGGTAGATTTGTGTGAGACACTTAGGCAGCTCTGTGGTGAACTTGTGCCGCAGCTGGAAGAGGCAGGCTTTAGCTATGAGTTCCATATTCCCGAAGAGAGCGTTTATGCTCTATTGGACAGAAATCGTTTCAGCCGGCTGATCCAAAACCTAGCCAGCAATGCCCTACGGTATAACCCCCCGGGAACTACGGTTTCTGTTAGCCTGAACGTGAGCCGCGGCCAAGCAGCTCTTACTTTCCGCGACGATGGCATCGGGATTCCAAGCCACCTGCGGGCAGATATATTCAAACCATTTGTCCGGGCAGATAATTCCCGCAGCCCAGAGACTGGCGGGACGGGCCTTGGCCTCTCCATTGCCAAGCGAATCGCCCAAGCCCATGGAGGCGAGCTCAGCCTCATCGACCATGAAGGTAGAGGAAGCGCCTTTTTTGTTGAGCTCCCTATCATTTAAGGTAGATTTAAGGTTCGATTCAGCTGTACGACAGGTTTTGTTGCTATAGTTTCAATGGTAGCAATGGGCTTGAAGTACAGCCGTTTTCATTTAATGGAGGTTTTTGCAGTGAATCAATTACTTGTTTTTCTCCTCTTGGTGATGGTTACCGTAATTGCTCTTCTCGTTCTTATTGCCTGTGTGGCGCACAGGGTGATCGCGGTGGCGCGCGGTAAGGCCACCCCGCAGCAGGCCGTTCGCCTTAAGAAGGCGGCAATAACCTTTGCCGTCTTGATTGCTCTCGATGTGGCTCTAGTAGCCATCTCCCAGGTGACAGCATCAACGCCCCCAATCGCAGGGGAAAACAGCATTGCCGAACTGTTAAGGTTGGAACTCAACGGCAGAAAGCAGTGGATCAGCGTGCGAGGCTGGGACAAGAGCAACCCTGTACTGCTTTTCCTGGCAGGTGGGCCAGGCGGCACGCAGCTAGGGGCGGTCCGTCACGAGCTGGGAGAGCTGGAGAAGCACTTTGTTGTGGTAAACTGGGACCAGCCCGGTTCCGGGAAGTCGTACTATGCAGACAGGATCAAGAACATCACCGCCCAAACCTACATCGACGATGGCCGGGCACTCACAGAGTACCTAAGGGAACGCTTTGACCAGGAGAAGATCTATCTCATTGGTGAATCGTGGGGCAGTGCACTGGGGATCTTCCTGATCGGCGAGTACCCTGAGTTGTATCACGCTTTTATCGGCACGGGGCAGATGGTCGATTTTATGGAGACGGAGCGGATGGACTACGCCCTGGCTCGGGAGCTCGCCCAGCAGAGGGGTAATACTGCCCTACTCAAGAAACTCGCGGCAAACGGCGAACCGCCCTACTACGGCAAGGACGTTACGTGGAAAAGCGCAGTGTACCTTAACTACCTGAGCGGCTACATGGCAAGCCACCCAGCCATACACAATCCTGGCTATAACACTCTGCGGGATATTGGTTCTTCTGAGTACGGCTTGTTGGATAAGATCAACTTTCTCCGGGGTATTGTGAACACCTTCAACCATGTGTACCAACAGCTCTATGGAATTGATCTGCGGAAGGACTACGCCAAACTGGATGTGCCTGTGTACTTCTTCCTTGGCCGGTATGATGTGAATGCGCCCACAATCCTTGTTGAGGAGTATGAACAGCTTCTTGAGGCTCCCGCGAAGGATATAGTGTGGTTTGAGCATTCCGGCCACAATCCGTGGATCAACGAAAGGGGCAAGTTTGTGAGGGAGGTCATTGCATGTTTTCTAGAAGACTAGCAGTGGCAGTCTTGCTTCTTGCATTGCCGGTTCTTTCTGCTTGCACGCCCACGGGAAGTATCGTGATTTTGGAAAACTACGCTGGGACCGAGTTTACCATGAACCTGTCCAAGTTTACCGGGGCCCACAAATGTCAACCATCCCTTTCGGCAGGCGATGTTTTGCAAATCGAGGTGGTACGCAAAAGTGGCAAAATGGCTCTAGTGATCAGCGGCGTGAACGGCAGCGAGCCCTATGCGGGGAGTGATCTGCCTTCCCGGACGTTCACCGTTGGCATTGCCGAAACGGATGAGTATGTGTTTCGCATCAGCGGTGAAGCAGCGACGGGGAAGATCGCAGTGAAGAACCTAGGCCAGAAAGATAGAAGAGAACCCTGAGGGCATCAGGGTTCTCTTTCGCTAGTAAACGTGCAACCCTTAGAGGGCCTCTCCTGGCTCCACTTCTACAAGTGTAGCTTCTCCCTTTTCATCAACGCGAACCGTTATCACATAGTATTCGTTTTTTTCATCCTCAAGGTCGAACATGAGGTCAAAGGTTGCTTCTGTAGGCGTGGGAGAAGCGGCGTTGAAAATTACCTTCAACTGCCCTGTTGTTTGCTCATACACCTCGTAAGGGAGAACCCAAATGTGGTATTCTCCTGGAGTGAGCACAGGCAGGATGATGTTCTCCCAACCGCTGTAACCTGCTCCATCCCATTCGTAGACGGGATTCCTATCCTCGCCAATGCCAAAATCATGAGGGCGCATGTTGTTGAAGTAGACATGGCGGTCGCTGCCCCCGTGCGTGAACACGTTCGGTTCCTCGGAATCCCGCTTGAACATGTGCAAATCCAGATCTGCACCTCCTGCCCAGGTCATGAACACGCGAAGGTCTAGGGGATTTATGTCCACGTAGTAGGTATAGAGCGCACTGGTCCGTGCATGGCCCTCCGAATCCCATACCCTGATTTGGAAGGTATTCTCACCCATGGCCAGGGG
>LDJB01000005.1:42683-127134 GCA_001028815.1 Peptococcaceae bacterium 1109
CTTCTCAGGCCCCAGCTACCGCTACAGAGAAGCCATCGCTGCTAGAGCAGAAGGTATTTCACAGACAACTCAGATGGACTAGACAACGATTCAGGTCAGGGTGCTATGTACGTCTACACTGCCATGCTCTGGAATTTTTGATTGCCAAAAACACAGGGGTACTGCTCCGTGGGTATAGGTGTGGCCGGGGTACTGGTCAATAGGCTGGCCGTTAACAATAGCGACCATACGGTCAGCTTGAACAAACGATGCAGAGGGTACGAGGAAGCGGACCATGTTTATCTGGTAGAACAGCGCTGTGTAGGTGACTGTGTCGCGATCCGATAATATCCGATTGATATCATACATCATCAGTCCGTCGTTTTGGATCGGCGGCAGGGCTGATGCTAGGCCTACATCAACAGTTTTATTGCTTGAAAGATCGACGCTGAGGACGGTAGGCTCATATCCATCTAGCTCCACTTTGAGTTCGCGCTGGCCAGCTGCAAGGGTTTTGAGTTCGAAATTGCCTCTCGCATCAGTAACAGCTCTTCGTAAGCCCATAGTGACAAGCGCACCCACCAAAGGAACGCCTGTATCCTCTTCCATAACCGTGCCGGCTACGTTGTAGTGGCTTGTCCATATGCCGAGACAACCTGTAAGCATCATAGCTACTGCTAGGAGCAGAGGGATAAAAATCCGCCGCTTCTGACTGCTATTCATCGCTGTTTTCTCTCCTTCGTCTGTCTTGTAGGTTGTCTTGATAAAGAACCGCGCCTTTATTTGAGTGACTCTCCCACCCCTTCATAAGCAAAACGGCAGGCCATTGTCCCCCCCCGATACGCTGCGGCTAAAGAAATGTGCTCAAATACGATCGTATTTCATCACGAAATGCCCATCAACGAGCAGTAAGTGCGCTTGGTTCAATAATAGACGGCGCAGCGCAATGTGTTCATTATTTGCCTGGACTCGCAGAGAACCCTGATGACATCAGGGTTCTCTAGCGAAGGGAGTGACCTTTAGCCTGGAGCTCTACCAACTAGAATCCCCAGGTGTTCAGTTTTGATAGCACAAGTTCCGCTTTTAGAGATAATCTTCTGGCTGCACTTCTACAAGTGTGGCTTCCCCGTCCTCATCAACGCGGAGCGTTATCACATAGTACTCTGTGGCTTCATCATCAACGTCGAACGAAAAGTCAAATGTGGTTTCTGTAGGAGTTGAAGATGTGGCGTTCAGGATTACCTTCAACTGGCCGGTTGTCCGTTCATACATTGTGTAAGGGTAAATCCAGATATGGTATTCTCCTGGAGTTAGAACAGGTAGGATGATGCTTTCCCAACTACAGTACTCCCATCCATCCCATTCATAAATAGGATTCTCTTCGTCAGCACTGCCGAAATCACTAGGGCACTGGTTGCTGTAGTAGACATGGCGGTCGTCGTTCCCGTGCGCGAACACGTTCGGTTCCTCGGGATCCCGCTTGAACATGTGCAAATCCAGGTCTGCTTCCCCGGCCCAGGTCATAAGGACGCGCAGGTCTAGGCGATCCATATCCGTATAGAAGGTATAAAGGGCACTGGACCTCGCGTAACCCTCCGTGTCCCACACCCTGATTTGGAAGGTGTTCTCACCCATTTCCAGGGGCACTGCTCCATTGTCCCAACCAACTTCCCCTTCCATGGGCTGGCCGTTAACGAGCGCAACAATACGGTCCAGCTCAATGGACGACGAGGATCCAAAGACCAGGTCTCTGTCCAGCTCATAGTACAGAGTTGCGTAGTCAACAGTGTCGCCCACCATGTCGTACCAATCCCAATCGAAGAACTGCAGCGAGTCCTCTTGGAAAGGGGGCAGTTCTGATGCCAAGCCTACATCAATGGTCTTATTACTGGTAAGGTCGACGTTGAGAACTTCCGGCTCATAGCCATCCAGCTCAACGTTGAGTTCACGCTGGCCCGCGGCAAGCATTTTCAGTTCGAAATTGCCTCTCGCATCAGTGATAGCTCTTCTTGTGCCCATAGTGACAAGCGCCCCTGCCAGAGGAATGCCCGTATCCTTTTCTGTCACAGTCCCGATTACGTTGTAGTGGCTTGTCCATATGCCCAGGCAGCCTGTGAGCATCATAGTTACGGCTAGGAGCACTAGGGTTAAAACATGCCGTTGACTTCTAGTCATTGTTCTTTTCTCTCCTCTACTTTGTTGTCTGGTAACTTCCTCCAAACGAGTTTCCTACCTATCTTTGGCCTACTCTCACCCCTCCCTGAGAAACGCGATCCTTTGGCTTTCCGCGTGCAAAACACGGCAGGTTTTCCCCCCCGTGATATTTGGACAAAAGGGACTTATATATACAATCATATTTGATCCGCCAAACACTCATCAACGAGCAGTAAATGCGCTTAGTTCAATAATCGACGGAGCAGCGCAATGTGTTCATTATTAGCCGGGACGGGCAGCGAACCCCGATAACACCAGGGTGCCAAGAGCCCATAGCTTGCTGCAATTCTGTTTGACAAGGGCTGTGTATGCAATTACGATCTAGTTGTACGAACATTGATTATTCAATAAACAGGCAACACCCCGCGCTAAGCAACGAGAGCGTACAGAAGTTGAGTATTTCACGCCGGAGCCCAAAGGAGCAGTCAGATAATGCGCAACAGCAGGGGGAAGTCACATGGGGATCATGAAGATGGAAGTAGGACAGATTTGAGGGTGATCAAGACCAAAAGGGCGATAACGGGCACACTCATCGAATTGCTGAGGACAAAGAGCATAGGGAAGATTACGGTCACGGAGCTTGCGCAGAAGGCGGAGATCAACAAGGGGACTTTTTACCTCCATTACGAGGATATCTACGATCTGTACCAGGAAGCTCTGCAAGGGCATCTCGAAGAAATAGTGGACAAACTAGAGTTTCTCAATCTCTTCGCTGTGGATCCTGACCGGTTCGCACGAGAGCTGGTTGCCATTGCCGTGAACAGGTCAGTTTTCGAGGGGGATCCGTTCTTTGATAGCCACAATGCGGTCTTTAACCAGAGTGTGCCTGTGTATTTCTGCAATGCTCTGACCTGGAAAATTATGAGCGTCAACAATATACCAGCCACTAAAGAAAATGAGATCAAACTTAGGTTTATGTTGGCCGGTGCCAGCTTTGTCCTACGCCACCATCCAGCTGAAGACGGCGAGGCCATCGCCAGTGTTATCGCGAGCGCGATCAAAGAGAGTTTCCTTAAGGAATTGAAGCTGGACACACATGCTGATCAGTTGTGCAGCTGGCTCCACGAGTGAGGAGAAGGCGATGCGGTTCGCGGTTCAGGAGTTTCTGGATATATAACAAATTTCTGTCTTTTAGGCAAAGGGAATCGCGAGCCTTTGGAGAATACCTTAGTTCATAAGTCATAAAAAGGCGAAGGAAAAAGGCGAAGGAGGATTCGAATGAGCGCGCGCACAGTAAACATGGGCGGAGTACCACATCCAGTGGTAGGAGAAGCCCTGCAAGTTGGTATTGTAGCCCCAGATTTCGCCCTTATCGACAATGGCCTCGGTACCAAGACCTTGGCTGACTTCGGAAAGAAGATCAAGCTGATTAGCGTCGTCCCCTCCCTTGATACAGGCATTTGCGACCAGCAGACACGCCGGTTTAATGAAGAGATCGGGAAGATCCCTGAAGCAGTGGCAATTACTGTTAGTGTAGATTTGCCTTTTGCCCAAGCTCGGTGGTGTGGAAATGCAGGACTAGAAGATGCTATTACTCTGTCGGACTACCGGGATGTGGCCTTCGGAAGGGACTACGGTGTACTCATTGCTGACCTGCGGTTGTTGGCCCGGGCGGTGTTCATCCTCAATGAGGAAAACGAAATAACCTACATCGAGTACCTGGATGAGATCAAGAAGCACCCCGACTATGAAGCTGCCTTGGCCGCCTTGCGCAGTCTAGTTAACAAGTAATTGAACGAGACCGATCTTGGCCTGGAGTTTGCCGCATTGATCGAACAGGCGTAATGGGCTAGAATGAGCTGAAACGGTGACAGCCTCAGTGCGTTTAAGATAAGCACCACCTCGGTAACGCAGGTTCTATCCACGATGATAGGCTTTTTTCCGGCGTCTTCATTCTCTGCTTGGCCATCGCCTGCCCATTCTGCGCGAGATAAGAAGGCTGGATTCCTAGAGCACACTGAAAGAGCCTCTACAAGCCACAGCTTGAATGACCATAGCAGGAAAAGCGCCATTCCCTCGATTGAGGGAATGGCGCTGCGCTACCTAACCGATGCTTAGATATTGTCCTTGGTGAGTACAGATACGCCTGTGTCTACATAATCCGCCTCGAGGGTCTTGCCTTCCAGGACGGCTACGGCAGCCTTCATGCCTTCATAACCCATTACATCTGGGTTCTGAGCCATTGCAGCCAGGAGGTGGCCGTCACGGATGAGTTGGAGGATGGTGTTGGACTTGTCAAAGCCTACACCGATCACGCCGCCGCCAGCTTCCCGGATAGCGTTGCCTGTACCAACGGTGGAACCTTCGTTAGCGCCGAAGATGCCTACTACGCCCTGGGTGATGTAGTTAGCAGCAATGTCTTTGGACTTCGCGGCATCGCCCTCGCCGTACTGGGTTTCGAGGATCTCAAAACCGCTACCCTCAAATGCGGCCCGGAAGCCTCTTTCACGGAGCACGGTGGACATGGTGGCAGCGTTAACGTTCACGATGCCGATCAAGCCCGATGTGGTACCCTTCTCTTCCAGAGCTTTGCGCAGGGTTTCACCAGCGATTCTGCCGGCTGCTTCGTTGTCCGTAGCCAGGGTCTGTTCTGCTGGGAAGTCTGCTGGGGAGTCAACATAGATGATCTTCACGCCTGCAGCAGCGGCTTCCCGCAGAGCTGCGATTACAGCGGTTGGCCCGTTAGCAGCGAGCAAAATGGCGTCCGCGCCCGCGGCTACGGCATTATTGATCATCTCGATCTGTTTTGCATCGTCCTTCACATCAGGGGCCATCCATTGGTAAATCACGTTGCCTAGTTCTTCTGCGGCCTTCCGGGCACCTGCGTCTACGGTTACCCAGTGCTGGTCCATCTGGTCCATGGTGATCAGGAAGATTCTGTACTCCTTGGCGCTAGCCATCCCCGCAGTGGCCAGCAAGAACACACTCAACAACAGCAATACACCGATTCTCTTCATCCCTTACTCTCCTCCTTGTTTTTTTATTTATCAGCAGAGGCTAAACCTCGTGCTATTACACGGAAACGTGAGTTCCTTCCGCCGCGGCTTGCCTGCGGCCAGCTTTCTTGTTGTACCGGACAAGAATATCCAAGAGGACTGTAATAATAACGATCACGCCGATGACAATATTGCGGATGGCTACTGGAGCACCGGCAAATTGCAGGCCGTTTTGGAGCACTCCCCAGATGGCAGCACCGATGACCGTCCCTAAGAGAATCCCCTGGCCGCCTAGGGTACTTACCCCGCCAATTACTGATGCTGCTACCGCGTACAGTTCATAGCCTGTGCCTGCATCCATGGTTCCCATGCCGCTGATTGCAGTGGTGATCAAGCCCACGGTGCAGGAGCAAAACGCACTGACTAGGTATGCCTTAGTGATGGTAGCGGAGATGTTTACTCCAGAGAGGTGGGCTGCATGGATGTTGCTTCCCACAGCGTACAAATGGCGGCCAGTGCGAGTTTGGCTAAGGATGAAGTTGAAGATCAACCAGAGGGCAAAGGCAATCCAAATGGTGTTGAACAGGCCAAATGTCTTGCCGTAGTAGAAGAAGTCCATGAACCCAGCCCCGGCCTGGCCGATGGAATCAGTGTTGTAGTTGTTGTTGACAATTTGGGCAATGCCCCGGGCAATGGTCATTGTACCCAGAGTTGCGATAAAGGCGGGCAGCTTTGCCTTGGAGATGAGCTGGCCGTTGAGGAAGCCCATGAGCAGTGCCGCTGCGTAGGTAATGAGCACAGCGGTCCACGGATTAACCCCTTTGGTCATCAGGGTGGCAGACATCATGCAGCTCATACCCACCACGGACCCAATGGACAGGTCGATGTTCCCCGTAATCAGGACATAAGATTGCCCGATCCCCGTGATCAGTGTTGGGGCAATCTGCCGGAGCAGGTTGGAGATATTACGTGATGTGAGAAAGAACGGGTTCAAGAAGGAAAATACCACAACCATGGCGATTAGGCCGATAGTGACGGTGATGACCTGCCCCATACCACGTTTTGCCAAGATTCTCTTAAGTAGTCCTCGCTTTTCACGGTTGTTCATGGTTTTGATCTCCTATCCCACTTCTATTTGCTCTACAGGATCAAGTTTTTTCTCGAACTGGGTGGCGTAGTGCAGAATTAGATCCTGGGTTGCCTCCTCCACCTTCAGTTCTTTGGTGATCCTGCCATCGGCCATCACCAGGATCCGGTCGCTGATTCCCAGAATCTCTGGGAGTTCTGAGGAAACGAAGACAACGCCGATGGACTGCTGTTTGAGCTCGTTCATGATTTGGTAGATCTCCACTTTCGAACCTACATCGATGCCCCGAGTGGGCTCATCAAACATAACGACTTTGGAATCCCGGGCCAGCCACTTGCCGATAACCACTTTCTGCTGGTTTCCTCCTGAGAGGCTCTCTGCAAGAGACTCTTCACTTGCTAGGCGAATGTCGAAATCCTGAACCGCCTCCGCGGTAATCTCCATTTCCCGCCTGTGGTTTACAACAGTAAGCCTGTTAGAGATGTGGTCCAAGTTGGGCAAGCCGATGTTTTCCCGCACGCTTAATCTAGTGCAAAGGCCATCTCTAGCTCTGTCCTCCGGTACCAGAACCAAGCCCGCCCGAATAGCATCCTCTGGGTTGGAAATGGTGACTTCTTCGCCATGGATAAATATCTGGCCTGATGTTTTTGGGTCGGCACCGAATATAGCCCGCAAGGTTTCAGTTCGCCCTGAGCCCATTAAACCCGCGATCCCTAGAATTTCCCCTTCGTAGAGGGAGAAGTTGATATCCCGCACCAAGCGGCCCGCGTTGAGGTTCTTCACTTCGAAGACCTTTTCGCCTCGCTTTGTCTCAACCCGGGGGAACTTCTCTGTGATCTCCCGGCCAACCATATACGAGATGATCTCATCCAGGTTCGTGTCTCTGAAGGCCATGTCTACGATGTATTTTCCATCTCGGAGGATCATCACTCGATCCACAACGTGCTGCAGTTCCTCTAAGCGGTGGGAGATGTACACAATCCCACAGCCTTCTTTCTTCAACCTTTTAATGGTGGCAAACAGGTTTTGGATCTCTTTAGCCGTCAGGGCAGAGGTGGGCTCATCCATGATTAGGATTTTGGCATTGTGGGCCAGGGCTTTAGAGATCTCTACCAGCTGCCTTTTGGAGACGGGGAGATCTCCCACTAGGGTTTCTGGATCAATGTCAATCTGAAATTCTTCCAGCAGGCGCGCTGCACTCTCGTTCATGGCCCGTTCTGCGAGGCGGCCCCCGCGGAGGACTTCTCGTCCAAGAAAGATGTTCTGGGCGACGGTGAGATGATCGCACAAGTTCAACTCTTGGTTGATCATCGCGATTCCCAGGCCTTGGGCTGAGTGGGGTGTGAGGAATGGCACTTCCTGGCCTAGGATCTTGATAGTACCTTCATCCTTGGTGTATACGCCTGCGAGGATCTTCATCAGCGTGGATTTTCCCGCGCCGTTTTCCCCCAAAAGCCCCAAAACTTCCCCTGCTTTTAGGGTAAAGGAGACCTGGTCCAGTGCTTGGACCCCAGGAAAGCCCTTGCTGATGTTGTGCATCTCGACAATATATTCAGACATTACCAGCCCTCCGAATGCGAACGGCAGAACGCTTTTACTAATTGTACCAAAAAGCAGAAAGCGACATGGTGGAGTATTATTGGATTTAGGGGGGTAATTATTAGAAACTTGTATGACGTTTTAAAATATGTCTGCAATAGTATCTTTTGATAGGGACTCGATGAACTCCTTCCCGTTTAGAGTTAACAAACGGTCCGTCACCGCTCGGGCATCAGCCAGGCTGGCACTTAAGAGAACTACTGCTAGGCCGTTTTGCTTAAGGAGATTGATCAGGCCCACAATGCATGCACTGAGCTGCATGTCAGCGTGGGCAAAGGGCTGCATGATGAACACAACTTTTGGCTTGAAGAGCAGGATACGGAAGTAGACCAGGCTGTAAAGGGCGTTCATTTCCAGGCCCCACAGGTCAGGGGCATCCACCGCATCCTCAGCAAGCTCTCTAAACTCATCCTGGATAAACTGGAGAATCTGCCGGCGGACTAGGCTGCGGCCTAGCTTTCGGTCTAGAAGAAAGGTAAGGTTCTCCATGTAGCTGTAGTCAAAGAACAGGCTCTTGGGCACAGGATCTTCGGGGATGTAGGCGATGCCCTGAAGGAGCAGGCTCTGCTTGCTAGGGAGAGGCACAGTTTTCCCCTCAACGGAAAACTTACCTCTGAGCGGCTTGAGGTTGCCGGTGATCACATCCGCCAAGTCTTGAATGCCGCCCTTGGCAGGGTCGAGGATGGTAAGGCATTCGCCTCCCTGCACTGTAAAGCTGAGGCCCGCAAGGCTATTGGTCTTAAGGCCCTCACAGCGGAAAACTCCCTGGGAATCACCTTGGCTAGAGCTGGCTGGTTGGGTAGGGGGGGTGTAGGGGAGACGGTATGGATTGAGGAGATCAGGGGAAAAGTCCTTTTTTCGGACAACCCGGAGGGCCCTACCCTTTTCGAACAGGATAAGGCGTTCGCATACTGCAAAGAGCTCTTGGTGGTTCCCGGCGACGTACAGGAAGGCGATGCCTGCCTGGGCATAGTGTTTGAGGAGCCGTTGAAATGTGGCGAGCTCCTCTTGGGTCATCAAGTTGGCCAGGTCGTCTAAGACAATCAGCTGGGCGCCCCCTTGGACAGCCCGGATCAATTCCACAACCGCCGTCTCAAAGAAACTCAGTTCAGAAGCATAGCGGTTCACGTCCATCTCAAGGCCTAGGCTTTGCAAGAGGCTGTTTACCTGTCTCAACAGGGACCGCTCTCGGACAATAAAACTCCTGTATGAGGTGCTTAACACCGAGATGTTGTCTGCAACTTTCAGGTCTCCAACGAGTTTGCTGTCCTTTTCAATGACGTATACAGGGTTTCTGGCCATACTACTGTGTTCGTAGTAGTTCACCAGCTCTCCGTTGAAGTACACTCGCCCGAAGTCGATGGGTACATTCTGAAGGATAAGCTCGATGAGCTCTTCTTTACCATGGTTATCTAAGGGGATCAGTCCGAGGATCTCCCCTTGAAAGATGTAGAAGTGGACGTTGTCCAGGTAGGTGATCCCGTCAATGATGCGGATCACGTTCTCAATTCGCAAGACCTCTTCTCGCATGAGCCTTCCATCCCTCAGTTAATCTAAAGAAAACTTCTTCTTGATGTGGGCATAACCCTGTCTAGCAAACACCCGGGGCAGGTGAACTTTGGTAAGGCAGAGTATTTAGGGATTAGCGAGTATCCTTTACAAGAGCCTAAGAAGGAGGCTGGGTGAATGAATGGTTACGATCGGTATATGGCGGTACTGCGAGGTGAGCCCTGTGATGTGCTTCCGCGGCTGCCCATCTTGATGGCCTTTGCCGCTAAGTATATCGGATCCAACTATGGGGAGTTTGCTGCAGATTACAAAGTGTTGGTGGAAGCAAACCTGAGATGCGTGGAGGACTTCGGCTTTGACCAGGTGAGCGCCATCTCCGATCCATACCGGGAAACCACCGGGTTTGGCGGGGAAGTGGAGTTTGTCCCAGATGGAGTCCCTCGCTTGCTTGCTCCGCCCCTTCAAAACACAAAGGACCTCGGTACGCTAAAGCAGCCCGATCCCCATGTTTCCCCACGGATGCGGGATCGGGTGGAGGGGGTAGCTCACATGAGTGCAGCGGTAAAAGGGAAGTACTCCATCTTAGGTTGGGTGGAGGGCCCCGCTGCCGAGGCGGCAGACTTGAGGGGCGTGGCCAACTTCCTCATGGATTTATATGATGACCCCGCCTTCTGCCATGAGTTGATGGGCCTTTGTGTGGATGTAGGGATCGATTTTGCTAAAGCACAGCTGGAGGCAGGTGCAGATACAATCGGGATCGGCGATGCGATTGTAAGCCAGGTATCACCCAGCACCTATGAAGAACTGATATTCCCTTACGAAAAGCGCTTGGTGGACGGCATCCGGGGCTTGGGCGCGCTGGTGCGCCTCCACATCTGCGGGAACATCACCCATCTGCTGCCGAAGATTAAGGAGCTGGATGTGGACATTCTCGACCTAGACAGCCCCGTTGACCTCAAGGCAGCCCGGGAAGTGGTAGGCCCAGGGCAAGTGATCGTGACCAACCTTGATCCTGTCCGGGAAATCCAAAGTGGCACCCCGGAAACGATCACGGCTAAGGTTCAAGCACTTTACCAGGCCGTTGGCAACCCCTTGATGGTAGGCGCGGGGTGTGAAATTCCCCCCGCAACCCCCGCGGAAAACTTGAGAGCTCTGTGTACACCTGTTGCTTACTGCAAGTAGAAGAAGCGGGGAAAGGCCTTGGCAACCAGAACCTTTCCCCGTCCTACGTTCCTATGTATCTAGAAGATTAAAGGGAGAGTAAGCTCCACATCAGTCCCCACTCCAAGTTTGCTGTACAGGTATACACCGTACTCATCGCCAAACAACAGCTTAATCCGGTTGTTCACATTCAGGAGGGCAATCCCTCCTTTTTGCTTGTCTTCCCGCACGTAACCTAAAGAAGCGCCGCGCAGTTTGCTGTTGAGCTGGTGGACGTGGGCATCGTCCATGCCAACGCCGTTATCGGATACGGTAATAAGCAGGCGCTCGGGCGTTGCCTGGAGGGTTATGGTCACCAACCCGTTGCCTAACTTGGGTTCGAGGCCGTGGAACACGGCGTTCTCCACGATGGGCTGGAGAGTGAGTTTAGGTACTTTAGCCTTGAGGACGTCCACATCCCCAGCCACCAGATTCTCCACTTCGAACGCAATCTTTTCCCCAAAGCGAAACCTTTGAATGGTGCAGTAGTTTTCCACATTGGCGATTTCCTCAGCTAAGGTTGTGAGTTTATCTACATTAGATATGGTGTAGCGAAAGAAAGTCTCAAGAGCCTCTGTCATGGCCGCGATGCTTTCCACACCCTCAACTAGGGCCTCACTGCGGATCCCTTCCAGTGTGTTGTACAAGAAATGGGGGTTAATTTGGTTCTGGAGAGCGAGGTACTCTGCGTGTTTTCTGGCCCCTTCGATCATATCCTTGGTGTCGATCATCTCTTTCAGCTTCTGCATCAATAGGGACGTTTCCCGGTTAAAGTGGACCCGTACATCAAAGACTCCCTTCAGGATGTAGCCCTCAGTAAATAGGCGGAAAACCTTGTTCGTCTCTTTGTAGGGAATGTAAATCCACCAGTAGGAAAGATAGGCAAGCAGCCCCATGATGGCAGCAGTAACTAGAAGGTAGGGGTAAGACTTACTGGGGGCGGAGGTTAGCAAAATGAAGGCAAAGGAGGCGAACAGCAGCAGGGCTAAAAGAAAGCACAGGATCAAGATGCGGTCCATGAGGTATACAGTCTTCTTTGCGCGCATACTCATCCCCCTTGTCACGCGAAGATCCGGCGGTATTCGTTGGGCGAGAGGCCTGTGGAGCGGGCAAACAGCTTGCGGAAGTAACGCACATCGTTGTAGCCCACCATCAGGCAGATGTCTTGAATTTTAAGATCTGTTTCCTTGAGCAGTTCCTTAGCCTTTTCCATACGGACCCTGCTTAGGTACTCCACAAAGGATGTCCCTGTTTCTTTCTTGAAAAGCGTGCTGAAGTAGGAAGGGTTAAAGCCAAGGTACTCACCGAGATCTTCCAAAGTGATGTTCTCCATATAGTGCTCTTCAACGTAGCGCTTGGCCAGCGCGATTTTTTCCGCATGGCGCTTGGTTTCACCCTCGGCAATTCGGGTTAAGGAGGCAGTAATTCCCTTAATTAACTCGGCAAAGAGAAGGTCAAGGGAGTACGCATGGTCAAGGGCTTCTTCCCATGCAGCCCGCTCTGCCTCCCCATCTTCCAGGCGCACATTGTTGGTCCGGAGGATGATGTAGTAAGTGTTCACAATTTCCCGCACCAGGCTTTTCAGGGCGGAACCGCTCAGCCAGCTGTCTTCGGCGAGGCCCTTAAGGAGTTCTGCTTTTAGGTCGCGGATCGCTTTGCTCACCATGTCCACATGCAGGAGTTCAATGGCTTTAGTGAGTTTCTTGTACAGCTTCAGGAAGCGCTCATCATCGGTGATGGAGCGGGGAGTGTGCTCATCTTGGACAATAATCTGGCCTGCGCCCTGCAAGATTCGTTCGTCCACTGCGGCTTTGGCTGTATCCAAGGAAAGCTGCAGCTCACTTAAGCTGGGGACTTCGGCACCACAGCCGAAGGTCACCATGAAACCCAGGGGGGAAAGGGAAGTTTTAAATTCCATGAGGTTCTTCTGCAGCAGAGCCTTGATGGTACTACCTATCTTAGGATCATAGTTTACAAGTACATAGAAGTTGCCGTTTAGTTCAGCAATCTCCACCTCGTAAGCGGCGCTTTGCAGGCTCGAAGCGAGGACGGCCCCTTGCTGAGCTCCTATGCCTTTTGCCTTGGTAGGTTGCACGGGGTCAATTTGGATGATTATAATGCGGAAAGCCCCTTCGTGGAAGTGGAAGTAGTAACTCTGGTTCACCGCTTCCATCTCGGTGGCAAGAAGTTCGTCGGGGCCGAGGAGGATAAGATCTCTAAGGAAGGAAGCTCGGATCTTGGCTTCATCCTTGTGGATGTTGGCATATTCGTCTTCTAAAGCCCGCTGCCGTTCCCGGGCCTGCACTGCTTCCCGGGCGCGGGTGAGCGCGAGGGAGAGGTTATCCCTATTTATGGGCTTAGATAAATAGTCTTTGACCCCAAAGGACATTGCCCTCTGGGCATAGGCAAACTCTTCGTAGCCGCTGATCAGGATAAACTCCAGGTCGGGATTATCCTGCGTTGCCTGTTCGATCAGCTCAAGGCCATCGAGGCCTGGCATGCGCACATCTGTGACGACAATCTGGGGATCCTGAGATTGGATCAGTTTGAGGGCATCCACGCCGTTGTGGGCAATGCCCACCACTTCCATGCCCAGCTCATCCCAGGGAGCTAGGTTTGCGATCAACTTGCAGATTCGGGGTTCGTCATCAACAATGATAACCTTAATCATCTGCGTTTCGGCACAGGCTCCCCGCTTGAGAGTGGGGATATAGCCGCTCCCTCCTTTCCGGTATGGGGGTGGGGACTGCTGCAGATTCCTACTGAGTCACTCTTGAGGCTGCTCGCCGCTGGGTCCCTCGCTCACTGACGTAGAGCCCGATGACCAGGGCCATGAGCAGCGCACCGAGATAGAATGGAGCGGTAAAGCTAAACCGCACCCCAATGGCGTAGCCTACAATCGGGCCCACCGCGGCTCCCAGATCGTAGAATGAGGTGTACTGGCTGATGCGGGCGTTGCGGTTCTCAGATATCCAGGCATTGTCGCTCACCGCCGCGTCGAGGAGCACTTCCAGGGCATTCCCCGCGATAAACAGGAGGCAAGCAGAGAGGACCGTCATGACCGGGTTCCTTGTCGCGGCAAATACAGACAATAGAATTACCATGGCATACACTAAAGCCAGAAACGGGCTTCTCCGCCCCATGCGGTCAATGATCTTTCCTGTTACCGGGGATACCACAAGATTGCTAGCCCACCGCATGGCCAGGACAAGGCCGGAGATGGTGGCGATCCCCAATGTGACTGTGCCCAGTGTGGCCGAATCGCCGATCCGCTGTTGGAGGATGAGAGATAGGCTAGAGACAATGAGGCCAGAACCGACAAAACTGTTGGTGAACCCAGCGGCATTGCAGATTAAGGGTGAAAGTTCAGGCTTGTGCCGGGCTGGCCGTTCACCACTGGTTTTCCCTGTACGGGGAGCTTCAGCATGATGGCTGCTCTCCATGATTCTTCCCAGAGCAAACACCAAGAGGATTCCCACTGAGGAGAGGCCCGCAATCAGAGTTAGACCGGTTTTGTAACCCCACAAGTCTACGAAGAAGCTTCCTACTGAGGAAGTGAAGGCGCTTCCCAACCGGGTTAGTACGTGGAAGATGCCCATCCCGAACCCTAGGGCAGCGGTGGAGGCGTCCATAATGACCAGAAAGCCTCCCAAGCGAATATGTGACCAACACAGCCCCCAGACAAGGCGCGCGGCGAGGAAGACAAACAGTCCCCAAGCCCGTGAGTATATAAAGGTAGTGATGACGGACAAAACCATGGTCACCAAGAGGGGCCAGTATACGCCATAGCGGTTAAAGGAGCGGGCGGCCAAGGGGTTGGTTGCCAGCCGCACCCACCGGTTTATACTCAAGACCACGCCAACAGCTGCTAGGGGAATGCCGAGCTCACTCGCGTAAAGGGGGAGGACGCTGTAAAGCAGTCCATCACCGAAAATCGAGAGGCCGGCTATTGCAGATACGAGGTATACAGCAGCAGTGGGATTCTTGTATTTCAAACCACATGCTCCTTCCTGGTGGCTTTGTGAGAGGCAAAAAGAAGGTCAGCTGGCATGGGGAGCTGACCAATAATTCCCCACTTGTCCAGATAAATCCTGCATTGCCTGGTCCGTGGCGGTTTTGCAGGAACTGCGGTGAAGCGGGTCGGTATGCAAGTTAAGGGGAACCAGCCTGTGGGCTAGTTCCCCTTACTAATTAATGAAACGTCCGAGCGACTATGGTACCGTCGTTGATGCGGAACTCAGCATTATACATTGTGGTGGTCACTTCATAGGGGATGGCTCCGATTTTCAGCTGGACTCCTGGATTCAGCACGGCAGCTCTGATAGTTCCCCCTTCGCCTACAGCAAGCCTAGTTACGCCCATGCTTCCGGTCCCCACTGTTTGGGCTCGAATCGACGAGCGGGCATAATACTCTCCTGATCGGCATTCACCATACATTACCAAGTTGGAGCCAGCGGAAACTTGGCAGTTATAGGTTAGAGGCCCGCGAATGGTAATATCCCCTGAAGCTTCTAGCTGGGCATTTTGGCAGTAGCCCGCGATGATCTCTGCAGAGCTATCTACGAGGGCTTCGAACCTGTCTTTAAGCTCCAACAGGCACGCCGCCGCTTGTTCTAGCTGAGCTCCGCTTTCCAAGTAGAGAGGGCCTGCTCCTATGAAGTATTGCCCCAAGGCCAAGGCCTTGCTGAGCCGTGTTTTCAGATCCTCATTGTCCTGCATGAGCTCCTTGTCAGCGTGCAAGCTCTTCAGGAACTCAGTGATACCGGCAAACAGCGAAGGCACATGGGGGAAGCGCTGCTCGAAGAGGCGCTTAATCAGCAATCCCACGTTGTCTTGGGCAAGGTACTGCCCTTTCTTGCTTTCTGTGACTTGGGATACTGCCGCCGCTGCTTTAAGCACATCTTTCCCTAAACGGCCCAGGACAGATGCTGCCTCATTGAGGCCGGGATGCATGAGGCCCGCCATGAGGTGGCCGCCGATGAGTTTTGCCCCAACGCGAATGTGGGAACCAGCCCGCACTTGAGCGTGGTAGACGTTCCCCTTAACATCTACGATCTCTCCAGATTCAACGGTCATGGCTTCAGTCACATCTCCTAAGACCACCACGTCACCGGTAAATTTGATGTTGCCTGTAGCCATGTTCACATCTTGCTGGACAATGATCTGTTGGTTAACGGACAGCACGCCTTTGCGATAGACTGGCCTGCCTGCTATTTCTGCCACAGCGATGCGGCCGTTCTCAATGAGTTTTACACCTCGCCCAGCTTTGAATATCCCCATCTTTGGCCTGCGGGGCATTACCTCTTCGCCGTAGACGTTTCTTCCCGGAGTTCCTAGTTTGGGCGGATACCACCGGGCAAGGACATCACCAGGCTCAACAGAGGCAATCAGCATCCGTTCTCGGAAGTCTACACGCTCACGGTCATCCCGGGAAATAGGGCGCGTCATGAAATCACAGACAAGTTGAACCCGCCCGTCAATGGGGGGGCGGGGGGCAATACCCCGCGCGATCACATATTCCCCGTCTTTCAGCTCACTGCAGGCTTGCATGATTTCCTTGTAGTCCACTTGTCCGCTGAGGTTGTGTTCCCTGAGATATTTCAGGACTTCCACAGGATCGATAGGCTCCGGGGGAATCTCCTTCACGAGCTCGGCCTGAACAGTTAGTTTTCTAGTGTACTGCGCGTCCACCAGTTGATACTGTTTCCCCGGTCGAAAGGTGACGCTCAGAGTCACCGCCATTTTGTCGAGAGACACAGTGATCTCAAAGCGGCTTTCAGATGGTATTGATTCAGCCATGACTCTCAGGTCCTGGACGTCATCGATGACTGTCGGGCCCGCGATACGCTGATTCCCGTAGAAGATCTCCACGTTTTCACCTGGAATAATCACTGGCCATGGGCCAAACCCCTTGGGCTTAATCATGCGAACGCGGCCGTTAACAATCCCTAAGCGGCCTGGAGTATTCACCAACGGTACGTCAAACGCATTCGTGTTTATAATCCCTTCCATTTCCCCGACCCCCAAAGAAGAATTCCAAAAAAAATCGCTCTCCAGCCACAGCTCGAAAGCGATCTGGTGCAGCTGGCTGGCATACACAGTTGTGTTTAGCCCCTATAGCTTTGCGTCCCGCAGTTTCCCGCGGTTTGCCAAAACTAGTCGTTCTAGATTTGTCCTTGGTAAGTGGTATCAACCAAAGCTTTCCTGCAATTTAGCAACCGCCCCTTGCTTAGGTAGGGGTTTGCCAAACAAGTATCCCTGCAAAATGTCGCAGCCCCACTCCAGCAAGTAGCGGCGCTGCAGTTCGTGCTCTACTCCTTCCGCGACAACCTCTAAGCCCAGATTATGGGCCATGGAGATGAGGTCACGGAGAATCGGATGACGTCCCTCGTGGGCGAGGATACTGTCTACAAAGGATTTATCAATTTTTATGCTGTCTACGGGTAGGCTTTCCATACGGGCTAGTGACGAGTAGCCGGTTCCAAAATCATCAATCGCGATCTTAATACCTGCATCCCGCAAGGAGTTTAGGGTGTTGTATACATGGGAAAACCCCTCAATGAGGACAGACTCAGTAATCTCCAGCTGAACGTTGTGCTCTCTGATTCCGGTCTTAGCTAAGATTTCCCGTACTTGATCGATAAACCGCTCATGGAGAAGCTGAATGCCGGAGATGTTCACCGCTACATGGATATCGGAGTGCCCCGCAGCTATCAAATCCCTGATAAACAGGCATGCCGTTTCTAGTACCCAATACCCCAAGGGTATAATCATGTCCTGGCGCTCGGCGATCTTTATGAACTCCTCAGGTGATACTGCTCCTAAGGAAGGAGAGTTCATTCTGGCCAGGGCTTCGAAGCCGAGGATGCGTTGGAACTTCGGGTCCACCTTGGGTTGGTATACAAGATACATTGCATCAGTGTTGTTATGGAGCAAGAAATCCCGCATCTCTGTGGCAATTGTCTCTTGACGGCGAAGCCGCTCTGCCATCTCACCATCAAAGAAAGCGTAGCTTTCCAAATCGCTCTCCTCTGCATATTGGAGGGCAACCAAAGCTTGCGTGAATACCTCGGCGGGGTCAGAATGCTCCCTGTTGAGCTCAACAATACCAGTCTTCGCCAGGATCCCCGTACTCACTCCAAGGGAATCTAAAGGTTCTTCCAATGCACTGTGCATACGTTTTACCAACGCGGTGAGGTTGTCCGGCCCCTTATAGCCTTTGACAAACAACACAAAACGGTTGGTGGCAAAGTGAAACAGTATGCACTTATCATTGACAAAGGACTCGAGCCTCCTGACTAACTCTCGCACGACCCGATCTCCTGCATCGAACCCGTACACAGAATTGATGACACTTAAGTTGAGGCAGTGAGTCATTAAGACAGCATGTTTTCCTCCGGGAGCATCCTCAAGGCGGGTTTCCAGCATATGTTCCAGATAAGCCTTATTGGGAAGTCCTGTGAGGGATTCGTGATAAGCCAAGGCCGCTAGCTTCTTATTATATTGATAATTTGTCACCATAACATATAGGAAGCCAACTAGGATCGCGGCGGAGGCTATCACACTCAGGATGGAAATCGTCCGTCCCATTCCTTGGGCATCGTGCAGAGGCTTGCTGATTACAATGGTCCCCGCCCGCTCTCCGCCCGCATAAATCGGAACGTACACTTCATACACGCTGTCATCAAAATCGTGGTGGCCACGGCCTACCAGTGCGAACATCTCGTCCTGGGCAGCGGCCGAGGGCACGGTGTACATCATCTGCTTGCTCGCCCACTTGGATAATATATCCATTATATGCGCGCACATAACCATATTTATAATATTCGTGCGTGACACTGTCTAAGCGCACGTCGCCCACAAAGGTCTCTGCGTCCCCTGTTAGGAAGTCATAGGTGGGATGCCCTGGATGTGTCTGCCAACCGATGTGGCGGGGGTTAGTGGCATATTCGATGACACCCTCCGGATTGTACACAAGTATCTCGTCTACGCCGAGCATATCGGCGAGGCTCTCCAAGGCTGTATCACTTATCCCATTTAGCTGGGAAGCAACCGTTTTACCCGCACCCAACAGTTTTTCTTCGAGAAGGTCATTGATAAGAAGGTACGCCTCGCCACCTTTGGCCAGGCTGTGGGAGTAAATCTGGCCAATACTGGTGAGCTGGGCCTCTAAGATGGCCAGGTAATAATTCCTGATGGTTCTTACCAGTACATAGTCTGTTGCGAAAAAGATCACAATCAAAAGCACGACGGGAACTAGATAACGTTTGAAGTTCATGGACAGAGGTCTTCGAGTCATACGCATTTCTAACCACCTACAGGGGAGACTCGTTGCGGTGGTGGGCACCGATGGACCCGTCGGCTTGAATGGGAGAAAGCCAAAAAAGCAACTATTGTCTATTTTAGACTATTATGATGTTATGTCACGCGGGGATTGGATAGTTATGGAAATAACAAACCGCATCTTCTAAATGTGCGAGGAACCATAATTATCATCGCGGAGGGTTAAAAAGGGGAACCAGGGGTCAATTGTGCGGGATTCGGCTCTCACATGTCTGTAAAATATGTCAAGAAACGGAGTCGAAAGGCAAATGGGGAAAAAGGAAGAACAACTCCCTAGGGGGGAGATCATGATGGCAGCATCTATTAGGGTCGCCGTGGAAGAAAACGCCGCGGGGACAATGGTCCATCTGCTTGACATGCCCGGAGCTTTCACCCGTGGGCCCATCTTGGATGACGCCCTGGTGAAGGTCGCTGGTGAAGCTCGGCTCTATGCACGCTGGGCCGGTATGTACGGTGAGGTGGGGGATGAAATTGTAATAGCCCAGCGGGAAACAACCAATGCTCAGCTGGCCGATGGGGACACTGAAATACTGATTGTTAAGGACAAGGAACTAGATCTAGGTTACTTTCAGCAGCTGATGGCCCTTGCTTTAAAGTCTGCCGAGGACATGCAAAGACTCTACGACTCCATTCCTGATAAAGAACGCATCGACCAAGCAAAGGCTCGCACTACGTTCTACGGTAGAGTTCCCTGCACTGCCCAGGAGATGCTGCTGCACGTAGATCGCGTAGCCGGTTATTACCTCAGTAGGATTGGCATCGTCTTTAGTTTTACTAGCCCAGGTTTGGTCAGCAACCGGAGGCAAAGTCTAAAGCTCATTGCAGAGCATAAACAGGCTCTCAGCAATCCGCTCACCTTCATTGACAACGAGTATTGGACCACCGCGAAAGTCCTCAGGCGATTTATTTGGCACGATAGGATTCATGCCCGGGCACTGTACCGTTTCGCGGTAAGGGAGTGGGGAGCGGATCAGATTTGTGATCCATTCTGTTTTGGATAGTTCAAGAACATGTGCATCTCGGTCTAGGTATGGATCCTAGCCCGAGGTGCATTTTTTTCACTGGTCGCGGGCGCTGGGCCGCGGACGGTCAGAGGCTAAACACATTCTATCAGATTCCTTACCGATGCCTAGTGCCTCTGAATGTGGATAACTTGCTGGTGGCAGGCCGGCAGGTAAGTGCTGATCCAGCAGCTTTCGGCGCTAGCGGCGTGTTCACCAAACTTCTTCATGTTGGAGATCATGTTCTCTGATGTGGTGTGGCGCAGTGAGATTTCTGACGAGAATCTCCACTACGAAGATGGCTACATCACAATACCCGATAAGCCAGGACTAGGCATCGAACTCAATGAGGACGCATTCGACGACTACCCCTATGAACCTCGGGACTTGCGCCACTATACCGGAGCTCTAACAGATATTCGTCCGCCAGAAACCAAGTTCTATTTCTAGTGCATCCCGCACTCCCCAAAGGGGGGCGGGGTTTCGTTTATGCCCTCAAAGGCCAGCCACCCCACTAATTGGCACCCCGCCAAAAGCCAGATGGGCAGGACATCCATGGAGAGATGTGGAACAAAGATAACTAATCAGCTGTCCGTATGCTGGGGCGATGCAAGGGTTTTTGGGGGTGGAGGGTTATATGGCGCGCCTTGAGGAGATTAAGGAAGGCAGACAGGTCGTAGGTCTATCTGGCACGGAGCCGGTAACAGTTATCGCGGTTAAATGGCGTGGCACTGGAGTCATGGAAGTCGCCTTTAAGGATGCCAACGGCCAGCTCGGCAGTGAGCTTTTGTTTCGGGAAGACGAAGAGCGGCTTGGCGTGGTAGAGGGCGCTTTGCGCTGGGGTTTCGATGGGGATGCGGAGCGAATGCGGTTGGTGTCGGAGGCTTACCGCACCCATCTCGCGCACCTCTTTGATCCGTATCTCGCCGTCTACACATCAGCGATTGAGCCCCTGCCTCACCAGATCTCCGCAGTGTACCAAGAGATGCTGCCTCGCCTGCCCCTGCGGTTTGTCTTGGCGGACGATCCAGGTGCGGGGAAAACAATCATGACAGGGCTATTGCTGAAGGAACTGATGATCCGCGGTGACCTTAGAAGGTGCTTGATCGTGACCCCTGGCAGCCTCGCTGAACAGTGGCAGGATGAGCTTTATCATAAGTTCAACCTGCGCTTTGAAATACTTACTAATGATCGGATTCAGTCCTCCGTCTCTGGAAATGTGTTTAGAGAAGCGGGTTTCCTCATCGCCCGCCTCGACAAGCTGGCTCGCAGTGATGATCTGCAGCAAAAACTGGGCGACACAGATTGGGATCTAGTCGTAGTGGATGAAGCCCACAAAATGTCTGCAACTGTCTGGGGCGGTGAAGTAAAATACACTAAGCGCTACCGCCTAGGACAACTCCTATCAAGAATCGCTCGCCATTACTTGCTGCTTACAGCTACACCCCATAACGGCAAAGAAGAAGATTTTCAGCTCTTCATGTCCCTCATCGACCCCGATCGCTTTGAGGGTGCTGTCCGCGCTTCGAACAGGACCGTGGACGTAGATGACTTAATGCGCCGCTTGGTGAAGGAGGAACTGGTGCGCTTTGACGGTACCCCACTCTTCCCCGAGCGGATTGCTTATACTGTGAATTATGATCTATCGCCCCTGGAAGAGAGGCTGTACAAGGCTGTTACTCAATATGTCCAGGAAGAGTTTAACCGGGCCGATCAGCTGCAAGGTGAACGGAGGACCACCGTAGGCTTCGCCCTGACCATCCTGCAGCGTCGCCTAGCATCATCTCCTGAGGCCATATATCAGTCACTGAAGCGCCGCCGGGAGAGACTGGAAGATCGGCTTAACGAGGAACTTGCGGGCAAGCGAGCCCTAGATGCAGCTCTCCATGTCTATGACGAAGACCTGGATGAGGACGATTTCCCCGCTGCTGAGCTTGAAGATATGGAAGAAAGGGTAATCGACCAGGCTACGGCAGCGCAGACCATTTCAGAGCTCCGGGCGGAACTCGCCACTCTGAAAAACCTGGAGCAGATGGCCAACGAAGTGCGCATGAGCGGGGAAGACCGCAAGTGGGATGAGCTGTCCAAGCTACTGCAAGATGATGTTAACATGTTTGGCCCCGATGGTATGCGCAAAAAGCTGATTATCTTCACTGAACACCGGGACACTTTGCGCTACCTGAATGACAGGATCCGCTCGCTGCTCGGGAATGATGAGGCTGTGGTTACGATCCACGGTGGGTTGTCTCGGGATGAGCGCCGCAAAGTACAGGAGCTATTTAAGCACGATAAGAACGTGCAAATCCTTATCGCGACAGATGCTGCCGGAGAAGGTATTAACCTTCAGCGGGCACATCTCATGATTAACTACGATCTACCCTGGAATCCCAACCGTATTGAGCAGCGTTTTGGCCGAATTCACCGGATCGGCCAACGGGAAGTGTGCCACCTTTGGAACTTGGTGGCACGAGAAACCCGAGAAGGTATGGTGTTCCAGAGGCTGTTTGAGAAACTGACCCAAGCCAGCAATACACTTAAAGGCAAAGTCTTTGATGTCCTGGGCAAAGTCACGTTTGAGAATCGCCCCTTACGGGAGCTTCTCATCGAAGCGGTGCGCTACGGCAATGATCCGCATGTGAGGGAAAGGCTGTACGAAGTGGTGGACAAGTCCCTGGACTATGAAGCTTTGCGTAACCTTCTAGCTGAACATGCCCTCACAGAAGAGTCCATGGACATTCAGCAGGTAATGGCCATCCGGGAAGATATGGAACGCATGGAAGCACACCGGCTTCAGCCTCACTTTGTGGAGTCATTTTTCCTTGAGGCTTTTACCGGTCTAGGCGGTAGAATCCAGCCCCGGGAAAAAGGACGGTATGAGATCACCTTCGTACCTTTTGTGGTGCGTAGTCGCAACGTTGCCGTATCTTCTGTGGAGCCTGTCCCCAATCGCTACGAACGGGTCTGCTTTGACAAAGCCTACTGCATAGTCCCGGGAAAACCAGAAGCCGCTCTAATTGCCCCTGGGCACCCTCTCCTTGAAGCAGTGATCCATGTCATCTTGGAGCAGGAGGGGGATGTTCTAAAGCGAGGGGCGGTGTTTATCGATGAGACAGACTTAAGCTGTGAGGAGCGCCTGCTGTTTTATGTGGAGAATGCGGTGCAAGATGGAGTCATCCTCCCAAGTGGCAGCAAGCGGATCGTCTCCAAGCAGGTACATTTCGTTGAGCTCAAAGAGGACGGTACTGCCATTAACGCGGGTTATGCTCCTTACTTGGACTATCGTGCTGCCAATGCTGCAGAGCTGCAAGCAGTGAAGTCATATCTGAAACAGCGGCAATGGCTCAAGAATGACGTAGAGGACATTGCCGTGAGCTATGCGGTGGAGGAAATCATCCCTGCTCATCTTGGTGAAGTGCGGAAGCGCAAGCTCACGCTGGTGGAGAAAACGGAAAAGGCGGTCAAGGAGCGCCTAAGGGCAGAGATCCAATACTGGGACTTCCGAGCCGCAGAGCTGAAAGAGAAAGAGGCCGCGGGCAAGGTAAACGCAAACCTCAACTCCCAAATGGCCGAGCGGCGTGCTGAGGAATTTGCAGGGCGCCTCAAGAAAAGACTTGCGGAACTGGAGAAGGAAAAGCGCATCTCTGCTCTGCCGCCCGTTGTGGCTGGAGGGGCGCTGGTAATCCCGAAGGGCCTTCTCAGCCGTCTCATGGGCAGAACTACGCAATTTTCTGCTGATGCCCAGTCCCGCAAGGCGATAGAGCTCAAGGCAATGGAAGCTGTAATGGAAATCGAACGGGAACTTGGGTACGCTCCCGAAGATGTGAGCTCACAAAAGGTAGGTTATGATGTGGTGTCCTGGGTCCCCGCAGAAAAACGGGGTAGTGAAGGGTCTGCCCTGCGGTTTATTGAAGTGAAGGGACGGACTGCGGGTGCAGATACAGTGACGGTAACAAAGAACGAAATTCTTACGGCGTTTAACAAGCCCGAACAGTATATTCTAGCCATTGTGGAAGTAGATGGGGACGAGACCAACGTCGTATACCTGAAAAAGCCTTTCAAAGAGCGGCCAGACTTTGCCGCAACGAGTGTAAACTACAACATTTCCGAACTTATGAAGCACGCAGATATCATTCTGAAACGAGGGAATGCAATTGGCCTACAAGAAGAAACTGATCGAGGTGGCGCTGCCTCTTGATGACATAAACGAGGAATCGGCTAGGGAAAAGTCTATCCGCCACGGACATCCATCCACGCTCCATTTGTGGTGGGCAAGGCGGCCCCTGGCTGCTGCTCGCGCGGTTATCTGGGCATCTCTTGTGGACGATCCTTCCAGCCATCCTGATAGGTACCCCACTGAGGAAGCCCAACGGATGGAGCGTGAAAGGCTCTTTGGGATTCTGACAGAGCTCATTAGATGGGAGAACTCTAATAATGAAGACGTCCTGGAGAAGGCCGAGGCAGAGATCCGTTTGTCCACGGGAGGCAAGCCACCGGCGCTGCTAGATCCCTTCGCTGGCGGTGGTGCCATTCCCCTGGAGGCACAGCGGCTGGGTCTAGAGGCCCATGCCAGTGACCTCAATCCGGTGGCAGTGATGATCAACAAGGCCATGATTGAAATACCGCCGTTATTTGCCGGTCAGCCTCCGGTGAACCCTGCATCCCGGGAGAAGCTGCTAGATGCCTGGCGTGGGGCATTGGGGCTTGCAGAAGATGTGAGGCATTACGGCAACTGGATGCTGAAAGAAGCACTGAGCCGCATCGGCAACTTGTATCCCACGGTCACAGATGAGCATGGACAGGAACTAACGGTGATTGCCTGGATCTGGGCTCGGACGGTGACCTGTCCCAACCCCGCCTGTGGCTGTGAAATGCCATTGGTCAGGTCATTCCAGTTGTCGAAGGCTAGAGGCAAGGGTGCTTATGTGCAGCCCATTATTGATAACGGCGAGATTACATATGAGGTAAGACAGGGCCAAGGGGCGCCAGACGGTACGGTCAACCGCCGGGGCGCTAAATGCCTTTCATGCGGCACCCCAGTGGGCTTTCCATATATCCGGGAAGAAGGCAGGCAAGGCCGCATGGGGCACCGTCTGATTGCCATAGTCGCCGATGGCAATCCTGGCCGAGTCTATCTATCCCCCCATGAGGCACATGTGCAGGCGGCCGCTGTGGATCAGCCAGAAGATTACCCTGATGCGGCCATTCCCTTCAACCCACGGGACTTCAAAACGCCAAACTACGGCCTGGATCGATTCTCCCATCTGTTTACTGCCCGCCAGATGACCGCGCTGGTCACATTAGCGAGACTAGTAAAGGAAGCGCAGGCCATGGCTACCGCTCACGCTTTAGCAGCTGGCATGGCAGATGATGGCATTCCCCTGGCAGATGGCGGTACAGGTGCCAAGGCGTATGGACAAGCCATTGGGGTCTATCTCGCCTTTGCCGTGGATAAGATGACCAATTACCACTGCAACTTAGCGTCCTGGCATTCCTCAAGGGAACTCTTGCAGTGCACCTTCGCCCGGCAAGCACTGCCTATGGTATGGGATTTTGCTGAAGGCAACCCCTTAAGCAACTCTTCCGGGTGTTTCGCCAACATGCTGGAATGGGTCGCAAAGTGCATCGAAGCGTTTCCTGCTGCAGCACAGGGGCGGGCCATTCAGTGTGATGCCCAAAGCGACCTGGGCCTAAAGGGTATCATGGTCTCCACCGATCCGCCGTACTATGACAACATCGGCTATGCAGACCTGTCTGATTTCTTCTATATATGGATGCGGGAGTCTTTGCACGGAACCTATCCGGACCTATTCCGCACTATGCTGACACCCAAGACGGAAGAACTGGTGGCAACCCCCTACAGGTTTGATGGTGATGCCAACAAGGCGCGGGACTTTTTTGAAGATGGCATGCTTAAGGCGTTTCTCCAAATTCACAGTTATGTGGATGAAGCGTTTCCCATGACCGTTTACTATGCCTATAGACAAAGCGAGATTGATGAAGAGGCAGGAAACGAAGAAGCGGCTACGGCATCAACTGGCTGGGAGACGATGTTATCTGCCATTCTTGAAGCTGGTTTTGCCATCACGGGAACATGGCCCATCAGGACAGAAATGGGCAGCAGGGCGCTGGCCCGGAGCGGCACTAATGCTCTCGCATCATCGGTTGTTCTGGTTTGCCGCAAACGCCCAGAAGATGCCCCTATATGCACCCGCCGTGACTTCTTAAATGCCCTCAAGCGGGAGCTGAAGCCTGCCCTGGATACACTCCAATCAGCAAACATCGCTCCAGTGGACTTGGCTCAGTCTGCGATTGGGCCGGGGATGGCGGTTTTCTCGCGGTACTCTAAAGTCCTGGAGGCTGATGGGACGCCCATGACCATCCGGACAGCGCTGCAGATCATTAACCAAGAGCTTGACTTATACTTTTCCGAACAAGATAGCGAACTAGATGCGGACAGCCGCTTCTGCGTTGACCTGTACACCCAGTATGCCTTTGGTGAACTGTCCTTCGGTGAAGCGGATGTGCTGGCTCGGGCGAAGAACACTTCAGTTGACCGCCTTGCCAAAAATGGTATTGTGAACGCTGAAAAGGGGAAAGTACGCCTACTTACCCGTGAGGAGATCCCTGAAAAGGTTGACTGGAAATCTACGTGGCTCCTTACCCAACAGCTTACCCGGGCTATGGAAAGGGAAGGCGTGGCAGGCGCAGCCAAGCTTGCTGCTGGAGCTGTTTCGTCCGAACCAGAGCGGGCCCGAGCTTTGGCGTACAGGCTCTATACTATTGCGGAACGCAAAGGGTGGACCGGGGAAGCCTACGCGTACAACTCCCTTGTCACCATGTGGCGGGATATTCAAGCGGCCGCTGCCGAATTGAGAAGTCGTGCTCCTGAGCAAACCATGCTGGAGTTTTAGAAGGAAGGGGATTTAAATGTCCTACAAGAAGAAACTGATCGAGGTGGCCCTGCCTCTTGACGCGATTAGCGCAGAATCAGCGAGGGAAAAATCCATTCGCCACGGACATCCTTCCACTCTTCATCTTTGGTGGTCGAGGAAGCCAACAGCCACTGCTCGGGCAGTTATCTGGGCTTCTCTCGTGGACGATCCTTCTAGTCATCCTGACAAGTTTCCCACAGAAGAAGACCAGCAGGCTGAGCGGGAGAGGCTTTTTGGCATATTGACAGAGCTCATTAAGTGGGAGAACTCCAATAATAAGAATGTTTTGGAGAAGGCGAAAGCGGAGATCGAGAAGTCCACTAACGGAAAACCGCCTGCATTGCTTGATCCCTTTACCGGAGGCGGTTCCATACCCCTTGAGGCACAACGACTCGGTCTTAAAGCGTATGCTAGCGATCTTAATCCAGTGGCTGTAATGATCAACAAGGCCATGATAGAGATTCCCCCGCGGTTTGAGGGGCAAGGAGCTGTAAACCCTGAAGCCCGCGCAAAGCCTATAGACACGTGGCAGGGAGCACTTGGCCTAGCAGAAGACGTTAGATACTATGGCGAATGGATGAAGCAGGAAGCCCTCAAGCGAATCGGGTATCTTTATCCAACGGTCAGGGATGAGTATGGCCAAGAGAGAACGGTTATTGCGTGGATTTGGTTTCGAACGGTAAAGTGTCCGAACCCTGCATGCGGATGCGAGATGCCCCTTACAAGCTCGTTTGAGCTCTCTAAGAAGAAAGGTAATGAGACCTATGTGTGTCCGGTGATTTCCGACGGTGAGATCACATATGAGCTGAAGACAGGAACGGGAGCGCCCCAGGGTACTGTCAATCGCAGGGGAGCAACCTGTGTTTCGTGCGGGACTCCCATCGACTTCCCGTATATTCGTTCCGAAGGCCAAGCGGGAAGAATGGGTTCCCGCCTCGTGGCGGTTGTCGCGGAAGGGAACAACGGGCGCCTGTATATCCCCGCAGACAACGAACATTTACAAGCAGCTCAAGTGTCGAGACCCGAGGAGTACCCCGATGCCCAGATTCCAGACAACCCGCGGGATTTTAAGACTCCCAACTATGGACTGAAGAGATTCGCTGACTTATTCACTAACAGACAACTCACCGCCCTTACTATCCTTTGTTCGCTTGTTGCAGAAGCGCAAGAAAAGGCCGAAGCAGATGCCTTAGCGGCAGGAATGGAGGACGACGCCCTTTCGTTGGCAGAAGGAGGCAGTGGCGCAAGGGCCTATGGAGAAGCCATAGGTGTATATTTGGCATTCGCCGTTGACAAGCTGGCGGATTACCATTCTGCGGTGTGCTCGTGGAACTCCCCCCGCGAAAATATTCGCAATGTCTTTGGGCGACAGGCAATACCGATGGTTTGGGATTACGCCGAAGCGAACCCATTCTGCAACTCTTCAGGCAGCTACAACAACATGCTTGACTGGGTCGTAAAATGTCTCACTCGACTGCCAGGCGGGCCTCAAGGCACAGCTCGGCAGTTTGATGCTCAGAGTGATACAGGTCTCCGCAACGTGATGGTTTCAACCGATCCGCCTTATTATGACAACGTTATTTACGCGGATTTATCGGATTTCTTTTATGTATGGATGAGGCAGTTGCTGAAGCACACCTATCCAGATGTGTTCCGTACAATGTTAGTTCCGAAGAGCGAGGAGCTTGTAGCAAACCCGTATCGATTCGATGGCGACAAGGATCAAGCTAGGGTCTTTTTTGAAAAAGGAATGTTAGAGGCGCTGACACAGATATACATAAGCGCTCGCGATGATATCCCCGTGACCATTTATTACGCCTTCAAACAGAATGATACTCGTGAGGATGGCAATGGTAACGAGCAAACGGTATCCACGGGATGGGAAACGATATTGACGGCGATAGTCTCTGCTGGATTCCAGATAATGGGCACATGGCCTATAAGAACGGAGAAGCCGGGCCGTACTCTAGACATCGACTCCAACGCTTTAGCTTCCTCAATTGTCCTTGTTTGCCGCAAACGCCCAGAAGATGCCCCTATATGCACCCGCCGTGACTTCTTAAATGCCCTCAAGCGGGAGCTGAAGCCTGCCCTGGATAAACTCCAATCGGCAAACATCGCTCCAGTGGACTTGGCTCAGTCTGCGATTGGGCCGGGGATGGCGGTTTTCTCGCGGTACTCTAAAGTCCTGGAGGCTGATGGGACGCCCATGAGCATCCGGACAGCGCTGCAGATCATTAACCAAGAGCTTGACTTATACTTCTCCGAACAAGATAGCGAACTAGATGCGGACAGCCGCTTCTGCGTTGACCTTTACACCCAGTATGCCTTTAACGAACTGTCCTTCGGTGAAGCGGATGTGCTGGCTCGGGCGAAGAACACTTCAGTTGACCGCCTTGCTAAAAATGGTATTGTGGACGCTGAAAAGGGGAAAGTACGCCTACTTACCCGTGAGGAGATCCCTGAAAAGGTTGACTGGAAATCTACGTGGCTCCTTACCCAACAGCTTACCCGGGCTATGGAAAGGGAAGGCGTGGCAGGCGCAGCCAAGCTTGCTGCTGGAGCTGTTTCGTCCGAACCAGAGCGGGCCCGAGCTTTGGCGTACAGGCTCTATACTATTGCGGAACGCAAAGGGTGGACCGGGGAAGCCTACGCGTACAACTCCCTTGTCACCATGTGGCGGGATATTCAAACGGCCGCTGCCGAATTGAGGCGGCGTGCCCCTGAGCAGACTACCTTCGGCTTTGAGTAATGAGGAGACTCCATGGAGTATAAGAAGAAATTGATTGAAGTGGCTCTCCCCTTGGAAGCCATAAACGCAGAGGCATCCCGTGAGAAATCCATCCGCCATGGGCATCCCTCGACGCTCCACCTCTGGTGGTCGCGCAAGCCCACCGCGGCAGTGCGGGCGGTGTTGTGGGCATCCTTAGTAGATGACCCGTCCAGCCATCCGGGTAGGTTTCCCACCCCGGAAGCTCAGCAGGCTGAGCGGGAGCGCCTCTTCGGCATCTTGACGGAGCTTATTAAGTGGGAGAACTCCAATGATGACGAGGTCGTGCAGAGGGCGAAAGAAGAAATCCTGAGGTCTACCGACGGCGAGCCACCCGCATTGCTAGACCCTTTTGCAGGGGGCGGCACCATCCCTCTGGAAGCACAGCGGCTGGGCCTCGCAGCTCATGCCAGCGACCTTAATCCGGTGGCGGTTATGATCAACAAAGCCATGATTGAGATCCCGCCGCGCTTTGCGGGGAAACCGCCTGTGAACCGGAAGTCCCGCGGGGCCGAGGCTCAGGCATGGGAAGGCGCAGCGGGCCTCGCGGAGGATGTGAAGTTCTACGGCACATGGATGAAGGAGGAAGCCCTGCGGCGCATCGGCCACTTATATCCCACAGTCCAGGATGAGCACGGCAGTGAGCGGCCTGTAATAGCCTGGCTCTGGGCCCGGACCGTCAAGTGCCCTAATCCAGCCTGCAGATGCGAAATGCCCTTGGCCAGCCAGTTTGAGCTGTCAAAGAAGTACCAGGTGCATGTTCAGCCCATTATTGCTGAGGGCAGTATTAGATATGAGGTTAGGCACGGAGAAGAAGCACCACAGGGAACCGTTAGCCGTCGCGGTGCAAGCTGCATCGCTTGCGGTACTCCGGTAGGCTTTGCCTATATTCGCGGAGAGGGACAAGCAGGGCGAATGGGGACGCGCCTCATGGCCGTTGTGGCAGAAGGAGAGGGAGGCAGGTTGTACCTTCCGCCCGATGCCGCGCATGTGCACGCCGCTCAGGTCCCCCGGCCCGAGGATTACCCTGATGGGCCCATTCCCCACAATCCCCGGGATTTTAAGACTCCCAACTACGGTTTAGAGGGTTTCGCTGACTTGTTCACCAACCGCCAGCTGGTAGCTCTGACCACATTCAGCAGCCTTGTTAGAGAGGCGCAAGCTCAGGCCGAACGGGATGCCCTTGCGGCAGGGATGGCCGGGGATGATGTCCCCTTGGCAGCAGGGGGCACTGGGGCTAAAGCCTACGGCGAGGCAGTGGCAGTATACCTAGCGTTTTTAGTGGACAAACTGTTAGATTACCATTCCGCCTTGTGTTCCTGGAACATCTCCCGTGACGTTCTGAGAAACACCTTTGTCCGTCAAGCCATGCCCATGGCGTGGGACTTCGCTGAAGCGAACCCCTTTAGCGGGTCTACCGGATCCTTCGAGAGCATGCTTAGTTGGATTGGTAAGGCCTTGCTTGCGCTCCCGGCAGCGGGTGCAGGGTATGCTAGGCAGTCAGATGCCCAAAGCGATCTCGGCTTGCGGGACATCATGGTGTCTACCGATCCGCCTTACTATGACAACATTGGCTACGGGGACTTATCCGACTTTTTCTATCTGTGGATGCGGCGTTCCCTGCAGCACATCTATCCAGAGATGTTCTGCACCATGCTGGTCCCTAAAGGCGAAGAACTAGTAGCAGTACCCTACAGGTTTGACGGCCATCAGGATGAGGCCAAAGGCTTCTTTGAAGAGGGTATGCTGAGAGCACTGCAGCAGGTCTATAGCTATTCACGGGACGACGTCCCTGTAACCATCTACTACGCCTTTAAGCAGCGGGCTTCCGCAGGGGGCGAGGGGGCCGCTTCTACGGGCTGGGAAACCATGCTTACAGCCATTGTTAAAGCCGGTTTTGCCATTACCGGAACCTGGCCCATACGGACAGAAAGGCCAGCAAGGAACCTGAGCCTGGACAGTAACGCCCTGGCTTCATCCATTGTCCTTGTCTGCCGTAAACGGCCCGAGGATGCTCCTGTTGGCACCCGCCGAGATTTTACCAGTGTCCTCAAACGAGAGCTCAGGCCCGCTTTGGAAAGGCTCCGGGGAGCAAACATCGCACCCGTAGATCTAGCCCAATCCGCGATTGGGCCGGGGATGGCAGTCTTTTCTAGGTACGCAAACGTACTGGAGGCTGATGGAACGCCCATGAGCATCCGCACGGCTCTAGAAGCCATTAACGAGGAGCTTGACCTGTATTTTTCCCAACAGGACAGTGAGCTGGATGCAGTAAGCCGATTCTGTGTGGCGCTTTACACTCAGTTCGCCTTTGCAGAAGTAAGCTTTGGGGAAGCGGACATTCTGGCTCGCGCCAAAAACGTTGCGTTGGGAAAGCTCGCGGAAAATGGCATGGTGCATGCCCACAAAGGGAAGGTGCGGCTCCTTAACAGGGACGAAATCTCTGCACGAGCGGACTATCGGTCTACATGGCTCCTTACGCAGCAGCTTACCAGAGCTGTGGAGAGGGCGGGCGCGGTTGGAGCTGCGGAGATTGTCTCCCAAACCCCTTCACAAGAAGTGGAGAAGGCACGGGCTTTGGTGTACTGGCTGTATACCATAGCTGAGCGAAAGGGATGGGCGGCAGAGGCCTACGCCTACAATTCCCTAGTCACTCTGTGGCGGGATATTCAGGCTAAAGCTGGGGAACTGGGCGGTCAAGCCCCGAAGCAGCCCGTACTTAAAGAATTTTGGTGATCACGAACGGAGGGAATACGTGATGGTGGAGAACCACACTCATGTTTCGCAGGGATTTCGAGTGCTTCTAAAGGCCTTAGCGCCTTATCTCGCCCGTGAGTTCCAAACCGCTTTTGGCCACGATTGGTGGAACAAGGCAGTCCTAGATATTCTCTACGAAGATCAAAAACGGGACCTACCCACCACGGGGGAGTGGGCAGATCTAGTTGATTCACTGGATATATACAGAGCCTTGCTCTTGTTTGACTTGCATTGGCACGAAATATTCCGCAAGAAGCTATCCATTGACCACCGCACCTGGGCGAAAGAGCTCGTGGGCGTGAGGAACAAGTTGGCACACTTGGGCGTTCAGGATTTCTCTGACGATGATACCTGGCGAGCGCTTGATACCATGTCCCGGCTGTGCGAGGCAATAGACCCCGATGGGGCAGAGGAAATCCGCTCTATGCTCCGTCGGCTGCGTTACGGGTCAGAGTTTGGCTCCACAGCCGTCACTCACCTTGCTGATGGGGCTGGAGAGAAACGCCAAAAGAACGTGGGGATCCTTGATACCAAACCCTTAGGCGACTTGCCTAGCTGGCGGGAAGTAATTGAACCCCATCCCGATGTGGCCCAGGGGCGATACCGGAATGCAGAATTTGCCGCAGACCTTGCCCAGGTATCTCGGGGAGAAGGATCTTTTGAATACCGCGATCCAGTGGAGTTTTTCGCCAGGACCTATGTAACTCAGGGGCTTGCAGGCCTTCTTACAGAAGCCCTCCTTAGGGTAAGCGGCAAAGGCGGGGAACCGGTTATTCAGCTCAAGACCGCCTTTGGCGGCGGCAAGACCCACAGCATGTTGGCGTTATATCACGTGATGCGGGCTCGGGTTTCCGCGGAGAAGCTCGCGGGCGTAAAGCCTATCCTGGAGAGCGTTGGTTTATCGGCTCTGCCTCGGGCTAACGTAGCCGTGTTGGTCGGTACTGCTCTCGATCCTTCTAAGAGCAGGCGCCCGGCGAACATGCCTGGCATCACGATTAATACGTTCTGGGGCGAGATGGCTGCCCAGCTTGGGGAATCTGCTGGCGATCCAAGCCTGTACAACTATGTTAAGGAAGCAGATAAGCGGGGGGTATCCCCTGGTTCTGCCGCGTTGAAGAGCTTGTTTGATGCCGCGGGGCCTTGTGTTATCCTAATGGACGAGATTGTGGCCTACGGAAAGAAAATCTACGGCGTGGAGGGCCTGCCTGCCGGCTCCTTCGACAACTTCGTTACCTTCATCCAAGAAGTGACAGAAGCGGCCCGGGCAAGCAAAAACAGCCTAGTGGTCGCGTCCATTCCCGAGTCGGACATTGAAATCGGGGGCGAAGCGGGCAGCATAGTGCTGGAGACCATTGAACACACTTTCGGCCGCATGGAATCCATTTGGAAACCCGTTGCCGCGAATGAAGGCTTTGAGGTTGTGCGGCGGCGGCTGTTCTTAGACTGCAAAGATCCAGAGGCCCGGGAGCGGGTGTGCGGGGCATTCAGCCGGATGTATGCTGCCAACCCTGGAGATTTCCCTGTTGAAGCCCGGGAGCTGGAATACAAAGAACGCCTCTTATCCTGCTACCCCATCCACCCCGAAGTCTTCGATCGGCTTTACCAAGATTGGTCCACGCTAGAAAGGTTCCAGCGGACCCGGGGCGTACTGCGGCTCATGGCCGCAGTGATTCATGAGCTCTGGATGGGTAATGACGCCAGCCTGCTCATCATGCCCGGGACTTTCCCCCTAAACGTGCCCAGCGTCCGGGATGAACTCACCCGGCATCTTCCGGAGAACTGGAACAGCATCGTTGATCGGGAAGTGGATGGCAGGAACTCCATACCTTACCTTAAGGATCAGCCTGGCACTCACTTCAGCCGGTACATGGCGGCGCGCCGAGTAGCCCGCACAATTATGTTGGGCAGTGCACCCACAGAGCGCTCACAGGCGGTGCGGGGGATCGAAGCATCCCGGATTCGCCTAGGCGTAGTTCAGCCTGGGGAAAACATCCCCATATTCAACGATGCCTTGAATACGCTTCGCAACGAACTGTCTTATCTTTACTCTAATCCTTCTGGAGACAGATACTGGTACGACAACCGTCCCACGCTCCGGAAGACAGCGGAGGACCGGGCCACTCAGGTCCATGACTCCGATGTGGAATACGAGATTGAGCAGCGGCTCAGGAAACTCCGCAAAGAGCGGCCCTTTGGGGGAGTGCATATCTGCCCCGCGTCGTCATTGGACGTACCCGATGAACAAAGCGCCCGGCTTGTGATCCTGAGGACGAAGGATAGTTACAAGCCGGGGACAGAGGACAACCGGGCTTTATCCAAGATCAACGACATCCTGCACAACAGGGGCACCAGCCCGCGGCTGTACCGCAACATGCTCGCTTTTGTAGCACCTGACAAGGAGATGCTTGCTGGGCTTGAGCAGGCGGTGCGCTGGTACCTCGCTTGGAAGTCCATCAAGGATGACCACGAGATCTTGAATCTCGATGCAGCCCAGAACAGAGAAACGGAAACTAGCCTTGAGCGGGCTGATGTCACTGTGAACTCCCGCATCAAAGAGACTTACTGCTGGCTGTTGGTACCCTATGTGGACCGCACGCAAGATCTGAAGGCCATTCACTTTGACACCATTCGCATCAGCGGTGGGGACGATACCATAGTGCAAAAGGCCGGGAAGAAAATGCTGCAGAACGAGGCTGTCGTCGAACGGTGGGCACCGGCACTTCTCCGTATGGAGCTGGACAATCTCCTCTGGAAAGAGGCGCCCCACATTGCTATCAAGTCCTTGTGGGATTACCTGTGCACCTACTGCTACCTGCCGCGGCTCGCAAACGTAGGTGTCTTGGAAGATGCGATCCGTACGGGGCTGAACTCCACAGAGTATTTTGCTTATGCGGCTGGATTTGACGGCACTAGGTACATTGATCTTAAGTTCAACCAACCGGTGCACAGTATTGACCAGTCGGGATACCTTGTTAAGGTGGACAGAGCCCAGGCACAGCTAGCTGCAGAGACAGCTCCGAGCTCTGGTGAGCGGCTTGATCCCCGCAGGCCAGCGGTAGTGGATAGGCCAACGCCCATTGGTGGTGGTGCTGGTGGGTATCCGGGTACACAGGGCGGCGGAGAAGATGAGGTCTCTGATGGGCCGGCGCCAAGCGCTCCGCAAAACACCAGCTTTTTCCTCTCCACAAGGCTAGATGACACCCGCATCGGCCGGGATGTACAGCAGCTGATGCAAGAGGTGATCAACCACCTCATCAACACCGACGGTTGTGAGGTTGAAATCCGCCTAGAAGTCACGGCCCGTACCCCTCAGGGTTTCTCGCCCCAAATCGTGCGAGTGGTTTCTGAGAACAGCCGAACCCTAAAGGTGGAAGACTTTGGCTTTGAAGGCTAGATGAGCAAGGGGCTTTTCTGAGGTTCCCGGGGGAAGGTGGCTTCCCCTGGGGGCCTACTCATAGAAATGGGCGAGAATGATTTTCAACGTCATTGACATTTCCCTTTTATTGTGCAACAATATTCACGACATCCCAGTAAAACGGGCTAAATAATTTGATAATAGGAATAATTATCACTAGACAGTCGAGATAGACCTCAATCGCGAATACACCAGCAATCACAAGGAACAGGGGAGAAGTCACGTGTTGGCAAGGAGAAAGATTATCAATCGCAAACAGTCATCCAACTCCAAGAACTGCTGTTTGTACTATGCCAAAGACGGTCAACAGTATATTGTGACCCAGGCGCCGCAGGTTGGTATTCTAAAGAGCTTAGGAATCGTAGAAAACGCCGTCATCCAAAAGCAGCTGACTTACCGGATGGGTGGGCCTGTGCTTCTCAGGATAGACTCTTGTGAAATTGCCATTGGGAAGGATTTCGCAGAAAAGATCATGGTAAGGGGTTAGGACATGGCAAGCTGTCATGAAATACTCGAAGATGCGGCCATTTTTGAGAAAGAGAACAAGATCCTCTTAATGGGCAACCCCAACGTGGGTAAAAGTGTGTTTTTCTCCCAGCTCACAGGCTTACAAGTCGTGAGCTCTAACTATGCGGGGACAACCGTTACCTACACCGAAGGCACCATGGAGCTAGGGGGCAAACAGTATACCTTAATCGACGTTCCTGGGACTTATTCCCTGGAGGCCGTCTCGGAAGCAGAAGCGGTCGCGGTTAGGTTCATGGAAAGCAACCCCTTGGCTGTTTTGTGTGTCCTTGATTCCACCAATCTGGAGCGGAATATCAAACTTGGCCTGGAACTGCAGCGCTTCAATGTACCAATTGTCTATGCCTTGAACCTGGTGGATGTGGCTCAGCGCCACGGGGTGCAGATTGATGTGGCCAAGCTTTCCCGCGCGCTCGGGGCTCCAGTGGTTCCTACTGTGGCGGTGAAGGGAGAAGGCTTCCAAAATCTCCTCGCAGAATTGGAGAAAATCCCGAGCGAGCCTGGCCTAAGGCCCAAGTTCCCGCCAGTACAAGGCGATCTGTGGACGCGGGCAAAGGAAATTGCTTCCCAGGTAAGGGTAAACGTCTCTGGGGAGCTCAGCTTCCTAGACCGTCTCGGCGAGGCCATGCTCAAGCCCTGGCCGGGAATACCCATTGCTCTGCTAGTGATCTTGGCATCACTTGGTGCTATCGTGGGCGGGGGAAAAGCTCTTAGAGCAGTATTGCTCCTGCCCTTGGTGAACAACGTCTTGGTGCCGTTCTTTAAGGCCTTATTTGCTTCATTTATACCTGAAGGGATTTTCCTGAATGTCCTTGTTGGCGAGTACGGGGTGTTTGTGATCGGCTTTGAGTGGATTATTGCCCTGATTCTGCCCTACGTCTTCCTGTTCTATGTGGTGTTTTCATTCTTGGAGGATTCAGGCTTCCTGCCCCGCCTCAGCGTCCTGTTTGACGGCATCATGCGGAAACTTGGGGTGCAGGGGGGTAGCATGATCACTATCATGATGGGCTATGGGTGTGCGGTGCCGGCGATTATTGGCTCCCGGACGGCTACCACCAAGAAGGAACGCCTGATTATCTCCGCCGCGGTTTGCTTTGGCGTTCCGTGCATTTCTCAAACCGGGGCTCTCATCAGCCTTTTCGCCAATTTCTCGCCGCTCCTTCTCGTGCTCATGCTCCTTCTCTCCCTCGCGGTTATGGCAACGGTCGCCTTGGTCTTAAGCCGGGTTATAAAGGGCGATGTGGATCCCATGGTGATTGAGATCCCCAACCTCCTCATGCCCAACGGCAAGGCCTATGGGAAGAAACTTATGCTGCGGATGCGGGGCTTTTTGGTAGATGCAGAAGGGCCGATGCTCCTTTCCATCTTGATTGCTGCAGGTTTGAAAGAGACAGGCCTGCTAGATATGGTTGCGGTTCACTTGGAACCTATCGTCAGCGGCTGGCTGGGGCTGCCCAAGGACGCGGTCATCGCCCTAATTCTGGGTATCGTTCGCAGGGAGATGGCAGTTGCGCCCCTCTTGGCCATTCAGGGACTGACTGCACTCCAGGCCTTCGTGGGAGGTACGGTTGCCTTGCTTTACCTTCCGTGCCTGTCTGTCTTTGGTATCCTTGCGAAGGAATTCAACGCCAAAGTGGCAGTGGCCATCGGCGTATCCACTGCCATAAGCGCCTTGTTGGTGGCGGGGATCATTAACCAAGTGGCCCAGCTGTTTATCTAAAGGGTGGTTCTATGAATGGGCTTATACCCCAGGCCACAAGCTCCTTGGAACGCCTCGCAATACAGAGCAGGCTGGCCCGGGGAGCTGTGGCCTTGTACTATAAAGGGCTTGTTGCAGCTGAGGCGGCCTTGGCCCGAGTTCAGCCAGAGGACAACGTCCTGTGCATCGGCGGAGGGCCCCTTCCCCTTACCGCCATCCTGCTGCACAAACGTACAGGCGCCTCAGTGACAGTGATTGATAATGATAATCAATCCGTTGCATTGGGAAAAGGCCTCCTCGAGAGTCTTGGTTACGGGGCGCAGATCCGCTTTCTGCCAGGGGATGGCCGGGCTTTCCCCCTGGATGAGTTCACCGTAATACACGTTGCAGCCCAGGTTCAGCCCATGGATGCCGTGGTTCAGAACGTTAAGGCCCATTCTGCCAGGGGTACCCGGATTCTAGTGCGCCTTCCCAAACAACAGTTGGCGGCCCTTTACGGGCGTTTTGAGCCTTTAGCCCTCAGTGGCTTTGTGGATCAGGTGCGGCATCGCTGGCGGAATACTGGCCGCACGCTGCTTTTAGTGGGATCAGGAGAATCACTGCCATGAAAAAAGCAGGTTGGATTGTTGTCGCCCTGCTACTAGTCATTGCCCTCACCCGCTTTGATTTCCACAGCCTCGGAACAAGCTTGAGGCAGGTACCTTTGCCTGCCTTATTGGCACTGCTGGGCCTGCAGGTTGTGACTCAGCTCCTTGTGAACTATCAGTGGTGCCGCATTGGCTTGGCCATAGGGGGAAAACACGGCTTTTGGCAGATGTTGTACGTTAATGCAAGGGGAGCGGTGGTGGATGCTATCACCCCTGGGGTAAAGGCAGGGGGCGAAGTGGCCCGAGGTGTGCTCCTTGTGAGAGCGGTTGGCTACTCTCCGCAGCAAGCGGCCGTTTTGGTGACCATTCAGAAGATAGCGAGCCTCTTCAGCTTTTTTCTCATCAATTTGGCTGCCTTTACTCATATTTCCACCAGGCTCCAAACAGTGGGGGGCCCCGCTTTGCAGGGGGCTGTGTACACAGTCCTCTTGGGCTTTCTGGGGTTGACCGGGCTTTTGCTTACAAGGGCAGAATGGATTGAGCAGCGGGCCGCCAGCTGGAAGCCAACCTGGAGATGGAGTCGAGCCTTGCGCGGGTACCTCACCACGCTAGTGTCAAGCCTGAAGGACCTGAAAGAAATCAAGGGCGAACTCTTCAGGCAGTTTGCTTTAGCCTCGGCCATCTGGCTGCTGTATCCTGTAAAGATGATTCTGCTGGTGAGGCTATTCACTCCCCAGTTCGACCCTGTGATTGTGGCGGAGATCACTTTTATTGCCTACATGGTGGGCATGATTCCACTGCTTCCTGGGGGCCTGGGAGGCTTTGAAGCTGTTATGGCCAGCCTGCTCATGGCCGTGGGAGTGGAGGCTAGCTCTGCTCTTGCCATAACGCTGCTCTTCCGCTTTATTACTTTCTGGTCTGTGATGGCTTTGAGCTTGGTTTATATAGGGATATGGAAACTTAGGGGTGAAACAAGGTGAAAGGGTCATTCGTAAAGCATCTCCCCAACATGCTCACCTTTGGCAACATGGCCATCGGCATCCTAATCGTTTGTTCCATGATTCACGAGCGTTCGCCCCTGGGAGTGCAGTGGGCCTGCTATTTCATTTTCCTAGCTGCTGCCATGGACGGCTTAGATGGCTTCTTAGCCCGGCGTTTCAGGTCAGAGAGTGAGATGGGGAGGCAGCTGGACTCCTTTGCCGATTTCATTTCGTTCGGGGTGGCACCCATCACCATCTTCCTCACCAACCTGCCCGGGGTTTCCCTGGGGGCAATGTTCATCCTGCTGCTCTATCCCCTTGCTGGAGGATACCGCCTCGTGAGGCATAACCTTCAAAGGCAGTGTGAGTACTTCATGGGCCTGCCCATCACTGCTGCGGGGATTATTCTGTCGGCTGTGCTCCTGCTAAACAGCCTATTCCACGATGGCCTGGGCCGGGGCTTTGCAGTATTCTTCCTACTCTTAACTACGGCGCTTTCGTTTCTCATGGTAAGCCGCTTTCGTATCAGCCGTATTGCCTGCTCCCGCCTTTGCCCTCAAGGGGTGTGGGAGGATTTGGGGGATGCCAACCACGAACTGTCAAGGTAATATCTATTGCCCTTCTGCTGGCTCAATGGTGTAGCTGGCTCGTTCTGTCTTGAGATGCAGGCTGTTCCCATCCCGCCTTCCGTCCCAGTTGTCTGTGAGGGCGATTTCGAAGGCTGCGCCAGGGAGTGATTCCCTGCCATGGGGTGTACTCACAGTCCCTTCCCCTCTTAAGAGCAGGGCTTGGGTGGACAGGTAATCATCTGTCTGGCGGTGCTGGACAAAGGATACTCCCTTTAGCTTAATTGCCGCCAGATCTAGATCGCCGTTCTCCACTTTCGTGATCTTCAGCACTTGCTCTTTATGCTCTTCGAGCCATTTCTTAATCTCTTCCTGTGATTGCTGCACGGTTTACACCTCCTCACCGGCTAGTCTAGCCGCCATCGGCGATCACCATACTTGTTGGGGGAGGGGGACTGCCCGTGCTTTACATAGCTGTGAGGATAAGCTGATGCCGAATTAAGCATCGGCTTTTTTGTTGTCCGCGGAGGGCCTAGAGGATGCCTGAAGCTGGGGAGTTTCCCTTAGGTTGACTTCTTCAACCAAAGTCAACTGCAAATCGATTGTGAACAGTTTCTACAACCCGTATAATGAAGCTGAGGTGGTAGTAGTGAAGGAGATCAACATCGGGCGCGCGATTGTGCAGGGCCGCAGGGCCAAGGGGATTACCCAGGAAGAGCTAGCTCAGTATATGGGAGTGTCCAAGGCCTCTGTCTCCAAGTGGGAGTTGGGCCATAGCTATCCGGACATCACTTTTCTCCCTCAGCTGGCAGCGTACTTTAATGTGAGCATCGATGAGCTCATGGGCTACGAGCCTCAGATGGCCAAGGAAGATATCCGCAAGCTGTACTTCGCTCTCTCACAGGAGTTCGGGGAACAGTCCTTTGGGGAAGTGATGGAAAGGTGCGAGGGGATCATAAGGCAGTACTTCTCGTGCTTCCCCCTTCTCCTGCAGATGGGCATCTTGCTCCTCAACCACGTCCATCTAGCCCCTTCCCCAGAGGATGAGGGGAGAATCTACACCCAGGTGAGGGAGATCTGTAGGCGGATTAAGGCAGAGGGCGGTGATGTGGCCTTAAGCAGGCAGGCTAACATGATTGAGGCTTTGTGCGAGCTGAATCTAGGCAATCCCGCCCCGGTCATTGACTTGCTGGATGGGGTGAACGATCCGGTCCTGGGAGAAGAAGTGATCCTCGCATCCGCCCATTACTACCTGGGGCACGTGGAAGAAGCCAAGGAAACCACTCAGGTGGGTATCTTCCGCCACCTTGTGGGAATTCTGGCTGATATCCCCAACTACTTGATGCTGAATGTAGATGATGCTCAGAAGTACAATCAGATTGTGGAGCGGACGTTGGGTTTGATTGAGCTGTTTGCCGTGGATCGGCTGCATCCTGCCATGCTTTTCGGCATCTATTTGACTGCAGCCCAGGGTTACGCGGCCTTAAGAGATCAGGATCAGGCTTTGGATATGCTGGAACGCTATGTTGATCTTGTTGTTAGTGCCAAGTACCCCATAGAGTTTACTGGAGATGAGTTTTTTGACCGCGTTGAGAACTGGTTTAAAGAGCTGGACTTAGGCCCCAATCCGCCCCGCAGTGAAGCAGTGCTACAAGACACCCTGCTAGAGAGCGTTACTAAGAATCCCGCTTTTGCAGAGTTTCATCATGATGCCCGCTTTCAGAGCCTCACTGCCCGTCTGGCAGCACATTTTTCCAGGAAGAGGTGAGTGGTTGTGGAAATGCTTCAAGAGTACTGGCCGTTCTTCGTCCCTTTAATTGCGTCCCAGTTTATTCTCGCTGTGACCGCATTGGTACACGTCCTGCGACACCCCAACTACCGTTTCGGTACCAAAGCATTTTGGATCCCCGTTGTCCTCTTGATTCAGTTTATCGGCCCTGTCATATACTTTGTGTTCGGCAGAGGTGAGGATTAGTGCACGTTTTGGAGATCAAAGGGCTTCACAAGAGTTTTGGAAAGAATCACGTCCTGCAGGGCCTGGACATGGCGGTTCCTTCCAACTCCGTTTTCGGATTTGTAGGGAAAAATGGTGCTGGCAAGACCACCACAATGAAGATTATCGTGGGGCTGCTCAAAGCAGATAGGGGTACTGTAACAGTCTGCGGCGAGGAGGTTGCCTATGGCCATACTAAGGCCAACCGCCATATCGGCTTTCTCCCAGATGTACCTGAGTTCTATGGGTATATGCGCCCTCGGGAATACTTACAGCTCTGCGGAGAAATCGCAGGCCTTCCCCCTAGGCGGATCAGGGAGCGCAGTGAAGAACTCCTATCCTTGGTGGGGCTTAGTGATGTGAGCCGGAAAATCAGTGGGTTTTCCCGGGGGATGAAGCAGCGCCTCGGTATTGCCCAGGCTTTACTTGGGGAACCGCGTCTTTTAATCTGTGATGAGCCTACTTCCGCCCTTGACCCGGTGGGCCGGAAGCAGATCCTCGAGATCCTTGCGTCCATCAAGGGCAAGACCACGGTCCTCTTTTCCACCCACATCCTTTCTGATGTGGAGCGGATCTGCGATCGCATCGCGGTGCTGGATGGGGGGCGCTTGGTGCTCTCTGGTACCATCGGAGAGATTCAGAAGCAGTACCGCTCTAACAGCTTTAGCATTCGGTTCGCCAGCGCTGAACAGGCAGCGGAGTTTGTCAGCCTCCCTGAGCTCGGCCAAGCAGGTATTACAGTGGCCCAGGCAGGGGAAAGCTTGACCATCACCTTGGAGGGGGAAAACACCCACGGACAGATGTTGATTGATCTCTTATCTGCCAAACAGATCACCCCTGAGAGGTTCGAAGTCATGGAACCGACCCTGGAGAGCCTGTTCACGGAGGTGGTGCAGTGAATCACTTTCATGTTTTCTTCAAGAAGGAACTGAGGGAAAGCGTAAGGACCCATAGGCTTCTCATTATCCTGACCATCTTCTTTATGTTCGGTGTGATGAACCCCCTTACCGCGAAGCTTACTCCTGATCTGTTGGCCAAGTTTTTGCCTGAGGGAATGATCATAGAACTGCCCGTTCCGTCCTCCCTTGATTCTTGGGCGCAGTTTTTTAAGAATGTCACGCAGATGGGCTTGATTGTAGTGCTGCTGGTTTTCAGTGGCATCTTAGCCAATGAGATCACTCAAGGCACCCTAATTAACCTCCTCACAAAAGGCCTTTCCCGGGAGGCGGTGATCACGGCGAAGTATGCTGCCATGCTTGCTTTGTGGAGCATGGGTGTGTTGGTGTCCTCCTTGGTGACCTGGGGCTATACTGTTTACCTCTTTCCTGATGGGAAAAGCCACAACCTGGTGTTCGCGGTGTTCTGCCTGTGGCTGTTTGGTGCGTTTCTCTTGGCCCAACTGGTGTTTTCCACAACACTGGTTAAAAGCAGTTACGGCAGTTTGATTATCACCGGTGCGGTGGTAGTATTCCTCAATATCCTGCAGGTTTTCCCTGGAGTACAGCCCTGGAACCCACTTGTTCTGGCCACCCACAACATGGAGCTTATTGGGCAGAATCTCGAACCGTCCTTCTTTGCCCGCCCCATTGGCCTGGCATTCCTTGGTTGTTGCCTCTTAGTGGTTTTGGCGGTGGTGGTCTTTAGGAAGAAGCAAATCTAGGCAGGGAAGGCGAAAGGAGGAGCACTGTGGAGAATGCTGTATGGGTATACATGAACGACTCATTGCGGACAGACCGCAATTTCGATGGTTTTATTGACTGGGCCAAGGGGAAGAACGTTAGGCTTGTAATCTTGTATTTCCCCAAAGATGAGCTCTACCCAGCAGGCCAGGCTGCACCAGAAATGGCCGCTTTCGTGGAGCGCTGCAAAGGGGAAGGGCTTGAGGTGCACGGCATGGTGAGCGGCTTTATGAGCCCGCCCAAGGAGTTCTTCGAGCCCGGGTATGAGCAATGCTTTGCAGTAGATTGGCACGGTTGCTCCAGCCGTTTCCACCCTGCTGGCGGAAACCGCCATTTTCTCGATCCCAACCAGGCTCTCGTAATTGAGATGCTCTGCACGGCAGTGGCGAACCTCTTGGACGCGTATCCCAGCCTCGATGGAGTGCAGCTGGATTTTGTCCGCTACTTCCATTCCACCACCGTGTTGACGGTGGATACAGCCGAGGCAGGGAGCGATCTCCGCCTCCTGGTTCAGGATAAGCTGAAGGTTTCTGGGGAGCGGGGCGAGGCCGTGTACTTCCTAGACAGCCCCAGTGTGAAGTTCAACGACCCGCCTATAGGCGGAGTCCAGCAGTATTACCATTACTATCACTACTGTTTCTGTGATAAATGCTTGACTGACTTCAACGCGACATATGGTATCCCAGTGTCCCTTGACAGGCCTAGGGCAGAGGTGGCCAGGGAAATTGCCACGGGGCACGCTGCCCAGTGGCATGCCTTCCGGGCAGAAGTGATCACCCGAGCGGTGAAAGCAGTGCGGGAAACCGTTAACCAGGTTGCAGCGGGCAAACGGCTCTCTGCTACCATCTGGTATAATTCCCCCTACGGCAACCGCTTGACAGGGAAGCCTTTCCGCCCAGGGAGTGAATATACAGACTTCGGGCAAGCCTGGGAAGAGTGGGCCGCACAGGGGCTTATGGACTTTATCTGCCCCATGAATTACTGGCTTTCTCCAAGTGAATATGGGGAAATCACGCAGAGGCAAGTGACACGGATCGGAGGCAAAATGCCGATTTACTCTGGGCTCCTCACCTCCCATGATTACCCAGGGCCCCGAGGGAGCCTCCAGGAGTACCTGACTGCAGCTGAACGGAGTGGCGCTGCTGGAGTTTGCTTTTTTGCATATCATACTTGGCTTGAGTAGATGGCCCCGCCAGCAGGCGGGGTTTTTCCTTGCAAATTTGACCTGGATCATTTTTTGCCGCTCCCGTGCATGCTAGAATGAATGCAGCGACTGAAACCCAGAGATTCTGAGAAGGAGAGATAGAGATGGCAAGATTCACAGAAGCACTGGCGCGCAACCTCGCCACATTGGAGCAGTATGTCCCCATCGTAGCACGGGTTCACGGGGGGACCCACCCCGAGTTCCACCATGTGCGGCGCATCTTTGATGCACTGAACGAGAAGATTAAGGCGGAAGGCACAAACCGGCCTGACCTGGCTGCTGAATTTTCAGAGCTGCGGAAGATCACGCAGGACTACACTGTGCCCGGAGACGTATGCGAAACCTATGCCGCTGTGTACAACATGCTGGCTGAACTGGATGAAGCATACCACGCCTAAGTTTTTTAACGAAAGGGTGAGGATATGCAGCGCTTGATTCTGCGTAACCGCAATCAAATTGCATTGATCAGCGGGATTCTCATTGCCGCAGCATTCACAAGCAAGTTTGTCCTAGGCAGCCTGGTGGTCTTTGAATGGCTGCTGATCGTAGCTTCTATCCTAGGGGCCGCTCCCATTGGCATTCAAGCATACCAAGCCTTGAAAGTCAAAGTGGTGAGCATTGACGTCTTGGTGACCATTGCGGTAACTGGCGCTTTCCTCATCAGAAACTTTGAGGAATCGGCTATCGTAACCTTTCTGTTCCTGTTCGGCGCATACCTTGAGCAGCGCACGCTGAACAAGACCCGGTCCGCCATCAAAGAACTGACCGAAATGGCTCCCGAAAGCGCTCTGAAGAAGATGGCAGATGGGGAGTTTGTAGAGGTCCCCGTGGAAGATGTGGATTCAGGTGATGTCCTGCTCGTCAAAACTGGCGCTAAAGTACCGGTGGACGGTACGGTGCTCTCTGGAGAAGGGAGTGTGAACGAAGCCAGTATCACCGGGGAATCCATCCCTGTTCTTAAGGAAGCCGGTTCACAGGTTTACGCTGGTACCATCCTTGATAACGGCACCCTGCAGATCAGGGCGGACCGGGTGGGGGAAGATACCACCTTTGGGCGCATCATCGAACTTGTGGAGGAAGCCCAAGACTCCAAGTCTGAGGCAGAGCGGTTCATCGATCGTTTCTCGAGGTATTACACCCCGGCGATACTGGTGCTTGGCTTCATCGTGTGGTTGGTTTCCCGCAACCTAGAGCTGGCCATTACTATCCTAGTCTTAGGCTGCCCAGGGGCCTTGGTAATTGGGGTTCCTGTATCCAACGTGGCTGGAATCGGCAATGGTGCCCGCCATGGCATCCTCCTGAAGGGCAGTGAAGTGATCAGCGATTTCAGCAGGCTGGATACGATGGTATTCGACAAGACAGGCACCTTGACCATGGGCAATCCTTCTGTAGCAGAAACGGAGTTCTACGGCGGGCATGGCGAGGAAGCATTAAGCTACTTGGCCAGTGTAGAACGGGAGTCGGATCATCCTCTTGCGAAGGCTGTCCTGGAGGCCATCGGGGAAACCGCTTACCACCCAGTCTCGGCCACAGAGGTGGTGAAGGGTGCGGGGATTGTGGCTACCGTAAATGGGCATAGGGTTGCTGTAGGGAATAGGGCTCTTATGGAACAGGAGCAGGTGGAGCTTAGCGACAAGGCCCAGGCGGACATAGCCCGCTTTGAACGGAACGGCAACTCCCTAGTGTTAACCGCTGTTGATGGACAGCTGAAGGTACTCATGGGAGTGCGGGACCAAGTCCGGCCCGGGGTCAGGGAGAACCTTCAGCGTTTGAGAAAACTGGGTGTGAAGCACCTGGTGATGCTCTCTGGGGACAACCAAGGTACGGTGGATGCAGTCAGCCGGGAGCTTGGGCTAACCGAGGCTCACGGCAACATGCTGCCTCAGGATAAGTCGGCCTACATTAAAAGGCTGATTGATGCAGGCCGGGTTGTTGCCTTCGTAGGTGATGGCGTTAACGACAGTCCATCTTTGGCTCTAGCCCAGATCGGTATCGCCATGGGAGGCGGGACAGATGTAGCCATCGAAACATCTGATGTGGTCTTGATGAACTCTGACTTTGGCCGCCTGCCCCATGCCCTAGGGCTTGCTAAGGCCACCGCGGGCAACATGAAGCAGAACATTATGATCGCGGTAGGAGTGGTCCTGGTGCTCCTGACGAGCCTCATCTTCAGCGACTGGATGAACATGTCCATCGGTATGCTGGTCCACGAAGGGAGCATCTTGGCAGTCATCCTAAACGGCATGCGGCTCCTGCGCTACCGGCTGCGCTAGCCCGAGCAAATTTGACTCAGATCAATGTTTCTGGCGGGGATAGAGGTTATAATAGAGGCAGCAAGGACGATCGGCAAGAGGGGAGAATGGAAGATGAAATCTGCAACAATTCAGTTGGAAACCCTAACATGCCCATCCTGCATGCAGAAGATCGAAGGTGCGGTGAAGGGAGTAGCAGGCGTAGATCAGGACTCCGTCAAAGTGATGTTCAATGCCAGCAAAGTGAAGCTGAGCTTTGATGAAGGCCAGGTTTCCATCGAAGACATCGAGCAGGCTATTACCCGTGTAGGTTATGAAGTGCAAAAGACAAGCGTGAGATAGCTCAAGAGGCTTCAAGCTGTGCTTCCCAGTGAGGCACAGCTTTTTTGTGCATGTCTTGAGGAAGGTTTCCGCAGGCTGCTGCCTAATCTTTAACTTAACAGTTGTTTCGCTAGAGAGGAGCAAAGTTTGTGAAGAAGTTACAACAGCTGCCGGAGGCATGGCAGGTCTGCCTCGATTTGGCAGTCGAAGGGTACAATGCAGGGTCAATGGGTATAGCCGCAGTGATTGTGGACAAGGCCGGAAATATAGTGGCTCGGGGCAGGAACCAGCTGCGGGACGACAAGGATTCTTGCAGTTCAATCCGCATGAGCTCTGTTGCCCATGCGGAGATAAACGCTCTCAACAACTTGCCTCAAGAATACCGGGAGGATCGAGAACTGACCCTGTACACCACAGTGGAGCCCTGCCCCATGTGTTTAGGCGCGGTGGCTATGTCAAGGATTCGAGCGATAGAAATCGGCTGTGCCGATCCTCACGCTGGCTCCATCGTCATGCTTGAGCACAATGAATACTTGCGGGGGAAGAACATTGCGGTGGAGTATGCTGGGGGCGAGGTGGAGAAGCTGTGCTTCTTGCTCCATTATCTTTCCATCAGGCGCGACCTCAGCCACAATCCTGGACACAGAATTTTCAAGGCTTTGGCTAGACGTTATCCCCACTACGTCCAGGCTATCGATGCTGTGTTGGAACGAGACGAAAGCCTACACAGGGGAGACATCACAACAGAGTTCCTTTACTACGCTTCTGCCCGGTTGGGGTAGGTTTGGTGAAGTGCCCCAATAGCACTTAGGAAACTGTACTGCACCACATTAACCCCTGCAAGAAAGAATCCGATAAAGAAAGTGTGAAGTGTGAGCTTGTGGAAAACGGGGGCATCCTCAGGGTACTTAGAGCCCGTGGTCGTCGCCTCTTGAAGGGATAAATTAGCGGATTGGTGAATTAATCTAACATCGCGAGGTTCAGCTGAGGAGGGCTTTTCTATGTCAGCCAGACGGGGACTTTTGAGCAGGTTAAACACGATCCGGACAAAGATTATCCTTCTGCCCCTTGTGCTTTTGGCCGTGGCTATTACGGCCTTGGCTGGGGCTACGGTGTATTTTATCCGGATGAACATGCTCAGGGAGATGGAGCAGGCAAACTTCCAACTTGCAGAACAGGTGGTGGAGCGGGTCGCGGATAACAACCAGGCCTTGGCCGTGATCCACGAAGCTCTGGAAGACAAAATCCTCACTGTAGGCCGGATGGTAATTACGAACAAGTGGTCCATCACCAGCGCTTACCTAACTCAGCTAGCCCTCGACTCGAAGGTTGATGCCATTCACTGGTATAACCGGGATATGGTGATCACCGACTCAGCTTTCCGGGAGTATCTGGGTTGGCAGGCACCCCCCGACCATCCGGTAGCCCAGTTCGCTACCTCTGGCATGTTCTACATGATCGAGGATATCCGTAAGGATTCTGAGTCAGATAACTATTACATATACGGCTATGTGCGCGGCACAGAAGGCGAGTTCGTGCAGGTTGGGATCCTGGCTGATACAGTCATGGCTTTGACGGAACGCTTTAGCCCGCAAACCTTAATGGAGGAACTGGCTGCCGGTGAGCAAATCGTCTATGCCCTGGTGGTGGATAAGGATCTTGTCATTACTGCCCACAGCGATGGAGAGCAGGTGGGCATTCCCTGGCACGGTGGAGAAGCGCTCGCTGCAGCAGCGGGTGAGCGGCTTGCCCGAGAGGCGTTCTACGAAGCAGAGGGCGTAGATGTTTACGAAGTGTCCATGCCCATCATGCTGGACGGGGAACAAGTGGGCACTCTCGTGCTAGGCCTTTCTATGGCCGGGGTCCAAGCCGCTCTCCGCCAAACGCTTTTCGGCGTGATGATTATTGGCGGGGCGGCATTCATCGTCCTCGGCGGCATCCTGCGGAGCATGTCCCTGGGCATCGTTAGAGGCCTGAGAGAAAATCAATCCCATCTCCGAAAGATGGCGGAGGGAGATTTTACGGAAACGGTCGCCACCGAGTTTCTAAACCGCGGCGATGAGCTAGGAGACATGGCCCGGGCTGTGCACTACACACAAGCGTCCATGAAGAATATTCTGGACAATGTGGCCCAGGCGGCTTTGGAAATCGCAAGCACCAGCCAGCAGCTCTCTGCCAACACGGAGGAGACCAGTGCGTCCATTGAGGAAGTGGCTGGGACCAGCAACGAGTTTGCCTCTACTGTTCAGCAGTTGACGGACAGCTCCCAGGCGATGGTGAAGGAAGCTAACCAGATCTTAGATGCAACGTCCCGGGGTAGTACAGAAGTGGAGCGGGCTGTGGCAAGCTCAGAGGAGCTCCGGGAAGTGATCCGCCGCATGGCAGGGACCGTGGACAGTCTGGGCAAGCAGTCTCAGCGGATTGGGGAAATCGTGGAAGTGATTACAGATATCGCGGAGCAGACCAACCTACTTGCCCTCAACGCAGCTATCGAAGCAGCTCGGGCCGGGGAACACGGCCTTGGCTTTGCGGTAGTTGCTGATGAGGTGCGGAAGCTGGCTGAGCAGTCTGCGAACTTCACCGCAAGCATCATAGAGGTTATTAAGGACATGCAGGGAGAAACAGGCAGGACCATCGTGGGCATTAACCATGGGGTGAAGCGGGCGGAAGAAAACACCCGGATTGTGCAGGAGACAGGCAGCCTCATTCACGAGATCATTGATTCCATCAACAGCATTATCGCGAAGATCGGCGAGTTCTCGGAAGGCCTTGGCCAGATCAACTTCGGCAGCCACGAAATCGCAGCCACTGCAGAGGAGCAATCCGCATCGATAGATGCCATTGCCGCCTCTGCCCAAAACCTGAGCAATATGGCGGAGCGCCTGCAGGAGCTGGTTTCTAAGTTCAAGCTCAAGCAGTAGGAGCCTGAAGTTTGGCGATTGCCTCAGCCTCTGGAACAGGCTTGGAGAACAAGAAACCTTGGATTTTATCGCAGTGGTGCTGAGTGAGGAACTCAACTTGGCTGTGATCCTCCACCCCTTCAGCGATGACGCTGATGCCCATCATCTTGCCGATTTTGATCATCTCCCCCACTAAAGACAGTTCTTCGCTGGAGTTGATGGCAGCGATGAAATCCTTGTCGATCTTTAAAGTGGTTATTGGGAGTTTGCGGAGGTAGTTGAGGGACGAGTACCCCGTGCCAAAATCATCGAGGGCGATGCCAAACCCCCGATCCTTCAGAAGGAAGAGCTGGGCCTCTGCGAGCCCGTTGGATTCCATTAAGGCCGATTCTGTGATTTCTAGCTCAATATCTTGGGGGGAAAGGCCTTGGGAGCGGACAATCTCCGTGGCTTTATCTACGTATCCGGGGTGGATGAGCTCCAAGACAGAGACGTTTACAGACATGGTAAGGTGTGTGTAGCCCAGCTCGTGCAGCTTTCGCAAGAAGCGGCACGCGTTGCTTAAGACCCACTTCCCGATGTTCACAATTACGCCTGACTGTTCGGCGATGGGGATGAATTTAGCTGGAGAAACCGTGCTCCCATCATCCCTTGTCCAGCGGAGGAGGGCTTCAAAACCGGAGATCCTGCCCGTAGCCAGCTCATATTGGGGCTGGTAGAGCAGGGTAAACTCCCTTTTCTTTAAGGCCATGCGGAGGGCTTGATCAAGTTCAAGGCGCTCTTTCATGGCCTCTTCCATTGATTCATCAAACACCGCAAAGGAGCTGGCCGGCTCGTCTTTGGCACGGTTTAAGGCAATATCTGCCCGTTTGATGAGGTTTTCTGGAGTATTGCCGTGGGCCGGGTATAAGGCGATGCCGGTGCTGCATGTAACATGTACAGTGGCTTCTTTGAGGGAAAAGGGCTCTCCCATAAGTGCGTGGAGCTTCCTTGCATGTTCTTCCACATCCAGGGGCTTTGCCTCTGGGAGCACCAGGATAAACTCATCGCCACCCAGGCGAAAAATGTGCCATGCTGGGCTCAAGGCCTCCTGCAGGCGCATGCTGATGCGGGTGAGGAGTTCGTCACCCGCCACATGGCCGATGGAATCATTGATGTACTTGAAGTTATCCAGGTCAGTGAAGAACACCGCACCGCAGCTGCCTTCTTGCGATAGGACATCACTTAGAGTTTGGAACAGTGCTCGGCGGTTAGGCAAGCCCGTGAGGTGGTCGTGGTGGGCCATGCGCCTGAGCTGTTCTTGGTGTTCCTCCAGCTTCATGTTTGCATCTTCCAGGGCTTGATGGGCTGCGGCAAGTTCATGGTAGCCTTGTAGGGCCCGGTGCTGGGCAGTTTCCAGTTCACAGAGATATGATTTGATCAACGTGTACAAGAGCGCGGCCGTTGCCCCCACGTATAGCCAGCCCTTGATGTGGCTTAAGGTACGGAATGCTGCAGTATCCGCGGCAAGCAACTCCACAATTCTGTCAGAAAGCAGAATCCACAGGCATCCCATGATCAAGTAGATCCGGGTAATCCGCCAAGCAGCGGCATGGGGGCGCTCTTTCATGCTTTGCACCTCCAGAGAGAAGGTAAAAGCTTTTTCTGTATAGTACTATTATCCGCAAGATTGCACAAGCCTTCCAGGGAAAGGGAGGCTGTGAGTAAATGGGAAAACATGGACTGGAAAATCATTAAAACATAAACAAAGAGATTAAATTGTCCTGGTTCGAACTATTTGTTACGATATAGTTGCAAAAACTATCATGAATGGAAAGGTGGTTTTTAGGATCGTGAAGAGAATTGTTGCGCTGTTGATGGTTGTTTCAGTTCTCCTGATGGGTGTCGGGACCGCTTTTGCTCAACGTGTAGACGTGGGTATCGTTCTCCCCACCAAGGATGAACCTCGCTGGCTGCAAGACCAGGCTCGCTTTGAAGATGTAATTGCTCAAACTCCATATTCCGTAGAAGTACTCTTCAGCCAAGGTTCATCTGCTGCAGAGAAGACCAATGTGGAGACCCTCATCGCTAGGGGGGCAAAGGTTATCATCATCTGTGCCCATGATGCAGCTGCCGCTGGCATCGCTGTGGAAATGGCAAGAGATGAAGGCATTGCTGTAATCTCCTACGACCGCTTGATCACCGACACAGACGCTATTGACTACTATGTCACATTTGACAGCGTTGCCGTTGGTGAAGCCATGGGTCAATACCTGGTAGACAACGTTGAAGGCAAGGACAATCCGCTGTACCTCTATGCTGGTGCCTTGACCGACAACAACGCCTTCCTGTTCTTCCAGGGTGCATGGAACATCCTCCAGCCGAAGATTGCCGATGGCACCTTCCGGATTATCAACTCCGCTAAGGCTCGGGAATTTGCGCAAATCAAGGATCTCACCAGGGACCAACAAGCAGCTATTATCGGTGAAATCACCACCGATTGGGACATGAACGTTTCTAAGTCCAAGGCTGAAGCTCACTTGACTGCCGCCTCCGCTGCAGACAAGGGCGTATGCTATATCCTGGCTCCCAACGATGGCACTTCTCGTTCCATCGCCGACGTATTCGCTGCTGACCCAGATGTCACCGCCTACTATGTCACCGGTCAAGACGCTGAAAAGGCTTCCGTACAGTACATTATCGACGGCAAGCAGAGCATGACGGTCTTCAAGGACACCCGTGTTCTCGCCACCGACGCCATGAACATGGCAGTGGAAATCATCGAGGGCAAGACTCCTCAGACCGATGCTTTCTACTTCAACCAAGTCATCGATGTTCCTTCCAAGCAGTCGCCAGTAATCGTGGTGACCAAGGACAACGTGAAGGAAGCCCTCATCGATTCTGAGTACTATTCAGCTGATGAGTTCACCGGACTCTAATACCCTTCGCAAGTAAGGAGTCCTTCCAGGCCGACTCGGATTCCGGGTCGGCCTTACTAAGCATAGAAGGAAGGGATACGCATGGCTGATGACTTCATTCTGGAAATGCGCAGTATAACAAAGGAATTTCCGGGAGTCAGGGCCCTCGACAACGTTGCCTTCCAAGTCCGCAGGGGGGAAATACACTGTTTAGTCGGGGAGAACGGAGCGGGCAAATCGACACTCATGAAGATTCTCTCCGGTGTATACCCAGTTGGTACGTTTGAAGGTGAGATTGTCCTCAATGGGCAGCCTCAGCAGTTCCGCAGCATCGGCGACAGCACCAGGTGCGGGATTGCCATTATTTATCAGGAGCTGGCCGTTTTTCCTGAGTTGACCATTTACGAGAACATTTTCGTGGGCAATGAGATTACCGATGGCATGGTGATTGATTGGAACGAGACCATCGTCCGAGCCGCAGCAGTGATGAAGCGGGTTGGGCTTAACATGGACCCAGCTACCAAGGTCAAGCACCTCAGTGTGGGCCAACGGCAGCTTGTAGAAATCGCAAAGGCATTATCCAAGGATGTTCAGCTGTTAATACTAGATGAGCCTACTGCGGCATTAAATGAAGATGACAGCGAAAACCTGCTCAAGTTGCTGCGGGATTTGAAGGAGCAGGGCGTGACTTCTATCATGATCTCCCACAAGCTGAAGGAAGTTCTCGCTATAGCCGATACAATTACGGTGCTCCGGGACGGCAAAGTGATTAAGTCTATGGATGCCCGGGAGCGGGAAATCACGGAACAGGAGATCATTCGCTATATGGTTGGCCGGGAGATTGAGAACATCTATCCGGAGCGCAAGCGGTCTGAGTCCAAGGAAGTCGTGTTTGAACTGCGGGACTGGAGCGTTGTGGATCGGGAAACCAAGCGGGAGCTTCTCCACAAGGTCAACGTGAAAGTTCATAAAGGAGAAATCGTGGGAATTGCTGGCCTCATGGGTGCAGGCCGGACCGAGCTGGCCATGAGCCTGTTTGGTAACGTCCCAGGCTACGAGCTTACATCAGGGGAAATGCTGGTCAAAGGAAAACCCATGCGCTTTAAGCACCCCTACGATGCCATTGAAAATGGCGTGGCCTACGCCACTGAGGACAGGAAAGGAAAAGGGCTGATCTTGATCCAGGATGTGAAGTTTAATATTTCCATTGCTGGACTCAAACGCCTAGTGCGGGGCCTTGTGGTGAACGACAACGAGGAGATCGCTGTGGCTAACCACTTCAAAGAGGCCTTTGATATCAGGACACCCAGCGTGCAAACCTTGGTGGGGACTCTGTCCGGTGGCAATCAGCAGAAAACTTCCGTTGTGAAGTGGCTGTACACCGAGCCAGATCTCTTGATTCTCGATGAGCCCACACGGGGCATCGATGTGGGGGCCAAGTTCGAAATCTATACCCTCATGAATCAGTTGGTGGAGCAGGGTATGAGTATTATCATGATTTCCAGCGAACTGCTGGAGGTCTTAGGGATGAGCGACCGGATCTATGTCATGGCAGAGGGCACCATCACTGGTGAACTGCCAGCGGAAGAAGCAACGGAGGAAATTGTTATGGCTATGGCAACGAGAACAAGGGAGGTGCCTGTCCGATGAGAACGCAAAAAGCGAATTCTTCAGCGGTTTCCCCGGCTCAGCAGCCCCCACGGGAGCAGCAGAGCTTAGGTGCTGACGTTGCGGCGCTCTTGAAGGAAAACATCCGCGAGTACGCGATGTACATCGCATTGGTAGTAATCTTCATCACCTTTACCATTGCCACGCAAGGTTTGTTTGTCTCCCCACGCAACCTGGTTAACCTGGTTAACCAGACCGGTTACGTGGCAGTCTTGGCTATCGGTATGACCCTGATCCTGATTATCCGCCACATTGACCTGTCAGTGGGTTTTGTGGCTGGCTTTACAGGGGCAGTGGGAGCATTGCTTCTCATGAACGGCTGGAACGTGTGGTTAGTGATCCCTGTGGTACTACTGTGCGGGATTGCCGTTGGAGTTTACCAAGGGTTCTTGGTTACAGCGATTGGAGTCCCCGCCTTTGTTACTACGCTCGCGGGCATGTTCATCTTCAGGGGACTCTTGTCCTGGGTTACTGCGGGAACCGGCACCATTATTGTGCGCGACAGAACATTCCTGCAGTTCTCCAATGGGTACATTCCTGACTTACCCTGGGGTGCGTCTCTCAACTTCCACCTCTTGACCATGCTTGTTGGTGTGGCCGTGGTGGCGTTCATGGTAGTGTCGCAGGTGCGGGCCCGCCGCAGCTTGCAGCGTTACAACTTCAAGACCACATCGCCCGTGGTGTTCGGTGCCCAGCTGGTGTTTTCCAGCGCCCTCATTCTAGGCGGCACCTGGATTATGGCTACATATCGTGGGCTTCCTTGGACTGCGGTGATCGTTGCCTGCGTTCTGGCCATCTATCATTTCTTGCTCACGAAAACCCGGTTCGGCCGCCACATCTATGCCATCGGCGGCAATCCAGAAGCGGCGGAACTCTCGGGCATTAAGGTGAAGCGGGTCACCTTCTTGGTGTTCTGCTCCATGAGCTTGCTCGCTGCTCTAGCGGGTATTCTCTACACCTCTCGGCTGGCATCTGCAACACCCACGGCAGGCCTTGGCTTTGAGTTAGATGCCATTGCCTCAAGCTACATTGGCGGTGTTTCGGTGAGCGGTGGAATTGGGCGAGTAACCAACACTATCGTTGGAGCCTTTGTCATTATGTCCCTCACCAACGGCATGAATCTCTTAGGTGTGGACATCTCCTTCCAATACATGATCAAGGGCTTGATCTTCGTCATAGCAGTAGCTTTCGATATCCTCACAGGCAGCCGCAGGTAAGAAACTTAGCGCAAAAAAAGCGCCCCTACCTTCACTTGAAGGTAGGGGCATTTTTCATCACTGTCTTACGGGAACAAATCGAGGCCTACGTTGATCCCGATCCTAAAGGAGGGCTTAAAGGCATCTGTGGTGGGGAAGATTGCGTCCATCACCGCTTCCACCGGGATGGCCACCCTGCTGCCTGGGCGGTACTGAGTGCCCATGGTGAAACGGAAAAGAAAACCCTGCTCGCTGGAGATGTCCTCGAAGGGCGTGATGTAGCCCACACCTGTGCCGATAAACCCGCTCACGGAACGCTGCACTCCGCTGAAGGCAAAGAGCAGTTCCCTGGTGGGATCAAAGTCCACATCGATGGTAATCAGCCCGTTGGTGAGGAGCGAGCTGAAAAAGGAACTGATAAAACTCAAAGGGTTACTGCCGTCTGCGGTGGGCACCTGCTTTTCCAGATTCCGCTGCTCGAAGGCGGGGGTCAGGCGGAGGCCAAGCCGCATGGGGCGGCCCTCAATGCCCTCCCGGTTTGTCACAATCGTGCCCACCCGTACGCCTAAGGCAGGGGGGATTACGGTCACCGTCATGGTCGCGGGAGAGCCTGAACGGGCGGTGCGCCCGATAGCCCGCACCGTTACCGTAGCAGTTCCTGGCTGGAGAGCTCGGATGGTGCCGTCTTCTGTTACCTCAATCTTCGACTCATCGCTAGAGAAGTAGAGAAACTCCGGCTCGGGGATGGGCCGGCCCATAGAGTCGAGGGCATAGGCAGTGATTTTATACGACGAGCCGAGGTTCATTCGGAGCTGGCTGGGAACTGTAAAGACCTGCTCAATGGAGCGTTCAATGACCTGCACATCTGGGGGGAACAGCTCGCTGATGAGCTTGTCAATCAGGCTGGGCGCATCTGCTACCCGGCTCGTATTGGCCATGGATGAGCCTACTAAAGCTGGAACGCCTGCAGCGTTTTGAAAGCGCTGCACGCCCACCACCGCTGTGTTTTGCAGAAGTGTGATGGAGCCAGTGATCACCTCTTCAGCGATGCCTGCTTGGAACAGTGCGGCCGCCCGCTCATAGGCGGACGCGTCCCGCTCATAGGGTAGTCTCTCTACCCGGCTCAGTAGGGTGGTGTTATCTACCACATCAAACTCGCCAAACTGGACCAGGCGGGCCGCAATGCCTTGGGCCATCACCCGGGATAGATTGATCAGATCCGCCTGTTGAAGGAGAGTTGGCTCGATGTACTCCCCTTGGTCGTTAATTGCCAGAAAGTCTAGGACCACTGTTGTAGGGAGCTTGCTGGCCGTTGCAGTAGTTGCAGCTCCTCCCACGAGCGCTATGACAAGCACTACGCTGAGAAGCAGGGCGTGCAGTTTGCGCATATTACATATCCTTTCCTATGCATGTTTGTAATGAATACTTGTATTATATTCTACAGAAACACCCTGGCTCCTGTGGGGGTCGGAGGTGGCAAAAAAACGGGAACGGGCGTAAGTGATGGGAGGAGGAAATATCCGGCACTTCTTGAAGTTAGCAGGAATATCTCAGGGAAGGCCGAAAGGAGCGAAGCTATATGAGTACACTGCCGACGTTGACCACAGACCGCCTCATATTGCGCCCCTTCACCTTAAGTGATGGGCCTCGGGTGCAGGAGCTCGCAGGGAAGCGGGAGATTGCAGCCACGACCCTGCTGATTCCCCACCCTTACGAAGACGGCCTCGCGGAACAGTGGATCAGCACCCACAAAGAAGACTACCAAAAACATGGTGCCCTGCATTTTGCCGTTTGCCTGAAGTCTGGAATCCTTATTGGTGCTATAGGCTTCATGCCAAACAAAGAGCACCAGGTGGGGGAAATCGGCTACTGGATCGGGACAGATTACTGGGGGCAAGGCTACTGTACAGAGGCGTCTCGAGCAGTATTGAAGTATGTTTTCGATGAACTGAACCTTCGCAAGGTTTATGCTACCCACTTCAGCCACAACCCCGCCTCAGGGCGGGTTATGGAGAAGCTAGGCATGCAGAAGGAAGGGGTACTGCGCCAGCACATCACCAAGTGGGGCCAGAGCTATGATCTGGTATACTACGGCATCTTGAGGGAAGAATTCTACGCGCAAAACCAATAAGGACTGGGGGTGGGCCTCATCGGCGTGGAAGGTATCGTCCAAAACGTAACAGAAGCACTTAGAGCTGTGCCGGGGATTGCGGGGGTAGTACTTGGGGGTTCTCGCGCCCGGGGTACTCATCATCCTGATTCGGATATAGACATAGGCATTTACTACGATGAAGCAGCAGGATTTAGCACCTCCCACCTCAACACTGTTGCGGCCGAGCTCGATGACGGTCATCGGGAGAACCTGGTAACGCCTCCAGGCGGCTGGGGTCCATGGGTGAATGCAGGGGGCTGGCTTACAGTGGCGGGCCGGCCAGTAGACTTAATCCTCCGGGACATTCGCCGGGTTTCCCAGGTCATCGAGGACTGCTTGATGGGGAAAGTGACATCTCATTACCAGGCGGGGCATCCCCACGGGTATCTGAACGCAATGTACATGGGGGAGCTGGCTATCTGCCGCATCTTGTTTGATCCCAACGGACGCCTCGGGGAGCTGCAGGCGAAAACGCACCCCTATCCACCAGCGCTGCAGCGAGCCATTGTAGGATATTTCCTGTTTGAGGCGGACTTTTCCCTGATGCACGCGGAGGGCACCGTAGGCAAAGACGACCTTTCCTATGTGTGGGGCCACTGCTACCGGGCGGTAGCGTGCCTCAACCAAGTCCTCTTCGCACTCAACAGGGAATACTGCATCAATGAGAAGCGCGCGGTGCCCATGATCGAGGCCTTTCCACTGAAGCCCCAGGGCTACAAGTCCCGCATCGACCATGCCATATCTCTGTTTTCTCCTAATTCCAGCGAAGCACTTCAGGGGGTGGCTCTCTTGCGAGGGCTTTTCCAAGAAACGGGAAAACTGGCAGAGAAGTACATGCAATAAGGAGGATGCCCGGGAGAGGATGTGAACCATGCACGACAGGACTAAATACACGGAAATCAATTCTCGCACGTGGGACCATTGGGCCAGGACAGGCATAGATTGGTCCATACCCATTACCCATGTAGAGTATGCAAAGGCCAAGGAGGGGGAATGGGGCGTTTACCTTACTCCTACGAAGTTTGTGCCTAGGGAGTGGTTTCCTCGATTCCAAGGCACTAAAATTCTAGGGCTGGCTAGCGGCGGTGGACAGCAGATGCCTATCTTTGCCGCGCTCGGGGCAGAGTGCACAGTGTTCGACTACTCTGAAGAGCAGCTGGCCCGGGAGCGGGAAGTTGCTGCCCGGGAAGGGTACCATATCCGGATTATCAAGGGGGATATGGCCAAGCCTCTTCCCTTTGAGGACGAAGAATTTGATGTGATCTTCCATCCCGTGTCCAACTGTTATGTGGAAAATGTTTATCATGTTTGGAACGAATGCTACCGGGTGTTGAGGCGGGGCGGGGTGCTCCTTGCAGGCATGGACAATGGGCTGAACTTCCTGGTGGAAGATGATGGGCAATCCTCTTTAGCCATTGTGAACAAGCTCCCGTACAATCCCCTGCGGAACGCCACTGACGAGGAGTATCAGCGCCTCATTGACAGCGGGTACGGCATTCAATTTAGCCACACCTTAGAGGAGCAGATCGGCGGCCAACTCAAAGCGGGGTTTATACTCACAGATTTATATGAAGACAGAGATCGGACTGGGCTGCTCAGAGAATACGCGCCCCAGTACTTCGCCACAAGAGCGGTGAAGCCGTGAGCCTTAAGCTGCCCCGGAGCCTCCAAGGGGATTCTTCGCGGAAACTTCGTTGACTAAGCAGCTTAGTTTAGATATAGTCGGGGGGATAGTAGGGACAAGAATATGAGTCGAGGGGAACCTCGTGACTTGGAGGCTCAAATAGATGTACCAAGAACTTGTAAGAGGCTTCGGCATACTGCTGGCCTATTTCCTCGCCAGCGTGGTAGGGGTTTTCGTAGTGCGGCGGTTATTGCCGGTGCCGCGGGAAGTCTTCCGCAAGATGCTGCATTTCATCTTGCTGGGCTCCATCTTTGTCTTGGTATACGGGTTTGACACTTGGTGGGTGGCGGCTTTGGCAACCTTGGCATTTATGGTTCTGGTGTATCCCATCTTAGCCGTGGGCGAGAGGGTGCTGAACTTCACCAAGGTGCTCATTGAGAGGAAGCCAGGGGAAATCAAGGGCAGCTTGGTGGTGGCGTGCCTTACCTTTATTGCCCTGATCACCCTGTGCTGGGGCGGCCTGGGGCAGAAGTACCTGGTAATCGCCGCGGTGCTGGGCTGGGGGACAGGGGATGCGGCAGCAGCATTGGTGGGGAAGCGCTTCGGCAGGCGCTATATCGAAGGGCCCTTCGTAGAAGGGCGGAAGAGCCTTGAGGGCACCCTGGCCATGTTCGTGGTATCCTTTATCGCGATTATTATAGTCTTAGTTGTCCACAGCGTCCTCCCCTGGTACGGCTATGTGCCCACCGCAGCAGTGACCGCGTTTGTCTGTGCGGTGGTGGAGCTGTACACGAAGAACGGGATGGACACCATCACCTGTCCATTGGCGGTAGTGAGCGTCCTTGTTCCTTTAATGTGCCTGTGGGGAGTGTGATCCGGTGAGGAAAAAGGCCGGCGAACGGACCCTGCTAGCATCCGTACTTTTGAGTGCTCCTGGCCCCATCGTTCTAGGCGCTGCCTTAATGGTGGGCCGCTCCGCGACACAGCTCGCGGATTTCATCCGCCGCACTGCAGAACTGGGGGCCATTATCGTCTCGTGGGCCGTATACCGAATTCTAAACCAAGGTAGAGAGCCAGACCCCACACATCAGGCACGGCTGGAGCGGACAGCGAGCAGCGCGGTTGGCCTGGCCATGTGCCTATCCGGTGCGGCTATGCTTCTCCTAGCCCTATTCTCCTCTGGTACCGACAAGGGAAATGTACTGCCTGCACTAATTATTGCCCTATTAGGAGTGCTGACCAACTCTTGGTTTTGGCTGCGGTACCGCAGCCTGAACCGCCAAGGACGGGATGCTATTCTCGCCAGCCAAAGCAGGCTGTACGGGGCAAAGACCTTAGTGGATGGGTGCGTGACAGCAGCCCTGGCAGTCGTCTTTGTTGCCCCTCATTCAGGTGCGGCTGTGTACGTTGACCGCATTGGTTCCTTAGTCGTGGCCCTTTACTTAGCTGCTAGCGGAGTGGGAGTGCTCCGCGGTAAAGCCACGGGAAGTGTAGCGTGAACACCAAACCCCGCAAGGTGCGGGCAAACCCCGCAAGGTGCGGGGTTTTCTTGTGCCTGCAACTTCCACTTCTCCAAAGGAGGAGTGGTTAAATGCTTTGTAAAGTTATTCTAAGAGTAAAGCATTATTGCGGGAACGTAAACAATAACTGTTGACTTATGCCAGGGAATGGCATATCATATGGGTATACTACCATGGTAGTATTCACACTTACCGGGGGTTGGTCTTGATGGCTCTTCCTTTGGCGGCAAGGCGCCGCAGTACCATCAACTATCTGCGGAAGTATTGGTCACTCTATGCAATGCTGTCCATCCCTCTGGCATACTTCATTGTGTTCCGCTACATACCAATGACTTATGTGCAAATCGCCTTTAAGCGCTACAGCATTGTACAGAACGTGTGGGAGATGCCACTGGCCCGGAACTATGGGTTTGAGTACTTCATCCGTGCTTTTTCCAACCGGGATTTCCTATACGCGGTACGCAACACCTTCATGCTTAACTTCCTTGACTTGGTTATCGGATTCCCAGCCCCTATCATCCTCGCCCTACTCCTGAACGAACTGCCCTTCCGAAGATTTAAGCGCTTTACCCAGTCAGTTGCTTACATGCCCCATTTTCTATCATGGATTATCATTTCAGGCCTAGCGGTCCAGCTTTTCGCCCCAACCAATGGCCTTTTCAATGTGGTGCTCCGGCGCTTGGGCTTTAATACAGTCCCTTTTTTGAACCATCCTACGTACTGGGTCTTTACCTACGTGCTCCTCGGTGTATGGAAGAACGTAGGTTGGAACACCATCATCTACTTAGCTGCCCTCACAAACATCAACCCTGAGCTGTATGAAGCGGCTGCCATCGACGGAGCTGGGCGCTTTCAGAAAATCCGCTACATCACCCTGCCAGGACTTAGGCCCACCATCGTGACCTTGCTCATCCTCAGTCTGGGACACATCCTCAGCAGCGAATTTGACCGACCCATGGCCTTAGGCAACTCTCTCGTCCACAATGTATCCAATGTCATCGCTACCTTCGTGTATACCTACGGTATCCGGGGCCTGCAGTTTTCCCTAGCAGCCGCGGTGGGGCTTTTCCAGTCGGTAGTATGCGTGGTATTCCTCATGGCCGCCAATGCTCTGGCCAAGAAGTTCGGCGAGCGGGGCATCTGGTAAGGGTGTCTTAGGTAAAGGGAGAGAGGACATCTGTTATGGTTAAATCTAAGGGCACAAAAGCGGCGGATTTAGTCATTGCTTTCATCTGTGTACTGCTGATTATTGCATGCCTTTTGCCCGTGCTGAATATTGTCGCGCGATCCTTAAGCTCCTCAGAAGCTCTCATCAAGGGGCAGGTCCTCTTATGGCCCAAGGGCTGGAACTTCACCGCGTACAAACTGGTCTTGGGAGACTCCAAGTACACCTGGTCGTTGGGCTGGACCGCCATCCTGACAGTAATCTGCACCTTTGTGTCCATGGTGATGACAACGTTATGTGCATACCCCCTGATCTACGACAAACTCAAAGGCCGGCGGTTTTTCAACACGATGATCCTGTTCACGATGTACTTCAACGCTGGCACGATTCCCCATTACTTGCTGTATAAAGAGTTGGGGCTCTTAAACCATCCCTTGGTCTTGATCATTCCAAACTCCTTGAGCGTATTCTACATGATTATCATGCGGAGCTTCTTCTACAGCATTCCCGACAGCCTACGGGAGTCCGCGGAAATTGATGGGGCGAGCCCAGTGCGGATTCTGTTTTCCATCTACTTGCCCCTATCTAAGCCGGTGCTTGCTACTTTGTCCCTGTTTTACGCGGTAGGGCGGTGGAACGGCTTCTCTGATGCCTTAATGTACATGAACGACCGCCGCTGGCATCCTATTCAGCTCTTTCTCTACAACATCCTCAAGAGCGTAACCAGCATCGAAGTTGCCACCCAAGAGGGGTTTGCCAGCGCACCAGGCCTCTCCGATACCCTTCAGTCCGCGACAGTTGTGTTTGCCACCGTTCCCATTCTTCTGGTCTATCCGTGGTTGCAGAAGTACTTCATCTCCGGTGCCACCTTAGGTGCTCTGAAAGACTGAGGCTTGTCCTTCCTGGTTCTAAGACACGGGCGTGTCTAGTATAAAAACCTCAAGAAAGGATGATTTAAGTGAAGCAGAGTCGGTTAGCGGTACTGATTTGTCTGACGTTGGTCATGGCGTTGGCGTTCGGTGCCACAGTTTCCGCTGAACTGGTGAACGGCAGGTTTACCACCACCAGGAAGATCACAGTGGAGATCTACGACCGCAGTAACCCAGGTGGAACACCGCCGGAAGACAACTACTGGACAGACTGGATTAAAGAAGGAGTACTAAGGGATCTCAACATTGAAGTGGAGTTTGTACCTGTGCCTCGCTGGACCGAAGTGGAAGTGCTGAACAACCGCCTCGCGGCAGGGGACGCTCCAGACGTTTGCGTCACTTACAGCTATCCAACCATCCTGACTTACGCGAACATGGGCGGGGTGATAGATCTCGCACCTTACCTGGAGGAGTACCGGGATCTCCTCCCTGACCTCTGGGAGTTCTTGGGCGAACAAAACCTCTACTGGAACAAGAACCCAGAAACGGGCACCATCTGGGCCATTGAAGCACGGCTTGTCCATGATACCCGGATTAACACCTTCGTCCGGGAAGACTGGCTGAAGAAGCTGGGTATCCCTGAGCCCACTACTTTAGAAGAATTTGAAGCCATGCTCTACGCCTTCAAGGAGAATGCGGAAGTGCTCCTAGGTGAAGAAGCAGACAAGTTAATCCCGTACTCTACAAGTTTTGACGTGGGCTGGAGGAATAACTACCTCTTGACCTCGTATGTGCCCGATGACTTCTCGGATAGGGATAGGTACGTCTACGGCTTTGATGACAGGCACCTGCTCTTCCCCGGATACAAGGAAGGCGTACGCAAGCTGAATGAATGGTACAATGCGGGCCTAATATGGAAGGACTTCCCACTGTACGGCCCAGGGGATCGCACTGAGGATAACTTGATGAAGGCTGGTTATGTGGGAGCTTTCATGCACAACTGGGATTATCCGTACCGGGACGGCCAAGAAGGCATCCATGCTAACCTGCAGAAATTAGTGGGGCCAGAAGCTGTCTATATCGCAGTGGACCCATTCCAAAACGACGCAGGGGCCTACCGGAAGTTCCTACCTGCGCCAATCGACCGGAAGGTGTTCCTCCCAGCAACTAACGACGAACCCCTGGCCTCTTTGTTGTACATCAACTGGATCACCAAACTTGAGAACCGCCGGTTCCTGCAGATCGGTGAGGAAGGATACAACCATGAGGTCCTGGAAGACGGGACCATTAAGAGCATCGCAGCAGTAGGCGAGCGGGTAATGAACTCCCCGAATAACATCGACTACACCATCACCTGCAACGGCTTAGACCTTGGCGATCCTGAATTGAACGCTCGGTCCCTTGCCCTGGGCTACGACGGCGTAGAGCCTCGGTTGATTGTGAGAGGGTATGAGCTGACAAACAGGGATGCCCGCTACCAAAAGAACGTGAGCGTAGGGGACATTATCGCTGAAGAGGGTATGGGGCCTGTTCTTTCTGAGAAACGGGATAACCTCCTGATCCAGGCTATCGTAGCCAAACCGGAAGAGTTTGACTCTGTCTGGGATCGAGGATTCCAAGATTATCTCCGCTCGGGCGGGCAAGCCATCATTGACGAGCGGGCAGCGAAGTACGATAAGTATTACGGCGACAAGTAATGTCGCGAGGAGCTGGGGCTGCTGGCATCTGCCAGCAGCCCTTTTTTATGCTGGCTAACCCTCAACCAGTATGGCTGGAACCATAATCTCCGTTTCCATGCATGTCTTGTTGATCTGAGCTAGCAGCAGATCAACGGCTTTATCTGCCATGGCGATTTCGTTCTGCTTCATATGAGTATACGGCAGGCCCATGGGGCCGTCCACGCAGCAAATTTTCACATCGCGCCCTAGTTCCAGGGAAGCGCGCCGAGCAGCTTCCAGGATGGGAGGCATTAAGCTGAACTCCGCACATACGATTCCATCTAATCTTCCCCTGTGCTTCAGCATATACTCTGCAACCCGGTGGATGTTGTCTTCCCTGGGCGGGTGGCTGAATATCTCCTCATCAAAATCCAGCGTACACTCGGGCAAAGCTTCTATGTTGTGCTCGCTGGCAGCCTCATAGAATCCATCACGCCGTTCCTGCAGTGATGATGTCCCTACGATCTGAGGAGAGACAAAGGCGATTTTCGCGCAGCCTTGGCTTTTCAAATAGCCTACGAGATCCTTGATGGCCTGCTTGTTATCTGTTCTGACGGAGGGTACGGGTATGCCATCGAGCTTCTTGTCGATGAGAACGATGGGGAATTCTTCGATGATCAGTTTCAGGAGCTTGAGGTTGTAGTATGTTCCGTGGCAAGGCATGACGATCAGCCCATCGATGCCTTCGCTGATGAGGAAGTCGATTTCTTCATCTTCCTTGTCCCTGTCATAGTAAGAGAACCGGGTTATGGTCTTGTAGCCCATCTCTTCTGCCTTTTGATCAATCCTGTAGAGGAGATCCAGCCCATAGGAACTTGAGATGTGCTCAAGAACGATCCCGATGGTCTTGAACTGTTTGTCCTTATTGGCGCACTGTTCCCCACCATTGGGCTGGCTGTGTTCCTTGACAAACGTACCCACTCCCGGAATCCTTTGGATAGTATCTTCCTCTTTTAGGATGTCCAAGGCTTTGCGGATAGTGATGATGCTTACGCCAAACTCCTCTTTAAGCTCCTGATCGCTGGGCAGCCGATCGCCTTCTTGGTATACACCGGCAGCAATCCTGTCTTTCAGGTCATTATAGACCTGCAGATACAGAAAGTCGTTTCTTCCCACAGCAGATCCCCTCCGTTAATGCTATTGAATATATCTTATCATAATTATGGTAGTATTTCATCATGAAAAATTCAACCGCTTCCATTTAACTTAGAGCCTATACTCCAAAGAAAGCTCTTTTCCTGCCCAAAACAGCTTGTAGTTGGGAAAAACATGATTTATATATTACATTAGATGCTGGTTTGTGAAAAAAGGCTTTACACTGTAGGGAAACAATGATATTATTGACTCGACAAAGTATATATAATATGACCAAAAACGAAGGAGGATGAGGTGTGAAGAAAAGGAGCAGCTTAGTCGCGGTATTAGTTGTTGGGATCGTGCTTCTGTTTGTCGCTAGTGTTGGAGCGAACAGCTTTAAAGAGGCTCCCATGCTGGCAGAGCTGGTAAAGAAAGGCGAACTTCCCCCCGTGGAAGAGCGTTTGCCAGTGGCAAGTGATGTAATGGTTGAACCGGATCTTATGTCGGTGGGTAAGTACGGGGGCAGCTTAGTAATAACCTCCAACGACTCTGGCCGCTGGGATTGGGGCCCGTGGGTTGAGCAAAGCATGTTCCGTTTTAAACAGGATGGTTCGGGCCAAGTGGAACCAAACGTTGCCAAGGCGTTCTACTCAAACGAGGACGCAACTGTATGGACCATCGAGCTTAGAGAAGGCATGAGATGGTCTGATGGGCACCCGTTTACAGCGGATGACGTAGTGTTCTACTACGACCACATGTCTACCCCAGCACTAAATCCAGACCGGACTCCCGTGCCTGTGGATGCAGAAGGGTACTATCCAGCCTATACTTCCAAACCATACAATTGCTACACCGTCATCAAAGATGGTAAGACTTACTGGGCAGAATTCAACAAGATCGATGACTACACATTCACAGTAACATTTGCCGCTCCTAAACCAAACTTCCCAGAGGCAGTAGCAGTAGATAACAAGTGGATGTTCCTGCCTAAGCACTTCTATAAGAACTACGTAGCTAGAAAAGACGGCGTAACAGATGATCCTACCTTCCCGCTGATCACTGAAGAAGAAGCTCTCGCAAACGCCAACAGAGACTTTGGCATGCAGTGGGACAATTACTCCACCATGAGCAGAAGCATCGGATACTACCATTGGGACTATGCCATTGTGCCGCAGCTCAGGAGTTTCATTGCTGTAAAGAACAACTGGAACCGCGTAGGCGAAGTCTATGAACTGGTCCGCAATCCATATTTCTGGAAAGTGGATAGCGACGGCAACCAGCTTCCCTACCTGGACAGCATTAAAGTTGTGATTATCAATGATGCTGAGCAAACCGCTTTGAAGCAGGCAGCCGGCGAACTTGATATTTCACCCATCCGGCCTGCTGACTATGCCACTGTAGTCCGCCCGACCCAGTCCACGCACAGCGTAGTCTCCTGGTCGACCCTTGATTGGCAAGGCGCTTTTGGATTGGCTCTCTGCCAAACTGCTAAGGATCTTGACAAGCGTGCTTTGTTCCAAGATGCTCGCTTCAGAGAAGCCCTCTCCATCGCTGTTGACAGAAATCTGCTCAACATGACCTTGATGAATGGCCAATCTAGGCCGCAGCAAGCAGCACCCTCACCGGGCGCCCTTGGCTATGATCCAGAGTGGCTCACGAAGTGGACAGAGTACAACGTGGAACGGGCCAACCAACTCCTCGATGAAATTACCGAACCGTGGGATCGCAAGGAAGGTACTTACCGGAAGATGAAGGGCACCAACCGAGATGTGGAGATCGTGATTTCCATTTCCGATCCATCGGTTGAAGGCAACTACATCACCCTGCTCCAATCTGCTTATAAGGCAATTGGTGTCAAGGTCCTGGATAAGGTTGACCCCGAGGTTATGAAGTCCGTCCTCACAAACGACGTTGAGGCAAAGTTTGAGGGAGTCAGCATTACCTCCCCAGCCATCCGGCCTGACCAGATCGTTCCCATGCGCAACTTCTCTGGCTGGTATGGTGCCTATGGTAAGTGGTTCGAAGACGGCAAGACAACAGCCAACGGCGGCATCGAGCCTACCGGCGACATCCTGGAACTGATCAACGCCTATGAAGCCATCAAGGCTGCTGCAGGCCCAGACCGGGATCAGATCGTGGCAGAAAACGTCGCCAAGATCTACGAACTGCACAAGAAGAACATCTGGATTATCGGTTTCCTGGCACCCCTGCCCCGTTACTGGCTCGTAAACAACGCGGTGCGGAACTTCCCTGAAAATGTAGTATGGTGCGATGAGTACAGGTTTGCCAGCATGGCACGTGCTGAACAGCTGTGGCTTGACAGATAGACCTTAACAGCGAACGGGTTGCTGAAAGACTCTAAGCATCTTTTGGCAACCCGTTCTCCTAAAGAGCTCAGGTAGATTAAAGTGGTGGTGAGACCCTATGGATAACTTAGGATATATAATCAAACGACTTGGGCTGGCTGCGGTGACGCTTATACTGATCTCTTTCGCAGTGTTTTTTATCATCCAGTTGCCACCTGGAGACTTCGTGGATACCATGGTTGCCAACATGATCCGCCAGGGTGAAGTGGTAACCCAGGAAGACATCATCAACTTAAAGTCCATGTACGGTTTGGACCGGCCCTTTGTGGTGCAGTACTTCGGTTGGTTTAAGGGCATTTTGACTGGAAACTGGGGGACTTCGTATTACTACAACCAATCCGTCTTGGTAAAGATCAAGGAGACCTTGGGCACCACCTTGATGATCTCCTTTGTCACGCTGGTATTTACCTACATCATTGCGGTCCCCATCGCGATCTACTCGGCGAAACACCAGTATTCCATTGGTGATTACATCGTCACCTTCATTGGCTTTGTGGGCCTGGCTGTACCTCACTTCCTTTTGGCAATTTTGCTGATGTATGTGTCCTTTAGACTGACAGGTAAACCCCTCATGGGGCTGTTCCCAGAGGGGGGCATCACCGATTGGCCTTCCTTCCTGGAATTCCTAAAACGCTTGATCATCCCGGTCATTGTTATCAGTACTTCTGGAGCATGCGGACTCATACGACGCGTCCGGGCACAGCTCTTAGACGAACAAGGGAAGCCTTATGTGCTGTGCTTGCGGGCAAAAGGGGTTACAGAACGGGCTATTACCTTCAAGTACGCCATGCGTCAAGTGCTGAACCCCATCGTGAGCGGCCTTGGCGGCATGATCTCTGGTATTTTTAACGGTTCCACGATTACGGCTATTGTCTTGATGCTGCCTACGCAGGGGCCCATTCTGCTAAAAGCCCTGCAAACGCAAGATGTGTATCTGTCTGGAGGCATCTTGCTGATTTCCGCTTCGCTCGTTGTTATTGGTAATCTTATTTCTGATATTCTTCTAGCCGTACTTGACCCGAGAATTAAACTGTTAGAGGAGATTAAATGATGGGGCTGGCAAAACACGGAGACCTAAATCTGACCGCAAGAGAGCTGAAGCGACTGGAAAAGGAGCGGCTGAAGCAGGAGAAGTACTTTACTGCCTCCCAATGGCGCTTGATGTGGAGGAAGCTTCTCAGGCATAGGCTGGCAGTGATCAGCTTTGTTCTCATCGCACTGTTGTACACGGGGGCGCTTTTTGCTGGGTTCATAGCTCCATACGGCCTGGAAGATTATTCGGGCACCTACTCTAACGCTCCCCCGAGCAAGATTCACTTTTTTCACGAAGGCGAGTTTGTAGGCCCGTTTGTCTATCCCTATGAGATCGCCTACAACGAGTTTTGGGAGAAGGTTTTCGTGGAGAACACCGCGCAGCCGTACCCAATTAAGCTGTTCGTGAAAGGATCGCCGTATAAACTGTTTGGCGTGTTTAAGAGTGACGTTCATTTGTTTGGTGTAGACAATGCCAACTTGCCTCCAGGCAAGGATGAGGTACGTGTGATGCTTTTCGGTGCAGATCAATTAGGCCGGGATTTGTTCTCCCGAATTCTCATCGGCAGCCAAGTCTCCCTCACCGTACCGCTATTAGGGACTTTTATTTCCTTTGTGCTGGCTGTTGTTATCGGGGGTGTATCCGGGTACTTCGGCGGACTCATCGACACAGTGATTCAGCGGATCATCGAGATGATTTCATCCTTTCCCACGCTGCCCCTTTGGATGGCCCTGTCCGCGGCGATTCCGCCGGGTATTACTGTAACCCGGGTGTACATCTTGATTACCATCATCATGTCCCTCATCAGCTGGCCAGGCCTTGCCAGGACGGTGCGGAGCAGGTTTTTGTCGCTGCGGGAAGAAGACTTTGTCCTGGCTGCGCGGATTGCCGGGGTCTCGAACTTTAAGATTATTATCAAACACTTAGTGCCTGGGTTTATGAGCTACCTCATTGTAGACTTGACCCTGGGCATTCCCGGCATGATCCTAGGTGAAACATCCATGAGTTTCCTCGGCCTAGGCATGCGCCCCCCTGCAACCAGCTGGGGTGTACTGCTGCAAGAGTGCCAGAGCGTTCACAATATCGCAAACCATCCCTGGAAGCTGATACCTGTGTTATTTGTTGGCACTGCCGTTTTGGCCTTTAACTTCCTCGGTGATGGCTTGCGTGATGCGGCCGATCCGTATAAGTGAGGTAATAACATGCAGAACAATATTTTGGAGATTGAGAACCTCAACATAGAAATTAAGCTGGATGAGGGAATCTTGACACCTGTCCGGGGCATCAACTTAACCATCAAGGAAAATGAGACCCTGGGCCTTGTTGGTGAATCTGGCTGCGGCAAGAGCCTAACAGGGAAAGCCATCCTGGGGATCAACGAGAAGAAATGCCTCACCACAGGAAAGATCCGGTTCAACGTCAACGGAGAGATGCAGGATCTTCTAAGTTTTGACCCCCAGGGGCCAGAGTATCGGGAGATCCGGGGGAAGAAGATCTCTATGATCTTCCAAGAGCCCATGAGTGCCTTTTCGCCCCTTTTCACCATCGGGCATCAGATCTCCGAAGCCATCCGCTTGCACATCGTAAACGATAAGAAGAAGGCTAAGGAACTGGCCATCAAATCCATGCGCGAGGTGGGGATCTCCAACCCCGAGAAGCGCTACACCCAATATCCCCATGAGTTCTCTGGCGGGATGCTGCAAAGGGCCCTGATCGCAATGGCCCTGGTCTGCAACCCGCAGCTGTTAATTGCTGATGAACCCACCACTGCCTTGGACGTTACGATTCAGGCACAGATCTTGGACCTCATGCGGAAGCTCCAAGAGGATTACAAGATGGCCATCTTATACATCACCCACGATTTGGGTACCGTTGCCAAAATGTGCGATCGAGTGGCAGTCATGTATCTAGGCAGAATCGTGGAGCTAGGTTCGGTAACGGATATATTCCAGAACCCCTTGCATCCCTATACGAAGGGGCTGCTTGGCTCGGTCCATGTGATCGGAAGCGGGCGAGACCGGCTGTTCTCGATTGAGGGCACTGTGCCACTTGCCATGAACCTAGTGGACCGGTGCGGCTTCTTTGAGCGCTGCACCTACCGGGATGAGGGGATTTGCAGCGGCCCAGAACCCCGATTAGTGGAGGTAGAGGATGGGCACTTTGTGGCCTGCTATCTCTGTGACCCAGCGATTGCACAGCAAAAATCCGTATAAGGGCGAGGTTGTCATGTCAGAAACTATACTCAAGGTTCAGGGAGTAAGTAAGGTATTCTCCTCGAAGAAAGTAAACATCAGGGCTGTTAATAATGTGAGCTTCAACGTAAGCAAAGGCGAGACCATAGCCATTGTGGGGGAATCGGGCTGCGGAAAGACAACGCTCGGGCACTGTATAGTGCGGGCAACTGACGTAACTGCCGGTTCGGTTATCTATGTTGGCGAAAATGGCAGAGAGTATGACCTGCACAAGTTAGACAAACGCACCATGCGGTCCATCAGGAAGGACCTGCAGATGATTTTCCAGGATCCCTACTCCTCCCTTGATCCCCGCATGACTGTCTTTGACATCATCTCTGAGCCTTTAAGGGCCAATTATCGGCTGCCGAAAAAGGAAGTGGAGGAGAGGGTCAAAGATGCCGCAGCACGGGTTGGACTCAATCCCAGCTACCTTAAGAGGTACCCCCATGCCTTTTCCGGCGGGCAGCGGCAGCGAATTGGCATTGCCCGTACTCTGGTGCTTTATCCCCGCATCATTGTGTGTGATGAACCAGTCTCGGCTCTTGATGTTTCCGTACAGGCCCAGGTCGTGAATCTCTTAAAGGACCTTCAGAAGGAACTAGACCTTACGTATATCTTTATTAGCCATGATTTGTCTGTTGTGGAGTACATCTCTGACAAAGTGGGTGTGATGTACTTGGGGAAAATGGTGGAGTTTGCCCCAACTGGAGAGCTCTTTAAGTCTCCGCGCCACCCATACACTGAGGCATTGCTTTCCGCTGTTCCCATTGCCGATCCCACCGTCGCTGGGGACCGTATTCCCTTGGAGGGGGAAATCCCCGATCCGTCAAATCCTCCAGCGGGCTGCTATTTCCACACACGGTGCCGCTACTGCACAGATAAGTGCAGGACCGAAGAGGTGGAACTGCAAGAAGCTAGCCCAGGCCATTTTGTGGCCTGCCACAGAGCAGAAGAGCTCAAGCTGAAAGGCATCGGATAGCGGGGCATGGGGAAAGCCTCGTACTTTCGTACAAGGAGCTTAATGTCCATATGATCAACAAGGTAATACTCGTATTCAAGACACACTTTGATATCGGCTTTACAGACTTGGCTGCCAATGTGATCGATATATACTCCAACTCCATGCTGGAAGAGGTCCTAGCCACCTGTAAGGCGACGCAGCACATGGGGAAGCAGCAGTATGTGTGGACCCTTCCCGCGTGGCCTTTGCAGTCGATCCTCCAAAACGCCAGTGAGGACAAGAGACGAGAACTAGAAGCACTAATCGAGCGGGGGCAAATTGCGTGGCACGCATTGGCCTTCACCACCCATACGGATTTCTGCAGTGCAGAAGAATACATCGAGAGCCTGCGATTTGGGCGGGAGCTCTCGCAGCAGTACAATAAGCCGTACCCCATTTCCGCGAAGATGACGGACGTTCCCGGGCATACCATCATGCTTCCTGCAATCTTAAGTGGTGCTGGGGTGAAGTTCCTCCACTTAGGCTGCAACGAGTTTGCGAAGCCTCCCCGAGTGCCTTTCCTGTTCCACTGGGAAGCTTTGAGCGGAGAAAGGGTATTGACCATGTACAATGAGGATGGTTACGGAACGGCTCTTCTCCCGCCAGAGGATTGGCCCTTTCCTGTTTGGATGGCCCTCATGCATACTCACGACAACTGCGGCCCACAATCGGCAGAGGTCATCGCGAAACTGATCAGCAAGATCCAGGCCCGCTACCCCCATGCGGAAGTGGTGTGCGGCACCATGGACGATTTTTACAATGAACTCTCCCAGTACGACCTATCCGGGCTGCCAGTAATCCGTAATGACCTGGCAGATACTTGGATCCACGGAGTAGGGGCCTACCCGAAGGAAGTGGCTGTAATCCGCGGAGAGCGGGAGAAGATTAAAAGGCTGCAAGCCCTATATGCCAGGCAGTTATTGGATGGTTCCACTGCCTCAAGGGGCCAGGCTATGAGCATCCTCGACCAATACTACGAAGACGTCAGCCTCTTTGAAGAACACACCTGGGGGGCTGATGTCAAGACGTGGCTCGGGCCAGACCGTGTATATGAAAAAGAGCTCTTTCTGGAGGCGAAGCCTTCGGAAAGCTATCAGTTTATGGAGGCTTCCTGGGAAGAACAACGGGAGCGGGCTCGCCGCGCCACCAAGCGCAGGCAAGAGCTGAAGGAGCTCCTGGAAAGGGACGCAGAGGAAGGGATTTATCTTTTTAACCCCAATAATACGAGCTATACGGGGTGGGTTGTCCTGGAGAGTGGACACCTTGATGTGGAACACCAGGGCTTAAGTTTGCGCGGCCAATCCCTGCCAGTTGCAAAGATAAACGGGGAGTGGGCATGTTACGTCGAAGACCTTCCCCCGCTGAGCACTGTGCAGCTAACCTGTGAAGGGGAGAAGCTCAGCGTTGGTAGCCTCGATGTAAAAGAAGAACAGGGTATTGTCCGTGTGGAAAACCACCGCTACGCCCTGACGTTCTCCCATGTGGCCGGGGAAATACTCAGCTTGTTCGATAAAAAACTCCAGGCTGTGCTTCTGGAAAAACGGGATGGTAAGGCGGTTTTATCCTACCAATATGACCGCTATGGGATTGATGATATCACCGAATACCTGCGCAGCTACGCTCACCGGTTCTCCACTTGGGGTATCCAAGACAACGGCAGAGAAGCATATCCCAGTTGTACTCGGAAGACCTTTGTTCCTAAGTTTGAAGGCTGCTTGATTGAAGGGCACACCGTTACCCTCCGCTACCGGGGGACAGAGAGCGTCCAGCTGTACGGCGATGCAGAGGAAGTAGTTCTACACATCACGCTCCCTCCTGTAGGTGATGAGGTTTTTGTGAAATTGGATGTGGTGGGAAAACAGGAAACCCCCTATGTGGAATCTGGCTCGCTGCTGTTTCCTTGTGCCGCGGCAAAGGACTACCGGATAAACAAGACGAATGTGGTTCTGGATCCTGCAGCGGACATTCAAGCGGGGGCAAACCATGTGTTCTACTGCCTAGAAAACTACCTGTCAGTGGAAGGTGGGGGCCATGGGCTCTGCATTGTCACGCATGATGTACCCTTGGCTTCCGTGGGGAATCCCGGTGTTTATCAGTATGTGGATGATTACACCGAACCTGAATCCCCAGTGGTGTACTTCAACCTCTTCAACAACATGTGGGGAACGAACTTCCCTCAATGGATCGGTGGCGATTTCAGCTTCCGCTTCACTTTGTTTGGTTTTGAGGGGGAAGAAAGGCCGCACTTGCTGGAAAAGGCTGCCGCGTTGCGGCTGGGAGTGGAAACAACGGGCAGAAGTGTGGGAGAGTGCCCAGTTGAGCTCCCTGAACACATGCAGCTTATCAATGTACGACAGCATGGCGCCGGCCTGGTAGTACGATTCAAAGACCTGTTGGGGAAGGCAGAAACGCGACGGCTGGAAGCCAGGGGTTTCGCCATAACTCCTGTTGACCTCAATAACCAAGTGCTTGGGGAAACATACAAGGATACAGTAGAGTTTGCTGCCAAGCCCTACGGCATCTGTTCGTTCTTGCTGCAAAAGACCAATTAGCGCTTGCTTACCTGTAAACAACATACGTGGAGGTAAAAGGGATGGAAGTGTTAAGAACAGAGTATCCCCGTCCAGACTTTGTGCGGGAGGAATGGCAAAGCCTTAACGGGACATGGGACTTCGCCTTTGATGATGAGCGTGTCATTTCCCCGAGGCTTGTGCAGTTTACCGAGGAGATCCGTGTCCCCTTCCCGTTCCAGGCTAAACTCAGTGGCATTGGCGATTCACAGCGCACCACCCCAGTGGTGTGGTACCGCAGGTCCTTTGAGATCCCCAGTAAGTGGGAAGGGCGGCAGATCCTCCTTCATTTTGGAGCGGTTGACTATGCAACCTTTGTGTGGGTTAACGGGGAGTTTGTAGGCTGCCACAAAGGTGGATACGTCCCCTTTAGCTTTGACATCACCGCTTACCTAGCCGACGGTGAAAACGAGCTCATCGTTAAGGTAATTGACGAAAACAAAGCAAGCCAGCCTCGGGGTAAGCAGTCGGCAAACTACGATAACTGGGCATGCTGGTACACACGGGTTACTGGAATCTGGCAGTCGGTCTGGCTGGAACCAGTGGCAAAAGCACATATTAAGAGGATCCGGCTGCACCCTGATATCGACAATGAATGCTTGCTGGTGAATGCAGAGCTGAGTGAGATTCTAGATGGGGCAGAACTCCGCATCACAAGCTTTTTCCAAGGGGTACGGCAGGCCACGGTTAACCTGCCCATTGAGCGGAAACACTACCGCAACTGCGACTTACACCCCCGGGCCGAGCACCGGGCAGTCCTGCCTGTTTCAGAGCCAAGGCTTTGGAGCCCGGAAAAGCCAAACCTGTACGACTTAACCTTGGAGCTGTTGGTCAATGGCGAAGTGGTGGATTCCGTCAAAACCTACTTCGGGATGCGGAAAGTGGAAGCCCGGGGTAACAAGATTTATCTGAACAACGAGCCCTATTACCTCCGTATGGTGCTTGATCAAGGGTTCTGGCCAGATGGGATATACACACCAGGTTCGGTTGATGAGATCAAGAAAGACGTGGATCTCATTAAGGCCGCTGGTTTCAACGGGGTGCGCAAGCATCAGAAAATCGAGGATCCTTACTTCTACCATTACTGCGCTCAAGTTGGACTCTTGGTTTGGGCAGAAATGCCTTCAGCGTACAACTACGACGAGTACAATGTGGCCAACGTAATGGCCGAGTGGCAGCAAGTAGTGCGGCGGCTGTACAACTTCCCATCCATCATGGCGTGGGTGCCCATGAATGAAAGCTGGGGAGTGGAGCAGTTGGAAACGACCCCCAATGACAGCCGGCTGTGGCACCACCTAGACAGCCTCTACAACGCCACCAAAGCCCTTGATCCCCATCGCTTGGTGATCAGCAATGATGGTTGGGAAATGGGTCAAACAGATATCATTGCAATCCATGAGTATACGCCTGACAGCAAGAAGCTGGCCCGTCTGATTGAGGCTTTCCGTAAGGACCCCCACGGCAAGGTATTTACCCACAGAAGGCCCATCATTCTTCCAGAGTATGAGTATGAAGGCCAGCCGATCCTAGTTACAGAGTACGGCGGGGTAAAAGTGGAAGAACCAGGGGTTGCAGGGTGGGGTTACGGCCAGCCAGCCCGGGACCTTAGGGAGATGCTGAGCCGCATGCGGGAACTCACGGATACCATTCTGGCTCAGCCAGATATTTGCGGGTACTGCTACACCCAGCTAACTGATGTGCAGCAGGAGGTTAACGGACTCTATACCTTCGAGCGGGAACATAGAGCCAGTCCAGAAGATTACGCTGCTATCTTTGGAAGGAATCCGGAGAACTGGGGCGGCGAGCGGTGATAGGAAGAGAGGGTGCACTTGGCACCCTCTCACGCTTTTTTGTCGAGGAAGATAGGATTTGTCCAAGCGGTTTTGCCGTTGGAGTCCACTACTTCTGCCCTGACAAAGATCTCATTGCCCCGCACGCGGTGAACCGCTGAAGATATTGACTTCCCCGGTTCTGCATAGAAGCTCCTCCCCCAGGGTTCATAGGTGACGATGTGAATCGCCTTGGCCGGGGAGCATTCGATGTACACTTCATCGCCATCAAGCCCAAAGTCAGTGATGGTGGGGCCTGTGGAGGAATAGAACCGTCCCGCAACCAAAGCCTCTGTCAGATCTGCTACTGTAAGCTGAGGCGCATTGACCATGATCCAGCCGCCGCAGTAATCCTCCATCCAGTGGTGGCTGTCGTCTGTTGCAACTCCCCACACTTTGATGCCCCGGCGGAGAAAAGAGTCCCAATGGTCGAGGTGCAGCCCTGAGTGGTTCTCCATCTCGCTGCTGTGGTTGTAGATCTCTATTGCGGTGAAACCCCGCAGTTCGCTGATGTCTTCCCATTCAACCCGGGACCACAAGGGGTGACAGTAGATGGTCAAGTAGCCCTCTTTCCCTAAGCGGTAGATTTCCTCCTGAGCTCCAGCCATGCCATCCTTTTCGGCGGGCGGGGCTTTTACTAAGTGTTTTGCGCCGTTCCCCGATTTGTGTATGCCCAAGAGATGGTGACAGCGCCCAAACTTGGGGATATCCAGGCCCATCTCAATGCCCGGCAGCACCAGGAAATCATCGCTGCTCAGTTCCTGCCAATACGAATAAAACTCGTGCTCTGTGAAAGCTATGAAGTCCCACCCGTTGCTGCGGTACAGCTCTACCACCTGAGGGGGATCGAGCTTTCCATCGGAACGGGTTGAATGACTGTGCAAGTTACCTTTGAACCATGAGTACTCTGACGAAAAAGCAGATTTTCGTGCCACAATTTTTCCTCCCTCTGATGCTGCGCAGTGTCGCAGCAGAGCAGCATGCTGTACGGGATTACCGTCATAGCTTCTATTCTGATTCACCTGCCATTATCCTGCTGTGCCTCGATGTTTATGAACGCATTGACGACAGCTAGCCCCTCGTGTAAAATGAAGGTACAATTCCCAAACTTACAAAAATAATGTCGGACAGCAGTCGCGGTGAACAGAACAGTTGTGAGGTGTCCATTCCAGGCGCAGATGAACAGCGTGTGACAGGCAGGAAAGCGGAGGGGGGAACATGTTACAAATCAGTTTAGAAGCGACGCTTGGATTTCACCTGATCACAAACGTGCTGTCAAAAGAGTTGAGCAAACATGTGGATCGTTGCGCCTCGTTGTTAGGAATCTCCGCGGTTGAACTGATGGTGCTGTATGTCGTAGAGAAGTTCGGCAGAGCAGCTATTGTGGATATTTTCCGTGCGTTGACCTATTCTGTGGAGGAAGTTGCTAGAGCACTAGATAAACTCTCTGAGTTAGGGCTTTTGGAAGCGGTGAAAGAAACAGGGCAGTGCCATTGGGTGAGCACGCCACGTGGACAGGAGCTCCTTGGGCGGCTTTCCCACTGCGAGCTTCTGGCTCAGGAAGTGGGGGCGCTCGAACCCCAGCGGCTGGCGGAGCGCCTCTGGGAAGCCCTTGCAGGATTGGAACTCTAAGACATCTTGCTTGGGGAGCCTCGGCACCTTGGGGTGGGAGGCTCCTTTTTATGCGAAGACCTATGCGAAGAGGGGGATTGTTATGGGTGGATTGGATGAAAGCCTGAGGCTGCCCCGCCTGATCAGCAATGGCATGATTTTGCAGCGGGAACAACCGATCAAGATTTGGGGCTGGGCCAAGCCTGGCACTGCGGTCACAGTTAAGTTCCTAGAACGGGAACATACCGCCCTGGCAGGCGTAGATGGGGCTTGGGCAGTTGTACTCCCCTCGGCTCAGGCAGGGGGGCCCCATTCCATGGAAGTTCGTACCGAAGGGGAGGTTCAGGTAATCACAGATATTCTCGTGGGCGATGTCTGGCTGTGTTCTGGCCAAAGCAACATGCAGCTTCCCATGGAGCGGGTAGACCTCATGTTTCCCCAGGAGATCGCTGAGGCCAATAACCCGCTGATCCGGGAGTTCAAAGTGCCAGAACGCTTCGACTTCCATGGGCCCCAAAATGACCTTGAGGGGGGCACTTGGACCGCGGCTAACCCGGAAACGGTCCGCAGCTTCTCCGCTGTGGGATACTTCTTCGCTAAAGCCTTGTTTGAGCGCTATAGGGTGCCCATTGGGCTTGTAGATGCTAGCATAGGTGGTACCCCTGTGCAGGCTTGGATGAGCAGGGAGGCTCTCGCCCCTTACCCTGAATACTTGGAAGAAGCGGATATGTGTGCCAACGACAGTTATGTCCGAAAGGTGCAGGCCAAGGACCAAGCGGCGCAAGAGGAATGGCACCGGCGCCTTCGTGAGGGTGACCAGGGGTTGAATAGCAGGCCTCGCTGGTATGATCGGGCTTTCACGCCAACGGGCGATTGGCAGTCTGTGGAGATCCCCTTTAAGTGGCAGGACGTTCCTGAATTGGCGGGCCTGATTGGCTCTGTGTGGTTCCGCAAGGTCTTCTATGTGCCTGAGAGCCTCGGGGGCAAACCCGGGCTGCTGCTCCTTGGAGCCATTGTGGACAGTGACGCCACATACCTTAACGGCAGGCTGGTGGGAAGCACGGGGTATAAATACCCTCCAAGGAAGTATTCCATCCCCCTAGGTGTGCTGCAGCCTGGAGCAAACCTCCTGGTAGTGCGTGCTATGAGCCATACAGGCGAGGGCGAGTTTGTGCCGGAAAAGCCCTACCAGCTTGTGGTGGGGGATGAAATCATTGACCTAGACGGCCCTTGGCAGTACAAGGTAGGGGGTGTGGCGGAGGAACCTCTTCCGCCTATAACGTTCTTCATCTATAAACCGGTGGGGCTTTACAATGGAATGATTGCCCCCCTTACCAGTTACGCCTTAAAAGGCGTCATTTGGTACCAGGGAGAATCCAACACAGGTAATCCAGGGAACTACTGCGACCTGTTTTCCCGTCTAATCACGGACTGGCGTACCCGCTGGCAGCGGCCAGATCTTCCCTTCCTTTACGTGCAGCTGGCCAATTACATGCCCGCTGCTGAACTTCCTTCAGAGAGCAACTGGGCAGAGCTTCGCCACCAGCAGCTCCTGGCCCTAGCCAATCCCCACACAGCCATGGCCACAGCCGTTGATGTGGGGGAGTGGAATGATCTCCATCCCCTCAATAAAAAGGCTGTAGGCGAACGGCTTGCCCTGGGAGCTCGGGCAGTCGCGTATGGGGAAGACATAACGTATTCGGGGCCCATTTACAAGTCCATGGAGGTTCAGGGGAACAAAATTATCCTCAGTTTCGACCATGTGGACGGGGGGCTGGAATCTCGGGGTGGCCCTATGAAGCACTTTGCTATCGCTGGCTGTGACGGAACGTTTCGCTGGGCTAATGCGGAGATTGTAGGGGATAAGGTAGCTGTCTGGCACGAAGGGGTTCCAGAACCGCGAGCGGTGCGCTACGCCTGGGCGGATAACCCCACTGGGGCAAACCTTTACAATAAGGCAGGTTTACCCGCATCTCCGTTCCGCACAGACTAGGCGATTCTTGATCTGGCTGGCTCCATTAATGAAAACCTCCGCCAACAGGGCAGAGGAGATATACCGATAAATCAAGATGCGGCGGCCATAGAGGCCGCCGCATCTCGTCGAGGAGTATGTGTGTTGTGCTGTGCTGTGCCGTATTATAGGAAGGCCAAGACATCCTGGCCATGGGTAGCGGTGTTAACTTTGTCAAATACCTTGATGATCGTTCCCGTTTCATCAATGATGAATGTGGAGCGAATTATCCCCTCTGTAGTCCTGCCAAACATCACCTTTTGGCCCCAAGCTCCATAGGCTTTTGCCACGGTGCGGTCTGGGTCGCTTCCGAGGTAGAACGGAAGATTGTGTTTTTCTCGGAAGCGGTTGTGGGAGGCGAGGCTGTCGGGGCTGACACCGATTACGATGGCACCTTTGGCGGTAATAGCTGAGTAGTTATCTCGCATACTACATGCTTCTTTAGTACAACCTGGAGTATTATCCTTGGGGTAGAAATAGAGCACGACCTTCTTGCCAGCAAAATCACTCAACCTTATGGTCTCATCTTCGCTAACTTTAAGTGTAAAATCTGGTGCTTTTGTGCCTTCGGTAAGCATGCCTCGCCCTCCCTAGGACTGGTGTATATAAAGTATACCGCATCAGTAATAAATAGTAAAGGTTATCCTTAGCATCGGGGGTGAAATTTCTGTAATTTTAAAACTGCGCCGTTAAAAGACCAGCCTAGTGATGCAGCCCCTCTAAACACCTTTTTGTGAAGGAACTTGGCGATCTTATCTAGAATAGGATAAATATGTCAAATGAAGGTTGCGTTAGAGGCTCATGTCCGCATGCGCAGAGGGGGTGTCTCCATCGACTGGGGGTACTTTTTGGGGTAAGTATGTGGAAGAGACTGGTGCTTGGCTCCCCTTGGCTGCCCACTGCCTTGATGTAGGCATTGTGTTTCGCCGTTTATGTGAAGTACGCAGCATTCACCGATCCCTCCAAGAAACCACTAAGACTCGGCTCTCCTCCATCCTCCTTGACCGACTGGCCGTTATAGCCATGCTGCACGATATAGGTAAGGTTAACTCTGGTTTTCAGAGAAAGATCCTGCCGGACAGCACATCTCGAGCAGGTCATGTGCGGGAACTTGCACCGCTCTTCGCAGAACCAGACTTATTGGAACGCTTCCTCGCGGTGTTGCCAGAGGCCTTGCATCGATGGCTCCCTGAAGAACCATACGCGGCTCAAAGCTACTTTTTTGCTGTCTTCTCCCACCACGGCAAACCCGTTTTGTTTGATGATCGGATACGAGGATACAGCATGATTGCCAAAAAGTATTGGCGTGCTTCCGCTAGTGATCCCTTCCAGGGCATTGCAGAGATCGTTAACTGGTCGAAGGTGGCCTTTCCTGACGCTTTTGGGAGCTCTGCCCAGCGTTTGCCGGATGAGCCCAGATTTCACCATGTCTTTGCGGGCTTGGTGATGCTCGCGGATTGGATTGGTTCCCATCCCAAGTGGTTTCCTGTAGGGCGGACTACTCTTGCTGAACGCTTAGCCCACGGTATCGTGTCAGCAGATCGGGCTCTACAAAACATCGGGCTAGACAGCAAAAGGTTGGGAGAAACTGTGCGGAGGCTGGGAACAGGGTTTCAAGACAGGTTCCGCCTCCCGCCTCGGCCTTTGCAGCAGGCTGTGGATGAGCTAGATCCCAATGATCCAGATGTGCGCCTTCTAATTGCCGAATCTGAAACAGGGTCAGGGAAGACAGAAGCGGCACTCAACTGGTTTTGCAAACTGTTTGCCGCAGGCAAGGTCGAGAGTCTATACTTTGCCTTGCCCACACGGGTGGCTGCCCGGGAGCTATATGAGCGTGTACGTTCATACATCTCCAACTGGTTTCCCCATGAGGGCCAACGGCCAACTGTCCTTCTGGCGGTACCTGGATACGCACAAGTAGACGGCGTTGACCCCAAGAGCGTTTTGGCCAGTCCGGAGGACGCAAATCTCTGGCAGGATGACGATGGAGCGCGGCGTTTTGACCGACACTGGGCGGCAGAGCGTCCTAAGCGTTTCTTGGCGGCCACGGTCGCGGTTGGCACTATTGACCAGGCACTGCTCTCCATTGTGCAAACAGGCCATGCTCACTTGCGCTCCGCGTGTTTGGACAGGAGCTTGCTGGTGGTGGATGAGGTCCACGCTTCTGACCAGTACATGGCTGAACTCCTGAGGGCTCTTCTAGACCATCATTCGAAGGTAGGCGGCTATGCTCTTTTGCTGTCGGCAACCCTCGGATCTGCTGCTCGACAGACCTTTCTGCAGAAATCCGCCACACCACATGTCTCTTTTGAGGACGCAGTATCAGCTCCTTATCCCGCACTAACGTTAGCCAACGGTAATTTTATTCCCACCAAATCGCATAAACAACGCAGTAAGGTTGTCTCCTTCCAAACCAAGCAGTACATGTTCCAGACTCAGCAGATAATTGAAGATATTCTCCCTGCCTTGCGTGCAGGTGCCCGCGTACTGGTCGTGCTCAACACCGTAGGCCGAGTGATTGACGTTTTTCGGGATATCTGGGCAAATCCAGATATCCCTCGGGAATGGGGCTACCCCGCATGCGCGGGGATCGACCGCAGGAGGTGGTGCAGTTGGGGAAACCCCGAAAGGCTACCCCGCATGCGCGGGGATCGACCTGGTTGACATCAAGCGCCAAGAATTGGAACTCCGGCTACCCCGCATGCGCGGGGATCGACCCCTGCCAATCGACAAGCGAGAGGAAGCAGAAGAGGCTACCCCGCATGCGCGGGGATCGACCGTGTCAAGGGGGAAAGGGGTGAAAAACGTGGCGGGCTACCCCGCATGCGCGGGGATCGACCGAAACGCCGGCGACGGCGACGGCGAAAGGAGAAGGCTACCCCGCATGCGCGGGGATCGACCTACCCCAATGAAGATGAAGTTTTGTTTGGTACTAATGCGACATACAGAATTATAGGAAAGTCCGAAGTATATATAGTGGGAAAGGGTGTAGTAACTGTTTATAAAGTAGAGGAAGTGATTTAGACCCATGAAAATTAAAAAAATAATTGAGGATTGTCAATGGCCACTTGAGAATCCCCATTTTTGGCCACGAAATTTCCTCACGCTGAGATTGTGATCCATCTAGGGTCATCGAGCAAATACCCTCAGTGCGCCATATGCCTCTTAGGTATTCATGTGGCAGAGCATTCCCCCTTTCAAAGACTGTGTCTATCTACTTGTTGGTGCTGCCGGTGGTGTCAAGCGGTGCCGGATTCTGTAGCTTTCCCCTCTCAAGGCTATCACATGAGCGTGGTGCAACAGCCTGTCCAAGAAGGCGGCGGCCGTTGCCGGCTGGTCGAAGAGACGCCCCCAGTCCTGAAAGTCAAGGTTGCTGGTAACGATCAATGACCTGTGTTCATATGCCTTGGAAATCAGCTGGAACAAGTGGTCCGAACCAGTCGTGTCGAACTGAACGTATCCT
>LDJB01000005.1:129834-130387 GCA_001028815.1 Peptococcaceae bacterium 1109
GTACAACTACTTTGGCGGCGTTACCAGGATTGTCATCCCTGACAACCTAAAGACCGGAGTGATCAAGAACTCCCGCTATGACACAGTATTAAACCGCAGCTACAGCGAGATGGCTGCACACTACGATACGGCTATTGTCCCTGCCAGGGTTAATCATCCCCAGGACAAGCCGAATGTTGAAGGCACGGTAAATCACACTGCAACCTGGATCTGTGCCGCTTTGAGAAATGAAAAGTTCTTTAGTCTGCAAGAACTAAATGAGGCCATCTTCACCAAGCTCGAAGAGCTCAACTCCAAGCCTTTTCAAAAAAGAAGAGCGGTTTGACCCCCCATTTTGGGAGAATATCTGCTTAGTGTTTCAACTATCACATGGTTGCCCTTTATTTAGGCCACCATCATTGCTGGTTTGACATCTTGGCCAACATTACTGCGGTAGAACGCTATGGGTGCTTTATTCTTCAGACTGCCATGACGTCGCCGGTGATTGTAGTAATCCATGAACTCACTGACACGTTTATAGGCTTCAGCATAGGTTTGAAACTCATGGCGAGAT
>LDJB01000005.1:132554-134871 GCA_001028815.1 Peptococcaceae bacterium 1109
TCCTTGTTCAATCCACCGATTAGCTATCATCACTCTGTCGGCTATCGAGGGTTTTTAAGGTCCCTTACCTCCTCCATGATCGCGATTTGGAGTTCTTTTTCGGCAACGATACGCTTTAGTCTGTCGTTTTCGGTACTGATTTTTGCAAGTCTGGCTTCCAGCTCTTTGATTCGCTTGGCTTCATCCGCAGGCAAAGGCTTAGTTGAACCAATTTTCTTAGCTTTCCTTCTCCAAGTGTGAATTGTATTCGGTGAGATATTATGCCGCCTAGCGACAAGCGAAACATTCCCAACCTCCTGGGATTCCCTTAATATCTGTTCTTTGAACTCTTGAGTGTAATCCTTTCTTGTCATGAAACATCCCCCTGATTTGAATGATAGCAGATGAAAGGATTTTCTCCAAACCTATTAGGGGGCTAAATAGGACACCAAGAGCAGCACCATAAAAGTACATGGAGTTCAGCAAGCCTGCTTGTGCGATAGATACGTCTAGTGAGATAGCGATTCTATCCAAAATGCCGTTAAATACTGAGGCTGTCATCTCAATCGCGAAGTTCATGAGGGAAAACACTAGTAGAATAAACACTGCCTTTGTCTTATAGGTAGCTTTTCTCGACAACCTCTCTGTTTTCAAGGGAGTCTCTTTGGACACTTATCCTGATGCCCCTTTCACTATGTGTGCTTCACTATTTGCCTTGCTCGCCATTTTTCCTGGTACATCCTTCTCTGCCCTCTTGCTCTTTCCTCCCATGTGCATAACACTTCTGCAACAAAAAGCGATGCCCTGGTTTGTCCAGGGCATCGAAGGTTCTAGAATTCTTCTATTTGAGACTTAACACGGGCCAGCTGCTCTTCTTCCCATTCCATCGATACTTCGGGGAAGTGCTCACGGTGATAGTCAATTATCAGCTGCCATTCCTCCGCCGCTTCCTCAAATTTCTTCAGGCGCTCGTATAGGTTAGCACGGCTGTACCTAGCGTCGATGAAAGCGGGATCAAGCGAAACAGTCTTGCTCATTAAATCAAGCGCTTCCTCCAACTTGCCTAGTCTTGAATTGATCAGTCCCATCCAGTAGGTAATTAAGGGGTATTCGCTGTCGATCTTGTAAGCAGCCTCAATTACCTTCTGTGCTTCAGGTATTTGATCAGCAAGGTAATAAGCGTGTGTGAGAAGCCCGTAAGCATTAAGATCCTCAGGATTTTCGGCAATACGCTGTTTGTAGTACTCGATAGACTTATTCAGCTGTCCTAATGCCCTTCGTATGCCGAGGAGTTGTCCATCACACTTGACGTGATCCGCATGCTGAGGATTCGTCCGAGCAATCTCAGCTCCTTTTTCATAAAACGAAGCGGCTTTCTCCAGCGACCTCCTACCCCGGATCTCATCGATAAACCCACGGGAATGATACAGTTCCGGATCACCTGGATTCTCCTCTAGAGCTTGGTCAAACAGCTCCACGACCTTATCGTACAAATCCTCTTCACCCAACCGATAACGCTCCAGCAGTCTATCCCTTTCTAAGTTCGACATGGCCTCACGCTCCTAGTCTTGTTTTCTGGAAATGCATTTCAAAGAACAGACGTCCCTGCGGCGATGGTAGGCCACTCAGATCCTCCAGAAGCTGTTCTGCTACTTGCCTGGCCAGCTTCGCTTTGATGTCCGGCCACACATTAGGGGTGTGCTTCTCAAACTCGTTGTTCAGTTCTTGGATAATATGGAAGGAATTATCTATCACCCTATTCACCTCCTAAAATCGCGGCCAGTTTGCTCAGAGCTCTTCTATAACGCCAGCGCACGGTACTGTGGGGAAGGCTGAGGAAATCAGCGATCTCTCTATGCTTGAAGCCAGCCACAACATGCAGTACTACTATCTGGCGGTCTGCTTCATCGAGCTCTAGCAGAGCGCTCATTAGATCCAAATTCTCGACTCGGCTGTTAGGCAGAGATGCGCCATCGCCGGAATCCATTTCAAGCTGTGCAGTGAACTTCGCCTTGCGCAAGGCATCATAGGCAAGATTGCGGGCTATACGGAAAACCCATGCCCTACCGTTTGTTCTGGGAACATAGAGATGAGCTTTGCTGTACACAGTGATGAACGTCTCCTGCAGCAGATCTTCTGCCAGAGACTTATTCTTCACAATCGAGAGCAGCAGGGCATAAATTGATCTGTGCAGTTCTTGATAAAGCTGCTGCAGAGCAGTCATGCTTCCCTGGGCGATATCTTGTAAGCAGGCATCGATGTCTTTCATAAGGAGGCCTCCTTGCATACATATAACGAGCAAACAGGGCAAAATGTTGGTGTCGAAAAATGAATTACG
>LDJB01000005.1:136789-140539 GCA_001028815.1 Peptococcaceae bacterium 1109
TGAATTACCTAATTCTTGACAAAACAAGCCATTATGTGGCACAATGAAATTGACCAACCGGTCAGTAAAGACGGAGGACAGACGAGATGAATACTGCTAACCACGACGACCCCCGAGCACGTATTTTGAATGCATCCATCGAGCTATTTTCGCAAAAAGGCTATGATGCCACACGCGTCAGTGAGATCGCTGAATCGGCTGAGGTCAATAAATCCCTGATTTACTACTACTTCAAGAGCAAGGAAGAGATCCTCGACACTCTCCTCGATGCGCTCATGAACCAGTTAACTGCTCTTTCCATGGACTTTATTGATAATTTCGTCGTCCCCATGATCAAGGACGGAAGATTAGATATCGACGGTGATCGCTTCGAGTTTGTCGACAGCGCAGCTGCCGAATACTTCAAGGACCACTTAACCACACATTACGAACGATTGGTAGACTATTTGCTCAAAGAGCGCTCCGTGGTGCGCATCCTGATGTTCGAATCCCTCCGCCACGGAAAAAAGCACGACAGCAGCCTGTTTCGCTTCTTTGAACTCCTTGACAAAAACCCGAGCAATCCTGCATACAGCACAATCCGCAGTGCTGATGAAGACTTTGAATACTCCGATGACACAGTGTTCTTTAAGTTTTTCTTCTCACTGATCCCGCTGGTGAGCATCGCGGCGTATTATGATGAATACAAGGCGAAAAGCCTCTTAAGTGATGAGAGGATGAAGGAGTTAACGCTGCGTTCGTTGGAGATGTTGGTTAAAGGTGCGCAGGACCGGTATATGTACGTATTCACAGCAATGGAGAGTTAACCTAATGGGTTACTCTTTCATTTTCACCAGGCTTGACCAACCGGTCAGTCAAGCAGATCGGTTATGCCTGTTTCATCCCTGCAGCGAAGTGTACTGATAAAAAAACTGGGGGGGTAGTCTCATGACCAACAAAACCAAACTGGTTGTTACTGGTTGGATTATTGCTGCGTTGGGTGTTCTGGGCTTCTTCAGCTCGTTTCCCGTTGGACAGGGACCTGTCTGGTATCAGATTGTGAAGGTCGCAGCTGGACTGTACTTGGCACTGTTCAGTAAGGAAGATGCATAACGCTTAAGGAGACTGTGCTGCAGGGGTGTTTACATGGAGGGTGCGTCGAAACGCACCCTCCTGATTTCATACAGCAATAAGCCACCAGCATACCGAGACGCTGGTGGCAGCTCTTTACTGGTCACTTGTCTGCTTCTCGGTCAGCTCGTCAGGGATATAACCGCCGTTTTTCTTTCTCTGACGAACGCATAAGGTCAGCAGATACTCAATTTGACCGTTTATCGAACGGAAATCCTCGGCCGCCCAGGATGCGATTTCGTCGTAGAGCTTCTGGGATATCCGCAGGGGAACCTGTTTCTTCTTGCCCATCTTAATACAGGCTGCCGCTGTTTACCACTGGCTGTACGTCGCGATTACCGCAGAGGACAACCAGCAGATTAGATACCATGGCGGCCTTACGCTCCTCATCAAGTTCGAGTGCTTCGTTCTCTTCGAGTTTCTCCAGAGCCATCTCGACAATGCTGACAGCGCCTTCCACAATCATCTTTCTAGCATCTACAATGGCGCTGGCCTGCTGCCGCTGCAGCATAACGGCAGCGATTTCTGGAGCGTAAGCAAGATAGGTGATTCGGACTTCGAGGATTTCCAGACCGGCATCTTCAACCTTTTCCTGAAGCTGCTGGCGAATTCGCTCAGCTACCACTGAACTAGAACCCCGCAGGCTCCCCTCATCAGGAATCCCATCGCCTGTTGTATCAATGCCTGGAGCCACATCATATGGGTAAATGCGCACTATATCGCGCACCGCACTGTCGCACTGCAGAGAAAGGTATTCTTTGTAGTTATCCACATTGAAGACTGCTTGAGCCGTATCTACAACCCGCCACACAACAGCGACTCCAATTTCCACAGGGTTTCCTAAAGCATCATTGATCTTCTGCTTGGAGTTGTTCAACGTCATGATCTTGAGCGATATCTTCTTCCCAGAAGGCACACCGCTTCCCGTTTGAGCTGCCGCTGTTGCCGCCTGCTCCACATCCCCACTCTGCCCCAACCGAGTATGGGCTGCCGGATTGACTGCCGTGGAAAAAGGATTGACGTAATAAAAGCCCGGCTCTTTTAAAGTGCCGATATACTTTCCAAACAACGTCAAAACCAAAGCTTCTTCTGGCTTAATCACTTTGAGGCCCAGCATTGGAATCCAGCCGAGCACCATCCATGTAATGCTTACACCTAAGGGAATCCCCCCGGCCACATGTGCCCCTCTATTAACGAGGATACCTCCAAATATGATCCCACCAATGGCAGCTAGATAGAGCAAAATAAACAGCATCAAAAATGGCATACCTGGTCTAGCTTGCAGTGTTTTTTCTCGCATAACTTTCCCCCTTCATATTGTCCTGACGTGGTCAAGCAAAATTGTAACACCAGCACATAGTATCAAGCCACTCTGGCAGCAGCCGGTGTTAGACCACCATTGAACGTGTGAGGCCGTACTCGGTTATACCAAGCGTAGGCAAATTCCGCTACTGCAGCATCCAATTCGCGTTCAGTTCTATACTCGAAAAGATAGATCTGCTCATGTTTCAAGGTGTTAAAGTAGCGCTCGATCGGTGCATTGTCATAGGGGCAGCCTGTTCGGCTCATGCTTTGCTGGATGAACAGAGCTTCGCAAGAGCGAACAAATTCCTTCGAAGTAAATTGACTACCCTGATCGCTGTGAAGGATGAGGCCTTTAGCTGGTTTATGTCGCTTTACGGCAATGAGCAAAGCACGTAAAGCCAATTCAGTGGTGATATGCGCACCATTTACCGTTGCAATAACCGAACGGTCATACAAATCAATGATCGTACAATTGTAGCGCACCTTCCCATCTTTGAGATAGAGATAGGTAAAGTCAACACACCAGATTCGATTCGGTTTTTCGGCATAAAAATTCTGGTTAAGTAAATCAGGAAAAACCTTATGAGCAGAGCCTTTTCTGTAGTCTGGCTTTTTTCTTCTAACGATAGATCTGAGCCCTAGCTCCTTCATGTATTTGTGAATGGTAACTTGACTAAGGACGAATCCATGGGGGATCAACAGTTTTTGCATCATTCGGTATCCCGGGACACCCTGGCGCTCGTGATAAATCGAAACTATTTTACGCTGGACATCGGCTTTCCTTTGAAAATGGGCATCCTTGCGTCTTTGGAGATAATTGTAATACCCATTTGGATAGACTTCAAACTTCCGAAAAAGCCAGCGAAGACCGAACTCACGATGATTTTTTTCAATAAACTGGTAAATGGCTACTCGATTTCCTTCGCAAAGAATGCCGCTGCTTTTTTTAAGAAGGCTATTTCCTTCTCTTTCTCAGCTAGTTCCCGACGTAATCTTTTATTCTCTTCAAAAGCATCTGTTTGTTCTTGTAGCTGAGGGTTGAATTGGCATTCTTTGCGGTGTTGCTTTAACCAGTATGATATCGTACCTTGGCCAAGGCCATATTCTTCAGTCAGACTCTTTTGTGTACGCCCTTCTTCGAGATGAAGGCGTATAATTTTTGTTTTAACTCGGGTTCATAGTATGGTTTTTGTTTTTGGTACTATAAGGATCATGTATAATTAAGTTCGCAATTTGAAAAAGGAAAAGCCATCGGGACTCCGAAATGGTAAGTCGTCAGACAAAACCGAAAAGGAGTTGTTACCGATGGCCTACCATAAGAATACCCTAAGTTTA
>LDJB01000006.1:0-60312 GCA_001028815.1 Peptococcaceae bacterium 1109
ATCAGAACTTCGCGCCGGTGTCTCACCGGCAAATGGTATGATACCACGTTTGTTTTGCAGTGTCAACCACTATCCTTCCCCGATTATGAGCAGGTCTTTGCACTACCGAGTTGGAATCAATAAGGCAGTATTTTGCGAGGAGATGATGGGGATGAATAGGCGTCTCTGGACCGCTGTCGGGGTGGTTCTTTCTTCCCTTGGCCTTACCTGCGAGCTGTTCGCCCTCACGTTTCTAAGGCTATCGCCTCTCTCCGCCAGCTTTCAGCAGCGCGCGATTACTTCCGCAGCACTGGGAGGAGTGCTCTTTGCGGCAGGCACTGCCCTTGCTCTGCTTCCCTTCCTCAGGAGAGGCCGGGCCCATCGACGCCCGATTTTCCATGGAGTGGCCCTTCCGCCGCTCCTCGCGTGGTGCCTCTTTTGCGGCGCGTTCTACCTGTTACAAGACCGCCTTCTCTTCAACCCTAGAGACCTGAGTGGGGTGCGCTATACAGCTGTTGCCCGAGACTACCCCGCGGCAGAAGAGGTCCACATCGAGGTTGGCACGGATGTCCTCCACGGCTGGCTATTGCCCCCCTCAACTGGCGTGAAACCGGCTCCACTGATCCTCTTGTTCTACGGTCAAGGCGGGGAAGCTTCCCGCTATTTCCGCCTTGCCGAGAAAGTCCCGGAGGCAGCCTGGGCCTTCATACACTACCGGGGGTACGGGTGGAGCACGGGGAGCCCGAGCGAGAAAGGGCTCTTCGCTGACTCGCTAGCTGTCTATGACCGTTTCGCCGCGCATCCCGCCATTGATACAGAACGTATCGTAGCCTTGGCTGGAAGCCTGGGGACAGGGATTGCCACATACTTATCTGCCCACCGGCCCTTAGCGGCGGTGGTGCTTTTTTCGCCTTATGATTCCATTGCGGGCGGAGTTGCTCGTGACTTGATCCCGCTCCTCCCCACGACGCTGTTGATGCGCAACCAGTTTGACGTCCGAAAGTACGCCCAGAAAGCGAAGGCCCCAGCTCTGGCCATAGTAGGTGAGGCAGATGCAGTCATTCAGATGCAGCGCTCCCAGGTGCTACTTGAGCACTGGGCCCAGGCAAGGGAGATGGTGGTGATCCCAGGAGGTACTCACTACAGCATCTATGAGGAGGACATAAGTTGGGAGGCCGTGCGAGAGTTCTTAGCAAAGCTGGACATTATTTGAGCTAACAGCAGGATGCACTCCTAGCGGTGCCGAACTGCTTGCCAAACCGTCCCGTCACTCTTAAAGGAGGGAGCAGCATGTGTGGACGCTTTACTCTACGGACGCCTGTGGTTGATCTGCTTGACCGGTTTCAACTAGTTTTGCCCGGTTTTGATGTGGAGCCGCGGTACAATATCGCCCCTACTCAGGAGATCCTCACGGCAGTGAGTACTGGAACGGACCGCCGGCCGGTACTGATGCGCTGGGGGCTCATCCCTTTCTGGTCAAAAGACACGTCAAATGCGGCGCGCATGATAAACGCCCGGCAAGAGACCTTAACCGAGCGAGCATCTTTCAAGAACCTGGTGAACCGAAGACGGTGCCTCATCCTTGCCGATGGTTTCTATGAATGGACGATGGTGGATGGCAGCAAGACCCCAATGTACATCACCTTGCCCAACGGCGAACCCTTCGCCATGGCGGGGTTGTGGGACACGTGGCAGGATCGGGAAACGTCACAGACAATCACCAGCTGTACCATAGTCACGCGGGCTGCCTGTGAAGCACTGGAGGAAATCCACGACCGTATGCCGATGATCCTATCCCGAGATGATGAAGAACTCTGGGTCAACCTTCAACCTTTAAGCGCTGGCGATCTCCATGCCATTGCACACCGCGTCCCGCAGGAGTTTTCCTACTACCCCGTAAGCAAGCGGGTGAATTCTCCCCGAAACGAGGGGCCTGAGTTGATCCTACGGCATTCCGATTAGGAGAAAGCGCAGCGCGATAAGCAGCACCACTCCAGGAATCCCGAGCAGCCCTGCAACCAAGGCGGTTATGGGGTTGATCCCTATATAGATGCCCCAGATTCCGCCGATCAGGTTTGCAATTAGGAGCATGGCCCCGCCGATGACCGCGTTGACAATCAGGTTGAAGATCACACGCAGGGGAATCAGCATTAAGCGGCCGATGACGTACAGCAGGAAGACCCCGACAAAGTAAGCAATTACCACATAAATGTCCATGAAAGGCCCCCATTTCTAGGTTCGTCCTATTCAAATCCTATGTGGTAACCACAAGAATATGCCATGCCCTTCCAAGGGCACTTTGGGGCCTTTGACTAGAACGCATCCACTGTGAGGCCTTGTGCTTTTGCTTCCTTCAGCAAGAACATGTACTTCCGCTCTGCAGCCTCGAGAAGCAAAATCGCGTGGTCCACGAGGGCCGGATCGGATGCGTTGTTGAAGTAGGAATGGGCAGCGCGCCATTCTTCCCGGGCCTTAAGGACATCTCTGAGCAGCTTCTGCTGTTCAGGCGATAGGTCTGAAGCATTGACATGTTGCTCCCTAGCAGCAGTTTTCGGAATCCAGCGCTTAGCGGTATTGAGAAGATTTGCTGCCGCGCCATAGGGCGTCTTCATTGGTTCCCACTCCCCCGTCCACCAGGTTTTACTCCATTCTATGGTGGGGGACGGCCCAATATGTCTTGCAGCGCACTCCGGAGCGTTTAGCTTGGTCAAGCAAATACACATACTTCCGTTCCGCTGCTTGCAGAGATAGTATGGCATGGTCAATAAGGACTGTATCAGTGACGTTGTCAAAATAGGACCGGGCCGCCAACCACTCTTGCCGAGCTTGTTCCACTTGCTCGATTAACAGCCGCTCGCCCCCCTCTTCTGGCAGCTCCACTTCCTCGACCTCCGCCAAGAAACTCTTGGCAAAACCCCTAAGGCGTTCTGCTAAAGTCATGGACAAAAAAACCACCCTCCCGAGTTGATACTCGTTAAGAGTATCACTCTAGGCTGGGTGGTTTATTCTCAACTTACTGACTACAGCTCTCTACGCCCTTCCAGAGCTTTCCCTAAAGTAACTTCGTCCACATACTCCAAGTCAGCCCCAACGGGCATTCCATGTGCCATGCGCGTCACCCGTATGCCCAGGGGCTTGATAATTCGGGCAAGGTACATGGCCGTGGCTTCCCCTTCTACGTTGGGGTCTGTGGCCAGAAGGACTTCCTCTACCTGAGGACCCAACCGCGCCATTAGTTCGGTAATACGCAGCTGCTCAGGCCCAATCCCCTCCAGAGGCGAGATCGCTCCGTGGAGAACGTGGTAGAGCCCGTTAAACTCCTTGGTACGCTCAATGGCGATTACATCCCGGGGCTCCTCAACCACGCAGATGATTGTCCGATCCCGGCGAGGGTCTGCACAGATGGAGCAGGGGTCGCTTTCCGTCAGCTGAAAGCACTGGGAGCAGAAAGCAATCTTGTCCTTTGCCTCGACGATCGCTGATGCTAGGCTGTGAGCTTCCTCTTTAGATAACCCGATCAGAAAAAAAGACAGCCTCTGGGCGGTTTTCGGCCCAATCCCCGGTAGCCGTGTCAGCTCCTCGATGAGGCGAGCCATTGGCTTGGGATAGCGAGACATGCTAGAACAGTCCAGTGGGCATTCCGGGAATGTTGATCCCGCCAGTTACCCGCTGCATTTCCGCGGCCGACATCTCCTGGGCCTTACGAAGACCATCGTTCACCGCGGCCAATATTAGGTCTTCAAGCATCTCCACGTCTTCGGGATCAACCACAGCTGGATCGATTTTGACTTCCTGGATTTCCTGGTGCCCATTAACGATCACAGTGACCACGCCACCACCTGCTGTGCCCTCCACAGTCTTGGTGGCCAGCTCTTCCTGAACCCTCTTCAGTTCAGCCTGCATCTTCTGGACCTGTTTCATCATCTTCTGCATATTCATACCCATCCCGCAAACACCTCTCTGTAACTCTCTATTCACTCGCATCAGGTATGCGTACAACTTTGCCGCCGAAGATCTTCAAGGCCGCCTGCACTGTTTCGTTCTCCGCCGCGGGTTCATTCTGCGGCCGGTTCTGGGCAGCTGTTTTGCTGGCGTTCGGAGGCTCGTTCACCTGAGTAATGCCTGCAGATCCTTTTTCCCGCTTCTCTGGCTGCTGATGACTCCCAGTCATCTCAGGCGAGACTTCGTCGTCGAACACACACTCCATCTCCAGGTTAGTACCTATAAACTTGGAAAGCACTCTTTCCGCGGCTTCCCGATGCTTGGGCTGCTCAATGCTGGCCTTATGGAAGCCACGCTCCCGGGGGAACCTTATCACCGCTGTGCCAGCCTGAACCGCCACTGGCCGCCCTTCACAGAGAAACGCGGCACACTGCACGAGGCGTTCACTGCGGAGAGCCTGGAGGTAGTCTTCCCAATTGTCGATGAGAAACTGGGTGCGCTCTTGATCACCGGCCCCGCTCGGCCGCTTCCGCACGGAAGCGCTCTCCCGCTGTGGTTCCTCTCGGGGCGTTTCCTTAGCAGACAGGTTCCGGAGCTGCTGCTCCAAAGTGCGGATTTTCTCCTTCAGGCTATTAATATCCTCGGAAGGCAGCGATTGTTCCTGTTTGGGTTTTGCGGTAAGCTCCAACGCCGCCAGTTCCAAGGGGATGCGGGCATCTACTGCATAGCGCATTTCCCGGGCACAGTCAGAAAGCTTACGGATAGCTTCCAAAAAAGACTCTTGCCTTTGGCCTGGCTCAAGCTGGAGCATTTGCCCTCGCAGCTCATCTACCACATCCCGGGTGAACTGCATCAAGTCCCGCCCGCTGCCATACAGGCGGTTTATCTGTTCCAGGCAGGCTTTGTCATCCTTACCAAGCAAGTTTTCTGTGAAACGGCGGATCTCTTCTGCAGGGGCTACTCCCAGTACATCAGCGGCTGTTTCCACTGTGAGAGCCTCCGAATAGATCATGCACTGTTCCAAAAGGCTGAGGGCATCACGCATGCCCCCTTCCGCGTGCTTAGCGATCATGGCCAGACCTGCTTCGTCTGCGGCTATGCCTTCCGCGGAGGCCACTGTTTTCAGGCCCTCCATGAGCTGAGCATGGTTTAAGCGTTTAAAGTCATAGCGTTGACAGCGGGACAAGATGGTGGCTGGCACTTTATGTAGATCAGTGGTGGCAAAGATGAACACCACGTGCGCGGGAGGTTCTTCGAGGGTCTTCAGCAGAGCATTAAAGGCCTCAGGGGTAAGCATGTGTACCTCGTCGATGATGTACACCTTGTAGGGAGCGCCTACCGGCGCAAAGCGCACCTGCTCCCTAAGCTCTCGAATCTCTTCTATGCCGCGGTTCGAGGCGCCGTCAATTTCAATCACATTTAGGGAGCTTCCGTTGGCAATGGCACGGCACTCCTGGCACTCCCCACATGGGCTATCGGTAGGGCCGTGGGCGCAATCAAGGCCTTTGGCCATCAACCGGGCAATGGTCGTCTTGCCCGTACCCCGAGGCCCGGAGAAAAGATAGGCGTGGGAAATGCGGCCCTGCTTAAGGCTGTTTTGCAGTGCCTGGCAGATATGCGCCTGCCCGATCACATCGGCAAACGTTTGTGGACGCCATTTGCGGTATAAGGCAAGATAGGCCACTTCTCTGCCTCCCTGAATGTAATCAATCACCTTTTCTGGATCCTGGCGTGGAAATCCTGCCAAGGGGAAAAACACACGAAAAGGGCATAAAAAAGCCGTGCACCTGTCCTCGAGTATAGCCTTCCAGACGATATTCAGGCAGTTAGCTCGAATCAGGCACCCTCACGGCACATAGGGTCGCCTACTTACCGCTGCTTCCTTCCGGACCTGACGGGGTTCATAGGTTCCTATTGCGTGAGACCCAATCGTCAACACCACTTGCCTGAACCAGACTCCACAAGACTATCCCTCAGACAGGAATTCGACCCCGCTATAGCGGATTGCGGGTTCAGGGCACCGCTACCTCCCCGTCTAGCACGACATCAACATTATAAACCAATGGCTCACAGGTGTCAAGAAAACCAGCTAGGGCTGGAAAACGAAACAGCGGCTCTGCCTTAGGCATGCCGCTGTTTCATATCATATGGCGGAGAGAGAGGGATTCGAACCCTCGAGGGGCTTATCACCCCTACACGATTTCCAGTCGTGCCTGTTCAGCCAACTCCAGCATCTCTCCACGATTTATCATGGCGGAGAGGGTGGGATTTGAACCCACGGGACGCTTGCACGCCCAACGGTTTTCGAGACCGCCACAATCGGCCACTCTGTCACCTCTCCAAGCCTGCTGTCTTATTTTTCCCTCAGCTGTCGAAAGAAATCACGCAACAACTGAGCACATTCTGCTTGCCTGATTCCTGCAATCACTTCCGTAACCGAGTGGTTCAGGCGTTTGTCCTGCACTAGGTTCATCAGCGAGGATACGGCCCCTGCCTTAGGATCCTCCGCTCCGTATACTAAGGTGGAGATCCGGGCATTGACAATGGCCCCAGCGCACATGGGACACGGTTCTAGTGTAACGTAGAGGGCTGCTCCCGTCAACCGCCACGAGCCAACACGCTCAGCCGCCTTCCGGATGGCGATCATCTCTGCATGAGCGGTAGGATCTCCCAGCGTCTCCCGCTGATTGTGGCCCCTACCAATGACCTCGCCTTTGTAAACTACAACTGCCCCGATGGGAACCTCATCAATGAGGCGGGCTTTATGCGCTTCTTCAATAGCTTCCTGCATATATGTGCTGTGCACAGCGCATCTCTCCATCGCTTGCCATGTTCTAATATACCACAGCTCGGCTCGAAAGACAAGAATCAATCACCGAATTCATCTGCGGGATTGCTTTGCCCGATCTGGCTCACTAAACCGTTCAATCCCGTAGTCGAGTCTGCGGTTAGCCTTAAAGCAGAGCACCCCGCCGTTGTTCAAGCCGCCGCAGTGCTCACAGGTCAAGCACATACTGGGTCGAAAGGTTATCCCTTTCAATGGGCATTTCACCGCACACACCTCCTGGCTACATGCTATCGATTATAGCCAATGAAGATGCACTCTTTCAATTATTGGGCAGTAAACTAATAGTAAAACCCCGCCGAGGCGGGGTTTTGCTGGCTTTTTGCTACTGCGGCTGAGTAGGCGGCTGGGCTTGGGCGGCAAAACCACCCTGTTGTTCCATGAGCGATTGCTCGGCGGCGGCAATCATGCGGCGGACCATCTGGCCGCCCACTGCACCGCACTCGCGGGAGGAGATATTCCCCCAATAGCCCGTTTGGTACTCAGGGTTAATCCCCAATTCGCTCGCGACCTCATACTTGAACTTATCCATGGCCTGAGCAGCCTGCGGGATCATTATCCGATTCTTGCTCCGTCCGCGCGCCATCAGTAGTCACCTCCCCCATAGGCTTCAGTTGTAGAATGCCCATGGAGCGGAAGGATTAACGTGGTAAATAGAAGCAGGGGGCCCAATTGGCCCCCTGCTGATCTATTCAGTTATACCTGCTGATTACCTGGCTCCTGTGGGAAACGGAACCCACCAGCCTGACCTTGATTCATCAGAGACTGCTGAGCAGCGGCGATCATCCGCCGAACCATATGTCCGCCCACAGCACCACACTCTCTCGAAGAGATATTGCCCCAATAACCGGACTTGTACTCGGGGTTGATTCCCAGCTCGGTAGCAACTTCATACTTGAACTGGTTCATTGCCTGGTAAGCTTGGGGAATCACCTTAATGTTGCTGCCTGAAGAACCTTGTGCCATTCTCCATATCACCCCCTTTTCCCCTGCAAGCTTAATGTACCCCGTTGCAGGAGAACTAAGCAGGTAGACTGTTGGGTGAAATGGAAACTACTCTTTTATGTTTTTAGTCGAGACTAATCGCACTGGTCGGGCAAGACTCTGCCGCTTCTTCGCAGCACCCTGCCGCTTCACAGCCACTGGCATCAGTTACATGGGCAAGGCTATCGTCGCCCATTTCGAAGACCTCTGGGCAGATTTCTGCGCAAAGGCCGCAACCAATACAGAGATCATGATCCACTTTTGGATTCAACGCAGTGCCTCCTCACCTTAACCTAATTCTTCAAACAGGTCTTTGCCGACGCCGCACTCCGGGCAAACCCAATCATCAGGCAAATCTTCGAAAGCTGTTCCCGGTTCGATTCCCTGTGTTGGATCTCCCTCTGCTGGATCATAGATGTACCCGCAAACTGTGCATTCCCACTTAGACATGCAATCACCTCTTATTTGAGAAGTTTTTGTATGGTACCTGCTAAATCCCAGTACGCAAATGGGATGGAACAGATATCCCGTAGGATTGGTACATGGCTTCCAGCACAAGGGGAGTCAGGTTGACGCCGCCGAGAATGACGATCCCGTGAGGCAAAACCACTTCAACCCCATGGGCATTCGCGACCTCTTCGATGGTCTGCCTCACGGCAGAAACAATAAACAGCCGCAGTTCTTCAGCGATTGAGTCGAGCTGGGCTTCATACTTCGCGGCCAGCTCGTCCAGATTGACGTCTTCACCAAGTGCACTGGCCTCAGCCTGAAACTCTGCGGTAAGCCTCTCCGCAGCTTCCTGAAGCTCTTCGTTCTTCAGTTCATATTCAGGATGATTATTAAACAAAAACTCAAAATCCACATAGCCCACAGTGCCAGCCAAGACCGGTTGTGCGAACAGGCCTCCGAGCAAGATTAGTGTTAGTGCGAATAAAACAGCATTACGTCTCAAACTCTACACTCCTTCGCAGTTGTTCGTTGCAATCCACCCGGTTATATAATTCCATCCTTGGAAGGCGATTCCGGGGGTAACATCCACTACTCGCTCTCGGAAGCCGCTCGAAGGGCCTTTTCCTCATCAGCTAGCTGGCCGATGGTAATCCGCTCTAGTACACCCATGAGTGCAGTTTGGGCTTCCTGCCACACCGAGTGCAGAGGACACCTGCCAAGCCGCGAGCAACCCAATTCATTGGTGAGGCACCTTGAAATAGCCACTCTACCTTCAATTAGCTCAATAACGTCTCGAACAGAAATCGAGTTTGCGTCAACCAGCAGTTTTACGCCGCCACCTGGGCCGCGCACCCCTTCAACCCAGCCCTCAGTGCCAAGTAGTGCAATAATTTGAGGCAAAAAATTGACTGGGATATCTTGACGGTGTGCGATCTCTTTTGAGGAAATATATTCTCCAGGATTCTGCGCGAGCTCGATTAGGGCGCTTATGGCATACTCGGTCTTCTTTGTGATTTCCACCCTATTCACCTCAGTATATAACACCTACTAAAAATTATACGCCTTCTTCGTAATGGTTGTCAAGGAATGGAAACCCCCTTAGAAAAGCGCTCTCTGCTTGAGGCAAGTTAACATCTTTGATACAATAACAATGATGGGAAGAGAGGGGAGAAGAAAGTGAGACGGCTGGGAATCATTGACCTCGGTTCGAATTCAGTGCGCCTGATCATAATAGACGTAGATGAGAGAAACGCTCATCATCAGATTGAGAATATTAAGGAAACGGTAAGGCTCAGCAGCAGCCTCGATGCCCAGGGAAATCTCGGCGAAGAGGCCATGGAATACGCGGTAGAGACGGTAGGCCTGTTCGTGCGTTTTTGCCAGGCCCGGAAAGTAGACCGCATATTGGCCGTGGCAACGGCAGCAGTGCGCAACGCGCCCAACGGCAAAGAGCTCATCGAGCGTATACAGGCTAGGACTGGCGTTAAAATCCAAGTCCTCTCCGGGGAGGAAGAGGCTTACCTGGGCTACATCGGCCTTGTTAACTCCACCCCCTTAACGAACGGCCTCATCGCAGATTTCGGCGGCGGCTCAGTCAAACTGTCGTCCTTTGAAGACCGCTTGAGTTCATCCTCGATGGTGTATGAGTTTGGCGTGGTTTCCCTAGCGGAGCGTTTTAGCCTCATGGATCGCCCTACTCCCGAAAACCTCAGGGCCATGGAGGAGTTCTTGGATGCCCAGTTTGAACGCGCGGCCAAAATGGCCCCAGAACCGCCGTTAGTTGGTATTGGCGGAACGTTCCGCTCCATCGCCCGCATCTACCGGAAGCGCAAGCATTACCTCCCTGATATTACCGACGGTATCGAGATTCCCTATGGAGAAGTGAAGGCCATCTATGATACTGTTTCCCAAATGAGCCACAGCGAGCGCCTGCACGTGCCTGGTTTGGAACGAGCCCGGGCAGACCTGATTGTAGCGGGGAGCGCCATGGCAGTTAAGCTCATGGACAGCATCGGTGCAGACAAACTAGTGGTGAGCACCGCGAGCATTCGCGATGGCATCTTCTATAAATATTTGCTTCCCCGCGATCCCATTTTGTTCAATGTGTTATCTCATCACCTAGACAACCTGATCCGCTACCACGGACTGGATGAGGACCATACAAGACGCATCTCTAACCTCGCGGTCACCTTATACGACCAGCTGCAGGGCCTGCACGGCATGGGCAGCACTGCCCGGCGCCTGCTGTTAATCGCAGGGGTGCTCCATGAAATTGGACAGGTCATCTCTGTGGAAGGCTTGGAGAAGCACACCCTCTATATGATGCTTAACACACCCTTCAGCGGCTTAACCCAACGGGAGCGAGTCATGGCCGCTTATCTTGCCGCCTCCCACGACGAAGTCTACTTGCCTGACTTCGATGACTATGTCACCCGCGGGCCCCTTGGGCCCGAGGACCGGGAGATCATTACCAAGCTAATCCCGATCCTGCAGATCGTCCACAGTCTGGACCGATCTCATACAGGAGTGGTAACTCAAGTCCAAACTCAGCTTAGGGAAGGCAGCTGCGAGATTTTCGTCATCAGCAAGGCAAATGCGGACTTAGAAATCAAGGATGCCCGGCGGCGGGCTCCAGAGTTTGAACGAGTGTATGGACGCAAGCTCATTGTAAGCCCTCGCTAACAAAAAAACCTGGCCACAACGCCAGGTTTTTTCTCATTATGCTACTGCAAGCCCTCCGCCATGAAGCGGCCTAGGCTGAGGCAGCGTTCTTTGTCCGCATCGGTCAGGCCGAAGCGCACTTTAACTGGGGGGTGGGATACTACGAGGCGCATTTTTTCCAAGCGCTCTTCCAGAAGCCCCACCGCTTCCCCGCTCCAGCCGTAGTTGCCAAACACCGCCGCGGCCTTCCCTCGGGCCGTGATGGCACTGACTCGGTCAAGAGCCCGCCAAACTGGCTCAACTACGTTAGCGTTAATTGTGGGTGAACCGATTATCAGTGCATCAAACTCTTCAAACAGCTCATCTAAGTGGCTCTCTGGGGCCACTCCAACATCTACCAGGGCAATTTCCACGTTGCCCGCTTCCTCCACACCCTTGGCGATCAGCTCCGCCATGGCCTTGGTATGGCCGTATGCGGAAGCGTATGCGATTATCACCTTTTTCGCCTGCCCCTCCTCGATGCAGCTCCAGCGGCGGTAGAGGTCGACTACTCGCCAAGGATCCCGATCCAGGATGGGCCCGTGTCCGGTAGCAATCAGATCAATGTCTAGCGAACCAACCTTAGCCACAGCTTCCTGAACCTTCGGCTTAAAGGGGCTCATAATGCTGTCGAAATAGTAACGGATCGCTTCTGTGAAGTCTTCCGCCTGTTCGCTTTCTAACAGCTTGCCTTCAGGTGGGCTGTAATGGCTGCCGAAGGCATCGCAAGTAAACAGCACCCCTTCCCCCTCTAAATAGGTGAACATGGTATCAGGCCAGTGGAGGAAGGGCGCCATGATGAACCGCAGGCGGCGGTTGCCCAGATCTAAGCTGTCGTTCTCCCCCACCACATGGGCGTCGAAGTCCATGTTTACCTGCTCTCGCAAGAACTGGATCGCCGCCCTGGAACCATGCACCTTGAGGTGGGGTGCCCGCCGAAGGAGCTCCCCTACAGCGCCGGAGTGGTCAGGTTCGGTGTGGTTGACAATGAGGTGCTTTAAGTTAGCTAGGTCGATGCGTTCCTCAAGTTTCTCAAGAAACTCTTCGGTGAAGTTCCCTTTGACTGTATCCACCAAGGCTGGCTCATCAGCCTCGATAAGGTAGGAGTTATATGTGGTACCCCACTGCGTGGGTATAACGATATCAAAGATTTCCAGGCCCGGGTCAAGTACCCCAACCCAGTGAATACCTTTGCGGATTTCCATGCCTTCATCCCCCTCGTATTGATAACTATTCTTACTATCTATTATGGGGGAATTTCTGCATTTTGGCAAGGGTTTCTATGCCCAATCACACCGTTCAGCTAGGAAATTCGCGACTTTCTCGAGCCCAGCCCCATCTGCCTCGCTAAAACGGGCTAGCTCAGGGCTATCCACATCGAGCACCCCTAAGAGCTGGCCATCCTTTTCTATGGGCACCACAACCTCCGAGCGGGAGATGGGATCACAGGCGATGTGGCCGGGGAACTCATGCACATCGGGAACAACGTGGCTCTTCCGCAGCAGAGCAGTCTGGCCGCACACACCCTTGCCCATCCCAATGCGGATGCAGGCGGGCCTTCCTTGGAATGGCCCAAGGACCAGTTCTTCCCCTTTCAAGATGTAAAACCCCACCCAGTTTATGCGAGGCAACTCCTCCCAGAGCAGAGCCGCAGCGTTAGCCAAGTTTGCGACCCAATCCCGTTCATTGCCGATCAAGGCCACCAGTTTTCCGTAAAGCTCTTCGTAGAACTGAGCATGCTCCATTATACTTCCTCCCACCAGCACGAGATATCTAATGGGATTATATCCTATCCAAAGTAAAAGCGCCAGGCGACTGGCGCTTACTGCACGGCTTGTTTCTGCATAATCTCGTGTTTGAGCATACGCAGCGTTGTGGAAGGCAGGTAGAGCAAGTTGTAGTACTCTGAGACCATCCGCTCTGCAGAGAAGCGGTGCATGGCCGTGGCGATGCTTGCCCGCATCATCTCTACCCACTTATCCCGGTTTTCATAGTAGGTGGGGATCACCTCAGTGATCAGCACCTCGTAGAGTGAAGCAGCATCCACCAGAGTTTGCTCGGGCCCTTCATAGCCGCCACCAAACTGCCAGCCGTTCACGCCGTGGATCACCGCTTCCGGCCACCATCCATCCAAGGTACTGAGATGCAGCACCCCATTGAGGGCCGCCTTCATGCCCGATGTAGCTGAGGCTTCCAAGGGCCTCTGGGGCGTGCTGAGCCACACATCACAACCGGCCGTGAGGAGCCGGCCAAGTTCCATATCGTAGTTTTCAAGGAACACAACACTCTCAGGGAAGCGGTACGCCATTTCCACGATGTTAGCCACAATGCGCTTCCCCCAATCATCCTGGGGATGGGCCTTCCCAGAAAAGACAAGCTGCAGGGTACGTTCTTTGAGGAGCGGCTCGATGACGTCCAGGCGGCTGAAAATCAGGCCGCTCCGCTTGTAAACAGCAGCCCGGCGCGCAAAGCCGATGGTGAGTACATCGAGATCAAACTTTACCCCTGTGCGGTTGGCAATCACATCTAAGAGCTTGCGCTTGTTCTGAAGGTGTGGTTTCCACAGGTTCCCGTTGACGTTATAGGTCTGCCTAATCTGCGAGCTTTGCCAAGTGTTGACGTGCACGCCATTGGTCACGCTGATGATTGGCGCTGTGCCAGGATTCCCTCGCCACATGGAGCGGGCGGTCATGCCGTGAAGCTGCGAGACACCGTTTGAGATGTAGCTGAGGCGCAGCCCAGCCACGGTCATGTTAAAGGGGTTGCCGCCGATCTTCTCCACCTGATCATACTCCAAGCCGCACCAGGCACCCATGTGATTGAGGAGTCCGTGATCGTGCTCCTCATTTCCTGCCATGACTGGGGTATGGGTGGTAAAGACAATCTGCTGCCTTGTCTCTTCCCAAGCCCGCTCGAAGTCTGCCCCTTCCGCCATTTTTTCCCTAATGAGTTCCAACCCCGCAAAGACCGCATGCCCTTCATTTAGATGGAAAACATCAATGTCAATGCCCAGCTTCCTGATGAGGCGTACGCCCCCGATCCCCAGGATCATCTCCGCGGCCACCCGCTCTTGGGATTGGCCGCAGTATAGCTGCCGGGTCATCCAGCCGTTCTGCGTGCCAGGAAGGTCGCTATCTAGCAGGTACAAGGGCACATTGCCGAAAGCCTCGGTCTTCCAGACTTTGCAGGTAACGTTCTCTCCCCGGATCCAGACGTCCACAGTGATCCCTGTGTCCTCCAGGTGGCTGCGGTCGTAATCCTGGGGGCAGTCCCGGGGAAACCCGTTTTTGTCCAGGTACTGATCAGTATGGCCTTCCCGCCAAAGTATCCCGATTCCAATCATAGGCAGATTAAGGTCCTTCGCGGTCTTAAGGATATCCCCTGCTAAAACGCCCAGCCCACCTGAGTAGATGGGAAAGGTTTCGCTTAGGCCGTACTCCATGCAGAAAAAAGCAACTTTGGGTACGGGCAATGGCTTCACATTCATCACTCCTCATCGATCTGACTGGAAATCATGTTCGCGTAGTATTCTACAAGGGCATCTGCCTCTTCGGGGCTCTCTGCCTCGCTGAAGATGCGAAAAACAGGTTCATCCCCATCTGGCACCACAAGGGCCCACCCTGTGGGTGTATATGTTTTGATGCCATCGAGATACAAGGTGCGCTCTGGCTCTGTCTGGCTGATGAGTTCCCGCATCACCCGGCCCTTGTCGTTCCACGGGCAGAACACCAGCTTGCTTCTAGTATGTGTCTTAGGGGCTTCCAGCAAATCTGCGAGCTTCGCTTGGGTAGAACTGGCAAAGCGGAGCACTTCACCCATAGATGCCAAGGGTTCAATGTAGGGAAAGAGTTCCAGTTCCTCCCCTTCGGTAATCCCCAGCTCTGAGGCGGCTTCCATCCAGAATTGAGGTTCAAGCCTTGTCCAGCGCACATCCAGGCCTCCTTCCTGAGCTGCACGAGAAACCTGTTCCGAGACGTGAACTGGGACGGCAATGCCCCGGCGCGCTTTCGCCTTTAGAGCATGGGTGAAGACGGTCCACCACGCAGCCTCGCTGAGGCGTTGGCCTGCTTCATCTTGCATGTACCACCCGTCTTCGTCCACGACGATAGTCAGGATGCCCCCTTCCCCAGCATGGACAAGCTCATACCCTGCCCGGTTCAAAAACTCCCTCACTAGCCCGGCAAAGACATGGGCACCAGGGGATGCGGCTTTCAAGGCTACCCCAAAGCCTTTCCGCCCCGCGTGGTACACCTTCGACAAAGCATCTAAATAGTGTTCCGATAGCCCCGTCACGAAACTGAGATCCCCCAGCTCATCATCGGCTGTACGGGGATAGTCGTCCCGGAGGAAGATATTCTCCAGTTTCCGCTGGTCAGACTTGCTTAAGAACCGTCCCTTCCCATCCCAACACTGGATATTGATAACCCCTGTCTCCTGGGGAAAGGACTGACAGTGCAGGGCTCCCTGGGCATCGTAAAGGGGCGCGCCTAACCGGGTAAGGTTGGCCACCGCGGTTCCCGCATCCAGCACGTTGAGGCCTCCATGCAAAAGGCCTGCAATGAGTGCCCGCTTGGCAACCCGTGCATTGGGAGAACCATCACCGGTGACCAGCACCTTTTTCCCCGAGCCAAGGAATGCGCCGTAACTTAGTCCCACGCGGACGATCTCCTCCAAAGGCAGGTCACCCCTAAGGTTCCCGGTGATCCCCCACTTGCTGAACAGGGAGGGCCTTTCCTGGTTACCCCACACCAAGGACTGCTTCAGGGTAGCCCCGCTCGCGACGCGCTTGCCTGGCCAGACCTTCGCATTGGGCCGTACCGTTGCGTAGGAGCCGATCTGAGAGCCTTCTCCCACCACCACTCCTTCAAACAGTTTGACCCGCCGGCCAAGGCGAACGTTCTGCGCACATACGCATCCCCTAAGTTCACTGCCGGGCCCCACATGCACGCCAGACCAGAGCACAGCTCGCTTTAGGCTTGCCCCGCCCTCAATGCGGCAGTTAGGCCCGATCACGCTGTACTGGCCCACCCGCACGCGAGAAGAAATGTGGGCCCCAGGGCCGATATAGGCAGGCCCGGTTATCTCTGCATCAGCGGCCACCAAGGCCCCTTCAGCGACGTATATCCTATCCCCTTGGGGTTTGCCAAGGTCAATACGGACCTTACCATCAAGGCAGTCTTGCTGAGCCTGGCGGTACACTTCCAGGTTACCCACGTCCGACCAATAGCCATCTGCTATATAGCCGTAGATGGGAGCCTCCTTTGCCAGAAGTTTGGGGAACAGGTCTCGGCTGAAGTCAACGTTCTGCCCCTTCGCAAACTCCTGTAGTACCTCAGGCTCTAAGACGTAGATCCCTGTGTTGACCGTATCGCTGAAAACCTCACTCCAGCTGGGCTTTTCTAAAAACTGCCGAATCCGTCCATCTTCTCCGGTGATCACGATGCCGTAGTTTAAGGGATTAGCAACCCTGGTGAGGACTAAGGTGGCCACCGCATTCCGTTCCCGGTGAAAGGCGACGGCCTTGGAGAGGTCAATATCTGTAAGGGAGTCGCCGCTCACCACCACAAAGGTCTCGTTGAGGAAGTCTTCAGCGTTTTTCACACTGCCCGCGGTACCCAGGGGTTCTTCCTCCACGAAGTATTCCATCGACACACCAAACTGGGAGCCATCGCCAAAATAATCCATGACGTCCTGGGGAAGATACCACAGGGTGCTGGCGATCTCATGGATGCTGTGGGCCTTGAGGAGATTTAAGATGTGTTCCATCATGGGTTTGTGCACGATGGGGACCATTGGTTTCGGCAGATTGCATGTGAGAGGCCTGAGGCGGGTACCCTCACCGCCGGCCATGATTACTGCTTTCATAGAGTTCAGCCCTTTCCTCTGGGAAGTCGCCTGTAAGATGATAGCGTCCGTAAATATCCTTGGTATCCTTCATCGGGCTCGGGGCTTTCCCCAAAGCCCGGTTGTACTCTTCCACAGTTTGGAGGGCTATTTTGCTCCAGTCGAACCTTTCCAGCAGCTCACGGTATGCGAGGCTCCGCATCATCTTGGCATACTGCCGATCGCACAAGAGGGTGAGAATATTGTCTGCGAGGGAGTTGCTCTGGCCAGCGTAAAAGGTGAGGCCCGTTTCGCCGTGGCGCACGATTTCCCTAAACCCACCCACATCGCTCACCACCACGGGGGCCCCCGCGGCCATTGCTTCCAAAGCTACAATGCCGAAGGGCTCATAGCGGCTGGGAAAGACTGCGGCATCCGCGAGTTGGTAGAGGCTGTTGCGGGTCACGTCATCGATAAAACCCGCAAACAACACCTTGTGGGCAATCCCCATCTGATGAGCCCGGTGCTTGAGCTCATGGTGCATGGGGCCTGTCCCGGCAATGATGAACTTGGCGTTGGGCTGATGGGCGAGAACTTTAGGGACCGCGCCGAGTAGGACATCCACGCCCTTTTCGTATACGTGGCGTCCAATGAAAAACACAATCCTTTCTTCAGGGAGAGCCCACTGGCTGCGAAACTTGTCCAGATCGGGGTGGGTTTCCCGGAACTTATTCACCACCACACCGTTGGGGATTACGCTGACCTTATCATCGGGAAGATGGAACACCCGTCTCAGTTCTTCCCGCATATACTCACTGCAGCAGATCACGCGATACGCCTCATAGGTAAGCCACCACTCCACATCGCTGATGTGCCGCTGGAGATCATTGTGCAGTCCCCCGCTGCGGCCCCATTCGGTGGCGTGGATGGTTGCTACCAGGGGCAGGTTAAAGGTGTGCTTGAGCACCTTCGCGGCTGGTGCCACCAACCAGTCATGGGCGTGAATCACATCAATCTTTTCTGCAGATATAATCTGCACCGCCCGCTGAATTAGGTGGTAGTTCATATACAGGACACTATCTAAGAATCCTAAAGGTGAGGGGTAGTGCTGGTTAACCCGGTAGACCCGCACTCCGGAGACGTATTCTGCCTGTCCACTCTCTGGGTGATCACTTGTCACTACAGATACTTCATGCCCCTGTTCCACAAGGGCCTCCGCAAGATCTGATACCGCGCGGGCCAAGCCGCCAATCACCTTGGGCGGGTATTCCCACGATACCATTAGGATCCGCACTGACTTCACCACCTAAACTTCTCTTCTCAAAAAGGATACCCGGAACGAAGGGGTATTATTAAAGGATTTTGGGCGGTTGATCGCTAATTAGAAGAACCAGCAATGGGAAAGGAGTTTAATCTAATGCGGGCTTTTCATCGGAATATTCGGGCAATTTACCCTTTTGAGGAATGGCGAATCACCGAAACTGAGTTCAATCCGGAGCACAACCACCGGAATGAGTCCATCTTTGCCATCGGCAACGGCTATATGGGCATGCGGGGTACCTTCGAAGAGGGCCTACCAGGAACCGTCCCCTCTACCCCAGGTATCTACGTAAACGGCATCTATGAGACTTCTCCCATTATCTACGGAGAGTACATGGCCAGGCAGCCCCAAGAGTACCAGACCATGATCAACATAACTGACTGGCGCATTATTGAAGTAGCTTTAGAAGGGGAACGCTTCTCACTGCTCGATGGCACTGTAGAGCGGTACCAGCGCACCCTTGACCTAAAGCAGGGCCTCTTGACCAGAGAAGTGACGTGGCAGAGCCCTACAGGCAAGCGGGTAGAGCTCTCCTTCGAAAGATTCATTTCTCAGACTGATCAGCACCTGGCGGTGCAGCGGTGTGCTGTACGCCCCTTGAACTTCTCTGGGAAAGTAACCCTAACATCCAGAGTGCAGGGTGCCGTGCAGAACTACCACCATATCCAAGGGCGGACCCTTGATGTAGTTTTTTCTAAGGCAGAAAATGCAAGCGGTTGCATTCTCTCCAAGACCCGCCGCAGCGGCTTCCACGTGTGTGTCGGTGTGAGCCACACTGCTTCACCAGGAGTAGCTGTTGTGGGACGGGCTGAAGAAGAACAGCTAGCCTTTACCGCTGAGTACGTCCTTTCCCAAGGCGAGAGAGGGTTTCTTGAGAAGTACATTGCGGTGACGACCTGCCGGGAAACAGCCCAGGAAGGCCTTGGGGAGTTTGTGCTGTCCCACGCACAAAAGGCTGCCCAGGCCGGGTGGGGCACACTCTTTGCTTCCCACGTAGAGTTTATGGAGGACTACTGGGCAGATACTGATATCCAGCTGGAAGGCGATCCCGCACTTCAACAAGGCCTACGCTTTAATGCCTTCCAACTCCTATGTTCAACAGGGCGGGATGGGCTGACAAACATTGCCGCAAAAGGCTTAACCGGTGAGTACTATGAGGGGCACTATTTCTGGGATACGGAAACGTATATTATCCCCTTCTTCCTGTACAGCCAACCAAAGCTGGTACGGAAACTCCTAGAGTACCGCTATAGCATATTGGATGCAGCCCGGGAGAATGCCGCGCGCATGAAGGACAAAGGAGCCCTCTACACTTGGCGTACCATCAACGGCCACGAGGCCTCCGGCAACTTCCTCGGTTCAACGGTGCAGTATCACATCAACGCGGACATCGCCTACGCAATCCATAAATATCTAGAAGCTACTGAGGACTGGGAGTTCCTCCGGGATATGGGCGCAGAAATCCTCTTTGAGACGGCTCGCTGCTGGGCAGGGAGAGGCGCATTTATCGCCGCGAAAGGCGGCCGCTTCTGCATTAACGAAGTATGCGGCCCCGATGAGTACAAACCAGGCGTGAACAACAACTGCTACACGAACTACATGGCAAAGTTTAACCTAGAACTGGCCCTAAAAGCTCGGGAAATCATGGAGGAAAAGTACCCAGAGCAATACCATGCCCTGGCGGCAAGGCTGAATCTGGAGGAAAGTGAGTTTGCCCAGTGGCAAAAGTGTGCGGAGTTAATGTACCTGCCGTACGATGAAGAGTTGGGGATCCACCCTCAAGATGACTCGTTCCTGTTCAAAGATCCTATTGACGTAGATGCCATCCCTCCAGAGGAGATTCCCTTGGTGCGCAACTGGCACCCCCTCACTATCTGGCGGTATCAGCTCATTAAGCAGGCTGATGTGGTACTCCTCCAGTATCTCTTGGGGGATCAGTTCACTTTGGAGGAAAAGAAGGCCAACTACGACTATTACGAACCGAAGACAACCCATGATTCATCCCTGTCGCCGTCCATCTACAGCATCATGGCTGCAGAGATTGGCTACCATGACCACGCCTACAATTATTTCATGCAAACCTCCCGCCTTGATCTTGACGACTACAACAAGAACACGTGGCAGGGAGTGCATACCGCGTGCATGGCCGGTTCCTGGATGTGCATCGTAAACGGGTTCGCAGGGATGAGGGCCTACGATGGGATCCTCCGCTTTAAGCCTACCTTGCCCGAAAAATGGCAGGGTTACAGCTTTAAAGTGAAGTTCCGCGGCAGGCAACTTCAGGTGACTGTAGAAGATGATCACACCATCTACCGCCTGATCCAAGGAGAGGGAATGGAGATCTACCACAACGGCACTCCTGTAACTGTCTCGCCTGGAGATGCCATTTCCCGGAGGAACGATGCGCCTTAAAGCTCCTTTCACCATTGTGTCCCTTAATTACTTCGCGTATTTCATGATTCTTGCTGCTTGGCAGCCCTTCATTGTCATCTACCTGCAGCAGGCTGGGTGGACAGGGTTTTCGATCGGCCTATTCAGTGCAATCGGGCCGCTCTTGGCCTTCCTCACCCAGCCCCTGTGGGGTTTGGTAAGCGATGCTTGGGGAAATGTTCGCCTGCTGTATGTCATCTTGGTGGCGGCTACAGCAGGGTTTGTGTTGATCTTTGGCTTCTTCCCCGTTTCCCAGGCCTTTTTTGCCCTCGCGGTGTTAATGGGCCTCACCCAAGGCCCCCTCACTGCCATGCTCGACAGCATGGCCGTGCAGACTCTGCAGAAAAACAGCAACCGCATCGGCCAAGCGCGCCTGTGGGGTTCCCTCAGCTTCGCTACGCTAGCCCTGATCATGGGTGCAATTTTCGAAAAGCACAGCACGGCTATTTTCCCTGGCTTCGTCCTGGCCAGCGCCTTTGCCGCGTTGGTAGGGGCCATTTCGCCCGCTGAAGGATCAACGTTAAACCGGCCTGACTTCCGCTTGAGCAGCATCAAGCACGCGATCAATAGGCCGTTCCTCTTTTTCCTCGGGTGTGCATTCCTACTCCAAATGGGGCTATCTCTTACAATGCCTTTCCTCAGCTTAGTGCTCTTAGAAAGGGGCGCCAGCTCCTCCGTAGTAGGCTATACCTGGGGATTCACCGCCTTAGTTGAGATTCCCATCTTTGCGGTAACAGCAAAACTGCTCCGGCGCCGAAGGCCAGAGCAGCTCATAGTAACTGCAGGAGTTATCAACACCCTGCGGATGCTGTTATTTGCATTTACGCCAAATCCATGGCTATTAGTGGCTATTCACGCCATGGAAGGGCTTGCCTTCCCCCTCATCACCGTTAGCGTCGTACTGCTCGTGGATGAGTTAGTTGAACCAGCTTTCAAGACTACCGGCTTTACACTGCAAGCCGCCTGCGCTTATACCCTGCCCCGCTTCTTGGGGAGCATCTGGGGCGGGCGGATCATGGATCTCTTTGGAGGAACGGGCCTCTTTCTCCTCGGGGCAGCATCTACCGCACTTGGCACCGCTGCCATGGCCCTGTGGCGGGCGAAGTTTGGCACCCCCAGCCAAAGCTTAGATCAGCTTCAACTCTCCAAATGATTCAGGAACATGGAAATAAGCGGGATTATGTCCGGTCGGGCTCCATGCCATATACTCTTCTCCGGGGGTCCGCTTAATCCGGTAGAAGTTAGCCCGCAGAAGTTTTCCTCGCTCTGGCACAAAGCCTAAGCAGGCAAAGGGTATGGCCAGTAGCCCCTCCCAATTCCCAAAAGCGCCGCCATCTGATTCCTTGCGCACCACCCGGTGGATCAGGCCAGGGCAGTCCCACGCGGGATTACCGTGATGCCGCGTGCCGTCGTGCCTAATCTCCGAGTCAAACACCACATTTCTCGGGCTGAGGTTAAACTCATAATAATGGTGGGTATCCTCTGGTGCCACAAAGGCCTCCACCACTTCTTCGTTGTACAAGGGATCATCACGGTTGGTCATAGTCGCGAGAACCTCTCCGTCCTTACAGGTAAACCGCAAGTAGAGATACTCATCGTCCCAAGCGGCTTGGACGGTAGTCTCCAAAGACGCGGGGCCACCAGTGACTGCATCCACAAACAGAGAGCTTGTGGGCAGGTCTTCCCAAGGGATCTCCAGAACGTGTCCGGGCTCATGCCCTTGGATTCGCCTCACAATCAACTGATAGGTCATGTGCGATTCCTCCATTCCCTTCCATCTTACCATCAAATACCGTTTAAGGAAAGAGAAGGGAGCTAATAGTTCCGACACTTTGGTGCAGACTATAACCGAAGGGGGGATGCCGTGGCTAGGTATGTGAACACCGAGAAGTCGCTGAAGGGACTGAAGCGCAAACGCTATTCCCTACCGGTGGAAGACCATTCCACTGCGGCCTGGGCCAATCTAGCTGGGCAAAAAGCTGTCTCCCGAGTAGGCCTGCCCAGCGACATAGATGTGGAACTGGCAAGGGAATGGGCGGAAGAGAACCAAAAATGAGCAGAGCCCCGAGTTTTGGGGCTCTGCGCTTTTTCTAATATACTTGATCCGCTAAGCGGCGGTACTCTTGGTAGCGGTCCTTGGCATCTTTCTCTGCCTGAGCAAAGAGTTCTTCTGCAAGCTCTGGGGAGCTGCGCAGAAGAGCGTAATAGCGCACTTCGCTCTCGAGGAAGTCTCTAAAGGGAGCCTTGGGCTCGGGAGAATCCAAGGTGAAGGGGTTCTCCCCTGCCTGTTTCTTGAGGGGATTGTACCGATAGAGGTGCCAGTAGCCTGCCTCTACTGCTCGCTTTTCTTGCATGATGCTGGTTCCCATGCCTGTACGGATGCCATGCTCGATACAGGGCGAGTAGGCAATTATCAGGGAAGGGCCAGGATAGGACTCTGCCTCTAGAATGGTCCGGATGGTGTGGTTCATGTTGGCCCCCATCGCGATCTGGGCCACGTACACATAGCCATAGGTCATGGCCATGCGCCCCAAGTCTTTCTTGCGGATGCGTTTGCCTGCAGAGGCAAACTTGGCCACCGCCGCGGTGGGAGTAGCCTTCGAGGATTGGCCACCCGTGTTGGAATACACCTCTGTATCCATGACGAGGATATTCACATCATCTCCGAGGGAGAGGACTTGATCCAGCCCACCATAGCCGATATCATAGGCCCAGCCATCTCCCCCTATGATCCACTGAGACTTCTTAATTAAGAAGGAGCGCTTCTCCCAAAGCTCCGCCAAGGCTGGATGTGCCTTGAGATCCGCCTTTGCCAGAAGCTCCACAATGCGCTTACTAGGTTCTACCGAGCCTTCCCCATCATACATGTTATCCAGCCAAGCTCGAAACGCCTCTGCCAAGGCTGCATTATCCAACCCCGACTCCAAAAGCCCCCGCATGAGGCCCGCCAGGCGCTGCCTTTGCTGGGTTACGCCCAGCCACATACCGTAGCCGTACTCGGCGTTATCTTCGAAAAGGGAGTTTGCCCAGGCAGGACCTTGCCCTTCGCCCGTAACTGTGTACGCCATGGAGGGAGCGCTGGCGGTGTAGATGGAAGAACACCCGGTGGCATTGGCAATGATCATACGTTCGCCGAAAAGCTGGGTGAGAAGGCGCAAGTAAGGAGTTTCCCCGCAGCCGGGGCAGGCTCCGTTGAACTCAAAGAGGGGCGGACGGAACTGGGAGCCCTTCAAGGTCCGCCAGTCGGCGAACTGGTACTTGGGCTTGATGGTCATCGCGTATTCCCAGTTATCCGCTTCCTTAGCGATTTGCTCGTCTGCAGGCCGCATAATGAGAGCCTTACCTGGAGCAGGGCACACGTCAGCACAGTTTCCGCAGCCAGTGCAGTCTAAAGGGCTCACCTGGATCCGGTAGCCAAATTCGGAGATCCCCTTGCCAATAGCTTTCTTGGTCTCAAACCCACTGGGCGCGGCGGCCATTTCGGCCTGGTCCAGCAGGAAGGGGCGGATGGTAGCATGGGGGCAGATGTAGGAGCACTGGTTGCACTGAATACACTTCTCAATCTGCCACTCAGGAATCATCACCGCAATGCCCCGCTTCTCGTAGGCGGTAGTCCCTAGCGGGTAGGTGCCGTCTTCCATGTCCGCGAAAGCACTCACAGGGAGCTCATCCCCTTCGTGCCTTGCTATGGGGGCTTGGATGCGCTCCACAAACTCGGGCACCGCTTTGAGCTCTGCTGGGGGATCCTGCGCGGTGCGCCAAGCATCGGGCACTTCAACTTTCTTCAGAGCGCTGGCGGCCCGGTCAATAGCGGCAAGGTTCATCTCCACAACCCGCCTGCCTTTTTTGCCGTACATGGTCTCTACAGAATCCTTCAGGTGCTGGATAGCCTCTTCAACGGGAATTGCCTTGGCTAGCCGGAAGAAAACGGCCTGCATGATCATGTTGATGCGGTTCCCGAGCCCCACCTCCCCCGCGATGGAGATGGCATCGATGGTGTAGAACTGGATGTTCTTTTCAGCTATTGCCCGCTTGGTGGAAGCAGGTAGGTGCTCATCTAGCTCCCTTAGATCCCAAGGGCAGTTTAAGACGAAGGTCCCTCCGTCCTTGATGCCCTTTAAGAGATCGTAGTTGAACACGAAGGACTTATTGTGGCAGGCAATGTAGTCCGCGTTGTACACCAAGTACGGGGCGCGAATCGGTTGTTTCCCAAAACGCAGATGGGATACAGTAGTTCCTCCCGACTTTTTGCTGTCGTAGGAGAAATAGCCCTGTACATAGAGGGGAGTATTCTCCCCAATGATCTTGATGGCTGTCTTGTTGGCCCCCACAGTACCGTCGGATCCTAACCCCCAGAACTTACAGCTGATAGTCCCTTCAGGGGAAGTTTCCACAATATCCGTTTCTGGAAGGGAAGTACCGCTCACATCATCTACTATGCCGATGGTAAAGCGGTCCTGGGGTTTTTCTTGCTTCAAGTTGTTGTACACCGCAATAATCTGCGACGGCCGGGTATCCTTGGAACCCAGTCCGTAGCGGCCACCTACGATGATGGGCACTGGATGTCCTTGGAAAGCTTTCACAACATCCAGATAGAGAGGTTCCCCTAGGGAGCCTGGCTCTTTCGTCCGATCCAGGACTGCGATCTTCTCCACCGTAGGAGGAACCGCTTTCCTAAGGTGAACTGCGGAGAATGGACGATAGAGCCGCACTTTGACCAGCCCCACCCGCTCCCCCCGACTGCGGAGGTAATCGATGGTCTCGGCAATGGTGTCGCACACAGAGGCCATAGCTACGATTCCGTACCGGGCCTCCGGATCGCCGTAATAGTCAAAGAGATTGTACGCTCTCCCTGTAAGGGCCTCAAATTCCCGCATATACAGCTCAACGAACCCTGGTACTGCTTCGTAAAACGGATTCGCAGCCTCTCTTCCCTGGAAGTAGATATCTGGATTCTGGGCTGTCCCCCGGATCACGGGGTGCTCTGGGTTAAGGCCCCGAGAGCGGAACTCTGCCAGAGCCTGGTAGTCTACAAGCTTGGCTACCTCATCATAGTCAAGGCTGTGGATTTTCTGGATTTCATGGCTGGTGCGGAATCCGTCGAAGAAGTGAAGAAAGGGCACCCGGGACTTGATGGCAGCCAAATGCGCGATACACCCAAGGTCCATCACTTCCTGGACGTTGCTGGATGCAAGCATGGCAAAGCCTGTCTGGCGGCAGGCCATCACATCCTGGTGGTCGCCAAAAATGGACAAGGCATGGGCAGCTATAGCCCGGGCGCTCACATGAAACACCCCGGGCAAGAGCTCCCCCGCGATTTTGTACATGTTAGGAATCATCAAAAGGAGCCCCTGGGATGCGGTGAAGGTTGTAGTGAGGGATCCCACTGCCAGTGAGCCGTGGACCGCTCCCGCAGCTCCTGCCTCCGACTGCATCTCCACGATCTTCACCGGCTCCCCGAATATGTTCTTTCGGCCTTGCGCACTCCACACATCGGTATGCTCAGCCATGGGAGAAGACGGCGTAATGGGATAGATGGCCGCCACTTCAGTGAAGGCATAGGCGATATGCGCGGCAGCCTCATTGCCGTCGATTGTTACGGTTCTGCCCATAAGAAAACCCCCCAGTTCACATCTTGTTTTGCTCTCCCATATTATCTGGAATTTGGCGGTTATCATACCAAGGGAGAGTATTCTCAGGGGGGTTTTAGCTAAGACTATAGGGAAAAGGAGGCAGAACTGGAAATGCGCAATACCGCTTGGGCCGTACTGTTGAAATTTGCCTTCACTTTTGCCGCAGGCCTCCTCACTTCCGCGTTGTTTGACAACAACACTTGGCTGGCTGTCTTGGGTTGGGCCCTCACTGCGGCAGCAGTCAACTTCTTTTTGGGCGACCTGTTTCTCCTGCCGTCCCTAGGCAGCGCCCTAGCTGCCGTGGCTGACGGTGTTGTGGGAGCGGGCCTTGCGTGGCTGTTCGCCCTGGTATTCTCCGGCTTTCGCGCCACAGGGGCCACGGTCATCGCCCTTGGAGTCCTGATTGCCCTTGTTGAGCACTTCTTCCATGCTTTCGCAAGGGAAGCCCGGGCCACGTCCTCATAGCTACTGTGCGCCGCTCCCCACCGGGGCCCCTTCCCCTGGAATGCCGCTGTATAACCGAGCCACACTCTGAGATCGCCCCATGAGAGCGCCGATCAGGGTAAGGGCTGCTGAACAGGCCAGGAAAACCACAGCGGGGGCCACCGCGTCCACCACAGGGCCGAATACCGCCATGCCCACAGGCACCAGCATGGAAACTAAACCATCCAAGAGGCCGAACACTCGCCCCCGGTAGCTATCGGGCACCGTTTCTTGAAGCATAACTTGGAAGGGCACGTTCACCATGACGTTCAAGATCCCTATGAGAAGGATAGGCACCACAAGCGAGCCGAGGAGTACTAACCCTGATACGTTAGTGTAAAACGCGGGGAACGCGACTAGCCCGATCACTACGCCAAGTAGCCCCTGGCCCACCACTCCTCCAACTAGAAGCTTGGTCTTGGGGAACCTTTTGGTGAAAATCCCCACGAGAAAAGTACCGATTAAGAGTCCTATAGGAGAACTAGACTTCACGATCCCAAAATGCTCAGCGGGCATGTTGAGCACTTCCTTTCCGAAATAGGGCAAAACAATGCTGAAAATGGGTGCGGCAATGAAGTTCAGGACAACGGCGAAGCCAATCAAGGCTCTCAAGCTAACGTCTTGCCAGATATAGGTAAACCCTTCTTTGAAGTTGGCTCCATAGGCCTTGAACTGAGCTGCACCCCGCATCTCTGTACCGAACTCTTGCTCAGGAAAGCGGATGAACATCTCCGATATCGCGGACAGCAAGAAACAGATTCCGGTGATAGCAAACACCGCAGTGTATCCCGTAAGGCCAACCAGCATAGCCCCTAAGCTGGGCCCGATGATGCCCGTGGCGCTCCTGGCGAAGTTGTTGCGTACATTGGCTGCGGTGAGTTCTTCCCGCTTCACCATCCCTGGAATGGCCGCAGAAATGGCGGGCCCAAAGAGCACGCTGCAGATCGATGAAAGGGCTGTAGCGCCGTAAATCACACCTAGGGTGAGATGGCCCGCTGCGTAAATCGCGGCGACTGCAAGGAGGATTAGTCCTCTGATAATATCAGTGATCACCACGATCTTCTTCCGATCCCACATATCTGCCAACACACCCGTAAAGGGTGCAAGCACGATGCTGGGAAGGGACGAGAATAGGAGTAGAGTACTCAGGGCCGTACCGGAGCTCGTCAGATCCAGGATCAGCCAAGTGATGGCGAAGTAATGGACACCATCGCCGATCTGTGACACGAGCCGCCCCATGAACAGTAGTCCGTAATCCCCATTGATAAACAGCTTTTTCAGCAAGGCTCTCAACCTTTCCATCCTGTGGTTGACCATATTTTAGCAGCTATCGGGGTGGCTCATGAGAGTCTCTAGGATGGAAAACCCTCCGCCCTAAGACCGATTTTCACTACTGCTGTTGAGTTCGGCGATTATGGCAGCACTCACTTCCTGAGGAGTGAGGCCTTCTGTGGCTACCGCTACATCCGCCGCAGCCCGGTAGATGGGTTCCCGCTCCTCAAGGAGTTTGGCTGTGGTAGCGGTGGTGGGCTTGCCTCCAAGTAAGGGGCGGTCTCCGAGGTGGCCGATACGTTCTACGATTGCTTTCGGGGTGGCCGTCAAAAGCACCAGTCTACAAGTTTCCTTTAGAACCTGGCGGTTTGCAGCGCTGAGCACAGCTCCTCCTCCGCAGGCAATCACTAAGTATTCCCCTTGACAGGCCTCTTTGAGCAGTTCGCTTTCGCGCCGCCGAAACTCCCCTTCCCCCACCTCTGCAAACATCTGAGAAATGGAGCAGCCCCACCGTTCCTCAATAGCCTGATCCAAGTCAATGAACCGGCGCCCGAGAGACTCAGCAAGGATAGGACCCACGGTGGACTTACCTGTACCCATAAAGCCGATGAGTGCAATGTTGAATGGGAAAAGGGTGCGAGACTGGCGCCCCCTGCTGATGCGGAGGATTTCCCTGAACAGCCGCTGCACGTCCCCAGTATAGCGAGCCAGGATTTCCTCTTCACGCTGTGGATCGTAAATGGGAAGAGCATTTTCCCGTTTGTACATGGCCACCTCATCCACAAGGTTGAGACGCTGGGCAAAGGTTTCAGCCAAAACCTCATCGCAGCGGTTGATCTCCTTCCGGAGGATCTGCAAGCTGCTTACGGGAGCCGCCATACCCTGGTTGGGGATAAGCGCGGCTAGGTGATCAGCTACTTCCGCAGGGCTGAGGAAGACCTCTTCCACATGTCCTAAAGCCCGGGGTAGGACAAAGGATATCCCCGCGGCCGTGTTCTTCTTGTCCCGGGTGAGTGCTACAAGGAGCGCCTCCAAGCTCAGCTGCGGGGGAATCTCTTGCAGTCCAACGAACTGGCAGGCCTTCTCAATCTGCTGCAAATCTTTCACAGAGAGAAGCCCCAGACGGTTGGCGAGGCGAGCTTCAAGGGCCAAACCTAAGAGGACAGCCTCGCCGTGGCGGAACCCACGAAAGCCCGTGGCGCTTTCCAGCCCGTGAGCAATGGTGTGGCCCGCGTTGAGCTGCTTGCGAGACCCCGTGTCCTGTTCATCCCTTTCCACCAGGCGGGCTTTCACCGCACAGCAGCGGGCAATAATATCCTCCAAAGCTTCATGAGGCGCGGTAAACACCACCTCTCCCCGCTCCCACAAGAGATGGAGGAGAGCAGGGTCAGCAATTACCCCATACTTCACCACTTCTCCCAGGCCGCTCACGACCTCTTCTCGAGGCAGAGTTTTCAGGAAGGCGGGGTCGACAAGAACCTGTCTTGGCTGGTGAAATGCTCCTGCCAGGTTCTTAAATCCCCCTAGATCCACTCCGGTTTTGCCCCCAACCCCGCTGTCCACCTGGGCCAACAGCGTTGTAGGGATCTGAATGTAAGGAATACCTCGCATATATACTGCCGCGCAGAAGCCCGCGAGATCGCCCACCACTCCGCCCCCTAGGGCTAAAACTAACGCACTGCGGCTAAGGCCGAGACCTGCCATTTCCTCCAAAACCCGCCCTGCCTGAGCCCAGGTCTTGCCGCCCTCACCGGACTGGACGACTATCTTGGGTAGGTCAAAAAATCCGCCGTAGAGGCGGTTCACGTTTTCATCGGTAATCACAACCGCACCATCGTAGTCCGCAAGCCAGGAAAGGGCACTGCGCCACACTCCAGGCCCCACATCAATGGTATAGCTTGCTTTTCCTAGGTTCACTGGAATCTGTGCCATCGCTCCTCGATCTCCTTCAGGGAATCGCCGCCAAACACTGCCAAGAACTCTTGGGCGATCACTGTCAGTATTGCCATCTCTCCAACAACTGCCGCGGCAGGGACGGCACAGGTATCGCTCCGCTGCACGCTGGCAAGGCCCGGCTCATGGGAGCGGATGTCCACTGTCCGCAGGGGTTTTTGCAAGGTGGGAATGGGCTTCATAGCGGCCCGTACCACGAGAATCTCGCCGTTAGACATGCCTCCTTCGATTCCCCCCGCGCGGTTGGTTGTGCGGTAATAACCTTTACCGGGCTCGTAGAAGAGCTCGTCGTGGACTTGGGACCCGCGGCGTCCGGCGCAGGCAAAGCCATCGCCAATTTCCACGCCCTTGATACCAGGTATACTCATTAGCGCCCAGGCCAGCTTCCCATCGAGGCGGCGGTCCCAGTGGGCATGGCTGCCCAGCCCAACGGGCACACCTTTTACCTGTACCTCAAAGATGCCCCCCAGCGTATCCCCATCCGCGCGGGCTTTATCGATTTCCTCCAGCATCGCCTGAGATGCTTTTTTGTCAACGCACCTTACGGGGGAACTCTCCGCCTGGGCGAGGAGGGCAAAGGGAACAGCCCTCTCCTCTAGCGCCGCGCCCCCGATCTTTACAACATGCACGCCAGATTCAATCCCGAAGCCCTTGAGGAGCTGGCGGGCCAAGCTCCCGACGGCCACCCGCATGGCCGTATCCCGGGCACTTCCTCGCTCTGCTACTAAGCGGGTATCACTCAAACGGTACTTCACACTGCCAGCAAAATCCCCGTGCCCTGGCCGGGGCAAAGTAATGGGAGGATGCTCCTTCCCGGCCCAGTTAGGATAATCTCGGTTAACAATGCGCAGGGTAATGGGACTGCCGATCGTCTCTCCGTTCACAAGCCCTGTGAGGATTTCCACTTGGTCCCGTTCAATGGCCATCCGGCCACCTCTGCCATATCCCTGTTGGCGCCGGGCCAAATCACTATTGATACCTTCAACATCGATAGGTACTCCCCCGGGGAACCCTTCCACAATGCCCACTAAGCACGGGCCGTGTGACTCCCCAGCTGTAAGAAACCGCATCAGCTTCCCACCTTCCCTTCCCGGAGGGCGCGGAGGACATCCTGGAAGTTGGGAAAGGATACGTTGACGGAATCCCCGTGCTTAACGCTAATCTGCTCCTCAGAGATTGCCGCGACCATTAGCAGGGCCAAAGCAATGCGGTGATCGCCCCTGCTGTCCACCTCTCCACCCCGCCAGCGGGTGGGCCCGGTGATGACCAGCCCATCAGGCTGCGCCTTAATGTCCGCTCCCACTTTCCCCAGTTCCTCAGCGAGGGCTTGAAGCCGGTCGGATTCCTTCAAGCGCAGTTCTGCCGCATCCTTGATAACGGTGGTGCCCTGAGCGGCCGCTGCAGCCACTGCCAGAATGGGGATTTCGTCGATCACACGGGGGATAATCTCGCCCTGGATTGTGCAGCCGTGCAGGAGCCTTCCCCGTACTGCGATGGAGCCCCAAGGCTCACCTCCAGAAACGCCCTTTTCCACTACCTCGATCTCCGCGCCCATCTCCTTAAGAACATCAATAAAGCCTGTGCGGGTGGGATTAAGCCCCACATCCTCGATTGTTACCTCCGCACCGGGAACTGCCGCAGCCGGGGCAATAAAGACTGCCGCGGAGGACAGATCTCCTGGAACGTACACCGTTCGGGCCGATAGGATCTTGCCAGGCCTGAGCACGATCTCTTCCCCGTGCCTAGCCACGTCCGCTCCGAAAGCTGCCAGCATGCGTTCAGTGTGGTCTCGGGAGTTAATCTTGCCTGTGAGTCGTACCTCGCCTCGGGCAGTCAGTCCCGCGAGAAGGAGGGCCGACTTCACTTGGGCACTGGCCACAGGGAGTGCGTATGTAATGCCTTTGAGGGAGCCGCCCCGGACAGCCAAGGGGGCAAACTGGCCGTCCATCCGCCCCTTGATGAGTGCCCCCATCTCGCGCAGGGGCTCCACCACCCGGCCCATGGGGCGGGCAGTGAGTGAGTCATCACCGCTGAGAACGCTGAGAAAAGGCTGGGCTGCCAGTACACCGGCGAGGAGGCGCATGGTTGTGCCGGAATTGCCGCAGTCCAGAACCTCTTTTGGAGGCTGAAGGCCCTGAAGGCCTACCCCATGGACTACCATCTTCTCAGGATGCTCCTCAATTTCTACCCCCAACGCCCTGAGACAGTTCACAGTACTCAGACAATCCAGGCTGGAGAGAGGGTTGTATATCTCACTAGTTCCCTCTGCTAAGGCAGCTAGGATCAGAGCGCGGTGGGTTATGGATTTATCGCCTGGAACAGTTGTGATGCCTTTAAGCATGAGTTTGCCTCCTCACAATTAGGGTGCAGAGCTCCCTGGCGGACTCTACCAGTTGGCAATAGCGCTCAGGCAGCAGGGATTGGGGCCCATCAGACAAGGCAGCTTCAGGATGTGGGTGAACCTCCACCATTAAGCCATCAGCACCCGCTGCTATGGCCGCTAAGGCCAAGGGCTCCACCAAGTTCCATGCCCCTGCCGCGTGGCTAGGATCTACAACCACAGGCAGATGGCTTAGATGATGAACCATAGGGACTGCACTGATATCCAACGTGTTGCGGGTGAGGGGCTCGAAGGTGCGGATTCCCCGCTCGCACAACACCACATTTGGGTTCCCTTCACTCATGATGTACTCTGCAGATAGGAGCCACTCCTCGATCGTGGCCGCGATACCCCGCTTGAGGAGGACAGGCTTCCTCAGCGTGCCCACTTTCCGCAGGAGGGCATAGTTCTGCATGTTGCGTGCTCCGATCTGCAGCATGTCCACATACCGCGCCACCAGGTCCACGTCCTCCGGGGACATCACCTCGCTAACAGTGGGCAGGCCAACTTCCTCCCCCACCGCCTGCAGCATCTCTAACCCCTCTTCGGCCAACCCCTGGAAGCTGTAGGGTGAAGTGCGGGGCTTAAAGGCACCGCCCCTTAGAATGTGAGCGTGGCCCTTCACTGCATGGGCTACTTCCCGCATCTGGCTTAGGCTTTCAATGGAACAGGGGCCTGCCATAAACACAGGCTCTGGGCCGCCGATTTGAACGCCTTTCACATCGATTACTGTTCTTTCTAGTTTAGCAGTGCGGCTAGTCAAAGGCAGCGATGTTTTGAGGTCCACGGCGTTTCTCCTCCTGCTGGGTAAGTGGCTTAATATATAAATTGTAGCGCATTGCCGATCGATCTGCCACTCGACCCTTGAAAAAAGCCCATCCCGCCAGCACACGCTGGGGATGGGCCTAGAAAGGCTGCACAGTCCCTTCCCTTATCTTACTTAGCAAGCACATTTCCGGTCACGGCCTTGCTCTCTTCCCAGGCCTCCATGATCCGCTTTACTAAGGTCTCTACCTCTTTGATGGCATCCCGCACCTGTGTAGCCGCTTCGCTAGAGCGGTCAGAGAGCTCCCCGACTTCCTGGGCTACCACCTCGAACCCTCTGCCCATCTCCCCCACACGTGCCGCTTCAATAGCTGCGTTGATAGACACCATTTTGGTCTGCTTGGCAATATACGAGATCCCATTGACCAGTTTACCCACTTTGTCTGGAATGGCAGCAAGGTCAACGATCATCTTCTCCACCATCTCCTGCTGCTCTCGGATACGCGCCTGTACTCTGGCATTTTCCTGGGCAAGGTTTTTCTCCACCGTAATATCCTGGCCGAAACCTACCAAACCCACGATTTTTCCTGTTTCATCCCGCAGAGGCAGTTTGGAAGTGCTCTGCCACCGTTGCTCGCCATTGCTTTCTGCCAAGAGCTCTTCCCGATCAATAACTGCTTCTCCCGATTTCAGCACCTGGGAATCATCCTGCCAAAAGCTCTCCGCAATGTGGCGGGGAAACATGTCAAAGTCTGTTTTCCCCAGGACTTCCTCTTCCGACGCCATCCCCATGTTCTGGAGGTCCACTTTATTCGCTAAGATCTTGCGGCCCTCTAGATCCTTGGCATACACCGCCATAGGGAGGTTGTCCACAATCGCCCGAAGGATGCGCCGCTCCCACTTGAGCTTCTCCTCAAGTTCCTGAATAATGCGTTCTGCATCCCGGGAATCCATGCGCTCTGCGTGCATTGGTGTGCTCATAACCTCTACTCCTCATTGCTCTTATTTACAGTTACATAGTATCTTCGCCCTTTACCTCCGAACTTCCTGTTTATTACAAACTTATTTCACGTTCCGTTAAACTCTCTCGGGAGGTGCCTTCTCCAAGGCCATGTTGAGCTTCACCATCCGGACGTGGTCTTCCCACCGTCCATTGATCAACAGCAGCTTACGGCTGAGCCCCTCTTCGGAAAAGCCCAGCTTCTCCACGACCCGCAGGGAGGCTTTGTTCCGGGGCATAATATTCGCTTCTAGCCTATGCAGCCCGAGAACATCAAAGGCGTACTCAACCACCTTCCCAACTGCCTCAGTCATGTATCCCCTGCCGGTGAAATCTTTATCCATACGGTAGCCCAAGAAGCCCGAAAGGAAACAACCTCGCATGATTTCACTGATGGCCACCGAACCGATCACCCGCTCCAGGGCAGTATCCCCTTTCTCAAAGAGCCACACCTTAAACAGCTGGCCTGTGGACATCTTCACTTGGTCAAAGGCGAGCTGGCGGTGGTGGTATTCTAGCTGGAAAAACGATCTCGGGCGGGCCGGTTCCCAAGGTGAAAGGAAGTCTCGATTGCGCGTAAAATACTCTAGCACTCGCCGGGCAAAGCTCTCATCTAGCTGCCTCAGCCAAAGGCGTTCTGTTTCCAAACAGACACACTGAACCATGGTATACCCCCCACAAAGGATCTCTCCAGTAAGGGACGAACTACATCCTATTAGAGGAGGAGCGATATGATCAAGAACATCGTATTCGATCTAGGAAGAGTTCTTATTAGTTTTGAGCCAGAACAGCTATTACAGCACCTTCTTGCGGACCCCAGCGACAGGCAAGCACTGCTCCGCATCGTCTTTCAGAGCCCTGAGTGGTTCATGCTCGATCGAGGTGTCATCACTCAGGAGCAAGCCGCGCAGCGCCTCATTAACCAGCATCCCCAAAAAGCGGCTCAAATTCAGATGGTGCTAGACCGCTGGCTGCCCATCCTCACCCCCATCGAATCTTCTGTAGAACTGGTGCGGCTCTTCAAAGAGAAGGGATTGGGGCTTTATGTTATCTCCAACTTCCACCGGGCCGCCTTCGACTACATCTGGTCCCGGTACCCTTGGTTGAGGCTCTTTGACGGCATGGTGATCAGCTGTGAGACCCAAACCCTTAAGCCTGAACCGGCCATTTACCAAACGCTGCTGGAGAAATACAGCCTCAATCCAGCGGAATGCTTGTTCATCGATGATTCACCTGCGAATGTGGAAGGGGCACGCCAAATGGGCATGCACGCCCTGCAGTACATCTCGGGGGAGCAAATCAGGCGCGAGCTTGAGGCACAGTTTCAGCTTTTACCTTGAAGCTGGAAGTTATACCCTCTGCCTGGAACCCAAAGCCAGGCTAGACCCGCGGTAACCATGCCCAGGACGCCCAATAGGGAAAATCCCAGGCGCAGGCCTAGTGCATCGCCGATCATGCCCATGACAACGGGGCCCAAGGTCATCCCTAGGGCATAGATAGACTGATAGAACCCCATGGCTGTAGCCCGGTATTCCACAGCCACTTCTTTTATCGCGAGGGTCATCAAGAGAGGGCCGATCGTCCCCCTCCCGATGGCACCCACTGTCTGAGTGAAGTACAACATGCCCATAGTGGTGCAGAGGGGGATAACCATCACTGCTCCGGCAAAGAGCACGATGGACCAAATAAGCACATTCCGCTCGCCCCAGCGAATGGTGAGGGCGCCTGTCCACAGAGATAGAAAGGCCGACGGCAGCGCAGAGAGGAGAGCCAGAATACTCAGCTCTGTGCCCCTTGCCCCTATGCCCACCGCATAGCTTGGCGTAAAACCGTTCACCGATGCGAAGCTCAGTGCATAGAAAACCACGCCTAAGGTAGAGACCTTCAGGAGAAATGGGTCAGAGCCTACCCGGGCCAAATCCTTTAGCTCAACTGACTTGGATGCAGCGGGCCGGCCTTCAACTATTGCCCCATGCAGGGCTAGGCCAAGGAGACCCCCAGCAGCACCCACAAAGAATGGAGCCCGCCAGCCAAAATAGTCCACTAAGGCGCCACCTAGGGTGGTGGCAAGGGTCTGCCCAGCTATATTGAAGAATGTGAGGAGCCCCATGGACCGCGCCGTTTCATTGGGCGGAAGGTAGCTCGCAAACAATACTGAGAAGGCCACCCAGGTTCCAGCGGCCAGGCCCGCCACTCCCCTGAAGGCCAGTGCGGCCACGGGATCCCTGGCCAGGCCCAATCCCAAGCTGCTTGCTGTGGCAAGAATCAAACCGAGAGTGACAAAGGGCTTGCGCCTGCCCAGACGGTCAGAAGCAAAGCCCAGAGGGATTCGCACCAGCATCTGAGTGAGCCCGTAAGCTCCCACAACTATACCTGCCATGGATAAGCTCCCGCCAAGATGCTCCACATACGGAGTAAGAATAGGAACGTAGGTATACATGGCAAACCAGAACAGAGCAGTGGCCGCGCAGAAAACATAAATGTGCGTGCGGCGGACAGCGTTTTCCACAGAATTTACTCCTTTCCAGGACCGCTTGTGGTATAATGTGGGAAACTTAACAAAGGACTGATTGCCGTGGAGCGCCTCAGCAGGCTTGTGCCCAATGGGGTCAACGATTTGTCGCACCAAGATCTTGAGCATAAACAGCAGATTCTCGGAGAGATCGCCCAGCTCTTTAAGGACGGGGGCTACCACCAGGTGCAGACCCCAATCTTCGAGTACTACGACCTGTTCAAAGAAATCAAGGGCACCATAGAGATGGACCGCATGATCAAAGTGATCGACACTGATGGGAAGGTCCTGGTCTTGAGGCCTGACGCTACTATCCCCATCGCCCGCATGGCCGCTTCCCACGGGGCCGATCCTAATGAGCTGCGGCGCTTTGCCTATGTGACCAGCATCTTTCGCATGGCCGATGACCCTCAAAACGTCCAGTCCCGGGAGTTTACCCAAGCGGGGGTAGAACTCTTTGGCGATGGCGGGGTTAGGGCCGATGTGGAAGTGATTTCCCTCGCTATCCGCTGCCTGCAGCGAATAGGCATGGCCGGATTCACTTTCGATCTGGGTCAAGCTAATTTCTTCAAGGCACTTACCGCAGAAACCTCCCTGGCCAGTGAAGAATTGCTTCATCTGCAGCACCTGATTGAGACCAAAAACTTCGCGGATCTCAGGCGCCAGGTGCAGGACTTACCGGTTCGGCAGGAAGTGAAGGACGCCCTCCGGGCTATTCCCAGGCTGTACGGGCCTCCAGAGGCGGTGCTGGAGGAGGCCCGAAAGGTCATCCTCAACTCCGAAATGGAGGCAGGCATTGACGAACTCACCGCTGCTTACGAGGCCCTTTCCCAGGCTGGGTATGGGGAGTTCCTCGCAGTTGACCTAGGGCTGATGAACAACCTCAAGTATTATACGGGCATCCTCTTTCAAGGGTATGCCCCAGGCTATGGCAAACCCATCGTACTCGGCGGGCGGTATGACGAGCTCAGCAAGTACTTTGGCTGCGATACTAAAGCCACTGGCTTTGCCGTGTACATAGACGATTTGATTACAGCGGTGAAGAATCAAGAAAGGCAGAACGGAAATGGACTACGTTGAAGTTGCGGTAGCTAAGGGGCGGCTGGTGGACAGCACTCTGGAGCTCTTTGCAGAGATTGGCCTTGTGTTCCCAGATTACTCCCCCGACAGCCGCAAGCTGTTTTTTACCAATGAAGAGCGGCAGGTACGAATGGTTCTGGTCAAATCCGCGGATGTCCCCACCTACGTAGAGCGAGGTGCAGTAGACATGGGCATCGTGGGCAAGGATCAACTCTTAGAAAGCGGCGCCGAGGTTTATGAGCTGGTTGACCTGGGCTTCGGCACCTGCAAGATGGTGGTTGCCAGCCCTTCCACAGCTTACCGCAGGAAACCAAAACCTGTTGTGGCCACCAAGTACCCGAAAATCGCCCAAGCCTACTTCCGCGATAAAGACCAGCCCATTGAGACCATTACCCTCCACGGTTCTGTGGAGCTTGCTCCGCTAGCTGGGCTTTCTGACTGTATTGTGGATATCGTGGAGACGGGAACGACCCTCAAAGAAAACGGATTGTACATCACAGAGGAAATTGCAGCCCTCAGCGCTAGGCTTGTGGTAAACCGGGCCAGTTTCAAAACGAAGTTCCACCGCTTAAGCGGCCTAGTAGATCAAATCCAAGCGGTAATCGATGGGAGGGAAAGGCAGTGATTGCCATTACCAAAGCAACAGGGAACTTCAGCCAGCTGGTTCAGGAGAAGCTGGCCCGAAGCCCAGAGTCCTTTGGAGAAGTGGACCGCGTGGTAGAGGAGATCATGGAAGATGTAAGGCGCCGAGGCGACGAGGCACTGCTGGAGTACACCGCGCGCTTTGATGGCGTCTTCCTGGACAGCTTCGCGGTAAAGGAAGGAGAAATCCAGCAGGCACTTAAGAGCCTTGATCCGGAGCTCAAGGAAGTGCTCATCGCTGCCAGGGATAACATCGCGGCGTACCACCAGGAGCAGAAGGAAAAATCGTGGTATACCACAAGGGGATTCGGGATTGTCTTAGGACAGAAAGTTACAGCCCTGGGCCGGGTCGGCGTGTATGTCCCTGGGGGAAAAGCAGCCTATCCCTCCACCGTGCTCATGACGGTCGTCCCTGCTGTTGTTGCAGGGGTGCAGGAGATCGTCATGGTCTCTCCGCCTGATCGGGAAGGGCGCATCAACCCTACCATCCTGGCAGCAGCAGCTATCGCAGGGTGCAAGAAGGTCTACAAAGTTGGGGGTGCCCAAGCCATTGCGGCTTTGGCCTATGGCACAGCCACTATCCCCAAAGTGGAAAAGATTGTGGGCCCAGGCAACATCTACGTTGCTCGCGCCAAGAAGTATGCCTTCGGGACAGTGGATATTGACATGATCGCGGGGCCCAGTGAGATCTGCATCATAGCCGATGAAACAGCTCAGGCCCCACTTGTTGCCGCGGACCTTCTGTCCCAGGCAGAGCACGATGAACTAGCTGCAGCGGTTCTGATCACCACCTCTGAAAGACTGGCCCAGCAGGTCCAGGAAGAAATCGCCAAGCAGCTGCAAAAACTACCTCGCCGAGAGATTGCCCAGCAGTCCCTCAAATCCTTTGGGAACATTTTCCTTGTAGACACCCTGGAAGAGGCCTTCGCACTGGCTAATGAGATTGCCCCGGAGCATCTAGAGCTGATGGTGGAGTCCCCCTTCGAGATCCTTCCCTTGGTGAAAAACGCGGGTGCCGTTTTCTTGGGCAGTTACTCTCCTGAGCCTTTAGGAGACTACTTCGCTGGGCCTAACCACACCTTGCCCACAAGCGGGACCGCCAAGTTTTCCTCTCCTTTAGGTACATATGATTTCATGAAAAAATCTAGCGTGATCTACTACGACCAGGAGGAACTTCGCAAGGTCAAAGATAAGATCATCAAATTCGCTACCGCAGAAGGGCTGGATGCCCACGCCAACAGCGTACGGATCCGGTTTAGCGGCTCGGAATAGGGTGAGAAAATGCGGACAGCACAGCTTCAGCGGAAGACGGCAGAAACGGCAGTTGAGGTAAGCTTGTCCTTGGATGGGGCCGGCCAGGCCTTGATCGATACTGGGATAGGCTTCTTCGACCACATGCTCCACCAAGTGGCCCGCCATGGCTTGTTTGATATGACCATCAAGTGCAAAGGCGATCTTAACGTCGATGCCCATCACACAGTGGAAGATGTGGGGATCACCTTTGGCAAAGCCTTCACAGCCGCGCTCGGTGATAAAGCGGGGATAGCCCGCTACGGTACGGCCATCACCCCCATGGATGATGCCCTCACCCTTGTGGCCTTAGATCTCAGCGGCCGGCCTTATCTTGGTTTTGATGTAGCCATTCCAGCGCCTTCGGTGGGCCAGTTTGACACCGAGCTAGTGGAGGAGTTCTTCCGGGCCTTTGCCAACCATGCCCAGGCCACCATTCACATCCGCCTCCTCGCAGGCAGCAACAGCCATCATATTATCGAATCAGTCTTCAAAGGTTTTGGTCGGGCCTTAGACCAGGCCACCTGTAGGGACCACCGGATACTAGGCGTCCCTTCCACGAAGAAAACTCTTTAGGAAGGCCTGAGGCATTATGCACATCTTTCCCGCAATCGATATTCGCGGAGGCCGCTGCGTGCGCCTCCTACAAGGAGATTACAGTAAGGAAAGTACTTACGGGGCCCCCGTGGCCATGGCACAGCGCTGGGCTGAGGCGGGTGCGAAGTACCTGCACATCGTAGACCTTGATGGAGCCAGGGACGGCAGCAGCGCAAACCTGCCCCTGGTTAAAGAAATCATCCAGCGGGTCAAGCTCCCGGTGCAGCTAGGCGGGGGAATCCGCTCCCTGGCAGCCTTGGAGGAAGTGCTCGAGGCGGGAGTGTCCCGAGCGCTCTTGGGCAGCGCCGCGTTCCAAGATCCCCAGTTTCTAAAGGATGCGGTAAGGCGCTATCCCAAACACGTTGCGGTCTCAGTTGATGCCCGAGACGGGCTGGTGGCCACAGACGGCTGGACCAAAACCAGCAGCCAGGATGCTTTAGCGTTTGTAAGGAACCTAGAAGATCTGGGAGTTCAGGCCATAGTTTTCACCGACATTGCCCGGGACGGGATGCTGGCCGGGCCTAACCTGGAGGGACTTCGCCGGATTAACGATGCAGTTGAGCTGAAGGTCATCGCAGCGGGCGGAGTCTCCAGCATTAAAGACCTGCATGCCCTCAAGAGCCTGGGCCTTTACGGAGCGATCATCGGTAAGGCACTCTATACTGGGGCCATTGACCTCGCAACGGCCCTAAAGGAAGTGGAGTAGATGACGAAAAGGATTATCCCCTGCTTGGATATCCAAGGGGGCAGAGTGGTAAAAGGCGCGAAGTTCAAGGACCTGGTGGACGTGAGCGATCCTGTGCAACTGGCCCGAAGCTACAACCAGCAGGGAGCAGATGAGTTGGTGATGTACGACATTTCCGCCTCCAGTGAAGGGCGGGGCATCGCCCTGCAGCTGGTGAGGGAAATAGCCGCGGAGGTTACTATCCCGTTTATCGTGGGGGGAGGCATCCGTTCCCTCCAGGATATCCAAAGCGTGCTGGAAGCAGGCGCGGACAAAGTGTCCATTACCAGCGCGGCGGTACAGAACCCCTCTCTCATTGAGGAAGGGGCCAAAGAGTTCGGAAGCAGCTGTATCATTGCTGCCATTGATGCCAAAGAGGTGGGAGCAGGCCGCTGGAACGTCTTTATCCACGGCGGCCGTATCGATACGGGCAGGGACGTGCTCGAATGGGCCCGGGAACTTGAGGGCCTCGGCGCAGGGGAACTGGTCCTGAACTCCATCGACACTGACGGCGTCCGAGAAGGGTACAACATCCCCCTCAACGAGAGCGTCGCGGCAGCTGTTAAGATCCCTGTTATCGCCTCAGGGGGCGCAGGGACCATGGAGCACTTCTACGACGTGCTCATGGCTGGGGCGAACGGAGCTTTGGCCGCATCTGTGTTTCACTTTGGGGTAATCGGCATTAGGGAACTGAAAGAATACTTGGAAGGCCGGGGAGTCCCGGTAAGGAGGGTCTAAGGATGGAAGTCCGGCTAAAAGACCTGAGATTCGACGACAACGGGCTCATTCCAGCGATTGTCCAAGACCAGCGCACAGGCGATGTGCTCACACTGGCTTATATGAATAGGGAAGCACTGATCCGCACCTTGATGTCAGGGGAGACGTGGTTTTTCAGTCGCAGCCGGCAAACCCTGTGGCATAAGGGAGAGACATCAGGAAATACCCAACAGGTGAAATCTATTACATATGACTGCGACGGAGATGCCCTCTTGGTGCAGGTTGAGAAGGCTGGCCCTGCTTGCCACACAGGGGAGGAGAGCTGCTTCTTCAACTACCTCCACTCTGCCGAAGGCCACACCAAAGAAAGCCGCACAATCATCTACTACCTCTATGAGCTCATCAAGGACCGGCGGGAAAACCCTGTGGATGGGTCCTACACCAACTACCTCTTCCGGCAGGGCCTGGACAAGATGCTGAAAAAGGTGGGAGAAGAAGCCGCGGAAGTGATCATTTCCGCGAAAAACCCAGATCCTGGGGAACTCATCTACGAGCTGGCTGACCTAATTTACCATTCCCTGGTTGTCATGGTGGAAAGGAATATTACCATCGAAGACCTCAAGGCAGAACTTGTGCGGAGGCACGTAAAGGATGAGAAGCGTGAGTGAGTACTGGAGCAGCGCGGCACGGCGGGCAGAGCCATATGCACCAGGCGATCAGCCTGGGGGTAAGGTTATCAAGCTGAACACAAACGAAAATCCCTACCCACCTTCCCCCAAGGTACTATCAGCCCTGCGGGAAGCGGTCGGGCCTGACCTGCGCCTCTACCCAGATCCAACCGCGGCAAAGGTGCGTTCCACCGCGGCTAAGTTGTACGGCCTTTCTCCAGAGGAAGTGTTCGTGGGCAACGGATCCGACGAAGTTCTGGCCTTTGCTTTCCAAGCTTTTTTCCACCAAGACAAGCCTATCCGCTTCCCTGATATCACCTATAGCTTCTACCCTGTCTATGCCCGGCTCTACCAAATTCCGGTGGAAGTAGTCCCCGTAACCGAGGGCTTTGCTATCCGCGCAGCAGACTACTATCGCTCCCCAGGGGGAGTGATCTTCCCCAACCCCAACGCGCCCACTGGCCTTTTGCTCGCCCTTGAGGAAGTGGCGAGCATTGCCCGAGAGAACCATGGGCAGGTGGTAGTGGTCGATGAAGCCTACATCGACTTTGGCGGGGAGAGCGCCGCGCCTTTAGTGCGGCAGTATCCCAATCTGTTAGTGATCCAAACCCTCTCTAAGTCCCGGTCCCTCGCGGGGCTCCGCATCGGGCTCGCCTTCGGCAGCGCTGAGCTCATCGAAGGTCTGAACCGCATCAAGGGCTCCTTCAATTCCTACACTATGGACCGCCTTGCCCTCACCGCGGCAGAAGCGGCCTTGGAAGATAGTGAATATTACAGCGAGATCTGCCAGAAGGTTATCCAAACCCGCACTGCGCTCTTGAATCGCTTGGAGGAGCTAGGATTTAGAGGCACCAGGTCGAAAGCGAACTTCGTGTTCGCAGCCCACTCTCACATCCCTGCAAAAGAGATTTACGAGAAACTAAAAGAGCGGGGCATCTACGTACGCTACTTCCCCGCTCCTCGCATCAACAACTATCTGAGAATCTCAATTGGCACGCCCACAGAAATGGATGCCCTTACCGCCGCGCTCGCAGATATCGTGCAGCATCCCCACGCTTAATTTCCCCACGGCGCGCTGGCCCACGAGACAAGTTTTATGTCTTCCTCTTCCAGCACCTTGGGCAGATCACCGTCTAAGAGGAACTCCATCTCCCAGATGCGTTTCTGCCACTCAGGGAACACTGCCGCGATTTCCTCATTGTTATAACTGGGATGGAGGAATAGCTCAGTGATCCCTGCGGGGATTGCCCTGATTCCCTGGAGGTAGAACTCCTTCAGCGCTTCATAGCTGCCTAGCTCCTTCACGCTGTGGGGGCTGGTGAACATGTGGTCAAGGAGGAACACCCCCAGGGCCTCCGCGCCCGCCACTGCTTGCTGGTGTGCCTTGGCAAAAGGCTGCGGCACTTCCCCTTGAAACATCGCCCTAAGGTACCCATCGGATTTGGGCAGCCGAAAGGGAAGCTTTTCCTCCGCGCACAAGCGGTACACAGGGGCCAGGAACGAACGTCCCCCTAAACCGTAAACAGTGCCTACATGGCTGTCCACATGGTCCACCCTAACCCCCCGGGACGTAATGAACTCATACTGAGCTCTAATCTCAAGCTCCACTTCCCCATCTACCCCGTGTTTATACAAGTCTTGAGGGCTGTGGTAGAAATGCCCCTCTTCATCTAAAAGGGATGCCACCTTATCTCGAGGTGCGACGCTGCCCCAAGGCATAGTAGGAAAGTCGCTCGTGAGGGTAATGTGCATGCCCACTGAAAAACCGTGCTCCCGGGCAAGCCTCGCCCCTTCTTCTGCTCCAGGGCAAGGGGCCATAAGGGTGGTAGAGGTGAGCCGCCTTTCGTGCAGCAGTTTCACTATTGCCCTGTTAGTCTCAGGGCACATGCCGAAGTCATCGGCATTAATGATGAGGTACCGGCCGGCCATGGGACACCTCCTCCCCTTCCTCAAACCGGAGGAACCGGGCGAAAATGGAGCTGATCACCATCAGGATGAAGGGGAATATGACCAACAAGAAGCGGACTGCCTGGGCAGGATTGGGCCCAGGGGAATCACCACTCTCAAAGCCGTACCAAGCATAGACCAAGTAAAAGGCTAAGCTGGTAAAGAGGCCGTTTAGGCGGTTCATAAAACCAATCGCATTAGAGTAGATGGCTTCCCTGCGCACCCCTGACTTGGCGGAGTCCTCATCAATGATGCGAGCGCCGATGAGATCCATGGTGCAAATTACGCCGGCAAAGCCAATGCCCACCAAGGCACTGGCGACTATAGCCGTTACCAGGGAGTTTACAAAGTACAGGGGAATGAAGCTCACCGCCAAAACTACAAGCGCAGCTCGCCACACTGGGATCACAGAGTGGCGCTTCACAAGCCGGGCCCATACCCCGATGGCCGCAATAGCGATGAGCAGCACCGAAGCAAAGAGCAGAGTGGCCTGGGCATCAGGCACCTGTAAGACGTACTTCACGTAGAAGGGGATGCTGGCCAAGACCAGAGACATAGTGGCGCTGTAGAAAGCATTGGCAAACCCTGCAATCCAGAACTTCCGGTTAGCGGCGAGGGTCTTCACACTGTCCCACAGCTGGGGCTTTTCTTGTTTCTGGTATTCAGGATTTTCGTAACAGCCGAGGGTGGAGTAGAGGATTACCCCAGCCCCCAGGATGCCGTAGAGGAGGGCGGTAAGGGGGTATCCCAATGCACCTGCCACCATGGGAGTCAGGGCAATGCTGATAATCATGGCCACGAGCTGGAAGGCTTGGCGCATTGCGTTGGTGGAGGCTCGAGTGGCATCATCTTGGAAAAGCTCTGGGAAGAGGGCGCCATAGTTTGCATTCACCAAGGAGTCTACAGTGCCCGTGAAGATGTAGTTGATGAGGAAGTACAGGAACAACGCGTTCCCCGCCAAGAAGCTAGGGGGATTGTAAAATGCCAACAACCCTAGCCCCAAGAGTGGAGCTCCAACGACCAGCCAGGGGCGGCGCCGTCCCCACCTGGTGCGAGTACGGTCGGACAGATACCCGTAGATAGGATTGTCTAGGGCGTCAATGAAGGTGTAGATGAAAAGCGTCAAGGAGAACAAAGCTGTGCTGAGGCCAAGCTGATCCACGTAGTAAATTGCGGCGTAGGTCTTAAACATGTTGATAGGGATGGACGTTCCGAACATTCCCACTGCGTAGCGCACGGGTTTTGTCTGGCGCGGCATAATGCCCCTCCGTTCCTAGGAAATTGTTCCCTTTTTGTTAATACTATTCTAGGAACGGCTGGCCATACCTCCCTGCTAAAGGCCGCGAATCGCAACTTCTTCTGCCCACTCTTTAAGGATTTCTGCTGCATCGGTAAACCAATCGGGGTTATAGGGTTCAACCAGCCCAAACTGTGGGTCTAAGGTCTTTCCTGGGCGGAACTGCTGCAGGGCGTAGCGAGGCACCGGGCCAATCCACCGGCAGATTGCCTCTATGTCTGAAAGCTCCACCAGGTTCGGCACAGCAGTTGTCCGCAGTTCGTAAGGGACCGCACCCTTAAGTAGAGCCGCACTCTCTGCCACGAGTGCGGGGTTAAGGGCTGCGCCCGCGGCCAAGGGGTACTTGTGCGGAGCGGATTTCACATCGAGGGCGACGTAATCCACCAGGCCATCCTGGAGCAGGCTTGCCAAGAGCTTTGGCGAGGTACCGTTGGTGTCCAGCTTAATTCTATAGCCCAGCTCCTTGATCTCCACCAAGAGTTTTACCAGCCCCGGGTAGAGCGTAGGCTCGCCCCCAGTAATGCAGACTCCCTGGAGTTTGCCTGCTCGCCCCGCGAGGAATTCTAGGGCTTCCTCTGGCTCAAGGCTGCCTTTGCCTACAACTAGCTCAGGATTGTGGCAAAAGGGGCAGCGCAAGTTACAGCCGGCGGTGAAGATCACTGCCGCCGGCCGTCCTGGATAATCTGCTAATGTAAAGGGGATTAAACCGCCGAGTTTCATTTACGCACCTTGTGCCACTTGAAATGTTTGCCGCTCCCCGAACTCGCACTGCTTGCCTAAGTTCCAGTTTTTCACTGGGCGGTAGAAGCCCACAACCCGGCTCCACACCTCTGTTGCCTTGCCGCAATGGGGGCAAGCAGGCTGTTCTCCCCGGATGTATCCATGCTCAGCGCAGATGCTGAACGTAGGGGTCAAAGTGAAGTAGGGGATTTCGTACTGAGTGAACACGGTCCGGATGGTCTCCCGCACCGCATCAATATCATCCACTTGCTCACCGAGGAACGCATGGAACACCGTTCCCCCGGTATACATAACTTGGAGATCGTTTTGCAGGTCAAGGGCAGCAAAGAGGTCAGAAGTGTAGTCTACAGGGAGCTGCGTCGAATTAGTGTAGTATGCCCCCTTCCCATCCCCAGCAGTTTTGATTAAGGGATAGGCTTCCTTATCCAGCTTCGCCAACCGGTAGGATGTGCCCTCCGCGGGAGTGGCCTCTAAGTTGAACAGCTGGCCTGTCTCTTCCTGGAACTCTACCAGCCGAGCACGCATAAACTCCAGCACTTCCCGGGCAAATCCCTGCCCGTGATGGGAGGTTAAATCGCAGCCCATGAAGTTAATGAGCGCCTCGTTCATACCCACCAACCCGATGGTGTTAAAGTGGTTGTCCCAATAGCGGCCAAAGCGCTGGTAAACACCGTCCAAGTAGGCCCGAGAATAGGGAAACAAGCCCTTGTGCATCAGATCTTCCAGCACCAGGCGCTTTAGAATAAGGCTCTCCTTGGCAAGCTCCATCAAAGCCTCAAGACGCTGGAAGAACTCACCCTTGTCCTGGCTTAGATACCCAATCCGCGGAAGATTGATAGTGACCACCCCAATGGAACCGGTGAGCGGGTTCGCCCCAAACAAGCCTCCGCCCCGCTTCCGCAGTTCCCTGGCATCCAGGCGCAGGCGGCAGCACATGCTGCGCACATCGTCGGGGGAAAGGTCCGAGTTCAGGAAGTTGGTGAAGTAGGGGATCCCATACTTCGCGGTCATAGCCAAGACTTTATTGAACACGGGGGAATTCCAGTTCAAGTCTGCCGTGATGTTGTATGTGGGTATGGGGAAGCTAAAGGTCCGGCCTTTAGCATCGCCTTCCATCATTACTTCACAGAAGGCCATGTTCAGCATATCCATTTCCTTCTGGTAATCCCCGTAACAGGCATCTTGATACTCACCGCCAATGATAACCGGGCTGTGTGCAAGCTGGCCCGATGGAGTAAGGTCCATGGTGATGTTCACAAAGGGCGTCTGAAAGCCCACCCTGGTAGGAACATTCAAGTTAAAGACAAACTCTTGGAGCGCCTGCTTCACCTGGGGGTAATCCAACCCATCATGGCGGATAAAGGGCGCAAGATATGTATCAAAGTTGGCAAAGGCTTGTGCACCTGCCGCTTCTCCCTGGAGCGTATAGAAGAAGTTGGCTACCTGGCCCAGCGCGGTGCGAAAATGGCGGGCAGGCGTGCTTTCCACCTTTTCACTGACTCCAGCAAACCCTTTGAGGAGAAGGTCTTCTAGGTTCCAACCACAGCAGTAAGGAGCTAAGAGGCCAAGGTCATGAATGTGGAAATCTCCCTGCATATGAGCATCCCGAATCTCTTCGGGGTAGACTTCCTCCAGCCAATACTTAGAGCTAACCGCGGAAATGATGTGGTTGTTTAACCCCTGGAGGGAGTAGTTCATATTGCTGTTCTCATTAACGCGCCAATCCGCCCGGCCCAGGTACTCGCTGATCATTTTCTGCGCGTCCACGATGGTGCTGGTAAAATCCCGGAAACGGTGGCGCTGCTGCCGGTAGAGAATGTACGCTTTGGCCACCGCCGCCTCATTTTGGGATATAAGAACCTGCTCCACCAGGTCTTGGATGCCTTCAACTGTGGGCATCTCGCACCAATCGATCTGTGCGGTTACCAGCTCCGCGAGCTCTGCTGCGCGGTCAACATCAGGCCGCCCCACAGCCTTGCTTGCTTTGTAAATGGCGTTTGCGATGCGTCCTTCATCAAATGGTACAATTCTGCCGTCGCGCTTCTTAATTAGAGATTCCACCCTATGTCCTCCCTATCAATTATGAAAAGCCCTCCTCTGCGGATGGGCTTTACTGTACTTCTCTATCCTACCAAAGTTCCCCTGCGAAGAACTTGATGTTTTGTAATTCAGAATTCAACATATTGTGTAAGGACACCAGCTGAACATACTATATATGCACTTCTCCCCGTTACGAAAAAGCCTGGCTTAAAAGCTTGACGTAAATTGTCAGACATTGTATACTTTGCTTATAACAATAATGATATTTATTAAGGAGGATTTTCTTGATGAATGAGCAAAGCACCCCGCGCATGCCCCTGATTGGCGATCCAGCACCGAGCTTTCGGGCAGTGACTACCCAAGGCGTAATCAATTTCCCCGAGGACTATGAAGGCAAATGGGTAATTCTGTTCTCTCATCCCGCGGACTTTACCCCAGTATGTACCACTGAATTCATGACCTTTGCTTCCATGGCTGAGGAGTTTAAAGAACTGAACACTGAACTGATCGGCCTCTCCGTGGATTCCCTCTATGCCCACATCGCGTGGCTGCGGAAGATTCAGGAGCTGGAATGGAAGGGCATGAAGGACGTTGAGGTCAAGTTCCCCCTTATCGAAGACATCCGCATGGAAGTGGCCAACAAGTATGGCATGATCCAGCCAGGCCAGTCCAACACCCAAGCAGTGCGGGCCGTGTTCGTCATCGATCCCAAGGGTGTTATCCGGGCCATTCTGTACTACCCACTCTCCACCGGGCGCAACTTTGACGAGATCAAACGCCTTATCCAGGCCCTGCAAAAGGCAGATGCAGACAATGTGGCAACCCCAGCTGACTGGCGCCCAGGCGATGATGTAATCGTCCCCACCGCCGGCTCCTGCGGTACCGCGAAGGAGCGAATGGAAAGCCCCGGTGAAGGCGTTTACTGTCTCGACTGGTTCCTCTGCTTTAAGAAAGAAAGCTAATCTACCTAACCTCCGCGAAATGAGCGCATCCACCCGGGTGCGCTCATTTCAAGTTAAACATGTTTTCCACGAGGAAATCCCCGAGGTGGGGACAGAGGGCGTAGAGCCTGGCTCCCAGCTCCATGACTCTGGGTAGGTTAATCTCCCTGCGGGGCCGCTCCATGGCCTGCACAATTCTGTCCGCGACCCTTTCTGCATCCAAGAGGATAAACCCCACACGCTTCAAGTAGTCACCGCTTTGGTCCGCAGCAGAAAAGAAATCGGTGTTGATGGGCCCCGGGTTGACTGTTGTAACGTATACCCCATGGGGCTTAAGCTCTAGGCGCAGCGCGTTTGAGTAGGCGATTACCGCGGCCTTTGTCCCTGAGTAGCACGTGGACTTTGGTGTGGCAGTCTTGCCCCCTTGAGAGGCAATGTTGATGATATGCCCCCTGCCCCGTTCCTTCATGGTTTGTGCCACCAACTTGGTGATGTGCATGAGCCCCAAGACATTTACCCGAAACATACGCTCCGCAACGTCCATATCAAGATCCACTGCTTCAGCGAAGTAGCCGAAGCCCGCGTTATTCACTAGAACGTCAATGGTGCCAAACCGAGCCAGCGTCTCTGCCACTGCAGCCTTAATCTGTACTGGGTCGGCCATGTCCACAGCTACGGCATGTGCCTCTTTCCCAGAGAGCTCAGCGCATCTGTCCCTCACGTGCACGAGCCGATCCAAGCGGCGGGCACCTACGATTACCTGGGCACCTTTCTCGGCGGCCCGGTAAGCAACCCTCTCCCCCAGCCCACCTGAGCCTCCGGTGATCAAAACTACTTTCCCAGCTAAGGGTTTCCCTGTTACCTTCATACCAAGAACCTCCAGCGCAGTAGTGCTATGACAGCTAAGTGCAAAGGATAAAACACATAGAACATCCACCGCCCCCAGGACGGCCCTCCCCGCTCACCGTTGTAGAGGGGTAGGACAATCGCATTGAGCACCATCCCTAAGTGGAACCAGCTGTGCCCAAGAGCGGTGGCTAGGCCCAGGCCCGCTGACATGTTCGCCGCTGTTTGCCCTACAGTGAGAACCACCGCCATGACGGTGAGCACAAAGGCCAGGCGGGGCCAATCATCCCTCTTGGTGTAGAAAGCTAAGCAGAGCAGCACACCGAACACGCTCCAATCGGCCCACATGGACAGGAAGATCAAGAGGGCGATCACTGCCCAGCGTTGCCCCTCATTGGGAATGACCTCCAGGCAGTGAATGGCGAGAAGCCCTAGAGCAAGGGTATAGATTACGTTAAGGGGTATAAGCCCAGGGCGGCCCATGCTGTAGTAGGTAAAAGGAAGCTGGGAAATGAGGGCAAAGACTCCGAGGCGCAAGAGATAGCGGGGAAAAGAACGGGTTTTGCGGTAACCTTCCGCAATGAAAAAGCACATGGTAGGGCCGGTGAGGCGCCCAACAAAGTGCATCATCTGGCCAAGGAGTGTCCCTGTATCTACGAAGGCCCAAGCTATGTGGTCAACGAACATCGCGATGATAGCAATTGCCTTAAGCTGAAAACCTGTCAAACCTTTCTGCACAGCAGTCCCTCCAAGCAGGACGGCGCATTCCTCCGTCGAAATTAGTGAGCATTACTTAATTGGAGGTCAGTCGTGAAACCATATCTCGCAGCATTCATCTCATCGTGCCTTTTTGGGCTGTCCTTTACCTTCTCCCGCAGCGCCCTCCAGCATGTGGAGCCCATGCAGATGCTAGCCTTCCGCTTTATCCTGGCCGCGGTGATCATGAACGCCCTCCGGGCAATAGGCGTTGTAAAAGTCGGCTTCCGGGGGAAAGACATCCGGCCCCTGCTCATTCTCGGCCTCATCCAGCCAGTCCTCTACTTCATTTTTGAAACAGTGGGTATTGCACTCACGTCCGCATCAGAAGCAAGTATTGTGGTGGCGCTAATCCCCGTCTTTACGGTTATCTTTGCAGTATTGTTCCTGAAGGAGCGGCCTACCTGGCTGCAGCTGTGCTTTGCAGCGGTGTCCGTAAGCGGCGTAATCCTTATCGCAGCAGTGGAAGCCCTAGGGCGGGCCAGTGGAAACCTTTTCGGCCTCTTCATACTCCTAGGGGCTCCTATCTGCGCCGCGTGCTTTACCGTACTCTCCAGGTACCTTTCGGTGCGCTTCCGCCCCGCAGAGATAACACTCGTCATGATGAACCTCAGTGCTGTGGCCTTTACAGCCCTGGCAATTGTGGAAAAAGCCGGGGCTGGGGGGCTCGGCTCGTTCTTTGCCCCCCTTGCCCATCTCCCCGTATGGACCGCGATCCTCTACCTAGGAGCGGGCTCTTCGGTGGGGGCATTCTTTTTGACAAACTACACCCTCTCTAAGCTGGAAGCATCTCAGATGAGCGTCTTTAACAACCTTACCACCCTGATTGCGGTGGCCGCGGCCGTAGCCTTGCTCAATGAACCCCTCCACTGGTACCATGTGGTGGGAGGGGTTCTCATTATCTCTGGTGTGTGGGGCACCACCGCAACGGGGCCGAAGGGCCGCCTTAAAGGGTGAGGCTTGCGTACTTCTGCGCCAATTTGACCAGGACCTCTGTGCATTTGTCCATGGCCTGGGCAGAAGCGTACTCTAAGGTGCTGTGGTGATTGTGGCTGCCAGTGCCTAGGTTAGGGCACGGCAGCCCCATGAACGACAGGCGCGCACCATCTGTCCCGCCCCTAACCGGTTTACTCTCAGGCTCGCCCCCCACTTCCCGCACCGCCTCGTAGGCCTTTTCAATTAGGTGCCAGTGAGGGCAGATCTGTTCCGCCATGTTCCGGTAGCTGTCAGTAATCTGCACCTCAACAGTACCTGGCCCGTACCTTCCGTTAATTTCCTCTGCAGCTTTAAGCACCGTATCCTTCTTCAGCTGCAGTTTTTCCCAGTCGTGGTCCCGAAGTATATAAGCAAGGTAGGCTTCCTCTACCGTGCCGCCCATATCTGTGAGGTGGTAGAAACCTTCGTAGCCTTCGGTCTTTTCCGGACGTTCTTCTGTGGGGAGCAAGGCCGCGAACTCCATTGCTATGAGGTTGGCATTCTTCATCTTGCCCTTCGCGGTCCCAGGGTGAATATTCTTACCCCGGATGCGGACTTTGGCTGAAGCCGCGTTAAACGTCTCAAACTCCACTTCCCCAAAGGCGCCCCCATCCACGGTATAGGCAAACTGGGCGCCGAAGCCCTCCATATCGAACCTATCTGCACCCCGCCCGATTTCCTCATCGGGGGTAAAGGCAATCTTGATTTCTCCATGCTTGATCTCAGGGTTGCTCAAGAGAATTTCGGCCATAGTGAGAATCTCCGCGATCCCCGCTTTGTTATCCGCCCCTAGCAAGGTAGTACCATCGGTGACTACCAAGTCGTGGCCTACATAATTGAGTAGGTGGGGGAACTCTTCTGGGCTGAGGGTAATCCCCTGCTCCTCATTGAGGATAATCTCCCCGCCTTGGTAGTTCTCCACTACACGGGCCTTCACGTTCTCAAAAGGTACGTCTCGGACCACGTCCATGTGGGCAATAAAGCCGATGGTGGTGCCTTTCCAATCAGGGATGTTGGCAGGGATAGTGCCATACACATATCCGTGTTCATCCACCCGGGCATCGGCAATGCCCATAGCCTGCATTTCCTCAACTAGAGCCTGGGCAAACACGCGCTGCGCGGGAGTGCTAGGACAGTTAGGATTCTCTGCATCAGAGGCGGTAGGATACTGGGCATACCGAATCAGTCGTTCATAGGCGCGCATCTTCTCATTCCTCCATTAGTGCCCTACCACGGGTAAGGCCAAGGCATAGTGGTAAAAGTCGGCAAGGGTGCCGTGGGTAAACTGGGAGATATCCACATTGTCTTTATTGATCAGGCAGTCGGTGATGAGGAAGGTGTCCATCCCCAGCTCTGCTGCGCACATATCTTCTGTAACATCATTTCCCACCATTAGGCAATCCTGGGGCTGCTTGCCGATGCGTAACAAGATTTCCCGGTAATAACCGAGATTTGGCTTGGCATAGCTGAACTCCTCGTAGGTGGTGATCAAAGCAAAGTCTTCTGGCTGCAGGCCCGCCCACGCCATCCGGGCAAGAATCCCTTCCCGGGGAAATATGGCGTTGGTAGCCAGCACCAGCTGGTAGCCCTTTTCCTTGAGTGCGGCAATACACTGAGCTGCCAATGGGGTGGGCTGCACTGCTTCGTCCTTCACCCGGTGAAACTCGTTCAGGTAGAACTCCCGAAAAACCGGTTTGTGATCACGAATCCCCTGGCCGATCACCTCGCCCGCGGCCTGAAAAAAGCGCTCCTCATTGGAGAGGCTGCCGTCGTTGTTTTGCATGGCTTCCACTCCAACCAAGACTGCGTGCACTAAGCTGCGGGGCTCGAAGCCTAGAGAAACACACTTCAGTGAGAGTTCCCGGAAGTACGCTTCCATGAAGGTGTCCATCTCCAGGGGCAAAAGGGTGCCGTCCAGGTCAAATAAAACGGTATCCACTGCTATCTCTCCCTCTCACCGCTATTCCCTATATTATACCAAATCCCTGCGTAGGAATGAAAAAAGCCTCTGGAGAGCTTGTTCTCCAGAAGCGTCAAATGCCTAAGGTTAGTGATAACCCTCCCATTCTCATTCTGCACCCCGCCCCCATGCTGCCTGCACTCACCTGTCAAAGCTTAATGCATCACGCTGCGTACCCAGCCGGAAAGGTTTCGCAACACCTGCATCCAAGTGCAGCACAACGAAGACCACATCATTCTTATCAACAAGCGGTTTCCCCTAGGGGGAGTGGGACAATCCTTGTGGAGAAGCGCTTCGCGTTCCTCGTTTGTAACAATGGGATCGTGGATGTCCATAGGGGTTCTCCTTTATGTGCACAGCCAACTCTACTTAATTAAATAGCTAATTAGTCTTCTTATTGAAGACTCCTGCTATTCACCTAAGTTTTTTTAGTAAAAAGAATACCCCGCGCGAGCGGGGCAGCCACTGAAAATGATCAGTCTTTGATAGAACCTCCCAGGATTCCCTGGACAAGCTGGCGCTGGAATACGAAGAAGATGATCAACGGAACCACCATCTGCAAGAAGGCTCCAGGAGCGATCACATCTACGTTGGAGGCGAAGTTCCGCATCTGGCTGTAGATGGCAGTGGTGAGCGGAGCATTGACTGGTTCAGCAAAGATTAGGGCAATCATCATGTCGTTCCACACCCAGAGGAACTGAAAGATGGACAAGGACGCAATGGCAGGCACAGTTAAAGGCAAAAGGACCCGCAAAAACAGCACCAAGTGCCCCGCCCCGTCAATCTGCGCGGCTTCCAGCAGTGCCTTGGGCATGTTCCCTAAAAAGTTCCGTAAGAGGAAGATGGCAAAGGGCAATCCGAAGGCCAAGTGGAAGCAGATAACCCCCTGTACCGTTCCGAAGATCCCCATAAACCGGAAGATCTGTGCTGCAGGGATGAACGCCATCTGCGTGGGTACCACCTGAAGCCCCACAATCACCAGGAAGAGAGCTTCTCTCCCCTTAAAAGGTATCCAGGCTAAGGCATAGGCAGCCAGGGCCGCCACTCCCACCACCAAGATAGTGCTGGGGATAGTAATGATGAACGTGTTCTTCAGCGCCCGCAGCATGGTGGGCTCGTTGAGGAGGCGAAGATATGAGTTGAGAGTCAAGGTACGGGGGTTAGCCAGTGCGGTCCACCAGCCGCTTTGGCCGATATCTGCCCCGGTGCGGAGCGACTGGACAAAGAGCGCCACGGTGGGGATCAGCCACAACACCGCTACTACAAACATAATAATGTCCACGGCTCTTGCCTGAACAAGGCCTAATGCACGCCGGATCCGTCCGCCAGTTTTTCTCTGCATCATTTCCCAGCCACCCCTTACTGCTGATCCAGGCGGAAGCGCCGGATATTAGATAACATCACAGGTAGAATCAAAAGGAAGAGAATTGTAGCCAGTGCACTCCCCAGGCCGTGATCGTTCATTCCGCCAAAGGCAGCGTTCCACATCTCCAAAGCCAGCACCGTAGCATCGGCTCGTACTGGTTCGGGTGCCACAACAAGCACTAGGTCAAAAATCTTGAGCACACTGATAATCCCCCGCACAAAGATGACCGTCACAACGGGCATCAAGGCCGGTATGGTAACGTAACGGAAAACCTGCCATTCATTAGCCCCTTCCGTGCGTGCCGCCTCCAGGAGATCCCGGTTGATGGAGGACAGCCCTGCCCCGATCATCATCACGGCAAAACCGGTGTTGATCCACACATACGCGATGATCAGCGCTGGAATGATGAAGTCCCTGCCCAGCCAGTAGTAGCCGCCGAAGGGCTGCCTAAAGCTGTCCGCGCTGAGCCGGATGGTGTAAGCACCAGGGGCAAGGCCTGTAAGGGCGTAACTCCCATCATTTCCTGTATAGGCCGTGGCAACAACCTTACCGTCCTTAACGGCCTCCACCCGAATTCCGGGGAGCCCAGTCTTCTCTGGGTCAGGGTAGCCTCTAGTCCCCCGTCCGCCGCTGAGAAAGTCTAGCCACACCACTCCCGATATGCTGCTCTGGGATGATGCGGGTACAGTGAGGGTAGTGGCGTTTTCCGGGACCAACTGGGGACGAATAGCTGCTAAGGCAAAGTTAGCCTGCCCACCCAGTTGCACCGGGGCCTTACTCTCGAACGCGCCATCTACAGCTACGGCAAAATCATCTGTAGATAAGCGGGCTCCCGGATACAAGCCTGGAGGCTTGGCAATGTGCACAACCTGCTGAATAACAGCGTTCACAAAACCCTCGTTGGGGTTACCCGCGTACATGAAGCGGAAGGTGACACCTGCTGCAAGGCTAGAGATGACCAGGGGCATAAACAAAACCATGCGGAAAGCGGCAGACCAGCGAATCCGCTCCGTAAGCACAGCGAAAATCACGCCCAGGGATGTCACCACTGCAGGCACAATGGCCACCCAGATAGCATTGTTCCGCACAGCCACCAGCATGCGCGGCTCAGAAAACACCCGCTGGTAGTTCCGGAACCCGACAAAACCGCCGTAGGCATCAAAGAAGCTGCGCCCCACAGTAAAGACAATGGCGTACACCAACAGGCCTAAGACGATAAAGGCTGGCCCTAGGAAAGCGATGGTGGCTAACTTGTTCTTCATTTTGTCGCGGCGGCGACCCGTGTGGGCCGCCGCACTGCTTGTTACCGGAGTTGGCATCTGATTGCCTCCTCAATTAGTAGGCTTTCTGTGCATCCTCTTCCAGCTGGCGAGTGATGGCTTCGATATCAGGGTTGCGGACGAACTCTTGGAATCCACCGCGCATACCCGTTCCCGCTGTGGAGCCAAACTCCTGCGGTACCAGGTCAGAGAGGTCGAAACGGAACCATTCTGCTTCTTGCAGAGCCTTAGCAGAGGCTGCAACGATCTCGTTCGGATATACTGACAAGTCTACGCCCTTGTTCGGCGAAGTAATGCCGCCCCGGGATGCCCAGATCTCAGCTGCCCGAGGAGATGCCAGGAAGCGCAGGAGAGCTCTGGCGCCTTCTGTATCCTTCATCATAACCATCACGTCACCGCCACCCACCACTGCTTGCGGAGAATCGTTGATGGATGGGAAGGGGAAGAAGAGAGCATCTTCGCCTACAACTGCCTTGGTTTCGGTCTGGATAGCAGAGACGGAGAAGTCAGCACCATAGGCCATGGCTGCCTGAGGTGGATCCAGGAAAGGCTTGATAATCCCTTGCGGATGGTTGGCTTCCAGAGTACCCTCTACCCCGCCTGCCAGCCATTCTGCCCGGCCCAAGACCTGCTTGAGGTACTCAAAGGCCTCGATGACTGTGGGATGGGTCCAGGGAATCTCGTGCCGGACGAGTTGGTCATAGAGCTCGGGGCCGGCTACCCGCAGGTAAATGTTCTCAAACCAGTCGGTAAGCACCCAAGAGGATCCGCCACCGGTAGAGAATGGGGTGATGCCGTAGAAGTCGATCATCTCAGCTACTTCCATCATCTCTTCCCAGGTGGTAGGCACTTCTGCGCCAACCTCGGCAAAGATGTTGGTGTTGTACCACACAACGGACTTGTTAGCAGCTTTGTACCATACGCCGTAGAGCTTGCCATCTACGGAGCCCAGTTCACGCCACACAGGAGCGTAGTATTCGTCAACCAGGTCACCGGCGATGTCATCGATAGCAACCAGGAATCCCCTGCGGGCAAAGTCTTGCACGAGGCCAGGGTTGGGCAGGGCCGCGATATCCGGCGGGTTGCCGCCTTCTACTCTTGTACCCAGCACTGTTGCGAGGTTTTCAGGGGTTGGGCTGTAGATTACCTCTGCACCAGTTAGTGCACTGAACTCTGCTAGAACTGCTTCGAAGTTGCGCTGTTCCTCACCGCTCCACAAAGCAATGACGTTTACGGTTTGGCCAGCGAGATTGGGCCACTCTTCTGCAGCCGCAACTGGCCCAACGATTACAACTAGTAATGCCAAGACTAAGGTTAGCACACGGATGTTGAGTTTCATCATAATCCTCCTTTGTATTCTCGTCGCTGGAACAACTATGGAGTTGTGTACAACCGGTTGCTCTCCAGACATCACCCCTTTACAGCACCAAGAAAATCCAAGAGAACGGTGCTAGAGCTTAAACACTCTTTGGAGGACATCAGCAACGCCATCGCTGGCATGCTGGCCGCTCACATAACCACCAGCATCAAGAACCGCTGTCTTAATCTCTGCATCGGCATTTGCGGTGGTGGCTGAGTGAAATCCTGCGGTGAGCATTGCTAAATCGTTGTGGGAGTCCCCCATCACTAGCACCTCTTGGGGGGCTGCACCGAGACACTCCACTAACTCTTGCAAGGCTGGTAGTTTACCAATGTGCCTATATCTGAACGCCACGCCCTGGTTATTCCGGATCGCCTTAAGTCCCATGGCTTCCGCCCACGGTGCGGCTTTTTCCAGTCCATCCCGAGCCGCGTCCCGATCAGGGAATACCAGTTCCACGAAGCCCCGCTTCTCCTGGTACACGGAATTGTTCACGAAGAACCTCAGGCCGCATTCTTTGGCCAAGCGCTCCGCAAGGTCATTAGCCGCCGGCAGAAGAGCTCGCTCTGCTGAGAGCAGATCGCTGTTTCTAGGTTCCCACGGTTCGTAGTGTCCGTCCTGGGTGAGTGTGTAGATGTCCCGTTCTTCGCAAATGAGGAAGTGAGGAAAGCCTGAAGAGGGAGGAACCCCATTGCTTTCCATCAAGGCGCACGCCTCATCGTAAGGCCTGCCTGTGACCAGGGATATCCACAGGCCAGAGGATGTCAGCTGTTCCAAATAGTCCCGCGTGTGTTTGGATATTGTTCCACCAGGGTTTAGCAAGGTTCCATCTAGATCTAGTGCAATGAGTTTCACAGTTACGGCTGTCCTCCTATGGGTGTGCTTCAAAACATTTCTGTAGTCAGTTCTAAGGGAATCCCTCGCTCTTTGGCTGTCTCATACAGCAGCGCATTCACGATGGCCTCAAAGCCCGCCTTAATGGGAATGATACTGTTGCGCAGTTTCGAGCGGGGCGAGGCTGCTCGGAGCACCACCGCGGCCGCCTCAGTCAAAGGTGAAAAATGGCTGCTAGTAATGGCAATGCACGTGAGATTCTCCCGCTTCACCATCTCCAACGGTTTCACAAGATACGGTCCTTCGCCCGATACGGAAAGGAAGATAAACACAGCACCCTGATCTCGCAGCATGGAGAAATTGGTTACATCGAGAGTCTCCCGGAATACGTAGGAATCGATGCCCAGGTGCCAACAGCGATGATTGCCGATCTCCCCCATCATCCCCGACTCCCCTGCTCCGTACCAATAGAGCCGTTTTGCATTCTTCATCAGATCCACGGCCCGCTGAAAGGCTTCAGGGTCGAGGTTATGCAGGGTGTAATAGATGGCATCGTACATGCTTTTCGTTACCCACTCCAGCTGGGGACTGCGAACGGGCGGTTGGATTACTGGACGCAGAGCAGAAAAACTGCGCTGCAGGTCTGTGTATCCTCCAAAGCCCAGTTCTTTGCAGAAGCGAAAGACCGTAGCCCGAGATACTCCCACCTTTTCCGCGAACTCATGGATTCCCATGGACAGCACAGCACTAGGGTTTTCCAAAAGAAAGCGGGCGATAACCTTGTGCTGTCGAGTGAGGGAATCGTAGTTTCCTTTGATATGCTCAAGGGATAGGTAGACATCACTGAATACGGTCAACACTGGGCACCTCGTTTGATACAATGGTATCATTTTGGATCGCAGCATCTATGAATAATACTTCTATCTCATTTCTGGTTTTCCTTTTGTGGGGGAGAAAAAATGTGGCCATCCGAACAACGGGTTAAAAGAGGGCATGTCAGGCCAGCGCGACTAGCTAAATGCGTGCAAATAGGGCCACACTGTATGAATAAGCCCCGCCTGGGTTACCAAGGCGGGGTTGTGGTTTTGATAAGATGACCGGGATTTCCATCAATAGTCGAACACCAGAGCTAGATAGTGTCACTTTGAGAATGACCGCTGACACGAAGGAAAAAGGACGGCCTATTGTACTCTACCTGGGAACTAATGGCATAGCCTCTTCTTGTTCGGGGGAGAAAAAGGAAATCCACAGTGTAACAATCTGGCACAATAGTGTAAGATTTACCCCCGCGTGTGCGGGAAAGTGAGTGCTCTGGCCAAACCGGACACTGGAAAGCGATCTTTTTCTAAGTAATCGAACGTTTACGCTGAAGCCGTCAATTCGTTTCCACGTAGGAGCAAGTTTTCAAAGCCCGTAGGGGAACAGTAGTTGAGACTGCTGTGTAATCGCTCATTGTTGTACCAAAGGATGTAGTCGAAGACCTCAAGCTTGACCCGTGAGCGTGTGACAAATCGCCTTCTATGGATGAGCTCCTTCTTTAGAGTGGCAAAGAAGGACTCCGCGCAAGCGTTGTTATAGCAATCTCCCCAGGAACTCATGCTTTGGCGGATGTTATTTCTGGACAGAAGTGCTTGATAATCATAAGATGCATACTGGGAACCACGGTCTGAATGGAAGATCGCATCTGATGGGAGCCTTCCCTGATGCAGCACTCGTTCCATAGCTTTAGTGACCAGTTCCTTCGTCATGCGTTCTCCAAGTGCCCAGCTGGCAACCTTT
>LDJB01000006.1:64636-66532 GCA_001028815.1 Peptococcaceae bacterium 1109
TCAAACCGCTCCTGACCTAAACGGTCACACCAAGCCTCCAGAACCCACCCTCTATGTACCACACAACAAAAGACAAGGATGCAAATCATCAATCACCTTTTTGGAGTAGGCCTTGCCGATCCAGAGTAGGCATACTCAGCTTGTAATGGTACAATTTCGCTCTACGATCGCCCTACATATCGAAAGAAAGGCTCCGTAGGGAGCCTTTCTCTGAACTGACTAATTAGACTACCCAAGCAACTGCAGTACTGATTGAGGAGCCATATTAGCTTGAGCCAACATAGCAGTTGCAGCTTGTTGGAGAATGTTGTTCTTTGTGAATGCCATAATTTCTTCAGCCATATCTAGGTCACGAATCCGAGCTTCAGCAGCTTGGAGGTTCTCAGCAGAGGTACCTAGGTTAGCAATGGTGTGCTCTAGACGATTCTGCATAGCACCAAGCATGGAACGTTCGGCGGAAACTTTCTCCAACGCATCATTGATGGTCGTGATCGCTGCATCTGCCGTAATTTGCTCGGAAACATTGATCCCACCGTTGGCAGTTACATCCACAACACTTTTATCATCTTCATTTTCGTAGGTTTCGGATACTGTAATAATCCCGTTTTTCACTTCGTTACCGAAGGTAAACGTTGCCGAATCAGCTGCTTCAAAGTCATTAGCGACATCCTTTAGATCACCAATGGCGGTAGCCTCATCAAGGGCAATAAAGTTCTTAGCGTCTGTGCTGACCGCTACAATCTTCCCATCCGAATCAGCCCAGCCATATTTCGCTCCCTCAATTGCAGGAGCCTCTTCGCCACCTGGGTCAATTCCTACATCAATGCCGTCCTCATCACCCAGTCTGACCACGGTATATTTAGTATCCGCTTTGACTGCCCCCATAGCTTCGGTATCAAAATCAGCACTGAGTGATGCAGTTTCTTCGAAGGCTACTTTCAAGGTTTCCGCCTTCATATCCGAAACCACTAGGTCTACGTTTTGTTCCTGATTAGCACCAATGTGGAATTTAGCAGTAAAACTTCCATCCAAAAGTTCCATAGTGTTGAACTGTGTTGTTTCCGCGATTCTGGTAATTTCGCTTGCCAATTGATCAATTTCTTTTTGAATTTCTACCCGATCAGCATATGTGTTGGTATCTGTTGAAGACTGAACAGCTAGTTCACGCATCCTCTGCAAAATGGAGTGGGTTTCATTTAGTGCACCTTCAGCAGTCTGAATCAAGCTGATTCCGTCCTGAGCATTTCTCTGAGCCTGCTTCAGACCACGAATCTGACCTCTCATTTTTTCAGAGATAGCGAGACCAGCTGCGTCATCACCAGCACGGTTAATTCTCATACCGCTGGAGAGTCTTTCCATGCTCTTTGAGCTGTTAGCTTGGTTTACACCCAACTGCCTAAAAACAATCAGAATTTTCACACATTACGGTAAAGAATGAGAGCCAGAAACCCATTAAACACCAGAGCTTCTGGATCCCATGTTGCAACCATTGTTGTTTCTAAGCTTAAAATAAAGACGGTTTTTTCTCAGTAAAGAAGTTCATTAATATTTCTAAAAAGCCGAATTGCTCCTTTTAAAACCTGGCAAATATCACAAAATTGAAGTCTTGCTAACTCCACCAGACTCAATATATGAACGTACGCTTGAATTTCGAATGTGTTCGAAATTTGTCAACAAATAGCAGGAGTTGAAACATACTGTGAAGAAGATTCTACAGGAATTTCATTTTGGCTCATTGTAGAATGAAATGCAACACGAAGAAATGAATGGAACCACAGCCAGAAACCCTGTATGATGTTGGTAACCAAACTAACACGATACGGAGGTTTCGGCTATGGTTCCTGAACATAAGAATACCACATCTCGCCGCAAGTTTAAACATCTCTCTGCGTTCGA
>LDJB01000007.1 GCA_001028815.1 Peptococcaceae bacterium 1109
TTTTCAAGGTTCAAGGCTTAAATATGTCCCATGAGAAGCCCGTTTGCGGCACCCCTCGTGGGACAATGTTTACTATACCATGCCTTTCAGGTGAAAGCAACAACCGAATTTTGGCAAGTATGGGTTGTGAGAGCTCAAATCGCCCTAGCTAGAGAGATTATCTCTCTTTTTCTCCGATTATCTCGTTCATACGCACAACTTCGTTCCGAAACCCCAGGTAAAAAAAGCGCCCGGGCTGATGCCCAGGCGGCTGTGACTACCCTTAGCGAGGGCGCATGTGGGGAAACAGCAGTACATCTCTAATAGAAGGAGAATCAGTGAGGAGCATCACCATACGGTCAATGCCGATCCCCAAGCCACCAGCTGGGGGCATCCCGTACTCAAGGGCTCGGATGAAGTCTTCATCCATCATATGGGCTTCCTCGTCGCCTTGTTCACGCTGTTCCATCTGCTTCCGGAAGCGCCCCTCTTGGTCGATGGGGTCATTTAGCTCAGTAAACCCGTTTGCCACTTCCCATGTGACAATAAACGGTTCGAATCGATCGGTCAAGTTAGGGTTGTCCTTCTTCCGCTTGGCCAAAGGACTAACCTCCACCGGATGATCAGTGATGAAGATCGGTTGAATCAAGTGGGGTTCCACATACTCATCAAAGAACTCTTCTACAATGTTCCCGTACGAGGCATTATTCGGTACTGATAGACCCTTTTCCCGGGCCAGCTTACGGGCTTGTTCATCGTTGAGGCCTGTAAGGTCTACACCGGCATACTCCCGGATGGCTTCCAGCATGGGTTTGCGGGGCCACGGAGGAGTCAAGTCGATTTCCCGGCCTTGGAAGACTATCTTTGTGGAGCCAACTACCTGTTCGGCGATGTACGCGAAGATGTCTTCCGTGAGTTTCATCATGTCTTCCGCATCTGCGTATGCTTCGTAGATCTCACATGATGTGTACTCCGGATTGTGCTTCGTTGAGATACCTTCATTCCGGAAATTCTTGCCCACTTCGTAGACTTTATCAAGGCCGCCCACGAGCAACCGTTTGAGGTAAAGCTCAGGTGCAATCCGCATGTACAGGTCCATATCTAGAGCATTGTGGTGCGTCACAAAAGGCCGGGCGTTAGCTCCACCCGCGATCGGGTGCAGCATAGGTGTTTCCACTTCAATGAAGCCACGAGTGTTCAGGAAATCCCGCAGGCACTGGATAATCTGGCTGCGTTTACGGAAGACTTCTCGGACATCTGGATTGACGATCAGGTCCACGTACCGCTGCCGATAACGCAAGTCTACATCTTTAAGGCCGTGCCATTTATCTGGCAGGGGCCGCAGTGACTTGGAAAGCAGCTTGAGGCTTTCTACCTCAACACTGATCTGGCCGCGCTTAGTGCGGAAGATGGTGCCAGAAACACCGACAATATCCCCGATGTCCAGTTGATTGGCAAACCCATACGCTTCCTCGCCCAAAACGTCTACACGCAAATACAGCTGGATCCTTCCTGAAGCGTCCATAAGGTCAGAAAAACTGGCCTTTCCATGGGTACGGAACGACATCAGGCGTCCAGCAATGACAGTTTTTTGCCCTTCTAAGGACTCAAAATTGTCAATAATCTCTTGGGCATAATGAGTGCGTTCGAACTTCTCCCCGTATGGGTTGACTCCCGCATCGTAAAGCGACTGCAGCTTGGTCCGGCGTATAGCCATAAGCTCATTTAGCTCTTGCCGTTGTTCCTCAACATGTTCTTCATGGTGATCCTTCACTATACTACCTCCCATGTAGCCGGGCTGCTTACCTGCGTACACTCACAATCTCGTACTTCAGCAGGCCGTCCAGGACCTCTACTTGAACCACATCTCCTTGTGCCTTTCCCAGAATTGCCTTTCCCACAGGGGACTCATTGCTGATTTTCGCCTGAATGGGATCTGCTTCTGCAGAACCGACGATTTGGTATTCAAATTCCTCGGAAGTCTGCAAATCTCGCAAAACAACTTTCTTGCCTACAGCGACAACGCCATCTTCTTGTCCGTCTTCATGTTCGATAACTTTGGCGTTGCGCAGCATTTTCTCTAAGGTGATTATTCTACCCTCGATGAAAGCTTGTTCGTTCTTCGCATCGTCGTACTCAGAATTCTCGCTGATATCTCCGAACTCCAGTGCTTCCTTAATCCTCTGCGCCACTTCACGACGCTTAACGGTCTTCAGGAGTTCCAATTCTCCCTCGAGTTTCTTGAGTCCTTCGGGCGTGAGCAAGACTTCCTTACCCATCATACGGCTCCTGTCTCCTTTTCCCATTAATAGCAGGCAGACAACTTGCAATGTGGCTTCGTGAGCATCAACGTTAATATGGCTGTGACTGTAGGAAAATATGCTCTTCAAAACCATCCTCAAGGTTGCTTAATCTATTATAAGGAACTCACTATGGGGTGTCAAGAACTCCCGCGGGTGGACTCTAGGCCCGTAAGTCTTCAATGCGGGGCTCGAAACCTACCTTGTCAAGCATGGATAGGTAATCTTCTGGTTTGATTTCCGGTAATGGTTTATCCAGAAGTGCCACTAGGACAGCCTCCATCACATTGGTGCCAAAGGAACGCCCATTAAGGTTCGGTGTTGTGGTAACCAGCTTGGCCACCCCCCGTTCCCGAAGGAAGCGGATATCGTCCTTGGTTACGGTGTTGGTGATCAGCTTCTTCCCTTCCAAGCGGTCAGGCATGTATCGGCGGATCAAGTGAAAGTCACCTGCGATCACATCGGCCCACTGGTAGTATCTCGCGAACTTGTCCTTGTTGGGCTGCTGTTCCTGTTTTTCCCCGATGGGGTACAGCAGCTTAAAGGGGAGTTGTACCACTAGAGGAGCAGCAATCCGGGCAACCACATCCAACCCCTTCAAGCTGTAGATGGGAAAGGGCAGCCCCAAGATAAACATCAGGTCGCCATAGAGCACTTCAGCGCCAGTGTGCTGAAGCGCTTCCGCCATACCGAAGCGATCCACGCCACACGTTAGAAGAACCTTGCTCCCCTGGAAGAACGACTGATCTGCCTCTGCCAAGCGTTCAATGGTGCGCCGTTCAAGCGTATTCTTCAGGCCCGAACCGTCCACCATGGGTGTCTTTTGTGCGGCACGAGCAATTTTCTTCGCTTCCCGCAGAATGTACCGCCGGTTACCGCAAGCAAGGTAAAGATCAATACCACCCATTCCAAAGGCCGCAACCTTGCCATCTAGGTCTCGGATGAGATCAATTGCCTTATTGATGTCTCCATCAGTTCCGATCCTCTCAATGGAGAACTCCTCACCGCAGAGTTTCACGATGGCTTGGTTGTCCCGCTTTGATGAGCCGATGCTCACGCTGACTACTCGTTTCATGTCAGGACCCCTTTAATTGTAGTAATCAAATCCATGAGCTGTTTTGGCTGAATGTACACATCTTGGGTGATGGGTGACTCTCCGATTTCAAAACCGATCACCTTGTCTCCGAGGATGGCTTCCGCGAGCTTAATGCGCATGTCAGAACCAATCATGATCACATTGTCGTAGGAACGCATCTCTGTCATGAGCTCCATGAGCCAATTGAGAAGCTGAATGCCGCTCAAGTTCTCAACGAAATTCCACCGCTCTGCATCCGTTAGGAGGAAGGTGTACTCCACCCCTAATTTGTTGCATACCTCAGCCACTTCTTCAGTGTTGGCAATGGGAAAACCAATCACCGCCAAGGAACCGCCCTTGCGAACTTCGGCCATAGTCTCTAGCCTAGAGACAAAAGTGCGGTCACAGCCCACGCGGTTAGCCACCTCTTGCTGGGAAAGGCCCGAGGCACGCAAGGCGAAGATTCGCTCTAGAGCCCGGACCGCCTTTTCCTTGCTGATGAGCTTATCCCCGATCCGATAGAAATCCATCTCACCACCACCCTGGCACATGCGCGTGTGCACATTTTGTACACATTAATTGTAGCAAATTGGGGCCGTTGGTACAATAGCCAACGACCCCTAAAGTCATTTTTCGGGAACAAGTTGGATAAGGAGCTCTCGGACTTCCTCCATGGACTCTGCAGTGTTCAGCTGACGCCGAATCTCAGCAGAGTGCGGAACTCCCTTCAGATACCACGCCAAATGAGGGCGCATCTCCTTTACGGCCATCCGTACCCCATCATACTCTGCCTTCAGTTCTAAGTGGCGCCAGGCAACCCGGATCCGCTCTGCAATTGTGGGGCGGGGCGGTATAGGCTCTCCCCCTATGGCTGCTTGGATCTCACGGAAAATCCACGGATTGCCCTGGGCTCCTCGACCCACAGCCACATGGGCACACCCTGTTTCCGCTAGCATTCTCTGGGCATCTTCTGCGCTGAAGATGTCCCCATTGCCCACTACCGGAACGGGGCAAGTCTCTACGACGCGCCTAATCCAGCCCCAATCAGCTTGTCCAGCATAGAACTGGTCTCGTGTGCGCGCGTGGATCGTAATCCAGAAGGCTCCCGCCCCCGCTGCTCGCTGAGCGATTTCCACGCAGTTGATGGATCCCTGATCCCAACCCATCCTGATCTTGGCTGTGACTGGCACAGAGGACGCTTTCACTACAGCACTCACGATCTCTTCTAACAGCTCTGGTTCCCGAAGCAGCGCCGCTCCATCACCGTTTTTTACCACCTTAGGTGTGGGGCAACCGAAGTTTAAGTCGATCATTTCGGGGCGGCAGTGGTCGATGACAATCTGAGCCGCTTCCGCCATCACTGCCGGTTTGTGGCCAAACAGTTGGATGGCCACGGGACGTTCTGCCTCTTCTGTAGCCAGCATTTGCAGCGTACGCTTGTTCTCGTAAACAAGGGCTTGGGCGGAGATCATCTCACTAACTACCAAGTCAGCACCAAATTCCCTGGCAATTAAGCGATATGCTAAGTCAGTGACACCTGCCATCGGTGCTAAAAACACTCCCATGGCTCACCCTCACTTCCAATAAAAAAAGCAGGGTACACCCTGCCTTTAACTGCATCTTGACCTTACTTCTTCAGATTATACTTCTCGAGGAACCGCTCAACGCGTCCACCGCTTTGGGTTACAGTCTGCCGCTGACCAGTATAGAATGGGTGACACTCTGAACAGACTTCTACTCTGATCTCAGGCTTAGTGGAACGTGTTTCAAACGTGGCTCCACAAGCGCAAGTTACAACGCTCTTCTCATATTTTGGATGAATCTTTGCCTTCATGTCCTCACCTCACTCTCGTTGCGGACTGACCACTGGTCATTATAGCACAAGTGGCCAGTCGAGGCAACGGAAACTTCCACTGTCCGCCAGGGACGGACCTTTTACTTATTTCAAATACAGCCGTGGGTTAACCGGGTTGTTTCTATAGCGAATCTCAAAATGGACATGAGGTCCGGTGGAGTTGCCGGTGTTCCCGCTGTAGGCGACCACTTGGCCCCGGGACACTTGCTGGCCCACTTTCACATTCACTCGGGAGTTGTGGGCGTAGCGCGTCTCTACTCCGTTGCCGTGATCCACAATCACCAAGATCCCGTAGCCGCCGTTCCAACCTGCAAAGGTGACCCGTCCGTCAGCCGCAGCCTTCACGGGAGTACCAGTGTTCACCGCGATGTCCATACCGTTGTGCATCCTACCCCAGCGAGGCCCAAACGATGAAGAGATTCGCCCTATGACCGGCCAATCAAAGGCTTTCTGAAGTTGGCCGTTCACCACCAAAGCGTCGCTCCGCAACACCCTGGTAGCCCCAGGAATAATCAGCTTCGTCTTGGGCTGGATGCGGGAAGGATCCGCTATAGAGTTGACCTCAACGATATCATCGATGGATACCTTATAACGCTGTGCGATTTCCCACAGGCTTTCGCCCGCGGATACTTCGTGAAGGACACCTTTAACTGTAAGGATCTCCAGTTTCTGCCCCACACGCAGCCGGTTAGGATTAGTGAGATCATTCGCAGAAACGATGCTGTCCACGGTAATGCCGTATGCTTGGGCAATATCCCAGAGTGTCTCTCCAGATTGCACCGTGTGCACCAAGACCGTTGGCTTCTTCTGTGCCTCTGCCGGTTTGGGCTCTGGAGGCTCCGCGGCTGGTGGTGCAACTTCTTTTGCCGCTTTCTGTGGAGCCTGTTGCCCGCTTTGCGCAGCTGTCTGTGGTGTCTCCTGCTTTGCAGGCTGTGCCGGAGTGGAAGCACCGGCTTCGGTACGCGCCTCGGAGGACTGAGATTCAATCACGGCTGCCGGCTCAGAGGCATAGCCCGTTAGCCCATCGATGGAAATGGCGTAAATGGCCGACTCATCAATCTCCTCAGGTTCGAACCGCAGATCATCTATGTAAACAAACATGAAACTTTCCATATCCCAGTCACTGCCGCCTATATGCAGGCGCGTATCCATGCGGCCCAGGACTCCGAGGCTTAACAATGCCATTAGAGCTAGGAGTATGATGAATTTATTTCGAGCTTGGCGCCGATGCATTGTAGTTCCTCCTCAGCACATCACTACATCAAGCAATAATTCGACAGCAATTGCAAAATTCCTTTACCTATTCCGTACATTTTCAGCGAATGAGGATGTCCGTATTAGCTCCACCAATTCGGCATTGGTCTTAGTATTGCTCAGCCGCTCCAACAACAATTCCAGGGTTTCCACTGTCCCAAGGGAAGCCATGGCTTTGCGCAGAAGCCACGAAGCATCAAGTTCTGCAGGTGTCATCAGCAATTCTTCCCGGCGGGTGCCAGACTTTTCCACATCGATGGCTGGGAAGAGGCGCCTTTCAGCGAGCTTGCGGTCGAGATGAAGCTCCATGTTCCCAGTCCCCTTAAATTCTTCGTAGATCACTTCGTCCATCCGACTGCCGGTTTCAACTAAAGCGGTAGCAAGTATAGTCAAGCTGCCTTGTTCTTCCAGCTTGCGGGCTGCACCAAAGAAACGCTTGGGCCGATGAAGGGCTGCGGGATCTACCCCGCCCGAAAGGGTCCGGCCACTTGGGGGTACCACGAGGTTATGAGCCCGGGCAAGCCGGGTAATACTGTCCATCAGGATGACTACGTCTTTGCCAGACTCAACAAGGCGCTTCGCTCTGTTTAAGACAATATCCGCAACCCGCACGTGATTCTCAGGGGGCAGATCGAAAGTCGAACTAATAACCTCGCCATTGACTGAGCGCTCCATGTCTGTTACTTCCTCAGGGCGCTCGTCAATCAGCAGCACGATGATTTCAATCTCGGGGTGGTTTTCACTGATTGCGTTGGCGATTTTCTTCAGGACTGTAGTCTTGCCTGCCTTCGGCGGCGCTACAATCAGGCCGCGCTGTCCGAGCCCTAGGGGAGCTAAGAGATCAATCAGCCTGGTGGTGTAGTCTGCAGGCGTTGTCTCTAGATGGATGCGCTCTTTGGGGTAAATCGGGGTTAGATCATCAAAACAGGGCCGCTTAGGAGCAAGTTCTGGGTCGAGAAGATTGATGGCAATAACCTTAAGCAGAGCGTAGTAGCGTTCGCCTTCTTTTGGGGGTCTTACTTGGCCGAGGATTTCATCACCAGTCCGCATGGAGAAGCGGCGAATTTGCGAGGGAGACACATAGACATCGTCTTGGCCAGGTGTATAGTTGTCGAGCCGTAGGAAACCGAACCCGTCGGGCATTATCTCCAAAATCCCACTGATGAAGAGCAGTCCTTCTTTTTCCGTCTCCGCCTTGAGAATCTGGATGATCAAGTCCTTCTTCCGCAACTTGGAGACCCCGGTGATGCCCATGTCCCGTGCGATCTCCTGCAGTTCAGAACTTGTCTTGGACTCAAGTTGTGCAATATTCAAATGTTCACCACCTTTAAGTGAGGGGAGGGTTTCCCCTCCCCATATATCTTATGCTTTTCCAGCAGAGCCAAACAGTCTCATTTTGGCTCGGGCCACTTCTTTCATAGCAGCCTTCGCTGGCCCTAGGACCCTGCGTGGGTCAATCTCGTTGGGGTGTTCCTTGAGATGGTCCACGATGGCCTTGGAGAATGCGACCCGCAGTTCGGTGTCAATGTTGATTTTCGATACGTATTGGCGGGCAATGGCAATGGCATGATCCGGTACGCCTGATGCACCGTGGAGTACCAACGGCACATCCGTCTTCTCCCTGATCTCCCGCAGGCGTTCGAAGTCGAGCTTGGGCTCGCCTTTGTAGAGGCCGTGGGCGGTACCGATGGCGATTGCCAAAGCATCGCACTTAGTGCGCTCTGCAAACTCGGCCGCCTCATCAGGATCGGTAAAGGTGGCTTCCCGGTCCGAGACCACAATGTCATCTTCTACACCGCCGATTTTGCCCAGTTCTGCTTCGACGGATACGTTGTTGGGATGGGCAACCTCAACTACCTTCTGCACAATGGCGATGTTTTCCTCAAAAGGCAGCTTGGAACCATCGATCATTACCGCGGTAAAGCCGTGGCGGATGCACTGCACCACCTGTGAAAAACTTGTGCCGTGGTCCAAGTTGAGAGCCACAGGGACAGTAGCCTTCTCTGCGGCAATGCGGGCCAGCCCAGCTATGTACTCAATCCCAGCGTACTTCAGTGCTCCTTGGCTTGCCTGGATAATCACAGGGGAACGCTCTTCCTCCGCGGCCTCTACAATGGCCTGGAGGATTTCCATGTTGTTCAGGTTAAACGCACCTACAGCGTAACCACCGTTGCGTGCAGCTTGCAGTATTTCCCGGCCAGAAACTAGCAATTAGGTCGACCTCCTTCGAAATAGTCAAGGGAATTAGAATAGGGGTTTGAGGCACTCGCCCAAGCTGGCATATGAAGAGGGTTCCATCACAATCTCATGCAAGCGGGCTACCCGCTCCTGATGGTAAGGTGCTGAAGCTTCGATAACCACAGCACTGCCGCAGAATGAGCAAACCAGCTCAACCCGATCCGGGTAGATATCAATGCCCACGGAAGGATGATCGCACTGGCAGGTAATCTTGCCCTCTCCTGCAAGGCGCTGCAGCCGTGCCAACACTGCATACATTACATCAGGATTCTCGAAATCCTCAAGTTCTGCTCCATCGGAGCCAAACTGGAAGCACTCTGAGTGGGACACAGCCTCTGACACATCTTTATCTCTTCCCAAGAATCCTATAGTATCACCAAAAGTTGGTTCGATCAAGGACATGAGGCGAGCGCGCAAAAACTCCTTTGCAGGGTATATAAGGCGTACCCGTTCTCCTGCCAGGCTGAAGGCATCGATAGTGTACCTACTGCCTGTCCGGCTAACCTGGCCGTGGGCAAAACCACATTTGCACTGCAAAGGATGGGGCTGAGGACCGACCTCAAATATGGAGAATTCGTGGAACTGTGTTCCCTGGCATGCAGGGCACTGCAGCGCCAATGTCCTCTGTGTTTCAACAATCACCTAGGATTCCTCCTATCTTCCGCGGTATAACATATTCGCCAGGAAGGAGGAATTCCCTTTCACCGCTCCAGCGGTTCCCGCATCTTGATGTTCCCAAAAATATCATACAATACTAGAAAACCATCCTCTTCTCGAACCGCATAGCTCACGATTATTTCCACGGCCTGGCCGGCAGAGTTGAGCACAAACAGCCCGTCTTGATACCAGCCCTGCTGGATGGGGCGAAGGGCAGCGACGCTCACCTCTTGCCGGCCCCTGACAATTCGGCACGGAGAGGCGAGTTCCAAGATAAGCATCCCCGCTGAAGAGGCAATCCGAACCTTTCCCTCCTCCTGGTGCACCTCCAGGATATCCCCGTGGATGACTTGGGGCTGGTACGCTGCCCCTAGGGGGGCTGCTAACAGAAAAATAACGAGAGACAACAGCGCAGCTCGGTAAAACAACACGGCACATACCCCCTTCACGGAGAGTATGTGCCCGTCGTAGTTCAGCTATACAGAAATCCTTGCCAGATTCACCTGTACCAGGATCACCGGCGGAAATCATCAGGTGATAAGTCTTTCAAGAAAGCCCGGAACTCTTCTAACTCCGGATCCTCTGGCTGCTTAATCATGGCAGATTGCTCTACGATTGTTTCAGATACGAAGATCGGCACTCCTGCCCGGAGGGCAAGTGCAATAGAATCGCTAGGGCGTGCATCCAGCTCCAGAGTCTGTCCATTTTGCCTTATGGAAATTCGCGCGTAGAATACGTCATCTTTGAGTTCCGTAATCGCGACCCGCTCCACTGCGGCTCCCAGTTCCTTGATGGCTGACAAGAGCAGGTCATGGGTAAGCGGCCTGGGGGTAGTCAAACCCTCCAGCACCACAGCAATAGCATTAGCCTCTGCAGGGCCGATAACTACCGGGAGATAGAAACGTTCATCTGCGTCGGTCAATATGACTACAGGCACCATACTAGATTGGTCCAACCCAACTACTTTCACGCTCATCTGCAGCATATCCATCACCTCCGCATTCCTATATTACTGACCGCCTCGCTCCCCTCTAGCTTTGGCAGCCTGCACGAATGCCCTAAACAACGGATGGGGCCTTGTAGGCCGTGATTTAAACTCTGGATGGAACTGCGTGGCCACGAACCACGGATGATCATCCAGCTCGATGATCTCGACTAATTTGCCATCGGGGGACAACCCAGAAAAACGCATCCCGTGCTGGGCCAGTATATCGCGATAGTTGTTGTTAAACTCGTAGCGATGGCGATGGCGTTCGTCTATGAGGTCTACCCCGTACGCCCGGTAGCTGTGAGAGTCCTCTGCGAGCACACAGGGGTACGAGCCAAGCCGCATAGTCCCGCCGAGATCTTGCAGATCCTCCTGCCCTGGCATTGGGCCGATCACCGGATTCGCGCAACTGCCGTACTCCAAGCTGTTAGCATCAGGAAGTTTAGCAACGTTACGGGCAAACTCAATCACCGCGCACTGCATTCCCAGGCAGATGCCGAAGAAAGGAATCTGCTTGGAGCGGGCGAACTCAACAGCTCGAATCTTACCTTCCACACCTCGGCTGCCAAATCCTCCTGGGATGAGGATCCCATCCAGCCCCTCCAGAACGGAGGTTCCGTCGCTTTCCACCTCTTCCGCATCGATCCAAACAATCTCCACCGCAGTGCGGTTGGCACAGCCGCCGTGCCTTAAGGCTTCAGCGATGCTGAGGTATGCATCAGGGAGCGACACGTATTTCCCTACAATACCAACCTTTACTTCGGCCTGGGGATTCTTCACCGCGTGGACCATTGCTTCCCACTCTTGCATATCCCCATCTCTGTACTCCAGTCCCAACTTCTCCATGACAATCCTATCCAAACCAACCTTGGCAAATTCCAGGGGTACCTCATAAATGCTCTCCACATCAACGTTGGGGATAACTGCCCGGGCCTCAATGTCGCAAAACAGGGCAATTTTCCCCTGGAGTTCCGCTGTTATTTCATATTCACTGCGGCAAACAATAATATCCGGTTGAATACCAATACTGCGGAGTTCCTTAACGCTGTGCTGGGTCGGCTTGGTCTTTAGCTCCCGGGCAGCGCCCACGTAGGGAATGAGAGTGACATGAATGTACAGGCACGAATCTTTGCCGATATCGCTTTTCATTTGGCGGATAGCTTCCAGGAACGGCAGGCTCTCAATGTCTCCCACAGTGCCGCCGATTTCCACTAGGACTACATCGGGGGACTCGTCCTGGGCAACCTTGTGGATGCGGGACTTAATCTCATTGGTAACATGAGGAATAACTTGGACGGTTCCGCCAAGAAAATCGCCCCGGCGTTCCTTTGACAGGATCGACCAATAGATCTGTCCAGTGGTAACATTGCTTTTCCTGCTTAAATCAGTGTCGATAAAACGCTCATAATGCCCTAAATCAAGGTCTGTCTCTGCACCGTCCTCTGTAACAAAGACTTCTCCATGCTGAAACGGGCTCATTGTGCCTGGATCTACATTTAAATAGGGATCAAGTTTCAGCACACTTACTCTCAGCCCGCGGCTCTTAAGAAGCCGGCCCAAAGAAGCCACAGTGATACCTTTGCCGAGACTCGAGACAACGCCACCGGTGACGAATATGAACTTGGCCATGCCTAATCCTCCTTACCTCTCTAACTTACGCGTTGGCTTCCGCTTCTACTTCTTGATCTGCCTGTTCATACTTGAGCATGAGCTGATTGTAGGCATAGTTCTGGAGCAATGCTAAGAGACAGGTGACAAAAAGCAGAATTGGCGCGGCCAAGATGATGCACAGAGCCAGCACAACAAGGGAGATGACCACCATAAATGCACTGCCCAAAAGATTATCAATGACGAGCAAAGCAGAACGCTTTAATGCTTTCCGGATTCCAATATCCTGTTGAACCACGAATGGGAAGACAAACTGCTGCACCGCATACCAGAAGATGAGAGCCCAAATCCAAATGCCGCTCAGGAGCTGGACAATGCGGTTGGTGTGAGTCAAGCTGAAGGTCAAATCAACAAACAGCACTAATGCTCCAAGCAAAGCGATGACTGCCACAGCTGCGCCGCGCCAGAAGAACTTCACAAAGCCCACCTTGAAATCGCGGAACTCTACATCTTCTTTGTTGATGATCCGCACCATCACGTAGTTCACTGCTGCAGCGGATGCGCCGAGGGTTAAGACTGTAAGCAGTATCCCTAAATAGGTAACCACGGGCGGCAGTGGAACATACATCACGATGAGCAGCGGGGCAAATCCCACTACAAACCATAAGAGGTTAGTGAGCATCACCAGGCCGATGCGCTCATAAGCGGTCTTAAAGGACTGAACAATCACCTGCCAGCACTGAGATAGATTCATGATTTTCTCTCCTTCATTACATCTGTTCCGGAGCGGAAATCCCCAACAGGCTGAGGGTGCGCCGGAGGACGATCAGAACACAGTTCACCAATACCAAACGGGCATCCCTGACAGGAGCCTCTTCCCCAAGGACATGGCAGTGTGTATAGAATGAATGGAAAGTGCTAGCCAGGTCCAAGGCATAGCGAGCGATGCGGTGGGGCTCTCTCAAGGTTGTGGCCAGCAGGATTTCCTCAGGCAGTTCCCCAAGCTTCTTGATGAGGTTGACTTCTGCCTCTTCAGACAGGAGGCTAAGGTCCACATCTGCCGTAGTGGGAACGGCCACTCCTACCTCTTCTGCCTGCCGGAGTATACTGCAGATCCGGGCGTGGGCATACTGTACATAGAACACTGGGTTCTCACTGCTCTGCTCCACCGCGAGGCTCATGTCGAAGTCCAGGTGGCTTTCGAGGCTGCGGTTTAGGAAGAAGAACCTGGCTGCATCAGTGCCCACTTCATCAACGAGCTCCCGCATGGTGATGAACTCCCCAGCTCGCTTTGACATCTTCACGGGCTTGCCGTCCCGGAGGAGGGCCACATACTGCAGGATCAGCACTTCCAATGTATCCTCACCATGGCCTAGGGCTTGGACGGCCGCCTTCATCCGCCCAATATAACCGTGGTGGTCAGGGCCGAGGATATCAATGAGTTTAGTATACCCCCGCTTTAGCTTATCATGGTGATAAGCAATATCAGCGGTAACATAGGTGTATAAACCATCGCTCTTGATGAGCACCCGGTCTTTGTCATCCCCAAAAGCGGTAGACCTAAACCACAATGCCCCTTCTTCTTCATAGAGATAGCCCTTTTCCCGGAAGAATGCGATTACTTCCTCCAGCTTTCCTTGAGCATGCAGATCCCGCTCCCTAAACCACAGGTCAAACTCAACGCCGTAGTCCCGGAGATCTTCTGCCTGCCACTTGACCATCTGGTCAGTCCCCCACCGCTTGCAGAAGGCAGCTTGCTCGTCCTCAGGCAGCTCAAGGAAGTCTGGCCTTTCCGCGAGGAGCTGCTTGGCCAAATCGGTTACATAATCCCCGGGATACCCATCTTCTGGGAAAGGATAGTCAGGATCGGCCTGCTGGTGGCACCGGGCGATAAGGGACCGCGCGAAGACATCCGCCTGATTCCCCGCATCGTTGACGTAAAACTCCGTACCCACTTGATACCCGCTAGCCCGCATCAGCCTAGCTAGAGTATCTCCCACAGCAGCTGCCCTGGCATTTACCACATTCAGAGGGCCAACAGGGTTGGCACTGACAAACTCTAACAGAACCTTTTCTCCCTGTCCGTAATTGGAGGCGCCGTAGTTTTCCCCTTGCATTTCCACGGCTCGGAGAATATCGCCAAGCCACTCTTGGCTCAAGAAGAAGTTAATAAACCCAGGCCCAGCCACTTCCACCTTGGCGATGAACGTTCCAACGGGAATATGCTTGACTAACGCTTCCGCAACATCCCGGGGCGCTCTACGCGCGGCCTTCGCAGACACTAAGGCAACGTTGGAGGCAAAATCACCGTGGTTTGGATCCTTGGGAACCTCGAGGACAAACTCTGGAACCTCATAGGAAGTCAAATCCCCTGCTTCCACCGCGTCGCTTATGGCCTTCAGGATTAGGCCATGCAGCTTTTCCCTCTGTGCAAATGCGATATCCATCCTACTACCTCCCAAAATAAACGAACTCCCCCGCAGGAATCCTACAGGGGAAAAAATCGGCTGCGCAATACTCGCACGAACCACTGAATAGTATACCACTTGAGTGGGAATTAGACAACCGCAAATCGCTCCGCTAGAACAGTCCTGTGATCCGCCCTTCCGCATCAATATCAACCATTTCTGCTGCGGGTTTCCCGGGCAGGCCTGGCATTGTCATAATATCTCCCGCGAGGCAAACAACAAAGCCAGCACCTAGGGATGGGCGTACATCGGTGATGGTGAGAGTCCAACCCTTGGGAGCTCCTTTTAACGCAGGGTTGTCGGAAATGGAGTGTTGAGTCTTTGCTACGCACACCGGGAGATTGCCGTACCCCAGCTTCGTGATGCTGCGGATAGCCCGTTCAGCCTTGTCGGTGTAGACAACGCCATCTGCTCCATAGATCTCCGTAGCGAGGATGTGCAGTTTGTCTTTAAGGGGCAGGTCCCAGTCATAGAGGGGTTTGAAGTTCGCTGTTTCCTTCTCCAAAACGTCCAAAACCACCTCTGCAAACTCTTCGCCGCCAGCGCCGCCTTCCGCCACCACCCGTGAAAGGGCCCAGCGCACCCCTAAGCTGTCGCAGTGGGAGGCAACCACTTCCAGCTCTTCAGGAGAATCAGTGGGGAATTGATTGATGGCAACGACAACAGGCAGCCCGAACTTCTTCACATTCTCAATGTGCTTATCGAGGTTAGCCAGGCCTTTGCGGAGTGCTTCCAGGTTGGTTTCTTTCACTAATTCCTTCGGGACCCCGCCATGCATGTTCAGTGCTCGCACCGAAGCGACGATGACCACCACATCTGGTTTGAGGCCTGAGTAGCCGTGAACGATGTCAAAGAACTTCTCCGCACCCAAGTCTGCAGCAAACCCACCCTCGGTGACTACATAGTCGGCAAGCTTTAAGGCCGTTTGAGTCGCGATGATACTGTTGTTCCCGTGAGCGATGTTGGCAAAGGGCCCACCGTGAATGAACACTGGCTGGCCTTCCAAAGTCTGCACCAGGTTTGGCTTAATGGCGTCTTTCATAATCACTGCCATAGCCCCTTCTGCCTTCAGGTCCCGGGCATATACAGGTTTCCGGTCATAGGTATACCCGACCAGAATGCTTCCTACCCTGCGCTTCAGATCCTGCAGATCACTTGCGAGGCAGAGGATGGCCATGACCTCCGAGGCCACGCTGATATCAAATCCATCTTCCCGAGTGACACCGTTGCCCGCTCCGCCCAGCCCAATGACTATATTGCGGAGCTGGCGGTCGTTCATATCCATGACCCTGCGGAACACAATCCGCTTGGGATCGATGTTCAGGGCATTCCCGTGGGTGATGTGGTTGTCCAGGAGAGCAGCGAGGAGGTTGTGGGCGGTGGTGACCGCATGGATATCTCCAGTAAAGTGCATGTTAATGTCTTCCATCGGTACAACCTGTGCATATCCGCCTCCGGCCGCGCCACCTTTAATGCCCATTGTGGGGCCGAGGGATGGCTCCCTGAGGCATGCCATGACATTCTTACCCAGGCGTCCCAGGGCCTGTGTAAGACCGATGGTGGTGCAAGTCTTCCCTTCTCCTGCAGGGGTTGCAGTGATGGCAGTTGTGTAAATCAACTTGCCGTTAGGCCGGTGAGCAAAACGCTTCACCGCATCGAGGCTGACTTTAGCCTTATACTTGCCGTAAAGCTCGAGGTCATCATCGGTCAAGCCCACCTTAGCCGCGATCTCTTGTATAGGCTGCAATTTAGCCTGTTGGGCAATTTCAATATCGCTCAGCACAGTAACGCCTCCTCGAATATGAGTTAAATGGAATGCAACCCCCTGCCTAAGGCAGCTAGGGCCGCTTCCCGGACCGACTCAGCAACTGTGGGATGGGGGTGAATGGTCTCTACCCAATCATCCATACTGAGCTGGTGCTCCAATACGGTTGTGGCACCGGCAATAATCTCTGTAACTTGCGGGCCAATCATATGTACGCCTAGGACACGGCCGCCTTTATCAGCAATGACTTTACAGAACCCAGAGTCCATACCGCTGATAACGGCCTTGCCGTTCCCCTTCATGCTGAACAGTCCGATTTGCAGTTCATCGCCGTACACGGCCCGGGCTTCCCCTTCCGTCATCCCCACCGCCCCGATCTCGGGTTTGGTGTAGACACACCGAGGTACCTGCCAGCTGCCCTTGGGGCTTCCGCCAAAGGCAGAATCAACCGCGGCCATCCCCTCTTCAAAAGCAAGATGGGCAAGCTGCATACCCCCAATAATGTCGCCTGCAGCGTAAATGTGCGGAACAGAGGTCTGGAACTGATCGTTGACAACAATCAGGCCACGCCCATCAACCGCGCCGGGGAATCCCTTAGGAAAGACCGCTTTGCGCCCTACAGACACAAGCACACAGTCTGCGCTTTGCTCCTCTACCCTACCCTTGTACTCCACCTGCACAACGCCGGTCCCATCTGCTTGGGGGACAACTTGCTGCACTCTCGCTGAGGTGAGCACCTTTATCTTCTGCTTGCGGAACTCCCGCAGCAGAGTCTTACTTATGTCTTCATCTTCCATAGGCAGGATGCGTTCAGCCAGCTCTACAATGGTCACTTGCACCCCGTAGGCGGCAAACACCGTGGCAAACTCGCAGCCAATCACTCCACCGCCCACGATCACCAAGGACTTGGGAAGGGTCTCCAGGTTCAAAATCTGATCGCTGTTTAAGACCAGTTTCCCATCACAAGGCAGGTTAGGCAAGTCCGCGGGGACAGTGCCGCTGGCTACAAGGATGCGTTCTGGTTCATACTCGGCCTCTCCAACCCGCACGGCCGTAGGCGAGAGAAACTCCGCTTCCCCAGAGATCACCTGGACTTGCTTCTGCTGCAGAAGGTAAACCAACCCCTGGACGAGGCGCTGCACCACCTTGTTTTTTCTGGCAACAACCTTACCGAAATCAGGGGAAGAGTAAGAAACCTCTACTCCATGCTCTGCCATCTGACTCAAGCTGCCGTACAGCTGCGCGCTTTCGAGGAAGGCTTTCGTGGGAATGCAGCCCCGATTTAAGCAGGTACCGCCAATCGCATCTTTTTCCACTAACACTACCGATTTCCCGAGCTGGCGGGCGCGAATCGCACCGCAGTAACCTGCAGGCCCACCTCCGATGATCAGCAAATCGACCGGCTTCGCCATAGGTCCCCTCCTCATCCTTAGTCCCGCAGATAGTACGCTAAGCGCTGCAGCTCTAGGGACAGATCAGCACTGGCCAGATGAACTCCCTCTGGAACAGTGAGCTTCACAGGCGCGAAGTTGAGGATAGCTTTTACTCCCGCAGCAACCAGCTGATCAGCGGCAACTTGGGCATACTCTGCAGGAACCGCGATGATTGCCATCTGGAGATCAAGCTCCTCCACCTTGTCTTTCAGCTCTTCTGACCCGTAGACAGGGATACCATCAATCTGCGCCCCTATCTTCTCGGGATCGTTGTCGAACAAGGCGACTATGTTCAGGTTGAAACTGCTGTCATCAGAATAGCGCTTGTGGGTATACCGGGCAAAAGCGGCACCAAGGCTTCCTGCACCCACGATGGCGACCTTAATCTCTTGGTCCAAGTTAAGAATCCGGCGGAGCTCATCTCGGAGGAACTCCACTTCGTAGCCCACGCCCTGTTTGCCAAACTCCCCAAACCAAGCTAAATCCTTGCGCACCAGGGCTGGGCCAACTCCCGCTCGCACCCCGAGTTCCTGGGAAGAAATGAGCTGTGTATTAGGGTCACTTGCCAATTCATCCAAAACCCTCAGATAGAGAGGAAGACGCCGGATGACTGCATCTGAGATCTTCTTCCATCGCACCTTGCCATCACCTCCATTGTTATGATTTGCTCACTTTTTTCTGCACTTTGCCAGGGGATTCCTGCTTTATTTGTGGTACTGTTCACCACGGATGATAGTCATAGCCCGGTAGAGCTGTTCCGCAAGGATGAGGCGCATGAGCTGGTGGGGAAAGGTAAAGTTGGAGAAGGACAGGATAAAGTCGGCCCGGCTGATCACCGCCGGGCTCAAGCCTAAGGCGCCTCCAATGACGAAATCCACCTGGCTAACTCCCTGCACCGCTAGGCCACTGATTTGCTCCGCAAAGGCCTCAGAGGATAGAGCTTTCCCCTGGACATCGAGGACAAAAACAAAAGAACGGCTCCCCAACTGCCCAAGGATGCGCTCGCCTTCCTTGGTCACAATTTGCAGCCGTTCTTTATCTGACAATGGTTCCTTAAATGACTCTTCCTTAAGCTCCACGATCTCCAACCGGCAATATGCTCCGAGCCGCTTGCTGTACTCGGCAATACCGTCCTGCAAGAACCTTTCTTTGATCTTACCGATGGCAATAATGCGGACATTCACGATAGCAGACCTCACGCTTCCTGGTTTCTAGACAACAAGGTACTTGGGCGGCTTACTGCAGAACGTGCAGCTGGTAGGCGCAGCCCAGTCCGAAAGGCTCACCGACTCCAGCTCATAAAGGTCCGGCGGCATCTCGTAAATCTCCACAAACTCATCCAATGCCTGTTCCAGGTGGTCTTCACAAACTACATACACTATGGCTGGCCCCCTCGCGGTTTCGGCGTCTACCAAGTGTATCATAACACACTGCCCACTGGAAAAAAAGAGGGGCCTGATCGCCCCTAGAGCGTGATCTCCGCCTGCCGCTGGTCTCTGCCCCTGTAGTACGTTACCGCTAGCTTACCGCCAAATCCCGCCCGCTGGACCGCATCTCGGAGCTCCCGCATGCCCGCAATCTCCTCGCCGTTCACTGCAGTAATCACGTCCCCTTGAGCAAGCCCCGCCTCTTCCGCAGGTGTCTCAGGAATGACCCGGGTAATAAAAGCCCCGCGCTCCACGGCCAACTCTATTCCGGCCTGCTCCCGGATTGCCGCTGCTAGGGCGGGGGTCAGGGAACCGCCTAATACTCCCAGGCGCAAGGGGCGGCCGTGTTCGATAATCTGATCTGCAACGCTAGTAGCAGTGGAAATAGGTATGGCAAACCCAATTCCCTGCGCCTGCTGGATGATGGCCGTATTGATCCCGATGACCTCACCGCTCTGGTTCAGTAGGGGGCCTCCAGAGTTGCCAGGATTGATAGCCGCATCCGTTTGGATCATGCCCTCCAGGTAGCGGTTGTTTTCCGGGTCCACCAAAAGGTCCCGGTTGAGCGCACTGATAACCCCTGTGGTGACGGTCTGATCTTGCCCTAAAGGATTGCCGATCGCGATCACGCTCTGCCCAACCCGCAGGGCGTTTGAGTCGCCAACGGCTGCCGCAGGCAAACCAGAGGCCTCCACTTTAAGGACTGCTAAGTCCGATAAAGGATCTCGGCCCACCACCTCTCCCCTGTAACTCTGCCCATTGGGAAGGCGCACCACAATCTCATCGGCATCTTGCACCACATGATTATTGGTGAGTATGTAACCGTCTTCCCGATAGATTAGGCCCGACCCAATTCCTTTTTGCTGCTGCACTTGGTAGAAGAAGAACTGGTCAACTAATACATCCCTTACCGTCTCAATCTTGACCGTCACAGGGCCCATGCGCTCCACCACTTGGACCACAGGCTCGTTCCAGTTGCCCTGTTCTTGACTCTCCGCTGTTTCCTCTTCGATGCCCACATCTCGTCCAGGTGTGAAAACGAGCCAGGCTGTCATGATAACCAAGAAAGCCAGAATGCCCGCGAAAATGCTGCTTCTGCGCAAAGTAAAACCCCCTCCTCATGGTTACATGCATCAGTAGTATAACCATGGGGTTAGGGGGCTATGACGGGGCGGCCGGTGACAGGGTGGCGGATGTCAGGGACCGCAACATGGTACACTTCCTGTACGAGCTTGGGAGTAAGGATATCCCCAGGGGGGCCTTGGGCGATGAGCCGGCCTTGGTCTAAAACCAGCACCTCATGGCAGTAAGCGGCCACCAGGTTGAGATCGTGGAGGACGGCAACGCACGTCATTCCTTCCCCAGCTTTGCCCTCCAGGAGCTGGCAGATATGAAGCTGGTGTTCAATGTCCAGATGATTTGTGGGCTCATCCAGGAGCAGAATGGGTGTTTTCTGTGCGAGGGCCCGGGCAAGGGTCACTCGCTGCCGCTCCCCACCACTTAACTGATCCACAGGCCGGTGGGCATGTTCACTTACCCCTGCCTCCTGCATGGCCCGCTCCACGATTTCCTCATCCAGGGGAGTAAGAGTTCCATAGCCTTTTCGGTATGGTGAGCGGCCCAGGGACACCAATTCCCGCACAGTGAAGGGGAAGTACTCTGGTTCTTGAGGAATCAGGGCGATTAGTTTGGCCAGCTCCCTTAAGGAATACTGGGATATGTTCCGCCCCCCAACCCGCACTTCCCCCGCTGTTGGTGTGAGCAAGCGGTCCATAAGCTTCAAGACTGTAGACTTGCCTGCGCCATTGGGGCCCACAATGCCTACAAACTGCCCTGTGGAAATCTGAAACGAGAGGCCTTCCAGAACCGGGGCGCTGCCGTAGGTAAAGCCTACATTATCAAATTCAATCAAGCTTCTCTTCTGCATGCTTCAGCCCCTTTTCATCAGGTAAATGAAGAACGGCCCCCCAGTCAAAGCGGTCACGATCCCTACTGGTATTTCAACGGGAGAGAGGACGGTGCGCGCTAGCGTATCCGCGGCCACAAGGAAGATTGCGCCCACCAAGAAGGAGCTAATCGTAAGCGGGGTATGCTTAGGGCCTATCCGCATCCGCACCGCATGGGGAACCATCAGCCCTACAAAGCCTATCACTCCTGAAACAGCAACACAGGCCGCAGCTATTAGGGACCCGATGGCCAAGACCTGCTTTTGCAGCCGCTGAACATCAATCCCCAGACTATGGGCGGTCTCCTCCCCTAAGAGATAAACATCAAGTTTGGGGGTAAAAAGCACCGCTACCATTGAGCCTGCCAGCACGTAAGGGAGCGCCGCAGCGAGTTGGCGCCACCCCCGCCCAGAGAGGCTGCCCATGAGCCACATATAGACATCCTGCAGGTTTTGGATCTTAAGAACCATCATAAACGATACAATTGCAGTAAACAGTGCCCCCACCGCAACCCCCGCGAGGATCAGGTTGGTGGGGTGAATCCGTCCGTGCATCAGGCCGACCCGGAACACAATAAACGTTGCCCCCACTGCACCAGCAAAAGCGAACAAGGGCAGGGCCCCATACCAGCCTATGCCTGCAGGAATCAGGAACAACAGAGCCGCAGCTGCTCCCAACGAGGCTCCGGAAGAAACCCCTATGATGTAGGGATCTGCAAGGGGGTTGCGGAGAATACCCTGAAACAGTACCCCTGCTGTACTCAAACCGCCGCCGATCACAGCCGCGAGGAGAACCCGGGGCAGCCGTACCTGCAAAATGATCATTTCCTCCGCGGCTGTCCACGTCTGCTCCATAGAACGGAAGGGCGGCACACGGCTGATGAGCATCTTCCCAACGTTAACAGGAGAAATGGACACAGAACCCACCGCCGCTGCCACAAGAATGCTCAGGAGCAGGACGGTGAGGAGTACCACACCCTGCAGTACTCCTCTCCTAGTCCTCATAGCTCTACACCGTGAATGAAGGAAATCAGCTCCGCCAAGCCATCTAGCAACCTAGGCGTACTTCGTACGTACAAGTCAGGGTTTACCTCATAGACATCCCCTGTCTTATAGGCAGCGAGGTTCTGCCAAGCGGGGCGCTGCAGTGCTTCTGCTTTATTGTAATTGGTGAGGATAATGACCTCTGGATCCCGAGCCAAGACCTGCTCCTCACTGAACTGGGGCCACGGCTGGCCGGTGTCTGCAGCAATGTTCTCTCCGCCAGCCAAGTTGATTAGCTCATCCAAGAAACTGCCTGGGCCAACAGTCATGAGCGGCTCATACCAGATTTCCACAAAAACGCGTTTTGAGGAACCGGCAGGAACATGGGAAGTGAGTTCACTCAAACGGCTGCGCATGTTTTCTGAAAGCGCTTGCCCTCCTTTTTGATCCCCCACCAACTCTCCCAGGGTAATCATGCTGTCAATCACTTCATCAAGGGTTGTGGGGTCAATGGTGCCCACTTCGATCCCTAAAGCCCGCAGCTGCTCTATGTGTCCTGCCACCAGGGTGGAATCACCAATAACCAGATCGGGCTGCAAGCTCAGGAGAACCTCCATGTTGAGGTTGAAAGCATCTCCGATAATAGTACGCTCAGTGGCCTCCGGCGGATACGTACACCAGCTTGTGACACCTACCACTTTATCTCCCACACCTAGGGCAAACAGAGCTTCTGTAACACTGGGCGTTACAGAGACGATTCTTTGCGGGATGCTGCTTTGCGCCCAAACAGTTCCCGCAAGGCAAAGAGCAAGGATTACCGCGAGGACAACGTGTCTAAGCCTCATCTACAACTTCTCCCCCCTTCAAAAAATAAACCCCAGACATCTGGGGTGAGCAATTTCGGAAACGAAAAAGACCACCACTCCCTTCCGCGCAAGATGGTTGATCGAGTTCAGCCTGGCAGGTCTCCTGGCTCCCAGATCATCGTGCCTCCATACCTTCCCCACAACAGTGAGTGGCATTCCATGGGGCACTCCTTGGATACAGTGGCGGGACCGCGTGGTTTCTCTGTGTACCAGAGCCCAACTTCCCTATTATCTGCTGGCGATACCAGCAGCACCAAGCCTACTATGTAGTTGTCAGTAGATTCTTCGGCACATGCCCACAATATCCTCCTGTCTTTGGGTGATAATAACCCCGAAGCTAAAGACAGGGGAGAACTGTGTGAGCTACCGTGATTACATCGAAGAACAGCGCAAACTTGCCAGAACTAAAAAAGAAGCACGAGAAGCAAAAGCAGAACGGCTGCGAAACCCCCGTCCCCCGCGCCTCGATCCTCCTCCCGCCCCGGACAGCCCCATCATCCTCATCGTGATAGGTATATGCTTGACCTTAGCCATGAGCCTAGGCATGTTAATGCTCGCGAGCCCCGCAGCGGTGCCCCCACAGGATGAAATCCCCACCATCGTCATCCAAGGCACACCTGCGGAGACAGAGGCCATAAGGGCCTGGCTGGAGCAAGAGATCCAGGAAAGCAACCTTAACTGGAAGATCACCGCTGTGCGCAACCGCATGGAATTTGCGGCTCATCTCAACGCAGGAGAACGGGTGGATGTGCTCATTGTGGATCAAGAGCTGGCGGGGGAGCTTTATGCAGCGGGAATGCTCGCTCCCCTCCTCAAGAAAGCAGAAGCCCCCAGCTTTGCAGGGGCCTTTGCGCCGTTGTGGGACGAACAGCCCTTCACCAAGACCCTTGGTTGGGCCATTTCAAGCACGGGGGATGTGGACTACGCTCGCCATCTCTACACCGTATTCCAGCAGTTTGCAGAACCCTTCACCCTCAATAAGTAAGTGCCGGGCAAAGCTGCCCGGCACTTCCAGTTATTTCACATCGGCAACGTCAACAGTGTTTTTCATCAGCATGGCGATGGTCATGGGCCCAACTCCGCCAGGGACCGGCGTGATGGCCCCGGCTACTTCCTTGACCTCGCTAAAATCCACATCACCGACAATCTGTCCATCAACCCTATTGATTCCCACATCAATCACTACCGCCCCAGGCTTCACCCAGTCCCCTTTGACCAGCTGAGGTTGGCCTACAGCCACGACCAGGATATCCCCTTGTGCGCACTCGTCCTTAACGTTCACAGTCCGAGAATGGCAGATGGTGACAGTAGCGTTTTCCCTCAGAAACAGCATGGCAGCGGGCTTACCCACAATGTTGCTGCGTCCCAGGACGACCACCTTTTTCCCGGCAATGGTAGTACCGGTGCGCTTTACCAGTTCTAGTACACCCGCAGGGGTACAAGGCACAAAGGCAGGGAGCCCGATGCTCAGCTTGCCCACATTTACGGGGTGGAAACCATCCACGTCCTTGCGTGGATCGATGCGGTTGATGACTTCTTCTTCATCTAAGCCCTTCGGCAGAGGCAGCTGTACCAAGATTCCATGGATTTTCGGATCCGCGTTTAACTGATCAACCAAGGCCAAGAGCTCCCCTTGGCTGATTGTGCTCGGCAGTCTGTGCTCTTCTGAGTAGATCCCAATTTCCTGGCAAGCCTTCTTCTTCATGCGGACATACACGGCAGAAGCAGGGTTATCCCCCACCAGGACCACAGCCAAACCTGGCCGGCGGCCCTCAGAGGCTAGCCGATCTACCCTTTCCTTTAACTCAGAGCGAATCTGCGCCGCAATTTCCTTACCATTAATAATCTGGGCTGCCATGGCTGGCCCTCTCTAGATCCACCATGCCTGGGGCATGGGTTCATCAAGAATGACTTCCTTCAGGAAGGTCACTGCCTTGCCAAAGCCTTCATCAATAGATGCGAGGGCATCTTCGTGCTCAATGCTGAGGACGTAGTCATAGCCTGCAATCCGCAGCTCGCTCACCATGTCTTTCCAGTATTTGTAATCATTGCCATAACCTACTGACCTAAAGAGCCAGGACCGCTCAGGCAGGCGATCGTAGGGTTTGGTATCCAGGACACCGTTCACCGCCGTGTTGTACGGGTCAATGTGGGTATCCTTGGCATGGACGTGGAAGATGGCCTGTTCCCTGCCGAGAGCCCGGATAGCAGCTACTGGATCAGCGCCTTGCCAAATGAGGTGGGACGGGTCAAAGTTCGTACCGATGCTAGGACCCACCGCTTTGCGGAGCCGGAAGAGAGTATCCACATTGTAGATGACAAACCCGGGATGCATCTCAAAGGCAATCTTGTTTACCCCGTGATCCGCAGCAAACTTCGCCTCTTCGGTCCAGTAAGGGATCACTTTCTCGTTCCACTGCCACTCCAAGATATCCGCGAAATCGTTAGGCCAAGCGCAGGTTACCCAGTTAGGATACTTGGAATCATCACTATCCCCTGGACAGCCAGAGAAGGTGTTGATAATCTCGATGCCCAGCTTTTCTGCGAGGCGAACCGCGTTGCGCCAGTCTTCGTGGAATCCCTTGGCAATTTCCTTATTTGGATGGAGGGCGTTGCCGTGCACGCTAAGAGCACTGATCTGAACCCCTTCATCCTCGAAAGCCTGCTTGAACTCGGCCAGCTTCGCTGGATTGGCCAAGAGCTCTACAGGGTCACAGTGAGCCTTGCCTGGATATCCTCCACAGCCGATCTCCACTGTTGACAAGCCATAACTCTTGACTTTCTTGAGCATATCTCGAAGAGAAAGTCCGCCATACAGTACAGCAAATACACCTATTTTCATGTGGGATCCTCCCTTGCATCATATTTCCATCATTATATGTAGTTGGCTAGTTGTGAAAAAAATCCTTCACACTAAAAAAACCGAACCCTATCACGATTTACGGACAGGTCCGGTCCATGAACAAAAAAAATGGTGCGCCTAGCAGGACTCGAACCTGCGCTCCTGGCTCCGGAGGCCAGTGCTCTATCCGCTGAGCTATAGGCGCACATCTGATAACGTTGTACCGTAGTACATCCGTTATTATAGCAGTTGCCACCGGAAAAAGCAACAGTGTTTGACAAGGGAGTGCAATTCGATTAGAATGAGAGTAAAGACACCCCACCGGGGTATAGTGAGGGGAATGTTCATGAAGAAGATCATAAATCTGCAAGGCCTAAGCTGTGCCCACTGCCAAAAGCGTGTAGAACAAGCGCTGAATTCCATTCCAGGAGTCACAGCACAGGTCAACCTGGGGAAACAGCAGGCCACCGTGACCTTAAGCGAAACTGTGGATGACCAAACCCTTCGCAGCGCCGTTGAGGAGGCAGGCTACGGAGTGCTCTCCATCCACGAGAAAAAGGGCCTGTTCGGGCGCTAGGGGCAGAAAAGTGCGGTCAGATAAAGCAAGAATCACGCGCCTCTTGAAGACAGCCCGAGGACAAATCGACGGCCTGTTGCGCATGGTGGAAGAGGATCGCTACTGCATTGATATTTCCAATCAACTCCTTGCGACGCAGGCCATTCTCCGCAGTGTGAATCGGGAAATCCTCCATGATCACCTCAACAGCTGTGTGAAAGAGGCCTTCCAATCCCCCGAAGGGCAGCACAAGATTGAGGAAATCATGGAGATCATCGATAAGATCACAAAGTAAAAGCTGTTTCCCATCTTGATCTTCATCGCTTTTCGCTCTATAATTAGATCAGCGTAAGCGGATGTAGCTCAGCTGGTAGAGCATCGGCTTCCCAAGCCGAGGGTCGCGAGTTCGAATCTCGTCATCCGCTCCATTTTTTTGCGCTGGCGTGGCTCAGTGGTAGAGCAGTCGATTCGTAATCGACAGGTCGAGGGTTCAAGTCCCTCCGCCAGCTCCACTACAAGAAATAAGGTGTTAGTCTAAGACGGCTAACACCTTTCTTTTTGTCCTCACTGCTTCGCTTTCTCCAAGGCAGCAGCCGCTGCTTCTTTAAACTTGTTCCAGGTCCCAGTAGCACCGCTCACATTATCCACTTTTTCCGGATCCTGGGTCTCTATCAACCTTTGCTCTAATGTGGACTGGGCTTCAATGGCCTCTTGATAAGGATAGCTCGCTCCCTTTGGGTTCCCGTCACTATCATACTCCTCATAGTCCACCTGTGTGATCCTGCCGTCCTTAATCATTAAATCAACTTTGCCATATTGGCTGCGCTCATCCCGCTGCGACTCGCCGGTATAGGTACCGTCATTCCAGTTTGGGCCCATCTGCCGTTGGGCGTTCATATACAGGGCGAGCCCCAACACGGCTAGGATAACGATGACAATCCCAATTGTTCTGTTCACCCTATCCCTCCTCTGCATACAGCTTCGTACTGATACTATGGGTAGAAGAGGGGGATCTTATGCAAAAAAGCCCCAAGTAACACTTGAGGCTTTCTGGAAACGGATGGTACCCCCAACCGGATTTGAACCGGTGCCTTCGCCGTGAAAGGGCGGTGTCCTAGGCCGCTAGACGATGGGGGCAATGGTGAGCCATCCGCGACTCGAACGCGGGACACCCGGATTAAAAGTCCGGTGCTCTACCGACTGAGCTAATGGCTCTCAAAGACCACGGTATATATCTTAGCCCATGAGTACGGGCTGTGTCAATCCCTTTCTCCGAAAACCTCGGAGAGCACGATGGTCTGGTCCCGACGAGGGCCAACGGAGATGATCTGCAGTGCACAGCCTACTTCCTTCGCGATGAAGCTGAGGAAGTCTTGGGCTTTGGCCGGAAGATCAGCCCAACTTTGGGCGTTGCTCGTTTCAGTCTGCCAACCAGGCAGTTCCACGTAGATGGGCCGGCATTCCTGGAGTGCCTCTAAGTCTGTGGGGAAATGCTCAAGGCGCTCGCCCCGGTAGTCATAGGCCACACAGACCTTGATGGATTGAAAGGCATCTAGCACGTCCAGAAGAGTCACTGCCAAACCTGTAAGGCCGTTGATACGTGCTGCGTAGCGGACCATCACCGCATCAAACCAGCCGCAGCGCCGAGGCCGGCCTGTGGTGGTGCCGTACTCCTGCCCCCGCTCCCGGATGAGTTCACCTACAGCATCAGAGAGCTCCGTGGGAAACGGGCCTTCGCCCACCCTAGTGGAGTAAGCCTTCACCACCCCAATGATGCTGGAAACATGGTTAGGCCCTATGCCTAATCCCGCGGCAATGCCGCCCGCACTAGAGTTGGATGAGGTGACAAAGGGGTAAGTGCCGTGGTCGATATCTAAGAACGTTCCCTGGGCACCTTCACAGAGCACGTTTTTCCCAGCGAGCCGTGCCTCATCGATCAAGAGCGATGTATCGGCAACCCGATCCGCAAACTCTCGAGCATAGCCTGAATACTCCTGGAAGATCTGCTCAACCTCAAAACCAGGGTGGCCATAGATTTCCTGCAGTATGCGGTTTTTCAGGGGCAAGAAATCCTCCAAGCGGCTGCGGAAGCGGGTTGGGTTAATCAGATCCCCGATGCGGATCCCCGCCCGCATGTACTTATCGACGTAGGCAGGTCCGATGCCTCGTCCGGTGGTGCCGATTTTCAAGCGCCGGGCCTGCTCCTCCAATTTATCCAGTACTTTGTGATAAGGCATGATCACGTGAGCTTTGTCGCTGATGTACAGGTTTCCTGTATCAATGCCGTGCTCGTGCAAGTACCGCATTTCCTCCACCAGTACCTTCGGGTCTACCACCACGCCGTTGCCAATCAGGCAGGTGGTTCCAGAGTAGAGAATCCCTGAAGGAATGAGGTGGAGTTTGTACTTTACGTTTTCCACCACCACCGTGTGGCCGGCGTTATTACCCCCTTGGTAGCGTGCCACCACATCCGCCTTGGCCGCAAGTACATCCGTGATTTTGCCTTTCCCCTCATCACCCCATTGGGTTCCTACTAAGGCTGCAATGGGCATTTTCAGTCCTCCTCGTTAATCCGAAAAAACAGGCGTGTATTCCGCGCGGTGATCACTCCGGCCTCTGCGGAAGTGATCCCATGGAGCTCTGCCAACTGCTCCGCAATGAGCGGGAGATAGGCAGGCTCGTTCCGCTTGCCCCGGTGAGGCACAGGAGCAAGATAGGGGCAGTCCGTTTCTAGGAACAGGCGGTCCAGGGGAATCTGCCCGATTACTCCCCGCAAGCGGTGCGCGTTCTTAAACGTCAAGGCTCCTCCAATGGAGAAGTAATAGCCCATCTTGACGTATTCCTGAGCCATCTCCCAGCTACCAGAATAGCAGTGCAGGACCGCGGGGACGTCACGAAACTCTTTCAGGATGTTAAGTGTATCCTGGGCCGCCTCCCGGGAATGGATGACCGCGGGAAGACACAGATCCCGGGCTAAGGCGAGTTGTGCCCGGAACACTTCCTGCTGGATTTCTCTAGGCGAGTGGTCGTAATAGTAATCCAATCCCATTTCCCCAAGGGCAACTACCTTGGAATGGGAAGCCAGCTCTCGAATAGCCTGTTCCACTTCACTATTCCAAGTCTTAGCGTCGTGGGGGTGCACCCCCACGACTGCATAGAGACCTGGGAATTTCTCCCCTAGTTCCACAGCGGACTGGGAAGAACTCAAATCGTACCCTACATTTATTATCCCGGTGACCCCACTTTCTGCCGCTCTGGCTACTACTTCGGCCACATCGGCGCTGAACTGGAGATCATTTAGGTGGGCATGACTGTCGATCATGCTATTTCACCCTGCTCCCAGCGGGCATATTGTCTGAGACGGAAACCAGCTCTAGTTTGCCATCGGGGGTGCTTGCAGCCAGAAGCATTCCTTGGGAGAGCTCTCCCCTGAGCTTCGCAGGCTTAAGGTTCTTCACCACGATAATCCGGCGGCCTACGAGCTCCTCTGGCTTGTAATGCAGAGCAATACCGGCCACGATCTGCCTCTTGTCACTACCCACATCTACCTGGAGCTTCAACAAGCGATCTGCGCCCTTTACAGGCTCGGCTGCAAGGACTTCCCCTACTACGAGCTCGCACTTGAGGAAGTCATCGATACTGATAAGCCCTTCTGTGGGCTCCGCCTGTTTGGGCTCAGGCTTTTTCTCCTCTGCGGCAGGCTTCACTTCTTTCGGTTCCTCCTTCGCTTCCACTTCCGGCTCTTCGTCCTTCTCCTCGATCCTGGGGAAGATCGGATCCCCCTTCTGCGTTACGGTTCCCGGCTTAAGCTTGCCGAACGCGGTGTCCGCCAAAACTTGCTCAGCCAAAGATTCTGCTATTCCTAGCTGGGCCCAGATCTTTGCACCTGTGTCAGGCAAGAAAGACTTCACCAGCAGGGCCACAATGCGCAAGGTTTCAACCACGTTGTACATTACCGTGGCCAGCTGCCCCTGAGCCGATTCATCCTTAGCCAGGGCCCACGGTGCCCGTTGGTCAAGGTACTTGTTAGCCCGTCCGACTAGCTGCCAGATCTTAGCTAATGCTTCATTCAGTTGGAGATTCTTAAGGTAATCATCAACGGCGGTCCCCACTTCTCCTGCGGCCTTGGCATACTCTAGATCGAGTTCAGTCTTATCTTGAGGCTCCGGCACAACGCCGTCGAAATACTTGTTCAGCATTGCCAGGGTGCGGTTTAAGAGGTTTCCTAGGTCATTGGCTAAGTCTGCGTTGGTCCGCTCAATCAGTGCCCGGCGGGAGAAGTTCCCATCCTGTCCAAAGGAGATTTCCCGCATGAGGAAATAGCGGATGGGATCTACCCCAAACTCATCGATTAACAGGTTGGGATCTACCACGTTCCCCTTGGACTTGGACATCTTGTCGTTGTCAAAGAGCAGCCAGCCGTGGCCGAACACGGTCTTGGGCAAAGGCAGATCCAAGGCCATCAAGATGATGGGCCAGATGATAGTGTGGAAGCGCATGATCTCTTTTCCCACTAAGTGCACATCTGCGGGCCACCATTTTGCCAGCCTTCCTTGGTCATCAGGATACCCCGCGGCAGTGAGATAGTTGGTGAGCGCGTCAAACCATACATAGATCACATGGTCCTCATTTGTGGGAACTGGAATGCCCCAGTCAAAAGTGGTGCGGGAGACGCAAAGGTCCTCCAAGCCGCTTTTGATGAAGTTCACCATCTCATTCTTCCGGGCCTCGGGCCTGATGAAACCGGGGTTTTCCTCAATGTGCTTGAGGAGCCGATTCGCGTATTTGCTGATTTTGAAGAAATAGCTTTCCTCTTCCACCAGCTCCACAGGGCGGCCGCAGTCGGGGCAGTTACCCTCATGCAGTTTGTTCTCTACCCAGAACGTCTCACAGGGAGTGCAGTACCAGCCCTTGTACTTGCTCTTGTAAATGTCGCCCTTCTCGTAGATCTTCTGGAAGACGGTTTGCACCGCCTTGTGGTGCCGGGGCTCAGTTGTACGCACGAAATCATCGTAATCTACGTTGAGTCGTTTCCACAGCTGCTTAAATGTGCTTACAATGGCATCAACGTACTCTTGAGGTTGTACCCCTTTGGCTTTGGCAATCCGCTCAATCTTTTGGCCATGTTCGTCAGAGCCTGTGACAAACAGCACTTCCCGCCCGGCAAACTTGTGCCACCGCGCCAATGAATCCGCGACAACAGTGGTATAAGCATGCCCAATATGCAGGCGGTCACTGGGGTAATAAATCGGGGTGGAGATATAGAACCTCTCGTTACTCATGTTTTTCCCTCCTTAAAAAACAAGAAACCCTCATCCCCTATCGGGACGAGAGTTCTACTCACGCGGTACCACCCAATTTTGCCGTGCACAGCACAGCCGCTTCCAGGTACAGATCACTATACCCTTGCGCGCTAACGGGCGCTTCCCGGCTAGGCCTACTGCTACTTCAGCCTGCAGCTCCTGGGCCATGTTCAATAGTAGGCGTTTCGTCAGCTCTCACCTAACCTGACTCTCTGTTGGAAACACCTTACTACCTACTCTTCCCACTCATCGCCATTTCCTTTTCCGATACTGAAATTTTAGCCTCTCTCGCCGTGGTTGTCAAGGCGAGTTGTCCCATTGTTTGTCAAGTGTGCCCTGCCCGGAAACTCAAATAATAATGATCAGCAGGCAGTAACCTGGAAGAGGCGATGGGTCTTGGAAAAAAAGACAGCAGTTCAATTTGCGGTGCTCTGCGGAGTGCCTTTTGTCATGGTCTTGGGCAACTCTATGCTCATCCCAGTCTTCCCGCAAATGGAAAGAGCTATGGGACTCACTCAGTTTCAGGTTGGGCTGATTGTCACGTTCTTCTCAGTCCCCGCAGGAATCCTCATTCCCCTAGCAGGATTTCTCTCAGACCAGTACGGCCGCAAGCCCATTATGGTCCCCGCCCTGTTTATCTACGGTGCTGGAGGCCTCATCAGCGGGCTGGCCGCGATCACGCTGGAAAACCCCTATCCCCTGCTCCTAGCAGGAAGGGTAGTACAAGGCATGGGTGCGGGGGGAACCTATCAGCTGGCCATGGCACTAACAGGCGATATCTTCCAAACCAGCGAGCGGACAAAGGCCCTAGGCCTTCTAGAGGCCTTCAACGGATTGGGGAAAGTGGTCAGCCCCATTCTAGGCTCCCTCATCGCCTTGATCAGCTGGTATGCGCCATTCTTCGCCTACAGCCTCATCACCTTTCCCATTGCTGTAGGAGTGTGGCTGTTGGTGAAAGAGAAGAATGAAGAGCTGGAAAAGCAGTCCTTTCAGGAATACTGGGAAAACCTCAAGGCTGTGTTCAGCGAAAAGGCCAAGGTGCTCCTCTCCTCCTATTTCGTAGGCATGGCTTCACTCTTTATTCTCTTTGGGGTGCTGAGCTACATCTCTGACTTCCTCGAATCTAGCCACAACCTCTTTGGCCTGAAGAAGGGGTTTGTCATCGCCATTCCGGTTTTCTCTATGGCAACCACCTCTTACCTCAGCGGCGCTTACCTGGCGGACCGCAAGGCTTTGTGGAAGTGGGTGGTGGTCGGGGGCATGCTCCTGAGCACCGTCGCTTTGGTCCTCCTCCCCCTCTTTTCCGAGCTCATCCCCACAATGATCACCTTGTTCTTCCTAGGCATCAGCATTGGCATCGTCCTGCCACCCATCAATACGCTGATCACAGGGGCTGCCAGCGCGAAGCGCAGGGGCATAGTCACCTGTCTTTACGGGACAGTGCGGTTTTTTGGCGTAGCCATCGGCCCTCCCACCTTTGGCCTGGCCATTCAATATGGGCGCTGGGCGATGTTCTTGGGCGCCGCGGCTGTGAGTGCTGTTGCCCTTGTCATCGCTCTGCTGTTTGTCACCCCTCCTCAGAGCGAGGAATAAGATAGCCTAGTACTAGTACGGGAGAACCAGGAGGGACAGTGATGAACAGGACCCATCCAGTCAGCGCTTGGGATGAGGTGGTAGCACTCCCCGAAACCAAGCGGTTTACTAAGCCGCGCACAGCGGGCGTAACAATGGTGATCGATAAAGGGCTCGGCCCCACAGAAATGCGGGATCTAATGGAGATGGCCGCAGATCATATGGACTTTCTTAAGATCGCCTTCGGCAGCTCAGCCCTCTACCCCACCCGCCTCATGAAGGATAAGATTGCCCTGGCAAAAAGCTTTGGAGTACAGGTTTACCCAGGGGGGACCTTGTTTGAGATTGCCTTTTATCAAGGAATGCTCAAAGAGTTCTTCACCCGAGCCCGGGAGCTAGGATTCACCTACGTGGAAATCTCAGAAGGCACCATTGATCTTCCCGGGCCAAAGCGGGCTGATTGCATCAAGATGGCACGGGACTGGGGCTTTGGAGTAGTGTCGGAGATCGGTAAGAAAGACAGGAGCATTAAGATCCAGGCAGAAGCAGCGGTGGAGCAGATCCTCACGGATCTGGAAAATGGCTCTGAAAAAGTGATTCTAGAAGGACGGGATTCAGGGAAGGGAGTAGGCATCTACGACAACCACGGTGAAGTAAAAGACAGCCTCCTCGATGAGATCTTGGCCGGCATCGGCACCCACAGCAAGATTCTGATTGAAGCTCCCCAAGCTAGCCAGCAAAACCACCTTCTCCTCAAGCTCGGCCCCAACGTTAACCTAGGCAATGTCCAGCCCCACGATGTACTCACTTTAGAGTCCATGCGCGTTGGGCTTAGGGGCGACACACTCAAGGAATGCCTCAAGAATGCACCCCGATCATATAGGCCTTAGTTCCTAAGCCTTTTAGGACCATTCTCCTTTTTTTGACAGAGACAATTGACGATTCCTGGAAAACATTATATAATGTCTTAAGCAAATGTCGATTAATCTCGAACCACCAAGGAGGAGAGGCTTATGAAGGCGACAGGAATCGTTCGCAAGGTCGACGATTTGGGCCGTGTCGTGTTGCCGATAGAGCTCCGTCGCAGTCTGGGCATACAAGAAAAAGATCCCCTTGAGATCTTCGTGGAAGGGGATCAGATCATTCTTCGCAAATCTACCCGGCTGTGCGTGTTTTGCGGCGGAGGAGAGGATGTAGAGGAGTTCAAGGGCAAGGGCGTATGCCCTGATTGCCGCAAGGAGCTCATCCCATAGTTTAGTCTAGCTCCAATGCCAGTTGATAAACGAGATTCTTGGGAAGGCGGTATCGCTTAGCCACCTCTTGGACAGCAGCCCTTTTTGTGCTGCCACCGTCCAGCAGTTCTTGCAGGGTGCGCTTGATATCGCCTTCTGTCATTTCTCCTAAAGCCCCCGGTTCGCCTACCTCTAGCCCCGCGACAGTAATGACAAACTCTCCCCGAGGCGGTTCGGATTGAAAGTGCTCTAGGAGCTCCTCTAAAGATCCCCGGTTCGTCTCTTCATATATCTTGGTCAGCTCCCGGGAGATGCTCGCAGGGCGGTTGCCGAAGGTGCGCAGGATGTCGTGGAGGGTCTCAACTAGTCTGTGGGGCGCCTCATAGAAGACAATGGGATAGGGGATCTGGGCAAGTTTCATCAGTTCTGCTTCCCTCTGCTTGCCTTTCCGGGGTAGAAACCCGTAGAACAAGAACTCATCACTGGGCAGGCCGCTCTGTACAAAGGCCGTAACTGCGGCATTCGCCCCAGGCAGGACCGTGCAGGGAATGCCCGCCTCGATCACCGCGTTAATCAGAAGCCGCCCCGGATCAGAAATACCGGGCATACCTGCATCAGAGACTAAGGCGATTTCCTTGCCCTCCTGCAGCTTTTGCACGAGAAGGCCAACCCGGGAAGCCTCGTTGTGCTCATGCAAGCTAATGAGGGGCGTTTGAATATTGTAGTGCCGCAGAAGTCTCACCGTGTGACGTGTATCTTCTGCGGCGATCAGATCTACTTCCTTGAGGGTCCTAAGGACCCTCAAGGTAATGTCTTCTAAGTTCCCAATGGGAGTTGGGCACACATACAGCATAGTCAGCACACCCTAATCAGTTCTCCGGTGCTCCGCTTCCATCAACCGGGGGCTTTTTCCGCTTCCGCCGAGGCCGTTTTGCCTTGCGCTTAGGCTTTTCCTGCTTCTGTTCATCCGCAACGGCCTTTTGCTGCGGCGGCGCAGCTTCGCCTTGAGGAGTACCGCGGCGTTTAGGCTTCCTCTTTCGCTTGCCTGACCCCTTGCGAGTTTCCTTTTGCTCTGAGGCGGGCCGCTCTGATACAGAGCGCTCATCGCTGATGAGAGGACGCTCTTCAACCTCTGCCGCTTCCCGCATCAGTTCATAATCCACAGGCTGGATAGTATCTTCCTTGAGGAGATCGCTATAGAAGTCCTCTTCATCTTCCACTTCACTGAAGAACTCATCGGCCATAAGAAGATCACGGCCGTGGCTGTGGCCACAGCCAGGACAGCCGTCCCCAAGGAGGGATTTGTGGGTCTTGTATACCTCTGACTCGTACCGCAAGCAGCACATTAACCGCCCACAAATGCCCGAAATCTTCGACGGGTTCAAAGACAGGTTCTGCTCCTTGGCCATCTTAATGGACACGGGAGCGAAATCACCCAGGAACGTGGCACAGCACAGAGGCCGCCCACACGAACCAAGGCCCCCGATCATCTTTGCCTCGTCCCGCACTCCGATTTGGCGGAGCTCAATGCGGATGCGGAAGATCGCGGCTAAGTCCTTCACCAGCTCGCGAAAATCTACCCGCCCATCCGCGGTGAAGTAAAACAGCAGTTTGCTGTCATCGAAAGTATACTCTGCATCTACAAGTTTCATGGGTAGTCCGTGGGCGGCAATTCTCTCCAGTGCAACGGCAAAAGCTTCTTTCGCCCTCCTGGCCTGCTGGGCAGCATGCTCTCGATCTTCGTCTGTCGCCACCCGAATCACTTGTTTTAGGGGCTGAACCACTTCATCCTCAGGCACATCTTTGGGCGGTACTACCACCTCACCGTACTCAACGCCTCGGGATGTTTCCACTATGCAGTTATCTCCCACGGCGATCGGCAGTTCGCCTGGATGGAAGTAATATATTTTGCCGGCTTTCTTAAACCGGATACCAACAACAGTTTGCATCTAGGAATGCGCTCCTTTTTTCATGGACAGAAACAGACGGCCCAGGGCAAACCGAGGACGTACATTTCCTGCAACGGCAGTCTGCATTTCTGATATTTCATGCATGATTTCAAACAATGCCTGATAGGTGTATTGGCTGCTGATTTTGTCCAATTCTGCAGCGTAGTCAGGATTATACAGGCTGACTCCGCTCCCCGATTTAACAGCAGCCAAATCACGGTACCAGCCAAGCATCAGTTGGAGATCATCCTGAACTTGAACCCGATCTTCGTCCCAGTTTAAACTCAAGCCTAGGATTTCTGGGTATGTGGCACTGGGAATACGCTCTAACGCACCTAGTACCTGCTTGCGCCGCTCCAGCACAGGCCCTTCCCAATACTGCAGGGCTCGGCCGATGGAGCCTCTGGCCATCCGGGCCAGCAAGCGGATCCTCGGGCTGTCCTGTGCCTGGTTGAACTTATCTGCGAGGAACTGGCAAATCGTCTCTTCCGATATGGCCCTAAATGGCACCACTTGACAGCGAGATACGATAGTGGGCAGTATGCGGTGCAAGTTTGTGGTTGTGAGAAAAAAGTACACACCGGGATTTGGTTCTTCCAAGACCTTTAGAAAGGCGTTGGCCGCCTGCACAGTCATGTTCTCTGCATCTTTGATCAGCCAAACCAGCGAGCCAGTCTGAGTGTATGAGCTCTGCTGTCTCAGCATGCGAATCTGTTCTATTTTTATTGAGGGGGACCCCTCCACTACCCGGAGATCAGCATCAGCAGCTAGAATCCTGACAGCGGTTTCCTTGCCCACACCGTCATCGCCATAAAACAAGTAAGCGTGGGCAAGCCGTCCCTTCGCACGGCTGTTCTCCAAGATAGTAACTGCCACAGGTTGTCCCAGGACTTCCCCAAGCGTCATGGATTCACCTCACATATACAGGTCCAGGAGCATCCCACGGATTTCATCTAAGCGTGCAACCAGTTCTAGGCCGCTCAGTTGATTGCGAAGGAAGAGCCGGGTAAGCTCCTCAAGTCTATCATCTACGCTCCGGACCAATATGAAAAGCCGGCGGCGGCCCCGATGGTCGTGAGAGCTGTGCTCATCAACCTTAAATGATTTCTCAATCAAAGCCTTGAGAATTGCCCGCACAACGTCCTTATATTTGACCAGGTTATAGTATGTGGGGCTGTCCTTAAAACGGCGCGCCCAGCGGTCCACTTGCTCCAGAGCTTGCTGAAATTGGACCTCATCCAGCTGGCCCAGCTCCAGTAACTCAAGAAAAGTGGACTGCCGGTGAGTAACCACAGCCCTGCCCCGGCTTGGGGAGTATGCGCCCACTCGGGGATGATCCTGACGGCGGACTCTCAAATCTTCTCAAACCTCTCAACATCAACTACGAAAACGATGGCACCACCTACGGTTACTTTATCCATTTTAGGCAAGATGCTCGTGCCGAAACTGGTGAGAGGATCGATCTGATACTCATCCCGCTTGCTGCTCACCCGCGCGATTAACTCTAGGGCGTTATCTACTTTCTCATCATCCACACCGATAAGCAAAGTGGTGTTGCCCATACGCAGGAACCCACCTGTACTAGCCAACTTCGTGGCACTGTAACCTTCCTTCATCAAGGTATCCAGTAACACAGGCACATCTTGATCCTGGACAATAGTCACTAATAGTTTCACTGGGCTAACCTCCCCACTACTGACCTTTGCACTCGCTGGGCAACTTCCGTCTCAAGCCCTTCTGCGGAGACTACAATAACCCGCTGGGGATTTTGCGCTGCGATGCTGAGAAATCCCGCCCTAACCCGTTCGTAATAGGATAGAGCCCGCTTTTCGATCCGGTCTCCCCCTACCCGGGCCAGGGCTGTTTCCGGCTCCGCATCAAGGCAGATGGTCAAGTTGGGTTCTAACCCGTCTGTGGCCAGTTTATTCACAGCTGCGATCATATCCACAGACAAACCTAAACCGTAACCTTGGTATGCCACAGAGGAGTCGATGTAGCGTTCACACACCACAACCTTGCCTTGAGCGAGGGCAGGCTGGATGACTTCCGCAACATGCTGGGCTCGGTCGGCGGCATACAGCAGTATTTCAGTCACCGGAGCAAGCTGCTGGTTTTCTGGGTCAAGCAGCATTCTGCGAATGGACTGGCCTAGCTTAGTGCCGCCTGGCTCAAAAGTATGCACAACGTCGCAGCCTTTTTCTGTGAAGTACTCCACCAGGAGCTGGGCCTGCGTTGACTTTCCCACTCCGTCAATTCCCTCAAGTGTTATGAAAAGCCCTTCTTCCATGGCAAGAATACTCCTTTTTTATATTTCTTCAACAAACAGCATTGTCCTTTATTACAGAAACTGTCAAGCCGTCCAGGCCGCGAATGGGCCAGCCTAACCCCAAACACCACTGGAGATATTCTACTACCTCACGGCTCACCACTTCTCCAGGGACCAGCAGCGGTACGCCTGGCGGATAAGGCGTGACAAATGCGGCAGATACGCGGCCTTGGGCTGCCTTCAAGGGTACAGCCTCCCACTGCCTCCGCACCGCATCCCTCATGCTCAAGGCCTGTTTTGGCAGGGGCGGATAGGATACCTGGTGTACTGGCAGCGGCGGGCCTCCAAGGTGCCTCGCCCGCCGGGCAAGGTCTTCTACCGCTGAGCAAAGCCGGTTTACCCGTTCCTCAGTATCCCCCAGCGTGATGAGGGCGATCACATTGTAATAGTCGCTTAATTCTACTTGTATATTATAATCTCTGCGCAGTAAACCCTCAAGCTGGATGCCGGTTAAGCCAAGTTCCCGCAGGGAGAACACGACTTTAGTTGGATCATGGCGCAAATGGTCCGGCAAGACCAGTACGCCGGGCACTGACTCCAGCCTAGCACTGACGGAGCGAGCTAGCTCTAAGGCATTACTTACCAGCTCTTGTCCCCGTTCATGCAGCGTGCGGCGGACTTCATCCAACACTGCTAGGAACACCAAGGACGGGCTGGTGGTCTCTAGAATCTGCCGCGCGCGGCTGGCCAGATCATAGACTTCCCCCGAGGCGGAATGGAGCATGGAGGTCTGGGTAAGGGAACCGAGATTCTTGTGGGTGCTCTGCACCACACCGTCGGCCTGGGCCTCTAGGCCAGTAGAGGGCAAGTTGAGTGAAAAACGAAAGTGGCCTCCGTGGGCCTCGTCCACAAAAGCATAAGCCCCCAGACGGTGAACCTCAGCGATAAGCTCCTCGAGCTGAGCACATGTCCCGTAGTAAGTTGGATGGGTGAACACCGCTGCGGAAAGGCTTTGCCCCACCGCAACGCGGCGCAGCGCCTCAACAGTAGGCGGAAGGGGAATTTGCCACTCAGGATCAAACTGGGCCGGGATGTACAAGCACTCACTCCCGCTCAGCATGGCCCCGGTATATACAGCTTGATGGGAAAAGCGGGGAATAGCGACGGCGCCCTCCATGAAATGCAGAAGATAATGAAGGCCAGAAGTTGTGCCGTTTACCAGGAACAGAGTATAAGCCGCGCCAAACAATTGGGCCGCCAGCTGTTGGGCGGCCTCCAAGGCGCGGTGGAAATCGTGATTTATCGTAGTGTCTTCTACTTCATCGGAAGGATCGAGCTGGAAAACCCCAGGCCCCAGCTCTTCGATCAATCGGGGGAAAAGATCACCCCGCAGCTTGTGACCGGGGGTGTGAAAGGGAAGCACTCCCTTGTCCTTGTATGAACACAACGCTTCCCATAGGGGTGCCGCACTTTGCAACAAATTAACCACCTGCACTGCTCTCTTTAACAAGCTCGTCCCATGCCCTGCCATCAAGATAATCTGCCCAGCCCCCCTTTAGAGCCTTAACTACTGCAGCATATTCATCATGATGGGGGTTGACTGAGATAATCAGCTTCTCACAATCGGGGCACACGGAATATCCGAGGAGCGAAAAGGCGCTTGGGCCAGTTTGCTCTTGGCTGCAGACCAAGCAGTTCATACCCTCACCTCGTTCCAGGATATTCCCATCACCCTTTCCACGTGTAGGTCCACAATTCCTCCCCAGGGAAAGTTAGCCCTTCATCCCTGAGCCTAGCATGCCCTCGACAAAATACCGCTGCATGGCAATGTACACCGCTATTAAGGGAATAACAGAGATCACGGACCCTGTGAGAAGCAAGTGCCATTGGGTGCCGTAGTTTCCCTTAAACTGCATGAGACCCATGGTAGCGGTCCAGAGATGTTCGCTGTCCAGATAGATCACGGGCCGGAGGAGATCATTCCAGTTGTTCATAAAAGCAATGATGAACAACGATGCAATCGCGGGCTTGGCATTGGGGAGAAAGATCTTGTAAAACATCTGCCAACTATTTACCCCATCGATAAACGCTGCATCCTCCAGTGTCGTGGGAATGTTCTCGAAAAAACTTCGGAAGAGGAACGTACCAAAGGATCCCACCAGCATAGACGGGACGATAAGAGGAAGAAACGTATTATACCAGCCGAGCTTGAGCATGATCAGATACTCGGGGATTATGGTCACTTCCACGGGAATCATCAATGTGGCAAGCAGCATCCCAAAGAGGATCTCTTTGCCAGCAAACTTCATCCGTGCAAAGGCAAACCCACTCAGACTGCAAGCTACCAGCTGGCCAAAGGCTGCGGTTGTGGCTACAAACAGCGAGTTCTGGACATAGCGCAAGAAGTTGTGCTTCACCAGGATAGTCTGGTAGTTGTCCCACATCTTGTCTGTAAACAAGTTCCGAGGGATGAAGTTTGGCCTGATGCTGAACACTTCGTTCATGGTTTTAAACGAAGTGGATACCATCCACAAAAAGGGGAAAACGGTGCTCAAGCCCACTAGGCACAGCAACAGGTACAGCAATGCTTTGCGCGCCACTCTCATGATGCTACCTCCCTAGTCAAGGGTACTTACCCAGTACTTCCTCGCCCAGAAATTGGCTAGGGTAATGGAACCGACGATGAGGAACAGCACAAATGCCATGGAAGCCGCGTAGCCCATGCGGAAATGGACGAAGGCATTCACATAGGTGAAGAAGCTGAGAGTTGCAGAGGCGTTGTTGGGCCCGCCTTCCGTCATGGCAAAGGTGAGATCGAACGTCTGCAAAGACTGGATCAACGCGATGATCATGATGAAAAACGTGGTAGTTGACAAGAGAGGAAGGGTCACATGCCTAAGAAGTTGCCACGGCGTGGCCCCATCAATCTTTGCTGCCTCATAGTAAACTTCGGGGATATTCTGGAGCCCAGCGAGGAAAAGGATCATGTGGTAGCCTGACATCTTCCAGATATAGACCACCACCAAGGTGAGGAGCGCGTAGCGGGAATCTCCCAAGAACGAGGGTACATTCATTACCCCTAAGTTGTTGAGAATTCGCGGTAGGGCACCAAAGCGAGGGCTTAGAATCCAACTCCACACCACTCCAATGGCTACGGTGGAAGTGATGACAGGCAGGTAATAGAGCCCCCGGAAGAAAGTGATCCCTTTTAGCTTAGTGTTCACCAAGATCGCGAGGAACAATCCGCAGACCATGACGCCTGGGACGTAGGTTACACTAAAGACCACGGTGTTTTTCAGGACTCGCCAAAAGATCTCTGAGGACATTAGTTCACGGTAGTTGGCAAGACCCTGCCACTGGGGGGAAGAGATTACGTTCCAGCGAGTGAAACTTACCAAAAAGGCCGCGACAATGGGCCCGATCCGAAACAGTGCCAAGCCGACTATAGTTGGGAGTACAAACAGCCACGGAGCAACTCGGCCGTACCTCATACTGCACCTCCTTGAAAATGGGGGGAGGCGCTCCTCCCCCCACTGGTCTCTACTCCTCTGGATAGTAGCGTGTCAGGACAGAATTGCCGTACTCAGTGATCGCCTTGATCGCTTCATCCACAGATTGCTCGCCGTTGGAGACCTTGTCAAGCTCGCCGTTCATTCCTGAACTGCCAGTGGCAGCATAACCCCGCCATTCACTCCAGCCAAGGGTGAAGGTGGTCCGGCCGGTGCCTTCCCCTTGCTCAAGGATCAGCTGCATGTTATCTGGATCTTTCCCTGCCTGCAGCCATTCCTCTGAATGGGCCAAGCCTTTGTGAATGGGGACCTTGCCCGCCATGTACGATTCAATGGGCCGGTTCTCACCGATAAGGAACTTCACTAGTTCCCAAGCGGCCTCTTTGTGCTGAGTTGTGGCAGAGATGGCGATGGCATCGGGCCAGAAGTAGGTGGTATCATCCCCTGGGATGGCTGAGGGCCCCTTGGGTACCCGAGCGATGCCGAAGCGGAAATCTGGATCCGCTTTCTGGCGGATGTTTTCGATGTTCCAGGAACCATCTACCCACATGGCCACTTGCCGCAGTGGGAACAAGTCGTCCTGGGAGATGCCTACGATTTCCTTGTAAGGAGGCGAAACTTTGTGAACGTTGGTAAGATCGCTTAAGAACTGCAGCGCCTCCCGAGCACGCTCATCAAACTGGATTCGCGTCTTTTCCTCATTGAGAATACGCCCACTGTTAGCATATACCCAAGGTTCCACATGGGCATAGCGGCCGTACCAGAAGAAACCATACCGCTCAGCAGGGAGCCGTGGGTCGCTTTGGATGGTGAGCTTCTTGGCGGCCTCTAGGAAGTCATCCCATGTCCAATCATCGCTGGGATAGCTCAGGCCAGCTTCATCGAACATATCTTTGTTGTAGAACAGCACTGGCGTGACCCATGCATATGGGATCGCGTACATATCGCCGGTTTGCTTGTCGGGATAGCGGTTCTCCGAGAACACTTCCACGAAGTAATCCTCGATGTTAAGATCCCTATTGACCAGCTCCTGAATATTCAGGAGCAGGCCATCCTGTGCCCACTGCTCAAAGTACCCAGTGGACATGTTGAACACATCGGGGAGCTCCCCTGCCGTTGCCATGGCGGATATGCGAGGCCAATAGCTGCTAGGATCCATTGCTGTCATCTCTACTTTGATGTGTGGATTCTGGGCTTCAAATTCGTCGATTAAGGCCCGCTCCATGTCGGCAAAGATGGGGTCCCACATGAAATAGCGCAGCGTGATAGTCTCTTGAGCGCCTGCAACAGCGGCAAGGGTCGCCACAAGCAGCACTACCAGGATCATCAGCGATACTCTTTTCATTATGAGTAACCCTCCACTTTGATTATTTGACCACACCTACACTCGGGACCATGCGCTCATAGATTACACCAGGTAATCCCCGCCGGTCCGCACCGCGAATTAGATGACCAAAGGCATATTGGATATTTGCTGAACCACCTCCATCCAAGTTAAGTGCATATTTACAGCCACTAGCTTGAGCCAGCTGGGCCAGCTCCTTCAGGGTAACACCAGAGGACTCGTAGGAGTTCTCCTCCATACCCCGATTCACTGCCTCCACAGCTAGTAGCACAAGCTCCCCCGAATATCCGACACCCAGAGCAACCCGGGCCGCCCGGGTCCGGTCAACATCTTCAGCATAATCCGTTGGGACTACCCCAGCATCCCACTGACCATCGGCGTGCCGCCGCTTGCGAAAGAACTGCTCCTCCTTTAGAGTCATGTGGTTCAGGGCTATCTCTCCCTCCCATACCAATCCAGGGCCGCACTGAATACCCTCGGCGAACCTCTCCCCATTGGCAAACTCATAGCGCACCTCGGCCTCGAACTCACCGGGGATAAGCTCTGCTTTAGGCAAGGAGAGGACAATGCCATTATGGGGTATTTCCGCTTCTCCTCCCACCTTGTACCCGACGATCCCATTCCCGACGATTATAAAGTCCACGTTATCGGGGTTGGCACAGGTGTGCGTCCTTGTCTTCCCCTCCTCAGCCACCCCATAGTATCTGTTAAAAACAGCACGCTTCCCATGCTCGTTCAGGGTAAACTCTGCCAAGTTCCAGGCCTTGCCCAGGCAGCGGACGGTCATCTCTTGCAGAGAGATTTGGCGCATAGAGGCTTCGCCCTGCTCATCGAAGAGCAATGCAGACCGGCTAAACAGCGGTGGAAGCTCAATGTTGCCTTCATGGATATGCAGGCCGTAAGCCTCTCCGTAGAGCGAGAAATCGCTTTGATAATCCTCTGGTTCAAAAAGGAAGTACGCGGCGTTCACGACGACGGAATACCGGTTTTCCCGGGCATATCTTGATGGGAAGCCCACGGGCCCAACTGCGGCAACATCTGCTGCAGTCCCGCCTATCATGTCGCCCCCATACCCAGCAGCCACGAGCCTGTCTTCCCCAAGAAGCATTTCCAGATACAGGCCGCCCTGCCGGTCAAGATCATCCCTGATGACTTTCACCTTGGGCCGTCCCTGGACAATGGTGAGGTTTTCCCTGCGCACTAACTGTCGCAGCACGTGGTTGATACAGGAGTTCTTACTCACTCTCACCAGTCCATCTGCCTTGAAGTCCAGCTTTGGGACGGCAGAAGCCTCAGTGTGGGGATAGGCATCCCACACGATTACATTTGGGCGAGACATGCCTCGAGATTTGGCCTTTAGGAAGAGTAGGTGAGCTGTGTCGTTCAGCTTCAAGAGGCGGCTCTCATTGAGCGCCGAGTGGACTTCAAAGGTATAGGGCCCCTTGACCTCAACTTTTCCTACCATCAGCTGAGTCCCATCGTCCCTATGGATGGTGCTCCGTGTATATGAAAGTCTGTCGTATAGCATGGCAGGTTCTCCTAAATGCTAAACTGATCTAGCTGGAAAAACTTTTCCATTATTAGGCGCACAATCCCATTCTCTAAGGGATTATCCTGGGGCGAATTCCGCTTAACCTCTGGCGTGTGGCATACTGGGAGCCTCAAGATCTGATCCCTCACTTGATTGTAGATCAAATCGAAGTAGTCAAAGACGTTGCCTGTGAGGAGGATCCGCTTGGGGTTCACTACATTGGCCATAGCGATCATCATGCGAGCCACTTCAGTGCTGAAAACCTCCACTGCAGCCTGTGTTGCAGGGTTCTGTTCCATGTGCCGCATAAACCGCCGGTTAAGCTCGGCAATATATGTAGGTTCGGTACCTTCATAATAGTATGGAAGGTCACTGATTTCCTGGAATAAGGCACAAGTACGGATCACGTGGTAGATTTTGTCGATGTCTTTCCCAAAGAACTGGCTGTCGCCGGCCCTGTTTGTGTAGCCCTGCAGAACCCGATCGCCAACCACCAAGGCCAAACCCACTCCCCGGCTCAAGTATAGCACTGTGACCACGTTGTTCGCTTCGGTGGCGTTAATCTCATTGCGGGCATAGACCCGGGCATCGTTTTCTACGAAGACAGGAACACCCAAAATGTCTTCGAGAGCATGGCCCAAGGGACGGCTCTTCCATTCCAACTCATTGGAAAGGTCAACCACTTTATTGTCAAAATCCGTAACTCCCGAAATACTTACCCCCACAGCCATGACACAGCTTCGGTTGATCCCCTTTTTCGCCAAGAGGGCCTCGATGGCCTGAGCGATTCTTTCTAGATAGAGCTCATAGGTTTTGTGAACGGATACAAACTCGCTGTAGAGCAAGCGGCCCCTTAGGTCAGAAAGGAATATGTAGAAGTGTGAAGCCCGCATGTCAACGCCGACTATGAAGCGAAAGTCAGGGTTTATCTCGTAAAGCCACGGTTTGCGGCCTCCGGTAGAACTTCCTTTGTCGGTGCTCAGAATGTAGCCCAGCTCTTCCAGCTGATTGACATAATCGGAGACTGCCGTAAGTGACAGGCCAAGTTCTTGCCCTAGTTCGGGCTTAGTGGCTGACCCCTTTTCGTACACCGTTCGATAAAGCTGTTTTAGGTTAAAATTCTTGGTCCGTCTTCTCATTTGTACCTCGCCGCTGTAAGTTTTTTCAAGCAACTTTTTCAAGTAACTTCATCAATAAACTTAATCAAGAAAGTTCAAGAAGTACATTTCCATTATAATAGTAACCCCGGAATTATGCAACTATTTTTTTACGAACGCATGATGATTGGGGCTATCCGGCAAGAAATATATAACAACTCTTGACAAACGCCCAGCAACATGTTTCTATAATTATGAGGGCGGGTTTCTGAATAAACTTCGCCCCCTAATAACAAGTGAATACCATTCTTAATTAGCGGGAAACCGCTGGCCTAAGGGGGGTGATTCTGGGACGGTAGTTGTTACTGTTCTGCTGGTCAACTAATTAAGAGGAGGCATATGTGTGAAGAGAAGATCAATTTGGCTTGTCACGTTTGTCCTGTTGTCGATGGTATTTGCCACAGGTATTGTCTCCGCCCAACTGACCGAAGTGGGCACACCACGGAACGAAACACTCATTGTTGAAACCCAGACGCCTACAGACGTACCTGGCCAGTTCAACTCCTACATGATTGGAACCACGATGGGCTTTGGTATTCACCAGCTCATGTCGGCTATGATGTGGGAAATGGACACTGTATCTGGTCAGCAATACGGTGAAGTTGCCGACGGTTTCCCCGAGTCCAACGAGGACTTTACCGAGCATATCGTTCGCATTCGTAAGGGCATTAAGTGGTCAGACGGCGAAGACCTGAACGCTGATGACGTAGTCTTCACCATGAACATGATCATGAATAACCCCGGCATTGGCGCTTCTGCGTATTACAATGCGGTGTTTGAGTCTATTGAAAAGGTCGATGACTACACTGTCCTCATCAAGACGAAGGAATCCTTCCCTCGCTTGGCTCTGCGGTTCGGTGTCACCATCTGGGGTAATGACCTCCGCATCGTTCCTGAGCACATCTACTCTAAGGTCGAAGATGTGACCCAGTTCAAGGACAGCAACCCTGTAGTAGCTGGGCCCTACACCGTGAAGGCCTATGACAACCTCGGCCGCTGGATCCTCTATGAGCGCCGGGAAGACTGGCAATACAGCACCGTTGGTGTAGTAACAGGCAAGATGCCTAAGCCCAAGTACATCCTCTTCAAGTATCTCGGCGACGACACAACCCGCCAGATGGCTATGATCAACAACGAAGTTGACATCCTCTGCGAAGTCACCCCTGAGATGCTCGAAGTCATGATGTCCATGAACCCGAACATTTCCGCATGGTACAAAGACTTCCCATATGCTACCAGCGACGACCCCTGCTCCAAGGGTATCGCCTTCCAAATGGCTAAGGAGCCTTACAACAATCCTGACTTCCGTTGGGGTATCGCCCTGGCCATGAACTTTGACGAGATTTCCATGAACGTCTTCAACGGTATCGGCCGTGCCAGCGTATGGCCAATCCTCACCGCTACCAGCGCGATGCAAGAGCTGTATTACAAGCCGCTCCTGTCTTGGCTGGAAGAGTTTGAACTGGATCTTGGCGATGGCACAACCTTTAAGCCTTGGGATCCCAACTACGCATTCCGCATGGCTGAACACCTGAGAGCACAGGGCTATGACATTCCTGACGATGAAGAGACCCTGATCGACATGTTCGGTGTTGGCTGCTGGAAGTATGCTCCTGAGGCAGCCGAGAAGCTGTTCATCAAGGCTGGCTTGGAAAAACGGGCAGATGGCTGGTATTACAAGGGTCAGCCATTCGTAATCAACATGACCTACTTGGCTGAAACGGAAGCACAAGCAGGCCGCGGCACCATCGCAGCTTATGACCAGTTGACCAAGTTCGGATTCAACTGCAACCTGTCAAGCGTCAGCAGTGCTGTGTGGGATACCAACGGCGCCACCGGTAACTTCGAAATCGCCGGCTACTGGCCAACTGGCGGTATCACAAGAGACCTGTACTCCGTGATCAACGGTTGGGATGCGGACCTCATCGTTCCTCTCGGCCAACGGGGTTCGGGCCAAGGTTCCCGCTGGAACAACGCAGAGGCAACCCGGATCATCCATGAGCTCGCGAAGGTACATCCTGACAGCGACGAGTCCTATGAGCTCGGCATGGAGTTCATGAAGATCGCCATTGCTGACCTGCCATTCCTCGGCTTCCACTCTGGTATCAAGTTCGTACCAACGAACGACACCCACTGGACAAATTATCCGAACGCGGAAAATCCGTACAACGGCCCATGGTGGTGGTGGAGCTGCTTCAAGTACATCACTACTGAAATCGAGCCTGTCCAGAAGTAGTGATACCCGCGCCTATACTTGAACAGGATTAGGCGAACGAAGACACGTGCTTTCGCCTCGCCATGAAAGCACGTGTCTTTTTATAGTATATGCCGCACTACAGTGCAAAGGGGTGGAGCAAATGAAATTCACTAAGTACTTGGGCCTGCGCCTTTTAACCTGGGCCCTCACGATTTGGATCGGCGTTACGTTCATCTTTTTCATCCCCCGGCTATTTCCATCGGATCCGGTGGAAACAATGATTGGGCAGATTCAGTCCCGCTCAGGGCAGATGGATCCCCTGGAGATGGAAATGCTGCGGCGTTCGCTGCGTGTTCAGTTCGGGCTGGACGGTTCACTGTGGGAACAGTACCTCTCTTTCCTTTGGAAAGGCCTGCTGCGGTTTGAGTTTGGGCCTTCCCTTATGAGCTTCCCGACCCCGGTGGGGGAAATCATCAGGACTTATCTCCCCTACACCCTGGTCCTTACACTTACCAGCACGCTTCTAGCTTGGATCATCGGGAACTTCATCGGCCTGCAGGCAGGATTCCGCAAGCATAAACGATCATCCAAGATTATGGAAGGCATAGCAATATGCATTTATCCCATTCCTTACTTCATCGTTGCCCTGGTCCTGCAGATTGTTTTCGCCTTTATCCTAGGGTGGTTCCCTCTGCAAGCCACGATTTTCACCTTTGGCGGGACTGCGGCATTCATCCGTTCACTCATCCGGGCATCGCTATTGCCTGCCATCTCACTTCTGCTGGTGGGCACAGGGTGGTGGATTATCTCCATGAAATCCTTATCTAGCACTGTGGCTGAGGAAGACTTCGTGCTCTTCGCCCGCTACAGAGGCATTCCGGAAGGGAAAATCGGAAGAAGTTACGTAATGCGCAACTCTATCATTACTCAGGTTACAGCATTGGCCATGAGTCTAGGTGGTGCCTTCAACGGTTCGATCATGACTGAAATTATCTTTGGCTACCCAGGTGTAGGTTCATTGATTCAAAAGGCGGTGCTGCAGTCGGATTACAACATGATCCTCGGCTGTATTACTATTTCCATCGTGGCCATTGCCACTGCCACACTCATCGTAGACCTGATTTACCCGCTGATCGATCCTAGGATCCGCTACAACTAGAAGGGAGGGTACACATGAAGAGATTCTGGAAAAACGCTAACTTCCGCTTAAAAGCGGGAATCATTATGACGGCATTCTTCCTCTTCCTGGGATTTGTGGTGTACTACTTTCCCCACGTGGATCCCTTTACCTACAACACCTATAGGGGCAAACTACCTCCCTCGCTTGAGCACCCACTGGGTACCACTAGCATGGGACAAGATGTCTTTTGGCTATTGATGGAGGCAATCCACAATTCGCTCCTCATTGGCTTGATCGTGGCTACCATCGGAACGGTAGTTGGAGTATTTGTGGGATTGGTTGCGGGCTTCTCCGGAGGCGTTTTGGACAGAGTGTTGATGGTGGTCACTGACACGTTCGTAGTGGTCCCTTCGCTGCCAATCCTTGTACTGATGACATCTCTGATGAAGGGGTCAACCACGATTATTGTCATGGCCTTGGTATTGGGAGTCTTTGCCTGGGCATGGCCTAGCCGGCAGATCCGCTCCCTCGCGCTTAGCCTTAAGGAACGGGATTTTATCCACACCGCCTGGTTCTCTGGGGAAGGGACGATGCAGGTAGTCGTAACGGAAATCCTGCCCTACGCTTTGACCTGGTCACTGTCAAACTTCATGAACGCCACCCTAGCAGCTATCGCATCTGAATCAAGCTTGGCAGTTCTGGGGCTTTCCCCAGCTAATCTCATATCCTTAGGAAACATGATCCAATGGGCTCGGGAGCGCAACGCCATCTTTACCCGGCAGTGGTTCTGGATCGGTCCGCCCATCGTAGCAACAGTCCTGCTGTTCATCGGCCTATTCCTTCTGATCACGGGCTACAACGACTATCTATCCATGAAAAGAGGTAGGTAAGCATGCTGAAAGTTGAAAATCTCTCCACATCCTACCGGACCATAGATGGCGATGTGCACGTCCTGAAAAACCTCAACTTCCAGATTAACTCGAACGAGATTTTTGGAATAGCAGGTGAGTCGGGCTGCGGAAAAACCACACTTCTCAAGGTGTTGTATGATATCATCGATTTCCCTCTCCAAGTGGATACGGGACGCGTTGTACTCAGCGTAAACGAAAACGGAACCGCCACCGACTTTGAGACAGGCAAGATCCGCGATGTTTGGTGGAAGCACATTTCCTACGTCCCCCAAGCCGCGCAAAGTGTGTTGAATCCTATTACCCGTCTGAAGACGCAGTTCCTGGACTCTATTCCTGAAGCGTATCGCAAAAACGAGACTAAGGAGCAAACCCTGGATCGGGTCGCGCATTACCTGGAAGAACTGAGCTTGTCCCCTGATCTCTTGGATGCATATCCGTTCCAGTTGTCCGGCGGGATGCGCCAGCGGGCAATTATAGCCCTGGCTACGTTTATGTCCCCCAGTGTAGTGCTGGCGGACGAACCGACCACCGCGCTAGACGTAGTGGTACAGCGGGGCATTTTGATGATGTTAATGCGGCTCCAGCGCAAATTGAAAAACACCTTGGTATTGGTCAGCCATGATATTGGCGTTCACTACCAGATCACAAACCGCATGGGCATTATGTATTCAGGCAGCCTCGCGGAGCTGGGTAAAACAGAGGATATCTTCAACGATCCTCTCCACCCGTACACGAAGATGCTCATTGAAGCACTGCCCCGGATCGGCGACAAGCGTCCCCGGGCCGGTATCCCAGGGCGGCCGCCTGCACTGACCAATCCACCTTCAGGCTGCCGTTTCGCACCCCGGTGCCCCTACGCCACCGATACATGCCGCAACCACGTTCCTGAATTCCGTGAAGCGCGGCCTGGCCGCTTTGTGGCCTGTCATCTCGTACAAGAGGAGGCATCCTAATATGTCCGAAAAACTGCTGGAAGTAAAAAACGTCACTAAGGTCTTCAGGATCGGCAGTATTTTGCGGGGCAAACGGCTGGTTGCGGTGGATGATGTCTCTTTCGATATCGAAACGAAAAAGCCAGTGATCCTGTCCATCGTTGGTGAGTCGGGCTGTGGGAAGTCCACCCTGTGCAAGATGATCCTTCGCATTCACCGGCCAGAGATGGGCGATATCCTGCTCTCAAACCGCTCCATTTTCAGCAAGGAGTACGATCCAACGCAGTTTCGCTTGGACGTCCAGCCGATTTTCCAAAACCCATATGAATCTTTCTCTTCCCGGAAGTCTGTAGACAGCTACCTCTACAATACCGCAGTGCGCCTCGGCATCGCCAAGGGACGGCGGCAAGCGGAGGAAGTTATGGATGAGAGCTTGAAGAGCGTAGGCATGTCTTTGGGGGTCGTCAAAGGGAAGTATACAGCGCAGTTCTCCGGCGGTGAACTGCAGCGCGTCTCCATTGCTAGGGCCTTGATTACGCGGCCAAAGCTGATTGTAGCTGATGAGCCCGTTTCAGCAGTGGATGCTTCGGTGAAGATGAACATTGTCAATCTCTTTAAGGAACTCAAGGACAAGTACAAGGTTTCGTTCATTTACGTTACTCACGACCTGTCCACCGCCTACTATATCTCCGACTACATTGCCACTCTCTACCGCGGGTGCCTTATCGAGTACGGGCCAGCAAGAGAGGTCATGGACTCCCCTGCGCACCCCTACACAGAGATGCTGGTCAATGCGGTTCCCGTGGTCGGGGCAAAGTGGGATGAAGAGATGGCCATGCCAGATACGGAGGAAAAAGAGTATTCGATCACACACTGCAAATTCGCACCCCGCTGTCCATACGCCACCGAAGAGTGCAGGACTAAGCGGCCTGAGCTTAGAAGCATTAGCCCAACACGGAAAGTGATGTGCTTCCACCCCATCGGCGGCTCTCGCACCGCTGAGGTAGGATAGGCCTAGGTATTACACAAGTCCCTTCAAGAACTCCTGGCGCAGCTGGGGTTCGAGCTTCTCAATGGCATAGCGCAGCATGGTTCGGGGCATGCGTTTGTAATGCTCCTTCAGGAAAGCAATTTCCACCTGTTGGTCCCGCTTGCCTACTTCCCGCAGCATCCAGCCAACTGCTTTGTGAATCAGATGGTGTGGATGGTCCAGGAACAGCTCCGCCAGCGCGAGTGTATCGGCGAAGTCGCCCTTTCTAATGAAGTAGAAAGTGGCGATCATTGCAACCCTCTGGCGCCAGAGGTCTTGAGATGCAGCCAGCTCCAAAAGGGGCTGGCGGTCCTTATCAAAGAGATATGCCCCTAGGATCTTGTCCGCAGACAGATCCACCAAATCCCAATTGTTGACATGGTCAAGATTGTCCAGGTAAAACTGGGCAATCTTTTCCTTTTCCTCTTCATACTTAGCCTTCTCATACTTGTGCACCAGAATAATCAAGGCCACCGAGCGGTACTCGTGCACAGGGCTAGAGAGTAAAGCTTTAATGTCTTCCAGGCCAACGTGCTGGAAGTATTTTCTCGCTACCTTCCGCTGCCAGGGTACCCGCACCCCGAGGAAGACATCTCCCTCAGCGTATTCGCCAGCACCTGTCTTGAAGAACTTCGGCAGGAACTCCGCCTTTTCAGGCTCAATAAAGGCTTGCAGCTCTTGTTGAATCTGCTCCACCATACCCCATCACTCCCTGTTTTTCCTCTTACTCACGAGTCCGGCCGCGCCGCTAGCCGCCAGTGCTAACCCTGAACAAGCAACCTGAATCTGAAAATCACTGGCCGCAACCTCTAAGCCAACAAAAAAGAAAAGGGCGCCTACAACCAGTGAAACCCAGCCAACGAATTTGGACCCAGGCAGGCCTAGTCCCTGAAACGCAACGGAAAACGTAACTATCCCCGTTACTGCGATCCCAAGCTGAATATCTGACGCTACAGTAGCAAAGCCCCCAATGGCAAAGAACAGTCCCGCAAGAAGCATGATCCATAGCACAACCCTCATGTGATATCTCCCCTCCCTCCCTCCTGCCTGTCCATCGGCCGGTGTGGATTTGCTTCCCGTATTTGCCATGGAGCGCAGTAACTCCTGCTCATACACCTGTCAGTGTTATCCGGCCCTCTCTACGAAATCGCGCTACTTGGTAACGATGGGTAGGAAGGATTACGGGGAATCTGGCGAAGTAACAGAGTATTGGAAAACCGGATTGGCGGGGAGATGATAATATGCAGTGGTACGAAAAACTCTTTGAGAAC
>LDJB01000008.1:0-32537 GCA_001028815.1 Peptococcaceae bacterium 1109
CGTATGTGGTTTCTCAACTCATTGGCCAGGAGGACATTGTCAAGGTACGCCCTCTTTAACGCTTACAAAACTTCCATCTCCTGCCAGCCCCTCCGTTCGTGTTAGGAAGCACAAAAAACCGGCTGAGCTTATCTCAACCGGTTTTCCTGCTCATCGTTCGGGGTCCACTCCGAAGATGGCCTTGAATCTGTCGGGGTCCACTTTTGGTTTGCGGTCGTATGTCATGAGGCCGTTGACCTCCTGCTCTACATCTGTCAGCTGTGTGTAGCAGAAACCGCAGATTTCGTCCTCATCCAGGATAACCTGCGTCAGCGCGGCCATCCGCTCAAGCATTTCCTCATAGCTCTTTGCCGACTCTCCATACCCCCAGCCTTCTGCCCCCTGCTCTTCCGCCTTAACTCCACCATATTCGGTGATCATGATGGGCTGCCCTTGATACGGGAAACCATCAAGCAAAATCTGATTGCCGTGAGTAAAGACACTGGTGTGACGGTCTTCTTTGAACGCTGCATACTTCCTGCGGAGGTCATCGGCGTCTTGCGTGTAGTCATGGATGGCGATAATATCCGTCACCGCCTGGTGCCAGCCATCGTTGCCTACCACGAGCCTGGTTGGATCCAGGCACTTCGTCAGATGATAGAGTGTGATCAGATAATGCACCAGACGGGGATCACCTGAGAACTCTTTCCGCGTGAGCTGGTCCACACCCCACGATTCATTCACAGGCACCCATGCCATTACCGATGGATGGTTGTAATGCTGGATTACGAGCTGCTGCCATTCAGATGTGATGTTTTGGCACAGCTCTTCATCGTAGATGTACGGCGCAGGCATCTCGCACCAGGCGAGCAGCCCCAGCTTGTCGCAGAAATAATAGTAATACGGATCCTCAAACTTCTGGTGTTTGCGTGCCCCGTTGAATCCAAAGGCCTTGGTCATCTCCACATCATAGCGAATGGCATCGATGCTTGGCGGAGTGTACACTCCTTCAGGCCAGAACCCTTGGTCGAGTATCATGCGCAGGTAGTACGGCTCGTTGTTTAGGTAGATTTTGCCGTTTTCCGCATGGACCTTGCGCATGCCGGCGTACGTTTGCACTTCATCTAACACTTGGCTCCCCTTGAGCAGAGTAAACTTTACATCATACAAGACAGGTGATTCAGGCCACCACAGCTGCGCATCGGGGATCTCAAGGGTCAACACCCCATCTCTCCGGGGGATAATATCTGAGAAAAACGTGTGCTTCTCTTCGATATCTGTGGTGAGACTCGCTACCTGCTGGCCATCTAAGGATACATCACACTTGAGGGTCAGCCCTGGCTCAAAGCCGCTTAACCAGTAGTCGATGCACAGTGTTCCCTTGTCAATATCCGGAACCATGCGCACGTGATCAAGATAAGTGCCTCCCACTGCCTCCAGCCAGACTGACTGCCAGATCCCTGTCACAGGGGTATACCAGCAGCCGAAGTTTTCGTACCGGGCCTTCTGCTTGCCCCTGGACTGGCTGGTCAGGGGGCGGTCCACAACCCGGACTGTGATGGTGTTGGCACCAGAGCACAAGAAAGGAGCGATGTCCAACGTGAAGCTAGCGTAGCCGCCCTTGTTCTCTCCCGCAAGGTGGCCGTTGATCCAGACAATAGCGTGATAGTCTACCGCCCCGAAATGGAGCAGAATCCCCTTCCCTTCCCATTCGGGAGGCAGGGTAAACTCCCGCTGATACCACACAATCTCATGTACCTCTTGAATGTTTACTCCGCTGTAAGGTGATTGATAGCAGAAGGGCACCTCAATTTGCACCCCGTTTGGAAGTGGGTTCCGGAACCACTCCTGCACTATACCTTCGTCGCGATCGTCAAATGCAAAGAACCATGGGCCATTAAGGGTTTGCCACTGATTACGTACAAAATGTGGCCTGGGATACTCGCTGCGTAGGGCCAAATCTATTTCTCCTTTCTCTAACTAACCTTTCAAACCAGTGAGGGCGATGCCCTGGATAAACTGCCTCTGGAACATCAGGAACACCACGAAGACCGGCAAGGACGCAATTACCGCACCAGCCATCTGGATGCCGTACTCACGCCCGTAATAACCTGCTAGGGTAGAAAGGCCAATGGGAAGCGTGTACATGTCCTGCGTCGATATGGCAATCAGCGGCCACATAAAGTCATTCCACGCCCAGACAAAAGTAACAATGGCCAGAGCAGAAAGGGCCGGCTTAGCTAGGGGCAGTGCGATCTGCACAAAGACCCGGTAGCGGCTTGCGCCATCGATGGCCGCGGCTTCTTCCAGGTCGTGGGGAAGGCTCAAGAAGAACTGCCTCAGCATGAACACCCCAATGGCCACCCCCAGGCGGGGCAGGACCAATGCTAGATGGGTGTTAAGTAGGGTTGCTTCATTGAGCATGAAAAATAGCGGAATCATGGTCACCTGGGCGGGGACCATCAACGTTGCAACTACGATCATGAAAAGGACGTCTCTTCCAGGAAAGCTGATCCGGGCAAAGGCATACCCTGCCATAGAATCGATGGCCAGCACGCCAAAGGTTGCTGCAGCAGCGACGATCACGCTGTTAAGCAGCCATTTAAACAATGCGGCCCGCTCCAGCACCCCCTGGTAGTTGCTCAGCGTGAAAACCGCTGGAATCCAGCGGGGAACAGCCTCCATGATCATGCTTTCTGGTTTCAAAGATGTGGAAACCATCCAGAGAACAGGCAACACCCAAAGAATGCCTACAATGTACATGACCAGTGTACCGAAGACTCTGCCAGTTGACATTTTCCGCCTCACTGCCGACATCCCTTACAGCTCCCTTCTTCCCATTACCCGCCATTGGACAATGGTCAGCACAAACATGATGAAGAACAGGACATACGCAATTGCCGAAGCATAGCCCATGCGGAAGTAGCGGAAACCCTGCTCATACAGGTACTGGACAACTGTGCGCGTGCTCCCATATGGGCCTCCGCCGGTCATCACAAACACCTGCCCGAACACCTGAAACGAAGCAATGACCTGCATGATGACAACAAAGATTGTCGTGGGGCGCACAAGGGGAACGGTGATCCTGAGGAAGCTCTTCACAGGGCCCGCTCCGTCGATGCGCGCCGCTTCGTAAAGCTCTTCAGGTATATCCTGCAGTGCTGCGAGGAAGACCACCAAGTTGAACCCAATAGTCCACCAGATGGTGGCTAGTGCTATGGAAGGCATGGCCGTCCGGGCCTCTGCAAGCCAGCCCAAGGGCGCAATCCCCATCTTTCCTAGATAGTAGTTGACCAACCCGTAATTGCGCTGCAGCATCCAGCGCCAGACAATGCCCACAATGGATACGGTGAGAAGGTAGGGAAAGAAGATCATGCCTCGCACAAGTGTCCTACCCCGGAAGGGATAGTTAAGCCCTGCCGCGAGGAGCAGGCCTAGAATCACTAGGGGAGGCGTCGTCAACAGGACGAAGTAGACAGTATGCCACAGGGAACTTCGGAAGTTATTGTCCGTCCAGAGCTGACGGTAGTTTTCCAGGCCGACCCAAACGGGATCACCGAAAATCCCCCAGTTATGAAAGCTCATGTAGAATCCCTGGATCAGGGGATATAAGACCACGACGACCAACACAATTAAGAAAGGTAGCAGGAGCACATAACCGGCAATGGCATCAGAAACACGTTTGCTGAATCCGGAGAACTTCATATTGTTGCCCCCTCTTTATTGCGGGTGATGTGGTGCCCGCTAGGGGGCACCACATCATCAATCAATCTCTTAGCGCACGAGGCTGCCAATAATCTGCTCTAGCGTCTTGAGGGCTTCTTCCGGAGTCTTCACGCCGGCAGTTACAGCCTGTACTTCTTCGTTCAGGGCTGTCTCGATTTCCAGCACGTTAGGATGCTGCGGGAGATAGACAACGGTCTCAGCCTGGGCTGCATAATCTGGACGGTAGGGCAGAGCCTTGAATTCTGGGCTTTCCAGAACAGACTGCCTGGTTGGGATGTGTCCCGCAAGAGCCCACATGTAGGAGTTCTCTGTCATCCAGTCAACGAAGGTGAGGACCGCATCCATCTTCGCTTTATCTGCTCCGCCGCGCTGCACTGGGATCACAAAGGCGTGAGAGTTTGCCCAGCCTGCAGGTGAGCCGAACAGGGTTGGCCACGGAACTACGCCGAAGTTCAGGCCTTCGATCTGCTCTAGGTAGCCTGTGACCCATACGCCATTGAAGTGGAAAGCAGCATCGCCCTGGGCAAAGATAGCCACGGACTCGTCGTAGCCGATGACCAGCTCAGGATATGCCAGGGGGATAGATGCCCAGAAGGTCAAGGTCTCCAAGGCTTCGGGGCTGTTGATAGTTACTTCATTACCCACGAAGACGTCTCCGCCAGCCTGTTTCAGGAACGCGTACCAGCCTCTCCAGCTGTTACCTACATACTCCACACTTAGCGGGTAATGCCCGGCAGCATCGATCTTGTCGATCAAAGCCCGGAATTCTTCTGGGCTTGTGGGCGGGTCAAACTCGCCTGCACTGTTTAAGAGGCCGAGCTCTCCCAAGATGTCCTTGTTGTAGTAGAGGACCCATGGATGGACATCCAGTGGAATGCCATATTGCTTGCCTTGGTAATTCAGGCCCGTCCAAGCACTCTCTACATAGTCATCTACCGGGATGTTGCGGCTTGCCAGCTCTTCATCGAAGGGCAGCAGCATGCCCTGGTTGGCGTAGGCCGGGACATGAGTGGTGTGCATAATGGCTACATCTGGCCCGATTCCGCCTGCGATGGAGGTGAGCAATCTGTTGTAATAGTCATCCCAAGTTACGCCACTCACTTCCACCCGGATATCAGGGTGCGTTTCGTTGAAATTCTGTACCATAGCGGACATGAACTCGCCATCGCCACCGCTGAAGTTGTTCCAGAAGTTGACGACAATCTCAGCAGCCACTGGCTGAGCGGGCAGAGCAACAAGCAGAAGAAGTAGAACAACGACAAACAGTCTCTTCACAAGAACTACCTCCTTCATAGGCTTAAGTCTGGACTTAGGGTATCAGTTACAGCAGAATCCTACAAAGCGAGCAGCATTATCTTTCCTTTCCCTCAGCTCCCTCCCTTCACAGATGGGGTGTAGTCTCTCTGACAATCAACTCAACTGGAACGCGGACCACCTTGGTTTCCGCGCCACTGCCGTTGATAGCTTTGCTGACATAATCCACGGCCTCCCAGGCGAGCCTATCTTTGGGAATCCTGACAGTTGTGAGGGCGGGATTGTGGAAAGCTGCCCACTCAATGTCGTCAATGCCCACCACGGCCATATCCTCAGGGATGCGCAAGCCGTGTCGCTGGGCCGCGTACATCACGCCCATGGCCGTCAGGTCGTTTACCGCCACTATCCCAAATGGGGGTTTGAGGCTGCCAATGATCCTCTCCCCAATCACCTCTCCTGCAGTAATATCTGAAGTGCCAGCCAGCCTGTGATAGGTCTCCACGGTAGCGGTGATGCCTGTGTACCCCTTGCTCAGCTCTTCCCAGGCTGCCACACGCTCGGAGAACACCGGATTGTATTCTTCGCTCGCCAGGCGGGCATCTGCCATCACTAGCCGCTCATAGCCGCACCGATACAAGTAGTCTAGGGCTAGGGCTATCGCCTGCTTGTTGTCCACATAGACCTCATGAAACAGGCCTGGCGCTGCAGTGTAAGGCTCGATGGCTGCCACAGGCAGGCGACTGCGCTTAAGCAGCTTGGCGAGATCAGGCGGCATGGTTCCCCAAGTTACAACACCGCTAATGCGATCCTGAACGAGGGCCTTAACCGCGCCCATGGATTCTTCATCCACGGCCACGTAGGACAGATAGAAACCAGAGCGGCTGACTGCCTCCTGGATCTGGTGCATAACGATGCCGAAGAAGGGGTGGGAGAAGAAACCCTCCGCTCCTTTTGTCCGTCCCTCGTACAAGGATAGGAAGAGTATAGATCTGTACTTCTTGCCCAGGCGGAGGTTGCGCGCCTCTCTGTTCGGTTGGTAGTTGAGGCGTGTCGCTATCTCCCAGATGCGCTCCTGCGTATCTTTGGCGATCCCGAACTCATCACCCCGGTCATTCAGCACTTTGGAGACTGTTGTCACCGATACTCCTGCCGCTTGGGCAATGTCCTTTAAACGAACCATCGTCTTGTCCTTTCCTGAAACGAATACTACTACAACGTTAATCTACAACGTTCACTGTGACTATGTATTTCCACAAAACGATGGAAACTCCTTCTTTGCTAAAGGGGTTTTTACATTTGTGATTTGGTTTCTAGTGGAGACTGCTTTAGATGCTGTGCTGGAGGTGTGGAAGGAAATGGCTGTGCAGGGAAAGACATTCACGTTCAAGAGGTGATGAGTCGTGAAGATTTCTGGCATGGAGGAGATCGGGAAGGCAAGGGTATTGGCTGTGGAGGATTATCCACAACGCAGTGATTGAAGCGCGCAAAATAAAGCCAGAGATACCTCTAATCGGTAACGACGGCATACCTCTTAGGGATGAGATAGAAATGGTCAAAGTGATCGCTTCTTCAGGCGGCAGCTTCTCTGGTCACATTCTTGATCCACTTGTTGCCCCGGAGGCGGTAATAGGCAATAATCCACTTGAAGTACTGATCCACTCTAGTGGCGAAAAACACCCAAGGAAGGGGCCACTTCCACACAAAGGCAGCCAGGTAAGTCATGGGAAGGACGATCAGCCAGCCGCAGATCATGTCCACCAGGGCTACGAAGCGGCTGTCCCCTGCTCCGCGGTTGATGCCCACAAAGCAAGCCGCGTGGTAGGAGGTGCCCAGCATGCTTACGGCCATGATGAACATGATATCCACGCTCAGCTTAAAGACTTCTGGATCCCTACTGGAACCGTAGAGTGAAGTAAAAGGAACGCGCAGCATGTATACAACGCTGGCCATGATGACTCCCACGACCACAAACATCAGCTGAATAGTCTTGGAGTACTCCCTGGCTGTATCGTATTCACCTCTCCCAACTGCTTTACCCACCACAACTGCGGCGCCACCAGCGAGGCCGAAGGTAAAGAGGGTTCCTAGGTTGTAGAGGGATGTGGCGATACTGTTGGCTGCCATGAAAGCCCCACCTAAGCGGCCAATAATCGCCATCTTAAGTAGCCCAATTAAAGCCCACTGAGCATCAGTTATGCCCACCGGCAGCCCGTAGAAGAGGTAATCCTTGACCATAGTCTTGTCGATGACCATGAAATCCTGGATCTTAACCTTGATCTGCTTCTGTACCCTAAAGGTGTAGTACACCACCAAAACCATTTCTCCAAGGCGAGCCAGCAAAGTAGCTAAGGCAGCCCCTCTGATGCCCAAGGCTGGAAAGCCAAGCTTCCCGAAGATCAGGACGTAGTTTAAGCCGATGTTTACCACCAGCGCATAGACGGCAGTGTAGGTGGTGATGCGCACCACTTCAATGGTTCGCAGCATGCCTACTAAGGCGGTGGATATGGCAAAGAAGATGTAGGAAAAGCAGACGATCCTGAGATAATCAAGGGCCAACGAAGTGATCCGCGCATCCCCCTTGTCAATCACGAGCCCCACCATGGCCTTGGGGAAGAGCGTGATAGCTGCGACCACCAAAATCGCTAGACCCGCGCAGATCCACATCACAACAGCAAAGATCTGCTTGATCCGCTCCATGTCCTTCTTACCCCAATACTGGGCGATCAGCACAGCTGAGCCCCCAACTAGTCCAGCTAGTGCCGCTGTCACCAGGGCGGTAATGCTGTTCACCTGCGCCGCGGCTGCCTGGGCAAACATGCCATCAGGAGTAAGGGAGACCATGATATCGTCCGCCACTGCCACTAAGTAGCCAAGAAGTGACTGGAGGGCAATGGGAATCGCGATCTTAAACATCACCTGGTAGAAGTCTTTATCCTTGACCATAGCACATCTCCACTGTTTCCTAGAATTGAGGGGACTCCGTAAAGGGTATTCCACTGCCTGGGGGAATGTGTGGCTTGACAGGCAGCTCAGACCAGGGAAGCCAACTCTACTCCATCATAACCCATCTTCCTTAGCGTTTCCATTCCAAAATCCCAATTTGGGAAAGCATAAGCAAAAGACTGGATGCAATCACCAGAAACGGGACCGATTGCACCCAGTCAGCTGTGCCGGCTACCTCCACTACCACCGCCGCGACTGTATGGCTTGGGGCATCCAAAGTTGCTCCGGGGCCGCACCTTCAGCTAGCAGAATGTCTAACGTCTCTCTCACCCCAGCCCCCACTCGTTCTGGCCTATGGGCGTCTGTTCCAACGTACAGTGGACAGCCGTACTTTATGAGGGGCCTGACGATGGCCGCTAGAAAGCTCTCACTCATGGTTCCATCACAGTCAACAAGAGTCCAGGTGGGTATCTCCAGCGGCTTCTGGGCTTTCTTCGCCGCCGCAGCCTCCTCCTCCAGCCACTCCAGTTTCACATGTTCATAGCGGAAGTCGGCGAACTTGGTGTACTTGGCCAATCCGGACCAGGGATGGGCTAAGGCGTCTACCAAGGGGTTATGGATGGCGCCTAGGACTTGCCTGTGTGCCCTATGCAGGGCCTCTTCCAATGGTTCATCCTTCGCCGGCCCTTCTATCCATGGCAAGTGAAAATGGTGAACACCTGCCACGACAAAGTCAACAGGAATATCAAATTCGTCTTCCCCCACAATGGTACCATCAAGGGTGAGAACATCTGCTTCTACCCCGAGCCATACAGTGAGCGGCAGATCGCCTAGGGCGTCCCGCTCCTTCTGGTTTTCGAAGAAAATCGTCTTGTCAGTGATAGGATGCCAGTGGTCCGTTAGGCCCACCCCCTCAAGCCCGCGGTTGATTGCACTAGTGACAATGGCCCCGAGAGTCATGCGTGGGTCGGCACACTTAGATTTGTTAGTGTGAATATGCAGATCTATGATCAAAAAGGTCTACCTTCTTTCGCCAATATCACCTAGCGGTTGTGTCATATGATAGGTGCGGCAGCATCCATCCTTGTGTGGAAAAAGCCCTGTTTAGGACTGGCTCAGACTCGGCCAGATGATTTTCGGAGAACTCGCAGACGAATATCCCCTTATAGCTAGCGGCCTTAGCAAGTAGAGCGAACTCATCCCAATCCACCGAGCCCATACCAGGGCCGAGGTGGCTGTCAGTATCCCCCAGATTGTCAGCAAGATGGGTGTAGTCCCAAAACGCCCCCAGCTCGGTGGCAAAGGCCCGGAGGTTACCGCAAATGTGAGCATGGCCCACATCGATGTTGAGCTTCACTCGTGGGTGCTCATCCAGGAGGGAAAAGAACTCTCTAAACTCTTTTGGAGTGGAGCCAAAGGGATTGGGAAGATAATCTGGCACGTTCTCGAAGTACAGCGTCTGTCCATTGGCCTCCAGCTTCTCAAGCCAAGGCCTAACTATCCTAGCTGCCCTGACCCATCCTCCGTGAGGCGTGGCCAGGAAGTTCAGGTGGATGTTCACCAGTTGAATTCCCATATCCGAACATCGTTGGAGCAGCTCCAGCCCCCGCGCGGCGGCTTCTGCCTCAGGGATCTCCGCCCAATCGAACCAAGGGTGGGCGGTCACTATGACGTCCAGCTCACGGGCGAGTTCTCTCAGGTCCCCCATGACCGGTGTGTGAGTCAGGCAGCCGTCCACTAGCTCTTTACCGAAGAGTTCGATCCCGGCGAACCCTAAGGACTTAGCGCGCCTAAGCATATCTGGCCAGGACTTGCGCTCAGCTAGATGATCTGAGCTGATCAGTAACGCCATGTTTTCTCGTGTGCTTTCCATGATACCCACTCCCCCAACTTAGGCCTTGACCGCGCCAGCTGTAAGGCCTGCTACAAAATGGCGCTGCAAGAGGAGAAACAGCAAAATTAAGGGGACAACGCCTATTGTGGCTGCCGCGCTGATGCGGGGCCAATCCATCTGAAACTGTCCGATAAAGGTGTATAGTCCCACCGGAAAGGTCTTAAGAGCCGTCCTGGTAATCATCAACAATGCAATAAGGAACTCGTTCCAGGCCGCAACAAACACCATTAGTGCACTGGCCACCATTCCTGGGCGGGCCAAGGGCAAAACAACGCGAGTCAATGCCTGAAAAGGAGTACACCCATCTACCTGAGCTGCTTGCTCTAGCTCTGGTGGTATCTGCTCAAAGTAGCTCTTCATCAGCCACACACTGACAGGAAGTGAGGCAGCTGAGTAGACCAGCACCAAAACAAGGTGGGTGTTCAGCATACCGAGCTTGAAGGCCATGTAGTAAAGGGCGATGGCATTCCCTAATCCGGGGATCATCTGGGTACCTAGGAGAAAGAAGAGTAAGAAACTCTTTCCGGGAAATGAAGCCCGAGCAAAGGCGAAACCGGTGAGGGAACCGAGGGTCACCGTCAAGAGAATGGTCACCGCGCTCACCTTCATGCTGTTGTAAAACTGCTTCAATATACTCGATGAGAAGAGTACATGCTTGTACGCATCGAGAGTCGGATTCTGCGGTATGATGGTTGGCGGAAAGATATAGATTTCCGATTGGGTCTTAAACGAAGTTATAATAGTCATTGCTATGGGGCTTACCATCACGAAGGTGATCACTACGTAGGTTAAGACCAACCCTAGGCGCTTCCAGTTCATGTGCTTCCCCCCTAATATAGAGATTCAGAACGTAGTGCGTAGTAGTAAACAAGGCTGAGGGCAATATTGATCAGGAAAATCACCATGGCGATGGCAGATCCATAGCCGATATCTAGGAAAGTGAAGGCCTGTTGATACATATATAGTCCCACTAACTCCGTACTCCTCAGGGGTCCACCGCCGGTTAATGAATAGACCAAAGAAAACTGCCCAAATGCGCTGATGGACACCATGATCGTGACAATGGTCAGCGTGGGCCTAATCAGCGGCAGGGTAATATGACGAATAAGCCCAGCGGATGAACACCCATCGATCTTACCTGAATCATACAGGTCAACGGGGATTTGCTGCAGCGCAGCAAAGAGCAATAAGAAGCTGAAAGCCAGGTTTTTCCACAATGACACCATGATGATCGTACCCATTGCCATTCCCGGGTACACCAACCAGCCATAGGGGCCAAGTTTGACTGTGGCAAACAGCGCGTTGAGCAATCCCGTACGGTGGTCCAAAATCCACAGCCACATCGCGGTTACGATAACCTCGCTTAACACCCATGGCAAAAGGATGGCGGTTCGCACTACGGAGCGGCCCCGCTGCGGGATGTTTAGGAGAAGTGCCAGTGCTAGCCCGAGGACAACTCGCAGCACTAGGCTTCCGGCCATGTAAATGAGAGTTCGCCCAAGAGCGCCCCAGAAGAATGGATCCGATAGTACCCTGCGGTAGTTGGCCAATCCAACGAAACTAGAAGTAATAGTACGCAGGCTTTCATTGCGGAAGCTCAGCCAGATGTTGTAAAACGCCGGGTAAAAGGTTACCGCTCCCAGCAGTAAGAATGTGGGCAAGATCATTAGGATATATGGCCATCCGCGTCTTAGGCCAGTAGACTTGTGCTCCATTTGGAACCCCCTCCCGAGATGGAAGGCCGCCAAGGGCGGCCTTCCTGCGCATCTTGTTCGTCCTTGGCTATTTCAAGATACCCGTGGCTTGGCCCCGTTGAATAACATTCCGTTCAGCATCTTCCAGGGCTGTAGCGGGGTCTTTCTGGTTCATCAATACTTCCTGGATGGCAACGCCAAACTCATCTTGAATAACGGGGAAGATCGGATCCCCTGGCTTCATGTGTGCGCCCTCAAGCTGGCGGCCGAATACCTGGAACAGTTCGGAAGCAAAGATTGGGTCATCGAACACCGAACGCCGGGTGGGTAATCCGCCGATTTCCACACACATGGCCCGCATGACTTCCGGCGACAGCATCCAGCTGACGTAGTCCCACGCAGCCTGTTGCTTATCAGGATCATCGGTGAAAATGCTGTAAATCCAGCCACCTGCGGTCGTGGCACTGGTGACACCATGTTCTGGCACTGGGTACAGCATGGCTCCGATTTGGCCGGGGAACTGCTGTTCCAAGCTGGGTGCATGGGTGTTGTGCAGGAACGCCATGGCGTACTGGCCTGCACTGAAACCCCGGGCAATATCATCCCAGGTGTAGGAGTAGCTCTCTTGTGGGGCAACACCGTGTTTGTACACGAGATCATGGTAGAACTGCAGCGACCCGCGACCCGCCTCCGAGTTTATTGCTGGCCAGCCGTTTTCATCGATCAGCTCACCACCAAGGGCCCAGAAGAAAGGAAACTGTACGAATGTGGCCGGCCCACCTCCGCCGGTGCGGGACCCCGCGATGCCAACTCCCCAGACATCGATCTTGCCGTCACCATTCACATCTTTGGTGAGTTTCTTAGCTGCTTCTGCGAACTCATCAAAGTCCCAGGCCTCCAGAAGAGCCGGTGGAGTGATCCCTGCTTCAGCCAGGAGATCCTTTCGGTAAAGGACAGTGGCAACTCCTGTCTCGTTAAACAGGCCATAGAGCTGTCCTTCATATGAGGCGTACTCGAGGAATCCGTCAAAGAAATCTGCCCTGGTCTCCGGTTCGATCACCGGATCAAGGGGTTGAATCCAGCCGTTCATTGCGAAATCCTTGACCCAGTAAAGGTTCAGGATACCCACATCAGGTGCATTGCCCGTTCTGATGGCGCTGATAAACTTGGGCTCAGCAGGGACGCCCTCGTGAGGTTCAAACTCCAGTTTGATATGGGGATACTTCTCGGTGAAAGCCTTGATCGCGTTCTGATACCATGGTTGATTAGCATAGCTCTGTAAGTCCCAGACTACCAGTTCAACTTGCTTCGCTGCCATGGCGAGAGAGCAGCTGGCGAGTACCAGCAGAAGTACTAAGCTGCTAACTAAACTGAACTTGGACATGGTCTTCATCTTAATCTGTGCCTCCTTTGTTTTCTCCTTCTGTTTCCAGCGCATCTTACGGCAACTAGCTTCCAGATCACCTCCTCATTATCAGGTTCATGGTCTATAGTGCAACTATGGAAGTCGTATGTTACTCATCGGCCTGCTCGGAAGAAGACAAGTCTGAGTCAGCGCTTTTGTGCTTTTTGACCTGTTGGACGAAGCAGCTTAGGATGAGTAGTTCTGCTATACGGGGGAGAAACTCAAGCATCTGGAAGGAATCTTCCCAGATCCCGGTCCTTAGTACATACTCCGCACTATTGCCTACAATCGAGGACGGATAGTTGGTTAACGCTATAGTCACCGCTCCGTTGCTTCTTGCCTGGGTGAGGAGCTCGGCTACCTTTTCGTTGGTTCCGGAGTGGGAAATCCCGATAGCCGCGTCATCTGCATGAACGAAGTCCTCAGGCAAGTTGCTGACACGTGAATCAATCCAGGCAAAAGACGGAATGCCTGTGCCTTGCAGGCTAAAGGACAGCATTTCGGCTAGACGGGCGGATACAGGACCCATGCCGCAAACATTCACGCTCCTAGAACCAGCAACCGCCCTAGCTGCCTGACTCAAGACATCAGCTTCCAAAACAAGGGACGTTCCTAGGATGGCGGATATCGCGGCTCGTACGGAGTCATTCCAATCGTCTGTTTCTACTACTGGGGCTAAAGCCACTGATTCAAGAACTGCAGAAGCCTGCTCAAGTTCATTGCGAAGAGCGGTGACACCGGCGATCCCAAAGGTACGGCAAAACCTGAACAGGCTAGCTTCACTGGTCCCAGTGCGCTCAGCCAACTGCTGAGCCGTACAGCGGGACGCCTCATGGGGGTATGTAAGAATGTAATCGGCGATGGCTAACTCTGCGGAATGTAGGAATGGTCGAGCGGCTGCTAGCTTGACAAGGAGCTTCGCAGGTTTGGAGAACTTCACGAGCAGATCGATAAGGTCAGAGGAAGGCATCTGTGCTTTCACCTCACCAAGTAAGTGTGATGTGTCACTATCACAAGTGTAAGCGCGTTTGATAGCTTTGTCAACAAATAATTCCAATTTCCCAGGTTTTCTTCGTCGTTTTTGTACACATCCCTATCTTGTGTCATCTATCTCGTGATAGGTTAATGCGTATAAAGGAGTTCACAAATGACATAAGGGTGCACGTTAAGGACACTATGCACGCACCTACGACCGTTTCTTGTAGGCACAAAAAACACCTCCAATGCTGGGCATAACCCGGCACTGGAGGTGAGTTCGGCCTTTTTCCACATAGACGTTCGAGTGGGGCTGCCAATGAGCCACCTGGTTATCTTCTCTTTGATGTGATGCTCAAGAATGTGGCGGCAGTAAACAGCGAAGCGGTTCCTGCGGCATCCGCAGCCTTTTTCGCCTGCCGGGCAATCTCTTGCTGTTGCGCGAGGACCTTTTCCCGGTGGGCATCCTCGATCATGCAGTTGATTGCTTCTTTGACAGTATCTGCCCTGCCTGCGGATATTAGGCGCCTGATCTCAGAGACTACTCTAGGGTTGGAGTATTCAAAGGCAACAGGGCAGTCCCGGAGCTCGCTAAAGTGACTCCGCAGGCCTCTCTCGGTCCCTGTAATCTCTCTTTCGATCACCTCAAGCCGCTTGACATTTGCCGAATTGGACCATGTGCCGCCGATGAAGCCCATGCCCAAAACTGTCACGAAGAACGCGGGCCAACCGGATATCTCAAAGAACAGAGCCAGAACCACAAAGACAATCAGTCCCAAGATGGCAAAACCGAAAACACTTCCTGCGTATGAGCGGCTTTGCCGTGCCGCTTTTTCCGCGACTAGCTTATCGAAGTAATCATAGTGCTGCTGTTTGCGGGAAAGATGGGCGATGGCATCATCGAGCCGCTTAAGCAGAACAGGTCTCCCTAAGTTAGCGCTAGAAGCCCGGGGCTCTGCGGGCATAGCCTTTGCATCCTGCCGCGTACCGCACGCGTTGCAGAACTTGGCTTCAGATGGTAACGCATGTCCACATTCAACACAGTACTTGGCCAACTCAAGAACCTCCTTACGGTGTATATCAACTTTCTATGCAATCGCTGTGAAGTGCGACACCGATGCCTGTTCCTAGGACGTAATCCAGTAAGATAAGAGTCTAGACTCTAACGTGCGGACTGTTACCTCAAGACCATACTTTGGATATTATTTCTAATTCTGCATTCAGCTCTCCAAACCTGCAAAACTATCCCGCCTTTACCCCTCTCACCTCTTCAGTCAATGCGCCTGGTTTTCAAAGGCCACTACGCGGAAAAGGCCGGCTGAGTAAATCAGGCCGGCCTTTCGGTGTGTTCTTTAGTTACTTCTTTCCGCCTTTGGCAGGAGCCTTCGGCTGCTTTGTTGGTGCTGCCTTAGGGGCCTGTTTCTTGTCTGCCATGCCAATCCCTCCCTTTTCTGTCCTGATCCACAACGGATGAGGCGGGCAGGATTGACGGCTGGATGTTAAGTGGTACTTAAGCGTGCCCCTAGCAACACCGCAACTCGTCCGCCCCACGGCTTCATTCTAGCACTGGGGATCCGGAGAGTCGATCGCGGTTTCCGAAGAAAAAGCCTGGATTTTGCCCATGGCGCCCTACCTCAAACACTTACCTGTCTCCCACTTCACGGAGCATGAAAGATGAATGGATAGCTCGCCTGAGCGTTGTTAGGCCTGGCAGGATGCGTTCTGGCCGAACCACCTAGTGGCCAAGGAGCAATGACTTGTGCCTATCCAACATGCCTTTGGTGGGCCTATGTTCCCTGGGCACAAGCCTCCCATCTGGGCCTTGCTGGATATACCTGTGCTGCTCTATGCGATCTGCGTAGATAAGCTCTCCGATCACAGAATACATGTCCGCAAGGACCACCAGGTAGTAAGCCATGGATCCGACCTTTTCTCGGTCAGACAACTGAACGCGAAAGCCTTCATTGTCCACCTGCACGTGCTTTACGGTTGTCTCAGGGGCAAGCCGGGCGAAACTTGTCAACAACCGGTGCAGTGGTCCCGTGCAAGGGTAAATCTCCTGGAGCACAGCCAGGCATTTCTTGGGAGAAAGCTTGAAGCAATCGCCTTCGTAAGAATGGGCAGCACTAATCCAGGCGAGCTGCTCCAGAATCAGCCTTTCCAAAGCAGCTGTCTCGAAGTGCAATCCGCATTTTATTGTCAAAACGGATGCCTGAAATGTATGCTGCAATCGTACTAAGGCCGCCCAAGCGGCGAACAGCGCCGGATGGTCGCGACGGTGATCGATTCCCGTCAGGTGATCCAGTGACGAAGCAATTGCCTTTTTCACATCAGACAGTGCCACATAGACCTGCTTGGTCAGCTTGTCTCTCTGGTCAATTTGCTACTTCTGCCCAAAGCGCTTCAACGTTCGGTCAACGGATGCAGCACCCATTGTGTACATATGAGTTCATTGACGCCATGATCGCCTCAGCAGCGCGGATTTTCCGGTCCCGCACCATCCACATTGGATGTGATGAGGCGTGGAACTTGGGACTGGGAAACTATTTCTGGAATAACGGACTGCGTCCTAAGGCAGAGATTCTCCGGGAACATCTGGAGAGGGTCATGGCCATTGTGCGGAAATATAACTTCACGCCCATGATGTGGAGCGATATGTTCTTCCGGGCGGAAAGCCCAAGCGTGAAAGAGGAATACCACATTCCCCCCGGCGGGCACTTCAGCGAGGCCACAAAACAAAGCGTACCCCAGGACACGCAGCTGGTTTACTGGGAGTACATCCGGGATAAGGAATCCATCCGCCAACGCCTTAACCTCCACTTGGAACTCACGGACAACTTGGCGGTAGCTGGGCACATTCGCCTTAACCGGAGCGTTGGGGCAAACTACTCCCTCACCTTTCGGGCGGCAGCCGATCTGCTCCCAACTTGTAAGGAACACGGCATCCGCCACGTTATAGCTACTGTATGGGGTGATAACGGGCCCGAAAGCCATCTCTACGGAGCCTTGCTGGGAATGCAGCTCTACGCGGAGTACCAGTACCGCGGCACAGTCGATGGGCAGGCGGTCTACGCCGCGTTCCAGCGCTGTGTACATGCGGAACCCAATGACTTTGCTGCGCTGAGGTCCTTTGACGAGATCCCTGCGGTTCACGGCGAAGCCGGGAACCAGCAGGCTCACAATCCATCACGCTGGCTGCTGTGGCAAGACCCTCTCCTGGGGTTGTTCGACTGGAACGTAAAGGATCTTGATCTGGAGATGCATTACCAGGACCTCGCTGTGCGCATGAATGGTGCCGCTGAGCGTAATGTTGCGTTCCAGAGATTGTTTGAGTACTACAGCCTTGCCGCGCAAGCCTTGGCAACGAAAGCTCTTCTTGGTGTTAGACTGTATGAGGCTTACCAGGAGGGCGATAAGCGGGCCTTGTCTGACCTTGCCTATAGCCGCATTGCCGAGGCACGCCAGGCCATCGCCAAGCTCTACCGCGCCCACTACGAGCTTTGGCAGGAGACGTATATGGATGAGGGCTGGGAGATTTTCGACATCCGCTATGGAGGGCTTCTCGCTCGGTTGGATACAGTTCAGGATCGACTAATCGCTTTTCTGGATGGTGAAAATCCAGCCATCCCTGAGCTGGAAAGAACGCGGCTACCGTACAACGGTAAGGAAGGGCTCATGCTGGAAACTCAGTATACAAGGATTGTGAGTGCAAGCAACCTGTAGTGGATGACACCATTTGGGGCACTATACCCTCAGCGCGGAGGCCAACAAGGAACGTCCACTATGGGAAACTCACCAGCCGCAAATGGACGGCCCTCTACCCTGAGTGGTAGAGGGCCGAGCAGTTACTTCTGAATCAGGCGGCAGTCCTATGGTATGTGCGGTGGCCACGGGATGACATCCCGCCGCATGTAGGTTTTACATTCAGCCTCTTTGCCAAGCTCTTCTAAATCGACTGCGGGGTGTACGTGACAACGACGCCCCGATCTTGAAGAGCCTGGATATCTCGCATGTTCTGAGATTCTGGCGAAAGGTCAAGATAGTTGTTTCGAAGGTCTAGCTCATCACCTTCCCCTAAGCCAGCGTTCCTGACCAAAGGCGATATGTCGGTAATCTTATTCCACCCCAGCATGAGCCATTCCAGGTTCACAAGATGCTCGAGCGGAGTAATATCCTCTATCTGGTTCCCCGACAGATGGACTTCCCTGAGTCCAGTAAGGCTTCCTAGGGGAGTGATGTCGCTCACCTGGTTGGATCCCATGAAGAGGGAAGACAGTTGGGTAAGTCCTGCTAACGGGCTGGATATCGACAACATCATTGCCGGCGAAGAGCAGGTGCTCTAGTTCTGTGAGTCCTGTCAGCGGACTGATATCGGAAACCTCATTGCCGGTGAAGGACAGCAACCTTAGTTCTGTGAGTCCTTCCAGCGAGCTGATATCGCATACAGCGTTATATGCGAAGGTTAGCGTTGTGAGTCTTGTTAGTCCTTCCAGCGGAGTAATATCGCTCACTTGGTTTCGGTCAAAAGACAGGGTGTGCAGCCAGGTCATTTCCGCCAACGGACTAATATCCTCAACAGCATTGTCGTTGAAATCCAACTCTCTTAGTTCAGTGAGTCCTGCAAGCGGGCTGATATCACTGATGGCATTTTTCGAAAGATTGAGTATCCGCAGGTTTGCTAAGTACTCCATGCCTGCTAGGCTCGCAATACCCTTCTGCTCTGCATCGAGCCTATCAATATCCCGGACATCGCCCACGGTGAGAGGCCCTTCCCACTTACCGATTTCCTCTCTTATCGCCTCTTCAAGCTTCTCATCTGCAAAGGTTATCTCAGTGCTTGCCGTTACAACCCTGAACGTAACGACTTCACTAGGACGCCTATTGGGTGCCAGCGCTAGAGCATAGAGCACCAAGCCATCCTCAGGCACTTCTATGGGTTCATAGGGCTTGAAGTCTCCTGGATAATCGGGCCCGGTCGTGCTGTAAAGAACTTGGGATCCAGTAGTATCACTGACCAGGTAAAGGGTGTCCCCGGGTTTTAGTTCCGAAAGCTTCGCGGTACTCTTTGGCGGCTCTGCTGCCGGGGCTTCCAACAAAGCATAGGTTGAGAAATGGGTCACTACCGCTGTGGCGAAGCCATCCTCGATAGTGGTAGGCTGGTAGTCCCAGTGGTCGTCGCGTTTATGGAAAACACCAGTCCTGGCCGGGTCAGCACCTTCGTCAAGGGGCATCCGCAGGCCTACTCCGCTCTCGAAGCTTAAATCAGATTCACTAAAGGAAATGGATACTGCAGCACCGGCCGCAGTTAACCCTTCTAGAAGCTCATCTTCCATCTCGTCTTTTACATCCTGCACGGCAACTGTCGTATCCGGCGGCAGCGTGATGTTTGATAGATCGATGGAAACATCGTTCACAAAGGTCACCGTCTCGCCGGACTCAACCGGGGTAGAACTGTCAAGAGTGGCCGCGAAGACCGCTGTCACGGATTTCTTCCCATCGACAGTAATCTTGAACTTGCCTTCAAACTCTGTAACTTGATCGCCTAGCCAGCCGCTAAACTCCCTGCCCTCATCAGGCGTTACCCGCAGCTCTACTACGGTCGCCTCTGGATATTCATACTTCCCAGGTTATGGGGTGACCGAACCCTTCCCCTGTACGCCGATAGTTAGTTCATGCTTTACAAGCTTCGAGCCCCCACCAGCACAACCGCTGAAGACAAGCACCACAGTCAGCAGCAGGCTCATGGCTACGATAGTAGTCCTCTTGTTACCCATCTTGTTCCTCTCCTTTGCTTGATTGTTAGGGTCTAGGAAGTGTTGCGACCAGTGCATTGGATTGTGATTTCGTTATCTAGCAGGGAAACCCTGCCAATTATTATCTAAATCCAAATATCATTTGAATTTGGGGAGAATTCCATGGAAAACTACGCGCGCGACAAAAAAGCAAGACTGGATTCCCCCGGCCTTGCTTAACGCTCACACAGTCCGTTTATCTCCGGCGCATGCCAGCAAAGGCGGCCAACTACCGCTCGCGGAAAGCAACCCGCTCATGGGAGTAGTACGGGACTAAACCGCCTTCTCCTCCGTCCTGCCTTTGATGAAGTCTACTATGTAATACAACATCAGGGCACCGATGGGTTGGAATATCCCAAACAGAATCCACCACCCGGGTTGAGGGAGCTGAGTTTCCTTAGCTCGCCAGTACAGGTATATGGGGACAGCGATGCGCAGTATGAGGATCCCAAATCCGAAGAGAGCACTAAATGCTTGCATATTCATCCTCCTCTTGATACTTTCTGCCTTTACCATCCGAACACCCTATCAGGTGTATTGCCCTCATGTTCGCCAAATGTACCCTTAGCTGATCCGGACAGTCCCTCCATCACCAGAGGTATTCGCCGGTCTGTTAACGATAAGCACCCCCCCGCTCAGTAGCGGAGCTGCTTGTGATCTCCTATGCTCCAGTCGACAGCTCTATGACTTCCTTCTAAACCGCCGTCCGATATTTGCGTAGATGACAAACCCTATGGTTAGGCCCATGGATAGCAACCCTCCGAGGTTGATCAGCTCCCTATTGCCGGTCACATTCCCTATGGCAGGCAAGAGAAGAACGGCCCCGAGACAATAGAGAAAGCTGCCTGCGGCATTGCATAAAGCAGCCTCATCGTATTTAGCCTTGGCAGAAGATGTGTTAAAGCCCGCGATCAACCACGACCATCGCTTCACCTTGATCAGATACCCCAGAACTGCCATGAACAGGGGCAGAGCAAAGAAGATCATGAGTTTGTCCTCCTCAAGAACGCTATAGGCTAGGTTGTGTTCGAACCTGGTTTGCTCCACTAGAATACGCTCTTTTCTGAACATGCACTATACTAGACGGACTTGCTTCACATGGGAACTTCTGGGTATAGCGGCGTTTTCCTGCTGTTCTTTTACAAAAGCGCAGGCTGAAGATGGTACGCGGAAGTCGAACACCTGTGTTGGCTTAGATCGAGCATTGCCCATCGGACGGCTGTGGGAAAACTCGCTTCGACTCGTATACAGCAAAACGACCTCTACGCTTGGCGGTAGAGGCCGACATTCATTTGCGCTGGCAGATGAGAGGATTAGGGCATGTTTAGCTCTTCGGGGGTTTGCATGATCCTGCGAGTAGGCGTAGGATCGCCTTTGCTTTTTGCTTTGATTAGCTTAGGATTCTTGTCATCCAAGAACATGTAGGCCTGTTTACTGCTCAGGCAAAGCGTTAAGATCAGCCAAACAACCCTTCCAAGAGCTCCTTCCTCGCGCGGTAATCGCCCACAATTACATCTGCACCGGCCTTTATTAGGCGCTCACGTTTCCAAGCATCTATCCCTTGTCTTGCCTTTTCATTGGAGGCAACGCCTACGGCAATTCCGCCAACGCTCTTGACGTTTTCGATCTCCACAAACCCATCGCCAAAGCCCAAGAGGGACTCTCCCGAAGGGATTTTCGGCAAAATCAGCTTTCTAATCACTTGCTCTTTGGAGAAGTTCTTGTAATCCTCCACGGCACCGTAAATCCCTCCGCTAAAGAAGGAGCTTACGCCCAAGGCTTCTGCTTCTTCCACTACATACTTGTGATCTGTGCCGCTGGCAAGATAGAGCGTAAGGCCGCGCCTTCTAAGCTCCTCGAGGAGTTCTACACTTCCTGGAACTAGGTAGTCTTCAGGCCTTGCTTCGCCGCTTCTTAGCGCCTGGGTGCGATGGGAGATGCGCCTAAGCAACCGCCGGTTGTACTCTTCTTTGTAGAAAAGGGGATCTTTCGGCTTACCGCCCCGCCTTTCTACTTCCTCCGCAAGCCAAAAACACTGGTAGATGGCCTGGATCCCCGTTGATTGGTCCACATACTCCTTCACCTGCGCCTCCAGTCTTTCCAGTGGCTCCTTGGGCGAAGACTCTGCCAGTACCTGGGTAAAATAGGAGTACATGATGGGCTGCCAGTCCTCCCTGATCAGGGAGATGGTGCCGTCAAAATCAAAGAGGGCTGCCTGAAAATCTCTGCAGACGTTAGTGTTAATCCATTCGATATAGTGCATGGGCTTTCTCCTTAGCTGCTCATTAAGGCGCTGCTGATATTTTCTGCACGCTACCCTTATCTAAAGTTAGTCCTTCCCGCGCGAATACTCAGCAAAGCGCTGAAGAACTTCTTGGGGTGTGGCTGTGCCGGTGGTGCCCAGCTTGGTGATGGTAATGGACGCGATGAGGTTGCCGAAGAAGGCTGCTTCTTGGGGGGTGGCCCCGGAGGCGAGGGCTACGACGATCCCCGCGCTGGTGCTGTCGCCGGCGCCGACGATGTCTATGGGTCCTTCTACTCTTAGAGCGGGAACGTGTACTGCCTGGGTGCCATCATAGACCCACTGGCCCGCTTCGCCGCAGGTTAGGAATACGGGCTTGCTTGTTTGCCGATACAGGGCTTCCCCGGCCCGTGCTGGATCTTGCGCGACAGTCTGTACTCCTAGGGCGCTGCCTGCTTCAAACTCGTTGGGTTTGATCATAACTTTGGAGAACTGATCAATGCGGTTTCTGGAGTCTACGAGGATGATTAAGCCTGGGTGTTTCTCCCCCAGCTCTTTTAGGGCAGCCCTTACCCTGCTTGTGATCACACCGCACTCTGCTTCTTCCACCTGGTCGATGACGATCACCCCATGGCAAGTGGGGCCCTCCTTTTCGATGGTGGAAACAACGTGTTCCTCAAGCTCTTTCGGTGTTGGCTCCCAGTTCTTAACATCCAAGCGGTTTAGTTCTTCGCTGTATCCCTCAGACTCTAGGGTTGGCTTCATATATGTTGGGGTAAGGCGGGAAGGGTTTTGGACTAGATAAGACACATCTGCCCCTTCCTCACAAAGGAGCTTTTTAAGCTCATGGCCGTAAACATCGCAGCCGATGGTGCCCACGGCCAAGATATGCTTTACTCCTAAAGCGCTGAGCTTACTCACCACAGAGCCTGCGGCGCCAGGGCTTGATCTCACTCTCTTTACTTGATAAACCTGCTTCGCTGTCTCCCGGGAGAATTCTTTCTTGGTAGGGTCTATGAATAAGTAATGGTCGAGGAAGTAATCTCCCACTACCATGATCTTTAGGCTCTCCGCCTTCTTGAGGATTTGCTCTACCTGTGCCCTATCCATTATGCCACCCCTGCTCTTAGTTCTACTTTGCCTATCAGGTAAGCACTGCAGCTTACCCGTTCTTTACCAACCGATCCCACAGGCTTGCTATTGTGTGCCGGTGATCACCTTGGATGTAGTAGCTTGTGCCCCCATCCCGGACGGTGCGCACTAGAATGGTCTTCCAGAAGCGGTGGTAGTATTCTGGTTGGTCTTTACTGGGTTCAGAGTGATAGTCCCTGGACTGAATGGGCTGCATATCTAAGACCGCGGTTGTGAAGTTTGCGATGCGCTTACCCTCGTGGTGGGCCACGTTCCGGGCCATGGACAGGGCCTTTAGGTATACTTCGGGGCCCATCACCGCAGTGCCGATGTTGAGGAAGACCCCGCCTTCGAGGTTTCGCACGCTTTCGGCGAAGATGAGGAAGTCAGTGTGGCTTGCCCTGCCCCAGCTTGATCCATCGAAGTTAGGGTGGCCGTGGATAATATCCTGGCCGATGGAAACGTGTACGGTTACAGGTACCTTGAGGCGGTATCCTGCAGCGAGAATGCTGATATCTCTATGGGGAAACTCCCCCTCATAGATGGCTTTCCCCACAGCTTCTCCGATGCCGTATCCCCTAGATGCCCCGTCCTTGACTATATCATTGATGTGGCCTGTCTCCTGCCAAAGGCCAAACTGCCCTGCGCTGATGTAGCGTTGGACGCTTTCGGAGGTACCGCCTACCAAGGACAGTTCGAAGTCGTGGATGACGCAGGCGCCGTTTAGGCCCAGGTGTGTGATGAATCCTCGTTCGAGAAGGTCGATAATAAAGCGACTCATGCCCACCTTAATTACATGCGCGCCCATCATGGCGATCACTGCAGATCCCCTGCGCCGCGCCTCGATTATCCTTGTGGCAAGCTCATCCAAGTCAGTACTCTCCAGGGGATTTGTGCAGCCAAGCTCCCTCATGTCTTTCACTAAGGTGTCATGTTGGCGTTCACTTAAGGGTTTGAGCCTGATTTTGCTTACATCAAATCTTGGATACATTGGATCGGTTCCTCCTATCGGCAGGCGACCACTAGGGAAGCAAGTCTAGCCCATGGCCGCTCTTGGGACACACTGGTGTTTACTTAAGCTTTATCCTAAACACCACAGGCAGATTACTCTGTACCTCTTTGGCCTGGATTAGCAGGCCTTCTTCGCTGCGTTCCCACTTGATCTTCTCACCAAAGCCGAGAACGGATACATCCTCAATGATTCCGTGGAAGTAAGGCTTGCTCGACGCATCCCTCTCGGCGAGTGATCTTATGAGGACTCTGCCATCTTGTGGATACTTCAGGACTGTTGCGTACAGGTTGGATCCCCGTACAGTGAAACGGATATCTTCCGGTGTGAACGGTTTTTCGTCATTATCTGTAAACTGGCCTTCTGGGATCTTGGTTGGCCCTTCCCCTGATTCTTTCCATACCATCGAGTCATAGATTGCTTCACCGTTGGCCCGGAGCCATCCACCGATGTCCAACAGAACCTGCCGCTCTTCGTCGGCAATGGTTCCTTCTGCTTTCGGGCCCACATTGAGAAGCAGGGTTCCATTCTTGCTCACTATATCCACCAAGTCACAGATAATCTGGTAGGCGGTCTTGTAGCTGTTGTTTTCTGTGTAGCACCATGAGTTCTTGGCTATGGCCGTATCGGCCTGCCAGAAGTAAGGCTTAGCCTCAGCAAACTGACCCCTCTCGATATCTACCACCGCGGTTCCGAACATAAAGGCATCGTGTTTGTACGTTATCACTACTTCTTGGCCCCACTCATGAGCCCTGTTGTAATAATAGGCCGCAAACTTCTTGATATACGGCTTAAAGGCACTGTGCTGAATCCACCAGTCGAAGTAAACGATTTTGGGCCTGTACTGGTCCACTATCTCACAGCACCGCAGGAGCCAATCTTCGAGGAACTCTTCTGTAGGCTCGGGCTTCCCGTAGAGGTCATGAAACCCGAGCTCAGGCTGGGCCGGCCAGTAGAAATCACCGCGCACGAGGGGTTCCTTAATGTCACTGTCAAACTGACGCCCGTGTCCCATGAAGAACCAATGCTCAGCTCGGTGGGAAGAAGCACCACCTACAAGGCCCTCTTCGCGAAAAGCTTCAAACAGCTCTCCTAAGACATCTCGCTTGGGCCCCATATTGAGAGCATTGTACTTAGAGAGATCGCTCCTATACATCTGGAACCCATCGTGATGTTCGGCCACAGGGACTATATATCTGGCACCAGCTTCTTTAAACAGACGAGCCCATTCCTGCGGGTCAAACTTAGGGGCAGTAAACATAGGAATAAAGTCCTTATACCCGAAATCCTTGTGGTTCCCGTACGTCTTAAGGTGATGTTCGTACTCCGGTGAACCTTGGATATACATCTGCCGGGGATACCATTCATTTCCGAAGGCAGGGACAGAATAGACTCCCCAATGGATGAAGATGCCAAACTTGGCATTCCGATACCACTCGGGGACTTGGTAATTCCCCAATGAATCCCAGTCATCGGAAAAAGGGCCCCGTTTGATAACGTCCTCAATCTTTTCCAAGGCGTTCTTGTAGGAAATCAATTTCGATCATCTCCTGCCGCTTCTCCTTGTGAGGACTCAACACTGCCCTGCCGCTGCGCCGTCGATCTACTCTGAAGTATAACTGTAACGCGCGTTCTGGGTTGTTCTGGCCCTCTCCATTAATTGTGGAATACTTCCCCCGGGAACTAAGATGACGTCTGCTGGCTTAAGAGGTGTTTCTACGACATTGAAGTCAGTGATGCAGTCAAACGGGTAAGCCAAGTATGTCTTCCTCCTAAGGTTTTGTCCAGCTCAGATATGTCTTGGCCATCATTCTGACTTTTTCCTGTTTTGTACACTGCTTTCCTTCATACATAATCATTGTATCTCGTGCGGGACAGGATAAAAATGACGGCCGCACCAGCAACCAATGGGATCCCTACTTACTTCGGAGACAGCATGTGAGTACGATCTAAATGAATGAAGCAACCGAAAACACAGCCATGGCAGCATTCTGTTTTCGTCTATAACGTCTCCCGCAGATAACTTTCTGAATCTTGGTGTTTTTCTATCTTGCAGAACTAATAGAAGGATTTTTTGAAGTTGCGTCTAATTAGAACGATGTGCCGGGGAGGGTAAGGAGGACACACATTTGAGAGAAGGAGATTACACTAGGGCGCCTGCTGCGAGTTCACAGCGGATCAATCGCCGGAGGAATGCTGTGAACTCACGCAGGACGATTGTGTTGAAAGTCTCCGATAAAGTAATCAGTGAAGTTTTTAGTGACGATCTACCTGGACCGCTTGAGGACGGTTGCTTCGTTCGTATTGATGAGGTGCCAAGCAGTGTTTCACTGCCGCAGTTCATCCTCTTCTTCGGCAAACGTGTGAAGCAGTTGGTCTCAATGACCCAAAGCTATGAGTTCGACTTTTCGGAGCTATAGCGTACCCGTCCGAAGTAAGCCTCAAAATGAATACACATCAGCCAACTCCTCTAGGATGATGGGGTAATACACCCATAACCACAGAGGAGTTGGTGCTTAATTGGCGGAAAAAGCGAAGCAAGAGTCATGGGCCGAAGGCGTTAACCAGTTTCTCGGCAAGTGCCTCAGCCATGTGGTGCAGAGAACCCTTAGTGAATCCGCATACCTGTCGAAAAGCGCGCTAAAAGGATCGGGGAGCATCATTGGAGAAGGCTGTGCCCGTCTTTTATATCTCAGCCTTCTGCTGTAAAGGCTCCTATCTGGCAGCCCCTTACTCGTTATCCAGCGATCTAACCTTCCGCATCGGCTCGCCCCATTTTCCCATGGCTTTTCCGTCCCAGGAGAAGTATGTACGACAGGTTGTTCTGACAGGCGCTATTACCTGCAGCCGTTCCTCAATTGTCTTGGTGTCATCAGCTAGTTCCTCGTTGGCCAATACGTTGCGGATTTTGCATAGGAATACTTCGCCATCATGGAGCGGAATTGACTGAGCAACCTCAAGTTCAAACGCGAGTGGACTGGCATCTAGAATCGGAACGTCAAGCACCGCGCCCTTCCGAGTCTCTACTGGGATGTCCATCTTATCAGCGCCATATCCATCAGTGTTGCCGAAGTAATCAGCTAGCGAAAGAATAGCTTCAGTAACCAGATTGGCGGAAAACACACCGGTTGCGTGAATGCGATCCTTGGTTAGCTTCTCCCCTCCGATACAGGCCATCACTCCCAGTTCCGAATCCCAGATATAGCTGAACCAGCAAAACAAACCGAAGTTCGGAGTGCCATCTTCCTTATACGTTCCATACAAGAAGAGAGTTTGTGGACAGAAGTCGTTACTTATCGAAACCGATACCTTACTCACTGTGTTTCCTCCCTGGACTATTATTGTCACCTCAGGATGTCTGTGAACGCCGCGGGGATTCGTGCCTCAATCCATCCAATGCACAGTCCGCATATCTCTGCTCAACCGTATTAGGCCATCGCTTGAGCCTTACTAGGTGATCGAGAAGATGGAGTGCACTGGGCTAAACGCAATCATAGCAGAAGGAATGGGCATTACCGCAACGAGCATGAAGACCAGAACCGCATCTTAAGGCCTCTCCTCTCAACCACTCCTTACCACAATGTCCCGAGGAAGGAGGCGGAGAAACTGACTGGGCTCACGTCGTTTCTGTGGGCTAGCCATTTCGTGCCAGCTGATATACAGCTTCTGCTTTGCACGTGTAAGCCCCACATAGAAAATGCGCCATTCCTCATCAACTCTGCCCTCCAGCATAGCACCGTAGTTAGGAAACTCATAGTGCACTAGTCCGGGCATAAATACCACATCAAACTCTAAACCTTTCGCCTGATGGATGGTAATCACCGCCACCCGATCCTTTCTGTCGATACGGTCAATGTTGCGAACTAAAGCTGCAAAACCTACAAATGCTTCTAAAGCCTGGAGCGGCGGCATCTTACGATCGTCTATTTCCCGGGCTGTATTGCGCAGTTCGTCAATATTCCTCAATCTCTTCTCATCGCGACGATAGTAATGGAAAAGCCCACTTTCCTCAAGGATGAGATCTAACAACTGATAAGGACGCAGTTCGGCCATGAGAGAACGCCACTTATCGATCTGTTCTGCCAGGGGCCTAAAGACATGGGCTGCGGCCTGAACAGTTCTCCGCCGCTCAGCTGCTCCCCGCTCTATTCTAGGAACCAAGTATTTCAGAAGTTCCCAAGTTGTGGCCACATCATCCATTGCCCTGTGAGTCGGTTTCTGGGAAAGACTCAATCGCTCGGCTAAATCGCCCAGTTTATAGGAATTCGTCTCCATGAAACGCCTCGCTAGAGACAGGGTATCGACATAGGAATCACGCATGAAGGCAATCCCGTTGCGACTGCATGCGCTTTCTAACATACGAATGTCGAACACCACGTTATGCCCAACAAGCATGCCGCCGCCAATAAACTCGAGGAAATCCCGGAGTACATCTCGGGGTTCTTCCCCGTTTTCATCCAAGAATCTGTCTGTGAAGCCGTGCACATACACACTTCTACCCACAGACTCCCGCGGCTTTAGGTAGCGATGGAAGGTATCCACCAATTTCCCTTTGTGGATCTTATAGGCAGCCAGCTCGATAATATCATCCTCTAAGGGCTGGATTCCTGTTGTTTCGCAGTCGAATACGATTAGAGTGCCGTGTTGTACAGCGTGAAGCACTGGCCCAAAGGGGTCACCATAATCTAGTGCTGATAGACTAAGAAGGTCAGTCAGCCGAAGCCCGCTCTTGCTTGCATCCTCAATGCGCTTGATGGTCACATCTCCAACTCCGCTGGCAGGCCTCTGCAAAATGCGGCGTGAGCTGACGCGATCTTCCGAATTGAGGAGAAGCCGCAAACGGGCCATGCAGTCCTTTACTTCCTGCCGGCGGAAGAACTCATAGGCTTCCACAGTGATATGGGGAACCTGCTCCCCTTCTAGCACTTTCGAGACGGCGCTGGCCCTCTTGTTGGAACGGCATAAAACGCCCATGTCTTTATAAGGAACACCACTCCTGCGGAGCCCCTTGATCTGCTGAGCAATCCACCTGGCCTCAGTTCTCTCATCGGGGGCAGAGTGAATCACAATTGGGTCTCCTTTTGCCGCGGCTTTGGCAGGGCGAGGCTCTGTTTTGCTTAGAGCCGGAACCACAGCACCCGCTGCGCGAACTAAAGTCTCTGTTGCCCGGTGGTTTTCCACAAAGGTCATATACTTTTGACGAGGAAAATCCTGCCTAAACCGCTCGATAACCGTTTCCGGTACCGAGCCTCGCCACTCATAGATGGTCTGGTCGAAGTCACCTGCTAGAACCAAGTTCTGTGCTTTCCGAGCCAGGTGGGCAACCACCTCATATTCCATCAGGGTAGTATCCTGCATCTCATCCACTTGTATCAGGTCAAAGCGAGTGCTCCATTCCTCGGCTAGAGGACCGTTGGGCAAGAAGGCTCGGTGAGTTAATAGGATTAAGTCGGAAAAATCCAGTGCCTTGTATGCAGCCAATTCCCGTTGATACAAAGCAAGCAGCTTATCAACGGTACCTCTCTGTAAAGGGGGCCCTTCCTTAGGAGCTACCACCCTTCCGTAGAGCTTGTACTCTTCGAGCATATAATAAGTATCCCTGGCGCTTAAGTGCACCAGTTTTGGCAACTTGAGATCATCAATAATGTCTTGAGCATCATCTTCATCAATGATACAGAAATCTTGGGGAACACCCAGCTTGACAGCACCCTGGCGGATGATCCAGGCGCACAGGCTGTGAAAAGTGCGGGTAACAACCTTGTGACTGTCTTCAGGGCAGTACAGTTCGATCCGCTGGCGCATTTCTTCCGCGGCGCGGTTTGTAAAGGTCACACAGAGAATCCGCTCAGCTGGAACCCCGCGGCGGATGGCTTCAGCGGCACGATTTGCCAAGGCAAAGGTCTTACCTGTACCGACACAGGCATGGAGCAGAATGCTTGTATCAACGCACTCTATGAACTTCCGCTGAGCATCTGTAGGTCTTATAGGTTTCATCCCGCACCCCCATTTTATGCTTCACGCACCTGGATCGCCCGGTGAGATTCCTGTTCCTTCAGATCTGCGATCAACTTGGCTAGCTCTTCACCGCGCTCCACAGCTTGCTGCGCCGCAGTGATAGTCATAATCCTCTCCTTAGTTACGGTCAGCCTCTGGTCCAGCTCCTCTGTGAATGGTATCTTCAGCGGCCTATAGCCAACAAGTTCGGGACTAACCGGTTCATTGAAGTAAGTCAATAGATACCCCCTCAACGCTAGAGAAGCAAACACAACCACGCTCAATCCCGTAGACAAACGCTTGAGTATTCTCCGATGCCGGCGTACGCGTCGTTCCTTTCTAGACTCTTAATACAGTCGTTATCTTTTTTACATTATTCTACCTCAATGTAGTGAACCCTTTCCAGATGATGGCATGATGGGTAATCGGGCAGTTAGTTCCCTTCTTTTGGCAGTAACATAGTAGAGCGAAAGCGCGGGGAGAAACACAAGTGCCGCAGTTAAGAAGTTGCTCCCTATGACTCTTTCAGTCATCCAAGCCCAAAAAGCACCATATGGTGGTAACAACCGGTGGACAGCTGGTTCCCCAGTAATCGCGCTGACTCCGTCCACCATTGCCTGACAATCTTCGATGAGGATGTTTTTTCCGTTTTACAGGGTAACGCTTCGTTCGCTCCTCCACGGGTTCGCTGGTGCCCACATCTGTCCCATACATAGGAAAAGCAGCTCTTCCTGCTTCTCCCAGTCCATCAACGTTATTGACAACCCCCCTTTCAAGACGTACACTGGGATAGTGGCAGCGCACACAAACTTATCCATGGAGAGGTGAACGTATGAAGAACTGGAAGAACATTGGTATTTTTACTGTCATTCTTGTTTTTGCCTTGTCCTTTACTGCCCTGGCTTGGAATGACGGCGTCTATGTTGGTAAGGCAGATGGCCACAACGGCCCCCTCAGCCTGGAAGTTACTGTGGCTCATGGCAAGATCGCAGCCATTAAGGTTCTGGAGCACAAAGAGACTCCCAACATCTCTGACGCTGGCTTCAAAGTGGCTGATACCATCATCGCCAACCAGAGCCTCAAGGTTGATGCTGTAAGCGGCGCTACCGTCACCAGCAAAGCGGTTATCGCCGCGGTGAAAAACGCCCTCACCGGTGCTTGGTCTGACGGCAAGTACAACGGCGAAGCTAAGGGACACAACGGCCCACTTTCGCTCGAAGTTGAAGTGGTAAATGGCAAGATCGCCAACATCGCCATCCTCAGCCACAGCGAGACTCCTATGCTTTCTGACGCAGCATTCAACAACGTGCCTGCCGCTATCATCGCTGCTCAGTCTACCCAAGTGGATGCTGTTTCTGGGGCAACTGTAACCAGCAAAACCATTATGGCTGCTGTGAACGACGCGCTGTACAAGTAATAACAAACATACCTACGTTTAAGAAAGAAGCCACCGATTGCAGGGTTACTCCCCAATCGGTGGCTTTTCATTCTTTGTTTGCTTTTCCATCATGAGACTGATCATTGACGAAACGGCCTTGAGCTGGTAAAGTGAAAGTGAAAACAATCACAATACCAGCAGGAGGAATGAAGCATGAAAAGAATCACAGCCCTCGGCCTCGTTCTCGCACTTACTCTGGGAATCGTTGGTACCGCGGCCGCAGCAAGTTTCGATGCCAGCAAACTGATTAACTGGTACGTTGGCGAGCAGAAGTTCCAGACCGTGAAGAACGGCGCCTGGTCTCAAGACCCTGCCGACCGTCCCACCGATGAAGAGCTGACCGAGATGCTCACCATGGCTAACACCATGCAGAGTGCCGTTCACTGGACCCCCTGGTACTTCATCGTCGTTAAGGACGTTGAAGAACAGAGAAAGATCATCGGTGACCGTTGGGGAGCCCCCGAAGATATGGCCACCGAAGGCACCGTAACCGTTCTGGTTCTGGCTGACCAGATCATAACCGAAGAAGAAGGCCATGTGTCCCCTTACGAGGGTTACTACATGAACACTCCCAAGTATGCCTACTTTGACACCGGTGCAGCCTGCGCCTTGCTGCAAGTAGCGGCCTCTTCTCTCGGCTATGGCACCCACTACTTTGGCACCATCAACGGCGAGTACGCCCCCTTTGATGTAGCCGATGGGCAGTATCAGTCCATGAGCCGCTATGTATCTGATGAAGATATGCGCGGCTGGGGCTACATGGCTGGCGCGTACGGCGAAGAGCTGAACCCCGACTATATTTACCCTGTCAAAGGCAACTGCGTGTTTGTAGCTGCCATCGTCATCGGTAAGCCCGCCGCAGAAACAGAAGTGGATGTCATCACCTGGGCTACCAACAGAGCACGTCCTCAGAACTGGACCTTCTGGGACTAAGCAGTAACGAATAAGCATACAACACTCGCTCCTACGAGGGGCTGTCAGCCTAGTGCTGACAGCCCCTCGGGCTATCGAAAAGTCCCGGTCTAGGTGTCTAACCCTAGCTGGGACTTTTGGTTCTTCGG
>LDJB01000008.1:35417-38778 GCA_001028815.1 Peptococcaceae bacterium 1109
CTTTACTTGGCTGAATGAACCAGCTGAGTGGACCTTTACAGAGGAAGGGCTGGTGGTACAGGCGGAGCCCCAAACCGATTATTTCATCGACCCTGCCGGTACTGCCGTTAAGGACAACGGACACTTTTTGTATACGCTGCAAGAGGGCGATTTCACACTCAGCACCTACGTCCAAGTGGGCATGCTGGATGATTACGATGCAGCGGTGATGATGATCATGGTGGATGACAGGCACTGGGCCAAGCTCTGCTATGAATACACCTACAAAAGGCCCATGATCGTCAGCGTGGTTACCCAGGGAGTATCCGATGACTGCAACTCCCTGGCTGTGCCTGAAACCGGTATTTACCTGCGCATTACCCGCTTTGGGGACTGCTTCGCTCTGCACTACTCCCACGATGCCAAGTGGTGGGAGATGGTGCGCTACTTCCGCCTAGAGAGCTCCGGACCCGTAAAGGTGGGCGTGGTAGCTCAGTCACCCACAGGAGATGGCTGTCAAGTAATCTTTAAGCACCTCAACTACTCACCGGAGCCAGTTACCGAGATAAGGTCAGGTAAATAGGGGGAAGCGGCTGCGGCCTGCCACAATGAAAAGAGCCTGCCGGAGCGTGAAGGACTCGCGCACTCCGGCAGGCCCTTTGCTACCTTCACCAAACAGCGATCACTGCATCCATCAGTTCAGTCTTGCGGACGAGATACGTCTCCTCCCAGGGCTCGCTGCCCTGGATCGTCTTCACTTCCACAAGGCCGAATTCGGCCAGGCAGCGGCTGATGATGCGGTGGTACACCGACGAGCTGAAGCCCTTTCTCGCCCTCTCCTCCGAGCCATACCGCTCTATGTCGTCCTCCAGCAAATGGGGATAGGCTTGGGCCAGTTGATCCGAGTAGAAACTGGAATCCCGCTCCTCACTTCCAAACCGGTGGAGCAGCTGCATGATCTTCCCAATGTAGAACGGGTGCAAAGGCGCGTAGCCGTCGACATAATCAAGCAGATACTGGTGGAGAAAAGCCCTCCACAAGCTTAAGTAAGCTTCCTCCCGAGGGGCTTCCAAAATGGCTACGCCCCGCTTGGTGAGCCCTATTTGTCCCTTGCGTCCAAACACAAACCCCGCAAGGCGCGCCTGCTCATGGAGCTCCCGCAAAAACCAGGCATCATCCTCTTTCCTCACCCGATCATAGGGGATGGCATCGAGGTAGTTAAATCCCCGCTGGTACAGCTCCATCACCAGCTTGGCCGGGAGATTACCTTTCGCGGTGGCTTTGAGGGGGCCGCGTTCCTTCACCACCCTCAGAAAGTCTAGGAAGTAACGGAGCTTGTGGGTCTCCAGCAGAGCTTCCCCGGGAATCCGAGCCTTAAACGCCATGCGAACTGCGGCGGGAAAGACCAGCTCCGTAATTTCCCGCGCGTATTCCTCCACTTTGCTTCCACCTAAAGGGAGCTTCCAGCGCAGGGTCTGGTTAGCCCGATCCAAGTCGAAGGAGTCGGTGAAACCCTGCATCCTTCCCCAGGCCACAGCGCTTTCGTGTTCTTCATGGTTGGGATCGTGCCAGGCCTCTAGGAAATCCATGAAACCATAGGGCCCACCCACATCCTCCGGCGGGCAGGCCCCGCCGGCGCCAATGCACACCGGAAACGGTTCTGTAAGTTCCACAGCCTCCTCCAGGACCACGTCGTGCTCCCAGTTATCACCCAGATCATACACATAGGTAAGGTGTCGGGAGCGCTGCAGCACAGCGTCGATTTTCACTTCAGCACTGGACTGCATGGGAGACTCCAGGATCCGCTGCACATACTCATGACCTGGACTCCCGGGCTGCTTAGCGTAATACTGGTATTCCTCGATGGCATCCGAGTTGTCTGTATACACCGTGGGATCATCGTCACTCCAGAACTCGTGGAGATGGGCATCGTGCCATCCCATGGCAAATTGAATCACGTAATGCAAAGTGCGGAACGTGATGCCCTGGGGGACCACCACCCGCCGCCAGGTGGTGGGAAGCTCTTTGAGCGTGATCTTCAGCTGGTAAGCCTGCATGGGTCTGCCTCTCTTTCCGCTCCGTCCTAACCGCGAAGCTATATATCGTTAAGTTCTGCGGCGGGCTGTGTTCTCCTCTCCGCCAACGCGCCGCTGGCCAATTTCCCATCCTTTCTACGCCTCGCTCAGCCTCGAGCTAGACTATCCTTATCTCCATAGATGAAGCGATAGGTTGCGGCCTGCAGCCGTTCATTCATCTCCCGTTCCCTCTTCAAACGCCGGTTGCGGAAAAAGATCTGGGAAAAAGCCTCCCAAAGCAGCACCCAGCCCCCCACAAACAGCCCTTCTGAGATGATGGAACCTAGGATGAGAGCATCCAGAAGGCTGGGCAGAAGCCGGGCCAAAACCACAAAACCGATACCATAACCCGCATAGAGCATCGCATCTTGAAAGAGAGCGCGCTTTTCCAGCTCCAGCTGGGAGCGGCCATAGCTGAGGTGGAAATAGATGCTGCGGGTGAACTGCTCTTCTAGGTCGGGGTTGTAGACGGTTTTGGGAAGGTGAAAGGAGACAACTACATTGGAGCCAGACGGGATTTCCTGAAAACAGCCCACCAGGTAGTCCACTAACTCCGGCTCCAGGTCTTTTTCGTGGTAGGGGGAGAAATCCCACTTGTTAAAGAGGTCGCTGTAGCTGCCCACACGGATGTCAATGTGGTAGGTGTTGCTCTCGCTGTCGTAGTTATACATTGCTTTGGTCGTTACCTTCTTGCTTCTCATGCCTTTCTTCCCCCCAGCGGCAGTCACCGCGGCCCGCCGCACGCTACTGTCTCACCCAGGATTGCTTCCCTGAGCGCCATCTCAGCCGCCCACCAGGTCCTTTTTCCAGTATTTCCCCTTGCAGCTTCAGGGATTCTGGGAGTATGGCCCAACAAATGCACGGTACTACTACGGTTACTAGCGCATCTGACCAGGGTTCGTGCTTAAGAACAGCTGGGCATAGATCCTCAGTTTATCCGCATGGTCACCCCGCACGAGGAGATGGTGATTCCCCAGGGGCCTGCGGAGAAGACTTAGGGCCTTTCCCCTTTCGGCAAACTGCAAAGTCACCTGGGTCCTGCACAAGCGCTCGTCCTGCCCGGAGCTTACATACAGGGCTTTGGCCACATAGAGATCCTGCAGCGTCGCGCCGCCGATCCTAAACAGAGTATAGACACCATCAGGCAGCGTTCCTTGGAAGGCAACCCCTAAGCCCGATTCAAAATGGGACCGCACCGCATGCTCGCTGCACATGGTGCGTGGAATGGTGCAGTGGGCCAACGTGATCTGCCCGGCTTCCACATCGACCATGCTGGGGTTGGCCAGAAAAGATGGTTCGCCGGTGAG
>LDJB01000009.1 GCA_001028815.1 Peptococcaceae bacterium 1109
CATTAATGAAGCCTTAGGCCTGGGAGCTTGAGCTCGAACGGCCACGAAGTTGTTTTCCTTCTTCACGTCGCCATACTCATCATTCGGCAATCAGAAAGCAGCTGAGAAGATAGGACACGGGTAATACGGAGGCTCGGTCTCACCTTGCTTCGTCCAGCAGTGCAAGAGTTTTTCAGCAAAGTTCCGGGTGATAGGCCGTAGGACCGGTTCACGATATGGGGACATCTACCTCCAGACATTGGCGAGGTGACCCGAGTAAAATAAGCCGTCTCACGCTTTAAGAGCCGCGGGTTCATCAGAGGCGGACCAGTTCCGAGTCAACGGACCGGCCCGCAGCAGATCTGCGTGGCTCGATAGGCATTCGGCTCTACTCACTCGTGGTTACCGCCTGGCCAATCCTTAAGCCGCGCTTTAAACAAATCTCCCAACTCTTCATCCAGTTCCTCCCAATCGTCCGCGAACATGTAGGGATCTGTAACCACTATATCCATGACAATGCTGGTAGACCTGTAATCGATACGCTGCTGCCAGTCGTAGCCTAGGTCGCCAATCGCGATTGTTACCTCTACGATGGTTTCGTCTTCTTCTCCCAGTAGATAGTCGCGCCTGCGAGCCACTCACCGGTTTTGCATTGCGGCCTTTGGGAGAACGCTGGCGAGTCCAGTTTCCATCGTTCATTACACGAGCGTACTCCACAATGTGCTCAAAAATCGAGTGTGGGTAGAATTATGATGAATACGATGGTCCCACTATTTCGCCTCGTTCGACACGGGGGTGCGGACGAAATCCTGGACTCAATCATCAGGAGGTCGTCCATGTGCTCGCTGGTACAAAGAGTACCAAAAGAATGGCTGTCTTCGCCGCAGTTATGAGAGAAAAAAGCATAAGTACAGTCTTGAGGAGAAAAAGGCCGCAGTAGACTACTATCTGGAACACGGCCGAAGCCTCAGGGGAACCATCAGAGCGATGGGATATCCTTCTGTAGCAGCGTTGACTAAGTGGATTGATGCGCTGGCCTGCTTGAGATACCATGGGAACCCGGTAGCGGTTAGCGAAATTACCAATCGATTTCCTCTGGGTACTCGATCTGAAGTCGGATATCCTCCGGAGCACACCCATAGGCCCTTGCGGCTCGGTTTATGCCATTCCAATAGCCCCAGTACTCATCGTCCATCTCGACCAAGCGCTTGGCCATGATCGATATGTTCTTTACGCGTTTTTCACTATTCAGTTTCAGAAATCGGATATTGAGGACATCGAGGTACTGTGTGGCATAGTTAGCATAGGAAGTACGGCTGTGGAGCATCAGATTCCTAATCCTTCCCAGAACCGTTGGGGGCACGGTCTGCTCGATGCAACTCCACACTGCCGCTTGGAACATCCTTACTTGTGCCAGGCTCGCATCCCAGATCACATTGCCGTTTTCAAACGGATTGTAGCTATCGCGTGAAAGCTTCGCAGCCCTAAGTTCCGCGAAGTCGTTGAGAGCCAGCGCGTAGAATAACAGCTCTGGCCACAAAACCAGTATGGACAGATAGAGGTTCATATCTGGAGCAACAATACCGCGCCACAGCCGGGTCTCATCCGTAAGGCCATTCGAGACGAACGTGAACTCGCGGTCGCCCATTCTGGCGTGGCGAAGATCATAGCATAAAGCAAGAACGCGGAGCCGCGTCGCACTGTAGGCTTCGTACTCACCATCGTCGCCAACAGTCTCGTGGATGGCGTTATAGAGTTGGTCAAAATCCCAGTAATCGCCTTGAATAGTGACTCCGGCGTTGTTCGGCGTCGTCTCAATCAGAATCATCCAACGGCCTCCTTACGCTCTGCAATCATCCGGGGATTCTACGTTTTCTCTGCAAACTCCTTTATCTGGATGGCGTGGGCCCGGGAGTACGCAGCTATTGGATGCAATCAAGGAAGAACTGGTGAATCCTGTCCATCAATTCCCGATTTACGTCGTTGGCAAGGCGTTTGTCCACTCTTCTGAAGAACTCTCGCTTCACCTCATAAGGAATCTCCCCATCGTACTGGTCGGCGAGTTCCCTAAGTTCGCTGTTAAGCTGATTTACGTACTCAATAGATTCCATGGAACGGAGTATGTTGTTGTGGCCGTTTCGACCGTCTTCATCTAGTAGCAGAAACTGGACATTAGGGTTGGCAATTTGCCCCTGCCTGCTGATGATGCCACTACCCTGTGGGCTCACCACATTGTCCGCACTACCGTGGATGATCAGTGTGGGAACGGTCGTGGTTCCTAATGCATCGACAGCAGCTAAAGATGCCGTCTTCCCGAAAAGGATTCGTTCATAAATCCAGACAAAGGGCCTCTGTGTGTACATAACAGGTCCCAACATCTGGCTGCCCTGCTCAAGGATGATATCCATAGAAGAGTTCGGTGCCGCTATGGAGACAACACCAGCGATGTCGTGGTTCAAATGTAGGATGTTAGCCACGGCATAGCCACCCCAACTGTGGCCAAAAAGGAGTATGGGCAGGTCCCTTAGGTCCGCCCGGCTGGAAGCAAACTGCAGGGCTGCGTCCAGGTCCATTATTCCTTGAGGAAAGCCTCCAACTCCATTCCCTTCGCTTTCGTAGGAACCGGTAGCATCGTACGCTAAGATGCTCCAGCCCTGATCTAGGAAATACTGTATTTGCGCCAAGTAGCTGTCTGCTCCGCCGCCTAACCCGTGAACCACTACTATGAGCCCTAGGCTGGAGGGGTTGTGGTACAGGTACCCACGGAGACGGTTCTTCCCTGAATAGAAGCTCACCAACTCGTGCGGATAGAGGCTTGCAAGATCGCTGTGATGCATTTGCGAGGTGGTGGCAGGATCGGGCCGCTCGAACCGCCCGAACTGCTCGCTGTAAATCATCCGTATTCCTAGGAATGATAGCCCGGCAAACAGCAGAATGACCGTTAACACTACCCCTGAGGCGATCCTGGCCAAGCTCTTCTTTCTGGTCGGTTTTCTCCGATGAATCATCCGCCTCAACCCCTTGGTCGCATTCGTGATATGTCTCGCTACCGGAAGAATTAGGCGCGCTTCATTCCTTTTCCTGGCAATTACCCCAAGAAATCTTTGTTAATGAAGGAAAGGACTGGGCTGACATGCAGCCCAGTCCTTGTCAATGTAAGTGTCTAGATATACGAGAGTTTTAGCCAGCATGCTTGGTACGGGGGAAGAGCTAACTCCAGCCCCTTGTTCTCCACTCTGTAAGTGGTGCCGGTGAGGAGGTCCACAGCCTGTACAGCTGCGCCCAATATCTCCTTTGCCAGCGAAACCCGCTGTGTAGTTCCTGAGACATTGTTTAGAGAGATGACCACTTCCTGCTCAGGGGTTCCGCGCTTGATTGCGCACACTGAGGGATCTAGGAAGAGAATCTCCTGTGGTGACTTGGGGTGAAACGCAGGTTGGTCTTGACGAACAGTGAGCATGTGTTTGATCCCGGAAAACACCTGATTGCGCAATGAAGATGGATCATTGAGTTCCGCTAGTACTGCTGCATAGTCCAGTTTTTCCCGGTTGATCCGCCGTTTAATGCCTGAGCTCTGCACTCCTTCCTCGTAATTGAGAGATCCTAGCAAGGAGTGGATGTATATGCCCGGGACTCCCATGAGGGACAGAAGAATTGAATGCGCGGTCAGGAATCGGCGGACTGCGGTTTCTTGCGGTTCTCCAGGCTCAAATAAGGCGCTTAGGTAGTTGATGTTTAGTTCATAGGGGCTCTCCGTTCCATCCGCATTGTGCTTATATGAGACAAAGCCACCCCTTCGCTTTACCGTCTCGATCATGAGCTCTAGTTCTTCAGCACTGAGGAGATCTACTGCCGGCATCAATCCGACCCCATCGTGAGATGCGAGGAAGTTGAAAAAAGTTGCATCTCCAGGCGGGTCCTCCAGGCTGTGAGCCCACTGGGAAAGAGCGCGGCAGTCCTCTTGTATGAATGTATGCAGCACAAGAGGGGGAAGAGGGAACTGGTAGACCATGTGCGCTTCATTACTCCCATTCCCAAAATAGGAGATGTTGTCATTGTGGGGCACGTTGGTTTCTGTAACGATCTTCGCGGCTGGATTTGCCAGTTCAGCAACGGCTCTGAGGAGCTGTACAACACGATGGGTCTCATCCAGGTGGATGCAGGATGTACCGATTTCTTTCCAGAGATACCCCACCGCATCTAGACGAATGAACCGGGCACCTTGCTGAATATAGAAGAAGAACAGCTTAATCCACTCTTTCAGCACTTCCGGTGAGGCGAAGTTTAGGTCGATCTGATCAGCACTGAACGTTGTCCACAGGTGGCGACGGCCCATGCGCGTCTCAAACTCCGTCAGGAGGGGAAGTGCTCGAGGGCGCACTACCGTCGAGTAATCCAGGTCCGGATCTGCTTCGATAAAGAAGTCTAGGTATTCGGGGTCGCCGTTTAGGTATGCTTGAAACCACTTGCTCTTGCTGGAAATGTGATTGACGACCGCATCCACCATTAGGTCAAAATCTTGCCCGATGCGGGAGATGTCCTCCCATGAACCCAACTCCTTATTGACCTGCCAGTAATCTATCACTGAGAAACCGTCATCAGATGAATACGGATAAAACGGCAGGATATGCACTGCTGAGACTGTCCCTTTGAGGTGCTCCTTGAGGAAGCCGTGGAGTACCCTGAGTGGAGGAGTGCCTTCTCGGCGAAGCAGGTCACCATAGGTAATTAGAATGCTGTCTGCCTGAGTAAGTGAGGAGTCGTTAACATCTCGGGGGTTGCTCTCCTCAACCAGGTCGGAGACAAGCTCCACAATCCGGTCTGCTTCATCGGCCCCGTATAAAGGCGCGGCCAGCGATCGAATGCTGTCCAAAAGAGCGTCTCTAGTCATTTCTTCCCTCCGAAGTACTTGATGGAAAAACAACGCCAAGTTTGATGCTCTCTTCAGGATGTTGATCGACGTAATAGGCGTAGGCAGAATCTGCCTCGCAGAAGGATACCACCGGGTCGATTATCTTCTCACAGGGGATTTTCCCGCTTGCTAACACGTCCCAGCACACCTGTTTAATCCGGTCTCTGGTCCAGCGGGGATAGTCTCTGCTCGGTTCACTTGCCGCGCGGCTGAAAATAAGTTCAGGGATGTTGAAATGCGCTTCTTCCCCGAAGTTGAGGCCAGCGAGCCCTTGGTTATACCACCCCACCATGGACACCCTTCCTCCAAAGGCTGTGCCCCGGATGGCTTGGTGCAAGGCATGGGCCGTCCCGCTGGTCTCGATGACACAATCCACGCCCCTTCGATTGGTGGCTTTTTTGATCTCCAGGCCCACATCAACCGCTTTGGGATCGAGGACTATGTCCGCTCCCAGTTCTAAGGCTGTTTCCCTCCGTTTGGCAATGGGGTCCACGCCAACCACCAAGTGGGCGCCGCCGAGTTTTGCCATGGCAACGGCTAATAGACCAATGGCACCTAACCCAAAGACGGCAGTTGTGTCCCCGAAACGGATCATGCTGTCCCGCAGTCCCTGCAGCGCATACTGGGCGGGATCGAAACACAATGCGGCTTGCCAGGCCATGCCTTCAGGCATCTTCCAGACATCATCTGCCCGGACCGTGTGAGTTTCCCGCAGGTTCCCGTAGCCCGCAACGCGGTCCCCAACTCGGATGTCTGCCACCTGGGAACCAAGTGCTGTAACCGCCCCTACAAACATGTTGCCTAAACCCATGGGGAACGGGGAGGTGTGTGTGTCGGTTTCACGGAAAATCTGCCAGTGACTATCATATGTCTTTTCCTGGAATGGATTGGTCCCCCGGTACATGTTCAGCTCCGTGCCGTGCTTCGGTGACCCGTATAACGCCTTGATTTGTACTTGGTTTTCCTGCAGTTCAAAATCATCGGAGTACGTCCGAAACTCCGCAGTGCGCGGCTGGACAGCTATCAGTTCCAATGGCATGTCCTATTCACCATCTTTCTGAGTTTGATGCTGCAAGGTGTTTAGGAAACGTGCACAAGCCACGAGCTCATCACCGCTTTCTGCTGGCAAGGCTTCCACGGAGGCCGGTCCTTGGAAGCCTATCCGCTCGAGTTCGCGGAAAACGGCGCCAAAGTCAATGTGTCCTAGGCCAGGTAAGCGCCTGTTGCTGTCGGAGAGGTGAACATAGGAAAGGTGCGAGCCCGCAACGGCCAGGGATGCTAGGGGATTGGCCTCTTCCACATTCATGTGGAAGAGGTCCGCTATGAGCCGCACTCCTGGTGATTCCACTGTCTCAATAATGTCAAGTGCTTCTGTGATTTGGTTGATGTAATGGGCCTGATAGCGGTTTAGGGGCTCGAGGAGCACTGCTGTTCCCAGCGAGTGGGCATATTCCCCGAGAATGCGTAGGTGTTCAATGAGCCTCTCTCGATCCTCCTCCAGTGAGCTTGTTCTTGCAGGCAAAGGCAGATAACGCGATGTTCCCCAGATAGCTGGGGCGATCACGCCGCAAGCGCCTAGCCTAGCCGCGGATTCCAGCAGCGTGCGCATATCGGATAGGAAATGACGCTGCTCTTCAGAGTCTTCTCCAATAAGCCAGCCCCGGTAGCCACCGCAAATCGCTGTTACCTTCACCGGAAAGCGGGAAAGCTCCCGTTGGATTTCAGGGATCCTTTGGGCGAGCTGCCTTCCGTCCAGTTCGATTCCTTCAATAAGGTTGTCCGCCAGCCAGTGCAGCTTGCAAGCAAGACTTTCTCCTGGCACTAAGCTCTCTTGGAAGGCAAGGGTAATCATGCGCTCACCCTGGATGGAGTGATGGCCCATTCTGTTTCAGAGTCATAGAAACACAATTTATCCTCATTCCAAGTCAGCCAAACATTTTCGCCAGGGTTCACCGCGGTGTGCGGTTCTACGGAGACCTTGAGTATGCTGCCGCTCAGGTCGATGGTGAGGAGCCTAATGTTTCCCAGAAGTTCTACGACTTCCACAGAGGCCCGGACGGCATTTGTGGTATCAGTAGGCTCGTGGAACTGCACCCTGAAGTTTTCCGGACGTATGCCTAGGATGATCTCAGAGCGGCCTTGCAGGATTGGCGTGAACCTGGTGCTTGGAGTGATGCTGAAGCCCCGTCCCTTGATGAGCAGCTGCCCGTTTTCCCGCATGATTTCCCCTCGGATGAAGTTCATAGGCGGGTTGCCGATAAAACTCCCCACAAAGACGTTGGCGGGCTTGTCGTAGATCTCCATAGGTACATCACACTGGACGATCTGGCCGTCTTTCATGACCGCAATCCGATCCCCAAGACTGAGGGCCTCCACTTGGTCGTGAGTTACGTAGATTGTGGTTGCGTTGATGGCATGGTGTAGTTTCTTAAGCTCAGCACGCATCTGCAAACGGAGCAGCGCATCCAAGTTGCTCAGGGGCTCATCCATCAGCAGCACCGCGGGCTCAATTACCAATGCCCGGGCTACGGCCACGCGCTGCCGTTGCCCACCTGAAAGCTGCCCTGGGTAGCGATGGAGAAGATTATCGAGATAAAGCAGCTGTGCTACTCTATTGACTCGCTCCGCCATAACTGAAGCTGGTACTTTCTTGATCTTCAAGCCAAACCCAATATTGTCAGCAATGGTCATATGGGGAAAGAGCGCATAGCTTTGAAAGACCATGCCGATCCCCCGTTGTCCTGGGGGCAGCTCCGTAACATCCCTTTCCCCAAGGAAAATGCGGCCTTGATCGATTTTTTCCAAACCGGCGATACTCCGCAGTGTGGTGGTTTTGCCGCATCCACTCGGCCCAAGGAAAACCATGAACTCCTTGTCCTTAATATGCAGGTCCACGTTGTTGACAGCTACCACACTGCCGAAGCGCCGGGTGACCTGTTCAAGTCGTACATCTGCCATGGCCTACCCTCCATTCCACTTATTTGTTGATTGCAACGCCCCACATCGACAAGAGGTAGCGGCGTACAATGAAAATGAAGATCAGAGCAGGGATGATCATGAAGAACCCGCCTGCAAACTTGAAGTTCAGGGGCGATACGTTCAGGGTGCTGATGATATGGGCCGGAAGTGTGCGGTTGTGCACCGTCAGCACGGCCGAGGCAAAAACCTCATTCCAGGACAGGACAAAGGTATAGATTCCCGCGGCCACCAGGCTTGGTAGGGCGATGGGAAGGCTTACCCTGGCGAACGCCCCGATGCGGCTGCACCCTAAGGTCATCGCGGCTTCTTCCAGATCATAGGGGACCTTCAGGAAGAGGCTGGAGGTGATAAGCACCACGAAGGGCATGGCCAAAGCAGCGTGCATGAATGCCAGCCCCAAGATGGTGTCGTAGATGTTTGTCTTGAGGTAAAGCACCGCGAGGGGGATGGCCAACAGGGATGTGGGGAACATTCTCGTAAGCAAGATTCCGATCCGGAATGCCTCTTTGCCTCTGAACCGGAACCGGGCCAGGGCGTATCCCGCGGGCGCGCCTACCAGCAGCGCGATCAACACAGTGGCCACGGCCACGATTACACTTCGGCCCGTGGACGCCAGCACTCCGTGGGAGTTTACGAAAAACTGGAAGCTCTCCAGGGAAATAGTGCTAGGCACAAACTGCCGGGGCCAGGAGTAGAGTTCCTGTCGAGGTGTTAAGGCCGCCAGCGCGATTAACACGATGGGCAGTATGGTCCACACTGCGAAGAGGATGGCAACAGCATAAAAAGCAACCTTCCGCAGGCGCATCCTACATCACCCCCACTTGTTCTTCCCGAGTCCGCAGGACCACAAGGTATATCCAGGTGGCAACGAGGGATAGAGCCATGAGCATTAAGGCGTAGGCCGCAGCAACCCGCGGGTTTCGCACAGTGGTGTACCAGTAGTACGATTCAGAGGCGAAAACTGGTAATTGGCGTCCAGCCAAGACCAAGATGGGCCCGAACATCTGGAAGGCAAGCATGGTCCGCATGATCAGAGCCGATTGGATGCTAGGCTTGAGTAGGGGCAGAATCACATAGCGCACTTTCTGCCACCAGGAGCAACCAAAGGTATCTGCTGCTTCAATATAGTCCTTGGCGATCATCTGCAAGCCAGAAAGGAGGATGACCATGACCAAGGGGGTCGCCCGCCAGACTTCTGTCAATACGATAGCAGCTATCATCCACTTCGGGGTCAAACTAGACAAGAAGATCAGCGGCCGCTCGAGCACACCCAAGTTGTGCATCAGACTGTTTAGGTAGCCCCGCTCCGTGAAGATTGACAGCCAGATCAAGCCTGCGGCAAGATCAGATATCCCTAAGGGGATGGCGTAGATGTAAAGGAAGAAGGTGGACCCACGGAACCGCTGGTTCACGATGAGAGCTGCCCCGAAGGCCAACACGAGCTGGACAGGGATAATGAGGATTAGCAGGACAACTGTATTGCGCAAAGCGCTGTCGAAGTAGATATCCCGCACCATGCGCTCGAAGTTGGCCAGTGTGAAGACACTGTCTTGGCTCTGGAAAGCTAAGCCCGATACTTGGATGAGCGGAATCAGGAAAAACAATGTCAGAAAGACCAACGTAGGCGATAGCAGCAATACGGGGAGCGGTATTTTCCTCAATAGCGGCATTTAAATTACCCCCTAATTGAGATGTGGCCGGGAGATAGTCTCTCCCGACCCATCTAGCAGTGAGAAGGCTTACGGATTCGGATATTCCGCGCCCATGGATTCAAACAGATCCTTGAGCAGTGCCCATTGAGCATCGAGTGTTTCTTGGATCGGCCTGTTCATGACAACGATAGCCTGATAGGTATCTACATACAGCGGGACGAACTCGCCGGTACGGCCGCCCAATCCCACTGGTAGGAGGGATACAATGGCATCTGGTGAGGCAGCTTGGCGGCTGACTGCATCTGCCAAGATCTTCTCAGGCCCATCAGGGATGTGGTCTACAGCCTCAAGGGTGGTGGGGAAGAACCCAGTCCCCTCAAGTACTTTCACCTGTACATCTGGGGATGTGAGGTACTTGATGAGCTCCATAGCAGCATCGAAGTTCTCTGAGCCTTTGGTAACACCAATGCCGGTGAGGACCGTGATAAACGCTCTGCCCTTTGGCCCAGCAGGCGCAGGGAAAGCTATGAACTCTTCAGGCTTCTCCCGCACCGCAGCGGTGAGGCGGGCAGTGTGGTCCCAAGCGAGCCAGACTTCTTCAAAGAGGAGCGGATCGCTCATGGATGCCCAAATGCCGGTGCTGGGATGGACATACTTATTGAGCTCTTTGAGGTATTCCCACATTGCTACCGCTTCAGGTGAATTGAACGCTGAGACCTGATAGCCTGTAAAGGATGGGTACAGATAACCGTGGAGCATACGGCCGAACAATCCGCTAGGTCCTGCTGGGAGGCCAAGCTTGGGCCCACCTGTCTCTTCGTAGAGGACTTTTGCCCACTCGAGGAGCTCCTCGTATGTTAGGGCGTTAAGGTCTGCGCCTTCAGGGAGATAATCGAGGGCTTTCTTGTTGGCCATCATCACATATGTGGCCTGCATCCAGGGTACGTATACTTGCTTGCCGTCCATCTGGCCGAGGTTGACAAACTCAGAGATGTAGGTACGGCCGGGGATGGCGGTGATATCACCCAGGTCTGCAGCCACACCTTCTGCCACTAAGATGGGAACATTACCGTGCAGTGTGCCGAAGACGTCTGATACAGCCTTGCCAGCTCTAGCCTCAGCCGTTAGCCGGTCAAAAAATGGCCCGTCATCTTCGCAAATCAGATTGACCTTGATGCCGGTTTGTTCAGTAAATGGGGCGAGTAAGTGGTTGCGTGCAAATTCTTGTTCCTCAATAGGTACGAACTGGGTAGAAGAGAAAGTGATCTCTTGCGCGAAGGCACTGCCTGCTAAGCAAACTACCAGAAAAACCAACAGGTACAACGAACTTGCTTTCCTTAACACAGTCATTTAACCCCCTTCTTTTCTTGGCGTTCCAGATTACCTTATCGAGACTTGCTTGCCTACATCCCCTCCTTTGGCATGGTTAGTGCCTTGTTTTAGGTACGGTTGGCCAACCGATGTCCTAATCTCAAGCGTATAGGGCATTTCCAGCTTAACTGGCTCTTCCTCGCCCTGGGTAAGCCTTCTGAGTAAAATGTCTGCACAGGTGCGGCCGATCTCGAAGCTCGGCTGGGCAACGGTGCTAAGGGGAGGGGTAGTCAGGGTGGAGAAATCAATTCCATCGAATCCGATCACGGATACTTCCTCCGGAACCTTGATCTCCCGTTCCTGCAGGGCTTGCAGTGCCCCGAGGGCCATCATGTCGCTGAAGCAGAAGATGGCTGTGGGGCGTTCCGGCCACTGATCCATCATAACCGCGGCTGCGGCATAGCCAGAAGCGATGGAGTAATCCCCCTCCACGATGTCGCTATCGCCTAAAGTGCGCTGTTCGGCCATGTAAGCCAGTCTGCAGCCTTGCAGGCGCTCGCGGCTGATTGTCAGGTCGCCTATAGGGCCGCTCACGATACCAATATGCTCGTGGCCAGCGCGGAAAAGGTATTGCACTGCTTCAAAAGCAGCTTCCACATTGTTGATGTACACACAGCTGATATCCGGTTCCCGGCTGAAACTAAACGCTAGTACAGCGGGAAGCTCCAGGGAGCGAAGGGTTGTGGCATAGGTGCTGTTGAAATGGGGTGTACTCATCACGATCCCACAAACGTTGTTTTTCTTAAGGGCCGCAAGGGCGGATAGTTCATCCTCAGATTTGCCATCGCTGTCAATGACAAGCATCCCAATCTCCGCTTCGCTTAGGCGGTTTTGAACGCCCTTGATCATCTGCGCGAGGACTGGGTTAGTTACATCGGAGACAAATACGGCGATGTTCCCTGTTACCTTACCCCCCTTGGCTACCTGTTGGTCAAAATAGCCTAGCCGATGAGCTAATTCTTGGACTCGATCCCGGGTCTTCTTGCTGATCAGGGTACTGCCGCTCAGTGCCCGCGATACTGTTGACGGCGAGACTCCTGCTGCCCGTGCAATGTCGTAAATCGTAATAGGCATATTCTCAGTCTCCTTATGCAACCATAATGCAACTAGTTCATAGTTGAAAGTCATCTACGTTTACTATAAGGTAACACATCAGCAATTGATTGTAAATATGTAAATCGGACAAAATGTACGATTCTAGTGGGTTTCCCTGCAGTCTTGGCGCAATATGACAGAAAACCGCAGGTATGCTTTGGTATAGCTGTAAAACTTTTATGCAATCCGAAACAGTAATGCTGGAGTTGTTGCATGCAAAGGGTGAAATAAAAAAGAGTGTTCCGGGAGGGGAACACTCTAGACTAAGTTGTGGCGATGGGCGTAGACTGCTGCCTGAGTGCGGTCGGCAACGCCGAGTTTGCTGAGGATGTTGCTTACGTGGGTCTTTACCGTTTTGATTCCGATGAACAGCTTTTCGGCGATCTCCTGGTTCGTCATTCCTTCGCCAATTAGTCGCAGCACCTCAAGTTCGCGCTGGGTCAGTTCTTCGTGGGGAGGCCGGGAATTGGAGGCCGACTGAATTCGGCTCACCATCCGGGATGCAACCTGTGGTTCAATGATTGACTGGGACTCCCGGGCAGAGCGGATGGCCTTTACGATCTCTTCCGCTGTGGAGGTTTTCAGGAGATAGCTCAAGGCCCCCGCCTCCAGAGCGGGGAAAATTAGTTTTTCGTCGACGAAGCTTGTAAGTATGATGACCTGTACGTGAGGGAACTCAGCTTTGATCTCCTTGGTGGCTGTGATGCCATCTGTTTCTTGCATAATCAGGTCCATCAGGATCACATCGGGTGTCAGGTCTCGGCAGAACTTGACTGCCTGGGAACCATCGCTTGCCTCGCCTACCACTTCAATGCCATCTTCCGTTTCCAGGTAACTCACGAGGCCCCTTCTCACCATTTCGTGGTCGTCAACCACCAGGACCCGAATGGGCTGGGATGTGCTCAAGTTATCACCGCCTATTCTTGAGATAACGTTCTTGCCAGGGGAAGCCTAACCTCAAGGCGGGTCCCCTGGGAGGGTATGGAAATCCACCGCACGGTACCGCCCAAGATTTCCGTCCTTTCCTTGATGGATTTGAGCCCCATAGACGTGGGCGGAACATCAGTTTCTTGAAAACCGATGCCGTCGTCTTCAACCACAAACAGAACTCTGTTGTTGTCTCCTGAGATGATCAACTCAATCTTGCATTTGCTGGCTTGAGCGTGACGTAGGACATTGGACAGCGCTTCTTGGGCAATGCGGTACAGCTGGTTTTCGATATGTTTGGGGAGATCCACATCTGTCAGTGCCAGTTCGCAGTGGATGACTTGCCTGCTTTGCAGCTCTCCGGCTAGTGAGGAAAGGGCGTCTACCAATCGCTGGCCCTCCAGCGTTACCGGCCTCAGCTGCATAAGGAGTGCTCGCATCTCGGACTGGGCTCGGGACGCTGATTCAGCAATTCGCCCTACTAGCTCTGCGCAGCGGGGAGGGTTTTGGATTGCGACTTTGGAAGCGGTGGCGGCCATCATGGAGATGGCAAACAGCTGTTGACTCACGGCATCGTGCAGATCCCGAGCGAGGCGCTGTCTCTCTTCCGATACTGCTGCGACCTTTGTTTGTTCGATCAGCAGTTCATTTTCTTCTGATACCTTTTGCAGTGCTGCCACCTGCTTGTCAAGGCGATCAGCCATTTCGTTAAAGGCTTGGGCAATGTCTCCTAGTTCGGGGTGGTCGATGAAGGGTAAGCGGTACTGGAGATTGCCGTAGGCCAGGTTCCTCGCCCCGGTGCTGATCTCTTCCAGTCGGTCCCGAAGGTTACGGGTGAAGCGAAAGCCCGAAATCACTCCGACTACTACGGCAGCTGTGAGAGAAACAGCACCGATAAAAATCAGGTGGATAGAACTAATGGAAGCGGTGAATCCAGGTGGAAGTATCAGCGCTGCCGCGGCAGCGGCGATCAAAACCGTTAGGATATTGCTGTATGAGTGGTAAAGCAACCAGATCAGGCGCAGCTTAGGCATGCCATCACTCCTAACCGATTCTGCGAATCTTGATATCACCGGCTTTCCAGCGGACGCGGATGTCCAGTCTTCTCACGGCCTCGTGGTACCCGGGGCTGATATAGCTTATCCGCCGTTGTATGCCGGAGTCACTCTGATCCAATACGGTTATGTCGCCCGCCTTGATCTGGCAGTCCGCTTTTACGGGCAAGTCTGGCGGTAGATAGATCACAGATTCCCCCAACAGCCCGGAAATATCGATGATTACCTCCCGTTCTGGGATAATTGCTTGGGTAAGGTCGAGGGTTACGGAGCCAATGCCATGACGGATGAACGTATCATCAAGCACCCAGCTTGTAGAACCCCGACGGATCTCTCCAACAAGAGAAGAGGCGGCTCGAGGAGCTGCTCCATCCCGATGATCGCCGTTGACTTGGATTTTGACTACTCTCTCCTTGTCAAACAGTAGGGAGATACCGATCAGAATAATGATGATAGGCCAGACTACGTTCCAGGAGATTGGGATCACGGGCAGTCCAATGCGGGGAGCCAAGAGATAAGCGCCAAAAAGGACCAGGAGAACCGCTGTAACCAACTCGCCGCCGTCTCGCGGGTGATGTCCTTTCGGGCGGGAGAAGTCAGCGATCTTCCTCAGTCCGTGGAGAATGATTAAGGCTGGCCAATAGGTGTGCAGGATTTGCCACGGAGTGACAGCTACAAAGCCGAGGTTGTGAAGTAGATAGCCCATACCAACAGCGATAATCAACAGAGGCCAGAATAAAGACGAGCTGTTGTTCACGTTCGAGACCTCCCAGGATATGATGCCAATAAATGCGTCTCGGATCTAGTATTTGGCGACAACGAAGCAAATACCTTCATCCGGTTAACCCAACTATACCACGATACAGAGCCTACTTAAACCGACTGTCGGCGGTAATGTCATCCGCCTCGAGACCGAGAAAGGGACATGAGGATGAGGCGAAAAAAGGTGTTGCATTGGTCAAGGGAAAGTGCTATATTATAAAAGGCGTCAGCGCCACGGCGTCTGACGAATCAAGTGAAGAGCTCCTCAGGGGGCTTCTTTCTCACTTGAGAACCTTGAAAACTAAACAACAGAATCAATCACAGCCAAGCATATTTGTGCGCCTATGTCTAAGACAGAGGCAAAAGCTAGAGATTAAGCTTGAAGTTGAGATATCAATGGAGAGTTTGATCCTGGCTCAGGACGAACGCTGGCGGCGTGCCTAATACATGCAAGTCGAGCGGGGCT
>LDJB01000010.1 GCA_001028815.1 Peptococcaceae bacterium 1109
TTTTCAAGGTTCAAAGCCCGCTCCGGCGCAAGGCCGTAAGTGAGAGGCTCGTTCATAATATCATAGAAAAGAGTATGTGTCAACTTCCATTTTTCGACTGTCGCTTCCAACAAACAAAGGACAACTACTGCTGCATTCTCCACAACATGTACACATACTCTTCACTGCGCCGCTAAACGAGCGCTCGATTATAATACCACGCGCCGGGACGGAGATCAACAGTTATTTTGATGGATATTTCTGGAGTGTAGCCTACGTCCGGAGCAAGTATTCATCGAGTTCCCACTGATGGACCTGTTTGGAATAGCACTCCCATTCGATTGCCTTGGCCTTGACGAAGTTGCTGAAGACATGTTCGCCTAGGGCATCCTTAATTATCTCGTCTTCAGATAGCAGCTGGATGGCTTCAACAATGTCCCGGGGGAGTCTGAATATACCCGCGGCAATCCGCTGTTCTTCTGTCATCTCATATATGTTGTCAAAACACTCCGGCCCCGGATCGAGCTTCCGAGCAATGCCGTCCAAACCGGCCCGGAGGATCACCGCCAAGGCGAGGTAGGGGTTCGCAGATGGATCAGGGTTACGCAGTTCAATTCGGGCTGAGTTCCCCCGAGAGGAAGGGATCCGAATCAGAGCGCTTCGGTTTCGGCTAGACCAAGCAATGTACACGGGCGCCTCAAATCCTGGAACCAGCCGCTTATAGCTGTTGATGATCGGATTCGTTATCGCGGTAAAGGCTCGGGCGTGTTCAAGGACGCCTGCAATGTAATGTCTTGCCGTTTCGCTTAAGTTCAAATGGGCGTTGTTATCATAGAAAATGTTGTTCCCGTTCGCATGCAAGCTCTGATGGAGGTGCATCCCTGACCCAGCGGCACCGAAGATAGGCTTAGGCATGAAAGAGGCATGCAGGCCGTGTTGCTGTGCGATCATCTTTGTAACGTACTTAAACGTGAGAATCTTGTCTGCTGTTGCCAGAGCGTGGTCATACTTAAAGTCAATTTCATGCTGGCCAGCGGCTACCTCATGATGGGACGCTTCCACTTCAAATCCCATCTGCTGCAGGGCAAACACTATGGCTTCACGGGCTTCTTCCCCTTTGTCCACGGGCGACAGGTCGAAATAGCCACCCCGGTCATTAGTTTCCAGAACGGGATATCCGTTATCGTCCATCTTGAAGAGAAAGAACTCTGGCTCGGGCCCCACGAACAGCGACCATCCGTATTTCTCCGCTTCAGCTAATGCCCGTTTCAGGACGTAACGAGGACAGCCTTCGAATGGCCTCCCATCAGGCAAGTGCACATCGCAAATCAGACGTGCGATGCGCTTGCCGTTGCTTGTCCAGGGGAAGATGGCAAACGTTGCTGGGTCGGGCCACAGGAACATATCCGATTCCTGAATTCTCACGAAGCCTTGAATCGATGAACCGTCGAACATTATCTGGTTGTCCAGCGCTTTACCCAATTGCTGCGCACTGATAGTGATGTTCTTCGTTGTGCCGAGTATATCAGTAAACTGGAGCCTCACGAGCTCAACCTTCTCCTCCGTTGCGATAGCCATAATATCCTTAGCAGTAATCGGCATATGTTCGTTCTACTCCTCTTCTGACAGAATGGCTGCAGAACACATTTGAAAGTAGTCTACACCTTCGTGACATAACTTATAATGTGCCCATACAGGAAGGTGGCCCTGTAATGGGAATTACAGGGCCACCGGGAAAAGCCGCTCTTGCCTAATGTGCCGACACCTCACTAGCGGTCTGCATCGAGTACAGTTTTGCCGCCAGCGGATATAGCACGAGCAAAGCGATGGTATTGATTCCAGCTGCCGGGAGAACCACCGCTGCCACTAACGAAGCAAACGATGCCGGCAGTCCACTTAACAAGGCTGCCGTTCCCAGAAAAACTAAACCACTTACCAAAGTCCCAATTGCTCCCACTCCAACGACAAGGACCTGTCGAGGAAGCAGAGCACTCAACCCCATGACCACAGCTGTTGTAACGATTTTGTCCACAATGTTTGCGATCTGCCCGTTGGGGAAACTGGTAGTCAAGGCCGTGATTATCGCTGTTGCCAATCCAGCTACAACCATGACACGCTTGTCAGGGATGACCATGATCACGATGAACAACATGATCAAGGAAAAATCTGGTTTCATCCCGGCGAAGACTCCAGGGAAAACCCCATGCAGAACTAAACCCAATCCAACCAAAAGCCCAGCTAACACTAAGTCTCCTACTCTCATCTCAGCTCGTCTCATCTTGACTTCTCTCAACTCGACTCATCTCTCCTTTATGCAATTTTGACAATAATATCATGGAAATCGTCAATTTGCAATAGGCAATTTCGTCGAAGTGTATAAAGGATCTGTTTCTACGACGAAAAGCGAAATGGACATCGCAGGGTTAGGCTATAATCGCCGCCTTTGAGGTGGTGCTGGGTGTGCTCTTCACTCTGTTCCTGTGCATCGTTGCCGGGTCTACCTAAATGAGACTCACGAAACAAAAAAGAAGCACCACCGAATAGGTGATGCTCCTCACTTCATTCCCGTGCGCCATCGTCGCCGACCTGATCTATCCAGTGTCATCCAAAGAAAAAACCAGCCTCGCTATCTTCTAACGAGGCTGGTAACTTCATTCCCGGCGACGAGCTACTCTCCCACCACGAGATGTGGCAGTACCATCGCCGCTGGAGAGCTTAACTGCTGTGTTCGAGATGGGAACAGGTGTGGCCTCTCCGCTTTTGTCACCAGGAAATATGAAAA
>LDJB01000011.1 GCA_001028815.1 Peptococcaceae bacterium 1109
GCTTCTTTGGAACGCTAAAGAGCGAAATGTTTTACACGAGATCTTGGGAAGGTGTTTCTCTGGAAGAGTTCATATATGAGCTAGATGGTTTTCTTCGCTGGTATAATGAGGAGCGGATCAAAATATCTTTAGACGCTATGAGCCCGATAGAATATCGACGAAGTCTTGGCCTAGCCGCGTAGTCAAGTCCAAAAAAACGTCCGCACCCCCCTGGCGCTGGTCTAAAAGTGATCCACTCGGCCGTTTAAGACTGATCCACCTTGACTTGTCGTGCCCTCCCTTCTTTGAGGCGGTAAGATTCCCCATTCATGTTGAGGATGTGTGCTCGATGTGTGACCCGATCCACCAAAGCAGCGGTCAACATCGGATCTCCAAAGAACTGGACCCATTTGGAGAACTCCAGGTTCGTGCTGATGATCAGGCTGGCGCGCTCGGACCGCTCAGAGATCACCTGAAACAGCAGCTCCGACTGCTGTCTGGAAAAGCTCAGGTAAGACAGGTCATCAAGAATGAGGAGATCCACTTTGCAGAGTTGTCTTTGCAGCCTGCTTAATGAATGGTTCTCCTGGGCCTCCACTAGTTCGTTGGCCAAGGCCGGAGCGCTGTAGAAGCGTACTCGGAAGCCATCATTGCAGGCCAGAATACCTAGGGCTATCGAAAGATGGGTTTTGCCCATCCCGGGGTTACCCATACAGATGATGTTTTCATGACGTCTTATGTAGTTGTTGTCTGCCAGGCTCCAGATGGTTTCTGGCTTAACGTGTTCTAGATTCTCGAGTTCAAACGTATCCAGTGTTCGCAGCAAGGGGAATTTGGCTGCCTTAATCCGTCGTTTCCGTTGATTCTCTTTTCTCTGTTCTGCCTCTGCCTGTAATAGCTGGGCAAGAAACTCTTCGTAGCTCCATTGGCTGGCATGGGCCTCCCGAAGCAGTTGCTCAGGATGTGCGACGGTGGGAAGCTTAAGTTGCCTAGCATAGAGACGTATGCGCTCGATGGCTGCGTTCACGCGGGTTCACCCCCCGCTAACATGGAATCATACGCCGAAAGGTCAACCTGCTTGATTTGAACGGGGTTGAGGATGGGCTTGTCCACCTTGGTGGAGTACTGGCCCTGCTCCAGTTTAGTTCGGACCGCTTCGTAAGCATAGGAACCGACACTTGCCGCAGCCTCCATGCCTACGAGAAGGGCTGGCAGGCCGTACTCAGCCAAAAGCTTCAGCAACTTGACAACCTCATAGTCGCTACCCAGCTTTTTGGCAAAGTCCCAAAAGGCAGAGGGCAGGCCAATAGCCTTTACTGGTTGAGCGTTCCACACTGCACGTGGCTTCTTCTCCAAGAGCGGAAGATAGTGCTCGAGCTTGTACTGCACGCCATTTCGCTCATAGAGGCGGGGGTGGCTGGCGATTTGCTTGCCCCGGTGCCATATGGCTACCTCAAAGACTCCTGCTTTCACTGTAACTTCTTTACCCACGTACTCGATGGGAACAGAGTAACGGTTTGTGTCAAAGCAAACAGTGGAGAAGGTGTTGCAGCGGGCAATGGTCTGTCTAATTGGCTCCATACGCTGCATCGGCAGTGGAATCAGCTTGTCCCGCTCAATGGCGAAATATTCCCCCACAGTCTTGCTGCGGCCCCGGATCTTGTGCGCTTGATATGCCAGGCAGCGCTCGAGAAGAAGCTTGTTCAGTTCCTCATAGCTGTCAACTCGAGGTATTGGGACCAAGATATTCTGGCGAAACCAACGTACTAGTCCTTCAACCAAGCCCTTTTCATTCGCCTTCCCAGGATTACAGAAATCGGCCTGCGTTGCATAGTGCACCATGAGCTGGCGGAAGTGCTCATTCAGTGTGCGGACATACTTGCCCCAGCCATCCTGTACGGCTGTACGCATGTTGTCATAGATGAGGCGCCGCGATACACCGCCGAAGAACTCAAACATCTCGATGTGCCCTTCCATTAGGGCTTCCAGCCGTTCATGGGGGAAAGCCATGACGAACGGCATGGCGCTGAAGCACAAGCGACCGCAAAAGAGGTGGACTTTGGTCCTCTGACCCTTCAAGTAGATAATCGCTTCGCCCCAGTCAACTTGTATGGCTTCACCTGGATCGAAGCTCAGGGGAACAAAGGCTTCTGCCGGCTTATCCTTAAGTTCTTTGACATAATGGCGGATAGTTGATTCCCCGCCTGAAAAGCCCAACTCTTGGACAAGTCGATCGAAGATCCGTTTGGCAGTATGTTTTTGCTTGACCACCTCTTCTTTCTCATCTTCATTCAGGCATTCTCTGATAAACTCTTCCACTTTTGGGGTAATAACTGTCCGCTGCCGGTTTCGAGAAGTCTTGTCGAAGGGCATGTGTTCGCCCTTGCAGTACTTTCTGACAGTGTTCCGGGAAATCCCTAACCTTCTGGCTGCTTATTTCACACCAATGGATCCGGTACGAGGCTTCGCCCCGTACCGGTAGTTCACAGCAATGATACCACCCGTTCACGGGAGGATACCACTTGTTATTGCAGCTTATGCTTTGAGAAAAACTCCCGCATGTTCATGCTGCCTGTTTCAATCCAAACAGCATTATGAAT